>NZ_CM172781.1:0-3610000 GCF_057653455.1 Rhizobium sp. CB2179 | reverse complement strand
GCAGAAATGCGTAGTCGATGGGAACCACGTTAATATTCGTGGGCCTGGTGGTAGTGACGGATTGCACAAGTTGTTCATTCTTATTGGATTGGATGGGCAGCGGAGCGGTTCCAGGAAATAGCTCCACCGTATAGACCGTACCCGAAACCGACACAGGTGGTCAGGTAGAGTATACCAAGGCGCTTGAGAGAACTATGTTGAAGGAACTCGGCAAATTGCACGCGTAACTTCGGAAGAAGCGTGACCCCATGGTAGGCAACTATTATGGGGTGGCACAGACCAGGGGGTAGCGACTGTTTATCAAAAACACAGGGCTCTGCGAAGTCGCAAGACGACGTATAGGGTCTGACGCCTGCCCGGTGCTGGAAGGTTAAGAGGAGAGGTGCAAGCTTTGAATCGAAGCCCCAGTAAACGGCGGCCGTAACTATAACGGTCCTAAGGTAGCGAAATTCCTTGTCGGGTAAGTTCCGACCTGCACGAATGGCGTAACGACTTCCCCGCTGTCTCCAACATAGACTCAGTGAAATTGAATTCCCCGTGAAGATGCGGGGTTCCTGCGGTCAGACGGAAAGACCCCGTGCACCTTTACTATAGCTTTACACTGGCATTCGTGTCGGCATGTGTAGGATAGGTGGTAGGCTTTGAAGCGGGGACGCCAGTTTCCGTGGAGCCATCCTTGAAATACCACCCTTATCGTCATGGATGTCTAACCGCGGCCCGTCATCCGGGTCCGGGACAGTGTATGGTGGGTAGTTTGACTGGGGCGGTCGCCTCCGAAAGAGTAACGGAGGCGCGCGATGGTGGGCTCAGACCGGTCGGAAATCGGTCGTCGAGTGCAATGGCATAAGCCCGCCTGACTGCGAGACTGACAAGTCGAGCAGAGACGAAAGTCGGTCATAGTGATCCGGTGGTCCCGCGTGGAAGGGCCATCGCTCAACGGATAAAAGGTACGCCGGGGATAACAGGCTGATGACCCCCAAGAGTCCATATCGACGGGGTTGTTTGGCACCTCGATGTCGGCTCATCGCATCCTGGGGCTGGAGCAGGTCCCAAGGGTTTGGCTGTTCGCCAATTAAAGCGGTACGTGAGCTGGGTTCAGAACGTCGTGAGACAGTTCGGTCCCTATCTGCCGTGGGTGTAGGAATATTGACAGGATCTGTCCCTAGTACGAGAGGACCGGGATGGACATATCTCTGGTGGACCTGTTGTCCTGCCAAGGGCATAGCAGGGTAGCTACATATGGACGGGATAACCGCTGAAGGCATCTAAGCGGGAAACCCACCTGAAAACGAGTATTCCCTATCAGAGCCGTGGAAGACGACCACGTTGATAGGCCGGGTGTGGAAGTGCGGCAACGCATGAAGCTTACCGGTACTAATAGCTCGATTGGCTTGATCGTTCTCATTGACTATGCTCATCGAACTTCGTTCGATGTGCCAGACCTTTGTCCTGGCGCTGTCGCGGCTTTGCCGCTTCGCTCCGGACGGGCCGCGCCACAAGGCGCGACGGCCACTTGGCCTTGCGGAGCGCTGCTCCGACGCCCTCAAGAAGGTTCAAAGACGTGTTCAAAAAAAGAAAACAGGCTAACGCCTGCCAGCTTCTCAAAACATATAGTTGCGCTTTGCCGACCTGGTGGTTATGGCGGGGTGGCTGCACCCGTTCCCTTTCCGAACACGGCCGTGAAACGCCCCTGCGCCCATGGTACTTCGTCTTAAGACGCGGGAGAGTAGGTCGCTGCCAGGTCTGCAAAACGCAACTGATGTAAAACAATCTTCTCATTCACATCCAACGGCCCAAGCCGTCACAAAAGGGCCGCTCGCAAGCGGCCTTTTGTGTTAGAATGCATCGGCAGGAAAACACGAGACAAATTGCAAAAGCAATTTGCTCGGGCAGTCGGTATTTTGCCAGATGGCAAAATACCTGGACGGACGACGCAAGCGTCGCCTGGATAACGCGGGGTGGAGCAGCCCGGTAGCTCGTCAGGCTCATAACCTGAAGGCCGCAGGTTCAAATCCTGCCCCCGCAACCAAATCCTTCCTCTTAAAGATCAGCATCTACCTTCTTATCGCTGGCGGAAAAGCTTTGCTTTCCCTGGCGATGGTAGCTCCTCGTTCGCAGAGCTCACCATAACCTGAAGGGTGAGCGGTCGATCGGGCCCGCCCGATAAAACAGTCCACTGAACTGTTTAAGACCCAACGGGGCAAAGCCTCAAACCGAAACCAAATTCCATAAAAATAATACGCAAAAGCCCCGGACCGTAAAACGGCCGGGGCTTTGTTGTTTTTGCCGAATGGCGCTGCTGACCCAAGATTTGACGTTGGAACTGCTACAGCAAATTCGGCCACCTTCCGGCAACTTTCGTCAGAGCTTGCCCGTTCGATCCACGGCGCCTTTCTGGTCGGGATATTACTGCCAGACAGCATATTGCCTCCACATCGCGCTTTACAGCTATATAACATAGTTGCTACGTTGCTAGCGATTAAAAAATGGGCCTGCTGACTGGTTGTTTGGGCTGCCCTTAATGAAGGACGCTGCGACGATGCCTGGGACTTATGCCACTTTTTCCGACGATAGTTTTGCGGGCCGCACCGTCCTTATCACGGGCGCGGCGAGCGGAATGGGTCTTGAAACTGCAAGGGCCTTTGCCAGCAAGGGCGCGGAAGTCGTCATGGCCGATCGTGATGAGGCGGGGTTGAAGCGCTACGGTGCGGAGCTGCGCAATGACGGCACGGCTGTCCATACCGTGACGGTGGATGTCAGCAATCAGGAAAGCATCGACAGGGCTTTCGATTATTGCGACGCCAATCTCGCGCGCCTTGACAACGTCGTGACATGTGCGGCGATCATCACGGCCAAGCGTATATTCGAGCAGGATCGGGCGCATTGGCACCGCGTGCTCGACGTCAATCTGCTCGGCAGCTTCTTCGTCGTGCAGGGCGCAGTCAAACGCATGCTCGACAACCCCGATGGCGGCAACATCGTCTGCATCGCCTCGGATGCCGGCGTGCATGGCGGCGGCGGGCTGATTGCCGATACCGCCTATGCGGCATCGAAGGCCGGGACCCTGTCGATGGTCAAATCGGTGGCGCGGGAACTTGCGGGCAAGAAGATCCGCATTAACGCGCTGAACCCCGGGCCGACCGATTCCCCGATGCACTCCCATATCGACCAGTCGCTGAAGGACCGTATTGCCGGCAATCTGCCGATGCGGCGCATGGGGCGGCCGGAGGACATGGCGGCGGCAATCATGTTCCTGTGCTCGGATGCAGCCAGCTTTACCTACGGCGCCGCGCTCGATGTCGATGGCGGATCGATGTTCCGCTAGACGGGGAGGGGATAAACGTATGCAGCAGACAGCCCGCCGTTATGCCTATTCGGCCGATATTCCCGAACTCGATGATGTCGATGTGCTCGTCATCGGGGGCGGACCATCGGGATTATCGGCCGCGGTCGCGGCGGCACGTCTTGGCGTGCGGGTACGTCTTGTGGAGCGCTACGGCTTCCTCGGCGGCAATCTCACGGCGGGCCTCGTCGGCCCCTGCATGACCTCCTATTCGCTCGATGGCAGCCAGCAACTGATCCGCGGCATCTACGAAGAATTCGTTCAGCGGATGATGGCGCTCGGCGGCGCGCTGCATCCGAGTACCATCCCGGCAGGTTCGGCCTATTGCGGCTTCATCGTCTACGGCCATGACAAGGTGACCCCTTTCCAGCCTGAGGCGGCGAAGGTCGCGGCGCAGCGTATGTGCGTCGAGGCAGGAGTGGAATTGTTGCTGCACACCATGGTCGTGGATGCCATCGTCGATGACCATGATGCGGACAATCCCCGGGTGCTCGGGGTTGTTTGCGCCGGCAAGGGCGGGCTGAGGAGCGCTCGTGCGAAGGTCGTCGTCGATTGCTCGGCTGATGGCGATGTCGCCCATTATGCCGGCGTCCATACCCGTCAGGGGCGGGAAAGCGACGGCCTTTCCCAGCCGCAAACATTGTTCTTCCGCGTGCAGAACGTCGATGACCAGGTGGTGGAGGATTACATCCGCGCGCATCCGCAGGACTTTCGGCCTTTCGCCTCGATCGTCGCCAAGGCGACGGCAGAAGGCCGCTTTCCCGCGCCTCGCCGCGGCATCGGCCTCTACAAGACCATGGAACCGGGCGTCTGGCGCATCAATACCGGCCGCGTGTTGCGCCGCAATGGGGCTGACTCCCTTGAGCTCTCGCTTGCCGAGGTTGAAGGCCGCGAGCAGACAGTGGCGCTGCTCGATTTCTTCCGCGACAATCTGCCCGGCTTCGAACAGGTGGAACTGCGGGACACGGCAACCCAGATCGGCGTGCGGGAAACCCGACGGATCGATGGCGCCTACGAACTGACGCTGCAAGACTTGCATTCCGGCCGCCCCTTCGACGATGTCGTGGCATTGTGCGGCTATCCGCTCGATATTCACGACCCCACAGGCTCGGGCGGTGGTACCGGTGGCCAGGGGCTTGATGCGGCCAATATTTACCAGATACCTTACAGGGTCATGCTGCCGCGCGTTCATGAGGGCCTGTTGGTGTCCGGCCGCGCCGTTTCGGCGACGCATGAGGCGCTCAGTGCCATTCGCGTCATGCCGCCCTGTTTTGCGCTCGGCCAGGCGGCCGGTGTTGCCGCGGCACTTTCGGTCGGCAACAGGGCAAGCCCCCGGCATGTCGACTACGCGGATTTGCGCAGGGAACTTCTGGCCCAAGGCGCTTATCTTGGCTGACGGAAGGAGAAAGCGCGGAAGCGATACCCGCGTTATCTCAAGTCAGGCCTTCAGATGAAGGGTCACCAGCACGGTGCATTCAGCGCCATCGGCAAAGCGGGTCGCAACGCGCAGCCAATTGCCGAAGGCGTTGAGCCGGGCGACGGCAACGCCGTCCTGTTCGCCAGGCATGGCGAATTCCGTTCCTTCTCGAACCCAGTGCATGCCGTCAGGCGAGATCTCCACCCAACCCTTGGGTGCAGTGCCGACGGGAGGCTTCAATGCCCGAATAAAGAACACGGCTTCATGCGCCCAGCCGGCCTCATAGGGTTCGCTCGCGGCGTCGCCGCTCCAGCGCTCATTGCGGGTTATCACCGCCGTGATGTTTTCGGGAAGCATCAAAAATCCCCTGAAATGCAGATGGAATCGACGTAGAGAAAGGCACGCTTGGCGACATCCGTCTCGGCGAACAGGCAGAAGTTCAGCATGCACCAGAGGTTTTTCATCGCCGGAATCCGGATCGACTCGAAGCCGGACACATCGAAATTCCGGTCGTTGCACTGCAAGCCGGTCGCCTTCATGGAGGCAAGGTCGAAATCGAAGCGCATATAGCTCCAGTTCACCTTCGTCGGGATCTCGTTGTAGCAGAGCCGTTGTTCACCATCCGGCAAGTCCAGCCAGCCTTCAGGCGCCAGGTGATAGTGGCTAACGGTCTTGTCTTCCCGGCCGATGGCGGTGAAGGACGTGGTCTCACGTTTGTACTGCCATTTCTGCAGGTGCTTGCCGTCGAGTGCGTTGAGAAAGCGCAGATGTGGCATAACCCGCTCGCCGTCTCCGTCGCGATCACCGCATTGCAGGTCGAACAGGAAGCCGATCGATCGCACGTCGGTTTCCGATAGTTTCAGTTCCGTCGCCTCCGGCTTGAACGTGAAGAAAATCTCGAAGCGGATCGGCCCGCGCTTGCGGAAGGTATGGCGCTTGATTGCAACGTTCTGCGCACCGGGTTTCGCCTTTGTGGCGATCTTCAGCGCATAGGACGAATCCATACCGCCGTGGGATCCTGCATCCCAATGCCCGAGCGTTGAGAGCATGGCGCTCGAGTGCTGGGCAAAGCCGGGCAGCATGACGTCGAGGCTGTCCTCGTAATTGCCGACCAACTGTGACCAGCCGCAATGCCCGCGCGAAAAATCGTCAAAGGACAGGATGCGCGGCAGAGGATCGAAACGGCTGAGCGCCGGATCTGCGCGAAGCATGGCGAGCCTCATGGCTTCCATCATGTCGGCTGTGGAAGAGGGGACTGATGTCGTCATTATGGCGTTGACCTCACTGTATGCGGAGCCGTTTGACGGCGCCCCAATCGATTTCGATGCCGAGACCCGGCCGTGTCGGCACGTCGAGCCGGCCATTCTTCTGGCGTAGGCAGCCGGGCGCCAGATCGGCTAGGTCGCGCTTGAAGGGGCTAAGATCGCATTCGCATTCCATCACCCGGAAATTCGGAAGGGCGGCCGCCAGATGCGCGCTGGCCGTCTCGCAGATAATGCCGGACATGCCGATATGCGGGGCGTAGCCCACATCGTGCAGGGCGGCATAGTCGGCCATACGCCGTGTTTCGGATATGCCGCCGGCACGCGCGACATCCGGCTGCAGAATTGAAAGGGTTCGGTTGGCGACGAGACGGTGCGCCTGATCGGCGGTAAAGTTGCTCTCTCCGGCTGCGAGCGGCACGTCGCAGCGTTTGCGAAGTTCTACGTAGCCTTGCTCGTTTTCCGGCGCCAGCGGCTCCTCGAACCAGAAGTAGCCGTTGGCCGAAAGCGCCCTGCCGACTTCGATCGCCTGGTCCAGATCATAGGCCCAGTTGGCATCGACACAGAGTTCGATATCGTCGCCGGCGCGCTTGCGCAGCCGTTCGATGCGCCGGCAGGCTTCCCTGACGGGATTGGCCATCTTGACTTTGATGCGCGGGAATCCCTCGCCGATATAGCGCTCCAGTTCCCGATCCGCCTCAGCATCGTCGACCCAGTTTACGGCGGCGGCATAGACCTCGATCGCTTCCCGGCCGATGCCGCCAAGCAGCTTGGCGATCGGCATGCCGGCGGCCTTGCCCATGATGTCCCACAGCGCAATATCGACGCCAGCGATCGCCTCGATCAGCATGCCGCCGGCGCGGCCTGACAGCGAGCGCCGCATGGATTGCCAGAGCGCGCCGATATTGCGTGCGTCCTGTCCGATCAGCCGTGGCTTTAACGAGGTTTCGATCAGTTCCGCATAAGCCTTGGGCGAAAACCGGGCCAAAACCTCCCCGACGCCGACGATGCCGGCATCGGTGCGCACCTCGACGAGAACCATCGAGACCTTGTGATAGGTGCCCCAGGACGTGACGGTCGGTTTGGGCAGCGTCTGGCTGAGCGGATGGGCGACGACATCTGAAATGAGGATCGCCTGTCCGGTCGAACGTTGCACAGAATCCATCGGCTCTTTCGTTCCCAATGTTTTGCTCGCTGCTCTTGGTTTTGCTCGCTGCTTTGGGGCGTGTCTGTTATTCCTAGCTAGATGTTGGCGACTTGGCAACTGATAAACCTAGTTGCTAAGTTGGAAACTGCATGTTAGCTTTGTGAATATGAGGACCGAGATGACTGAAATTCCCGAAAGGAAACCCGTTTTCACCGCCAAGCCGCCCAACCCTTCGCGGTTGGCGGATGGGGTGTCCGATGCGATTGCCGCCGCACTCTTTGATGGACGCATCTCGCCTGGCGAGCCGTTGCCGCCCGAAGGGGAGATCGCCAGGGAGTTCGGTGTCTCGAAGCCGATCGCCCGCGAGGCGCTTCGCCAGCTGACGGCAGCCGGGCTGATCTTCACCCAACAAGGCAAGGTTGCCCGCGCCAAGGCGCTGAGCGGCGACTCGATGGACAAAATCTACGGCTACGCGGTGCGTTCCAGTCTCAAGCGGCTGCGCGAAGCCAATGAAATGCGCCGCGTCGTCGAGACGGGAATTGCCAGGCTCGCTGCCGAACGTCGCGATCCGGAAGGTCTGGATATCATGCGGCAGGGCTTGGCGGGCATGCTGGCTTCCGTGCAGGAGCCTTCCGGCTTTACCGCCGCCGATATCCTGTTTCACCTTGGCCTTGCCGTGACGACGGGTAATTACATGATCCGCGTGCACATGGAGAGCATGCGTTCCGTGCAGCGCGAGGTGTCGGAATTGTTTTCACGTCGCGCCAATCGCAGCGACGCTGACTGGCGGGCAACGATTGACCGGCATCAGGCGATCTACGATGCAATTGCAGTTGGTGATGCCGATCTCGCCGAGCAAAAAATCCGGGAGCATTTCGAAGCTGCCGACATTGCCTCGCTCGAGGTGGCCGACAAGTTGAAAGATGCCGAGCGATGAGCGCCGCGCGCTTCTCACTGAAAGGCCGGCGCGTGCTGGTAACCGGTGGCAGTTCCGGCATCGGCCGGGCTGTTGCGCTTGGCCTTGCGGAGCATGGAGCGGAACTGATCCTGCATCATTTCGGCAATGAGACGGGTGCGCGTGAGGTGGCCCGGGCGACCGGCGGCACAGCGCCGGTACTGGAAGCAGACTTCACCGACGGGCGTGCGACGCGGGCTTTTGCCGATGAAGTGCTGGGAACATACGGCCCGATCGATATCCTCATTGCCAATGCCGCCATCGAACATCGGCGGCCCTGGCAGGAATTGGATGAGGCGCATGTCAACGCCCATGTGGCATCGAATTTCTCGGCGCTGCTGACGCTGACGGCAAAGCTGGTTCCACCGATGGCCGAGCGGGGCTGGGGCAGGGTCGTCGCCACAGGCAGTATCATGGCGGGGCGGCCGCGGGCGGAAACGGTTGTTTATGCGTCGCTCAAGGCGGCGCAGTTGACCGCGATCAGGTCGATTGCGCGCGAAACCGGCCATCGCGGCGTCACGTTGAATGTGGTTTCGCCGGGTGCGATCGAGATCGAAGCCAATGCCGCGCGCTACGGCGACCCGGCGTTCCGCAAAGCGGTAGCCGCCAAGATCCCTATGGGCAGGCCGGGCCAGCCGCAGGACCTGGTTGGGGCGTTTGTTTTTTTGTGCAGCGATGCTGCCAGCTACATTACGGGTGCAAATATCCCGGTCGACGGAGGATGGTCGATCGGAGACGCGCCCGGGAACCTTCCGCACGCTGCCGGGTGAGCGGCCTGCGGCAAGGTTTTCGAGATCATGCGGCGGAACCATCCGCCGCAGCTTGCAGCCAAATTCCAGGCGAATGCCGTTTGCATTCAGTCGGTGAAGGCTGATTGCCGACGACCAAAAAGGGAGGAAACCATGAAGGCCGCATTAGCAGGTATCGCAGCATCCGCGTTGACATTGTGCATATCGACGTCTGCCGTCTTCGCGACGGATCTCCGCATGACGGTCTGGACCGGGAGCGAGGCGCATCTGAAGATGCTGAATGGCATTGCGGAGAGCTTCAAAGCCACACACCCCGATGTGAACGTGAAGTTCGAGACCGTGCCGGTCAGCGACTACACGCAGAAACTGACCTTCCAGATCGCCGGCGGCAATGCTCCCGACATAGCCTGGATGATGGAGGATGCCGCTCCGGCTTTCGAAAACGCCAATCTTCTGATGGATCTCGGCCCGACGCTCAAGGCGGCGGAAGGCTATGATTTCGACGATTTTTCGAAGCCGGCCATGGGCCTCTGGCAGAAGGATGAAACGGTCTACGGCATTCCGTTCTCCACCTCGCCTTTCATGATCTACTACAACAAGGACATGTTCGACAAAGCCGGGCTCGAAGATCCGCTGACGCTCGCCACCAAGGGCGAATGGAACATGGACAAGTTCCAGGAAGTCTCCAAGAAGCTCGCGGAAACCAATCCCGGCAAATGGGGCTTCGAGTTCAAGGATGGCGAAGGCTATGCCTCTCGCATGACCCATGCCCTTCTGCCGCCAATCCGCGCCTATGGTGGCGATATCTGGTCGAACAAGGAATGCGGCTTCGACAAGCCCGAAGCGGTCAAGGCGGTCAAGCAGCTGCATGACATGGTCTTCAAGGACAAGTCCATCGTTCCGCCGGGCGAACAGGGCGATTACTTTTCCGGCAATTCGGCGATGACGGTCAACCAGATTTCCCGCGCTTCGAAGATGGCGGAAGCCGGCTTCAAGTGGGGCATCGCACCGTTGCCCACCGGCCCAGGTGGTGAGTCACCCGTTATCGGCCAGGCCGGTCTTGTTGTGTTCGCCCAAGGCAAGAATACGGAAATCGCCGCGGAATTCGTGGCGCATATGACCAACAAGGAAAACGTCGCCACCATGGCGCAGTTCTTCCCGCCCGCCCGCAAGAGCGTTCTGCAGGCCGATGCATTCATCAACGGCAACAAGCTCGTGCCGCCCGAGATGATGAAGAATGTGGCTGCCGCCATAGAAAAGGGCCGGGTGGTTTCGGCTAACGAAAAAGCGCCACAGATCCTTGCCGCCATGGCGCCTCGCGTCGATGCCTTGTGGAAGCCGGATGCCGATGTCGATGCTGCCATCAAGGGCATCTGCGCGGCAATCCAACCGCTGCTTTGATCAGAACGAAGATGGCCGATACCGTTCATAACTCCATTCGAACCGGCCAAAAGACCTGGCTGACGTTGAAGATGAGAGAGATGATGGAGGCGTGGCTGTTTGTCAGCCCCACCCTCATCGGTTTCCTCATCTTCTTCCTCGGTCCGCTCTGCGCAGTGGTCTATTATTCAATGACCGAATGGAACCTGCTCAGCCAGCAGGCCACCTTCGTAGGCCTTGCCAATTTTCAGAATGCGCTCTTCGAAAACCCTGACTTTTGGCTGGTGGTACGCAATTCGGTTATTTTCGCGATCGGTCTCGTGCCGCTCAACATGGCGCTCGCGCTCGCTTTGGCGCTCGCCCTTTCCCGGCCGTTCTTCGGGGTCGTGTTCTTTCGCACGGTGTTTTTCGCTCCCGTCATCACCTCGGCCATCGCCTGGGCGATCGTCTGGAAATTTCTGCTGCAGGGAGAAGGCGGTTTCATCAACCAGGTACTGGCGCTGGTCGGGATCACCGGCCCAAACTGGCTGCGTGAACCGAGCTGGGCGATGGCAGCGGTCATCGTCACCCGCGTCATCAAAATGGTCGGCCTCAACATGATCCTCTATATTGCGGCGCTGCAGGCAATCCCGCGGGACTATGAAGAGGCAGCGCGTCTGGAGGGCGCCTCACGCCGGCAGATTTTCAGCATGATCACCTGGCCGTTGCTGGCGCCGACCACGCTGGTTATCATGGTCATCACGACGATCGGCTCTTTCAAGGTCTTCGATCACATATACCAGATGACCGGTGGCGGCCCGGAAAACGGCACATTGGTGCTTGCCTTCTACATCTACCAGCAGGGCTTCAAGTTCTTCAATGTCGGGTATGCCTCGGCGCTCGCGATGATCATGTTCGTGATGATCATGGCGCTGACCCTGGTGCAGGTGATGCTGCGGAGAAAGGGATCGGAGTGACCCAGCGCCAAATCCAGATCCTCTACCGCGCCTGCTGGACGATCGCACTCTTGATCGCCGCCATTCCTTTTGTTTTCCCATTCGTTTGGATGGTATCTGCCGGCTTCAAGAGCGTGACCGAGATATTCGGTGCACCGACGCTTATTCCGCGCGTTTGGCGCTGGCAGAATTTCGTCGAAGTGTTCACCTACCAGCCGTTCGCGCGGCAGTATTTCAACTCGCTTTACATCGCGATCGTGGTGACGGCGCTCACCCTCATCATCTCGTCTCTGGCCGGTTATGCGCTGGCGCGCATGCGGTTTGCCGGTGCCGGGCTGCTTATGCTTTTTCTAATCTCGGCGCTCATGGTGCCGGAGGAAGTGACGATCATTCCGAACTTCTTCCTCATGCGCTGGTTTGGTTTGGTGGATACTCACTGGCCGCTGATCCTGCTGCCCACCTTCGGCCCTCATGGGGTGATGGCAACGTTTCTGATGCGCCAGTATTTCCTGGCCCTGCCCAAGGAGTTGGAAGAAGCCGGCAAGATGGACGGCCTCTCACGCTTCGGCGTCTGGTGGAAGATAGCGCTGCCGATGGCGCGTCCGGCCCTGGCTGCGGTTTCCATCATCACCTTTCTGTTCTCGTGGAACCTGTTCCTGGAGCCGCTGATCTTTCTGAGCTCGCTCGACATGTTCACGCTGCCTTTGGCCTTGTCGAACTTCAACGACAGCTACGGCTTGCCGCTGTGGAACCTGCAGCTTGCCGCTACCAGCCTTGCCGTGGTGCCGATCCTGATCGTCTATCTGATCGCCCAGCGGCAGATCATCGAAAGTTTTGCGCTATCAGGCGTGAAGGGATGAGGAATTTTCGTTCATGAGCAGTGTATCGCTTAAAGGCATCGAAAAACGCTTCGGCGCCGTGGAGGTCATCCGCGGCGTCGATCTCAGGATCGATCCGGGCGAGTTCGTTGTATTCGTCGGTCCGTCGGGCTGCGGCAAGTCCACCTTGCTGCGGCTGATTTCGGGGCTGGAATATCTCAGCGGCGGTGAACTTGCGATTGGCGGCCGGGTGGTCAACGAAGTGCCGGCTTCGAAACGCGGCGTTGCCATGGTCTTCCAATCCTATGCCCTTTATCCGCATCTGACCGTCCGGGACAATATGGGTTTCGGGCTGAAGGTCCGCAAAGTTCCGGCACAGGAGCGTCAGAAGCGCGTCGATGAAGCAAGCGCCACGCTGAAGCTCGAAGCATTGCTCGATCGCTACCCCCGCGAGCTTTCCGGCGGTCAGCGGCAGCGCGTCGCGATCGGCCGGGCCATCGTCGGAAATCCCGATGTCTTCCTGTTCGACGAACCGCTGTCGAACCTCGATGCAGAATTGCGCGTGCACATGCGCTCTGAAATCGCCGCACTACACAAGCGGCTCTCCACGACGATGATCTATGTAACGCACGACCAGATCGAAGCGATGACGCTCGCCGACAAGATCGTGGTTCTACGCGACGGCCGTGTCGAGCAGGTCGGTTCCCCCCGGGAACTATACGAGCGGCCGGCAAATATCTTCGTGGCGCAATTCATCGGAAGCCCAAAAATGAATCTGCTCCCGGCAGATATCGCCCCTTTGCTGACAGGCGCAACGGCAGCGGATACCGCCGCCAAGACCATCGGGATAAGGCCGGAGCATCTGAGCGTCGTGGAGCCTCGAGAGGGGACGCTGCGCGGAACCGTCGGGCTTTGTGAATATACCGGGGCGGTAACGCTGCTCCACGTCAAGCTGCAGGACGGGCATGATTGCCTCGTCCTGCACGACGGTGGTGACATGAAGGCGGGAAACCAAATAGGGCTCACCGCCGATGTCTCGAAGGTGCACTTTTTCAATGGCAACGGGCAGACAACAAAGCGGACTGAACAAGGCTGGACTGCTTGAACGTACTGCAGCTCCTGGCGCGGGCGCGAGCCGCAGAAATCTCTGAAGAGCGGGGTTCGTCTACTCGCCCTGTCGCAAGTTGCGAAGTCGGTCGAAAAGGACGGCGAGCACGATTGCCCCACCGATAAAGCAGCCTTGCCAGAACGCGTTAATGCCGAGCAAACCAAGACTGTTACGGATGACCTCGATGAGTGCGGCGCCGACCAAGGCTCCAAAGGCGGTGCCGACGCCGCCCGCCAGATTGGCGCCGCCGATAACCGCGGCGGCAATGACCTGAAGTTCCATCCCGGCGCCGATGTTTGTGGTGACGGCGCCGAGCCAGCCGGTCTGAATGATGCCGGCAACCCCCGCCGACAGAGCAGAAATCATATAGACGATGACCTTGATCCTCGGCACGGGAACGCCTGTCAGTGTCGCGGCGTGCTCATTGCCGCCGATCGCAAAGACATAGCGGCCGAACTTGGTCCAGCGCAGCACGAAACCGGTAATGAGTGCCAGCACGACCATGTAAAGCACTGGATTGGCGATGCCAAAAACCCAGGCGCCGCCACCCAGCGCCAATAGTTTGTCGTGATCAGGTCCGAATTCAAAAACCACAGTGTTGTTGGATGCAACCATCGCAAGGCTGCGCGCAATCGACAACATGCCGAGCGTGACGACGAAAGGGGGGAAGCCGAGATAGGCAATCAAGACGCCGTTGAAAGCGCCGACCAAAAGAGCCGTACCGATCGAGGCGGCGATGCCGACTTCAATACTGTATCCCGCATGCATGACGACCGCCAGCACCATGCTGCACAGGCAAAGTACGGAGCCGACGGACAAATCGATGCCGCCGGTGATGATGACCAGCGTCATGCCCAGCGCGATAATTGCGACGAAGGTGACGTTGCGGGTGATGTTGTAGATGTTCTTCGCCGTCGCAAAGGAGTCCGTTGCCATCGACAGAAAAATGCAGGCTAGAATGACTGCAATCAGCACCCAGAATGTCTGGCCGCTCATGATCGTTGCAAGCCAGCTCCGTTGCTTCTGTCCGATCGTTTGGTCAAGTGTAATCGCCATCGTCGACCTTCTTCCTTCCTGTTGCAACGGATAGCATCGATCACACCTGTTCGATGGCGCCGGTGATCAGTCCCGTTACTTCCTCCGGCGAACTTGCCGCAATCTGCTTGTCGGCTACTTTTCTGCCTCGCCGCATCACGATCACGCGGTCGGCGACCGAAAAGACGTCGGGCATGCGGTGGCTGATCAGGACAACGACAATGCCCCGGTCCCGCAATTGGCGGATCAGATTCAGAACCTCAGCCACCTGGCGCACGGAAATGGCTGCGGTCGGCTCGTCCATCAATACGATTTTCGCCTCAGACAGCATCGTGCGGCCGATCGCGACCGCTTGCCGCTGGCCACCTGACATTTGCTTGACGAGATCGCGCGCCCGCGTTTCGGATTTGAGCTCGCGAAATATCTCGCCGGCGCGCTTGTACATGGCCTTGTGGTCGAGGATGCGAAGAGGCCATACGCCGCGGCGCAATTCTCGTCCCAGGAACACGTTCGCTGCCGCCGTCAGATTGTTGCAGAGCGCCAAGTCCTGGTGAACGATCTCGATGCCATGCTGGCGCGCTTCCTTCGGCCGATGAAGCACGAGATCGGCGCCGTCGAGCCGCATGGTTCCATGGCTCGGCCGGAAGTTGCCGGCGATCATCTTCACCAGTGTGGACTTGCCAGCCCCGTTGTCGCCCATGAGGCCGACAACCTGCCCCGCTTCGAGTGAAAACGAAACATCGTTGACTGCCTGGATGGCACCGAAATGTTTGGAAATATTGCTGAGCTCAAGAACCGCCACCAGCCTCCTCGCCTCCCAAAACCTGCGGGCTATCCATCACACCAAACCCTGCTTGTCTTCGAGGCAAGGCTCCGGCGAGTTCTCTTTTCCAGTATCCTCCCAGGAAAAGCGATCGGGAGCATTTACGCAAAACCCTGCGACAGCGTCAACTCATTGTCCCGGCTATTGACCTTATTGTCGCAAAAATCTGTTTTGTCAGACAAATATCATTTGACGAAAGTGGCGCCCGGATATTAGCTATCAATGGGGGAGAAAGAGCATGCTGATCCTTGTGACCGGTGCGACGGGCAAGGTCGGGCGGCGCTTCATTGCTGGGCTGCTTGACGATCCGAGATTTTCCAAAGCCCGTATTCGTGCGCTTTGTCATAATCGTTTGTACGAGGCGACCGACCGTGTCGAGGTCTTCCAAGGCTCGATCGCCGATCGCGATGTCGTGGCAAAGGCGCTGGATGACGTTACCCATGTCGTGCATCTCGCCACATGCAAGGAAACGCCTGAAGACATCATGGATGTCACGGTCAAAGGTCTCTTTTGGCTGCTCGAGGAGTTCCGTGCGAGCGTCACGGCACGCCAGTTCATCCTGATCGGTGGTGATGCGGGTGTGGGACATTTCCACTATCGCCACGACGGCCCGATCACCGAGAACGCCCGCCATTGTGCCTATCCGGGAAGCTATGCGCTGTCCAAAGTCCTGGAAGAGGTGATGCTGGAGCAGTTTGGCATTCAGTATGGCCTCAATGGCTGTTGTCTGCGCGCCCCCTGGATCATGGAAAAGGACGATTTCAAGTATTCGCTGTCTTTTGGAGACGACGTCTTTGGCGGTCCGGACTGGAAGACGCTCGTTCCTGAAGACGCGGCACGACGCTATGCGGCGATGGGTACGGTGCCGCTGCTCTTGGATGCCGACGGACGTGCACTGAAACGCAATTTCGTCCATGTCGACGACCTTGTGTCGGCAATATTGGCAGCGATCGACAACCCCCGGGCGGAGCGGCAGCTCTTTAATATCTGCATGGATCGACCCGTCGACTATGCTGAAGTCGCCGCCTATCTCTTGCGCACGCGCAATCTCGGCTCTGTCGACATACCGAGCCGCTTCCATTCGAATTGGATGGACAACAGCAAGGCCAAATACCTGCTGGATTGGCAGCCAAACTACGATCTCGAAATGCTTATCGACTCGGCCTGGCAATACGAGCGTTCGAAGGAGGAGCCTCGCATCGTCTGGTATCCGGGTTGATTTCGTGTGGCGGGCACGCGGTGTCCGTCTGTTTCAAGGGAGGAAACTATGAGGAAGGCATTACTACTTACAGCCGCAGTTTTAGCACTGACCGCCGGGCAGGCCTTGGCCAAGAAGCAACTCGTCATCGTCGTCAAAGGCCTCGACAATCCGTTCTTCGAAGCAATCAATCAAGGTTGCCAGAAATGGAACAAGGAGAACCCCACGGCGGAATACGAATGCTTCTACACCGGTCCGGCATCGACATCCGATGAAGCCGGCGAAGCGCAGATCGTTCAGGATATGTTGGGCAAGGCGGACACGGCTGCCATCGCAATCTCGCCGTCAAATGCAAAGCTGATCGCCCAGACCCTGAAGACGGCCAATCCGACGGTTCCGGTGATGACGCTCGATGCCGATCTTGCCGCCGAGGATGCAGCCTTGCGCAAGACCTATCTCGGCACCGACAACTATCTGATGGGCGCCCGCATCGGCGAATACATCAAGAAGGGCAAGCCGAAGGGCGGCAAGATCTGCACCATCGAAGGCAATCCAGGAGCGGACAATATTCTACGCCGCGCACAAGGAATGCGCGACACGCTTACTGGCCAGAAAGGCTTGACCGAGCTGAAAGGCGAGGGTGGCTGGACCGAGGTCGCCGGTTGCCCGGTGTTCACCAATGACGACGGTGCCAAGGGCGTTCAGGCAATGACCGATATCCTGGCGGCCAATCCCGACTTGGACGCATTCGGCATTATGGGTGGCTGGCCATTGTTCGGTGCACCGCAACCCTATCGCGACCTGTTCAAGCCGCTGGCCGACAAGATCGCCAGCAACGATTTCGTCATTGGTGCCGCCGATACGATCGGCGACGAGGTCGCCATTGCGAAGGAAGGGCTGGTGACAGCGCTCGTCGGCCAGCGGCCATTCGAGATGGGCTACAAGGCACCGTCGGTGATGATGGATCTGATTGCCGGCAAGCCGGTTGAAGATCCGGTCTTCACCGGGCTCGATGAGTGCACGAAGGATACAGTCGATACCTGCATTCAAAAGTAGGTTTCACGGTTTGGCGCACCCGGTTCAAGGGTGCGCCGAACTGCCCCACGAGACGGATCGAGAGATCCGCTGGGCTTGACGCGCCCTGAATTCCGCGCTTTGTGCCGGCGTCAATCGCAGGCGACTTCCTCGTTATTACGATTGTTTTGATCATACGTGCAGACAGTCGAAAGAATGCTGAGGCAGTAGAAATAAATGCCTGACAAAAAATCGGGAAAGCCAACGGCTACGGTCGAGGTGGAGATGGTTGACCGCTCGACCACCACAAGGCGCCCAAATTCTCCCCGCATGACTGGGGCGAGTGTTCATGTGTCTTTGGCAGGCGAGATCGGTCTGCGAATCGTGCGCGGCGACTATCCGCCGGGCACAATCCTGCCAAATGAGGCAAAATGGTCGGAAGTCTTTGACGTTAGCCGATCGGCGGTGCGCGAAGCGATCAAAATGCTGATGGCCAAGGGCCTGCTTTCTTCCCGCCCGAAAATCGGCAGTTGGGTCGAACCCAAGGAACGTTGGAACCTGCTGGATCGAGATGTCTTGGGCTGGTATGCGGCATCTCCTGATCGCGAATCCTTTCTGAGGGCCGTGCAAGAACTCAGGCATATGATCGAGCCGGAAGCGACTGCGCTTGCTGCGGAGCGCCGAACTGAGGAGCAGATGACCGCGATCAGTCAGGCCCTGCATGACATGGATCAGGCGACATCGCTCCAGCAGCGGACGGAATCCGATACGCGATTTCACATCGCGATCTTGCGCGCCTCGGGAAATGATCTGTTGGTACCGCTCGGCGTATTGATCGAATCGGCGCTGAACCACCTCTTCGCCCATGTAACGCGGGAGGAAGACAACTTGCGGTACGCGCTGAAACTTCACGAAAATATTGAGAAAAACATTCGACTGCAGCGGCCGAACATGGCGCGCAATGCAGTCCGCAAGGCGTTGGCAAATACCGACGACATCATAGCCCGGTGGTCACGATAGATTTTGCATCCTGTCCGGCTGGCGCGTTGCCGATAGCTTGATGCAGGGGAATTCAAGCTGCTACGGTCCTCGATGCCTACCCAAAACCCGCGGCTTGTGCTATTTTCCTTGGCAACCTTCGGGGGCTGAGCCATGCGTGGGCTGCTTGCATCGGTGACGTTGATTTTCACAGCGACGGTGGCCGCTGCGGGGAGCCCCTTGTTCGATGCCGTTGCCACCGGCAACACCGCCGTCGTCGAGCAGGTTCTGGCTACCGGTGCCGATGTCGACAGCCGGACACGCGATCAGGCAACACCTCTCATTAACGCCGCGCTCGGAGCCCAGCTTCCCATAGCTGAATTGCTGATCGGCAAAGGCGCCGACGTCATGGCTCGGAATTCAGGCGGCTTTACGCCGCTTCATGCCGCGGCCTTTTCCGGCAGCTTGCCGATCAGCAAACTGCTTCTCCACCACGGCGCGACGCTCGACGATGCGGCCAACAAAGCGGGTGTGACGCCGCTGATGGTCGCCGGTGAGGAAAACCACGTCGCTCTCGCCACGTTTCTTCTCGCTGAGGGGGCTGACGTCGGTCATGCGGAGGTTCATGGCTACACGCCAATCACGCGAGCGATCTGGAAGGGCAACACCGACATCGTGCGGCTTTTCAAGCGGCATGGCGCGCCTTGCCCTCCGGCCAGCCGCATTGGCGAAAAAGAATACGCGAAGTGCATGGAAATTCATGATTGAATAGGAGGCGCAGATGTATGCGGGGACCATAAGCGGTGCGCGAGGAATTGGGCATTCTATGGCGGTGATCCTTCTGGCTTTGGCAGCTGTCGGTGGATCGCGGGCTTTCGCCGACGACTCGGTAAACACGGGCTACTTCGGCGGCGTGGCGATCATGGGATACGACCCCGTCGCCTATTTCACCGAAGGCAAAGCGGTGAAAGGCTCCGAGGAATTCTCCCACGAATGGCTGGGGACGCCGTGGCTTTTCGCCAATGCCAAACACCGCGAAATGTTCATCAGCGAGCCGATCAAATATGCGCCTCAGTATGGCGGTTACTGCGCGGGCGAGGTGGCTCTGGGGTCGGTGACGATCAACGTCGATCCGGAAGCGTTCAAGATCATCGACGGCAAGCTTTACCTAATCTACGACAAGGGATCAGCCGAGGGGTTTGCCGCTCATGTGGCCGAGGCAGTGCCGAAAGCCGACAGCAACTGGCCGAAGGTCGCCGCCGATCTCGAACGGGATCAGTATCACTGACCGCGGCTATTTGACGGGCGAAAAATAGAAGACCTTGGTGGAGTTCACGTAAGCATAGCTGGTTTCTGCGGGCGAGTTTGCAGGTCTGTAGACCGGGCCGCAATCGGCTCGTCCAAATGCGTTTTCACTCTGCTCGCAAAGCATGTCGCCATTGACGAAAACCGTTCCGGTGATCATCTGCGTCGCCGAGCGGAAGGCCGCCTTGCCGTCGCGTTCGATTTGCATGAGTGCAGGGCTTCCTGAGGGCTCGGTCTTGCCCCGGAGGAGTTTACCGATGACGGTGCTTGCGATTTCTTCACCGTGCAGCCGATCCTGCTCATTGCCCTTGAAACCGAACGGCCATTCCGGCAGGCCGGCCTCGCGCAGGGCATCGAGGATAAACACCAAATCCTGCTCGTTGCGGAAATGGGCATTGCTGATACGCCAGCCCGCCAGGGAATCGCGTCCAGCCACAAAGCGAATTCCTTCGGCGACAGTTTCACGAGCGTCATCGAGGCGACCGGCACGGGCATAGGCCATAGCGAGTGGGGTAACGAAATCGCCATTTCCCGGAGAACCATCGCGCGCGCGTTCGAAGCTGTCGATGGCCTTCGTGTAGTCGCGCTGCAAATAAAACACCAGGCCGGCCGTATATCGGTTGATGGCGGAGAGGTTCGGATCGTGCCTGAGCGCCGTCTCGACGGCCGCGCCGGCTTCGGCATGATTTCCGGAGAACAGTTGAACGTATGCCAACGCCATATGAGCTTCGGCATCGGCAGGCCCAAGCGATACTGCCTGCTGCGCCGAGGCGACCGCCTGCTCGTAGCGGCGGTCGACGACTTGCATGACGGCAAGAACAGCGTATGGCGATGATAGAACCGGGTCGAGAGCCAGCGCGCGGCTTGCCTTCTCGTAGGCTCTTTTTCGCGCCAACGCGCTCTGCAGAACGTCGTCGTACGCGCTTCGCCAGACATAAGCGGTCGCATGCGCGTCGGCCGCGAAGGCCTCTGCAAAACCGGGGTCGAGCGCCTCCGCCTTGTCAAAGAGCGCCAGTGCCTCGAGCAGCCGGGAACGGCGGCCGGTGCGCGTCGCCTGCTCAGCACGAAGGTAGTAGTCGTATGCCTCGAGATTGGCGGTCGGCGGACGGGTAATCCGTTCCGCCTCGGATTGAGTGAGTTTCAGGCCGAGCGCTTCGGCAATCTGCCGGCTGAGCTCATCCTGCACAGCCATGACATCTGCCGCGGCGCGATTAAATCGGTTAGCCCACAAGTGGTCACCGCTTGCGGCATCGCTCAGCTGTGCATTGACGCGGATTTGATCGCCTATCCGTTGCACGCTGCCCTCAACGATAAAACGCACGCCGAGATCGCGTCCGATGTCGGCCAAAACGAGAGGCTTGCCTTTGTATGCAAACACCGAATTATGACCGATGACGTCAAGGTCCGAAAGCATGGTCAGATCGGCAATCAGGCTGTCTGTAATGCCATCGGTGAAATAATCCTGGCCGGCGTCGCTACTCAAATTGGCGAAAGGAAGCACCGCGACAGATGGACGTTGGGGCACAAATGGCCATTGCCATGCGAGGACAATCGCAGTGGCCGCAATCAACAGTGCTGCAAGTGTGGCTAGGACGACCGCCCGGCGGCGCGGCCGACGGGAGGCGACGACCTTGCCTGCCTCGGAGGGATCTAACAGAACACGATAGACGCGAACGGGATCGGCTATGTTCTTCAGTCGCTGCTCACCAAGAGCCGAGAAGCCGACATCAGCCTTGTGTACCGTGTGATCGAATGCGGTGCCGGATATGCAAATCCCGCCGGGCTGGGCAAGGCTCTCCAGGCGCGCCGCTATGTTGACGCCGTCTCCATGAATGTCCTCTCCTTCGACGATGACATCGCCGAGATTGACGCCGATGCGGAAAAGCATTCGCTGCTCGGGCCGCAGGGCCGCATTGCGTTCCGCCTTTTGTTGCTGGATTTTGACGGCGCAGCGCAAAGCATCCACCACGCTGTGGAACTCAACCAGAATCCCGTCGCCCATGGTCTTAATCAGGCGGCCGTGATGCGTGGCGATCTTCGGTTCGAAGAGTTCGTGGAGGTCGGTGTGGAAGCGGATACGCGTTCCCTCTTCGTCGATCTCGCTCAGGCGGCTATAACCGACCACATCCGCAATCAGGACTGCTGCAAGGCGGCGCTCCATATCAGCTCTTTCCGGGTGTCCGATCCCTTACCGATATCTTACAGCAGGTGCCGTGCCGTTGCCATTACAGTTGCCCGAAGTGGCATCACGTTCGCGGGTCACATGCTCCCGTGGAGAGGGCGTGACCTGAGGCTTGTCGCGCGTCCGCCATAACATGTGCTGTTCGCCGTATCGGCTCGACAGCAGTTCCCCTCAACATAGACCAAGATCTGAACCGGTAAGTCCTGCCTTACGAAGTCCTTCCACGCGGCGGTCAAAGTCCTCGGGGTTTCGAAATGGAAGGACCCGCCGGCGGCGCTCGACAGAAAAATCAGGATTGATCCTGAGTGCCTTTTCCCAGGCCTGCCGGCTCTCCTCCGGCCGGTCGAGGTGCCCATAGCATGAGGCAAGCAGGGCGTAGGCGGTCTCCGACTGAGAGTTTTGTTGGAGCCGCTGCTCGATGGCTGCAATCGCTTGTTCATACTCGCCGAGAGAAAAGTGCGCATCGGCGCGAAATTGGAAGAGAATTTCCGGATGGTGCGGATCGAGCCGCATCGATGCATCGAGTGTTTCCAGGGCGCCGGCGGGATCGCCGGAGAATATCTGGATATGGGCCATCAGCAACAGGAGCTCGGCGGAGTTGGGCTGTAGCGCGAGGCCCTGCTGCACCTCCGCCTGCGCCCGGTCCAGTTCCCGGTTCCACATGCAAGCCATGCCCAGTGCGAAGCGGCCGTTGGGCTGTTCCTCGGCCATCTCCACGGCCTTCTGCGCGAGATCCATCCCGATCCGCAGCGAGCCTTCCGGATCGGTGCTCCAGGCGTTGACGTAGTCTAGCACGTGGGTGAAGGAAATGAGGGCCTGGGCGGCCGCATATTGCGGATCGACGGCAATGGCGTCGGCCGCCAGGCTGCGGGCGGCTCTGTTTCCGGTTCGGGTGTGGGACGACGCCTGCTCGCGGCCACGTAACAACAACTCGTAAGCGTCGACATTGAGTGCGCGCCCTTGGGCTAATCGGTCTTGGTCACAATGCGTGAGGTTCAGCCTGAGCGCGGCCACGATCTCCTGCGTGAGCTCATCCTGAACCGCGAAAATGTCGGTGAGGTCGCGATCGAACCGGCTGGCCCAGATATGTCCGCCATTGCTGGCGTCGATCAATTGGGCGGTGACACGCACGCGGTTGCCGGCCTTGCGGACGCTGCCTTCGAGGACATAGCGGACGCCGAGCGCCTTGGCCATGGCAGGCACGGAGGCCGTTACATTCTTGTAGACGAAGGATGAGTTGCGGGCGATGACGTGCAGTTCGGACAGCTTGGAGAGATCGGTGATGATGTCCTCGCTGATACCGTCGGAAAAATACTCTTGTTCGGCATCGCCGCTCATGTTGTTGAACGCCAGTACGGCGATGGACGGCTTGTCGGGAACGGCCGGAGCCGACGGCATTTCGATTGCGGGCCGCACCTGTCGTGCCGAGTTCGGCTCCGGAGTTCCGATCTGAAGTGAATAGACCTGCATCGGTTCAGCGATATTCTTGAGCTCAATTTTACCGAGATCGGTGACGGCAAGATCAAGCCGCGCTTTCACCTGGCGGTAGGCATCTTCGGAAAGACAGATGGCGCCGGGCTTGGCAATTCCTTCCAACCGCGCGGCGATGTTGACGCCGTCGCCCATCAAGTCGCCGTCGTTTTCCTCGACCACATCTCCCAGATGGATCCCGACCCGGAACTCGATGCGATGCTCTGACGGCACGCCGATATTGCGCTCGACCATGGCGGTCTGCACTTCGATCGCGCAACGCACGGCGTCGACGACGCTGCGAAACTCGATGAGGCTTCCGTCTCCCGTTCGCTTGACGACCCGGCCATTGTGCACGGCAATTGTTGGATCGACCAGGTCGCTGCGCAGCGTTCTCAACCGCGCCAGGATGCGATCCTCGTCCGCACCGGCGAGGCGGCTGTAGCCGACCACATCTGCGACCAGGATCGCCGCCAGTTTTCGCGTCACGTTCGTAAGTCCCAATTCCTCGTCGGATCAAAGTAACACAGTGTGACCGGCAACGCCGCCAAATCCGATTGCCTTCGCTAAGAAGCGGTCCGGTGGCCGGTTGCTTAGACTTGAAGATAGTCGGTGAACCTTATGCGATATCTGTGGCTAAGCTCCGTCTTTTAGAGAGAAGGCAAGGACGTAGTCGCCGACGTCTTTCGAATAGGGTGCGCCGCCAACCGATATCAGGACATATTGCTTGCCTGTTTTCGGTGAGACGTAGGTCATGGGCGTTGCGCTCGAGCCGACCGGCAGGGGGTATCTCCAGAGCTCGGCACCGTTCTCGGCATCATAGGCACGGATATAATAGTCCTGGAAGCCAGCGAAGAAGACGACGCCGCCGGCGGTCGCAGACGTGCCGGCGTAGCTCGGCAGGCCCATCGGCATAGGCAGTTTGGTTTTGATCTTGAACGGCCCGAGTTCTTCGGCTGTACCGGCAGGAACCTGCCACGCGATCTTGCGCGTCTTCAGATCCACTGCAGTGACGGTGCCGAAGGGCGGTTGCGTGCAGGGAACGCGGAGCCTCGATGTCCACATCTCGGTGGCCATGGCGTAAGGCGTACCGCGCTGGGGGGCGGAGGGGCCGTGCGCGGTCGTGGTGAGGGCAAAGTCGACATACTCCTCGCGTGGGATGAGTGCGAAGAGACTGGGGACGCGGATATCGTTCATGAAGACCCTGTTGTTGGGCAGATCGACCGATACGCTTCCCCAATTGAGGCCACCCAGATTTCCCGGCTGCTGGATCGCATATTGCGTGCCGATCGGGGTGAAGTCGCCGTCATAGCGCATCTTGCGGAAGGCGATGCGACATGCCAGCTGATCGAACATCGTCAGGCCCCAGGCCGTCTGCTCCGTCACGCGCTCCGCACCGATTGTCGGCATGCCGACGGAGTAGGGCTGCGTTGGGGAGAGTTTCTCTTCCGGCACGCCGCCTTGCTGCGGCACCGGCTTCTCCTGAACGTCGGCAAGCGGCGTGCCGGTTCGGCGGTCGAGGAGAAAAAGCTGCCCGCGCTTGGTGGTCTGCAGCAGAGCAGGCATGGTGGCGCCATTGCCGTCAGGCAGGTCGATCAGGACCGGTTGAGCGGGCAGATCATAGTCCCAGATGTCGTGATGCACGGTCTGGAATTTCCATTTTTCCCGACCCGTCGTCACATCGAGTGCCACCAATGTCGCGTTGTATTGATCGGCGAAGGCAGGGCGATTGACGCCGTAATAATCCGGCGTGGTATTGCCGAGCGGTGCATAGATAAGGCCAAGCTTGTCGTCGAATGCGGCCGTCGTCCACATGTTGGGCGTGGCCCGCGTGTAAGTCTGGCCCTTCGGCGGGAGTTTGGTGATCTCCGGGTTGCCGAGATCCCATGCCCATTCAAGCTCGCCGGTGACGACGTTGAACGCACGAATGACGCCAGAGGGTTCGCCGACCTCCTGATTGTCCGTGACCCAGCCTCCGACGACGATCAGGTTGCGGGCAATCAGCGGCGCCGATGTCTGGAAATAATAGCCCGTCTTGACTTCGCCCATGCCCTGGGAAAGCTGCACGGTGCCATTGACTCCGAAGTCCTTGCAGGGCGTGCCGGTCCTGCTGTCGATCTCCAGGAGACGGGCATCGATCGTCGTCTGCACCAGGCGCTCATTGCAAAGACCATCGGCGGCCTGGGCTTCCGTCGGCATCTCGTAGTAACCGAGGCCGCGGCAGCGTTGCCAATAAGGCGCCGTCGCCTTGGGATCGAAAGTCCAGCGGGGTTTGCCGGTATCTGCATCGAGCGCTGCGATCACATCTGTCGGCGTGCAAGTGTAGACCGTATCGCCGATCTGCAGAGGCGTGTTCTGATCGGCGCCATCGCCTTTTCCGGTGCGATATGTCCAGGCGAGATCGAGCTTGGAAACATTGCCGCGGTTGATCTGATCGAATGGGGAATAACGATCTCCTGCCGTGGTGCGGCCATAGGATGGCCAGTCGGAGGGAGAGTTGTCGCCCTTGGCGGTTTTATAGGCGGTGATGTCGGCGGAGGGGCGGATGATCCCATGCGGCACGAAGCTGAGACCGAAACCCGCGACAAAGATGAGAGCGGTCACCAAGGCGCCGCCATAAAAGAGCTTCCGGTTGGCGGCCGGGGAAAGCGATGGTGCAAAGAGAAGGGCAAAGCCCGCCAGCGCGATGGGGGACATCAAGCGGGCAAACAGCGCCCAGAAATTGAGACCCGACTCCCATAGCGCCCAGGGAAGGGTGAAAACGGCGACCAGCAGGACGATGAGCCCGCCTGCCGTCTTCCGGCGCCACAGCAGAAGCGCGGCAACCAGATAGGCAAGCCCGATGATGGCGTAATAGGGCGAGCCGCCGAGGCGCAGCAGCCAGGCGCCGCCGCCGATCAGCGCCAATCCGATAAGGGCTAGAACAATACAGAACAGGGTGGCCAGAAATTTCATAGTCTCCTCATCCAATCCGCCGCCCGATCACCTGGATTCCAACTCCGACCGTCGCATGGCCCTCGGGAAGCACAGGGCCATGGGTTGATGGTCAGAGACGCGTCTTCGGGAGAGGGCTGCTCTCTCGTTCAATTTTTACCTGATGTACCTGTGGTCACTGACACGCGGCCCCGACCCGGCAATGATGCCGCCGCCGCTCTGCGGCAACGGCTTGCCATTCCAAATCGAGTCAATACTTCTGAAAGGGGCACAGATGGTTCTCGGCGAAAAGCTTGATCTAGCGAACGGGCGACCGACAGGATTCGACTATATGCGATTACTGTTAGCCTTTTCAGTGCTTTGGATACACACGGCCCGCGTCACTTATGGCGATGACCTGTTTCTTTGGGAGTCGCCATTCCGTCCTTTTATCAAATCAGTGCTGCCCATGTTCTTTGTCCTGAGCGGTTTCCTGGTGGCCGGCAGTCTTGAACGATCGAAGACATTGATCTCCTTTCTCGGTAATCGATTTATCCGGATCTACCCCGCTCTCGCGGTAGAGGTATTGTTGGCTGCCTTTATACTCGGAGCGATCTACACTGAGTATGACCTGCGTGACTATTTCACCGATCCTCAGTTCTTTACATATCTGATGAATGTCACAGGGCACATTCACTTCAATCTCCCCGGGGTATTCCTGGATAATCCTGACGCCGCAATGGTGAACGGCCAGCTCTGGACGGTGCCCTTCGAGCTTGAGTGCTATGCCGTGATCGCCGTTCTCTTCCTGCTCGGTGTGGTCAGGCGGCGGGTGATTGCCCTTATCGCCACGCCGGCTTTGATCATAGCCTTCGGTATTGCAAGATATTGGAAACATGAAAGCGATTGGGCTACTATGCCGACGACCGCGTCTGGCAATCTGCTCATTTGTGCTTTTCTTGTGGGGGTGACCTTCTATCTCTACAAGGACAAGGTTCTTTGGGATATCCGAATTTTCCTCGCCTCTGTGGCAATGATATTGTGGGCCTACTGGTTCACCTCCTTTGGGGACTTCATTGCCATTCCGGCCATGGGGTATGTCACGGTCTTCCTTGGTCTTACCTCGCCCCGCAAGCTTGGCGTCCTGCGTGGGGCCGACTACTCCTACGGCGTCTTCCTCTATGGCTATCCGATCCAACAGGCGTTCGTGGCGCTCGGCCCCTGGGCGCATAACTGGTGGTTGAACGGCATCGTCTGCAGCATTGTTGCCGCTTGCTTTGCCGCCTTCTCGTGGAGATTTATCGAAAAGCCGGCGTTGAAATTGAGGAAACAAGTTACCTGGCTGGAAAACCTCAGTCTCCAACGCGGCGTAAAACGGCAACTGGCCGGCGCGGTCTCGAAATAGGTTTGTCGATACCGGCCTCGATGCCGGCAATTCCATCGCAGGTGCTTAACCGGCAAGGACATCAGCAGGGCTCGCTATAGCGGCGGGCCTCTTTTTGTTGTTGCGTGCCGATCACCTCAGATAAATATCCGGTCGATCGTAGCGGCCGAGTTTTCCATAGGCTGCTGCGCAACCCTGATGCCGTCGATGTCACGCTTGCCGGACGAGCGTAAGCCCGATCGTTGCCAGCGCATATGCGCTCGAGCGTAAGCCTATGGCCAAATTCATCTTTTCAGAATCGACAAATGAACGTTCAGTTCGGCGAGAGAACGCCGGGATCTGCGTTGCTGGCTCCCGTATAAACCCCCGAGAGCTAAATCTTTCTGAGGGCAATATCCAAGGATTTCTTGGATTTAATCGGGAGAACGGCCCCACTGGATGAATAGTCGAATATTCTCCGGCGCTGTTCCGTCGATTTGCTGGACTGAAGTTAGCAATATTTTAACCGCAATAGATAAAATACTTTGATCGGACTTCGTTTCGACTTTGGGTTTTGTCATGTCATCGAGGGCTGACGGTGACTTGAAGGAGGTGTGAAGAGAGGATCAGAATAATGCTGAAGAGCACGCTCGTCGTGGTTGCCGTCTCTATCGCCGCCGGAGCAACCATTCGCGCCTCGGCCTTTGCAATCTTTGCATTTCTGGTGGTCACGTCCTTGGGCGGCGTGATCCTGCTGAAAGGTTCCTCCTTGGCGGAGGCGGTCGTTTCTTGCGTCGAAGTGCTTGTATTGATGGAGATATGCTATCTGGCGGGTCTATTCGCTTTCTCCTTGTGGCATATTCAGAAGCGCCGGAAAAGGAACGCCATTACTGAGCGCTCCCATCTCACAGGCAAGCGTCCTCATGGGTAATGACATGACCGAGGCGGCAGAATTCTCGGTTGCGCTATATGTCAGGTGTAAAGCGCACCGCGATCTTTTAGATTCGCTTGCCACGCCTTGGTCTCTGGTTTTGCGTATGTCTTTATCGCAAAACCGCAACATAGTTTTATGCGACATGCTTTAGGAATCGACTTTGGGCAGCAAGGCGTGCCGGGAAAGCAGCGCCGACAGCGTTTTTGCCATGATCACGAAATCCAGCGCGAGCGTCCATTTGGACAAGTATTCAACGTCGAGGGAAATTCCGTTCCGATAGTTGACGTCGTTGTGCCCGCTGGTTTGCCAATGGCCAGTCAGGCCGGGACGAACGGCCATGTAGGCATAGGCATGTTCACCGTAACGCTGCAGCTCTTCCTTGGTAATGGCGCGAGGCCCGACGAGGCTCATTTGACCCAGCAACACGTTGACCAATTGCGGAAGCTTGTCGAGGCTCGACCGCCTCAAAATATCGCCGACGACCGTGACGTGCGTGTCGGTCGTTGCGTCGGATCCTGTCGTCCGAAACTTGAGGCAACCAAACTCTTTTCCCTTATAACCGATCTTGCGATGAGAATTGAAAACAGGGCCCCAATCACTTAGCGCGAGGATGACTGCCGCCGACAGAAGGAGCGGCGACAGAAAGAATAAGAAACTTGCCGCAATGATAATGTCCAATGCGCGCTTCAGAATTCTGCTGATTAGACGGGGTTGTGACGAATTGAATGGACGCCTTTCCTGTCGAGCCCTGGCGAAATCCCGCCAAGGTCCGGTTGGGTTGATGCCCTGATTTTTTCCCGCCACCCGCGTCTCCGTTAGACGAATTCCAGAAATCACAGCCAAAGCTTTGTTTTAATGCAAGGTTGAAGTCTGTGACCAAGGTCATAATCATGAATAAATTCTTTATACTCTAAAGAAATTATTATGTATATTAAAAATATTACCTTTGCTTTTGGCTATATTTGGAAATGTTATTTAGTTTTATTTTAAAATTCTGTGTTGTTGTTGTACTTAGTGGATGTGTCCTGCGGATAGGCGATTGTCACAAATTGTATAAAAATTGTCATGCAGCCTCAAAGAATTGTCTGCGATAGAATTCAATATGAATTTTATGATATATAAATATGAGGATTATTCATAATAATGTATAGTTTTAACACGAAGTTTTTATTTTATTATTGTTTGACTTTCTAAGCTAACCTATTACGAATGTCGCTCCAGATAATATGTTATTTAGTCTGCGTGGAGTTGTGCGTATGGACGGGGCGATCAGCACCAGAGATAACAGAGCTAGAGGAAACGCAGCGCGAACAAGCGAAGCGGTTACTTGCGGGCCTTGGCCTGCAGGTATTGTTTACGACGGCCGGGCGGATTTGGATCACGAGTTCCCGTTTTACCGCTCGGGTGTTCGAAAGTTTCGCCGCGGTGAGATTATTGCCGGCGCCGGCGTTGTCCTTGACATGTTCGCCCGCGTACAGCGCGGAATGGTGAGCGCAAGCACCCCGCTTGCCGATGGACGAGAGTTCATCGTGGAAATCGTTCCGAAAGGCGGCTTGATCGGCGAATTGGAGGTGCTCCGCAAGCAGTCTCTCAGCCTGGAATATCGGGCCTCGTCGGATTGCGAACTGCATTACTTCGACGGTCGGTTGCTGCGGGACCTGTGTGCGAACGATCCGCAATTTCAGGTGAAGATCCTGTCGAAGGCGCTGGCACGTGTTTCCGAACTCGAACTGCGGATCATTTCCAATGCCGGATCGAGTCTAAGGCAGAGACTTGCCCGAACGCTGCTGCGTCTTTCTGCCCTCTACAGAATGGATGCGCAAAATAGCGGCGACGAGCTGATCATCTCCCAGCATGAGCTGGCCGCGACACTGCCGGCGTCGCGTGAAAAGGTCAACCAATGCCTGCGGCGCTTGCGCGAGAGCAAAGTGGTCGACGGGACACAGGGCAAAATCCGTATTCTCAATCGGAAGGCGCTGGAGGCTTATGCCGAGGGGGCGGGTCTCGCCTGAGGCGTCGCCGCGACAAAAAACGGAATGGCAGAAAGCCTCGACAGAACCCGCCGCCGGCGGGTTTTGTGTTTGATGACAGTGCGAGTTGATAGACAGGCGGAGCAGGCTGAAAGATCAGGTTGGCGCTTGTCTTCATGCACGTCGTCCCAAAATCGCTGCGCATTTTGGCGCGGCATACTTAGACGTCGCTCTCGGAAGCATTCCTCCAGTATTTCCAGCCTTCACCCTGTATGAGCCCGCGATCGGACAGGTCCTTCCAGCTTCTGTAGGTGCCAGTATCGTCGTAGACGAAGTCATACATGTCCTTGCCTGAGGAGTATACGGTATATTCTTCCGTATGTTGGGACCGGTGTGCCGCATCGGCGACCTTGTGCACGAAGGTTGACAGGAACTTGAAATGCAGAAGGGCGCCGGATACGCCGAGCGCTCCGCGCATGTCGCCCAAATTCAGGGAGAGCGGCCAGACCTGGTGCGATGACTTGAGAAACAGACGTTCACCCGCCACATAGACGAGTGGTATCTTGTTGAGCGCGGGGCCGTCCCAGAGGCGGTCGTGGAAATAGACGCGCCCGCGAACGCCGCCCTTGATCCATATCGTCCGGTTGTGTTTGTCGAAATGCGCCACATAGCCGGAGCGGTCGAAGAGATTGCAGACCTCGAGCGGGTTGCGACCGGGTTCGCATATGTTTTCGAGAACGGGATGCGGGCTGTACATGTCGATCATGACCGAGCGGAGGGAATGGCCGCCCATGGAATCGATGTAGGAAGTCAATTGATCGATCGGCCTTGTATCGCAATGCGGATAGACCAGGAACTCGTCTGCATCGACATACAGGACCCACTTCTCCCGGCAGTGGCGGTTGATGACCTCGTTGATCCAGTCGTTTCCGAACCTCGCCGCTTTGTAGGAACCATGAGCCGAGAGAAGGGAGACATCGTCGAAGCTGGACAGCAACTCGACCGTGCCGTCGGTCGAGCCGTTGTCGATACAGATGAAGTGCTCGAAGCCGAGATCGCGATAATACTGAAGGAAGAAGGCCAACCGGTGTCCCTCGTCACGGATGACGCAGATGACGACGTGGCGCGCCTGCTTGAGCCCGCTGCGCAGCAGGTCATAGCGAACCTGCCGAGCCTTGAGCGACCGGCGCAGACGGGCTTTCACGTAATGCGAGATACTGGCGGCGGAAGCCCTATAACTCATATTCTGTCCTGAAGATTATCCATTCCTGGAATGAATGGATGAATACTTTGCGCTTCCGTCTGCAAATCCACGCCTCGACCGGCGACGCTAAGCTGAGCGCGAACATTCAAGTCGGACCAACAATACATCATCATACGGCATAGTCGCCAACCAGCAGGCTCTGGACCCTAGGATTGGATTCGTCTTTCTCAATTGCATGCTCGATGCGCGCCCGTATCGACCGGTATTTATACAGCATCTTCCGATCGAAGGTTATTCCGCGATACAGTGAGTTGTAAATCGGATGTGCTTTGCGCAGGTCTACGTATACTTGGCTTTCCTTATCGGTCCACGGAAAGAAAGTTCCATGCCATGGCTTCGGATGCGCCATATAATGGACGATCGACAAGGAGGACATGTTCACCAGATGAAGGAACTGTTTGGGAAAGTTCCAGCGGTTGGATACCAGGATGAGCGATGAACCGCAGACATAATTCAATGCACCCTGATCATGTTTGCCCTCGCACGCCTCGGGATTTCTAGCGAAAAGCTCGAGAGCCTCCTGCCCGATCCAGCCGTTTCGATGAAATTTCAGGACGCCTGCGTTGAAATAGTGGCTGTCCTTTCCGGTGTCGAGGAAGTCATGGATCGCCGTGTAATCGCGCGCCGCGAAAAACCTGCCCTCGGGCACAGTGGCGCTTTCGAACGCACCGAGATCGCTGACGATCTGGGTATCCCCATCCAGGTAGATGATCTGGGTATAGTTGGAAGGCAGTATCTCGCAAAGGACCAGCTTGGCCATCGTGCTGACGCTGATGCGTCCCTGGAAATGCGAACTGTCGAGCTTGCCGAGCGAGTCCTGCAGCGCTTCGGTCGCATCGGTCAATATGACCCCACTCCTTGCGAGCAGGGCTTTCAGCTCTTCGAAATTGTCGAGATGTTCCGACATCAGAACGCAGACGTCGGTCGCAGGGCTTGCGAATTTGCGAGCCTGAAGAGCCGAGAGAATGGTTGGAAATGAATACTCGACATCCGTGACGTAGACGACGCACTGGTTGTTCATGTCATCACCTTTCCGATTGTGCGCAATACAAGTGAATCGGTATTGTCTTTGCGAGGCGAGGGACCAGTTGCGAATTGAGCCGACGGGTCTGTCATATGAAGGCCCTGTTCGGTATATATAGGCCAGTATCCAGTGCGCTGGTGCTGAATCGGTGTCTGGCTGTTGGCGGCTTTTGTATGTTTCATTGTTGAGATATTCACCATGAAGAGTGCCTTGCCTGTCATAAGGCTATGTTTCGACATGTTGTTTCGCGGTACGGCGAGTGGTGCCGGAACCCTTGTCGGAATGCGGAGGGAAGAGGGATTGTGATGTTGATCACCACACTCGGGGCAGCCGTGATTTCGATCGCTGCCGGGGCGTCCATCCGCGCCTGGGCTTTCGCGATTTTTGCAATCCTGGTGGCAATCGGCTTCGGCGGCGTGGCTTTTGCCGGCGGGTCGTCCGTGATCGCGGCCATGCTCTCCGGTATCGCTATCCTCGTAATCATGGAAATCGGCTATCTGGCAGGTGTGTTCCTGTCGGGGCTTCTGCGGCGCAGTGCCAAGCTGCGCGAAAACAATTCCGTTGCAGATAGCGTCGCGACCACCAGCGAGCGCCCGCAAGGCTGATGTCGGCATAAAATCTACAGCATAGCCTTCTGCGACTGACCTCCGACGGCGCTTGTTCGATGGACTGCTTTTACAGGCGATCCTTGAAAGATGCGGTGCGGCCGGCCGGCTTCGGCCCAATGCGGGCACGTCGATGGCTCGACGAGATTGCCATCCCGCGCCGTGGCGGAGTTCCAAAGCGGGCGTCATCGTGTTGAAAACATCGGCGCTCTCATCAGAGATGTCGATGTCTCCAGCGGGGTTCGATTTGCGAGCGATCGGGTCGCGCGCCGGGGGGATGTATTGGTTGCCAGGCAGCCGGCCGCCAGACCTGCCGTGGTGCTGAACAGCAAGCCGAGATCCGTGCCGCTCCCCGATATCGCCGCCGAGGCGACCTGCGCGATGGATGCCATAACAGCGGCGTTTCCGATCGTGTGCGTCTCCCGGTTGCCTGACATGTGCCGGCCGGAGGCTCTCGCAAGGCTATACAGGAAGGCGGCGAAGAGAAGAGTGCCGGTCAATCCGACATTGGAGAGCAATGCAGCGATGAAGCTCGAGGCTCGAACCGTGCCGAGCCCGGCGCCGAAGGTGGCGGTATCGACGAATGCGATCAATGCCAGCGTGTTCCAGGCAGTGCGCTCTTCGCCGGATTGCGATTGAAGCTTGTCCGACAAGGTGGTGTTGACCAGGCCGGCTATGGAATCCCAGGCATCGGGGACAAGGCTTAGCGCGGCGATCCCGCAGGGAATCAAGAACAGCGTGATCACCAGGAAAGTCACATGCGGGGTCTTGGCTGGGCCGCTGATCAGTCGTTTCAGGCAAAACAGAACGAACATGCAGACCACGGAAATGCCGGCGATATAGGCGGTTGTCGATGTGCAGAGGATGATCGTCGGACCAATGAAAAGCGTCGCAAGCCCGGCCATACGGCTTTGGACGCGCTCCAGCCAAAGCATGAGCGTGAAGGAAAAATAGGCCAATGCGACCGCGCCATAAGTGCTTGCTTCAGGGAACGGACCGACGATGCGTTTGAAGCCACTGATCGTCTCGGCCGTATGCATCGTATAATTCGCATTCCTGATGACATCGAGCAGGTAGGACTGGTCGGTCAGGAATGTTCCGATATCAATCAACGCCAGGGTAAAACATGCGATCGAGGCGACGATTAACTGCAGTGCGATGAAACGGGCATAGCCGAGCCTTGCAAGCCCCGAGACGACGGCAAAGCAGGCGAGGTCGCCGAGCAGATAGACGGACTGGCTGAGATTGGACGAACCCGGCGACAGGGGAGCGGCCACCGTCGACATCATGCCCGTGGCGTCTCTTGCAGAGGAGTAGACGAGGGTCGCGCCTGCAAAGATGCGCGGCAAAAAGAAAGATGATGCCACGGAAAACAGGATATAGGCGGCAAACCAGAAGCCGGGACCCGGATAGGCCATGCTGGCGAGCGTCGCCTGTGTTTGAGCCGGGCGCAACAGGGCGGCCACGACGAGAAAAAGCACGAGAAGATGGCTTGGCTGGATGCTGCTGCCGCCGAGCGCGGGCAATTGCAGAGCCGCTGCCGCTCCGAAGAGCGTCGACAGGCAAAGGGTCGTGATCGCAAAACGCGCGCCGTTGACCATGCTGAGCAGGCCAAGCAGCAGAACGATGAAACCGATCGGTTCTATCGACATGCTTCAGATCCCGATCCGGACGGAGCGGCGGAGGCATCGGGTTTGCCGAAAACCGGCATCCGCCTTTCGGGGCGCTGCTTGAGGCGGTAGTCGCCAGCTGTCGTCGATGGTCACAACCGCCCCCTAATTCGATCCCGTCTGGGATATCCAGCCGGGAGCCGCCTGATTATCGCCTGCTACATCAGACAGCGGGACGGTCGAGCTTTGCTGCTGCGGCGCGGACTGCAACTGCAGCGGAGGCGACGGCGTCTGAAGGTCCGTATTAATGCCGATTTCGACGACATCATGCGGCCGCAAGCTGGTTGTCTCGTCCGCCTCGATATTGCGATAAGTGCCATCGTCGTTGCGACGCACGATCCTGTAGTTCTTCTGCGCTCTGCCAAGACCCGGCGTGTCCATGTTCATCTGTGCGAGTTGAGCGCTGTAGCCAGCCTGTTCGCCGAGAAGCTGAGCCACCTGAATGTCGATTGCCGCCCTGCCGATCGCGAGATTGACCTGGTTGAGCAGCTCCTGGTTGTCGCTGTTCTGCCGGTTGACGATATTGATCTTCGAGCGATCGGCTTCGCTGAGTCCCTGGCGAGCCGTGGTCAAGGCGACCTCGAGATCGATCAGGGTGCCTTGTGCATCCGCAACGCCGCGGTCGACCGAGACCTGACGGGAATTACTGACCAGGCCTTTGCTCACCAGGCTGTTGACATTATCCAGTTCCTTTTGCGCGAGTTCGATCTGCCGCTTTTGCGAATTGATCTTGGCCTCCAGCGACTGGACCTGCTGGCCGTAGAGACGGGTGAGGTCGCTCGCTGCATCGATCTGGCTTTCAATATCGACACGTCGAAGCCGCATCAGGTTCAATTCCTGCGCCTTCAGCTTGCCTACATCGGGTGTTCCGGCGAGTTCGGCAGGGATATCGAAATTTTGTTCGCCGGCGATCTCGGCGCGCAATCGCGCTTGGCGCATCAGAAGATCGCGCCGGTTGAGAATGGCCGTTCGATAGGCGCCGGCAGCCTGGATCCGGTCGCGCTCGAAGATGGTATTCTCCTCGCGGTCGCGAAGGAAGCCGCCGGCGATGCTGACGGCCTTCATGACCGTCATATCGGCCTCAAAAGCATAGCGCCCGGGGGTCTGCACGGTCCCGGTCACGAAGATCGGCGCATGCTGGGCAATTTCCACGGCGATGAACGGCTTTCCCGGCAGTTCGGCCTTTTCGGCGAGCGCGGTGGCGATCGCATCGGAAACCTGTTCCGTCGTCTTCCCGATCGCCTGCACCTGGCCAGCGATCGGAATCGCCAGATTGCCGGCATCATCGACTGTATATGTCCCGCCAAGTGCTTCCCAGCTGGCATACCGGGAATCCGAAGATCGCCACTCGACGACCCGCAGTCTCACCTGATCTTCCGGCACGAGGGTATAGTTTTCGGCATGGGCGACGCTCCAGCCGGTCACGCAGGAAAATACCAGCAAGGCAAGGGCGGCGGAGATAAAGCGGTCGGACCAGGATGTGCGCTGCATTGTCAGCTATCTCCGTTTCGTTGCTATCGACGGTGAAGGCATCTCGCGCGGCGAGGGACTACCGAATTCGAGAATGCGGGACGGAGAGGCGCGCCCGATAAGTAGATCGGACAGCGCCAGCAAATTGCCGTTCAAACGTCCCCAACGGTCGATCAAGCGATCATTGAACAATAGGCCCCGCGTATTCGCCAGGATGTTACGGCCGATCTGTGCGATGGCACGGCCCTTCGACATTGTGCCCTTCCGGATCAGGTAGACAGGATTGGCAACCTGCGAATAGCCAAGTCTTCGGCCGGGCTGGCGCCCGCATCTGACGCCGAGATGCACTCCGCGGGCGCCTTCGACACGTACGGACCTGCCGTAGCGGGCGATGGACCGGCTGAAATCGACATCCTCGAGCCAGCCGTAGAGCGGCAGCTGTTCATCGAAGGCCAGCGCGTGCTCGAGAATGGGCGAAAGGCGAACCGCCATGTTGCATCCGTAGGCGTTATAGACTTCCGTCACATGCCCGGCCCCTTCGGCCGCAGTTTCAAGAACCTGCAGGGCGTTTGACATGCTGAGGCCGCCGTCGAGGATGCCATCGGCCAGAACTTCCCCGGTGGCGATCGCCACGTCAGGGTTTGCCGCAAAGACAGCTGCCATACGTGACAGGAAGGTCGCGGCGGGAATGAAGTCGTCATCCAGGAAGATCAGAACATCCGTATCGGCGGCGGCGGCCTGGATGATCCTGTTGCGCTGAGAGGTCAGGCCACGGCTGCCGACGATGACTTCCACATCAAGGCGGTCGGCGAGCCCGGCGGCGTCGTCGATCACGGGCACGCAGACGATCAGCCGCTCGGCCTGGTCCGGCAGGGCGGTGAGATAATCGACGGTCTCCTTGAGTATCGAGGGGCGGCCTGCCGAAGCAATTCCCACCGCCATTCGCAATGGGCGGCGCGCGTGGCCCGCCACGGCTTTAGCGCCGCAAGGAACAGGCGCCGGTCCGATCGGGCTGTCCTGCCTGGTTGCTGCTGCCGAAGGTGAAGTCATGACTCTATTCTTTTCGGTGCATGGTTGATGACCGCGCCGAGGATCTCCGCGCCGACATTCCGCAGGGTCTCAATGACGTGCATGGTATCGTCGATCGAGGTGTGCCCGTGCGAGGTGACCACGAGGACACCGTCCAGTTCCGGCGCGATGGCATTGGCATCCGGCGAAGCGGAGAATGCGGAAATGTCGACGAATATGGCGTCGAACTCCTTTTTCAGCTCGGCGAAACTCAACTGCGTGCGGCGGGAACTGAGGCGAATGGCGGGCGTCACCGCTTCGACTTTGCCGAGGGGTAGGAATTTCAGCGTCGGGGTGAGGGGCAATGCCGCCGTCTGGATCAGTTCGCCGTTGTCGAGAACGTCGATGAGGCCTGTGGAACTATGGGGTGCGATCGACTTGCTGAGCGACGATTTCTGTGCGGCCGCATCGATCAGCAGCGTCTGCGCTCCTGATATCGAAGAGAGCACCGCAAGTTCGCATGCGATGGTCGATGCCCCGCCGCCGGGATTGACGGCGACGATTCCAATAACGACTCGGCGTTTGCGCCGAAGACCAACGACCGTGGCGCTCAGCTCCGCCATGCCCGGAATAACAGGATAAGCGGCTACCGTGCCGCTGCTGCTGGTACCGGCGGCGAGGAAACGCGCAGAATAATCATTGCGGGTCCTCGATGTCGCCAGCAAAGTGACAAAGGGCAGCCCACCGGCATCCGCGATCTGATTGGGCCGGACGATCCGGCGATCGCCGGCGTGCCTTATCATGGCGAGTGCGAAGCCGACGCCAAGACCAACCGCCGCCGCAAAGGCGATGATGAGCGTGCTGCGTGGTCTGGCTTTCGAAAGAGGCAGGGTCGCCCGAGAGACGATCGTGGCATCCGACACCGGGTAGGTGATGCGCTGCTTGGCTTCGGTCAGCTGATTCAAGGTATTTTCATAGAGGGTGCGGCGGGCGTCAGTCGCGCTCTGCAGTTCGGCAAGCTTGAACTGATCGCGCGGATTGCTGGTGAAGCTGGCCAGGGCACTGGCAGCTTCGGCCAATCCGCGCTGCTGCTCGCTGACGAATCTGGTCAGCCATTCGCTGTATTGCCGGGACGCACTGGCCTTCATCGCGATATTCTTCTGGATATACTGCCTGGCCAGCGTGTCGGCGATGTCGACGGCCTTCTGCGGGGTCGATGCTGCAGCCGATATCTCGATGATCGTCGAACTCCCGATCCGGCGTACTCCCATCATGTTCAGCAGCGTGGCGATCGCCCGGTCATGGATCCGCCCGTCCTCGATCTGCTGTTGTGGTTGTGTGTCACGCGGTCCTGTGCCCGCCGCTTCCTGCGATGCCGTATCCGGTTCGGAAGAAACCCCCATCAACCAGTTCTTTGCCCTGACCTGCAGCGAAGGCGTCTGATCGACAAAGTCAGGATCGGTATCGAGACCAAGAGCCGTTACCGTTCCACCGACGACATCGCTGGATTTGGCGATCTCCAACTGTCCCTCGATGAACGCGTCTTCCGCGAAAGCCCGCTGTGCTTCGGAGCCGCTGACCTGGGGGAAGATCACAAGTTGCGTGTTGGCAACGAACGTCGGTTCGGCGGTCAGCACGTAACTTCCTGCCAATACGAGGAAAGCGAAAGTCGTCACCGCAATCCACAGCCAGCGCATTCTGAGAAAGAAGAGCATATCCCGCAAGGTGAGCGGCGAATTCCCGCCGGTGGCTGCGGCAGGCAGAGATATCGGAGAAACGCCGCTGAAGATCGTGCTTGAGGTCATGTCGTCCTAATCCAAAATGGCGAGATCACGGAGTAACCAGGTAGTGGCAGCTTGGAGGGACGGGGGAGTAGTGTGTCTTCCGATTCCAGGCCTGATTGGCGGCTCTCCCCATGAATGCTCAATACGAGCCGCGCTGGGAAAACAGAGCGGGAATGGTCTTGGCAATGATGATGAAGTCCCGGCGCAGCGACCAATTGTTGAGATAGTGAACGTCGAGGGAAACCCGGTACTCGTAACTGACATCATTGCGCCCGCTGGTCTGCCAGTGACCGGTCAGGCCCGGGCGGACGGCCATGTAGGCCCATATATGCTCGCCGTAGCGCGGCAATTCCTCGGTCGTGATCGGCCGGGGGCCGACAAGGCTCATGTCGCCACGCACGATATTGATCAGTTGGGGAAGCTCGTCGATGCTCGACCGCCTAAGGATATCACCGACGGCCGTGATCCTCGGATCGTCCTTCAGCTTGCGTGTCTCTTCCCATTCGCTTCGCGCAGCCGGGTTGTTTTGCAGCAATTCGGCAAGCTGAGCACCCGCATCAGTCTTCATCGTGCGAAACTTGAGGCATCCGAACGGCGTTCCGCCGACGCCGATGCGCGTATGGGAATAGAAGATCGGGCCGCGGTCGCTTATCTTCACGATCATCGCGACGATCAACAGAAGCGGGGAAAGCAGGATCAGCGCCGTGACTGCGATGAGAAGGTCTAGCGCGCGCTTCGACGATCTGCCTGCCGCACGAGGCCGGGACGAATGGAGATCGCCGCCTTTCGCGGAACGTCCGACACGCGACCACGCCTCGAAACTATGTGCTTCCCATGTCATCGGTGGTCTCCAAAACATTCCGATTAAGAACCGTTCAAAGTTTGCTGCGCCGCACTCTGGTTGTCTGTTACCAAGGTCATAATCCTTAACAAATTCTTTATGCTACTAACGGGCAATCGAGAATTAGGATTACACCTTGATGGCCTTATTTTCATCTAAAACGACAATCTAATCTAATTCTTGGTGATTATATGCTGATGATTCTTTATTAGTTTTGATATCATCATTTCGATTATTGCTGTTTTTTATTCACTAAGCCATTTTATTAGGCAGGCATCTTCGGCTGCGTGGCTGTTTTTTGGCTTAAATGAGATTTTGATCCATTTCTATGGTGTATATTTTGTTTTGAAGTTAAATATATACTTTATCTTTACGTCATATCTCCGTGATGTTATTTGACTCTCATATTAAGGCAATATAAATGATGCAGTGCAGCATTGCCTATGGTTATCGAGTGGAGTTACGCGCATGGATGGGGCGACACACGCATCAGATCGCAGGGCCGGCATCGGCAAGGCGGCGATATCAGCTAACAGCGGCATTCATCTGAACAGCCGCATCGTCATCGACGACGAATTCCTTTCCTGCCGGTCGAGCGTCCGGCGTTTCCGGCGCGGCGAGATTATCGCCGGGGCCGGCGTCCTCGTCGATACGTTCGCGCGCGTGCATTCGGGGGTGGTCAGCGCAAGCACGATGCTGCCCGACGGCAGGGAATTCATCGTTGAGATCATTCCAAAATCCGGCCTCATCGGCGAGCTCGAGGTTCTGCGCAGGCAGACGTTGAACCTCGAATACCGCGCCGGTTCCGCCTGCGAACTGCATTTCTTCGAAGGCCGGCTGCTGCGCGACATGTACGCCAGCGATCCCTGTTTTCGTGAAAAGGTCTTCTCCAGGGCGCTGGCGCGTATTTCAGAGCTTGAACTTCGGATCATTGCGAATGCGGCGTCGAGCCTGCAGTCGAGGCTGGCCAGTACGCTGCTGCGGCTCTCCATTGTTTATGGAAAAGATGCGGCAAACAGCGGCGACGAACTGATCATCTCGCAAAATGATCTGGCCGCGACGCTGCCGGCGTCCCGCGAGAAGGTCAATCAATGCCTGCGGCGCCTGCGGGAAGGCAAGATCATCGACGGGGGCCAGGGTAAGATCCGCATCCTCAACCGCAAGGCGCTGGAGGCTTGTGCCAACGGCGCAGTTTCGGCGAAGTGATGCGCCCGTCGCTTCCAGAGGTCCTGCGATCCGCCGCAAGCGTCGGCCGGTTTCCCGGCCCCGGCATGACAAAGATCGATCGCGTGGTCATCATCGACGACTATTCAGTCGCCAGAGGCGGTGCGACGGCGCTGGCCGTGCTGTCCGCCAAGCTTTTTCGGGAACTCGACATCCCCGTGACTTATATTTGCGGGGATGACGCCTCCAATGCGGAGCTTGTCGCCCTCGGAGTCTCAATGGTCGGGCTGAACAGCCGCGACCTGCTCAGCGCCGAACGTGCGAAGGCTTTCGTGACCGGCATTCACAATGGCGCCGCCGTCCGTATGGTCGCAAACTGGATTGCCGCAAACGACACTGCCAATACCGTCTACCATGTGCATGGCTGGCACCAGATTCTGTCTCCTGCAATTTTCAGGGCGTTGCTGCCGGTCGCCAGACGCTGCGTGGTGCACGCGCATGATTTCTTCACGGCCTGCCCCAACGGCGCCTTCTTCGACTATCAGGCGCAGGAAATCTGCCTTCGACGCCCGCTCGGCGGAAGCTGCATTGCGACAGCCTGCGACAAGAGAAGTTATTCGCACAAATTGTGGCGGGCTGCCCGCGGCTCCAATATCCTCCGGCTGCTGAAGGATCGGGCCGATTTCGGCCGGATCATCCTGCTGCACGAGAAGATGGCAAGCTTCCTCGTCGGCGCCGGATATCGGCCCGAACGATTGACGACGATCCGCAATCCCGTCGCTCCCCTATCCATCAAACGCATCGAGGCGGAGACCAACGACGAGTTCGTCTTCATCGGGCGGTTGGACGAGGAGAAGGGCATAGAGGACGCCGTGGCCGCCACGCGCAAAGCCGGCGTTCGGCTCTGCGTGATCGGGGACGGGCCGCTGATGCCGCTGGTTGCGGCTTCGGGGGATCACGTCAGGGCCGTCGGCTGGCAGTCGCATGCGGAGATCGGCCCGACCATCCGCAAGGCGCGTGCATTGTTGATGCCGTCTCGCTATCCCGAGCCATTCGGCCTCGTCGCTATCGAAGCGGCCAGGAGCGGTCTGCCGGTCATCATGTCGCGCAGCGCCTTTCTTGCCGAAGAAATGCAAAGAGCCGGCATGGCGATCGCCTGCGATACGGCTGACGAAAGCGCCTTTGCCGATACGTTGACGAGATTTAGCCAAATGCCGAGCCATGAGGTCCGCGCCATGAGCGAGCAGGCTTTCCTGAAGTCGCCGGATCTCGCCTCGACACACGAGGAATGGCGCGACGCGCTTCTTTCCGAATACCACAGCCTGATTTCGACGAATGTGGTTTCCCAGCTGACAGACGGTGTGGCGATACAAGGAGTATTGAGTTGACCCTTAAGGCAACAACCTCTCTTCCCGACGCGAGGGCATTTCTCGGCGATGCGCCTGTCATGGCGAAAAGACGTGTCACTGAGGCTGGAAGCGCGAGCGATACCAAGCAGCTTCGTGTCGCCATCGTGCATTATTGGCTCGTTTCGATGCGCGGCGGCGAGAAGGTCGTCGAAGAGCTGTGCCGGATGTTTCCGCAGGCCGACATCTTCACCCTCGTCTGCAACCGCGATCGCATCAGCGATTTTCTGAAGACGCGGAACATCCGCACGTCCTTCTTGCAGAAGATCCCAGGCGCGCAACGGCATTATACCAAGATGCTGCCGCTGATGCCCTTCGCGCTCGAGCAGTTCGATCTGCAAGACTACGATCTCGTGCTGTCGAGCGAATCCGGACCCGCCAAGGGCATCATCACGCGCGCTGACGCGCTGCATGTCTGCTACTGCCACTCGCCGATGCGTTACATCTGGGATCAGTTCCATGTTTACCGGCATGGCCTGCCCTGGTTGGGTCGCGCCTTGATGTCGATCACCGCGCCCATGCTGCGCGCCTGGGACGTGACGACGTCCTCGCGGGTCGATGTGTTCGTCGCCAATTCCGATTATGTCGCAAGCCGCATCCGCCGCTTCTACGACCGGGAATCCATCGTCATCCATCCGCCCGTTGCGACGGACGATTTTGCGGTGGGCAAGGGGAAAGGCGAATTCTATCTCTATGCGGGACAGCTGACCACCTACAAGCGGCCGGATATTGCCGTTCGCGCCTGCACCGAGGCCGGGCGGAAGCTGGTCGTGATCGGCGAGGGAGAACAACTGGCCTATCTGAAGTCGATCGCCGGACCGACCGTTGAGTTTCTCGGCCATCAGCCCTTCAACGTTCTGCGCGACCATCTGTCGCGATGCCGCGCCCTGTTGTTTCCGGGCACGGAGGATTTCGGCATCCTTCCGGTGGAAGCCATGGCATCAGGGCGGCCGGTCCTGGCTTTCGACGCCGGCGGCGCCCGGGAAACCGTTTCCTCCCCGCATGTCGGTTTTCGCTTCGCGCAGCAGACCACGGAAGCTCTATTGGAAACAATGGCGGCGTTCGAAGAGGTGGAGGACGATATCGATCCGCATGCCATCCGCGCGCACTCGCTGAAATTCTCTTCCGCCGTGTTCCGCGACCGTCTGTCCAGCCTGATCGAGCAACAACTATCCACCCATGGCGACCGATCCGCCGAGGTCTTCAGAAGACGGGCGGGCTGAGGGCAAGGAACGGAGCTGCCTGTCTTGCTGCTGCGCCGAAACCGTCTCAATTCGCCGACGAGGAATAGAAAATAGATCATGTCAAGCGTATCTCAGAGGACGGCGACGGCGAGTATCTGGACCATCAGCGGAAAATTCCTGGCGCGACTGCTCGATTTCGTCAGCCTTCTGATCCTCGCAAGGCTTTTGAGCCCAGCGGATTTCGGCCTTGTCGCCATCGCGACCTCGGTTCTGGTCATCGTCGAGACAATCCTGGACCTGCCACTGACGCAGGCCCTGATGCGTCAGCCGTCGCCTTCGGACGATATGTTTGCCACCGCCCTTACCCTCAGCCTGCTTCGAGGCGTGGCCATCAGCACGCTGATGATAATCGTCTCCTGGCCGATGGCTTTGATCTATGACGATTCCCGGCTTTTCTCTCTTGTCGCCGTGCTCTCCATCGCGCCTGCCATGCGCAGTGTGATCAGCCCGCGCATGGTTCTCTTCATGCAGCGGTTCGATTTCAAACGCGAGTTTGCACTCGATCTCATCACCAAGGGGTCGACACTGCTGTTCGGTGTCGGGGTGGCGGTCGCGACCGGCAGCTATTGGGGACTGGCGATCGGCGCGGTTGCAGGCCCGACCGCCGCGGCGATCACCTCCTATGTCTTTGCGCCGATGCGACCGAGGTTCAGCCTTTCCGAGTGGAAGCACTTTCAGGATATGATCAGCTGGAACACCGTGTCGCAGGTGCTGAGTTCGATCAACTGGCAACTGGACCGGCTGCTTTTGCCGCGCTTTACCGGCTTGTCGACGTTCGGCGCCTTCAGCGTCGCCGACAATATCGCCGCTATTCCATACCAGACCTTCGTCGGGCCATTGTTGCGTCCGCTGATGGCGGCATTCTCGACCGTCGATGACCGTCGTAATCTGATCGCTGCCTATCTGAAGGCGACGAACGCGATCACCTTCGTGGCAGCGCCCATCCTCATCACGCTCGCTTTTCTTGCCGAGCCGGCCGTGCGGATCATCGTCGGCGAGAAATGGGCATCCGCGGCGCCGATTCTGCAATGGCTGTGCATCGTCAGTCTGCTCGGTCTTCCCACGAACATGATGCCGCCATTGGCGATGGTCCTGAACAAAACCCGCTATCTCGCTCTCCGGATGTTTGCCGAGTTCGCCGTCAGGGTTCCGGTCACCATCCTGGGCATTGTCTATTTTCAGGTAGCCGGAGCGTTGGGCGCGCGGATCGTGGCGGTGCTTGTCGCCTATGTCGCATCGCTCATCATTACGCGGCAGCTGATCGGCGCGACGTTTGCCGCTCAGTTGTATGCCTTTTTACGGCCTCTGGCCGCGAGCTTGCCGATGATCGCTTTCCTGCTGTGGATCGAGCCGATGCTCTCCGCCATGCCTGTCGGCCTCAACCTTGTCGTCAGCCTGGCGCTTTGCGGCGGGGCGGCAGTAGCGATCTTCTGGGCCTTCGCGTTGCTGCTGTGGCAGGTTGTCGGAAGGCCCGACGGCATCGAGACCATCGTCGTCCAAAGGCTCATGCCGCGACGAAACGGAGTTCTCACCTTTTGATCGAGACAAGTGTAGTCCAACGATTGGTTTGGCGTTTTCGGAGGAGCAGAATGCGTTACGGGATATCTTCTAAGGCTCTGGGTTTGCTCATCGTTCTCGGTCTGGGGGCGTTGCCCGGCCAGCCCAGCGTGGCTCAGCAACCACTCAATATCAATGCGTATCAGCTAACGTTCGAGGAGAGTTTCGACAGTCTCGACGTCTCGGCCTGGGGAGAGAGAAGCTCCCGCTGGATCGCCCATACGCCCTGGAACGGCGATTTCGGTGACGCCCGTTTCACCGATCCGGCCCCCGGCTTTCCGTTTACCACCGATCAGGGAATTCTGAAGATCGAGGCGCGCAAGGAGGCCGATGGAACCTGGCGATCGGGCCTGTTGTCGTCGGTGAACCCGAAAGGCGAAGGGTTCTCGCAGCAATTCGGTTATTTCGAAGCACGGATGAAGCTGCCGCCGGGCAAGGGAGTCTGGCCAGCCTTCTGGCTCATCGGGCTCGATCGGTCGAAATACACCGCCGAAATCGACGTCCTGGAATATTATGGGCGCGCGCCCTACGAATTCAGCATGGGCTTCCATATCTGGCGTCAGAGCCAGGGCGGCCAGAACACCACTGGTGGCCATTGGCAAACCGTCCAGGACGGAATTCTGAACAGCGAATATCATACCTACGGCGTCGATATCCAAGCTGACAAGACGAGCTTTTATCTCGACCGTCAGTTCATCTGGAGCTTCGACACGCCGAAGGAGTTCCACATGCCGTTCTATCCGCTGGTGAACCTGGCACTCGGCTCGGGTTGGCCGATCGATGAAACGCCCAATCCTTCCATCCTGCTTGTCGACTATATTCACGTCTACCAGCGGAAGCCCACCGACGCGGCAAATTGAACAGCCGACGGGATAGCCGTTCCGTCGCTAAAGCGCGTCGCGATCTTTCAGATTCGCTCCTCGCGCTTTAGGTCCTTGTTTTTACGCATGTCGTTGTCGCAAAACCGCTGCACACTTTTGCGCGACATGCTCTAGCGGCCGCAGCTGAGGCCGGTTTGCGGGTCGAAGAGATGCATTGCTTCCTCGTCGAAAAGGAGGGTGAGCTTTTCATTGTCGCGGATTGGCGTGCGTGGTGGCAGGCAGGCCATCAGGCGCTGATTTCCGGCAAGGGCGGTGACGACGAGTTCCGGGCCGGTCAGCTCTGCGACTTCAAGGATTGCCTCGATCGACGGGCCGGTGCCGTCTGTGCGAAGCGCCTCGGGACGAATGCCGAGGATAAAGTCGCGGCCATTGCCGGCCGTCTCGCGGAAACGAGCGGGCAGGGGCAGGCTGACATCGGAGCCTGAAAGCGCCAGGCGACCGTCACGCGCCGTTGCCTTCAGCAGGTTCATCGGCGGCGCGCCGACGAAGGTCGCGACATAGAGCGTTGCCGGATGGTTGTAGATCTCCTCCGGCGTGCCCAGCTGCTCGATGCGGCCGTCGCGCATGACGGCGATGCGGCTTGCAAGCGTCATCGCCTCGATCTGGTCATGGGTGACATAGACGACCGTGGTCTTCAGCATCTGATGCAGCCGCTTGATCTCGGTGCGCATCTCCATGCGCAGCTTGGCGTCAAGGTTGGAGAGCGGCTCGTCGAAGAGGAATACCTCCGGCTTGCGCACCAGCGCACGGCCGATGGCGACGCGCTGGCGCTGGCCGCCGGAAAGCTGGCTCGGCTTGCGGTCGAGGAGGTTTTCGATCTGCAGGAGCTTTGCGGCGTCGCGCACGGCATTGTCGCGCTCCGGCGCCGGCACCTTGCGCATTTCCAGGCCGAAGCCGATGTTCCGGTGCACCGTCAGATTGGGATAGAGCGCGTAGGATTGAAAGACCATGGCGATATCGCGGTCCTTCGGATGCACGCTGAGCACCGAGCGGCCGCCGATCCTGACATCGCCGCTCGTCGCCTCGGCAAGGCCGGCGATGATGTTCAGCAGGGTGGACTTGCCGCAGCCGGAGGAGCCGAGCAGCACCAGGAATTCGCCGCTTTCCAATGAGATGTCGATGCCTTTCAGCGTCTCGACGTCGCCATAGGTCTTGCGGATATTTTGAATTTCGAGCGCGCTCATCGCACAGGCTCCTCGGGAGATGACGGGCCGTCATAGTTGCGGGGAAGGGTGGATATGGCGCGCGAGGCGACTGCGGTTCCCGCCTCCAGACAAGAAATCAGCGGCTCATCGCTTGCGAGCGCGGCAAGGAAGGCGGCGTTGAAGACATCGCCGGCGCCGATCGTATCGACGACCTCGACAACGGGTGCCGTCACCGAAACCAACAGGCCGTCCGGCCCGATCGCGAGAGCGCCGTCCGGGCCGCGCTTGACGACGATGATCGCACCCTCCGGCATATGCGACCTGATGTGACGGGCCGCCTCGACCGGATCGGCAATGCCGGCAAGTGTCGTTGATTCGACCTCGTTCAGCAGCGCGATACCGCTGCGGGAGAGCCATGCGCGTGTCGCTGCGCAATTCTCGTCTGTCCAGCCGTCGAGTGGCCAGCCGGTATCGAGCGCGACGGTGATGCCATGGCTGTCGGCCCAGTCAAAGAAGGCGTCATAATCCGCTGTCAGGTCATCGGTCAGGAACGAGCCGCAGAGAAGGGCGTAGCCGCCCTGCAGCCTGGCACCCTCGATGACGGCGAAGACATCTGCCAGGCTGAAACGCGGCAGGTGGCCTTTTGTCGTGAAGAAGGTGCGCTCGCCGTCCGGATGGGTGATGCCGACGGAGAGCGTCGTTTTCTCCGGACGTACCGGCCACTTGTCGGAACGGTGGCCGAAGGCTTCGCTCAGCCAGCGGCCGAACTGGTCACTGCCGATATTGGCGGAGATCTCGAATTCGACGCCAAGCGCTTGCCAGGCGAGCGCGCTGTTGCCGGCGGCTCCGCCAACCCGTAACTCGTCATGATCGACGATGATTTCCGTCCCGGCCTTCGGCCAGGGGGCGGCCGGTCCGAGGATGAGGTCGATGTTGACGTTGCCGATGACTGCAAGCGGCCGCATTCATTCGCTCCGGGTGATCTTGGTGGATCGGACCGGCGTTCCGGCATTTTCCACGCGGGCATCGGCAAAGGCGATCATCAGCCGCTGGGCGACCGGCAGCATGGCGAAGATCGCGGCAAGGCCGGTTGCCGGGGCAAAGCGGATCGTCACCGCGCCGGCGACCGCCGCTTCGCCCGAGGCGTCGAAAAGGATGACGGGGGCGCCGGTCTCGACGGCGGATGTCGCCATTGCCGTCACCAGGCCGGCCGTCTCGTCGAAGCCACGGAACAGCACGACGCCGATCTCCGGCCCCAGCATTTCCATCGGCCCGTGGCGCAACTGGCCGCCTTCGAGCGAGAAGCAGGGACGGCGCGACAGTTCCGTCAATCCGAGCGCCAGCGCCTCGGCGATACCCTGCAGCCGGCGGCCTGACGTGACGATGGTCGCGACATTTTCGAGGGCGGTGAGCGCGGCGGCGATGTCATGGTCTTCCGGCGTTTTGAGGGCGGCAATCGCGGCGTCTGGATCGTCACCGAGGGTGGCGAGGATTGCCAGATGCAGGGCGAAGGTCACCGTCAGGCTCCGGGTCGCGGCGAAGGCAAGCTCGGTGCCGCCGGTGCCGATGAGTGACGGGGCGGCGCTTGCGAGGAAGGAGCTGCCTTCGAGTGTCAGGCCGAAGGTCTCCTCGGTGCCGCCGGTTTCGTTGAACCAGCGCACGACCTCGGCGCTTTCGCCGGATTGCGAGGTGACGAAGATCGTCCTACCGGCGATCGGCAGCGGCTGGCCGAGCTGCTCGGACAGCGGCATGGCGACGGTATCAATGCCGAGGGCACGGTAGAGTGGCTCGACGGCGCGGTTGACGGCATGCGAACCGCCCATGCCGATGAGCAATAGCCGCCCGGTCCGCTTCAGCGAGGCGGCGGCCCTCGTGGCCATCGGCTGGGCCGCTTCATAGGAGGAGATCGCATCGGCATGCTGGCGGGCCATTTCGCGATCGATCGCGGCAAGTCCGGCCGGCCGGGGTCTTTCTGCTGTCATGTTCATCCCTTGACGCCGCCGCTGGTGAGCCCCGAAATCAGGGCGCGTTGCATGACAAGACCGATCAGCACCGGGGGCAGGGCGGCGAGCACGCCTGCCGTCGCGATCAGTCCGTAATCGGAAACGCGGCCGCCGGCGAGATCGGCGATGGCGACGGTCAGCGTCTTGGCGCGCTGGTCCGAGGTGAAGAGCAGCGCATAGAAGAATTCATCCCAGGCAAGCAGGAAGGCAAAGAGGCTCGACGTCGCCATCACGGGGGCGGCGAGCGGCAGCGTGATGATCCTCAACGTCTGGAACAGGCCGGCGCCGTCGATCATCGCCGCGGATTCGATCTCGCGCGGGATGGAATCGAAGCCCGATTTCATCAACCAGGTGGTGAAGGGCGCGAGAATTGTCAGATAGACGAGGGCGAGGCCGAAGACGTTGTTCAGCATGCCGAGATGGGAGAGGCCCATATAGAGCGGCACGGCGAGCGCCACCGGCGGCAACATGTAGGTGGCGATCACCATCGATAGCGACCAGCCGACCGAAGGTGTGCGCGACACAGCCCAGCCGGCCGGAATGGCGAGCGCGATGGCGGCGATCGTCGCCATGCCCGCCACCTCGATGCTGTTGCGCAGCGACGAGGTGAAGGCGGCGCCGGCGCTGTTTTCGATCGTCGAGAGCAGTACGCCGTAGCGAGAGAAATCCACCGTCTGCGGCCACCAGCGCAGCGGCTTTGCGGCAAGGTCGGCGGCCGGCGAGATGCTCATGATGAACAGCCACAGGATCGGCGCCAGGATGACGGCGGCAAGCAACAGCGCGCAGAGATGAATGAAGACAGAAAAGAGCGGGCTCTGGCGTTCCATCAGGCCGCACTCCCGGCGGTCTTGCGCACCAGAGCGGCGTAGGCGGCAGCAAGCAGCGTCACCAGCAGCGTGACGATCAATGCCAGCGATGCGCCCGAACCTGCCCGCTGGAAGGAGAAGGCTTCCTGATAGACGAGGATCGACAGCGTGCGCGTGCTGTTGGCCGGGCCGCCGCGGGTCATGACCCAGATGATGTCGAAGACCTTGAAGGCTTCGATCGTGCGCAGCACCAGGGCCACCATCAGCGGGCCGGCGAGATAGGGCAGGATGACGAAGCGGAAGCGAGCGAAAGCGCCGGCGCCGTCGACCAGCGAGGCGGCGGTGATGTCGCGCGGCACGGCCTGGAGGGCGGCCAGTGCGATCAGCGCCACCAGCGGGAAATTCTTCCAGCAGTCGGCGACGATGAGGGCCGCCAGCGCCGTGCCCGGTTCGCCGAGCCAGGAGCGGTAGGCCTCCAGCAGTCCGAGTTGGGTCAGCGCGGCGTTTAGCGCGCCGTATTCGGGATTGTAGATCAACCGCCAGAGTGTGGCGTTGACGACGGTCGGCAGTGCCCAGGGCAGGATCATCAGGGCGCGCAGCGCGGTGCGGCCGCGAAACTGCTGGTTCAGCAGCAGGGCTGCCAGAACGCCGATCGCCATTTCGGCGGCGACCGAGACGATCGCGAACCATGCGGTGGTGATCAGCGTGCGCTGGAAATTCGAGCCGGTGATCATCTTCGCGTAATTGTCGATGCCGACGAAGTTTCCTTCGGTGCCGACGAGCTTGGCATCGGTGAAGGAGAGGCCGACGGTATCGATCAGAGGCCAGCCGATGACTGATATCATGACCACGAGAAGCGGCAGCATCAAAAGCCACGCGCGCGTTGTCAGCCAAGTGCCCGACATCAAGGCGACCCTTCTTCATTATCGGTTTGGAGACCGGGCGACGGCGGGCGCCGCCCGGGGTTTCATGGCTTAATCAGAGGCCGCTATTGTCGGCCGCCGACTTCAGCGCATCTTCGGGAGAGGACTGGCCGAGCAGCGATTCCTGGATCGCCTGTTGCAGCGCGGTCGAGAGCTCCTGATATTTCGGCGTCGTCGGACGCGGATACATCGCGGCAAGGCCGATCTTGGCGGCGGAGATCAATTCTTCCTGACCCTTGGTGACATCAGGGTCCTCATAGGAGGACGCCCAGATCGGCAAGCTGAGCTTGGCATAGGCATTCTGCGTCGCCTGCGAGGTCATGAAGGTGATGTATTTCCAGGCCTCATCAGGATGCTTGCTGGCCGAGGTGATGCCGAGGCCCATCGAGCCGTTGACGGCCGAAGCCTCGCTTTTGCCGGCAACACCCGGCGCCGGCACGACGCCGACCTTGCCTGCGACCTTGCTGTCCTTCGGATCGTTGGCCATGTTGTACATGTAGGTCCAGTTCAGCGCGAAGGCGGCATCGCCGTTTTCGAAGACCTTACGGACGTCCTCTTCGAGGAATTCCTTGGAGTTCGGATTGGTGAGGCCCGAGGAATAGCTGGAGACCATGTATTTCAGTGCATCGAGGCCACCGCCGGTCTGGAAGGCCGGCTTGCCGTCCTTCAGGAAATCGCCGCCATAGGCGCTGACGAGCGTGGTGTAATCGCAGATCGCGGCTTCGGCCTGCGACCAGCTCCAGGCGATCGGCGTGGCGAGCAGGCCCTTGTCCTTGATGGTCTTTGCCTGTTCGGTCAGCTCGTCCCAGGTCTTGGGCGGAGTCTTGATGCCGGCCTTTTCGAGGATCTCCTTGTTGTAGAACAGGTATTTGGTGTCGAGGATCCACGGCATGCCGTAATATTTGCTATCATATTGCACGGTGGTCCAGGCTCCCGGCAGCACACCTTTCTTCATCTCGTCGGTGACGCGAGAGGAGACGTCGACCAGCACCTTGTTGCTGGCGTATTCTGCCGGCCAGATGACGTCGAAGAGGACAACGTCGTAACCGCCGCCGGAACCCTGCGCCAGCACCGTCTTGTCGTGCAGGCCTTCATAGGGAACGAATTCGAGATTGACCTTGATATCGGGGTTCGCCTTGGCGAAGGCGTCGGTCATGGCGCGCACATCGGCCTCGCTATAGGCGGCCTGGGCCATGAAAAGCGCGTTCAGCGTCGTTTCGGCGAAAGCATGCGGCGCAAGGGATGCGCCGATCAATGCCGCACCGAGAAGCGTCTTGTTAAGGGATTTCAGCATTGCAGCCTCCAGTTTTTGACATTTACGCATTGCCGAGGGCGGTTCTCCGCCATCGGTGTTCGAGCAAGCACGCGCGGAAAGCGTGCCGGTTCGTCGTCTCGGAGCGTCGTTGGAGCCGTTGCCCGCCTCCTGCGTTCCCTGGAACTCTCCGGTTCCTCATTAAGTCAAGTGTATTGACTTATTACTTCTTCAACATTCTATTGGAGTCAAGAGGGAATTGCACATGAATGACAGCCGCCCGATCCGGGCCAAGAGCGGCACCAATCACGAAGGCACCAGCGCACATAACCGGCGCGTGATGATCGATGCCCTGAGGATCAACGGCGCGCTTTCACGCGCCGATCTGGCGCGGGCGACGCGGCTGACCAAGCAGACGGTGTCCAATATCATCGAGGAACTCGAGCGCGACGGTCTCGTCAGTTCGCAGGAGGCGGTGAGAAGGGGCAGGGGCCAGCCCTCGACACCCTATGGCCTAGTGCCCGAGGGCGCCTTTGCGATCGGCCTGCAGATCGACCGGCATGTGACGCGGGCGGTCGCCGTCGATCTCGTCGGCAGTGTTCTCGTGCGTGATGAGGCCGGGCTACCACCTGGAGGTCCGTCGAATGGGACGAAGGTCATCCTCGACCTCGTCGCCGGCATACGCTCAAAGCTTGCCGGGGTCGTCCAGCAGTCGGAAAAGCGGCTGGTTGGCCTCGGCGCCGCCATGCCTGGGCCTTTCGGGGTTGCCGGCAGCGGTGACGATCCTTGGATGATGGAGGCCTGGCAGAAATTTCCGTTGTTGGAAACGCTGACCGCCGGCACCGGGCTCGATGTCGGCCTGCAGAACGATGCGGCGGCGGCGGCGACCGCCGAGCGCATGGTGGGAGTTGCCCACGGCCTCGACCACGCCGTCTGCCTCTTCGTCGGCTATGGCATCGGCGCCGGCCTCATTCTGAACGGCGAACTCTACCGCGGCACCAACGGCAATGCCGGCGAGATCGGCATGGCGCTGCTGTTTGCCGACGGCAAATCGACGCCGCTCGAACATCGCGCCTCGCTCGCCTCGCTCTATCAGCATCTATCGGTCGATCCCGCCGACCCTCATCTCCACGCACGTATCAACGATCTTGCCTTGAGAGGCGATCAAAGCATCGACGCCTGGGTTGAGGCGGCCGCTGTGGACCTGCGCTGGAGCATCCATCTCATCGAGACGCTGTTCGATCCGCAGACCGTCATCCTCTGCGGCAGCGCGCCGGAAGCGCTGGTGAACAGGTTGATTGCGGCAATCGGCCCATTGCTGCCCTCGATCGCCGAACGTAGTGGCCGGACGCTGCCGCGCCTGCAGTCCGGCATGGCCGATCCCTGGTCGGTGGCGCTTGGCGCTGCGGCCGGACCGATCAGCCGTGCGTTCGATCCGCGTTTTGCTGCAATTTTGAAGGATTCCCTTTGATTTGGAGGCTGAAACCGGGCGTTGCACAGCCGTGTAAGGGCAAAATGCGGCTGTTTTGCAAGTTTCGTTCCAACTCGGCGCGCGAATAAAGGCGCTTCTTTCCAATATAATTGAACATTAAACGCGTTCTAAAATTGCGTTTGTTTTAGTGTAGATATATAGTATTTCAAATACATTTGAGATCTCTACAAAATTTCTTTAAATATTTCCCGAAATGTTACGAATAATGATTGTATGACTGCTTTGTGACAACTGGAATTTGAACATTTCATGTCATGTAATATTCATTGGCGGGGGCAATTTCAACCAGCTAATAGGGCGTGCGCTGAAAGTGCGCGTCCTTTTACGTTCGAGGTTCTCATGCAAGCCAAGCTTCTCGGCGCCGTTGGCGCCCTTCTCGCTACAGCGTTTCTTGCTGGTCCCGCTGCCGCCGCCGATAAGACCAAGATCGACTTCTGGTTCGGCAATTCCGGGGACATCGCAAAGCGTGTCCAGGAGCAGTGCGATCGCTTCAACCAGTCGCAGGCCGACTACGAAGTCGTCTGCACCAGCCAGGGCAGCTATGACGCCTCCCTGCAGAACACCATCGCCGCCTTCCGCGCCGGCAAGCAGCCGACCATCGCCCAGGTCTCCGACGCCGGCACCCTCGACATCATGCTCTCCGGCGCCTACTACCCGGCAAACAAGCTGATGACCGACATGGGCTATACCGTCGACTGGAAGGACTATTTCTCCGGTATCTCCGGTTATTACGCGACATCGAAGGGCGAGATGTACTCCTTCCCCTTCAACTCCTCGACCGCTCTTCTCTACTGGAACAAGGACGCCTTCGCCAAGATCGGCAAGGATCATGCTCCGGCAACCTGGAAGGAAGCAGGCGAGGACCTCAAGGCTCTGAAGGATGCAGGCTATGCTTGCCCACTCGGCTTTGACATCTCCAACAATGAAGTCTGGCAGTACATCGAGCAGTTCGAAGCCGTCAACGGCGAAGCGATCGCCACGAAGAAGAACGGCTTTGAAGGTCTGGACGCCGAGCTGGTGTTCAACAAGAACCCGCTTCTCGTCAGCTACGTCAAGGATCTCAAGTCCTGGTACGACGACAAGCTTGTCGTCATCAAGAACAAGGCTGTCGGCCAGACCTTCGTCGAAGCCTTTGCCGCCGGCGATTGCCAGGTCATCCTGACCTCGGTCGGCGACCACGGCAATGTCGGCCGCACCGCCAAGCAAGGCATGAACTGGGACGTTGCCATGCTCCCGACCTACGGCGACGCAGCCCGTCACAGCTCTTACGTCGGCGGCGCTTCGCTCTGGGTTCTGCAGGGTCACTCCGACGCCGAATACAAGGCTGCCGCTGCCTTCTTCAACTTCATCGCAAAGCCGGAAGAAGCTCTTACCTGGTCGACCGTTACCGGCTACATCCCGGTTCGCAACTCCGGTTTCGAATATCTGAATAAGCAGGGCTTCTACGGCAAGGCGCCTTATGCCGGCCGCGAACTCGCCATTCAGAGCCTGACCGCTTCTCCGGCTGGCGATGCGGCTCCGCAGGGCATCCGCCTCGGTGGCCTGCTGCAGGTCCGCACCGAAATCGCCAATGGTCTGCAGGCAATCTTCGTTAACAATGCCGATGTCAAGGCTTCGCTCGACAGTGCTGCCGAACGCGGCAATACGCTGCTCCGTCGCTTCCAGCAGACCTACAAGAACGTTCAGCTCCCCTGATCGCTTGGATAATGAGCCGCACCCGGCCCGCGTTTTGCGCGCCGGGTGCGTCTTTGTAAGTCTCAAATTGTCGCGGATGCGGCCTCGCCGCGCACGCCTAAAGCGCGCCGCAATCTTTCCGGTTCGCTCCTCGCGCTTTAGATCTATATTTTGACGCATGTCGCTACAGCAAAACTGCTGCGCGACATGCTTTAAACCAAACCAGGACGAAAACGACCACTCATGGAAAAGCGCGTCACTTTCTCCTCGACGACGATCGGACTGCTCTTCGCATTTCCGATGCTGTTGCTGATCTTCGTCTTCTTCTACTGGCCGAGTGCGCAGGCGCTCTATTGGGCGTTCACGCTCGAGCAGCCATGGGGCGGCGGTAATGCCTGGGTCGGTTTCGACAATTTCAGACAGCTGCTCACCGATCCTGTTTATTGGGACTCGATCACCCGCAGCATGATCTTCGGCTTCAGCTCGACGGCCATTGCCATGGGGCTGGCGCTGATCCTGGCGCTTTTGACGGATCGGGAGCTGCGCGGCCACAAAGTCTACCGGTCAGTCTTCATCTGGCCTTACGCGATTGCCGCTCCCGCTCTCGGCCTCGCCTTCCGCTTCATCCTGGCGCCGGAGGCCGGCCTTCTGTCGGTTATCAACCACGTCTGGCCCGGCCTCTGGAACCCCGCACTCGACGGCAAGGACGCGATGATCGCCGTCATTGTCGCCTTCTCCTGGAAATATATCGGCTACAACTTCATCTTCTTCCTCTCGGCGCTGCAAGGCATTCCGCGCTCGCTGATCGAAGCCGCCGCAATGGACGGTTCGGGACCGATGCGCCGTATCTGGGATATCCAGCTGCCCCTGCTGACGCCGACGCTGTTCTTCCTGCTCGTCATCAACATCACCGAGAGCTTCCAGGATTCCTTCGGTATCGTCGACATCATGACGCAGGGCGGCCCGGCGCGTGCCACCGAGCTCATGGTCTACAAGATCTATTTCGACGGCTTCAGAGGTCTCGACTATTCGGGCGCCGCAGCGCAGTCCATCATCCTGATGGTGCTGGTTGTCCTACTCACCATCTTCCAGTTCCGCTTCATCGAGCGGCGGGTGCACTACAAGTGAGGTCGCGGACATGATCGAACGCACGCCGATATTCAACTTCATCTGCTATAGCCTTCTCGCGCTCGGTATGGTGATCGCGCTTTTGCCTTTCGCCATCGTCATCATCGCGTCGACGCTTGATCTGGAGACGGTCAATCGCGTGCCGCTGCCGCTGACGCCGGGCTCGCATTTCTGGGAAAACGCTGAGACCGCCTGGGTTCGCGCCGATCTCGGCAACAAGCTGTTCCACAGCATCATCTTCGCCGCAACCGTCGGCGCCGGCAAGGTCATGCTGTCTTCCATGGCAGCCTTCTCGATCGTCTACTTCCGCTTCCGTGGCCGGTATGTGATTTTCTGGATCATCTTCATCACGCTGATGCTGCCGCTGGAAGTCCGCATCGTGCCGACCTATTCGATCGCGGCCAACGCCCTGCAGCCTTTCCAGACGATCCTCGATGTCACCGGCATAAGCTGGCTCGTTGCGCAGATCACCGGCATCCAGATCAAGCTCGAATGGGGTCTGCTGAATTCCTATCCCGGTCTCGTTTTGCCGCTGGTCGCAACCGCGACCGGTACCTTCCTCTACCGGCAGTTCTACCTGACGGTTCCGGACGAGCTTGCCGAGGCCTCGAAGATGGACGGATCAGGCCCGGTCCGGTTCTTCTGGGACATTCTGCTGCCGCTCTCCCGCCCAAATATGATCGCGCTCTTCACCATCATGTTCGTCTGGGCCTGGAACCAGTATCTCTGGCCGCTGCTGATCACCACCGATCCGAATTTCGGCATCGCCGTGACGCAGCTCAAGACCCTCATCCCGTCCGAATTCGGTCTGCCCGACTGGAACGTTGCCATGGCCGGAACCCTGATCATCATGTCGCCGCCATTGATCCTCGTCATTCTGATGCAGCGCTGGTTCGTACGCGGCCTTATCTCCACCGAGAAGTGAAGGAGTATTCCCTTGGCACCGATCTCCATTCGTGGCGTGAAGAAAAACTACGGCAAGACCCCCGTCGTTCACGGCGTCGATCTCGACATCCAGTCGGGCGAGTTCATCGTCATCCTCGGCCCATCCGGCTGCGGCAAGTCCACGCTGCTGCGCATGATCGCCGGCCTCGAGGAAATCACCGGTGGTGAAATCGCCATTGACGGCCGCGTCGTCAACCAGCTGGAGCCGCGCGAGCGCGGCTGTGCCATGGTGTTCCAGAACTATGCGCTTTATCCGCATATGAGCGTTGCCGAGAATATCGGCTACGCATTGAAGGTGGCCGGTGTCTCGAAGGCAGAGCGGAGCCGGCGCATCGGCGAGGTCGCCAAGGCGCTCAGCCTCGAACCCTTCCTCGAACGCCGGCCGGCCGCTCTTTCCGGCGGTCAGCGCCAGCGCGTCGCCATGGGCCGGGCGATGATCCGCGAGCCGAAGGTGTTTCTCTTCGACGAACCGCTGTCGAACCTTGACGCCAAGCTGCGCATTGCCATGCGCGCTGAAATCCGCCGCCTGCACCGCCGCCTCGGGGCCACTTCGATCTTCGTCACGCATGACCAGACCGAGGCGATGACGCTGGCCGATCGGCTGGTGGTAATGAACGGCGGCAGGGTGGAGCAGGTCGGCACGCCCGAAGAGGTCTATCATCATCCGGTCTCGCGCTTCGTTGCGGGCTTCGTCGGCACGCCGGCGATGAACCTGCTCGAGGGCACGATCAATGACGAGGGCGTCTTCGTCTACGATCAGAGCCGCATGGTGGCGCTGCCACGCGAGCGCGCCGCACCGCTGAAAGGCAAACGCGTCGTGCTCGGCATGCGTGCCGAGGCCGCCCGGCTGGTGGCCCCGGATGCGCCAGGCGCCTTGGTAGCAACGACCGATTTCATCGAAGAGCTCGGCGCAAGCCGCATCGTCCACGCCGATTTCGACGGGCTACCCTTTGCCGTGGCGCTGACTGAGGCCGTGAAGGTGAAGTCGGGCGATCCGATCGGCATCGCGATCGATTACGACCAGATCCACCTCTATGCCGCCGATACCGGCCGGATCATCGAGAAGCCTGTTATGAACAGCGCAGGCGTCGTCCACGCCTAAAGCGGTCTGCGACGTTCCTTTGCTATGATCTTGGCAGAGCGTTCGGCGGCTGAGGATGTCAGCCGCTTGCTCGACGGTGAATTGCTCTAACGGTGGATCGGGTCGATCCAAGCGACGTCTTCCGGCTTTTCGACCGGCTCGATGTCGAGGTTGACGACGACCGGTTCCTGACCTGATCGGACGAGCACGCATTCCAGCGTCTCGTCGCGGCTGGCGTTGATCTCCTGATGCGGCACATAGGGCGGAACATAGATGAAGTCGCCGGGGCCGGCCTCCGCGGTATACTCCAGATGCTCGCCCCAGCGCATGCGGGCCTTGCCCTTGACCACGTAGATGATGCTTTCGAGATCGCCGTGATGATGGGCGCCGGTCTTGGCGTTGGCATGGATCGTCACCGTGCCGGCCCAGATCTTCTCGGCCCCGGCGCGCGCATTGTTGATCGCGGTCGCGCGGTTCATGCCTGGCGTCTGCGCGGTGTTCGGATCGAGCGAATTGCCGGGAATGACCTTGACGCCATGTTCCCGCCAGTCGACGTGATGATGCTCGTGGTCGTCGCCCATGCCTTGCCTCCACCTTCGATCTGGGCAGTCTAGGCGGGCGTCGAGCAGCGGCCAAGTGGATTCACGGCTGCCCGGGGTTTCATGAGTGCGCCTGCAAGCGTTCTCGATGACTGCCGGATGCTGATATATCTGATTGGCACGAACATGCCGGCTGGTCGCCCCAGGCGGAATAGTTTTTGTCGAAAGTCGGAAAAGCTAGACGAAGTTGGACTGCACAATATGTCGGCACCTCGATAGCTTCTTTGCACAACGAAAGAGCCGAGCCGATGAGCCACCTCCCGCAGATCGATTACGACACCGCCTCGGAAGAGGTTCGTGCGGCGCATGACGAGGAAGTCAGGCTGCGCGGGCGCATGACCAACATGAAGCGGACGCTACTGCACTCGCCGGCCGCTCACCACATCTATGCCGAATGGTTCACGCTGCGCGCCGAGCTCGATCCCGCCATCAGCGACCGGGAAATCTGGATCTTCTCGCATGCGATCTCGAAGGCGGCGAAATCGAAGATCGCCATCACCTTCTTTCGCCGGGCGCTGATCAACAAGGGTTTCGATCCTGACGCGCTGGAGCTTTCCGAAGAGGAGGCGCTGCTGGACGCTTTCGGTAAGGCGATCGTTACCGATTCCAACGCCGTTCCCGCCGAAATCTGGGCGAAGCTGAAACAGCGCTACGAAACCAAGGTGCTCGTCGATCTCGTCGCCTTTGCCGGCATCATGCTTGCCACCGCCGTCTTCAACAATGTCGTCGAGGTCGATTTCGACCCCGAGCTTGAAGCTTTTGCCGAAGGCAACAGTTCATCCGCATCCTGAATTTCAAAGATCATTTGAGGGAGTCCATCATGTCTATCATCACCAAGCGCTCGCGCCTGCTCGGGACCGTTTTCGGTCTTGCGCTGGTTTTAGGCGCAACCGCCACACAGGCCGAGACGCCGGCCAATGTTCTCGTCGTTGCGCAGTCGATCGACGACGCCCTCAGTTTCGACCCGGCCGAAGGATTCGAGCTCACCACCGTGCAGTCCTTCAACAATCTCTATCAGCGACTCGTCCAGTCGAACCGCGAGGATGGCACCAAGATCGAGCCGGCGCTCGCTGCTTCTTGGGAAGCGGGCAGCGATGGCAAGAGCCTGACCTTCGCGCTCACTGACGCCAAGTTTTCTTCCGGCAATCCGGTGCGTCCCGAAGACGTGGTCTTCTCGCTGACTCGCGCCGTGAAGCTCAACAAGTCGCCGGCCTTCATCCTCAACGAACTCGGCTGGACGGCCGACAATGTCGATACTGCCGTCACGAAGGTCGACGACACGCATGTGAAGCTCACCTGGAGCGCCGATGTCGGTTCGGGCTTCGCGCTGTCGCTGCTGACGGCGCCGATCGCTTCCGTCGTCGACGAGAAGACAGTCGCCGCGGAAGCCAAGGACAATGATTTCGGCAATGCCTGGCTGAAGGTCAATTCGGCCGGCAGCGGTGCCTATACGATCGCCACCTACACGCCGCACGAAGCGCTCGTGCTGCAGGCGAATGCGAATTCCTCCGACAAGCCGAAGCTCGAAAGCGTCATCATCCGCAATGTGCCCGATGTCGGCGCCCGCCGCCTGCTCGTCGAGCAAGGCGATGCCGATATCGCACGCGGCCTCTCGGCCGACCAGATCGATGCGTTGAAGGGCAAGAGCGGCATCAAGGTCCTCTCGGTCCCGTCTGCCCGCACCGATTATATCCTGCTCAACAGCAAGGCGAACGAGACGCTCGGCAAGCCGGCCTTCTGGGAAGCGGCGCGTTACCTCGTCGATTACGACGGCATTACCAAGAACCTGCTGCGTGGCCAGAGCAATGTGCACCAGGCCTTCCTGCCGGTCGGCTTCCCCGGCGCGCTGACGGACAATCCGTTCAAGCTCGACGTCGAGAAGGCGAAGAAGATCCTCGCCGACGCCGGCATCAAGACGCCGTTCAAGGTTGAATTCATCGTCTTCAACGACCAGCCGTTCCTGTCGATCGCGCAGTCGCTGCAGTCGACCTTCGCCCAGGCAGGCATCGATCTCGACATCCAGCCGGGTGTTGCGAGCGACATCTATGCCCGCGGCCGTTCCGGCAAGTTCGAGATGACGCTGCGCTACTGGATCCCGGATTATTTTGATCCGCATTCCAATGCCAGCGCCTTTGCGATCAACCGCGACAACTCCACCAACACGGCCGCCAAATATGCCGGCTGGGTGATCCCGGAGCTGACCGACGAGACGCTTGCCGCCGTTAAGGAGCAGGATGCCGCCAAGCGCGTTTCGCTCTATCAGGACCTGCAGAAGAAGATCCAGGCAAGCTCGCCCTTCGTTTTCATGCTTCAGGGCAATGACCAGGTCGTGCTAAGCGACAAGGTGAAGAACTACGCCCAGGGCCTGAACGCCGATCAGGTCTATTACGACAAGGTTGAAAAATAAGTGCCGCAGACGGCAACACCTTTGACTGCCGACACCAACGACTCCCGCCAGAGCAGACGCTGGCGGGAGTCGTCTTTCGTCCGGCCACTTCTCAAGTGGCTCTGGTCCTTTGCGCTGACTCTGTTCGGCCTGGCGCTCGTCACCTTCACCATGACGCGGCTGTCGCCGATCGATCCAGCGCTGCAGCTCGTCGGCGATCACGCGAGCCAGTCGACCTACGAGGCTGCGCGTGTCGAACTCGGGCTCGATCAGCCGCTGCCGGTGCAGTTCCTGCGTTATCTCGAAACGGCACTCTCCGGCAATTTCGGCCAGTCGATCTCGACAGGCCAGCCGGTGGCGAAAGATATCGCCCGCACCTTTCCGGCGACGATCGAGCTTGCGACCGCGGCGATCATCCTCGGTGCCGTCATCGGGCTTGCGCTCGGCATTGCCGCCGCCATGCGGCAGGGCACATGGGTGGATAGCGCTGCCCGCTTCGTGTCGTTGTTCGGTTATTCGGTGCCGATCTTCTGGCTCGGCCTGCTGATGCTTCTGCTCTTCTACGCTCGCCTGCACTGGGCGCCGGGTCCGGGCAGGGCGGATGTCGTCTTCCAGTATACGGTCAAGCCGATCTCCGGTTTTGCGCTGATCGATACGTGGATATCGGGCAAAACAGATGCCTTTAAGGATGCGCTGGCGCATCTGGCGCTGCCGGCGATCGTGCTCGCCTTCCATGCGCTTGCCGCGATCTCGCGGCTGACGCGGGCGGCGATCCTGACCGAGCTCGGACAGGAATATGTGACGACGGCCCGTGCCAAGGGCGCTAGCCTTCGCCGTATTACCTTCATCCACATCATGCCCAATATAGCGGGCACGCTGCTGACCGTGATCGCGCTTTCCTATGCGAGCCTGCTCGAAGGCGCGGTGCTGACCGAGACCGTCTTTGCCTGGCCGGGCATCGGCCGTTACCTCACGACGGCGATGTTTGCCGGCGACATGCCGGCGATCCTCGGCGCCACACTCGTCGTCGGCGCGTCCTTCGTGCTGCTCAATGCGCTGACCGATCTCGGCGTCTCGCGCCTCGATGCGGGGAGTCGGCGATGAGCGTGATCGTGCATGCTCCGGTCGGCGGGCCGTCCTTCCTCAAGCGCATGCTGCGCTCACCCTCGGCGGCAGCCGGTCTTGTCGTCGTTGCCGTCATCCTGCTTGCCGCACTTCTTGCGCCAGTAATCGCTCCTTACGACCCCAACCTGCAGGAAACCGCCAACCGGTTGATGCCGCCGACCTCGGCGCATTGGTTCGGCACCGATGCCTTTGGCCGGGATATACTGTCGCGGCTGATCTATGGCGCGCGGCCGACCCTGCTGCTGGTGCTTGTCGTCGTTCTGCTGATGGCGCCGCTCGGCATCGTCGTCGGCATTCTCGCCGGTTTCTTCGGCGGGCTGACCGAACGCCTGTTGATGCGCGTCACCGATATCGTCATGTCCTTCCCGCGGCTGTTGCTCGCCTTCGCCTTCGTCGCCATCATGGGACCGGGCCTGATCAACGGCGCGCTGGCGCTGGCGCTGACAAGCTGGCCCGCCTATGCCCGGCAGGCCCGCGTCGAGACAGCGGCCCTGCGGTGCAGCGATTATCTTGCCGCCGCCGAAATGGTCGGTATCAAGGGTGTCCGGCTGCTTTGGGGGCATATCCTGCCGCTGGTGCTGCCATCCGCCATCATCCGGCTGGCGCTTGATCTCTCAGGAATCATCCTCGCCGCCGCCGGTCTCGGCTTTCTGGGCCTCGGCGTGCGCCCGCCGACGGCGGAATGGGGATCGATGGTTTCGGAAGGAACGCAGGTGATCTTCGATCAGTGGTGGGTGGCCGCGGTGCCGGGTCTTGCAATCTTCATCACCTCATTCGCTTTCAACCTGCTTGCCGATGGGTTGCGCGATATCCTGGATCCGCGCCATGACTGAGGGGCTTCTTTCCGTCGAGGATCTGACAATTTCCTTTCTCTCCGAGGCCGGCCCTCTCCGCGTCGTCGACGGCATCTCCTTTGCCATCGGCCGCGAGGTGGTGGCGCTCGTCGGCGAATCCGGTTCCGGCAAGTCGATGACCGGCCGTGCGATCATGGGCCTGCTGCCGCGCCAGGCGGATATCCGGGCAAGGCGGCTGGAGTTCGACGGGCAGGATCTCACAGCACTTTCGCCCTCCGGCTGGAACAGGCTGCGCGGCGCCGGCATCGGCCTCATCCTGCAGGATCCGAAATATTCGTTGAATCCGGCGCATCGGATCGGCCGGCAGGTCGAGGAGGCATTGCTGCTGCATGCCCGGCTCTCGGCTGGCGAGCGGCGCGACCGCGCTCTCGACATGCTTGACAAGGTCGGACTGCCCGATCCGAAGCGGGTCTATTCGAGTTATCCCGCAGCGCTTTCCGGCGGCATGGGGCAGCGTGCGATGATCGCCGCCATGCTGATCAACCGCCCGAAGCTTTTGATCGCCGACGAACCGACTTCGGCGCTCGATCGCGGGCTGCAGGACCAGATCCTGACGTTGCTGCGCTCGCTGACGGAAGAGCTCGGCATGGGGCTGCTGCTGATCAGCCACGATCTGCAGCAGGTTTCGCGTTATGCCGACCGGGTGATGGTGATGCGGCGGGGCAGGATCGAGGAGGAGATGGCATCCGCCGATCTCGCCAATGCCAAATCGGCCTATACCAGGGCGCTTTGGGCAGCACGGCCTTCGGCCGCCACCTACGGCACGCATCTGCCAGTCTATGGAGAAGAGCCATGACCGCGCTTTCCCTGGACAATCTTTCCGTCACTTTCCATGGCCATGGCCATGGCCAGGGCGGCGGCAAAGGCTTCACCGCCGTTCGCGATGTGAGCTTCACAGTTGCATCAGGCGAGACCTTCGGTCTGATCGGCCCTTCCGGCTGCGGCAAGACGACGGTGTTGCGCGCCGTTGCAGGATTGAATATCGGCTGGCAGGGTGCCATCAGCGTGTTCGGCGAGCCGCTGCATCCGGGCCGGAAGATTACCGGCGCGCTGCGCGGCAATATCCAGATGGTGTTCCAGGATCCCTATTCCTCGCTGCATCCGCGCCATCGCATCTCGCGTATCCTGGGCGAGCCGTTGTCGCTGCGCGGCATTGCCGGCGTCGAGGAGGCGGTGCGTATCGCGCTCGATCAGGTCGGCCTCTCGGCTGCGATCGCCGGCCGCTACCCGCATCAGCTTTCCGGCGGCCAGCGCCAGCGTGTTGCCATCGCGCGGGCGCTGCTGCTGAAGCCGAAGCTGTTGTTGCTCGACGAGCCGACTTCGGCGCTGGACGTCTCGGTGCAGGCGGAAATTCTCAATCTGCTCAACGATCTGAGGGCTGCACATGGCATGACCTTCGTGCTGGTCAGCCACGACCCCGGCGTCGTCGCCCATATGTGCGACCGTGCCGTCACCATGCAGGCGGGCGGCATCGAAAGCCTGCTCGACCGCGCCGCGCTGTCTGGAAACGGCTGGGTCGAGCAGTCAAGCCTTCGCTGAGTTTCAGCCAAGCGAAAGGATCAGCACGTCGCGTGGCGGCACGACGATGCCGCCGTTACTGACATAGTCGATGGGCCAGGTCGCCTTGTCCTGCGCAAGTGCCCCCCGGGCGAGTGTCACTTCGGTCTTCTGCGCCGTTCTCGTCGGATTGACGAGCCAGAGGAAGCTGCCCTTTTCCCCCTCGTGGACGCGAGCGAAGAGGGCGGTGTTCGACAGCGTCACATGCCGCTTCTTTCCACTCCATCTCAGCAGTTCGGCAAAGAACGCGCCGTTCGCCTTTCCCTGTGTGCGGTAATAGGCAACGGAGGGATTGGTGCCGATCAGCAGCGTGCGGCCCTTGCCGTAGGTATTTTCGACGACGGCAAGACGGCCGTCGGTGAAGTGGCCGCGTCCCGTTCCGCCGGTCAGCCGATAAGACTGCAGGAAGCCGCCACCGTCGACCGCCGCGCCGTCCAGATCGAAATGGATGCGGTCGCCGACATCGGGCATGAATTCGACTTCCTCCTCGCGCGCGCCGAAGATCTCGTCGAGGCCCATGTTCGGCTGGACGGTGCCGACCTGACCACGATCGCCGAAATAGCCGGGGCATGCTTCGGCAATCAGCGTGCCGCCGTTTTCGACCCAGGCTTTCAGGCTCTTTGCCTGTTCTGATGTGAACATGATCGGGTAGGGGAAATAGAGGAAATCATAGGCCGCGATGTCGTCGATATGCACCCAGTCCGGCTGCACGCCATTTTCGAGGAAGGCACGATAGGCCCCCCACATGGCTTCCGGATAGGGTTTCTCCTTGCGGTCGTGGTTCAGGAGGTAATCGAACTCCTGGGTTTCGCGAACGACAAGGATGCCGACCTCGCCGCGCACCGGCTTTGCCTCCCAGAGGGCACTTTGCGCCTTGTCGTTTGCCCATTTCGCCATGGCGCTTGCCATGTCGGAGCGCGGCGTGCGCGAGCCGTCCATGCCGTAGGAGCCGAAGGCGCCGAAGAGCGGACCGTCGAGCAGCGGGCGCCAGCGCAGATTGATCACGCCGCGGGCGCCGCCGGCAAGCGAGGTCATGCTCCAGAGACGGATGTCCTCGGGCTCGGCGACGCGGCCGTCTTCCTTGTCGCGGCCGATCACCTGCGGCTGCAGCCAGAGCGGCCCGCCCTGGCGCTCGGCGTGCCAGAACGGCTTGCCGCGCGCGGCAGCGCGGTTGATGTCGACGCCATACCAGTTCTTCCAGGCTTCCGACCCCTTGCGGGCCTGGATCCAGGTGAAGCCATAGACCTCGACCTTGGAGGCGGCGAGCCAGTCGTCGCAGCCGTTGGCAGCCATGTTGGGAATTGCGCCGGAGATACCATGGGCGGCGATCACATTCTTGCCGTCGACGGCGCGGATCGTGTCGATGCGCCATTGCATCTGGTCGTAGAAATTGTCGCGTTTGAACTGCAGCCAGTCGATGCATTCGGGATAGGGCGCCATGTGCACCGGCGGCTCGATATCGTCCCATTCGGCATAGCTGTAGCGGTACCAGGCTTTCGCCAGGACCTTCAGGCTGCCGTACTTCTTCTCCAGCCATTTGCGAAAGGCCGATTTGGCATAGGGGCTGTAATCGACATCGGCGGAATAGTTGCACTCGTTCCAGACGTCATAGCCATAGATCGCCGGATGATCCTTGTAGCGGGTGGCGAGCGCGGTCAAGAACTTGCCGGCGGCTTCCTTCACTTCGGGGCAGTTCAGCGTCAGGGCGCCGGCGCCGCCACCATTGTTGGAGAAGCCGCCGGTCGCCGACGAGACGCCCATATAGGAACCGAGTTTGGTGCCGTCGGCATTGACCTGCAGCGCATGAGCATATTTGCGCACTGCCCAGTCCGGCACGGCATGGATCAATTCGGCGATGACGGTCTTGATGCCGTTTGCAGCGGCAAGGTCCATCTGACGGTCGTATTCCTCCCAATCGTAGACGCCGGGGGCGGTTTCGATCGCGCTCCACATGAACCAGTGGCGGAAGATGTTGAGGCCGTCCTGCCCGGCGGTGGCGTAGTCGCGTTCCCAATCTTCGCGGGGCGGGTTGGACTTGCGGAAATAGACGGCGCCGTAGGGCAGCTGGATATCTTTGTTGAGCATTTTCCTGTCCTTCTCTATCGATGACCGGACATGGCTTCGCCGTCCGGAAAGAAGGCTCCGGCAGTCGGCAATCGAAGATGTCGTCCGGTGTTCTAAAAAGCGTTGATCTAGCGCGGCCCTCCGGCGAGGAGTTCCAGGGTGCGGATGAGGGCGGAATGGTCGCGTTCGCCGTCGCCATTGGCGATGGCGGCATTCATCAGCTGCTGCGTGGCGGCCGTGTTCGGCAGCGACAGATCGAGTGCGCGGGCGGCATCGACGGCAAGCGTCATGTCCTTGCGGTGCAAGCGGATGCGGAAGCCGGGCTCGAAGGTCTCCTTGACCATGCGCTCGCCATGCACTTCGAGGATGCGCGAGGAGGCAAAGCCGCCCATCAGCGCGGTACGCACCTTGGCCGGATCGGCGCCGGCACGCTTGGCAAACAGCAGCGCTTCGGCAACCGCCTCGATCGTCAGACCGACGATGATCTGGTTGGCGACCTTCGCCGTCTGGCCGTCGCCGCTACCGCCGAGATGGGTGATGTTCTTACCCATCTTTTCGAAAAGCGGCTTGGCGCGCTCGAAAACCTGCTCCTTGCCGCCAACCATGATCGTCAGCGTGGCGGCCTTGGCGCCGACCTCACCGCCGGAAACCGGGGCATCGAGATAATCGCAGCCGAGCGCCTCGATGCGTTTGGCGAAAGTCTTGGTGGCGACCGGCGAGATCGAGCTCATGTCGATAACCAGCTTGCCCTGGGAAAGGCCGGCGGCGACGCCGTCTTCGCCGAACAGAACCGCCTCGACATCTGGTGTATCCGGCAGCATCAGGATGACGATGTCGGAAGCGTGCGCCACCGCCCTGGCGCTTGTTGCGGCTTTGCCGCCCTTGTCGACAAGATGCTGCGAGGTTTCCTTCACGCGGCTCAGATGCAGCGTGTGGCCGGCGTCGATCAGGTGTTCCGCCATCGGGCGGCCCATGACGCCCAGTCCGATAAATCCGATGTTCATGCTGTCCTCGCTGACTTCAGATAGGGTTTCATCCAGCCGAGGCCTTCGCTGGTGCCGGATTTCGGCTTGTACTCGCAGCCGACCCAGCCGTCGTAGCCGAGGCGGTCGAGTTCGGAGAGGATGAAACCGTAATTGATCTCGCCGGTGCCGGGTTCGTTGCGGCCGGGATTGTCGGCGATCTGCACATGGGCGATCTTCTCCTTCAGTCGGATGAAGGTGGAGACCAGGTCGCCCTGCATGATCTGCATGTGGTAGAAATCATACTGGATGTAGAGATTGTCCGAGCCGACCCGGTCGAGTATGCGTTCGGCATCAGTGGTGGTCGACAGGAAGAAGCCGGGAATATCGCGCAGGTTGATCGGCTCGACCAGCAGCTTGACGCCGACGTCGGCACAACGCTTTGCTGCATATTTCAGATTGTCGACCAGCACCGTTTCCAGCGTTTGAAGGTCTGCACCCTTCGGCACCAGCCCGGAGATGACATTCACCTGCCTGCAATCGAGCGCTGCGGCATAATCGAGCGCCTGCGCGATCCCGTTGCGGAACTCCTCTACGCGGTCCGGCAGGCAGGCGATGCCACGCTCGCCGCCGGCCCAGTCGCCTGATGGCACGTTGAAGAGCGCCTGTTTCAGGCCGCTCGCCTCCAGCGCCTCGGCGACCTTCTCCTTGGGTTCGGCATAGGGGCCGAGATATTCGAGGGCGCCGAAGCCGTCCTCTGCGGCTGCCGTGAAGCGGTCGAGAAAGGGCAGGTCCTGGTAGAGGAAGGAAAGGTTGGCGGAAAATTTCGGCACGGGATCGTCCTTAAATATTGGCAGGCGCGACGAAACGATGCCGGTGCAGCATGCGCTTGTCGCGAGGGTCGGGATTGGGAACGGCGGAGATGAGGCTCTTCGTATAGGCCTCTTTGGGAGCGGTGCAGATCTGTTCGGCCTCGCCAAGTTCGACGATTTTGCCGCGATGCATGACAGCGACGCGATCGCAGAAATAACGCACGACCGAAATGTCGTGGGAGATGAAGATGAAGCTCAGGTTTAGCCGCTGACGGATATCGAGGAGCAGATCGAGGATCTGGCTGCGGATCGAGACGTCGAGTGCCGACGTTGCCTCGTCGGCGATGATGATGCGCGGATCGAGCGCAAGGGCGCGGGCGATGCCGATGCGCTGGCGCTGGCCGCCGGAGAAGGCATGCGGATAACGCTCCATGCCCATCGGGTCGAGGCCGACCAGGCGCATCAGTTCGGCGACGCGGTCCTCCAGCGCCTTGCCCTTGGCCAGCCCGTTGACAACAAGCGGATCGCCGATCACCTCCTTGACGGTCATGCGCGGATTGAGCGAGGCGAAAGGATCCTGGAAGACCAGGCGGACTTCGCGGTGGAAGGTGCGGAGTTCGCGCTTGGTGAGTTTCGTGACGTCGATCTCGCTACCGTCCTTGCCGCGATAGCTGATGCTGCCCGATGTCGGCTCGACGGTGCGCAGGATGAGCCGGCCGAGCGTCGTCTTGCCGGAGCCGCTTTCGCCGACGATGCCGAGGTTTTCGCCGGGATAAAGATCGAAGCTGGCGTCGTCGACGGCGCGCAGCGTATTGGTCTTGCCGTGCCAACCGTAGATCTTGCCGAGATTGCGGACGGACAGGATCGGCTGCGGCGCCTCCGGCGACAGCGCCACGGCGGGCAGCCTGCCTTCGACATGGTGGGTGAGCTTGACCGTCGAGGCCAGCAATTGGCGGGTATAGGGATGCTCGGCGGCGTGGTAGATCGCATCGACCGATCCGCGCTCGACGATGCGGCCGAAGCGCATGACGGCAACATCATCGGCCACTTCGGCGACGATCCCCATGTCATGGGTGATGAGCAGCATGGCCATGCCGCGTTCGACCTGCAGCCGCTTGATCAGGTCGAGGATTTCGGCCTGGGTGGTGACGTCGAGCGCCGTCGTCGGCTCGTCGGCGATGAGAATATCGGGATTGCCGGCAAGCGCCATGGCGATCATGGCGCGCTGGCGCATGCCGCCGGAGAATTCGAAGGTGTAGCGGTCGGCCATCTTGTCCGGGTTCGGGATCTCGACCTGGCGCAGCAGTTCGACGGTCCTTTCGCGGGCGGCGCGATGATCGAGATTGCTGTGCAGGCGCACCGCCTCGATGATCTGCGAACCGATGGTGTGAACCGGCGACAGCGAGCTCATCGGCTCCTGGAAGATCAGGCCGATGCGGCGGCCGCGTATGGCGCGCATCGCCCGGTCGGACGGCTTCAGGGCGGCGATATCGATGACCCCGTTATCCCCGGTGACCTCGTCGCCATTGCTGACCAGGATGCGGCCGGAAACGATGCTGCCGGGGCTGTCGACGATCTGCAGCAGCGAGCGGGCGGTGACGCTCTTGCCGGAGCCGCTTTCGCCGACGAGGCAAAGCGTCTGGCCACGCTTCAGCTCGAAGCTGACATTTTCGACGGCGTGCAGGATGTGGGTGCGCAGCCTGAAATCGATCGAGAGGTTTTCGACGGAGAGAACGACGTCGTCTGAAAGATCGGTCATGGTTTCCTCCTCAATTGTCGTAAGGGTCGGCGGCATCGCGCAGGCCGTCGCCGAAGAAATTGAAGGACAGGACGGCGACGACGACTGCGAGCGACGGCCAGATCAGGAGCCACGGCGCGGTTGCGACGGTGCGGATGTTCTGGGCGTCCTGCAGCAGCACGCCCCAGCTAACGACCGGCGGCTTGAGACCGATGCCGAGGAAGGACAGCGAGGTCTCGGCGACAATCATCGTCGGCACGGCCAGCGTCACGACCGCAAGGATATGGCTCGTCAGCGACGGCAGGATGTGGCGGAAGATCAGCCGCGCTTCGCTCGATCCGTCGAGCCGGGCGGCGACGACGAAATCCTCGCTGCGCAGTGCGAGGAACCGGCCGCGCACCTCCCGCGCCAGGCTGGTCCAGCCGAGCAGCGAGACGATGATCGTTATGACGAAATAGACATTGACCGGCGACCACGTCAGCGGGATCGCCGCCGCCAGGCCGAGCCACAGCGGGATGGTCGGCATGGCGCTGACGACCTCGATGACACGCTGGATCAGCGTATCGACCCAGCCGCCGTAGAAGCCGGAGATCGAGCCGAGCACGACACCGAGGATCAGCGACATGGCGACACCGACGAGGCCGATCGACATGGATACGCGGGTTCCGTAGACGAGCCGCGAGAAGACGTCGCGACCGAGCCGGTCGGCGCCGAGCAGGTACATCGGATCGTTCTGGTTGAGGGGGCCGATCAGGTGGCGGTTCATCGGGATCAGGCCCCAGAGATCGTAGGCCGCGCCTTTGACGAAGAAGCCGATCGGGACGACCTTGGTGTCGTCGACGACGAAGGTGCGGCGCAGCGCCACCTTGTCGATCTCGACCTTGTAGCCCTTCACGTGGAAATTGAACTCCGAGCTGCCGTCCGGTTTCTCGACGAAGAAGCTGAAGCCCTGCGGCGGGGCATAGGTATATTGCGGCCGCGAGGTCATCGGCAAAGCCGGCGCCAGGAATTCGGCGAAGAGGCCGACCAGATAGAGGAAGAGGATGATGGCGCCGGCCACCATCGCCACCTTCTGGCGAACCAGTTTGCCGGCGACCAGCCGCCAGGGGCCGATCGCGGCGGTCGAGACGGTCTTGCCCTGTTTCAGCGGGCTGATCGAGGGACCATCGGCAACGGTGTGAAGCGGACCAGCATGGGCTCCGAAGGTTTCGTGCGTGCTCATCGCATTCCCCTCAATTGAATCGGATGCGCGGATCGAGCAGCGCCAGCAGCAGATCCGACAGCAGCATGCCGACAAGGGTCAGCGCGCTCAAAAGCAGGATGAAACTGCCGGCGAGATACATGTCCTGCGAGATCAGCGCGCGGAAAAGCAGCGGACCTGCGGTCGGAAGATTCAACACGATGGCGGTGATGGTCACGCCGGAGACGAGATGCGGCAGCACCCAGCCGATCGCCGAGACGAAGGGATTGAGCGCGATTCTGACCGGATATTTGAGGATCACCTTGTATTCCGGCAGTCCCTTGGCGCGGGCGGTGACGACATAGGGCTTGTGCAGCTCGTCGGTCAGGTTGGCGCGCAGGATGCGGATCATCGCTGCCGTTCCGGATGCGCCGATGATGATGATCGGGATCCAGAGATGGGCGAGGAAATCGCCGACCTTGGCGAGGCTCCAGGGCGCCTCGGCATACTCAGGCGAGATCAGCCCGCCGACGCTCTGGCCGAGATATTTATAGGCGACGTACATCAGCGTCAGCGCCAGGATGAAGTTCGGCACGGCAAGGCCGATGAAGCCGAGAAAGGTGAAAACGTGATCGCCGATGGAGTGGCGGCGGACGGCCGAATAGATGCCGATCGGCAAAGCCACGATCCAGACGAAGAGCAGGCTCAAGAGCGAGATCACCAGCGTCGAGCCCATGCGCGCCCAGATCAGCCCGGAGACGGGCTGGCCCCACTCGAAGGAGTAGCCGAAGTCGCCGCGGCTGACGATGCCCCAGATCCATTTCAGATATTGGACATAGAAGGGGTCGTCGAAGCCGTAGATTTCCTTCAGCCGCTCGATCTGCGCGGGATCGACGGTCTGGCCGCTGTCGCTCATGGTGGCGATCATCGAGGTCAGATAGTCACCCGGCGGCAGCTGGATGATCAGGAACGAGATCAGCGACATGCCAAACAAGGTCGGGATCATGTAGAGCACGCGCTTGAAGATATAGCCAAGCATCGAAACGTTTCTCCTCCCGTCGGGAACGCTGTGACGCGCTTCCCCCGGATCTTCACCCGCCTTCGGCCCTCCAGGCCGAAAGCGCTCCTCCGTCGCATGTCATCTCATTTCCAGGTGAGATGCAGGACCTCAAGCCGATCGATACCTGGCACCTCCACCTCGGCGCGGCCATTCCCGAGGCTGAAGCTTGCGGCGCGGTCGGCAACAACGAGCCACGCCTTCGCCACCGATCGGCCCTCCGGAATCTCCACCGAAACGGTCTGCGCTGCCAGAGGGTAATTGTCGCGGATCGGGCCTTTCATCATCATCGGATTGGTGAGATTGAAGAGGCTGAGCGCCAGACCCTCACCGTTTTCGCGCAGCGCCAGATCGACGACGCCCTTGCCTTTGACGGTGACGCGCGGCGTCTTGCCGAGCGCCCAATGGACGGTGTTGGCGATGAGCCGCGCATGATCGACGGCAAAGACCTCCCAGAAGATCTCGCCGATATTCCAGGGAATATAGACCGTGCGGCCACCCTTGCCGGTCTCGCGAGCGATGACGGCAGCGCCTTTCGGGGCCTCGCGCGGATAGACCTCTTCCATCGGCAGGTCGGGAAAATCGGGGATATAGAGGAAGGGCGTCTTCGCATCGGCCGACGGTTCGGCGTGGATCAGGCGGGTGCCGCCCATGATGCGTTCGGCGCCGTCGAAACCCCGATTGATCGGGTGATTGCCGGAAAGGGCGACATAGGTGTTTTTGACGATGCCGCGCGGGCCGGAAACGTATCTGGCGCCGAGCACGTCGGCCAGACCGAATTCGTCACGCTTCTTGCCAAATTCGTCACGCAGCGACGTCTCGTAAGAGGCAATCACGCTGCCGCCGCAATCGACATATGCGCGGATCGCCGCGTTCTGCGCATCCGAAAGGCAGGAGGCGTTGGCGAGAATGATCAGCTTGAAGCGGTCGAGGGTTTCCTCGGTCAGCACCTGGTCCGAGAGCAGCTCGAAGGGCAGTCGGGCTTCGACGAGGGCGTGATAGAGACCGAGATCGTGCTTCTCGGCGGAATGCCGCTCTTCCGGCGCCCAATGGCGCAGCGTCGTCGAGGGATCGACGACAGCGATTTCGGCGGTCGGCTTCATGCTTTCCAGCACGGGCTCGACGGCTGCCTGCAGGCCGAATGCGTCGGCCACCGGCTCGACCCAGCGTTTGTCGGGCACGACACCGTTGAATTTGGTGAACCAGGCGTAGAGGCCGTGGGCAGTGCCGTCGTTGATCCAAAGCTGCATCTCCTCACCCGAGGTGACGGCATCCTTCCAGCGATATTCCTCCTCCGGGCCGATCGAGGTGATCAGCACAACCGGGCGGTCGGGGAAGGTGGCGCGGATGCGCTTGCCGTTACGGCCAGCCGACCAGCCGAGCTCCAGGCCCTTGCGGCCCTGATGGTCGACGACGAGGAAGGGGCAGTGCCTGGCGATGACCGAGAGGTCGAATTCCATCAGCGACGCGCCGCCCATGTTCGGAATGAAGCTCGCATGCGGGCGGATCGCTTTGACGGCATCGTCCCATTGCGCGATCATGTCGGTGAGCACGCGGCGGCGCCATTGCACCCAAGCCTGCCAGGCCGGATCCTCGGCATCGGGTTTTACAGGCAGGGCGTGGCCGGACATATCCTTGAAGCGGCGGGCGCTGTCTTCGCTATAATCGACGCCGTGGCCCTGCCAGCGATTGGCGAAGACCGCATCGATATCGTATTTGCGGACGATCTCCTTGACCACCTCAGGCATGAAGACGCTGTTGTAGTCGCCATAGGCATTGGTGACCCAGACATCGGGATAGGCCCAGTGGCGGCGTGGCGTGCCGTCGGCATTGATCATCACCCATTCCGGATGGGCTTTGGCGGCATCGTCATGGATCGCATGCGGGTCGACGCGGGCCATGACATGCATGTCGAGCTTGCGGGCGGCGTCGACGAGCGCGCCGAAGATATCCTTGTCGCCGAGATATTTGCTCACATAGTGGTAGGGCACTTCGCTCGGATAATAGGCGATATAGCCGCCTGCGCTGAGGCAGACCGCGTTCGATTTCGTGCGTTTGAAGACATCGATCCAGAATGCCGGGTCGTATTTCTCCGGGTCGTCTTCCACGAAGGTCAGCTGGGTCCAGCGGGTCGCGGTCTTGAACCAGTCCGGCGTCCTCAGCGTGTGGGTGTTCTGTTTTCTGGCGTCGAGCATCGTCTTCATCCAATCATTGGCAAAAGAAGGCCCCCGGCGCCGACCGGCTCGTCGGGCGCCTGGTATGGCTCATGAAGTTGAAGGCCATCAGGCCTTGTAGAACTGCTCCGGCATGGTCGGAGCGGGCGTCGGCCAGCCGAAAGAGTTCGGCATGATCTTCGTGACGTTTTTCATGTTGTTCTTGACGACGCCGTATCCGTCCGGCGGCAGCGAGATGCCGAAGACATAGAAATTGTCGGCGGCGCCTTGCAGGATCTGCTTCATGACCTCGCGCTGGCCTGATGCGTCGGAGGTCGCCTTCAGCTTGTCGTAGAGCGCAAGCTGGTTCTTCGTGCTTTCCGGCGGTTCCTCAGCATTGGCATTGGCGCGGTCGCGATACCAGAGCTGCCAAGCGGGGGCATACATGGCGTTGGCATCGGTCGGCACGTAATAGCGCGGGTCGAGCATGGCGGCGACGCCGCCGTTTGCGCCGAACTGGTGGGCAGTCGCATCGAAATCACGGCCCTGACGGACGCGGGTTTCCCAGAGCGAACGGTCCATCGAGCGCATCTGTGCATCGATGCCGACCGCCTGGAACATCGGGATCACCAGCTGGAAGAGATCGAGGAAGACGGCGCGCGCCTGGTCGATCTCGAAGATGATCGTCAGGCGGCGGCCCTTTTCGTCGAGGCGGAAGTTCTGGTCGTCGCGCTTCGGCACGATCTGGTCGAGCATGGCATTCGCCTTGTCGACGTCATAGGCCGTGAACTGCGTGGCGAGCTGCTCGTTGTAAAGCGGATCCTCCTTCTTGATCGACGGCTGGGCGGGCGCCCCCTGACCAACGAGCACGGCATCGATCAGCGACTGCCGGTCGAGTGCTGTCGAGAGTGCCGCACGGAAATCCTTGTTCCGGAAGAGCTTCCGCTTGGTCTCGTCATTGTGGTTCAGGTTGAAGATGAAATTCATCACATTGGCTTCGGTCGAGGTCAGTGTGTAGAAATCATAGCCGCCCTGCTCACGCGCATCGTAGAGAACCGACTTGTTGTTCGGTGTGGCGATATACTGGTCCATCAGGTCGACTTCGCCCTGCATGGCCTTCAGCAATAGAACCTGCGGGTCGGCGACCATCTGGTAGACGATACGGTCCATATAGGGCAGCTGGTTGCCCTCGGTGTCGACCTTCCAGTAGTAGGGATTGCGCTCGGCAACGGCGCGTTCGGTGTTTTCGCCGGGCGCTATCGTGAACATCCAGGCATGCACGCAGGGCTTCTTCGAGGAGTTGAGGAAGAAGGCATTGTCGTCCTGGAAACCGGCGGCAGCTTGGAAGGAGGCGATCCAGCTTTCGAAGCCGCGTTGCTTGGCGAGTTCATCGGCCTTCGGATTGTGGTCGATGTGGAACTGCTCCAGATAATGCTTCGGCGTGCGCGTCGTCTGGTCGTTGTTCGCCCAGGCGACCTGCAGCGGGAACAGGCCGTTCGGCTTGTCGAAGATGACCTTGAAGGTCTGTTCGTCGACGATCTCCAGCTTGGCCGGCTTGCCGCCAGACTTCCAATGATCCTGACCGACGAAGGCGACGCGCTTGTCGGTGAAAACGGTGTCGTACCAGAACTTGATGTCGGCGGTGGTGTAGGGATGGCCGTCCGACCATTTCATGCCCTTGCGCAGGCGGATCGTATAGACCTTGGAGTCGGCATCGCCCTCGAAGGACTCGGCGACGTTCAACGTCACGCCAGACCAGTCGGGCGTATAGCGCAGCAGCGGCTCGTAGGCCTGGTAGCGGAACAGCATCGACAGCGACCCGCCGCCGACCAGCGCCATGTTCCAGTCGCCGCCGTATTTGCCGACGCTTTCGACTGGTTTGACGACGAGCGGATTTTCAGGAAGCCGGTCCTTCAGACCCGGCAGGGCGCCGCTCGACACCTTCGTTTTCAGAATATCCGCTTCCTTGAAGTCAGCGGCGAAAACCGGCAGGGCCGGCAATATCAGGGCGGCCGACGTCCCGGCCAGAAACGCACGTCGTTTCAGCTTGATCATAGGGGATCTCCTCCAAAAACCGTGCCCTTATTCATTATTTTGCTATTGGGCTTGGGATGAGGGAAAGATTACATTTGGATATTGTTAGGTAAAGCGTTATGTTTTCGTTAGTGCGAAAATTTGCTTTTGGGATGCGGTTGATATAGCCAGCGTCCCATCAACCGAATGTAGGGGTGCCAGGTGGGAAGCAGAGGCCGGGTTACATTGCAGACCATCGCAAGGGAGGTCGGCCTGTCGAAATATGCGGTGTCGCGCTCGCTTGCCGGCAAGAGCGGCGTCAGCGAGGAAACGCGCGCGCTGATCCGCGAGACAGCGCAACGCCTCGGCTATACCAGGCCGTCCGGGCAGGGTGCTGGAGGCGAGGTCGCGGTTGTCTTTCACGATCTCGATGCCGTTAACAGTGAGCTCTACATGCAGGTGCAGAACGGCGTGCAGCGCGAGGCTCATCGGCTTGGCATGACGCTGCGCGTACGCTGGACCCATGATTCCAGCCAGTTGGAGGAGCTGGCGCGCACTTGCGACGGGCTGATGCTCGTCGGTCCGCATGCCCGTGAGGCAGTGGCGGCGGCGAGTGCCACCGGCGTTCCGATCGTGCGTTTCGGCTGGGTGGATGCACTCGAACAGATCGACCATGTCGGCGGCACCGACCATGAGGCGGGGCAGGCGGTGGTGGAATATCTGGTCGGGCTCGGCCATCGGTCCATTGTTTACGTCTATGGCATGCCGGGCCTGCGGGGACGCCAAGAGCGGCACTACGGCGCCCGCGAAGTCGCCGAACGTTATCCTGACGTTGCGCTTCATGTTATGCAGTTCGACGAAGAGAATGGCTTCAGAGCGGCCTTCCGAGCGCTCGTGGAAAAAGGCATCCAGCCGACGGCTTTTTTCTGCGCCCATGACGGGCTGGCACTGACCGTGGTTTCCGAGTTGCTCGGTCAGGGATACCGCATTCCCGACGATATTTCGGTCGTCGGGTTCGGCGACTACTCGCCCGCAACGCAGATCTCGCCGGCGCTGACGACGGTGAGGATGGAGGGGCAGGAATGCGGGGCGGTCGGGCTGCGGCTCTTGCTCGAGCGCATCGAGAATCCACGCCTGCCCGGAATGCCGGCGCGGCGCATCATGATTGCCTCCCGCATTATCGAGCGCCGCTCGGCCGGACCCTGCAAGGCGGCGGCGAGCGTCGATGCCGCCGAGGTTTAACCGCCGAGCGAAGCAATCGCAGCCTTGACTGCGTCCGCGCCGGACTTGGTCGGCCGGTATTCCAGACCGACGGCGCCGTCGTAACCGTTGGCAAAGATCCAGCCGAGGCGTCGGGCAAGGTCGATATCACCGGAGCCCGGTTCGTTGCGGCCGGGGTGATCGGCGACATGGACGTGGATGATACGGTCGAGACGGCCGTTCAGTACCTCCTCGGTGCGCTCGTCCATCACGGCGGAATGGTAGATGTCGTAGACGATACCGATCTCGGGGCGAACGACGTCATCGATGATGTCGAGACCTTCGCGGGTCGAATCGAGGAAATAGCCGACATGGTCGATGCGGATGTTGAGCGGCTCGACGCCGAGGCGGACACCGCTGCCTTTGAGGATATCGGCGCCGGCTCTCAGCGTTTCGGTGAGTGCCCTGCGCTGTTCTTCGCGGGTCAAGCCTGGGAGATCGTCGCCCGCCTGGGCAATCAGCACTGGCGCGCCGAGACGCTTCGCGACACTGACGGATTCGGCAAGGCCTTTCAGCCAGGCCTGCCGATTGGCGGCGTCGGTCAGCGCGATCATCGGTTCGGCGACGAGGCTGGAGACGGCAAGGCCGGTTTCCTTCAGCGCCGCCTCGATCGCATCGAGATCCTTGTCGCTCCAGCGCCAGAATTCGATCGCCGTCAGGCCGGCCGCATGGGCGCGGCGGATGCGATCGGGAAAGCTGTCGCCCTCTTCGGCAAACAGCCACTCTATGCAGGCTGAATAACGTCGCATGAAAACTCCTCCCATCCTGTTGATGCAGGCATGCGACAGATTGGAGCCTGCCGCAAGAGGAGTTCAGGCGCTTGACGCCCGGGTTCATTGGCGGAACACTCGGCAATCAGGCCGGAATCTCCGGCCGTTTGCGGAGGAAGACATGGATCTCGGATTGAAGGGAAAGATTGCCGTCATAACAGGTGCGTCGGTCGGCATCGGGCTGGCAATCGCCGAGGGGCTGGCGGCTGAGGGCGCCGACCTCGTGCTGGCAGCGCGCGGCGGTGAGCGGCTCGAGGCGGAAGCCGCCCGTATCGCCGAGACGTACGGCGTCAGCGCCACCGCTGTCGCGGCCGATGTGGCGACGGTTGCGGGAACCGAGGCGATCATTACGGCGGCGGCCGAAAAAGGCGGCGCCGATATCCTCATCAACAATGCCGGCACCGGCTCGAACGAGACGGTGATGGAGGCGCCCGACGAGAAGTGGCAGGACTATTGGGACTTGCATGTGATGGCCGCCGTGCGGCTGGCGCGCGGCATCGCGCCGCAGATGAAGCAACGCGGCGGCGGTGTGATCCTGCACAATGCCTCGATCTGCGCCGTTCAGCCGCTCTGGTACGAGCCGATCTACAATGTCAGCAAGTCGGCGCTGATGATGTTTTCGAAGACGCTCTCGACCGAGCTCATCAAGGACAATATCCGCGTCAACTGCGTCAACGCCGGCTTGATCCTGACGCCCGACTGGATCAAGACCGCCAAACAATTGACGGCCGAGACCGGCGGCAACTGGGAAGGCTACCTGCAGAGCGTCGCCAACGAGCACGCCGCCTCCAAACGCTTCGGCACACCGGAAGAGCTGGCAAACGTCTTCGTCTTCCTGAGTTCGGAGCGCGCGAGCTATTGCATCGGCTCGACCTATTTCGTCGATGGCGGCATGCTGAAGACGATCTGACCGAGACTCCCGGCAGGGCGCGCGGCGGCCGGTCTTTCTCAAGGCTGCCGGGCGTTTCTGTGGACGTTGCCGATACAAGCTATAAATAATAGCTATTTTGTTGTATGTTCACGCTTTTGACGCTATTTGCCTGCTATTGGCAGGATAAATACTGCAATTTCTACAGGGCGACGACGATGCTGACGAAAAAGGGAAAATACGGGCTGAAGGCGCTGGTCGACCTGGCGCGACTGGCGCCGGGCGAGACTGCCTTCATCAATGACATCGCGGCCCGCAACAATATCCCGAAGAAGTTTCTCGATACGATCCTGCTGGAACTGCGCAATGTCGGCATCCTGCGTTCGAAGAAGGGACCGGGCGGCGGTTATTCTCTGTCGCGGCCGGCAACCGAAATTCGCATCGGCCATGTCATCCGCACGCTCGACGGACCCTTAGCGCCGATCCGCTGCGCCAGCCGTACGGCTTACGAGGCCTGCGACGACTGTGCCGATCCGGAAACCTGTCAGGTGCGGCGCTCGATGACCGATGTTCGGGACGCGATCGCCGCCATTCTCGACAATATGACCCTCGAGCAGTTCGTCGCCGATGGCGGCAGCATCGACGGCGCGAGGGAAGAATTCCCGATCTCCGCCGCCAGCTGATTAGGCGCCGCCGACCTTCGACATATATTCGCCTGCGGTATGCACCAGCTTTTCCCGCGGCAGCGATAGCGCGTGAATGCGGGCGTTGCGCCAATGGCGGTCGAGATTGAGGCCGATGCCGGCCGATGTTTCCCCTGCAAGTTCGAATAGCGCGTTTGCGGTGTCGAGTGCCGTTTCCCCGGCAAGGATCGCGGCCGCGGAGGCGGAAAAATGCGCGTCCACCATCGCGGCCTCCACAGGATTGACCTGGGCAATGTCGAGTTTGCGGCCAGCACGTTCCAAGGCTGCCGCCGCCATTTCGATACGGATGGCGCGTTCGCCGATCCCGGGGAGGACGCTGGTGCTGCGATCGCCAATTGCGATCATCAGGTCGCTCCATGCGGCCCGCGCGATGCCCAGGCTGACGCCGGCCTTGAGCAGCAGGCCGAGCGAGATGGCGGTCGAATGTCCGGACGAGGGGGCAGGGGCAATCGCATCGGCATTGACATGAAGCGTGCCGACGATCGCCGTCGCCGAGCCATTGGTGCGCTGGCCGAAGCCGTCCCAATCGTCGACCACCTGCACGCCTTCCTCAGCGCCTGCGAGGTAGAGCGTCACCGGGCGGCTGGGCGGAGCGGTGGCGGCAGCGGCGATCCAGTCAGCGAAGAGAATACCAGGTCCCTGCCGCGTGCGCCCGCTCAGTCGGTAGCCCGGACCTTCGGCGGTCAGTTCGGCCCCGTCGATGAAGGCGGCGCCCGCGAAGCGGTCACCGAGCAGCGCGCGGGCAAACAGCGATGCCTTCAAATCCTCGGCAGCCTGAGTGCGGAGCGTTTCCAGCGCAGAAAAATGACTTTCCAGCGCCTCGCCGATCGATGCATCGCCCTCGGCGATGATCGCAACGATTTCGGCGAGCAGGGCGTTCGACACGTCGAGCCCTTCATGGTCTGGCGGAACAGCGATTGCCGTCAGCCCCGATACCGACAGCGCGTCCAGTTCGGCAAAGGGCAGGATGCGGTTGATATCACGCTCGCTCGCCTGATGCCGGAATGCAGCGGCGAGGTCGCGGGCCGTGGATATCGCCTCCTCTTCGCTTTCGATGCGATGCGCGGGAGGCCTCAGGCTCTGATGAAACTGCGATACCGTTCCCATTGGCCACTCTTTTTCGACAGATACAGGAGTGAGGGATTGCCCCTCAAATGATAAGGCCGGTTTTTCTACAAAACCAGAATGGTTTGGATTTTCTTACCAGCTTGATTGCCTTGTCCTTTACTCTACTTACGGTGACGTGGGGCTTCCTTGATCGAGAAATATGATGAGCGACTCTCGTGCTCGCAGCAGCGAGGTTTCGAAAATGGCGCGCCAGCCGAGACCGCGCCTGACGCTGGATATTGCCGCTATCCCAACCTATGCGATCGGCGATATTCACGGTCGGTACGATCTGCTTGTGAAAGCCGAAGCGGCGATCCTGCGGGATGGCGCGCGGCTGCCCGGGCGAAAGCTGATCGTCACGCTCGGCGACTATATCGACCGTGGCCCTGAATCGGCACAGGTCATCACCCATCTGATGGAGCCTCCGCCTAATGGATTCGACCGCATCTGCCTTGCCGGCAATCACGAAGTTGCCATGCTCGACTATATCGATGGCTGGATCTCTTATGACGATTGGATGCAGATGGGGTCGGCGGAGTCGCTCAAATCCTATGGCCTCGATCCGGAGCATCTACCGCTGGTCTTTCCCTCCGGCGCGAAGCTTGATGCCTTCATCCGCCAATCGCTGCCGCGTACGCATATCGATTTCATGCGGGCGATGCCTGTCCTGCTGGAGACCCCGAGCGTGATTTTCGTTCATGCCGGCATCAATCCGAAGCTGCGGCTCAGTGAGCAGACGGACGAGGATCTGGTCATCATCCGCCAGCGGTTTCTCGAAAGCCGGGTGCCGTTGCCGAAACTCTGCGTTCACGGTCATACGCCGAACGATGAACCCGACATACGGCCGAGGCGGCTCAATCTCGATACGCGCGCCTATCGCAGCGGCAAACTCACCGTCGCCCGCTTGTGGCAGGGCAAGGTGCATCTGTTTTCGACCTGACTTCCGTTTCCCCGGCCGGTGGGGTCGTGTCAGACGACCCCTTGCTCAACCGGCTCCGTCTTCGCTGGCTCTACAGTAGCCGGCCGCTTGCGGCGCCAACCGCGCAGCACGACGTAAAAGACCGGCGTCAGAAACAGGCCAAAGATCGTCACGCCGAGCATGCCCGAGAAGACGGCGGTGCCGAGCGACTGGCGCATTTCGGCGCCGGGGCCGGTGGCGATGGCGAGCGGCAGAACACCGAAGATGAAGGCGAATGCCGTCATCAGGATCGGGCGCAGGCGAAGATGGCTGGCCTCGATGGCCGCCTCTACCGGCGATTTGCCCTCGTCTTCCGCCTGCCTGGCGAACTCGACAATCAGAATGGCGTTCTTGGCCGCAAGGCCGATCAGGACGATCAGGCCGATCTGCGTCAGGACATTGTTGTCCATCCCCCTCAGCGAGACCCCGATCAGCGCCGCGAGCACCGCAAGCGGGACGATGAGAATGATCGCGAGCGGCAGAACCCAGCTTTCATATTGCGCCGCCAGCGCCAGGAAGACGAAGACGACAGACAGGGCGAAGATGTAGATGGCGGTGTTGCCGGTGTGGGTCTCCTGATAGGCGAGCTCGGTCCATTCGAAGGTGGTGCCCTGCGGCAGGATCTTCGCTGCTAAGGCCTCCATCTTGGCGATGGCATCGCCCGTCGAGGTACCCGGCGACGGATTGCCCTGAAGCGGCACCGAGACGTACATGTTGTAGCGCTGGACAAGCGCCGGGCCGCTGGCATCCTGGATGTCCATCAAGGTTCCAAGCGGAACCAGCGCCCCGGTCGCCGACCGGACCTTCAGGGCGAGGATGTCTTCCCTGTCCATGCGGTACTGCCGGTCGGCCTGGGCGCGAACCTGGTAGACGCGGCCGAACGCATTGAAATCGTTCACATAGGCGACGCCGAGATTGATGGAAAGGGCGTTGAAGATATTGGGGATCGGCACATTCAGGAAACGCGCCTTGTCGCGGTCGATCGCCAGGAAGTATTGCGGGCTGGCATCCGAAAATGTCGTAAAGACGCCGGTCAGCCCCTCGGTCGTTGCCGCCGCACCCATCATCTGTCGGGCGAGGCCGAGCACGCGAGTCATATCGGCGTTTTCGAGATCGGAAATCTGCATCTTGAAGCCGCCGGAATTGCCGACGCCACGCACGGATGGCGGTGGAATGGCGATGATGAAGGCTTCCTGGATGCTTTGCAGCTTTCCGTAAAGCTCGCCGATGATCTTGTTGGCGTTCTCGCCGCCTTCTTCACGTTCGGCAAAGGATTTGAATGGGACGAAGACGACGCCGGCATTTGAGGCATTGGTGAACGTCGCCCCGCTGAAGCCGGCAAATTGCACGGCATTGCCGACGCCGGGCACGGTGCGGGCGATATCGCCCACCTGTTTGACGACGGCGTCGGTACGCGCGAGCGAGGCTCCATCAGGAAGCTGTATGACGATGATTGCGTAACCCTGGTCCATGGTCGGAATAAAGCCCGCGGGAACTTTCGTGCCCATATACCATGTCGCTCCGAGCAGGCAGACGAACGTGACCATCGCGGCAGTCAAGCCCACCCAACTGCTGACCAGATGCCGAACGGTCCATGAATAGCCGGAGCTTAGCCGATCGAATCCATGATTGAAGCCGTCCGCAAGCCCTCTCCCCAGACGGGATGCGACATTCATGCGTTTGGTTTCGTGGTCATGGGCTTTCAGCAATATGCCTGCGAGTGCGGGCGACAGTGTGAGCGAATTCAATGCGGAAATTGCAGTGGTGACGGAGATCGTCACCGCGAACTGCCTGTAGAACTGGCCAGAGATGCCTGGAATGAAGGCTGTCGGGACGAACACGGCGATCAGCACCAGCGAGATGGCGACGACGGCGGTTCCGACTTCGTCCATCGTGACATGGGACGCCTGCTTCGGCGTCATGCCGCGCGCCAGATTGCGCTCGACGTTTTCCACCACCACGATCGCGTCATCCACGACGATCCCGATCGCTAGGACAAGGCCGAACAAAGTGAGCATGTTGAGCGAGAAGCCGAAGGCGAGCAGAACGGCGAAGGTGCCGATCAGCGATACCGGGATGGCAATGATCGGTATGATTGCGGTTCGCCAGGATTGCAGGAAGACAAGAACGACGATCGCCACCAGGAGGGCCGCTTCTGCAATGGTTCTATAGACCTCGGTGATCGAATCCGAGATGAATTCGGTCGTGTCGTAGACGATACGATATTCCAGACCCGGCGGGAAATTCTGGGATATGTCCTTCATGAGCGTCTGGACTTGATGGGCCGTGTCCAGGGCGTTGGTTCCCGGCCGGGCGAAGATGCCGAGAGCAACGGCGGGATCGTTGTTGAGATAACTGTTGGTGACGTAATCCTGTGCGCCGAGTTCTATCCGGGCGACATCCTGCAGCTGCACGAGCCGGCCCGATGTCGTCGATTTCACAATGACATATCGGAACTCGCGCACGTCGGAGAAACGGCCGTCCGTTCGCACCGTATATTCGAATGCATTCTTGCCGGTGACGGGCGGGGCCCCGATCTTGCCGCCCGACACCTGGACGTTCTGATCTCTCAACGCGGAGACGACGTCATCGGATGTCATCCCGTAAGCGGAGAGCTTTTCCGGATCCAGCCAGATTCGCATCGAATACTGGCGTTCGCCAAAAATCTGCACGTCGCCGACGCCGTCAAGGCGCACGAGAACGTCGCGGATGCGGTTGCGGGCGTAATTCGAGACGTAAAGCTGGTCATAGCGGTGCGATGGCGAAAGCAGGTGCACCACCATCATCAGATCCGGCGAGCTTTTGTCGGTGGTCACGCCAAGCCGCTGGACTTCCTCGGGAAGACGGGGAAGGGCGATGGAAACGCGGTTCTGGACGAGCACCTGGACCTTGTCGAGATCGGTGCCGAGCTTGAAGGTGATCGTCAGCGACATGGCGCCGTCGGCGCTGGAGTAAGAAGACATATAAAGCATGTCCTCGACGCCGTTGATCTGTTGTTCGAGCGGCGTCGAAACGGTGTCGGCGATCGTCTGCGGGTCGGCACCCGGATAGGAGGTGCGCACGACGATGGTCGGCGGCGCTATCTCCGGATACTGCGATACCGGCAATTGCGTGTAGGCAATGCTACCGACGACGAGAAAAAGGATCGAGATGACGGCCGCAAAGATCGGCCGGTCCACGAAAAAATGAGCAAATCTCATTGTCCGCTCTCCGCGCCGGCAGTTTCCGGCGGAGCGTCCTGCCGCTCCTGCGGCAGTTCGGTCATCTGAGGCGTGATCTTTGCGCCCGGCCGGGCGCGCATCAGGCCGTTGACGATGATCGTCTCGGTGCCATCAAGACCCTCGCGTATGACGCGGTAGCCGTAGAGGCGCGGTCCGGGCCTTACCGGCTTGGTCGAAACCGTGCCGTCTTCGGCGACGACATAAACGACGCGCTCATTCTGGTCCGAGCCGATGGCCTCGTCGGGGACGAGAATGGCCTGGTAGGTGTTGGAGGCTTCGACCTGTATGCGACCGAACAGGCCGGGCTGAAGGACGAGATCAGGGTTGGGGAAGCGGGCACGCAGACGAATGGTGCCACTCTCATTGTCGACCCGGTTCTCGGCGAAATCGAGCTTTCCCTTGAACGGTTTGGCACTGGGATCCGAGATCGTGACGGACACATCCAGTCCGCCACCGCCCTGCTGGAGATCCTTGCCCAGTTTGCGCGCCGTGTCGGCGAAATTCAGCAGCCGGCGCTCGTCGACGTCGAAATAGAAATCGATCGGATCGAGCGAAACGATCGTCGTCAGCACAGTCTGGTCGGTCTGCACGAGGTTGCCGGCCGAGATCAGCCGGCGGTCGATGCGGCCGCTGAGGGGCGCCTTGATCTCGGTATATTCCATGTCGAGAGAGGCGCGGTCGGCTGCGGCCTGTGCGCCGCGGACATTGGCCTCGGCCGAATCGAATTCGCGGCGGCGATCATCCAGCGTCTGGGCTGACTGGCTGCCGCTCGAAGTTAGCGATTGCGTGCGCTTATATTGCGCGTCGGCAAAGACCAGGGCGGATTGCGCCGATTCGAGTGTGGCCTTTGCCTGATTGAGCGCGGTTACGAACGGCCGCTGATCGATGACGAAGAGCAGGTCGCCCTGCTTGACCAATGCGCCGTCCTGGAAATGAATTTCCTGCAGGTAACCACCGACGCGCGAGCGAACCGAGACCTCGTCGACCGGCTCGAAGCGGCCGATGAACTCGTCGCTGTCGACGACATCGCGAACGACCGGCTTGGCAACGGTGACGGGCGGGGGTGGTGGGGCGCTCTGGGCCAGTGCGGGGAGAGGCATGAATGCGGCAATACAGCCAAGCACCACCATCTGTCGAAGCGCGTAAGTCATACCGGTCCTCCAATCTCGACGGCCGATTCACTGCCGCCAACCTCAAGATGAAGTGATGCTGTTCATGTCTTGCTGCTTTGAACGAGGGCCTCTGCCCCCATGATTCCCCCGGCGTTCAATCCCTTGGAAAAGGAAGGCCGGCACGCAATGCACATCCGAAAAATCGTAACCCTATGGAATTGGACTATAAACGGCAGCGGCGAAAAATTGCAAATGCCAATTGGTAACGGTTCCGGAATCCATCAAAACTTCACAGAAGGCATCAGCTCTCGACGATCTCGTCTCTGCCGGGCGGCAGGGCGGCGAGTTCGGCCCAGTCGAGCTCCTGTTCCAGCATGTGAAAGACATCGTCGTCGATCTCGTCGGCGCGGCGCATCGCCGCCAGTCTGCGGCGTTTGGCGACGATGACGTTGCGGCGCTGCTTGTCGAGCCTGCTGACCTCGCGCGGGTGTTTCCCGTCAGCGGTGATTTCGCGTTCGGAAGTGTAGACGTCGCGCAGGATGCGAGTGGATTTGTCCTCGCCGCCGGCGAGTTCGGCAAGGGCCGCATCGATCAACGTGACGCGGGCCCTGGCGAGGTCGCGATCCAGGGAGGTGTCCGGATCGAATTTCAGGAAACGGATCAGCGGCCCGAGCGTCAGGCCCTGGACAATGAGCGTGCCGAGAACGACGGCGAGCGCGCAGAGCAGGATGATGTCGCGATCGGGGAAGTCGATCGGCAAAGCGAGCGCGGTCGCCAGCGTGACGAGGCCGCGCATGCCGCACCAGCCGGCAAGCAGGCTGGTCGCGAAGGTCGGAACGGCTTGTGTCGTGCGTCCGCGCGCGGCGAGAAAGTTGATGACGCGGTTATAGAAGAGCACCCAGGCCAGGCGGACGACGATGACGGTGACGAAGACCATGGCGGCGAAAGTGATCGCGAAATTCAGACGGCCGGGATCGAGGTCGAGGACGATCTGACGGGCCTGTAGTCCCATCAGCAGGAAAGCGAGCACGTTGAGCAGAAAGACTGCGGCTTCCCAGACCGAATAGGAATGAATGCGGTGGCGGGCCGTCTGCCGCTCGGGCATGTAGCGGGCAATCACCATCGCATAGACGACGATCGCCAGAATTGCCGAAAGGTGCAGCCGCTCGGCGATGATCCAGGTGCCGAAGGTGGCGACGAATTCGAGCAGGGTGCCGCCGAGCGTGCCGGCAAGCCTCAGGCCGACGACCATGTAGAGACGGCCCATGAGATAGCCGAGGATGAGGCCGCCAGGCACGGCGAGCGCCAGCTCCGCCAGGGCGCCGGCGAAGAAGGCGGGACTTGCGGCGGCTGCCACCGCAGCGCTGAAGATCAGTAGCGCCACGGCGTCGTTCAGGAGGCTTTCACCCTTCAGGATCACATAGGTTTGGTGCGGCAGGGTGAAGCGGTCGAGCATGGCGGTCGCGGCTGCCGCATCCGGCGGCGCGACGATGGCGCCGAGTGCCACGGCTGCGGCAAGCGGCAGGCCGGCCATCGTCACGCTGACGGTGGCGACGGCTGCAGCCGTCAGGATCACGGCAATGGCGGCGAGCGAGAATAACGGCAGCCAGTTGCGCCTCAACGTCCTCGGCGGCAGATCATAGGCGGCGTCGAAGAGAACGGGCGCGATCAGCAGCGCCAGCGCCAGCTCGGGATCGATCGCGACCTCCGGCGCCCAGGGCACGGCCGCGACGATGACGCCGGCGATCGCCAGCATTGTCGGATAAGGGATCCGGAACTTCCTGGAGAATTGCAGAAAGACGATCGCCACGAGCAGCAGCGTCAGCATGCTTTCGAAGAACGCCATAGAGCTCCCCAATGCGCACCTCCGGCGGAGGCTGTTCCTGCCGCAGAATTAGGGCGGAACTCGGCTGCGGCTACTGGCTGGTGCTTGTAAACGGCGGAAGGAGAAACGGTAGGATATGCTTGGCCCGGTCTGCGGCATTTTAGCCGACATTGCTGAATCTGCCGTGCAGGCCCTTGTGCAGTGCACATGCTCAATATATCTACCGATATTATAAGGATGCTTATAAATAACGGTCATAGGTTTTCATGAACGCCACTCCGACCCTCGGTTTCCTTCTCCACGACGTCGCACGGCTGCTGCGCAAGCGGTTCGAGCAGCGCGCGAAGTGCCTTGGGCTGACCCGGTCGCAATGGCAGACGCTTGCCTATCTCTCGAACAATGAAGGCATCCATCAGGGCGGCCTTGCCGAAATCCTGGAAGTCGAGCCGATCACGCTGGTGCGCATTCTCGACAAGCTCGCCGAGCGCGGGCTGATCGAGCGCCGCCAGCACCCGACCGACCGGCGCATCTGGCTGCTCTATATGCGCGACGAGGCGCACCCGTTGCTCGCCGAAATGCGCGAGCTCGGCGACACCACCCGCGCAGAAGCGTTGCAAGGCGTTTCGGCCGAGCAGCGCGAGCTGCTTTTCCACATCCTATCCGTAATGAAGACGAACCTGGTTCAGGCATGCCGGAGCCCGGTTGACGAAAATGAGACGAACGATGGCTGATCAATCCCCCCTCCGCGTCGTTGCCGACGCCAATACCAAGACCAAGACCAAGACTCCTGTCGAAGGAAACGAAGCGAAACAGCAGGAAACGGTAGCCGAAGCGCCTTCATCCAATTCAGCGCCGGCTGCCGCCGTGGCTGCGCCTGGCGGCAACAAGGTCCGCCGCCGGCGCAGTCTCACGCGGCCGATCCTGTTTGCCCTGCTGCCGGTGGCGCTCGTCGTCGGCGGTTATTATTACGTCAATGGCGGCCAGGTGATGTCGACCGACAACGCCTATATCCAGGCCGATATGGTCGGGCTTACCACCGATGTCTCGGGCATCGTCGACCAGATCAACGTGCATGAGAACGAGGCGGTCAAGACGGGGCAGGTGCTCTTCAGCCTGCGGTCGGATTCTTTCAAGATCGCGCTCGATGGCGCCAAGGCGCAGCTCGGCGCGCAGCGCAACCAGATCATGAATCTCAAGGCCAGCTATCAGCAGTCGCTTGCCGAGATCACGCAGGCGCAAGCCGATCTGCCTTATTATCAGGATCAGTTTGACCGGCAGCAAAACCTTGTCAACAACGGCAGCGCGACGCAGTCGGCCTATGACGAAGCCAAGCACAATCTGGAAGCCGCGCAGCAGAAGGTGACCGTCGCCAAGGCGGAAGCCGCAACGACGCTCGCCCAGCTCGGCGGCAATGCCGACCAGCCGGCCGAGGAAAACCCTCTCTACCTGCAGGCCAAGTCGAATGTCGACAATGCCCAGCGCGAACTCGACCACAGCGTCGTCAAGGCGCCGTTCGACGGCATCGTCACCAATGTCAACGCGCTGCAGGTCGGCTCTTATCTGCAGGCTTCGCAGCAAGCCTTCTCGCTTGTTGCCACCGACCATCTGTGGATCGCCGCCAGCCCGAAGGAAACCGAACTCACCTATGTCAAGCCCGGCCAGACGGCCGAGATCTATATCGACACCTATCCCGGCGTGACATGGAAGGGCAAGGTCGAGAGCATCAGCCCGGCCTCCGGCTCCAGCTTCTCGCTGCTGCCGGCGCAAAACACCACGGGCAACTGGGTGAAGGTCGTGCAGCGCATTCCGATGCGCGTCAGCATCGAGGACACCGAAGGCAAGCCGCCGCTACGTGTCGGCATGAGTACGGTGGTCGATGTCGAGACCGGCCATGCCCGCGGCCTGCCTGATTTCGTCAACAAGCTTCTGGGTCGGCCTCAGGGCAAGGATCATGAGTAACGCTTCCGCTTCTCCGGTGACGCCGATTGCCAATCGCGGTGCGATCACGGCCTGCGTCATTCTCGCCGTCATCATGCAGGCGCTGGACACGACGATCGCCAACGTGGCGCTGCCCTATATCCAGGGCAGCGTGTCGGCCTCTGCCGACCAGATCAACTGGGTGCTGACTTCCTATATCGTCGCGGCGGCAATCATGACGCCGCCGTCGGGCTTTCTCGCCGCCAAGTTCGGCCGCAAACGCGTGCTGCTCGTCGCCATTGCCGGCTTCGTGGCGGCCTCCGTTCTCTGCGGCCTGGCGCAATCGCTAAACCAGATCGTCGCCTTCCGCCTGCTGCAGGGCCTGTTTGGGGCATCGCTGGTGCCGCTTTCCCAGGGCATCCTCCTCGACATCTACACGGTCGAGGAGCGCGGCTCGGCGATGGCCCTTTTCGGCGTCTCGGTCATGGTCGGGCCGGTGCTTGGGCCTGTCATCGGCGGCTGGCTGACCGACAATATCAGCTGGCGCTGGGTGTTTTATATCAACGTGCCGATCGGCGCGCTGGCCTTCATGGGCATCGTCGTCTACGTCACTGAGACCAAGAGGGATCTGCTCGCCAAACTGGACTGGTTCGGCTTCGGGATGATGAGCCTCGGCATCGCCGCGCTGCAGCTCTTCCTCGACCGCGGCGAACAGCTCGACTGGTTCTCTTCCGGTGAGATCATGCTCGAGGCGTTGATCTGCGCCTCAGCCTTCTATCTGCTGATCGTGCATACGCTGACGGCGGAGAAATCCTTCGTGAACCCGAAGCTGTTCCTCGATCAAAACTTCTCGATCAGCATGATCTTCATCTTCGTGGTCGGCATTACCTATCTCGCCTCACTGGCGCTGATGACGCCCTATCTGCAGACGCTGATGGGCTATCCCGTTATCACAGCCGGCATCGTCATGGGGCCGCGCGGGCTCGGCACCATGCTCTGCATGTTCATCGTCGGGCGGCTGGTCGGCAAGGTCGATACGCGCGCGTTGCTGGCGCTCGGCCTGGGGCTCACCGCATGGGCGATGTATGACATGACCGGCTGGACACCCGACGTCTCGCAATGGACGATCGTCTCGGTCGGCTTCATCCAGGGCGCCGGCCTCGGCTTTCTGTTCGTGCCGCTGACGACGATCGCTTTTTCCACGCTGCCCGCCCATATGCGCGGCGACGGCACCGGTCTCTACAACCTGTCGCGAAACATCGGCTCGGCGGTCGGCATCTCGATCGTCTCGGCGCTGATCGTCGAGAACACGCAGAGCAATCATGAATCGATCGCGGCCTATGTGACGCCGTTTAACCACGCCTTCAATGCGGTGGCGGCGCAGGGGCTGAGCCCGGTGACGGCGGCCGGCCGTGCTTCGCTCAACGAGATCATCACGCTGCAAGCGACGATCATCGCCTACATGGACGATTTCAAGCTGCTGATGCTGATGTCGCTTGCGGTCATTCCGCTGGTGCTGCTGCTGCGCAAGCCGAAGGCAGCACCCGCCGTCGACCACAGCGCCGTCATGGAATGAACTCCAGATTCGCGCAATTCCGGACGAAAAACCGCTTCGCACTTTTCCTGGAATTTTGTTATAAATTAAATAGTTGGAGCATGATGTCGCCCGAAAACCGCTTACACTTTTCGGCATCATGCTCTAGCGAAACGGCTTGCTGAGATAACGCGATCCCTGAACGCCGAAGCGCCATGGTGCTTCGGCATTTTTCGTGATGCCGATGCGTTTTCCCGAGACGATCGGCACCGGGGCCGACGGCGCGATCGCATAGGGCGGGCGGTCGAGCAACTGGTCATTGATCCCGATATCGATGCCGAGCGCCTGGCAGAGCTTGCCGGGGCCGCTGCAGAGCGACGTCAGCATATCAGTGCCGCGCCGCTCCATCATCCGAGGGATTCCCGTTTCCGGCTCCAGGGCGCGGATGAGTGCAGCCGAGCCCGGATGGCAGACGAAATTCAGGCACCAGTACATGCCGTAAATGCGGTAGATGTAGACATTGCCCGGCTTGCCGTACATGGCGCCATTGCGCTTGGTCGGGCCGCGGAAGCTGTGCGAGGCCTCGTCATCCGGGAAATAGGCTTCGGTCTCGGTGATGCGCCCACCGACGCCGTCCACGGTCAGCTGGCAGCCGAGCAGGTCGCGAGAGACGGTGATCGCATCGCGCTCGAAAAATTTCCGGAGGCTTTCGCCCGTAAGGGGGCCGGCGCCGACCGCGCCTGATATCGTTCCACCGTCGGTCATATCAGACGCAGATAACATTCAGCGCGCTCGCCGTCATCCCGAAACCGTTTCATGCGTTTGCGCGATAGGGATCAGCGGCCGGCATTCGGATCGCGCATCGGGATCGAGGATGATGTGACCGAGACCGGGTCGCTCGCCGGGAAGGAATCTTCCAGGCCCTCTTCCAGCTCTTCTTCGAGCAAAGCAGGATCCTTGCTGCGCGCGCCGTCGCCATGGGCAGGTTCGATCGCTGCGGCAAGCAGGGCCTTGGCACGCAAGACGGCGTTTTCCGACGTCAGCTCAGGCGTGCTGCGCAGCGTCACGGCAATGCTGTCTTCGCCTTCGCCGCCGAATTCGACGACGAAGCCGTCTTCCGTCTGGTAGACGGTGATATCGTTGAGTGCCATGGCCGTTCTCCAAGGGCGCTCATATTAGCAAGGCGCGTTTTAGTGAAGCGCGTTTTCGGAATTTTGTCGAGCGAAGACCTTCACCAGCCAGTCGATGAAGACGCGCACGCGCGGCGAAAGCTGGCGGTTGCGGGGGTAGAGCAGGGAAACCGGTGTCGGAGTCAGCGGAAAATCCTGCAATACATGGATCAGCGTTCCCTCGGCCAGGTCTTTTTCAGCGTGATAGCGCGGGATCTGAATCATGCCGAGGCCCATCCTCGCCGCTGAAATATAGCTTTCGGCGGCGTTGACCGCGACGGTAGCGGGAATGGAAACGTCACGCACCGTGCCGTCGACGATGAATTCGAGCGGCAGCAGGCTGCCCGTGCTGCTTGAACGGAAGCCGATCATACGATGGCCGGCAAGCCGGTCGGGATGCTGGGGCAGGCCACGGGTGGTGATATAATCGGGAGAGGCGAGCGTGATCTCATCAAGCATGGCGACGCGCCGGGCGACCATGTCGCTGTCTTGCGGCGTGCCGACGCGCAGCACGCAATCGATGCCTTCGCGCACGAGATCGACTAGCCGGTCGCCCTCGCTCATGTAGAATTCAATCTCAGGATAGGTCTCCAGGAAGGACGGCAGGCTCGGCAGTACGAAATGGCGAGCGAGCGTGCCGTGTACGTCGACACGCAGCATGCCCTTCGGCTTGGCGCCGGCAAAGGCGCCTTCGGCATCCTCGATATCGGCAAGGATCGACAGGCAGCGTTGGTAATAGGCCTCGCCGTCAAGCGTCGGACTGACATGGCGTGTCGTCCGCTGGAGCAGGCGCACGCCGAGGCGGGCTTCGAGCTGCTTTATCGCGTCGGTGACGGTCGAGCGCGGCAGGCCTGTGTCTTCGGCGGCAAGCGTGAAGCTGCGGCGTTCCACAACACGGCAAAACACGCGCATGGCATCAAATCTGTCCATCTGTTTGTTCGTCAATCCCGGATAGTGATGCCGAATAATGCATGATTATCCGCAGAATGAACAGGTGTATCTTCTCCTCATCGAAAACGCGCTGCGGCGCAGGATGTAGGAGAAGGACAATGGCTTCCAACGAAAACGGCAAGGTGGCACTGGTCACCGGCGCTTCCCGCGGCATTGGAGCGGCAGTCGCCCGACGCCTCGCCAATGACGGTTTCACCGTCGTCATCAACTATTCCGGCAATGCCGCTCCGGCCGAGGAACTGGTAAAGGAGATCGAGCAGGCCGGCGGCAAGGCGCTGACGGCGAAAGCCGATGTCAGCGATGCCGAGGCCGTCCGCCGCATGTTCGATGCCGCGGAAACCGCCTTCGGCGGCGTCGACGTGCTGGTCAACAATGCCGGCATCATGATGCTCTCCCCGCTCGCCGAGGCCGATGACGCCAATTTCGATCGGCAGATCGGCGTCAATCTGAAGGGCACCTTCAATACGTTGCGCGAGGCAGCCAAGCGTCTGCGCGACGGCGGCCGGGTCGTCAACTTCTCGACCTCAGTCGTCGGCCTGAAGCTCGAAACCTACGGCGTCTATGCCGCGACCAAGGCTGCCGTGGAAACGCTGACGGCGATCATGGCCAAGGAGATGCGCGGCCGCGATATCACCGTCAACGCCGTCGCGCCTGGCCCAGTCGCCACCGAGCTTTTCCTCAACGGCAAGTCGGACGAACTCATCGCCCGCACGGCGAAAATGAACCCACTGGAACGCCTCGGCACACCGGAAGACATCGCTTCTGCGGTTGCCTTCCTCGCCGGCCCTGATGGTGGCTGGATCAACGGCCAGACGCTGCGCGCCAATGGTGGCGTGATCTGACGAGACCGGCGGCTTCCGGCCGCCGCTCATTCAAATTTTCATTCCTCAATCAGCCAATCGAATCCAGAAGGAATAGGACCATGAGCAAACAAGTCATCGTCATCACCGGCGCTTCCAGCGGTTTCGGCGCGCTCACCGCCCGCGCCCTCGCCAAGGCCGGCCATACCGTCTATGCCGGCATGCGCGCCACGGAAGGCCGCAACGCTCCGGCCATCGCCGATGCGGCTGAATTTGCCAGGAACAACAACGTCGATCTGCGCTCGGTCGAACTCGATGTCGCCTCCGACGCGTCGGTTGTATCAGGTATCGCCAGGATCATCGCCGATGCGGGCCGCCTCGATGTCATCATTCACAATGCCGGCCATATGTCCTTCGGCCCGGCCGAAGCCTTCACGCCGGAACAGTTCGCTGAGCTCTTCGACATCAACGTGCTCTCCACCCAGCGCGTCAACCGCGCGGCACTTCCGCATCTGCGCAGGCAAGGCAGGGGCCTGGTGGTCTGGGTATCGTCGTCGAGCAGCCGCGGCGGCACGCCTCCCTACCTCTCGCCCTATTTTGCCGCCAAGGCGGCGATGGATTCACTTGCCGTCTCCTATGCCGGCGAGCTGACCCGCTGGGGCATCGAGACCTCGATTATCGTGCCCGGCGCCTTCACCAAGGGCACCAACCATTTCGCCCATTCCGGTTCCCCTGATGATACCGCCCGCGCCGCCGAATACAATGAAGGACCCTACAAGGGCGTGCCGGAACAGGCGCTGCAGGGCCTGGCAGCGCTCGAACCTGCCGACGCCGATGCCGGCGCGGTTGCCGCGGCCATCGTCGATGTCGTCGGCAAGCCGTTTGGCACCCGGCCATTCCGCGTCCATATCGATCCGTCCGAGGACGGCGCCGAGATCGTCAACGGCGTCGCCGATCGTGTCCGGGCGGAATTGTTCCGCCGCATCGGCCTCGACGACCTGTTGAAGCCGGCCGTCGGGAATTAAACCTGGCCCAACCGCGGCGCGCGGGAACAACCGCGCGGGGAACCTGGGGCCAAGCCATCATCGCAATTATGTGAACGTGATTGCGGAATTTTTCCTTACAATCCTGCGGGGAGTGCGTATATCTGCCTTATCGCGAGAGAGTGGAATTCCCTGCCACTCTCTTTGCGAACCTCCAGAGCCTGCCGGGCCTTTGCTACGGTGCGACAGGCTTGATGTTCAGAGTTGTAGATTGCGGCCCGTCGAAGGTTTCCCCTGCCTTCCGGGCCGTATTTGTTTTAGCGCTCAGACGTCGTTCAGTCTCGCCTCGACTAGAAGCTTCACCAGCCAGTCGACGAAGACGCGCACCTTGTTGCTGAGATGGCGGTTCGGCGGGTAGACGACGTAAAGCGGCAGCGGATCGCGACGCCAATCCGGCAGCACGCGGACGAGTTCGCCCATTGCCATCGGCTCGCGCGCCATGAAGATCGGCACCTGCGCGATGCCGAGGCCCGTCAGCGCCGCCGTTAGATAGGTGCGGCTATCGTTGACCGAGGCGATGTAACGCGGGCTGGTCTCGATCACCTCGTTGTGCCTGCGGAATTCGAAGGGCAGCGTCCGGTTGTTCTGGGCGCGGAAATAGTTGACGGTGTAATGATCCGCCTCCAGATCCTCCGGCCGTTCGGGCATGCCGAATTTCTGGATGTAGCTCGGCGAAGCACAGGTGATCATCTCGACTTCGGAGACGCGCCGCGCAATCAGCGATTGGTCGGCCGGCGTGCCGGCCCGCAGCGCGCAATCGACATTTTCCGCAAGATAATCGACCGTGCGGTCGCCGACACCGAGGTCGATACGGATATCGGGATAACGCTGATAAAAATCGCAAAGTGCCGGAACGACGATCCAATCGGCGAAAGCGCCGGCCATCTCGACACGCAGCCGTCCGCTCGGCAGGCTCTGTGAATTAGAGAGGCTGCCATCGAGCTCCTCCAGTTCCGAAATGATCTGGGCGGCGCGTTCGTAATAAAGCGCGCCGTCCGTCGTCACCATGACCCGGCGCGTGGTCCGATTCAAAAGCTTGGTGCGCAAATGCGCTTCCAGGCCCTGGATGAGATTGGTCACCGTCGCCTTGGGCATGGCGAGCATGTCGGCGGCGCGGGTAAAATTGCCTGTCTCCACGACGCGGATGAAGACGCGCATTGCCGAAAGCTGATCCATCGGTTTCAATTCCGCAGTTTGCGTTGCACCATTGTTCGGGATCTGGAACAGTGTTATCGCGATATCGCTGCTTATTCCCTGAATGGAATAACAATATCTTTTTTGTACAAAATGCAAGCGGGCTCGCTCTGTCTGCTTGACACCGAAAGCGCAAAAGAGACCAGACCCATGACGGTGGAATTGAAAGATATGATGCTGGATAAGGTGGCCATCGGCCCCGTTTCCGCACGTATCTACATGGGCGCCGATTATGGCAAGGGTCCGCCGATCGTGCTTTACCTGCATGGCGGCGCGTTTCTGGATAGCGACACACACGTCGACCGGCCGGTGGCGATGAGCCTCGCCAAGGCCGGCGCTATCGTTGTTGCCGCCGATTACAGCAGCCTTTCCGGCAATCTATTTCCAAAGGCGCTGGAAGTTGCCTTCTCCGTTTTCACCTATCTCGCCAACAAACGCGCCGGTCTCGGTGACCGCAAGTCGCTGCTCTTCGTCGCCGGGGAAGAAGCGGGCGGCAATGTCGCCGCCGGCGTGGCGCTGAAGGCGCGCGACCAGATGCCGGATGCGCTCGACGGCCAGGTCCTGATTTCGCCGCTGCTCGATCCCTTCATGGGCACGTCCTCGATCCGCAAGGCCGAAGCCATCGGCATGCGCCAGCGCTGGACGGAGGGCTGGAGCCACTATCTAAGCGGCGGCGGTTGCCACCCTTACGCGGCGCCTTGCCTCTGTTCGCGTATTTCGGGCGTTGCGCCGGCGCTGATATTCACCGCGGAGGACGATCCTCTGCACGACGAGACAATTGGTTACGGTACCCGCCTGAAGCAGGCCGGTGTCGGTGTGCGCCAGCATGTCCTTCCCGCCGGGACGGGCTGGCCCTCGATTTATGGTGGGAAATCCGACGGAGCGCCCGACTGGCAGGAAAACGTCAGCCACCATTTCGGAAGCTTCCTTCGGGACGTAAGCGTTCAACCGCAATTGCATTGAAGAAGACCTGATATTTCGGCGGCCTTGAGCCGCAAGGAGAGTACCGATGACGTCCAGAAAGAAGCGCTGGGCCCTTGTGGGCGCCGGCATAGGCCTTATTGCGTCCGTTTCCGGCGCTGCATTGTTTTTCGAACTGCCGATGAGCACGACCGCTACGGCCGCTTCCGCCCCCGCACAGGCTCCCGCTGTGCCGGTGACGGTGGCCGTCGTTGCGGCGCACGACGTGACGGCTTGGGAAAGTTTCTCCGGCCGTCTGGAAGCCGTCGACCGGGTGCAGGTGCGTTCCCGTGTTGCCGGCGCCATCCTGTCGGTGGCTTTCCGCGAAGGGGCGCTGGTCAAGCAGGGCGACCTGCTCTTCACCATCGACCCGGCCCCCTACCAGGCGAGCGTGGCGCAGGCGCAAGGCCAGGTCGCTTCGGCCGAAGCCAAGGTCAGCTTGGCGCAGACCGAACTCGACCGCGGCCGCAGGCTTTCCGACAACCGCACCATCTCCCAGAGTGATCTCGATCAGCGCCAGAGTTCGCTGGCCGAGGCTCAGGCGGGGCTGCGTTCGGCGCAGGCTGCACTGCAGTCGGCCCAGCTCGATCTCGATTATACGCAGGTGCGAGCTCCGGTTTCCGGCCGCATCGGCAAGATCGAGGTGACCGCCGGTAATCTCGTCGCCGCCGGTTCGACCTCGCCGGCGCTGACGACGCTCGTTTCCGTCGATCCGATCTATGCGAGCTTCAATGCCAGCGAAGAGATGGTGACGCGCGCGCTTGCCCAGCTTCCGCAGACGGATAGCGCCCTGCCTGCCGTCGAGCAGATCCCGGTGGAGGTCGGCACGCTGACCGACAGCGGCACGCCGATCAAGGGCAAGCTGCAACTGATCGACAACGAGGTCGATGCATCAAGCGGAACGATCGGCGTGCGCGCCGTCTTCGACAATCCGGGCGGACGTCTCATCCCCGGTCAGTTCGTGCGGGTGCGCATGGGCCAGCCGAAGGCAGAGAACAAGATCGTCATCAGTGACCGCGCCGTCGGCACGGACCAGGACAAGAAGTTCGTCTTCGTCGTCGATGCTGAGAACAAGGTCGCCTATCGGCAGGTCCAGCTCGGCACACTGGCTGACGGTCAGCGGGTGGTCGAGGGCGGCCTGAACGTCGGCGAGAAGATCGTCGTCAACGGTCTGCAGCGCATCCGTCCAGGCGCAGTCGTCGCGCCTCAGATGGAAGAGAAGGTCGCGACCGCGCAGTAATGACTCTCGCCTTCCCCTGAGGGGGAGGGCCAATACTCGAAATGATACGACCCGCCGGCGGCTCCCAAACCGCCGGAGAGGGACTTTGCATCCATGTTCACCCCGGAGAGGGCTTTGATATGAACATCTCCAGATTCTTTGTCGACCGCCCGGTCTTTGCCGGCGTTCTTTCGGTCCTCATCCTGGTTGCCGGCCTGATCGGCCTGCGCGCGCTGCCGATTTCCGAATATCCGGAGGTCGTGCCGCCGTCGATCGTCGTGCGCGCTACCTATCCTGGCGCCAACCCGTCCGTCATCGCCGAAACGGTGGCAACGCCGCTCGAAGAGCAGATCAACGGTGTCGAAGGCATGCTCTATATGGCCAGCCAGGCGACATCGGACGGTGTGCTCAACGTCACCGTTACCTTCAAGCTCGGCACCGACCCCGACAAGGCGCAGCAGCTCGTGCAGAACCGCGTTTCACAGGCCGAACCGCGCCTGCCGGCGGAAGTCCGTTCGCTCGGCATCACGACGGTCAAGAGCTCACCCAACTTCATTATGGTCGTCAACCTCGTCTCCGACGGGAACAATCACGACATCACCTATCTTCGCAATTACGCGACCCTGAACGTCAAGGATCGGCTCGCCCGCATCGCAGGCGTCGGTCAGGTACAGGTCTTCGGCGCCGGCGACTATTCCATGCGTGTCTGGATCGACCCGCAGAAGGCCGCCGAGCACAATCTTGCCGCCAGCGACATCAGCAGCGCGATCAGCTCCCAGAACATCCAGGCCGCCGCCGGTATCATCGGCGCATCGCCGAGCCAGCCCGGTGTGGACCTGCAGCTCAACGTCAATGCCCAGGGCCGCCTGCGCACGCCCGAGGAGTTCGGCAACATCATCGTCAAGACGGGCGCCAATGGCGAGATCACCCGCCTTCGCGATGTCGCCCGCATCGAGCTCGGTGCTGCGGACTACACGCTGCGTTCGCTGCTCGACGGCAAGCCGGCCGTCGCCGTCGCCGTTCTTCAGGCGCCAGGTTCGAACGCGATCGAGATCGCGGACAATGTGAACGCGACCATGGATCAGCTGCAGCTCGCCATGCCTGAGGGCGTCAAATACGAGATCGTCTATGATACGACGAAATTCGTGCGGGCCTCGATCGAGAAGGTCATCGACACGCTGCTCGAAGCCATCGCGCTCGTCGTCCTCGTCGTCATCCTGTTCCTGCAGACGTGGCGCGCCTCGATCATCCCGCTGATCGCCGTTCCTGTCTCGATCATCGGCACCTTCGCGGTCATGTATGTCTTCGGCTTCTCGATTAACGCGCTCAGTCTGTTCGGACTGGTGCTTGCGATCGGTATCGTCGTCGACGACGCGATCGTGGTGGTCGAAAACGTCGAGCGCAATATCGAGGAAGGCCTGTCGCCGCGGGCTGCCACCTACAAGGCGATGAGGGAAGTCTCCGGTCCGATCGTCGCGATCGCGCTGGTCCTCGTCGCGGTCTTCGTGCCACTTGCCTTCATCTCCGGCCTGTCGGGTCAGTTCTACCGCCAGTTCGCGCTGACGATCGCGATTTCGACCGTCATCTCGGCCTTCAACTCGCTCACCCTGTCTCCGGCGCTGGCAGCCCTTCTCCTGAAGAGCCATGATCAGCCGAAGGACTGGCTGACGCGGTTCATGGACGCTATCTTCGGCTGGTTCTTCCGCGGCTTCAACCGTGTCTTCGGCGCGGGCTCGAATGCCTACGGCAAGGGCGTGGGCGGGCTGTTGTCGCGCAAGAGCATCGTCATGGTGATCTATCTGGCGCTGGTCGGTGCGACCTACAGTCTGTTCAGCACTGTTCCCGGCGGCTTCGTGCCGTCGCAGGACAAGCAGTATCTGATCGGCTTCGCTCAGCTGCCGGATGCCGCAAGCCTCGACCGCACGGAGGACGTCATCAAGCGCATGACCGACATCGCGCTGGCGCAGCCGGGCGTTGCCAATGCGATCGCCTTCCCAGGCCTGTCGATCAACGGCTTCACCAATTCCTCGAATGCCGGCATCGTCTTTGTGACGCTGAAGGACTTCGAAGAGCGCAAGACGCCTGATCTCTCGGGCGGCGCAATCGCCATGGCGCTGAACCAGAAGTTCGGCGTCATCCAGGATGCCTTCATCGCCATGTTCCCGCCGCCGCCGGTCAATGGTCTCGGCACGACGGGCGGCTTCAAGCTGCAGATCGAGGATCGTGCCGGCCTCGGCAACCAGGCACTCGACGAGGCGACCAAGGCAGTGCTTGCAAAGGCCTACCAGACGCCTGAACTCGCCGGGCTGTTCTCCAGCTTCCAGATCAACGTGCCGCAGCTCTATGCCGATCTCGACCGTGCCAAGGCCGAGCAGCTCGGGGTTTCCGTCACCGACGTCTTCCAGACGCTGCAGATCTATCTCGGTTCGCTCTATGTGAACGACTTCAACGCTTTCGGCCGCACCTACAGCGTCCGCGTTCAGGCCGATGCGAAATTCCGCGCCCAGCCGGAAGATATCGGCCAGTTGAAGGTCCGTTCGGCATCGGGTGAGATGATCCCGCTTTCGGCCCTCTTGAAGGTGGAGCCGAGCACCGGTCCGGAACGCGCGAACCGCTATAACGGCTTCCTTGCCGCCGATATCAACGGCGGTCCGGCACCGGGCTTCTCGTCCGGTCAGGCGCAGGCGGCAATCGAGAAGATCCTTCACGAGACCCTGCCTGCGGGCATCGACTTCGAATGGACGGATCTGACCTATCAGCAGATCCTGGCCGGCAATTCGAGCATCGTCGTCTTCCCGCTGGCGCTGCTGCTCGTCTTCCTCGTGTTGGCCGCCCAGTATGAAAGCCTGACGCTGCCGCTTGCGATCATCATGATCGTGCCGATGGGCGTGCTGGCCGCGCTGACCGGCGTCTGGCTCACCGGTGGAGACAACAACATCTTCACCCAGATCGGACTTGTGGTGCTTGTCGGTCTATCGGCGAAGAACGCGATCCTGATCGTGGAATTCGCCCGCGAACTGGAGTTCGAGGGAAGGACACCGCGGGAGGCCGCGATCGAGGCCAGCCGCCTTCGCCTTCGCCCGATCCTCATGACCTCGCTCGCCTTCATCATGGGCGTCGTGCCGCTCGTCATCTCCACAGGCGCCGGCGCGGAAATGCGCGCGGCCATGGGTGTCGCGGTCTTCTCCGGCATGATCGGCGTGACCTTCTTCGGCATCTTCATGACGCCGGTGTTCTACGTGCTGCTGCGGCGGTTGACGGGCAACCGTCCGCTCGTCCAGCACAAGCCGGACGAACACAAGGAAGAAGAGGCGGAGGTCATCCGGCTCGCGGCGGAATAAACGGAATTCAACCTTCCTTTGTCGGGTAAATCGGGCGGGAACTTCGGTTCTCGCCCGTATCGTTTTCAGGGCATGAGGCCGAAGTGCGCGCGGCCTTCGGACGACGCCCTCGAGGGCATGCGACAAATATGCGTTACGTCCGTCAAAACGGTTTGCAACGATGGGCGAGGGGACTATCAAAGACGGACAACAGTTGGGAGGACTGAATGACGAGTTCGAGAGAAGGTCATGACGGCAGGCGGATCGCCTTTCTCGGCACCGGCCTGATGGGCGCGCCGATGGCTCGCCGGTTGCTGGGCGCGGGCTTTGCCGTCACCGTCTGGAATCGGGATCTCAGCAAGGCCGAGGCGCTTGCGGAAGACGGCGCGGTCTGCGCGAAAACACCTGATGATGCCGTCTCGGGCGCCGACGTCGTCATCACCATGCTGACCAACGCCGAGGCGGTGGAGGACGTGTTGTTCGACCGCGGAGCGGTCGATGCGATGACGTCTGGCACAACGGTCATCGACATGAGTTCGATTGCCCCGCATTTCGCCCACGACCATTCTGCAAGGCTTGCCGAACGCGGCGTCGATCACGTCGATGCGCCGGTATCAGGCGGCGTCGTCGGGGCGGAAGCGGGTACGCTTGCGATCATGGCGGGCGGTGACAAGGACGTGATCGACCGGCTTGCGGATATCTTTGCGCCGATGGGGCGGGTGACCCGCGTCGGTCCGAGCGGGGCAGGCCAACTCGCCAAGCTTGCCAACCAGCAGATCGTCGCGGTGACGATCGGCGCCGTCGCCGAAGCGATGATGCTGATCGAAGCGGGCGGCGGCTCGCAGGCCGCATTCCGCGACGCCATTCGCGGCGGCTTTGCCGAGAGCCGTATCCTCGAACTGCACGGCAAGCGCATGCTCGAGCGGCAGTTTACCCCAGGCGGTTCGTCCAGCAACCAGCTGAAGGATCTGAACGCCGCCATGGAGACGGCCAAGACCCTGTCGCTGACGCTGCCGCTGACGGCGGCGGTGCATGCCGAATTCAGCGAATTCGTCGCCAATGGCAATGGCGAAAAGGATCACAGTGGCCTGCTCCTCCATCTCGAAGAGAAGAATGCCCGGCCGGGAGAAAAACAGTGACGGACAGCCATTCGGCGAAGCGGCGCCTGCGTTCGCAGGACTGGTTCGACAATCCCGATCATATCGACATGGCAGCGCTCTATCTGGAGCGCTTCATGAATTACGGCATCACGCCGGAAGAACTGCGCTCCGGCAAGCCGGTCATCGGGATTGCCCAGAGCGGCAGCGATCTCACGCCTTGCAACAGAGTGCATGTCGAGCTTGCCAAGCGGGTGCGCGACGGCATCCGCGATGCCGGCGGCATTCCGATCGAGTTTCCGACGCATCCGATCTTCGAGAATTGCAAGCGCCCGACGGCGGCACTCGACCGCAATCTCGCCTATCTCGGCCTCGTCGAAATCCTCTACGGCTATCCGCTCGACGGTGTCGTGCTGACCACCGGCTGCGACAAGACCACGCCTTCAGCGATCATGGCTGCTTCGACGGTCGATATTCCGGCGATCGTGCTCTCCGGAGGGCCGATGCTCGACGGTTGGCACGAGGGGGAGCTGGCGGGCTCCGGGACGGTGATCTGGCGGATGCGGCGGAAATATGCGGCAGGCGAGATCGATCGGGAGGAATTTCTGCAGGCGGCGCTCGATTCTGCGCCTTCCGTCGGCCACTGCAATACGATGGGCACCGCTTCGACGATGAATGCGCTGGCCGAGGCGCTCGGCCTTTCGCTGACCGGCTGTGGCGCCATTCCGGCCGCTTACCGCGAACGCGGCCAGATGGCCTACCGCACCGGGCGACGCGCCGTCGAAATCGTGTTCGAGGATCTGAAGCCGTCGGATATCCTGACGCGCGAGGCTTTCCTGAATGCGATCCGCACCAATTCGGCGATCGGCGGCTCGACCAACGCGCAGCCGCATCTGGCCGCGATGGCGAAGCACGCCGGCGTCGAACTCTATCCCGACGATTGGCAGGTACATGGTTTCGATATCCCGCTGCTGGCCAATGTCCAGCCGGCGGGCGCCTATCTCGGAGAGCGCTTTCATCGTGCCGGCGGTACGCCGGCGATCATGTGGGAGTTGCTGCAGGCCGGAAAGCTCGCCGGCAACTGTCGCACGGTGACGGGCAGGACGATGGCCGAGAACCTAGAGGGCAAGGAAGCGCGCGACCGCGAGGTTATCAAGCCGTTCGCTGAGCCGCTGAAGGAGCGGGCGGGCTTCCTCGTTCTCAAAGGCAATCTCTTCGATTTCGCGATCATGAAGATGAGCGTGGTCTCGGAGGATTTCCGCCGGCGCTACCTTGAGGAACCCGGGCACGAAGGCGTCTTCGAGGGCAGGGCGGTGGTTTTCGACGGTTCCGAGGACTATCACAAGCGCATCAACGATCCCGAACTCGGTATCGACGAAAATACCATCCTCGCCATCCGCGGCGCCGGGCCGATCGGCTGGCCGGGTTCGGCTGAGGTCGTCAACATGCAGCCGCCGGATCATCTCCTGAAGCGCGGCATCAGCAGCCTGCCGACGATCGGCGACGGCCGCCAGTCGGGCACGGCGGACAGTCCCTCGATCCTCAACGCCTCGCCGGAGAGTGCAGCGGGAGGCGGCCTCGCCTGGCTTCGTACCGGCGATATCATCCGCATCGACTTCAACCACGGGCGCTGCGACATGCTGGTCGAGGACGCCGAGATCGAACGGCGCAAGGGCGACGGCATCCCGCCAGTGCCGGCGGATGCGACGCCGTGGCAGCAGATCTACCGCCGCTCGGTGACGCAATTGTCGGACGGCGCGGTGCTGGAGGGAGCGGCGGAATTCCGCCAGATCGCAAAAAACCCGCCGCGGCACAACCACTGATCTTAAAGGTGCCGCAGACTGCAAGTCCTTTGATCCAAAAGGGGAAAGTCGTAACGAACAGTTCACCTAGTCATTAGTTCGGTCATCAGCACAAGGCTTCATTAATGCCGGCTTGAGACCATATTGCCGTTATGCAAGCTTCTAAGGCTGGGACCGCGTTGCCAGAGATCAAAGCCACACGATCCGAACGGGAGTTCCAGGATCTTCTGCGTCGGCTCGAACTCGCTCTCGATGCATCCCAGATCGGTGTCTGGGAGCACAGCATCGAGCAGGACGGGATCTTGTGGGATGCACAGATGCATCGTCTCTACGAGACCGGCGAGACGTGCCGGCTGGTGCCGGCATCGCTTTGGTCGGATGCCATCCATCCCGATGATCGCGAGCGGGCCGAACGCGACTTCGAGCAGGCGATAACGACGCGCGGCGCCTATAATTCGCAATTTCGGATCGTGCTGCCGAGCGGTGAAATCCGCCATTTGCGTTCGCGCGCGCATTTCTATGTCGATGCGGAGGGTCTGCCTTCCTTCATCGGCGCCGAATGGGATGTGACGGCCGACATACTGCTCAACGCGGAACTGGCGCGGCAAAAGGTGGTGGCCGAGGCGAGGGCGCTGGCGCTCGAGGAAAGCAATGCCCGCATCGAGCATGTCGCCGATCATGACTATCTCACCGGCCTGCCGAACCGGCGCCTTCTCGACAAGCGGCTGGCGGAGTTGCCAGCCGACAAAAGCATCACGACGCTTGCCGTGCTGCATCTTGACCTCGACCAGTTCAAGCAGATTAACGACAGCCACGGTCATGCCGCTGGCGACGCCGTTCTCAGGGCCGCAGCACTTAGAATCACCGCCGCCATTCCTGCAAATGGCGTGGTCGCCCGCGTTGGCGGCGATGAATTCGTCATCGTACTGGTCAATTTCGCCGATCTCACTGAGCTGAAGCTGATCACCGAGGACGTCCAGCGTCGGCTGCGGAAGAAGATCCGCTTCGGCCAGGAGATGCTGCAATCCGGCGCCTCGATCGGCGTTTCCTGGAGCGGCGATCGGCGTGCGCGCAACCTGCTGGCCGAATCCGACCTGGCGCTCTACCAGGCCAAGAAGCTCGGGCGCAACCGCGTCGAATTCTTCACGCGGCAATTGCAGGAGGATCTGCGCTCCAAACGTCGCCTCGCCGAAGAGCTGAAGCTTGGGCTGGAGCGCGGTGAGATCCTTCCCTATTATCAGGTGCAGCTCGACGCCCGGACGCGGGAGGTCATCGGCTTCGAGGCGCTGGCGCGCTGGAAACATCCGGAGAAGGGCGTGCTCGCTCCGGGGGTATTCCTGAAGATTGCCGATGAGCACGGACTTGCGGCGGAGATCGACGCGGCGATCCTCAAAAGCGTTCTCGAAGACCGGCTGTTCTGGCTGTTGCGCGGCCTTGCGGTTCCGCGCATCGCCGTCAATATCTCGGCGTCGCGGCTTGCCGATCCTGCACTGCTCGACAAGCTGAGGAAACTCGATATCCCGCCCGGCGTGATCGTCTTCGAACTGGTCGAGACGATTTTCCTCGACGACAGCGACCAAAAACTGCTCGATCATATCGGCGATATCAAACAGATGGGCATCGACATCGAGATCGACGACTTCGGATCGGGCCATGCCTCGCTGATCGGTCTCGTCAAGCTGCGGCCGAAACGGCTGAAGATCGACCGGCAACTCGTCACCGAGGTCGTCAGCTCGGCCGAGCAGCGGCGCGTGGTGGGTTCGATCGTGGAAATCGCGAAGGCACTCGATGTCGAGGTGATCGCCGAGGGCATCGAGACCGAGGCGCATGCCGTTGTGCTGGCGCAGCTCGGCTGCGACGGCCTGCAGGGTTATGCGTTCGGTTATCCCGCACCGGCGGCGGAGACAGACCGTCTGTTCTCATCGATGACGCGCCGAATCGAAAAGCAGAAGACCGTGATGGGCAGTTGAACGGCCGGTGATCCTTCTGCGGGCAACTGTCATCGCTCCCGGTTTTTTGCCGCGTCGCGGAGGTGATTTCGGACGAACGCTTCTCTCGTCTTTCAAATTCGCAGGCGGTCTCTTTTCGGCGCGGCTTTTTATTCGCATCGGCAGGAAGATAATTGGCGTGCAAGTAATTTTCTTGAGCTTGCAACGGCATTGTTTCATGGTAATGCGGAAACGAAGCTTTCTGTATTGCATCGAAAAATGATTATACGCGTCGTCAAGTCCATGAGCGCGGCTCTCCATCGTTCGCAGGTGCAATCGAGAGCTGGGGCCTGACAATTGCTTTGCCGTTGCCGGGATGGACTTGCGGGACATTTAATCTAGGAAAGTCGCATGAATTCGGAATTTGCCGTTCGTTCGATGCGGCCCGGCGAACTTGAACTCGTGCTCGAATGGGCGCGTCAGGAAGGCTGGAACCCTGGCCTCGACGATTCGCTTGCATTCCTCGAGGCCGATCCGTCAGGATTTTTCGTCGGCTCCATCGGCGAAGTCCCCGTCGGTTCGATCTCGGTCGTCAAATATGGTGAGAGTTTCGCCTTCCTGGGCCTTTACATCGTCCATCCTGATTTTCGCGGCAAGGGTTATGGCAAGGCGATCTGGGAGACGGGCATTGCCAGCGCGGGAGACCGCACGATCGGTCTCGACGGCGTCGCCGCACAGCAGGACAACTACCGCAAGGCCGGCTTCGAGCCAGCCTATTCCACCATTCGCTACGGCGGCGTCGCCACCTCCTTGCCGGTCTCGACGCTTGTCGCGCAGCCGGTGCTGGATTCACGCCTCGAAGGCCTGCAGCGCTATGATTCGGCGATCTTTCCGCAGCCGCGGGATGCCTTCCTCACCTCCTGGTGCACCGGCCGCAAGGGCCGCCGTTCGGCGGTGGTGCGCAAGAGCGGCAAGATCCGCGGTTACGCCACGATCCGCCGCTGCTACGAGGGCTACAAGATCGGCCCGCTCTTTGCCAATGATGCCGACAGCGCCGCGGCGTTGCTTGCCGAATTGATCCCCGAGGCGAAGGGGGCCGCGGTCTTCATCGATATTCCCGCAGAGAACCACGAGGCGGTCGCGCTTGCCGAAGGCATCGGTCTTCAACCGGTGTTCGAGACGACACGCATGTATCGCGGGTCGGCGCCGGCCATTCCGCTGAAGCACGTCTTCGGCGTGACGACGCTGGAGCTTGGTTAAAGCCTTTTCCCGACCGGGAAGGCTTTAATCCACGGGTGAGGCGGGCACGGTCGGCGACGAAGCTTTGGGACGGCCCTTTTCGGCGATGGCAATGCCGCCCAAGGTCAGTACCAGTGCGATTACATGGAAAGACTGCAGCTGCTCGCCGATCAGGGCGACGGAGAGCAGCGTTCCGAACACTGGCACGAGATTGATGAAGAGGCCAGCCCGGTTGGCGCCGATTGCGACGACGCCCTTGATATAGAGGATCTGCGCCACCAGCGATGGGAAGATCGCCGTGTAGAGAGTGATGACCCAGCCGGTGTGGTCCGGCCACTGCGCAGCACCTCGTCCAGCCTCCCAGAGGATTAGCGGCAGCGAGGTCAGCATGGCGCCGAGCGCCGGGACCGCCATCAGCGTGCGCCAGTCGAGCGGCGGCTTCCAGCGCAGGAAGATCGTGTAGACGGAATAGGCGGCAATGGCGATCAGCATCAGCCCATCGCCGCGGTTGAGGCTGAGTTGCAGGAGCGTTGCGAGGTCGCCATGCGCGGCGGTCAGGGCGACGCCGATCAGCGTCATGCCGAAGCCGAGACATTGCGCCAGCGAGATGCCGGTACGGAAGAACATGAAATTTAGCAGGAAGATCAGCATCGGGATGCCGGCCTGCTCAATGGCGACGTTGATCGCCGTCGTATATTGCACGGCCGAGTAAAGCATGGCGTTGAAAAGGGTGTAGCCGATGACGCCGTAGAAAAGGAGCAGCGGCAGGTTCTTCCTCACCACCGGCCAGTCCTTCCGCAGTTGCGGTAGCGAAATTGCGGCGATCATCGCGACGGCAAGGAACCAGCGCAGGAAGGTCAGCATCATCGGGCTGATATGCCCGAGCGCGAGCTTGCCGGCGACAGAGTTGCCACCCCAGCAGAGGGTAGCGATAACGAGGCAGATATAGGCCGTGGCTTGCAAGAGCGTTCTTCCCGTCTTTCCGCGATCGCCGAGCGCGGCGTTTTGTGACGGGAAATAGCCTGCCGGCTGCTGATTTGTCACGTAAAAAGCCCAATCTGCTGTGACAACAGGGTCGCTTTCCAAAAAACAAAGCTTTATAGATGCGCGGGTTTGAGCAGGTGCGCGGTTCCGCGCCGGTAACAGGAAGAGTTGGATGACGAACGTAGTCGTGGTCGGTTCGCAATGGGGTGACGAAGGCAAGGGCAAGATTGTCGACTGGCTTTCGGAGCGTGCAGATATCGTTGTGCGCTATCAGGGCGGACACAATGCCGGCCATACGCTCGTCATCGACGGCACGAGCTATAAGCTCTCGCTGCTTCCCTCCGGCGTCGTGCGTCCCGGCAAGATGGCGGTGATCGGCAACGGCGTCGTCGTCGATCCGCATGCGCTGATCGCCGAGATCGGCCGGCTGGAGGCGCAGGGCGTGACGGTTACGCCTGACAATCTGCGCATTGCAGACAATGCGACGCTCATCCTGTCGCTGCATCGCGAGCTCGACGCGATGCGCGAGGATGCGGCGTCGAACAGCGGCACCAAGATCGGCACGACGCGCCGCGGCATCGGCCCGGCCTATGAAGACAAGGTCGGCCGCCGCGCCATCCGCGTCATGGATCTTGCCGATCTCGAGAGTCTTTCCGGCAAGGTCGACCGTATTCTGACGCATCACAATGCGCTTCGCCGCGGCCTCGGCGTTGCCGAAGTCAGCCACCAGGCGATCATGGACGAACTGACCTCGATCGCCGATCGGGTGCTGCCTTTCCGTGATACGGTCTGGCTTTTCCTCGACAAGGAGCGCCGCAAGGGTGCTCGCATCCTCTTTGAAGGCGCGCAGGGCAGCCTGCTCGATATCGATCACGGCACTTATCCTTTCGTGACCTCCTCGAACACGGTCGCCGGCCAGGCCGCAGCCGGTTCCGGCATGGGACCCGGCTCGCTCGGTTATATCCTCGGCATCACCAAGGCCTATACGACGCGCGTCGGCGAAGGCCCGTTCCCGACTGAGCTCACCGACGAAATTGGCCAGTTCCTGGGCGAGAAGGGGCATGAGTTCGGTACTGTGACGGGGCGTAAGCGCCGCTGCGGCTGGTTCGACGCTGCACTCGTACGCCAGTCGGTTGCCACCAACGGCATCACGGGCATCGCGCTCACCAAGCTCGACGTGCTCGACGGTCTCGAGGAATTGAAGATCTGCGTCGGCTATATGCTCGACGGCGAACAGATTGATCATCTTCCCGCAAGCCAGGGAGCGCAAGCTAGGGTCGAACCTATCTACATCACGCTGGAAGGGTGGAAGGAATCGACCGTCGGCGCTCGCAGTTGGGCGGATCTGCCGGCACAGGCGATCAAATATGTTCGACAGGTCGAAGAACTGATCGGGGCGCCTGTCGCGCTCCTTTCCACCAGCCCGGAGCGGGATGACACGATACTTGTGACCGATCCGTTTGAGGATTAAGCTCACGGGTCACTGTGGAGGATGGTTCGGTAGAGTGCCGGACTTCTTGAGAAAGTACTGATGGCGGATTTTATTGCAGTCATTCGGCGGGCCGTCGACGGCCTGGCTGAAAATACCCCCGAGATGCGGGTGAAGGTCTACGAACGTGCCCGCGGCGCAGTGCAGCGGCAGCTCGAGAACATGAAGCCGCGTCCGCCGGAAGCCATGCTGCAACGCCAGCTCGAAAAGCTCGAGGCTGCCATCCGCGAAGTGGAAGGCGAACACTCCGAGGCGATGCCGCTCGATGAGCCGGTAGCGGCCGTCGCCGCGTTGGAATCCTTCGAAGAACAAGCGGTTTCCGACGAAAGTGAACCGGCGCCGGAGACGGCTGTCGAGGAACCGGCATACGAAGCCTATGCGGAACCGCAAGCGGCCGAGGCCGCCGACGAGCCCGATCGCGTGGAAGCCGCCGCGCCGGAGGAGGCTGAGGAAGAGGTCGCTGCCGAGGAGCCTCTTTCCCAGGAAACACTCGTTTCTCCTGAAACAGCCGTTCCCGCGGAAACCGCTGTTTCCGCCGAGACACCGGTTTCGCCGGAGACATCCGGTCCGGCTGAAACATACTGGCACCCCTCGCATGAGGAGGAAGCACCGGCCGAGGAATGGCATGCCAGCGAGGCGCGCGACGTCGCTGCTGAAGACGTGCCGGCCGAACATGACGGCTGGGAAGCGCCAGCCTCCGAGCATCGCGACGAGCAAGCCAACGAAGACCGGGCCGACGAGCAGCATCCCCCGGAAGCCGACGCGATCGCGGACGAACCTGCGGCGGTGGACAGCGAGGAGCCGGAGGCCGAGGAGGCTTACGAGCCCGTCGAGCCGTTGCAGCCGATCACCCGCGGCATAGACCACGCATCCAACCGGCTGGTGGAGCCGGTCGCCGACTTCGATCGTCCGCAGGAATTTGTCGAGCACAGCCGCGAGGAGCCGTTGCAGGCCGAAGCTGCGGCGCATTTCGACCCCGTCTGGACCGAGCCCGTTGCCGAAACGCCGGCTCCGGCGCCCAAGGATGCGGAGACCGAATGGGCGGAAGAGGAACTCCGGCAATATTCGGAGACCGCGCCGGCGCCGATTACCGCCGATGCCTCGGCGCGCGCCTTCGAGGAGGTGATATCGAGCCTCGAAAAAGTGGCACCCGCCGCCATCATGCCGGCCGCCAAGGAAAGTTTTTCCTGGGAGACGGCCGCCTTCGACGATCTGCCGCCGATCGAGGCCGACAGCGGTAAGAAGACACCGGTTGCCTCTCATTTCGACGATGTCGATATTTTCGCGGAAGTGCACAACGGCAAGCCGGCGCCCGCTAGCGGCGCGCCGAGCGAGGACTGGCGAGAAGCGAAAGCGCTGCGCGGCTACGACCGCCGCGGCTCGGTCGCCGCTGACGACGATGACGCCAATCCGTCGATGGATATCGATCAGATTGTCGCCTCCAAGCTGCAGGGCAAGAGCTTCCGTATGGAACCGAAGCGCCGCCGCTTCGGCATCGGCACCGTGATCACGCTCATCTTCGCACTCATCCTGATCGGTGGCGGCGCCTATGCAGGCTGGACGAACAGAGAGGCATTGGTGGCGATGGTCGACGGGCTCGTCAGCTCGGCACCATCGCAGGCGACCAGGAACGAGGCGGCAACGCCGCCGGACGGTTCGTCGACGCCTGCCCAGCCGGGCGCGGTGACGCCAGCCCAGCCGACCGCACCAGGAGCGCAGAATACTCCAGCGACGCCGGCACAGCCGAACCCGCAGGTAGCGTCAATGAACAATGACGGCGCTGCGGCCAATTCGAAATTCACCCAGCGGCTGCTGACTGATGGAACTGAGGTCGATAGCGGACCGGCGACCGTGCCGGGAACGCCGACCGCGGAAGGAAAATCGGTGGCCGAACAGAATGTCGCGGCAGCCGATACGCCGCCTGCCAGCGCGCAGGGTGATGCGGCACCCGCCGCCACGCCGACGCCGAACGGTGCGGCGGCATCGCCGCCGCAGGCCGCGCCCGTCGCTTCGTCGCAAAAGATGTTCCTCTATGAGGAGCGCATCGGCCAGAGCTCGCCGACGGCGATCGAGGGATCGGTCGTCTGGAGCGTGCAGCACGAGGCCGGCCAGGGCGGCCGGCAGGAGGCGACGGTGCAGGGCAATGTCACGGTTCCTGAGCGCAATCTCTCGGCTCTCGTCACCTTCAAACGCAATTCCGATCCGTCGCTGCCGGCAAGCCATCTCGTCGAGATCGTCTTCTCGGTGCCGCCGAATTTCGAAGGCGGCAGCATCGACAGTGTCCAGCGCATCTCGATGAAGCGCACGGAACAGGACCGCGGCGATGCGCTGATCGCGGTTCCGGCCAAGATCACCGACGATTTCCATATGATCGCGCTCAACGACTACCCTGATGCGCGCAAGGCCAATCTCGACCTGATGTCGACCCGCAACTGGATCGATATTCCGATCACCTACCGCAACGGCCGCCGCGCGCTGCTGACGATGGAAAAGGGCGGTACGGGAACGGACGCCTTCAATACTGCGATCAAGGAATGGACCGCGCTCGGAGATGTGTCGACGAGCCAATGAGGTGTTTACGCAATGCCAGCGCTCCCGGATCTTGATGGGGTGCTGAGGCTGCGGACAGAGATGAATGAAAAAGAAAAGGCGGGCCGCAAGGACCCGCCTTCTTCAATTGTATCACGCGGCAGGTTATGCCGTGGCTTCAACGACGCGGACGGCCTTGGCCCGTTCCAGGGCTTCCTTGCGAACCGCGTCCTGCACCTTTTCGAAGGCGCGGACCTCGATCTGGCGAACGCGTTCGCGGCTGATGTCGAATTCGGTCGAAAGGTCTTCCAGTGTCACTGGATCTTCAGCGAGGCGGCGAGCCTCGAAGATGCGGCGTTCGCGCTCGTTCAGCACGCTCATCGCTTTCGCCAGCATGCGCCGGCGGGTGTCGAGCTCATCCTGTTCGATCAGCACGTCTTCCTGGCTGTCATGGTCGTCCACCAGCCAATCCTGCCATTGACCGCCGTCACCTTCGGCCGCCTTGATCGGCGCGTTCAGCGAGGCGTCGCCGGAGAGGCGGCGGTTCATCGAAATGACCTCCTCCTCCGAGACCTTCAGCTTGGTGGCGATCTCCGAGACGTGCTCCGGCTTCAGGTCGCCGTCATCGATTGCCTGGATGCGGCCTTTCAGCCGGCGCAGGTTGAAGAACAGGCGCTTCTGGTTGGCGGTCGTGCCCATCTTCACCAGCGACCACGAACGCAGGATATATTCCTGGATCGAGGCCTTGATCCACCACATGGCATAGGTGGCGAGGCGGAAGCCGCGCTCGGCATCGAATTTCTTGACGGCCTGCATCAAGCCGACATTGCCTTCAGAGACGACTTCGCCGATCGGCAGGCCATAGCCGCGATAACCCATCGCGATCTTCGCGACGAGGCGAAGATGGCTGGTGACGAGCTTGTGGGCGGCATCGCGATCACCATGCTCGGCATAACGCTTGGCGAGCATGTATTCCTGCTGCGGCTCCAGCATCGGAAACTTGCGGATTTCGTCGAGGTAACGATTGAGACCGGCTTCACCGGCGGTAATGGACGGCAAGGTATTTCGGGCCATAGTGCACCCTCCTAAAGTGAATTCCGGTTCCCGATGAAAACGCATCCTCGCGTTAAAAAAGGCGAACCGGGACGTGCGGCTCTCTCCGAGCCCGCACTAAGTCAATATACAGATAAGTGTGGCGAAACGGCGGTTCAAGGTGCCGCTCACGCAGGTGTGAGTTGGGCAGGCGGCATTCGGAGCCCGGCTTTATCGCCGCAGCGCTTCGACCAGTTCGACCATATCATCCGGCAGCGGCACCTCAAAATGCATGATTTCGCCGGTGCGGGGATGCTCGAACTGCAGCATGAAGGCATGCAGCGCCTGGCGGCCGAAACCGTTGACGATCTTGCGTATCTCTTCGGGCAGGAGATTGGCCTTGGTCTTGAAGCCGGCGCCGTAAACCGTGTCGCCGAGCAGCGGATGGCCGATATGGGCCATATGGACACGGATCTGATGGGTGCGGCCGGTTTCGAGGCGGCACTCGACCAGCGAGGCGAACGCGGTCGCATCCGGCTTCTCATGGAAGCGCTCGACCACCTGGTAATGCGTGATCGCCTCGTCGGCGTCCTGACTGTCGGGGCGCTTGACGGCACGGCGCGTGCGGTCGCCGGTGGCGCGGCCAAGCGGGGCATCGACCATGCCCGACAGTGAGCGGGGCCGGCCCCAGACGACTGCCTGATAGGCCCGCTCCAGCGGCATGGTGCGGCCGTGGTCGGCAAATTGCAGCGACAGGTGGCGATGGGCAATGTCGTTCTTGGCGACGACCATGACGCCTGTCGTGTCCTTGTCGAGACGGTGGACGATGCCGGGGCGGCGCACGCCGCCGATACCGGAGAGCGTATTGCTGCAATGGTGGATCAGCGCGTTGACCAGCGTCCCTGTCCAGTTGCCGGCGCCGGGATGGACGACGAGACCGGAAGGCTTGGAGATGACGATGACGTCGTCATCCTCATGGAGGATATCGAGCGGGATGTCCTCGCCCTGCGGCGTCGGGTCTTCCGGCTCGGGCAGCGTGAGTTCGAAACTATCGCCGGTGCGCACCTTGCGCTGCGGGTCGGTGACGGGTTCGCCGCGCAGAAAAACCTGGCCGTCCTTGATCAGCGCCTTGATGCGGCTGCGCGAAAATTCCTCGCCCACCTGCGCCGTCAGCCAGGCGTCCAGCCGGCCTTCGGCGCTTTCATCGGCGGTCAGGACTTTTCTATTGCCGGCTGCTTGTTTAAAGGGGTCGCTCAAGACGCTTCTTCTCCGACGTATTTTTTTAGAACGGGACGCACAGATGACAGCAATCGAGCCAGACGACCAGGAAGAGAAGCCCCTTGATCCGGCGATGGAAAGTGTCCGGCGCAAGATGGTCCGCCTGCAGATCGTTTCCGGCGCCATCATGTTCGTGAGCCTTATGGCGGTCTTCGGCGCGGTTGTCTACAAGGTGATGCACAGCGAACCGAAGGAGACGGCGTCGGCTGTTGCCGCCTCCGGCGTGCCCTCGGATGCGCCGCTTGCGGCGACCGTTTCCTTGCCGCTCGGCTTCAAGGTGCAGTCCACCTCGCTTTCGGCCGGACAGCTCCTGTTCTACGGCGAAACGGCCGAGGGCAAGAACAAGGCGCTGGTTTACGATCTCAGGACCGGCCGCACCGTCGCCGACGTCACTGTTACGGGCAATTGAGGCCGGCATGGCCGCCGTCCCGATCGACATCGACAGCGCCGACGATCCGCGCGTCGCTGAATTCCGCGAGATCCGCGAGCGCGACCTGACAGGCCGAGAGAACCGCTTCATCGCCGAAGGCACCGTCGTGCTGCGCATGCTCGCCGAGGCGCATGCGGCAGGCCGCGGCTTTTTCGCCGAGAAGATCCTGCTGCTGCGCAACCGCGTCGAGGGCGTCCTGCCCATCCTGGAGCGGTTTCCGGCGGATGTGCCGGTCTATGTCGCCGGCGCGGATGTGCTCGACGGCGTCGTCGGTTTCCATCTGCATCGCGGTGTTCTCGCGCTCGGGAGTCGACAGGATCGCGGCGAGGCGGCACTTCTCGATGCGCTACCGGAACGGGCGTTGGTGCTCGTCGGCTGCGGCATTTCCAATCACGACAATGCCGGCTCGATGTTCCGCAATGCGGCCGCCTTCCGGGCGGATGCGGTGCTGCTCGACGAAACCTCCTGTGATCCGCTCTACCGCAAGGCGCTGCGTGTCTCGGTCGGTTCAGTGCTGAGCGTTCCGCACCGTCGCGGCGGCAAGGCGCTGGATGTGCTCCTGGCGCTTGCCGAGCGGGGCTTTGCCATCTGGACGCTTTCGCCGCACGGCAAGACCGATATCCGCGCCATTCCGGCCTCGACGCGCATGGCGCTCGTCGTCGGCACCGAGGGCGAGGGGTTGCCGGAGGCGCTGCTTGCGCGGTTCCAGAGCGCGCGCATTCCGCAGTCGGAGGAACTCGACAGCCTCAATGCCGCGACGGCGACGGGGATCGCGTTGTTTTCCATGGCCTCGGCGATGGGCCGGGTCTAACGCATATCCTTTCATCGGAATCGATTTTCAGGGTTCTGCGTCAATTCAAACATGTTGGCGCGCCGGGCGTCCTATGGCGCGCGCGGGGGATCGGCGATGATCGCGGCTGCCCTGTCGGCAAGGCTGACACGATCGTTCGCGTTCTTTTCCGCAGCTTCCACCAGCAGCGTGCGGATCGGCGAGGCAGGACCCTCGCTGAGTGCGGTCAGCGCCACCATATTGGCGGCAATCGAGGCGATCTCCTCGCGGATCGCACCATCGCGTCCGGTTACGGCCTTTGCCTTTTGCAGGCGCTCGGCAAGGGCGGCGCTGCGCTTGCGGACATCCTCGCCCATCTCAGCCGTCATCATGGCGGTGTCGAGCGTGGATGTGGTCGTGTCTTCGGCCGTCATTTCCGCCGGCAGCTCCGCGACCATCCCGGCAAGGCCGGCGTCGCGCAGCACCCGGTTGATCTTGCGGATCTCGGCGTTGGCGGCCTTCAACTGCTCCTTCAACTTGGCGATCTCCTGCTGGCGGCGAGCGACCAGGTTTTCCTTTTCGGTGGCGGAAGCGCTCTCGCGCGCGGCCTTATCCTCCAGGCGGATCACCATATGCTGCTGCTGCGTCAGTTTCTGTTCGGCATCCTTAGCGCGCTTCTGCAGCAGGCTGACGTCCTGGCGTAGCGTGTCGCGTTCGTCGCGCAGCGCGTTGACGCGGAATTTCAGGCTCTCTGCCTCGGTCTCGCGCGCGGCCAGATCTATCCTCAGCCCATCAGCCTGTTCACCGAGTTTGCCCAGCCGCGTCCTCATCGTCGTCAGTTCGCTCTCCTTATTGGCAGCGGACTGCTCGGCAATATGCAGATTGGTCTTCAACTGGCTGATATAGTTCTCGTCCTTGCGAAGATGCGAGCGCTGGTCGGCCGCCTCGACATGCATCTCGCCGATCTGGGCCTGCAATTCACCGATCTCGGCGGCAAACCTGCCGGCGTCGACTGCGAGGGCGTCGTGGCGAAGCTGGAGTGACAGGGATTTCTCGCGCTCACGCAGAAGGTCCTGGGCGGTGCGGGCGTTTTCGGCGGCATAGAGCGCGCGCACCATATCCTTCTGGGCGCGAACCTCCTGCGGGCTCAGCGGCATCGTCGCTTTCAGCCTGTTCTCCGTATACCAGACGATGCGGCGGTGAACGGCGGGCGAGACCAGAAAGACGAGAAAGGCCGCGGTCAGGAAGCCCAATCCGAACAAGAGAGCATATTCGATCACGGCACGGCCATCGGTAAGAAGGTTGATACGAGGTCAGCCGCGATGATTAAGCACGCGTGACGCGCATGGCAAGGCCGCCGGTGGGAACGGCGGCAGATTCCAGCGGCTTTGAGGCCTCAGAAGGGGTTCCAGGTCGGCGCCTGGGTGATTTTGAGATAGCCGACATTGACGCCGAGGCGGGCGCCGACGCCGGTGCGGATCGGCACGACCAGCACGTCGTTGTTCTTGAGCAGCGTCATGCCGAAGCCGGCGATCACATATGCCGAGCCGCTGACGCCGCCGAAGCGGGCATAGATGCCGTTGACGGAAGGCAGGTCGTAGACCAGCATCATCACGCGCGAGCCTTGGCCACCGTAATCGAGGCCGAGCGAGGGTCCCTGCCAGTAGAGATTATGTTCGCCGGCGTTCTTGGTGTTCAATTGGCCTTCACCATAGGTAAGGCCGGCGATGAAGGCGCCGCCGCCTTCCTGTCCGAGGATATAGCCGTTCGGCAGGCCATATTTCTGGAAAGCACTCTCGACCACTTTGGCAAGTCCGCCGCTGGCGGAGCCGAAGAAGGAGTGGCCGGCGTCGACGATTTCCTGCATCGTGTACTGGCCGTTGTCCTGGGCGGCAGCCGGCCCGACAACCATCAGCGAGGAGAAGATGAGGGCCGAAAGTAACCTGCAGAAGCCGATGAATCGGTGCGGAAATCGAGGGCGCATGGTGTCATCCGTTCGTCGTTTGGCTAGGAGCGGGCAACCGCTCGCGGCGATTGGTGCATTTTGCGCCGATGATCTTAACAATCGGTTTACCAAATATGGTGTCATTATGGCATCGAGTACGATCGCAAACTTCGCGCAATTTTGATGAAGCATATTCCGGGCGCAATGAAATTGCCGCCCATCAGGAGACAATGATGTCCAAGAACCCCAATCTCACCCTGTCCGGCCCAGATCTGGCCGCGCTTCTTTGCAGCCGAGTTTGCCACGATGTCATCTCGCCCGTCGGCGCGATCAATAACGGGCTGGAACTCCTGGATGAGGGCGGCGCCGATGCCGACGCGATGGACCTGATCCGCACCAGCGCGCTCAACGCTTCCGTCCGCCTGAAATTCGCACGTCTCGCTTTCGGCGCGTCGGGTTCCGTCGGCGCATCGATCGACACTGGCGAGGCCGAGCGTGCAGCCAAGGATTTCGCCGTCGCCGAGAAGAAGACCGAGGTGATCTGGAACGGACCGCGCGCGATCGTCGCCAAGAACCGTGTCAAGCTGCTGCTCAACCTCTTCCTCGTTGCCTATTCCGCCATTCCGCGCGGCGGCGTGCTCGAGGTAACGCTCGAAAATCCCGAGTTCGATGCCAAGTTCAAGCTCACGTCCAAAGGCAAGTTGATGCGCTTGCCGCCGAAATTCGTCGAGATATCGACCGGCACGATCGAGGAAGCGATCGATGCCCATTCGATCCAGCCCTATTACACCGTGCTACTGGCGCAGGAGTGCGGAATGACGCTTGATCACAGCGCCAGCGCCGACGAACTGGTGTTCACGGCAGTGGCTGCGGCAGCCTGATTTCGGAGCGCAGACGTGCGTCGGCGCTCCGTCCGGTAACGATTCGTTAGCCTGATGGACCTATTCTCCAGGGTTGTAAGAGGCCTCTTGCTGCGACGAATGCGGGGGCAAAGGAGCGGCCATGCAAAGGTTCATGATCACCGATAATTCGGACATCGTCCGTAAGGTCGGCAAGCGCATTCTCTCCGAACTCGACTTTCTCGTCAGCGAAGCCTCCAACGCCGGCGAAGCGCTGCAGCGCTGCCAGGCGGAGCTGCCGGAATATCTGATCGTCGATTCCGGCATGGAAGGCGCCCTCGACCTCATCGCCGCCATCCGTGCCATGGAAGGCGGCAAAGAGGTCAAGATTTATTACTGCGTCGTCGAGGCGGATCTGAAGAAACTGATGGCGGGCAAACGGGCCGGTGCTACCGACTTCCTGCTGAAGCCGTTCGACCGCAAGATCCTGACCGCCGTTTTCGGAAACCGCGCGATCGCCGCCTGACGGACAGATCTCTTCCGCTGATATCGGCACCACCGGAGCATGATGCCGCGTGCAAGCGGTTTCGGCCGCCCCACGCTATTTCCTTGATCGAAAGAACAGAAGATTTCCGGCCGATCCGGCCCCAGGTGAGGGCGGATTCTTATTGCGCAGGCAGAAACGAAAAATCCCGCCGAAAGGCGGGATCTTCGTTTGTCCGATAAGGGGGATCGGAAAAAAATATCAGGCGGTTTCGGCGTATTCGGCACCATCCGGCTCGCGAAGAACGTAACCACGGCCCCAGACGGTCTCGATGTAGTTGGCGCCGCCTGCAGCGTTGGCGAGCTTCTTGCGGAGCTTGCAGATGAAGACGTCGATGATCTTCAGTTCCGGTTCGTCCATGCCGCCGTAGAGGTGGTTCAGGAACATTTCCTTGGTGAGGGTAGTGCCCTTGCGGAGCGAAAGCAGCTCCAGCATCTGATATTCCTTACCCGTCAGGTGGACGCGCTGGCCGCCGACTTCGACCGTCTTGGCATCGAGGTTGACGATCAGTTCGCCGGTCATGATGACCGATTGGGCGTGGCCCTTGGAGCGACGGACGATGGCGTGGATGCGGGCGACGAGCTCGTCCTTGTGGAACGGCTTGGTCATGTAGTCGTCAGCGCCGAAACCGAGGCCGCGAACCTTGTCTTCGATGCCGGCCATGCCCGACAGGATGAGGATCGGTGTCTTGACCTTGGACAGACGAAGAGTGCGAAGCACTTCATATCCAGACATGTCGGGCAGGTTCAGATCGAGAAGGATGATGTCATAATCATACAGCTTGCCCAGATCGACGCCTTCTTCACCGAGATCGGTGGTATAAACATTAAAACTCTCTGATTTCAGCATCAACTCGATGCTCTGCGCCGTCGCGCTGTCATCCTCGATTAGAAGTACCCGCATAATTATCCCCTTTACCGCCGCCGAAAGGTGGTCTGGCCCCCTACACGATACCGAACACGCTACGTGATTTGAAAGCTGCCACGAAATGGTTAACAAATTCTAATTCACTCTGGCAAGGAGTATCGAATTTATTAAACAATTTTTCCATTTCTCTGTTTTCCAATAGGAATCTCAAAAAGGTGCTTCTCAACTTTAACATTAGGAAACAGCGCTAAGTGATTCATCCGACTCGCCAATGAAAAGGTTCGAACTTAATGCCGCGGCATTTACCGACCCTTAAATCATCGGGCCTATCATTAACGATGCCCGTAAACGAAAGGTTACCAGCGGTAGGTATTTGTTAATATCGCAGGAAATTTTTTAGCAAACCGTGTCAAAGCGGCGCGCAGGGCGGTTTCAAGTTGAGCCGGGGTCTCGCATCACGGGAGTAATGCGTATGAAGTCGCGAGAAAGTCTCGTTCGCCTGAAGGAATTTCAGGTGAACGAAAAACGACGTCAGTTGCAGCAGTTGCAGATGATGATGTCCGAATTCGAACGGATGACGAAGGATCTGGAGAGCCAGATCGTCGTCGAGGAAAAGAAGTCCGGTATTTCCGACCCGAATCACTTTGCTTATCCGACCTTCGCCAAGGCCGCGCGTCAGCGGGCCGACAACCTGCAGGTTTCGATCAAGGAACTGAAGATGCAGGAAGAGACGCTGGAAATGGCGCTCGAGGAGATGCAGGCGGAATATGCAAGGGCCACAGCGCTGGAAGAGCGTGACGGCGGCGCCAGAGCAAGGGCGTAACAGAAACGGCTGGGTGCCGGCTTCGGCGCCCTGGGATCGCCACTGAGAAGCCATGTATGATGGGCGCGCTGTCCGTTATACATGGCTTTTGGTGTTTGCCTTATGGCGTCGCTCCCACCGGAAACGAGATTCGTCCCCCGCAGGGACGATTTGTCTTATGCATGTCCTTGTCGCAAAACGCGCTGTGCGTTTTTGGGCGACATGCATTAATTCACGACATCCTTCCATTCCGTATGGCGTTGCGCCTGCGCCTTGAAGAAAGGGCAGAGCGGGATGATCTTCCAGCCGCCGGTTCGGGCTGCCTCCACGGCGTGGAGCGCCAGTGCCTGGCCGACACCTTTGCCGCGCAGCGCATCGGGAACGGCCGTGTGATCGATGATGACGAGCTTCGGCGATGTGCGCGAATAGGTCATCTCAGCCTCGTGCCCTTCGACCTCGGCCGCATAGCGGCCGCCGGAGACGCCTTCCTCACTTCGAATGTCCATTGTCTTTCCTCATAACCGATATTGTCGTAGCGGACCGTGACATGGCGGCGCGGTCGTGCCAAGCCGTGGAGGCAATACAGGCAGGAGACAGAGTGTTCATGCAAAATGTCGGATCGATGAGAGGTTCAATGCAATGAGTGCGCTTTCGATGGCTCGCCCCGTGCTTCTCATGGCCGCGCCGTTCTTCCTGGCGCTCGGCCTCGTCTTGCCGCTGGTCCGTTTCGAGACGCTGTATTTTTTCGACAAGACGCCGTCGCTGGTCGAAATCATCGTCTCGCTATGGCAAGGCGGGGACGGGCTGCTGGCGGCAATCGTCGCCCTGGTTTCGATCCTGCTCCCGTTTCTGAAGATGGTCGGCATCACCGTGGAGGCGATGGGGATCACCGCGGAAGCGACGGCCGCCGGCGGTGGGGCCGGCAGCCTGTTCTATCGTCGCGTCGTACCGCATCTGTCCAAGTGGTCGATGATGGATGTGCTGCTGGTCGCGATCGTCATTGCGGCGGCGAAGACGACGGGGCTGGCGGATGCATTCACGCAGCCGGGCCTTTGGTGCTACGCAGCCTCGTCAATGATTTCGGGCCTTCTTCATTCCCTAACGGGAGATGCGTCCGGCCCGAAATAAATGTCGTCAATGCTGGGGTGTGATCAGTGACGATATTGCTGGATGCGCGTGGTGCGCAGGCCGGCAAGACCGTGGCTGTTGATCGACGACTGCCAGGAGAGGAATTCTTCGACCGTGAGCGTGTAACGCTCGCAGGCCTCTTCCAAGCTCAACAAGCCACCGCGAACAGCCGCGACAACCTCTGCCTTCCGGCGAATCACCCAGCGCCGTGTATTGGGCGGCGGAAGATCCGCGATCGTCAGGGGGCTGCCATCGGGGCCGATGACATATTTTACTCGGGGACGTATCATTTCGGTCATTGGACTCTCTACACAACGCAAGACCACGAACCCCACTCTAGCCTGCCACATTTAAAAATTGCCTAAACCCATCGTAAGACTTTGATAACAAATTTAGACGCCCGCCCGGGTGGTGACGTCGGGCAGCGGCATGCTGCTACGTCAATTTGCAGCGCCTGCATGGGAGCCATGCGGAATAAATATTAGCTGATTTCCCGGGATGATCTGATACGTGCGGCAACATAAGAATGAGCGCAAGACGTCGTCTACGTTCGTCCCGCTGTATCGGTCCAGTTCGCGCTTTTGAGGCTTCGTGTCCTCGGGATGCGGCGAAGAAGCCGTCTTTGCTGATGCCCCGACGCGAACTTTTCGCCGCCGGCAGCAAGGCTGAGCCGAAGCTGGCTATACGAGGATACAAAGATGAAAAGACGTGGACGCGCAGTCGGCGACTGCGCTGAGGATGCTGCATTTTCGCCTTCGCAGGCCGATGGCGTCGGGGTTTCGTTTAACGACGGTAAGGCACGGCTCGGGGTGATGGCGAAGCTTGTGGGCTTCGATTTCTATCTGCTCTCGGCTTTCCCGCGGGGCGACCGCACGGATTTCACCGAAAACCGGTTGATCAGCAATTTGCTGCAAAGCCTTGTCGGCTTTTATGACGCTGCCGATCTCTTCTATTGCGGCAGACTGGTGACCGCGATGAAGCGGGCGATCATGCCGGTCTTCTGCGAGGAGGGGTCTTTTGCGGGCAGCGCCGCCAATCAGGAAAACCGCAAACTCGACAGGCTCTTTCAGATGCACGGGCTGAAGAATACCTTCGCCTTCGCGCAGCATGATGCTGACCTGAAACAATACACCTTCGCCTTTTCAGGCAGCTGTCCTATGCCCACGCGAGAGCAGGCGATGGCGCTGCTCTCCGGCTGCATGGAGCTTCTGGATAAGGTTTCGCGTAGCGGCAGCGTGGAGGATGGTCCGTTGGAGACGCTCACCCGGCGCGAAATCGAATGCCTGCCACGAATTGATTTAGGGAATCACGCAGCAATTCAAAGTGCTACAGCGTCCTTTGCGCGTCTAAAAAGACGAGCGGCGCTGTCGGCAAGAGCAGCGACGAGATCGCAATCATTCTCGATCTCTCGTCGCATACGGTGGCGGGTTATCTGAAGAGCGCGATGTGCAAGCTCGATTCGGTCAGCCGCATGCAGACGGTCGCCGGAGCATTCCGGTACCGGCTGCTCTGAGGCAGCCGGTCCTTTCTCACAAAGCTAAAGCTTGGCAGCATGTCGCGCAAAGTGTGCATCGGTTTGCGCGACATGCGTGAAAACAACGACCGAAAGCGCGAGGAGCCGATCTGAAAGATCGCGACGCGCTTTAAAAGCCTTTTCCGCGGGTCAGCTCCGACACGACGGTTCCGGCAACGATGCGCATATCCATCCAGATCGAGAAATTCCCGACATAGTAGAGATCGCTGGCGATGCGGGCACGCGCCTTGGCCGGACGATCGGTCGGGCCGCGCAGGCCGCGCATCTGGGCAAGACCCGTCATGCCGGGACGCATCGCATGTCGCTGATGATATTCCGGTACGAGTTCTTCGTAGAGCACGCCGCCGGCGCGCATGCCGATCGCATGGCAGCGCGGACCGACGACCGACATGTGGCCCAGCAGCACGTTCAGCAACTGCGGCAACTCATCGACATTCGTACGGCGCAGAATGGCGCCGATTTGCGTGACGCGCGGATCGTTCATTACCGTCTGGGCAACGCCGGAGACGTCGCAGAGGTCGGTGCGCATGGAACGGAACTTGTAGACCTTGATGGCCTTGCAGTTCTTGCCCCAGCGGGTCTGCTTGAAGAGCACCGGCCCCGGGCTGTCGATCTTGATCAGCAGGGCGACGAACAGAAGGAAAGGGGCGAGGACGAGGAGGGCGCTCAACGACGAAACAATGTCGAACGCCCGCTTCAGGACCAGATCCAGCAACGGCGCCTGCGGCGCATCGCTGTGGATAACAGGGGTCTGGATCTTCAGGCTCGGCTGCTGGCGGCGGCTCGGCCGGAAGGACTCTGTCGAAATGCTGTTGTTTAGTTCCGTGATGCTCAAGGATCGTACTCTGTTGTCTTCGAGGGGGCGCGGCGGCAAAAGGCGATCAATGGTTTACCCTGTCACCAGGGCTGCACTTAGGTCTTGGTAACCCTACTAAAACGGAAAAATGCGACAATTGTGTAATGGTGTCCAGAGAAATATCGCATCGCAGCAAATCTTTCGCATTTGCGTTAAGTTGAGGCAAGCTCATGATATTTCGTTAATAATTGGAATTTTGTCAAAGTTTTTAGGCCTTTGGAGGGGTTCGCCGCAGGCTGGCGACGTGCCGATTCGACACGTGGGCCGTGGCTCTTAAGCGTATTTCTTAACGAAAGACGATGCGAAATTTTTCTGATGACGATATCGATCATCGTCGAAGCCGTGCCGAAATGTGACAAAATCAAGGCAGGATTGATGGCGCGCGGCGTCTTGAAAAGATGCAGGGCAATGAATTCGCAGCCCGAATCGCTCAATCAGGCCCGATAACGCGAATCACTTCACAGCTAGAAATAGGATCGTGGCACGCTTTGAGGGGAGGCGGCTCGCTCAGTTGGGGTGCGCATGCATGAGGTCGACCGCGGATCGTAGCGGCGGGCCTGAACACGTGGCGGCGATGCAAAGGATTTGCCGCTTGCCGGTCTTCAGCGATTCCCGCGGGTGGTTACGCCGGTTCGAGGACGCGTTTCCTGCCGCCCCAGGAGATGAAGTTCGGGTTGGCGAAGTCGAAATCGGCGGCCGTTCCCGTTTTGCCGTAGGTCAGTGGCGTCCCGTCCAGCGTCACCGTCGAACCGCCGGCTGCGCGCAGCACCGCATCGCCGGCTGCGGTGTCCCATTCCATCGTGCGGGTGAAACGCGGATAGACGTCGGCCTTGCCTTCGGCCAGCAGGCAGAATTTCAGCGAGGAGCCGATATTGGTGCATTTGAAGATCGCTTGATCGGCGAGGAAGCTTCCAGTCTCCGGGCTGTTGTGGCGAAGGCTTGCAAGCGCCAGCCTGTCGTCCGGCTGTTCGCGCACCGTGATCGCGCTGCGTGCGCCAACCGTGAAATCGTCCATGACGACGAGCCTTTCGGCGTGGCCGCGTTCTCCCGAGAAGGCAAGCCCCAGCGCCGGCGCATAGACGATGCCGGCAATCGGGGCGCCGTTCTCGATATAGGCGATGTTGACGGTGAACTCCTGCCGTCCGTCGACGAATTCACGGGTGCCGTCGAGAGGGTCGACCAGGAAGAAGCCTCGGCCATCGATGTCGGGCACTTTGCCAGCGGCGACCGATTCTTCCGCCACGACGGGTATTTCGGGATAATCTCTGGCGAGATGCGCGAGGATGATGCGCTCGGCCTCCTCGTCGGCGACCGTGACCGGACTTGCATCCGCCTTCATGGCGACGGGGAAGCCTTCGCGCAGGACCGTGATGATGGCCCTGCCGGCTTCGAGCGCCGCCTTTTCAAATGTCCTCAGCATCGTCCTTTTGCCGTTCGCCACGCGGCGAGCACCCCGCTGTCGCTCGTCCGCAAACCATCCCTGTCACAACCAGATACTCAAGTTATATGGTGTTCCCCGTCATGCTCCGCATCCCTCAATACAAAGCCTGATGATGCTACCATAAATTTTCAGCCTTGTCAGACGAAGAAGCGGGCATCGCTCGTGAAATGGCATTCGTCAAAGAAGCTGCCTTGGGGTCTGAATTTGCTCCATTGTCCAATTCTGTGGAATAGCTTACGCAGCAAGCGGCGCAGGAAATCGACGGCGATATCTGCGGACGGTTAACCCAGTGGCGGTTTCTGGCTAAAAATAGGCCCTGCTCTGCCGTTTTTCTGTGGATTTTGGTTCAAAACGCGCCATTTAGGCCTGTTCAGACAAGAATCTGTCGAAGTAAATCCTTTTTGTCTTCACATTTCCAACGAAACCGCTATGCATTCGGCCTATGAGGTTCTCTGAAACGGAGAACTGAAGAACCAAAAAGAGATGCAGCATTTTCGGCTCGCATCCAGGGGAAAACGACATATGGAGTATTTCGTCCAGCAGCTCTTAAACGGGCTGACGCTCGGATCCATCTATGGCCTCGTGGCTATTGGCTATACGATGGTTTATGGCATTATCGGCATGATCAATTTCGCCCATGGCGACATCTTCATGCTTGGTGGTTTCGCCGCTCTTATCGTCTTCCTCGTCCTCACATCCATCTTCGCAGGTCTCCCGGTGGCCGTTCTGCTGCTGGCGATGCTTGTTGTCGCGATGCTGATGACGAGTTTGTGGAATTGGACGATCGAGCGCGTCGCATACCGTCCCCTGCGCGGTTCCTTCCGCCTGGCGCCGCTGATTACCGCGATCGGTATGTCGATCACGCTGTCCAACTTCATCCAGGTGACGCAGGGCCCGCGCAACAAGCCGATTCCACCGATGGTGAGCACGGTCTACCAGTTCGGCAACATCTCGGTGTCGCTGAAACAGATCATCATCATCGTGATCACCGCAGTGCTGCTGACAATCTTCTGGTACATCGTCAATCGCACCGCACTCGGCCGTGCCCAGCGCGCCACAGAGCAGGATCGCAAGATGGCGGCGCTGCTTGGCGTCAACGTCGACCAGACGATCTCGATCACTTTCGTTATGGGTGCGGCACTCGCGGCCGTGGCCGGCACGATGTACCTGATGTATTATGGCGTCGCCTCGTTTAACGACGGCTTCACGCCTGGTGTGAAGGCCTTCACGGCAGCCGTTCTCGGCGGTATCGGTTCGTTGCCCGGCGCCGTCTTCGGCGGCCTGCTTATCGGCCTTATCGAGTCGCTGTGGTCGGCATACTTCACCATCGCCTACAAAGACGTCGCGACCTTTGCGATCCTGGCTTTCGTGTTGATCTTCAAGCCGACCGGCATCCTCGGGCGGCCGGAAGTCGAGAAGGTATAACGTCATGGCAAACATTGAAAATTCTGCAGGCAAGCCCGATGCCGGACTTGTCCGCAAAGGCCTTACAGAAGCTCTTTTCGCCGCCGTCCTGTCGTTCGGCATGTTCGTTCTCTATGTCGGCCTCAAGACCGACCAGAACATCAGCAACGAGTTGATCATCGTCCAGCGCTGGGGCCTGCTTGCGATCTTCGTTGCGGTCGCCGCCATCGGCCGCTTCGCCACGGTGGTTTTCCTGCGGCCGCATCTCGACAGCCGCAAGCTGGCAAAGGCGAGACAGGGCGAACTCGACATCTCGACAGAGAAGAGCTTCTTCCACCGGCATTTCCTGAAGATCGCGCTGATCGCGCTGCTGCTTTATCCCCTGGTGGTGGTGGCGATTAAGGGCCCTCAGGGCTCGCTGACATATGTCGACAATTTCGGCATCCAGATCCTGATCTATGTGATGCTCGCCTGGGGGCTGAATATCGTCGTCGGCCTCGCCGGCCTGCTCGATCTCGGCTATGTCGCCTTCTATGCCGTCGGCGCTTATTCCTACGCGCTGCTTTCGAGCTATTTCGGCCTGTCCTTCTGGGTGCTGCTGCCGCTTTCGGGCATCTTCGCGGCACTCTGGGGCGTCATTCTCGGCTTCCCGGTGCTGCGCCTGCGCGGCGATTACCTCGCCATCGTGACGCTTGCCTTCGGTGAAATCATTCGTCTCGTCCTCATCAACTGGACTGACGTGACGAGGGGCACCTTCGGTATATCGAGCATCCCGAAGGCAACACTCTTCGGCATTCCTTTCGATGCGACGGCCGGCGGTTTTGCCAAGCTCTTTCACCTGCCGCCCTCCTCGGCCTACTACAAGATCTTCCTTTTCTATCTTATTCTGATGCTCTGCATGCTGACGGCCTATGTCACCATCCGGCTACGCCGCATGCCGATTGGACGCGCCTGGGAAGCTTTGCGCGAAGACGAGATTGCCTGCCGTTCGCTCGGTATCAACACGGTGACGACCAAGCTGACCGCCTTTGCGACGGGCGCGATGTTTGCCGGTTTCGCCGGCTCGTTCTTCGCCGCCCGGCAGGGCTTCGTCTCGCCGGAATCCTTTGTCTTCCTGGAATCGGCCGTCATTCTCGCCATCGTCGTTCTTGGCGGCATGGGTTCGTTGACCGGCATCGCGATTGCCGCGATCGTCATGGTCGGCGGCACCGAGTTGTTGCGCAGCATGGACTTCCTAAAACTCATCTTCGGACCCGACTTTACGCCGGAACTCTACCGCATGCTGATCTTCGGCCTCGCCATGGTCGTCGTCATGCTGTTCAAGCCGCGCGGCTTCGTCGGCTCGCGTGAGCCGACAGCCTTCCTCAGAGAGCGAAAGGCGATATCCGGAAGCTTCATCAAGGAGGGGCATGGTTGATGAGCCCCGTAACGAATACGATGTCTGACGACACTCTTCTCAAGGTCGAACACCTGTCGATGAAGTTCGGCGGCCTGATGGCCATCAACGACTTCTCCTTCGAAGCCAAGCGTGGCGATATCACCGCGCTGATCGGGCCGAACGGCGCCGGCAAGACCACCGTCTTCAACTGCATCACCGGCTTCTACAAGCCGACGATGGGCATGATCACGTTCAACCAGAAGAGCGGCAAGCAATACCTGCTGGAGCGCCTGCCGGACTTTCGCATCACCAGGGAAGCCAAGGTCGCACGCACCTTCCAGAACATCCGGCTGTTCTCCGGCCTGACCGTTCTCGAAAACCTGCTGGTTGCCCAGCACAATAAGCTGATGAAGGCATCGGGTTATACGATCCTCGGCCTTATCGGTGTCGGCCCCTACAGGCGGGAAGCGGCTGCTGCAATCGAGCTCGCCCGTTTCTGGCTCGAGAAGGCCGATCTGATCGACCGCGCCGACGACCCCGCCGGCGATTTGCCCTACGGCGCCCAGCGGCGTCTCGAAATTGCCCGCGCGATGTGCACCGGTCCGGAGCTGCTCTGCCTGGATGAACCGGCTGCCGGCCTCAACCCACGGGAATCGGCAACGCTCAACGCACTGCTGAAGAGCATTCGCGCCGAAACCGGAACGTCGATCCTGCTGATCGAGCACGACATGTCTGTGGTCATGGAAATCTCCGACCACGTCGTTGTCCTCGAATACGGTCAGAAGATTTCCGATGGCACACCGGATCACGTGAAGAACGATCCGCGGGTCATCGCGGCCTATCTCGGTGTCGAGGATGAAGAAGTGGAAGAGGTGATCGCAGCCGTCGAGCAGCTCGAAGGAGGCGCAAACTGATGGGCGATGAAGTAATGACGGGTCAACCGCTCCTTCAGGTGAATAGCGTCGAAACCTATTACGGCAATATCCGGGCGCTGGCCGGCGTCGATGTCCACGTCAACAAGGGCGAGATCGTCAGCCTGATCGGCGCTAACGGCGCCGGCAAGTCGACACTGATGATGACGATCTGCGGCAGCCCGCAGGCCCGCACCGGTTCGGTGGTCTTCGAGGGCCGCGACATCACCCACATGCCGACGCATGAAATCGCCCGGCTGCGCATTGCACAGTCACCGGAAGGCCGCCGCATCTTCCCGCGCATGACGGTTCTGGAAAACCTTCAGATGGGAGCTGGCCTCGACAATCTGAAACACTTCGCCGAAGACGTCGAGAAGATCTTCACGCTCTTCCCGCGTCTCAAGGAACGTCACGCCCAGCGGGGCGGAACACTTTCGGGCGGTGAACAGCAGATGCTGTCGATCGGCCGTGCGCTGATGGCGCGCCCGAAGCTGCTGCTTCTCGACGAACCCTCGCTCGGTCTAGCACCGCTGATCGTCAAGGGCATCTTCGAGGCGATCAAGAAGCTTAACGAGGCGGAGGGGCTGACCGTTTTCCTCGTCGAGCAGAACGCGTTCGCCGCCCTCAGGCTTTCTCACCGAGCCTACGTGATGGTGAACGGCAAGGTGACGATGAGCGGCTCCGGCAAGGAGCTTCTTGCCAATCCCGAGGTCCGCGCCGCCTATCTCGAAGGCGGAAGACACTAGGTGGAAAGGAGAGTTTGACATGCAGGGACTTTTCTTCGAAGCGGATGCCGGCCCCCTTGTGGCGATCCGTGTCATCGTCTTGCTCTTAGGCTTTTGGACGGCCTGGCGCGCCGGCAAAGCGGTTGCCGAAGGCTGGGCCGACTATCCGTTGGTCATCGTCTATACATTCCTGCTCGCCTGGGCGATGCAGTTCCTGCATCATGCCCTGTTCAATGGGCCGATGCTCAACGCCTTCTACTATATCCTCGACTTCGTGACGCTGCTGGTGTTCTCGACGGCCGGCTTCCGCTACCGCCGCACCAACCAGATGGTTAACAACTATTACTGGCTGTACGAAAAAACTTCCGCGTTTTCGTGGAAGGACAAACATTGACAGTCCGTTGAAACTAGGCATGAATTGCCTTCCGAGTGGAACAGCTTTCCTGGCGCAGTCAATGGTGGGTAGTGCGCTGGGCCTTGGACCGGAACCCGCCCAAAAATTGGGAGTAATAATATGAAGAAGTCTCTTCTGTCGGCAGTGGCTCTGACGGCGATGGTCGCCTTCGGCGGCAACGCGTGGGCCGACGTTCTCATCGCTGTCGCTGGTCCGCTGACTGGCCCGAACGCCGCGTTCGGCGCTCAGCTCCAGAAGGGTGCCGAACAGGCAGCCGCCGACATCAACGCGGCTGGCGGCATCAACGGCGAGCAGATCAAGATCGAGCTCGGCGACGACGTCTCCGACCCGAAGCAGGGCATTTCGGTCGCCAACAAGTTCGCTGCTGACGGCGTCAAGTTCGTCATCGGCCACTTCAACTCGGGCGTTTCGATCCCGGCTTCGGAAGTCTATGCCGAAAACGGCATCCTCGAAATCACCCCGGCCGCGACGAACCCGACCTTCACGGAACGGGGCCTCTGGAACACGTTCCGCACCTGCGGCCGTGACGACCAGCAGGGTGCCATCGCCGGCAAGTATCTTGCCGATCACTTCAAGGACGCCAAGATCGCTGTCGTTCACGACAAGACCCCTTACGGTCAGGGCCTTGCCGACGAAACCAAGAAGGCTATGAACGCCGCCGGCGTCACCGAAGTCATTTACGAAGGCATCAACGTCGGCGACAAGGACTTCTCGGCCCTCATCGCCAAGATGAAGGAAGCCGGCGTCTCGATCATCTATTGGGGTGGTCTGCACACCGAAGCCGGTCTCATCATCCGCCAGGCGGCCGACCAGGGCCTGAAGGCGACGCTGGTTTCGGGCGACGGTATCGTTTCGAACGAACTGGCCTCGATCGCTGGCGACGCCGTCGCCGGTACGCTGAACACCTTCGGCCCCGATCCGACGGCGAACCCTGCGAACAAGGAACTCGTCGAAAAGTTCAAGGCCGCTGGTTTCAATCCGGAAGCCTACACGCTCTATTCCTACGCTGCGATGCAGACGATCGCCGGAGCCGCCAAGGCTGCCGGTTCGCTGGATCCTGAGGCCGTTGCCAAGGCCATGAAGGAAAAGGGTCCGTTCCCGACCGTTCTCGGCGACATTTCGTTCGACGAAAAGGGCGACCCGAAGATTCCTGGCTACATCATGTACGAATGGAAGAAGGGTCCGGACGGCAAGTACAGCTACTTCCCGCAGGGCATGTAAACCTCGTTCCCCTTTATGGGATATGATTATCGAAGCCCGGTTCCGACCGGGCTTCTTTCTTTTTGCGGGCGTTTCAATTTTCGCCTGGCTGGTCTAACTCTTGGCATCGTTTTGAAGCATTGAGCGGAACCGTCCATGTCCAAACCCCGCATTCTCGTCACCCGGCGCTGGCCAGCCACGGTGGAAAGCGTCCTTGCCGCGCGTTTCGATGTGACGTTCAATCGTGACGATATCCCGCTCGGTGAAAACGAGCTGCGGCTGGCGCTCTCAACCTATGATGCAGTATTGCCGACGGTTTCCGATCGGTTGCCCGCCGCCGTCTTCGACGGCGTGCCTGGCGTCACCAAGATCCTTGGCAATTTCGGCGTCGGCTACAATCACATCGATATATCCGCTGCCAGGAAGAGAGGCATTGCGGTCACAAATACGCCGGGCGTGCTGACCGACTGCACGGCCGATATCGCCATGTTGCTGCTGCTCTCCGTTGCCCGGCGCGGCGGTGAGGGCGAGCGGCAGCTACGCGCTGGTGAATGGAAGGGCTGGTGTCCGACGCATATGGTCGGCACCAAGGTGACCGGGAAGACGGTCGGCATTATCGGTTTCGGCCGAATCGGCAAGGCCTTCGCGCAACGCTGCCATTTCGGCTTCGGCATGGATGTGGTGTTCTTCAACCGTTCACCGATCGATCCGGCCGAGGCGGCGCGTTATGGCGCGCGGCAGCTGCCGACGATCGAGGCTGTGCTGGCGGTGGCCGATTTCGTCTCGCTGCATTGCCCAGGTGGAGCAGAGAACCGGCACCTGATGAATGCGGCGCGGCTTGAGGCGATGAAGCCGGGCGCCTTTCTCATCAATACGGCGCGTGGCGACGTGGTGGATGAGGCGGCGCTAATTGCAGCGCTCAAGGCGGGCACGATCCGCGGCGCCGGGCTTGACGTCTACGAGGCGGAACCTGATGTGCCGGAGGCGCTGCGACGGATGGAGAACGTTATGGTGCTGCCGCATCTCGGCAGCGCCACGGAAGAGACGCGGACCGCCATGGGTATGAAGGTGGTTGACAACGTGACGGCGTTTTTCGAGGGCAGAGATGTGCCGGATCGGGTGGTTTAGCGCCTAGAGCATGATGCCGAAAAGTGTGAGCGGTTTTCGGACGACATCATGCTCTAACTATTTAATTTAGAACAGGATTCAGATTTTAGGCCGAACAGGCCTAAAATCATCCTGTTCTAGCCTCCAACACCATCTTACATCTCGTACAGCACATGCGTGGCTTTCACGGCGGCCGAGGCGCGGTTCTCGACGCCGAGCTTCACGTAAATCTGTTCGAGGTGTTTGTTCACCGTCCGCGCCGACAGTCCCAATATTTCACCGATGTCGCGGTTGGCCTTGCCCTTGGCGATCCAGAGCAGCACTTCGGATTCGCGCTGGGTGAGTGAGAAGCGCTGGCGCAGCACCTCGTCGTCGCTGCGCTGACTGGCGGCGGTGAGGCGGAAGAGATATTCGTCAGGGCCGATTGCGCCGAGGAAGGCGAGCTGCAGCGCCGCCTGGCCGGCATGGGCGATCGAGATGATGCCGTCGCGCACCGCGGCGACGCGGTCGCGCATCCAGCCGGCGATATGGCGGACGACGATTTCCATGCCGTCGTCGCTGCCCATGGCGGCATTGACCAGACGTGTTGCTTGCGGCGTTGACCAGTGGATGGCGCCGTCGCCCTTGACTGCCAGCAGATGGCGGCCGGCCGCGTCCAGGGCGATGCGGGCGCTTTGGGCCGAGCGAGCGTTGCGCAGATGGACGCGGATGCGGGCGCGCAGTTCATCGATGTTGATCGGTTTGCTGAGATAATCGACGCCGCCCGATTCCAGCGCGTGCACGACATGCTCGGTCTCGGTCAGGCCGGTCATGAAGACGACAGGCACCTGCGCTACCGCGGCATTCGCCTTCAGCCGGCGGCAGGTCTCGAAGCCATCCATGCTGGGCATGACCGCGTCGAGCAGGATGAGATCGGGCGTGATGCGCTCGACGATACCAAGTGCCGCCGTACCCGATGTGGCGATCAGCACGGAGAAGCCGGATTGTTCGAGCGCGTCAGTCATGAAGCCGAGAGCTTCGGCCGAGTCGTCGACGAGCAGAACGATGTCGCGGGGGAGGGCCGGCTCAGCCAATGGATTCCACCTTTTCGTCGAAGTCGTGCAGGAAGGTCATGAAGCCGGCGAGATCGAAGGCGGCGACATAGGCGCGAAGTTCCTCCGTGAATGGCTGATTTGCCTCCACCTTGGCAAGGTCCGAAAGCTTGGCTTCGATGCCTCTGATATAGCCGATCTCGCCGAGCCGCAGCAATTCTTGCACATGGGCAGCACCTGGGCTCAGCATCGGCGCTTCGATCTTGACAGGAACGGCTGGTGTGGCATCGGCATAGATCCATGCCAGGCCAAGATGCAGGGCGAGCTTGTCGCGCAGCTGGCGGATGTCGACCGGCTTGCCGATCGCATCGTTGTGGCTGTCGTCACTGTCGCTGAGAACTGCCGCATCACCGATATTGGCCGACAGCATCAGCACCGGCGCTGTCTGTCCGGCCTCGCGCAGACGCGAGACGAGCTGCCAGCCGTTCATGCCGGGCATCAGAATATCGACGAGGAAAAGATCCGGCATGATGCCCTCGATCAGCGTCAGGCATTCGCCGCCGCCTGCTGCCGTCAGCACGATGAAATCGAGCGGCGCCAGGATCTCGCGCATCATCTCGCGGTGGTCCTCGTTATCATCGACGACGACGATCGTGCGGCGCGGGCCGTCATAACCGACGATGCGCTTCTCCTGCGGCGCTGCGGCCACGGCGCGCATGACGGCGGACAGCATCAGCCGGACGCGGAAGGTCGAGCCTTCGTCCTTCACGCTTGAAACCGAGATCTCGCCACCGAGCGTGTTGGTCAGAAGCCGGGTGATGGTGAGGCCGAGGCCGAGCCCCGGCATTGGCCGCACGCTTTCGGCCTCGCCGCGCTGGAAGGGTTCGTAGATGCGGGGCAGGTCTTTCTCGGTGATGCCTCGGCCGGTATCGGCGACGGTAAAGGTCGCGACCTGGCTGCGATAGCCGACATCGAAGGTGACGCTGCCCTCGTCAGTGAACTTGATGGCATTGGAGAGCAGGTTGACGAGAATCTGGCGCAGGCGCTTTTCGTCGGTGCGGACGAATTGCGGCAAGGCCGGCGCGCGCTCATGGATGAAGGCGAGCCCCTTTGCCTGCGCCTGTGGCCGGAACATATCGACGATCTGGTCGAGGAAATCCTGAATATTGATCTCGTTGGAATAGACCTGCAGGCGGCCGGCCTCGATCTTGGAAATATCGAGCAGGCCGTCGATCAGCCCCGAGAGGTGTTCGGCGCTGCGGCGGATGACCTTGATCGAGGACTGGCGCGGCGCCGGGATGGTCTCGTCGCGTTCGAGGATCTGGGCGTAGCCGAGCACGGCGTTCAGCGGCGTGCGTAATTCATGGCTGAGCCCGACGACATAGCGGCTCTTGGCGCGGTTGGCGGCCTCGGCCGTCTCCTTGGCGTTCTGCAGGGCAGCGTCGGTCTTCTTATGGGCGGCGATTTCCTTGAGCAGCAGCGTGTTCTGGCGCGAGGATTCCTCCTCGGCAACGACGCGGCTGTCATGGGCGAGCACATAGAACCAGCAGACGACGCCTGCGATCACCGAGAAGACGAAGAAGACGATGAAGATGGTGCGGTTGACGACCTCGGCCGTCTCAGGGGAGGCGGAGGCGACCTGATGGGCGATCATCGCCAGGATCGCGCCGATGGCGGTCAACGCCAGCACGACGGCGATGCCGTAGCGGCCGAGGCGCGTCGTCAGCTTCTCGATGATGGTTTCAGGCAGCAGCACCTTGGCGACGGTGCCGACCTGCGCATTGAAACGGGCGGCCGGCTTGCACATGTCGTGGCAGCGGCTGTCGAGCGAGCAGCAGAGCGAGCAGATCGGCGCGGCATAGGCCGGGCACCAGGCCATATCCTCCGGCTCGAAGGGATGCTCGCAGACCGAGCAGGTGATGTTCGTCAGGTTCTTCCAGCTCTGGCGCGGCTTGCGGGCGAGATAGAACTTGCCTTTCGTTGCCCAGGCGATGAAAGGCGAGGCGACCAGCGCGACGACGAGGGTAATATAGGGAGCGAGCGAGGCGGCGATCTCGCCGAAGGCACCGAAATGGGCAATCAGCGACACCGTCGCCGATAGCGTCATGGCGCCGAGGCCGACCGGGTTGATGTCGTAGAGATGTGCGCGCTTGAACTCGATGCCGGGGGGAGCCAGCCCCAGCGGCTTGTTGATGAAGAGATCGGCGGAGATCGTGCAGAGCCAGGCCATGGCGATGATCGAGAAGATGCCGAGCGTCTCCTCCAGCAGCCGGTAGATGCCAAGTTCCATCAAAAGCAGGGCAATCGCGACGTTGAAGACCAGCCAGATGACGCGGCCGGGATGGCTGTGGGTCAGGCGCGAGAAGAAGTTCGACCAGGCGAGCGAACCTGCATAGGCGTTCATCACATTGATCTTCAGCTGTGAGACGACGACGAAGGCCGCCATCAACAGCAGCGCGGCATTGTGCCAGGGGACCATGTAGCCGAAGGCGGTCAGATACATCTGCGCCGGGTCGGCGGCGCGATCGAGGGGGACGCCCGAGGTGAAGGTCAGCACGACCAGAAATGAACCGGCAAGTAACTTCGGCGCGCCGATGATGACCCAGCCGGGGCCGGCGAGAAAGATCGCCAGGCGGTGGCGCCACTTGCGCTGCGGGTCCGGCGGCAGGAAGCGCAGGAAGTCGGCCTGTTCGCCGATCTGCGACATCAGCGCCAGGATGACGGCGGAGGCGGCGCCGAACTCCACGAGATCGAACTCGGCGACGGTGCCGGGCGGGCCGGAGGCATGACGGATGCCGGCAAAGGCGCGCCAGAGATCGAATTTTTCCCAGTCCAGCAGGGCGATGAAGATGAAGGGCAGGATATTCAGCACTATCCAGAAGGGCTGGGTCATCAGCTGGAACTTGCTGATGAGCCGCACACCGTGTGTCACCAGGGGGATCACCATGACGGCGCTGATGATGTAGCCGATCCAGAGCGGGATGCCGAGGGTGAGCTCCAGCGCCCCGGACATGATCGAAGCCTCGATCGCAAACAGCATGAAGGTGAAGCTCGCATAGATCAGCGAGGTGATGGTCGAGCCGATATAGCCGAAGCCCGCGCCGCGTGTCAGCAGATCGATGTCGACGCCGTGGCGGATGGCGTAGCGGCTGATCGGCAGGCCGATCGCCAGCATGGCGATCGAGGCGACGATAATGGCGTAAAAGGCGTTGGTGGTGCCGTAGGAAAGCGTGATCGCGCCGCCGATCGCCTCCAGCGCCAGGAAGGAGATTGCGCCGATCGCCGTCTGCGAGATGCGCTGTGAGGAGAAATGGCGGGCGCTCTTGGCAGTGAAGCGCAGCGCATAATCTTCCAGCGTCTGGTTGGCGACCCAGCGATTATATTCGCGTCTTACCGGAATGATGCGTTGGCGCGCTGCCATGTCTTCCTTTCCGGCATTCCGGTTGGGCTCATCGTCTCTTCGGCAGTTTTGGCGGGATGGATGGGAAAGGCAAGAGGCGGGCACCGACTGGTTCACAGAATGGCAATATTTTTGCAATTGATCTTTCACATAACAGCTCTAACTCTCCGGCGTTCGTTCAACCATTTCGGGTATCACCATGTCTGTTTTAAGCTTTTGCCGCCTGAGCACCGCCCTCGTCTGCCTCCTTTCCATCGTGCCCTCGCTTGCCGGCGCCGAGCAGACCACGGCGGCGAAATCGCCTTATGCGCTGGCCGGAAACACCAACAAACGCGGTGACGCCTGCTTCTCGACGGTGGACACCAACGCTGCCGTTCACCTCCTCTCCGGCTTCCTGGAAATCTGGACCCCGCGCACGCCTTTCGTCGATGCGGGTGTCGAAGCCCCGGCCAAGGATAATTGCCCGGCGGTCGCCAAGACGGATTGGGACGGCATTCCTTCCAGCAAGACCGACGGCCATATCCTCAACCAGGCCGTCCATGACGCCAACATCGCCTATGTCGTCAAAGCAACGCGGGCGCGGACGGCCGATCAGGCCGTCGCCGCCTATCTCGACGATCGGCGCGGCAAGAATGCCAGCATCGTCGATGGCCTCGGTCCGCTGACGGATGCCTGGAAGGCCGGCTCGAAGCAGACCACCACGATCACCGAGGTGGCGGCCGACGCGACGACGGCCAAATATGACGACAAGGGCAACAATCGCGGCGCCGGCCGCAAGCCGGACACGGAAAACAAGACCGATGCCAATCCCGACATGGGCCTTGCAATCGACTTCATCAACGCCGCAAGCGGTGACGGCTCGACGGAGCCCGCAAAACGCTATTTCAAATATGGCCGTCCCTACCGCTGGAGCCAGGACGTGTCGGTCGTCCCGACGCTGGAGCCCGCCAAGAGCGGCAAGCCGGTCGAGGATGGTGGTTTCCCGAGCGGGCATACCGCGGAAGCCTGGCGGGATGCGCTCGCCATGGCCTATCTCGTGCCGCAGCGCTTTCAGGAAATGATCACGCGCGCCAGCGAGCTGGGTGAAGACCGTATTCTCGCCGGCATGCATTCTCCGCTCGACGTGATGGGCGGCCGCATGCTCGGCACCGCCACGGTCGTCTACAATCTGAACAAGGCCGACAATGCGGCGCTGAAGAGCGATGCCTACGCCCAGGCGCAGTCATGGCTCGTCGCCAAATCAGGCGTTGCGGATGCGGGTGCGCTCGAGGTTGCCGCCCACGCGGCACCGCTCGCTGCAGACCGTTTCGCCGATCATGACGCCAATCGCGCCTACGTGCTGCAGCGCCTGAGCTACGGCCTGCCGACGATCCATGCGACCGATCAACCGGCGCGCGTGCCGCAGGGCGCCGAAGCGCTTCTCGAAACGCGTCTGCCCTATCTGGACGGCGAGCAGCGCCGCGATGTGCTGAAGACGACGGAGATCGCCTCCGGCTATCCGCTGCTCGACGATGCGGAAGGTTACGGCCGTCTCAACCTGTTTGCCGCCGCCGACGGTTACGGTGCGTTCGAAGAGGACGTGACCGTGACGATGGACGCGGCAAAGGGCGGGTTCAATTCGATCGACACCTGGCGGAACGACATCACCGGCAGGGGCAGGCTGGTGAAGCGTGGCAACGGCATCCTCGGGCTGTCGGGCGCCAACAGCTATTCCGGCGGCACCATGCTGGAAGAGGGCGCGCTGGTGGCCCTGTCGTCGTCGGCCTTCGGTCGTGGCGGGCTGACGGTCAACGGTGGCTCGCTCGTTCTGGCGGCCGACAAGCCGTTGACCGTGAGCGGCGACTATCAGCAGCTCGCCAATGCCACGACGAAGCCGGCGCTCGGCGCAAACGGCGCGGGGACGCTGGTCGTCGAGGGCAAGGCGGCGCTGGCCGGCGACCTCGCCGTGACGCTTGTCGACGGTTATGCCCCGACGCCCGGAACGAAGATCGAAATCCTCAAGGCGGGTGCCGTGACCGGCACCTTCGGCAAGGTCACCGTCTCCGGCCACAAGGCGAGCCTCTCCTATGGCCCGACATCCGTCACCTTGACGATCGACGGATAATTTCCGGTATCGAGATAGGGCATCCCTGCTGCGAGGATGCCCTTCCTTCTCTGGCCTGCCTGTTTGACCCCCGCGCCTACGTCATTTTGCGTATGTGTTTTTGCGCTGCAGCACCCGATAGTCCCTTAAGCAACAGTTAATCTCCGTTTCCGGCCTGTTGCGGAACAAGAAGAGGGGCTCAACCAGATGAATCTCAGAACTACTATTGCGGGCGCTGCACTCGGCGCCGTCATGGCGGCCTCGGCTGCCTTCAGCGGTGCGGTTGCCGCCGACGATACGATCAAGGTCGGCATTCTGCACTCGCTTTCCGGCACCATGGCCATCTCCGAGACCACGCTCAAGGACGCCATGCTGATGCTCATCGACGAGCAGAACAAGAAGGGCGGCCTTCTCGGCAAGAAGCTCGAGGCCGTCGTCGTCGACCCGGCTTCCGACTGGCCGCTATTTGCCGAAAAGGCACGTGAGCTGATCCAGAAGGACAAGGTTGCCGCCGTCTTCGGTTGCTGGACGTCCTCGTCGCGCAAGTCCGTTCTGCCGGTTTTCGAAGAGACCAACTCGATCCTCTTCTACCCGGTCCAGTATGAAGGCGAAGAGTCCTCGCGCAACATCTTCTACACCGGTGCTGCTCCGAACCAGCAGGCCATTCCTGCTGTCGACTACCTGATGGAAAAAGAAGGCGTCAAGCGCTTCGTTCTCGAAGGTACGGACTACGTTTATCCGCGCACGACCAACAAGATTCTCGAGGCATACCTGATTTCGAAGGGTATTCCGAAAGAAGACATCATGACCAACTACACGCCGTTCGGCTTCTCCGACTGGCAGACCGAAGTTTCCAAGATCAAGGAATTCGGTTCGACCGGCAAGAAGACCGCCGTCGTTTCCACGATCAACGGCGATGCCAACGTTCCGTTCTACAAGGAACTGGGCAACAAGGGCATCAAGGCAACCGACATCCCCGTCGTCGCCTTCTCGGTTGGCGAAGAAGAGCTTGCCGGCCTCGACACCAAGCCGCTCGTCGGCCATCTCGCTGCCTGGAACTACTTCGAGTCGGTCGAAAGCCCGGCGAACAAGAAGTTCATCAAGGACTGGCACGCTTTCACCAAGAACGACAAGCGCGTGACGAACGACCCGATGGAAGCTGCGTATATCGGCTTCAATGCATGGGTTAAGGCCGTCCAGGCTGCCGGCACGACCGATACCGACAAGGTTCTCGACACCATTATCGGCGTCAGCGTTCCGAACCTCTCCGGCGGTTATGCGACCGTCATGCCGAACCACCACATCACCAAGCCGGTGCTGATCGGTGAAATCCAGGCCGACGGCCAATTCGAAATCGTCCAGCAGACACCTGCCGTCGTCGGCGACGAATGGTCAGATTTCCTGCCTGACTCCAAGGATCTGATCTCCGATTGGCGCAAGCCGATGTCCTGCGGCAACTTCAACGTCGCTACGGGCAAGTGCGGTGGCAAGGGCTCCTGAGTACGACTCCGATCCGATGATTGCCTGAAGGATTCCGTCCGGGTTTGATCCCGGGCGGAAGCTCCGTCCCAGCGATTGCGCCGCGAGGCCAACACTATCAAGGGCGAGAAAGCCGATGTATCGCGCCATAAAGATTTTCCTCATCACGGTTTGCCTGACATTTTCGGGCCTGACATTTTCGGGCGTGATAATCTCGAGCGAAGTCCATGCCCAGGATGATATCCACGTGCTTATCGACGCGCTCGGCGTCGGCGACTTCCCGGAACGCGAAGCGGCCATCAAGGCGCTGGTCGCTTCCAAGGATCCGCATGTCAGCCAGATCCTGCAGCAGTTGAGCGACGGCCTTCTCTACGTCAATTCCGATGGCGGCCCGGTTCTTCTCCAGGGCGGTACCGATGACGAACCGACCTATTCCGATCCGATCACCGGCGAAGCCGCTGCCGATGTCGATCCGGATCTGATGACGAAGGTGAAGATCAACAACGCGCTTCGCGGCGTCATCGGCGCCGCCACCAGCCAGCTGACGCTGATGAGCCCGGACCGCTCCGCGCGGCTTGCCGCGGCGCAGGGCCTCCTGAAAGATGCCGATCCCGCCAATCTCGACCTGCTGAACTCGGCGCTTGCGGCCGAAAAGGACGCTAAGATCAAGAATACGATGGAAGCGGCGCGCGCAGTGCTGCTGCTCAAGACGGATGCTAGCGTCGAAGACAAGAAGGCTGCGATCGATACGATCGCGGCGCGCGGCAATCGCGATGCGCTGACCATCCTCACGACCACACTCGAAACCGCGCCTGACGACCTGAAGCCGGCGATCCAGGCGGATATCAGCTCCATCAATCGCAGCCTGGCGCTGTGGGATATCGTCCAGAACATCTGGTACGGATTGTCTCTCGGCTCGGTCCTGCTGCTTGCCGCGATCGGCCTTGCCATCACCTTCGGCGTCATGGGCGTCATCAACATGGCGCATGGCGAAATGGTGATGATCGGCGCCTACACCACCTATGTGGTGCAGGAATACATTACTTCCGCCTTTCCTGAACTTGCCGATTATTCGCTGGCCTTTGCCGTGCCTGCGGCCTTCGTCTTTACCGGCTTCGTCGGTCTGGTGATCGAGCGCGCCGTCATCCGCTATCTCTACGGCCGGCCGCTCGAAACGCTGCTCGCCACCTGGGGCGTGTCGCTGATCCTGCAGCAGGCGGTGCGCAGCAGCTTCGGCCCGACCAACCGCGAGGTCCGCAATCCGACCTGGATGTCCGGCGTCTTCGATCTCGGCGGGCTCTCCATCACGTGGAACCGACTGTGGATCATCGTCTTTTCGATGGTGGTCTTTGTGGCGCTGCTCCTGCTGCTCAAACGGTCCGCCTTCGGCCTGCAGATGCGCGCCGTTACGCAGAACCGGCGCATGGCGTCGTCGATGGGCATCCGCACCGGCTGGGTCGATGCCTTCACCTTCGCGCTCGGCTCGGGCATTGCCGGCATCGCGGGCGTGGCGCTCAGCCAGATCGACAATGTCTCGCCGAACCTCGGCCAGAGTTACATCATCGACAGCTTCATGGTCGTCGTCTTCGGCGGTGTCGGCAATCTCTGGGGGACGCTGGTCGGCGCACTGTCGCTCGGCGTCGTCAACAAGTTCCTCGAGCCCTTCGCCGGCGCCGTGCTCGGCAAGATCCTGGTGCTCGTCCTCATCATTCTCTTCATCCAGAAGCGTCCGCGCGGGCTCTTCGCACTCAAAGGAAGGGCGGTGGAAGCATGATTACGGCCTTCCTTCTCCGATCACTCGATCGCAAGATCGTCATTGCCATCGCCCTCCTGCTTCTGGTCGCGGTCCTCGTGCCGGTCCTGAACCTGATGACGGGGCCGACCAATCCGCTGCACGTTCCGACTTATATCATGTCGCTGTTCGGCAAGTATCTGACCTATGCGCTGCTGGCGCTGGCGCTCGACCTCGTCTGGGGCTTCTGCGGCATCCTTTCCCTCGGCCACGGTGCCTTCTTTGCGCTCGGCGGTTATGCGATGGGCATGTATCTGATGCGCCAGATCGGCACGCGCGGCAGCTACGGAGATCCTGTTCTGCCCGACTTCATGGTGTTCCTGAACTGGAAGGATCTGCCCTGGTTCTGGTACGGCTTCAACCACTTCTGGTTTGCGGCGCTGATGGTGCTCGTCGTACCCGGCCTGCTCGCCTTCGTCTTCGGCTGGTTTGCCTTCCGCTCACGCGTCAACGGCGTCTATCTCTCGATCATCACCCAGGCGATGACCTATGCGCTGCTGCTGGCCTTCTTCCGCAACGACATGGGCTTCGGAGGCAATAACGGCCTTACCGATTTCAAGGACATTATCGGTTTCAACGTCCAGGCCGACGGCACGCGTGCAGCCCTCTTTGCAGCAACCGCGATCTTCCTGGCTCTATCGCTGCTGATCGCCTCGGCGATCGTGCGCTCGAAGTTCGGCAAGGTGCTGGTCGGCGTGCGCGATGCCGAAAGCCGCACGCGCTTCCTCGGCTACCGCGTCGAGCATTTCAAGCTCTTCACCTTCGTCGTTTCGGCGATGATGGCGGGCATTGCGGGCGCGCTTTACGTGCCGCAGGTGGGCATCATCAACCCGGGCGAGTTCGCCCCTGCCAATTCGATCGAAGTCGTCATCTGGACGGCGGTCGGCGGGCGGGCGACGCTGATCGGGCCGATCATCGGCGCGATCCTCGTCAACGGCGGCAAGACGATCTTCACCGGCCTCTTCCCGGAGTTCTGGCTGTTCGCGCTCGGTGGCCTCTTCGTTGCCGTCACGCTGTTCCTGCCGAAGGGCGTCGTCGGTACGATTTCGCAATATCTCGGCAAGCGGAAGCCTGTCTCCAAGGCGGGAACACCGGCGGCTGAGGAAGACGGTATCGAGCCGAAAATCCAGGCAGCGGAGTGAGCGCCATGATCCCCGACGTCAAACCCACCAGCGTGCTTTATCTCAATGGCGTGTCGGTTTCCTTCGACGGCTTCAAGGCGCTGAACTCGCTGTCGATCGTCATCGAGCCCGGTGAACTCCGCGCCATCATCGGCCCGAACGGCGCCGGCAAGACGACGATGATGGATATCATCACCGGCAAGACCCGGCCCGATGAGGGTGAGGTGTTCTTCAACGGCACGATCGATCTCACCAAGAAGGACGAAGCCGATATCGCTCAGCTCGGCATCGGCCGCAAGTTTCAGAAGCCGACCGTCTTCGAAAGCCATACGGTGTGGGACAATCTGGAGCTGGCGCTGAACCGACGTCGTGGTGTGTTCTCGACGCTGCTCTACCGGCTTTCCGGCGAGGACAAGGCGCGCATCGAGGAGATCCTCGGAACGGTGCGGCTGACGCATCGCCGCGACGAATTCGCCGCCAATCTCTCGCACGGGCAGAAGCAGTGGCTGGAGATCGGCATGCTGCTGGCGCAGGAGCCGAAGCTTCTGCTCGTCGATGAACCGGTGGCCGGCATGACCGATGCGGAGACGGCGGAAACCGCGATCCTGCTCAAGGATATCGCCAAAACCCGGTCGGTCGTCGTCGTCGAGCACGACATGGGCTTCATCCGTGACCTCGGCGTCAAGGTGACCTGCCTTGCTGAAGGATCGGTGCTGGCGGAGGGATCGATCGATTTTGTGAGTTCGGATCCGAAGGTCATCGAGAACTATTTGGGGCGGTGAGCGTCGTGTTTGCCGGATGCCCCTCACCCTAACCCTCTCCCCGTAGACGGGGCGAGGGGACGTGCCATGCGAGAGGTGGACGAGGGACGGACAGGTCGCGGTATATTCCCTTTTCCCCGCAAGCGGGGAGAAGGTGGCGGCAGCCGGATGAGGGGCAGCGGCCTGCTCCGACAGCAGTTTGAATGTAAAGGGAAACCGATGCTGACAGTCGAAAACGCAAACCTCCACTACGGCGCCGCTCAGGCGCTGCGCGGCATCTCGATCAAAGCGGAGATGGGCAAGATCACCTGCGTGCTGGGGCGTAACGGCGTGGGGAAGAGTTCTCTTCTGCGCGCCGTTACCGGCCAGCATCCGCTGTCGGCCGGCACCGTCACCTTCAATGAAACCAAGCTCAACGGCATGCCGCCCTTTGCCCGCGCCAAGCAGGGCATCGGCTATGTGCCGCAGGGGCGTGAAATCTTCCCGCTGCTGACAGTCAAGGAAAATCTCGAAACCGGCTTTGCTCCGCTTGGCCGCCGCGACCGCAACATCCCCGATGACATCTTCAGTCTTTTCCCGGTGCTGAAGTCGATGTTGTCACGTCGCGGCGGCGATCTTTCCGGCGGGCAGCAGCAGCAGCTGGCGATCGGGCGCGCCATGGTGACGCGGCCTCGGATTCTCGTGCTCGACGAGCCGACCGAGGGCATTCAGCCATCGATCATCAAGGATATCGGCCGGGCGATCCGCTACCTGCGCGACTCCACAGGCATGGCGATCCTGCTCGTCGAGCAGTATCTCGATTTCTGCCGCGAGCTTGCCGACTATGTCTACATCATGGACCGCGGCGAAATCGTGCATGAAGGGCTTGCCGAGACGCTGGATACGCCGGAGGCCCGCCGCCATCTGACTGTCTGACTGGCAGGTGCCGCATTTTGCAGCAGAGGGTGCGGTGCGTGGAAAACCTTCCGCCGCCGCCAAGGGTCTGCTCGGGACGGCATAGGAATTGCTTGCTTTCCGCTATCCGCGCGCTTGAATGAAAACCAGGGGCGCGACCGAAAGGGACGATATGACGATTGCGGCGGCAGGCACGAGACCGCAAAGAGCGGAAGGGCGCGGACATCTGGCGGCAAAGCTGTTCGATGGCCGCACGCGCATCCGTGAACTCTATCAGGAGGGGGCAGCGAAGATCCGCCTGCCCGATACCTTCGACGCCTCGATGGAAGCCGTCATCATCAATACCGCTGGCGGTTTGACAGGCGGCGATCGAATGGATTGGAGCGTGGATGCCGGCGCCGGCACGCGCATCGATGTCACCACTCAAGCTTGCGAGAAGATCTACAAGGCATCGGCCGGCATCGCCGAGGTGGCGACCAGCATCAAGGTCGGAGCCCAAGCCCGCGTCGACTGGCTGCCGCAGGAAACGATCCTCTTCGACCGGGCCGCACTTTTCCGCCGGTTGGATGTCGATCTTGACGAGAGCGCCGAATTTCTGGCTGTGGAGGCCGTGCTGCTCGGCCGCAAGGCGATGGGTGAGGCGGTGGTATCAGGGCTGTTCCGCGACCGCTGGCGCATCCGGCGTTCGAGCCAACTGATCCACGCCGAAGAACTCAGACTTTCCGAAGGTGTGGCGGCGCTGACGGCGCGACAGGCGGTCCTCGGCGGACAGGTGGCCTTTGCGACCCTGCTTTATGCCGGGCAGCTTTCAGAAGCCTATCTTGGGAAAGTCCGGCCGCTCGTCGAAGGATCGATGGGCGGTGCCAGCGCTTGGAATGGCAAGCTCGTCGTTCGCCTTGCCGCAGCCGACGGCTTCTCACTCAGAAAAATCCTGATCCCGGTCATTTCCGCCTTGCGCAATGGTGCGCCTGTGCCGAAAGTCTGGAATCTATGAACTTCAGCATTCGATCAAGCAGATGGACAAGCGATGAACCTCACTCCGAGAGAAAAAGACAAGCTGTTGATTTCGATGGCGGCGATGGTGGCGCGGAGGCGGCTGGAGCGCGGCGTCAAACTGAACTATCCCGAAGCGATCGCGCTGATCAGCGACTTCGTCGTCGAAGGCGCCCGCGACGGCCGTCCGGTTGCCGAGCTGATGGAAGCCGGTGCCCATGTGATCGGCCGCGACCAGGTGATGGAGGGGATTGCAGAGATGATCCATGACGTGCAGGTGGAGGCAACGTTTCCCGATGGCACCAAGCTTGTCACCGTGCACGAACCGATCCGGTGAGGAGATAGGAATGTTGGAGCTCAGGCCCAATTGCGAATGCTGCGACAAGGATCTGTCGCCTGACAGCGCTGAGGCACGGATTTGCACCTACGAATGCACCTTTTGCGCCGATTGCGTGGACGGCGTGCTGAAGGGTGTCTGCCCGAACTGCGGCGGCAATCTCGTCGCGAGGCCTATTCGGCCGGCGGCCATGCTCGCCAAAAATCCGGCATCGACGAAGCGCGTACTGAAGGCCGAGGGCTGCGCGCCCAAGGCGGCTTAAGGAGGACGAGATGATTCCAGGCGAGATCATTGCCGCAAGCGGCGACATCGAACTGAATGCCGGCGCGCCGACGGTGACGCTGGAGGTTTCCAATACCGGCGATCGGCCGGTGCAGGTCGGCAGCCACTATCATTTCGCCGAGACCAATGCCGGGCTTTCCTTCGATCGCGCGGTAGCACACGGCAAGCGGCTCGATATCCCGGCGGGGACGGCGGTGCGCTTCGAGCCGGGGCAGACGCGCTCGGTGACGCTGATCCCGCTTTCCGGCAAGCGCGAGGTTTACGGCTTCCGCCAGCTGGTGATGGGCAAGCTTTAAGAACAATAGTCTGGAGAAACGCATGCGCTTGAATATCTGCCTCGTCGGGGCGGCGATGCTGCTGACGGCAGGTGCTGCCGCAGCTGAGGATATCGATTGCAACAGTCCCAAGACGCAATCGGACATGACTTCTTGCGAAGCGGGGCGCCATGAGGCCGCCGACAAGGCGTTAAATGCGCAATACAAGAAGACCCGCGCCGTCCTGGCAGCGATCGACAAGGACCTGGATGGCGACAGGAAGGGTGCAGAGCAGGCGCTGGTCAAGGCGCAGCGCGCCTGGATCGATTATCGCGACGCCGAATGCGACGCCTTCGGCTTTCAGGCCCGCGGCGGCACGATGGAGCCGATGCTGGTCGCCGGGTGTCTCGCCAACATCACGGACAAACGCACGAAAGAGCTGAAAGAGCTCGAAGATACGATGAGCAACTAGGGTGATCAGGAAAATCATGATCGTCGGCAATGGCGACGTTGAGGAGGGCGGGGCTGGCATCATCGATGCCGCCGATTTCGTCATCCGCTTCAATGATTGCCGCTCCTATGGCGCCGGCGGCAGCCGCACGGATGCCGTCGCGGTCTGCAATACCGGCAGACCGGCAAAGGCGATGCTCGGCTCGCGTGAGTGGCGCACCCATCCGGGCGTGGTGTCGGCGGGCGAAATCTGGAGCGTGCGCGACCCGGAAAAATTCGCCGCGATGCGGGCACCGCTTGCCGTCTCGCATCCGGAACTCGACGATTTCTGCGACGACTATACGGATGAATTCAGTGTCTTCTGCGCCGATACCGGCAAGAAGCACGTCGTCATCGGCAAGGCGGTTCACGAGTCCGTGGATGCCTCGCTTTCGGCGTTTTCTCCGTCGCCCTATGTCGTGCCGAGCAGCGGTATGATCGTCATTGCCGAGGTGCTGAACACATATGCCGAGGCCGAGGTGACGCTTGCCGGCTTCGGCCACGTCGGCTGGGAATGGCACCCATTTGCGGCCGAACGACAGCTTGTCGATAGTTATATTGCCGCTGGCCGCCTCAAGCGGCTCGGCGGAAAAACACTCGTCTCTTCCTCCCAAGGAGCCTGATAGATGCCCTACAAGATCTCGCGCGCCGCCTATGCCGGCATGTTCGGACCGACCACCGGCGACAAGGTGCGCCTTGCCGATACGGAGCTCTTCATCGAGATCGAGAAGGATTTCACCACCTATGGTGAGGAGGTGAAGTTCGGCGGCGGCAAGGTGATCCGCGACGGCATGGGCCAGAGCCAGGTGACGCGGGCGGATGGCGCGGTCGATACGGTCATCACCAATGCGGTGATCGTCGATCATTCGGGTATCTACAAGGCCGATATCGGGCTCAAGGATGGGCGCATCGTCGCGATCGGCAAGGCCGGTAATCCCGACATGCAGCCGGGTGTCAACATCATCGTCGGCCCCGGCACGGAGGCGATCGCCGCCGAAGGCAAGATCGTCACCGCTGGCGGCATGGACAGCCATATCCATTTCATCGCGCCGCAGCAGATCGAGGAAGCGCTGATGAGCGGCATGACCTGCATGCTCGGCGGCGGCACCGGACCGGCACACGGCACGCTTGCCACCACCTGCACGCCCGGTCCCTGGCATCTGGCGCGCATGATTGAAGCCGCGGACGCCTTTCCGATGAACCTTGCCTTTGCCGGCAAGGGCAATGCCTCGCTGCCGGGGGCGCTGACCGAAATGGTGCTGGCCGGCGCCACCTCGCTGAAGCTGCACGAGGATTGGGGTACGACGCCAGGCGCCATCGACTGCTGCCTGTCGGTTGCCGACGAATACGACGTGCAGGTGATGATCCATACCGACACGCTGAACGAAAGCGGCTTCGTCGAGGATACGATTGGCGCCATCAAGGGCCGCACCATCCATGCCTTCCATACGGAAGGGGCGGGCGGCGGGCACGCGCCTGACATCATCAAGATCTGCGGCCAGCCGAATGTCATTCCGTCGTCGACCAATCCGACGCGTCCCTATACGGTCAATACCATTGCCGAGCATCTCGACATGCTGATGGTCTGCCATCACCTGTCGTCGTCGATCCCCGAAGATATCGCCTTTGCCGAAAGCCGGATCCGCAAGGAGACGATCGCCGCCGAAGACATCCTGCACGATATCGGCGCCTTCTCGATCATCTCGTCCGACAGCCAGGCCATGGGCCGCGTCGGCGAGGTGGCGATCCGCACCTGGCAGACGGCTGACAAGATGAAGCGTCAGCGCGGCCGGCTGAAGGAGGAAAAGGGCGACAACGACAATTTCCGCGTCCGCCGCTATATCGCCAAATATACGATCAACCCGGCGATCGCCCATGGTCTCAGCCGTGAGATCGGCTCGGTTGAAGTCGGCAAACGTGCCGACCTCGTGCTTTGGAACCCGGCCTTCTTCGGGGTGAAGCCCGATATGGTGCTGCTCGGTGGCTCGATTGCGGCCGCCCCGATGGGCGATCCGAATGCCTCGATCCCGACGCCGCAGCCGGTACACTACCGGCCGATGTTTGCCTCTTATGGCAAGAGCCTCACCAATTCCTCCGTCACCTTCGTCAGCCAGGCCTCGCTCGATGCCGGCCTGAAGGGCCGGCTCGGCGTCGCCAAGGAGCTGGTCGCGGTGAAAAACACGCGCGGCGGCATCTCCAAGGCATCGATGATCCACAACGACCTGACACCCGAGATCGAGGTCGATCCGGAGACCTATGAGGTCAGGGCGAACGGCGAGCTGCTGACTTGCGAGCCGGCGACGGTGCTGCCGATGGCGCAGCGCTACTTCCTGTTCTAGGCCCAGGTCGGATGTGTGATGGACGGCTCCGATGAGGACAGGCATCCGCTGGTTGTTGCGGATCGTATTCCTGCTCGTGTTTTCGGCGGCCTGCGGAATCTTCATTCCCCGGCCGCTGATTGCGCCGGTCAAGGCGTCGTCTGCGGCGGTGACGCATCGGATTCTGCTGCTGTCGGGCCCGATCCATACCGATATTGCCATTCCGCTCGACGCGGAAACGCGGGCTGCCTTTTCCTTCCTTGACGATACCGGTTTTCCGCTCGGCCATCCGAATGCGGAGTGGCTCATTATCGGCTGGGGCGGTCGGGCCTTCTATCTGGAAACTCCCACATGGGCGGAACTGAAGCCGCTGCCGGTGTTGCGCGCGCTGACAATCGACCGTTCAGTGCTGCATGTGGATCTTGCCGGTCATATCACCGAGCCGCAGCCGACTGTTGCGGCATTCAATGTCAGTGACGATCAATTGGCGCAGCTGCGCAATTTTATCTCGGACAGCTTCGTGCGCGACGCGGGCGCGGTGGTGCCGATCCCGGATGCCGGTTACGGCGAGATCGACCGTTTCTTCGAGGCCAGGGGATACTTCAACGCTCTCTTCGGCTGCAACACCTGGAGCGCCGCCGCCCTGCGTTCGGCTGGGCTTCGAACCGGCTTATGGAGCCCGATTCCACAAGCATTGCGATTGTCTGTTTCTGTCTACAATTGAAGCAGCCGTAGAGCCAGTCCGCTCTTAAAGTGAATTGTGAACAGCGCTCTCCATATGGTTGTAAAAATCAGTGGAAGAACCGATGTTTTCCCCAGCTAAACCATTCTGGAACATCTGCCCCGCAGTGATCAATAAATCTCTTTTATATCAGTAATTTAAGTGTCTCTCTGCGCTGTTCGATTCAGAGATTGGAAAACTGCATCCCCTGCTAGAAAAGTTCTATCCACCGATTCGTCCGAAACCGTTCGAATCTTAACGAGTCGATTAAGACACCCGCAGCAATTGGGCTCTTATCAATGCCTGGAAACGCCGAGCAGGAAGGTTGATTCTCATGAGAAACTGGATTTCGCTGCAGGCCGATTTCGGCGATCTTCAATACCGCAAGAACGTCTACGTCTTCGCCCTGAAGATGGCTTTTCTCGCCGTTATTCTCTCGGGAGTCATTATCGCATTGACGATGCCGTCGCTCGATCTTCTCGGGTTGCTGCCGGTGACACTCGCTCATGCAATTGGCTTCAGCGCGATCTTTTCCTGGCTGATCGGCGGTACGGTTTCCGGCATGCTGTCACTGTTCGCCGGCTTTGCCATGCGCGATCTCGCGCTCTCGCGGGCGGAATTCGAAAAGCTCAGCCGCACCGATACACTTTCCGGACTGCTCAACCGGCGGGCTTTTACCGAGGCGCTTGAGAATACTGATGGCGACGCGTCCCTGGTCATTTTTGACGTCGACCGTTTCAAGACGATCAATGACCGCTTCGGCCATGGCTGCGGCGATGCCGTTATCATTGCCGTTTCGGCCATGCTCACCTCCGCCTTCGATGAGATGTCCGTCGTCGCACGGCTGGGTGGGGAGGAGTTTGGCGTCATCGTCTCCGGGGAACCGCTGGAGGCGCGGATGGAGCGCGTCGAAGGTGTCCGAGCCCGGATCGCCGGCGGCGCCATCAAAGCCGAGGGGCACGATATCCGCATCACCGTTTCCGGCGGCGTTGCCGATCTCGTCGCCGGGCGCAACAAGCAGGCGGTCTATGCCTCCGCCGACCGGGCGCTCTATCTCGCCAAGGCGCTCGGGCGCAATCGCGTCGTACACGAGCGGGAAGGTCTGCATCACGCCTGGCACGGGCTCGTCGATAAGGGCGTCGATGGCGAGGGCGGACCGGAGAGCGACAATGTGATGCAGGCTTACGGAATATAAAAACCGGACCCGAACGAAAGACCATTGGTGCTTGCATCGGGAAGAGCTATTTTGCATGGTCGTCCTCTCAGCAAAACGGACATATCATGCAGCGCGTCACCTCCTATCTTCCTGCCGGAACCCCTTCCTCCCATCCGATCGCCCAGGTCAAGCTGCCGCATGATCTACGCCATCTGCGCCGCAAGCTGCTGCATCTGGAAAATGGCGAGATGGTCATGCTCGATCTCAAGGATCCGGTGCTTTTTGCCAATGGCGATCTGCTGGTGCGCGACGACGGCGAACTGATCGAGATCCTCGCTGCCGACGAGAAGCTCTTCGAGGTTCGCGGCCGCGACCGCACGCATCTGGTCGAGCTCGCCTGGCATCTCGGCAACCGGCATCTTGCCGCGCAGATCGAGGAAGACCGCATCGTCATCCTCCGCGATCATGTCATCCGCACCATGCTGCAGGGCCTCGGCGCCGTCGTCCTCGAGATCGACGAACCATTCCAGCCGGCGCGCGGGGCCTATCATTCCCAAGGCGGGCATTCGCATGGGCATGATCACGATCACGATCACAATCATGACCACGGGCATGACCACGGGCATGATCACGGCCATGACCATGATCACGAACATGGCTACGAGCACGAGCATGAACACCGCCACGATCGCGGTCATGATCATGACCACAAGCACGACTGAGCCTTGATGACCGGGGATCGCGAGCTGCAGGCATTGCTGCGCCTGACCGCATGGCTGTCACCGGCCTTTCCGATCGGCAGCTTTGCCTATTCGGGCGGGCTGGAGCGGGCGGTTGCCGACGGGCTGGTCACGGATGCTGCCTCGCTTGCGGCCTGGACCGCCACGCTGATCGGCAATGGTTCGGTCTGGAACGATGCGGTGCTTCTGGCTGAAAGCCACAGGCACCAAGTGGAAGCCGTACGCCTTGCCGAGATCGCCGTGCTTGCCGAGGCGCTTGCGGGATCACGCGAGCGCCATCAGGAAACGATGTTGCTCGGCGAGGCTTTTCTCGCAGCGGCGCGGGCCTGGCCGGAGGGGGTGTTCGATCGGCTACCCGGCAAGGTCGCTTATCCCATTGCGGTCGGGGCGGTAACGGGCGCCCATGGCATAGAGCCCGAGAAGGCGCTTGCCGCCTTCCTGCATGCCTATGCCTCACAAGCGGTTTCATCAGGCATCCGCCTCGGTGTCGCGGGGCAAAGGGATGGTGTCGCCGTGCTTGCCGGTCTCGAAGACCATATCACGGAGGTCGCCCGGCGGGCGGCAGCCTCGACGCTTGACGATCTGGGTTCGGCGACGGTGCAGGCCGATATTGCCAGCCTGCGCCACGAGACGCAGGCGACGCGGCTGTTCCGTTCGTGATTGTCCGAAATTATCGCTGCGGTGAGAGCAATTCCAGCAAAAGTGCGCAGCGGTTTTGCGTCCGGAATTGCGTGAAAACCAAGAGATAGAGCGCTTCCGTGATTCGAAGAAAAACAGGCGCTCTAAGTCATTTGACGGTGGCGCGGGTGGGCGGCTTCGTTATCATCGGGGTTCGATTGGAGTAAGGCATATGAAATCAAGAAACGGACCTTTGCGTGTCGGCATCGGCGGGCCGGTCGGCTCGGGCAAGACGGCGCTGACCGAAAAGCTCTGCAAGGCGATGCGCGACGACTATTCCGTCGCCGTTGTCACCAACGATATCTACACGACAGAGGATGCCGAGGCGCTGGTGCGGATGCAAGCATTGACGTCGGACCGCATCGTCGGCGTCGAGACGGGCGGCTGCCCGCATACCGCCATCCGCGAGGATGCGACGATCAATTTGCAGGCGATCGCCGGCCTCAACCAGCGAATCCCCGATCTCGACGTTGTCTTCATCGAATCCGGTGGCGACAATCTGGCGGCGACCTTTTCGCCCGATCTTGCCGATATCACCATCTATGTCATCTCGGTTTGCCAGGGCGAGGAAATCCCGCGCAAGGGAGGCCCCGGCATCACCCGATCGGACCTGCTTGTCATCAACAAGAAGGATCTGGCGCCCTATGTCGGCGCCGATCTCGAGGTCATGGACCGGGATGCGACGCGCATGCGTGCGAGCCGCCCCTTCGTCTTCTCCGACATGAAGCGCGGCGACGGCGTCAGTTCGATCGTCAGCTTCCTCAGGGAGCAGGGCGGGCTCTAGAGCATTCCGTTTTTCTCCGAATCACGGAAATGCTCTATCTCTTTGTTTTCACGCAATTCCGGACGCAAAACCGCTACGCACTTTTGCTGGAATTGCTCTAAAGCGGGATGATTTTGGCGGTCAGACCTGCCGCAGCAGGTTGACGTCGCTGATGGCGATCGCCCGGCCGCGCACCGTGACACCTTTCGTCTTCAGCGTCGAGAAGGCGCGTGAGAGCGCCTCCGGTGCGAGGCCAAGCTTGCGGGCAAGCAGGTTTTTCGGAAAGGGCAACCGCAGCGAACCGGCCGCACCGTTCCCGGCACAGTGGGTCAGCAGATAATGCGCAACGCGCTGCGGCGCGGTCTGCATCCGGTCGCTTGCCAGGCATTCCATCGTCGAGATCAGATGCAGTGACAGGCTGCGCATGATCGCCTTGCCGATCCGCGGCCGCTCCTCCAGCAACAGCCGGACCTTGGGAATGCGGAAGCATGCCAGCACGGCATGATCCATCGCCTGCGCGCCGGTGCGATAGGTTTCGTCGGCGTGGATCAGGCATTCCGCGAAGCCGTCGCCGGGCTCGCAGATGCGGATATCGGCCTGCCTGCCGTCGCCGTTGTGGCGATAGAGCCTGACATAACCGCTGAGTACGCAATAGAAATAGGCCGCCTTGTCGCCCTCCTCGAAGAGAACGTCGTGCGGGTCGCAGAGGCGAACGGTGGCGCAGGCGCGCAGGGCTTCAGCCTCGTTGTGGTCGAGCCCGGCCATGAAGGCGGCCTTGGCGAGCACAGCGGCCTCATGGCCGTTGAATGTCAGCGTCCTGTTCATCTCCCGGTCTCCTGATATGGCCGGTCTTTCCAATTCCACGTGCATGCCAGGCAAAATACGGGAGGGAGATGGCGGTGGATTTGATTTCGGTCAATCGTCAGACATGACCAAAAAACGAAACGGGCCGGGAGATCGCTCCCGGCCCGTTCCTTTCCTGGGTCTTGCTTATTCCGCCGCGAAGGGCGGCAGGCGCAGCACGTTGGTGTCGTTGCCCTTGGCGCTCTTGCGTTTGCCTTCCGGCTTTTCGATTGCGGTCAGGCGCTCCTCCAGCGAGTCGATCTCGCTTCGGTTCTCCCGAGTGACACGGGTGAGATCCTCGCGCGACAGCGGCAGCTCCTCCTCGTCCTTCCTGCCGACCAGGCGGCCGAAAGCCCAGCCGAGCAGGCGGGACAGGTCGTCCATGATCAAGAAGAAGGAGGGCACGACGACGAGCGAGAGCACAGTCGAGACGATGATGCCGCCGATCACCGCGATCGCCATCGGCGCGCGGAACGAGCCGCCTTCGCCGACACCAAGCGCGGAAGGCAGCATGCCCGCCGACATGGCGATCGAGGTCATGATGATCGGCCGGGCGCGCTTGCGGCCGGCTTCGACCATGGCCTCGACGCGCGGCATGCCCTGATGGCGCATCTCGATTGCGAAATCGACGAGCAGGATCGCGTTCTTGGTGACGACACCCATCAGCATCAGGATGCCGATCATGACAGGCATCGACAGCGGATTGCTGGTGAGGATCAGGCCGGCTGCGACGCCGCCAATGGCGAGCGGCAGTGAGAACAGGATGGTGAAGGGCTGGATCACGTCCTTGAAGAGCAGGATCAGCACCGTCAGCACCAACAGCAGGCCCATCAACATGGCGTTGACGAAACTCTGCTGCATCTCGCTTTGCACCTTGGTGTCGCCGCTTTCGGCAAGGTGCACCGTGGCCGGGATATTGGCGTCGTTGACGATCTGACGGAAGCGGGCCGAAGCCGTGTCGAGTGCTACGCCCTGCGGCAGGTCGGAACCGATCGAGACGACGCGGTAGCGGTTGTTGCGCTTGATCGAGCTTACGCCTTCCGAATAGTCGATATTGGCGACGCTCGCGAGCGGAACGGTGCCGCCGCTGGCGGTCTGGATCTTCAATGTCCGGATGGCCGCGAGATCGCGACGCATGTCGAGTGCGGCCTGGACGCGGATCGGGATCTGGCGATCGTCGAGCGAGATCTTGGCAAGGGCGGCATCGACATCGCCGATGGTGGCGACGCGGATCGTCTCGGAGATCTGCTGCGGCGTAATGCCGAGGCGGGCCGCCTCATCCATGCGCGGGTGAACCTGCAGTTCCGGACGGGGAAGGGAGCCGTCGGCGCTGACATTGGCAAGCAGCGGATCGGCGCGCAGCTTGGATTCCAGAATACCGACGGCGTCGTTCAGGTCCTTGTCGTTCTTGGAAAGGAAGTTGAAGGAGAGGTCGCGTTCGCCGCGGTCATTGAGCTTCAGGATCCGGACGTCGGGAATATCACGCAGCTTGGCGAAGACTTCCTTTTCGATATCCCACTGCGGGCGTTCACGGCCGTGGACCTCCACCTTCGGCAGTTTCGGGCCAATGACGGGGATACGGCCGATCACGTCGTTGACCATCTTCTTGACCAGCGATTGGTCGAGCTTGTCGAGTGCCAGCGTGATGGTCGCACGGCGCAGTTCGAGATCGCCCTTCGGCGATGCGCCACCGAGGACGAAGACGCTATCGACGCCGTTGATGTCCTTGACCCTGTCATAGATCGCATCCGTCGTCTTCTCGGTGTCGTCAAGGCGTGCATTGGGCGGCAGCTCGACGGAGAGAACGATGCGTGAGGCATCTTCCGGCGGCAGGAAGCTGCCGGGAACCTGCATCAGCAACAAAACGGAGCCGACCAGGAAAGCGAACGCGACAATCAGCGTCGCATAACGCGTGTACCAGCGTCCGGTGGTGCCACGTATGAGACGGGTGTATCCCCGCATCAGCAGGCCATCATTGTCGTGATGGTCTTCCATGGCGTCTTCGGCGCGCATCAGATAAGCGGCCATCATCGGGGTGATCAGTCGCGCGACCATCAGCGAGAAGAAGACGGAGAAGGCGACGGTCAGACCGAACTGGATGAAGTACTGGCCCGGGATGCCCGGCATGAAGGAAACGGGCACGAAAACGGCGATGATGGTGAAAGTGGTGGCGATGACGGCAAGGCCGATTTCATCAGCCGCCTCGATCGCCGCTCGATAGGGCGTCTTGCCCATCTTGATGTGGCGGGCGATGTTTTCGATTTCGACGATCGCATCGTCGACAAGGATACCGGTGGCGAGCGTCAGAGCGAGGAAGCTGACGAGGTTCAGGGAGAAGCCCATCATGTCCATGATCCAGAAGGTCGGGATCGCGGACAAGGGTAAGGCGATTGCCGAAATCAGCGTCGCGCGCCAGTTCCTCAGGAACAGGAAGACGACGATGACGGCGAGCAGCGCGCCTTCGAGGAGCGTATGGATGGCGGCCTCGTAGTTGCCGTAGGTGAAATAGACCGAATCGTCGATCAGTTCGATCTTCACATTCGGATTTTCGGTCCGCACCTTGTCGAGGTTCTGCGCCACGGTTTCGGCGACGCTGACCTCGCTGGCGCCCTTGGAGCGGAAAACGCCGAAGGTAACGACTGGCGTATCGTTGAAGCGCGAGAAGGATTTCGGCTCCTCATAGGTGTCCTTGATGACGCCGAGATCGGATAGTTTGACGAAGCGGCCGTTCGGCAGGCCGATCGTCGTGTTGGCGAGGTCGGCGACGTTGCGGGCGTCGCCGAGAACACGGATGGCCTGTTCGCTTCCCGCCACCTGGCCGCGGCCTGAGCCGAGGTCGATGTTGGTGCCGCGCAGCTGCTGGTTCACGCTCGCGGCGGTGATGCCGTAGGCATTGAGCTTGTCAGGGGTAAGTTCGATGCGCACTTCGCGCTCGGCGCCGCCGTAACGGTCGACACGGCCGATGCCGGCCTGGCCCTGCAGCGAACGCTTGATCGTATCGTCGACGAACCACGAAAGTTCTTCCAGCGACATGGCAGGCGAGGAAACGGCGAAGGTCTGGATCGCCTGTCCCTCGACATCGACCTTGGAGACGATTGGTGCTTCGGCCGTAGTCGGCAGATCGCTGCGGATGCGGTCGATCGCATCCTTGGTGTCCTGCACGGCTTGTTCGGTCGGCACTTCCATCCGGAACATGACGACGGTCTGCGAGCTACCGTCGGTCACCGTCGACTGGATTTCGTCGATGCCGGTGATGGAGGCCACCGCGTCTTCGATCTCCTTCGTCACCTGCATTTCGAGCTCGGCCGGCGAAGCGCCGCTCTGCGTCACGTTGATCGAAACGAGCGGCACGTCGATGTTCGGAAAACGCGTGATCGGCAGCGCGTTGAAGGACTGCATGCCGATGAACACCAACAGGCAGAAGGCCAGCAGTGGTGCAATGGGATTTCGGATGGACCAGGCTGAAAAATTCATCGGATGGTCTCTTTAGTTGGAAGCCGGGGGCTGTTCACGCACCGGCGTGATGTGGTCGCCGTCGCGAACGTAAGCGCCCGCCTTGGCCACGACCTCGTCGCCGGTCTTCAATCCATCGATGACCTCGACATAGGCGCCGTCCTGGATGCCGGTCTCGATCTTGGCGAATTTCACCACGCCGTCCTCGACCTTGCGGGCGGAGGAGCCTTCGTTGCCGGTGAGTACAGCGGTCAGGGGAAGCGCTACGCCTTCAGTCTCGCGCACGGTGATCTCGGCGCTGCCATACATGCCTGAACGCGCCTTGCTGTCATCATCGATGGAGATATGGACGAGGCCAAGGCGGGTGACCGGATCGACGGTCGGCGAAACCAGGCGTACGGCGCCGGAAAGCTTCTCACGGCTGCCGGAAAGCGAAATCGTCGCCTTTTGGCCGGCCATGATCCTGACGACATCGCTTTCAGCGACCTCAGCGACAAGCTCGATATCACCGTCGCGGATGATGGTGAACAGCGGATCGCCGTTGCCGGCGGCAATGGCGCCGACCTTGGCGTTCTTCGCCGAGACCGTGCCGGCGACCGGCGTCTTCACGTCGGTGCGCGCCAGCTTCAAATCCGCATCGGCGATCTGGCTGTCGAAGACCTTGAGATCCGCTTCGGAGACCTCGATCGCCTGTTCGGCGGAGACGACGCGGGCATTGGCTGCTGCGGCGGTCGCATCGGCCTGTTCGACCTGGGCGGTGGAAACCGTGCCCTTCTTGACCATTTCCTGGGCGCGGGCCTGCTGCTGCCTTGCCTGTTCGGCATTGGCCTGCGCCTCGATGAGCTGGGCGCGCAGCTGGGCGAGGCTTGCCTCGCCCTTGGCCTTCGTCGCCATCATCTGGCTCTTTTCCAGGACCACTGCGTCATCGTTGAGCGTCGCCAACGTGCTTTCGGCCTGAACCTTGTCGCCGATATCGGCTTTCAGCGTGCGGATCGAGAGGCCTTCGACCTGCGGCTGGATATAGACTTCTTCGACGGGCTTGACCGTTCCGGTGCCGATGACACGGTCGACGAGGGTGCGGTTCACCGCAGTGGTGACGACGATCGCCGGCAGGTTCTGCTGCGGTTTTGCGACCGGCGCTTCCTGCGAAAATGCGGTGGATGCAGCAAGTGCCGCTGCAAAAAGAGTAGAGGCGCCTAGAATTCCAGTCGGCTTGCGTACCATGCGTGTTCGTCCAATCTTATGATAAGGTTGGCCGAACTCGAGCGTCTGCCACTCAGCGCGCGATCAGGCCACTGCCCTTCCTGCATTCTCAGAGGTATCCGCCGATCCTTTGCCGCCTTCATCCCTCGCCGGCAAATTCGGCTTGTAGGTGGTATCGATTTGCTCGATCTACAAGTCCGGCAGAAAACAATTCCCCATTAGGCAATAATAATTACCATTCCGACGTCAATCAATCACCGCAAGGTTATGTCAACATTACGAAGATTGATCGCGCCTCATCCCTAAGACGTTTGACGCCCGAAAAATGCGACAGTTGCAAGGCATTTTTTTCGGTTGCTGGATGCAGATGATGTAGGCCGACTGACCGGAAATCTGAATCAGCATCCAAATCAAATAGATAGAGAATGTCGTCCGAATACCGCGGACAGTTTTTGCCATCATGCTCCAGAAAATGACGAAACGCGCGGAAATCTCCCGCGCGTTTCGCTTCGCAATCCTGCCGAAACTACTTGGAAGCGGCGTCGGTGATATCGTGCGTCCAGGCGCCCGACGGCTCCTTGCTTATGATCTTCTGGTCGAGCAGCGCCTTTGCCGTGCGGGCATAGAGCGCCTCGTCCAGCTTGCCGGAGCTGTCGCCGACCAGCTTGGCGACTTCGCCCATCATGCGCTTCTGATGGTTGTCGTCCTGGCCGCCATTATCCATGACGATCTCGGCGGCTTCGTCGGGATTCTCGGTGGCATATTTCCAGCCCTTCATCGATGCGCGGACGAACTTGACCATCTTCTCCTTGAAGGCCGGATCTTTCAGCTTGTCTTCCATCGCATAGAGGCCGTCTTCAAGAAGGTCGTTGCCCATTTCCGTGTAGTTGAAGACCGTCAGTTCTTCCGGCTTGAAGCCGGCATCGATCGCCTGCCAATATTCGTTATAGGTCATGACAGAGATGCAGTCGGCCTGCTTCTGGACAAGCGGCTGCACATCGAAGCTCTGCTTCAACACGGTGACGCCGTTCGGACCGCCTTCTGTGGACAGGCCGAGCTTGTTCATCCAGGCGAAGAAGGGATACTCGTTGCCGAAGAACCAGACGCCGAGCGTGTGGCCCTTGAAGTCGGCTTCGGTCTTGATCGGGCCGTCCTTGCGGCAGACCATTTCCAGGCCCGCCTTCTGATAGGGCTGGGCGATGTTGACGAGCGGAACGCCCTTTTCGCGGGCAACCAGGGCACCACCCATCCAGTCTACGATGACATCGGCGCCGCCGCCGGCGATCACCTGCTCGGGGGCGATATCAGGGCCGCCCGGCTTGATGTCGACGTCGAGGCCTTCCTCCTTATAGAAGCCCTTTTCCTTGGCGACGTAATAACCGCCGAACTGGCTCTGCGTGACCCATTTCAGCTGCAGCACCACCTTGTCGGCGGCCATCGCATGGGCCGATGCAAGCGACATCGCGCTCGCCATCATTGCAACCATCAACTTTCTCATTTTCTTATCCTTACCCTCTGAAGTTATGCCCGGACCCGTTTCTGGAGCCCGTGCGCGCCTAGCCACCACGGATAGACGGATGCCAGAACGTCACCGCCCGTTCGGTCAGGGCGATGATGCCATAGAAGATCGAGCCGGCCAGCGCCGCGACGGCGATTTCCGCCCAGACCATGTCGACATTCATGCGGCCGATCTCGGTGGAGATACGGAAGCCCATGCCGACGATCGGCGTCCCGAAGAATTCCGCAACGATGGCACCAATCAGCGCCAGCGTCGAGTTGATCTTCAGTGCGTTGAATATGAAGGGCATTGCCGCCGGAAGCCTGAGCTTCAGCAGCGTCTGCCAATAGCCGGAGGCATAGGTGCGCATCAGGTCACGCTCCATGCTGCCGGAGGCGGCAAGGCCGGCTACGGTATTCACCAGCATCGGGAAGAAGGTCATGATGATGACGACGGCGGCCTTCGACGGCCAGTCGAAGCCGAACCACATGACCATGACAGGGGCGACGCCGATGATCGGCAGGGCCGAAACCATGTTGCCGATCGGCAGAAGGCCGCGGCGCAGGAAGGCGATGCGGTCGGCCAGCACCGCTACGACGAAGCCACTGAGGCAGCCGGCGATATAACCGATCAGCACTGCCTTGAAGATCGTCTGCCTGACGTCCGCGCCGAGGATCGGCAGCGATGCCATGAACCGCGCGCCGATGGCGCTCGGCGGCGGCAGCAGGATGAAGGGAACGCCGGCGCCACGCGTGACCGCCTCCCAGAGAATGAGGATCCAGGCGCCGAAAATCGCCGGAATCAGAAGCTGGAGCGCCGACTTGCCGGAAGTAGTGACGGGCTGCAGTTTCGACAGCTCGGTGACGCATCGCCAGGCAAGCAGCCAGCAGGCGAAGAGCAGCAAGAAGAAAGCCCGCGTCGCCGTGCCCTCGTTGCCGGAAAGAGCGGAAAGCAGCATCCAGGCGGCGCCATGCGCGCCGATAAACAGCACGGTGGCACGATAGGCCGGCGGCTGCGGCGCTAGAGACAGCAGGGCAGCCGCGATGACGATGATGAAAATGAGGCTTGCCGTGCCGTCAGTGAGGGCGCGCGCCGCGCCCTCGCCCAGAAGCGGCAAGGCCGTCAGTGCCCCGATGCAGAGGAGGAGGGCGACCATGGCTTGCCAGGAGAAGGTCAGATGTCTCATGCCGGCCTCCCGCCCATGGCGCGGTCGACGATCTTCGCCGCGACGCCGACAATCGCAACCAGGATGCCCGCCAGCAGCGATCCGGCGACGAGGGCGGCCCAGATATCGATGGTCTGGCTGTAATAGGAGCCGGCGAGCAGCTTCGAGCCGATACCGGCGACGGCACCCGTCGGCAGCTCGCCGACGATGGCGCCGACGAGGCTGGCGGCGATCGCGACCTTCATCGAGGTGAAGAGGAAAGGGATCGAGGCTGGAACACGCAGCTTCCAGAAAGTCTGCATCGGGCTGGCATAATAGGTGCGCATCAGGTCGAGATGCATGATCTCAGGTGAACGCAACCCTTTCACCATGCCGACGGCGACCGGAAAGAAGGAGAGGTAGGTGGAGATCAGCGCCTTCGACACGAGCCGGGAGGCGTCGGAATCGAGATTGAGGAGATGTGCAACGGCATTGTCGCCGGTCAGCACGTTATAGGAGATGATCACGATCATCGGCGCGATGGCGAGGATCGGTATGGTCTGGCTCGCCACCAGCCACGGCATCAGCGAGCGGTCCATGGCGCGGTTATGGACGATCAGCACGGCGAGAAGGATGCCGAGCAGCATGCCGAAGCCGAAGCCGAGCAGGGTGGAGGAGAGCGTTACCCAGCTGTGATAGACGAGGCTGCGATTGCTCGAAAGGCTGCGCAGGAAGGTGTTCTCGTAGACGTTCTGCGCCACCTGATGCGGCGCCGGCAGGATCGGCTTCGGCTGCGCCAGAGTCTTGCCGATGAATTCGAGGGTCGTAGGTGTAACGCCGGCGCGGCCGTCCATGTCGCGCTGGAACGGCGCGTTCATGAGGATGGCGGCGATATACCAGATGACGACGAGCGCCAGCAGGATTGTGGTGACGGGGACGATCTTGTCCTTGAAGGTGTCGGGTTTCACAGCGACTGCCCCCATTGGTTGGCGTCGAACGCGCAGCCACCCCCCTCTGCCCTGCCGGGCATCTCCCCCACAAGGGGGGAGATCGGCAGGAGGGTAGCGCCTCGCTCCGTGTTAGCTCTGCAGCGAACGGAACGGCGATCCTTGTTTGGGGAAGCCGGTGCAGCATATCGATCTCCCCCCTTGTGGGGGAGATGCCCGGTAGGGCAGAGGGGGGTGGCCCCAGGGCGCACGCTCCCGCTCCTCATGCGTGCCCCGTCCTCAACCCTTCGCGGACGCGGTGGGCAATCTCCAGGAACTCGGGGGTTTCGCGGATGTCGAGCGGGCGTTCGGCCGGCAGGGTCGAGTCGATCACATCGGTCACGCGGCCCGGGCGTGGAGACATGACCACGATCTTGGTCGAGAGGTAGACCGCCTCGGGGATGGAATGAGTGACGAAGCAGATCGTCTTGTTGGTGCGGGTCCAGAGTTTCAGCAGCTCTTCGTTCAGATGGTCGCGGACGATCTCGTCCAGGGCGCCGAAGGGCTCGTCCATCAGCAGCAGGTCGGCGTCGAAGGCGAGCGCTCGGGCGATCGAGGCGCGCTGCTGCATGCCGCCGGATAGCTGCCAGGGGAATTTCTTCTCGAAGCCCGAAAGACTGACGAGATCGAGCGCTTCGGCGATGCGCCGCGTCCGGTCAGCGCCGGAATACCCCATGATCTCCAAGGGCAGGGCGATGTTGTTTTCGATGGTGCGCCAGGGATAGAGCGCCGGCGCCTGGAAGACATAGCCGTAGGCGCGGGCCTTGCGCGCCTCCTCCGGTGTCATGCCGTTAATCGAGATCTCGCCCGAGGTGCTCTTCTCGAGATCGGCGATGACACGCAGGAAGGTGGTCTTGCCGCAGCCCGACGGGCCGATGAAAGAGACGAAATCGCCCTTGCGGACATCGAGATTGACATTGCTCAGTGCGCTCACCGGGCCATCGTTGGCCTGGTAGGTGAGACAGAGATCCTTGGCGGATACGACGGAGGGTGCTTGCATCAATGCGACCAGTCTTGTTTTCGCCGCGGGAACGCGGTTTGCGTGCTATTATTACCGCCGGTTTTATCGACGACACACTCCATGGAGGATGAGGATGGACGTGACATCAAAGCCCACCTGCCATATCGTTCGCCCCAATCATGCCTATGACGGCAAGCAGGGGCTGAGCTATTTCGCAGGCATCGCCGCCGAAACGGTCGGCGCCAAGGGCATCTGCATGCATCTGTTGACGATCCCGCCCGGCGTGCGCGCCAAGGCGCATCTGCACGAGGCGCACGAGACGGCGATCTACATGCTCTCCGGCGAGGCGCATACCTGGTACGGAGACGAACTGGAACATCACGTCATCGTCCATGCCGGCGAGTTGTTCTATATCCCAGCGGGTGTGCCACACCTGCCGGCGAACCTCAGCAGCACGCCGTGCACGGCGATCATCGCGCGCACCGATCCGAACGAGCAGGAAAGCGTCGTGCTTCTGCCGGAGTTGGACGCTTTGGTGCCGGCGTGAGGTCATTGGCATAGAGGCAGCGGTCCTCGGTTGATGGCCGTATCGTCATACGCCATCGTCATACGCCGCTTGCCGGAATGCCGCTACGCGTCACCTTGCGCGGTGCAGTGATATCCTTCCACTGGGAAAGCGCCTTGCTGACAGCCGTGACCGGCTCGCGCCTGACGAATTCGCCGTGACCCTCGCGGGTCTTGATCGCACCTTCCTCGATCGCGACGACGCCGCGCGTCAGCGTATAGCGCGGCAGGCCGGTCACTTCCTTGCCTTCGAAGACGTTGTAGTCGATCGCCGACTGCTGGGCCTTGGACGAAATGGTCTTGGAACGTTGCGGGTCCCAGACGACGATGTCAGCGTCGGCGCCGACAAGGATCGCGCCCTTCTTCGGATAGATGTTGAGGATCTTGGCGATGTTGGTTGAAGTGACGGCGACGAATTCGTTCATCGTCAGCCGGCCGGTGTTGACACCATGCGTCCAGAGCATCGGCATACGGTCTTCGAGGCCGCCGGTGCCGTTCGGGATCTTGGTGAAGTCGCCGACGCCAAAACGCTTCTGCGCCGTGGTGAAGGCGCAATGGTCGGTGGCGACGACCTGCAGCGAGCCGGAGGCAAGACCTGCCCAGAGCGAATCCTGATGCTGCTTGTTGCGGAAAGGCGGCGACATCACCCGGCGGGCCGCATGATCCCAGTCGGGATTGGAATATTCGCTCTCGTCGAGCGTCAGGTGCTGGATCAGCGGTTCGCCATAGACACGCATGCCCTTTGCGCGGGCGCGGCGGATCGCCTCGTGGGCCTGTTCGCAGGAGGTGTGGACGATATAAACAGGACAGCCGGCCATGTCGGCGATCATGATGGCGCGGTTGGTGGCCTCACCCTCGACTTCCGCCGGGCGGGAGTAGGCATGCGCCTCGGGGCCGTTATTGCCCTCGGCAAGCAGCTTTGCCGACATCGAGGCGACGACGTCGCCATTTTCGGCATGGACGAGCGGCAGGGCGCCGAGTTCGGCGCAGCGTTGGAACGACGCGAACATCTCGTCATCGTCCACCATCAGCGCGCCCTTGTAGGCCATGAAGTGTTTGAAGGTGTTGATGCCCTTGTCGCGGACGATGGTCTCCATCTCCTTGAAGACCTGCTCGCTCCACCAGGTGACCGCCATGTGGAAGGAATAGTCGCAATTGGCGCGGGTCGATTTGTTGTCCCACATGGTCAGCGCCTCGAGCAGCGACTGGCCGGGGGCGGGCAGGGCGAAATCGACCACCATCGTCGTACCGCCGGAAAGGGCGGCGCGTGTGCCGCTCTCGAAATCGTCGGAGGAATAGGTGCCCATGAAGGGCATTTCGAGGTGGGTGTGCGGATCGATGCCGCCGGGCATGACATAACAGCCGGTCGCATCCAGCGTCTCGTCGCCCGAGAGGTTCGGACCAATCTCGACGATCTTGCCGCCGTCGATTTTCACGTCAGCCTTATAGGTCAGGTCGGCGGTGACGATGGTGCCGTTCTTGATGACTGTGGTCATGATCATTCCCCGTTCTTGTCTGCAGATTGGGCTGGCGAATAGAAGCTGGGCAGTTCTAAGCTGACCTCGATCCGGCCCTGCAAGGCGGCCAGAATCGTTTCGAGAACTGAGCGGCGTTCGCGCGAGATTTCCCGATTCCAGAAGCGCAGCACGGAATAGCCATTCCCATTGAGCCATTCAGTTCGGCGCTGATCGGACGCGCTATCGGCATGCTGGAAGCCGTCGACTTCGACGATCAGTCGTTGTTCACGACAGAGGAAATCGACGATGAATGGGCCGAGGGGAACTTGCCTTGCAAACTTATAGCCGTTCAAGCGGCGGGCGCGCAGGTCGCTCCAGAGGTGGTATTCCTCTTCAGTTTCGTTGCGGCGAAGCGTTCTCGCCTGGTCGGTCTTGTTGTTGCGATGCTTCCGGATATCCTGCTTGATAATTTTCGTCGCGCCCGGAGCCCCCTCATCCGCCCTTCGGGCACCTTCTCCCCGAGGGGAGAAGGGGAAGACCGCGACGTCTACTGATACCTTCTCCCCAGCGGGGAGAAGGTGGCCCGAAGGGTCGGATGAGGGGGCTCGGGGCGCGACATAAGCCATCACACCACAATCTCCGCCGTCTCGACCACCGCATGAAACAGCACATCGGCTCCCGCCATCGCCCATTCCTTGGAGATCTCTTCCGCCTCATTGTGCGAGAGGCCGCCGACGCAGGGGCACATGACCATCGTTGCAGGCGCGACCTGGGCGGCCCAGCAGGCGTCGTGGCCGGCGCCGGAGATGATGTTCATGTGGCTGTAGCCGAGCCGCTCGGCGGCGTCGCGCACCGACGTGACCAGTTTCGGATCGAAGGTGATCGGCTCGAAATGGCCGATCGCCTCGATGGAACAACCGACACCGAGTGCATCGGTGATCTCAGGTGCCTTCGCCTCGATCTTTGCCCGCATGCGGTCGAGCTTCTCCTTGTCGGGCGAGCGGATGTCGACGGTGAAGACCACCTTGCCCGGCAGCACATTGCGGGAGTTTGGCGAGAAGAATACCTGGCCGACGCCGCCGACGGCGCCTGGCTGTTCGCCCATCGCCACGCCCTGGACCATCTCCAGGATGCGGGCCATGGCGAGGCCGGCATTGACACGCAGGTTCATCGGCGTCGATCCGGTGTGGGCTTCCTTGCCGGTCAGCGTGAATTCCAGCCACCAGAGGCCCTGGCAATGGGTGACGACGCCGATCTGCTTTTCCTCGGCTTCGAGGATCGGTCCCTGCTCGATGTGATATTCGAAATAGGCGTGCATCTTGCGCGCGCCGACCTCTTCGTCGCCGACCCAGCCGATGCGCTTCAGTTCGTCGCCGAACAGATTGCCCTCGGGGTCCCTGCGATTATAGGCAAAGTCCAGGCTGTGCACCCCGGCGAAGACGCCTGACGCCAGCATGGCGGGGGCAAAACGCGCGCCTTCCTCATTCGTCCAATTGGTCACGACGATCGGATGTTTGGTCTTGATGCCGAGATCGTTCATGGTGCGCACGACTTCGAGAGCCGCAAGCACGCCGAGCACACCGTCATATTTGCCGCCGGTCGGCTGGGTGTCGAGATGTGAGCCGACATAGACGGGCAAGGCATCGGGATCGGTGCCGGGGCGGGTGGCGAACATCGTGCCCATGCGGTCGACGCCCATGGTCAAACCGGCATCGTCGCACCATGTCTTGAAGAGGCTGCGCCCTTGCGCATCGGCATCCGTCAGCGTCTGGCGATTGTTGCCGCCGGCTATGCCGGGGCCGATCTTCGCCATGTCCATGAGACTGTCCCAGAGACGGTCGCCATTGACGCGCATGTTCTCGCCTGGTGCTGCCACCATTTTGTATGCCCTCACCTGTTTGCGGCAGTCATGCAAGGGGCATGCCTGCCTGTTCCCGTGGTCCGTTCCTGCGCCCCCTTATTGGTTTTGTCGAGCGCCGGAAAATCGCCAGTTGCCTTTGTTTTACATCTGACGGATAATTTGACCGATTGGTAAACATTACAACTTCCACCGCCGGGCTCAAGACGAAAATCACGAAAATCGCCGATAAAAATGAGGGTAGTTGCTCAAGGAAGCGGCGAGGGTCGTCCCCAACCAAAACTTGAGCGAAGAAGTTGAATTTCAAGGGGAAACGACAGCCTGTGACCATACCGAGAGCAGCGAAAACCCTGAGGCGGACGCGAATCCAGGAAGAGAAGGAAGAGCAGATCCTGGAAGCCGCGCTCGATGTGTTTTCGGCAAGCGGCTTTCGCGGTTCGACCATCGACCAGATTGCCGAAGTGGCCGGCATGTCGAAACCCAACCTGCTCTATTATTTCCGCACCAAGGAAGCGATGCACCGGGCGCTGATCGACCGGGTGCTCTACACCTGGCTGGAGCCGCTGCGGGCCTTTAACGCCGAGGGCAATCCGGAGGCGGAAATCCGCAGCTACATCCGCCGCAAGCTGGAGATGGCACGCGATTTTCCCCGCGAGAGCCGGCTTTTCGCCAACGAGGTGCTGCAGGGCGCGCCGCATATCGAGGACGAGCTGAAGGGACCGCTGAAGGAATTGGTCGACGAGAAGGCGGAGGTCATCCGCACCTGGGCGAAATCAGGCAAGATCGTCAAATGCGATCCCTATCACCTGATCTTCTCCATCTGGTCGACGACGCAGCATTACGCGGATTTCGACGTCCAGGTGCGCGCGGTGCTGGGGCAGGAACATTCGGGCGAAGGGCGTTTCGAGGATGCGGCGCGGTTTCTGGAACAGCTCTTCATCGGCGGGCTGCGACCGGATCCTCTCGGAGGGTGAGGGTTCTACCCGCTCCTGCGAAGCTGCACCCGGGCAAGAATATCCGTCACGCCTTCCATCGTATAAGGCTTCTGCAGCACGGGTGCATCCGAGTGGCTGTTTGCCTGGGCGATGCCTTCCCCATACCCCGTGGCAAAAACGAAGGGCACGCCATCAGCTGCCAGCCGGTCGGCAATCCCGAAACTCGTCTCATCGCCAAGATTGACATCGAGAAGCGCCAGATCGAAGGACTGGCCGGCCAGGATTTCCATCGCCTCAGTGACACTTGGCGCCGTTGCGACGTCGGCGCCCAGGCGGCGCAGGATATCCTCGCCATCCATGGCGATGATCAGATTGTTTTCCACCAGCAGCACGTTCAGGCCGGAAAGCGGCTGATCGTCGGGAATCGTGTTGCGTCCGGTTGCTCCGACCGGAGGCGGATTTGACCGTTCGCTCGTCGGGCCGACGACATGTCGCGCCGGAATGCAGAAATCGGCCTCGAGCCCATCCCTGAGGTAGCGGACCTCGGCCTTGCCGCCGAGGTCATAGGGGATCGAGCGGCGGATGATGGTCGAACCGAAGCCATGGCGTTTGGGTTCGACGACGGGCGGGCCATGCTTTTCGCGCCAGCCGATGCGTAGATTACCCTCGTCGTCGCGGTGCCAGCCAAGTTGGACCGTGCCGCTGCCGGTGCCGGAAAGGCTGCCATATTTGGCGCTGTTGGTCATCAGCTCGTGGAAGACAAGGGCGGCGGTGGAAAAGGCGTGCGGTTCCAGCAGTACATCCTCGCCGCCCATCTGGATGCGTTGCGCATTTTTCCCGAGATAGGCGGCGGTCTCTGCCAGCAGCAATTGCCGGAGCGAAGCAGGCGCCCAGTGATCGCGGGTGATCTGGTCATGGGCGCGGGCGAGTGACTGGATGCGGCCCTCGAGCTGGCGGATGTAGTCGCCAAGGCCGACCGACGTTGCCTGCGACTGGCGGATGATACCGGTGATAAGGCTCAATATGTTGCGGACGCGGTGGTTCAGCTCGGCAATCAGCAGTTCCTGGCGCTCGTTTGCCGTCTGGCGCGCCATACTGACCTCGTCGGTGAGGCGCAACACCACCTCGATCAATGTGACGCGGATCGTTTCGGCGACACGGCGCTCGGCCTCGGTGAAGGGAAGGGAGCGGCCGCGCACCAGTTCCGACCAGGCTTCGAAACTCTTGCGCGGCGTCAGCCGCGGGCCATTCGGACCGTATTCCACCGGCTTGTGCGGATCGCCGCCCCAGCGAACTGTGCGCACCAATTCCTGACGGAAAAGCACGACATAATCGCGCGGCGAACGCGAGATCGGAATGGCGAGCATGCCTGCTACAGCATCGTCGACCTCAAGATCCGGATAGGTTTCCGCGAGCCTGTCCACGGCATAGACGCGGCCGGCGGCGTTGCGGTTGAGGTGGCGGACGAGGGCTGCGAAGCCTCTCTCATTCGGCCCGTTGCCGGCAAGTGCCAGCCGGCCGTTGATCCAGACGCCGATCCCGTCGGCAGGAATGGCGTCGGCGAGCGCCTCGATCAGCCAGGCCGGATCGTCGAGCAGGCTCGCATTGTCTGCGACGGAGGTGAGAAGCCGGTCGGCAATGCGGCGCGCCTTGGTCTCGTAGTCGAGAGCCAGTCGCCGTTCGCGGCTTTCAAGGCGCGACGCAAACATCTGGCCGAAGAGTTCGGCAGTGGAGCGGCTTTGGGCCGAAGGCAGACGCGGGCCGTAATGATGGCAGGCAAACAGGCCCCAGAGCCTACCGTCGACAACGATCGATATGGAGAGCGAAGCGCCAACGCCCATGTTTTTCAAATATTCGATGTGGATCGGCGAGACCGAACGCAAGACCGACATGGAGAGGTCAAGCGGCCGGCCGTGCTCATCGAGCGGCGGCAGGATCGGGACCGGGACGGCGTCGACATCAGCAATGATACGGAACAGGTTGCGCTGATAAAGCGCCCGCGCCTGTACCGGAATGTCGGAAGCCGGATAGTGCAGCCCGAGGAACGATCCGATGCCGGCCCGGGCGGCTTCCGCCACGACTTCGCCGGAACCGCTTTCGTCGAAACGATAGACCATGACCCGATCGAAACCGGTAAGCGCCCGCGCTTGTCTTGCACCCTCACGGAAGAAAGCTTCCAGTGTTTCCGTGTGGTCGAGGCGGGACATCATGCTGCGCATCGAGAGCGACGCGGCGTCGTGCCTGTCTTCCTGGCAGCGCTCGCCTTCGATGATGACCTCACCGCCGTTCAGGTGCACGGCAAGGTCGAACCTGTTTTGATCGTGCATCCGGGCAATGCCGAAAATGCGCTCGACGACGTCGGAACCACGCAGCGTGGTAAGCTTGTTGCGGATTGTGTGGAGTGCTTCGGGTGTAATCACAGAGAGAACGGGACGGCCGATCGCGTTGGCCTCTGTCACTCCGAGAAACTCCGCTAGGTTTGCGGAGGCGCGCATGACAATCCAGTCTGAGGACACCGCCAACAGAAAGCCGAAGGGCTGGACCGAGCCGAGCTGGTGGATCGGCTCACGGTCGCAATTGGTAAGATCGACGGGTTCGTGCTTGCCGCTCATGGGACGGCTTCCAGTTCGGCTTGCCCGGCATTGAGGAAGAGCTTAAAGACATCGCGGGCGGCGGCGACAGCCGCATCGGGATCCTCCACCTTGCTCGCTTCAAGACGATCCATAAAAAGCCGCATGGCGCCCTTCGGGCCTTGCGGGCTCAGATAGCTGTTGGGCAAGTGGTCGGGCACGGCCTTGGCAAGCAGCGCGCCGCCGAGCTTGGAGCCTTCAAGAACATAGGCGGCACCCCAGACCGCTGCTTCGCAGCGCAATACCGGTTGCGGAAGCAGCACCGGCAATCGATCATCGAGTTCCCGGATGTCGGCAGCCAATAGATGCGCGCGCCTTCGGTCCGGCCAGTCCGGCAGCAGACGGCCGATTCCTCGATTCTCAAGCGCATGTTCGACTGATGGTACGACCCGGGCATGCGCGCGCAAGAAAGCCTTGTAATCCTGGATGCGTGAGAGGTCGAAACTGCCGAAGAGAGTGTCCACCGCGGTGTGGCAATCTGCAGTTTGTGCGCGGAGGGCGCTGCGAAGTGACATGCTGGCGTTTTTCCGAGTGATATGGCGGCCGCCCACAACGGACGGTGAATGAGCGGATATACTGCGGTATCGCGTTATTTCCAGAGAAAGCCGAAGAATAACATGGGTTTCTCGTCGCTCGCAGGCGCGGCGAGCGCTTCAGCCCATCATTGCCGGCAGTCTGGCGGCGAGCGTATCGATCGCGAGCCGCACCTTCGGCAGCATGACCGGGGAGCGCAGCCACACGGCATGGGCATCGAAGACATTGGCCGGTTCCTGCTTCAATACCTGAATGAGCCGGCCTGCCAGCACCTCCTCGCGGACCAGCCAGCATGGCAGCCAGGCAAGACCGCGCCCAGCGACGGCCGCATCGGAAATCGAAGCGAGGTCGTCGAGCCGCAGTCGCGCCTTTGGCGCCAGCCGCCGCCCGGGATCGGCCGCAGTCGGAAATATCCAACCCTTGTCGTCATCGCCCCGCCTGTAGACGATGCCTTCATGCCGCGGAATATCGAAGACTGTCTGCGGCGCGCCATGTTTTTCCAGATAGGCGGGCGATGCGCAGACGGTCATGCGCTGGCGGGCGATCGCCCGGGCCATCAGATCCGGATTGTCCTTCAACGGCCCGTTGCGAATGACAAGATCGAAGCCGTCTTCGAGCAGGTCGACGATACGGTCGTTGAAGGAAAGGTCGAGTTCGAGGTTCGGATGTTCATCGAGCAGGCGTGCGAGGGTCGGCGCGATGCAGTGGCGGCCGAAAAGCACGGGCATCGAGATGCGCAGCCGGCCGCGCACGTCACGCCGGCCGGATTCCAGCATGGCTTCCCCGAGGCGGATTTCCTCGACCGCCCGCAGGCAGCGCTCGTAGAAGAAGCGGCCTTCCTCGGTAAGGCTCTGCATGCGTGTCGTGCGGTTGAAGAGGCGCACGCCGAGACGCTGCTCCAGACGTGCGATCGTCTTGCCGACCGCCGAACGCGTGAGATGGAGCCGCTCGGCGGCAGCCGAAAAGCCACCTGCCTCGACGGCTTCGACAAAGATCGAGATACCCTTCAGCCGTTCCATTTGTTTCCTCTTTGGAACCATTCTGGAGAATTAATATCGCAACTGGTGCGAAATATTCAACGATATCCTTGTCCTCCCTGCAATGAACAAGGAGCAAGACAATGCAGACGACACGGCAATGGCAGATCGACGCGGTTGGACCGGAGCGCCAGCTGACGATCGGCGAGCGGAGGCTCGAACCGGTTTCGGGAAACAGGGTTCTGGTCCGGACGGAAGCCGTCTCGCTCAATTTCCGCGACCGGCTGGTGCTGGAGAGCGGCATGGGGTTGCCGCTGCAATTTCCCTTCGTGCCTGCTTCCGATATGGCGGGGGTCGTCGAGGCAGTCGGACCCGAGGTCAGCCGTTTCAAGCCGGGCGATCGTGTCATCTCGACGTTTTCGCCCGACTGGATCGACGGACGCGGCTTGGGCGATGCGCGCACGCCACCCTACAAGACACGCGGCGGCTTTTATCCCGGCGTCCTCTCCCAATATACCGTGCTGTCGGAGGAGTGGTATTCACGCGCGCCTGATACGCTCGATGCGGCGCAGGCGAGCACCTTACCCTGCGCCGGACTGACTGCCTGGTTCGCCCTGATCGAACGCGGCGGTCTGAAGGCCGGCGACAAGGTGCTGGTGCAAGGCACCGGCGGTGTGGCGCTCTTCGGTCTGCAGATCGCCAAGGCGCATGGTGCGGAGGTGTTCATCACATCAGGCAGCGCCGAGAAGCTCGAGCGCGCCGTTGCCCTTGGCGCCGATCACGCGATCAACCGCCATGAGGGCGACTGGGTTGAGCAACTCTATCAGTTGACCGGCGGCTATGGCGCCGATCACGTGCTCGAGATCGTCGGCGGCCCGCATCTCGGCCAGGCGCTGAAGGCGGTGGCGATCAATGGCCGCATTTCCGTGATCGGCGTGCTCGAGGGTTTCGAGGTTTCCGGCCCGGCCGGCCCGCTGCTGCTCAAGGCGCCGGTTGTGCAGGGCATATCCGTCGGCCATCGCCGTGCGCTGGAAGACCTCGTGCGGGCAATCGACCAGACCGGGCTGAAGCCTGTGATCGACAAGCGTTATGCCTTCAACGAATTCCCTGAGGCGCTCGATCATCTCTATCGCGGGCCCTTCGGCAAGGTGGTCGTCGAGTTCTGACGGCGGCGAATTCCCGTCTCCCCGCCGTATAATTGTAAGGGGGAGACGGGAGGCCGATCAGGCGGCAGCGGGGACGCCCTGTTCGAAGGCGAAGCCTTCATCGGCCCAGCCGGTCATGCCGCCGATCAACAGCTTGGCCTGGAGGCCAAGACTGGCGAGGCGGAAGGCAGCCTTGTCGGCGCCGTTGCAATGCGGGCCGGCGCAATAGACGACGAACAGCGTATCGCTTGCCCATGTCGACATGCGGTGTGCCGTCATCTTGCCGTGCGGCAGGTTGATCGCTCCTGGAATATGGGATTCTGCGAAGAGCTGCGGCGAGCGCACATCGAGGAGAACGAAATCGACTTTGCCGGCCGCAAAGGCGGCATGCACGTCGGAGCAATCGGTTTCGAAGGCAAGCTTGGCGGCAAAGTGAGCGACAGCGGCATCCGGAGCTGCAGCAGGTATTTGGGAAACGGGGCTTAGCATCGGTCTTCCTTTTTCTGAAGTTGCCGCCTGGTATCGCCGATGCTAGAGCTTTACGAAATTGGCCATCATGACCGACAGCGTAAAGATCATGCCAAACTCATCGCCGCAGCAGACAAAAGGACCGCTGGTCGCCGCGCTTGCCTATGACGGGCTCTGCACCTTCGAATTCGGCATCGCCTACGAGGTCTTCGGCCTGCCACGCCCTGAGATGGGCGAAGGTTGGTATCGCTTCTCGGTCTGCGGTATCGAACCGGGTCCGCTTCGCGCAGCGGGAGGGCTGACGGTCGCAGTCGACAACGGACTGGAAGTGCTTGATGAGGCGGACCTGATTGTCGTGCCCGGCTGGCGGGCAATCGATGCGCCGGTGCCGGAACCTCTCGCCGCAGCGCTCAGGGCAGCGCATCAGCGCGGCGCGCGCGTCATGTCGCTCTGCTCGGGTGTTGCGGTTCTTGCCGGATCGGGGCTGCTTGCCAACCGCAGGGCGACGACACATTGGCGTTATGTCGCCTCGATCGCCGCGCGCTATCCCGATATCGCAGTCGATGCCGACGTTCTCTACATGGACGAGGGCAGCCTGCTGACGGCGGCGGGCAGTGCTGCCGGCATCGATCTCTGCCTGCATGTGGTGCGCGGCGACTTCGGTTCGGAGGCCGCAAACAGCGTCGCCCGCCGCCTCGTCGTGCCGCCGCACCGCGAAGGCGGACAGGCGCAGTTCATTCACGCGCCGGTTCCCGAGGAACGCGAGGGCATCCGCCTCGGGCCGCTGATCGAATGGATGCGCGAAAGCTTTTCCGAGGACCAGCCGATCAGCCTGCTTGCGAAAAGAGCCGGCATGAGCATGCGCACCTTCCAGCGGCGCTTCGAAGCGACGACGGGCCTCAGCGTCGGCGAATGGCTGCTGAAGGAGAGGCTGCGCCATGCTCGCGATCTGCTGGAGAAGGAACTTGCTGTTTCGCTCGATGACATCGCCGCCGCCAGCGGCTTTGGAACACTGGCGACGATGCGGCATCATTTCCGCAGGCGGCTCGGGACGAGCCCGAGCGCCTATCGGAAGTCATTCGGTGATTAGGCTGACTTGGCGCTTCGAACGTTGCCGGCAGAATGCAACGCCGCGGATCGATCTTCTCCGCGGCGTTGCGAATTCTTACTCCGCCGCCTGCCGGGCCATCGGGTTGTTCGGGTGCGTGGTCCAGTTGGCATAGTTCGGATCGACCACGCGGCCGGTGCGCTTGTCGAGGGCGCCGGCGGGAAGCTGCTCCATGGTGATGCAGTTCTCGACCGGGCAGACGCTGACGCAGAGATTGCAGCCGACGCACTCCTCGTCCACCACCTCGAAATGGCGAGCGCCATCGACGAAGTTGGTGATCGCCTGGTGCGAGGTATCCTCGCAGGCGATGTAGCAGCGGCCGCATTTGATGCAGGCGTCCTGGTCGATCTTCGCCTTGGCGATGTAGTTGAGGTTGAGATATTGCCAGTCGGTGACGTTGGGCACGGCGCGGCCGGTAATGTCGTCGAGGCTGCGGTGGCCCTTTTCGTCCATCCAGTCGGAGAGGCCAGTGATCATCTCCTGGACGATCTTGAAGCCGTAGGTCATCGCCGCCGTGCAGACCTGGACGTTGCCGGAGCCGAGCACGAGGAATTCGGCCGCGTCGCGCCAGGTGGTGATGCCGCCGATGCCCGAGATCGGCAGGCCGTAGGTTTCCGGATCGCGGGCGATCTCGGCCACCATGTTGAGCGCGATCGGCTTTACCGCCGGGCCGCAATAACCGCCATGGCTGCCCTTGCCGCCGACCGTCGGGTTGGGGGCGAAGTTGTCGAGATCGACGGAGACGATCGAATTCATCGTGTTGATCAGCGAGACGGCATCGGTGCCGCCGGCCTTGGCGGCGCGGGCGGGGCGGCGGATATCGCTAATGTTGGGCGTCAGCTTGGTGATGACGGGCATGCGGGTGTACTGCTTGCACCAGCGCACGACCATCTCGATATACTCAGGCACCTGGCCGACCGCCGAGCCCATGCCGCGCTCCGACATGCCGTGCGGACAGCCGAAATTGAGCTCGATACCGTCGGCGCCGGTCTCTTCGACCAAGGGCAGGATCGCCTTCCAGGCCTCTTCCTCGCAGGGTACCATGATCGAGGCGATCAGCGCCCGGTCCGGCCAGTTCATCTTCACCTGCTTCATCTCTCGCAGGTTGGTGTAGAGGTCGCGGTCGGTGATGAGCTCGATGTTGTTCAGACCGAGCAGGCGGCGGTCGGCGCCCCAGATCGCACCGTAGCGCGGGCCGTTGACGTTGACGACGGGTGGGCCTTCCTCGCCGAGTGTCTTCCAGACCACGCCGCCCCAGCCGGCCTTGAAGGCGCGCTCGACATTGTAGGCCTTGTCGGTCGGCGGCGCAGACGCCAGCCAGAACGGGTTGGGGGACTTGATGCCGACGAAATTATTGCGGAGATCAGCCATTGTTCATTCTCCCCTTCAAGCGACCGCGACAGCCGGAGCGGCTGCTGCGGTGAGGGCACGATGGATGGATTCAGCCGCATCGCGGCCATGGGCGACGGCGGAAACCGTGAGATCGTCGCCGCCGAAGACGCAGTCGCCGCCGGCCCAGACGCCGTCGAGCGAGGTATGGCCTTCGCCATCGACAGCGATGCGGCCGGATTCCATGCGCAGCGAACCGAGACCAGAAGCGTCAAAGCTCTGACCGATCGCCTTGAAAATCTGGTCGGCGGCAATCACACCGGTTTCGCCGGTGCCGACCAGGCGGCCTTCGACAATCCTTGTATATTCCACCTCGATAGCGGCGACTTTGCCGTCCTGCGACAGGATCGATTTCGGCGCCAGCCAGTGGCGGATGATGACGCCCTTGGAGCTTGCCAGATCCTGCTCGAATTCCGACGCGTTCATGTGTTCCTTGCCACGGCGGTAACAGATCGTCACCTCCTCGGCGCCGAGCAGCTTTGCCTGCACGGCAGCGTCGATCGCCGTCATGCCGCCGCCAAGGACGACGACGCGGCGGCCGATGGCGATGTCGCTCTTGTCTTCGGCCTGGCGGAGGGCGGCGATGAAATCGACGGCGTCGTCGACGCCTGCAAGGTTCTCGCCCTCGATGCGTAGCGCGTTGACGCCGGCAAGGCCGATACCGAGGAAGACGCCGTCATATTGCGCCTGCAGATCGGAAAGCGAGAAGTCGCGGCCGAGACGCTCACCGTGCCGGACCTCGATGCCGCCGATCGCGAGGACGTAGTCGACTTCCTTCTGGGCGAAATCGTCGACCGTCTTGTAGGTGGCGATGCCGTATTCGTTGAGGCCACCGGACTTTTCCCTGGCATCATAGATGACGACGGAATAACCGTTTACGGCCAGTCGATGGGCAGCGGCAAGGCCGGCCGGGCCGGCGCCGACAACGGCGATCGTCTTTCCGGTCGGTTCGGCCCTGGCATAGAACTGCCGGCCGGCCTGCATGGCGGCATCGGTCGCATAACGCTGCAGGCGGCCGATCTCGACCGGCCGCTCTTCAGCCGTGTTGCGCACACAGGCCTGTTCGCAGAGTTCTTCGGTGGGACAGACGCGGGCGCACATGCCGCCGAGGATGTTCTGGTCGAAGATCGTCTTTGCCGAGCCGATCGGATTGCCGGTCGAAATCTGGCGGATGAACAGCGGAATGTCGATCGAGGTGGGACAGGCCGTCATGCATGGCGCGTCGTAACAGAAATAACAGCGGTCAGCGGCGACCAGCGCCTCATGATTGTCGAGGCGCGGATGAAGATCGGAAAAATTAGCCTCATACTCGGTGGGCGAAAGCCGGCCGGCATGAATCCCCGTTTCCAGTCGTTCCATTGAAGTTCCCTCATTATTGGTAAACGGCCTGTGAGAGAAAGCGTAACTCAGGTTTAAAAATTTATCAAACGGTAAAATTTTGACGATTTTGTCTTGCTGTCTCGCAAGTAATCCACTGTTTTTGCTGGAAGAAATTAATCGCTCTATATCAGTGAAACGGCTGAGCGCGCGATGCAGGAAGGGCATCCGAAAAAAGATTCAAAAAAGTCGAATTTTTTTCGGATGGCAGGGAACCAAAGTTTGATGTCGTCGTTATTGCGATATCCGGATGGTGATCGCATCGACCCAACATGCGCGCCCCCAACCCACTATCCGGACGTACTCACGGTCCCCTCCCGGTGAGTGAAGACAGCCGGTGCGCCGCCCTCGCACCGGCTGTTTTTCCGTTTTTGGCTGTCTCCAAGGCTTTCACACTCGCTTGAAGATCTCGAATTCAGTTTCCGGAATGGTCAGACGATATTCGATGCGGCCGGGAACGAGGTTCAACTCCGCCTTGCCGTTGACCGAAGAAGGCACGACACGCTCCAGCACGGTGCGGCCGAAGCTGTTGTCGCTGAATTCGTGGACTTCCGACTGATCATGCAGCACTTCCGCCCAGGCGACTTCGATCGCTTTCCTGTCGTTGATCATGGCTTCGCGGCAATTCAGCGTGATGGACGCGGCGCCGCCTGATATCGCGCCAAAGGAGGCGGAGTTGACGATGAGTTCGTGGAGGGCGAGCCCGAGATGCACGGCGGCATTCGGCGTCAGATGAGCGTTGATCCCGTAGATCGGCATGGAGCCGGCCGTCTCCGGCCAATAGGGGGCAAACTGCTTTTCGGCGAGTTCGAAGAGATAGGCGCCACGCCAGCTCGAATCCGTGATCAGGTCCTGCGAGTTGGAAAGCGATTGCAGCCGTCCGCGGAACTTGAGGAGGAAGCTGTCGAGAGAGAGCGTGTTGCGCGCCGTCTGCGTGGCAATGCCCTGGATGATGGCGAGGAGGTTCTTCGAGCGGTGTGAGAGTTCGCGCAGCAGCGACTTCAGAACTTTTTCGCGATGCCGGCTTTCGGTGACTTCAGCCATGACGGACAAAAGTCCATATGCGCCGCGTTCGCCGGTGCGCTGGATCTTCAGTTCATAAGTGCGCCTTTCGCCGTCAACGTCGATCTCGACTTCGGCATTGTTGGGGATGCCGGTTTCCAGCACCTTGTGTTTCAGCGCTGTCAGATATCGCCCATGGGCGTCGCCGAAAAGGGCGGCGTCGCTGCTGCCGGGCGTAAAGAGTGCTGCAAAATGCGGCGGCAGATTTTCGGCGTAGAAAATCGACAGTCGGGCGTCCTGGCAGAGGATCGAAATCCCGGCGCTGCCGAGCGCGCGTTCCATCATTGCGGCTTTGCCTTCGAAGGTAAAAGGCATGCCGGACAATGGTTCAGTCGTATTCACTCGGCCGCCTTTCCTTGTGACATCTTGAACGTCGCTGAAGGGAGCGCCCTTACAGACACCGCCTGCCAACTCTAGAACAAAGCGCTGCAAAAAACCGTTAAAGCCACCGGAGCGTCCCGGTAGCACCGGAACGCCTGCTTTGGCGATTTGGTTCCGAAGGCCGGAAAATTGCGTCTCAGGCGGCTACTCTGGTCGATTCATTGAAGAAAAGAGCCTGGCTGATCAGTGCCTTGACCATGTCGGGATTGAACGGCTTGGTGACCAGGAAAGTCGGTTCCGGGCGCTCGCCGGTCAGAAGCCGTTCCGGGAAAGCGGTGATGAAGATCACCGGCACGCTCGACGTCTTGAGGATGTCGTTGACTGCGTCGATACCGGAGCTGCCATCGGCAAGCTGGATGTCGGCCAGCACCATGCTCGGCTTGGTCTTGTTGTAAAGCGCCACGGCCTCGGCATGCGTACGGGCAATGCCGGTGACGCGATGGCCGAGGCTCTCGACCATCTGCTCGATATCCATGGCGATCAGCGGTTCGTCTTCGATGATCATGATATCGGTTGCGACCTGACGGGAAATCTCCTGCGACGCGACGTCGAGCAGATGCATGACATCCTGTTCCTCGGTCTCCAGAATTTCGGCGATTTCGGCGACGCGGAAATTTTCCACGGAGGCGAGCAGGAAGGCCTGACGGGCGCGCGGCGAAACCTTGGAAAGGTTCAGCGTGGCGCGTTGCTCCCAGGCATAGGGCGAGGTCGGCTCTGGAATCTGGACTGCGGTGGAACCAAACAGTTGCGTGAACAGTTTGTAGAGTGCGACCCGGTCATTCGCCGTATCCGGAAAAATCGACAGATCGGCGATGATGGCTTCGAGAACGGCGGCGACATAAGCGTCGCCCGAAGTCTGAGTGCCGGTAAGGGCGCGGGAATAGCGGCGCAGATAAGGAAGGTGCGGCGCAATCCGAGTAGAAAGTGTCATTAATGGGCTCCTGCATACAGGCCGGCATTGGCTTCAATGAGCGGTTAACGCCGCCTTGATAAAAAAGTTCCGGAAGGGGAGGAACTTTTTTCGTCGCGCCGCATTATTCCAGCCGACGAAGAAAGGGCGTAGCGTTTTGACCCATGCAACGGCAAATGCCAGCGACATCGACAATGGAACGTTCGATGTCGATGGTTGAAATCGTGTTTGATCCCATCCACGCCCCTCGAACAGACAACCGGCGAGAAGACGAATTGATGACTACACGCAAGAAAGAAGCAGCCGATCAGCGAAAGCTGGAGCTGCGGGCAAGCGACATCCTGGACCCGAACAACCAGATCGGCGTCAGGCTGCGGTCGCTCTATTCGGCCGCACAGGATGAGGCGATTCCCGATCGTTTTCTCGACCTTCTCGAAAAGCTCGACCATGCTGAAATGATGGCTTCTGCCAAGATGGCCGAATAGGATCGCCGCATGGAAGACAAATCGCAACCCAGCTTCAAGCGGGAACTGCTGGCGGCACTCCCAAGCCTTCGCGCCTTCGCGATCTCGCTCATCGGGCGGCACGACCGTGCCGACGATCTCGTCCAGGACACCATCATGAAAGCCTGGGCCAAGCAGGATCATTTCGAGATGGGCACCAATATGAAGGCCTGGCTCTTTACGATCCTGCGCAACGAACTCTACAGCCAGATGCGCAAGAGCGGCCGCGAAGTGCAGGACAGCGACGGGCTGTTTACCGAATCGATGGCGATGCACCCCTCGCAATATGGTGCGCTCGATCTGCAGGACTTCAAGAAGGCGCTCGACCAGCTGCCGCCGGATCAACGCGAGGCAATCATCCTCGTCGGCGCCTCGGGTTTTTCCTACGAGGAGGCGGCCGAAATCTGCGGCTGCGCCGTGGGCACCATCAAGAGCCGCGTCAACCGGGCCCGCCAGCGGCTGCAGGAGTTGCTGCAGATCTCAGGCGAGGCTGATTTTGGCCCCGACGCCACCTCGGCGCCGCTGACGTCGAAGGCTTTCGCGTTCTGACAAGAGTCATATTTGGGAGGAAAGCCGGTTGCCCTTCGGGGCGCCGGCTTTTTTGCGTTTTTCGGTTATGCCATTGATATAATTGTGTGTATTCGCCCCTCATCCGGCTGCCGCCACCTTCTCCCCGCGAGCGGGCGAAGGAACATGTCGCACCCTCACCGTTCCCACCTCGCTCTCGCAGGGCACGTCCCCTCTCCCCGTTTTTACGGGGAGAGAGTTAGGGTGAGGGGCAGCCGCTTGCTGCGCGTCTCCTCAATCAATCCTCGCGCTTTGACCCTACCAGATTGGCCGCGACGATTGCCGCCAGAACACCGGCGGTCAGGAGCGGCTGGGCGCGGATAAGACCGAGCCCGACCGTTGCCAGCGATTCGAGCGACGCACGGCGTTCACGGGCGCGGCGTGCTTCCCGGGCGTTGATGATCGACATCGCCACCAAGGCGATGATGGCGATCAGCAGCGCGCAGGCGGCCAGGAAGAGAGCAGCGCCGACCGGGCCGTAGATGCCGGCGAGCCAGATAGCGCCGGCGGTGACGGCCAGCGCGTAGGCGGTGAGGAGGAAGAGCACGGCAAGCGCAATGAAGATGCCATTGCGCTTGGCGCGCGCAACGGTCCGGTGCACGCTTGCGCCCGTCAGCAGGCTGAGGATCGGTAAGAGCATCGCGCTTCCTCAGCGCCGGGCGAGGAAGGCGATGGCAAGGCCGAAAGCGGCCGCAGCGCCGATGGTTGCCAGCGGATGCTTGCGCACGGTCTCGCGCATTTCCGTCGTTCCACGCTCATAGCCGTGCTGCAATTCGCGCAGCAGATCCTCGCTGCGGCCGAGCAGTTCCTCATAGCCGGCACCAGCCTGGCTGCGGATTTTTTCGCCCTGATGGCGTGAGCTCTTGCCGACGAGGCGCGTCAGTTCGGCGAGTTCGCCGCGCAGCGCCTCGATCTGCTCCTCGATGCCGGATTCCAAATTGTGGAAGGTGCCGTTGCGGCGGCTGCGGCCGGACTGGAAGATAGAATAGCTCATGGCTGTCTCCATTGGCTGGGGCGCGCACAAGCCCGCCTGTTTCGCACGAGGGTCACCACCGTCCGTTGCATGAATGATATCGCCCGGCATTGACCCAGATCATGCCGGAAACGTGCCGGGCGATCAAAAGTTCCGCTCGCGCGGTGCTCAGGGGCGGGAAACGGCGCTATGGGCGAGTACGAAGGGCGTGCCATCTGATGGTACCTGGTTGATCCGCAGCGCGCAGCCGAACACCGAGAGCATCGTTTCGTTCGTCAGCACTTCGCCTATGCTGCCGGCAGCGGCGAGACGGCCGGATTTCATCAGCACGATGCGGTCGGCAAAGAGCGCCGTCAGGTTGAGATCGTGCATGACGGCGATGACACCGCCGCCGCGTTCGCAGAAATTGCGGGCGAGCGTCATGATGGTCAGCTGGTGGCTGATGTCGAGGCTCGAGACCGGCTCGTCGAGCAGCAGCCAGCAGGGCTTGCCGTCGACGATGGGCTCGGCGATCTGGCAGAGCACGCGGGCAAGCTGCACGCGCTGCTGCTCGCCGCCGGAGAGTTCCTGATAGAAACGGCCTTCGAAGCCGGTCAAGTCGACGGAGGCAAGCGCTGCCGTCGCCGTCTGCTCGGCCTTGTCGGGACGCAGGTTGAGGCCTGACGTCAGGCCCATGCGGACGATCTCGCGCACGGTGAAGGGAAAGGAGATGGTGCTTGCCTGCGGCAGTACCCCACGAATGGCGGCAAGCTGCCAGGGTTTCAGCGCCTGTACTTCGTCGTCGCCGATGCGCACCGAGCCGCCATAGGCAAGTTCGCCGGAGATGGCTTTCATCGTCGTCGTCTTGCCGGAGCCGTTCGGCCCGGCAATCGCCGTCAGTTCGCCGGCCTTTGCCGCAAAAGTCACGTCGCTGATGATGGTTTTGCCGGAAAGGCGCACGGAGACGCCGGAAACTTCGATCATCTCAATGTCACTCACGGGGGTCACTCACGACATCACTCACAGGGCAAGGCGCGAACGCTGCCTCAGCAGGATCCACAGGAAGAACGGCCCGCCGACCGCCGCCGTGATGATGCCGATCGGCAGCTCGGCCGGGGCGACCAGGGTGCGCGCCAAGACATCTGCGAAGATCAGCAGGGAGCCGCCGAGAAGAGCTGCGGCCGGCAGCAGGAAACGATGGTCGGGGCCGATCGCCATGCGCAGGATATGCGGCACGACGATCCCGACGAAACCGATGCCGCCGCTGACGGCGACGGACGCGCCGGTCGCCGCAGCGACACCGACGATCGCGACATTCTTCAGCCGCTGCACCGGCACGCCCATATGAAAGGCGGCCGCCTCACCGAGCGTGATGGCATTGAGGCCGCGGGCCATGAAGGGCAGGGCGGTAAAGGACAACAGGATGATCGGGCTGGCGGCGGCGATCTTCGTCCACGTGGCGCCGGCAAGCGAGCCCATGCTCCAGAAGGTCAGGTCGCGCAGCTGCTGGTCGTTGGCCATGTAGATCAGCAGTCCCGTGATGGCGAGGGCGAGCGCGCCGAGCGCGATGCCGGCAAGCAGCATCGTCGCCACCGAGGTCTGTCCGTGACGGGTGGCGATCCTGTAGAGCAGCAGCGTCGTGACGAGGCCGCCGCCGAAAGCGGCTGTCGGCAGAGCGTAGATGCCGAGAAGCGCCTCGATCGGCGCTGCGAGACCGCCACCGAGGACGATCATGGCAACCGCGCCAAAACTTGCGCCGGAGGAGACGCCGACGAGGCCGGGATCGGCCAGCGGATTGCGGAACAGGCCTTGCATCACCGTGCCGGAAACGGCCAGCGACGCGCCGATCAGGAAACCGAGGATCGCCCTTGGCAGGCGGATATCGAAGATGATGATCCGGTCACGCGTGCTGAGCGCCGTCTCGGAACCGGCCATGTTGCTGATGACGTCGAGGATCGAGGCATCCGAGGCGCCTGTCGTCACCGAAAACAGCATCGAAAAGACCGAGCCGACGACGAGCAGCGCGATCGCCAGCAAGGCGAGCCGCGTCCTGTCGCCCGCCTGCCTGATTTCGCGGATGTCCGCCATCGTGAATCGTCGCCTTTGTTCCATCATGGCTTGCGGCAGGGCCATGATCAGCCCCCGTAGATCGCCGTGTTGAGCTCGCGCGCGGCGGCTGCGGTGCGCGGGCCGAAGCCGAGCAGGTAGACGCCATCCATTCGGATGATCGCTTTTTTCTCGCCTGCCGGCGTCAGCGCGATCGCCGGCTGAGCCAGCAGGTCCTCGTTCTTGGTGCCGGCGCCGTCGCCGCGATTCATCATCAGGATGATGTCGGGCTTGGCTTCGATGATCGCCTCGTCCGTCAACGGCTTGTAGCCCGGGAATGCGCCGACTGCGTTGATGGCGCCGGCGAGCTTGACGATGCCATCGGCGGCCGTGCCGGTGCCCGATGCCATAATCCGGCCGTTCTGGGCGCTGAGGATGAAGAGAACGCGCTTGCGCTCGGCCTCCGGGCGCTTTTCGGCATCGGCGATCGCCGCGTCGAGATCGGCCGCGACCTTTTCTTCAAGCGCCTTCGCCTTGTCGGGCACGCCCAGCAGCGTGCCGACACGGTCGATCTTGGCGATGATGCCGTCGCGGGTAAAGGCGCTCGGCACGGACTCGAAGGGCACGCTGGCATTTTTCAGCACGGAGAGCGCCTCCTGCGGGCCCGAACCTTCGACGGCGATGATCGCCGTCGGGTTCATGGCGAGGATGCCTTCCGGCGAGAGCGCGCGCATGTAACCGACATTGGGCAGCTTCAGCGCCGCCTCCGGATAGATGCTCGTCGTGTCGCGGGCGATCAGCCGGTTTTCTTCGCCGAGCGCATAGACGATCTCGGTGATGTCGCCACCGACAGAAACCAGGCGCGACGTGTCGAGCTTCTTTTCTTCGGCGTGGGCGGCGCGGACGAAGGCAAAGCCGTCGACCGCCCGCGCCGTCGGGATTAGCGGCAGCGCCATGACGGCCGCCGTCAGGGCCAGTTCCCAAGGGCGGATCCGGCGCAGATTGTTACGCGTCGTCATCGTTGCGATCCTTATGCGGCCACGCTTGCTGCCCGCGGCAGGTTTTCGATGATCTCGCGCCACTCCGCGCGTTCGTCGGAACCTTCCTGCCGCTTGCCGAAGAACTGGATGATCATCTCGCCTTCGGCATTGTAGGCCTCCAGCGAGGTGACGTGGCCGTCGGTGGTCGGCTTGCGTACGGCCCAGGTCTCGGCGATGTGATCCTGGCGCAGATGCAGGTGAAAGGTCGGGTCCATGATATTGATCCACGGACCCATCGGCTGCACGTTGAAGATCGGGCCGGAATGGATCTGGACGATGCCGTTATTGGCGACGAAGCACATGATCGGCAGGCCGGATTTCACCGAGGCATGCATCATGTCTGCCGTCGCGCTGTTGTCGAGCTTCCAGGCATAGTCGTCGCCGACGGTGCGCACGGCCGCCTGGCGGCCGATCTTCAGGCGCTTCAGCATGCCGAAGAACTCATGCGTATCGGTGAGCTTGCTCCAGTTGTCGCGCAGTTCGTCGCGGTTGACGTCGGCGGTTTCATCGACGGCGTTCGAGGTCTCAGCCTCGACAAATTCCTGCGACTGTTCTTCCAGCTTCAACTCGGCGACGATCGCGTGATAGGCCTCGACATTCGAGCTCGGGCGCAGGTGCACCTTGTGCACCGCGTTGCCCGCCTTATCGAAATATTGCAGGCTGAGGCGCTCCTGGTCACCATCCTTCTTGGATACGGCGAAACCATGCTCCCAGCGGCTCGGGAAGATGCGCAGATCGATATTCTCGCCGAGAACGATCGCGGCCTGCGCGCCGCTCTTGATGTTTTCGAAGACACCGATCTTCTCGTGAACGGCACTTTCGTTGCGCGACAGCGCCATGACTTCGCCGAGGCCGGCCACGCGCTCGAGAAGCTTCAGCGCACTGCCATCGATTCGGGTCACGCTGATGCCTGTTTCGGCGGCGACGAGGGCTGCCTCGGAAATCTTCAGCTGGGCGGCGATATCACGCTCGCGCATCTTCGGATTGTCAGCGCGAAACGCACGGATTTCGGCTGGCGCCGGTCTTGTCTGTTCGGTCATATCCTACCCTACTTATTGAGAATGAGCTTGCCCTGACGGGTGATCTTCAGGCGATAGACCAAGCCGTCATGTCTTATCATGATCTCGTTCGTGCCGCGGAAAAGATCCGCGCTTTCGACGATCCGGTGCTGCGCCGCAGGCTCGCTCTGCAGCGGCACGTGCTTAAAGTTATCTGGCTTTTCAACCATCATTTCGGTTGGCAATTCCATAAGGCCGGTGATCAGGGGTCCCCGGTTGTGATGACAATTATCTTGACTTTCTTACTCATAGTTTTTTAAAGACGCAATAGGAGACAAATGCAGTCAAGTTTTTGAGATTGCTGATATGAGGCCGCCTGGCGGCGGTTCGCGACAATGGCGGAGAAGATGATGACGGGTAGGTTTGCGGCTGTTGCAGCCGGCATGGTGATGGCGGTTTCAGGCATTTGCCAGGCGCAGGATGCGGCAACCGCCAAGCTGGATGTCGAACTCAACGCTCTGGCGCCATCGCAAAAGGGCTGCATGATGACTTTCGTCGCCGAGAACAATCTCCAGACCCCGATCAACAAGATCTCCTTCGAGCTTGCTTTTTTCAACGACAAGAATGCCGTCGACCGCATCACCGTGCTCGACTTCCGCGATCTGCCGCAGGGCAAGAAGCGCGTGCGCCAATTCGATATGCCGAATGTGAAGTGCGAGACGGTCACCCGCATCATCATCAACGACACGCCGGTCTGCGACGGTCCGGCGGCCGGCGAATGCATGAAGGGTCTCGTCACCCGCTCGCAGATTTCGGTTCCCTTCGAGGGCTAAGAATACGCCGGGAATGAATCCCGGCGGGCATGTCCAGACTGTCCGAGGCATAAGATGGCAATTTCAGCGAAGACCAGATCGAGACAGGTGCTCATCGGGGAGCCGGACGCTGACGGCGGTCTGAACGATAACAACATGCATCCCGGCCACGAGCTTTCCGACCTGCGCAATGTGCAGCGGCAGCCGGCCGGTGAGGCGGTGGTCCACTACGCGCGCTTCGCACAGATCTCCTCCTTTCCCGATCATCCGGAAACCGAACCGACAGCCTCTGTCCCTGCGCCGCCGATGGATGCAGCGGTGGAAAAGCAGGAGGACGAGAAGGCACCGGTGCGGCGACGGGTGGCGCTGACTTGTGTCGGATCGTTTTTTTTTCATACTGCACTGGCCGTCACGCTGTTCCTGGTCATACCCAAGCCTTCGGATGAAACACTGATGGAGGCGGGCGAAGCGATCAGCGTCGTCATGCTCGGCAGTTCTGACGCCGATCAGAGCGCCGCTGGCGAGACCGAGGTGACCATCCAGCAAGAAATTGTTCCGGAAGCTGTCGAACCCGACACGGTCAAGCCAGTAGAAACAACGGAAATGCAGCCGGAGGCCGTCCAACCGGAAACCGTCCAGCCGACCGATGCAGAGCCGGTCGAAGCCGTTCAGCCCACGCAGGAAGTCACGCGTCAGTCAGCGGAGACAGTGACGACAGCGGAACCAGAGGTGCTCGTATCGGAAACTCCTGCGGAAACTTCAGTTGCGCAGCCAATGTCGGCAGTGGTGCCGGAGCAATCCCCGGAGATGCCGATAACATCCACCGCGCCACCCGTCGCAACCGCGATGCAATCCGAACCGGACGAGATCAAGCCTGTCGAGACGGCCGCGATTTCTCCCGAGCCGGAACCGCCGACAGAGATCGTCACGCCGCAGCCGAAACCGAAGTTGGAAAAGCCGGTAGAAAAGAAGCCGATCGAAAGAAAGCAGCCCCCGAAGAAGGCACAGGGTTCAGAGGGAGAGGCCAAACAGGAGTCACGTAGGGGCGCCGCGGACGGGCAGGCAGACGCCAATTCAGACAATAATTCACGCACGTCGGGCGGACGGAGTGGATCGGGCGGTGCATCCGAAGCCAATTACAAGGGCAAGATCGTCTCGCGACTGTTCCGTTGCGTTGACCGGATTGAATCGCGATATCGTCGCAATTCTGCATCCTTGAATGTCCGCATTACGATCAATCGCAACGGAGATGTCACCGCGTCGGGCCTTGTCCGAGGTTCGGGCTTGGCCGAGGTGGATGGCGCCGTTTTGTCCCGGATCGCTTCCTGTAATCTTCCCGCTATGCCGGATGACTGGGCCGGATCCTCGCGCTCGTACAGTTTTCCTGTCCAAGTCACGGCTCGATAAAATATGATAAAAATAATCAACTTTATACTTTACTCTAAAAATCAAGTTTAATAAGGTCCGCTCGCACACGCAGGAATCGTGTGACGATCAACGAGCGAACGGGTGGCATATGGCTCGCAAGGGCAAGAAGGGTTCGAACCGGGATGTCCGCGATAGCGTGGGCGAGGACGCTGGTCAGGCATCCCTCGGACGGTCCAAACTGGATGGCCGCAGTTTCCTCTATGTCGGTGGCCGTGACTGCCAGGTGGCGCATCTTCGCCAGATCTGCAGCAATTTCGGCGCTGAGCTCATCCACCATGATGGCGGTCTGCGCGAAGCGGTTTCCCGCATTGATACTCTGCTTCCCTCGGTCGACTGCGTCTTCTGCCCCATCGACTGTATCAGCCACGATGCCTGCCTGCGTGTGAAGACCGGCTGCAAGAAGTTCAGCAAGACCTTCATCCCGCTTCGCAACGGCAGCAAGTCCAGCCTAGAGCGTGCGCTGCAGACGATGAACGAACGAGACAATTCCCGATGAACGACCAGCGCCCCGACGGCTTCACCATGATCGGCCTGCATAAGCTCGCCGCGCAGACAGGCGAGGGCCTCGTGCCCGAACTCTACGAACTTTTCCAGCAGCATGCCGAACGCCAGCAGATCTACCAGAATGTGACGCTGTTCCCGACCTGGGAAGCGCGCATGCCCGGGGAAGCGACAACAAGACCGCTTGGCCCAGCAGCGGCAAACGGCGATAATGTTCTCGCCTTTCCCTTGCGTTCTGCAAGGGCGGGCAAGAGGAAGGCGTAGGGAGATTCCATGTATATCGCAATGAACCGCTTCAAGGTTGCAACCGGGAGCGAAGGCGATTTCGAGACGGTCTGGCGCAATCGCGATTCCAGCCTGCCCGAGGTGCCCGGTTTCGTCGAATTCCGCCTGCTGCGCGGCAAGGTCAACGACGAGGAAGGCTATACGCTCTACTCCTCGCACACGATCTGGAAAAGCGAAGCAGATTTTCAGAACTGGACGAAGTCCGAGAGCTTTCGCGCGGCGCACCGCAATGCCGGCGATCACAAGGCGATCTACAAGGGGCCGCCTGTTTTCGAGGGTTTCAACGTGGTCGACGGCATTTAATTGCGGTTGATGCGGCGTGACTTAGCTCTTGGTTGAAATCTTGGCTTTGTATTCGCCTTGGCCCCACGCGCATCCTCATTCCTGTGCTCGTCACAGGAATCCAGCCACGGTGCGTCCGCGCCGTGAATGAACCCATATCGCGGGGGAAGAGTCTTTTGCGCCCAAGGACTTGGGCGCACTGGATTCCTGTGACAGGCACAGGAATGAGGGAGGAGAGGGCTTGAACGGTCAGTAAAAGCTCTCAAGCCCTGACGCGCAGAACCGCGCCTGCCGCAACGGCCAGCCAACCAAGCATCATTGCCCAGCCGCCGGTCGGCGCGGCATAGGGGAAGAGGCCGGAGCCGGAAAAGCGCAGAGTGACGAGATCGCCCGCAAAAAGCAGCGTTCCGACAATCATCAGCAAACCGGCCAGCCAGGCGGTTCTGAGCCTGACGTTGCCGAGAGCCAATGCCAGCAGGGCAGGGGCGTGGGCAAGGCACATGGCAGATGCGGATGCCGCAAGATTGGCCTCGCCGCCGCCATGGGCAGCAAGGGCGGCAAGCGCCACGCCGGCTACGCCAAACAGGCCGGCAAAGAGATAGAGCACCGGCTCCAGACGCGCGTTCAAGCTCATGGTTGTTCCTTGTCGTCAGGGGCCTTGTTCTGCATGTGATAGGCGAGCCGTTCGACCGGTGCCCAGATGAGATCGCGCAGCTCCTGGCTCGATATCGTCTCGTCCAGGGCGCGGCGAAAACAGAGCAGCCACTCGTTGCGCTCGACAGGGCCGATCTCGGCGACGAAATGGCGGCTGCGCAGACGCGGATGGCCGCGCTTGTCGGTATAGAGCGGCGGGCCGCCGAGATAACCGGTCATATATTCGTAGAATTTCTCTTCGCTGCCCTCAAGGCTCGGCGGGTGCACGGCCCGCACGTTGCTCGCCTCCGGCAGCCTGTCCATCAGTTCGTAGAAGCGGTGCGTCAGTGCCCGCACGACAGGATCGCCGCCGATCGCCTGATATAAGGTGGTGACCTTCTCCGTCACGAAACCATCCCCATTGCCTCAACCATTCCCCGGCCTCTTCATGCACCGGTCGGAAAATGATCGCAACTGTCATCAAGTTGCCGCGGCATTTCGCGCATAATGCCGGCACGGCAGGGGTTGCGGCCGATTCTCCTTGACAAAACCGTCCGGACGGTATCTTTTATCTGCATGTCGAACGCTCATCATCGCAAGAAACAGCCCGTGCTCGTGCGCCAGCAGTTGCTGGAGGTCGCCGCGCGCCTTGCTGCCAGCGACGGCATGGCCGCCGTCACGCTCGATGCGGTTTCCGCTGCGTCCAGCGTCAGCAAGGGCGGGCTGCTGCATCACTTCCCGACGAAGAATGCGCTGCTCGATGCGCTGTTCGAGAGCCTGCTCGAAAAGTTCGACGCCGATATAGAGGAACTGATGCGCGGCGATCCGCTGCCGCAGGGGCGCTTCACCCGCGCTTATCTGAGGGCGGTATCCGGTCTCAAGGAGCGTCCCGACGATTCCAGGAGTTGGACGCAGGTGACGATCGCGCTTCTTGCCGAACCCCGGCTGCGTCTTCGTTGGCGCCAATGGGTGCAGGCGCGGGCGGAGGAATATATCGGCACAGACTCCTCCCTCGACGCGCAAGTCGTGCGTTTCGCCGCCGACGGTCTTTGGTTCGCAGATACGTTGGAAAGCCATGATATCAACGGCGTTGTGAGGCGGGATCTTATCGATCGCCTTGTCGAACTGACCGGCAAGTAATTCGAAAAGGAATTCGCCATGAGCCAGGCCGCCGTCTACGGGCTGCTGTTTGCAGCCATCGTGCTCGAGGTCATCGGCACGACCGCACTGCAGCTGTCGCAGCAGTTTACCCGCATCGGGCCGACGGCACTCGTCGTCGCCTGTTATGCGGCCGCCTTCTATTGCCTGTCGCTGACTCTGAAAAGCATCCCGGTCGGTATCGCCTATGCGATTTGGAGCGCTTTGGGAATCGTGCTGATTTCCTCGGTCGGCCTGGTGTTCTTCAAGCAGCGCCTCGACCTGCCGGCGATCGTCGGCCTTGGGCTGATCATATCGGGCGTTATGGTCGTCAATCTGTTCTCGAAGTCCGTTTCGCATTGATATTGCTGTGATATTGGCAGGCGGCTTCTCCGCCTTCGGCCGATAAATTTTCCCCTTTGTCAAAATACTGACAAAGGTCTATGTGTTCCTTGGACGTGGAGGAGACGAGGCGCAGCCAGCGCCGTTTTCCAAAGCGCTTTGAATCCTGCCTTCCCGCCTATCGATATTTCCAGGTTCTACAGGAGCACATCATGGCCATTCGCACCGTCGTCTGGGGAGAGAATATTCACGAGACTACCAATGAGATCGTCCGGGGGATCTATCCCGAGGGCATGCACACTACGATCGCCAATGCGCTGAACACCGATCCAAGTATCTCGGCGACGACAGCGACGCTGCAGGAGCCGGAGCACGGCCTCAGCGAAGCACGTCTTACTGAGACCGACGTCTTGACCTGGTGGGGCCACAAGGATCACGGCGCGGTCTCCGATGTGGTTGTCGAGCGTGTCGCCAAGCGCGTCTGGGAAGGCATGGGCCTGCTTGTGCTGCATTCCGGCCATTTCTCCAAGATCTTCAAGCGGCTGATGGGCACGCCCTGCGCGCTGAAGTGGCGCGAGGCGGGTGAGCGCGAGCGACTGTGGACGATCAACCAGCGCCATCCGATCGCCGCCGGTATCGGCGAGCATTTCGAGCTTGAGAACGAGGAAATGTATGGCGAGCAGTTCTCTGTGCCGGAACCGCTCGAAACGGTGTTCATCTCCTGGTTCCAGGGCGGCGAAGTGTTCCGCTCAGGCCTGACCTGGCGCCGCGGCGCCGGCAACATCTTCTATTTCCGCCCCGGCCACGAGACCTATCCGACCTATCATGACGTCAATGTCCAGAAGGTGCTGATCAACGGCGTGAAGTGGGCCTATAATCCCGAGGGTGCATTGAAGAGCATTACCGATGCTCCAAATGTGCCGGTAGAAAAAGCACTGGAGCCGATCGTCGAACGCGGCCCAAGACTGCACCAGGCCGGCGAAGCCGGTTACCGCTGAGGAGCATCCATGCGACTACTCGTTCTTGGCACGGGGGTGATGGCGAAAAACCAGCTCGCCCGCTTCCCCCTCATCGACGGCGTGACGGTGGTCGGCGCCGTCGACACCGATCCCGAGCGGCTTTCGGCCTTTGCCGACAAGTTCAACATCGAAAAGCGATTTCTTTCGCTGGAGGAGGCGATCGCCTGGGGTGAATTCGATGCGGCGACAAATGTCACGCCCGACCGCATCCATCACCCGACGACGATGGCGCTGATTGCTGCGGGCAAGCATGTGTTCTGCGAAAAGCCGCTGGCGGAGAACTATGCGAAGGCGCTGGAGATGACGGAGGCGGCCGAAAAGGCCGGCGTCATCAACATGGTCAACCTCACCTATCGCAACGTCGCGCCGCTGCAGCGCGCCCGCGAGATGGTGCTCGCCGGCGAGCTCGGCACGATCAGACACGTGGAAGCCTCCTATCTCCAGAGCTGGCTGGTGTCGCGCGCCTGGGGTGACTGGCGCACGGAATCGACCTGGCTGTGGCGGCTTTCCACCGGCCACGGTTCGAACGGCGTGCTTGGCGACGTCGGCATCCATATTCTCGATTTCGCCGCCTATGGCGCGGCGACCGACATCGATCACGTCTTTGCCCGGTTGAAGACGTTCAACAAGGCGCCGGGCGGCCAGATCGGCGAATATCTGCTCGATGCCAATGACAGCTTCACCATGTCCGTCGATTTTGCCAACGGTGCGCTCGGCGTCATCCATGCCAGCCGCTGGGCGACAGGGCATCTGAACGAGTTGAAGCTGCGCATTTATGGCGAGAGGGGCAGCCTTGAGGTCATCCATCGTCCCAGCGGTTCCGAGCTGCATGGCTGCCTCGGCGAGGATGTCGAAACCGCCACCTGGACGAAGATCGAGGTTGAACCGGTGGCGACCAACTACCAGCGTTTTGCCGAGGCCGTGGCAAGCGGCATCCAGCCGGACCCGAACTTCCGCCACGCCGCCAACCTGCAGAAGGTGCTCGACCTCGCGATGGTGACCGAACGCGAGCGCCGCGAGCTGAAGGTCTGATCCGCCCGATCAGACAGCACGACCGCCGTCCTTTCCGGGCGGCGGTTTTCGCTTAGAGAAGAAAGGGTCCGGAAGCGGACCCTTTCTTCCTGTTTATTCAATCACCTGCACCACGCGGTGGGTGCGCGGTTCGACAATCACGTGTTGATTGTTGATGACCGTATAGGCATATTTCGGATTGTCAGGTACCGGTGTCACGACGACATCCGCCGGAAGCGGCTTGCCGACGACAATCGGTTCCTGGACGACCACGGAAGCGGTCGGGGCCGGCTGCTGCTGGACATAGGTGACGACCTCGCGCGGCGGCGGATCGACAACGGCACCGGCAACACCGCCGGCCACGCCGCCAATGGCAGCACCCACGGGGCCGCCGACGATTGCGCCGGTGATGGCGCCACCGGCTGCACCGGTGACGGCTCCGTCAGCCAGCGCATTGGTGGCGAGCGACGAAAGCGCAAGGGCGCTGGAGACAAGTAGGATCTTGTACATTTTGCTTCTCCTTTGCTGGGGTTGCGTTTGGGTAACGACCGCGCCAATCCGAGGTTCCGGCAGGAGAGAGTCACGCTTTGGAAGGCCGGTTCACATTCTGTGAGGCGGCCGAAGCATTGGTTATTCCAGCCGCCGGCGGAAGAGCCAGGCGGCGGCGCTGAGCGTAACAGTGGCGATCAGCGCCAGCGGAATCGTCTGGTTCACCACCTCGCTCAGCGGAATATCCTTGAGGAAGACGCCTTTGACGATCACCAGGAAATAGCGCAGCGGATTGATCAGGGTCACCGGTTGCAACCAGCCCGGCATGTTCTCGATCGGCGTCGCAAAGCCTGAGAGCAGCATGGCCGGAACCATGAAAAGGAAGGCGCCGAGGATCGCCTGCTGTTGTGTCATCGACAGCGCCGAGATGAAGAGGCCAAGGCCGGCGACCGAGCCGAGATAGAAGATCGCGCTGCCGTAAAGCAGGAAGAGCGAGCCGCGCAGCGGCACCTCGAAGAGGAAGACGGCGGCCAGGATATAGACGGTAATGTGGAAGAGGCCGATCATCATCGGCGGGATCAGTTTGCCGATCAGGATCTCGTGGATGCGCAGCGGCGAGACCATCAACTGGTCGAAGGTGCCGAGTTCGCGCTCGCGGGCGATCGACAGCGCCGTGACGATGAGACCGATCAGCAGCGCGATGCTGGCGATCAGGTTCGGCACCATGAACCATTGATAGGTCAGGTTCGGGTTGAACCAGTTGCGCGGCACTGTCGAGACGATGTCGGCGCCGGCACGTTTGCCGGCTGGCGTCTCGGCGGCGAGGGCGGCGCCGATCTGCGAGAGATAGCCCGCGACGATCTGCGAGGCGTTGGAGCGGCGGCCGTCGAGCACCACCTGCAGGTCGGCCGGCGCTCCCGCCTCAATATTGCGGGAAAAGTCCGGGCCGATCTCAACGGCCGCAATGGCCGTCTGGTTGTCGATCGCCACCCGGACCTCCGCCTGGCTTCCTGCAATCTCGATTTTCCGGAAGGTTGGCGAGCCATCGATGCGCTCGATCAGTTCCTGGCCCCAGTGACCGTTGTCGCGGTTGAGGATCATCACGTCGACATTGCGGACTTCGAGCGTCGCCGCATAGGAGAAGACGAGAAGCTGGACGATCGGCGGGCCGATCAGGATGGCGCGGCCCTTGGGATCACGCAGGACGGCGAGCAGTTCCTTGACGATCAGGGCGTAGAGCCTTGTCCACATCTCAACCGATCCTCTTTCTGGTGCTGCGGGCTGCAAGCACGAACATGATGGCGCCGATCGTCAGCATCACGCCGATCGCCTGCAGAAACATCGGCCAGATATCGCCGGCCAGGAACACCGTCTGCAGGCTGGGGATCAGGTAGCGCGCCGGCACGATGAAGGTGATCCACTGGATCGCGGTCGGCATGGAATTGATCTCGAAGAGGAAGCCAGACAGCAGGAAAGCAGGGAGAAAGGCCGAGATCAGCGCCAGCTGCGAGGCAAGGAACTGGTTCTTCGTGGCCGTCGATATCAACAGGCCCTGGCCAAGCGCCGGGATCAGGAAAGCGGCCGACAGCGCATAAAGAGCAGCGACGGAGCCGCGGAACGGCACGCCGAAGAGAAAGACCGCAAGCAGCACGCAGAGCGTCATCGAGGTGAGGCCGAGCAGAAAATAGGGCAGGATCTTGCCGGCGAGCAGTTCGACCGCTGTCACCGGTGTCGCCATCATCGCTTCCATCGTACCCCGCTCCCATTCGCGGGCGACGACGAGCGAGGTCAAAAGCGTGCCGACCAGCGTCATGACGATGGCGATCGAGCCGGGCACGAGGAAATTGCGGCTGGTCAGTTCAGGATTGAACCAGAAGCGCTGTTCGACCGAAATGGCGGGACTGTGGGAGGCGACGTCCGCCTGCCTCTGCCGCTCCCAGTTGGCAACGGTGCCTTGGGCATAGTTCTGCACGAAATTCGCCGTGTTCGGTTCGGAGCCATCGACGATCACCTGGATATCGGGGCGGTTGCCGGCGGTGTAGCGCGTGGTGAAGTCGGCGGGGATGACGACGATGCCGCGCAGCTTGCCGAGCACGAGGTCTTCCTCGAACAGACGCCGGTCGCGGCCGATGGCCACATCGAAATAGCGCGAGGCCTGGAAACTGGCCGAGAGATCCTGCGTCAGCGGCGTCATCTCCTCGGTCACGAGGCCGATGCGGGTGCGGGTGGTATCGAGCGAGACGCCGTAGCCGAAGAGAAAGAGCAGGATCAGCGGCAGCACGAAGGCGATGAGGATGCTGCTCGGATCGCGGATCGCCTGGAAGCTTTCCTTGCGCACGAGGGCCAAGAGACGTCGCATCCGGCCGGAAGAGGTGCTCATGCTGCATCCTCCTTCTCGGATTGCTGCACCAGGGCGATGAAGGCATCCTCCATTGTCGGGTCAGGCAGCTCCTTGGTCGCGACGCGGGCCTTCAATTCATCGGGCGAACCAAGCGCGATCGAGCGGCCGCGATAGATCAGCGAGATGCGGTCGCAATATTCCGCCTCGTCCATGAAATGGGTGGTGACGAGCACGGTAACGCCCTTTTCGACCAGCGCGTTGATATGCGTCCAGAATTCGCGCCGGGTGATCGGATCGACGCCGGAGGTCGGTTCGTCGAGGAAGAGGGCGCGTGGCTCGTGCATGACGGCGCAGGCAAGCGCCAGGCGCTGCTTCAGGCCAAGCGGCAGGTCCTTGGCCGGCTGGCTGATATGGCGGCCGAAATCGAAGATGCCGGCCATCAGGTCAATGCGCTCGCGCCGGTGTCTTCCGCGAAGGCCATAGACGCCGGAGAAGAATTCGAGGTTCTGCATGACGGTCAGATCGCCATAGAGCGAGAATTTCTGCGCCATATAGCCAAGCTGGTTGCGGGCTTCGGCGGCATCGCGACGAAGGTCGAAACCGGCGACGCGGCCTTCGCCACCGGTCGGCTTCAGCAGGCCGCAGAGCATCTTGAAGGTGGTGGATTTGCCGGCGCCGTTCGGGCCGAGCAGGCCGAAGATTTCGCCGCGACGGATATCGAAGCTGATATTGTCGGCAGCGGTGAAATCGCCGAAGCGCTTGGTCAGCCCCTTGGCCTCGATCACCGGCCGGTCGTCATCGCCTTTCGTCGGCCCTTGCGCCTCGGCCAGTCTCGATCGGCCGCCAGGACCACCACCCAGCATGTCGATAAAGGCATCCTCGAAGCGCGGCGGGGCAGGGGTGAGCGTCGCGCCATCGCCGGCCGCGCCGATATCCGGTTTCTTGTCCCTGGCGGCGACGAGGCGGATCGCTTCGCCCTGGATCACGCCGTCGATGACGCCATCGGCCTGCAGAAGCCCGGCGAGCACCTGCCGGCGGCGCCCTGTCATGCCCGAGACGCGGAAAACCCGGTCGCTAACACGGCCGGTCATGTCATCAGGTTTTCCCGAAAACAGCAGCTTTCCCTGGTTCAAGAGCAGCACATGGTCGCAGGCTTCAGCCTCGTCGAGATAGGCGGTCGACCAAAGCACGCCGATGCCTTCCTTCGTCAGGTTCTCGACCATCTTCCAGAGGTCGCGGCGCGAGATCGGATCGACGCCGACGCCCGGCTCGTCGAGCAGCAGCAGGCGCGGCTTCTTCAGAAGCGCGCAGGCAAGACCAAGCTTTTGCTTCATGCCGCCGGAGAGCTTTCCGGCGAGCCTGCCGGTGAAACGCTTGAGGTCGGTAAAAGTGAGCAGTTCGTCGAAGGCGCTTGCGCGTTCGCTTTTCGGCAGGCCCCGCAGATCGGCATAGAGATCGAGGTTTTCCTGCACCGAAAGGTCCTCATAGAGACCGAAGCGCTGCGGCATGTAGCCGATCGCCGCCTGGATGCCGGCGGGGTTCTTGCGCGTGTCGAAGCCGAGAACCTCCATCGTTCCCGTGTCGGGCAGCATCAGGCCGGTCATCAGGCGGATCAGCGTCGTCTTGCCGGCGCCGTCAGGGCCGACGAGACCGGTGATTGCGCCGCTGCCAATCGTGCCGGAGACGGCGTCAAGGGCGGCTGGCGCATCGCCGAAGCGCTTGGTGACACCGTCGATCCGGACGAGCGGCTTGTCGCCCCGGCCGGTCTCGGCGGCGGTCATTGTCCGCCCGCCGTCGGCGTGGGAAAACGCACGGTAACCGGCATGCCCTGGCGCAGATCCGGGCCGGGCTTGTCGATGACGATCCTGAGGCGATAGACGAGGTCTGTCCTCAGTTCCGGCGTTTCCACCGATTTCGGAGTGAATTCGGCAACCGGCGAGATGAAGCCGATCGTGCCTTCATAGGGTTTGTCGGGCGCCGTATCGGAGGTGACCGCAACCTTCATGCCGGGATGGATGAGGCCGAGATCGGGTTCGGCAACATAAGTGCGCACCCAGACGGGTTCCGTCAGCGACAACACGAAGACGGTGTCGGCGGGGGAAACGATAGCGCCGTTCTCCCGCACACGGGAGAGCATGACGCCGTCGTTTGGCGCGCGCAGTTTGGCATCATCAAGCGAGGTGCGGGCCGAAGCGAGCGTTGCCTGCGCCGCCTTCAGCTGGGCGTCGGCAGCGGCGATATCCTCGACGCGGGAGCCTTCCAGCAGTAGTTTCAACGCCTCGTTGGCGGAGTCGGAGCGTGCGGCGGCCATCGCCCTTGCAGCGGTCGCCTGATCAAGGCTCGCCTCGGAAATCGTGCCCTGCGGGCGCAACTGGCGGGCGCGGTCATAGGCGAGGTTGGCATTGCGGAGATCGGCGATACTTTCGTCATAGGCGGCGCGCGCCTGGGCGATCTCGGTCGGCCGCGGACCGGCCTTCAGCTTGTCGAGCGTTGCCTGAAGGGCTGCGACATTGGCTTCGCCCGAGCGGACCGCGAATTCATAGGGTGCTGCATCGAGCTTTGCCAGAACCGTTCCAGTTTTGACGAGGTCGCCTTCGTCGGCATGGAGTTCGGCGAGGCGGCCGCTGACGCGGAAGCCGAGCGAGACCTGGCGGATATCGACATTGCCGTAAAGGACGAATTCGCGGCTGGCCTCAGGCAACCAGCCGAGCTTTTGGGGCAGCGCGTACCACCAGGCGGCGGCACCCGAAGCAACGAGAAGAAGGATGACGAGGGGAAGGACGCGTTTCATGCTGCACTTCCTTTCGGCGGGCCGATGGCATCGACCAGCTCTGCGGCAAGGCCCCGCACGGTTTCCACCTGTTCCGGGCCGACGCCGTCCCATTCCATCTGGGCGAGCACGGCTGCATGGGCGACACGAAAGACGAGGATGCTGCCGAGAAGGGTAAAGGTGCGCAGGCGCACATGTTCCGAGGCGGGATCCTCATGAAGGATGGCGCCGATCAGCCGCCGGCCCATCTCGATCATCGGCCGCATGAGGCCCTGATAGACCCGTGTGAAGGCTTCGGTCGGTTCCATCTGCTCGCGGATCAGGAAGCGCGCCCAGGATTCGGATTCCTTGCCGACGAACAGCGTCACCATGGTCTGCAAAATCTCGGTCAGGAAATGGCGAGCCTCCGCTTCACCGAGCGATTTTCCCGCCGCGTCGAGCGCCAGCAAATGCGCGCCGACGCGCGCCCTCATGTCACCGACATGCGTATTGATCCGCATCATCAGATATTCGGCGGTGGCGATGTAGAGACCTTCCTTGCTGCCGAAATAATAGGGGATTGCCTGCAGGTTGACGCCGGCCGCTTCTGTGAGCTGGCGTGTCGAGGCGCCGTCGAAACCATAGCGGCCGAAGACGTCGAGGGCGGCGGACAGCATCTTCTGGCGCGCGATATCGGCACGGGCGGAGGCCGGTGACTGGCTGTCGTGTTCTTTGATCATGACAGCTTTATAACATTGACGACAAAATAAGTCAATCGATTGATATATTCTGAGAGCAGATGTTGTCGACCGATGCCTTTGCTGATGCGAAGGTGACATCGCTCATGGCTGGATGCTTTGCCTGATTGGGGATCGAGATGTGCCGTTCAGCGGTTCAGCGTCAATTCGGACCAGGCGGTCTCAGCTGTTCTGCAATGTCCGGAAAGAAGGCAAAGAGGCCCGTGGGAACGGGCCTCTCAGGGTTCTAGGGGTAGGGAAGATGAACCAAGCCTCGGGGTCGGCTGCTAAACAGGTAGCGATACAGTATCGCTAATTTTCACGACACTAATGTGTCTGGCGCCAACCGACTGCGAAACAAAAAGCCCGCCACTTTTTCGTGATACCTGTGACCATGTTTTGACACAAAACTGCCTTGCTCGTTCCGTATCGCCGGTTCGATGCGTATTCAGATTTATATCATCGCGCTACTGCTCAGCGCCATCATGTGGTCGATCTCGTTCGATGCGGCCCGCGAATCCTATCATGCCGCGCAAAGCGCGGGAGTGATGCCGAACCTTCATATAAACAAGAAGCTGGATCGCATTTTGTAGACTGCGATACAGCGTCCAGGTCATTGCCGATGTTGCATTCCCGGCTCGCGGCCGGGATCTATTTCCTTATGCGTTCCGAGCCCTTCCGGACAGAAAATCAAATTTCGTAAAATTTGACCGATCCGCTTAAAAGCCCTGAAAATACTGATGTGTAGAGTGGTCTCATGAAAGCGACCGAAGCGTGGACAGACGCGTCGATCGTTTGGAGCCGGGCAAACCGAACGCCCGCCGATCCGCAAACGGGGACTTCGACATGCACAGAACTTTTGCCGCCATCGCCTTGAGCCTGACCATCACTGCCGCTGCCGAGCCGGCATTCGCCATCGGCCCAGCCAGCCTTGCCCGCGACCTGATGTACACCTCCGCCATCGGCCATTCGCCCGAGGTTCCGTTGACGACCCGCGCCGGTTTCGTGCGCCCCGGCGTTCCGTTCGTCCTGCGCAGCCCGGCCGAGATCGAAGGCGAGGGTTACCGGCTCAAGACCTATTCGCAGAGCCTGACCGTTGTTGTCGACTACGTGTTTTCGACGGCGGTCGAGGCCGTACAAGCGGTTGCGTTTCTGCGCTGACACCTGACTAGATTCTAGGTCGATCCGGCCTAGAATCATCCTGATCTAGGCGTCGAGTTCGCTGCGGACGTCGAGATACCAGTCGACGAAGGCCTTGACGCCGACATCCAAGGTCGTAGCCGGCTTGTATCCGGTCAGCGCGACCAGCAGATCCGGGGCTGCGAAGGTGCGCGGCACGTCACCCTTCTGCATTGCCAGCATCTTGCGAATGGCAGGACGGCCGAGCGCCTTTTCCACCGTTTCGACGAAATCCATCAGGCTGACCGGCTGGCCTCCGCCAATATTGACGACACGGAAGGGCGCCTGGCGCGAGAGCGTTTCGACAGCCGTGTTTTCGAGGCGATTTTCCTCGGACGGGACGACCGCCGATAGCCTGACGATCGCCTCGATGAGATCGTCTATATAGGTGAAGTCACGGCTCATGTTGCCTTCGCCGTAGATCTCGATCGGCTGGCCTTCAAGCATGTTCTTGGTGAATTTGAACAGCGCCATGTCGGGCCGGCCCCATGGGCCATAAACGGTGAAAAAGCGAAAAGCCGTGGTCGGAATCTTGTGAAGATGGGCATAACTGTGCGCCATCAGTTCCATCGATTTCTTCGTCGCCGCATAGATGGTCAGCGGCTCGTCGGCGCGATCGGTCTCGTGAAAGGGGACGGTCGCATTGGCGCCATAGATCGATGATGTCGAGGCCAGCATCAGATGGCGGATTTCGACGCGCCGCGCAATTTCCATGATGTTCCACGAGCCTTCGACATTCGAGCGAAGATAGGCCTCTGGATTTTCCAGGCTGTAGCGCACGCCGGCCTGCGCGGCGAGATGAATCAGGATATCGGGCTTGGCCGCCAGAACCGCCGCTTCCAGCGCTGGCCGGTCCTCAAGCATTGATATGACGGGTCTGAAGGCCGGAAACTGGGAGAGTGCGGCATGGCGCATCTCCTTGAGCTTGACGTTGTAATAGGGAGTGAGTCCATCAAAGCCTGTGACGTCATGCCCTTCCTGCAGCAGGCGCCTGGCCAGATGAAAACCGATAAAGCCGGCAGTCCCTGTAATGAAGTAGCGCATTCCCACCTTTTCTCGGCTCCCTGCCGACGGCAAAGAGCCGATTCCGTATCAAGTGACCCCACTTACAAGATAAAAAGAGGCCGAGTCGATAGGCCTTTGAAAGAGAAGGCCACAGCACTGTCCCTACTGCCGGCCGCCTGTCCGCCGCTGCCTTGCCGGATGAGGACGAGACTATCGATATCGTCTGCCGGTCAGCCGCAACTCTCTGCCGTTATGCTGCGTTGCAACATGATTGCTGGCATGTTATGGCCGGCCGGTCGTCTGCAAGCAGGTCAGGATCGATGAGAGATATAGTTTATTGGATTCTCTGCGCCTTTCTGACCGTTGCCATCGCCATCGTGTCGTTACGCTATGTCACGAACTTCTGGCTTCTGTCCTTCGTCTACAGCTTTCAGGTTCACCTCGGCGTCGTGTTCGTCGCCGCCAGCCTCGTCATTCTGGCCATCAAGAGACAGATTTACGGCTTCATCCTTCTGCTTGCCTCGCTTCTTCTCGTCGCTCACGGCGTCATCATGCTGCGCGAGTTCTCGGAGGGCGACAGAGGCACCGACAGGCCGCCGCTTTTTCGTCTGATGTCGTTCAACATCGCGATCGACAACTGGAAAAACTCGACTGAAATCACCGATATGGTGATCGCGTCGAATGCCGACGTCGTCAATCTGCTCGAAGCCAAGCCGCTGACGTTCCACCTGCAGCAATTGTTCAAGGCCTACCCCTACCATATCGGTTGCGATGCCGGGAAGGATACATGCGATACGCTGGTGCTCTCCAAACGCCCGTTCGTCAGCCGTCAGGTCGCAAGTATGGGTAGTCTTCGAAAAAACAGGCTTGTTATAGCAAGCGTCGACTTCGGCGGCGAAACTATCAATCTGGTTTCGGCGCACCTGACCAAACCATATTTCGACGATTTCCAGATGGCTGAATTGGAAGATCTCGGCAAAGCGCTTGGCTCGATCGACGGCCCTCTGGTGCTGTCAGGTGATTTCAACTCTTCGGCGATCGCCCCGAGCATCCAGGTTTTCCTGCGCGAGCAAAAGCTGAAAACGATCACGCCAGAACCAGCAACATGGCCGATCGGCGCCGGCGCGCTCGGGATCGCCATCGACCACATATTTGCGCGCGCGCCGCTTCAGCTGACATCGCTGAAACGTCTCGATGATAATCTCGGCTCGAACCATTCGGGCCTGGTCGCCGACTTCGTTCTCGACAAGGACGGCGAAACTTCACCGGCAAAATGATGTTGCCTGGGCACGGAAATCTTGCCGGGGCCACAAATCAGAATCTGGTTCGGCCGCCTTTTTTGTCGATCATCTGAAACCTCTTGCCGTCGGTCTTCACGTTGACGCAATCGGTCTTCTTGCTGGGGAACAGGACGCACACCTGGCCATTGGTTATCTTGTAGCCATTCTTATTGCCGTCGCGATATTCGTAGCCGTTCTTGGCTTCTTTCAGTTCGGACGTACCGGGCAGGTGCTGGCGAATTTCCGACTCGTTTGCGGTTCGCATGCTTGCCGTTTCGGCAAACGCCATTCCCGGCACCATGATTGCAAGGAATCCGGCGAGGACGGGCAAGGTACGCATCAGGGGGATATCTCCGGTCATGTCTGTCGGTACATCCATTCTACGAGAACCCCAAGAGGAAATTCAACAGTGAGGAAGGTCGCGCCGGAAAAGGCCCGACCATCGCTCCGGCTGCGATTTACGTTCTTCCAAACTCATCGACGATACGGATGATGTCGTCCTCGCCGAGATAGGAGCCCGTCTGAACCTCGATGAGCTCGAGAAGAATCTTGCCGGGGTTGGCGAGGCGGTGGACTTCGCCGAGCGGGATGTAGACGCTTTCGTTCTCGCGCAGCATCCGCACGTTCTCGCCGACCGTCACCTCAGCCGTTCCCTTGACGACGATCCAGTGTTCGGAACGATGGTGGTGTTTTTGCAGCGAGAGCTTCTTGCCCGGCGTGACGAAGATACGCTTCACCTGGAAGCGGTCGCCGTTGAAGATCGAGGTATAGCCGCCCCAGGGTCGATAGGATGTCGGATGGGTTTCGGTGAATTTCGCGGTAATGGAAGAAGACGCCAGCATCTTGACCAATTGTCCGACATTCTGGCTGTCTTTGAGCGGTCCGACATAGACGGCGTCCTCGCTGGCGATAACGGCGACATCCTCCATGCCCTGGACGGCAAGATGCACACCACGGGTCATGACGAGCGAATTGCGGGTATTGACGACGGTGGTGTTTGCGGCGGCGACATTGCCGTTGTCGTCGCGGGCGCCTGATTTCCAGACAGAATCCCAGCTGCCCATGTCCGACCATTTGAACGGCGAGGGGACGACGGCTGCCTTGGAGGTCTTTTCCATGATCGCATAATCGATGGAGATATCGGGGCTCTTGGCGAAATGGTCGGCGTCGAGACGGGTGAAATCAAGGTCGCGGCTCGCCTTCGAAACGGCCTTGCTGGCCGCCTTCAGCACATCGGGTGCATATTCCTGCAGTTCGGCGATAAGTTCCGTCACCGGGAACATGAAGATGCCCGAGTTCCAGTAGAAGCCGCCGTCGGCGAGCATCTGCTCGGCCTTCTCAAGTGCCGGCTTTTCGACAAAGCGCTTGACCTTGTGCGCACCGTTTTTGAGGGCATCGCCGATCTCGATATAGCCGTAGCCTGTCGCCGGCTCAGTCGGGTTGATGCCGAAAGTGACGAGGCTGCCGTCGGCAGCGGCATCGCGGGCGATGCGGATGCAATCGAAATAGCTCTTGTCGGCGAGAATTTCGTGATCAGAGGCGAGCATCTGGATGATGGTGCCCTTGCCGAACAGCTCGCCAGCGAGCGTTGCAGCGGCGGCCACTGCTGCGGCTGTGTTGCGGGCGACCGGTTCGAGCAGTACGGCAGCGAGCGGGATGGCAAGCTCGCGTGCCTGCTCGGCGACCAGGAAGCGGAATTCCTCATTGGTGACGACGATCGGGGCTTCATAGAGCTCGGGATCGGAAACGCGTTCAAGAGTTTCCTGAAACAACGTCTTGTCGCCGACGAACTGGATGAATTGTTTCGGTGCGGTGGCACGGGAAAGCGGCCAGAGCCGCGTGCCTTTGCCGCCGGCCATGATCACGGGAACGATTTTCTGCGTCATAGGCGGGTTCCTTGAAGTAAACGGCTTGTTGGTCGCATGTTACCGGGCGCCTGCCCAGTCTGTTATTCGATTGAGCCCTGTATTCAGCAGCTCCAGGGCTGCAGCTTCGCTGCCGGCCTCCGTGTAGCAGCGCATTTCCGGGGCATTGCCGGACGGGCGGAAATGAATGATGCCGCCATCTCTCAGCGTCACCCGAAGTCCGTCGATGTCGGATTTCGTCGCTACCTCGCCGATCGGCTGCAGGAAAGCCGAGAGATTTTCGTCCGAAGCACGCAGATGTTCCATCAGTGCGGCACTCGTCTCCAGCGGAAAATTCTCCAGGCGGTCGGCGGCGGCAAAGGGCAGCTGATAGGAGGCGGCAACGGCCGAAAGCGGCTGCTTGCGGATGGCTGCGAGCGACAGGATCGCGAGCATCGGGATAAAACAATCGCGTGTCGGCAAGGCACGCACGTTCCGGCCGTTGATATCAAAGGCGGTTGCGGTCAGCAGCCCGCCATTGGCTTCAAAGCCCATGACATGATCCTTGCCAGCCGCCACGGCCTCTTCCATGCCTGAAATGACGAAGGGTGAGCCGACGCGGGTGCGCCGCACGGCGAAAGAGCCCGCGGCCTCGATGCCGGAATTGGAGGTAACCGGTGTCACCACCGTGCCGGCGTCGAGGAAATTGGCTGCCACAAGGCCGAGAAGGTCACCGCGCAACGGCGTGCCGGTTTCGTCTGCGACCAGCGGACGGTCGCCGTCGCCATCGGTCGAGACGATCGCATCGAACTTGTGCTCGGACACCCAGCGCTTCATCAGCGTGATCGTCTCGTCTGAAACGGCTTCGGTGTCGACGGGAATGAAACTCTCCGAACGTCCAAGAGCGGTGATCTCGGCGCCGTAATGGGCGAGAACATCAACCAGCAGGTCGCGGGCGACGCTGCTGTGCTGGTAGACACCGATCTTCATGTCGGACAGCGCGCCCTGCGGAAGCAGGGCTGCATTGCGTTCGAAAAAGAGCTGCCGGCAGATCGCTTCATGCTCCTCCGTCTCGGCTGGCGCCTGCGCCACCGTTTCACCGGTTCGCTCGATCTCGGCCGCCAATGCGGTGATAGCAGCCTCGTCCGATTTGTCGATCTCACCATCCGGGCGATAAAACTTGATGCCGTTGCGGTCCGCCGGAATATGCGAGCCCGTCACCATCAGGCATGCGGCCTTGCTCTCGAGACCATAGAGGGCAAGGGCGGGTGTGGGGACGGTGCCACAGTCGAAGATCCGGAAGCCGAGGGCGGCAAGCGCACCGGCACAATTTCCCGAGATTTCAGGGCTTGAATCGCGAAAATCGCGGCCGATCAGAATGACGTCGCCGGCCCGCGCCTTGCCGGTCTGCAGCAGATATTTGCCGAACGCGGTGGCGTAGAGGGCAGAGGCGCGTCCCTTGAGGTCGACGGAAAGTCCGCGAAGGCCGCTCGTGCCGAATTTCATGGGAAGACATGGCTCCGATTTCACCATCAAAGTTCTACTCAGGCCGCCTGCCGGCGTAAATACCAAAGCCATCATATAGTTAAATACGGACGACGATGCCTCGGACAGCCTCGCAATCTTCTCTCACCGAATTCTGAGGGTGTAGACCATTGCCGAGCCGGCAGGCATTGCAGCGTAGATCGATTTTGTTAGAACCGTGTGTCCGTTGTTTCGTCATATGCGAAGGATTTTCCTAGATGAGCGATACATCCATCAGTCTCGAGGGGAGCTGGAAGGCCGCGCTGGAGGGGGAGTTTTCGAGCCCCTACATGCAACAGCTCAAATCCTTCCTCGTCACGCAGAAAGAGGTCGGCAAGCGGATTTTCCCCAAGGGCAGCGAATATTTCCGCGCCCTCGATCTGACGCCGATCTCCAACGTCAAGGCCGTCATCCTCGGCCAGGATCCCTATCATGGACTTGGGCAGGCCCATGGGCTGTGTTTCAGTGTCCGGCCGGGCGTGCGCATACCGCCCTCCCTGGTCAATATCTACAAGGAGATGGAGACGGATCTTGGCATATCGCCGGCACGTCACGGTTTTCTCGAACATTGGGCAAAGCAGGGCGTACTCCTGCTGAACAGCGTGCTGACCGTCGAGGAAGGGCAGGCGGCTGCTCATCAGGGCAAGGGGTGGGAACGCTTCACCGACGCCGTCATCCGCAAGGTCAACGATGAATGCGAATCCGTCGTCTTCATGCTCTGGGGTTCCTATGCCCAACGCAAGGCCGCCTTCGTCGACACGACGCGGCATCTCGTGCTCAGAGCGCCGCATCCCTCGCCACTTTCGGCCCATAACGGGTTTTTCGGCTGTGGGCATTTTTCGAAGGCGAATGCCTTCCTGCAGTCGGGCGGCCGTGCGCCGATCGACTGGCAATTGCCGGCCGATCCCCATGGGGCCTAAGCGGGACGCAATCTTTCAGATTCGCTGATGCACACTTTTGCGCGACATGCTTTAGTGTGAACACAAGTCGATGTTCGTTCACTAAAAGAAGACAATGCGTTTTGCTCTGCGGGTCTGTTATACGGGCGCTTCAGCGCGCATCTTAGCCTCATCGAAAGCCCGCAACGGCGGGCATGAAAGGGGTTTGACATGCTCGATCAGATCAAGGGTCTGCACCACGTCACGTCGATGGCGCAGGACGCCCGCACCAACAACCAGTTTTTCACCCATGCGCTCGGCCTGCGCCGCGTCAAGAAGACTGTCAATTTCGACGCGCCTGATGTCTATCACCTCTATTATGGTGACGAGACCGGTGCGCCCGGCACGGTCATGACCTATTTCCCGTTCCCGAAGATGGCGCAGGGCCGTCCCGGCACCGGAGAGGTCGGCACGACGGTGTTTTCCGTTCCCAAGGGTTCGCTCGGCTTCTGGAGCGATCGCCTTGCCGCGCTTGGTGTCGGCGGCCTGAAGGCCGAGGAAAGTTTCGGCGAAATGCGGCTGAATTTTTCCGGCCCCGATGGCGATGGCTTCGCCCTCGTCGAGGTCGAGGATGATACCCGCCAGTCCTGGACACATGGCGGCATCAGCGAGGACCATGCCATTCGTGGCTTCCACTCCGTCGCCATACGGCTGAGGGACGAGGGCGCAACGGCCGAACTCCTGAAGTTCATGGGCTATGAGGTCGCCGAGGAAAGGGACGGCGTCAGGCGGCTGATCATGCCCTCCGGCAATGGCGCGCATCTCATCGATCTCGAGACCATGCCGAACATTGCCCGCGCGCTTCCCGGCGCCGGCTCCGTCCACCATGTCGCCTTCGCCGTCGAAAACCGCGAGAAGCAGCTCGAAGTGCGCAAGGCACTGATGGACACCGGCTATCAGGTCACGCCGGTGATCGACCGCGATTATTTCTGGGCGATCTATTTCCGCACGCCGGGCGGCGTGCTGTTCGAGGTCGCGACCAATGAACCTGGCTTCGACCGCGACGAGGATACGGCTCATCTCGGCGAAGCCCTGAAACTGCCGCAGCAGCACGCCCATCTTCGCGCGCTGCTCGAGCAGCACCTGCAGCCGCTCGAAGCGTAAGGAGAGGCGATATGACCGAAACCGGATATGTGCACCGGCTGCATGCCGGTGCACCTGATAAACCCATCCTGCTGGTGCTGCACGGCACGGGTGGCGACGAGAACCAGTTTTTCGACTTCGGTCGGCACCTGCTGCCCGAAGCGACGATTCTCTCGCCGCGCGGCGATGTTTCCGAACACGGCGCGGCGCGGTTCTTTCGCCGCACCGGGGAGGGGGTCTACGACATGCCCGACCTTTCCCGGGCGACGGAGAAGATGGCCGCCTACGTCAAGGCATTCGCGGACGAGTACCAGGCTTCCAATATTCTCGGCCTGGGTTTTTCGAATGGCGCAAATATTCTTGCCAATGTCCTGATCGAGAAGGGTATCTTCGATGCCGCGGTTCTGATGCACCCGCTCATTCCGTTTCAACCCGAAGCCCAGTCGCCGCTGGCGGGAAGAAAGGTGCTGATGACGGCCGGGCAGCGAGACCCGATTGCGCCTGTCTCCATGACCGAGGCGCTGTCCGAACATCTGAAAAACCGAGGGGCGGAGGTCAGGACGGTCTGGCATCCCGGCGGTCACGAGATTGCGCCGCTCGAGATCGATGCGGTTCGCGATTTTCTCGGCCGTTATTGACGTGTGCACCGCCGCTCGGCGGGAAAATGATTGCGGGACCGGGAATGCCGGTCCCGCATCTTTGCTGGAACAATGATCCTATCGTCGTGATCGATAGGACATTAGGGGCGAGGAGGATATTTGCCCCTGATTGCCTTCATGTAGAAATTTCCCGGTGATTCCGCCATCGTCAACCCGACGACGACGCCCTTGGGAACGCCTTCATATTCTCGCCTCTGACCGTTGGTCAGATAGACCCGTAGATGCCGGCTGTCTTCGTCGTAGGTGATCGCCTCGATAAGTTTCGAATCAACCGCAGTTTCCACTTTGCACCCCGCAGTTTTGGATCTGAGATTCCTGATCAAGAAATGTCATTCACACTCGCAACGCGCCATCATCATGCTGCGCCGCGGGGGCGTCAAGCATCATCTTCTTTAACGTTTATTTTTTCCTGATGGCTCTCGTTATGGTTGATTTTTGCAGCTTTTCCGAAGGTCTCGCCTGTGGATATCCGATACCCGTGGCTCCTCCATTTGGGGAATATTAGCCGATAACGTCGGGAGAAACGCAATAATCGCCGGTTTAACGTCGGATTAACCATCATATAGCAAACTATAGCGTAATATTAACCGCAGCACCCTCCCAAGTATGAATGATTACATCCGCAAGACCTCGCCGCTGCAACGACCAATATCGGTGTTGCCGAGTCGCAGGCGCTGCGCGCTCAGATGAAGACCACGCAGGAGACTCTTGCGCTTTCAATCGGGAGCCACAAGGATGGACGATCATCCTTGCTTGATGTGCTGGATGCGCAGCGTTCGGCCGCGACCAGTCAGACCAACCTGGCGCAGGCGGTGCAGCAAATGGCGAAGGACTATGTCACTCTGAATGTGGCAATTGGTTCCGGTTACAACTTCGGTGGGCCGCGATCAGGCCAAATTCTTATGAACACTGAGCCTCATGCCGTTGCAGCGATGGATAAGAGATGGATTATTTCCGACAACCCGCCATTCGGTCGGGTCTCATAAATGGGTTCCATGTTTAACTATCTGGGGCCATGGCGACAACAGATACAGATACTGGCTGGCAACCGTAAAAAACGCGCTCGGCTGACGTTTGCCGAAGGCGAATTCGCTGCGGTCTACGCGATGAGCGATGTTCACGGCTGTTATAATGAACTCGTTGAGGCACATCGCCGCATCGAGCAGGATGCCGCGCGCATTCCGGGACCGAAACTCATCGTCATGCTCGGCGATTATGTCGATCGCGGGCCCGATTCGAGCGCGGTGCTGGAGTTCCTGAGCAAGACCCCGCCGCCGGGGTTTCAACGTCTCGTCCTGTGCGGCAATCATGACGCGGAGCTGGTGAAGCTCTATCGCAAACCGGCGAGCATTCTCGAATGGCTCGGCTTTGCCGGAACGGAGACGCTGCACTCATACGGTATCGATATCGAGCATCTGCTGCAGTCGGCGGCTGGAAGCGAAACAATCGCCCGCGTCATTCGCAACATGATACCCGAACGGCATATCCAATTCCTTGAATCATTGCCGATCATGGTGCAGATGGGAAGGGTCGTCTTTGTTCATGCGGGCATCAAGCCGGGCATCGACCTCAAGAAGCAGAAGGACAGTGACCTCATGTGGATCCGTCAGCCCTTCCTGAATGAAGGGCCGCAGCTTCCTGTCCTGGTGATCCATGGGCACACCCCGGCGCGAATCCCGACATTCGGTCCGCAACGCATCGGCATCGACACTGCGGTTTCGGCGACGGGCCGGCTGACCGTGCTGACGATAAAGGGAACGCGGGTCGGAATTCTTTAAGTCGGCGAGCATGGTGTCGTCCGAAACGCTTGCACTTTCGGCATCATGCTCAAAACCAAACGCCGCGGTTTATGCTCCGCGGCGTCAGGACGATCAGATATTCAGCAGGCTATCTCAGGCGCCGGTCACGTCCTGATAAAGGTTGGTGCCGATGCCGGTATAGGTAAAGCCGTGTTTGCGGACCTCGTCGCTGCGGTAGATATTGCGCAGATCGACCAGGTTCGGAGCGCGCATCGACTGCTTCAAGCGATTGAAATCGAGCGCGCGGAACTGGTTCCATTCGGTGACGATGACAAGCGCATCCGCACCAGCGGCTGCTTCATAAGGGCCGCTCGCATATTCGATGTTCTCGATCACCTTACGGGCGTTTTCCATGCCCTCGGGATCGTAGCCAACCACTTCGGCTCCGTTGTCCTGCAGGGTCTGGATGACTGCGATCGCCGGGCTGTCGCGCATATCGTCGGTGTTCGGCTTGAAGGTCAGGCCGAGGATCGCGATCTTCTTGCCGCGAATGTCTCCGCCGACGGCCGAAATGACTTTGCGTCCCATTGCCCGCTTGCGGTTGTCATTGATCGAGATCGTCGTCTCGATGAGACGCATCGGCGCGTCGTAATCCTGCGCCGTCTTGGCAAGGGCAAGCGTATCCTTGGGGAAGCACGAACCGCCGTAACCCGGGCCGGCATGCAGGAACTTGGAGCCGATACGGCCGTCGAGACCGATTCCGCGCGAAACGTCCTGGACGTTTGCGTCGACCCGTTCGCAGAGATCGGCGATCTCGTTGATGAAGGTGATCTTCATTGCGAGGAAGGCATTGGCCGCATATTTGATCAGTTCCGAGGTGCGGCGGGTGGTGAAGACCAAGGGGGCCTGGTTGAGATAGAGCGGGCGGTAGACCTCGGTCATGGTTTCGCGCGCCCGGTCGTCGTTCAGCCCGATGACGATACGGTCGGGCCGCTTGAAGTCTTCGATCGCCGCACCTTCACGCAGGAATTCCGGATTGGAAACGACGGCGACATCCGCCGCAGGATTGGTTTCGCGCATGATGCGCTCGACCTCGTCTCCCGTGCCGACCGGCACCGTCGACTTGGTGACGATGACCGTGAAGCCTTCCACATAGGTGGCAATCTCGCGTGCAGCGGCATAGACATAGGAAAGGTCTGCGTGGCCGTCGCCGCGCCGGGACGGCGTGCCGACTGCGATGAACACGACATCGGCGCTGCGGACACTTTCGCCGACATCCGTCGAAAACGACAGTCGGCCGGTGCTGGTATTTTCGGCGACCAATTGTTCCAGACCCGGCTCGTAGATCGGAATACGGCCTTCGCGAAGGGCTTCGATCTTACTCAGATCCTTGTCGACGCAGATGACGTCGTGGCCGAAATCCGCAAAGCAAACGCCTGAAACGAGGCCGACATAGCCTGATCCAATCATCGTGATGCGCATATTTCCCTCAAATCATTAGAGTAGAACGTCATGCTGCGTCGCAGCATGAGTTCGTCATAGTTAATCTGGACGAAAAGACAATACCGAAGATCGCCTGGTACCCATATCGGAAATCGAACTCCGGGCACCGCAGCTTACCGCGCGCTGCCCCGTCGATAGCCAAAACATAGGTTTGTGTGGGCGATATGACAAGTCGAGCGGCTCGTCAGAGCAGGCTCGACTTCAATCCGGAAACTGGATCAATCAGTCTATGTCGCTGCCTCGGCTGTTATAGCCGATACCAGACGTAGGGGTCTGTTCCCGATTGAATCTTGTCCCAGCGCAGATCGGTATCGCGCCAGTTCTTGATGCTACTTTTCCGGTTGTCGAGGACGAGATCGCCTCTGTCGGTTCTGACGACGAGGACCGCATGTCCTTCACCGGAGGGCGTATATGCCGTCGCGATCCGCAAAGCGCGCGACGACCAGCCCATCGCGATTAGCCGGCTGCGCTTGGTCAACGCGAAATCTTCGCAGTCGCCGCTGCGTACATTCACCTTCCAGACGTCGCCATTCAGTTCGTTGCGGGAGTCGTTCCGGCCGACCATCGTGCGATTGACGGCGGTGTTGACGTCCTTCAGTTGCAGCATTTGCTTATCGGTCATCGCAACGACCGCCAAACCGTTGTTGTCGCGGCATTCGGTCGGGTTCTGGGCGCAGAACAGCACCTGGGCGAAAGGCGGAATGATCTTGCCTTTTTCAGAGATATAACTGACCGCCGAATTACCGGTCAGACCGCGGGCAAAACCTGCGGGACCGGCGGCAAATGCCGAGCACGCATTGCCTGCTGTAAGGGCCAGTGCCAGAAGTGTAACGAATGTTTTCTTCATCTCTTAAATCCCTGTCAGGACAACCGATTGAGATCAGGCTTGCCTTTTTTCTCGGTCAATGGCATGGCGATCTGATGATTTGCCAAGTATTGGGCGCAGAATATCTGTCCCGTTTCTGCTGCTTGGAAGGAGCATAGCCGGACCTTGTCTCGATTGGCTTAAACCTTTCGCGACAATTTTAAACGATGTGGAATTCTGTTACACTTTAGCACGCAAGTGCTTGATGTTCAACTTATGTTAGTACGAGTAAATTAATCTCTTTGGTTGCAATGGCTTTGGTCGCTGCCTACTCTGGTAAACGAATTCACATGTTCTCCAACCTCATCAATAAGCGGGTCTTGCGAGAGGTTTTGCTTTTTGCCTTCATCGGCCTCGTTATATTGACGCTCATACCGTTCGGGAGCGTTACACCCTTTCCCTTCGCCTTCGCCGCGATCGGGATGTTTGCCCTCGCCATCATTTCGGGATTGCTGTTTAGAGAGCCGAGACAAAGCAGATGGGTTTTCAGTATCGCTTTGTTTCTACTCGTCGTCCTGGCGGGCTGGGCGTTCATCCAAACCACCGAACTGCCCGCCAATTGGTTGGCGAATCCCGCCTGGAATGCTGCGCGTGACCTTGCAGGTGCCCAGTCCGCGGCGATCTCGGTCGAACCGGCCGACACGCTCGCGTCGATCCTCTGGGTCGCGCTGCCTTTCGTCACGTTCCTGACCGGGCTTCTCTTATGCGATACCGATCAGCGCGCGAGGAAAGTGCTCACCGGGCTCGGGCTTACGGCGGGTATCATCGCTGTTTTCGGCCTGATGCAGTTTTTGCTGTTTCCCAAAATTTTGATCGTCGTCGAAAAACACGCCTACCTCGACAGCCTGACTGCGGTCTTCGTCAACCGTAATACTGCTGCGACCTTCCTCGGGCTTGGAACGCTGCTGATGCTGACCTTGGTCAGGGATATTACCCGAGCCTATTCGAAGTATCCGCCCGGCGAGCCGGGCCGAAACGCTCTCCTCTTGAGATCGTGGATCTATATCCTGTTCTTATGCGCATGCTTCACCGCGCTGATGCTGAGCCGCTCGCGCGCCGGGATATTTGCGACCTTTGTTGCCGCTCTCGTCTATTTTCCATGGCTTGTCATTAATTGGAACGGCTCGAGGCGTCATCTGAGACCGGCGCCAAGATGGCGTTCGCTGCTGAAGCTCCTCTCGGCGATTGCTTTCGTCGTACTGTTGCTGACCGTGTTTGCGGGCCAGGCGATTTTGCGTGCGCAAGAGCGGCGACTCGAGGATGACGATCGGTTTTGCATTCTGCCGGGCATATGGCGTGCCATCTCGGATCATTGGTTGACGGGAACGGGGCTCGGAACCTTCCGGACCGTGTTTTCCGCCTACCGCGATCCGGCTTGCGGTATTTTTGGAGTCTTCGACCGTGCGCATAATTTCTATCTCGAAGGATTTCTGGGCCTCGGAATATTGTTCCCGATTGCGACAGTCCTTGCCTTGTCGGTGCTTGCCAGAGTGTTCTGGCACGGGCTCGCCCAAAGACGGCGTCTCAGGCACTATGTTCTTCTTGGCCTAGCGGCGACCGTTTTGGTCGCCCTTCATGCGGCGGTCGATTTTTCGCTGCAGATACCGGGTTTTGCTGTGTTTTACTCCGCCTTCCTGAGTGCGGTTGTCGCGATATGTCTCGGGCGTAGCAACGGAGAGGCGGACATGGCATATGAGCGGCCGTTAACCACGTAAAGTTTAAATGGATGGATTTTAATAAGATTTTCGGAAAAGATCGATTGTGCAGGTGCGAACGGTTGACTCTGAAACCCAAGAAATTTTATAGCGGGTGCAGCCTTCGGATTGTTGCGACGCAAGAAAAGTCGGGCCGAAGTCGTTTTTCGCTTCCTAAGGGGCTCGGCGTTGCCAGCCTGCCACAGTTAGGGGATTGTTAATCGGCTTTCAGTGTTATTGATCGGGGATTGTCTTGTATTTTGTCAGATCGCGGGGCAGTAGCTTCAAGGGCGTCAACACAGGGTATTCTATGGGTTGTTCTCGTATCGGTAGTACACGCGTCGCCATTGTTGTAGCGCTGACGACTATATTGGCAAGCTGCACGTCGTTACCAAGATCCGGTCCCGATCACAAAGACGTTGATCGAGATGCAGCGGTGAAAGTGACGACGAAGGAACGTCGTGTCGGTATCGACTACGCCCTGGTTGATCTCAGCAAGAACGTTCTGTCGTATTTTACCGCTCCCCAGCCGACCTCGTTCAAAGGGTTTGGTGGTGGCCGAGGCGGGGCGCCCGAAATTCCGCTCGGTTACGGCGATGTCGTTTCGGTTGCCATCTTCGAAGCTCAGTCCGGCGGTCTCTTCATTCCGTCCGATGCAGGTAGCCGACCCGGCAATTACATCTCGCTGCCAGAGCAGACCATCGATAGAAACGGAACGATCACAATTCCCTATGCGGGTCGGGTTCCGGCTGCCGGTCGCCTGAAGGAGACCGTAGAGCAGGACGTCGAGGATCGCCTGGCGAGCCGCGCGATCGAACCGCAGGTAGTTATTACGACAACGACAAGCCGCTCCAGTCAGGTTGCCATCCTCGGCGATGTCAACAATCCGCAGCGCGTTGAGATCAGCCCGGCGGGTGAGCGTGTTCTCGATGTCATTTCCGCCGCGGGCGGTTTGACGACCAACAATATCGAAACGAATGTGACGCTGCAGCGCCGCGGCAAGACGGCAACCGTTGCCTACACCACGCTGTTGAAGAACCCGGCCGAAAATATCTATGTCGCACCGGATGATACGATCTCGATCGATCATGAGCGCCGTACCTTTCTTATGCTCGGCGCCGCAGGCACCAGTGGCCGCTTCGATTTCGAAGAGTCTAACCTGACCCTTGGAGAGGCAATCGCCAAGGCGGGCGGCCTGCGCGACGACCGCGCCGATCCGGCTCAGGTCTTGCTCTATCGTCTTGTCCCGAAGAAAACGGTTCAAGCGATGCACGTGGACACGACGAGATTTGCGAGTGAAATGGTTCCGGTGATCATCCGTGCGAACATGCGCGATCCGGCAACCTTGTTTGCTGTTCAGCAGTTCAAGATGGAAGACAAGGATATTATCTATATTTCCAATTCGGACTCTGTTGAACTGGTCAAGTTCCTTGACATCGTGAACTCGGTATCATCCACTGTTTCCGGAGTGACCGACGATGCGAATGATACCCGTAACGCGGTACAGGATCTTGGAAATTGATTGAAATAGGTCGCCGGCATCGGTCTGAATGATCGATGCCGGAGGCTTATAGCGGATTTGATGAAGGAAATTGTGGTTATGGCAAGATCGGCTGTTTATCGTAAGCTTGCATATAGCGGAATTGCCGTCGCGATGTATGTCGGCATGAATTCAAGCGCCTTTGCGGCAGCCTGCCTAGGACCGGCAAATCTGACATCCGTCGATATAAGCGGGTTTACGGCTAGCCCCGCCGTCCTGCTCGACATGTCCGATCCGTTGGTTCTGTCCTCGCGTGTTCGCGCGCTGGTCGGAAGCAGTAATGATGCGCTGTCGCCGGTGATCGAGCAGGCCAAGAAGGCTAACGCCGCACAGATGGCGGCGATCGGCTCCGGTCTCGGGCGGGCTGCAAACAGCTGCCAGGTGACGGATCCGCAATTCAAGCTAGCGATCGAAAAGGCTGTTGCCGACGCGGCGAGCGCTGATCCGAACCTGGCGCCGCTGCTTGCAGCCTTTGCAAAGGTCCTTGCCGAAGGCGGGACCGCGGCGCTCGGCCCGGGTGCAAGTGCCGCCGCCGCATCCGGCATCGGCAATGACGGGCAAGTTGGACAAACCGGGCCTGGAGCGGACGATGGTACGCCGTTCGACGGCGCTGCGACGACTGCGGGTACGCTGAAGGTTTCGAATGCCGGCTCGGATGATTCATCGTCGACTTCAACGACGACGATCGTCAGCACCGGAGCGGGAGGCCAGTCGTCTACCGACCCGACGGAGTCGACGAGCCAGAGTGTCCCGGTCATACAATAGCTGGAATTGCCCTTAGATCTTAGCGCTTGACGCCTTTGTTGGAGATCGAAATTGCTATCGCCAGATAAACTTACGCCGCGTATCGACCCCTCCCGCGATACCGGAAATGATGCTGATTTCATCGATTTCGACAAGCTCATCGCAATCGCCCGCCGACAGTGGCGGATGGTTGCGGCGTGCGGTTTCGCCTTTGCCATTCTCGGCATTGTGTATGTCTTGACTTCGGTGCCTGTCTACACCGCCGACACCAGCGTGCTGATCGACCGCAGCGATAGTCAGGTGATCAACCAGCTGGCGGCGTTCGGCCAGATGGACGATGACGAAGGTACTGTCCTCAGTCAGGTCGAGCTGTTGAAGTCCGACACCATCGCCTATGCTGTTGTCGACAAGCTGAAACTCGTCGACAATCCGGAGTTCATGGGACCGAAAAGCTCGCTTTTTTCTGTTTCAACGTTGAAATCCTTTATGAATTTTCGGTCGTGGTTTGCCGATGACGCAGCCGTCGCACCTGATCCGGAAATGAGGCGGCGAGGCGCTGCCGAGACTGTCGCAGGCAATATCGATGTCGAACGCGTCGGCCGCTCCTACGTCCTCGATGTCAGTTATACAGCGCAGTCGCCGGACCTAGCGCGTGATATCGCGGCTGGGATCGCCGACGTCTATCTGGTCGACAAGCTCAATTCGAAATACGAGGCGACGCGCCGGGCCGGCCAATGGCTGCAGGAGCGCATCGAAGAACTCCGGCAGCAGGCGCTGGACACCGACCTTGCGGTTCAGAAATTCCGCGGCGAGCATGGGCTTGTCGAGGCCGGATCCGGTACGCTGATCAGCGAGCAGCAGCTTTCCGAGATCAATACGCAATTGATCAATGCGCAGGCCGAGACGGCAAAGGCCGAGGCACGGTATGCGCGCGTCAAGTCGATCATCGACGCCAAGCAGACCGATGCGATCGTCACGGATGTGCTCGACAGCTCCATTTCCAACGACCTGCGCAAGAAATATCTGGAGGCTTCCAAGCTCGAGACCGAAATTGAGGCGCGGCTCGGTCCCGATCACGTCCAGGCGGTTCGGCTTCGTGCGGAAATGGAAGAATATAAAAGGCTCATGTTCGATGAGTTGAACCGCATCGCCGAGAGCTACCAAAGCGAGCTGCAGGTCGCGAAATCGCGGGAAAACTCTTTGCGCGACAGTGTTACACAGGCGACGGGCGTAGCCGCAACGGCTGGCGAAACGCAGGTACAGCTTCGCGAGCTCGAGCGCACGCGCGATACCTACAAGAATCTCTATCAGAGCTTCTTGACGCGCTACCAGGAAGCAATTCAGCAGCAGAGCTTTCCGATTACCGCTGCGCGCATCATCACGACGGCGGAGACGCCGACGAAGCCGAGCGCTCCGAAGAGAGCTCTCGTTGTTGCTTTCGCGATGTTCGTAGGATGTGCATTTGGCAGTGGTATAGCGGCCTTCCGCGAATTCCGAGATCGGTTCTTCCGCACCGGCGATGATGTCCGGGACGTGCTTGATGTCGAGTCTCTCGGGGTCATGCCGCTGATTGAAAATAACGTCGACGATCCGACGCTCGTTGATCCCAGCAATCCGCGAAGCATCGCCAGGGGCGGAAAGACGACGACCTATGTCGAGGAGCATCCACTCTCGGCATTTGCCGAGACGCTTCGAAGCGCCAAGATTGCGATCGACCTCAGTGCTGCCGATCAGCGCTGCAAGGTCATCGGCGTCGTGTCGAGCTTGCCTGGCGAGGGGAAGTCGACGACATCCATCAATTTCGCCAAGCTCCTGGCAATGCAGGGTGCGCGTTGCCTGCTTATCGATGGCGATATGCGCAATCCCGGTGCCACCCGGGCGATCGGCCGCCATGCCGAGGCCGGCTTGCTCGAGGCGATCGTCGACAGCCGTCCGCTCAAGGACCTGATCCTTCTCGATCCCAAGACAAAGCTGGCATTTTTGCCGACGGTGGCAAGGTATCGTGTTCCGCATTCGTCGGAACTGCTTGCCTCACGCGGCATGGATCAGCTTCTTGAAACGGCGCGTCAAAGCTTCGACTATATTATCGTCGACCTACCGCCCTTGGCGCCGGTCGTGGATGCGCGCGCTATCAATTCGAAACTCGATGCGGTGGTTTTCGTTATCGAGTGGGGAAAGACATCGCGCAAGGTCGTGCAGTCGACCCTGCTGTCCGAGCCGGAACTCTATGCGAAGTGCGTCGGTACTATCTTGACCAAGGTCGACCCGTCGCAGATGAAACTCTACCGGACATTCGGTTCGAGCGAATACTATTATAAGCGTTATTCGCGATACTATACCGAAAGCTGATGTTCCGCAGTCAGTCCGTTTCGATTACCAGGATCGCCTTCGTTATCGTCAGCGTCGTCTTGGTGGTGCTGGCCGGTCGAGAGCTCTACGCTTCGATAAGAACGGCCAGCATCTCGATCGTCGCCGAAAGGATCGAGCGTGGCGAGACCGTTGCGGATGATGTCGTGACCAAATATGCGTCGCGCAGTGTCGACGTCGTTGACGGACACTATTGCCGATCCGACATCGTGGCTGCTGGCGTAACCCTCGTTCTGGCGCAACTCGATCGGCAGAATGTCAATGTCAATTACGACGGCTGGGCCGCTGCGGCCTCGAGTGCGCGCCAATATCTGCGGCATGCGCTTTCGTGTATGCCGACGAACAGCAATTTTTGGCTTCGTCTGGCGGCGGTGCAGTCGACAATTGCGGAAGAGCCGGCCTCGATCGCGGGAATGATGAAGCGTTCGGTTGCGCTTGCGCCGTACGACCAGGTGATGATCCTGACGCGATTTTATTTCTGGAACGATTTCACCAATGCAACACTCGCCGCGGCAGCGCGCGCGCTCGATAGCGATCTCATGACCATGCTGAAACGGGGCGATCGTTGCAGGGTCAATGCCACGATAAGAGAGATCAGCCCACAGCTTCGCCCGATCTTCGATCGAAGCTGGACGAGCGTTGGAGAGGCCGCGACGGCGCGGTTCCGACAGCGCTGCAGCAAGTAAATCATCGAGACAGGTTTTTAAAGACTGTTCCGAGTTCGTTGCCAACAGGCTGAGCACCCATGGCTCTTTCTCTTGACGCGACTCAACTTGCACAAAACAACGCCCGCCGTCTTCGCTGCGGGCGTTGTTTTTGATTGGCTATTGACGATCAGACTTCTGCGTCCGCGCCATTGATGTTGAGCGTCAGAACACCGGCGTCGGTGTGGCCTTCGCCGTCGGAGATTTTGTAGAACTGGATGGTTTCCGTGACGTGATCGCCCGGAGCAACATCTACTGCCAGATCATAGGTGAATGATCCATCCGCTTTTACATGGAACGTGCCATAGGTGCCGGCGACGTCGGTCGTTGCGCTCGGGTCGCCGTTTACGGTCGTGGTGCCGAACTGACGGAGGAAGAGATGACCATTGTCGCCGGCAATGTCGTTGTCCAGAGCGTTGCCGCCGATGGCGTCGCCTTCGGTGAAGCTGTAGTGGTCGTCGACCGCGATCGGCTTTACCTGGGTTACGCCCTGAATGTTCAGGGTGAACAGGCCGACATCGGTATGACCGCTGCCGTCGGAGATCTTGTACGCGACTTTCTCCTGGAGCAACTCACCATTGGTGAAGTTGACCTTGGCAGCATCGCTTAGCACATAGGTGTAGCTGCCATCGGGCTTAACGAAGAAGGTGCCGTAGTCGCCCTGGATCTCGGTGACCTGGCTGTTGCCGCTCTTGGCGCCTACGCTCGCGCCGTCGAAGGCGCGCAGGAACAAGTGTCCGTTATCGGATGAATCGTTGGAAAGCAGATTTCCTGAAATGGCGTCGGTTTCCAGGAATGTTGCACTATCGTCGGTTGCGTGAACAGCCATCAGTTCTCTCCTTGAATTATTCTTTGCTAAGTCAATTCTGACCTTTAGCGAGCTGGTCGATTAAGGATATCTTAATACAGAGAGTCAAGGGTGCAGTTAACAGCAAGTGAACATATTCGGGTGTATAGTACAATAATGACACACCTGTAACACGCATAAGGCGATGAAACCCATGGTAATTATTGCGTTAATAATAAGTGAAAGTGCCAAATGGCAGATGAGGACTTCTGTTTCTTCAGAGGAGAAGAATGTTTATTCAGGGGCAATTTATAAGAATACGTTGCGGTTCTGATGCGCAGATGAGATGTTGATATAATCACTATGGGTTACAGCGTGAAAACTCAATCTTGCTTCGGCTCCCGCACCGGCGCCTGCTTTTCGACGAAGTAACTGGTGCCATGATTTTGTAACATTTGTTTATCAAGTAATGCTTCTCTCGAGGCGCAATTGGCGTAAACTAATACGCGATGCGTGGAGAGTAATTTTATTTACACTAGAGATATTTGGTAACATCGCACCTAACTGTGCGACGCAATTTTGTTGCAATGCAAAATATTCAAGAAATGAAGATGTTTTGTGGTCAGCTTAAGAATTATCGCGAGATAGAACGCATTTTAGTGTTCCATTTTAGCAGGCAGAGAGAGGTCCGCGGTTAAAAGATTTTCCAGTATCTTTGGGAGATCACGGCGTGACCGTCTACTATGTAAATTCGGCAACAGGATCCAATCAGAACAGTGGAGTGAGCGAGCAGTCGGCTTTCGCGACGCTTTCCGCTGTCGAATCCCTGAGGCTAAAGCCGGGAGACAGCGTGCTGCTTGCCGCCGGAAGCGTGTTTAACGAGCAATTCGACCTGAAATACTCCGGCACTGTCAGTTCTCCGATTACAATTGGCAGTTACGGCGTTGGCGATGCGCCGGTTATTCACAGCAGCAATGACGGTATCCACGGCTCGAAGGCTTCAAACATCATCGTGGAGAACATCAAGATTGCTGATACCGGGGGTGCGGCGATATATGCGGGAAATGTCTCCAACTGGACCGTCCGCAACGTCGAGGTCGAAAATACCGGACTTGCCGGCAAGCCCGGTTCCGTCAATTTCCAGAGCAGCCAGAACATTACCATCGAGAACAGCAAGATTTCCGGGGTAAATGGAGACGGCATCTGGATGGATAAAGTGATTGGCGTTACCATCGTTAATAATCTGGTCATCAACAGCCAGGGCGCTGCGGCAGACGCCGTTCAGTTGAACGACAGCAGCAATATCCTGATCAAGGGTAACCACCTAGAGCAGACGGAGACCAATAGCGCAAAGGGCGTCCTGGTGCTTGTTCGGGCTGTGGATGCAGCGGTCGAGGACAACACCGTGATCGGCGGCGGTTTCGGGATAGGTGCCAACGCGGGCACGAATATCGCCATCCACGACAACGACATCTCGGGATACGGCGGCTATAGTTGGTCCTACGGTATCGGCCTTGGCGATCAGGGCAATGCGACAAATTACGATATCAGTGGAAACTATATTCATGACGGCGTCTGGGGCGTGTCGATCAGCGCTGCAGGTTACCCAAGTTATACACGCACCGATATCGATATTTATGGTAATGTCTTTGACGACCTGTCGTCCTCGGCGCTGAAGGTCGACAGGCCTGCATCCGGCTCTTTCTATGATAATATCATCGACAGCGCGGTGTCGACGTTGACGATGCCGGTCGCAATTGTCCTCCAGAGCACCTTCTCGATCAACGACAATAAGACGCTGGAGCAAGCGCAGGCCGAAGTCGACGCTGCGACTGGCAACACCCAGTCCAACAATGAGCAGACGCCTACCACGCCGGTTGTGGAGCCGTATGTCGAACCGTCAACACCGACGCAGACAAGCACTCCGGCGCCCGCGGCCGAAGCGCAGGTTCCGACCGCACCCACCGTCGCCGTTCCCAGGATTGTCGCAGCCCATGACAGCCTGAAAATCTCCACGGACACGGGCAGCGCCTATCATGGCAACCTTCTCGAAAACGATAGCGCAATCAATGGAACCGTGCTGCTTCGTCGCTTCAGTGACAGTGCAGTGGATAAGCATGGCCTGACGCTGACCGGGAAATACGGCGTCATCCACGTGGAGAGCGATGGTGATTACACCTATACCGTCGATGCGGTGAAAATCGCCGGTCTCAGCGGAAAGGTCAGTGAATCCTTCCAATACAAGATTTCTGACGGCGCTTCTCACATCGATACCGACTCGCTTGGCGTGTATATCAATGTGGACGCGTTCCATAGCAGCCAAGCGTCGCACCTGCTGGTTTGAATCACGCCAAATTTAGAGAGCGCCGGCCCCGCTGTTCAACACTTGAAAGCTTGATGATGAAGGGGTGTCGGCGGTCGAAGGCCGGGGAGATGCGGATAAAAAAATATTTCCGCCGTTCATAGGAAAAATGAACTATAGATTGAATTTATAGTTAATGCCTCAGTAAACGTCGCCCATATGCGCGCCACGCGTTCATTCCTCTGCGCCGTTGTTGGGCAATTTGCGATTTTCACTTGCTTAGGTTGGTATATTTAGCGTAGCGTCAAGTCAGAATCCCTGAAACCGCTCGTTATAAATTGGAATTTTTGGTCACTTTTTGGTTGGATTCATGTAATAGGTCGTGGGCTTGCAAGCGGGTCCGGCGCCGTGTCGGGGTCCAAGGCAGTCGTGTCATTGATCGGGCGTGATGGACCCGGAGCTAGAGTGTGCGCGGGCATATTTGCTTTCGTGCGATGCGGTAAGAGAGGGATTACTTCGTGTTTCAGAGTTCAGCAGCTGATGTCAGCGAGCCATCCAAAGCATTGAGGAAATGCAAGGGGGGACTTGTCTTCATTGGAATAGCAAGCGCGCTTATCAATATCCTCTATCTTACAAGTTCATTTTTTATGCTTGAGGTGTATGACCGGGTCATCCCCAGCAAAAGCATACCCTCGCTGGCGGTCCTGGCAATACTTGCATTAATGCTTTACGTCTTCCAAGGAGCGTTCGAGGTTCTGCGAAGCAGGATGCTCGTGCGTGTTGCCGGCGCGCTTGACGAGATGGTAAACGGACGTGTGTTCCGGGCGCTGATCAAGGCTCCGTTGAAGGTCAAGATCGGCGGCGACGGGCTTCAGCCGCTGCGCGACTTCGACCAGATCAGAACCTTCCTGTCCGGCATGGGCCCGACGGCGATGTTCGATCTGCCCTGGTTGCCGTTTTATATCGTGATCTGCTTCCTCTTTCATCCGGCGATCGGATATATCGCGATCGGTGGATCGCTGGTTCTCGCCATTCTGACCTTCCTGACCAATCAGGGAACGCGTACGCTCTCAAAAAAGCAGTCTGACTCCGCCAATATGCGAAATGCCTTTGCGCAGACCTCGATCCGCAATTCCGAGGTCATTCACGCCATGGGCATGGCGGGTACGATGGCCGAGATCTGGGACCGCAAGAACAGTGAATACCGGACGATCACCCGGCAGGCATCGGATGTCGGCAATGGGTATGCCACCTTGTCGAAGATTTTCCGTATTGCTTTGCAATCGGGAACGCTCGCGACCGGCGCAATTCTGGTCATCCAAGGACAGGCTTCTTCGGGAATTATCATCGCCGGCTCGATATTGACCTCTCGCGCCCTGGCGCCTGTCGAAGCGGCGATCGGAAATTGGCGTGGTTTCGTTTCTGCCCAGCAGAGTTGGGCGCGGCTTTCGAGCCTGCTGAAAACCATTCCTGAGATTCCAGCCCCCCTTGCGCTCGCGGCTCCCACCAAGCAAGTCACCGTCGAGGGCTTGGCAAGCGGACCGCCAGCGGGCCAGCGCCTGGTCATCTCCGATGTCAGCTTCGGCTTACGGGCAGGGAGCGCGCTTGGGGTCATTGGTTACAGTGCCTCGGGTAAGTCGTCGCTGGCGCGGGCGATGATGGGCATCTGGCCGACAGTCAGAGGATCCATTCGCCTCGATGGCGCGGCACTCGACCAGTGGGACGGTGACGCACTTGGCCGGCATATTGGTTATCTCCCGCAGGATGTGGAGCTTTTCTCGGGGACCGTCGCGCAGAATATCTGCCGTTTCGCGAAGGAAATGTCGCCAGAGACGGTGGTTGCCGCAGCGAGGGCGGCGCGTGTTCACGATCTCATTCTTCGTCTGCCGAACGGTTATGAAACCGAAATCGGCGAAGGTGGTGCCGCGCTTTCAGCCGGCCAGAGGCAGCGTATCGCGCTTGCAAGAGCGCTTTACGGCGAACCATTCCTCGTCGTGCTCGACGAACCGAACTCCAATCTCGACGAGGAAGGCGAGCGGGCGCTGAGTGCCGCGATCATGAGCGTGCGTGCACGCGGCGGCATTGTCGTTGTCATCGCACATCGGTCCGGCGTTCTGGCGGTCTGCGACTTCGTGCTGATGATGCAGGATGGCCGCATGATCGCGTTCGGTCCCAAAGAGGAAGTTCTCGCAAGGGTCAGCCGGCCGGAAGCGGCGCGCACGCCGATTGCCGAGCGCGTGGCTCAGCTTAAAGTCGTGGTCGACGGCATGAATGCGGCCGAATAGGCCAGAGGGAAGATTGTGAATAAAGTTATCAGTGAATCGAAACGCTCCCTCAATCGGCATGTTGCCGTTGTCGGTGTGTTGTCGATAGCCCTCGTTTGCGGCATTGGCGGTTGGGCGGCGACGACAGAGCTTTCGAGCGCAGTCATCGGCGAGGGCGTGATCGTCGTCGACGGTGATGTCAAGAAGGTCCAGCACCTGACAGGCGGTATCGTGTCGGAATTGCTAGTCTCCGAAAACGACCATGTGACGGCAGGGCAGGTGCTGATACGGCTCGATGGGACGACGACAAGAGCGAACCTCTCGATTGTCGAAAGCACGCTCGCTCAGCTTTATGCACGCCGCGCCCGTCTGAAGGCGGAACGAATCGGCGCCGATTCGTTCGAGGTCGAGGAAAACATCAGCGATCTGACTTCCAGCACCTCCGCGGCGAAGCTTCTCGATGGCGAGCAGAAGTTGTTCGACAGTCGCAGGACGGCGCTTATCGGAATGAAGAGCCAGTTGGCATCGCGCAAGGACCAACTGGGCGAGCAGGTAAAGGGGTTGGTCGTTCAGATCAATGCCACCAACGATGCCTTGGGCTTGATCGAACAGGAGCTCGAGGGCATTGATACGCTCTACAAGAAGGGGCTCGTCACGCTTCAGCGTTTGAATACGCTCAAGCGCGCCCGCGCCGATCTCCAGGGCAATAGCGGCCAGGAAATCGCAGCTAAGGCGGAGGCCGAGGGTAAGGCAATCGAGATCGATCGCCAGTCGATCCAGCTGGATGAGGATCGTCGTTCGGAGATCGCAAAGGACCTGACCGACGTCGAGGCGCAGATCGCCGAATATGAAGAGCGCCGCGGAACGGCGCTCGATCAGCTGCACCGTCTCGACATTACCGCACCGTTGACGGGGCGAGTTCACGAACTTTCGGTTCACACCGTCAATGGTGTCATTGATCCCGGTCAGACGTTGATGCTCGTCGTTCCCGAAAATAACGAACTTATGGTCGAGGCGAAAGTCGCCACCCGCGATATTGACCAGGTTCACGTCGGCCAGTCCGTCGATGTGCGTTTCAGCGCTTTCGATCAACGCACGACGCCTGATGTGAGCGGTGAGATTACCTCGATCGCGCCCGATATCGTCAAGGATGAGCGCACAGGCATCAGTTACTATCCGCTGCGCGTCAAGCCGAAGGCTGAAAGCATTGCCAGGATGAAGACGATAAAGCTCTATCCGGGCATGCCGGCCGAGGTCTTTATCAAGATCGGCGACCGGACCGTAATATCCTATCTGACGAAGCCGCTCACCGATCAGATGCAGCACGTATTTCGCCAGGAGTGATTGGCGGCTGTTTCACGTCGTTAATATCCTCGGCGTCCCAAAGCAGCCATCCGCCAAGGTGAGGTTGGATAGTTTCGTCTTGCTCGAAGGGGCATAATCGGCCATTTCACGAAATTGTCACAAGCCTGCTGCAAGGTCTCCCCATGATGTGTTTGCTGCCTTGGCGAGCCGGGCCGACTGCGAGGCGACCGGTTTATGGATTGGTTCTGTTTCTGGCGTGTCTGGTGATGTTTTCAGCGGTCAAAAGCGGCCATGCCGATAGTCCACAACCGCTGAAAATAGTGGCTTTCGGAACATCCTTGACGGCCCGCGGGGGATGGCAGTCCGCTCTCGAGACAGGGCTTTCAGCCTGCCTGCAAAGGCCCGTGAAAGTCGAGAGCGTTGCAAAGAGCGGCGAGACGTCACTATGGGCCCTTGCCCAAGTTGATCGCGTCATTGCCACGCAGCCGGATATCATCCTGATTGAACTCTATGCCAACGATGCGACATTGCATCGGTTCGTGTCGCTTGCGCAAAGCCGAAAGAATATCGGCGATATCCTCGACCAGCTCCGGCAGCGCCTGCCGCAAGCGCGGATCATTGTCATGGCCATGAATCCATTTTCAGGATTGCGTGGGCTGATCCGTCCCTTTGTCGACAGTTATGTCTCAGCCCATCAGGCAGAGGCGGAAAAACGTGGTCTGGAGTTTGTCGACCACCGGCCCAACTGGGAGCGTCTGACGCCGGATGATCTGGCCACGGCGATTCCTGATGGCGGGCATCCTCAGCCCGACATGGCCTCCAAAATCATCGCGCCTGAACTCATCAAACGTATCGCCGGCAAAAATTGCGGAGAATGAAAATATTCGCTCGTCAGCGTCAAAGTCTATGACGGCTCTTGGGGGTCAGACTGTCGTAATATAGTTTTTCAGGTAGGTGACCAGTGAAGCCCGACCGGCTTCCGACGAATCTTCGTGAGATGGGCTATCCAGCTCTTCGAGCAGATAGTTCCGGAGATCGTCATCGGTGTTTGCGACATAGATGCCCGGCCGGCCCACGAGCTGGCTCACCGTGGCGAGCTGATGATCGTTTCGGTGTTCGCCGAGAGCCGCCTGGCGAGGAACGAGAATGATCGGCTTCCCAAAACGCTTGGCCGTAAGCACAGTGCCAATTCCCGCATGAGAGACGATGACACTTGCATCGCGAAAGACGTTATCAAAGTCTTTGGGCTCGATATTCTTGATCCATTTCATATTCTGTGGCGTGTAGGTGCCCTTGCCGATCTGCGCCAGAACCGGTTTCGACAGTTCGTTTGCGAACGTGTCGACAGCCTTGACGAGGCGATCAAACGGCAGCTGCGTTCCAACGGTGACAAGGATCAAAGGACAGCTCCTGCGTAATGGGGGCCATCCGGCCTCGACAGATGTTGCCATTGCGTGAGCCAGAGCGTCGCAATATGGCCGGCCAATTTACCCGATAGGGACAGCTTCTCGACATTGGCGACGCTATCGATCCAGATCGTCCGCTTGCCCGTCAATTTGCCGGCCAGCAGGCAAAAAAGGCCGGGTGCGGCACCGGTCGAGATGATGACGTCGGGCCTCTGCTTGATGACGATGGAGAAGGCGGTGAAAAAGCACCGGATCGACATGGTAATCGAGTCGCGGCTGCAATCGGGAAGGACTAGTCCGCCCCGAATGTCGTATTTTGCAAGCAGTCCGGGGATGGTCGTTGCGAAGACGATATCGCAGCCCTCGAATGCGCCGCGCATGGCCATCAGCTGTTCCCAGTGACCGCCTCCCGACGAGGCAGCGAGAACCTTCAATTTTTTCTCAGTCATAGACAGGCATCTCCTATATTTGACCGATGGATAAGAGCGAAAGCCGTTCTGTTCGAACAGCGATTGTGTCACGATAGTTCAATAGAAGTGTACCATTTTTGGCCCGGTTGATTGAAGCCTTGAAGTTCATGGACAGCCAATCACTTGTGATGTTTCAGCTGGAAGATAATAAGGGTCAGAACTCTTCCAAGGGCGCGTGCGCAAACAATATCAGAGAGCGGCATTGGGCTTGTATTCCTGGTATGCATGTCCGAGAATCCCATTAACCATGCCCGCGCCGCGTAAAACGTGGGTGAGGGCTCGCATGCCCCAATAGGGTGAAATCAAGATCGAGGGTAGCATGAAGAGCCCAAGCATAACTCTCGAGGCGCCATAGGCGCCGCGATAGATCCGGCGCTTGAGGTTGCCATGCAGGACCTCGCTGACTGCGAAGGTATTGCCGAGCCGGTATTGTCTTTGCAATACCCATTTCCAGGTCATCCGGCTAGCCGGAACGATATCATGGACAAGCGCCTTGTCAGCCCAGAAGACCTGCATGCCACGGCGGATGGCTTGGTTGAAGAAAAGGTAATCCGTGCCCCCGGTGAAGCGCATCTTCTCTTCAAAACGCAGATTCCATGAGCGGATCAGAGGATAGTCGAACATGACGTTGTTCGATGCCGCATAAGAAATGGATTGACCGTCCTTGTTCTTCTTGCGCTCGAACACCCGTGCCTTGATGAAATATTCCGGCGGGTTTTCGGGATAGACCGGTTGGACTGGGCCATAGACGCAATCGGCGCGGGTTTTCTCCCGTGTCTCCAGCATCGCATCCAGCCAGCCGTCGACCGGCCATTCGTCATCGTCGAGAAAGCAGAAGAGGTCGGTGCCTGGAGGTGCCGAATCCAGTGCGCGATTGCGTGCAAAGGGTATGCCCTGGTTTTGTTCGATGACGTAGATCAGGTCGTAGGCACCTGTCTGGCCAAAGCTCTCTACCGTAGCTCTTGCGCTGCCGGCCGCATCATTATCCACGATCACCATGGTGAGATCATAGGGGCGGGCCGGGTGCCTGACCTGGCGCGTCATGACGTCAAGCAACTTGGCGATCCCGTCGAGGCGCCGATAGGTCAGCACACCGACGGCGATCTTCAACGGTACGGCGCTTGCTTCCGTGCCCACGGATGAATGCGGAAAAGTCTCCTGCTGATTCATGACTGTCCTTTCCGCAGCATATTTCCCAAACGCTTACGCGCCGCCATCAAGGCCACTTCGGTCGCGGCAGCATCGCCGAACGGACCGCCGGCCACCGTATTGCGAGCTTCGCCCCGCAGCTTCAGCAACGATGTCGTTTCGGCAATTCCGCCGGCCACCAGGCTCTTGCCGAGTGCCTGCAGCCCCTCATAGCGGCGTGCCAGTTCCAGCCCAGTCGCGATCATGATCCGCGGGCGCAGTGTCTTTGCCCTGCTTGTGCCGGTGTAGCGGTTCGACTCATGAATGCGCTGAAACGTCAGCGGTGTTTCGACGATCGCGCCGCGGCCGAGAAAGGCAGCGGCAAACTTGATATAATTGTCGCTGAGCACGACGTCTGTCGCGACGGACATCGGCAGTATCTGGGACAGCAGATTGCGGCGGAAGCTCAGGCCCGATGTCGGAACCGGAAGCGAGGGAAAGCCACCCCTGCGAAGCGTGTCCCGCTTGTCGAACTGTGTCACTTGCAGCTCTGCAGGAGGCTGGTCGCTTTCCTCGGTCGTCACCCGGTCGAAGCACCAGTCGATCTCGTTGCGATCGTAGATCTCGGCGATACGAGCGAGCTTGCCCGGCAAAAATGCATCATCGGCATCGAGGAGAAAGAGGATATCGCCGCTTGCGGCCGCAAAACCCGCATTGAAGCTCGAGGCCTGGCCACCATTTTCCTTCAATACCGTCAGGATCTGTTCCCCGTAGGAGGCAAGGATCTCACGGGAATCGTCCGTCGATCCGTCGTCGACCACCACCACTTCGAAGTCGGGATAGGCCTGCGACAAAACGCTGTCGATGCATGGACGCAAAAAGCGACCATAATTGAAATTGTTGACGAGCACCGAGAGTTTCAAATTACTGCCTCCTGGGCCAATCGATCACCGCGCGAGCGTCTGGGGCGCATATCGGCGAATTCCAGCACGATATCCACGCATGTAGTAATATTTCCAGATAGCCCAGAAACGCTTCTTCGATTGCGGCAAGAGATAGAGCATGGCTGCCCGAAATGCCCACTGCGCGCTTTCGATCCAGATCGGTAGCGGAACTCCGCTCAGCCTCACCCCTGCAGGCACCTCGTCGGGAAAAAGCGCCGGCATGCCATAGCCAAGCCGTTCGCCTCGTTTCTGCACCCAATCCTCGGTGACACTTGATGCCGGTATCCAGTGATGAACCACGGCCTCTGCGCATCGATAGGATTTGGCGCCATTTGCGGCCAGACGAATGATGATTTCCGCATCTTCGCCCATGGCAAATATCTTTCCTGGAAGAGGGCCGATATCTTCCCGGTAGCGGACGCTTGTTCCGAGCAACTCTCGCCGAATGATCGTGTTCGGACCCCAGACTTTCGTCGGGTCACACGGTCCGCTTTGCGTTTCATCGACGATCGCAAACGTGGATCCCATGGGAATCCAATCGATAAAGCGGCCCTTCGGCTCCTTTTCCCAATCGGGGACGATTCTGCCTCCGAACACACCATAACCCGGATGGGCGATGGCGCAGTCGACGATCGCCTGCAGCCAGTTGGGTTCCGCGCGGATGTCGTCGTCCGTAAAGACAATGAGATCGCCCTTGACCCGATCCAAAGCAAAATTCAGCGCGCCGGATTTTCCGGGCTTGCGCTGCTGCAGGATGGTGATGGGAAGCTTCTCGCTGTACGATTTCAAAAGATCAAACGTATCGTCATTGCTATTGTTGTCGACAGCAATCAATTCCCATCGATCATGGGGAAGCTCCTGGCGCACCAAGGAATCCAAAGTATGGCGCAGCCGGCGGCTGGCGCCATTGTAGGATGAAAAGAGCACGCTGACCAATAGATCCGACATCAGTTACCAACCCTCTTGGTGAAGTCGAAAGAGAAAAGCTTCATATTTTGACTGCCTGTGCGATGTTCGAACGAGATCGGCTGTTACGCGGGGTTCGACCGTGTCTTGCCGAAAAACTCGCGCCTGTGACCCTCGCCGACCACCCTCAGCTTACGAAGATTGCGCAACCACCGCCGCGGTTTGGTAAGCACGCCGCGGTTCAGGAAATACTGTCGCAGCAGGCTCGGTGCCTGGCTATGCGATCCGCCATGAGCGACCCGATAGACCGCCCCGCGAAAGGGAAGCTGCGTGAGCGGTGCTCCCCGTTGCGCAAGAATATCCGCTATGCGGACGTGGCTGCCCAGCATCGACTTGATCCAGTCGAGCGAAGCATCTTCAAACCGGGTCGGCAGTTGGTAGAGATCGGCGCGAATAATCAACGAGGTACCGCAAAGATGACTGAAGTCGTCGTGGCCAAACAGGAAACTACCGCCATCGTCCCAGATATAACCATGGTCGATCGTCCATCCGTTGGCGTTTCGATTCTCGGACACGTGTTGAACGATCCGAGAGCTGACAAAATCGTCGTCATCGACAATCATGAAGAAGCGACTGTCGGTGGCGGTCAACATGCCACTTAGAACGCGACGGCCTTTGTCTGCCCGGAAGGCATCAAGGAAGTCTTCCTTGCTGCCCTTTCCAAGCTCATGCAGGTCGTTCGGCGGAAAGGTGACACGCACGGCAGAGAATTTCTCCGGCAGGTCTGGCAGATCGGCGCCTTCGTTGGCCACGATGATGCCACGCCAGTCCCCATTGGTCTGGTTGGAAATTGAGGCCACGGTCTGGGTCAGATTTGCCTTCAGCCTGCTCCAGTCGCGGGCATTGTCCTGATGTCTAACCGGGATAATGAAGGTGACAAGGGTCATCGGATTACCTCCTGATCCTGCAAGCGCGCAGCGTCTCAGTCATCCGCGAGCTCCTTGCCCGGCCTGGTGACGCGCCCATTCGATTCCATCTTCAAGCGACGTTGCCTTGTAAGAAAGGTCCGTCCCGCCGGAGAAGGCATTCATGAAGCGGCGGATCTTTCCGTAGCTGTTGTCCAATACGGCATGCGGCCGACCAAGCAGCAGCGAGCAAATATGAACGTGCAGGCGATCGGTGACGATGGCGCGGGCGCGTGAAATCTGGCTGATGCCGCGCTCGAAGCGGTTGTGCGCCGCCGCGTCCAGCTTGCGCAATGCCACTTCGCTCGGCTTCAGTGCCAGGAAAGCCGAAGCTGCCCCCAATTTCTTGGCGATATCAACCTTGCGTTTCGACTCGGTGATCCAGTCCTCCACAGGAATATCAGAAGGGATCTTGCGATCGGTGCCGCCAACCCGTTCCGCATCCTCTCGCAGCATGGCGAGGACGGAAATCTGCGTTGCCCTGTCCGGCAGCGGCCCGATGGCGAAGGCCATGTCGGGGCATAGCCGTACGGTGCAGTCGAAGTGCTTCTCGGAAAATTCCTTCGATTCTTCGTCGCGCACGAGCAGCACGAAATTCTTATGACGCGCGATTGCGCGTGCAGATTGCTCGATGCGCTCAGGTGAACTGTAGTGAATAGACTGCGGAAACTGGACGATCTGCCGATCCGGGAAACGCTCCATGATGGCTTCGCGGAAATCCTGGTGGGAAACCCAGATGTCGCCGAAATTGCCGCCACCATGAATGAAAATCGGACCGGTCGGCACGCGCTTTTTCAGCTCGTCTGCGGAGAAGTCCGTCGTTCTCGAAACATAGTCCGGGCGTTTGCCGAAGCGATCCTTCAGATAGGCCATTTCGCCCAGCCAGATTGCGGAGTCGCCGCAATTGCGGATGTCGGGAAAATCGAGGATCGCAAGCGGTTCATCGCGTGAGACATAGTCTTTCAGGCAATCGTGGATCATACCATTAAGTTTTGCGATCAGCTCCGTTCTGGATTGGCTGGTCATTCTGCCTCGCTTGTTGATGTTCGTTTAGCTTTTAGGCCGACTTGGGTACGGCCATACGTTTGGCTTTTGACAGGAACTTGACAAAGATACGCTGAACTTCGGTTTCCGGGCCATTTGGCTTCTTCATCGCGAGCCAAAGGACAAAGCTGGAACCGAGATAGAGAATGCCGCCGGTGACGACGAGGATGGCCAGGTGGAGTGCCAGCGCCAGCTTGTCGGTAGGGGTGTTCAGAAGATGCGACAATCCCCAGACGCCGGCAGCCATCAAGGCAACGCTGGCAAGCGCGCGGAAGTTTGCCGCGAGCTGCTGGAAGAATGGCAGATTGATCAAGCGCTTGACCAGAAGCATGTTGACTACGGTGGAAATCAGACCCGTCAACACGCGGGCATAAACGACGCCCGGAAGCCCGGCCATCATCAGACCGGCGATGATGATGGGCACGCGGACCACCAGCATCTGCGTGTCGCGGATGAACAGCATCTTGGTATGGCCCTTTGCCATGCCCAGCGGTTGGACGAGCGAACCGAGGGTCTGCAGAGCGAAGACCGATGCGAGTGCCTGTACGATGAAGATGGCGGGAACCCACTTTTCCCCCAAGGCAAGCCGCATCATCGGATCAGCTACGACTGCCATCCCGATTCCGGCCGGAAGCGCCACCGCCGCCAGAAGCGCCTGTGCACGCTGATAGGCGGCGACAAGCCGGACCGGGTCGTTGCGGACTTTCGAAAAGCCCGGGTAAATCGTCTGGTTCAACGGCGCCGTCGCCTCGCGCGTCGGCAGAGTCGAAAGGGTGTTGCCGACGGTATAATGGCCGAGCTGCGTGGCGCCCAGCATCTTGCCAATTAACAGATACTCGACCCGCCAGTTCAGGGTGTTGACGATCTGTCCGGCCGTCAGCCAGAGCGAGAACGAAAACAATTCTCGTGCATGCCGGAAGGTCACCCGTGGCCAGAATGGCAAGACGGTGTAGGAAACGATGATATTGGTAATCTGATAGGCGAGGGTACCAAGAACGAGAGCCCAGTAGCTCTGGTAGATGGCAGCGATTGCCACCGTCACGACAAAGCCAACCAGCTTTTGCGACACGTTGAGAACGAATTCTTGCCAGAAGATCAGATCACGCTGGAGCATGACGCGACGCGGATTGGCGAGACCACTCAGGAGCAAGCTGAAACTCAAAGCAAGCATGACGCTTGTCAGCCGGGGCTCGTTATAAAATTCGGCTATTGGATAGGCACTGGCGGCAAACAGCAACGCCAAGATCGCACTTCTTGTGACGCTCAACGTCCAAACCGCACTGAAATGAACCTCGCTCGGCGCCTCGTGACGAATGAGCGCCTGGTTGAGTGAGAGTTCGGTGACGGAGCTCAAGATGACCTGGATCGTCGTTGCAATGGCAACGAGACCGAAGTCGGCCGGTGCGAGGTACCAGGCGAGAACGAAGGTGCTGAGCGCCGAGAGCCCGTTGACGATGGCGCGGGATAGGCTCAGCCACATGCTGCCTTGAATCAGTCGATCGGTAACACTGCTCATGGTCGAACGGCTCCGCACGTCAAGGATACTGACCGTCTAAGCGGGCCGAGCGCCCATCCAAAGTGCTTGCCCCCCTTGCGGGAGGAGGGAGTGTTGGTGGAGTTTGAAAGGATCATGCCTTATCGCCTCGTCATGAATCCGGTTTGCATCATCACAGGACGCTTGCCGTTTTCTTGGAAAAATCCTGCTTCAGCCGATCCAGCTCCAGCAGCATTCTGTTGTGCGCATTTATCATGGACTCGTCGGAACTCAGCTGTCCTGGTTTCTCCGCCACCCGCTGCAGCGTCTTGACCGTCGACCCGAAGACATAATTGCCAGTGAGCTGACGGATGCGGCGGTGGCGGAACGTTATGTTCTTCAAAAGGTAGGTGTTTTTCCGTACCAGTGACGCTCCTGCTTCGACGAGGTTTGACGGGCCAATCGCGTCGAAGTCGATCTCGAGATCAAGCGCACTTGCCCAATCGTACCATTTGGCTCGATTCCCCGGCGCGATCGGCCGGATAGCCCGCCAGGGAACGCGCAGCGCGTCTGAGATGATGCAGCCATGCATCGCCTCGGACACCACTTTATGCGATGCGCTGATTTCGGTCAGAACCTTTTCCACCGGCCAGCGCGGATCGATATAGTGAATGCCTGCGAGTTCGCAGGCCTTATCCCAGCTGCCGTACATGGCGCTTTCGTAATGCGGCATGAAGGAGACCGGATAACGCTTCTCGATGCTTTTCGCATCCCAGCAGCTGCGCGTGAGGATGCCCGAATCGCCGATGGCGTAGCTCGGATCGATGCCGAGGATTTCGGCTGTCTTCTTTCCGCGCACGAAATAAAACGTCCAGTTGCGATCGACTTTCGGCGGGTTGGTGTAGCCGCCATAACCCGAGCCAAAGACAATCTTTTGCATGTTCGGGTCGAAATTGTCGTAGAGGATCGAGCCGATGCCGAGAAAGAGCTGACCTTCGTCGTCATCGAAGAAGACGGGCAGCAGACGCTCCCAGAGCCAATGGTTCAGTTCGTCGCCAAAATTCTCGTGTTTCCCCCGGTAGGCAAACATCTTCATCGTGCTTCTCCAGTCGGCAAGTGCGTCACGATCTGCGAGACCGTCTCGTCTTCGCGTGCCATGCGTCCGTAACGCGAAATGATCTTGATGTCGCTGCGGATTATCTTTGCCGGATTGCCCGCGACGAGCGAGCGCGGCGGCACGCTCTTGGTCACCACCGAGCCCGAGCCGATGACGCATTCGTCGCCGATCTCGACGCCGGGCAGAATGATGCTGCGGGCGCCGATAAAGCAGCGCTTGCCGATCCTCGTGTGAAGATAGAGCCCGCGCGTGAGATCGTGGGTCAGAATCGCCGCCTCAAAGGCGACGTAAGTTTCCGCGCCGATATGCAATCCCTTCGGGTTGGTCTTGTCGAAACGCACGCTCAAGGAAAAGCTGGCCGTCGGATCGATGTCCATTCCCCAGAATTTCGTATAGTAGAGCCACTTGGCCTTCACAAATCCGTTCCGCAGTGGCCGAAATACATTCAGTCCCCACTTCGGCTTTTTTCCTGTCTGCACCATCAAGTCCGACCCCGGCTGGAAAATTCGTCTAGCACGGAACTGTAATAGTCCTCGAGCGTCCCCGTCTGACGACGTAAGTCGAAGCGTTCGGCCACCAGAAGCGGTGCCCGCGCGCTAAAGGCTGTCCACAGAGCCTGGTCGTTGAGCAGTCTTCCGACCGCCTCCGCCATTCCTGCGACATCCCGCTCCTCCACGAGATAACCAGTTTTCCCCTCTTCGATCGCTTCGCCGACGCCTCCCGAGCGAAATGCGACGACCGGAGTACCGACGGCTTCCGCCTCGAGATTTGCGAGGCCGAAAGCTTCGGCGTGACCATTGTCGAGGGTCACGCTTCCATGGAGATAAAGCTCCGCACTGGCGAGCAGATCTCTTATCTCAGTCTGCGACAGATTTTCATGGATCGTGACGCTTGGCAAGGAACGACGCGCCAGTGCTTCGATTTCCTCCTTCAAGGGACCCTGGCCGACCATGACGAATTCGACCGGAGTGCCGGCGGCGGCCACACGTGAAAGCGCATCGATCATGAAACGATGGCCCTTATAGTCGACGAAGCGGGCAATTGAAACCACGCGCCCTTTTTTTCGTGGACGAGGCTCCATTTTGAAGAGATCGAGATCGATGCCGATATGATGGCGATAGACGCGTTCGGCCGGAAAGCCGAGTGCCAGCAGCCGATCTCGGATGAAATCGGAAACGGCGATGTTCCAACTGTTCCAGCCGGCCATCTCGTTCCGGCCCTTGGCGAAGAAGCGCACCTGATTGAAGCCGCCCGGCTTTTTCGGGTCGCCGCGATAGGTGGCGTCGAAGCCGTGGAAGGTCGTGATCAGCGGCTTGCCGGCGGCCCGGGCCAACGGGCCGATGACATACCCGTTCTTGCCAAAATGGGCGTGAACGAGATCGGCTTTGCCGATCGCAGGAAAGAGGAAGGGAAGGCCGATCTGCGGGATTTTCAGTAGCAGTTCACCGGCCCGCGCAATGGGAGACCGACGGATGTCATGAACCGGAACAGTGGATTTTTTTGTATGCGCCGAAGAAATTCGCGAGCCGGCAAGAATTTCAGCTTCGAAAGAACGAAACGCTACCGCCTGGTTGAGAACAAATGCCTGGCTGGCAGGCAAAAATTTTTCCACATAAATAACGGCTTTTTTCATGAATCTGTTTGCGTCTCCGTTGTCTTGTGCATCACATCGCCTCTATTGCCCGCCGGATACCGTCGATCGCACTTCTTGGCGCATTATTTTCGTCGTAAAGATTAACGCGCTTCGTGCAAGCCGCGGCGGGATCGGCCGCTTTCTCATCGTGCTCGCCGTATTTTTCCGACATGCCCCATACTGTCACGCCTTTCAAGTCGCCATGTTCGGCCGCCACGGTGATCACGTCACTGAAAATATCGGCGTAGGATGCCGGCGTGAAGGCTTTGTCGCGGTTCAGGAAGTGGCAGGACGCGTCCAGTTCGGTGATGAAAACGCCGACACCCATGTCCTTCAGCGCCGCGCAGAAGCGCCCCATTCCTTCCGGATCGATCCGGTCGAGTCCGGGGCGGAAATGCGCCTGCAGACCCACCGCATTGATCGGCGTTTTTTTGGCGACGAGATCCTCGACGATTTTCAGGATACGCGCGCGCTTCTGTTCGAACACGTCGGATTTTTTCTCCAGATGCGTTTCGTTGAGCACCAGCGTCGCGCCGGGATTGGCCTGGTGCGCCATGTCGAAACTCATACGGATATAATCGTCGCCAAGAAGGCGTCGGAAAACACAATCCCGCAGATCCGGTGCATCATACTCCAACGGTTCGTTTACCACATCCCATGCATCGATTGAGTTCTTATAGCGAGTGACAACCTGTTTTATATGACGGTTCATGGCCGCCTGAATGGTCTTTGCGTCGTTGATGTCAGACACCCAGCCCGGGACGCGATACCAGATCAGCGTATGGCCATAAACCCTCATGTTGTTTTTGCGCGCAAATGCAACCATGCGGTCGGCGCTGCCGAAGCTGAAAACACCCGGTCTCTTTTCCGTCGAATTCCACTTCAACTCGTTTCGCGGCGTTATTGAATTGACGTTGTCGATGTAGATCTCGGCAGCGGTTGGATCGTTGATGTTTTGCAGGTCGATTGCCGATCCGAATCGGAACGACTTCCTGTCGGCAAGGACGCGCAGCCCTGCGGAGGCAGGCACCTGCGCGAGGGCCTGGCCCGCACGGACATACAACAGGGCGAGCGGAACCGAGGCGAGGAAACGTCTTCTATTCATTCTATCTCTCACTGTTAGCTTTTTTCATGTCCGCGGTGGAATTTGAAAGGCCGGGCTCGTCGGCACCGATCCATCACGGGGCCTCGCGTTCAATTCAGCAGAGTAATACAACCTCAAATATACTTTCCCGGCAGGGGATATTGTTCGCGTCTGCTAGACTTTTCAGCATATTCCAAGATATAAACCGCTCGGGGAGGGCGCTCGTGATGGAAGATTGGTCCAGCTATCTGATGAGCTATTTTCACATGGCATTTCAAAATGCCGTTTTTTTTATGGCGGCCGTTCGAAACGGTCTGTCTGTTCTCGATGACTGGCAGTTCGCAGTCCTTGTTCTCGGCATTATCGGCATCATTTTTTTCCCGTTCGCAGCGCTGGTCAGAATGTCGTGGCGGTTGCGCCGATCGGAGGTCGTCATTCGCTCGCTGAACGAAGACCTTGCGCAAGTCACGCAGGACCTCAATGTCGAGCGTGTCTGGCGTCTGGCGGGTGGGGACTGTACCGAACGGCCGAGTGCGGACAGTTTGAAAGAGCTCTACAAGATAATGGCCAGACATCACGACGATGCCAGTCACATGGCGTGATCAGCCGACGCGTGGCATGAAGCCGAAGAACCTAATGCCGATGTTCCTGACTTTCAGCCGGAGCCTGGGTATGGGGAGGCTTGGAGACTGATTCCGGTTGTGGGCTGTCGGTCTCGACTGCGGGATCCGGCAACGGCAGCCATCTTCTGCCGGAAAAATAATTTCTGGTTCTTTTCTGAGGTCCTGAAGTTGCATCCAGCGAGAGCGTGAAGTTGTAATTCCCGGGATTGAGAACCTCGCGGCTGAAGCTGATACCGGCTCCGAAGCCGTCTTCCTTGATGTCCTTCAGATTCGTGATCGCGTTCAGGGTTTCGTGAAAATCGAGCCATTGCGGCTGGCGCAGCATGATTTCGAAAATTCGCAGAATGCCGGGATCGAGCTGGCCATTTTCATCGGTCTCGGGATTGATGATTTTCACGCGCATATTGTTGATCGTGCCGGCGGCGTCGCCGCGAACGATGACGAAGATAGAGCTCGAGAGCTGATCCTTCTCGCGCTTGCCGCTCCGCTCGAAAAAGCATTCGAACGTATCGGCGTTGAAGCTCGCCGCCGCCCAATCGCTGGTTTCGATGCCGGCATTGCGCAACGCCGCACACATTGCGGCGCCGGATATCCGCCATGTCCGCAGGAAAGTCGACGCGGTCTCTACCACGGGCGGTTCGATGACATGCAATGGAAGCGTGAAGGTGGCCGGTGGTGTCGGGCGGGGAAGGGCTTTGGGGGGAGGCGGTGTGACCTCCTGGGGAAAGAGATCGAAGCCAAAATAATGGCTGACCGTCTTTAAGTGTTTCATGTTGTTGGAAAGCAGCACCGTTCCCATGATCAGCGAGAGGGAAATCGTCAGCAGCAACCAGAAGACCACGGGAATCCGCGGTTTTCCCACAGGCTGTTTCGCATATGCGGACGACGAATTATCGGGCAAGCTTGTCTTCTCCGGCGCGAGAAGGGTTTCGATCGGGCTGTCTAAATCCAGCAGTATACATTTATCCGTTAAATATCTTTGGCTTCTTGTCGGCAATTGGGCACCTTTGTGCCTCGCCATCAGGCAGGGGCTACAGATCTCGGCGCCGCCGCCGTAACACCATTTCAATCGGCAATCTCCAATGTAACTGCGGGAAATCGCAATGGCAGATAGCGGATGATCTTGCCATTCGGCCTATGAATCGTCCGCTTTTGCATAGATTTTGTTCGCTCTCATTATGGATTCCGTTGAATTTTCTAGGGTATTCCTTGGTATTATTAGGTAAAATGCCAAACTATATTATTATGTATCATGTTTATAAATAACATTCACGCAAAAGTTTTATTTTGCATTATAAAACTATAGATTATATTCTGACTATCCTTGTGATTTGGCGGATTTCAATCAAATTTTCGACGTATTCTTCGATATGGTTGCCGCGCAATCGCCCAGGGGAGGAACATGTCCGTCGAGCTAGACGCAACCACCTATGTTCACGCCAAACCAACAACCGCGCACGCCTATATCTTGCCCGCGGTGGTCGACGTGCTGGAGAGCCATTTCGACGGTTCTCTCGAGAACGACGTCTTTGATTTGGGATGCGGTACCGGCGGGGCGGCGGCGGCTCTTGCGGGAAAAGGATATTATGTCGTCGGCGTCGATCCTTCCAGCGATGGCATCGCCAAGGCCAATGTCAATTATCCCGAATTGCCGTTGAATGTCGGCTCGGCCTATGACGACCTTTCCAGGGAATACGGCACCTTCAATGCTGTCATCAGCCTGGAAGTCGTCGAACATGTCTACGATCCGAAGGCTTTCACCTCGACGATGTACGATCTCGTCAAGCCGGGCGGCATCGCCGTGATGTCGACGCCTTATCACGGTTATCTGAAGAACCTGGCCCTGGCTGCGATGGGGAAAATGGACGATCATTTCATGCCGTTGAAGGATCATGGGCATATCAAGTTTTGGTCAAAAGACACGCTGAGCACGCTGCTGCTGGATGCCGGCTTCGACAATGTTCATTTTGAATATGTCGGAAGGATTCCCGTTTTCGCCAAGTCGATGATTGCCGTTGCGCGAAAGCCTCTTAGAGATGGCGTCGGAGCGACACTGATTTGGGAGGGCATTCGTGCGCTGCGACGGGTGCGATAGAGCACGATGCGCATCCGCGCCAGATGGTGCTGGCTACGATAATCCACAGGTTGTTTTTACTGTGTGTGCTGCTGAAAAAATTCCTTACGAAATATTTACTTTTAGTTGCATTCTTGCTTAAACTCTCCATTATACAGCCGGGCGTGCTGATAAAGCGGGAGACTTATTCACATGAAGGCTAAATCGCCGAATTCGATTGACGTTTATGTTGGCAACCGCGTGCGCGTTCGGCGAAAGACGCTCGGGATGACCCAGAACGGCTTGGCCGAACTTCTGGGCATTACCTTCCAGCAGATCCAGAAATACGAAAAGGGAACGAATAGAATAGGCGCCAGCCGTCTTCAGCGCATATCCGAGATTCTTCGCGTGCCCATCGGCTTTTTCTTCGAGAACGGCGGCGCCGGACCGATCGACGGCGCGACGAATGAATTGAACAGCTTTTTGTCCTCGAAGGAGGGGTTGGCGCTCAACAAGGCATTCATCGCCATCGAAGACCCGAATATCAGGCAAAAGCTGGTGGCGTTGGCCAAAAGCCTGGCAGTCACGGGATTGTCTGACAGCGACAATGAGTTGCAAGATTCGGTTGTGAACAGCTGAGGATGGATCGTGCTTCATCTGCAGACATTTGGCGATCTGCGGTTGATCGAGACGAATGGCGACCAGGTTCGCTATCCGATCAAGGGCCTGTTGATGATGGCCCATCTCTATGCCGGCGCGAGCCATGAGCTCAGCCGGTACGAATTGGCCCAGTTTCTGTGGAATGATGTCGAACCAGAGCTGGCGCGGCTCAATCTGCGCAAACTGCTTTCCCGCATCCGCGAGACAGACGGCGGGCGCGCCGAATTGCCCTTCGATTTCACCGCCACCACGGTTCGTCTCAACACGCAGGCAGTTTCCAGCGATCTGGATATTTTTCGCGCCGGCGGTTCGCCGCTGGAGCGGCTGAACGCAATCGCCGAATTAACCCAGCGCGGGTTCATCGGAAATATCAAACCAGCGACAAAGCTGATAGACGCCTGGATCAGGGCCCAACGGGACGCTCAGGCGCTGCAGTTGCGGCAGGCACTGCTGGACGCGTTGCCGGATGCGCAAAAGCCCGGCGCTACGCGCTCCATTTCCGGCGCCGCTCTGCAGATCCTCGAACGGGATCCGAATGACGAGCAGGTCAGAGCCTTACTGCACCGGCTATCCGGCGGTTCGTCCCTCAGCGAAAGATTGCCGAACGATGACGGCCATGCCAGGGTACAGGTGAAGCGTTCCGAGGCCGGCGGTGAGGCAACTGCCGACATCGAACGCATGTCGCCAGCGCCGCTGATCCTGCCTCGACTGGTGCTGCTTCCCCCGACATCGAAACATGCCGATGCCGGGCTTGCGCTTGCCAATGCCCTGATCGAAGACGTCACGATCGAACTCTGCGCGCTCAGAAACATTTCCATCGTAGCGCCCCATACGGCCGGCCAGATCCGCCGCGATTCCGAGAAGGCTGCTGTGGTCGCCCGTCACTCGATCGCCTATCTTCTGGATACACGGCTTTCCGAAGAGGGATTGTTCGCCCAGCTGGTTTATTTTCCCACGGACGAGATCATCTGGGCCAATCGCTTTACGATGACGCCCGATATATTGCCGCGTCAGAGACGGCTGATTGCGCAGCAGTTGACTATGTCGGTGGCCCGCGAGCTGGCTGAAAACGAGGAAGAGCGCTTACGCTTCGAAGCCAATCCTGAGGCCTATCACGCCTATCTGGTCGGCTCGAGCCTGATGAGCAAATTGACATTGCCGCATATCCGCCGGGCACGAAAAGCTTTCAAGCAGTCGCTGTCGCACAAGGCGGATTTCTCTCCGTCATTTACCGGGCTGGCGAGAACCTTCACCAGCGAGTGGCTCGTGACGGCGCAGGGTAACAATGAGCTGCTGCATCTGGCGGAGCAGAACGCGCTTCGGGCCATCGAGCGGGATCCGGCCTCGGCGGCGGGCCATCGCGAGCTTGGCGTCACCAAACTCTATCTCGGCGATGTCGATGCCAGTGTCGCCGCACTTGATCTGGCGGAACAACTCAGCCCGCATTTTGCCGATGTCATCTACAGCCATGCCGACACGCTCGTGCATGCATCCCGCCCTGGCGACGCGCTCGCCAAGATCAGAAGAGCGATTTCGCTCAATCCGATCGCGCCTGACGCCTACCTCTGGTGCGCTGCGGGAGCGAGCTTCTTCCTGGAACAGTACGAGGAGGCCATCGCCTATGTCGAGGCGATGAAAGACAAGGCGCCGGCCCATCGCATCGCCGCGGCCAGTTGCGCAATGATCGGCGATCGAAAACGGGCGCTTTTCCATCGGCAACGAGCCGAAAGCATCAACCCGGTCTTCGACGTCGAGAAGTGGCTCACCATCGTTCCCTTCAAGGAAGATTGGCAAAAAGAGCTTTATCGGGAGGGCCTGCTGAAGGCCGGTTTTTAACAATAGCTGAGGGGCGTTACATGGCAAAAGCTGTTATTATAGGAATACCTGGTGAGGCGGGTCTCTGGCTTGCCGATCTCGACGCGGGTACGGTCAAGCCTCTCAATCCGACGGGGGAATTGGCGACTGCAAACGGCCTGCGCAAGGCCGGCGGCACTTTCGTCAAGGGCGTCGACCTCGCCGTTGCGGTTTCGTCGGCGCAGGTTGCCCTTTCCGGTCACGTCGACGGCTGAGCCGGCATTCTGACGCGCCGGTCCATATATTCCGACAGGATCATGTCGCCGCGGGAAACCCTTTCCCGCGTCGAACCTCTTTTGGCCGGGTTCGGCATTACCAGGGTTGCGCGACATACCGGACTGGACGACATCGGCATCCCCGTCTGGTGCGCATACGCTCCGAATTCCCGCTCGATCGTGATTGCCCAGGGAAAGGGCCTGACCGATCTCGATGCCAAAGTCTCCACTGTCATGGAAGCCCTCGAACGGGCGGTTGCCGGCGAACCCTCCGTCGATCTCGTCCGCGGCACCTCTTCCCGTCTGCAGGAAATGGGGCACAAGACCGACACGCTGAACTGCCTCACCGCTCTTCATAAACCCGATCTCGGACCGGACGAGGAGACGGAATGGGTTGCCGGCGTCGATATCCTCACCGGCGGCGAGGTCTATATCCCCCTTGAAGCGGTGGTGCTCGACCGCACACGTGACGCGCGATACTGGATGTCGTCGGACGGCCTGGCATCGGGAAACAATGTCGAGGAGGCGATCTTCCACGGCGTCCTGGAGCGTATCGAACGTGACGCCCATGTGCTGTGGCAGGTGGGCGCGGAACCGGATCGTTATGCCGGCTGCGTCGATCCCCGCGGCTTTAAGGACGGCGCCCTGGACGGGCTGATCGACAAGATCGAAACATCGGGATTGGCGCTCAGGCTCTTCGATATCACCAGCGACATCGCGATCCCCTGTTTCACCGCCATGCTGGGCCCTGGAGATCCGATTCTGGGCCACCGGGATATTCGCCTCGTCGAGGTAACCGGCGGAACCGGCGCTCATCCGTCTCCCGTGCGCGCGGCCATTCGGGCGGTGACGGAAGCCGTGCAATCCCGGCTGACCTATATCAGTGGAGCCAGGGACGATATTTCTCCCGCAACTTTCTCACGATCGTTGCCGCCGCTGATGCGGCGGGCCTTCGATGCGGTTGCCGCACCGCCCGCTGCCGCCATCGGCAATGCCGGGGCGGCAGGACTTCGGCAACAAAATCTGGCGCACTTGCTGCAGCATGTGCTCGATGCGCTCAGAAACAGGCGGATCGCTTCGGTGATCGCCGTGCGCCTCAGCGAGGACACGCTTCCCTTCAGCGTCGTCAAGATTGTCATCCCCGAGCTCGAAAATCCGGAGGGGGAGCGCGCCCGGCGGTTTGGAACGAGGGCGCTTGCCAGGGCAATAGGGTTTTGAAGATCATTTTCGCAGGTCCCAGTCTTCCCGATGCGGCGTCGCTTGCCGGCGAGGGGATACGCATCCTGCCGCCTGCCACGCAAGGCGATGTCCTGGCTGCTGTGGAACAGGGCGCCAATGTCATCGGCCTGATTGACGGCGGCTTCGAATATGCCGCACCGGTCTGGCACAAGGAAATTCTCTATGCTCTTTCGCTGGGCGTCGCGGTTTTCGGGGCGGCAAGCATGGGCGCGTTGCGCGCTGCGGAATGCCATCCGTTCGGCATGATCGGGATCGGCCGCATTTTCGAAGATTATCGCACCGGCCGGCTGGTCGACGATGCCGCCGTCGCACTCACGCACGCGCCGAGCGCGCTGGGCAGCAAAGCGCTGACGGTACCGCTCGTCAATGTCAGCGCAACGCTCGATGTGATGGTGGATCGCGGGCTGCTGCCAAGTGGGGTGCGCCAGGAGCTCGAAGATGCCGCAAGCGCGATCTTCTTCAAGAAGCGGTCATGGCGATCGATCGTCGAGCAATGTGGAGGGCTGGCCGAGCGCGATCGTACGGATCTGCTCGCGGTACTACTGTCGAATGCCATCGATCAAAAACGCATCGATGCCTTGGCGTTGCTGAAAGCCGTGCAGGACGCCCGTGACATTCGCTCGAGTGCCGATCTGCCCTGGAAACTGCACGAAACCTCATTCCTGACGCGCCCTGCATTGTGAACCGAAGCCGGCAATAGTCACCGAGGGTTGTGTCACGCTTTTTTCACGGGCTGGATCACCTCCACACGCGTATCATTTCTTCAATTCATTGGAGAAATGGGGCATGGGCGTGACATCGGTTTTCAAGATAGATGCAGACCAAGGGGCGGAAGACGGTCTGGAAGAGCTCGTCGCGTTGGCGCGAATGATCGCCTATGCGCGACAGGTCGCTCAGGATGTCAAACTGCCGTTCGCGACGAACTGCCTCGACCTTGCGCTCGAGGCCGTGAAGCAGGAGGTGGGGGAGGGGTTGACCAGGGAACTGGCTGAATTGAGCTCTCCAGTTCCGCAAGTGAGTGTGAGAAGTCATTAGTACGGCGCGTCCGATCGGACACGCCGAGAACGCTCCACCACTTCAAACCCGCGATAACCCCGAAAATCAGCTTCGATTTTCGGGGTTATGCGTGTGGTTGCGCGCAGCCAAGCAGTCGTCAATCGAACGGAGCCGTTTATTTCAATCGCCGTGAGGCAACGCGCTGAAACGGACGCCCGGTAAGGGCCTATGGTTCGGCGTTTCGTGTCAATTGTAGGTTAGGGAAGCCCGGCTCGTTTCCGGCCGCTGGCGCTTTATTCAGAAGCTGTTCGACATCCATCTCACGGATGGTTTCGAGCGAGGGGCAAGCGGCTTCACTGACGTTGCCTCCGGGCAGGGAGGCGCCGCGATTTCGCACTCAATGTCTTCTGCACGACCAGCCTTTCGACGACCGACCCTTCATCTTAATGGGTCAGGTTGCGCTTCTGTGCCAGCAACAGAATGTAGTCGTCGGCGATGTCTGCGATGGCCATTGCGACTTCCGCCGGATCGCATCCCTCGACCTTCGTATTTGCAATGAACTGATAGACCGCCTTCTCGATCTGCTTCCGGCAGATCATCACGCGCTCATCGTAACCAAATTCCGGAATCTGCGATGCTATATCACTCATCAGGTCGGCTCCCTCACTACTTACAGTGACCATGACACAAATTATAAGTTGAGCAAGCAAATGCTTTATGAAGGGTTAATTCGTTGGCGAGGTGCGACCATTTCGACACAGGTCGGGGTGTGAAACAGGCTATTGGCGTGTTGAATCAGGACTGACCAACTTCGCCCAAGCGTATCGGTTGTTTCGTATCGGGAGGCTCGCCAAAGGGGATAGGTATGTCCTGCGCCGCGGGTTGTGGGTCATATTTCCATTGGCGAGTGCAGGCTTATATGCCGACCTTTGAAATGACAGGCCGAATGCTGTTGGCTGAATCGATCGGTACAGGTCGCGTGGAGTTGGAAAATATCTTTATTTATCAATATATTACCTTTTTGTTCGGCAGTCTTGAATTGCATCGTCAGCTTTTTCCCGCGCAATCATCCCGAGATTGTTGGGCTACGGCTGGGACAACCTCACCAATGATGAAGGCAGTTGCCGGGTCGTTGAGAGCCCCGGGGCGGGAAGTGGCTGTCGGTAGATCTTCTGTTCCCGCGTCGAAGGTAATGCCGATGCTTTTGAAACTTTAGGCACAATAAGTTTGTATCGGTAACTGACTTTAGAAAGTAAAATTTTATCAAAAGGTAAAATTATTAATTACAGATAATGGTTGTATTTAAAAATCAATTATAAGATGACTAAGGAGTTTCATCCCGATAATCATAAGGGTTATTATGCTTCCGTGTGGCATCGATACTTATGATGTTTTACCGGATGATAATCTCGACTTTATGACAATCTTTCTGTCTCTGCAATTCATTGCGGATCCGAAAACACCCCCGAGATGAATTGAAGCGCCGGTCGAAATATTGACAAAAAAGAACCCGAGCTTTGACCTTCACTTGCCGATGATGGGGGATTTTCTGATCAAGCCGATCTCAACAGCATGATACCACTATCCAAGTAAGATCTAATTATGCTGATGCAGCGAGAACGGCGACCGCATTATGGCAACCAGCCGGGAAGCAAAGTTGAGGACCCGCCGGGGTGGTTGGCGGGTCCTCCAGTAGGAATGCTTGCACAGTGCGTACGTATGATTGCAGTTAAAATCGACATTGTCGAAGTTCATTATTGGGGTAATTCTTTTTTATGTAGATTACTCCATTTTTTAGCAATTACTATTCTGTTTTAATATAAAATTTTGTAGTACAAAATAGTGGAGATAGTCGTCAGGCCTCCTGCGAAATCGCCGCAGAGCATTCGCCAGACCGATCGATCTCAGACAAGCGGCTGAGCAATGCCTCCGTTCTAAAGCGAGACCAACCGCCAACCAACGGGAGAAGCGGGTCTATCTCGTCGAATTTCCTGAGATTCTTTTGCTTTTGTTCCCTCGCTGGCCAGACTTTCGATAACGCCCTGCGTGAGGCTCTGTTGGCTTTTGTAAAGATCAATCTGGTGAGGATGCCGGAGGCGAGCATTGGGCCATGATGATAAATGTGTCTGAGCGAGGTCGCAGCGCTGGACCAGTCTTTCAAAGCGGCAAATTTTGAAAATGCATAAAGATGCGCCGACGCGCGGGCGCAGCAGACGACAAAAGCTGGTAGAGTTTCATTATCGATGGCTTACAGGGTTGTTTTCGGCACGAAGGTCGCGAGGATCGGGCCAGCAGTGCGATCGTACGGATAGAGGTTCGCCGGGCGAAGTCATTCAGGTTGCAGAATGGACGTTGGACCGGGCGTTTTGCATCGGCATGGGGCCGGCGTTGATGATCATCGATGGCGGGGCAGTTGTGCTCGACGAGGAGGGGCGGCCGGATTTCGGGCTGCTGCAGCGATCGCTGGAAGCACCCGGCAAGAAAGCTGGCAATCACACCTGTGCACCGATGGATACGGATCAGCTTCCTCACAGGTAGATGATAACCGTCTTTTTGGCGGCGCGCGTCACTTTTGCACCGGCAATCTATCGACTACGAACAGCTGCTGGCTAGAAATATCTTTGTCGAATAACCATTGCTCCATTTATTGAAACTCAAACGTCCATCTTGGTGTAACTTCCTTGCGATCGTGTGGACTTCGGAGTTGAGAGCTTGAAGAAATCGGCAAAAAGTGAAGTAACTGTTGCTGTTGTAATCCCGGCCTACAACGCGGAACGAACTCTGGCTGAAACAATCAGCAGCGTTCGCAATCAAACGCATCATGCGCTCGATATCGTCGTGGTGGACGACGGTTCTAAGGACGATACCCTGGCTGTTGCGCAAGAAATCGTTAAAATTGATCCGCGCGTGCGAATATTGAAACAAAGAAATTCAGGCGTCGCTGCTGCTCGAAATGCGGGTTGGCGCTCCACCCCTGCCGACCTAGTGGCATTCCTAGATGCTGATGACCTTTGGTCACCTGATAAAATTGAGCGACAATTGGTGGCATTGGAGACAGGCGGCCCACAAGTTGGGCTAGTCTACACGTGGTATGCGATGATCGACCACAAGAATTACGTCATTTACCGGAGCAATGAGATTTCTGTCGAGGGAGATGTGCTCGACGAAGTACTTGCCAAAAACTTCATCGGAAATGGAAGCTCGCCACTCGTACGACGGAATGTCCTCGACGCGACGGGAGGATTTGACTCCTCACTCCAACAGCGCGAGGCGCAGGGATGTGAAGATTATCTCTTCTACTGCCTTGCCGCTGAACTCTCGCATTTTGTAGTGGTGCCGGATCATCTTGTCGGCTATCGCCAAACCCCCGACAACATGTCAGCCAACCTCACGCGAATGCTTCGGTCCTGGATTCTGGTCGCGGATGAAATGCTAAAAAGACACCCGGAAAGGGGCTTTGCAATCCGGGCCGGCCTACGCGGCTGCGGCCGGTGGCTCGCCCAGAGGGCGGTTGAACAAGGCCGATACCGCGCGCTCATCGGACTTGTGGCTACCATGTCGCGACATGATAAGCCAATTGCCGCCAAGATGCTTGTGGTCGACGCGAGATCAAAGGCAATGAAGAGCCTCAAGAAAAAGGCCCGGTCATGGCTGAAGCAGGAACCTTATTTCTCTCCAAATCCCAATCATCGCTTTGCTCTAGGAACAAAGTACGATGCGGGTTGGACGGTGGCCCCCCCCCATTCTTGTCTCAGCCAAATAGCAGATTTGCAAACTCTGACTGGCTGATCCCGCGAAAGACCTCCTGTCTTTTCAATGCGAGCTTATCGGCATCCGCCCGCACCGTGCCACCGACGCAGCTTAACCCGATCCGGTAACCACATTGTTCGGCTATGTCCCGGATAGCGGGGTCGAAGTCGCCGTACGGATAAGCGACCGCCAGCACTTCTCGACCTAGACGTTTTTCAAGCATTGCTTTGGCGCCAGCAAGCTCTCGCAATAGGCTCTCCGGTGCCAGGGCAGATAAACGCACGTGCCGGACACCGTGGGCGCCCAGCGTCACGTCGCTGTTCGCGACTGCCGCAAGTTCCTCCCAAGTTAGCAGTGGAGCTGGCGATCCATAGGCCGAATCCCATATTGCCGAGCCGCCGACCCGATCGGTTGGGACAAAGAGTGAGGATGGGAAGCCGTATCGATGGAGCAGTGGGAGGGCATGCGTCATGAAATCGCGTGTAGCGTCGTCAAAGGTCAGAACTAATGTCTTTTCGGGCGGTTTGGCACCTTCATCGAAACAAGCAAGCAGCCGATCCAAAGTCATCCCGCGCCATCCGGCGTCGCGCAGGAAGGCCAGTTGAGTTTCGAAAGCCTCCGGAGACTGGCGGTATCGAGCAAGCTGTTCAGCACCGTCGTCCGAAACCTGATGATACATCAAGATCGGGACATCGTTCCAGTCGGCGGCCGCTTCCACAACTTGCCCCCCTCTCCAGCGTACTTGGCTGGCGACCTGAAGAGGCAAGGGTTGCGCCGTGTTTACTTCCACGCGTGTGGGCTCAAGGAAGCCCCCGTGCTCCACCTTCTCGAACCTTTGGATTCTATAGAGCGGACTCTTGGCTTCGACCGAGAGAGTTAAATCCGGATGCTGGTCAAACATCTCACCTATGCCGACCGCACCGAATTCATGCGGCCACCCAAATCCAGTCTCATGCGGCATATCAATCAGGAGGTTGGCGTGGGCAGTAACGAACCAACCACCCGTGCGAAGACTGCCCGCAATCTTATCGACTATCTGCTGGAGTTTTTCTCTGTTCTCGAAATAGTACAGAACTTCACTGCAGACGATGAGATCGTAAGGCCCTTCTAGCGCGTCGCTCAAAAGATCCAACTGCCGATAGGCTACCGCGGAACCATGGTCCTGAAGCGAGGCCGCTCGAGCGACTGCCGACGCCGAAATGTCGGTCGCCAGCAGGTTGTCGACGCGGGGGGCCAACATCCGTGTAAAGGTTCCTTCCGCGCAGGCCAGCTCAAGGCCGTTTGAAAAGCGCCGATCGTCCAACAACGAGAGTGTTTGAAGATATTTCACAGTCTCATAGTTGTTTCGGTAGTCCCAAGGGTCTACCTGGGAAAACAGCTCCTCCCAGTACGCCTCCGTATCGTATCTCGGCACCTCATCGCCCACTGGGCCGGTTTTTTTCGACGGCATCTCCATGGACATCTGCGTTGAGGCTGCAACCGCCCGCTGGCTTTCCTCTTCAACGATTCGATCGAATTCGGCGCGCCCGGCGTGCGCCATGCCTGATATCGAGTCGACACGTGTTGGTGTCGGCTCTTTCTTGCTCCACCAACCCGTTACTGTCTTTGCTTCGGCCCAATATGATACTTTCGCCATGAGCTTCAGCACCTGTTGAGCTACTCCGCTGTAGCTTGGCGCTGCCACGCTGGCGGCGGCGCGCCCGTCATCCTGATCAGAAAGATTGACGAAGCCATCTTCTGCCAACAAAGCTGCTGCTGGGTGGTTCAGATCGTCGAACTCCGGGCCGAACTCCCTCCTAAGTCGATTTCGTATAGCATCCGCTTCGATTGCTCCGAAGACAACAAACTCCAGTTGCCCCAGCAGCGTCGAACCTCGCCAGATGCAACAGCGCAACCGCTCAATGCCGGGCAAGATAAGGTCGACGATAGGTTGATCCAAATCAATTGGCTGTATCCTTGTTCTCCCGATCGTGGTGGGCACGTTGGTCGGCAGCTGGTCAGCGACCTTTCGCTCCAGTGAACGAACCAACAGGGAACCAAAAGCTTCTTGGGGAGCATGCCGATCAAGCCAGGCCTCTAGGTCCGGAAGCTTGTCCTGGATCTTCGACCAGAGTCCGGGCCAGATCGGCTCGTCGGGGAAGGCGCCGACCACAATCCCGTCTATCATTATTGCGCAGAACGCGTAGACATCGGCGTCAGGTGGGATAGGCTCTGCCACCCGCTCAAGCAGTTCGACAGGATTGTCGCCCTGACCTATTGAGGCGCCGACAAGCCAGATCGCGAGATACCAGCACGCCATTCCCAAAGCAGCTTTTGTTATTCCCTGGGCGAGCGCCGGCACCGGATAGGCAATGCGCGGATCGGAATTGTGGCCGCGCCGGATCACCTGAAGACCAAAATCGAGATGCTTAACCCTGTTTGACGACAGCGAACCGGCCGCTACGCTAACGTCAGCCATCAGGCCTTCGACCGGCGCGAATTCGGCGCCAGCTCGAGCGAGACGCTGCCACAGGTCCCAATCCTCGCACATTTTCATCTCTGGATCGAAGCCGCCGACTTCTGCAAGCCGGGACCGGCGAAGCAAGGCGGCGTGGATCGCGAAGGGGCAATAGCGCGCTGTTTCGGCAAACGGATTGTCCATTTTTACTGCGGGGTGAGACTGCCACCAGGGAGCACCATTTTTCAGACGGCGCCAACCGCAATGCAGAATGTCGGCCTGCGGCAAAGTTCGTGTGTGATTCAGCATGGTTTCGAGATGGAAGGGTGCCAGCGCGTCGTCTGAGTCGAGAAAGACGACCCAGTCGCCTTTCGCCTGTGCCAGGCCCGCATTGCGAGCAGCTGAAACGCCGCTCTGCTCCTGCCGTAGCACACGGAAGCGCGTATCCCGAGCCGCGAAACGGTCCGCGATCTCAGCGGTCTGATCGGTTGAACCATCATCAATGATGAAGCATTCCCAGTCGGGATGACTTTGCGCTATCAGGCTCTCCAAAGTCGAAGAAATCGTTGTTTCCGCTCCATGCGCCGGTGTGATGATGGAAACCATCGGCATAATTGTTGCTTCCTACGATAACGATCACGCTAGTGTACCGTGTCAGTTCGCGAGTATGATGATCTTTACTACTTTGAGGCAAGGTGTATTTAACCGGTGGCAAAAGTGAGCCGAAATGCCTGAACAGCTCAAGGATGATGCGCTTGATCGCGCGAAGCGACGGGACCAATACTGGCGCCGTGATCAGTGGAAGTCCTTGATCCACATCTGTCTGCAATGGAACGATTTGCTGTTAGAACTTCTGGCACGCGATCTGAAGATGAGATATCAACGGTCCGCAATTGGCCTCGGCTGGTCCTTGATGCGGCCATTGAGCCAGCTGCTGGTTTTTTCGCTGATCTTTCGTCACGTTCTGCCCCTAGATATTCCCCATTACACCACTTTCGTCTTTTCCGGCGTGTTGGCCTGGGGTTGGCTCAGCACTGCGGTACCCGCAGCGACGACTTCCATAACCGGCAGCAGCGAACTGGTGCGCCGGCCGGGCTTTCCGGTCGGCATACTTCCTGTTGTCGCAGTCATCACACAAGCAGTGCACCTTCTGCTCGCTCTGCCACTCCTCTTCATCATCTCGTTTATCGAGACCGGGGGCCTGACTTTGAGCGTCGTCGCACTTCCACTCGTCTTCCTTGCGCAGGCGCTATTCACGATGGGCCTGTCCTATCTTGTTGCGATTGCGCATGTCCACTTCCGGGATACTCAACATTTGGTAGGCGTAGTTTTGATGCTGGGTTTTTACCTGACACCCGTGTTCTACAGCCCACTTAAGGCGAGTGAGCCGATGGCGTTAATTCACACCTTGAACCCGATGGCCTGGATTCTTGAGGGCTACCGCGCCATTTTCGTCGAACACGCGTGGCCTCCCGTTGATATCTATTGGAAGACTGCGCTGATTTCTTTGCCGATGCTATTTGCTGGAATTTGGCTGGTCGAGCGTGGCAGCGCAAGCCTAGTGGACGAACTATGAGACAAGGCGCCATCACCGTCCACGACGTCGGCAAGCGCTACCGTGCGCAAGGGGGTGCACGCTCCACCACGTTGAAGGGTTACCTTTTGTCCGGACGGTCCGTGGTGCCGTCGAAAAGCTTTTGGGGCCTGCGCCACATCAGCTTCGCGGTTGCGCCAGGGCAAGCTGTCGGCGTGGTCGGGCTAAACGGGGCCGGGAAGTCCACTTTGCTGCGTCTGATCGGCGGCGTTGGTCGTCCCGACGAAGGGCAGATCAAGGTGATGGGTCGAATTGGCGCCTTGCTCGACATCGGGGCGGGCTTGACCGACGATTTGACGGGGCGCGAGAACATCTTCCTGCTGGGTGTTATCGCGGGAATGCGGCGGACCGAGGTTGCCGAGCGGTTTGACGAGATTGTAGCCTTCGCCGAGCTGGAGGCGGCCGTTGAGAACCCGGTTCGCAGTTATAGCACCGGGATGCGCATGCGCCTGGCATTCGCCGTGGCAGTCCATGTGCGCCCGGACATCTTGCTTATCGATGAGGCCCTCGCTGTAGGCGACCAAGCCTTCCAGCAGAAGTGCATTGCAAGAGTGAAGGAGATACTGAACGACGGCGCCACTATCTTCTTCGTGTCACACGACGTCTCGCAGGTAAGAGAAATCTGCGACTACGTGCTGTTCCTGAGAGGCGGACGCGTCGTGGGCTACGGACCAATCGACGAAATGCTCCCACTTTATACCTCGGCTGTCGAGGCGAAGGTCGCCAGTGTCCAGCACGAACCGTTCGGCGTTACAAAATTGCCCGTCGAGCTTGTGCCGCAGGTCAGCCGGTTCGGCAATGGCGAACTCCAGATCACAGCCGTAGCATTGCTGAACGAGCAAGGCATGCCGACAAGTACCATCGTTGCGGGCGACCGGCTGTCGATTTCACTGACCTATGTGGGCGCCACCAGAGATCGCAACGCCGTTATCGTCATCGGCATCTATGCGGCGGACGATACGTGCTGCTTCGAGACCGACAGCAAGTTGGCCGAATTCGCCCCTCTCGTAGATACGGACACGGTGCGCATCGAAACAACACTCAATCGTATCGACCTGGCGCCAGGCGACTATCGCGTTACGGTGGGCCTTTTTTCGGCAGACTGGCAGCAGGTTTACGATTATCATGCTGAAGTCTATCCTCTCGCCGTGACCGGCCCCGGCCCAAGAAAGGGTATGCTGAATCCCCCGACACAGTGGCAGCAGGTGCAGGCGCGCCCCACCGCGACCTCGCCGGACCACGGCTCATTGGGGCAGCACAGCTTGGATCCGAACTCCTGATGCGCCTTGCGGTCCGAGACATCGACATTCTTGACCTTCCGCCAGATTTTGGGCCGACTGGTGACTATCAGGGTGCACTTGTGCTGATCCGGGTCGCCGGTCGTCCGTGCGGCCAAGCTGTGATCGCCTTCGACACCGATGGCGGCAAGACGCCAATTAAGGATCGGATTCTGTCTGCGGCCAGTTCGTCGGTGTTCGAGGCTTGGCTGAGGCATCGGCTGGCCCTCCCTGACCCGTCGCCGACTCCAAATCAGCTGCCGAAAGCTTCCGTCGTGATCTGCACGCGCGATCGTACCGAAGATCTGGAGCGCTGCCTCACCGGGCTTTTGGCTATGCCCGATAAGGCCGATATTCTAGTCGTCGACAATGCCCCATCGAACGAGGCCACGCGAGATTTAGTCGGGCGCTTCGATACTGTGAGATATCTGCGCGAGCCGCGTCCTGGTCTTGACGTCGCGCGCAATACTGCCCTTCGCAACACAGAAGCAGACGTCGTCGCCTTCATCGACGACGATGCGGTCCCCGACCCGCTATGGCTTAGAACCTTGCTTCGCAATTTCGAGGACCCCCTGGTGCTGGCCGTAACCGGCCTTACTATGGCGTCCGAGCTGGAAACGGACTCGCAGATCGCCTTTCAACATTTTGGCGGTTTTTGCCGTGGTTTCAGGCGTCAGGTCTATGACGCCTACAACCTGGACCCTTTCACCGGATGGCATGCGGGTGCCGGTGTCAACATGGCATTGCGCCGAACGATGGTTGACGTGGTGGGGTGGTTCGACGAGGCCCTCGACGCTGGAACACTAAGTCTGGCTGGTGGCGACACAGACATGTTCCGGCGCGTGCTCGAAGCCGGGTATCGGATCATCTACGATCCCGAAGCTCTGAACTGGCACCGCCATCGTCGCTCAAGCAAGGAACTTCAGCAGCAGATGTATGGCTACGAGGCTGCATCGCTCGCCATCTTGACGAAGGCCCTCGTGTTCGAGGGAAACCCGCGCGCGCTCCCTCGCATGGTTCGTTCGTACATCAGGCTTTTTCGGCGATTGTTTCAACCTCGACGGACACACCAATTCAGCCTGCCTTACAACGACGCCTTAACCCAGTTCAGAGGGGCTGCGAGCGGCCCGGTTCGTTATCTGAGGGCGCGGGCGCGAGCAGTGAAGGCAGGGCATAAGCGTGGTTGACATCAGCGTTATCATACCAACCCATAATCGTGCTGCCATGCTGAGATCGCTTCTGGGCAAGCTCGACGCCCAGCGAGATGGGACCCCAGCGTTCGAAGTCCTGGTTGTGGCTGACGGGTGTGAGGACGACACGTCGACAATGCTCGCGTCGCTTCGTACCCGCGTTCCGCTTCGTACCCTGTCGTTGCCGGGCGTCGGTCCGGCACTCGCCCGCAATGCGGGGTCGCAGGTCGCGAGCGGCCGTTTATTGATCTTCCTTGATGACGACATTGAGCCCGGGGAAAACTTCGTTGGGGCGCACGTCGTTGAACATCAGCGCCACCCTGGGGGCGTAGTGATGGGCCCCTATCCGCCACTTCCGCACATTGCAAGGGACCGCTTCCGCCTCAGCGCGCGCGCATGGTGGACGAGGCACTTCGAGCGCGTGTCCCTCCCTGGACATCAGTTCGCCTTTACCGATGTGCTGACAGGAAACCTTTCGCTGGATGCGGAACTATTTCACGCAATGGGCGGCCTCGATCCTCAATTCGCCCGTGCACGAGAAGACTTCGAATTTGGTCTGCGTCTGATCAAAAAGGGAGTTCCAATTCGTTTTGCTCCTGACGCATTGGGCTATCATCTCGAACATCAGACGGCGACACTGACCGGAAAGATGGTGCGCAGGCATCAAGAGGGACGCTCCGATGCCTTGATGGCTCGCAAGCACCCCGACATACAGCGGCGGCTCGAGATTCATCGGTTTGCCGGAAAAAAGGGGCGGAAAAAACGTCTGCAAAGGATCATCGCTACCCGCGCCGGTTCTGTCCTTGACCCCCTCGTCAAGGCTGGCCCCCGCGTCCTCCAAATGTTGGAAAAGGCTGGCCTTCGCAGGCTCTATGAGAAGGTAGAGCGACAGCTCAATGGATATCATTATCTTCGCGGCGCCGCGGAAGTTTTGGGTGAGGATTGGCGGCTTCCGACGGATCCGACAGCTTCCGCTGACGAAATCGAGGTGCTCGAGATCAATCTGGACCAAGGCCTTGAGGCAGCCGAAGCTATGCTGGCGGAACGCCGACCCCTCGCTGCTCGTATCGTGAATGGGACGGTACCCGTCGGCGACATGGGTCACCAGATCGGCGCCGAACCGTGGGACGCACGGCATCTCCGTCCGTGGCTGAACGGCCAGGCAATACGCGGATATCTTCCTGTGGCGCTTGCCGAATGGCAGATTCAGCCGAACAACGTCCCCCCGCATTTGTCCGACTTCACATTGAACACTCTCAATAACCCCGGTTTCCGCGCGCATATAATCGAACAGCACGTCCAATGGATGCAGGCGAAACTGAGTTCAGCACTCTATGACAATACGACTAAATCGTAGCGGCCGACGCTGCTGCGGCCGAGTGCCAGGTTCAGACGCCCTACCGCGCTCATGCCGATGCGCCTGCCGTGGGGCAGTTCCGGCTGTCGAGTACGGCACGCTCGGCGAGTGCCGCCGCCGTCTCAGGCCTTTCGATTAGGCTTGTCCTACGGGAAGACCATCCGACAGGAAGACCACGAGCCCATCGGAGACCAGGAGCGAAACGGCATCACGGTGAGAGGTGGCGAGATCAAGATAGTGAATCGATATGAGAAAACTTATATCCTTCAGATCGGACGGAAGTGGTTCCCGCATCATCACTCTCTCAATCACGTCGTGAACATACGCCATCTGCAGCTGGGACGAGAATCTCGAAAGTCATAGTTTATTCCGCGGCGTGCCTCATTTGGTCCCTGAACCAGTCGAGAGTCATCGCCACGCCCTGTTCGTAGGTGATGTTGCACGACCATTCGGGCATGACATAGTGCGCATTGGTCAAATCAGGCCGTCTGTTCGTGGGGTCCTGCGGTGGTGACGGCTCGAAGACGATCGGCACGCCGCCAACGAGCCTGGAGACATATTGCGCGACCTCGAGAACCGAAATCTCGCGATCATTGCCGACGTTCAGAGGCCCCTTATAGTCGGTTTCATTTATCCAGAAATATCGCGCGAAACCATCGACAACGTCATCGACATAGCCCCAACTGCGTGACTGAAGACCGTCACCGAACACGGTAATCGGGCGACCCGAAAGCGCCTGGGTGATGAAGTTGGAGACCGCGCGCCCATCGTCGGAGCGTGTCCGGGGACCATAGATATTGAAGGGGCGAACGATCTTGACGTCGAGCCCCTGGGTACGCTGCATCTCGAACAGCAGCGACTCAGTGCACCTTTTGCTTTCGTCGTAGGACGAGCGCGGTCCGGTGCAGTCGACCTGACCCTTGTAGGATTCCGGCTGCGGCGACACCAGAGGATCGCCATAGACTTCGGAAGAGGAGGTGAAACCGAAACGTCCGCCCTTCTTCAGCAAGTCGAGCAACCGGAATGCCCCGAGAAGATTGGCGGAGATCGTTCTCTTCGGCTCCTTCATGTACCACGGCGGCGATGCGGGGGATGCAAGGTGATAGATTTCGTCGAACTTATCCGAGGTCTGCAGCGTCTCGACATCAGATTTCACGAAGTGGAAACGGGGGTCCCGGATGTGCGCGATATTTTCGAAAAGCCCGGTCCAGAGGTTGTCAACAACGACCAGCTTCTGGACGTCCTTCCTCAGCAAAAGTCGATCGCACAAGTGGGATCCGATGAAGCCAGCCCCGCCAGAAATCAATACGCTTTTCATTGCTTCGTGCCTCGTGACTTGAGATTAAGCTGCTTGCTTATTAGCATCACCTGTAATGCATGACAATTATTTAGAAGAGTTCTAAGAATTACTCACTTATTAATGTCAATTGTTAAAAGTAACCACTTTAAGGTGTTTCTGACGAGCTGCGCTCGACAACGAGCAGCCGGGCCGGACCGGATGCTACAGATGTTCGTCGCGCGATCATCGTGACCTGCCCAATCTCGACCATCCGTTCCATGAGACGGCCGCGACCATTTGCGGATCGATCGGAGGAATCGGCATGGTATCGAGAACCTCTCCAACGAGTTCCGGATCCAGGGAGCTGAGGTTGCCTGTGGAAAGGAGGGTTCCGAATGTGTGTTATATTTTCGAAAGGTCCGGTGCAAAGATTGTCAACAACAACCAGTTTCTGGGTATCATTTTCGAAGTAGAAATCGTCACATAAATGCGATCCAATGAAGCTGACCCCGTTTCTCACATCGTTTCGCCTCGTTACTTGAGAATATATTATTGTTATTACAGCGATCGACGGTTTAGTATGGGCACGAAGTCCGGGGTGGATCGGACTTTGGTCTGAATTTCGCGCGCGTGGAAACGTCGTCATGGAAGTCGACAGCGCTTCTGGTTCGGGACGCTTATCTCGGCTTCCCGCCATTCGTGGTGACGCTGGGCTTGCTATCGATTGCCCGAGACCGGCAGGCGTTACATCGAACAATACCGTCGTCTGGCGCTGGGCAAGGGGCGCTTGGTTTTTCGAGATCGCAAAGCCGGTTCTCACCGGGTCGTTCTGGCGCGGCTGACCGGCTTCGTGCAGCGTATCAAGCCTTGATGATTGAGGTCAGCCCTCCGGGGGCGACGCAAACCGGCTCGCATCGAACAGGTCTGTGGCGGCGACCGGAATGATATCCTCACCTGACGTCGCGACATTGACCTCACGATGAACCGTGCGGGGGGAAACGCGAGGCGCGTTCAATCCCATTACTTCGCCGGGAGAATGCAGCGCCCATTTCATCAGCGCCGCGTCGGACGTCGATTCAAAGAAACTTGCTTCTTCCCAGGAAGCGGTCATGGGCAGGGAGGCGATCATATCAGCGCCCTGCTTGGAGGCCTGGTGTGCAACACGGAGGGGTTCGAAGCGGGCGTAGGCCGGCAATGCAGGCGCCGGCCTGTCCGGAAGAACATCAATTGGGCCGATCGACGCAGTCTCCAGTTTGTCATCTGCGCCCGCGTCGTGCTTGAGGGCGGGCGGGCGCATCGCCGGTATCGGAATCGGCAAAGATGAAACATCCCCAGCGGACCGTTTGTCGTCACGCTCGACCGCGCCGGTTTGCAGCGCGAGCGCATTCAATGCCCGGCTTCTGGGCGCGGGCAGAAGCGCCGTCACGAGCTTATTGTCTGTGGTGTCGCCGTTCGGCCTGGCCGACGCGCTCACGTCTTCGTCTTCTCCCGCGGTGCTGGCGATCTGGATCGAGGTGGGGCCGCCGCGCTTCTTGTAGTTTGCAACCGCCTGATTGTATCCCGGCAGCGGCCTGCCATCGGCCGGGAGATGGATCGTCTGCCCATTCGGGAATATTCGAGCGAGTTCCTGCCGGGACATGCGGGGCCAGGCCCTGACATTGCCGACATCGAGATGCACGAAGGGCGATCCCGAGGTAGGGTAATATCCGACACCGCCGACCTGCATCTGCATTGCAAGCGCACGCAGCGTCGAAAGCTTCACGCCGGGAACGTAGAAGTCCATCGCCTTGCCCAGCATGTGCTGGCTCTTCTTGGCGACGCCCGTGATGCGCGAGCGGTTGCGGAGCATGTTGTTGGTGGTGGGCGAACGATAGGCGGAGACGATGTGGATGTAGTCCTTGCCGCCGCTGCGCTTGTACACCTCCCAGACCAGGTCGAGCAGCCGGGGATCCATCCGGGTCGGCTCGTTCCTTCGCCAGTCGCGCAGAAACCGATTGATCTGGGTGAGGCCCTTTGGATCGAACTTTCCGTCCCGCTTGTAGGTGATCGTGGCCCTCTCGCCTGTATGGGTAAAGAACAGCTTCAGGGCCCGATCTTCCGCCGAGGCAAATGTTGCGGAGCCGACAAGTGCGGGCAGCGCAAACAGAGCCGGCAGAATGGTCTTTGCGACGAACCGTTCCGCACGCGACAGCAGTGTGGCAATTCCGCCCAAGGCTCCGCCCGATAATCCTTGCACTGGATACTTCAACACGAACAATTCCGTCCTACACCAAACACTCGACGGTGTGCGGGAATCTCCGCATCCATCACGCTTAGTAAAGCCAGCTTATGGTCAACAAATTGCTAACGAGCGGATGCGTATGCTCGGCGAAGTGAGGATGCGCGTCATCACAAGCGCAATCGGACCCTACGCCCGCGAGAGGAGAGCATCGAGCGCATTCTGTGCTGCTCTGAAATCCCCGCCGCTCTGAAACGGTTACAACCGCTCCCAACCTTCAGTCTCCCGGAACACGCGACCTCAACTCCCGCCTAGCGGCTGACCAGAACATGCATCGACCTTAAACCCGGATCAATCAATAGGGCGGGCCAGTTGGGAATGAGGCATCCGATGCGCTGCTAACCGCCAGCCTCGTCGATCGGTGGAGACGCGACGCCTTGCCCAGAAATGCGTACCTCGGTCGGAACTGGAAAAGTTCGCTGAACAAACTCTGGCTATGTCCTTAGAAGTTTGGACTATCCTCATGGCCCTCCAACTCAGGACACCCCCTGATGTTGCCGAAACCGATCGTTCGCCGGTCGCCCGATTCATCCAGACCACTGAGCACGATGACATTGTCATCCTGCTGTATAATCTCGCTACGATAGATGCCGGCCCGAAGCGCCCGGTTTTTCGCCTGGCTTATGTTGCATTGCCCGGGCGGCGGAGTGACGTGCCAGTATCTCGTCCCTTGCCCATCCGAGTGCCATCCGCCCGAAGCTGCGAATCCTGACAGGCTGGATAGCAGTATCCCAGACGCCAATATTGCGCTGCCTAGAACCAGTTTCATGTAACCTCCGTAAGCTGCGGCAGGGCTGGTCTTCATTCTGCTTGTCCTGTTTTCAACGGACAGCCGGGTTTCCCATGGCGTCACCACATTAGGTGGCTCGCGCTAACACTGTGCTAACGCCCGCTTCGGCGGCAATTTCCGGATACTAAAAACAAAGGTTTTTTTCGACGCGGTTCGCCTTGTGCTACCGATGTCACCGCTCGGAGGAAGAGCAAGTAAAGGGAAATATTTCAATAATTTCAATGTGTTTGTGGCGCACCCGACAGGATTCGAACCTGTGACCTTTGGAATCGGAATCCAACACTCTATCCAGCTGAGCTACGGGTGCATGCCTAAGGCGGTTTGAATCGCCTGTCCGATGGGTGGTTCTTAGCCTAGCTTGCGGCTGGCTTCAATCGCGAAATTCTCAGAAATACGGGTGCTTGCGCTTTGAAGGGTGTTTTTATCCGTCGGCCCGGGGAATGCTTACAAAAATCTCCGCCGGCCTTGCGGGCGGCGGAGTGTGTTTGTCGCGAGCTGTCGCTTTGTGGCGGTCAGATCTGCATGGCGCCGGGGCCGGGGATGGCCTTTGACGGTACCTTGCCGAGGATGATCATGCCGAGGACCTCGTCCTTGGTCACATCCTCGGTGCGGGCGTGGCCGACGACCTGGCCGTTCTTCATCACCGAGACGCGGTCGGCGAGGTCGAAGACGTCGTGGATGTCGTGGCTGATGAGGAAGATGCCGATGCCTTCCTTCTTCAGTTGCTTGATCAGCTCGCCAACCTGCGCCGTCTCCTGGGGGCCGAGCGCTGCCGTCGGCTCGTCCATGATCAGGATGCGGGCGTTGAAGAGGATCGCACGGGCGATCGCCACCGATTGCCGCTGGCCGCCCGAAAGCGCCTTCACCGGCTCCTTGAAGCGCTTGAAGTTGGGGTTGAGGCGCCCCATCACCTCGCGGGCCGAGGCTTCCATCGCCACGTCGTCGAGCGTGCCCCAGCGGGTCTTCAGCTCGCGGCCGAGATAGAGGTTGGCGGCGGCGTCGACATTGTCGGCGACGGCGAGCGTCTGGTAGATCGTCTCGATCCCGTATTTCTTGGCATCGCGCGGATTGCGGATATCGGCAGGCTCGCCGTTGATCAGGATCTCGCCGCCATCACGCTTGTAGGCGCCGGAGAGGATCTTGATGAGCGTCGACTTGCCGGCGCCGTTATGGCCGAGCAAGGCGACCACTTCGCCGGGGTAGAGATCGACCGAGGCATTGTCCACGGCGTGAATGCCGCCGAAGGAGATCGAGATGTTTTTCAGTTCCACGAGGGGAGTGCGTTGATCAGCCATGTCTGGGGCTCCTCTCACTTGGCACGGGCGCGGTAGACGGTGTCGAGCCAGACCGCCACGACAAGGACGGTGCCGACGACGACGCTCTGCAGCGGCGTATCGACATGCGCGAGCACCATGCCCGACTGCAGCGACTGCATGACGAGCGCGCCGAGCATGGCGCCGGCGATGGTGCCGGTACCGCCTGCCAGCGACGTTCCGCCAATGACGGCGGCGGCGATGGTGTAGAGCTCGTCGAGCGTACCCTGCGAGTTGGTCGCGGCATTGAGGCGGGCGGTGGAGATCGCCGCTGCTATGGCTGCGAGAATGCCCATCAGCGCGAAGATGCGCACGGTGACCCAGCGGGTCTTGATGCCGGCGAGCTCGGCCGCTTCGGGGTTGCCGCCGATTGCGAAGACGTAGCGGCCGAAGCGCAGCCTTGTCGCGATGAAGGTCATGATGATGCCGACGACGATGGCGATCAGCACCGGCACGGCGATACCGTAGGGGATATCCAGGCCGGTCTCGGGCCAGGGAATATTGTTGGTCTCGGCATATTTCTTGGCGATGTTGATCGGCCAGTAATAGCTGTTGGCGATCCAGACCGCGCCGAGGATGAGCACGCAGCTCAGGATGGCGAGGAAATATTCAGCCCACATCGGCCGGCGGGGGAAACCGAAGCGCCGGCGCTGCCGGCGCGAGCCGACGATGCTGGCGATGACGAAGAGGCAGGCGCAGATGCCGACAATCCAGCTCCAGGTGGCGCCGATCGAGCCTTCGGCACCGCCGCCCATGATGCGGAAGGTCTGGTCCATCGGCGCAACCGTCTGGCCGCTGGTGACGAGCCAGGTGGCGCCGCGCCAGACGAGCAGGCCGCCGAGCGTGACGATGAAGGAGGGAACGTTGAGGAAGGCGATGATGATGCCCTGGAAGGCGCCGATCAGGCAGCCTGCCGCCAATCCGACCAGCAGCGTGATCGCCCAGGTGAAGGGGCTGTCGAAACCGATATATTCCGGCAGGATCTTGGCCTGCGTCACGCCCATGATCATGCCGCAGAGGCCGAGCACGGAACCGACCGAAAGGTCGATGTTGCGGGTGACGATGATCAGCACCATGCCCGTCGTCATGACGGCGATGTCGGTCGTCTGGACCGAGAGGTTCCAGAGATTGCGCGGAGTCAGGAAGAGGCCGCCGGTGATGATGTGGAAGCCGATCCAGATGATGATCAGCGCGCCGATCATGCCGAGCAGACGCGTGTCGATCTCGGTGGCGCGGAAAAAGCGGGTCACCGGACTGGCTTCCGCCGCTCGCGGTCCGCTTGATGTTGTGGATTTTACCATTTCGGCCATGGGTTTGCCGTTCCCCCACTTTGTTTGGACGGACGCGCCGGCGTGCTAGAGGCTGCCATCGGCGTCATGCATCTGTTCTTCAACTCACCATCGCGATGCTTCCGGAAGCCGGTCGCGTGGCGTCGCGACACCCTTCCGGCAGGGAATGAAAACCCGCGATGGTGCGGCGAGGCGGAGAAAACTTCGTCGTTGGAATTCTCATCCGCATCCGGCGCCGCAACGGTGTTTCGCTGCGGCGCCGGCAATTCCAGTTTACAAGCCCTGGCTTACTTGCAGGCAGCGACGCTGTCGGCCTTGACGCCCTGGCACGCTTCCGCCTTGGAGATCCAGCCGGCGTCGATGACGACGTTCAGATTGTCCTTGGTGATCGCAAGCGGCTTCAGGAAGACCGACTGCATTTCGACGCCCTTGGGGCCGCCCTTGAAAGCCTGGGCGCCGTCGATCTTGCTCATGTCCTTGCCGCCGGCGAGGTCGAGAGCGATTTCAGCGGCGCGCTGGCCGAGTTCGCGGCTGTCCTTCCAGACGGAAACCGTCTGCGTGCCGAGAGCGATGCGGTTGAGGGCCGCCTTGTCACCGTCCTGGCCGGAAACCGGAACGGAGCCGGCGAGGCCCTGTGCGTCGAGAGCAGCGATCGCGCCACCGGCGGTGCCGTCATTCGAGGCGACGACGGCGTCAACCTTGTTGTTGTTGGCGGTCAGGAACTGCTCCATGTTGCGCTGAGCGTTCTCCGGCAGCCAGCCGTCGGTATAGGCTTCGCCGACATTCTTGATCTTGCCGGCGTCGATGGCGGCCTTCAGGACTTCCTGCTGGCCCGAGAACAGGAAGTCAGCATTCGGATCGGAAGACGAGCCCTTGATGAAGACGTAATTGCCTTCCGGCTTGGCCTTGAAAACGCCTTCAGCCTGCAGTCGGCCGACTTCCTTGTTGTCGAAGGTAATGTAGAAGGCAGCTGGGTTTTCGATCAGGCGGTCGTAGCCGACGACGGGGATGCCTTCAGCGGCGGCCTTCTCGATGGCCGGGCCGATCGCATCGGAATCCTGGGCGAGAATGATCAGCGCGTTGGCGCCCTGGGAGATCAGCGATTCGACGTCGGTAAGCTGCTTTGCGGCAGAAGACTGCGCGTCAGCGGAAATATACTTGGCGCCCTTGGCTTCGAGAGCCTTCTTGATGGCGGCTTCGTCCGTCTTCCAGCGTTCTTCCTGGAAATTCGACCAGGAAACACCGACGACGAGATCGGCAGCCATGGCAGCGGTATGCACGGAAACGAGGATGGCAGCACCTGCCATCAATTTCAAAATAGACTTCATAATGTCCTCCCGAGTGGATTGCGACCGGCCCAGCCCATGCTTCCTCCGGCCACCGCGAATAGCTGTCGAGAAAGGTTCGGATTTTTTTCTCGACAGTCGAGAAATTTAGTGTCAGAGATTTTTTCAACTGTCAACACTGCACTGCCAGCTTAATTTCCTTGCGAAACATCGGCTGGAGATGCAGTGGAAACCACGGGAAGAGCAAGCAGGAGGAGAGGGCGGCATTCATGCTGACCAAATCGAGCACGGAGCTGGTCCGGCAGAGAAACAGCGTGCTCGTGCTGTCCGTGCTGCGTCGCCACGGTGCGCTCGCGCATACCGAAATATCCGATTTCACCGGGCTGTCGTCGGCCACCATTTCGGCGATCACCACTGAGCTGGAAAAAGCCCAGATCATCGAAAAGTCGGAACATCAGCCGGCAAGCGGCCGCGGCCGGCCACGCGTGCTGCTGCGCCAGCGGCGCGATTGCGGCTATCTTATCGTCGTCATCATCTCCTCGGATGCGGTGCAATATTCGCTGGTCGATTATGCCGGCAAGCTGATCGACCGCTTCAGTGAGGAACGTTCGCATGATCCTGCAGGCGCTGCCCGCTTCGTCGCTGCGGTGCGGGCCGGGCTTTTGCGTATTCTCGATCGTTCGAAGATCAGCCAAGAAAAGGTGCTGCTGATCTCGATCAGCAGCAAGGGGCTGGTCAATTCGACGGAGCCGGTTCTGGTATGGTCGCCGATCTTCGGCAGCGACCAGATCGATTTCGAATCGGCACTCCGGCCGGAATGGCAGGCCAAGGTGATCCTCGACAACGAGACGCTGCTGGTCGCAGCCGCGCTCGGCGCGCGTGAGGAGATGGTGAAGGGCGCCGATTTCCGTTCGCTCGCCGCCCTTTCGCTCGGCCACAGCGTCGGGCTTGGCATCGTCAGGCGCGGCAACCAGACGGGCCAGGAGATATCGGCGCCGAATTTCGGGCACATGCTGCACATGGCCAACGGTGGGCTCTGCCGCTGCGGCACCCGCGGCTGCATCGAGGCCTATGCCGGTTTCTACGCGATCCTGCGCAGCGCCTTCGAAGTGCCGCTCGATACGATCCCGGCAAAGTTCGTGCCGGTGGCGGAACTGGACAAGATCGCCGCAAAGGCGCGCCAGGGCCACCGCGTCCCCGCCTTTGCCTTCCGCCAGGCGGGGCTGGCGCTCGGCAACGGGCTGTCGCGCATGCTGAGCTTGACGGAGCGCATGCCGATCGCCATCACCGGGCCGGGCACGCGTTATTACGACCTTCTTCGGCAAGGGATCGAAGAGGGTCTCGGGCAGTCGCATATTGTGCGCATGGAAGGCATGCCCGAGATCAGGGTGGTGGCCGACGAGCAGATCCTCGTCTTCGAAGGACATCTGAACCGGGCGCTGTCTGTCATCGACGAGGATATCGTTCTCTCGGGCGTTCAGGGAATCCAGGCATCGGCGATTATTCAGGAATCGGGTTGAGGGTTTCTTTGAACCGACGTGTGGTGATTGCAGCAGCAACGGGCCAGTCGGTAGTATGCGACTTTGAGGGGTGTGCCGTGCCAGCCCCCCTCTGGCCTGTGTCCAGCCGATAGATGGGTAACAGATTGAACCGGATAGATGGGTTACAGTTCTCCCCCTTGTAGACCAGTGTCCGCCCCTGCGCCGGCTGGTCGGGGTTGCAGGGCGCTGGGGCGGACAAGCCGCTTGGTCTTCTTGTCGATGATGCCGAGCGGATGGGCATGGAAGCGTAGCGTCCAGATGCCCGCTTCACTCTCCTCGATCGCCACGACCTCGCCGGCCAGCGCTGCTGCGACATAGACGAGGTCACCGTTCCATTTGATCTCGCCATTGGAGCGCACCCGGCGCACCGCCGCCTCGGCCGGATAGTCCGGTTCAGGCAGGCGGTCGGGCAGGCGCCGCAGTGATGGTCGGTAATGATCAGCAGGCACGTCCATAGCGAGCGCCTCGTGTGGACGCTCGGCGTTGTAATTCTGGCGAAATGCGTCAAAGACCGCCTGCTGCGCGGCATGGTCGACCTCCGGCGCCATGGCCAGCGGCAGCATCGTCAGATGGAAGCGTTCGTGGCGGCCGTTCTGCTGCGGTTTGCCCGGCTGGATGCGCTCCAGGCTGATGCCGAGCTTGATGAACCGTACAGCAAGCGTCGTCAGCCCGGTGACGCCGATCGCCGCGAAGGGCGAACCGTTGTCGCTGCGAAAGCGCTCCGGCAGTCCGTGCTCGGCAAACAGCCGCTCGAACACCGGCCAGGCCTCTACCTCGGCCGGCGTCGCGCAGGCTTCCAGCGCCAGCAGAAAGCGGCTCGCCGTATCCATCACCGTCAGTGGCTCGCAGCGCCGCCCATCGCGGGTCCTGAACCAGCCCTTGTAATCGGCGCTCCACACCGCATTGGGCCCGTTGGCCGGCGCGAACGGGCCGCAACCAGCCGCCCGCCAGCGATGCCGCCGGCGCCCGACCAGCCCGTGTCGCTTCAGGATCTCGCCTATCGTCGAGGCCGCCGGCCAGCAAAGCTGCGGCGCCGACCGCTTCAGCCGCGCCAGCACCTTCTTCGGCCCCCACTGCGGATTCGCCTCCTTCTCCGCCACGATCCGCGCCACCAGCTCCGCCGCCGTTGCCCGCCCGTGCTCAAGCGGCGCCCGCGGCAGGTCGATAAGCCCCGCAGGGCCGAGCGCCCGATACCGCTCCAACCATTTGTAGCCCGTCTTGCGCGATATCCCGTAGGCCGCACACAGCGCCGTCATCGTCTCCTCGCCCGCAAGACATTCCCCAACAAAGCGCAGCCGCTCGTCCATGATGCCAGTCTCTCTCCAAACCATCGCCGGGCCCTCCCGGCTGCTAGAGAACTGTCACCTATGTAAACGGTCCGTTCTGTTACCTATCTATCCGGGTCGGACACCTGCCGGCCATCTCCCCCACAGGTGGGGAGATCACAAGTGGCTAAACCTTACCGCCCGTCTAGCGTTTCGTCGTGCTGTGACGCCTGTTGTCGGGCGAGCAAGCGCGGCCAGCCAATCTCCCCACCTGTGGGGGAGATGGCCGGCAGGCCAGAGGGGGGCGTTGCGGCACGCCGTTCACCAAAAGATCTCTGAAACGCGAAATGGCCGGGCAAGTGCCCGGCCATCTCATGCATGGCTTCCGGCCGGGAGAGGGCCGTCAGCCGATCTTGATGAGCTTGCCTTCCTTGACGGACTGGACCGCGGCATCGGCGAGTGCCAGCGCTGCGAGGCCATCGGCGCCTGATGGAGAGATCTTGGAGCCCTTCTCGATCGCGGCGATGAAGCTGGCGATCTCGTTTGCATAGGCTTCGGTATAACGGGTCATGAAGAAGTCATGCAGCGGCGGGCGGGTGTAGCCTTCGCCGTTTGCGACTTCGATCGAGACCGGGCGCTGGTTTTCGGCCGAGACGAGGCCCTTGGAGCCGTGCGCCTCGATGCGCTGATCGTAGCCGTAGGTGGCGCGGCGGGAGTTGGAGATGATGGCCTGCTTGCCGGATTTCGTCTGCAGGATGACCGAGACGCTGTCATAGTCGCCAGCTTCGCCGATCGCCTTGTCGACGAGCACCGCGGCGGTCGCGAAAACCGACACCGGTTCTTCGCCGAGCAGGAAGCGGGCCATGTCGAAGTCATGGATCGTCATGTCGCGGAAGATACCGCCGGAGCGCTTGATGTAATCGACCGGCGGGGCGCCGGGGTCACGCGAGGTGATCGTCACCATCTCGACATCGCCGATCTTGCCTTCGTCGATGACTTTGCGCACCGCCATGAAATGCGGGTCGAAGCGGCGGTTGAAGCCGACCATCAGCTTGGCGCCGGTCTCTTCCACCACCTTGATGCAGGCCTTGACGCGGGCGACGTCGAGGTCGATCGGCTTTTCGCAGAAGATCGCCTTGCCGGCGCGGGCGAAGCGCTCGATCAGGTCGGCATGGGTATCCGTCGGCGTGCAGATGACGACGGCGTCGATATCCTTGGCTGCCTCGATCGCCTCGATGGTGCGGACCTCGCAGCCATAGGCGGAGGCGATCGCGTCGGCTGCCTGCGGAAAGGCGTCTGCGACCGCAACGAGCTTTGCATTGGCGTCGCCGCTGACAGCCTTTGCATGAACTTTGCCAATGCGGCCGGCGCCGAGAAGACCAAATCTCACTGTCATTCTAACCTCCCTTGAATTCGGAACAAATAAACCGAACTGCCAAAATTATGGAATTTTCATTCCACCTTCTGTGGACCGCGTCAAGCCCGCGGATCTTTCACATTTGCAAGATTCGAACCAGGCCTGTCCTGGTCGGATTGAACTATTCTGCCGGAGCAGGTTTTGGTCAGGGCAGAGCCGATCGCTTCTGATCCTGGCGGAAAGATGCCCGGCCTTTCAGCCAAGAGAATACTTTAATCTGACCAGGAAAGGCTCTAGAGACAATCACGGCATGGGCCGAAGGCAGTGCGACAAATGCGACCGCGGGGCAGGAATGCAACTCATAGATCCGAATCATCCGGCATATCGGCGCCTCTGGGTGCGAATTGCCATTGTTGCCGTCTGCTTCGGCTGGGCCGTGGTCGAACTTGTCACCGGCGATCCGTTCTGGGCGGTGCTGGCCGGCGGGGCAGGCGCCTATTCCTTCTATATATTGTTCTGGACCTTCAATCCGCAGCCTCCGGCCATCGAGCTGCCCGTGCAGCCGGACCCCGAGGACGAGGACGAACCCGCGGCGGCCGCTGAAAAACCTCCTAAGGACGGGCAGGCGGAATAGTCAGCGGCTCAATCGCCGCAGCGCTTCGTCGATCAGCAGATTGGCCAGCATCATGCGCTTCGTCGCATTGTCGCGAAAGAGCAATTCTATGCCATCGGGATGATTGGCGCGCGTGAAGGCGCGGCGCTTTTCACGGAGCGTCAGCGGCCTACCGGCACCTTTGGTTCCGCGTGCTCATTGTCGTCGTCTGTTTTGGATGGGCGATCGTCGAATTCGTCGGCGGCGACCCTTTCTGGGCGTGCTGGCCGGCGGTGCGGGTGTCTATTCCTTCTATATGCCGATCTGGCTATATGCTGATCTGGCCTTCGATCCGGCGCCGCCCGAGACTGCAGTCGTCACACCCGATGACGCGGACGGGAACGAGCCGGCAGGTGACGAAGAGAAGAAGGCCGAATAATCAAAGCGTGCCGCGATCTTTCCGATGCGCGCCACGCTTGACGTCTGGCTTGATACTCTCGCAAAACCGACGCACGGCTTCGCGTGCAGCCAGCCCGATCCCCGGCGCATTCCCGTCCTGTCAGAGTGACAATTCCTTGGCTTGCGCGTCGATCTTTTCGCAGGCATTCCCGAATGGATCGTGCATCGGTACCAGCGGCGAAACGCCGAGCAGGAGAAGCGCCTTCAAATGTGACCAGCCACCTCCCAGCAACGGCGCAAAGGATGTCATCACGATGCGTTCCTTGCCATAGAGACGCTCGTACTCTGGAAAATTGCAGAAGTTCTCGTGATTGCTGTTCTTCAGATGGAAGGACTCGGCCTCAGCACCTTCGGCAAGGATAGCTTCGTGCGTATCGAGCATGACGGCATAGTACTCGATCGATACGTCGGCGGCGGGAGTGACCGATGCAATCGTCGTGCCGTTCACGAGGTCCTTTACCTGGATCAGAATGCCGTTCAGGTGCAGCGCATGGCCAGGCGACAGATAGAGATCCGAATGGGGTGCGTGCCCGCCCAGTGCGTGGCGTGAAACCCGGATAGGCACGACGTCCTTCTGCCAGCGCGCGCCGCTCTTCTTGAAGCTTTGGCGGCCGACCCACTTTACGGAACGCGTGCTACCGTCAGGAAGGGCAACGCGATCGCCGATGCGCAGATCCTCGACAGGCTTCTCACCGCAATCCGTGAGGATCGCCGTTCCCCGCAGGAAACATTGTGCGCCGCTCCCGCTGCCGCCACCGCCACTGGAGCCACCACTTCCGCCTGAGCCACCGCTCCCGCCAGAGCCTCCACCGGAGCCGCCCCGTCCCCAAAGCCGCCCCAGCGCATTGGCCGGAGAGGTGGTAATTGCTGCGGCCAAGGCGGCCACGCCGGCAATACGAGCTCCGGCGGCTGCGGCTACACCTAGAAAATGTCTGCGCGCAGTGTTGCGTGGTAGCTTCGGATCTTCCGTAGATGACATGTCGGCGCTCTCCTGAAAAACATTTACACCACCCTATGTTACACTGGGTTGTATCGCATTCAATTTCGCTAAATTGCGCTAGGTCCTACCGAAAAGGGCGTAGGCATGGTCTATTGGGGTCCCGAAATACGCTATTGCCGCTGCCAAAAAGCGGGAGATTTATCTGCTACCCGAACGCGAAAGAATCAAACTGATTACCATGGCCACAGGTTGAAACGCAGGAAAAGCAGCCCATATAGAATTCGCGAATCGAGCCGGAAACGGCGGCTCTTCCAAAGCCTCGGAACGTTTGTCTGCGTTCGAGAAAGCTTCAGCTGTGCGGCAGCCGGCGCATCGCCTCGTCGATCAGCAGATTGGCGATCATCATGCGCCTGTTGGCATTGTCGCGGAAAGGCTCTGCGATGCCATCAGGATGATTGGCCTTGGCAAAGGCGCGCCGCTTCTCGTTCAGCGTCTGTTGGGTATCGGCGGCAGCGATCGCGAGTTCCGCGGCGATCTCTTCCGGAGCGATGCGGGCGAGATGGTCCGGCATGACGGGCTCGGGTGGGGGCGCAGGCGCCGGTTCCTCCGCGATCGCGGCGGCGGGATCGAGTTCCAGATTGTCGAAATAGGCCTGGCCGACGCGTTGCGAGACGGCCGAGACGCCCTCCATGACATCGAAGGCAAGCCCGGTGCCAAGACCGGAGACGCGATGGACGGCCGGCGCTTCGGCGTCTTCGGCCGTCTCGTCCTCCGCCTTCAGCCGCTCGAGGACTGATTGAAATACCGACCGTCCGAACAGCATCCCGCCTTCCTTGAGAGCATTTCCGTTTTTCTTCGAACCACGGAAATGCTCTATCTCCTTGTTCACGCAATTCCTGGGAAAGTCGCTTCGCGCTTTTCCCGGCAAAACCGCTGCACACTTTTGCTGGAATTGCTCGAGGCGCATTAAAAGAGAGCAAGATGGTGCAGGGCTTGCGGGTGTCGTCAGCCGGCCTGCTTGCGGCTCTCCTCAAGGATGATGTCGTAGAGCAGCCTTGCGCTCGGCGGCAGCGCCCGTTCCCTCGCCGTGATCATGCTGTAGGGCTTGACGTTGATGTCGAAATCGATCGGCAGCATGCGCACATCCGAGGCATTCGAGCCTTGGCTGGCAAGGAACTGGGCGACGTCGACGGCGACCGGAGCGATCGCATCGGTCTCGCAGATGATGGCGCAGGTCAGAAGCAGCGAGGAGGTGTTGACGATGTTTTCGGGCAGCGCCACGCCACGCGACAGGAAAACGTCCTCGATCGTGCGGCGCAGCAGCGTGCCGGGCGGCTGGAACACCCAGTCGTAATCCCTGACGTCGGCGAGGCTGCTCATCTTGTGCTTCATAAGCGGATGGCGGCTGCGCACGATCAGGCAAGCCCGCTCGATGCCGATCTCCGTCACCTCGAACAGGCGCGGGTTGAGATCATCGGGAATGCGGCCGATGATGAAGTCATGGCGGGCGGCGAGCAGTTCGCGGGCAAGCACATTGCTCGTCTCCACCTGGATGTTGATTTCGATGCCGGGATAAGCCTTGCGCACCTTGTTGATCGCCGGCACGACGAGGCTCATGGCCGGCGCGGTCACCGCGCCGATGAAGACCGAACCGCCCTTGCCGCTTTTCAATTCGCCAATCTCGCGGCTCGCCTCGCGCAGTTCCAGGAGGATCTTCCGAGCCCTTCGGGCAAGCGCTGCGCCGAAGGTCGTCAGAACCACGCCGCGGGCCACCCGCTCATAGAGCGACGTCTTGGTGATCGATTCCATTTCGGACAACATCCGCGATGCGGCGGGCTGCGAAATGTTCAGGACTTCCGCAGCTGCGGAAATCTGTCCGCTATCTTCGATTGCGACGATCATGCGCAGGTGATTCAGCTTAAGTCCTGCACGCAAAAGGCTGTCATCGCCGAAATTATCGCTGTGGATATCGACGTGATCCATCAAAAATGGCTCAGAAATAACCGTCATGGTTGCAACCTCCTCGCTGCGCTCCATCAAAAGTAATACTTTTTAACGATATACCAAAATTGTTATGCACGTTAGCACTTATTCTATTTGACAGTTATAGGAATCCATACCAGTTTGCCGCCGTGTGCTGGTTGGCACTCAACACGTGTGAGATCGTGGAGGAGACCTACTTCGTTTCTCACCATCTGAAGTAACTATCCAATACGGAACCTGCCACAGTTTCGGGGCGGGCGATTTTTCGTCCGCTGCTTATTAACAAGGGAGAGAGAAATGAAATCCATTATCTCATTGATGGCTGCGGCTGCCTTCGGCGTCGCTTCGTTCGTTGCACCGGCTCTGGCCGCGGATAAGGGCACTGTCGGCATCGCAATGCCGACCAAGGCTTCTGCCCGCTGGATCGACGACGGCAACAACATCGTCAAGCAGCTCCAGGCTGCCGGTTACGGCACTGACCTGCAGTATGGCGACGACGACATTCCGAACCAGCTTTCGCAGATCGAAAACATGGTCACCAAGGGTGCCAAGGTTCTCGTCATCGCTTCGATCGACGGCACGACGCTTTCCGACGTTCTCCAGAAGGCACACGACGCCGGCATCAAGGTCATCGCTTATGACCGTCTGATCCGCGATTCGGGCAACGTCGACTACTACGCGACGTTCGACAACTTCCAGGTCGGCGTTCTGCAGGCTGGCTCCATCGTTGACGGCCTCGGCCTCAAGGACGGCAAGGGCCCGTTCAACATCGAACTGTTCGGCGGCTCGCCTGACGACAACAACGCCTTCTTCTTCTATGATGGCGCCATGTCCGTCCTGCAGCCTTACATCGACAGCGGCAAGCTCGTCGTGAAGTCCGGCCAGACCGGCATGGACAAGGTCGGCACGCTGCGTTGGGATCCGGCAACGGCCCAGGCCCGCATGGACAACCTGCTCTCGGCTAACTACACCGACGCCAAGGTCGATGCCGTTCTGTCGCCTTACGACGGTCTGTCCATCGGTATCATCTCCTCGCTGAAGGGCGTTGGTTACGGTACTGCGGCTCAGCCGCTCCCGATCGTCACCGGTCAGGACGCTGAAATCCCGTCGGTCAAGTCGATCATCGCTGGCGAACAGCACTCGACGATCTTCAAGGACACCCGCGAACTCGCCAAGGTCACTGTTGCCATGGTCGACGCTGTGATGTCCGGCAAGGATCCGGAGGTCAACGACACGAAGACCTACGACAACGGCGTCAAGGTCGTCCCGTCCTATCTGCTGAAGCCGGTTGCCGTCGACAAGACCAACTACAAGCAGATTCTCGTCGACAGCGGTTACTACTCTGAAGACAAGCTGAAGTAATGAGAAGGACCGGAGCCCGCGCTTGCGGGTTCCGGTCTTCGATTTTATGATCGCCCGGCTGGTTGACGGCTGCAGGCGCTGGAACTTTGACTATGGACAATACTATCCTCGAAATGCGGAGCATCACCAAGACGTTCCCGGGCGTCAAGGCGCTGGAGAATGTGAACCTCAAGGTTCGCCAGGGTGAAATCCACGCATTGGTGGGCGAAAACGGGGCCGGCAAATCGACCCTGATGAAGGTGCTATCCGGCGTCTATCCGACAGGAAGCTATGAAGGCGACATCATCTACGAAGGTGAGACGCGCAACTTCAAGGTCCTGAAGGACTCCGAAGAAATCGGCATCGTCATCATTCACCAGGAACTGGCGCTCGTGCCGTTGCTGTCGATCGGCGAAAACATCTTCCTTGGCAACGAGAATGCCAAGAGCGGCGTCATCAGCTGGGACGAGACATTCAACCGCACCAAGCAGCTGCTGAAGAAAGTAGGCCTGTCCGAATCTCCGAACACGCTGGTCACCGACATCGGCGTCGGCAAGCAGCAGCTCGTCGAGATCGCCAAGGCGCTGTCGAAGAGCGTCAAGCTGCTCATCCTGGACGAGCCGACCGCCTCGCTGAATGAACGCGATTCCGACGCGCTGCTCACTCTGCTCATGGAGTTCCGCAAGCAGGGCATCACCTCCATCATCATTTCCCACAAGCTGAACGAGATCCGCAAGGTCGCCGACCAGATCACGGTCCTGCGTGACGGCATGACAGTCAAGACGCTCGACTGTCACGCGGACGAGATCAGCGAAGACATCATCATCCGCAACATGGTCGGCCGCGATCTTGAAGACCGCTATCCGCCGCGTTCGGTGCCGATCGGCGAAACCATTCTCGAAGTGAAGAACTGGAACGCCTACCACCAGCAGCACCGCGACCGTCAGGTCCTGCACAATATCAACGTCACCGTCCGCAAGGGCGAAGTCGTCGGCATCGCCGGCCTGATGGGGGCAGGGCGCACAGAATTCGCCATGAGCCTGTTCGGCAAGGCCTATGGCCACAAGGTTTCGGGCGAGGCGCTGATGCACGGCAAGCCGGTCGATGTCAGCACCGTGCGCAAGGCAATCGATGCCGGGCTCGCCTACGTCACCGAAGACCGCAAGCAGCTCGGCCTCGTGCTCAACGACACGATCCTGCACAACACGACGCTCGTTAATTTGGCGGCGGTGTCGAACGCGTCCGTTATCGACAGCTTCAAGGAAGCGCGGGTTGCGACCGACTATCGGTCGAAGTTGCGTATCCGTTCCTCCAGCATTTTCCAGGAGACGGTCAATCTTTCCGGCGGCAACCAGCAGAAGGTGGTGCTGTCGAAATGGCTGTTCTCCAATCCCGATATTTTGATCCTCGACGAGCCGACGCGCGGCATCGATGTTGGCGCAAAATACGAAATCTATACTATCATCAACCAGCTTGCCGCCGATGGAAAGGGCGTTCTGATGATCTCGTCGGAAATGCCCGAACTGCTCGGCACGTGTGACCGCATCTACGTGATGAACGAAGGACGCATCGTCGCGGAACTGCCGAAGGGAGAAGCAAGCCAGGAAACCATCATGCGCGCTATCATGCGCTCAGGGGAGAAGAAACAATGACGCCGATCAATCAACCCATCGCAGAGCAAGGGCGTGTCGTCTCCATCGGAGACTACGTTCGCGGCAACATCCGCGAATATGGCATGTTTATCGCGCTTATCGCGATCATGGTGTTCTTCCAGTTTTCGACCGGTGGCGTTCTCTTCAGGCCGCTCAACCTGACAAACATCATTCTGCAGAACTCGTTCATCGTCATCATGGCGCTCGGCATGCTGCTGGTGATCGTTGCCGGCCATATCGATCTTTCGGTGGGATCGGTCGTCGGCTTTATCGGCGCTATCGCCGGCGTAATGACGGTGCAATGGCACACCAATTATGTTCTGGCGGGTATCGTCTGCCTTGCCATGGGCGCGCTTGTCGGCGGCATCCAGGGCTATTTCGTCGCGTATCACAAGATCCCGTCCTTCATCGTCACGTTGGCCGGCATGCTGGTCTTCCGCGGCCTGACGCTGTTCGTGATGACGGCATCGGGGACCGGCACCAGCATCGGTCCTTTCCCGCCGGCTTTCCAGCTGATCAGCATCGGCTTCCTGCCGAACGCTTTCGATATGGGCGGCATCAACTCGACCTCGATCATTCTGACCGTTGTCGGCGCCGTAACCCTCTTCTATCTGGCATGGCGCAAGCGCCTATCGAATGAAAAGCATGGCAATGATGTCGAGCCGCTGGGCTTTTTCCTCGCCCAGAACGCCCTCGTCACGCTCGCCATTCTGGCGCTCGGCTACCAGCTGTCGATCTATCGCGGCTTCCCGAACGTGCTGATGGTCATGCTTGTTCTGGTGGCCGCCTATGCCTTCATTACCCGCCGGACGACGATCGGCCGCCGCATCTACGCCATGGGCGGCAATGAGAAGGCGACGAAGCTTTCCGGTATCAACACCGAGCGGCTGACCTTCCTGACGTTCGCAAATATGGGTCTGCTTGCCGGACTGGCCGGACTGATCGTTGCCCTGCGTCTCAACTCGGCGACGGCCAAGGGCGGCTTTGGTCTTGAACTCGACGTGATCGCGGCCTGCTTCATCGGCGGCGCATCCGCCCAGGGCGGCGTCGGCAAGGTGACCGGCGCTGTTATCGGGGCTCTGATCATGGGCATCATGAACAACGGCATGTCGATCCACGGTCTCGGCACGGACTCGCAGCAGATGGTCAAGGGTGCGGTGCTTCTCGCTGCCGTGTTCTTCGACGTCTACAATAAAAACAAGGGCTGAGCGTCTCAAGGCGTCAGCCAGGCATTCGCAGTCATATGAATGATGGATTCCGGCTCCTGATGGAGCCGGACAGGCGGAGCTTTTTCCTGTCTTCGCCGAAACGAGAAGGATCGAAGACGTGCTTATTTCACAGATCAAGGGTGTAAACGGAGAGATCATCGTCGCCGTGCGTGAGCAGGGCGGCGCTGCAAGGTCGATCAAGAACGCCGTCAGCGTCTATGCGCTGGCGATGGAAGCCGCCGACGGCGGCAAGTCTCTTGCCTCAGTCATCGAAGCGCATGGCTACGGGGACGCCGTCGATCTTGAAAAGGCCTATGCGGAAGACCGCTTCCTTCCGCCGATCACCCATCCAGATGCCGCGCACCTGCATCTGACCGGCACCGGCCTGACACATTTGGGCTCGGCAGCAACGCGCGATTCCATGCACAAGAAGACCACCGAGGCCGCCGAGGAAACCCTCACGGACTCGATGAAGATGTTCAAGATGGGCCTTGAGAACGGCAAGCCGAAGGCCGGCGAAAAGGGCGTCCAGCCCGAATGGTTCTACAAGGGCAACGGCCATGGCGCCGCAGCCCCTGGCGCGCCCCTCCTCTCGCCCTCCTTCGCGCTCGACGGCGGTGAAGAGCCGGAGATGGCCGGCATCTACGTGATCGGCAAGGACGGCTCGCCCTTCCGTATCGGTTTTGCGCTGTCGAACGAATTTTCCGATCACGTCACCGAGCGGATCAACTATCTCTATCTCGCCCATTCGAAGCTGCGCCCGGCCAGCTTCGGCCCGGAAATCCGTGTCGGCGCTGCCCCGGAGGATATTCGCGGCACCTCGCGCATCAAGCGCGGCGACAAGGTGATCTTCGAAAAGCCGTTCCTATCCGGTGAGGCGAACATGTCGCACACCTTCGCCAATCTGGAATATCACCATTTCAAATATGGCCTCTTCCGTGCTCCGGGCGATGTGCATGTCCATATGTTCGGCACGGCGACCCTTTCCTTTGCCGACGGCGTCAAGACCGAAGAGGGCGACGTCTTCGAGATCGAAGTTGCCGAATTCGGCCTGGCGCTCCGCAATCCGCTGAAGGTGGCCGCCGAGGAAGAGATCGCCGTCAGGCAGCTCTGAATTCAAGACCTGGCCGCATCCGGCGGCCGGCTCTTTGCTCGTAAACGGTAAAGGAGGCTTGTTAAGCCCATGACCATTTATCAAAACCTGATCGCCGGCGAATGGGTCGGCTCGAACGCGACGAAGAATATCAACCCATCGGATACGAATGAGGTCGTCGGCCTCTATGCCGATGGCAGCGCAGACGACACGAGAAACGCCATTGCTGCCGCCAAGGCTGCCTTCCCAGCCTGGTCGCGCTCCGGCATCTGGGAGCGCCACGTCATCCTGAAGAAGACAGGCGACGAGATCATGGCGCGCAAGGATGAGCTCGGTGCGCTGCTTGCCCGCGAAGAAGGCAAGACGCTGCCGGAAGCCACCGGCGAGGTGATCCGCGCGTCGCAGATTTTCGAATTCTTCGCCGGCGAGGCACTGCGGCTGGCCGGTGAGGTCCTTCCGTCGGTTCGCCCGAATATCGGTGTCGAGATCACCCGCGAGGCGCTCGGCGTCATCGGCATCATTACGCCGTGGAACTTCCCGATCGCCATTCCCGCCTGGAAGATCGCGCCGGCGCTCTGCTACGGCAACACTATCGTCTTCAAGCCGGCCGAACTGGTGCCCGCCTGTTCCTGGGCGATCGTCGATATCCTGCACCGCGCCGGCCTGCCGAAGGGCGTGCTGAACCTCGTCATGGGCAAGGGCTCGGTCGTCGGCCAGGCCATGCTCGAAAGCCCCGACGTTCACGGCATCACCTTCACCGGTTCCACCGGCACCGGCAGACGCGTCGCCGCCGCCTCCATCGAGCATAACCGCAAGTTCCAGCTGGAAATGGGCGGCAAGAACCCGATGGTCGTGCTCGACGATGCCGATCTCAACGTCGCCGTCGAGGCGGCCGCCAATTCCGGCTTCTTCTCGACCGGCCAGCGTTGCACCGCTTCCTCGCGGCTGATCGTCACCGAAGGCATTCACGACAAGTTCGTCGCCGCGCTGACCGATAAGCTGAAGACGCTGGTCGTCGACAACGCCCTGAAGGCCGGCACTCATATCGGCCCCGTCGTCGATGAGCGGCAGTTGAAGACCGATACGGACTATATCGAGATCGGCAAGTCGGAAGGCGCCAAACTCGCCTTTGGCGGCGAGGTGATCTCCCGCGAAACGCCCGGCTTCTATCTGCAGCCGACGCTGTTCACCGAAGCGACCAACCAGATGCGGATCTCGCGCGAGGAGATCTTCGGGCCCGTGGTGTCGGTAATCCGGGCGAAGGATTACGACGAGGCGCTGGCGACGGCCAATGACACGCCGTTCGGCCTTTCGGCCGGCATCGCCACGACTAGCCTGAAACATGCCACGCATTTCAAGCGCAATTCCGAGGCCGGCATGGTGATGGTCAACCTGCCGACGGCAGGCGTCGATTTCCACGTGCCGTTCGGCGGCCGCAAGGGCTCGTCTTACGGCCCGCGCGAGCAGGGCAAGTACGCCGCCGAATTCTACACAACCGTCAAGACCGCCTACACCCTGGCTTGAGACAAGTGCGATAACCCGGGCCGTACGAGGCGGTCCGGCGATATCCTGAAGGATAGAGACTATGAAAAAGAAAGCGGAATGGCCGCGCAGGCTGAGGTCGCAGGAATGGTACGGCGGTACGAGCCGCGACGTGATTTATCACCGCGGCTGGCTTAAGAACCAGGGTTATCCGCACGACCTGTTCGACGGCCGGCCGGTGATCGGCATCCTCAACACCTGGTCGGATATGACCCCCTGCAACGGTCATCTCAGAGAGCTCGCCGAGAAGGTGAAGGCGGGCGTATGGGAGGCCGGCGGCTTCCCGCTCGAGGTGCCGGTGTTCTCGGCATCCGAAAACACCTTCCGCCCGACCGCGATGATGTACCGCAATCTTGCCGCGTTGGCGGTAGAAGAGGCGATCCGCGGCCAGCCGATGGATGGCTGCGTATTGTTGGTTGGCTGCGACAAGACCACGCCGTCGCTTATCATGGGGGCGGCTTCCTGCGACCTGCCTTCTATCGTCGTCACAGGCGGACCGATGCTAAACGGCTATTTCCGTGGCGAACGGGTCGGCTCGGGCACGCATCTGTGGAAGTTTTCCGAAATGGTGAAGGCCGGCGAGATGACGCAGGCCGAATTCCTCGAGGCTGAGGCCTCGATGAGCCGTTCGTCGGGCACCTGCAACACCATGGGCACCGCCTCCACCATGGCTTCCATGGCCGAGGCACTCGGCATGGCTCTGTCAGGCAACGCCGCGATCCCGGGCGTCGATTCCCGCCGCAAGGTCATGGCGCAGCTGACCGGCCGGCGTATCGTGCAGATGGTCAAGGATGACCTGAAGCCCTCCGAGATCATGACGAAGCAAGCCTTCGAGAATGCCATCCGCACCAACGCGGCCATCGGCGGATCGACCAACGCCGTCATCCACCTGCTCGCCATTGCCGGCCGTGTCGGCATCGATCTTTCGCTTGACGACTGGGATCGCTGCGGCCGTGACGTCCCGACCATCGTCAACCTGATGCCATCGGGCAAGTATCTGATGGAGGAGTTCTTCTATGCCGGCGGCCTGCCGGTGGTGCTGAAGCGCCTCGGCGAGGCGGGCCTGCTGCACAAGGATGCGCTGACGGTATCCGGCGAAACCGTCTGGGACGAGGTCAAGGACGTCGTCAACTGGAACGAAGACGTTATCCTTCCGGCCGAAAAGGCGCTGACAGCTTCGGGCGGCATCGTCGTGCTGCGCGGCAATCTCGCGCCGAAGGGCGCGGTGTTGAAGCCTTCGGCGGCTTCGCCACATCTGCTGGTGCACCGGGGCAGGGCGGTCGTGTTTGAGGACATCGACGACTACAAGGCCAAGATAAACGACGAGAACCTCGACATCGACGAAACCTGCATCATGGTCATGAAGAACTGTGGGCCGAAGGGCTATCCCGGGATGGCCGAGGTCGGCAACATGGGTCTGCCGCCGAAGGTGCTCAAGAAGGGCATCCTCGACATGGTGCGTATTTCCGACGCCCGCATGTCCGGAACTGCCTACGGTACCGTCGTGCTGCACACCTCGCCGGAAGCGGCGGTCGGCGGTCCGCTCGCAGTCGTGAAAAACGGCGACATGATCGAGCTGGATGTGCCGAACCGTCGTCTGCATCTCGACATTTCCGATGAGGAACTGGCGCGGCGGCTCGCTGAGTGGCAGCCGAACCATGACCTGCCCACATCCGGCTATGCCTTCCTGCATCAGCAGCATGTCGAAGGGGCCGATACCGGCGCCGATCTCGACTTCCTGAAGGGATGTCGTGGAAACGCGGTCGGCAAGGACAGCCATTAACAGGTGCAATCAGGACAGTGAATCGACGAAGAGGCGGGGTATCACCCCGCCTCTTTTTTTGTCCGCCGGTTCCTTGCAGGCTAATGGTGATCAGGCGTTTGAGACCACCATGCTGTGATCTTCGTCGGCGCCATGTTCGAAGAGCGCGCGGATTGCCGGCCATTTGCGGCGGAAAGCGGCGACGCAGGCGGGGTCGAAATGCGATCCGCTGCAGGCGATGATTTCCTCGTAAGCCCGCTCGATCGGCCAGGCCTGCTTGTAGGGCCGGTCGGAGCAGAGCGCTTCGAAGACGTCGGCGACGGCGACGATGCGCGCTTCGATCGGGATGGCGTCGCCGGACAGGCCCTTTGGATAGCCGGTTCCGTCCCATTTCTCATGATGGCCGGCGATGATGGCGGTCGCGACGCGGGAGAGCTCGGCGGAGCTGTTGGCCAGAATGGCGACGCCGATTGGGACATGCTCGCGCATGCGTTCGATCTCGTGCCGCTCGAGCTTGCCCGGCTTCTGCAAGATGGCATCGGGAATGGCGATCTTGCCGATATCGTGCAGGGGAGCAGCGAGATAGATATTGCGCCGCTGGATGCGATCGAGGCCGAGGCCTTCGGCGATCAGCTCGGCGATATTGGCGACGCGCTCGATATGGTCGCCGGTATTGCCGTCGCGCGAGGCCATCGCTTGGGCAAGGCACCAGATGATCTCCTGCTCGCGCATGTCGGCCTGTTCGGTGGCGTGGCGGAAGGCCATGTCCAGTGATTTCGCCCGGTCGGCAAGCGCCAGCTGGGCCTTGTGCAGGGCCATCAGGTTGAGGACGCGTGCCTGCAGTTCCAAGGGGTCGAAGGGCTTGGCGAGAAAATCCGTGGCGCCGGCCTCCAGCGCTTCCAGCCGAACCGACCGCTTCGCCTGCGAGGTGATCATCACGACGGGCACATCCTCATAACCCGGCTGGCGCCGCAGCCTGCGGATCATCTCGATACCGTTCATCTCAGGCATCATATAATCCACCAGCACAACGTCGAAATCGACCTCCCGGCAGCGGGCAAGGGCTTCGAGCGGATTGGTGAAGCTTTCGACCACACAGCCGGCGAAACCACAGACTGCGGTCTCAAGGGCGAGAAGGCTGGATTCGCTGTCGTCGACGATAAGAAGAGGCATGGACGATCCCGTTAAATCCCAGAAGCAAACAGGCTGCCCTCATCGGAGGGCGCGTTCGTCGCCTCATCCATGCCGGCAACTGAAGATCATTATGAAAGCTTGCATCATGCCGCTTCTTAAACGACGCCTGCCGAAATACACTAGGCGTCGCCGCAGACAAGCTTGTGCCTGCGGCCTTAAAATAGAGTTAGTCTGCAATGAAAAATTGACGAACGGCAATTATGACGTGTGATGGGTGTCGGAAAACAGCGGAATTTCGAGACCGTCGGTCGCTATATTCAAGTCCAACATGTTTGTTTCGCGACGAGTTCGGCAGCTATTCTACCGGCCAATCGCAGGGTGCGATAAAGCTGCATGTATGTTCAGCTCTGGCTCTGGCTTTGCATCTGTCCGCCGTCCTCGACCTTCACGGTGACCGTCAGCGTTTCGCCCGGCGTGCCGATGCGCATGCCTGAAATCGGCGCGGCATCACGATAGCAGAGGCCGGAGGCGACTCTGATGTAACGGGCATCCGGGCAGATCTCGTTGGCGGGATCGAAGCCGACCCAGCCGAGGCCGGGAATATGGGCCTCTGCCCAGGCATGGGTCGCCGCCTGTTCGATCTTTTCCTCCATCATCAAATAACCGGAGATGTAACGCGCCGGCACCTGCAGGGCGCGGGCGGCGGCGATGAAAATATGCGCATGGTCCTGACAGACGCCGCTCTTCCTCTCCAGCGCCTGCTCGGCCGTCGTCTCGGTATTGCTGGTGCCGGGCCTATAATCGACCGTTTCGTGGATCGCCGCCATCAGCGCATGCATGCGGGCGAGCTCGTTATCGCCACCGACGCCCTTGATCAGTTCCTTCACCAGCTTGCCACCCTTTGTCAGCGGTGTGTCGCGCAGGAAGAGCCAAAGCGGGCAGAAGCCGGTATGCGGACCGGTGACGCCGTTGTTGTCCCCCGTCTCGACCTCGCCTTCGGCGAGGATACGCGTCACCTCTTGTTCGCCTTCCAGCGAGACTAGATTGACGTGATTGCCGTACTGGTCGTCATATTCGACCTCCGGCGTAGCGCCCTCGACCTTCAGGGCCCAGCCGAGTACTTTTTGAGTGGAGTTCGTTGGCGGCGTCAGCCGCAGCCGTTGCAGCGAGAACTGCGCCGGTTCGTCGTAGCGGTATTCGGTGAGGTGGCTGATCTTCAGTCTCATGTTGTTATCCGCTTATACATAGAACCGGTAGCCATCGGAAATTTCCGCGCCGAGCTTGTTGTTGCGCGAGACGAAATCCTCCAGGAACTCGTGCAGGCCCTGATCCATGATATCCCGGATCGCCCTCGTCTGCAGCGTGGTGCGGATTGAATCCGCGGTATCGTGGGCAGGGAGCCGCGCCTCGTAATCCTGGGCAAGATAGCCGAGATTGCTGACGATCTTCTCGTAGCAATAGGCAAGCGAGCGTGGCATCTGGACATTCAGCGTCAAGAAGTCGGCGATGTTCATCGCCCGGTATTCGCCGTCATAGGCCCAACTATAGGCGCGGTGCGCGGAGACCGATCGCAGGATCGATTCCCACTGCACATTGTCGAGGGAGGAGCCGACGGCCGAGACCGAGGGCAGCAGCACGTAATATTTCACGTCGAGGATGCGGCTGGTATTGTCGGCCCGCTCGATGAAGGTGCCGATGCGGGCAAAATTATAGAGCTCGTTGCGCAGTGTCGAGCCATGGAAGGCACCGCGGATGAGGCCGGCGCGGCGCTTGATGACATCGATCACCTCGGGCATTTCAGCCGCCTTGACGCGCTTTTCGAGCAGCGACTTCAAGTCGATCCAGCATTCGTTGGTGGCTTCCCAGGTCTCCCGCGTCAGCGCCGTGCGCACCATGCGGGCATTGTTGCGGCCGGAATCGATGCAAGACATGACGCTCGACGGATTGGTGCGATCGCGCAGGAGATAGTCGATCGCGTCGGCGTTGGTCAGCTTGTTATGGCCCTCATCATAAGCCTCGCGCACGCCCGCACTTTGTAGAACGCCATCCCAATTGTCATCACCGGTGCTGCTGCGGGTCAGCGACATGCGCAACCCCGCATCGATCAGGCGGGCTATATTTTCGGCGCGCTCGATGTAACGAAACATCCAGTAGAGGCCGTTTGCTGTTCTTCCGAGCATCAGTCCTCCAATACCCAAGTGTCTTTGGTGCCGCCGCCCTGGCTGGAATTGACCACCAGCGAGCCCTGCTTCAGCGCTACGCGGGTGAGCCCGCCCGGAATGATCTGCACCTTGTCGGATACAAGCACATAGGGGCGAAGGTCGACATGGCGCGGCGCAATGCCCTTGTTGACGAGGATCGGCACCGTGGAGAGCGACAGCGTTGGCTGGGCGATGTAATTGTTCGGTTTGGCCTTCAGCTTTTCGGCGAAATCGGCGCGCTCCTTCTTCGATGCCGTCGGGCCGACCAGCATGCCGTAGCCGCCGGAGCCGTGCACCTCCTTGACCACCAGCTCTTCCAGGTGTTCCAGCACATATTTCAGGCTGTCGGCTTCCGAACAGCGCCAGGTCGGCACGTTTTCGAGCAGCGCCTTGCGGCCGGTATAGAATTCGACGATCTCGGGCATATAGGAGTAGATCGCCTTGTCGTCGCAAATGCCGGTGCCCGGCGCATTGGCGATGGTGATGTTGCCGGAGCGGTAGACATCCATGATGCCGGGAATGCCGAGCGCGGAATCGGACCGGAAGGTCAGGGGATCGAGGAAGTCATCGTCGACGCGGCGGTAGAGCACGTCGATCGCCTCGTAACCGCGTGTCGTCCTCATTTTCACCTTGCCGTCGATGACGCGCAGATCCGCGCCTTCGACCAGTTCGACGCCCATCATGTCGGCGAGGAACGAATGCTCGTAATACGCGGAATTGTAAATGCCCGGCGTCAGCACGGCGACGCGCGGCTTGCCCTTGCAGCCGGGAGGGGCAAGCGAGGCGAGGCTCTGACGCAGCAGGTAGGGATAATCCTCGACACGTTGCACCTTGTTCTCATGAAAGAGCTCAGGGAACATCTGCATCATGGTTTCCCGGTTTTCCAGCATGTAGCTGACACCGGAGGGCGTGCGGGCATTATCCTCCAGCACGTAAAACTGGTCCTCTCCGGTGCGCACGATGTCGGTGCCGACGATGTGGGTATAGACGCCGCCGGGCGGCCGGAAACCGATCATTTCGGGGATGAAGGTGACGTTATTCTCGATCAGCTCACGCGGAACGCGGCCGGCGCGGATGATCTCCTGCTTATGGTAGATATCGTCGAGAAAGGCGTTGAGCGCGATCACCCGCTGCTCGATGCCTTGGGCGAGCTTGCGCCATTCGCGGGCGGAGATGATGCGGGGAATGATGTCGAAGGGGATGAGCTTTTCGGAACTGTCGGCATGGCCGTAGACCGCGAAGGTGATGCCGGTCTTCCGGAAGATGTTTTCCGCATCGCGGGACTTGGCAATCAGATGCGCCCGGTCTTGGCTGTTGTACCACTCGAAGTATTTGTCGTAAGGCGGGCGAGGGCTTTCGTCCCCGGTAATCATTTCATCAAATGCCAAAAGCGCGGCTCCCCTTTTTGTTCATTTGAATACAACGCAAATGGCAATGCAAGAACCATGCGCAGTTCAGGGAAAAGATTTTGCGCTGCGGGAAACGGGTGAAAATCTGGGCATTTAAAGTGATGCGCTGCGGCATGGCGGATATTCATCCAAGGTGTCTGCGCAAAATCTGAGCATGTGACCGTTTTTCGTTCTGTCAAGGCGATCGAATATGGTCATGTGTGCGAGGCTCGCCGCCCCTTGCCGAACCGCCATCGGTCTCTGCATCAGTGAAATTTCAAATAAGCATCAACCCTTCGCTTTTGACTACAGCCGCCGGGTGGGGCTATCAGCACGGCGAACCCTCCTCTGTCGAGCCGCGCGCCCCATGTCCCTCGATCGCCTTGCCCCCGCCGTTTTCGTCCTGCTCTGGTCTACGGGCTGGGTGGTGGCGAAATATGCCTCGCTGCATTCCGAGCCCTTCACCTTTCTTTCGATACGTTATGCGCTGTCGGCGGCGGCATTCCTGGCACTCTGCCTTGTGGTGCGGGCGCAATGGCCCAGCCGGGCGAGGGCGCTGCGCGCCGTCTATTCCGGCTTCTTCCTTCATGGTTTCTATCTCGCCGGTCTCTGGTGGGCGATCGCCAATGGCGTGCCGGCCGGCATATCGGGCATCATCGCGGCGCTACAGCCACTGTTGACGGCAATGGCAGCTCCCTTCCTCATCGGCGAGCGGCTGCAGCCGGCACAAAAACTAGGCCTTGCCCTCGGCTTTATCGGCATTGCCATCGCCATTTCGCCGAAGCTACTCGATCCGGCGACCGCCGATCTCACACATGCCGCCCTGCCGCTGGCGATCAACCTGGTCGCCATGGCGTCCGTCACCTACGGCACGCTTTATCAGAAGAAACACCTGCAATCCGGCGACCTCAGAACCATCGCGACCTTGCAATATATCGGCGCACTGATCCTCACCCTGCCGCTGTCGTTGATCTTCGAGCACCAGCATTTCGACGGCGCCGCGCAGGCTTATGGCGCGCTGGTCTGGTCGGTCTTCGGCCTGTCGATGGGCGGCGTCGGACTGCTGCTCTATCTGATCCGCCGGGGTCAGGTGTCACGCGCCGCCTCGCTGATCTATCTGATGCCGCCAGCGGTTGCTCTCGAAGCCTTTATCGCCTTCGGAGAGCCGCTGACCCTGCCGTTGGTCGTCGGTACCGTGGTGGTCGTGACAGGCGTCTATCTTACGAACCGCAGGGCGTCCAGCGAGCACAGGCCTGCGGAGGTTTAGAGCGCCGCGCGTCCTTTCGGACGCCCAAAGCACGATGCGCTAGATAACAAAAAGGCCGGAGATCCCCGGCCTTTTGCTTTTCAATCTTTCAACGATCAGGCGCGTTCGCGGCGCTGGCCGCCGCCGTTGCGGGAGCCACCGCGGTGGTTGCCGCCGTTGCCGTCGCGGCGTGGTTCGCCAGCCTGGGCCTGCTGCGGGCCGCGGTCCTCGCCGTGCTTGCGGGCCGGGCGGCCGTGGGCATGGCGGCTGTTGCCGCGGTGATGACCGCTCGGCTCACCATTGGCATGGGCGCCGTGATGGGCCGGACGCTGCGGCTTTGCAGAGGCGCGGAAATCGGAGGTCGAGGCCAGATCGTTGTCGGGGCCGAGATCCGGCGTCGTTTCACCGCGGCGCTGACCGCGGAAATCCTCGTTGCGGTTGGTCTGGCGTTCCGGACGCGGACGACGCTCCTCGCCGCCGGCGCGGACTTCGCTGCCTTCACCTTCGCGGCGCGGGCGGCGTTCCTGACGGTTGCCGCGATGCTCGGAGCGATTCTGGTCGCCACGGCCTTCGCCACGACCCTGACCTTCGCGACCCTGGCCGCCATTGCGATTGCGGTTGTTGCCGTTGCCGTTGGCGCGACGGGGGCCGCCGCTGATGTTTGCCGGCGCTTCGCCGCTTGCGACAGTGATGTCGATGCCCATCAGGCGCTCGATATCACGCAGCAGCTTGGCTTCGTCGGGAGCGCAGAAAGCGATGGCGATGCCGTCGCGGCCGGCACGCGCCGTGCGGCCGATGCGATGCACATAGGCGTCGGGCACTTCAGGCAGGTCGTAGTTGTAGACGTGGCTGACGGCCGGAATGTCGATGCCGCGGGCGGCGACGTCGGTGGCGATCAGCGTCTTGATGCTGCCGTCGCGGAAGGCCTTCAGCGCCCGCTCGCGCTGACCCTGGCTCTTGTTGCCGTGGATCGAGGCGACGGAATAGCCGATGTTTTCGAGATGCTTCATCAGCTTCTCGGCACCATGCTTGGTGCGCAGGAAGACCATGGCGCGGCCATCGGGGTTTTCGGTCAGCGACTTGCGCAGCAGCTCCGTCTTGTCGTTCTTGCCGGCGACGAAATGAACGTACTGCTCGACCTTGTCGGCAGCCTTACCTGGAGGCGTGACTTCGACCTTGACGGGATCGACGAGATATTCGCCGGCAAGATCGGCGATCGCCTTCGGCATGGTCGCCGAGAACAGCATGGTCTGACGCTTTTTCGGCACCATCTTGGCGATCTTGCGCAGATCGTGGACGAAGCCGAGGTCGAGCATCTGGTCGGCTTCGTCGAGCACGAGATAGCGAACGGCAGTCAGCGTGATCGCGCGGCGATTGATGAGGTCGAGCAGGCGGCCGGGCGTGGCGACGAGAATGTCTGTGCCCTTTTCAAGCTGAAGCTGCTGCTTGTTGATCGAGACGCCGCCGACGACGACATTGATGCGCAGCGACGACTTGCGGATGAACTTCTTCAGGCTCTCGGCGATCTGGTTCACCAGTTCGCGGGTCGGCGCAAGGATCAGCGTGCGCGTCGTGCGGTTGTCGGGGCGGCGTTCATCGGCGAGCAGCTTTTCGATAAGCGGCAGGCCGAAAGCGGCGGTCTTGCCGGTGCCGGTCTGGGCAAGGCCGATCAGGTCGCGGCCTTCGAGGAGGAGAGGAATTGAATGTTCCTGGATGGGCGTCGGCGTTTCGATGCCGAGCTGGAACAAAGTAGCGACGATCGGCTTGGAGACACCAAGCGATTCAAAATTAGTCAAGGTATAACCTTTCGGGGCGCCACAATGACTATCGCCGGAACGCACCATGCGATCCGGTTTCATTCTGGCGTCAAGAACCCCGCGTGAAGTGGGAACTTGTGAGTTGGAAAAAGCTTTCCAGCGCTTCTGGCCGCTCATGGGAGTGCGGCGCTCTATCGAAATGCGCTTTTGTCCCTTCTTCCTGCATCTGTATTTTTCAGCAGGGGCACGCTCACGCGGCGGCCGGAAGGGTGAAAGCTGACCCGCATTTGGGCTAGTTCGCGTGGAAAGTCAAGTGCGGTGCACAAGAAAGCCTCAGCCTTGGTCAGGTGAGGGCATGACGAGGACGAAGCTTTGCGATGCTGTCTCTGCGCCGTTGACGAGGATGGCGATGCGATGTTCGCCTGGATAATAGCGCCGCGTCGTGATTGGCCGCATGGCGTGACGACGCTCAACTGTATGGCTTTGCCCCGGAGCGAGCAAGATCGCCTTGCACTTGAACACCTTGGGTGAGAGCGAACCGTCGCTCTTCACATGGTGAACGGCGTAGTCGATCATCAGCGACTGCGCTCGCTCGCCTGCATTCGTCACCCGGATTTCGAAATCCAGCCCTTCGCCGAACATCACCTCGCCGTTTACGAGCCGCAGTTCGCATTCGAGCGAATCGCTGGCCGCGAAGCCGAAATTGGCGAGCGCCTGCGCGTGGCCGTTCTTCATCAGCGTGCGTGAGGCATGTTTCAGCAGCCAGCGGCGTTCGGGCGAAGCGCCTTCGATATGACTGGCGATGAACGCGGCGACCAGATCCGGGTGGTCCTTGGCGACGTCGTTCAGGCTGTTGGCCACGGAGCGGCGCACATAATCCTCCGGATCATCCATCAGCGCGGTCAGGATGGGCAGGATCGGAGCCGGATCCTTGACGAGCTGCGGCAGGCGCATCGCCCAGGGCAGGCGCGGCCGCGTTCCCTCGCTCGCCAGCCGGCGTACATGCTGGTCGGGATCGTCGACCCAGCCGGAAATGATGGCCAGCGCGCGCTGCTGGTCGCGGTGGATGAAGGGGCGGATACCGAATTCGGCGGTGAAATGCGGCGTCAGCGCCTTCAGGAGCTCGAGCCCGAGATCGAAATGATCAAGGCCGCGTGCGGCGATGAACTGATTGATCGGCAGCAGCATCCAGCCGGAGAGCCCCGGACTCCCGGCAGTGGGCAGGCTGGCCTTGAAAATGGCTGCGGCCTCCCGGAAATCACCGGGAAGCGTGGCAAACAGCGCGTCGCGGATAAGCGCCGAGCGCTCCATCAGCTCCAGCGCTCCGAGGCCATCGGTCGCCAGCATCACGAAGCGTTTTTTATCGAAAGTTGGCGCGTTGCCGGCAATGCGATCGGCCATATCGCCGACCAATGCCTCATGCAGCAGGTTCTTGAGCGGTTCCGGCATGCTGGTCCTTCCTCTCTATGCGGCCGCCGCATGCCGGCCGCAAGGGCAACATGGTCTGCGAAACATCTGGCGATTTGCTATCGGAGAATAGAGTGATCGCACCCGCTCGAGCAATCGTGTGCAGATAGCGGGGGTGTGCGTGTGGCGCGAGTTAGCGTAGCGGTGTCGTCGATTTCCTTGGAATAAGTGTGGGGGCCGAGATCCGAATACGCTCGTCGGCGGGACTGTTGTCGCCGGCAAGAAGATCGAGGGCGTTTGCTGCAATTTGCTCAAACGGCACCCGCAACGTCGTGAGCGGCGTAGGGAGGTGGCCGACAATCGGAATGTCGTTATAGCCTACGATCGAGATGTCCTGCGGCACGGAAAGACCAAGTTTCGTCAGTCCCGACAACGCGCCGATAGCGGTATTGTCGTTGACGGCGAAAATAGCGGTTGGGCGGGGATTAAGATGCATCAGGGTTTCGACGGCCACCGCACCGGACTCGATGCCGAATGTCGAGGGAATGATGTATGAGGGATCTGCCTTCAATCCAGCTTCTTCCAGGGCGTGGCGGAAACCCTCCACGCGTCCCCGCGAACTGGAGGCATAGGATGGACCGGCGATGACGCCAATTCTGCGATGGCGGAGATCGAGGAGGTGGCGGGCGGCGAGGTACCCACCGAGCCTGTCATCGCCGACCGACGAGAGGCTGTGGCCATCCGTCCGGAGCGCCAGGACATAAGGAATACCGCGTTTTGCCAGCTCGTCCGGAAAGTCATCGTCTTCCCGCGCTGTCGAAAGAATCAGACCATCGACGCCGCGTTTCAGCAGAGACTCGGCCGCAAGCCGGTCTGCCTTTGGCTTGTCGTCGGTCGTTGCGACAATCGCGAAGCGGCCGCTACGGCTGCAGGCCTTGGCCAGTGCTTCATAAAGCATGGCCATGACCGTATCCGTCAGCCTGGGCACGATCACCCCGATTGTCATCGTGTTGCCGCGCCTGAGGCTCGCTGCGGAAACATCCCGAACGTATCCGAGCTCTTCGGCAACCTTGCGCACGCGACGCGCTGTCTCGCTGTCGGAGCGGGGAAGCCTCTCGTCCAGTATGCGGGACACGGTAGATTTGGAGACACCGGCTGCGGCAGCGACGCCGTGAATAGTGACGCGGGTCTGTCCCGGAACTTCATCCGTCTTTGAACTCATTGAGCCTTTTCCATTCGAGTCGGCAATCGGCCGTCGAGCCATTCTGAGCATGCACCAAAAAAGATATTGACTCCAGAGAATTCAAGAACGATAGTGGGAACGTTCCCGTAAACGATCCTATATCGGTCGCGAGTGAACCGCGATCGCACGAAGGAGGAGACCAATATGCAACCGATGGATATGCGCGGGCTGAGCCCGGCCCCCGTTACCGCTTTCACCCGCGACGGTGAAGTTGATCACAAAGCCAACGCCAAACTCGCCAAATGGCTAGTTTCGATGGAAGGCGTCAAAAGCCTCGTCATCCTCGGCCATGCCGGCGAAGGCACCTTCCTCACGGAAGAGGAGCGCCTTGCTCTCATCCGCACCTATGTCGAAGCTGTCGACGGTGCCGTTCCGATCATTGCCGGGATTACCGGTGAAGGCACGAAGGTCGCCGCTGAAGAGGCGAGGAAATGCAAGGCTGCGGGTGCCACCGGCGCACTCGTCTATCCGAACCACGGCTGGCTGCGTTTCGGCTTTCAGAAGGGAGCGCCCCAGGATCGCTACAAGGCAATCTGGCAGGAGTCTGGCCTCCAGTGCATCCTGTTCCAGTATCCCGACGCCACCAAAGCATCATACGATCTCGAAACACAGCTTGCGATTGCCACACAGGAAGGCGTCGTCGCCACCAAGAACGGCGTGCGCAATATGAAGCGCTGGTATGTCGAAATTCCAGAGCTGAAGAAGGCCAATCCAAAGCTGCAGGTTCTGAGCTGCCACGATGAATGGCTGCTGCCGACCATGTTCGATGTCGACGGTCTGCTCGTCGGTTATGGCAATATTGCGCCGGAGCTGCTCATCGACCTGATCAAAGCCGGCAAGGCGCAGGACTATCCGGAAGCGCGCAAGATCTTCGAGCGCCTTCTTCCGGTGACGCGTGCCGTCTATCACCGCGGCTCTCACATGGAAGGCACCGTGGCCCTGAAACTTGGACTCGTGCACCGCGGTATCCTTGACCACGCTACGATCCGCGAGCCGCTGAAGAACCTTGGCGAAAAGGCCGAAGCAGAGATCTTCGTCGCCTTCGACGCCGCCGGAATTGGCCGCGTTGACCAGTTGCTGGCTGCCGAGTGACCTCTTTGACGCCCCTGCGCAGGTCGCAGGGGCGCATTCCGATGGGAGGAAACCATGGGAACCCGCCGAGTCAGGCTTAATAGCTTTGAAAGCCATTGCCCTGACAGGACGAACTGACACGCAGTAGCAACCATCAAGCAGGAGCGCCCCTGGCCGGGAGAGTGGTAGGCCACGGGGCGAGAAGGAGGAACCAATGAATGTCATGCAGCCTATGCCGGCTGAGACGGCGAATGCCGCTGATCGTCAGGCCGAAATCAGCGCTCGTCTGGAGCGCCTTCCCATCACCCGTGAGGTATTTTGGGCGCGCAATATCGTCGGCGCCGCAACGTTCTTCGACGGCTACACGGTCATCGCCATCGCTTATGCCATGCCCGTCCTCGTGCGCGAGTGGGGTCTGACCCCCTCGCAGACCGGCATGATCCTGTCGATGGGCTATCTGGGGCAGTTGATCGGTGCGATCCTGTTTGGCTGGCTCGCCGAGAAGGTCGGCCGGCTGAAAGTTCTTCTGTTCACTATCCTGCTTTTCGTCAGCATGGATGTGGCATGCCTGTTCGCTGCCGGGGCCGGCATGATGATGGCCTTCCGTTTCGTCCAGGGGATCGGCACGGGCGGCGAGGTTCCGGTCGCCAGCGCCTATATCAACGAGTTGATCGGATCGAAGGGGCGCGGCAAGTTCTTCCTCCTTTATGAGGTCATGTTCCTGCTGGGCCTCGTCGGAGCCGGGCTGATCGGCTACTTCATGGTGCCGGTTTACGGCTGGAAGGCGATGTTCGTCGTCGGTCTCGTTCCCGCACTTATCATGATTCCTCTACGCTGGTTCCTGAAGGAATCACCGCGTTGGCTAGCTGCCAACGGCCGCTATGGCGAAGCAAACGCTATCGTTACCCGCATGGAAGAAAGTGCTCGTGCAGCCGGCAAGGAATTGCCCGAACCGAAGCTCATCCAGGCGCCGGCCCGCCGCCAGTCGGACTGGCGCGAACTCTTCCAGGGCATTTACTTGAAGCGGACACTTTCCATCTGGGTCATGTGGTTTACCGCCTATACGGTCGCCAACGGTACGATCACCTGGCTGCCGACCCTGTATCGACAGGTTTTCAACCTGCCGCTTCAAACCAGCATCTTCTATGGTTTCCTGACGTCGGTCGGCGGCGTGATCGCCGCCGTCATCTGCGCGCTGCTCATCGACAAAGTGGGACGCAAGCGCTGGTACACCGGTGCGCTGCTTCTCGCTCCCCTGCCGCTGCTGGCTCTCGCATGGCTCGGCGCGACCTCTCCTATCCAGGTTTTGGTTCTAGCCGGTCTCGCTTATGCGATCGTCCAGACCGTCACATTCTCCCTTTACCTGTACTCGGCAGAGATCTACCCGACACGCCTCAGGGCTTTGGGAACCGGAACCGGCAGTGCCTGGCTTCGCCTGGGATCATCGGCCGGCCCGATCCTCGTCGGCACGGTGATGTCTTCCATGGGCATCCAGTATGTCTTTGCGAGCTTCGCAGCCATTCTGATTGTCGGTGCAATCGTCACGATGTTGTTTGCGGTCGAAACCAAGGACCGCGTGTTGGAGGAGCTTTCTCCGTAACGGTTGAAAATGCGATCTGCTCAGCTTTGATCTGGCGGATGGAAATCCGCCAGTTTCATTTGGTCGCCGTTGAGGGCACTGGGTCGGCGCCGCCGGGAGGGTCAAGCGGCGCCGGATGCGGTTTTCGCTATCGCTGGCAGACTTTGACGCGATGGGGATTGCCCCAATCGTCGTGCAACCATTCGAAGTGGCAATAGTCCGGCCGGTAATAGGTACGGTAAACGGGGTAAGGGCGGTAAGCGGGATAGGCCGGATAGACCGGGTAGGCGGGACGGGCTGCCTCCGACAGCAGGGCGCCACCGACGACGCCGGCGGCAAGGCCGCCCCAGAAGGCATCGCGTGGACGGGCATCGGCGGTGGTGGCGGTGGCGAGCGAGGCGCCGGCAAAGGTCAGCGTGATCAGGCCCGTCGCCATGGTCTTATGAAGAACGGACATAGTATTTTCCTTTCATGGGCATGGCTTCCATAAAGCCATGCCGGAGACTCGGCCCGGATCGCGGCGGCGCAATGGCCGCGCAAGCGGTTTTGGCATTAAATTTTCGTCATGATTTCAGCGGATCCCGACATCGAAAGGAATTATGGCGGGCGTCCTTTCAGTCTCGTGCAAGCCGGGGCTGGTAATCTCGAATTGTCTTCAGCTTGGTGAGCCTGGCTCCTAAAATTCCGCTGTCGAAATTTATGGTTAAAACCTTGTTAAAAGCCTTGGCGTTATAGTTTTTCTAGTCGATATTTCATTCATTGCGGGAGCGATATTTTTTGAAATCAGCCGGGGAACTTCTTGAGTTGGCTTGCCGCCGGATCGCTGATCTGGATACCCCGGCCTATGTCAAGAACAGCGAGCTGCGTTATGTCGCCGTCAACGAGGCCTATGCCCGTTTTCTGGGCCGCGAGATTTCCGATTTCATCGGCAGGCGCAGCCGCGAGCTCCTCGATCGCCCCGAGGAAGAGGATCGTGAGGATAAGGAACGCCGAGCGCTGGTGTTCGGCACCGAGGAAAACGCCATCTGCTTCGATGCGGCGGGCCTCAGTCATGAACGCATCCAGATCGAAAGCTTCTCGCCATCGCTGGATCGGGCCTACGTGCTCGGCATTTTTGAAGTGCGCGAACCGACGCGCCGGGCGATCGGCGATCCAGGGATCGCTAGCGATCCTGGCATGACGGGCGACGCCGGCGTCGCTGCCGATTTCGCTCGTGTGCGCGAGGCACTGGAACAGCTCGACTATCCGATTGGCATCTTTGCGGGGGATGGCCGCCCCCTGGTCGTCAATGCCGCCTATCGCAACGACGCAAAGCCTGCGGCTGTCAGCGACGCGGCCTGGCACGAGAGCGTCAATGAACTCGACCTGCTGCGCACCATTCTGGAGGACCTGCCGGTGGCAGCCTTCGTGCGCGACGAGAAGCATCGCCTCGTCTATGCCAACCAGTATTACGAGACCTTCAGCGGCCATAGCCGTTCCCGGGTGTTGGGGCTGACCGAACATGAAATGTTCGGGCTGGACGGCGGCGAGGCGATCTATCAGGAAAACCTGCTGGCGCTGGAAGGCGGCACGTCTAAGGAAATCGAAAGCCTGTTGCCGAGCAAGGACGGCCACATCTATTCCGTCCTTTCGCGCGTCAATCGCGTCGTGACAGCGGACGGACGGCCCTATGTCGTCGGCTCTTTTTCGGACATCTCGCCACTCAAGGACCGAGAGAAGGCGCTGATCGAAGCGCAGAAACACAAAGAGGTGCTGCACCGGGATATCGAGAATATCCTGCGCTCGCTGCCGGTCGGCGTGCTGATCCTCGATAACGACCACCGGATCCTCTACGTCAACGACGAGTTCTACGGCATCTGGGAGCTGCCACTCGACGATCCCTTCGACGGCCGCCCGTTCATCGACGTCATCCGCCGCAATTATGAGCTCGGTCGTTACGACGGCGCTCAGACGCCCGAGGAGATCTACGATTTCCGCAAGCATCTGTTCGAGACCGAGGAGCCCGAGCCGATTGAGCTCGGCTGGGCGGGCGGCAAATCCGTCATCTTCGATAGCCGCCGTATCTCGAACGACCGGATCCTGCTGACCTATGCCGACATCACGGCCGTGCGTGAGCGGGAAAAGGAGATCCACGAGGCCCGTGCCGCGCTGGAGCGGCTCGGCGAAATGATGCGCGATGCGACCCATGCCATGCCGCAGGGCCTAGCCGTTGTTCAGGACGGCATCATCAAGATGTCCAACGAGGCGCTTTCTGACATCTTGCAGATTCCGGCCACCTATCTCGAGCCCGGCGAGGGCTGGATCGGCATGTTCGAATTTTGCGCGGCGCGTGGCGATTTCCACGATGCCGCCGGCGAAATCCTGCAGGGTTGGCGTGACAATATCGCGGCCAGGCTGCCGATTTCCACCGTCTTCCATGTCGGCGGCGAGCGCTGGGTGAACATGGATGCGACGGTCAGCAAGGGGCAGCACTGGGTGGCGCTTTTTACTGACGTCACCGAACTCAAGAGCCGCGAGGAGGAGTTGCGCCAGCTGCTGTCGCGCGCCGAGGCTGCCGACCGCGCCAAATCCGAATTCCTTGCCAATATGAGCCATGAGATCCGCACGCCGATGAACGGCGTGCTTGGGATGGCGGAGCTGCTTGCCAAGACTAATCTCGACACCCGCCAGAAGACCTTCGTCGACATCATCGTCAAGTCGGGCAACGCGCTGCTGACGATCATCAACGACATCCTCGATTTTTCGAAGATCGACGCCGGGCAGATGAAACTGCGCAAAGCTGCTTTCGATATCACCGAAGCGGTAGAGGACGTGGCGACGCTCTTGTCCTCGCACGCTGCCGAGAAGAACATCGAGCTCCTGGTGCGGGCTGCACCCGATCTGCCCGCCGCCGTAATCGGCGACGCCGGGCGTTTCCGCCAGATCGTTACCAATCTTGTCGGCAACGCCGTCAAGTTCACCGAGCGGGGCCATGTCTTCGTCGATGTCGGCTTCCAGCCGGCCGCCGGCGGCGAGATCATGGCGAGCATCCGCATCGAGGATACCGGGATCGGCATCCCGCCGGAGAAGCTTGAATCGGTCTTCGACAAATTCTCGCAGGTGGACGCCTCATCGACCCGGCGACATGAAGGAACCGGCCTCGGTCTTGCGATCACCGCCGGGCTCGTCGACCTTTTCGGCGGTTATCTCAACGTCGAAAGTGAATGGGGCAAGGGCTCTGTCTTCACCATCAACCTGCCGTTTGCGGTGGCGGCCGCCCGCCTTGAGCCGAAGCCGTTGCCGATCAACGTGCAGGGTGCGCGTATCCTCGTCGTCGATGACAATGAAGTAAACCGGCGAATCCTCACCGAGCAGCTTTCGCTCTGGGGCTTTGACGGCGTGGCCGCCGAAGGCGGCGGCACCGGGCTTGCGATCCTGGAGGCGGCGGCCGATCTCGGCGTTACCGTCGACGCTGTCGTGCTCGACTATCACATGCCTGATATGAACGGCGCCGATGTCGCGCGCCAGCTGCGCGCCGATCCCCGCTTCGTCGAATTGCCGATCATCTTCCTGACGTCGATGGATATTTCGGGCACAGAAAAGGAATTCGCAGCACTGAATGGCCACGCGCATCTGATGAAGCCGGCGCGCGCCAACGTGCTGCGCAACACCGTCGTCGAGGTGGTGCGCGCCAGCCGCGTCAAGCAGGTCTCCGAGGCCGAGATCGCCCGGCTGCAGACGGAAGCGATCGTGCCGGCGCCAGCGCCCGTGCCGCAGAAACGCGCCGCTGAATTCGTCGACGTGCTCGTTGCCGAGGACAACGAGGTCAACCAGATCGTCTTCACGCAGATCCTGCAGGGAACAGGCCTCTCCTTCCTCGTCGTCGAGAATGGCGAGGAGGCGGTCGCCGCCTGGGAGCGGTATACGCCGCGCATCATCATGATGGACGTCTCGATGCCCGTCATGAACGGCCATCAGGCGACCCAGACGATCCGCGAAAGGGAAAAGGGGCACGGCCACCGGGTGCCGATCATCGGCGTCACCGCCCATGCGCTCGAAAGTGACCGCGAGCTCTGCCTCGATGCCGGCATGGACGACTACATGTCGAAGCCGATTAGCCCCGAACTGCTCGAGGAAAAAATCCGCCAGTGGCTGGGAACGAGCGAGCAGCAGCCGGAGCGCACAAGCTACTGATCTGAACCTTCGGGAAACAGGATGCTCTCGAAATCCTGAGCGCCGTTGAGGATATGCAGGATCTCGATACGATCCTCGCCGACACGATAAAAGATCAAATAGCTGCCGTAAGGACGGCGGCGAACGGCGGTATGTTCGTAGCGTGGAACCAATGAAAAACCGTTTGGCATTTGCGCCAGACGCTCACACCGTGCCAGCAGTTCGTGAATGAAGCTTGCCGCCCGCTGCGGATCGACCTCAGCGATATAGTCGCCAATACGTTCGAGATCCGCCTCCGCCTGCGCGGTAATGAGGACGATCACGAACGATCGTCATATTTGCCTGAAAGGCGCGCGGCGACATCGCTGATGGGCTTGAAGCGGCCTGATTCCGCGTCGGCGATCCCCTGGCCGATCGCCAGATCGAGCGCCATCAGCCGTTTTTCCCGCTCCTCGACAAGCCGAACACCTTCCCGCAGAACTTCGCTGCGAGAGTTGTAACGACCCGATTTCACGAGTTCGTTCACATAGTTTTCGAGTTGCTGTCCAAGATTCGCGCTGCTGGCCATATTGGTTCCTCTCGGGCGATTATCGCACGAGGTGATAACTGTTAGCAATGCAGCCGCTTGAATCGATCGTACTTGCCGAGATTACTTGACGCCGCAGAGCATTTCGCGCTTGCCAGCAAAGCCCTTGCGGCGCTCGACGGCGAAGCCCGCGGCGATGAGATTGCGGCGCACGAAGCCGGCCGCTGCATAGGTGGCGAAAGTGCCGCCGGCTGCGCTTTTCTCACAGACGAGCCGCATCAGTTCCTGCGACCACATATCGCTATTGCGCGACGGGGCGAAGCCGTCGAGATACCAGGCGTCGAAGTCGTCTTCGGCTGCCGCGACGCCGTCCAAGGCATAGCCGCATACGACGCTGAGCGTCGTCTGGGCATCGAGATCGAGGCGCACGATACCGGCCGGTATTTCCGGCCAGGCCGCCGTCAGCACCTGACGTTCGGCGTCGATCTCCGGCCAGTGCGATAGCGCCCGGCCGATTTCTTCACCGCGCATCGGGTGCAGTTCGAAGGAGGTAAAATGTAGCTGCTGGCCGTCTGCACGGTGGAGCTTCCATTGCCGCCAGGTCTCAGCGAAGTTCAGACCGGTGCCGAAGCCGAGTTCTCCGATCCGGAATCTCTGCCGCCCGTTCCAGCGCTCTGGCAGGCCATTGCCGGCGAGAAAAACATGGCCGCATTCCAACCGCCCATCGGTCTGGCAATAAAAATGATCGCCAAAGGCGGTGGAATAGGGCATATCGCCGTCGCGCCATTCGAGCGGCTGCGGCGCGCCCGCGCCAATCTGATCGGGGTTCACGTCTGTCATGGAAAAAGCCGATAATCCTCAGCCGGTCTCAGGTCAATCGTCCTCAGAATTGCTGATCGTCGGCGGCGGTATCATGGGACTCTGGGCGGCCGTCCATGCCGAGCGCCGGGGCATCCGTGCCGTTATTGCCGACGCCGGCAGGTTGGGCGAAGGTGCAAGCGGCGGCGTGCTCGGCGCGCTGATGCCACACATGCCGGACCAGTGGTCGGAGAAGAAGCAGTTCCAGTTCGATGCGCTGGTCTCGCTCGAAGCCGAGATCGCCGCGCTCGAATTCGAGACCGGGCTTTCCGCCGGTTATAGCAGGTCCGGACGGCTGATCCCGCTGCCGAAGCCGCATCTCAACACAATAGCGCGCGGCCGTTTCGAGGACGCTGAACAGCATTGGTGGGTGGGCGACCGCCGCTTCCACTGGCATGTCCTCGACAGGCCGCCGATCGACGGCTGGATCGAAGCGTCTGCCGGTGAGAGCGGCTTCGTGCACGACACGCTCGCCGCCCGCGTTGCGCCGCGTTTGCTGATCGCAGCGCTTATCGCCTTCCTGCGGCGGGCAAAGCATGTTCGTATCCTGGAGCATGCGACGGTTGCCGGCCTCGATCCCGATCGCGGTACGGCCGAAATCGAGGGCGAAACCATTGTTTTCAGTCACTGCATCCTGGCTGCCGGCCATCAGTCCTTTCCGCTGTTGCAGGGACTGACGCCGGGGCTGAAACAGCCGCTCGGCCAGCCGGTCAAGGGGCAGGCGGCACTGTTGAACGCCGATATCGACCCGGCGCTGCCGACGATCTTCCTGGACGGGCTCTATGTCGTCGCGCATGAAGGCGGGCATGTGGCAATCGGCAGCACCAGTGAGAACCGTTTTGACCATCCTACATCCACCGACGTCCAGCTCGACGCGCTGATCGAGGCGGCGCGCGGTATCGTGCCGATGCTTCGCGACGCTCCCGTTGTCGAGCGCTGGGCCGGGCTTCGCCCGAAGGCGATCGACCGTGATCCAATGATCGGCCGCCATCCCGACCACCGGCGCCTGATCGCGCTGACCGGCGGCTTCAAGGTCAGCTTCGGCCTGGCCCACCGGCTGGCAGAGGCGGCGATATGTATCGCAGGCGATACAGACTGCGGATTTTTGCTGCCGGAAAGCTTCGCAATTTCAAGCCATATTGCGGCGGCTTCACGTTAAACGTGAATTAGGCGCCGCTACGTTTCGTTATTCTGTCATGCAAATCACCTATCTGCTTGCGCATCGACAGCGCCGGATCAAAACGGCGCTCACTTCCTTGATGGAGGAAATTGCATGCGCTATGCCATTTGCTTCACGCCTCCGGCGGGCGACTCGTTGTCGCTCGTGGCCGCCAATTGGCTTGGCCGAAACGTGTTTTCGGGCGATATGATGGAGCCTCCGGCCGTTCGTGGTCTCGGCATTCACGAGATCGCCTTCCATACCGCCGTGCCTCGCCGCTACGGCTTTCACGGTATTTTGAAGGCGCCCTTTCATCTGTCCCACGACATGGCCGAATCGCAACTCCTGCGCGATCTGATGCGTTTTTCCGGGACCTTCGTTCCCTTCCAAATTCCGCGTATCGAAGTCGCCCGGCTCGGCAATTTCTACAGCCTGCTCCCGAGCGCTCCCTGCGAGCAGATCCAGTATCTCGCCTCGGCGATCGTGCAGGAATTCGATCGTTTTCGCGCACCGCTCAGCGAGGCCGAGATCGAACGCAGCGATCCGGACGGGCTGTCGGCGACGCAATTTTCCAATCTGCATCGCTGGGGCAATCCCTATGTGATGGAGGAGTTCCGCTTCCATATGCCGGTGACAGGCCCCGTCAACGCGATCGACATGCCGCGCATCGAGCCAGCGTTGCGGACGATCTTCGAGCCTGTCCTCTGCGAACCTGTTACGGTTTCGAACGTGGCGCTGATGATCGAAGAGGGCACTGGCGGTCCTTTCCGCGTTCATTCGCTGCATCCGATGGGCAAGGTCAGCGCGCGCAAAATCGCTTGAATCTGCTGGTGAGCTAAACGCTTGTATCGTAAAGGCAAAATCCGGCTGAGCAGTTTCCGTCTCGACATTCCGGCTGCGGATGCTACCGTTCCCCGTCTTTTCAGAAGGTGATTTGATGGTATCCGAGACTTATCCGCGCAATCTCGTTGGTTACGGGCGTCTGACGCCCGATCCGAAATGGCCGGACGAGGCACGCGTCGCCGTGCAGTTCGTTATCAATTACGAGGAAGGCGGCGAAAGCTCGATCCTCGACGGCGACCCGGCTTCCGAAAACCTACTGTCGGAGATCGTCGGTGCGGCCGCCTGGCCAGGGCAGCGCAACCTCAACATGGAATCGATCTACGAGTATGGTTCGCGTGCCGGCTTCTGGCGGCTCTGGCGAATGTTCACCGATCTAAAGGTGCAGGCCACCGTCTACGGCGTGACGCTGGCGATGGCCCGCAACCCCGAGGCCGTCGCTGCGATGAAGGAGGCCGGCTGGGAGATCGCCAGCCACGGCTACCGCTGGCTGGAATACAAGGATTTTCCAGAAGAATTGGAGCGCAAGCATATCCTCGAAGCCGTGCGCCTGCACACCGAGCTTACCGGCGAGCGGCCCTACGGCATGTATCAGGGCAAGCCTTCCGACAATACGCTTCGGCTGGTGCAGGAGGAGGGTGGCTTTCTCTATTCCTCCGATTCCTATGCCGATGACCTGCCTTACTGGGTGAAAGGCGTCGACGGGAAACCCTTCCTGATCATCCCCTATACGCTCGAAACCAACGATATGCGTTTTGCGACGCCGCAGGGCTTCAATGCCGGCGATCAGTTCTTCACCTATTTGAAGGATGCCTTCGATACGCTTTATGAGGAAGGCAAGGCGGGCAGCCCGAAGATGATGTCGGTCGGTTTGCATTGCCGGCTCGTTGGACGTCCCGGCCGGGCGGCGGCGCTGAAGCGCTTCATCGAATATGTCCTGAAGCACGACAAGGTCTGGATTCCGCGCCGTATCGAGATCGCCGAGCACTGGCACAAGCACCATCAGCCGGAAGCGCTCTGATGATGTCGCGAGAGGATTTTGTCTCCCGCTTCGGCGGCGTCTTTGAACATTCGCCTTTCATCGCCGAGCGCGCCTATGACGCCGGCCACGTGACGGAGCCGCTGACGGCGGCCGGTGTGCATGCGTCGCTAACCGCTGTCTTTCGGGTGGCAAGCCCGCAGGAGCGTCTCGGCGTGCTCAGCGCCCATCCTGACCTTGCCGGGCGCCTCGCGATAGCAGGCGAACTCACTGAAGACAGCCGGAAGGAGCAGTCCGGCGCCGGTCTCGACCGCCTGAGCGCGGCCGAACATGCCCGCTTCACCGAACTCAATTCGGCCTATGTCGAAAAATTCGGCTTTCCCTTCATCATTGCCGTCAAGGGGCTCGGTAAGGACGACATCTTGGCGGCTTTCGAAACACGGATCAGCAATGGCAAGGACGAAGAATTTGCGGCCGCGACGGCGCAAGTCGAGCGGATCGCGCTGCTGCGTCTGACGTCGATGCTGCCGGAGGCTGAATGAACGAGCGGCGCGCGATCGACTATCTCAATGAGATGTATGAGGCTGCATCCGAAGCGCTGTCTTTCGTCGGCGGAATGGATGGGGCGGCGTTTGCCGGGGACAAGCTCACTTTCAAGGCGGTCACCTTTTGCCACTTCACCATCGGTGCCGCGGCGTCCCGTCTGCTCGTGACTCATCCAGAATTTGCGAGCGAGCATCCCGATCTGCCGTGGACGAAAATCTGCGGCACGGGCAACCGTATCCTCGACGGCATCTTCGATCTTGATCCTTCCGACATCTGGGAGGCGACCTATCGCACGCTGCCGGAACTTCTTTCTGCGATCGATGCCATCCGTCACTGGCATGCCGAAGGTGAGTAAGCGATTGCCTCCACATCTCGACATCCGTCCGCTTACGAGATCCGCCTTTGCTCCCTTCGGGGAGGTGATCGAAGCCGATCCCGCCTCGATGCGGTTCATCAATGGCGGTACGACGGAGCGGTTTCATGCGCTGGCCGCCACTGAGGCGACGGGCGAAGGCGCACGCGTCATCATCAACCTCTTTCGCGGCCAGCCACGAAGCTTTCCTTATGACGTCGCGATGATGGAGCGCCATCCGCTCGGCACCCAGAGTTTCTCGCCGGTCTCGGGCCGTCCTTTTCTCGTCGTCGTCTCCGAGGATGAGAACGGTCGCCCGGGCAGGCCGCAAGTGTTTCTGGCGCGCGGCGATCAGGGCGTGAACTATCGCCGCAACGTCTGGCATCATCCGTTGATGGCGCTCGGCCAAGCCTCAGATTTCCTGGTCGTCGACCGTGATGGGCCGGGCAATAATCTGGAAGAATACTTCTTCGAAACCCCTTATATCATCAGAGAGCCAGCCCCATGACCGGACTGACCACGCATGTTCTCGATACCGCTCTCGGCAAGCCGGCCGAAGGTTTGAGGATCGATCTTTTCCAGCTCGACGGCGAGATTCGCAGGCATCTGAAGACGGTGGAGACCAATGCCGACGGCCGGGTCGACGGCGGCCCCATCCTCATTGGCGAAAATTTTCGGGCCGGCACCTATGAACTGGTCTTCCATGCCGGCGATTATCTGAGGGCCAGCGGCACGCCGCTGCCGCATCCCGCTTTCCTCGATCTCGTGCCGATCCGCTTCGGCATTGCCGACGTCACGGCGCATTACCATGTGCCGTTACTGATTTCGCCCTATGGCTATTCTACCTACCGAGGGAGCTAGAGATGCGTTTTGCAGCGATCGCCGACATTCACGGCAACCATCTGGCGCTCGAGGCGGTGCTTGCTGATATTCGCGCACAGGGGATCGAGGAGATCGTCAATCTCGGCGATTTCTTCAGTGGGCCACTGGAGGCCGGCCGGACAGCAGATCTTCTGATGTCGCTCGGCCTGACCTCGGTTCGCGGCAATCACGACCGCTACCTGATCGAACAGGACCCGGCGGCGATGCATATTTCGGATGCGGCCGCCTACAGTCAATTGTCGCCGTCTCATCTTAGTTGGATCCGAAGCCTGCCGTTCGATACCGTCTATCGCGGCGAGGTCTATCTCTGCCACGCAACGCCGAAGGACGACAATCTCTACTGGCTGGAATCGGTGTCGCCGGAGGGCGTCGTCTTCCTGAAGTCGATCGGAGCGATCGAGGCGCTGGCCGAAGGCACTGACCTGCCGCTGATCCTCTGTGGCCACAGCCACATTCCCCGCGCTGTGCGCCTCTCCGATGGCCGCCTGATCGTCAATCCGGGCAGCGTCGGCTGCCCGGCCTATGACGACGAACTGCCTTATTACCACAAGGTGGAGGCTGGCCATCCGCTGGCGAGCTACGCCATTCTGGAAAAGACGGCAGCCGGATGGACATGGCAGTTCCGAACCGTCGCCTATGACCAGATAGCGATGTCGGCACTGGCCGCCGAAAGGGGCCGTGCCGACTGGGCAGGCGCGCTGGCAACGGGTTGGGTGAGATAGAGCACGATGCCGAAAGTGTGTGCGGTTTTCGGGCGACATCGTGCTCTAACTATTTAATTTAGAACAGGATTTGGATTTTGGGCCGGACCGGCCTAAAATCATCCTGTTCCAGTCCAGACCCGCTTGCGCGGCGGTCAGTCCTTCTTTGGTCCCGGCTTCGGCGCCGGAGGAATGATCGTTTGTGTCGGAGTTGCGGTCGGTGTTGTCGGCCTTGCCGGGGCTGCGGCGGGCGTTGCCGGTCTTGCCGGTTTTGCGCCATCGAGATTTCCAAGAAGGGATGAGATGGCATCGTCACCTTCGAAGCCGGCTTCCTTCAGCAATTTGTCGAGGATCGGTTTATTCGCCTGATAGGAGAGGAGCTGGCTGGCCAGTCCTTCGCCGAGCCCGATGCCGTTTCCGCCGGTCGCTCCGTTTCCGCGGCCGAGCATGCCGCCGGTATCGAATATCCTGATGTCGGAGATCTTCTCGATCGGCTTGACCGCTTCGGCGAGCGCCTGCGGAATGATGCGGATCCGTTCGCGGGTGATCTCGAACTCGATGATAGCAGAGCTCAACTTGTTGCGCGCGTCGTTGAGCAATGCCTCGCTCTCGGCCGCGGCCTTGCCGGTTTCGAGAATGCCCTTGGCCTTGATGATCGCCGCATCCGCCTCGGCGGTCGCGAGCGTCTTGATGGCCTCGGCCTGGTCGCTTGCCGCCTGTTTTTCGGCTTCGGCGCCGACGGTGACGGCGGTCGCTTCCGTCTCGGCTTTCTTGCGTGCGTCGATGACGGCAATCTGCTTTTCGCGTTCGGCAATCTCGATCGCCTTGGCGGTGCCGACTTTTTCCTCCGCCGCTATCGCCAGCGCGCGGGCCGTTTCCGCAGCCGCCTTCGCCTCGGATTCTTCACGGCTCTTGTTGGCAACGGCGATGGCGCTTTCCTGTGCCACGATCTGGAGGTCGCGCTTGGCTTCGGTTTCGCGTTGCTGGACGGCGCGGGCGGCGTCGATGTTGGCGCTTTCGCGAGCCTGTTTGGCAGATGCCTCGCGTTCGGCGATCGCCTGTTCGGAAGCGATGCGGGCTTCCTCCTCGGCGCGTTTTGCGGCCTGCTCCTGCTGCGCGGTTTCGGCGCGTGTCGCCGCGGATTTGTTGGCGATGTCCCGTTCCTGGCTGAGTTCGGCTTCCCGCTTGGTCCGCTCGATGGTCAGCGATTGCTGGCGGGCCTCGAGATCCTTCTGGGCGATGGCGACTTCGGTGTCGCGAACGATCTCGTTCCGCTCCTTCTTGCGTCCCTCGGTGATGCGGGTCAATGCCGCAAGGCCTTGCGCGTCGAAGAAGTTGTTGGCGTTGAAATGCTTGATATCGGTCTGGTCGAGGCGTGTCAGCGACACGGATTCGAGTTCGAGGCCGTTCGACTGGAGATCGGCGCCGACAGCTTCCTGCACGGCCTTGACGAAATCCATGCGCTGTTCCTGCAGCGCGTCGAGATTCATCGTCGCGGCCACCGAGCGAAGGCCGTCGACGAATTTCGCCTCGATCAGGATGCGGAGAGCCTCGGCGTCGTTGGTGCGGTTGCCGAGTGTCTGAGCTGCAAGCGCAATCGAGGAGGCATCGGGTTTCACGCGCACATAGAACTCGGCGCCGATATCGACGCGCATGCGGTCCTTGGTGATCAGTGCATCGCCTTCACCGCGGCGAACCTCGAGCCGCAGCGTCTTCAGGTTGACCCGGGCGGTCGAATGGAAGATCGGCAGAACGACCGAACCGCCGTCGAGCACGACCTTCTGGCCGCCGAGACCGGTGCGCACATAGGCCTCATCGCGGCTGGAGCGCGTGTAAAGAGAGGCGAGGACAAAACCGATGCCGAAGATCAGAACAATCCCAATGCCGGCTGGTAGAATAACGTCGTACATCATTGCTGCTCCCTCAAAGATTGATTGTCCGCATCGGTGGGGTCGACCGGCGCGGGAATGGCGATAAACACATTTGCCTTGTGATCGACGAGAAGAACCAAAGCGCCGATCGCGAGTGGACCTTCGCCCTTGGCGGCTCGGGCTCGAAGCACATGCCAGTTTCCATGCTGATCCTTGACGCGGACGCGGCCCGGCAATCCCTGATCGAGCGGGCCGATCGACACCTCGGCTGTCCGGCCGAGCAAGGCGTCGAGATCGACCGCATAGGTTTCGTCGTGCGGTACGATCCGCGCCACGGTTCTGCTCGACGCCCTGACCATGGGGATGGTTGCGAGCGCGGCAGGTATGACGGCTATCAAGCTTGGCAGCGGCGCCCAGAAGGCGTTGGCGACGGCCTGCAACGCAAAGCCCGTCATCGCGAAGAAGCCGAGCGTCAGCATCATGAGAATCAGTAGCGGAACACCGCCGAGATTGAGCCAGGAGAGATAAGCCAGAATGCCGTCATGGCCATGAACCTCTGGCTTTCCTAGGAATTCCGTCATCGAAAAACCCATGACCATCGCGAGCATCTCGATCGCGGTCAGGCCGACAAGGATCGCTGCGGCGATGGCGAAGGGCGCACATTCAGGGGCGAAAAGGAGTGCCATCGTGTTATCGGTTATCCGCCTTGAAGCGTGCGAGCCGGGCTTCGATTGCCTGTTCGCGGTGCAGCCGGTCGAGTTCGTCCAATTCGGAACTGTGGCCATGCTCGCCAGCGGGAACTCCGGTCAGCCGCGAGACCGCCGCAGCAGCGCGCGCAGCATCTGCACCCGGTGCGGGCTGGCTGTGACCGGCCGCTGCCTGTTCGGGATGCCGTGCGAGACTGCGTTTGAAATCAGCAAGGCGGGCGTCCGCCTCGCGGCGCGTGGCGAGCACGGCCTGCAAGGCTTTCTGGCCTTCGTCCACCTGTTCCCTAGCATCGGCCAGTGCCTTATCGAGCGCTGCGATCTGGGATTCGAGATCGATCTGGCGGGCAACGCCGGCCTTTGCCAGGTCATCCCGCTGAGACGAGACGGCGATGCGGATCTTTTGGTCGAGCGCGTTCAGGTCTTCGACGATTTCGTCTTTGCGGCTCTGGATGCGGTATTCCTCCGCACGCGCCTTGCCGAGATCGGTGCGGGCCTCATCCGCCGCTGCGTCGATCTCGCGGATCGCCTGTTCGATGACGGCAATCTTGTTGACGCCTTCCGCCTTGTCGATCGCCGCATTCGCGATGCCCGCGATCAGACGGCCCATGCGTGAGAGAATGCCTTCGTTCGTCATGTTTTCCTCCATCCGAGCGGAATTCGGCGTAACGCCAATGTGAATCTCGTAGCGATCCTGGCCTGCAACGAGATAGGCCGGAAAAATACTCTCCCATCCCCGTGAATAACCCGCGACATCGAAGGGCACGGCAACACGTCCGTGCACCGTGGCGATCGTCAAGTCCGAGGGACCTTTGATGGCGAAGAGCTTGTCGTCGAGCGGCAGATGCAGCGGATCGGCGGTGACGCCGCGATTGGCGGCGAAATCGCGAAGGCCGAGCGTGACCAACCTTGCCGGCAGGCCCGTCTGGTCGCGGACGGTTTCATAGGCAAGGTCATGCAGCACGACGAGATTTGCGCCGGTCCTGTCGGAGACGAGGCCGGTCAGGATTTCGATCATCCTGAGATAGGCGGCAATGGTGTCGTCCAGCGCCTGCCGGGCACTGTCGTCAGGTGTCAGCGTGTAGCGCAGCAGCGATGGATGCGGTGTCTTGCCTGTGGTAGCCATGGGTAAAACATAAAGCACCGCTTTTGTGCTTTCAAGAGGTCGCGCTAAAAATACAACCTAAGCTCAACGTGCGGTTAGAAGGACTGAGGCAGCGTCCAGTATCGAGATATTTGGGGCCGTTGCTACATACGTCGCTATTGCAGCTTTACTGCCGGCCGTCGATGATTGAAGAATTCACATCGTTGATGTCGCGCTTGCCGCAGAGCGCCATGGTGATGTCCATCTCCTTGCGGATGATGCCGAGTGCCAGCGATACGCCTTCCTTGCCCATGGCGCCGAGACCATAAAGGAAGGGGCGGCCGATATAGGTACCTTTGGCGCCGAGTGCCACGGCCTTCAGCACGTCCTGGCCGGAGCGGATGCCGCCGTCGAGATGGATCTCGATACGGTCGCCGACGGCATCGACGATCTTCGGCAGCATGCTGATCGAGGAGGGGGCGCCGTCAAGCTGGCGCCCGCCATGATTGGAGACGACGATCGCATCGGCGCCGGTGTCGGCGGCTGCCTTCGCATCCTCCGGATCGAGTATGCCCTTGATGATCAGCGGGCCGCCCCATTGTTCCTTGATCCAGGCGACATCCGCCCAGGACAGCCGCGGATCGAACTGCTCGTGCGTCCATGCGGAGAGCGAGGCGATATTGGTGACATTTTTCGCATGGCCAACGATATTGCCGAAGTTGCGGCGCTTGGTCTGCAGCATGTCCAGGCACCAGAAGGGCCGGGTCGCCATCTGCCAGACGTGTTTCGGGGTGAATTTCGGCGGCGCCGACAGGCCGTTGCGCAGATCCTTATGCCGCTGGCCGAGGATCTGCAGATCGGCGGTCAACACCAGTGCCGAGCATCCGGCGGCCTTGGCGCGGTTGATGAGGTTGACGACGAAATCCTTGTCCCTCATCACGTAGAGTTGGAACCAGAAGGGGCGCGTCGTCGCTGACGCCACGTCCTCGATCGAGCAGATGCTCATCGTCGAAAGCGTGAAGGGAACGCCGAACTCCTCGGCGGCGCGTGCCGCCAGCATCTCGCCATCGGCATGTTGCATGCCGGTCAGGCCGGTTGGCGCCAGCGCCACCGGCATCGACACTTTCTGGCCGATCATCGTCGTCGCCAGTGTGCGGTTGGTCATGTCGACCATCACTCGCTGGCGCAGCTTGATCTGGCGGAAATCGCTCTCGTTGGCTGCATAGGTCGATTCCGTCCAGGCACCCGAATCCGCATAGTCGAAAAACATCTTCGGCACACGGCGCCGTGCGAGTTTTTTCAGGTCAGCGATGGTGAGCGGAGCGGCCATGAATCGAACCTTCACATCTGAATGCGGCCATCGGCCATAACATGAATTTGGCAGGAGCGTTACGGGAAACTGGCCGTGCCGGGCTGCTTTCACGGTCCGAATTCGAGAGTAACAGGGCGTGTCATTGAAGCTCCTTCTTCAACGCAATGCCGGCCACATAGGTCTCGGCGATCGCCCGGTCGTCGCCCATCGTCTGCAGCAGGAAGAGTTCTTCGGACAGCGTCTTCACCACTTCCATCTTCAGCGCCATGGCCGGTGTCGCTGTTGCATCGAGAACGACGAGATCGGCCTCGGTGCCGGGTTCCAGTGTGCCGATCCGGTCCGCCAGCGACAGGGCTTCGGCATTGCCACGCGTCATCAGGTAATAGCTTTCCAGCGGGTTCAGCCGTTCGCCGAGCAACTGCTGGATTTTGTAGGCTTCGTCCATCGTCCGCAGCATCGAATAGCTGGAACCGCCGCCGATATCGGTCGCTACCCCGATGCGAACAGGCTTTTCCCGCCGCGCCAGCGCCTTCAGTGGAAACAGGCCGGAGCCGAGGAAGAGGTTCGAGGTCGGGCAGTGGACGGCGACGGCGCCCGCCTCGCTCATGGCATCGGCTTCGCGCTCGGACAGGTGGATGGCGTGGCCGAAGAGGCTTTTCGGCCCGAGCAGGCCGTAGTGGGCGTAGATGTCGGTATAGTCGAGCGCGTCGGGATAGAGCTCGCAAGTGAATTTGATCTCGTCGTGGTTTTCCGAAAGATGCGTCTGGATGTGCAGGTCAGGAAATTCACGGGCAAGCGCTGATGTCGCTTCCATCTGCGCCGGTGTCGAGGTGATGGCGAAGCGCGGAGTGATGGCGACGTGGTTGCGGCCCTTGCAGTGCCAGTCCGATATCACCTGGCGGGTCTCGTCATAGCCCATCTCGGGCGTGTCGAGCAGGCCCTGCGGGGCATTGCGGTCCATCATCACCTTGCCGCCGACCATGCGCATGTTGCGCCTCAGCGCCTCGGCAAAGAAGGCGTCGGCCGAGGTCTTGTGCACGGAGCAATAGGCGACCGCCGTCGTCGTGCCGTGGCGGATCAGTTCGTCATAGAAATGCGTGGCGATCCTTTCAGCATGGGCGCTTTCGACGAAACGGCACTCCTCGGGAAAGGTATATGTATTCAGCCATTCGAGCAGGTTGGCGGCGTAGGAGGCAATCACCTGCATCTGCGGAAAATGCAGGTGCATGTCGATGAAGCCCGGCATGATCAGATGCGGGCGGTGGTCGATCTCGGCCGTGTCCGCGGATGCTTTTGCCTTGACGTCGGCATAGGGGCCGACCGCCGCGATCAGCCCATCTTCGACCAGCAGGCCGCCATCCTCTTCGTAAAGATAGCTTTGGCTGTCGGCGAGGCTCAGCGGCGCGCGATGGAAGGAAAGCAGGCGGCCGCGCAGGAGTGTCGTCGTCATTGTTGCTTGCCTTCGACTGCGCTCTCGAACCAGGCGACCAGCAGCTTGCGCTCGTCCGGCGTGATATCGGTGATGTTGCCGGGCGGCATGGCATGGCTGCGGCCCGCCTGTATATAGATCTCGCGGGCATGGGCGGCGATTTCCGCGTCGTTTTCGAGCATCACGCCCTTGGGCGGTCGCGCGATACCCTCATAGACCGGCTCGGCCGCGTGGCACATGGAACAGCGCGTCGAGACCAGTTGCTTGACGGCGGGGAAATGCGGATCGCCGGCGAATTGCTGGAAGGCGGGCGCGACGGCTGCCGCATCCGTTTCGCCGGTCAGCAGCTTCGGCACGGTCGAAAGCCAGATGATCAGGATGAAGAGAATGACGGTGACGATCCAGGTCCAGGTCGGCCGGCCTTTCCTGGCATGCGTCGTGTTGAACCAGTGGCGGATGGTGACGCCCATCAGAAAGACCAGAGCCGCGATCACCCAGTTGAACTGCGTACCGAAGGAGAGCGGATAATGGTTCGACAGCATGAAGAAGATGACGGGCAGCGTCAGGTAGTTGTTATGCAGCGAACGCTGCTTGGCGACCTGCCCATATTTGGGATCGGGAACCCGTCCGGCGATGAGGTCGGCGACGACGATCTTCTGGTTCGGAATGATGATCATGAAGACGTTGGCCGACATGATTGTCGCGGTGAAGGCGCCGAGATGCAGGAATGCGGCGCGGCCGGTGAAAAGCTGCGTATAGCCCCAGGCCATGAAGACGAGCACGACATAGAGCACCGCCATCAGCCCCCAGGTATTCCGCCCAAGCGGCGACTTGCAGAGCAGATCGTAGACGACCCAGCCGAGGGCAAGCGACCCTAGCGAGATCAGGATTGCGACGGGCGGGCTGATATCCAGCACATGCCGATCGATCAGGAAGAGGTCGGCGCCGCCGTAATAGACGATGCACAGCATCAGGAAGCCGGAAATCCAGGTGAAATAGCTCTCGTATTTGAACCAGGTCAGGTGCTCCGGCATCTGGGCGGGCGCCACCAGATATTTCTGGATATGATAGAAGCCGCCGCCATGGACCTGCCATTCCTCGCCATAGGCGCCGGGCGGTAGATGCGGGCGTTTCACCAGTCCGAGATCGAGCGCGATGAAATAGAAGGACGATCCGATCCAGGCGATCGCGGTAATGACATGGAACCAACGCGCCGCGAAGGCGAGCCATTCCCATGCTATGGCATATTCATACATCGAGTTCCCCTATCTTCCTCCGACTCGCGACATTGCGGAAATTTTGGCGGGGAGGGAAGAGGAGATTGAACGACTGCACACGCGCAACGACCGGCGCGGCCAAAGGAGCAATGGAATGATCACCGCGCTCTACAGCGATCAAGTCATCGCCGAAAACGCGCCGATGGACCGCCGGCTTGCCGCGCTCATCCTCTCGCGTGGGAACCGCGTCGGCTATATCACGTCCGGTCCGGACCCGCAGCGGGCGTTTTTCGATGAGAAGCGGCGTTATTACATGACGTACGGGCTTCTTCTCGATCCTTTCGTCGATCTCGACACACTCTCCGGCGACGAGGAGATCAACCGGCTGCTTTCCTGCGACGCCATCCATCTTTCCGGCGGTCATACCGGCGATTTTCTGAGAAGGCTGCGACAAAGCGGCATGCTGGACAAGTTGCGCTCATGGGCACTGGACGATGGCATTCTCATCGGAACCAGCGCCGGGGCGATTTTGATGACGCCGACAATCACCATCGATGCGCTCTTTTCCGGCGGTTCGCCTGATGCGGTGCAGGATGGCGCGGCTCTTGATCTCCTGCCCTTCGAATTCTTCCCGCATCTGAACGACGATCCCGGCTATCTCTCCGCGCTGCTGCGCTACAGCGAGACGACGGCAAGACCCATTCTCGCGTGCCGGGACGGCGAAGGTCTCATCCTCGGCAACGGACTCGTCGAGATCTTCGGCGCTCCGCTGACGATTTCCGGCGGTTTTGCCGAAGCTGCCGATCGCAGCCGCATCGCCGATCTGCTGTCGCGTGCCTAAAAGCTGCCGAGAAGGCTGTGTATTATCCCTGCCTTATACTTGATCTGCTAATTCAGCAGGCCTTGAACTACGACGACTCGATTACAGTTATTTTGCGGGCCGCCGGAATAAAATAAGAACCGTTAGATCATCGGCGGCGCATTCATCGACGGAGAAGATGCCCATGCGCAGCATTCTGACGTGTGTGATGATTGCGTATGCGTCGTTGGCGACGGCTCACGACGCACCTTCGGGGTGGAGTTATGACCCCTATTGTTGCAACGGCGACAGTCATAATGGCGATTGCCAGATGATCCCTTCGAAAAGCGTGGCGGTGACGCCGGGCGGATATCGTGTGACGCTGCTGCCGGGCGACCATCGGCTGGTCACGCATGCTCATGTCTTCCTGTTGCCGATGACGAAGGCGATGCAATCCGGCGACAATGACTACCATCTCTGTCTGTTCCCGAATGAGGACACGCCGCGGTGTTTTTATGCGCCGGAGATGGGATATTGAGGGTGGAGCACAAGACCGGACCCGGCTCACGAACCGGGTCCGGCATGTCGTTGTCCGAAAAATACTTTTAGGCGACATGCATCAATTGCCGGCTGCCTTCATCTCCTCCAGGATCCAGTTGCGGAAGGCCTTAATCTTGGGCACGTTGCGACGGTTTTCGGGGTAGACGAGCCAGTAGGCCTTGCCGTCGCTGCGGGTCAGTTCGAAGGGCTGATAGAGCCGGCCGAGCGCGATCTCAGCCGTATAGAAGGCCGGATGGAGAATGGCGACGCCATGGCCGGCGATCGCCGCATCGGCTTCCACCGCCTGAGAGCCGAGCTGGTTGCGCGGGCGCCGATCAAGATCCGTCTCCGTGATGCCGGCGGCCTCGAACCATTGTTTCCACCAGATGTCGCCGGCGTCGAAGAGATCGAACTTCAGGAGATCGCGCGGTTCTTTGATGCCGCCTGCCGTCTCCGCCAGCTTCGGGCTCAGCATCGGCGTGAATTCCAGGCCCATCAGCCGGTGCAGCGCCAGCCCCGGCCAGTTGCCGTCGCCCCAGCGGATGCCGACATCGATCTGCTCGCGGCCGAAGTCGATAATATCCGAACTCGCCTGAAAGCGCACAGCGATCGCCGGATGTTTCAAGTGGAAGGAGCCAAGGCGCGGCGCCAGCCACTTCGAGGCGAAGGTATGGGTCGAACTGATGGCGAGCGTGCCTTCGACGCTGTCGCGCGCCGTCGCCATGGCGTCGTGCAGCATGGCAAAAGCTTCGGTTACCTTCGGCGCCAGCCGCTCGCCGGTGTCTGTCAATGCGATCTGGCGCGGACGGCGCAGGAAGAGCGGCTCGCCGACATTCTCCTCCAGCAGTTTGATCTGATAGCTGACGGCGGTCTGCGTCATGCCGAGTTCATCGCCTGCCTTGGTGAAACTTCCAAGCCGGGCAGCGGTCTCGAAGACGCGCAACGCATTCAGCGGGAATTGTTTCGACAGTTTCATGGATAAGTTCTCTTGATGCAGGCAGACGGTCGTTCGATTGGAATTGCAGCATTTTTTGCCGCAAGCTGCAACTCATACCATCAAACCATCGAGGTGATGTCATGGATTGCTATGCTATCGAACAGAGCCCGCCGCAGCCGACCATCGGAATTTTCCGGCGCATCGGCGGCCGGCTGGCGCGGATCTGGCGCATGCCCAGCCTCGATCTCGATACGGCGCCCGATCGCGTCAAGCGCGATCTCGGTTTCCTCGACGGGCGCGATCCCTATTACGAAGACGAGCGCATGCGGTAGGCGCCAAGCGCCGTCAGGATCTCGGCGGCGGTGATGACGGCGATCACTTCAGGGCGTTTGTCCCTGACCGCCGCGCCGCCGATCGGCAGCGTCAGCCGCTCCATCCAGCCGCGTTCTCCGCCGCCTTCGCGGGAAAGCCAGCTGGCGAAGGTGGCGCGCTTGGTCGCCGAGCCGATCATGCCGGTATAAGCGAGATCCGTTCTTTCCAGCGCTTCGCGGGCGATGAGGAAATCCAGCGCGTGGTCGTGCGTCAGGATGACGACCACGCCGCCGGCCGGAATAGCCTTCACCAGTGCTTCCGGCATCGGCACGAGCCGCGTCTTCGTCTCGGGAGGCAGGTTGGCGAGTTCCTCCTGCCGCGTCTCGACGACCGTCACCGACAGCGGCAGCGGCGCAAGGGCTGTTGCCAGCGCCCGGCCGACATGGCCGGCACCGAAAAGATAGACCTCGGGCAGACACTCGATCTCACTGGTTAGCCTGGCTCCTATTTCGTCAGCAAGCGCCTGCGTCACCCGGCGAAACCGCAATTGCGTGCGCCCACCGCAGCACTGGCCAATATCGGGCCCGAGCGGGATATCCATCTCCGCCACCCCGCCGGTTCCCGCCAACATGTCCCGCGCATTCGCGATCGCCATGAACTCGAACTGGCCGCCGCCGATCGTGCCCCACAATGCGGTTTGCGATACCAGCATGAAGGTACCGGCCTCGCGTGGGGTGGAACCTTGTGTGCCAGTGATGTCGACGAGGATGCAGTCTGGGTGGGTGGCGAGGAAGGGGTGGATGTCGGTCATGGGTGGCTGACCGATGGGTTCAGGCGTGTGTCACCCCCCTCTGTCCTGCCGGACATCTCCCCCACAAGGGGGGAGATCAGTATGAGGCGGCGGCTTCCCGGAACAAAGAAGTCGTCGCGTAGAGTCGGACTTTGGTGATGTAGCGGAAGGGTAGCGAAGCGCAGAGCGTTCCGTCTTGCTGATCTCCCCCCTTGTGGGGGAGATGTCCGGCAGGACAGAGGGGGGTATCGCTCACTCCAAGCTCTCTGCCCGTCCCGATCAACCGTCGGGGGCAACAAATGAGCCGGACGCGTTTCCATCTCCTACACCCGCTTCATCCGCTCGACTGCCATCAGCACCCGCTCCGGCGTCGCCGGGGTGTCGAGCCTCGGGCAGACCTTGTAGTTGGCGACGCTTGCCACCGCCATCGACAGCGCTTCTAGCACCGAGATCGCCAGCATCAAGGGTGGTTCGCCGACGGCCTTGGAGCGGCCGATGGTGGCCTCAGTGTTCTCGGACCATTCGGCAAGGCGCACGTTGAAGATCTTCGGACGGTCGGAGGCGAGCGGGATTTTGTAGGTCGAGGGGGCATGGGTGCGCAGCCGGCCCTTGTCGTCCCACCAGAGTTCTTCCGTCGTCAGCCAGCCCAGTCCCTGCACGAAGGCGCCTTCGACCTGGCCCATATCGATCGCCGGATTCAGCGAGCGGCCGACATCGTGGAGGATGTCGGTGCGGTCGATCAGATATTCGCCCGTTAGCGTGTCGATCGAAACCTCGGTGCAGGAGGCGCCGTAGGCGAAATAATAGAAGGGTGTGCCGCGGCCGGCCTTGCGGTCCCAGTGGATCTTCGGCGTCTTGTAGAAGCCGGCGGCGGAAAGCTGGACGCGGGCGAAATAGGCCTGCTTGATGAAATCGGGGAAGGGGATTTCGATCTCGCCGACGCGCACGCGGTTCGGCAGGAAGACGACATCGACGGCCTCAACATCCCATTTCTCGGCGGCGAAGGCTACCAGCCGTTCCTTGATCTGTCGGGCAGCGTCATAGGCGGCCATGCCGTTGAGGTCCGAGCCGGAGGACGCCGCGGTGGCCGAGGTATTCGGCACTTTGGCGGTGGTCGTCGCCGTGATCTTCACCCTGTCGATATCGACCTGGAAACTGTCGGCCAGCACTTGCGCCACCTTGGTATAGAGGCCCTGGCCCATTTCGGTGCCGCCGTGGTTCAGGTGGATCGAGCCGTCCTGGTAGATGTGGACGAGGGCGCCGGCCTGGTTGAAGGCTGTCATGGTGAAGGAGATGCCGAATTTGACCGGCGTCAGCGCGATGCCTTTTCTGATGTAGCGACTGTCGCGGTTAAAGGCGATGATGGCGTTGCGCCGCGCCCGGTATTCGGTCGTTTCCTCCAGCTCCTCGACGATGCGGGCGATGATATTGTCCTCAACCTCCTGATGGTAGGGGGTGAGTGTGCGCTCCGAACCCGGCTGGCCGTAGAAATTCAGCTTGCGGACATCCAGCGGGTCCTTGCCGACGGCATAAGCGATCTCCTCGATGAAGCGTTCGGCGCCGAGCATGCCCTGCGGCCCGCCGAAACCGCGGAAGGCGGTGTTGGAGACGGTGTGCGTCTTCAGCGGCTTCGAATTCAGATGCACATGCGGATAGAAATAGCTGGAATCTGCATGGAAGAGCGCACGGTCGGTCACCGGTCCCGAGAGGTCGGAGGAGAAACCGCAGCGCGCCGCATAAGTGGCGTGGACCGCATGGATGCGGCCTTCGGCGTCGAAGCCGAGCTCGTAATCGACGAGGAAATCATGGCGCTTGCCGGTTGCACTCATGTCTTCGTCGCGGTCTGGACGGAATTTGATCGCGCGGCCGAGCTTCTTGGCGGCGATCGCCGCAAGGGCCGCGAACTGGTTGCCCTGCGTCTCCTTGCCGCCGAAGCCGCCGCCCATGCGGCGCACATTGACGGTCACGGCGTTCGAAGGAATATCGAGCACGTGGCCGACGATGTGCTGGATCTCGCTCGGATGCTGCGTCGAAGACCAAACGGTGACCTCGTCATCCTCACCGGGGATCGCCACCGCGATATGGCCTTCGAGGTAGAAATGTTCCTGTCCACCGATGCGCATCTGACCTTTCAGACGCATGGCGGCTTTGGCCATTTCCGTGTCAGGCTCGCCGCGCCTCAGCGTCATCGGAGTGATGACGAGCGGGCTGCCATTGGCGAGCGCGCCGTCGATATCGCTCCAATGCGGCAGGTCACGATAGTCGATCTTTGCCAGCCGTGCGGCGCGGCGGGCGGCATCACGCGTCTCGGCGATGACGGCAAAGATCGGCTGGCCGTGGAATTGAACTAAAGTTTCGGCCAGCAGCGGCTCGTCATGGCTGCCGTTGGAGCTGACGTCGTTGACGCCGGGCACGTCCTTGCCGATGAAGACCCAGACCACGCCGGGATAGGCGGCGACCGCGGAAAGGTCGATGCTGAGGATTTCGGCATGCGCCCGGTCGGAGAGGCCGAGGGCGCCATGCAGCAGACCTGCGGGTTCGGGAATATCGTCGATATAATCGGCGGTTCCGGTGACATGCTTATGTGCTGAATCATGCTGCAGCGAGCCGTGCATCGGCCCCGCGATGATGGCCTTGCGGTCTTCGAAGGTGGATTTGTCCATTAGCGGTGTCCTCCTTCGCGAGGATGTGTGGTGCCGCGCGGCCCCCTCATCCGCCCTTCGGGCACCTTCTCCCCGAGGAGAGAAGGGGGAAAAGAGACGGCGCGGCAGTCGCTTCTCCCCAGCGGGGAGAAGGTGGCGGCAGCCGGATGAGGGGGGTGGCTTGCGCTGACATGTATTATCTTCATCACGCCACCTCCTCGAATCGCTTCAGTTCCGCCGGCGCTCCAACCGTCTCAAGATAGAACCGCGTCAACAGGTTCTTCGCCGTCAGCTGGCGGTATTCCGCCGTGGCGCGCCAGTCGGTCAGCGGTTGGTAGTCGGCGTCGAATGCGGACCGGGCTGCCTCGATCGTCGCTTCCGTCCATGGTTTGCCGATCAGTGCTGCCTCCACGATGCGGGCGCGTTTCGGCGTCGCCGCCATGCCGCCAAAGGCGATGCGGATGTCGGTGATCATCTCGGCCGCGTCGAGCGTCAGCAGGAAGGCGCCGAGGACGGCGGTGATGTCCTCGTCGCGGCGCTTGGTGATCTTGTACGCGGCAAAGCGATTGGTTGCTGCCGGGTAGGGCACGAAGACGCTCTCGACGAATTCGCCGGGCTTCCGATCCTGCTTGCCATAGGCGATGAAGAAATCCTCGAGCGGCATTCTGCGCTGGCCTTGCAGGGACCGCAGCGTCAGCGTCGCGCCGAGCGCGATCAGCGGCGGCGGGCTGTCGCCGATCGGCGAGCCGTTGGCGATGTTGCCGCCAATCGTGCCCATGTTGCGCACCTGCTCGCCGCCGACGCGATCGATCAACCGGCCGAGCGCCGGGATTTTCTTGGAGATTGCTTCGAAGGCCCTGGTGTAGCTGACGCCGGCGCCGATAGTGACGCCGTCTTCGTCTTCTCTGACCGACTGCAGTTCGCTGAGGTGGTTGATGAAGACCACCGGGCTCAGCCTGCGCATCTGCTTCGTCACCCAAAGGCCGACATCCGTCGCGCCGGCGACGATGATCGCGTCGGATTCCTGCGAAAGGACCTCGGCCAGTGCCTGCATCGAAGCCGGCACGATCAGCCGGTCTTCGCCATTCGCAATCCTGATCGTGCCGCTCGCCAGCATTGCCCAAAGCCGCGAGACGATTTCAGAACGCGTCCGTTCCAGCGGGTCGAAGAGTGTGCTCGGCCGCATCAGGCTCACCTGCTCGGCGGCCTTGACGATCGGCTCGTAGCCCGTGCAGCGACAGAGATTGCCCTGCAGTGCCTTTTCGATTTCTTGGCGGCTCGGCTTTTCCTTGGCGAGCCAGAGACCGTAAAGAGACATGACGAAACCAGGGGTGCAGAAGCCGCATTGCGAGCCGTGGCAATCGACCAGTGCCTGCTGCACCGGATGCAACGCGCCGTCCCTGCCGGCCAGATGCTCGACCGTTACCACATGGGTGGCGTGCAGCGAGCCCATGAAACGGATGCAGGCATTGACGGATTCATAGGCGAGTTTGCCGTCCGCCAGCCGGCCGACGAGTACGGTGCAGGCGCCGCAATCGCCTTCCGCGCATCCTTCCTTGGTACCCGTCAGGCGTCGCTTCAACCGCAAAAAATCGAGAAGCGTCTCGGTTGGCCCGACATCGGTGAGCGCGATGTCCTCGCCATTCAGAATGAAGCGGATGCTGTCGTTCATGATATTCCCGGTTGTTTTTCCAAATGGTTAAGCCGCTGTCCAGCCACCGTCAATCGAGATGTGCGTTCCGGTCACCTGCCGGGCCGCGTCGCTCGCGAGATAGAGTGATAGTGCGCCGATTTCCTCGGCCTTGACGAATTCATGCGTCGGCTGCGCCTTGAGGATGACCTCGCTCTTTACTTGTTCCTCGGTCATGCCGCGCGCCTTGGCGGTATCAGGTATCTGCTTCTCGACGAGCGGTGTCAGCACGTAGCCGGGGCAGATGGCGTTCACGGTCACGCCGAATTCGGCGAGCTCCAGCGCTGCCGTCTTCGTCAGGCCTAATATACCATGTTTGGCCGCGACATAGGCGGATTTGAAGGGGGAGGCGACGAGCCCGTGGGCCGAGGCGATGTTGATGATGCGGCCGTACTTCTTCGCCTTCATCAGCGGGATCGCGGCGCGCATGGTATGAAAGGAGCTCGACAGATTGATCGCAATGATCTGATCCCATTTCTCGATCGGGAAATCCTCGATCTTCTCGACATGCTGGATACCGGCATTGTTGACCAGGACATCGACGCCGCCGAAGGTCTTGGCGGCCGTTTCGATCAGGTCGGCGATCTCGGCGGGCTTCGTCATGTCGGCCGGATGATATAGCGCCCGGCCTTTGGACATTGATTCAAGTCGTTCGACGATCGCCTTGATTTCATCTGCCTTTCCGAAACCGTTGATGACGATGTTGTCGCCCGTTTCGGCGAAGGCAGTGGCGATCGCAAGGCCGATGCCGCTGGTGGAACCGGTGACGACGACTGTTCTGCTCATGCTGTTCTCCCTGAAATCGCGATGCTGCGTTGCAGCGTTGGCTGCGAAGTTATGCCCAAAGCCGGCGGGCTGGCAATTCCGCTTTATTCGCTTTTCTCGCCCGCATCCGTGTCCTATTGATTTGCTTCGACAATTGACATGCTGAGGGAGGGTTTTCATGAGCGGATATGTTCTGGCGATCGATCAGGGAACGACGTCGACGCGGGCGATCGTCTTCGATGGCGACATGCATGTCGCCGGCAAGGGCCAGAAGGAATTTACTCAGATCTATCCGCGCTCCGGCTGGGTCGAGCACGATCCCGAGGAGATCTGGGATTCGGCTGTCTCCACCGTCCACATGGCGCTGCGCGATGCCGGGATCGAGGCCAAAGATGTTGCAGCGCTCGGCATCACCAACCAGCGCGAGACCGTGGTCGTCTGGGAGCGCGAGACGGGCCGGCCGATCCAGAATGCCATCGTTTGGCAGGACCGGCGTACGGCAAGCTATTGCGACAATCTGAAACGACAGGATCTCGAGCGGCTGTTCACCAAGAAGACCGGCCTGATCCTCGATCCCTATTTTTCCGGCACCAAGCTCTCCTGGATGCTGGCTAACGTGAAGGGCGCGCGGGCGCGCGCCGCCAGGGGCGATCTCTGCTTCGGCACGATCGACACCTTCCTGATCTGGCGGCTGACAGGCGGCAGAAGCTTCGTCACCGATGCCACCAATGCCTCGCGCACGCTGATGTACAACATCGCTGAAAACGCGTGGGACGAGGATCTGCTCGATATTCTGAGAGTCCCCGCCGCCATGCTGCCGGAGGTCAAGGATTGCGCCGCCGACTTCGGGACGGTCGATCCTGATATCTTCGGTGCGGCGATCCCCATCCTCGGCGTTGCCGGCGACCAGCAGGCGGCCACCATCGGCCAGGCGTGTTTTGCGCCGGGCATGATGAAATCGACCTATGGCACTGGCTGTTTCGCGCTGCTCAACACCGGCGCCGACATGGTGCGCTCCAAAAACCGGCTGCTGACCACCATCGCCTATCGCCTGAACGGCGAGACGACCTATGCGCTGGAGGGTTCGATCTTCATCGCGGGTGCGGCCGTGCAGTGGCTGCGGGACGGGCTCGGCATCATCGGCAGCGCTGCCGAGACCAATGCCCTTGCCGAAAGGGCCGATCCGACGCAGGAGGTCTATCTCGTGCCTGCCTTCACCGGCCTCGGCGCGCCGCATTGGGATGCCAAGGCGCGCGGCGCGATCTTCGGGTTGACGCGTAACAGCGGTCCCGCCGAACTCTCCCGGGCGGCGCTGGAGGCCGTCTGCTACCAGACCCGCGATCTGCTCGATGCCATGCAGAAAGACTGGAAGAACGGCACTGAGGACACCGTGCTGCGCGTCGACGGCGGCATGGTCGCCTCCGACTGGACGATGCAGCGTCTTGCCGATCTGCTTGACGCCCCGGTCGATCGCCCGGTCATTCTTGAGACGACGGCGCTGGGGGCTGCCTGGCTCGCCGGCAGCCGGGCAGGGGTGTGGCCGGACAGGGACGATTTTTCGGCGACCTGGAAACGGGATCGGCGGTTCGAGCCTGAGATGGATGAGAAGGTGCGGGCGGCGAAGCTCAGGGGCTGGAAGAATGCTGTCCGGCGAACACTGAGCGAGGGGTAGAGGCGATGAGAACCGCGTCGTAGCCCCGCTCGTTTCCGCGAGTTGGTTGGCTATTTTTTCAACCACGGCGTCGCCGTGCTCCAGAAGATCACGTTCGCGCCGAGATAATCCTCAGCGAAGGCGGTGAATTCGGCCTTGGTGAAGGGCTTCTTCGTCGCCGGGTTCTTATATGTCAGCGTCGGCTCCTGCACGGCCATGCCGACATAGGCGAGCTTGCCCTTGTACTTGTTGAAGAAGGGGTAGGAGTTCTTCATCTGCGCCTTGCGATTGGGCACGATATCGGGGCCGCCGAGGCCGATATTGTTCTTCGCCGCGAAGTCGAAGAGGCGGCCTATATAATTATGGTCGTTTTCCCATTCGCAGGGCCAGAAGTTGACGTATTGCACCACCATCGACTTGGCGAAGACCTTCCTTGCAAAGGCGAGGTTTGCCATCTCGCCCTCCAAATAGGCATCGCAGCTATAGCCTTTCGGTTCGTGCTTGGGGTCAAGATCGATCGCCGTTTCCGGCAGATTGACGCCGTAGACCTTGCCGTCGAACTTTTCGGCCAGCGCCTTCAGCAGCGCCTGATAACGCTCGCGCACTGCGGGGTTCCATTGCTGCGCCACCCAGCCAGAGCCGACCGGCTTGTTTTCGCCGGGATTATCGAACTGGGCGGTGAGACCGCCATCATATTCCGGTTCGTTCAGCATATACTCTGGAATGTTGCGCGCCTTCGGCTCGAAGAAGCGGTCCTGGACCTGGATGAAGAGCTTCCTGTTCAGGCTTTGGGTGAGCGCCAGATCCTTCTCGATCTGCCAGAAATCATATTGGCCCTTGGCAGGCTCGAGGCCCTTCCAGTTGTACACGATTTGGACGCCTGAGATTTCCGGCCGCGAGAGCAGCGCCTTTGAGGCCTCGAGTTCGCCGGAGCTGGTATAGATGAAATTCTCGGCGGCGAATGCCGCCGGATGCAGGGAAACGAAGACAGCGCAGGCAAACAGCAGGCTTTGCAGTGGTTTCATTTTGCGTCCTGATAGCCGCGAGTTGATCGGTGCAGCGGCAGACACATCCGATGCAAAATGGGCAACTCCGTGACATCTACCCCAGAACCAGCGACGTGGTTAATCGCGCGGCACGGCCTTCGTTAACGGCAGGGTTCAGGCATTTTCCAGCGCGCCGAGATGCACCTTGGCGTGGCGCTTGCGATACTCGGCAGGCGTCACACCGATCTGCCTTGCAAAAGCTCGGCGCAGCGTATCGGCATCGGCAAAGCCGCATTCGACGGCGACCTGCTTCGGCGCATGGCCTTCTTCCAGCAGGTGCCGTGCGGCGGTGATGCGCGCCGCTTCCACCCAGGCGGCGGGTGTCATGCCGACCTCGTCGCGGAATAGCCGGGCGAAGTGGCGGGGGCTCAATTCCATTCGCTGCGCCAGCGTCGCGACGCTGTGGTTGACCGCGGGATTGGCGGCGATCCAGCGCTGGACCTCCTGCAGCGCCGAGCGGCCGGCAGGCGCTGCCTCGCCTTTGCGGCTGAACTGCATCTGCCCACCCGGCCGCTTGAAGAACATCACGAGCTGACCCGCTACCCTCATGGCGATCTCATGGCCAAGATCCTCCTCGACGAGCGCCAGCGCAAGATCGAGCCCGGCGGTGACACCGGCCGCGGTCCGCAACTGGCCATCCCTCACTTGGATGGCATCCGCCTCCACCGTGATCCCAGGATAGGCTTCGACCAGCCTGTCGGCGACCGCCCAGTGGGTGGTGACGCGGCGGCCGTCGAGCAGGCCGGTTGCCGCGAGCAGGAAGGCGCCGCTGCAGACGGAGCCGTATCGCCTTGCCGCCGGCGCTGCCGAGCGCAGCCAGGCGACCATCGCGGCATCCGGTTGAATATCCGCCGCATTCGGACAGCCGGCGACCAGCAGCGTATCCACCGCGCCGATATTGTCGCCGATGACGTAGTCCGCCACCAGCCGAACGCCGGAGGAGCTGCGGATATGGCCATGGCCGACGGCGATCACCACGGGTCGATAGACCTCCCTGCCTGTCTGGACATTGGCTTCGGCAAAGACGTCGAGCGGTCCCGAGACATCAAGAAGCTGGACGCCCGGAACAGCGAGAATGGCAATGGTCTTCGATCTGGTCACGGCGGCGTCCTGTCGATACCGGTTTTGGCAGAAAATGACGTATTACGTCGATTTATGACATATGCACCTGTTCTAATGTGGAAGCAGGTTCAAACGCAAGGAAAAAAGCCATGACCCTGACGATCGACGGCATCAGCATTCCTAACAGCAAGCTGGCGCGCGAGGTGACGGAGGTAGTGCGAGACACTGCCTCGCCGCTGCTCTTCCACCATTCCAGCCGTGTCTATTATTTCGGCGCGCTGGCCGGCAAACAGCGCGGCCTCCGCTTCGATCCGGAGCTACTTTATACTGGCGCGATGTTCCATGACATGGGGCTCACCCACCAGCATAGCAGCGCGGATGAGCGTTTCGAGGTTGATGGCGCCAATGCGGCGCGCGATTTCCTGAAGAGCCGCGGCATTGCCCAGGCCGATATCGACACCGTCTGGACGGCGATCGCGCTGCATACGACGCCGGGCATTCCGCAGCATATGCACCCCGTCGTGGCGCTGGTGACAGTGGGTGTCGAAATGGATGTGCTAGGACTGACCTACAAGGACTACAGCGATCAGCAGCGCGAGGCGGTAGTGCATGCCCATCCGCGCGGCGATCAGTTCAAGGAACATATCATTCAGACCTTCTATGAAGGCATCAAACACAAGCCGGAGACCACCTTCGGCAACGTCAAGGCCGATGTTCTGGCCGACAAGGATCCGCACTTCCACCGCGGCAATTTCTGCAGCGTCATTCGTTGCTCGCACTGGGCAAGCTGACCCAAAAGGGCGGTGACCCTCTCCGGTCGCCGCCCCTTTATTATCAATAGCGCTTTATTTCCCATCAATAATTTTTTGATGCGGCCTGTCGGGTAAGCGGTTACTCCTTCGTCATTCGGAAAGAGGAGTGAGCGATGCTTTATGCAATCCTTTGTTACGCCCATGAGGAAACCGTCTTCGCCTGGACCAAGGAGGAAGAAGCTGCCGTCATGGAGAAACTCTACGCCGTGCAGGAGCCGCTTGCCGCATCCGGCAAGCTTGGCCCTGTCGGCCGGCTGATGCCGACGACGGCTGCGACCACGGTGCGCAAGGGCAAGGACGAGCCCTTGGTCATCGATGGGCCTTTTGCGGAAACGAAGGAGGCGCTTCTCGGCTTCTATGTGGTCGACTTTGAAACGCTCGATGAGGCGATCGCCTTCTCGAAGCAGCTTTCATCCGTCAATCCAGGTTCCACCTCTTACGAAATTCGGCCTTTCTACGTCTTCAGGCCCGGAGATGCTTCATCATGACAGACATTGCCTGGATCGACCTCGCGCTTGCATCGGCCCGCCCGAAGGCGCTCGGCGCGCTGCTGCGCTATTTCCGCAATCTCGATACCGCGGAAGAGGCGTTTCAGGAAGCGTGTCTGAGGGCGATCCGGACATGGCCGGAGAAAGGGCCACCGCGCGATCCCACAGCCTGGCTCATCTTCGTCGGCCGCAACAGCGGCATCGATTCGGTGCGCAAACGGGCGAAGATCCAGGCTCTGCCGGATGAGGACGTAATCTCCGATACCGAGGATGCCGAAAGCGACATCGTCGAGCGGCTGGACGATTCCAACTATCGCGACGATATTCTGCGGCTGCTGTTCATCTGCTGCCATCCCGATCTACCCGCGACCCAGCAGATCGCGCTGGCGCTGCGCATCGTCTCCGGCCTTTCGGTGCCGCAGATCGCGCGTGCCTTCCTGGTTTCCGAGAGCGCCATGGAACAGCGCATCACCCGGGCCAAGGCGCGCGTCGCCAAGGCCGGCGTGCCTTTCGAAACGCCGAGCCCGCAGGAGAGGGCCGAACGGCTCTCGATCGTCAGCACGATGATCTACCTGATCTTCAACGAGGGCTATAGCCAGGCCGATCCCAGGCATGAGGCGGCTGCCTTCAGCGACGAGGCGATCCGGCTAGCTCGGTTGATGCTGCATATCTTCCCTTCGGAACCGGAGTTGATGGGGCTGCTTGCGCTCATGCTGCTGCAGATCTCGCGCCGGCCGGCGCGCTTCAACGCCGGAGACGAGATCGTGCTGCTCGAAGATCAGGACCGCTCGCTCTGGAACAGACCCTTCATCAATGAGGCCATAGCGCTGCTCGACAAGGCGCTGCGCCATCGGCAGCCCGCTCCTTATCAGATTCAGGCGGCCATCGCCGCTGTTCACTCCCGCGCAAAACGCGCCGAGGATACAGACTGGGTGGAGATTGATCTGCTCTATCGCGCGCTCGAGCGTCTCCAGCCATCGCCTGTCATAACGCTCAACCGGGCCGTCGTCGTCTCCAAGCTCCAGGGTGCGCAGGATGCGCTCGACCTCATCGATCCGCTTGGCGAAAAACTCGGCGGCTATTTCTACTATCACGGCTTGCGGGGCGGGCTGCTGAAGCAGCTTGGCTTGACCAGCCAAGCGCGCGAAGCCTTCGACCGCGCCATTGCACTGGCCCATTCGGCGGCAGAGGCAGCCCATATCCGCCGGCAGATCGACAAGATGCAGGAAGATGCCACGCAGCCGATCGCAAAATAAATTGCGAAGAAGCCGGCGGGCTGTCGGAACGGCGAACTTCGACACGTCCTTGTAACAACCTGACAGGAAACAGGTTTCATTCAAATGGAGAGATGTCGACATGACCGCCAGCACGCAACATGAACTCGTCCTCGTTCGCGAATTCGATGCGCCGCGCGAGAAGATCTACAAAGCATGGACCGATCCTGATCTGATGAAGCAATGGTTCGTGCCGCGTCCCTGGGGTGTGACGGAAGCGACGCTCGACGTCCGCCCCGGCGGTTCCAGCGTCATCGTCATGCATGACCCCGAGGGCAATCAGTACCCAAACCGCGGCGTCTATCTCGAGATCATCGAGAACGAGAAGATCGTCTTCACCGATGCCTATACCAGCGCCTGGGTGCCTTCCGAGAAACCTTTCTTCACAGGCGTCATCCTGCTCGAAGATCTCGGCAACGGTCGCACGAAATATACGGCCAAGGCGCTGCACTGGCGCGCGGAGGACAAGGAAGCACACGAGAAGATGGGTTTCCACGAAGGATGGGGCAAGGCTGCGGACCAACTGGCGGAGCTGCTGGCGAAGATGTGAGGGGTAGCGGGGCCGCCCCGCGCGGCCCTTTTTGTCATCTGCCGTGTGAAGTCATTCGAGAGATGATTCCGCTCGCCCCTTGAAGTGCCTGATCCGGAATCGAAATTGGTGATCGGCGGTCTCTCCAGGTGCCGTTTGGCGCGACGTGTGCCAATCTTCCGCCATGAAGGGTTATGTCTATATTCTCGCATCGAAGCGCAACGGCACGCTCTATGTTGGCGTGACGCGCGATCTGGCAGGGCGTTTGTACGAACACCAGAATGAACTGACGCCGGGCTTTACGTCGAGATATGGCGTCAAGATTTTAGTGTGGTTCGAGGAATACGACCTCCTGACGACCGCGATCACGCGTGAGAAAACGATCAAGAAATGGCCGCGGCAGTGGAAGCTCAATCTCATCGAGAGGGAGAATCCCGAATGGGAGATATCTCGTTTCATCTTTTGGGTTTGTGAGAAGATGAGTCTCTCGTCGCGCGGACGCGCGACGGCTGGATTCCTGTGGCAAGCACAGGAATGAGGGAGTTCTTGGTGTTTGTGGAATTCAACAACAATCGCCTACCCAATATGATGATAATACCTTGAATGATAACAGATATTAGTGGCGGAGTGCATACCTCTTACTCCCTCATTCCTGTGCTTGTCACAGGAATCCAGCAGCGCCGTGTCCACGGCGCAAAGACTCTTTGCCGTCTCGCGATGAAGTCCATCAACCGTCCGAAACACAACGCCGCCCATCGAAACTCTCGAACATTCCGTTCCAGAATTTGTATTTGCGCTCTATCCCCGGCATCCTTATCTCAGCCGAGAATTCAACAGGATGCCGATGATGGAACTGGGGCTTTACACATTCGCCGACGTCAATCCCAACCCTTCCCGCAGCAAGGGCGCGGAAGCGGCCGAACGGCTGAAGCATCTTATCGAGGAAATCGAGCTTGCCGATCAGGTGGGGCTCGACGTCTTTGGGCTCGGCGAACATCATCGGCCGGATTATGCGGCGTCGGCTCCCGCGGTCGCGCTGGCGGCCGCCGCCGTTAAGACGAAGAACATCCGGCTGACAAGTGCGGTCACCGTGCTCTCGTCCGATGATCCGGTGCGCGTCTTCCAGCAGTTTTCGACGCTCGATCTGATCTCCAACGGCCGCGCCGAAATCATGGCGGGGCGTGGCTCCTTCATCGAGTCCTTCCCGCTGTTCGGCTATAATCTCGAAGATTACGACCAGCTTTTCGAGGAGAAGCTCGATCTGCTGCTGGCGCTGCGCGACAGCGAGGTTGTGGAGTGGAAGGGTGAACTTCGCGCGCCGATCAACGGGCGCGGCGTCTATCCGCGACCGCTGCAGGATCCGTTGCCGTTGTGGGTTGCGGTCGGCGGTACGCCGCAGTCGGTGGCGCGCGCCGGCGCGCTGGGCCTGCCGGTGGCACTGGCGATCATCGGCGGTGAGCCGCGCCGTTTTGCGCCGCTCTTCGATCTCTACCGCGAGGCGGCGCGCCGGGCAGGGCAGGATCCAGCGAAGCTGAAGACCAGCATCAACGTCCATGGCTTCATCGCCGATACGACGGAGGCGGCGGCCAACCAGTTCTATGGGCCTCAAGCCGAGGTGATGAACCGTATCGGCCGCGAGCGCGGCTGGGGACCGACGAACCGGGCGCATTTCGACATGTCGCGTGGGCCGAACGGCGCGCTCTTCGTCGGTGATCCTGAGGCGGTCGCCGAAAAGATCATCGCCCATCATGCACTCTTCAAGAACGACCGCTTCCTGCTGCAGATGGCGATCGGCCTGATGCCGCATGCCGAGATCATGCGCGGCATCGAGCTTTACGGCACGAAAGTCGCGCCGATCGTCAGAAAGGCATTGACTGAAAGGAGCGAAGAGGCGAAAGCCACGGCCTGACGAGCGCATAACGTCGAACATCGGAATCGATTTTCGAAAAAGGATTGTGCGCCACTTCAACGTGATGAGCGTCCTTCGCGCGTCCTGTCGAACGCGCGGCGCTCTGAGGCGGCCGCGGCCGTCCTGCGCAAGGCCGGAACAGACGAATGGTTATCGCAAACGACGACGAACTGGTAAAGCTCAAGGAGATCGGTCGCATCTGCGCCAACGCCATACAGGTGATGGCGGCGGCAATGGAACCCGGCATGACGACGCTGGAACTCGACCAGATCGGCCGCAAAGTGCTCGAGGATTCGGGCGCGCGTTCGGCGCCGGAGTTCTGCTACCAGTTTCCCGGCGCCACCTGCATCAGCATCAATGAGGAAATCGCCCACGGTATTCCCGGCCCGCGCGTCATCCGCACGGGCGATCTCATCAATATCGACGTCTCGGCGGAAAAGGATGGCTTCTTCGCCGATACCGGCGCCTCCTTCACCATGCCGCCGGTCAAGCCGAAGATCGAGCGGCTCTGCCGCGACGGCAAGCGGGCGCTTTGGATCGGGCTCAACCAGGTCAAATCGGGCGAGCCGCTTGCAAAGATCGGCACAGCCGTCGGCGCCTTTGCGCAGAAGAACCGCTATACGCTGGTCGCCAATCTGGCGAGTCACGGCGTCGGCCGCTCCCTGCATGAGGAGCCGGCCGAGCTCTCGACCTGGCCGGACCCTTCGGAAAAGCGGATGATGACGGAAGGTCTCGTCTTCACCGTCGAGCCGTTTCTCTCACTCGGCGCGACATGGGCCGAAGGCGGCGACGATGCCTGGACGCTCTATGCCGATCCGAAGGCGCCGACCGTGCAATACGAACACACGGTGGTGGCGACGCGCAACGGGCCGGTGATTCTGACCTTGCCGGATGAGCGGGCGTAGGGCGTTAGGGAGCGCCTCGCCCTTCAAGGTTTGCATCTCCACGACGCTTTGTAGGGTGCGCCCACTTCTCCTCCCTCATTCCTGTGCCTGTCACAGGAATCCAGCCACGGCGCGTCTGCGCCGTGAATGAATCAATACCTCAAGGGAAAGAGTCTCCCGCGCCCAAGGACTTGGGCGCTGGGTTCCTGTGACGAGCACAGGAATGAGGGAGGAAAGGTTAGCGCACTCGTCAACTCACCGAGCTTTGGTGGCCAGCCTCGCTCTTTAACCCCGCGTTCCCGGCCTGCCGCCTTGCAGGATTTCGGTGGCAGCGCGTTCGAGGATGCCGGCGATGCGGGCGGCTTCGGGTTTCGACCAGGGATAGCGCATCCGCATGGCCGAGCGCAGCAGCATGCGGGCGGCGCGGATATCACCACCGTCCTGCATGAAATCGCCGTCATCGCCTTCGTCGGCGCCGTGACGGTCGGTTTCGAAGACACGCTTCACATGGGCCATCTTCTCGCCGATGCGTTCCAGCTTGGCGAAGGTATGCAGGATCATGGCGCGGTTTTCCTCGATGCGCCCGCGGCCTGCCTCGGTGATGCGGTAGAGCTTCTTGGCGCCCTCCACCTCGACCTCGGCAAGGCCGGTTTCCTCGAGATAGGTGAGGGCGGGATAGATGACGCCGGGGCTCGGCACGTAGAAGCCGCCGGACCGCTCCTCCAGCAACTTTATCAATTCATAGCCGTGGCGCGGTTGCTCAGCGAGCAGGGCCAAGATGACGAGCTGCAGGTCGCCCGCCGCGAATTTGCGGCCCATACGGAAATCTCCGCCGAACATGCCGCCTTTAAAACCTCTCATGGGTCTTTCCTTTCATCGTTAGATGTATCGTTGACTATGTCGTAAAACATATATCGTAAGATAATTGTTTTCAAGAGGGGGTGAAAATTTCCGACGTTTCGGGAAATTGATCGATCGATCAGAATTACTTGATTGTGATGCCGGTGCTGCAGCGCGATAAACACGGGCATGCTCGCCCGCACCCGAAACTCCCCACCGAACCTTGTCTCTGCAGCCGCTGCCGGCGCCGTTGCCATGGCTGCTGCCATGGGCTTCGGGCGCTTCTCCTACACGCCGATCCTGCCCGGTATGATCAGCGGCGTGCCGCTTTCGGCGGCAGATGCCGGCTTCATCGCATCGGCGAATTTTGTCGGTTATCTCGTCGGCGCCGTGCTTGCCGCCTATGGCTGGGCGGCCGGACGGGAGCGGCTGGTGGCGCTGCTGTCGCTGCTGGCAACCGCGATCCTGCTTGCCGCCATGGCCGCCACTGATTCCGTCGCCGTCTTTGCCATCATTCGCTTCCTGGCCGGTGTCGCCAGCGCCTTTGCGATGGTCTTCACCTCGTCGATCGTGCTCAGCCACGGGGCTGCCGCCGGCAACGACCATGTGCAGGCGGCACATTTCGGCGGGCCGGGGGCGGGTATTGCGCTTTCTTCGGTCATGGTGTTGCTGATCGGACTTGGCTTTCACGACGGGCCGGGCGGTTGGCGGGCCGACTGGATCGGCGGGGCGCTCTACTGCGCGGCAAGCCTCGTCGTCGTCTTCCTGCTATTGCCGTCGGCGCCGGCGCAATCGGCGCAGGCGGGCAGAGAGCCGCCGCTCATCTGGAGCCGGCCGATGGTGCTGCTGACGCTGTCTTACGGCCTGTTCGGTTTCGGCTACGTCATCACCGCGACCTTCCTCGTCACCATCGCACGTCTTTCTGCAACTGGACCCTTCGTCGAATTCCTCTGCTGGTTCATCGCCGGCCTGACGGCTGCGGTGGCGCTGTTTGCCTGGAAGCCTCTGGTCAGGCCGCTCGGGCTTGGCGGGGTCTATGTCGCAGCCCTTCTGGTCGAGGCCGCCGGGGTGTTTGCGACGGTGGCGCTACCGCCTTCCGTCGCACCGTTGATCGGCGGGGCGCTGTTCGGGGCGACGTTCCTGGCGATCACCGCTTACGGGTTGCAGATCGGCCGCAAGCTTTCGCCTGACAGTCCGCGGCGGATCCTGGCGATGATGACAGCCGCCTTCGGCGTTGGCCAGATCGGCGGGCCTGTTGTTGCCGGCTGGATCGCCGAGCGCACAGGCAGCTTCACCCTGCCCACGATGATCGCCGCCGTGGCACTTGTCGCCTGCGCAGCGCTGGTAATGCCGGTGATCAAGAAAGTCGCTTAACCGGTTACATCTCCGTAACAATCGGCTGAACCCATTGCTGCTTCCTTGGAACTGCCTTAGTTTCCGGCACAATCAGTGTTGACGACACTCCCGAGACTCACAGTTCAGGAAAGCAAAGCCCCCCGTGTTTCATTCGTTTTTTCCCCGACCGAAGCTGTTTTTCACCTCCGCGGTCGCATGGACGCTCGCCTGCGTTTTCTTTTGGTATTTCGCAGGCATTGGCCTTTTGACCAATCTTGGCTTTCCTCCACTGTCGGAGGATGCACAGCCAGTCGGAGCCGCGTTCTTTGTCGCACCTACCAATTTGCTATTTTATCTATTTTTCATACTTTGCTCCGCTTTGTTCTGCGGTGTATGGCACGTCCTCGCCCACGCGCATCCTTGGAAAATATGGTCGGTCTGGGGATCGGCGCTGATTATTTTCATTACGTATTTCGGCGTTCAAATGGATGTGGCAATTAATGTTTGGCGAGGACCTTTCTTTGATCTTCTTCAAAATGCACTTGCCGGAAAACCGGGCATCACCAATGAGAACTTCTATTATTTGATCTTGAAGTTCTTGGAGATCGGTACGGTGGGCGTGATTGTGTCCGTGGCGTCTGCATTTCTCATCAACCACTATGTGTTGAGATGGCGCGTGGCGATGAACGATTTCTACATGTCGAAGTGGCAGAAACTTCGTCATATCGAAGGAGCGTCGCAGCGTGTCCAGGAAGACACGATGCGGTTTGCAAACATCATCGAAGGCCTCGGCGTCAGCCTCATCGGCTCGGTCATGACGCTTATCGTCTTCCTGCCAATCCTGTCAGCGCTATCGGCCCATGTAACCGATCTTCCAATCCTTGGAGCGGTTCCGAATTCCCTCGTCTGGCTCGCGCTTGGTTGGTCGGTATTAGGCACCGTCCTCCTGGCTGTCGTCGGCGTAAAACTGCCAGGATTGAATTTTCGCAACCAACGTGTTGAGGCGGCTTATCGCAAAGAACTCGTCTACGGCGAAGATCATGAAGATAGAGCCCAACCGGTAACCGTCGCCGAGCTGTTCTCGAATGTCAGGCGAAACTATTTCCGTATGTATTTTCATTATCTTTATTTCAATGTTGCACGTTATTCATACGGGCAGCTTGATGCGATATTTCTTTATTTCGTTTTGGTGCCGACGTTCGTCGCGCATAAGATCACGCTTGGGATATGGCAGCAGATTGCTACCGCTTTTGGCCAGGTCAGCAATTCGTTCCAATACCTCGTGAGTTCCTGGACGACGATCATCGAACTACTCTCCATCCACAAACGCCTCCAGGCCTTCGAAGCGGCAATCGACGACGAGCCGCTGCCTGAGATCGACCAGCGCTATCTGGAGCGTGAGGCGGGTATTGTTCACGCCGACGGCTGATGGAGCGGGGGTATTCTGCGAGCGATCGGAAGGTTCGCGTCGGCGGCACCCGTCCGCCCTGTCGGGCACCGAGCGGGGTCGAGCCACAGGTCTCGACCCGTCCTTCGGACCTCCGGTGGGTAGAATGGGGAATCGCAGCGTCGCAACGAATCTCTTCTCCCCAGCGGGGAGAAGATGCCGGCAGGTAGATGAGGGGGCGGCACGGCATGCCGTCTCGTTCAAGGAAATCTGGAGACACCTTGCCGTCTCTACAGCATTTCCATAGCCGCCATCAAAGACCTGACGTCTGCAGTTTCCCGCGGGCTTCGATCATCGGGATCGCTTCCGAATAGCTGACGCAGGCGACGTCGGTGCGGTGGCAGACGTCGCTGACCAAACGGTCGAGCGCCCGCCAATAGGCGCCGCCGTTCATTTCGACGAAGTGGAAACCGAGCTGTAGCGGGATGCGGTTGCCGGCATATTGCTTGTCGAAAGCTTCCTTGAAGGCGGCATAGGCGCGATCCTCGAATTCCGCGGAATCGGCCGTGTCTTCCTCGCCCTTGGAATGGCGGACGAAGAGATTGTAGTCCATGCCGATGATTGGCTTTTCGCTCGGGCCTTCGGGGATGAGCGGCAGGCCGAAGCGGATGATGCCGTCTTCTTCGACAGGCATGGCAGGGCCTTTGGTGACGAGGCTCGCGTCATAGCTGAAGCCTGCCTTCTTTTCGGCGGCGATCATGTCGGCGCCCGCAGTTGCCGAGAGATAGGGGGCGCGAAAGCCCTTGATGCCGTGATCAACCAAATCCTGCCAGCCGGCCGGCGCCTGGAGGCCGACACTCTTCCAGGCATTCTCAAGCGTCGCGTGGAAGGTGGCGTATTCGGCCGACCAGTCGGCCTCGCTCCAGAGGCGGCCGTCGAAATGGCCGCAGGCATGGCTCGATATGTCGTGTCCTTCGAGATGGGCGTGCCAGATATTGCCGAGGCGCTCGCGGATCTCGTCGTCACTCTGGGCGAAGCCGACGTTGGATTTTCCGCGTTTCTGGTGCGGCGCCTGATAGGCCCTCTTCGCCGCCTCGTTCATCAGGAAAGTGCAGGAAAGGAAATAGGTGAAATGGGCGCCGTTTTTCGCCGCCATTTCGCGGCTCTTCAGCCAGAGTGCGTTGTCGTGGGCGCCGTCGAAGGAAATGATGACGAGCTGTTTCGGCCGGTCGGCTGCCTCTGCCATTGCCGGAATGAGGAGCGAAACAGAAAGGCAGGCGGAGAGGAGGGAACGAGACATGGGCACCGCGACAATTTGTTCGCGGTTTCCCTCCGACAGAATTGCGGCGAAGCTGCGGTCGCGCTGGCATTTTTTCGCGCCAGGCTCTAAGCCATGACAAACGGCACGGAAGGGATCCGCAATGACATTGCTTATCGTCGGCATCATACTTTTTCTCGGGGTGCATTTGGTGCGGGTGCTGTTGCCGGACTTTCGCCGCTCGATGATCGCAAGCCTCGGCGAGAAGGGCTGGCGGGCGGCCTATTCCATTGCCAGCATCGCCACGCTGATCCTGTTGATCTACGGCTTCGGGCAGGCGCGGCAGGTGACCGGAATGCTCTACAATCCACCGGTCTGGATGGCGCATATAGCAATCACGCTGATGCTGATCGCGATGATCTGTCTCGTCGCCTCGCTGCTGCCGGCGGGGCATATCGCGACCAAGACCAAACATCCGATGGTGCTGTCGGTGAAGATCTGGGCGCTGGCGCACCTGCTCGCCAATGGTGAGACGTCGTCGGTCCTGCTGTTTGCCGCCTTTCTCGCCTGGGGCGTCATCCTGCGCATTTCCCTGAAACGGCGGCAGCGGGCGGGCGAGATCACGCTCCGGCCGTTCGTCTCGGCCAAATACGACCTCTATGCCATCATCATCGGCATCGTCGTCTGGGCGCTGATCATCTGGAAGCTGCACGAATGGTTGATCGGCGTTTCGCCGCTCGTCATCTGACCCGCGCATAACCCCAAAAATCGATTCCGATTTTTGGAAGGATTATACGCGGATTCAAAGTGTTAGAGCGTCCTGTTGGACGCTCGGTGCTTTAGAGCGGTTCAGCTTTCATGGAAGCTCAGAACCGCTCTAACCTTTTGTTTTTATACAATTCCCGGCAAAAGCACTTCGCGCTTTGCGTGGGAAACCCGCTTCGCACTTTTCCTGGAATTGCTCTAATCTTTCGCATCCCCCTTACAACGGCGGCAAAATGGAGTAGAAGGCCCGACAATATGCGTTTTGCATGGTTATGGGTATTTCCGCGGCCGGAGACGAGAATGGCATTCAACGACGACAGCTTCATCCGTGAAGTCAATGAGGAATTGCGGTCTGACCAGATGAAGGGCGTCTGGCGCCGGTTCGGCCGCTATATCATCGTCGTCGCCATTCTGATCGTCGCCGGCACAGCCGGCAAGGTTCTCTATGACTATTGGGACGACAACCGCTCCTCCGGCACCGGCGATCAGTTCCTGGCAGCGATGAAGCTTGCCGACGAGAACAAGAACGACGAGGCGCTGGCCGCGCTCGACAAGCTCGAGAAGGAAGGCCATGGCGCATACCCGGTGCTGGCGCGGATGCGGGCCGCGACCGTCCAGGTGCAGAAGGGCGATACCGCCGCGGCAATCACCGCCTTCAACGAGATCGGCAAGGACAATGCCGTTCCGGCTGCCGTGCGCGATGCCGCCAAGATGCGCGCCGGCTGGTTGCTCATCGAGAACGGCACTTACGAACAGGTTTCGGCGGCGATCGAGGAAATGGCCGTTCCGGGCAACGCCTTCCGTCATTCGGCGCGCGAGGCACTCGGCCTTGCCGCTTACAAAGCCGGCAACATGGCGCAGGCGCGGCAGTGGTTCCAGTCGATCGTCGACGATACCGACAGCCCGCGCAATGTTGCCAATCGCGCCCATATGATGCTTGATCTGATTACCGCATCCGGCAAGGCGCCCGCCGCTCAGGGCTGATCGCGTTAAGGACAAGATATGAGTTTCACGGTCGCCATCGTCGGTCGTCCGAATGTCGGCAAGTCGACACTTTTCAACCGGCTGGTGGGCAAAAAGCTGGCGCTTGTCGATGACACGCCGGGTGTTACCCGTGACCGCCGGCCGGGCGATGCTCGGCTAATGGGCCTGACTTTCACGATCATCGACACGGCCGGTCTGGAAGAGGCCGACGCGGAAAGCCTGCAGGGGCGGATGCGGGCACAGACGGAAGCGGCAATCGACGAGGCGGATCTTTCGCTTTTCGTCGTCGACGCCAAGAGCGGATTGACGCCTGTCGATACCGACCTTGCCGAAATGCTGCGCCGGCGCGGCAAGCCGGTGGTGCTTGTCGCCAACAAGTCCGAAGCGCGCGGTTCCGACAGCGGCTTCTATGACGCCTACACGCTCGGGCTCGGTGAGCCGACGCCGATTTCGGCCGAACATGGGCAGGGCATGCTCGACTTGCGCGATGCGATCGTTGCGGCAATCGGCGAGGACCGGGCCTACCCCACCAAGGAGGATGTCGCCGTCACCGACGTCGACATTCCGCAGACGGAAGGCGAAGACAGCGACGCGGACGAAGAGCCGGCCTATGACGAGACGAAGCCGCTCAGAGTGGCGATCGTCGGCCGGCCGAATGCCGGCAAGTCGACGCTGATCAATCGCTTCCTCGGCGAGGACCGGCTGCTGACGGGACCGGAAGCGGGCATCACCCGCGATTCCATCTCGGTCGAATGGGACTGGCGCGGCCGCACCATCAAGATGTTCGACACGGCCGGCATGCGCCGCAAGGCACGGGTGATCGAGAAGCTGGAAAAGCTTTCGGTGGCCGATGCGCTGCGCGCCATCCGTTTCGCCGAAACCGTCGTCATCGTCTTCGATGCGACGATCCCCTTCGAAAAGCAGGATCTGCAGATCGTCGACCTCGTGCTGCGCGAAGGCCGTGCCGCCGTGCTCGCCTTCAACAAATGGGACATGATCGAAGATCGGCAGGCGGTGCTTGCGGATCTGCGCGAAAAGACCGACCGGCTGCTGCCGCAGGCGCGCGGCATCCGCGCCGTGCCGATCTCCGGCCAGACCGGCTGGGGGCTCGACAAGCTGATGCAGGCGATCATCGATACTGACAAGGTCTGGAACAAGCGTATCTCGACGGCGCGGCTCAACCGCTGGCTGGAGACGCAGCAGATCCAGCATCCGCCACCGGCCGTTTCGGGCCGCCGCATCAAGCTGAAATATATGACGCAGGTCAAGGCCCGCCCGCCGGCCTTCATGATCTCCTGCACCCGGTCGGATGCGCTGCCGGAATCTTATACACGCTATCTGATCAACGGGTTGCGCGCGGATTTCGACATGCCGAGCGTGCCGATTCGCATCCACTTCCGCTCGCCTGAAAATCCGTTCGAAGGCAAGAAGAGGCGGACGTAGGGCTGGGGTTGGCGCTGATTGGTAGCGTTTTGTGGAGTTTGGGTGTGCCGCGTGGCAACCGCCCTCTGCCCTGTCGGGCATCTCCCCCACAAGGGGGAGATCGGCAGGAGGCGAACGCTCAACGCTCTCTATCGGTGTTCTGATCGCCAAACGGTAATTGTTTGGGAAGCCGAACGTCCATCTGATCTCCCCACCTGTGGGGGCCGAAGGACGGGTCGAGACCCTTGGCTCGACCCCCAGGCCCCGGCAGGGCAGAGGGGGTATCACAAGCACTGTGATACCAGTCCGGTTAGCAGCTAAACCACGCTTCGATTCAGCGCTTCACGCAGCGCCACGATCTCGGCCTGAAGGCGGGTGAGGTCGACTGCATCGCGACCGCTGGCAGCGGCGATGCAACCCGGTATGCCGATCGCCTTTTCCTTCAGGCGAATGCCTTCTTGGCTCAAGCGGATGACCACGACGCGTTCGTCCTCCCGGCTGCGTTCGCGTCTGACATAACCTGCGGTTTCCAGGCGTTTGAGCAGCGGGGTCAGCGTGCTCGATTCCAGGAAGAGCTTTTCGCCGAGGCCACCGACGGTCTGGCCGTCCTGCTCCCAGAGCGAAACCATTGCCAGATATTGCGGATAGGTGAGGCCGAGCGTATCGAGCAGCGGCTTGTAGACGCGGTTCAGTGCGTGGCTTGCCGTATAGACGGCGAAGCAGATGAAATTGTCGAGCTTCAGTTGATCCTGCATGGGTATCTCCAGAACTGATGGAAGTTATATCGTGCAATAAATAATCGTAAGCAATTTTTATGCATAGCTGCCATGTGTAAATTTAAATTGCCCAATAAACAATCGTGCGCGATATAAAAAGTGTTCAAGACGAACATCGAACCCGAGAGGACAAGACAATGTCGACCATCAAGACCACCGTTTCCGCAGCAGCACTGCTCGCAGCTTCCGCCGTCGGCGCGCTTGCCGATCCGGTACTCGAACCGACAACGCAGAAATTCATCGACGGGCTTGCCGGCGGCAAGCCGATCTACACGCTGTCGCCGGCCGATGCCCGCAATGTCCTGGCCGGCGCGCAGAAGGGCGATGTGAAGAGGCTTGCTGCTAGGGGAGAGGACAAGGTCATCAAGGCTGGTCCGACAGGCAGCATCAAGCTGCGCATTGTCCGCCCGGAGCATGCCACGGGCACGCTACCGGTCATTCTTTATTTCCATGGCGGCGGCTGGGTGCTGGGCGATGCGGATACGCATGACCGGCTGGTGCGTGAGATCGCCAACGGCGCCGATGCCGCTGTCGTCTTCGTCGACTACGAGCGCTCGCCGGAAGCCCGTTATCCCGTTGCCATCGAGCAGGCTTATGCTGCGACCAAATATGTCGCCGAGCATGCCAAGGAGTTCAAGGTCGATGCCTCCAGGCTCGCGGTCGCAGGCGATAGCGTCGGCGGCAACATGGCGGCGGTGGTGACGCTGCTTGCCAAGGAACGCGGCGGTCCTGCCATCGACCAGCAGGTGCTGTTCTACCCCGTCACCGACGCCAATTTCGACAATGGGTCCTACAACCAGTTCGCCGATGGGCCGTGGCTGACCAAGGAAGCGATGAAGTGGTTCTGGAACGCCTATCTGCCCGACGAGACCAAGCGCAAGGAGCCGACGGCCTCACCGCTGCAGGCGTCGCTGGAGCAGTTGAACGGCCTGCCGCCGGCGCTGGTCATCGTTGACGAAAACGACGTGCTGCGCGACGAGGGTGAGGCCTATGCCCGCAAGCTCAGCCAGGCCGGCGTTAAGGTCACGTCGATGCGATACAACGGCACGATCCACGATTTCGTGCTGCTGAACGCGATTGCCGAAACGCCTGCCGCGCGCAGCGCGATTGCGGTCGCGAACGACACGCTTCGCAGCGCCCTGCACAAGTAAAATCAATCAGTCTGCAGACGGGAGGGGCCTGGCGGTTTCGCCGGGCTTTCTGCTTCTTGGAAGTGATTTGGCAAACTGCCAGGCCTTCTTCCATTTCGGCGTGATGACGCCATTGGCGGCGCGGATATTGTTGATGAACTGCAGCGTCGCTGCTTCCCAGGAATATTGCATGGCGAGTTCACGCGCCTTGCCGCGCGAGGCGGAGAGGGCGGCAAGGCAGGCGGCCTGCAGGTTCTGGTCGAGCGCCCCGACCTCGCTGTCATCGCCAATGATGTCGAGCGGGCCGGTGACCGGATAGGCTGCGACCGGCACGCCCGATGCCAGTGCTTCGAGGATGGTGTTGCCGAAGGTATCGGTGAGCGAGGGAAAGACAAAGACGTCGGCCTGGGCATAGGTTTTCGCCAGGTCCTCGCCGAACTGCACGCCCGCGAAGAAGACGTCGGAATATTGCTTCTCGAGTTCGGCGCGCGCCGGGCCGTCGCCGACGACGACCTTGGAACCCGGCAGGTCGAGATCGAGGAAGGCCGGCAGGTTCTTTTCCAGCGCCACGCGGCCGACGGTCATGAAGATCGGACGCGCCAAGCCGAACGGGTTTTCCTCGAGCGCCATCGGACGGAACTGCGTGGCGTCGATGCCGCGGCTCCAGGGCATGAGGTTGCGGATGCCCTTTTCCGACAGTTCACGGGCAAGGCTCGGTGTCGCCACCATGCAGCCAGCGCCGCCATTGTGGAACCAGCGGACGAAGGAATAGAGCCAGCTCTTCGGTATCGGCAGGCGCGCGGAGACGTATTCCGGGAAGCGGGTGTGGTAGCTCGTCGAAAACGGCATGCGGTTCCTCAGGCACCAGCGGCGGGCGGTCAGCCCCAGCGGACCTTCGGTGGCAATATGCACGTAGGAGGGATTGTGCTTTTCGATCTCGCGGGCGATGCGGTGGTAATTGGCGATCGATAGGCGGATCTCGGGATAAGTTGGGCAGGGGATGCTGTTGAAGCGCTCCGGCGTCACCATCGAAACCTCGACGCCCATCTTCGCCAGTTCGCGGTTGGTGTTCTCGATCGAGCGAACGACGCCGTTGACCTGCGGGTGCCAGGCATCGGTGACGATCACCAGCCTTTCGGGCAGGTTTCCGGCGGCTGCGGCATTGGCCCAGCTCTCGCAGCTATAAGTGTTTGCCGAACGTTGCAGCATGTCACGATTTCCATCCGCGTCGCAGTGATATGCCAACGCTCAACCCCAAAGCGGGGTTCCGGAACGGCGATTCCCGCTTCTCTATTTTGAGGCATGACCATGATGGAAATATTACAGCCCATATTGCAAGGATTGCAGGGCTTTAGCGGCTCGATACCCGCGAATATGTCAGCGGTCGATCGCGGTTTTCATGCATAAAGAACGATGGCGCCGGTCGTGGACCGGCGCCGTTTGGGAGGTTAAGCGGCAGCGGAAGCCGAGCTTGCTGTCGGAACTTCCGAGATCGTCTTCAGAACCTGCGAAGCGATCTGGTAGGGGCAGCCCTGCGAGTTCGGGCGGCGGTCTTCCAGATAGCCCTTGTAGTCGTTCTTGACGAAGGAGTGCGGCACGCGGACCGAAGCACCACGGTCGGCAACGCCGTAGGAGAACTTGTTCCACGGTGCCGTTTCGTGTTTGCCGGTCAGGCGCTTGTCGTTGTCAGGACCGTAGACGCTGATGTGGTCCATCAGGTTCTTTTCGAACTGCGCCATCAGCGCTTCGAAATAGGCCTTGCCGCCGACTTCGCGCATGTATTTGGTCGAGAAGTTGCAATGCATGCCCGAGCCGTTCCAGTCGGTATCGCCGAGCGGCTTGCAGTGATACTCGATGTCGATGCCGTACTTTTCGGTCAGGCGCTGCAAGAGGTAGCGTGCCATCCAGATCTGGTCGGCGGCCTTCTTGGAGCCCTTGCCGAAAATCTGGAATTCCCACTGGCCCTTGGCCACTTCAGCATTGATGCCTTCGTGGTTGATGCCGGCAGCGAGGCAGAGGTCGAGATGCTCTTCGACGATTTCGCGGGCAACGTCGCCGACGTTCGAATAGCCGACGCCGGTGTAGTACGGGCCCTGCGGAGCGGGGTAGCCCTGCTCAGGGAAGCCGAGCGGACGGCCGTTCTGGTAGAAGAAATATTCCTGCTCGAAGCCGAACCAGGCGTCTTCGTCGTCAAGGATGGTGGCGCGGGCATTCGATGCGTGCGGCGTGACGCCATCCGGCATCATGACTTCGCACATGACGAGAGCGCCGTTGGTACGGGCCGGGTCGGGATAGATGGCGACCGGCTTCAGCACGCAATCGGAGCTGCGGCCTTCGGCCTGCTGCGTCGAGGAGCCGTCAAAGCCCCAGAGCGGAAGCTGTTCCAGCGTCGGGAATACGTCGAATTCCTTGATCTGCGTCTTGCCACGCAGGTTCGGTACCGGAGTGTACCCATCGAGCCAAATATACTCGAGCTTATATTTTGTCATCGTGACTCTCTCAATGCTACGAAGGTGAGCAAATCCGGAGGTGATCTCGGCGCGCAAGCGCATCCGACCGCCAGGGATGATGCTTTAAAAGCACGTAGCGTGCCAGTTTTGGCGCGGCTCGAAAGAAAAATCGCGAGTCAGCATGTCTGTCGGTTTTTTAGCTTTTGGAAAATCGGGCCGTTTTTAACGCTCACCGGCGGTATTGCCCATCAAAACGCGCTTTTTCCGTCTGGAACCGGATGAAAATTGCGGCGTTAAGCTGAAATGATGAAGTGTTAAACAAATTATCGGAAGCTTTTAGCCGAGACAGCATACCGACCGATTACAATTGTAACATTGCCCTTATTTTATGCAATTTGCATAAACTATGTGCATTGTGCTATGTAGGTGGTCCTGAAATGTTGATGCGCCGAACTGAATGGAGGCGATCTCATGCCCACCGGTTTCCATCGTGAATCCGCGACGATCTACCAGTTTCCCGCTAAGGCGATACGAAACGCCAACCGGTTCGAACGCGCCAAGCTGATGGAGCGCGAGGCAGCAGCCGTCTGCGATGCTGCGCTCGACAGCTGCTGGTACCATGACGAGGCAGTTCGCGAGTCCGATCGACCGACGAAGTCCTGATTTCCCCTGGCAGCGGGGCACACGATGCCGATAAGGCAGGGAGCGCCTACACATGGCGTTCAGACTGCGTCACCATGGGCGGCGTAAAAGCATGTTGCGCTAAGCGAATCTGAAAGACCGCGCCGCTTTAGCCGCGGTCCAATCCAAGCTTTTCCCTTACGACCAATGCACCATGTTCGCTGACGACGCGGGCAGCAACCTTTGCTGCGAAGCGGGTGGCGGCAGGCGCATCGCCTGCTTCGAGATATCGTGCGAGAAAGGCGCCGTTGAAGCTGTCGCCGGCGCTGGTTGTGTCGACCACCTTCTCCACTTTTTCGGCCGGAACGAAGGTTTGCTCGCCGGCAAAATTCATCGTGACACCGTCAGCGCCGTTCTTGACGACGATATCGACGGCACCCAGTGCGCGATAGCGATGGATCGTCGCCTCGATGGAATCATCGCCGAAATGGGCCGCCTCGTCGTCGAAGCTCGGCATGACGAGCACGGAGGAGCGGGCGCCTTCGCTGATCGTCGTGTGCATCACGTCGTAGCTCGACCAGAGGCGCGGGCGGATGTTCGGATCGAAGACGACGAGCTTGCCGGCGGCCTTGGCGCGACGGACTTCTGCAAGCAAAGTCTCGGCATCCTCCTGGGGCAGAATGGCAAGGGTGATGCCGGAGAAATAGATGACGGCAGCGCTCTCCACCGCCTCGCGCAGGCGGTCCGGATCAGCCGCCAGGCTGCGGGCAGCCGAGCTGTCGCGCCAGTAGCTGAAGGAACGTTCGCCGTTCTTCAGATTGATCATATAGAGGCCGGGCGTCCTGCCCTTGATGCGGCGGATGAGGCTCGTGCCGATGCCTGATGTGTCGATGAAGGCCAGCATCTCGTCCGACATGGCGTCGTCACCGAGGGCGGTGAAGTAGTCGACCGACCAGTCGGCGGCAAGGCAGGCGCGGGCATACCAGGCGGTATTGAAGGTATCGCCGGCAAAGCCCTTGCGCAGCAGACCATCGCCTGCCTGCGAGAGTTCCACCATGCATTCACCGATCGATAGAAACCGTCTGCTCACCTTGTCCTCCCGGCATTTGGAGCCCCGCGTGTCCAACAGGACGCGCTAGTCTTCATTCGCTGATACGCGGAGCCGGGCGGAGTGACAAGCGTCGATATCACCAGATATGTAAACCCGCCTTCACGGACGAGGCGAAGGCGGGCTCTTATTATCTATTCGTGGATGGTGTAGCTGCCCATCGCGCAAAGATCCTGCGTATCTTCGGTGGTTTCGAGGTTTGACCCTTCCTCGAATTCGAAGCGCATGTCGTATTTGCAGACGGTGCGGCCGTCGGCGATGGTGATATCCATGGTTTCGTCCGGATCGAGAACGTTCTCGCCGAAGACGTCTTCTTCCCAGTCGTCGACGCCGGTCGGCGAGCTGTAGAAGTGCGTCAGGACGGAGTTCGTTCCGTTGATGAGCTTGAACGTCAGATCTTCGGCATGCGATGAAACCGCGGAGACGGCAATCATGGCCGCGGTAAGTGCGATTACACCTGATATTTTCGATTTCATATATGCGTTCCCCTGGCTTGCGATTAGGCCGAAATGGGATAGCACATGCTTATAAAAGCTTTCTTATTGGGGTCTTTAGACCCAAAATAAGTCTGCTTCGCCCGAAACGGATGGCGCACTGGGTATCCTTATGAGGTGACGGCCGCTTGCGCGACCGTCGTTCCATTCATGGCCTGTCCATATGATAACAGGCGGCCTTCTGGCCGGGGCGGACCTCCTCTGTCGGCGGCATTTCGGTGCGACAGATGTCGGTCGCCTTCCAGCAGCGCGGTGAGAAGACGCAGCCTTTCGGCGGGTTGAGCGGCGAGGGTGGGTCACCCTGCAGGCGGATGCGGGTGCGCAGGCGCGCAAGCTTCGGATCCGGGATCGGCGCAGCGGAGAAGAGCGCCTGCGTATAGGGATGGGCGGGATGATCGAAGACGGTGGCGCAGTCGCCGGCTTCCACCACCCTGCCGAGATAGAGCACCAGCACATCGTCTGAGATCAGGCGCACGACGGAGAGGTCGTGGCTGATGAAGATCAGCGTCAGGCCGAATTCCTTGCGCAGCTTGCGCAGAAGCGTGATGACCTGACCCTGGATCGAGACGTCGAGGGCCGAAACCGGCTCGTCGCAGATGATGAGCTTCGGTTTGGTGACGACCGCGCGGGCGATGCCTATGCGCTGCGCCTGGCCGCCGGAGAATTCGTGCGGATAGCGGTTGATCATTTCCGGCACCAGGCCGACGGCGGTCATGATCTCGCGAACACGCTCGGTGCGCTCGGCCCTTGATAGCTTCGGCTCGAAGACGGTAAGCGGCTCGGCGATGATATCTCCAACAGTCATGCGCGGGTCGAGCGAGGCGATCGGATCCTGGAAGATGATCTGCATGTCGCGGCGGGCGGCGCGCATTTCCTCGTCCGACAGGTCGAGAAGGTTGCGGCCCTGCCAGAGGATACGGCCCTTCTGCGACTTCAACAGCCGCAGGATGGAGCGGCCGAGCGTGGACTTGCCGCAACCGGATTCACCGACGATGCCGAGCGTGCGGCCTTCGCTGAGGTCGAAGCTGACATTGTTGACGGCGGTCAGGAAGATCGGCGGCTTGAAGAGGCCTTTGGCTGGCAGTTCGAATTGGGTCGTCAGGTTCTCGACCCTTAGAAGCGATCGTTCAGCCATGGTTCAGCAGCTCCTCGCGACGCGGGAAGGGGTGGTAACAGGCGGCGCAATGGTGCGGCGCCAGCGTTTCGAGCGGCGGCGGTCGGTCGATGCAATCGTCCTGGACCTGCGAACAGCGCGGCGAGAAATTGCAGCCCTTCGGCAGGTGCTGCAGGTTCGGCGGACGGCCGGGGATGACGACGAGGTCGTCGACATCCTGGTCAGGGCGTGGGATCGAGGCATGCAGTGCTGCGGTATAGGGATGGGCCGGATTGTCGAAGAGTTCATCGACCGGCGCTTCCTCGACGATGCGACCGGCATACATGACGGCGACGCGGTCGGCGAGGCCGGCAACGACGCCGAGATCGTGGGTGATCATGATCAGCGCCGTGTTCATCTCCGCCGTCAGATCGTTGAAGAGGTCGAGGATCTGTGCCTGGATGGTGACGTCGAGGGCCGTTGTCGGTTCGTCGGCGATCAACAGCTTCGGCCGGGTGAGCAGCGCCATGGCGATGACGATGCGCTGTCGCATGCCGCCGGAGAGCTCATGCGGGTAGAGGTGGAAGCGTCGCGTCGGGTCGGGGATGCCAACGCGTTTCAGCATATCGAGTGCGGCGGCGGATGCGGCGCGCGCCGTCAGCCCGCCGTGAACCTCGAGCTGCTCCGTCAGCTGCCGGGAGATCTTCAGCGTTGGATTGAGCGCCGTCATCGGGTCCTGGAAGACCATCGCCATGTCTTTGCCGCGGATCTGGTCGAGCTCGCGCGGTTTCAGCGCCAGCACGTCCTTGCCTTCGAGCAGCGCCTGTCCCGTCGTTTTGCCGTTCTTGGCGAGCAGGCCCATGATGCCGAGGAAGGTCTGACTCTTGCCGGAGCCGGATTCGCCGACGATGGCGATGCGCTCGCCGCGCTTGACCGTCAGGTTCATGTTCGAGACCGCCTTCACTTCTCCATCCGGCGTCTTGAAGGTGATCGAGTAGTCTTTGAGTTCGAGGAGGGTATCCGTCATTTAACGATCCTTCGGGTCGAACGCGTCGCGCAGCCCGTCGCCGATGAAGAGCAGGCTGAGCAGCAGCGCCACAAGAAAGCTCGCCGGGAAGACCAGCAGCCACGGCATGCTTTCCATGGCATCGGTCCCCTCGGCGATCAGCGTGCCGAGCGAGGTCAGCGGTTCCTGCACGCCGAAGCCGAGATAGGAAAGGAAGCTTTCGGTGGCAATGATCTCAGGCACCGTCAGCGCCGCGAAAATCACCACCGGGCCGACGAGGTTCGGGATGATGTGCTTGATGATGATCTTGAACGGCCGCTGTCCGGATGCGCGGGCCGCTTCGATGAATTCGCGATGCTTGATCGACAGCGTCTGGCCACGCACGATGCGGGCCATCGTCAGCCATTCCAGCGCGCCGATGGCGGCAAACAGCAGATAGACGTTGCGGCCGAAGATCACCATCAGCAGGATGACGAAGAGGATATAGGGAAGCGCATACATGATATCGACGAAGCGCATCATGATCGCATCCAGCCTGCCGCCGATATAACCCGATACCGCACCGTAGAGCACGCCGATGAAGACGGAGACGACGGTCGCCGTCAGCGCCACCGCCAGCGAGACGCGGGTGCCGTAAAGGACGCGGGCGAGAAGGTCGCGGCCGTTCGGGTCGGTGCCGAAATAGTGGCCGGTTTCGATCGAGGGGGGTATGCGGAAAGCCGCCCAATCAGGATCCTCATAGTTGAAGGGAATGAACCAGGGGCCGATGAAGGCGACGAGGATCAAAAGCGTCAGGACGACGATCGACAGGACGGCCGCCTTGTTGCGCCCGAGGCGACGCAAGGCATCCTTGGTGAGCGAGCGGCTTTCGGGCGCAAGGCCTTCCGCCTCCAGCAGTTCCTGGGCGAGCAATTCTCGCTTTGCGGGGTTGAGGATCATCGGTTTCTCACTTTCGGATCGAGCCAGGCATAGGCGATATCGACGAGAAGGTTCAGGAACACGATCAGCACCATGTAGAAGATGACCGTGCCGAGAACCATGCCGTAATCGCGGTTCAGCGCTGCGTTGACGAAATAGCGGCCGATGCCGGGCAATCCGAAGATGCTCTCGACAACCAGCGAGCCGGTGAGAAGGTAACTTGCTGCTGGACCCAGATAGGAGACGACAGGCATCAGCGCTGGCTTCAGCGCGTGGCGCATGACCGTCAGGCGGGGGCCGATGCCTTTGGCCTTGGCGGTGCGAATGAAATTCTGATTCATCACCTCGATCATCGAGCCGCGCGTGATGCGCGAGATACGGCCGGCATGCGGCAGCGCCAGAACGACGATCGGCAGGATGAGGTATTTGATCGAGCCGTCACCCCAGCCGCCGACCGGAAACCACGCGAGATGGATGCCGAAGACGAGCTGCAGGATGGGCGCAATCAGGAAGTTCGGTAGCACGACGCCCACCAGAATGAGCGCGCCCAGAATATAATCCGGTGCCTTGTTCTGATAGAGCGCCCCGAGACAGCCGACGGCCACGCCGACAATGATGGCAATCAGGAAGGCAGCCGTACCGATGGTGAAGGTGTAGGGCAGACCGATCATGATCTGCTGGGCGACTGTGAAATCCTCACTCGCGAAGGAGGGACCGAGATCGCCCCGGAGCAGGTCACCGACATAGATCAGGTACTGCTGGATGAGCGGCTTATCGAGATTGTAGTGGATCGCAAGGTTCTTCAGGATCACCGGCGGCAATGGCCTTTCGCCATCGAAAGGGCCGCCGGGGGCAAGGCGCAAAACAAAAAACGAGGCTGTCACGGCGATCCACATGACGGGGATCGTCGACAGCAGGCGACGGAGTGCGTATTTGATCATGATCGTGGGCCGGTCCTTTCCGCAGTGCGCGGAAAGGACCGTTTTCCCTTACTCTTTCATCGACAGCCAGCGGGTGCGGTGGATGTCTTGGATGTTGTCGACGAAGCCTTCGATCTTCGGCGAAACGACGTTCTTCGAGACATAGTAGTAGATCGGCAGGGCGGCGGATTCATCCAGCGCCAGCTGTTCGGCCTTCTTGAAGATCGCGGCACGCTTGGTGAGATCCGTCTCGGCGTTGCCTTCCTTGATCATCTTGTCGTACTCGGGATTCGACCAGCGGCCGTAGTTCATCTGCACGCCTGTCACCAGGAGGTTCAGGAAATTATCAGGGTCGTTGTAGTCGGCGAGCCAGCCGGCGCGGCCGATTTCGACTTGACCACGCTGCATCTGGTCGTAATGCACTTTGGTTTCGGCATTGACGAGTTCGACATCGACGCCAAGCGGCTTCCACATGGATGCGATGGCGACGGCGATGCGCTTGTGGTTGTCGTTGGTGTTGTAGCTCAGCACGGCGTGAAGCGGCTTGTCGGGGCCGAAACCGGCTTCGGTCAGGAGCTTCTTGGCTTCGGCGACCTTCTCGCTGTAGGGCAGGTCCTTCCAGCTAACATAGGCCGGTTCGCCGTAATTCGCCGTGCCCGGCGGAACCCAGGAATAGGCCGGCAGTTCGCCGGTGCCGAGGATCTGCGGGCCGATGACCTCGCGGTTGATCGCCATGGAGAGAGCCTGGCGGACGCGCTTGTCGCTGAAGGGCGGTTTCTGCGAGTTGACGACGTAATAATAGAGGCCAGAGAAGGGGGCGACATGCGCCTGGCCCGGCAGGTTTTTCTTCATCCACTCGTATTGGTCGGTTGGGAAGTCGGTGAGGATGTCGAATTCGCCGGCGCGGTAGCGTTTCAGCGCGGCTTCCTGGTCTTCGAGCACGAAGAACTTCGCTCCGTCGATCTTCAGGTCTTTGGTGTCATACCACTGATCGTTCTTGACTGTCGTGACATGCGAGCCCGGAACCCATTCGACGGGCTTGTAGGGGCCGTTGGTGACGATGTTGCCGATCTTGACCCAATCCTGCCCCTTCGCCTCGACGACATGCTTCGGCAGCGGATAGGCGGTGTAGTGCATCAGGGCATTGAGGAAATAAGGGGTGGAGTTTTCGAGGGTGATTTCGAGCGTCTTGTCGTCGATCGCCTTGACGCCGAGCTGGTTGAGATCGGTGATCTCACCCTTGTTGATCTTTTCCGCGTTCTTGATGGTGAACTGGAGATAAGCGTAGTCGGCGGCGTTCTTAGGGTCGACGAGGCGCTGGAAGGCGAAGACGAAGTCTCCTGCCGTTACCGGCTGGCCATCGGACCACTTGATGCCGTCGCGAAGCTTGAAGGTGTAGACCTTGCCGTCAGGCGAAATTGTCCAGCTTTCAGCCTGGCCGGGGATCGGATTATCCTTGGCGTCCTCAGTGACGAGGCCTTCAAAAATGTCGCCGGCGATGCGGTTCTCCCAGTCGCCGGAAAGCTTCTGCGGATCGAGCGACTGCGGGTCGCCACCATTGTGAATGTTGAGCGTGGCCGCGTGGGCCGAAAACGCCAGCAATGTGCCAAGCATTGCAGAGGCGAGAAATTTTTTCGCGAAATGGTTCATGGTGGGTCCACCTTTCTAGGCTTTTCGCCTTTATTAGACATTTGTTCCCGGTGTTTGACCTCTTACGTGCAGGTCAGCGCGCACATTATCGCAAAGGCTTTGCGTTGCAACCCCAAATCCGGAGGGTGGATTCGGGTTGTGGACAAGCCTATGTACGTCTCCCCCTTGTCGGATCGCGACGATGCGTCGCGGCGTTTCGCAACGCCTTCATAACCGCTTCACATGGTTGTCTTTTGTTTCGTCCGCTTTAGTGTGGCGAGCGCAAACGAGGCAGGAGATGTAGCCGATGGCATTGCAGGCAGGCGGGAGTGCGGACTGGTGGCGCGGCGCGGTGATCTATCAAGTCTATCCGCGCTCGTTTCAGGACACCAACAGCGATGGTCTCGGCGATCTCAGGGGAATTACCCGCCGGCTGCCGCATATTGCCAGCCTCGGCGTCGACGCGATCTGGCTCTCGCCCTTCTTCAAGTCGCCGATGGCCGACATGGGCTACGACGTTTCCGATTATTGCGACGTCGATCCGATCTTCGGGACACTCGCCGATTTCGACGAGATGATGGCCGAGGCGCACAAGCTCGGCATCAAGGTTGTTATCGACCAGGTGATCTCGCACACCTCCGACCGGCATCCCTGGTTCGTCGAGAGCCGATCGAGCCGGACCAATCCCAAGGCGGATTGGTATGTCTGGGCCGATCCGAAGCCTGACGGCACGGCGCCGAACAACTGGCTGTCGATCTTCGGCGGGCCGGGCTGGGAATGGGATGGCGTGCGCCGGCAATATTACCAGCATAATTTCCTGACCTCGCAGCCGGATCTCAACTTCCACAGCGAGGCCGTGCAGGATGCGGTGCTGGAGACGGTGAAGTTCTGGCTCGACCGCGGCGTCGACGGCTTCCGCCTGGATACGGTCAACTATTATTTCTGCGACAAGCTGCTCAGGAGCAATCCGCCGCACGAGCCGGATGAGGATGACGCAGGCCTCGATGCGCCCGACAGCAATCCCTACGGCATGCAGAACCACCTCTATGACAAGACGCAGCCGGAAAATGTCGATTTCCTCAAACGCTTCCGGGCGCTGCTCAACCAGTACGAGGATCGCACGACCGTCGGCGAAGTCGGCGATGGGGCGCGTTCGCTGAAGACGGTTGGCGCCTATACGAGTGGCGGCGACAAGCTGCACATGTGCTACACATTTGATCTGCTGGGGCCGGAATTCACCGCCGAGCATATTCGCGGCTGCGTCGAGGCCTTCCAGAAAGCAGTCACGGACGGCTGGGTCTGCTGGGCTTTTTCCAACCACGACGTCATGCGCCATGTCAGCCGTTTTGCGCGGACGGAGGAAGAGCGGCCTGTCATCGCCAAGCTGGCGATCTCGGTGCTTGCGGCACTACGTGGCTCGATCTGCCTCTATCAAGGCGAGGAACTCGGCCTGCCCGAGGCGGAGCTCGCCTTCGAGGATCTGCGCGATCCCTACGGCATCCGCTTCTGGCCGGCCTTCAAGGGCCGCGACGGATGCCGCACGCCGATGCCCTGGGAAGCCGGCAAGGCGCATGCGGGCTTCACGTCGGCCGAGAAGAGCTGGCTGCCGGTACCTTACGAGCAGGCAGCGCTTTCCGTGGATACGCAGGAGACGAGCGACAGCTCGGTGCTGCATCACTACCGCAGGACGCTCGCATTCCGGAGGAGCCACCTGGCGCTGATCGACGGCGAGATGACCTTCATCGGCACCAACCAGGATCTGCTCGCCTTCACCCGCGAAAAGGGCGGAGAAAAACTGCTCTTCATTTTCAACCTGACGCGCAAACCGGCGGAATTCCGCCTGCCTGACGGCATCGTGCTCGGGGAACCGCTTGCGATGCCGGGCTTCGAGGCGGTGGCTGACGCGGGATTGGTGAAGCTTGCGGCGTTGGATGGGTTTTGTGCGCGGGTTTGACGCTCGACTGAAAGGCGACTGTTGAGGTTGTCCGCCGCGGAGCCAGCCGTTTTTCAATCGCGTCACCCGATGAGCGCGAACTTGTCGACATCAACCATGCCGCGGTCGGATATTTTCAGGTGCGGGATGACCGGCAGCGGCAAGAAAGCGAGCTGGAGGAAGGGTTCTTCCAGCGTGGCGCCGAGCGCCAAGGCGGCTTTGCGCAGTTGGTGGAGCGTATCGCGGACCGTCTCATAGGGTTCGAGGCTCATCAAGCCGGCGATGGGCAGGGCGATTTCGCCGGTGACCTTGCCGTCTTCGACGACAACGAAGCCGCCCTTGATCTCGCCGAGGCGGTTTGCGGCGCGCGCCATGTCGTCCTCGTTGACGCCGACGACGCAGATATTGTGGCTGTCATGGCCGACGGTCGAGGCGATCGCACCCTTCTTCAGGCCGAAGCCCTGGACGAAGCCGTTGGCATGGTTGCCGTTCTTGCCGTGGCGCTCGATGACGGCGACCTTGATGATATCATTCGCAAGATCGACTGTCGCCTCGTTGCCCCTGACGGGCAGGCGATAGCGGCGATGCTCGGTGATGATCCTGCCCGGGATGACGCCGATGACAGGCGTCTCGCCTTCGGCGACCGGGACGCCGAAATGGGCGGCGTTGACGGGACGGGCCTTGACGCTGTCGAGGCCGATCGGGGCAACCGGCCTGCGCGAGGAAAAGAGCGCATCGGTGACGCGGCGGCCGGCGGAAAAGACCATGTCGGCGCGGCAGTTTTCCAGGCTGTCGAGCACCACCAGATCGGCGCGCCAGCCGGGCGCGACCAGGCCGCGGTCCCTCAGACCGAAGGCGCGGGCGGCCGAAATCGAGGCGGCGCGATAGACCGCGAGGGGCTCGACGCCGCTTGCGATCGCTGTGCGGATCATATGATCGAGATGGCCCTGTTCGGCGATATCGAGCGGATTGCGGTCGTCGGTGCAAAGCGCGAGGAAGGGTGAGAGCCGCTCGGTGATAATGGGTATCAGCGCCGCGAGATCCTTGGATACCGAACCCTCGCGCACGAGGATGTGCATGCCCTTGCGGATCTTTTCCATCGCTTCGGCGGCGGTCGTGCATTCGTGCTCGGTGCGGATGCCGGCCGAGAGGTAACCGTTGAGGTCGTTGCCTGAGAGCAGCGGCGCGTGACCGTCGATATGGCCGCCCTGGAAGGCATCGAGCTTGGCCATGCAGACGGGATCCTTGTGGATGACGCCGGGGAAATTCATGAATTCGGCAAGGCCGATGACCTTCGGATGGTGGCGGTAGGGCAGGAGGCTTTCGATCGGCAGGTCGGCGCCGGAGGTTTCGAGATGTGTCGCCGGAACGCAGGAAGAGAGCTGGACGCGGATGTCCATGATCGTCTCCAGCGCGGATTCAACAAAGAATTCGATGCCGGCGGTTCCGAGCACATTGGCGATTTCGTGCGGATCGCAGATGGCGGTGGTGACACCATAGGGCAGAACGCAGCGATCGAATTCATGCGGGGTCACCAGCGAAGATTCGATATGCAGATGCGTATCGATGAAGCCGGGAACGACGATCCTGCCCGAGATGTCGATCTCGGTTTCGCCCTCATAATTGCCTGAGGTGCCGACGATGCGATCGGCGCCGATGGCAATGTCCGACTGGACGAGTTCGCCGGTGACGAGATCGAAGAAGCAGCCGCCCTTCAGCACGATATCGGCCGGCACACGGCCAACGCCCTGATCGATGAGACGTTCGAGCTTCGTGGTCATGGATTGCTACCTCTTCGATTGTTTTTCTGCCGCTGATGCCGAACTGATGCTGGAAACATTTGGATTGTATTTCCCGCTGCTTTTGCCTCGGTGGCAGCAGTGCTAGTGAAGCGAGAATACAGATGTCGTTTTCCAACTCAAGGTCATGATATGAAAGCAATTATTTCGGCGGCCTGCGCAGCAGTTTTTCTGTTGAGCGGCTGTGTGAACAACTCTGCGGTACTCACGACCGACAAGCACGGGAAGGTCAGTCAGATCATTCTCAAAAAATCGACCGGAAGTGTCGCTTCCGATGAAAATCTTAAGCGCGTCGTGGTCGCCAGTTTCTACGCGCGGATTTCAAATCCAACACCCAATCGGACGTATGTTCAACCGATGGTACTTATCGAACACCCGACAGTGGAAAGCTATCTGCGTGAGGATAAGAGGACGCGGGATTGACCGGCAGCCCATCTCTCAAAATACAAATCGGGCGCCGTGAGGCGCCCGATCCTGTTTCTCTATATCCGTCAATTACTCGGCGGCGACGATCTTGCCGGCTTCCCACTTGTAGAGCGAGAAGCTCTGCGAGGTCAGGTCGCCGGTCTCGCCGTAGGTGACCTTGCCGATGGCGGTCGGGATTTCTTCGCCGCCCTTCAGCGCGGCCGCGACGGCTTCCGCATCCTCGGCGCTGCCGGCCTTCTCGATGCCGGCCTTCAGCACTTCGACGGCGGCATAAGCGTTCAGCGTGAAGGCCTCGGCCGGGATGTTCTTGGCGGCGAGCGCGCCGGCTGCGGCCTTGGAATCCGGGCTCTTGGTGGCGTCCGAAGCGTTGGTGAAGATCGTGCCTCCTGCCGCATCCGTGCCGATTGCCCAGAATTCGGTGTTGGAGAGTCCGTCGCCGCCGATGATCGTCGCGTTGGCGGCGAGGTCATGCAGCTGGCGGGCGAGCAGCCCGCCTTCCGGATGGTAGCCGCCGAAATAGACCACGTCGACCTTCTCGGACTTGATGCGGGTGGTGAGCGCGCTGAAATCCTTGTCGCCAGGCGTGATCGCGTCATTGACGACTTCGGTGATGCCGCCGGCGTTCAGCGTCGCCTTGAAGGCATCGGCGAGGCCCTTGCCGTAGGCGCCCTTGTCGTTGACGATGGCGACGCGCTTGTCCTTGAAATTCTTCAGCACATATTTGGCGGCGACTTCGGCCTGCTGGTCGTCGCGGCCGCAGGTGCGCAGCACATTGGTGAGACCACGCTTGGTGAGGTCGGGGGCCGTCGCGGTCGGGGTAACCATCAGCACGCCGTTTTCAGCAAGCACGTCCGAAACGGGAATGGCGACGCCCGAGGTTACCGGGCCGACGACGAAGCGGATGCCGTCGCCGACGACCTTGTTGGCGGCGGAAACGCCCTGCTTCGGTTCGCCGGCATCGTCGGCCAGTTCGAGAACGACCTTCTCGCCGAGAATCCCACCCTTCTTGTTGATCTCGTCGACGGCGGTCTGAGCGCCGTTCTTCACCTGGTCGCCATAGGCGGCGACGGGGCCGGTCAACGGCGCGATCAGGCCGATGGTGATATCGGCATGGGCAAGCGGCGCAAAGGCGAGTGACGCGACGAGGGTCGCCGTCAATGTCTTGAGGATCATTGTCTGTCTCCTTGGATGGGGTCATTCGACCCGCGATGAAGCGTCGCGCCGGCTTTTCCGGATCGTTCAACGGCCCCCAGGCCGTGCCAAGGACGATCGATATCGGCGCGATCGATGCGCCCTCCGGCCATATTTGGCTCAAATGGGCGCAACGGCAAGATTTCTAGGAATTTTGGTGAGATTCCGCAAGTTGATAACAAAATGAAACGAAAATCGAGCCGATCCGGCATGAAATCGTCCCGGAATCGTCGATCCTGGCGCTGTTTGCCGATTTCTAGAGGGTGCGGTACCCCCTGGCATCAGCGCGGATCGCTGATAGACCTGCTGAATTTCGGGGAACGTCCTCGTCTTTCTGAATATTCGAATTCCGTTTTGAGATTAACACTTGATTCTACCAATTAGAGTAGAACCATTGTTCGTGCATATATTGCTGCGATGCAAAAGAGCGGTCGATAATAAACAGAGAGATATTTCGGGAACTGAGATCTGGATGCTCAAGCGTATCGAAGCCAGGCGGGTGCGCAACGGAATGTTTGTGGAGGCGATCGAGGGTGCATGGCAGGATCCTTTTCTGTCCAAGCGAAGATTTCTGCTGCGGCGTGAAGCCGATGCCCTGAAACTTCGCAAGAGCGGTATTGAAGGTGTTATCATCAACACCAGCAGAGGCCTGGACATTGACGGCCTGCCAGGCGGCAATATCGAGATCGACACCCAGGCGGCACGCGAGACCATCCAGAAATCCGTGCAGGTACTGGAAAGCGTTTTCGGCCGGCTCCAGCATGGCGATGGGATCAGCGTCGATCAGGTGGCGCCGGTGATTTCCTCAGTCTCCAAGTCGATGGATGACAATCCCACTGTCTTTCTCAGCGTTACGCGTCTGAAATCCAAGGACGAAGTGACGTTTCTGCATTCCCTTTCGGTGAGTGCGCTGATGATCCTTTTCGGCCGTCATCTCGGACTTGACGAGGCTACAGTGCAGACGCTCGGCACAGCAGGATTGCTGCACGACGTCGGCAAGCTCGAAATTCCGCTTGAGATACTCAACAAGGAAGGGCGTCTTGACGAGGACGAGATCAAGATGATCCGCGATCACCCCGAAAAGGGGCATGCAATCCTGTCACGCCAGGAAGGCATGTCGGAGATCGTACTCGACGTATGCCTCAACCATCATGAACGTATCGACGGCAAGGGCTATCCTCGCAGGCTTTCCGAGACGCAGGTCAGCTTCCATGCCCGTCTTGCTGCGATTTGCGACGTCTATGACGCCGTGACCTCCGTGCGGCCGTACAAGGCGCCATGGAGCGCGAGCCAAGCACTGAAGTGGATGCTTGGCAGCGAAGGGCAATTCGATCGCCGGCTGGTGAAGAAATTCGCCCTCTGCCTTTCCGTCGCCGCCGTGAGCTGAGGCCTATCGGTCTTCCCAACAAAAGGGCCTGGATGGATTTACAGCGCCGCGCGTCTTTTCAGACGCGAAAAGGACGCTGTAACACTTTGAATTGCCGCATAATTTTCTCCTTAAATCGGTTCCGATTTGAGGAATTATGCAGGCGGTCCGCCGCAGGCCATGATGCCTGAAGACTTCAGAGCTTTCTCAAATGTTGTTCTGCAGGATGGCCCGCAGCTTGCCGAAGAGCTCGTCGATGTGGTGCTTCTCGATGATCAGCGGCGGGGAGAGTGCGATGATATCGCCGGTGGTGCGGATCAGCAGGCCGCTTTCATAGGCTTTCAGGAAAGCGGTGAAGGCGCGCTTGGTGGGCTCGCCGGCGATCGGGTCGAGTTCGATCGCGCCGATCAGGCCGGTGTTCCTGATGTCGATGACATTGGGGCAGTCCTTCAGCGAATGCAGCGCGTCGGCCCAGTAGTCGGAAAGCTCGGCGGCGCGTGTCAGCAGGCCCTCCTCCTTGTAGGTGTCGAGCGTGGCGAGGGCCGCGGCGGAGGCGATCGGGTTGCCGGAATAGGTGTAGCCGTGGAAGAACTCGATCATATGCTCCGGGCCGTTCATGAAGGCATCATGAATCTCGGAGGTGACGAAGACGGCGCCCATCGGGATGACGCCATTGGTCAGTCCTTTGGCGGCAGTGATCATGTCAGGCTTGACGTCGTAATATTGCGCGGCAAAGGGGGCGCCGAGGCGGCCGAAGCCGGTAATGACCTCGTCGAAGATCAGAAGGATGCCGTGTTTGGTGCAGATCTCGCGCAGCTTCTGCAGGTAGCCCTTCGGCGGGATCAAGACGCCGGTGGAGCCCGCCACCGGCTCGACGATGACGGCGGCGACGGTGGAAGCGTCATGCAGGGTGACGATACGCTCGAGTTCGGTGGCGATGTCGCCGCCATGCTCGGGCTCGCCGCGGGTGAAGTTGTTCTTGCCGGGCTGGTGGGTGTGCGGCATGTGATCAACGCCGGTCAGAAGCGTGCCGAACATCTTGCGGTTGGTGACGATGCCGCCTACGGAGATGCCGCCGAAATTAACGCCGTGATAGCCGCGCTCGCGGCCGATCAGGCGGAAGCGTGATCCATTGCCCTTCACGCGATGATAGGCGAGCGCCACCTTGAGCGCGGTCTCGACGGATTCGGAACCGGAGTTGGTATAAAGAACGTGGTTCAGGCCTTCCGGGGCGATGTCGACCAGGCGGTTTGCCAGTTCGAAGGCCTTGGGATGGCCGAGCTGGAAGGCCGGCGCGTAATCGAGCTCGCCGGCCTGCTCGCGGATCGCCTCGGTGATCTTCGGGCGGCAGTGGCCGGCATTGACGCACCAAAGGCCGGCCGTGCCGTCCAGCACCTGACGGCCGTCATGGGTCGTGTAGTACATGTCCTTGGCGCCGACGAACAAACGCGGCTCCTTCTTGAACTGGCGATTTGCCGTAAACGGCATCCAGAAGGCGCGAAGATCGTTTGGTGCGTTGAGGCGATTGGACATGCTGTTCTCCTGGCCGCTGACGGCCCTTTCCCGGGGGCCTTACGCCCATATTTTTACTGCCCGGTCAAATTATCAGGGCTTCCCAAGGCGTCAACGGGAAAAGTCCCGAAAGCTCCCCTGACAGGAGGCTCAAGCTGCTTCGATCGATCACGGGGCGAGCGCTTCAGCGCGGTCGGGCTGCAGTTCCTTGCCTGCGGCGAAAGGAGCAGAAAGGCCAGGCCTTCAAAGGCACGACCGGCAAATCGCAAATTTGCCGGTCGTGCCATAAGGTTCAGGTGCTGAAATATCGCTGCCAAGCCTCCGGGAACATCCCCTTGCAGCGCGGCATCGGCCGACATTCATGTCAGCGCTATCATCAGGCGGCGGATCTATTCCGGTTCTGCACGAGGTAAATGTCTTCGAGCGTTGCCAGGATCTTCATGACTGGCTCGGAGGTGCTCGAGTAATAAATGGTCTGTGCGTCTCTGCGGGTCTTGACCAGCTTTTGAGCGCGCAGTTTCGACAGGTGCTGAGAGAGAGCCGACTGGCTGAGCCCGACCTGCGTCGCAAGCACGCCGACGGCCACTTCGCCCTTCACGAGGCTACACAGGATCAGCAATCTCTTCGGGTTTGCCATGGCCGACAATAAAGCTGCCGCCACGCTCGTGTGGTCGGCCAAATCAGAGGTTTCCATATGTTATCTTCCTAATGCAAAACGTACATCAAGCGTGTTGGCGGCCGCCAGCCGGGATTTTGACTGACACCAAAAACTAGCAACTGGGCTCGAAGATTGTATATACCTAAATTTAAGGTATCGAGTATGCTATTTTAGACATGTTTGAACAAATGTGATCGGTATCCACAGCGAGGGTTTCGAACTCGTATCGCAGCAGCAAATCGCCGGAAATCATGTCGAAACCTGAGGAATCGATACCACAAATGCGCCAAGAGCCGGATTCCGGCGCCTTTAGCCTGATAGCGAGGCTTTCCTCGACGTCGGGGTGGCGTTCTACTAAATCTCGCACTGCTTCTGCCGCCCCGACGGCAATCGCCTCATTCGCGGCCGACTGGATTACGAGATCGTTCCCATCCAGCTGGTAGGCGCGGCCGAAGCCGCCATTGAGGCTGGCCTGCTCAGGCTTGAGACGGAAGAATAGGAAATCAGGAAAGTCGATATAAAGCTTCGCCTTAGTGTGGCGAGCGAGAAAACGCATGTGGATCCGCGCGTAGCATGGATTGCTGCGCTCGACGGATTCTGCTCTGCACTGGGTCGTCAGACGAGGATAGGCGAGGGGATCGCCCTTGCCGGGCTCGCCAGTCAGGAGCGAGGCGCGCGGGTCGCTGGCGAGCGCCCTGGTATGGGCCGACAGCTGCGAAACCAGGATAACGGGGGTGCCGTCGATATCGGTGGCGACGAGCACGCGGCTGGCGAAGGGAAAGCCGGTCTCTGGGTCGAGAACGGCAATCGCCGCGTATCGTGCGGTGCGCAGAAGCACGCGGGCAAGCTTGCGGGCATCGTCGTCGGTTTCGCGTAAGGGCGAGGGCTGATCTTTCATATCCGCCTTGTGACAAAGCGGATGGAAAACATCAAGCTTCCTCCTTGCGGCGATGGCGGGTGAGGCCGGCAACGATATCCTGAGCCGAGATGGTGCCGACGATCGCGCCGTTTTCGACGATGCCGATACTGCCCGGCTGGCGGGCAAGGGCATCGAGGATATCGATGAGCGGGGTCGCGGCGCGGGCCGTGGCGCTGACGCTCATGCCGGCGGCAGTCTGACCGAGGCCTGGCTGCATGACGTCGGCCGCCGTCAGCATGTTGATCGGATTGAGGTTCTGCACGAAGTCGGCGACATACTGGTCTGCGGGGTTCTTGACGATGTCGTGCGGCGTCCCACACTGGATGATGCGGCCGCTCTCCATGATGGCGATGCGATTGCCGATGCGGAAGGCCTCGTCGAGATCGTGGCTGACGAAGAGGATGGTCTTCTTTAGCCGCCGCTGGAACTCCAGGAGCTCGTCCTGCAAACGGGTGCGGATCAATGGGTCGAGCGCCGAGAACGGCTCGTCCATGAGCAGGATCGGGGCGCCGGTGGCAAAGGCGCGTGCAAGGCCGACACGCTGCTGCATGCCGCCCGAAAGCTCGTTGACCTTGCGGCCTGCCCATTTTGTCAGGTTGACCAGTTCAAGCTGCTCGCCGACGCGGAGCTTGCGTTCGGCTTCCGGCATGCCGGCGAGTTCGAGGCCGAAGCCGACATTGTCGGCGACGGTGCGCCAAGGCAAAAGGGCGAACTGCTGGAACACCATGGAGACGGTGTGCGTGCGCAGATCGCGCAGAGCCTTGGCATTGCATCTGTAAGGGTTGACGGGGCCGGTGGTCGTGGAGACGGCGACATCGCCACGCACCACGGGAGCGAGCCCGTTGACGGCGCGCAGCAGCGTCGACTTGCCGGAGCCGGAAAGGCCCATCAGCACCAGGATCTCGCCTTCCTCGATCGTCAACGAAGCATCGGCGACGCCGAGCACCAAGCCGGTCGCGGCGCCGATTTCGTCGCGCGATTTGCCCTGATCGACCATGGCAAGCGCGGTTTCCGGCCGATCGCCGAAGACGATGCTGACATTGTTAAAGCTTACCGCGGTCATGCAGCGCCTCCTTCACCCGCCGTGCGGAACATCCGGTCGAGAATGATTGCCAGGATGACGATGCAGAAGCCCGCCTCGAAGCCCTTGGCGATATTGACGGTGTTCAGCGCACGGACGACGGGCACACCAAGCCCGGGAGCGCCGACAAGGGCGGCGATGACGACCATCGACAGCGATAGCATGATGGTCTGGGTGAGACCCGCCATGATCTGCGGCGTGGCGAAGGGAAGCTCGATTTTGCGCAAGACCTGTATCGGCGTCGCTCCAAACGCGACGGCGGCTTCGACGAGGGACGGCGGCGTCGAGATGATACCGAGGCGCGTCAGCCGGATCGGGGCGGGGATCGCGAAGATGACGGTGGCGATCAGGCCCGGCACCATGCCGAGGCCGAACAGGATGAGCGCCGGGATCAGATAGACGAATGTTGGTATGGTCTGCATGAGATCGAGTATCGGGCGCATGGCAGCATAGACCCAAGGGCGGCGCGCGGCGGCAATGCCGAGCGGAATGCCGATCACCATACAGACGAAGGTGGCGGCGAGCACGAGGGCGAGAGTCTCCGTCGTTTCCTTCCAATAGTCCTGGTTGACGATCAGCAGCAGCCCGAGACAGGTGAAGACGGCGACTGCGATCGACCGGCGCAGCCAAAAGGCGATGGCGGTAATGGCCGCGATGACGATCAGCGGATGGGGCTTCTGCAGCACGAAGAGCAGGCCATCTATAGCGCTCGACAGCAGGAAGGCGATCTGGTTGAAGAACCACTCGCCGTTCGAGGTCAGCCAGTCCACGAAGGATTTGGCCCAGGGGCCAACGGGAATCTTAAATTCGGTGATCCAATTCAAGGGTGCGCCCATCCAGAAAAACAACAATCGGACAAAAATGAAGCGGGGCGGCGAGCCGCCCCGTTCGTATTATCAGAGGCCGAGGCCGGTCTTGGCGGCCGCGAGAGCCTCGCCGCTGCCGTCGCGGGTTTTGACGCCCGCGAGCCAGGGTTCGAGCGCTGCGGGGTTCGCCTTCAGCCATTCGGAAGCTGCAGCCTCCGGCTCCTTGCCGTCGTTGAGGATCTTGCCCATGATCTGGTTCTCCATGTCGAGGGAGAATTTCAGGTTCTTCAACATCATGCCGACATTCGGGCATTCGTCGAGATAACCGGCACGCACGTTGGTGAAGACCTTGGCGCCGCCGAAGTCGGGGCCGAACACTTTGTCCCCGCCTGTGAGGTAGGTCAGCTTGAAGTTGGTGTTCATCGGGTGGGGCTCCCAGCCGAGGAAAACAACGGGCTTGCCTGACTTGTCGGCACGCGCGACCTGGGCGAGCATGCCCTGTTCGGAGGATTCGACGACTTCCATATCCTTCAAGTCGAACTCGTTCTTCTCGATCATGTCCATGACGAGGCGGTTGCCGTCATTGCCGGGCTCGATGCCGTAGATCTTGCCGTCGAGATCGTCCTTGTGGGCGGCGATATCCTTGAAGTCCTTGATGCCGAGTTCCGCACCCTTGGCGTTGGTGGCGAGCGTGTACTTGGCGCCGACCAGGTTCGGGCCGAAGGATTCGACCGACTTGTCGTCGAGATAGGGACGAACGTCCTTCTCCTGCGTCTCCATCCAGTTGCCGAGGAAGACGTCGATGTCCTTGTTCTTCAGCGAGGTGTAGGTGACCGGCACGGAGAGAACCTTGACGTCGGTCTGATAGCCGATGCTCTTCAGGACGATGGATGCGGTGGCGGTGGTGGCGGTGATATCCGTCCAGCCGACGTCCGAGAAATGAACGCTGGAGCAGCTGTCGGGATCGGCGGCGAAGGCGGCGGTCGCAACGGAGAGGGCGGCGACGGCAGTTGCGGTAACGAGTTTGAACGTGCTTGTTGTTTTCATTTTAGACTCCCAGTCTTTAAGTTCCCAAGCCAACCATCAATAACCGAGTTTGACAAGCGACCTCAGTGCGTTTGCGCCGTATCGACCCATGCGATTGCGACGTCCGCGGATTTTTTCGCAATGCCTTGTTTCCGGGGCTTTCGGCGGTTTTCGAGCCGGATTCCTGTGATTATCGCTCCCTCAGGGCTTTTCTTTGCCATTCCAAGCTTTCAATAAGCCGATCAAGGAGAAATCGGATGGCAAAACTCTATTTCAACTACTCGACGATGAACGCCGGCAAGTCGACGATGCTGCTGCAGGCCTCCTATAATTACCAGGAGCGCGGCATGCGCACGGTGCAGCTGATCGCCGCCTTCGACGAGCGCGCCGGCCGAGGCGTCATCGGCTCGCGGATCGGCTTGGAGGCGAGCGCCATTCCCTTCGAGCCGCATGAAGATCTGTTTCGGTTGGTCGCGACGCTGAGCGGAGACGGAGCGCCGATTTCCTGCATCTTCGTCGACGAGGCGCATTTCATGACGCCTGTCCATGTCTGGCAGCTTGCCCGCGTCGTCGACAGGCTCGGTATCCCTGTGATGGTCTACGGGCTGAGAACCGATTTCCAGGGCAAGCTGTTTCCGGCCTCGCAGGAACTGCTGGCGATCGCCGACGAAATGCGCGAGGTGCGCACGATCTGCCATTGCGGGCGCAAGGCGACGATGGTTGTGCGGCTCGACGCGAAAGGAAAAGTATTGCACGAAGGCGCGCAGATCGATGTCGGCGGCAATGAGAAATATGTCTCGCTCTGCCGCAGGCACTGGGACGACGCGATGAACGGTGCCTGGATCGCCGAGCCGGTCTAAAGCCGGCGATGCTGCCTGTTTTCTTTGGCGCCGCAAGCGACTAGCTTGGGGGCAGGAGATTCCCTGGAGAGATCAGGTGCGCAAACCCCCGTCATTCGACAGCCAGTATGAAGCCGCAGGCAGCCTCGCCGAGAGGATTGCGGCCGAGGGGGCCTATTGCGTGGCTGCGATCAGCGCCTTCAGCGGCGACGAAACACGATCAGCCGACGAGGTCTTCCTCGAGCAGAATGCCCGCTTCCAGGCCCATATCGCCGATGCTGCGGCGCTCGACGCCCAACTGGCCGAGCTGGTCTTTTGCCTCGACCGGCTGACGGCCGAGGTTTCTGCCGATCTCGACAGTTTCCGGGGGCTGACGCTACGTGAGAAGATGGCCGGCTGGGTGTCGCGCCAGCGGATGTGGCGCATGTACACCGAACGCGTGCGCGAGGCGCCCGTCATCGAGCGGCTGCTCGATCTTTTGACGAAATCGGACGCGCTCGCCAGGCTGATCGCCAATCAGCGCGCCGCGCTTACCGAACGGCACAAGGCAGCCGAACTCAGCCTTGTCGATATCGTCGAGCAGCGGCGCCGGCTGGTCGTTTCCATCGATATCGCCCGCCTCAAGATGAAGGAGCTCAATGCCAAGGCGCTGACGACGCAGGGCCGTATCGGCGTCTATGGCAACAGGGCGCATTGGGAGCAGATGGAGGCGGAACGGCGGGCGCTGAAGGCGGAGGCCGAGCGGATTTCCGCCGGGGAGCACGAGATGCGCGACGACAGCCAGCGGCGTGAGCGCTTCATCGGCCTGTTCCAGACCTATGTCGATTCGCTGAACGGCCGGATCGCCGCCTGCAACGCGCTGTTGCGCAAGCTGTTGATCGACGTGGAGGAGCGGCTGATCATCTACCAGGCGCAGGTCGATACCGACCGGCCGGGCATGAAGGTGAGGATCAAGCCGGAATTGTTCCCCGATATCGCTGCGCCGATCAGGCTGTTCGAGAAGGGCATGCTGGTCGCCCAGGATCTGGAGCGGCGCAAGAGCCGTGCCGATCTCGAATTCGCTAGAAGGTTCCCGACCTATGCCGATCCGCCGCCGGAAACCTCGGGAGCGCCTCTGATCGATACGGCGCGCAGGTCCTTCCGTTTCAGCCGGCCTTTCCTGCGCTCCTGACCAGCAGGGCGCGGGCAATACCCCTCTCCCAATGCTTTCATTCTGGAAAATCGAAGGGTTCGTGTTGTGCTCGGCCCATCGAGCGCATATGTGGGATGCAGCGGGACGGCAATGTCCCGATGTTCGCCTCGCCTGACAGGAGACGACGATGCTTGACCGGATAGCCGGTTTTTTCAGGCTGATCGGCCAGACGATCGGCCGTTGGGCCCGCCTGTTTTCCGCCTGGGCCTTCTGGCCCTTTCTTGCCGCACACGGCTGGTATCAGCGCCGGAGCTGGATGATCCGGCTGCCGGTCATCGCGTTCGTGGCGCTGCTGGTCGTGCTCTATGGTTATTTCTTCTGGCAGACGCAGGTCTGGTCGAATTTCAACACCGCCTTTGTCGATCAGTACCGGCTTTCCGAACGCAAGGTTGCCGCCGGACAGGAAGTGCCGGTCGCCGAGGGCGCCAATGCGACGGCGCCGAAGACCTGCCAACGCTCGGCGATCGTTGACGTCGCGGCCGATCTGACCGATTTCAATGTCAACCAGAACGCATGGATCTCCTCCATGCTGCTCTACAAGATGGGCTTCTTCGGCATCGACTGGGATCACACGCCCTTTCTCGACAACAAGGCGTCGTTCCAGCGCGGCGTCAACCAGGCGGTCCGACGGACTTCGGCGGAGCTTGTCGATACGCTTGGGCGCGTGCGCGGCACGTCGGGCATCAACAATGACCTGCAGAGCGCGCGCGGCAATCTGCAGTTCGACGAAAACAGCTGGTATTTCGGGCTCAATCCCTTCGGGCCGAAGACGCCAACGCCTTCCTATTACCGCTCCGCGGTCGGCAGCCTGCGCAAGTTCAACACCGATCTCGCCCTCTGCAATGTCGTTTTCGACGGCCGCGCCGATAACCTCATGCAGTTCATCGACCGCATTGCCAACGATCTCGGCGGCACCTCCGACATGCTCGCCGAGCGCTCGGAAAACCACAATCGCGGTTGGTTCGACACCCGCGCCGACGACCGGTTCTGGTTCGCCTATGGCCAGCTCTATGCTTACTACGCCATCCTTACCGCCGCGCAGGCCGACTTCTCACAGGTGGTGCAAGAACGCAATCTCGGCGCGATCTGGGGCAGCACGACGCGGCAGTTCCAGGCCGCCCTGCGCATCCAGCCGGCGATCATCTCGAACGGTCGCGAGGATGGCTGGATCATGCCGAGCCATCTCGCCACCATGGGCTTCTATATTCTGAGGGTGCGCTCGAACCTCGTCGAGATCCGCTCGGTGCTCGACCGCTAAAACGTCTGGAGTCAACGGGGTATCGTGTTGTCCTCGAAGCCGACGACGCGCAGTTTCTCGACGAATTCATAGGTGATGCCGACGATGCCGCCGCCGCTTTCATCGTTTCGGAAGCGGCCGACGCTGCGCACCAGCTTGTGGCCGCCAAGCCGGTTGTCGACACGATAGACGAAATGGAAGCCGACGCCGTGAAGGCTCGCCTCTTCGAAGGTCTGAGCGATCAGACTGCGGTCCTCCTCGTGGATGCGCGACATCAGCTCTGTCAGGTTGACGGGGCCGTCGCTATAGGGGAGGCCGAAGATCGCGTGGACATCCTCGCTTGCAAAGAAATGTCCTGTCTCGATATCGATGCGCCAGAAGCCGAAAAGACGATAGGCAGCAAGCATCCGGACGACTTCCGCATCGGTGATGCCGATGTGGGCGCGGGATTGTTCTGTCTTGTCAATGACGGGCTGTTCGAAGTGAAGAGGCACGATTCCCCCAGATCATGGGACGACGTGCCGACTCTCTTCTGATTCCTCAGTTGATCAGCTTCAATCGAATGGCCTTAGCTACCAACTGGGTCCGGTTGACGCAATCGAGTTTTTTGATCGCGTTCGTCATATAGGCGTTCACCGTATGGTCCGAGAGCGTGAGGATCTGACCGATTTCGATCGAGGTCTTGCCCTGGGCAGTCCAACGAACAACTTCTAGTTCTCTGGTTGATAGCGCGTTATGCGCGCATTCCTCGTTACGTTTGACTGCATTGTATGCATCAAGTGCATGGAGAATGATCATTGCCAGCTCGTTGATCTCACTCTGGCCAAGTGCGGCGCGCTCGCCGCAGAACCAAAAGACCAGGCGCTGGCCGTCGGCTGCAATGGTCGGCATGGCAACGCCTGCCGGTATGGCATGGCGCAGCATCAGGGCACGAAGTTCGGCGGGGAAAGCCTGACCATTGGAGGCGTCGTTGAGGTGCCATGCCGGCGGCACAGCAGACTGCCTCAGCCTTACGCCGAAAGGGCAGCCGCGCATCATGTGGGCGCGGTCGAAATCCCTGACATAGGCGACAGGAAGCGAGCTCTCAATCAGCAGGGGTTTCAGGAGGAGGTCTTCGGGGGAGGGAGCGTGCATCAGCGTCGCATGCGACAATCCGAAGGCTGTGGAGACCCTGCCGAGCGCCTGCGCAAACAGGCTGCGCGTTCGTGCGGTCGCAAGCTCTGCCGAAAGCAATGACTGTCTTTCAGAGGTAGTCATGTAAGACATTTGTACGCCCCCGGCAGCCCCAATGTTACCGCTATCAAATACAGAAAATCTGCGGGATGCTAGCCCCAATTGACCTAACGCAAGCCGATTCATTCAAATTGTGAAAAATTAGCCACAGTAGCTCGCGCTTCGGTTGAGTTTCGAGTTGCAAACATAGCGTTGCGGTATCGTTGAGTTCCCTCATGGCGGCATCGCAACGGTCTCGCGCAGCCGGGCAGGGGAGAATCACTTGGGAGAGTTTCGGGGAAGAGCTCGGATCTCTCCGGCACCGGCGCAAAGGCGGTGGGGCGGCCTACCTGCAACGCTTGGCGGCGGCGCGGGTGATCTGCGCGAACACGGCCGCAGCGGGACGCCATCTCAGCCGGATTGCGATGAGAGAACAAAGATAAGAGGACCGCAGCAGGCGGCGAAATCCGGCTTGCTGGCAGTCAATCCACTTGCTAAGCCTATGCTCAGTACAACTGAGGCAATTTAATCGTGCGCTTTGCAGTTTCCTTTTTGGTGAAGTGTCTATTTTCCAGATTGTTACTTGTTTTTCTCCTTTTGACCTTGCCGATCGGAGCGGCAACCTCGCAGGCTGCCGAGGAAAAGAAGCCAGCGCCGCATCCCCCGATGAATTTCATCCTCGTGCGCAGTCTCCTCTGCCAGGAAAACTGTCCGGAATGGATATCGGCGGAGGGGCGGATAACGTCGGATACACCCGCGCGGCTCAGAAAGATCCTCAAGAAGATCGGCGGCCGTAAACTGCCTGTCGTTTTTCGTTCGGAAGGCGGCGACGTCGATGCCGCCTATGCGATGGGCCGGATGATCCGCAAGGCCGGGCTGGAAACGGCGGTCGGCGGCACGCGGCTCAAAGATTGCCCGGTTGGGGATACGCGCTGCCAAGCCGCTGTTGCCAAGGATGGTAGCGCGGTCGGTTATACCTATTCGTCCGGTGCATACTGCTTTTCTGCTTGTCCGCTGGCATTCGTCGGCGGTACGTCGCGTGTCTCGTCGCAATGGGCCTTGATCGGTGTCCACCAGATCACGACCGTCTACAACAAGGTGCGAGTTTCCTATCGCATCGAATACAAGATCGTGAACGGCAAGAAAAAGGAGATCTCCCGCAAGGAGGTCGGACGCAAGGTGGCGGGGCAGAGCAGTTCCACCAAACTTGGAAAGAAGGCTACTGCTGCCTTGACGGCCTATTTGAAGGAAATGGGCGTCAGCGAAGACGTGGTCGGTCTGATGATGAGCGCTACGCCTGACAACATCAATATCGTACCGGCTGCAGAGGCACTTCGAATAGGTCTCATTACGGACATGCTGTCCTACAATGAGTGGCCCGGCATGCCGCTCTGCGCGCCGGATGCAGCGGCCGAGGCTGTCTGTCACAGCCATCCGGCAGCCGAAGCGCCTGTGGCGGCTGAGGCGCCTGTATCTAAGACGCCGGTATCCGAGGCACCCGTACAGGAAGCGGCTGCAGAGACAAGCGAGAAACTGCCCAAAACCAGGCCGATGGACTTCCTCCTGATGTCCAATGGCAATTGCCAGGAAGAGTGCACGCAGTGGATTTCTGCGGACGGAGACATCACACCGGATACGCCGGCTCGGCTGAAGGCGATGTTGACGACGCTCGGCGAACGAAAGCTGCCGATCGTCCTTCAATCTAATGGCGGGGACACGGATGCGGCTTTCGTGATGGGGCGCATGATCCGCGCTGCAGGTCAGGAAACCTCGATTGGCAGAACGCAGTTGCCGAATTGTCCAAAGCTGGATCCACGTTGCAAAGCCAGCATCGCCAAAAGCGGACCGACCGAGGGCGAAGTCTTTGCCGGCCGTGCGTACTGTCTTTCGAGCTGCGCTCTTGTCCTGATGAGCGGAACGCCGCGGATGGTCGGATATTCGGCAATCGGCATCGTCAGGCCCACGACGGCTGAATATACGAGATTTTTAGCTTATTTCGACGAGATGGGCGTGAGCGCCGAGACATACGAGACGATGATGCCCGCTACTTCAACTGAGCGAGGAAGTATCATACTTCCTTCTGAGGCCCTCAAGCTTGGCATCATCAATGGTATCATCCCCTATGATGAAGAGCCCGGCTTGCATGTCTGTGGGCCGGAGGCGAAGGAAAGCCTTCGGTGCCCGAGAAAAGCTGAGGCAGAGATCGTTCCTGTTGCTGCTTCGGTCAATTGATCTCAGGACTCGAAAGAGCATAGCTCGGCGTTTTCGTCGGGCTGCTGCTTGTTGAAGCTCCGAAGGCGCCTCGTGACGCCTGTCAGTCCTTATCCTTCAGATCATTTTTCGACGTGACGCTCATCAGCTTCTCCAGGAAACCGAGCATGACGGCGGAGGCGACGAAGGCGAGGTGCATGAGGGTCAGCCACATGATCTTGCCGTCCGCATATTTGTCGGCATTGAGGAAGACCTGCAGCAGGTGGATGGAGGAGATGGCGACGATCGAGGAGGCGACCTTGATTTTCAAGCTGCCCGAATCGAGCTTGCCAAGGAAGGAGACCTCGTTGTCGGCCTCGCTGGCCTCGTCGAAGCGGCTGACGAAATTCTCGTAACCCGAGATCATCACCATGACGATCAGGCTGGCAACGAGGGCAGCGTCGATCAAACCGAGCATGGCAAGGATCATCTCCGCCTCGTCAAGCTCGAAGACGCCGGAGGCGATCTTCAGGAACTTGTAGGCGAAGGAAACGGCATAGACGGCGAGTGCTGCTACTAGGCCGATATAGAAGACGACGAGGATCCAGCGGCTCGACAGGATGATGCGCTCGATGATGAGTTCCAGTGATTTCATGTTTTCAGCCTGTTAAACCGCAATTGTCGTCCGCCACATAAACGCCCAGCGTGGCGGCCGCAAGGCGTGGGGCTATTCACACCCCGCCGATATTTCGTTATCTCGATGAAGAGAAAAATAACGGCTCCGCGCCCGCGGAGGTCGGACGGGGGAACATCCATGCCATCCATCAAATCCGATATCGAAATCGCACGCGCCGCGGCCAAAAAGCCGATCTTCGAAATCGGGGCGAAACTCGGCATTCCGGTCGAGCAGCTCGTTCCCTATGGTCATGACAAAGCGAAGGTCAGCGCCGAGTTCATTGCTGCGCAAGCAGGCAAGAAGGATGGCAAGCTGATCCTCGTCACCGCGATCAACCCGACGCCGGCGGGCGAGGGCAAGACGACCACCACCGTCGGGCTCGGCGACGGGCTGAACCGGATCGGCAAGAAAGCCGTTGTCTGCATCCGCGAGGCCTCGCTCGGCCCCTGCTTCGGCGTCAAGGGCGGGGCGGCCGGCGGCGGTTATGCACAGGTCGTGCCGATGGAAGACATCAACCTGCATTTCACCGGCGATTTCCATGCGATCACATCGGCGCACAATCTGCTGGCGGCGATGATCGACAACCACATCTACTGGGGCAACGAAGAGAATATCGACATCCGCCGCATCACTTGGCGGCGGGTCATGGACATGAACGACCGGGCGCTCAGAAGCATGGTCTCATCGCTCGGCGGCGTCGCCAACGGTTTCCCGCGCCAGGGCGGGTTCGACATCACCGTCGCCTCCGAGGTGATGGCGATCCTCTGCCTTGCCACCGACCTCAAGGATCTGGAGCGGCGGCTTGGCGACATCATCATCGGCTATCGTTTCGACAGGACGGCGGTGCAAGCGCGAGACCTGAAAGCCGACGGCGCAATGGCGGTGCTGTTGAAAGATGCGATGCAGCCGAACCTCGTGCAGACGCTAGAGAACAATCCGGCCTTCGTGCATGGCGGCCCCTTCGCCAACATCGCCCATGGCTGCAACTCGGTGACGGCGACGAAGACGGCGCTGAAGCTTGGCGACTATGTGGTGACCGAAGCGGGCTTCGGCGCCGATCTCGGGGCCGAGAAATTCTTCGACATCAAGTGCCGCAAGGCCGGGCTGAAGCCGGATGCGGCGGTGATCGTCGCGACCGTCCGGGCGCTGAAGATGAATGGCGGGGTGAAGAAGGAAGATCTCGGCACGGAGGATGTCGAGGCGCTGAAGAAGGGCTGCGCCAATCTTGGCCGGCACGTTGCCAATGTGCGTCGTTTCCGGGTGCCCGTCGTCGTGGCGATCAACCATTTCGTCTCGGATACCGACGCCGAGATCGCGGCAGTCAAGGAATTTGTCTCGAGGCTTGGCGCCGAGGCGATCCTCTGCAGCCACTGGGCGCTGGGTTCGGCCGGCATCGAGGAACTGGCGCACAAGGTGGTGGAACTGGCCGAATCCGGGCAGGCGAAATTCCAGCCGCTCTATGGCGACGACATTTCGCTGTTCGAGAAGATCGAGATCGTCGCCTCGAAGATCTACCATGCCGGTGAAGTGACGGCCGACAAGGCGGTGCGCGACCAGTTGCAGACATGGGAGGAGCAAGGTTACGGCAAGCTGCCGATCTGCATGGCGAAGACGCAATATTCGTTCTCCACCGATCCGAACCTGCGCGGCGCGCCGGAAGGCCACATCGTCACCGTGCGAGAGGTGCGGCTTTCGGCGGGAGCGGGCTTCGTCGTCGCCATCACCGGCGAGATCATGACGATGCCGGGCCTGCCGAAATCACCGTCGGCGGAACGGATTTTCCTGAACGACCAGGGCTATATCGAGGGGTTGTTTTAGAGCCGGCTTCAGAAGCTCTTCGGCCATCGTTGAGATGTATGCAAGATGGTTAGAATTTCAATTTCGTTTTCTCTAGCGCGACATGCGACAATATAGGGAATGTCGCTCAGCACCACTTCCCTTGTTCCCGCGACGCGACTGACTTTTCCCACCAACGGATAATCCGGCATCGTCTCCACGAGGGATTGGATACGGACGATGACCCTCGCTGCGGCACCTTGATGGTGACGGGCGATGTAAGCGCCGATATGATCAAGGCGGGCAAGCGCTCTGCGGGTCCATTTGATGCGCAGGCTCATTTTCCAGAAGGGCTGCCAATATATTTTGACAGGACTGTAGCGACATCCTCATCGGAGGCGAAGTCGCTTTGGTCGGCTTCGCGAACGGCAGCCTCGATCTCCGAGAGTTGCCATTCCTCCCGTTCGATGAATTCTTCGATCGCCACGGCTGCGATCTCGGCCGACGAAAGCTTTCGCCTTTCGGCCAGGCGATCCAGACGGGAAACTGTGGAGTCTTTCATCTGGAAGCTCAACAAGGTCATGGTAGGCACTCCGCCGGTTCTTCGTGCCGAAGTTTAGTGGTTGGATGACCCGATTCAAGCGGGAATCGCAACTCTTTGAAGTGACTAATGGCAATAACGATAGCCACCCTTCCTCTCGATGACGTCTAGATGGAAATGGGTTTCGTGGGCGGCGTCGCTTTCCGGATCGAGGACGGTGGTGAAGTAGAGGCAGCCGGCGGCGCTGACGGTGCGCTGGAAGGCGCCGGTCAGCGTCGAATCCTCGCGACGGGAGCGGACGGCGACATCTTCACCCTTTTCGAAATGGAAGCTCGCAATATCGATGGCGTTGCCGCGGGCATGCTCGGAGATCTTGCCGGTTCCGGCACTGTTACGCAGGCGGCACATATAGGACGTTGCCTGGTTGACGGTGGTGATGCGGCCCTGCTCCGGTAGGGCGGCGGAAGCCGCCGGGATGACGCTGTCCTTCATCCAGCGAGCAAGGGCAAGCGCTGCCGGACAGCGAATCGTCGCCTCCGGCTTCAGCTTGATGCCGGGCAGGGCTTCAGAGACGATGATCGGCTTGTCGATGCCGCAGCCGTTACCGTCATCGATGCGCGGCGTGTCCTTGAAGACGACGCCCAGGGACTGAAGGGCGGCCGTGCATTCGGCATGCTCGGCATCGCTTTCCGGTTCGATCGTCAGGTGTTGCTCTTCAAGTGTCTGCTCGCCGGGCGGCTTACCTTCTTCCGTCGGCGGCTGTGAGCTTTCGGGGCTGCCCGGCGGCCGCGGCGGACCTTGCATCGGTTCTGTCGGCCCGGGCTCTGACGGTGCGGCCTGCGGCGCTGGCGGGCTCGATGCCGGTGCCTCCGGGTCCTTGACGTCGGGTTTCGGCTGAGGGGCCGGGACCTCTCCGGGCGCGGGCGGTTCCGTCTTTTCCGAGGAAGGGGAGGTGGGGCTGGTCGGCTGTCCGGCATCTGGCCGAGGTTCGGGCATCGGGCCTTGCGGGGGCAGGCGAGCGCCGGCAAGAAAGGCGGTAGCGGCGAAAAGGATCGCCAATGTCGAAAGTTTTCTCAACGCGTCCGATTCCTCGTATCCGTGGCTGAAGACAACGCATGAGGGCGTTTTTCGTTGCAATTGTGCAACGTCATTGAAGATCGCTAAAACTTGATATATTTATTCAACATAAAACGATGACTTATGTTGACAATGCTGCTCATGTTTTTTATGCGGCGAAAAGAAGGCGGAATTTTACTTCGTCTTCATCCGTAAAAGCCCAGCCAGCCCCTCGAGCGTTCGACGCGCCACGACCAGCCAGCCCGGTAATCATCATGAGAGGGTAGGTTATGATCGTCCGGCATTGGCGCTCGGTTCTATTGGTCTGCACGGCAGCCACAGTTGTTCTTCCTGTTTCGCAGTCTTTCGCGCAAAGCGCTCCGGCAACAGCGCCGCAAGCCGCGACGGAGGAAAGCACCGTCCTGCAGAAGATCGTCGTCAAGGGCAAACGCGTGGCGCCGGGCAGCGTCGCCGATACGCCGCTTGCCACCGAAATCACCGCCAAGCAGCTCGAAGAAAAGCAGGTCACCAATTTTGACGATATCGGCCGCAGCGTCGATGCAGGCGTGAATTATTCGCGTGGTGACGCAGGCTTCAACCTGCGTGGCCTTTCCGGCGCTCGCATCCTGACCACCATCGACGGCATTCCGATCCCGTATATTTCGAACAGCTCGCGCCAGGGTGCCTTTGCGCCGGCCAACGCCAACGGCGGCGGCGACACCTTCGATTTCGATTCACTGTCCTCGCTCGATATCGTGCGCGGGGCAGATTCGAGCAAGGGCGGTTCCGGCATGCTCGGCGGCGCCATCGTTCTCAATACGCTGGAGCCGGAGGATCTTATTCCCGAAGGCCGGGATTGGGGTGCGATCGTCAAGTCGACCTATGACAGCGAAGACCGCAGCATTTCCGGCTCGGCCGCCGCTGCCAAGAAGATCGGCAACACGTCGATCCTCTTTCAGGGCGGCTACCGCAAGGGCCATGAACGCGACAATATGGGCGACAATGACAGCTACGGTGCTCTTCGCACCGAGGCGAATCCGGCTGATTTCGATCAGAACAACCTGCTCTTCAAACTACGCCAGGAGCTGGAAGGCGGCCATCGCATCGGCTTGACAGCGGAACGATTCCGCCGCGATCTTAAGACCGACCTGCGCCAACTCCAGGGAGGCACCAGTCCTCGCAACTTCATGATCGACAATTATGACGGTCGCGAACTGCGTGACCGCGATCGCGTATCGCTCGATTATGATTATGAAGCGCAGTCCTCCGACGCGTTCTTCAGCAGTGCGCGTGCCACGCTCTATTGGCTGGATTTGAAGAAGGAAGCCGGCAGCAGGGGCCGTACGACCGCCAATGTAGCCTATGGACGTAACAACGAGATTGAAAACGAAACCTGGGGCTTCAGTGGCACGGCAACGAAGGATTTCGAATATTCCGGTCTCAGCCACTCCGTTCGGGTAGGCCTCGACGTCGGCGTTTCGAGCTGGAGCCAGTATAGCTGGGCACTTTGCCCGACATCGACGACCTGCCCGTCGCTGAACAATCAGGCGGAAGTGCCCAATGTCGACAGCCAGAATCTTGGGCTTGTTGTCGAAGACAAGATCGAGATCGGCAATACCGGCTTCGCGCTGACGCCCGGCTTCCGCTTTGACTGGTTCAACTACAATCCCTCGACCGGCGGGAGTTTCGCAAGCAATACCGGGCTTGCCCGTTTCGGGGACCTGAACGACCGAACGGAAGCCGGCCTGTCACCGAAGATTCTTGCGACATACGAGCTGACGCCTGACGTGCAGCTCTACATGCAGCTGGCAGTTGGCTTCCGCGCACCCACCGTGGACGAACTCTACAGCCGCTTCTACAATCCGACGGGCCGCTATGCCCAGCTCGGCAATCCCGATCTGGAACCCGAAATCGGCCGCGGCGTCGAAATCGGCGCTAACTTTGACACGGGCGATTTTACCGGTCGGGTCGCGGCCTTCCACACCCGCTACCAGAACTTTATTGAGACGGTGACGAGCGTCGACGCGACCGGCTTTACGGAATTCAACTACACGAACGTGTCTGCGGCCACGATCTCCGGTATTGAAGCCAGCGCCGCTAAGACATTCAATAACGGCATAAATCTGCATGCGTCACTTGCCTATGCATATGGCAGAAATGAAGAAACCACTCAGCGCCTACGCTCGGTGGCACCGTTCAAGGCGATCGTCGGCGGCGGCTGGAGCAACGAGACTTTCGGCTTCGACCTTTCCTCGACGCTGTCGGCCGGCATGCTCACCGACCATCTCGATACCCCCGTCAGCAACACCAACGACACGACCTTCGATGCGCCCGGCTACGCAATCGTCGACCTGACCGGCTGGTGGACGCCGGAACAGGTGCCGGGTCTGCGCGTGCAGGCAGGCGTCTACAACATCTTCGACCAGGAATATTTCAATGCGCTTGGCGTGCGCGAGGTCAACCTCAGCTCGGCGACGGCGTCACAGCCGCGCGATTGGTATTCCGAGCCGGGCCGCACATTCAAGGTGTCGCTCACGAAGACCTTCTGATGCCAGTTGAGCCTTCAAGGCTGGGGAGGGGCGGCTTTCGGGCCGCCCTTTTTCAATCCTGCATTCGCCTCTTGCGCAATCGCTGATCTCAGGCTAACAATTTTTCATGATCAAGTCCTTGAACATTGCTGTTTGGTGGTGGGTTCGCTAAGGCGGCCTCGACCAATCGTGTCCAAAGACGACGAGTGAGCCGCCCGAAACTTCGAGGCGGCTTTTTTTGTTTTATGGCCGCCTGTCGTCCGGGCCCCGATAACGGAGTGGAACAATGGTAACGATCCTGCGGGATGATGGTGCGGAAATCTACGAGACCAAGGGCGGCATTACGGTCACGCGGCAGCGGCGGGCGATCCCCTACGGCGATGCGGTCTCTTCCTATGTCGACAAGCTCGACGAGCGCCGCGGCGCGGTGTTTTCGTCGAACTACGAATATCCCGGCCGCTATACGCGCTGGGATACCGCCGTCGTCGATCCGCCGCTCGGAATCTCTTCCTTCGGGCGCGACGTCTGGATCGAGGCCTATAATGAACGCGGCGAGGTGATCCTCGGCTTCGTGATCGAGCGGCTGAAGACCGTGTCCGACATCGTGCTCGGCGCTTCCTCGGCCCGCCGCCTCGACCTCACCGTCAAGACGCCGGACCGGGTGTTCACCGAGGAAGAACGCTCGAAGATGCCGACGGTCTTCACCGTGCTGCGCGCCGTCACCGACCTATTTTATTCGCAGGCGGATGCAAGCCTCGGGTTCTACGGCGCCTTCGGATACGACATCGCCTTCCAGTTCGACGCGATTAATCTGAAGCTGACGCGGCCCTCCGATCAGCGTGACATGGTGCTCTACCTGCCGGACGAGATCCTCGTCGTCGACAACTATTCCGCCAAGGCCTGGGTCGACCGTTACGACTTCGAAAAAGGCGGCGTGTCGACCGAGGGCAAGGCCCAGGATATCGCCGCGGAGCCCTTCAAACACACGGATGCCATTCCGCCGAAGAGCGATCACCGACCGGGCGAATATGCCGAGCTCGTCACCAAGGCGAAGGAAAGTTTCCGCAAGGGCGACCTTTTCGAAGTCGTGCCCGGGCAGAAATTCATGGAGCGCTGCGATAGCAAGCCGTCCGACATTTCAAAGCGGCTGAAGGCGATCAATCCGTCGCCCTATTCCTTCTTCATCAATCTCGGCCATCAGGAATATCTGGTCGGCGCCTCGCCTGAAATGTTCGTGCGCGTTTCCGGCCGTCGCATAGAGACCTGCCCGATTTCGGGCACGATCAAGCGCGGCGACGACCCGATCGCCGACAGCGAGCAGATCCTGAAGCTGTTGAATTCCAAGAAGGACGAGTCCGAGCTCACCATGTGCTCGGATGTCGACCGCAACGACAAAAGCCGCGTCTGCGAGCCGGGTTCGGTCAAGGTGATCGGCCGCCGGCAGATCGAGATGTATTCGCGCCTTATCCACACGGTCGACCATATCGAAGGGCGGCTGCGCGACGACATGGACGCTTTCGACGGTTTCCTCAGCCACGCCTGGGCCGTCACCGTCACCGGCGCCCCGAAGCTCTGGGCGATGCGCTTCATCGAGAGCCATGAAAAAAGTCCACGCGCCTGGTATGGTGGGGCGATCGGCATGGTCGGCTTCAACGGCGACATGAACACCGGCCTGACGCTGCGCACCGTGCGCATCAAGGATGGTATCGCCGAGGTGCGCGCCGGTGCGACGCTGCTCAACGATTCCATTCCTGACGAAGAAGAAGCCGAAACAGAACTGAAGGCCTCTGCCATGCTTTCCGCCATCCGAGACGCCAAGACGGGCAATTCCGGCAGGGTTCAGCGCGACGTCGCAAGCGTCGGCAAGGGCGTCAGCATCCTGCTCGTCGATCACGAGGACAGCTTCGTCCACACGCTCGCCAATTATTTCCGCCAGACGGGGGCGACGGTTTCGACCGTGCGCACGCCGGTGCCGGAGGAAATCTTCGACAGGCTGAACCCGGACCTCGTCGTGTTGTCGCCCGGACCCGGAACGCCCAAGGATTTCGATTGCAAGGCGACGATCAAGAAGGCGCGGGCGCGCAACCTGCCGATCTTCGGTGTCTGCCTCGGCCTGCAGGCGCTCGCCGAAGCCTATGGCGGGGAGTTGCGTCATCTGGCGGTGCCGATGCACGGCAAGCCCTCGCGCATCCGCGTGCTGGAGCCGGGCATCGTCTTCTCCGGCCTTGCCAAGGAGGTGACGGTCGGCCGCTACCACTCGATCTTCGCCGATCCTTCGACGCTGCCGCGCGAGTTCATCATCACGGCGGAAAGCGACGACGGCACGATCATGGGTATCGAACACGCGAAGGAACCGATCGCCGCGGTGCAGTTCCATCCAGAATCCATCATGACGCTCGGTGGCGATGCCGGGATGCGGATGATCGAAAATGTCGTGGCGCATCTGGCGCGCAAGGTGAAGACGAAGGCTGCCTGAGGATTTCGACGGTTATTCGGCCTGCTCTTTCCCCCGACTGCGGGGAGGGGCAGGCCGTTTTCGAAAGGCCGGTTGACTTCTTCAGGCAAATCAGAACATTTCAGGAACGATCAATCGGGATATTCGACGTGGCCAATGCTGAAAAGTTCATCGTTCTTCCCTATCGCAAGAACCGCGGCAATCTCGTCCCCGGTGAAATGCGCCAGGCATCGAACTCCGTCAGCGCGGAGAAAATTGCCTCGGCGATGTCGGAGCGTTTTGTCGGCGTGGCGGCCTATGCGGTGATCGTCGATGAAGAAACCGGAGATATGTCGTCGCCGCGATTGCTTGCACGATATGGCGAGATTGCCGATCTCAACGCCGCCTGAGGCGCGGTTTTCAGCATGGAGACATCGCTCTACCTGCCGGTCAAAGCTTTCCTGGAGGCGGCGGGTTATGTCGTGAAGGGTGAGGTCGGCGGGTGCGATCTCGTTGGCTTGAGCGATGCCGAGCCGCCGGTCGTGGTGGTCTGCGAACTCAAGCTCTCCTTCAACCTCGAGCTTGTTCTCCAGGCGGTCGATCGCGCGGCGATGAGCGATGAGGTCTGGATCGCGGCCCGCGTCTCCGCCAAGGGTCGGGGGCGGGAGACCGACAAACGCTATCGCGATCTCTGCCGGCGGCTCGGTATCGGCATGCTCGGCGTCTCCGATAGCGGCGAGGTCAGCGTTATCGTCAGTTCCGTTTCGCCGATGCCGCGCACCAATCCCAAGCGGCGGACGCGCCTCGTCAAGGAGCATCAGCGCCGCCGCGGCGATCCCGCCATCGGCGGCAGCACGCGGGCGCCGATCATGACCGCCTATCGCCAGCAGGTGCTGCTCTGCGCCGCCGCAATCGAGCGTGGGGTCGGGCGGCCGCGCGATATGAAGGCTCAGGTGCCCAATGCCGGCCGCATCCTGCTCGACAACGTCTACGGATGGTTCGAGCGCAAGGAGAAGGGCGTTTATGCGCTGACGCCTGCAGGGCAGGCCGCGCTCTTGCGCTGGCCGCAAATTGTTCTCGCCGACCCCGCTCCTTGAGTCGCGCGGAAGGGAGTCTCATTGCCCTTTGACAAATCCGCCGTCTTCCCCCATATCACCATCAACTGAACCGCCTGCGCGACATTCGCGTGGGCGGTTTTGCGTTTCAACGGCTTGAAAGCTGCAATTCATTCGCAACCGCAGGGGAACGATATGAGTGACAACGGCGATCTTACGGTTCGCAAGTTGGCGATGTGGGGGATTCCGCTGTCGCTCGGCGTCATGGGGCTGAAGATGGTGGCCTGGTGGGTCACCGGGTCGGTGGCGCTGCTGTCGGACGGGCTCGAATCATCGGTCAACGTCGTCGCAGCCTTCATCGCATTCTTCGTCATTCGCTATGCGCAAAAGCCGGCCGATCACGACCATCCTTTCGGCCATCATAAGGCGGAATATCTGTCAGCGGTTACCGAGGGCGCGCTGATCGTCGTCGCTGCCCTGCTGATCGTCAACGAGGCGGTTGGTTATCTCGCCGAGCCACGCATGCTGGATGCACCCGTGCTCGGCCTTGCGATCAACTTCGCGGCCGGTGTCATCAATGCGATCTGGGCGCGCTTGCTGATCAGAACCGGACGCAGACATCGCTCGCCAGCGCTGACGGCGGATGGGCAGCATATCATGTCCGATGTCGTAACCTCTGTCGGCGTGCTCATTGGCCTGCTGCTGGCGCTGGCGACGGGGTATGCGATCTTCGACCCGGTGCTCGCCATCCTCGTTGCCGTCAACATCCTCTATCAGGGCTGGAAGGTGATCTCGCAATCGATCGGCGGGCTGATGGACCAGGCGGTCGAGCCGCAGGAGGAGGAGGCGATCAAACAGGCGATCGCTGCCCACGCGGAGGGCTCGATCGGCGTGCACGACCTGAAAACGCGCCGCGCGGGCACCGTCACCTTCATCGATTTTCACATGGTGGTGCCCGGCGGGATGTCGGTGCGGCAGGCGCATGATATATGCGACCGCCTTGAGGATGCCATCAGGGCGGTGCACCAGGGCGCCACGATCGCAATTCATGTGGAGCCGGAGGGCGAGAAGGCTCACGGCATCCGCGTCAAAGTCGTCAAGGAGGCATGATGCCGAATACAGATGTTTCCAGCCTGTCGATGCTGGGTCAGCAAACCGAAACCGCGCAGTCGCCGGAGGAGGCGGTGCTTGAAAAAGTGCCGTCCAACCATGCCGGCACCGACTATGTCGTGCGCTTCACCGCGCCGGAATTCACCTCGCTCTGCCCGATGACCGGGCAGCCGGATTTCGCCCATATCGTCATCGATTACATTCCGGGCGAATGGCTGGTGGAATCGAAGTCGCTGAAGCTCTTCCTGCATTCCTTCCGCAATCACGGCGCTTTCCACGAAGATTGTTCGGTCTACATCGCCAAGCGCATCGTCGAACTGCTTGATCCCAGGTGGCTCAGGATCGGCGCCTACTGGTATCCGCGCGGCGGTATTCCGATCGACGTCTTCTGGCAGACGGGCAAGCCGCCGGAAGGCGTCTGGCTGCCGGAGCAGGGCGTTGCCACCTATCGCGGCCGTGGGTGAGCAGCGGTCGGGCAAAGCCCGACCAATCGATCCAGTGAATCGATTGCAGCGGCGAACGCCCTGAGCCTAGAGCGAAGGGCCGGGCAACGGTGCGGCAATCGCTATCCGTCTCCGGCCGCTACACCTCAAACATCCGTAACGTTGTCGCCGGACGAGTCGTCGATGGAATCGTCGCCGTCGTCGTAATCGGCCTGCTGCAGGTCGGCCCTGTTGTCCTTGTCATCGGCCGTGTTGTCCGCGGCCTGGCGGGTGTCGTCATTGCCGTAATAATTGTTGATGACGGTTTCTTCGGTCGGCGCGCTGGCATTGCCGAAGGGATTGGCGCCGAAGGGCGAGCCCCAGCCGAGCGAGGACATGTGGTTGCCGAAGATGCCGCTCAGCGAGTTGGCAAGCAGCATGCCGCCGGCGACACCTGCCGCCGTGCCGAGCGCGCCATGCAGGAAGCTGCCGCCGGCAGACGGCGCAGAGGCCTGCTGGGTCCAGGGGCCGGTCGGCTGTTGCGGCGGCTGGCGGACATCGCGTTCGTAGCCGCGGGAATCGTCATAGCCGCGGGACTGCTGGCCCAAGGGACCGGGATTGGAGGGGCCAGGATTGGAGGGGACTGGCGCCGGTTGCTGCGTCTGGGTGTTGCCGAAGATCGAGCTCAGAAAGCCGCCGCCCTGCTCGGCCTGACGGTGTTCGCTCTCGCCGGCTTCCAACTGGCGGACACGCTCTTCGAGTTCCTTGATGTGGTTGGCGGCTGCCTCAAGCCCCTTTTCCTGAACGATGACGGCCTGGGCCAGGTAATAGGTGGCGGAGGGTTGTTCGCGCGTCGCCTGGTCGATCAGGGCCTCGGCGTCGCGGTCGCGCGGTGTGGCCGCGGCGGTGCGTACGCGGTCGAAGAGGGCGGTCAGCAATTGGCGTTCTTCGGGTGACATGTCCTGTCTCCTAATGATCTAGAGCGCCGCGCGTCGGACGCGCTAAGGACGCTCTATCAATTTAAAACTGCGCATAATCCTTTCCGACAATCGATTCCGATTTCGGGGTTATGCGCTGGCGGCGTTTGCCGCGTGAGGTTGAGGTAGGAACCGATTCAGGCTTTTCAAAGCCTTTCGCCGTTACAATTCAGTAAGGCTTGCAGAACGGCGCGCGGCTTCTTAAGGATATCTCCATCGCTTCGGTGCCTTGTGTTTTTCTCGCATTGTTTTAGGCATTGAGTCGCACTATGTGCGAGGAACCCGAATTCATCTCCAAGAGGTTCGAATGAACGACGAAGACCAGGACGACAAGACGAAGGAACTGCCGCTCGGCAAGGAAACGGAGGCGAATCTTTTCAAGTCGCGTTCGATCTTCATCTACGGACCGATCAATCAGGAATTGGCGCAGAAGGTCTGCTCGCAGCTTGTGGCACTTGCCGCGGCCAGCGACGAGGACATCCGCATCTATGTCAATTCGCCCGGTGGCCACGTCGAATCCGGCGATTCCATTCATGACATGATCAAGTTCATCAAGCCGAAGGTCTGGATGATCGGCACCGGTTGGGTCGCCTCCGCTGGCGCGCTGATCTATGTCGCCACTCCGAAGGAGCGGCGCCTGTGCCTGCCGAACACGCGCTTCCTGCTGCATCAGCCCTCCGGCGGCACGCGCGGCATGGCATCCGACATCGAAATCCAGGCGCGCGAGATCATCAAGATGAACGAGCGCTTGAACAGGATCATGGCAGCGGCCACCGGCCAGCCGCTCGACAAGATCGACAAGGATACGGATCGCGACTACTGGCTTTCGGCCGAAGAGGCGAAGGAGTATGGCCTCGTTTCACGGATCGTGACGTCGCAGGCCGATATCTAAGTTTTCTCAGCCAAAGCTGCCAAGAACCCGCCCTTGCCTGCCGATCGCAGGTGAGGGCGTTTTGTTTTCGGCCAGAGCCTTTCCTGGTCAGAATGCTGCAATCTGGCCAGGAAAGGCTTTAGTGCTTGAACGGAGATGATCTCCTAGCGGCAAGGTCTGAACGGAAAGCACTGAATCCAGACTTGCGCCTGCGGCAACCATCATGCTCCATGCGGCATTCGCGCAGCTCGAGTCCCGCCATGCTCAAAGATTTTTCCGTCCAAGCCCTGTTCATGGGGCTGCTGACCGCCTTCGTCGGTTCCGCCAGTTCCTTCGCCGTTGTACTGCACGGGCTGCAGGCGGTCGGCGCCACGGATGTACAGGCGGCTTCCGGGCTGATGGCATTGTCGATTTCCATGGGCGTCTGCGCGATCGTGCTGAGTGCCGTGACCAGATTGCCGGTCAGCATCGCCTGGTCGACACCGGGTGCCGCACTGCTGGCAAGCACCGGGGCGATCGAGGGCGGCTTCAATGCGGCGGTCGGGGCATTCCTGATCTGTGCTGCGCTGATTATCCTTGCGGGACTGTTCAAGCCGCTCGGGCGAGCGGTTGCCGCCATTCCGGCACCACTCGCCAATGCAATGCTCGCCGGCGTGCTGATCGGCCTCTGCTTCGCGCCGGTAAAGGCGATCGGCTTCAATCCGCTGTTCGGCCTGCCGATCGTCGTCGCTTGGATCGTCGTCGGCGCCTTCAAGCGGCTTTGGGCGGTGCCGGCAGCACTCGCGGCCTTCGTGCTGGTGCTCGCCTTCGGCGTCGATATCCCTGACGGTGCGCTCGGCTCGCTGGAACAATCACTGGTGCCAACGGCGGAAATCGTCCGACCGGTGTTCAATCTTGCCGGCCTCATCTCGATCGCGCTGCCGCTCTTCATCGTCACCATGGCCTCGCAGAACATTCCGGGTATCGCGGTGCTGAAGGTCAACCATTACGATCCGAAGCCCGGCCCGCTCTTTGCCGTCACCGGCTTCTTCTCGCTGCTGTCGGCGCCGTTCGGCGGCCACGCCGTTAATCTGGCGGCCATCACCGCGGCGATGTGCGCAGGACAGGACGCCCATGCCGATCCGAAGCGGCGCTATTGGGCGTCACTCATCGCCGGTGTCGGCTATATCATTCTCGGGCTGCTCGCCGGCGCGGTGACGGCCTTCGTCGCCCTTGCGCCTTCCATCCTGATCGAGGCGGTGGCCGGCCTGGCGCTGGTCGGCGCCTTCTCGTCCTCGGCAATGTCGGCCTTCCAGGCGCCGGACTCACGTGAGGCGGCGGCAATCACCTTCCTCGTCACCGCCTCCGGCGTTTCCTTCGGCGGTATTTCCGGCGCCTTCTGGGGCCTGCTCGCGGGTGGGCTGATGCTGGCGCTGTCGCGGCTGGTGAGGCTTTGGAAAGACCGAGCTCAGGCGAGGTAACGGAAGGTCGTTCTGCCCTTCAAATGCCGGATCCTGGCGCTTTCAAGCAACTCCGCCGGCAATAGATGGGCAGTTGGTCGAATGTTGGCGGCGATCAAAAGCCGGGCAAGGACTTGCCAGCTCTACCGTCCGAGGCTATAAGCGCGCTCATGAAGACCACTGGCGCCAGAATTTCTGACACGATTGCACGCGGCCGCATTGCCCTGCGTGACAATACGCGCGCCCTGACCTCGCTTCTTCTCCTCGGCCTTACGCGCGGTTGTCGGGTCCTTTGAGGAGCGCCCGGCGGCCGAAAGCCCGCCCGGCCATCGCTCCTCGCGACTCACTTTCAAAATTGACCTAACGACCGACAAGGTCCGCATTTGTTTATCGCCAAGCCCGACGTGATCGGCTAAGAGCGGGCAAATGCCGGGACGAGGAGACGATACGATGGACGCGAAGACGCAATCCTCCGAGAATAAAGCGGCCTCAAAGAGCGGAACGAATTCCGCAAAAGGCATGCCCGATGCCGCGGCAAAATACCGGGCCTATCCGCAGGTGAACATTCCCGACCGCACATGGCCGACGAAGACCATTACCAAGGCACCGGTCTGGTGCTCGGTCGACCTGCGCGACGGCAACCAGGCACTCGTCGACCCGATGGGCCACGATCGCAAGGCGCGCATGTTCCAGCTGTTGATCGAGATGGGCTTCAAGGAAATCGAGATCGGTTTCCCCTCGGCTTCACAGACCGATTTCGACTTCGCTCGCTGGTGCGTGGAGGAGGGCAATGTGCCCGACGACGTCTCCCTGCAGGTATTGGTGCAGTGCCGCCCGGAACTCATCACCCGCACCTTCGAAGCGCTGGAAGGCGCAAACCGGCCGATCGTGCATTTCTACAACTCCACCAGCGAGTTGCAGCGCCGCGTCGTCTTCGCCAAGGATGTGCAGGGCATCAAGCAGATCGCCGTCGATGCCGCCAAGATGATCACCGATATGGCCACGAAGGCCGGCGGCGGTTATCGTTTCGAATATTCCCCGGAAAGCTTTACCGGCACGGAACTCGATGTGGCGCTGGAGATCTGCAACGCCGTCATCGAGGTCGTCAAGCCGACGCCCGATAACAAGCTGATCATCAACCTGCCGTCCACCGTCGAGATGGCGACGCCGAACGTCTATGCCGACCAGATCGAATGGATGTGCCGCAACCTCGACAATCGCGAGAACCTGATCGTTTCGCTGCATCCGCATAACGACCGCGGCACCGGCATTGCCGCTGCCGAACTGGCACTGCTGGCAGGTGCCGACCGCGTCGAAGGCACGCTGTTCGGCAATGGCGAGCGTACCGGCAATGTCGACATGGTGACGATGGCGCTGAACATGTTCACGCAAGGCGTCGATCCCGAGATCGACTGCTCGAATATCGAACGCATCAAGGAAGTGTTCGAATATTCGAACCAGATGGCGATCGGCGAGCGCCATCCTTACGTCGGAGAATTGGTCTACACCGCCTTCTCCGGCTCGCATCAGGACGCGATCAACAAGGGTATGAAGGCAGCGCAGGTCGCCAATCATCCGATGTGGGAAGTCCCATACCTGCCGATCGACCCGCGCGATGTCGGTCGTTCCTACGAGGCGATCATCCGCATCAACTCTCAGTCTGGCAAGGGCGGTATCGCCTATATCCTGCAGCAGGATTACGGGCTGAACCTGCCGCGCAACCTGCAAGTGGAATTCCGCGAGGACATCCAGCGCATCACCGACGTCGAGGGCAAAGAGCTTCCGTCCCGGCGCATCTACGACCGCTTCATCGAGCGCTACGTGACGCAGCCGGAAGGCCGCCTGCGCTTCGTCGACCATCACACCTATCCCGACACCGAGCACAAGGGCCAGCGGATCGTCGCAGCCGAGATCACCGACAATGGGGAGATCAAGCGCATCGAAGGGCGCGGCAACGGTCCGATCGACGGCTTCATCAATGCGCTGTCGCATTATCTCGGCGTCGACATGTCGGTCGAGGACTATTCCGAGCATTCGCTCCAGCATGGCTCGAACGCAGCGGCGATCTCCTATGTCGAGATCTCCTATCCCGGCGGCAAGCTCTTCGGCGCCGGCATCAATACCAACATCGTCGCGGCGTCGCTGGAAGCGATCGTTTCGGCCGCCAACCGCGTCCTCGACGTGAAGGCCGGCAAAGCCTAATCGGCCTTTGTCGGTTAGGTCTCAGGCCGAGACCGCTCTACTGCATAATTCCTTAAATCGGAATCGATTTAAGGATAAAATTATGTAGCAATTCAAAGTGTTACAGCGCCTTATGCGCGTCTGAAAAGACGCGCGGCGCTGTAGCGCGGCGCGGCCTGACGATGCAGTCGGCGATATCGGCGGCTTCGTTTCGCGCCTCGGCATGGCGCTGACCCCATTGGCAGAGCGCCAGCAGCACCGGTTCGAGGCCGAGGCCGAGTTCGGTCGCGCTGTATTCGACGCGGACGGGGACTTCAGCGAAGATCTGGCGGGCGACCAGCCCGTGCTCCTCCATCTCGCGCAGTTGCTGGATCAGCACCTTCTGGGTAATGGCGGGCATCATCCGTTTCAGCTCCGACAGACGCTTCGGGCCGGAGAAGACGTAATAGAGGATGACCGGCTTCCAGCGCCCCGAGATCACCTTCAGCGCGCGTTCGACGGGCAGCTCGGGGAGTCTTTTCATCGGCTCAGCCATGGTCACCTCCTGGTGGGTAGGGCACGAAAGAGTGTGTATTTTCATCTGATGTTCTATTGCTAAACCTGCCCCACGCCAATCAGACGTGAGGTTCACCTGCCATGAAAGCCCTCCAATTCAATCGCTTCGGTCCGCCAGATGTCCTCGAGCTCGTGGAACTGCCGGTCCCCGAGCCGGGACCGGACGAGGTGCTTGTCCGCGTCCACGCGGCGGGCGTCAACTTCTTCGAGGTGTTGATGCGGGCCGACCGCTATGCCGTGACGCCCGACCTGCCGATGTTTCCCGGTGTCGAGGTCGCGGGTACGATCGAGCGAGCAGGGCCTGGTGCCGACCGCTCGCTCATTGGTACGCGCGTTGCCGTTCCTCTCTTTGCGATGGGGCGCGGTTCGGGCGGTTATGCCGAGTTCGTTGCGGTCGATGGCGGGGCGGTGGTGCAACTGCCCGGTGCGGTTTCTTTCGAGGCGGCCGCCGCGCTGATGGTGCAGGGGTTGACGGCGCTGCACCTCCTACGCCGCAGTCCAGTGAAAGGCAAAAACGTTCTCGTCAATGCGGCAGCCGGCGGTGTCGGTTCGCTCCTCCTGCAGCTGGCGAGGCGCGACGGGACGAAGATGGTGATCGCGGCGGCGAGCAGTGACGAGAAGAGGGCGCTTTCCCTGTCGCTTGGCGCCGATCATGCGGTCGATTATACGGCGCCCGGCTGGCAGGAGGATGTCAAGAGGGTGACCGGAGGGCCCGGCGCGGATGTCATCTATGAAACCGTCGGCGGCGCGTTTTCAAGGGCGGCGCTCGATGCGCTGGCGCCTTGCGGGGAACTGGTGCTGGCGGCGATGGGGCGGTTCGGGCTCGGGGCCGCAGATGTCGAGGGCATGCTTGATCACAACCAGTCGATCAAGGGATTTTCGTTGTTGGCGCTGCTGACGCCTCAGGGGGTGCGTGAGGATCTTGCAGCGCTCTTCGAGCTTGCCGCGACGGGCGCCCTGACGGTTATCGACGGCGGTCGTTTCCCACTGCATCAAGCGGCGGAAGCGCATCGCGCCATCGAAGATCGGCGGGCGGTCGGCAAGGTGGTGCTGGTGCCTTAGAGCCTTTCCGGGTTAGATTGAAGCATTCTGTTGGCTCAAACGGAGTCGGATGGTCGACCGGCCGGCGCGCGTCGTAGCCCAGCTCTACGGCCAAGCCGGGCGGTCGATCAGCCGGCCCGTTTCAGCCAACCCGAAGGGCCGGGCATCTTTCCGCCAGGACAAAGGCGATCGGCTCGGACGTACCCTGGGGTATGCCCGTCGCCAATCGCCTTTGTCCTGACGAAAACCTGCTCCGGCAGAATGCTTCAATCTAACCCGGAAAGGCTCTAAATCAACGTGACGCACGATGTCGGGCGATACTGCTCGGCATCATGCTCCGGCAATCAGATCGCGGTGGCGATCTCCATGGCGAGCTGGCCGAGCGTTGCTTCGGCGGAGGGGCCGGCGAGTACGTAGGAGGTGCCGGCATTGTGCCAGGTCACGAGGCCGATCTCGTCCTTGATCGTTTCCTTGAAATCGTCGGTCTCCGGCGGCTGCGCGTCCTTGCGGAAGCAAATGGAGATGATGTCGCCATCGGCATTCGAATAGACGAGCTGTCCGACGGGGCGGCTGTCGCCGAGGATGACGCGCGCGCCCTGGAAGGTCCAGGCTTCGGCGCTCAGATCCGGCACGCGGAAGGGGACGCCGATTGCGGTCGTCAGCCAGCTGGAGATTTCCTCGGCCTGCGAGGCGGGCACTTCGACGAGATGACGGGGCTGGCGGATCAGCAAGCGCTGATAGGCGGTGACGTCGCCCAGCCAGTCGCTGGTATTGACCGGTGCCGTATTGGTGGTAGCCGTGGTGGCAATCTCGTCGGCATCCGGGGCTGTGCCGACGAAATAGCCGATGCCGCAGCCGACGACAAAGAGGATGAGGGCGGCGGCCAGTGCCTGCGGGCCGCTCGGCGCCAGTTTCACTTGCGGGCGCGTGGCGCGCTGGGCGATCGGCGTCTTCGGCGGCTGTGTGCTCTTGATAGAGCGGACCAGGGCAAGCGGGACCGGCTCCTTCAGGATATCGTCGAGGCGGCGGCGGCCGAAATCGGCGCCGTGGCGCAGCTTCTCATGCAGCCGGCGCGCATTCTCGTCGCTTGCCAAGCGCTGCTCCAGTTCGTGCCGCTGTTCGGGCGAGACTTCGCCGTCGAGAAGGGCGGTGAGCTGGGCTTCGAGCGGCAGTTTCCTAAGATCGAGCAAATTCAGAACCTGTGGATCGGGTGGGTGCCGGCAAGCTCGGCGAAATGCAGCCTTGCGGTGGCGAGCTGCGAGACGACGTTTGCCACCGGAATACCCATGATGTCGGCCGCCTGCTGGTAGCTGTGGCCTTCGACGTCGACGAGCAAGAACATGCTGGAAACACCATCCGGCATATCGGAAATCATGTGATGGATGGTGTCGGGATCGACCGCTGCCGAACGTTCGCGCGCGGCCTCGCGAATATCGGTGACGTTGCCGCGGACGGAAGCCTTCGGCTTGCGTTTGCGGTTGTCGTCGGTCCATTGCTGGCGGGCAAGCGTGTAGATCCAGCTTTCCAGCCGGCCTTCGCCGCTCCATTGATGACCCTTGGCGATGGCGCGCTGACAGACGGCCTGAACGAGTTCATCGGCCACGGCAACCTCACCCGCGAGCGTGATCGCGAAGCGGCGAAGGCGGGGCAGGAGGCCGACGAGATCACGCCGGAGATCGATGGTCGTTGCGGGCTGACGCATTGTTTATCCAAGAAGCATTCACAATGGTTTCGCGGACGAAGGGTTCGCCGTCGGGCGCGAAACCGACTTTATCGACGCCGTCGATGCATGAGCTTTATGAAACAAGTCTCCTGCACTTCGCAAGCATCCGGTCGTCTTCATCCCTCTTTCCCAAGGGATTTTCGTATTCTGGCCCGCAAAGCTTGCGTCAATATGTCTTGTAGCCGTTCAAGCTTTGCAGCAGGGCGCGATAGGCCCAGGTGCCTTCGCCGCCGCGATCACGGATTTCGACAAGCTGGACGCGGGCGCCCTGAATATCTCCCTGTTCCACCAGCGCCATGCCCATATAAGAGCGGGCGAGGATATAATTCTCATCCGCCTGCAGCGCCTTGCGGTAGTAGGACATGCCGAGCTCCATGCGGCCGGCCTTGCGGTTAGCGTAGCCGAGATAGTTCAGGATGCGCGGGTCGTTCTGGTTGCGAGCGAGATTGAGCACGGTGATGGCGTTGTCATACTGGCCGGCATAGGCAAACTCGCGAGCGAACTTATAAAGATCGTCGTCGTTGAAGCTGCTCTTCTTCGGGTTGACACATTCCTTCTTGGCCTTGTCCCAGACCTTGCCGCCGGTGCAGGTCTTGGTCGTCTGGGTCTTCGGCGGCGGATTGGTGTCGTCATTGTTGTCGCCGACCGCGAAAGCGGCCGTGGCGATGCCGAAGGCAAAGCCGGCGGCGAGCGAAAGTCTGGACAGGTGACGGAAAGAAGAAGTCATCGGCGCGCTCCGTTCTCAGGCAATGCAGTTGCTCGAATTGTACGCTTACCACTAAAAATACCAAGAGGGTAAGCAACCTCCATGGCAAATGTTGCGACGGTGGGCCGATCTCCTCGCAGATCGATTCAAGTGCTATACAAAAAGAGTCAGGAGCCGGCGCTAAGGCGCGAAAATATCGGTGCTTTCCGGCATCACCGCGTCGCCGGCCCTGTTGAGGCTGAAGCGTTCGCCACTGAGCTCCCAGGCGCCGGGAGAGCCGTCGATGGAGAAGAGGTTGTAGGCGGCGGGCGGCTTGACGCTGCCCGGTCCCTGCGAGGCTGAGGCGATGCCGACGACCGGCACCGGCTGCACCTGGCCGCGCAGCCAATGCAGCGTGTTCAGGTGCGTATGGCCGTGCAGCACGAGTTCGGCGCCGCCCGTCGAAATCACAGCGGCGAAACGGCGGATGCCGATCATCCGTTTGTAGAAGGCCGTGGCGCCGCGGATCGGCGGATGATGGATCATGACAACGCGGAAGAGCCCGGCTTCCCCAGCCGCGCGCAACATGTTGACAGTATCGCGGGCCTGTCGCGCGCCGAAAAAGCCGGAGGCGGCGAAGGGAGGAGTGGCGACCGCCGTCGAACAACCGACAATCGCGACTTTGCCGCGAACACGCAGATAGGGGAAGATATGGCGGTCGTCCTGCCATTGCGGCGGGGCGAGATCGCCGCGGACATAATCGTACCACGCGCGCATCGACTTCTCATAGGCGCCTGGTACATAGGCGTCATGATTGCCGGGAACGACTGACGTGTTCGCAGGGTCGCCGAACGCGCGCAGCCATGCAGCGGCGGCGCGAATCTCAATGCCGCTCGCCAGATTAACGAGGTCGCCGGTGACGGCCAGGTGATCGGCCTGGTGGGCGCGGATGTCGTCGAGCAGCAGATCCAACGTGCTGCCGAAAAGGTGCTTGCGTCGATTTCGATGCCAGTTCACAAAGCCTGTTATGCGTTTTGAAAACAGCTCTTGAATGGAAAGACTGGGCAGCGGCCCGAGGTGGACGTCGGAGATATGCGCGAGCTTGAACATGTTACGAGACATAGACCAGCTTATTGACAAATCAAACACATCGGGCGCGATGAAGAGCTGAAACGGAGTGATAGTGGATAAAGAGAACCGGCCCCTTCACATGAGGCTGGCATTGCGCCTGCTGCATGTCTATTTCAGTTTCGTCCGCAGCATGACCGTGGGCGTGCGGGCTGCCTGTTTCGATGCAGACGGACGCATCTTTCTCGTGCGCCACAGCTATATCGGCGGCTGGCACATGCCGGGCGGCGGGCTGGAGCGCAACGAGACGGTCGAGGAAGCGCTTGCCAAGGAATTGCGCGAGGAGGGCAACCTCAGGATCATCGGCAAGCCGCAGCTGATCCAGGTCTATTTCAATACCACCACCACAAGGCGCGACCATGTCGTCTTCTACCGGGCAATCGTCGAGCAGACGGCGCCGCGGCCGCCGGACTGGGAGATATCCGACAGCGGCTTCTTTTCCCTCGACAGCCTGCCCGAGGGCACGACCAAGGCGACGCATCGCCGTCTCGCCGAGCTTCGCGGCGAGCAGGAGCCCGCCCACCGCTGGTAATTCTCAGGCGGCGGCAAGCGACTGCATAATTTCTTAAATCGGAATCGATTTAGGGATAAAATTATGCAGCAATTCAAAGTTCTACAGCGTCCCTTGCGCGTCTAAAAGGACGCGCGGCGCTGTAGCACGACCGTGCGGACGGTCGAGATCGAGCGCCGGGCCGACGGGAACGATGCCGGTCGGATTGATCGTCTTGTGGCTGCGGTAATAGTGTTCCTTGATGTGCTTCAGGTTCACCGTCTCCGAAACGCCCGCCGTCTGGTAGAGATCGCGGAGATAGTCGGGCAGGTTGGGGTAGTCGGCGATGCGGCGGATGTTGCACTTGAAATGGCCGACATAGACGGCGTCGAAGCGCACCAACGTGGTGAACAGGCGCCAGTCGGCCTCGGTCTGCCTGCTACCGAAGAGGTAGCGGCCCTTGCCGAGGTGTTCATTGAGCATGTCGAGCGTTTCGAACAGCTTGCCGACGTTTTCTTCATAGGCTTGCTGGGTGGTGGCAAAGCCGGCCTTGTAGACGCCGTTGTTGACGGTGTCGTAGACGGTGGCGTTCAGCGCATCGATGTCGGAGCGAAGGTCCTCGGGATAGTAATCGGCCTTCGAGCCGGTCAGCCCGTCGAAGGCACTGTTAAACATGCGGATGATCTCGGCGGATTCGTTGCTGACGATCGTGCCGGTCTTCTTGTCCCAGAGCACGGGAACGGTGACGCGGCCGGAATAGTGCGGATCGGCCTTGACGTAGATCTGCCAAAGCGCGGACGCGCCGAAGAGGTGATCGCCGGTGGCACCGTCGCCGACCTTGAACTCCCAGCCGTTCTCGAGCATCAGCGGATCGACGACCGAAACCGAGATCAGCTCTTCGAGCTTCTTCAGCTTGCGGAAGATCAGCGTGCGATGCGCCCAGGGGCAGGCGAGCGAGACATAAAGATGGTAACGCCCGGCTTCGGCCTTAAAGCCGCCGCTGCCGGAAGGACCGGCCTCACCCTCTAATGTCACCCAGTTGCGGAACTGCGAGGGCTGCCGCTTGAAATGACCCTTGCTCTCCTTCGTGTCGTACCAGGCGTCATGCCAGACGCCGTCCACTAGCATTCCCATGGTCTTCATTCCCTTGATTGCGTGTTGGAACGGAAGATATCGCAGATGGCAGGGCTTTGCAGGCGGTAAAGATTGAACAGTGCGTCACGTCGTGCATTTTGCGTTGGACGGCGGAAATTTTTCCTGCTATCGGCCTTTTCACGATTTTCGGACCCCTGCCTGATGTTCATTTCCAGAAACCCGCGACGACGCTGATGCTCCCGAACGCCCAAGGCGTGTTCGAGACCCATCAATCTGTCCATCCGGTTTCTGTCATCATGTACAAGCACGATCTCGTCTACCTCACTGAAGACGCGTCTCATGACGCCGCCATCGAACACATCAACGAAGAAGCCTTCGGTCCGGGCCGATTCACGCGCGCTGCCGCGCGCATCCGTGAGCAGGGACCCCATGACCTGTCGCTCTCCTTCATCTGCACCGATAACGGTGAGACGATCGCCTCCGTGCGCATGACGCCGGTACTGGCCGGTACAGTGAAGGGCCATCTGCTCGGCCCGCTCGCCGTCCGCCCCTCCCACAAGAACAAGGGCATTGGCCGGGAACTGGTGCGGATCGCGGTGGAGGCAGCAAGACGCAAGGGCTCGGAAGCCGTCATCCTCGTCGGCGACCCGCCCTATTACGGCCCGCTCGGCTTCGAGAAGGTCGCCTACAACGCGCTGTCTTTTCCAGGCCCGGTCGATCCCGGCCGTGTACTCGTCGTTCCGATCGCCGAGGGCGTGCACGCGCTGCTGAAGGGTACGATCGCCTGGCGCGAATGATTTAGAGCGCCGTGCGTCCTTTCGGACGCACAAAGGAGATGCGCTAGAGATTTTTCCGGAGGAAGCTGCGCGTGCGGCCTTCCGGGAAATCCTTAAGCTCTCCGAAAACCTCATAACCCTGACGCAGATAGGCGCGCAGAGCCTGCGGGTTGAAGGTGTCGATCCAAGCGCCGCGGCACCCCCGGGCTTTCGCCTCTTCTTCCGCCTTTGCGAGGATATTGCCTGATATACCGGTGCCGCGCAGTGTATCGGGAATATAGAGCATCTGGGTGAAGAGCCAGCCCCAGGCGGTAAAGCCGGAAAGACCGCCGGTCACCTTGCCGTCGGTATCGCGGATGAGGACTGCAAGCGGCTGGCGATCCGAAGGGCCGACATCGCTGTTGTTGAAGGCCGAGAGCGCATCGGTGATCACTGCCAGTTCCTCTAGCGAGGGCGAAGCGGTGAGCTCGAATTCCGGCATGAGATTACCGCCCTTCGCGCCACCACATGGCGCCGAAGGCGAGCAGCAGGATGCCGACGCCGGCGAACCCGGCAAAGAGCGGCAGCGTGTTGATGCCCTTCAAGACCGTCTCGCTGGTCATGCGGATCATCATGCGATCGTTGTCGGAGACGCGCACCTGGCCGCGCACCGGCAGGATCGGCGGGACCGAGATCGCGCCATTTGCATTGGAGACGCGGGTGACGAGACCCTTGCTTCTGTCGGCGACCGGCTGCAGCACATCGGTCGTCGAGATCATTGCCTTGAATTCCGGCGCGTCGACGGCGCCGATATGAACAAGCGTCGACAGCTTGCCGTTGCGGACTTCGAAGAGACCGATTTCGTCCATCCTCTTCTCGGCCTTGTAGAGCCCCGGTTCGGACTGGGTGAGCGGCAGGGTTTCGGTCTTGCCGGAGGGATAACGCACGGTGGCGTTGCCGGGATTGTCGCCGATCGTCTGGCGGGTAACTTCAAGGGTCCGGCCGGAGGCGCGCGCCGTCAGCGCTTCTTCCTCGAGCGCCGGCTCCTTCATCAGCCAATGGGCGATACGGCGATAGAGCGAAACGTTCGGACCGCCGCCTTCGAAGCCGCGCGCCCAGAGCCAGCCCTGATCGGAAAGCAGCATGGCGACGCGGCCCTGGCCGGCGCGGTTCAGCACCAACAGCGGGTGGTTGTCGGCGCCGAGCATGATCGTCTCGCCCTGCGGCCGCTCGACATCGACGCTGCGGAACCAGCGTCCCCAATGCGGCGGGTCCTCGCCCGAGCCATCCAGGCCGCGCGTGACGGGATGTTTTCGGCCTTCCTCGGAGAGGCGGGGATAGAAGGCCTTTTCGATCATCTCTCCGGTGGGCGTTGCCGGCAGGACCGTGGAAAGCGGCGTCAGCGCAATGGAATCGGGGCCGGCATGCTCGGGACCGGCGGCGATCAGCAGCGCGCCGCCGTTGTCGACATATTGCGCGATGTAATCGTAATAGAGCAACGGCAGAACGCCGCGGTGCTGGTAGCGATCGAAGATGATCAGGTCGAAATCCTTGATCTTGTCGACGAAGAGCTCACGCGTCGGAAAGGCGATCAGCGACAGCTCGTTGATCGGCGTGCCGTCCTGTTTTTCCGGCGGACGCAAGATGGTGAAGTGGACGAGATCGACCGAGGCATCGGATTTCAGCAGGTTGCGCCAGGCGCGCTCGCCGGCATGCGGCTCGCCGGAGACAAGCAGGACGCGGAGATTCTGGCGGATGCCGTCGATGACGTGGACGGCGCGGTTGTTGGCGGTGGTGACTTCGCCGGGAAGTGCCGCGACCGAGAATTCGAGCACATTGCTGCCGCCACCCGGCACCTTGAAGGAGAAGGGCGTATCCTGCCCGGGTGTCGCCTGCAGGGTGGCGATCTCGTCGCCATTCAGCTTCACCGTGACATCGGCCGTGCCGCCCGGGCTAGGGCCGTCGTCGAAGACGCGCAGGATCACCTGCTGCTCTTCGTTGACGATGCCGAAGCGCGGCCCCTTGATGACTTCGATGCGGCGATCGAATTCGTTGGCTTTGCCGGTGATGAGGCCATGGATCGGCGCGTCGAAACCAAGCGCCTGATTGGCGGCCGGAGCATCATGGACTTCACCGTCGGTCAGCATGATGGCGCCGCCGATACGGGCGGGCGGGACATCGGCAATGTTGGCCGACAGCGCGTCGAACAAACGCGTGGACGGCACGTCGGAATTGACGTCGCCTTCGACATCGACGAAACGGGGCTCTATCTGGGGGAAGCGGGCGAGCTGTCCCTTCAGGGCCGCAAGCGCATCGTCGGTCATCTTGACGCGATCGGGCGTCTGCTGGCTCTGGCTTCGATCGACAAGAACCGGGACGATCGTCGACAACTGATCCCGATCCTCCTGCAGCAGGACAGGATTGGCAAGGGCGGTCAACATGGCGAGTGCTGCCAGCGTTCTGATCCAGGCGCCGCGAATGCCGCGCCAGATCGCGAAAGCGGCGATAACAGCGCTGACGACCGCGAGTGCAGCCAGAACCGACCAAGGCAGGAAGGGCGAAAAGTCGAAGGTCATCTCATTGTCCTAACCGTTCGAGGAGGTCGGGAACATGGACCTGGTCGGTCTTGTAGTTGCCGGTCAGCATGTACATCATGATGTTGACGCCGGAACGGTAGGCATATTCGCGCTGCGTTTCATCCGACGGCACGGTCGGCAGTATCGGTACGCCGTTGTCGTCGATCGCCCAGGCGCCGGCGAAATCATTGCCGGTGATCAGGATCGGCGAAACGCCGTCGGCCGTCGCCGCCGATTTTTCGCTCGGTCCCTGACCGCCCTGCCGGGACTCGATCCAGAGGGGGCTGCCGGTATAACGACCGGGAAAGCTCGACAGAAGATAGAAGGATTTCGTCAGCACGTGATCTGATGGTACCGGCTCGAGCGGCGGGATGTCGAGATTGGTGAGGATTGCCTGCAATCTCTCACCGTTGGCGCTGACATTGCCGCCATTGTCCAATGCGCTGATCTGATCACGCGTATCGAAAAGCACGGTGCCGCCATTGCGCATATAGGCATCGATACGGCTGATTGCCGCCGTCGACGGCATCGGCGCCGTCGCCGAAACCGGCCAGTAGATGATCGGATAGAAGGAGAGTTCGTCTTTGGTGAGGTCGATGCCGACGGGCGACGCCGGCTCCAGCGTCGTGCGAAAAGTCAGGAACTGGGTTAGTCCCTCAAGACCGCGCTCGGATATATTATCCACATCCTGTTCGCCGGTGACGACATAGGCGAGATGGGTGTTGTCAAGCCTCTGCAGGATGAGGTCGTCGCCGGGCTGGGAGTCGTCGGCGTGAAGCGTGCCGGGTTGCACGAGAAAGCCGGCGCCGACGGCGACCGCGATCATCGCGGCGGTTCGGACAGCCGGGTGCAATCGCGAGAATGCGCCATTCATGAAGAGGACGATCAGGCTATCGGCCAGGAGCAGCAGAAAGGCTGCGAGAAAGAGCGCGGGTTTTGCCGACCAGCTTTCGCCGCCGATCAGGCCTTCGCGCACGGCATTGGTCCCTGTTGTGTCGAGCGGCGTCAGTTCGGCGTTCTCGGGCAGCACGTTCAACGAGGTGAAACCATCCTCCGAACCGTAGAGCCCGGGAGGGTTGTCGAAATTTGTCGTCGGTTCGACCCCGGCCTGTGGAATGAGCGGCCGCGCCGATCCCGTCTCGGAGACGAGCGTGCCCTTGGCCGTCAGCATGCGGAATGGCGGCAGGGTTTCGGAGACACGCGCATTGCCGCGCGCTTCCGAAGTCACACCGCCCGAGCGCGATATCTGCAGGAGGTGACGCAACATGTCGACGAAGGTGCCTGAGATCGGCAGATCGGACCAGGTTGCTTCCGCGGTGACGTGAAACAGGACGATCTGGCCGGATGCGATCTGCTTCATCGTGACGAGCGGCGTGCCGTCAGCCAGGCTCGCCCAGGTGCGTTCGGCAAGATCGGGCGTCGGTTCGGCGAGCACCTGCCGCTTGACGACGACATCGGCGGGACGCGCTATGCCGGCGAAAGGCCCGAAACTCGGAAATTCGGCAAGCGACTGCGGCTCGCTCCAGGACAAGGTGCCGCCGAGCGCCCGTTCTCCCTGACGCAAGATGACAGGGATCAGCGGATCGTCCGCAGGGGCTGCCGCCATGCGCGGGCCGGCAAACCGCAGGAGCATGCCGCCATTCGATATCCAGCGCGTCAGAGGCTCGTAGGTCTCCTCCGGCAGCCGGCCGATATCGGCCATGATGATGATGGAGGGATTGTTGGCGAGAAGTTTTGGTATCGCGACCGAAAGATCGGAATCGCCAGGTTGGATCAGATCCGCATAGGGTTGCAGCGCCCGCTGGATATAATAGAGCGGCGAGAGCAGCGGCTGGAACTCATCCCCTCCTTCACCTGACAGCAACACGACGCGGCGGCGCTTGAATGCGTCGTCGAGAAGGTGGACGGCGCCTGCCGTCGCGCCGTTGTCGACGCTGATGCGCGCGAAATCGTTGCGCATCTCGAAGGGAGCGGTGATCGCACTCGTCGCGACGCTCTGGCCGGGGCGGAAATCCACCCTGCCATTGGCGATCGAGCGGCCCTGGGTATCGACGGCGTTCAGCGCCACCGATGCGGCCTGCGAGGTGTTGAGCCGCGTGACCTTGACGGTCATGGCATCCGCCGCATTGTTGGCGGCAGTGATCGCGACCGTCCGCGCGGCATCGCCCTCGATCAGACGCAGATCGGTGGGCTGGAGTTCGGCGAGCCTGTGCACCGTGGCGTCGTCGGCCTTGGCGGCGGCGCCGTCAGTCAGGAAGGCGAGGGTGCCGGGCTTGATGCCGTTCAGCGCGGCGCGCAGCGCCTGGAAGGCGCGTTCGCGGTCCGGTACCAGTGGTCGCGGCTCGGCGGCGCGCAGCTTGTCGCGGGCGGCAGCGGCGGTGCCGGGCACGGCGTCGTTGCTCGGATCGGCGGTGAAGGCGATCGACACAGGCGTGCCGGCGGATTCGGCGTCGTCTATCAACGCGTCGGCGGTCTGGATGCGGCGCTCCCAGTCGGGTGCCGCCGCCCAGCTGTTGTCGACGAGGAGGACGAGCGGGCCACCTGATGCCAGCGAACTGGTGCGTGGATTGAAAACCGGGTCGGCGATTGCAAGGATGATGGTGGCGGCGAGCAGCATGCGCAGCAGCGTCAGCCACCAGGGGCTCTGCGCCGGCGTCTCCTCGCGCTTCAGCACCGAGGCGAGGATCTTCAGCGGCGGGAAGACTTCGGTCTTCGGACGTGGCGGCGTCAGCCGTAGCAGCCACCAGATGACCGGCAAGGCGACGAGCGCGCCGAGAATGGCGGGATAGGCGAAAGCGAAGGGAAGGGCGTTCATAGCTGCCCTCCATGCGTTGCCTTGGCCGGCATGCCGGACAGATACATGTGCACCGCGACCAACGCTTCCGAAGCAAGATGATCGGTGCGATGAGACGCGAAGGTCCAGCCGAGATGGCGCAGCGACTGGCCGAGGCTGTCCCTGCGAGCGAGGTAGGCGTTGCGATAGGCCTCGCGGATATGTTCGGCGCGGCCGGAGATAAGCTTGGCGCCGCTCTCCGGATCGGTGAATTCGGTGCGGCCGCTATAGGGGAATATCTCTTCGGCGGGATCTGATATCTCGACCACGTGGCCGCGCAGGCCGCGGCGGGCAAGCGGGCCGAGGCGCTCCATGATTGCCGGCGCATCGTCGAGGAAATCGCCGATGAGGACGAGGTCGCTCCAGCCGCGGATCATCGCCGTTTCCGGCAGGCCGCCCATCAGCGGCGTGTGCATGAGCGCGGCTGCGAGGCGTTCGGCGGCGTTGCGGGCGGAGGCGGGTTCCATGATGCCGGGGCAGCCGATGCGCTCGCCGGAGCGGGCGAGGATTTCGGCAAGCGCCAGCATGATGACCAGAGCGCGGCTTTCCTTGGACACGTTGCCGTAGCTCGACTTGTACATCATCGAGGGCGACATGTCGCACCAGAGCCAGATCGTGTGCGCCGCCTCCCATTCGCGCTCGCGCACATAGGTGTGGTCGTCGCGGGCGGAGCGGCGCCAATCGATGCGCGACAGGCTCTCGCCCTCGGCATAGGGACGGAACTGCCAGAAATTCTCGCCGATGCCGCGCTTGCGGCGACCATGCCAGCCGGCGATCACGGTGTTGGCGATGCGCTTGGCTTCCACCAGGCAGTCCGGCACCAGGGCGGCCCGCTGCCTGGCGCGGGAAAGGGCATCGCTGCCTGACGTCGGGTTGACGATCTGTCCGATAGATGCCACGCGTCCGGCTTCCTTATCCCTTTGCCTGCTTGACCAGTCCGGCGACGACATCACGCACCGACATGCCTTCGGCGCGGGCGGCGAAGGTCAGCGCCATGCGGTGCTGGAGAATGGGTTCGGCGAGCGCGAAGATATCGTCCAGAGACGGTGCGAGACGGCCTTCGTAGAGCGCGCGGGCGCGCGCGCAGAGCATCATTGCCTGGCCGGCGCGAGGGCCAGGACCCCAGGCGACGTTCTTGTCGGTCGAGGCATTGCCCTGTCCGGGGCGGGCGGAACGCACCAGCGCCAGGATGGCATCGACAACCGTGTCGCTCACCGGCATCTGGCGCACCAGAGTCTGGATCTCGATCAGCCGCTGCGCATCGATGACGGCTTCCGGTCGGGTTTCGCCCAAGCCCGTCGTCTCGAGCAGGATCTGACGCTCGGCGGCGAGTTCGGGGTAGTTGACGTCGACTTGCAGCAGGAAGCGGTCGAGCTGGGCTTCGGGCAGGGGGTAGGTGCCTTCCTGCTCGAGCGGGTTCTGGGTGGCGAGCACATGGAAGGGCGCCGGCAGGTCATAACGCTGGCCGGCGATCGTGATGTGATATTCCTGCATCGATTGCAGAAGGGCCGACTGGGTACGCGGCGAAGCGCGGTTGATCTCGTCGGCCATCAGGAGCTGGGCAAAGACCGGGCCCTTGACGAAACGGAAGGAGCGGCGTCCACTGTCGTCCTGGTCCATCACCTCGGAGCCGAGAATATCCGAGGGCATCAGATCCGGCGTGAACTGGATGCGGTTGGCGGCAAGGCCGAGCACCTCGCCGAGCGTGGTCACCAGTCTGGTCTTGGCAAGACCGGGAACGCCGACGAGCAGAGCATGACCGCCTGACAGCACGGCGAGAATGGTGTTCTCGACGACGCTTTCCTGACCGAAGATCACCTTCGAGACTTCCCCGCGGATGGCGGCGATATCGGACAGCGCCTTTTCGGCGGCGGCGACGATCGCCTTTTCATCGAGGCTGGCTTCGGTCTTCATCATACCCATGCGTATCTCCAACGGCTGAAATCATTCGGCAGCGAATCGGCGGACTTATACATGTGCCTCATACCCGATAGAGTTATGGAGATGTGACGGGCTGACAAGTTCGTTGCGAATGACTATCTCGTGACTTTACTTCGTTAAGGACAAACCGGGACGGAAGAATGGCAGCCGAGGAAATCAGCGGACAGGCGGATGCGGCGGGACTTGCCGCACTGATTTCGCGCGCGTCTCAGGAAAATGCCGGACAAAAACGAGGATTGCCGCCGGTCGAGCGGTGGAATCCGCCTTTCTGCGGCGATATCGACATGGAAATCCGGGCGGACGGCACCTGGTTCTACATGGGTACGCCGATCGGCCGACCGGCGCTGGTGCAGCTGTTTTCGACGGTTTTAAGAAAAGACGACGACCAGAAGACCTATCTCGTAACTCCTGTGGAAAAGGTCGGTATAAGGGTCGTCGACGCGCCTTTCATCGCCGTGGAGATGAGCGTGACGGAGGGGCAAGGCCGACAGGTGCTGACTTTCCGCACCAATGTCGGCGATGTCGTGGAGGCGGGAGGAGAGCATCGGCTGCGCTTTGCGATTGCGGGCGAGAATGCCGAATTGAAACCCTATCTGCATGTGCGCGGGCGGCTGGAGGCGCTGGTGTCGCGTGCGGTGATGTATGAACTGGTGGCGCTCGGCGAGACGATCGAGGTCGAGGGACAGGCGATGTTCGCCGTCCGCTCGGCCGGAGAGGTTTTTGCGATGATGCCGGCCGATGAACTGGATGCGCTTTCCCGATGAATGATGCGATTACCCAACGTTATCCGCTGTTTTCCGCAGCCGAATTCCGCCGCCGCGCGCTCAACCAGAATGGTGGGCCGGTCGATCATGCCTGGCGCGATCACGGGGACCACATCCTCAATCCCGATATCGTCGCCGAGGTCGAGACCTTCAAGCTGCGCGACGCCGCCGTGCTCGTACCCGTCGTCGACGATGGCGAGGAAGCGCATGTGATCTTCACCAAGCGCACGGCGACGCTGCGCAAACATTCCGGGCAGATCGCCTTTCCCGGCGGCTCGATCGATCCCGCCGATATCTCGCCCGAAATGGCGGCGATCCGCGAGACGGAGGAGGAGATTGGCCTGGCCGGTTCCTTCGTCGAAACCGTGGGGCGGCTGCCGAATTACCTTGCCTCAACGGGCTTCCGCATTACGCCGGTGCTCGGCGTCGTCTCGCCGGGCTTTGCGCTGACGCTGAACCCGACCGAGGTGGACGACGTGTTCGAGGTGCCGCTTTCCTTCCTGATGGATCCTGCCAATCACACCCGCGACAGACGTGTCATCGACGGCATCGACCGGCATTTCTACCGCGTGCCCTATGAAACCAGAATGATCTGGGGCATCACCGCCGGCATCGTCCGCACGCTTTATGAAAGGCTTTATGCATGACCGGCATCGCCGACCAAGCATGGTTCCGCGACCCGGCCCTCGGCCGGATCTTAGCGCTTCTCAACGCCGATGGCGGCGAAGGGCGGGTGGTTGGCGGAGCGGTGCGCAACAGCCTGATGGGCCTGCCGGTCAATGATGTCGACATAGCCACGACACTCAGACCGGAGCCGGTGATGGAGCGGGCGGCGGCGGCCGGCATCAAGGCAGTCCCAACCGGCCTCGAGCACGGCACGGTGACGCTCGTCATCGACGGCAAGCCCTTCGAGGTGACGACCCTTCGCACCGACGTCGAGACCGACGGACGCCATGCCAAGGTTGCCTTCAGCACCGACTGGAAGGGAGACGCCGAACGGCGGGATCTGACGATCAACGCGCTTTATGCCGATGCAAAGGGCGAGGTGGTGGATCTCGTTGGCGGACTTGCCGACATTGAGACGCGCAACATCCGCTTCATCGGCGATGCCGCAAGGCGTATTGCCGAGGATCATTTGCGTATCCTGCGCTTCTTCCGTTTCTTTGCCTATTACGGTTCCGGGCGGCCGGATGCCGAGGGGCTGAAGGCGTGTTCCCTCGCGCGTTCGAAACTGACGACGCTTTCGGCAGAACGCGTCTGGTCTGAGTTGCGAAAGCTGCTTGGCGCCGACGATCCTGGTCGCGCGCTGCTCTGGATGCGGCAGGTGGCGGTGTTGACGGAAATCCTGCCGGAATCGGAACGATGGGGGATCGATGCGATCCCTTCGCTGATCGCCACCGAAAAGGCGCTCGGCTGGACACCGGATCCATTGCTGCGCCTTGCGGCGATCGTGCCGCCCGATGCCGCTCGCATGGAGGCGCTCGCAGCCCGGCTCAAGCTCTCGAATGCGGAAGCGGCCACCCTCAAGGCTTGGGCCATGGCAGCGCCAGTCAATGACGACATGTCATCGGCGGCTTTCGAACGGTTGCTTTATCGCAACAGCACCGACGGCATCACGACACGGCTGAAGCTGGCACTTGCGGTTGCGCGCGGCAAGGCTGAAAGCGATTTCGACGAAATGGCGCGGTCTGCGCGGCTCAACAAGCTGCTGGATAAGGCAACGCACTGGAAGAAACCACAGTTTCCGCTGAACGGCGGCGACGTGATTTCGGCAGGAATCGCGTCTGGCCCGCGCGTCGGCGAGCTGCTTGCCGGTCTGGAAAACCAGTGGGTGGAGGAAAATTTCGTTTCCGACCGGGCGGCGCTGCTCGCCCGGCTCCAGGAACGCGTGCAATAATCAGGCTGCGTTCACCTCGTCGCGGATTCGAGCCTTGATATTATCCACCATGTTCTCGCGGATCGTGGTTTCACCGTGAGCGTCTTTCATGTGTTCAACGGCACGGCGGACCACCTCGGCGTCGCTATCTGCCCGTGTATGCCAGGCGCAGCCCGGAACGAGAGTGCCGCATTCGAAAAGTCGCATGGTCTTCTCCTCTGTTCGAAACACAACGAAGATCGCGATCTTACGCGATTCATGAATGTGCGGGGGGAGGGAAGGTTCCGGCCGGCATCGACATGCCGGCCAGTAAAGGCCGTGTCAGTCGGGCATCGCCCAGGCTTTGTAGGTATCCAAAAGGTGGCCGGGCATGTTGCTGTTGGCGGCCGCTGCTTCGTTCTGCAGCTGTTCCGGCGACTTTCCGCCGGCCAGTTGCAGCTTGACCTGCTCGATGAAGCAGGACAGCGGCAGATCCGAGCCGCTCTTGGTCCGCAGTTTCTCGGCAATGCGCGTCAGAAACTCGGATGTGTCGATCGTGCGGGATGTTTCCTGGACATCCGTGGACGCTGGCGAGCCACTTTGTATCGTCATGACAATCCTCCTCCGATTGTTACGCACATACATATAAAGTTAGGACGCACTGAGTTTTCGTGAAGGTCTATCACCTCGAATTTATCGATGAGATATCACAGTTTCATGGCCAGCGGACGACGGGGGGCAACGAAGAGAGAATGGATTCAACGTTGCCGCCGGTCTTCAGGCCGAAGATCGTGCCGCGATCATACAGCAGATTAAATTCGACGTAGCGGCCCCGGCGGATCAATTGTTCGTCGCGATCGGCCTCTGTCCACAATTTATTGAAGTTGGAGCGGACGATTTTTGGATAGACCATGGCGAAAGCCCGGCCGACATCACGCGTGAAGGCGAAATCGGCGTCCCAGCCGCCGGCTTCCTCGCTTGAATGCAGCCAGTCGTAGAAGATGCCGCCGATGCCGCGGGCCTCGTTGCGGTGTTTCAGGAAGAAATATTCGTCGCACCAGGCTTTGTACGCATCATAATCGGCGACGGCATGATTGCGGCACGCGATCTCCATGGCTTTGTGGAAGAGCTGGCTGTCCTCGTCCTCCTGCGTGCGGCGGCGCGACAGCACCGGCGTCAGGTCGGCCCCGCCGCCGAACCAGCGGCTGGTGGTGACGACCATGCGGGTGTTCATGTGCACCGCCGGAACGTGTGGGTTCACGGGATGGGCGATCAGCGAGATGCCGGAGGCCCAGAAACGCGGATCGTCCTTGGCGCCGGGTATCTGGGCGCGGAAATCCGGGGCGAATTCGCCGTAGACAGTGGAGGTATGGACGCCGACCTTTTCGAAGACGCGGCCTTCCATCATCGACATCCGGCCACCGCCGCCAGCACCATTTTCGCGTGACCAGTCCTTGGCGACGAAGCGGCCGGGCTCCTGGTCGGATAGCGGCCCTTCCAACTCGTCCTCGAGGGCCTCGAAGGAGGCGCAGATCGTATCGCGCAATCCCTCGAACCAATTGCGGGCTGCGGCCTTCTTCTCTTCGATATCGTCAGGCAAGCCGATCGGCAGTTCCGGTCTTTCCATTTACGCCTCCGACGGTCGGCATCTCCATCGGAGGCGACTCGCTCATTCTTCATTCACGCCATGATTAGCAGTTGGTGCTGCATCTCGCCAAGCCGAGGCAAGCACCCGGCGCCTCCAAGATTCGACTCGCAAATCGAGAATTTCGATATTACCTTTTCCGAGGAGGTAGATTGATGAAAAAAGTTCCAGGGCCTCCGTCCTTCGACGGCCTGAAGCGCAGGATAGCGAGACATCGGGCGGAAAATCCCCCGAGCAAGAAAGACCATTTCGTGCGTGAGACATATTGCCTCGGCCTCACGGACGCACGCGCCAAGGCGCGCGAATGGTTCGACGAATATCCGAAAGCCGCTTACTGGACCGAGGTGGAAAGCTGGCGCCAGCTCGACGGCGACCAGATCGAATTCACCATGCGCCGTCTGCCCTCGGCAGACTGACCGTCACTTCGCAGTGGCGCGCACGCGGCTTTCGATCAGCAGGCCGTTTTCATCCATGATCGGATGCGCCACCGAGACGATGTGGGCGTTGAGGCGCTTCAGATCGCGCAGCATGTCGAGATGCAGCGAACTCGTTTGCAGGCTGTCGGCGCGACCATCACGCAGGCGTTCGAGGTGGCGCTCGGCAGACTGCTTCTCCATCCGGCGCACCTCGACCTTCACCTCCATCATCTGGCGCGCCAGATTGAAATCGCGGGTGACGAAGATTGTCTGGGCGACGCGCAGATTGTCGATCGTCAAATCGAACAGCTTGCGCAGTTCCTGATGACCGTCCTCGGAAAATTTCAGGCCAAGGGAGATCTTCTTTGCCACCTGCTCCAGCAGGCCCTTCTCGATGATATCGCCCATATGTTCGAGGTTGATCGCATAATCGATGACGACGATCGAGCGGCGGGCGTTCTCGTCGCTGAGACCCTCGCGGCCGAGCTTCGAGAGATAGACCTTCACCGCCTGCTGCAGCCGGTCGACGCGCTCTTCGAGGGTGGATATCTCGGCAAGCTTCGATGCGTCGTTACGCTCGAAAGCTTCGGAGACCCGGATCAGCATCCGCTCGATCAGATCGCCGACGCCGAGCACTTCGCGGGTAGCGCTGGCGAGGGCCACGACCGGCGTCGAAAGCTCCTGCGCATCCAGATATTTCGGCGCGCTGTCGGGTTCGGCTTGATCAGGCACCAGCCGGGCCATCAGGGCAGCGAGCGGCCGGGAGAATGGCCAGGCCAGCGCCGCCAGCAGAAGGTTGAAGGCAAGATGCGCGTCGACCGGCAGCTTGGCAGGACCGAAGGGCAACATTTGGATGAGTTCCGCGCCATATCCCGCCAGCGGCAGGGCGATAAGGCAGCCGAGCGTGCGGACGGCGAGATTGCCGAGGGTGACGCGCCGTGCCGAAACCGGGCCGGACAATGTCGCGACGACAGGCGGTATCGCCCCGCCGAGATTGGCGCCGAGTACGAGCACGATGACGAGTTCGGCGGAGACCACGCCGGCCGAGGCGAGCGAGAGGATGAGCACCACCACCGCAAGGCTCGACGAGGACGCGAAGGCAAGTGCTGCCGAGACGATCATCGCCACGGGCAGGGCGTTATCCAGCAGGCCGATGAAGGCGGCGAGTGCGGGGGAGGCGCGCATCGGTTCCGTCGCAAGGCCAAGAAGGTGCAGTGACAATAGCATCAGCCCGATGCCGATCAGCGCCGTGCCGCCGCCCTGGCTGGCGCTGGAACGGCCGCGGTAGAGCACAATGCCGGCAAGAATCAGGAGCGGAGAGAGCCATTCGATGCCCGTTGCCACGATCCAAGCGGTGATTGCCGTGCCGACATTGGCGCCGAGCAGGACGATCTGCGCCATGCGCGGCTTGATCAGGTCACGCTCGACGAAGGAGGCCGTCATCAGCGCCGTCGCTGTGGAGCTTTGCAGCGCGATTGTCGCGACGAGGCCTGACAGGAAAGAACGAAGACCGCCGCGCGTGCCGGTCGCCAGGCCTGTTCTCAGGCGGGCGCCGAAGGCTCTGGATACGCCATCCTTTACCTGCGCGAGGCCGAACAGCAGCAGAGCCACGGCGCCGAACAGGTTGATCATGATGATTGTAGAGTCCATTTTATTGTTTTTATTCTTCTTTCACAGATCTGGAGAAGTGCTGTTTTCCTCACATGACCGTTCCAAACTTATTGGAATCATGGAGGCCAATGCTGAATTTTTGATTGCCCGGCTAATAAATATACGCCGGTTTGACGGATAGACAACGTTATTTTGCGACATATTCCGGAGCGGATCGGCAATTTCGCGGGCTTTTGCTCTGCCAGCGCCGGTGTCCGTCAGGCCCAGACGGTTTGGCGCATCGCCTCGCCGACGATCATCGCGGCGGAGACGGCGACGTTGATCGAGCGCTGGCCTTCGACCATCGGGATCAGCACGCGCGCATCGGCCCTCTCATGCACCTGATCCGGCACGCCGGCGCTTTCGCGGCCGAAGAGCAGGACATCGTCGGGGCGGAAGGTAAGATCGGTGTAGCGCTCCGCAGCTTTGGTCGAGGCGAGGATCAGGCGGCGGCCGGTGGTCAGACGCCACGCCTCGAAGCGGTCCCAGTTGACATGGCGGGTGAGGGCGGCGGCGGCGATGTAGTCCATGCCGGCCCGTTTCAGGTTGCGGTCGGAGATGTCGAAGCCGGCGGGCTCGATCAGATCGACGGCAAAGCCGAGGCAGGCGGCAAGACGCAGGATGGTGCCGGTATTGCCTGCTATATCCGGCTGATAGAGTGCAAGTCTGAGTGAGGTCATGACGCGCCCTTTTCCCGCTTTCGCCGCTTAGGACCTAATGCAACTGTGATTTCGGCGCAACAGGGCGCATTTTGACATGGAAACGTTCAATTTACGGCAATACGGGGCTGGAAATTTCGCGATTTTCGCGTTATCCATGCCTATCTTCAATCGCCAGCAGGGAGGGTCACAATGAATATTTTGCTCGATATGCGCCTTCCCGCCGTGATGCCGATTAAGGCGACACGCCGCCGCTAGTGCGTATTTCTTCCTGAAATCCCTCTTTTGATCCATTGTGCGGCTGTTTCAGCCTCGCCCCTTGAACGTTCGGTTCCCATATGTGCTTGCATAGCGCTGGGATGGCGCGAAGCCGGGAGCCGGAACGCTGACGTTTCGGAGCAATTTCATGTTTGGCTGGTTCGAACAGCGACTCAATCCCTTTCCAAGCGAGGATCCCGTCGTCCCGCCGAAAGGTCTCTTTGCCTTCTGCTGGCACTACAGCAAGCCGGCCGCGCCCTGGCTCGGCCTGATGGCTGTGCTGACCGCGCTGATCGCGATCGGCGAAGTGGCGCTTTTCCAGTTCCTTGGCGACATCGTCGACTGGCTGACCAATGCCGACCGCGCCACATTCCTGGAGAGAGAAGGCCACAAGCTTTTCTGGATGGCGGCGCTGGTGCTGATCGGCCTGCCTTTGGTAGCCGGGCTCGATTCGCTCATCATGCACCAGATGATGCTCGGCAATTATCCGATGATCGCACGCTGGCAGATGCACCGCTTCCTGCTGCGTCACAGCATGTCGTTCTTCGCCAACGAGTTTGCCGGGCGTGTCGCCACCAAGGTGATGCAGACCTCGCTTGCGGTGCGCGAAACGGTGATGAAGATCCTCGACGTCTTCGTCTATGTCGTCACCTACTTTCTGACGATGATCATCGTGATTGCGGCAGCCGACTGGCGGCTGATGATCCCGATCCTCGTCTGGCTCGCGGTCTATATCAGCATCGTCGCCTATTTCGTGCCGCGGCTTCGCAAGATCGCGGCGGCGCAGGCGGATGCGCGTTCGATGATGACGGGGCGCGTGGTCGACAGCTATACGAATATCGCGACGGTCAAGCTGTTTTCGCATGCGGGCCGCGAGGAGGTCTATGCCAAGGAAGGCATGGACGAGTTCCTGCAGACCGTGCACAAGCAGATGCGCAAGGTGACGCTCTTCCACATCTTCGTCTACGTGAACAACTGCGTTGCGCTCTTCGTCATCTCGGGCATGTCGATCTGGTTCTGGCTGAACGGGGCGATCTCAGTCGGCGCCATCGCCATCGCCATCGGTCTTGCCATGCGCGTCAACGGCATGTCGCAATGGATCATGTGGGAAGTCTCGGCGCTGTTCGAGAATATCGGCACGGTCTATGACGGCATGGAGATGATGAGCAAACAGCACGACATCGTCGACAAGCCGGGCGCACCCACCCTGACGGCGAAGAAGGGCGCGATCCACTATGACCGCATCCGCTTCCACTACGGCAAGAGCAAGGGCGTCATCGACAACCTGTCGCTCGACATCAAGGCCGGCGAGAAGGTTGGTCTGGTCGGCCGCTCCGGCGCCGGCAAGACGACGCTGATGAACCTGTTGCTGCGCTTCTACGACCTGGAGGCCGGCCGCATCACAATCGATGGGCAGGACATCGCCGGCGTTTCGCAGGAAAGCCTGCGTTCGCTGATCGGCGTGGTGACGCAGGACACTTCGCTGTTGCATCGCTCGATCCGCGACAACATCGCCTATGGGCGCCCCGAAGCAACGGACGACGAGGTGATCGAGGCCGCCAAACGCGCCAATGCCTGGGAGTTCATCGAAGGCCTGGTCGACATGCAGGGCCGCGCGGGGCTCGACGCGCAGGTCGGCGAACGCGGCGTCAAGCTCTCCGGCGGCCAGCGGCAGCGCGTCGCGATCGCCCGCGTCTTCCTGAAGGACGCGCCGATCCTGGTGCTCGACGAGGCAACCTCGGCACTCGATTCGGAAGTCGAGGCGGCGATCCAGGAAAACCTCTTCGCCCTGATGGAGGGCAAGACGGTGATCGCCATCGCCCACCGGCTGTCGACGCTGACGGAGATGGACCAGCTGATCGTGCTCGACAAGGGCCGGATCATCGAGGCCGGCTCGCACAGTGAGCTGATCGCAGGAGGCGGCATCTATGCCGACCTCTGGAACCGTCAGTCCGGCGGCTTCCTCTCCGATCACGCCGACGAAGCGGAAGTGGCGGCGGAATAATAAGAGTAATGAGGCCCTCCCTGCGAAAGCGGAGAGGGCCTCGTGAATTCTTAGGGGGGTTCCAGCTTGCCGACCGTTGCTGAAGATCTGAGCGCGTTTGCGTCCTATCCGATCAAAGGCTGTCGGCCCAATCGATCACGCGGTGAGTTTCGACGACGACCATTGTGTGGGCGGCGGCGATCGTGCGAAGCGCGACGAGGCGGCGGTGCTCCTCCTGATCGATCCAGGTGGTAATGGCCTCGGCGACGATCTCGTCGCGCGGCAACCCCAGGGCGAATGCCAGGGCATCCAGCCTTTCTGCAAGCGGAAGCGGAACATGCACATCGAGCATTTTCGTTTCCATGGATATGGTCTCCGGTAAAGCGCGATCGTAACGTGAGATTGTGACCGGTTCGGGGGCATTCAATGGGTATGCCGCCGATGTTACCGATAATTACCAAAATATAACATTCTGTCCGCTTTTCATTCCCTTTGCCGGCACGGCTAATCCGCCTATATCGCTTCTATGTTGCTGCACCCCATCCTCCGCCGGTTCGAAACCTGGATCGATCCGTTCCGCCCACGCGCCAATCTGCAGCCGCCGCGCTCGACGCTCGGATTCATCTGGTTCTATATCGGCCAGGCGAGGATGCCGTTCATCGCCATGCTCGTTCTCGGCGGCACGTCGGCGGCGATAGAGGCCGCACTCTTCTGGTTCGTCGGGCGGTTGGTCGATATCCTCGGCAGCATCACGCCGGGGGCCGGCTGGAGCGGCCTTCTCGCTGCCCATGGCGGCGAATTGTTCGGGATGCTCGCCCTCATCGGGCTGGTGCGCTTCGTCATCGCCTTCCTGATCGCGCTCGTCGACCAGCAGGTGATCACGCCTGGCTTCTACAATCTCGCACGCTGGCAATCCTATCTCCATGTCTCCAGGCAGTCATTGTCGTTCTTCCAGAGCGATTTTTCCGGGCGCATCGTCACCAAGGTCTGGTCGGCCGGACAGGCCACCGGCGATCTCGTCACCTCGCTGATGGAAAGCGTCTGGTTCGTCGGCATCTATGCCGTAACGACGCTCGTGCTCGTCGCCCGGCTGGACTTTTCCCTTGCCGCCGTCGTGCTGTTCTGGCTTGGCGCCTTCAGCCTGCTTGCCCGCCACTTCGTTCCGCGGATCCGCCAGCATTCCCGCGAGACGGCGGAAGCCGGATCGATGCTGAACGGCCGGATGGTCGACTCCTACAGCAACATGCAGACGCTGAAGCTGTTTGCCCGCGACGAGGAGAGCGACCGCTACATGCGTCAGGGCTTTGATATCTATCAGGATACGGTGTTGCGCTTCACGCGGTTCATCACCGGCGTCCGGGCCTCGATGGCGCTGCTCTCCGGCCTGATGATCGTAACGATGGCGGGGCTGAGCGTCGATCTCTGGCTGCGCGGCCTGGTGAGTTCCGGCGCCGTGGCGTTTTCGCTGGCGCTGGTGCTCAGGCTGAATTTCCTGCTCGGACGGCTGATGACGCAGTTCAACGGCATCATGCGCAATCTCGGTACCATCCAGAACGCCGCCGAGCTGATCTCCCAGCCTCTGGGGCTCGTCGATCGGCCGGATGCGAAGTCCCTGGTGATCCGACAGCCCGGCATCCGCTTCGACGATGTTTCGTTCCGTTACGGCAAGGGTCATCAGCCGGTCGTCGAGAATTTCTCCCTGACCATCCGCCCGGGCGAAAAGGTCGGGATCGTCGGCCGTTCGGGTGCCGGGAAATCGACGCTGATGAACCTGCTGCTGCGCCTCTACGATATTCAGGACGGCCGCATTCTCATCGACGGCCAGGATATTGCAGCGGTGACGCAGGAATCTCTCAGGATGCAGATCGGCGTCGTCAGCCAGGACACCTCGCTGCTGCATCGTTCCGTGCGCGACAATATCCTGTTCGGACGGCCCGATGCCGGCGAGGAGGGGCTGGTGGAGGCGGCAAGGCGCGCCGAAGCCATCGACTTCATCGAACGTCTGCAGGATCAGCAGGGTCGTAGAGGTTTCGATGCGCATGTCGGCGAACGCGGCGTCAAACTGTCAGGCGGGCAGCGGCAGCGTATCGCTATTGCCCGGGTCATGCTGAAGGACGCGCCGATCCTCGTTCTCGACGAAGCGACGTCGGCGCTCGATTCGGAAGTGGAAGAGGCGATCCAGTCCAATCTCCATCGGATCATGGAAGGCAAGACAGTGCTTGCGATCGCCCATCGGCTGTCGACGATCGCCGCGCTCGACCGGCTGATCGTCATCGATCTCGGGCGGATCATCGAGGAAGGCAGCCATGACCAACTGCTTCGCCACGGCGGGCTCTATGCCGAACTTTGGGCGCGCCAGTCCGGCGGCTTCCTTGCTACAGACGAGGATGCGGGCTCAAGGGTCGATGACGAATTCCGCCATGAGGCCAAAATGATTTGACCCGAAGCCATTCTCGATGCGGCGAACCGATTTCAGCCGCAGCGGCGCCCGGGTAAAGATATGATCGATCGGAATGCCGAAGGCGCCGGCGCGGATCGGCCATGTCGCGGGTTCCAGCGATACCGTGCCCAGGGCTTGAGTGCGCATGAGATACTGCACGTCGGGCGCGAGAATCGACGTATTGAAATCACCGGCGAGAACGAGTGGTCCCGAAAGGGTAGGGATGATCTCCGCGAGATCCCAGATTTCGAGGCCGTGGAATTCGTCGTAATAAGGTTTGGTCAGGTGCGCGGCGAGGAAATTGACCTTCTGGCCATCGAAATCGATCGTCGAGATCGTCAGCCGGTTGCGCCAGAGCAGGCCGAGATTGCGGATGCGGGGTTCGATCAGCGGACGTTTCGACAGCACCAGCGTGTCGCATTGCTCCATGCCGACGCCGCAGCCGACGTAATAGGGATAGGTCTTCAGCAACCGTGGCAGTTCCGACAGCAGCGGTTCAGCCTCCAGGATGTTGACGGCGTCCGCACCCGAGCCAATGACCATGTCGGCGATGTCAGGGCCGTTTGCAAAATTATCGTTCTCGATATTGAAGGACATCAGCCTGAACAGGGCCGGGCGGCTCTCCTCGACGGATGGTTCGACGAATTCGCGCATCATCACGACACCGTGGACGGCAAGGACCACCGATATTGCGAGGGTCAGCAGGCCATACCAGTGCCGCTTGACGAGAAGGGCAGCGACCGAGGCCACAGTGCCGGCCACCGCCAGATGGACCTGGAAGCTGTAAAAGAAAGATAGCAGATAGAAATCGGTGACGTATCGCAGGGAGATAATGGCGAGAACGAGGGTCGTGAGAACGCTGAATACGCAAAAAATCGTGTCTCTCATCCGCTCCGGTCCGGCTCACTGGCATGGCTTGGACTGCGCCTATCACGAGGGCGTTTTTGTTGCAATGCAACATAATGGCAAGCGCGTGTTTGCCTTAAAAAATTCATCCGAAATTTCCCGCGACATTGTGCCCTCATCCCCTTGCCAAGGCTGGACATAATTTGCGATCAAGCATAGAACGCGCCGGATTGCCGGGGAATCTATGGCCGAATTGTGTCCAGAGAGATTCGCCGGTAGAGGGGGCAGGGCGGAATTCCGCGAAAATTGCGCAGAGGATGTTAGCCGTGAGCGAACACGAAACGACAAGCGAGGGCATGGGCGAACCCACTCGCCGTGATTTCCTTTATCTCACCACTGGTATGGCAGGCGCCGTCGGCGCCGTCGCGGTCGCTTGGCCGTTCATTGATCAGATGCGTCCTGACGCTTCGACGCTTGCTCTCGCCTCCATCGAAGTCGACGTTGCCAGCCTCGAGCCCGGCATGTCCCTGACGGTTAAATGGCGCGGCAAGCCGATCTTCATCCGCAACCGCACGCCTGAGGAAGTGGAAGCGGCAAATGCCGTCCAGCTTGCTGATCTGAAGGACCCGGTCGCGCGCAATGCAAACCTTCCTGTCGACGCTCAGGCAACGGGTGTTGACCGTTCGGGCGGCAAGGGCAAGGAAAACTGGATCGTCATGATCGGCACCTGCACGCATCTCGGTTGCGTGCCGCTCGGCCAGGCCGGCGAATACAATGGTTGGTTCTGTCCCTGTCATGGCTCGGTCTACGACACGGCCGGCCGCATCCGCAAAGGCCCGGCGCCGCAGAACCTGGCGATTCCGACCTTTTCATTTTTGTCCGATACCAAGATCAAGATCGGTTGAGGGGAGACTGATTAATGAGTGGCCATTCCAGCTACGAGCCATCAACCGGCCTCGAGAAATGGGTCGATGCGCGCCTTCCGCTGCCGCGCATGGTCTATGACAGCTTCGTCGCCTATCCGGTTCCGCGTAACCTGAACTACGCCTACACCTTCGGCGCCATGCTCGCCGTTATGCTGGTGGTGCAGATCCTGACGGGTGTTACGCTCGCCATGCACTATGCGGCCGAATCGTCGGTTGCCTTCAACTCCGTCGAAAAGATCATGCGTGACGTGAACCACGGTTGGCTGCTGCGCTATATGCATGCCAACGGCGCATCCTTCTTCTTCGTCGCGGTCTACCTGCACATCGCCCGAGGCCTCTATTACGGCTCCTACAAGGCGCCCCGCGAAATCCTCTGGATCCTCGGCGTGGTCATCTACCTCCTGATGATGGCGACCGGCTTCATGGGCTATGTTCTGCCCTGGGGCCAGATGTCCTTCTGGGGCGCCACCGTCATCACCGGCTTCTTCTCCGCCTTTCCGCTGGTCGGCGAATGGGTGCAGCAGTTCCTACTCGGCGGCTTTGCGGTCGAAAACCCGACGCTGAACCGCTTCTTCTCGCTGCACTACCTGCTGCCCTTCATGATCGCCGGCGTCGTCATCCTGCACATTTGGGCGCTGCACGTCGTCGGCCAGACGAACCCGACGGGCGTCGAGGTCAAGACGAAGACGGACACGGTGCGCTTCACGCCTTATGCGACGATGAAGGATGCGCTCGGCGTCTCAATCTTCCTGATGGTCTATGCCTATTTCGTCTTCTACCTGCCGAACTTCCTAGGCCATGCCGACAACTACATCCCGGCCGACCCGCTGAAGACGCCGGCCCACATCGTTCCGGAATGGTACTTCCTGCCGTTCTACGCGATGCTGCGCTCGATCACCTTCAACGTCGGCCCGATCGACTCCAAGCTCGGCGGCGTGCTCGTGATGTTCGGCGCGATCATCGTGCTGTTCTTCCTGCCCTGGCTCGATACCTCAAAGGTCCGTTCCGCCGTCTACCGCCCCTGGTACAAGCTGTTCTACTGGCTGTTCGTGATCAACGCGATCATCCTCGGCTGGCTCGGTTCGCAGCCGGCGGAAGGCTTGTTCACCACGATCTCGCAGATCTGCACGCTCCTCTACTTCGCTTTCTTCCTGGTCGCGATGCCGGTTCTCGGCTTGGTGGAAACACCGCGTCGCATCCCGAACTCGATCACCGAAGCGGTGCTCGAAAAGCGCAACAAGACCGTAGCGGTCAAGGCATAAGCGAGCGACGGAAGGGAATAGAAATATGAAAACGCTTGTTACAAGCATTCTCTCGCTCGCATTTGCCGCCGGTCTCGGCAGTGCGGTGCTGGCCCAGGAGGCGACGCCCGCCAACGGTGCGGCTCCGGCCCATCACGCGGAAAGTGAGACGCCGCACTATCCGCTGAAGGAGCCGAAGGAGGAGGAATGGACTTTTGCCGGTCCGTTCGGCCACTACGACAAGGGTCAGCTTCAGCGCGGCCTCAAGGTTTACACCGAAGTCTGTTCCGCCTGCCATTCGATGAACCTCGTGCCCTTCCGCATGCTTGATGAGCTCGGTTATTCCGAGGCGCAGGTGAAGGCTTTCGCCGCGAACTACGAGGTCCAGGACGGCCCGAACGCCACCGGCGAGATGTTTACCCGCAAGGCGGTCCCCTCCGACCACTTCCCGGCGCCTTTCGCCAATGCGGAGGCCGCTGCTGCCTCCAACAACGGTGCGGCTCCGCCTGACTTTTCGCTGATTGCAAAGGCTCGCGAGGTCGAGCGCGGCTTCCCGCAATTCGTCTTCGACATCTTCACGCAGTATCAGGAAGGTGGCCCGGATTACATCCACGCGCTGCTGACCGGCTATGAAGAGCCGCCGGCCGGCTTCCAGGTGGCGCAGGGTTCACATTACAATCCTTATTTTCACGCTGCCGCCGTCCTTGCCATGCCGAAGCCGCTCTCCGACGGTCAGGTGACCTATGACGATGGCGCGCCGGCGACGGTCGACCAGTATTCGAGGGACGTCTCCGCCTTCCTGATGTGGGCCGCCGAGCCGCATCTCGAGGAGCGCAAGCGCACGGGCTTCATGGTCATGATCTTCCTGGCGATCTTCACGGTGCTGATCTACCTGACGAAGCGCTCGATCTACGCCAATAAGGAACACTGAGCGGTTCCCCGCCAGATTTCGAAAGGCGGCCTGCGGGCCGCCTTTTTTGTTGGTTCCGCCCCTGGCAATTGATAAAGTCCGGCCAGTTTCATGCCTTCGCAGATATGGATTTTCCATGAACAATACGACTTCGGAGCTTGCAGCCAGCATCCGCTCCATTCCCGACTACCCCAAACCCGGCATCATTTTCCGCGACATCACCACACTGCTCGGCAACCCACGCGCTTTCCGCCGGGCGGTCGATGAGCTCGTGCAGCCCTATGCAGGCACGAAGATCGACAAGATCGCCGGCATGGAGGCGCGCGGCTTCATCCTCGGCGGCGCGGTGGCGCACCAGCTCTCCTCAGGCTTCGTGCCGATCCGCAAGAAGGGCAAGCTGCCGCACGAGACCGTGCGCATCGCCTACAGCCTGGAATATGGCGTCGACGAGATGGAGATGCATCGCGATGCTGTCCAGCCCGGCGAGAAGGTGATCCTGGTCGACGACCTGATCGCCACCGGCGGCACGGCGGTCGGCGCGACGAAGCTGCTGCGCCAGATCGGCGCGGAAGTGGTCGGCGCTTGCTTCGTCATCGATCTGCCGGACCTCGGCGGACGCAAGAAGCTGGAAGAGCTCGGCGTCGTCGTGCACACGCTGGTCGAATTTTCCGGCCACTGAGCCCTCGTCCTCGTGCCTGCAGCGTCAGTCGAATTCGAGCACGCCGCTTTCGAAGCGGATAACGGTATCGCCGTTTTGATTGACGCCCTCGCAGAGGATGGTGTTGAGGTGCCATCCCGGCCGCGACGCGAGCGCCCGGCTGGAGAGGAAGGCGACGGAATAGGTCACGACGTCGCCTGCGAAAACCGGCCGCAGCCATTGCAGTTTCTGGAAACCGGGTGAGGGGCCGAGGTTCGGTGACGTCTGGCCCTTTTGCGCGAGTGCGGCGCTTTGCCTTTCCCAAAAGGCGAGGAAGGTCCGCATCCAGGCGGCGGCGGTGTGCCAGCCCGAGGCGCAGAGATCGCCGAAGAGGGTGTCTTTGGCGGCTTCTTTGTCGACGTGGAAACGCTGCGGATCGTAGCGCGTCGCGAAACGGATGATGTTTTCCTCGGTAAAAGTGTACTTGCCGATCTCGGCCTTCTCGCCAACCGCGTAAAGCTCGGACATCCTCATGCTGATGTCTCCGGGCTTATGCCGATATCCGCGGGCCGGGCACGCATGCCGAACATGACTGAATTCTCCGAGACGCAGACGAGTTCGCCGCGCTGGTTTTCTACCTCGTGGCGAAACTTGACGATGCCTATGCCAGGGCGCGAGCGCATCGGCCGGGCTTCAAGCACGGTCGAATGGCCAGATAGCGTGTCGCCGGCAAGCACCGGCTTTCGCCATTCCATCAGATCGACGCCCGGCGCACCTTCGCAGAGCGAATGCAGCACATAACTGTCGGCCATCATGCGCATGAACATAGAAGAGGTATGCCATCCGGAAGCGGCAAGGCCGCCGAGAATGCTGGCGCGGCCGGCAGCCTCATCGATATGCATCGGTTGCGGGTCGAATTCGCTTGCGAACTCAATGATTTCCTCGGTGGTCACCAGCTTCGGGCCAAGCGCGAAGCGGCGGTCGAGCTGGAAATCCTCGAAGGAAAGCTTTTCTGCCGACATTCGTTCCTCCCGCCATATGCAGCGCACAATGCTTACAATAGCATCCGCCCGGGCTCAATGATTCCGGGGAGATAAACCGGCATGACTGAACTAAGGTCGATACTTGACGAGGCCGTGCGCCAGGAGCTGATTTCGCCGGAGGCGGGCGGGCGGCTTTTGCCGTTCCTGATGGAGCGCGGGGTCGCCGTCGTCGGGGGCGGCGTCGCTGAGGCACAGCCGGCAATGGCGGCGGAGGGGCAGGCCTGGTCGGATACAGAGACGCCAAGCTTCGTGCGCGGCTTCCACGACGTGCTGATCACCATCGGCGTCGTGGTGGCGCTCGGCGGCCTCTGGGGGCTTGCCGCACTTTATGCCGTACTGCCTACGATCATCGTGCTTTCGGAAATCCTGGTGCGCCGCCAGCGGCTTGCCCTGCCGGCCGTCAGCCTGACGATCGCGCTGTTCTGCTGGACATTCCTGCTGATGTCCTTCTTCTTCAAACCGGGAACATCAGCCTTCAATAATATTGGGGCGGAGGCGACGCAGTTCGTCGCCGGCTTCCCGATCGTTCTCGGCCTCTATTATGCCCGGTACCGCGTGCCGCTGTCGCTGGCGCTCTGCATCACCTCGGCCCTTGCACTGGTGTTCACCTTGCTATTGCGCCTCATGCAATGGGCGAGTGGCGATCCGCAATTCTTCTCCAACCATCCCCTCCTGTTCGCGGTGGTCTTCCTCGTTTGCGCGCTCGGGCTGTTTGCAACGGCGCTCTATTTCGACCTCGGCGACCGGTTGCGCCGGACGATACGCTCCGATATCGCCTTCTGGCTTCATCTGGGTGCGGCACCGGCACTGCTCTTCAGCGTAAGGCTGCTGATGTCGTTCGACGGCAATTTGCTGGATGTTGCCCGGGCCGTGTCGATCAAGACGCCCATCATTGTCATCAGCGTGGCGGTGTTGATGCTGATCGGCCTTGTCATCGACCGGCGCGCCTTCGTCACGTCAGGCCTGCTGTCGCTCGGTTTTGCGATCTACGGCATTTTCCGCCAAGGGAGTGCGACTGTTGATACCTATATCTTCACGACGCTGATCGTCGTTGGAGCGATCGTGCTCATCATCGGAACAGGCTGGATGCCGCTGCGCCGTATCGTGCTGCGGGCGCTGCCGCTGGTAATCTCGCAGAGATTGCCGCCTGCCGTCGCGGGGGCGGTATCGTAGACCTTATGATTTCGCCCAAACCGCCGAGCAGTTTGGGCGAGATGCATTGGTCGAGACAGCAGCGGTCTGCGATCAGGTGTTGAAGCGGAAATGGATGACGTCGCCGTCTTGGACGACGTATTCCTTGCCTTCGTCGCGCGCCTTGCCGGCATCCTTGGCGCCGACTTCGCCGTTGTATTTGATGTAGTCGTCATAGGCGATGGTGTTTGCGCGGATGAAGCCACGCTCGAAATCCGAATGGATGACGCCGGCGGCCTGTGGCGCCTTGGTGCCGCGCTCGATCGTCCAGGCGCGCGTTTCCTTCGGGCCGACAGTGAAATAGGTGATGAGGTGGAGCAGCTTGTAGCCGGCCCGGATCAGCCGGTCGAGGCCGGCCTCGTCAAGGTCGAGGGCGGAGAGGAATTCCTTGGCTTCTTCTTCGGGAAGCTGGGCAACCTCCGATTCGATCGCCGCCGAGATGACGACGGTTTCGGCACCCTGTTCCTTCGCCATGACGGCAACAGCCTCGGTGAATTCGTTGCCGGTCGAAGCATCGCCTTCGGCGACGTTGCAGACGTAGAGCACCGGATGCGAGGTCAGAAGATTGAGGCTCTTGAGGATGACGATTTCTTCCGCATCGAGCGTCGACAGCAGCGTGCGAACCGGCTTGCCTTCGTTGAGCAGCTTCAGCGAGGCATCCATGATCGGCAGCATCGCCACCGATTCCTTGTCCTTGCCGGTGGCGCGCTTGCGCGTCTGCTCGGTGCGGCGCTCCAGGCTTTCGAGGTCGGCAAGCATCAGCTCGGTCTCGATCGTCTCGGCATCGGCGACCGGGTTGATGCGCCCCTCGACATGCGTGATGTCGCTGTCTTCGAAGCAGCGTAGCACATGGACGATGGCGTCGACTTCGCGGATATTGGCGAGGAACTGGTTGCCGAGGCCTTCACCCTTCGAGGCGCCGCGCACCAGGCCGGCAATGTCGACGAAGGAGATGCGGGTCGGGATTAGTTCCTTGGACTTGGCGATGTCGGCAAGCTTGCGCATGCGCGGATCGGGAACGGCGACTTCGCCGGTGTTCGGCTCGATGGTGCAGAAGGGATAATTCGCCGCCTGTGCCGCCGCCGTCTTGGTGAGCGCGTTGAAGAGGGTCGATTTGCCGACATTCGGCAGCCCGACGATACCGCATTTGAAGCCCATCGCTAAAACCTGCTGTTCTTGAATTCCTTGCTGGTGCCTATGGGATAAAGGAGCATTATGGTCAAGTCTTAGAGAGCTTTTAACGTCGCTCACTTGCCGATGGATCGGTGCTGGCCTATTCTTGAAAGCGATGGAGATTTCGACATATTGCTGATTTCATCAGAATGCCGGTCGCTGTTCGCATGGACGCAGTTGCCCCTCTCAGTATCGAAGCCGGCGACCTGCCCCTGCCTGTTTGAGGCCGGGAGCCGCGCCGGTTGACCGTCGAAAATTCGTCATCGACAATGATTAGCTGGTTTTGAAGATTACCAACTCCATGTCATCAACGGGTGGATTTTTCCGATGAGTGACAATGACATTGCCCTGAAACCGAAGACCAAGGTGAAGCCGAAGCTGGATAAGCCGAAGCTCTACAAGGTCATCCTCGTCAATGACGATTATACGCCGCGCGAATTGGTGATCATGATCCTGAAGGCCGTCTTCCGCATGAGCGAGGAGACCGGCTACCGGGTGATGATGACGGCGCACAAGCTCGGTTCATGCGTGGTCGTGGTCTGCGCCAAGGACATCGCGGAGACCAAGGCCAAGGAGGGCATCGACCTTGCCAAGGGCATGGGCTATCCGCTGATGTTCACCGCGGAGCCGGAGGAATAGGCATTTCGGGTTCAGGGCCGGCGGATCTGATAGCCGGTCTTGTCCTGAACGAAGCCGCAATTCTCGTAGAAGCGCAGCGTCGCCGGGCTCTTCGAGCCGGTGAGCAGCATCACCTTGTAGCAGCCGGCCTTCCAAGCCTGCGTCACTGCATGGCCGATGACGGCGCCGGCATAACCGCGCTGGCGGTGATCGGCGTGGGTGACGACGTTTTCAATCAGCGCATAGGAGGCGCCGTTGCGCGTCATGTTCGGCACGACGATCAGGGTGGCGGTTGCAACGGCGAGATCGCCGGCGAAGCCGATGAAAACGGTCATGCCGGGCTGGGCGAGGATGATGGAGAAGCGCTCTTCAGCCAGGGCCCTGTCGAGAACCGGATCGGTCTGGTTCAAGTGCTGGTAGAGGATGGTCAGCCCGGGAAGGTCGCCGGCGGCTGCGGCACGGATGGCGAAATCTTCGTGCGGCACCGGTCTCATTCCCCCTTGTTGCCGAACATCTTCTTCAACATGTCGGCCATCGGGCCGGAGGCCGGCAGCTTCGGCTGATTGTGGTTGCGGGCCTGATGGATATGCGACTGGCCGGCCGGCTTCTTCTCGGCGTCCTTCTTTTCCTTCGCCGGTTTCTCCTCCTCGGCCTTGCCGCCGAGCGCCAGCGCGATCTTGTTCATCAGCTGCGAATCCTCGTTTCGCACCAGCATGTCGGCATTGTCGGCGAGCGTGTCGAGAAGCGGCTCCAGCCAGGCCTTGTCGGCCTTGGCGAAATCGCCGAGCACATGGTTCTGCACCATTTCCTTGATGCCGGGATGGCCGATACCGAGGCGCAGCCGGCGGTATTCCCTGCCGCAATGCGCATCGAGCGACTTGATGCCATTGTGGCCGTTATGGCCGCCGCCGGTCTTCAGCCGCGCCTTGCCCTGGGGAAGGTCGAGTTCGTCGTAGATCGCTACAAGATCGGTGGGCTGGAGCTTATAGAAGCGCATCGCCTCGCCGACGGACTCACCGGAGAGGTTCATGAAGGTTTGCGGCTTGATCAGCAGCACCTTCTCGCCGGCGACCTCGCCCTCGGCGATCTCGGCCCGGAACTTCTTCGACCAGGGCGAGAAGCCGTGGCGCCGATGGATGGCGTCGACGGCCATGAAGCCGATATTGTGGCGGTTGCCGGCGTATTTGCCGCCGGGATTGCCGAGACCCGCGATGATCAGCATGGCCTGTCTTTCCTCGCTAAAGCATGTCGTGCAAAAGTGTGCAGCGGTTTTGCGACAACGACATGCGTAAAAACAAAGACCTAAGGCGCGATAAGCGAATCTGAAAGATCCCGACGCGCTTTAGAACTTACCGCCGTTCACCACCGCGAAATGAAAGCAAAGTCAAGCGGAAAGGGCAGTTGTCGCCAGGGTCATTCCGACAGGTTCATGCCGTATTTTAGGAAGATCTGCTTCTGGTCGCCATCGGCGATCAGCTTGTCGAGGGCAGCCTGCATCCTGGTGAGCAGATCGTCTGGAAAGTTCTTCTCGCAGGCGATGCCCATCGGCTGGGAGGAGAGCACGGTCACTATCTCCACCGGCTGGTCGACCCGCAACTTCTCGAAATAGAGTTCGGAGATCGGCATCATGTCGATGCGCCCGCCAAGCAGTTTGCGCAGCGTCGCGTTGAAGTCGCTGGCGACATCGAGCTTGGTGAAGCCTTTCTCTTTCAGGATCGTCTCGGTGTAATCCTCGCGCTGCGTGCCGACCGTATATTTCTTCGCCTTGTCCAGATTGTCGGCGGTGACGCCCGAGCCCTTGCGGGTGATCAGGATGTTGCGGTCGATGAGCAGCGGCTCGACCCATTTGAACAACGGGTCGCGTGCGCCATTGTGGGCGGTCGCGAAGACACAGGTCATCGGCGCCGTGCGGGCAAGGCTAAAAGCGCGCGCCCAGGGCATGATCTCGATCGTGTAATCGACGCCGATCGCGGCCATCACCTTTTCGACTTGCTCGACGGTCGCGCCTTTGATCTCCTTGCCTTCGCGATAGTTGAAAGGGGCATAGTCCTCGGTCGTGAACGTCACCGTTTGCGCATGGGCGGTGCAGGGCAGCGCCAGACATGCGAGAAGCAGGAGCTTTTTCATCTGTATCATCTCCTTGGTTCGTCGTTTACGAGGCGCGTGCGACGGCCGACTGCAAGGCCATCAGTTGCTCGATCAGCGTGGCTGCGTGCTGTGGACGATGGAAGAGATAGCCCTGACCATAGTCAAGCCCCATCTGGTGGAGCGTGCGGCATTCCTCTTCGGTCTCGATGCCCTCGGCAATGACGGTGCAGTTCATCTTGTGGGAAAGCGTGGTGATGCCTTCGATCAGCATGCGGCTCTTCTGGCGCACGTCGTCGTCGCCGTCGTTGATCGCGCGGGTGAAGGACTGGTCGATCTTGATGATGTCGACGGGGAAGCGGTTGAGGTAGCTCAGCGACGAATAGCCGGTGCCGAAATCGTCAAGCGCGATGCGGCAACCGAAGCGACGAAGCTCCGTGACGATCATGCGGATCTGCGGGTTGTCGTGCATCAGCACGGCTTCGGTGATCTCGACGACGATGCGCTCGGGGCGGATGCCGTGGCGACCGACGATGGCGGCAAGACGGGCCGGCAGCGCCGGCTCGAACTGCAACGGCGAGAAGTTGATGGCGAGATAGGTATCCTGCATGCCTGATATGCGGGAAATCTCCGCGAGGTTGGCGATCGCCTTTTCCATGATGACGTTGCCGACGCGGACGATCTTTGCCGTTTCCTCGGCGACGCTGATGATCTCGGCCGGCGGCATCAAGCCCTTCTGCGGATGGTTGAGGCGCATCAGCGCCTCGAAACCGGCAATGCCTCGGCCGTTCAGGGTAACGATCGGCTGCAGAAAGGCTTCGAACCAGTTGTCGACGAGGCCGGCTTCGATATTGGCCTCGATTTCGGCGCGGCTGCGGGCACGGTCGAGCATGGCATTGTCGAAGAGCTGCGCGCCGTTCTTGCCGTCGCGTTTCTTGGCATACATCGCCATGTCGGATTTCTGGAGCAGTTCGGCCGCGGTTGCGGCATGATGCGGATAGATGGCGATGCCGACGGAAGCGCTCAGATGCATGTCGGGGGCGAACGGCGTTTCGAAGATCGAGGCAATCTGCTCGCACATCACCTTGGCGCGTTTTTCGGCGTCCTTCGCCGGCAGCAGGATGGCAAATTCGTCGCCGCCGAGACGGGCGGCCTCGTCGGAGGGGGCAAGATGGGTCTTCAGGCGCTCGACGAGCTCGATCAGCGCCATGTCGCCGGCGGCGTGGCCCATATTGTCGTTGATCCACTTGAAGCGGTCGAGATCGACGAAGAGGCAGGCGAGTTCGTGGCCGGCAGCGTCGGCGGCGGCGATCTTGTTGTCGAGTACGGCTTCGAAGCCCTGGCGATTGAGAAGACCGGTCAGGTGATCGGTGATTGCCTGGCGGTGGTTGCGGTCCTCGGAGGCCTTGAGTTCGGTCACATCGGCCATGACCGATAGCGAGAGGCGGTCTTGAGCGCCAGCGCCCGCCTCCGATTCCATAATAAGGACGTCCATGGTGCGGCCATCCAGGCAGATGAACTTGACGGTGACGGTCATGCCGCTTTCGCCCTGGCGGCGCTTGACGAATTTGTCGCGGGTCGGGGGAGTGACGAGATCGGCGAAGTTGCGGCCGATGATGGCGGCGCGGTTGTAACCCGTGGCAAGCAGCCAATAATCGCTGACGGCGGTGATGCGGTCTTCCTCGTCGAGCGAGAAGAGCATGGCGGGCGTCAGATTGTAGATGTCGGTGGCGCGGCGGTGGGCAAGCTTCAGCTCCTTTTCCTCGCTTTCGAGCTTGGTCTGCATCTCGTTGAAGCTATGGGCAAGCCGCCCCATCTCGTCGTTCGACTGCCAGTCGACATGGTGGCGGGAGCCCAGCTGGCGGGTGGCCTCGATCGCCGCCGTCAGCCGCATCAACGGCTGGATGACGAAGAAGCGGTTGCCGATCAGCGCCGTGCCGAAAACGGTCAGCACCGCGAAGATGAAGATCGAGATGAAGACAACCTCTTCCTGCTTCAGGCCGGAAAACAGGCCGAGCGCAGGATAATAGACGCTGATGCTGCCGAGGTTCTTCGGACCGTCGACGGTGTTGTAGATGATGGCGCGCGACACCTGCACCAGCTTGCCGTCGAAGGAGCGCGGAATGGTGGACTGGCTGACGTCGAGCTGGCCTGACTGGTCACGCACTTCGACCTTGACGATGGCGCCCTGGGAAACGACCGTCGCGCTGATCTGAGTGACGCTCTCCTCATCGAGATCCCACAGCGGTTTGGCCAGCGCCTGGGCATTGGCGACAAGAAGAACGGAGATATGGTCGCGTATTTCCTTGTCGGCCCGTTCCGAGGAAAGAAATAGGAAGAGAACAAAGAGGGGAGCGACAAAGACGAGCAGCGCTCCGCAAACTATCGCAAAAAATCTGTTCTCAACGGAATTGTTCATGGTTCCGTCTACTCCCCCAGGCCGGCCATATTTGCTGTCGCGCGTTGAGGCGGGCTTCTTCGCAGCTGACGAAACATGCTTTCACGAATTTGTTAAATGTTGCTGAAACGGGGCGTTTCCGGACAATGAAAAGCCCGCTTTCCAGGGGAAAGCGGGCCATATGCTTTACAAATTGGTCGAAGCGATCAGGCTTCGGCTCCACCTTCCGCAGCACTCTCGTCAATGCCGCCAGCCGGGGCAATGATGGTCGCGATCGTGAAGTCGCGGTCGATCACAGGAGTGACACCCTTCGGCAGGGTGACTTCCGCGATATGGATGCTGTCACCGATCTTCTTGCCGCTGAGGTCGATGTTGAAGAACTCAGGGATTGCATCGGCCGGGCAATGAACTTCGACTTCATGGCGAACGATGTTCAGAACACCGCCGACCTTGAGGCCCGGGGACTTCTCTTCGTTGATGAAGTGCACGGGGATTTCGACGGTCACCTGGGTGTTGCCGGAGACGCGCAGGAAATCGACATGCATGGTGAAGTCACGGACCGGATCGAGCTGGTAGTCCTTCGGCAGAACCTTGTGCTTCTTGCCGTCGACGTCGATCGTCGCCACGGTGGTCATGAAACCACCGGCGTGAATGCGCTTCGTCACCTCATTGGTGTTGAGAGCGATAGCAATGGGGGCCTGCTTGTCACCATAGATGACAGCGGGAATCAAACCGTTGCGGCGAAGTTCACGGGCGGACCCCTTACCAACCCGTTCGCGCGCCTCGGCCTTGAGCTCGTAAGTTTCCTGGCTCATGGCTATTCCTTTCGAGGTTATTTGGAGAGTTCGGCGGCGGGCAAAAGCCTTGTTCCGACGAACCGGAGGCGGTATGACCCGACCTCATCCGCGTTGCCTCCAAGGGTGTCTACACGGACCGGTGGCCTATATTATAAGTCGATCGGAAACGCAAGTTGCGGATTTGGGTTGTTTTTCGCCCATATACACGCTTTCGCCAAGGTTTAACCATCGAAAACGAAATCGGCGGCGATTAATAGATCCTGCGTTTGCCGGCCAATATAAGCAGGGCCGTCTCAATTTGCCGGTTGCCTCTCATGTTGCGTGTCCTTTCCTGCATCACCGTCGAACACAGCCTTCCGCATCTGATCTTCGCCACCGTTATTTGTGTGCTCGGATCGATGCTGTCGATGCGCCTCTTCACCCGGGTGCGCCGATCGCAGGGGTTGCAGAAAACCAACTGGTTGTTTCTCTCTGGTTTTGTTGGCGGCTCGACCATCTGGACGACGCATTTCATCGCCATGCTCGGTTACCAGACGCCGGTGGCGAACGGCTATGAGCCGACGTTGACGCTGCTGTCGCTGTTTGCCGCCGTCGCGACGACGATGACCGGCTTTACCATCGCGTCAATCGCGCAGAAGAGCCCGCTTATCGAGGCAGGCGGCGTTATCGTCGGCCTCGGCATCGCGGTAATGCACTATGTCGGGATCGCCGGTTACGAGATCGAGGGTCGTCTCGAATGGCAGACCTCTTATGTCGTCGCCTCGCTGGTCTTCGCCGGCTTGTTCGGCGCAGTCGCCACCAATCGCGTCTGCCGGCCGATCACGCGTTTCTGCCGCCACGGGGCTGCCCTTTCGCTGATCCTTGCGATCGTGCTCACGCATTTCACCGGCATGGCGGGGCTGACGATCCTGCCGGATGCCACTGTTGCGGCACCCACCGAGATCATCTCGGACGGCATCATGACCGGTCTCGTCAGCGCCGTCATGATCATCATCCTGGTGCTGGGCGCCTCCACCTATATTATCGACATGCAGTCGACGCAGGCAGCCGTCGAGCGTTATCGCCATCTGTCGCTGCATGACCCGCTGACCAATCTTGCCAATCGCGCCGCCTTCAACGAGCATCTGTCGGCGCTGGTCAACAAGCCGAAGGACATGACGGCCAATATTGCCGTGCTCTCCTTCGACCTCGACCGTTTCAAGGAAATCAACGACGTTCACGGCCACGCCGCCGGCGATGCCGTGCTGCGCGCCGTCGCCGAACGGCTGTCCAAGATCATGCTGAACGGCCAGTTCGTGGCGCGGGTCGGCGGCGACGAGTTCGTCGCCGTCATGTGCGATTATTTCGTCCGTTCGGACGCCAAGGGACTGGCACAACGCATGCTCGACGAGATCGCCCGGCCGATCGAATGGAACGGCCATGCGCTGACCGTCGGCTCCAGTATCGGTATCTCCACCTATCCCGGACAGGCGGACACTTTGGACGACCTGCTGTCACAGGCCGATATCGCCATGTATCGGGCAAAATCGACAGCGACCAACAGCATATGCTTCTACGAGCCCTCGATGGATCAGGCAGCGCGCGAACGCAACGCGTTGGCGAGCGAGATGCGGGAGGGATTGGCGCGCGGCGAATTCGAGCTGTTCTACCAGCAGCAGAATGACACGGTGACGCGCGACATCGTTGGCCTGGAAGTGCTCCTGCGCTGGAGACATCCTGTGCGCGGCTACATCTCACCCGTCGAATTCATTCCGATCGCGGAGAAGACCGGCTTTATCATTGAGCTTGGTGAATGGGTGCTGCGGGCCGCTTGCGCGGAAGCGGCGACATGGAAGAACCCGTTACGCATCGCCGTCAACGTCGCGCCGCAGCAGCTCGGCGACAACCGCCTACCGCAGATCGTGCATCAGATCCTGCTTGAGACCGGCCTGCCGGCGGCGCGACTCGAGATCGAGATCACCGAATCCGGCATCATCGCCGATCATCAACATGCGCTTCAGGCCATCCGCCGGCTGAAGGCGCTCGGCGTCAAGGTGGCGATGGACGATTACGGCACCGGTTATTCGTCACTGTCGACACTGCAGAGCTTCCCGTTCGACAAGATCAAGATCGACCGCGCCTTCGTCGACGGCGTCGTCACCAACAAGCAGTCTGCGGCAATCGTGCGTTCGACGCTTATTCTTGCAGCAAGCCTCGACATACCGGTGCTTGCTGAAGGCGTCGAAAACGAAGACCATATCGACTTCCTGCGACGGGAAGGCTGCCTGCAGGTGCAGGGCTTCCTCTTCGGTAAGCCGGGACCGCGCTCGGGCATCGAGGCGATCGTCAACGGCGAGGTGCCGGCCGCACAGCAGGAAACGGTTCTTGCGCCGGCCGTGAAAAAATCCGCGGCCGCGTGAGCGGCAAATTGCCATTCTCTGCCGCAGCTGAGGTTGACATCGGCGCGCTTCGCATCTTTGGATGGCCCGCATTCAAAAAAGCGGCTGAGGAGAAATCGGACTATGCGTCTCAAACTTGTCACGGCAACGAGCTTGCTGGCACTTTGCCTTGTCACCACGGCCCAGGGTGTCGAGATCAATCAGGATGGCGCCAATGCGGTCAAGGACACGCTGACGAAGCTGCTTCCCGAGGATCTGGCCAAGAGCGGCCTGATCACCGTCAATCCGGCGGGGGCGCGATACGAGATCATTTACGATCTGGCGAAGCTGCTTGCCAAAGCCGATCCGGCGACATTCGCGATCAACGGGCTGACGCCGTTCTCGATGTTCGCCACGCCGCTCGATAGCGGGCTCTGGAACATCGAGGGTGACAACAACCTCAACGTTTCCGGCCATTTCAAAGGCCCCGACCAGAAGCCGACGGATTTTTCCTACTCCATCGCTTCGCTTGTCTATACCGGCGTCTTCGACCCGGCGATCAGCTATCTGCGCTCCGGCACCTTCACCGGCAAGGACATCAAGGTCACCAGCAAGTCCGACACCGAGGAAGTCCATGCCAGCATCGCCGCGATCGACCAAAAGCTGAGTTCGACGGACAGCGCAGGCGGCAACGGGCGTATCGATTTTGCGGGCAGCGGCTCGATGTCGACTTTCGTCGAGCAGGTTTCCGGCCTGCAAATGCCGCCTGTCGAAATCCGTGCCGATTCGATCGATTTCGATGCGAAGGTGAACGGCCTGCCGGCCAAACAAATCCGCGAGATCGTCCTTTTCGTTCTCGACCATCTCGAGGAGAAGGAACTAGGCCCGGAGAATAGCGGCAAGATTAAGGGAATGCTGAAGGAAGCCTTCCCGATTCTTGCCTCGTTCAGCGAGACGATCGGGGTCAATAATCTGACCATCAGCAGCCAGATGGGCAATGGCGGCGTCAAGGCGTTCGGTTACAACCTGGCCATCGATGGGCCGAGCGACGCCATGCGTTTCGGCTTCGGCATCAATGCGCAGGACATCAGCCTCGACAGCCCGCTGATTCCGCCAAGCTATTCGCCTTTCATGCCGACCAGCTTCGAGCTGCAACTCGCCATGCCGAATCTGGATTTCGCCACCTTCGGCGAAGCCCTCATGGCGATGGATTTCAATGACAAGGCGCCGGAGACGAGCGGCGAGGAGATGAGCAAGAAGCTCTTCCGCGACGGCCGGCTCGCCGTCGAGTTTCCGAAGGTCAGCGCCAAATCCGACGTCTACGACCTCGATATGACCGGCAAGATCGAGGGGCGGGTCGACACCGAAAAGGACTATTCCATGGAGGCGACGATCCTTGCCCGTGATCTCGACAAGACGATTGCCGCGGTTCAGGAGCTTGCCAAGACGGATCCCGATCTCAACCAGGTCTCCTTCGGCATCATGATGGTGAAGGGTTTCGCGAAGACCGATGCAGATGGTCGTTCGCGCTGGGACATCAGCGTCGGCCGCGACGGCGCGATCGCCGTCAACGGCCAGGTGGTCAAGGGGCCGGATGGTCCGGATCAAAATCAAGATCAGGGGCTGGAGCCAGACCAGGAGCAGGAACCGGATCAGGGTCAGGACACGGTACCTGCGCCGCCGCAGCAGCCTTGAGCCTTATCAATTGGGATCAGAAATGAAAGGAAGCCGGCCTTGTGCCGGCTTTTTTGTGCCCAACGATCGCAACGGCGGTTTATTCTGGGCTTTCGTTGTCACCGAACGCGGCTCGGCGACAATCAACGGGCCAGCAATTCATGCGGCTTGGAGAAATGCCCGGTAATAGCTTGGTCCATCTGATGCAGAAATTGAAAGAGCCGGTCGAATGCCGGCTCTTTTTAATCGAACAGGCTAGAGACGGACTCTTCCTGAGCCGTTCGGCTGATGGCTTCGCCGATCAGAGGGGCCGTGGTCACGATGCGGATATTGTGCGCCGAGAGAACCGCCGTGGTCGGCTGGATCGAATCCGTGATGACGAGTTCGCGAAGCTTCGAGGAAGTGACGCGGGTGACTGCGCCGCCCGAGAGAACGCCGTGGGTGATATAGGCGGTGACACTGGATGCGCCCTTGGCCAACATCGCGTCGGCCGCGTTGCAGAGCGTGCCGCCGGAATCGACAATGTCGTCGATCAGCAGACAATCTTTGCCGGTGATGTCACCGATGATGTTCATGACTTCGGATTCACCCGGCCGCTCGCGACGCTTGTCGACGATGGCCAGAAGACAGTCCAGCCGCTTGGCCAGCGCGCGGGCGCGAACCACACCACCGACGTCAGGCGAGACGACCACGACGTTGCTGAGGTCATAATGGCTCTTGATGTCGCGCGTCAGCACGGGCATGGCGAAGAGATTGTCGGTCGGGATATCGAAGAAGCCCTGGATCTGCCCGGCATGGAGATCGAGCGTCATGACACGGTCGGCGCCGGCTTCGGTAATGAGGTTTGCAACCAGCTTGGCGGAGATCGGTGTGCGGCCTGAAGCACGACGGTCCTGACGGGCATAGCCGAAATAGGGTAGGACGGCGGTGATGCGGCGGGCCGATGAACGACGCATCGCGTCGATCATGATCAGCAATTCCATCAGGTGGTCGTTGGCAGGAAAGGCGGTGGGCTGTACGAGGAAAACGTCCTCGCCGCGCACATTTTCCTGGATTTCCACGAAGATTTCCTGATCGGCAAACCTCCGGACACTGGCTTTCCCCAAGGGAACATTGAGATAGTTGCAGATCGCTTCGGCGAGTTGCCGGTTCGAATTGCCTGCGAAAACCTTCATTTTGGTCCGCCTGTTACGCGCTGATAGCCGCGCTTTTTAGTCAGCTTCCCCGTGAATGCAAGGGCAAAGGCGCCACAGGCTTCCATATTTGCAAAAAGTTTGTGACTAGCCGCCCTTTGTCTGCCGCCAGGAGGAGAATTCCGCGATGGTTTTTGAGCCGATTTGCTGCATCACCGAGGCTGGAACACCCGCCCAGGGATCGGCCGCGGCCGTCGGCACGCTTTCCTGGCCCTGGATGCGGTGCAGGCGGGCGCCGCCGCTGTCGAGAACGTCCCAGACATAGACCACGGTAACCTTGCCGGCATCGCTGAAGGCGGAGAGATAGCCTTTGAGGATGTAATCGCTGCTCCCATCGGTCGAGCTCTTGATGGAAAGGCCATGCGAGCGCGCCTCGGCGCCGAGCTGGCGCGAGAGTGGTGTCACGGCCTGCACCGGCGCGCCGATGATCGGCAGGAAGCGTACGGTATTGCCGCGGGCGGTGGAGGAATTGGGGGGGAGAGCGGCGGTCTGCTGCGGCTGTTGCGCCTCGGCCGGCGGAGCCGGCTGTGCGGCAAGCTCACCACTGGCCGCCGACGGGGGCAGCGATTGTCCGTCGATCGGGGCAGAGGCGGCCGGTGAGGAGCCGCTTCTCGACAGGGCGTCTGCCTGTTCCTGCATCGTCGTCGGCGCCGCGCCGGTGCCGGGCCGATAGGCCCGCTGCGACTGATCATAGGCTGGATGGTAGCCGCCCTGCTGCGAGCTTCCCGAGAAACGCGGCTGGCGGGTGCCTGCCAAACTCTCGGCTTCGCTCTGCGTCACCGGGCTCGACGGGGCGTCCCCGGAGGAATTGCCGATATCGACCTGCGGCGTAAGCGCATCGGTCGTGTTGCAGGCTGTCAATAGAGCCATGACGAACAGGAGCGTGGGCACAATCGCAGCTCGCGTCATCCCTTGGTCCGTCCTTCCCGCAATCGCAATCAGCCCCACCCGAATTTATGCGGGTGGGGACGGTCGTCTGTCAATTCCGGATTCTCACCGGTCAGAGCCCGATGAAATCGAGCGGATGGCGGGATAGCGCGCGCGGCGCATCCGCTGTCGTCAGATAGGTCTGGCCGAGCGTCATCGCCGTGCCCGTATCTGAGTCGGCGATGATCATGTGCACGAAGAGCGACATGTTCGGCTCGATCGGCTGCGGATTGCCGACATGGAACATCTGATGCTCCATCCAGGAGGGCGAGAAGCGGGCGCCGAGCGAATAACCGCAGGCATTCAGCCGGTGGCGAGCCAGGCCGCGCTCGTCGATGATCCTGGCATGCATGTCGAAGACATCGCCAAAGGTCTGGCCGGGCTTCAGCACGGTTTCGATCGCCTCGATGGTTTCGCGGCAGGCGTTGTAAAGCTCGCGGTGGCGATGCGTCGGCTCGCCGATGACGATCGTGCGCATCATGGCGGCATGGTAATGCGCATAGGCGCCAGCCCATTCGAGCGTCAACTGGTCGTTGGCGTCGAGCTTGCGGCGGCCGGCCTTGTAGCGGCAGAGCAGCGCGTCGGCGCCGGAGCCGATGATAAACTCGTTGGCGGGATAGTCGCCGCCGCCGGAAAAGATCGCACCCTGCATGGCAGCGAGGATATCCGCCTCGTCGGCGCCGGGCTTTGTCAACCGGATCGCGGCATCGAGCGCATCGTCGGCGAGAGCGGCGGCGCGCTCGACATAGGCGACCTCCGTCGGGCTCTTGATCAGGCGCAGCCGGCTGACGAGGTAGGAGGCGTCGACGATCTGGCCGAAGGTGGTCAATTGCGCGTCGAGCAGCCGGGCGACGCGGCCGGTCATGCCGTGGGTATCATATTCGATGCCGATGCGGGCGCCGAGCAGGTCCAGCTCAACCAGCAGGTTCTTCAGGTCGAGCGTCGGGTCGGCATTGACCCGGTCGACCCAGATATGGATGTCCTCGAGGATCGAGGTATGCCTGGCCTGGCGAAGATCAGCCGAGCGGGTGATCAGCGCCATGGTGCCGTCGCTCTTGACGACCAGCGTCTGGAAGAAGCAATAGCCGAAGGTGTCGTAGCCGGTCAGCCAGTACATGCTTTCCTGGGCGAAGAGCAGCAAGGCGTCGAGCTTTTCTTCCTTCATCTTCTCGGTGAGGCGCGCAAGCCGGCTTGCGAATTCGGCCTTTTCGAAATGCAGTGCCATTCTGCTCAAGTCTCCCTGATTGATATCGCGGAAATCTGGCGGCCGTAATCCGGCTCCTTGCGATGTGTCGTCCTGCGGTAGGAAAAGAAGCGCTCGTTGTCCGGATAAGTGCAGAGGCCGAGGCTTTCGGCACGCACGCCGGCTTTCGTCAGCCGGTCGACGGTCAGTGCCGGCAGGTCGAACATGGCGCGGCCAGGCGTTGTGGAAGGCACGAAAAAGCGCTCGTCGTCCGGGTTTTCGGCGACGAAACGCTCGACGAATTCGGGACCGACCTCATAGCTTGTCTGGCTGATCGAGGGGCCAAGGCAGGCGACGATGCTGGCGCGGTCAGCACCCAGCGCCTCCATGGCAGCGACGGTATTTTCGAGCACGCCCGTCAACGCGCCCTTCCAGCCGGCGTGGGCGGCACCGATGACGCGATTGTCCGGGTCGGCAAACAGGATGGGTCCGCAATCGGCGGCGAGCACGCCAAGCGCAATGCCAGGGGTGCGCGTTACCATCGCATCCGCGTCGGGGCGGGCGCCGTCGTAATCGGCGCCAATAGTCACGACATCGGGGGAATGGACCTGATGCACGGTTGCCAGCCGCTCGACCGGCAAGCCGAACCAGGCGGCGACGCGACGGCGGTTTTCCAAGACCTTGTCGCGTTCGTCGCCGGAGCCGAGGCCGACGTTAAGGCCACGATACAGCCCTTCGGAAACGCCGCCGGTCCGAGTGAAATAACCGTGCCGGATCGTGGCGCCCGCCGCTTCGTTCAGCAGCGCGCTTTCGATCGGTGCGGGAGAGGCCGCGTCCTGCATCTGTGATTCCGGGGTTTTCGAGGGGTTTGTTGTTATCCCAAGCGCATCGCATATGCGGCGCGCTTCAAGTTCTTGTTTCGGGCGGATGTTGAACCAGCCGCGTGCGCCCTGTCAATCCACCGGACGAAAGGGCATGAGATCGATGGCGGGATAAGAGACCGCCATCACCTTGAAGAGTTCGCCCATCCGGCCTTCACCGGCGCCGGCAAGCCTTTCGACCGCCGCCTGGATGACCTGCTGGGTGTGCGGCTCGCGATCACGGCCGAGAGCGGTTGCGCGCTCGAGGATGCCGAGGCCGGTCAGAAAATCACCTTGGTGCAGGGCGCCGTTCAGATAGAGGCCAGCCGCAAGCGCTGTTTCGGCGAGTTGCTGGAAGTCGACATGGCTCGTCAGATCGGCTTCGCCTGGATGCGCGAGCGGCGGGTCGAATTCATGCATGCGCACGGCCTGCAGCGTATCGCCGAAGCCGGTGACGAGATGGCCGTAGTCGATCGCAAGCGCCGTGCCGCCGAAGGCGCGCAACCGCTCGCAGATCGCCATCATCACCGCCTGGCGGGCAGGCGAGATCTCGAAGAGTGTGCCGACCGGCACGTTCTGCACCGGTTCGGGAAGAAGCGTGGGATCGATGCCGGCGACGCCGGGGGCGAAGGTCAGCTCGCCGTCGGCGTCGATGCCGACCATGCGCTCGCGAAAACCCGTCGCCATGCGAACGAACTGGCGGATCGGGATGGCGTCGAAGAGTTCGTTGGCGGCAATCAGCGTGAAGCCGGGAGGTACTTCGTCGAAGCCATTATGCCAGGTGATCTTCTCGCCGTGGGGTTCGAGCGTCTGGCTCTGGACATCGCGCAGCCGCTCGCTGGTTTCGACAAGATGCACGGTCATGACGTCGAAAAGCGGTGGAGCGATGCGGGAGATGACGCGCAGCATGTCTGATATCATGGTGCCGCGGCCGGGGCCGATCTCGACGAGGCGGACGTCTGTCGGTGTGCCATGGCGCTGCCACGCATGGACGATGAAGACGCCGATCATCTCGCCGAAGATCTGGCTGACCTCGGGCGCGGTGACGAAATCACCGGAACGGCCGAAGGGCTCGCGGGTGCGGTAATAGCCGTGTTCGGGGTCCGCGAGGCAGAGCGAGAAATAATCGGTGACGCTGATCGGGCCGTTGGCCTGGATAATCGCCTTGATCTTTTCGCCTAGAGCGGTGGTCATGTCGCGTCCTGCCGTTTCAGAGCTGCAGCGCAGCCTGGCGGCGAGCCCGCAGCATCGCCCAGAGGCCAAGCAGGATCATCGGGGAGGAGAGCACCATGCCCATGGTCAGCCAGTTCGTGCCGAGGAGGTAACCGAGCTGGGCGTCAGGCTCGCGGAAGAATTCGACGAAGATGCGCGACAGCGCATAACCGCAAACGAAGACGCCTGTAATGAAGCCGGGGCTTTTCAGTGCGCGCATGCCAAAGATGAAAGCGGCCAGCCCCAGGAGCAGAACGATGCCTTCGAGGCCGGCTTCGTAGAGCTGGCTTGGGTGGCGGGCGAAGGGGCCGCCGGTCGGGAAGACCACGGCCCAGGGCACGTCGGTCAAACGGCCCCAGAGCTCGCCATTGATGAAATTGGCGATGCGGCCGAAGAAGAGGCCGAAGGGAACGACCGCGGCGACGATGTCGAACAGGCTCCAGATCGGGATGGCGTTGCGGCGGGCAAAGAGGATCATGGCGATCGTCGTGCCGGTCAGGCCGCCATGGAAGGACATGCCACCGTTCCAGATCTCGAGCGCACGGACGGGACTGCGCAGGACAGCGGGGAGATCATAAAAGAAAATATAGCCGAGACGACCGCCGAGGACGACACCAAGCGCTGCCCAGACGATGAAATCGTCGAGCTGCACCTTTGTTATCGGCGAGACGTTGCCGGGCCAGAGACTTTCATTGGCGGCGAGGCGGCGCGCATAGGCCCAGCCGAGCAGGATGCCGGCAACATAGGCGAGACCATACCAATGAATCGCCAGCGGACCGATCGAAAAGGCGATCGGATCGATATCCGGGAAAGGCATGATGGCAAGGAGATCGGCTGCTGTCGGCAAGGTTTTCCACCTGTTGAGTTGCGCGGAACATGCCGTTGCGATCCCGGACGGTCAAGTCCATTGTTCGTGATGGCCCATTCCCGGCCTGTTCCGGCAAGCTTATCCCGTGCAAAGCGCTTGCATCGTCGATGGCGAAGCCCTACCTCAATCCTCGAGGCCCCGAAGGGCTGAATTCACCTCATGCGAAGGGAGAAAAACGCCATGACGACCGGAACGAACCGCATCATGGACGAATTCGCCAAGCTGATGACCGATGCGGCCGGTGCCGCCCAGGGCGTCCGCAAGGAGATCGAGACCGCCTTCAACGCCCAGGCCGAGCGTTGGCTGAACAGCATGGACATCGTCAAGCGAGAGGAGTTCGAGGCCGTGCGCGAGATGGCGATCAAGGCACGCGACGAGAACGAGGCACTTGCCGCCCGCATCGCAGCACTCGAGGCAAAGCTTGCCGGCGAGGGCACTTAAGTCCCGATACGACACAGATGCGGCGTGGCCTTCATGCCACACGCCGCATCTTCCGTAAAAAAACCAGGTGAGTTTTCCACCTGTGGACACTGCCAAAAAAGCCAATTCGCAGAGTCGCTTATTCTCCCTTCTGAATTGAATTTCGAAGAGCCTTTCCACAGTGGCCGGTCCTATTTTCCGTTCAGGGGGCTGGCAGGGGACCAGGGGCGCTATACACTGATTTTAAATGATGATTCGAAGCGACGTGGTAAGCTCCGGGCAGGTTATCTGCGTTAAGTCTGGCAGCGGTTCAACGATCATCCGAGTGGTGGTTCCGGTATTTTGCGTGTGTCTTGCTTGTGTTCGTACACCAAGTTAGGTCGCATTCGTTCCGGTCAAGAAGGTGCTGCATGAACCTGATGGAATTGGAAGTCGAGCGTCAGTCGAACCCGGTCGATATGATCGAGTATGTTGCCTCCAACAACGACTGGTCGTTCGAACGGTCCGGCGAGGACGAGATCGCAATGACGGTCGAGGGCCGCTGGACGGACTACCACGTCTCCTTCTCCTGGATGGAGGAATTCGAGGCGCTGCATCTTGGCTGCGCCTTCGATATCAAAGTTCCCGACATCAGGGTCAACGAGGTGGTCAAGCTGCTCTCGGCGATCAACGGGCAGGTGCTGATGGGTCATTTCGACCTCTGGCGCCAGGAAGATGTCGTCATTTTCCGTCAATCGCTGCTGCTTGCCGGCGGCGCGGAGCCTACCAATCGCCAGGTGGAGGTGCTGCTTTCCAGCGCGCTCGACACCTGCGAAGCCTATTTTCAGGCATTCCAGTTCGTCGTCTGGTCCGGCATGGAAGCGACGAAGGCGATGGAAGCCGTGCTGTTTGAAACGGTTGGCGAGGCATAAGATGCCGACGGCCGCTTTCTCCTCGATACATCCCGTCGTTCTGATCGGTGCCGGAAACATGGGCGGGGCGATGCTCTCCGGCTGGCTGAAAAGCGGCGTTCCGGGCTCGGCCGTCATCGTTGTCGATCCCGGTCCGTCGCCTGCGATGCTTTCGACGATCAGCGAGGCTGGCGCGACCCATCTGACCGCGCTTCCCACGGATTTGAAGGCAAGCGTGCTTTTCCTCGCGGTCAAGCCGCAGGTGATGGAGGCGGTGCTGCCGGCGGTGAAGAGTGCCGTCGGGCCGGAGACGGTCGTCGTCTCGGTCGCGGCCGGCAAGACGCTCGGTTTCCTCGAGAGACATTTCGGCAAGGCCGCCATGGTGCGTGCCATGCCGAACACGCCGGCCATGGTCGGGCGCGGTGTGACCGGCGCTTTTGCCAATTCGGGGGTCAGCGATGCGCAACGCGAACGCGTCCATTCCCTACTGCGCGTCTCCGGCCCGGTCGAATGGGTGCCGGCGGAAGCCGATATCGATGCCGTGACGGCGCTTTCGGGCAGCGGTCCGGCTTATGTATTCTATCTCGTCGAATGTATGGCGGAGGCAGGCCGTAAACTCGGCCTGCAGGCGGACCTCGCCATGCGTCTTGCGCGGGAAACAGTCGCGGGGGCTGGTGAACTCATGCACCAGTCCCCCGACGACGCTTCGCGGCTGCGGGAGAATGTGACCTCTCCCGGCGGCACGACGGCGGCGGCGCTCGCCGTGCTGATGGCCGAAGACGGCATGCAGCCCTTGTTCGACGCAGCCCTTGCGGCGGCGCGCAAGCGGGCCGAGGAACTGGCCGGCTGACGGAGACCATATGGCAGAAGAGATCACCTACCTCGATTTCGAGCGTGTCGATATTCGTGTCGGCACGATCATCGAGGCCGGTCCCTTTCCGGAGGCACGCAAGCCGGCGTTTAAACTCCTGATCGATTTCGGTCCTGAGATCGGCACGAAAAAATCCTCAGCGCAGATCACCGTGCATTATACGCCGGAAAGCCTGATCGGCCGGCAGGTGCTCGGCGTCGTCAACTTCCCGCCGCGCCAGATCGGGCCATTCCGCTCGGAAGTGCTGACGTTGGGTTTCGAGGACGAGAACGGCGCGATCGTGCTTGCTGCGGTCGAACAGCCGGTGCCGAACGGCCGAAAGATGATGTGAGCGTGAGCTCGCATCAGATACTCCGAGGTTTGATCTCCTGCAGGAATGGATTGCTTCGCCGCTCGTCGCCGATGCGGCTGCCGGGGCCGTGGCCGCAGATGAAGCCGACGTCGTCGCCGAGCGGCAATACCTTGTCGCGGATCGAATCGAGAAGCTGCTGATGATCGCCGCCGGGCAGGTCGGTGCGGCCGATCGAGCCGTTGAAAAGCACATCGCCGAGATGAGCGAAATTCTGCGCGCGGTTGAAATAGATGACGTGGCCGGGGGCATGGCCGGGCGTGTGATGGACCTCGAATTCATGGGCGCCGAAAGAAATCTTGTCGCCGTCTTTCAGCCAGCGGTCGGGCACGACGTTACGCAATCCTGACATGCCGTATTTTTCAGCCTGGGTTTCGATCCGCTGCAGCAGCGGCAGGTCGTCCTGATGTGGGCCGATCACGTCGATGCCGAGAGCTTCCTTCAATTCACTGGCGCCGCCGGCATGGTCGAGATGGCCGTGTGTCAGCCAGATTTCCTTGATGGTCAGGCCGTTCTGGGCAATCGCCTGCAGGATGAGTGGCACGTCGCCGCCGGGATCGACGACGACGCCTTCCTTGGTGTCGGGATCGAAGAAGATCGTGCAGTTTTGCTGGAAGGGTGTCACCGGAATGATGCCGGCCTGGAGCATGCCCATAAGTGCCTCGCTTGGTGTCTCTGCTGCTTCGGGTATAGTCCGAAACCGCGGCAAGGACAGCCGGAATCTTGTGACATTGGCGGTGTGCCTCACGGTAAAAAGACGGACTGCAACAAGAATTTATGCCCTCTTCGCCATCGTCGCAGGGCGAGAAAATCGAGCTTTTCTCAATTCTTCCAAACGTTTGCATGAAGTCCCCCGCAAGTAGTGTTTCGCTGGGCGGCGCGCATGGGAACATCGTGGAAGCCCGCGCGTTGTCAGCCCATCGAAACCAAGGAGACGCTCACATGACCTTGAAGAGAAACATACTGTTGGCTGGAGCCGTGCTCCTGGCGAGCGGCGGTCTTGCGCAGGCGGAGATGATGGCGACGACGGTCAACGATCTCAACGTCCGTGCTGGCCCCGGCCCACAATATCCCTCGGTCGGTCTTGCCACCCGCGGTTCCACCGCAGTGCTCGACGGTTGCATCGAAGGCAGCCGCTGGTGCCGTGTCGACGTCAACGGCATGCGCGGCTGGGTCTATGCCGATTATCTGCAGGTCGATCACGGCGGCAGCTCTGTTATCGTCGAGCAGCACCGCGCCGAGATCGGCGTTCCCAGCGTGACTTACGAGTCGACCGCGAGTGTCGTTCCGGTCGATCCGCAGCCGGCGCCGGGGGACGAGTTGCTCGGCCCCGTCGGGTCGGTCGAGACTATCACCCCGCCGGAGACGGTGCGCACCTATATCGACACCAATCCGGGTGAGACGGTGCAGCTTGGCGGCGATGTCGTCGTCGGCGCAGAGGTGCCTGCTGACGTCACCTTCCAGACGATTCCCGACTACGAATACCGTTATACGAGGATCAACGATCGGCCGGTACTGGTCGATCCCGGTACACGCCGGATCGTCTACGTCTATCAATGACGTGATCGATAGAAACTGAGGTCGAGGCGGACGTTGGGCCGCCTCGTTCCGGGGCGCTTCTCGCTGCCTTAATCCCGCATCGGTTGATTTTTCTTAACGCTTTCCTCCAAAATATGATAAAATACTAATATGCCGAAGGTCGGCATGGATCGGCGATCGGGGAGATCGCCAGAGGAGGAAATCATGGAAGCGCTACTTCCGCTCATCACACAATTGATTGCCGGTGCAATCGGCGGCAACGCCGCGAGCGCCGCTTTGAAGCAGCAGGCGATCAATGTCGTCGCTCGGACGATCGCCGGTGCGATCGGCGGCGTCGCCGGCGGTATGCTGCTCAGCATGGTCGGTGGAGAAGCGGCTATGACCGGCCTGATCGCCGACGGCATCGGCGGCCTGATCGGCGGCGGCATCCTCTCGACGCTCGCCGGACTGGTCATGGCACGGGCGCATAGATAAACGGCCCCACGGGTCTGTATCTACAGCGTCGCGCGTCTTTTGAGACGCGCAAAGGACGCTGTAGCACTTTGAACTACTGCATAATTTTAGCCTTAAATAGATTCCGATTTAAGGAATTATGCAGTGGCCAGACCGATTGCGTGAGGACTTTATTCGGCGGCGATTGCCGCCGGATAGACTTCCTTCATGTAGTCGTTCATCGAACATCATCGCATCGGCTTAGCTCTCGGCTTCGGCGGCGTGCTTGGAAATGGTGCAGATCATGTAGAGACCGGCAGCCTTGGAGGCGCAGGGCGCCGTCTTCGGATCGGGACGGCGGCATTCGGCGATATCGAGGCGGATGCCCTTCAGCTTTTCGGTCGGGTTGAAATAGCTGCCCTTTTGCCAGATGGCGATGGCGACATTGATGCGGTTGGCCTGCGCCCCCGTCCAACTGATCCAAAGGGATCGAAGCCATTCCCAAAATCCTCCGGCGCTTCAAGCGCCATGCCTGTTGATTGTTGTCCCCATTACGTTTTATCCACAGACGCAAGGGAAAACGCGTATTGCGTCGGAGTGCCGGACGGGTCTTGGTTTCCCGGGAAGTGCCAGGGAAATGAGAGACCGTGCGGGGCTCCCGCAGAGTTCGCGGAAGCTGATAGCGACGCAAATTTATATCAATAAAGCTGGCATATTTTCGCGAAAGTTTCCCGCCGCGCGCGGACAAAGAAAGGAAATGCCGAGTGTCACGACAGACCGGCCCGAAAGCAGGCAAGCCAGAGCCGCTGGCCACGCCGATGGAAGATACTGATATCATCGATTTCGAGATCATCGAGCTGTTCTTCTTCGCCTATCGCGACTTCGTTTCCGATCCTGACGCCATCCTCGAAAAGAGCGGCTTCGGCCGGGCGCATCACCGCGTCGTGCATTTTGTCAACCGCAATCCCGGCATGACGGTGGCCGATCTTCTCGATACGCTGAAGATCACCAAGCAGAGCCTTGCAAGGGTGCTGAAACAGCTGATCGATTCAGGCTATATTCGCCAGGTGGCAGGTCCCGAGGACCGGCGGCAACGCAAGCTTTATCCAACGAAATCGGGACGAGAGCTGGCGCTTGCCCTTGCTGAGCCGCAATCGCGCCGCATTGAGCGGGCATTCGAAGGGGCTTCTGCGGAGGTGCGGGAGGGCGTAAAAGCTTTCCTCAGCGGAATGCGGGACAGACAGAGGGCGGATTGAATGGCGGTCAAGACAGGTATTTCCGACGATGCGGCGCACTTGCTGGTGGTCGATGACGACTCCCGCATCCGCGCGCTGCTCAATCGTTATCTCGCCGAGAACGGCTTCCGCGTTACCGTCGCCGCCGACGGCGCCGAGGCGCAGCGCAAGCTTGCGGGTCTCGATTTCGACCTCATCATCATGGACGTGATGATGCCTGGCGAATCCGGCATCGACGTCACCCGCGGACTTCGCGCCATCAAGAACGTGCCGATCATCATGCTGACGGCGTTGGCAGAATCGGGCAACCGCATCGAGGGCCTCGAGGCAGGCGCCGACGACTATCTTTCCAAGCCCTTCGACCCGCGCGAACTGGTGCTGCGCATCAACAACATCCTGCGTCGCAACGCCGGCGGCGAGGGACCGAAGATCGAACAGGTGATGTTCGGCCCCTACACCTTCTCGCTGACCCGCAAGGAACTGAAGAAAGCCAGTGAGGTGATCCGGCTCACCGACCGCGAGCAGGAGATCATGCTGCTCTTTGCGCGCCGTGCCGGCGACACGATCCCGCGCCATGAACTGATCGGCAACGATACCGAAGTCGGCGAGCGGACGATCGACGTGCAGATCAATCGGCTACGGCGTAAGATCGAGGATGATCCCGCCAATCCGGTCTGGCTGCAGACCGTGCGCGGTATCGGATACAGGCTGAGCATCGACTAAACTCAAGGTTCGGGACCGGCGCTGATGGTGACGATCGACAGTTTGCGGCGGGAAGACCGCACTTCTGCGCCGGGCTGGCGTTCGATCGTCCGCTGGCTGCGCCGGCGGCTGCCGACCGGACTTTACGCACGCTCGCTGCTGATCATCATCATTCCGATGGTGCTCTTGCAATCCGTCGTCGCCGCCGTCTTCATGGAGCGCCACTGGCAAATGGTAACGGAGCGGCTGTCGCTTGCGGTCACCCGTGACATCGCCGCGATCATCGAGATCATCGAGACCTATCCGCAGAATTCGGACTATAGCGAAATCATCCGCATCGCTCGCGACCAGCTCAGCCTGCAGATCTCGATCGAGCCGGATGGCGACCTGCCGCCGCCGCGCGTCAAACCGTTCTTCTCGATCCTCGATGGCATCCTCAGTGACGAGATCACCGACGAGATCCATCGGCCTTTCTGGATCGACACGGTCGGCAACTCGAACCTCGTCGAGATCCGCATTAAACTCGACAACAAGATCCTGCGGGTGCTGACCAAGCGCAGCCAGACCTATGCCTCGAACACGCATATCTTTATCGTCTGGATGGTCGGCACCTCGCTGGTGCTGATCGGCATCTCTATCCTCTTCCTGCGCGGGCAGATCCGGCCGATCCTCACCTTGGCGCGCGCCGCCGAAAGCTTCGGCAAGGGGCAGAAGCCCGATAATTTCTATCCGCGCGGGGCTGACGAGGTCAGGCGCGCCGGTCTTGCCTTCATCCTAATGCGCGAGCGAATCGAACGGCAGATCGAGCAGCGTACCGCGATGCTCTCCGGCGTCAGCCATGATTTGCGCACCATCCTCACCCGCTTCAAGCTGCAGCTGGCACTGGCCGGCGACAATCCCGACCTGCATGGCCTCAACGATGACGTCAACGACATGCAGACCATGCTGGAGGCCTACATGGCCTTTGCACGCGGCGAGGTCGAAGAGGGTGTCGGCGAGCTGAAACTCAGCGAGATCTTCGCAAAGCTGGAATCCGATTTCGCCCTGTACGGTAAAAAATTCAGCTATTCGATCGAAGGCGATGACGATATTTCCGTCAGACCGAACGCCTTCATGCGTCTCGTCACTAACCTTGCCTCGAACGCGCGCCGGTATGCCGATAGTCTCGACATTGAGGCCAAGCACAATGCCAAATGGCTGACCGTCATCTTCGACGATGACGGGCCCGGCATTCCCGAAAAGAACCGTGAGGACGTGTTCAAGCCGTTCTTCCGGCTGGATACGGCGCGCAACCTCGATGCATCAGGGACCGGGCTCGGCCTTGCGATCGCCCGCGACATTGCCCGCAGCCACGGCGGCAACGTCACGCTCAGTGACAGCCCGCTCGGTGGGCTGAGGGCAACGATCCGCATCCCGGCTTAGGCAGGGGCTGCGCCAAATCGGCGGCATATCAGGTGGACCGCAGCGATACATTGAGCGACATGAGAAACTGTCTTTTCGCGGCCTCGAACGATGCCGATGCCCGATCACGCTTTCTCGGCAGGTCAATGCCGATCTCCTCGAGAATGCGACCGGGCCATGGTCGCATCACGATAATTCGGTCGGCGAGGACAAGCGCCTCGTCAATATCATGCGTCACCAGCACGAGCGTTGGGCGCGTTTCGGCCCATATGTCGAGCAGGTGATCCTGCAGATCGGCGCGCGTGAAGGCATCGAGGGCCGAAAAGGGCTCATCCAGCAGCAGCACTTCCGGTCGGGTAATCAGCGCGCGGGCGATTGCTACTCTCTGGGCTTGGCCACCTGACAACTCCTTCGGCCACCGTCCGCCCAATTTCCCGAGGCCCACCTTTTCCAATGCAGCCTCTATCTGCTGCCTGCGATTATCGCCTTCGAGTTCGGCGAGGCCGAAGCCAACATTGTTTGCGACACTTAGCCATGGAAATAGGCGCGGCTCCTGAAAGATTAGATTGATCAGCGGATGCGGCTTGGTAACCTTTTCGCCGTTCAGCTCGACTGTTCCTTGCGTGGGAATGTCGAGGCCGCTGATCAAGCGCAGCAACGTGCTCTTGCCGCAGCCGGATCCGCCGATGACGGCGACGATTTCTCCCGGAGCCAGCCTGAGCGAGAAACCCTCCAGAGCACGAACCCCATTTGCATAGGTTTTTTCCAAATTTCGCAGCGTCAGCATCAACTCATCCCTCACGCCTGTAACTGTCCTGCCAGGTCAGGAAAGGTGTCGTCGCCGCAAGCAGCAGACTGTCCGTCAACTTGCCGACGACCGCGAAGGCGATGATGGCAGCCATGATCTGGTCCGGCTTGCCCATTTGCTGGCCATCGACGAGAAGATAGCCGAGGCCCTCCGAAGCGCCCATGAATTCCGCTGCGACGACGAACATCCAACCGAGACCGAGGCCGGATCGCAAGGCAGTCACATAGGCCGGGAAGACCGCAGGCAGCATGACCCGCCGCACCAGCGTGAAGCCGGAAAGCCTGAAGATGCGCCCGACCTCGACAATCTTGCGATCAACCGAGAGGATTGCGCCCGAGATGCCGAGATAGACCGGAAAAAAGACTCCCACGGCGATCAAGGCCACTTTCGATGTCTCGAAGATCCCGAACCAGAGAATGAAGAGCGGTACCCAGGCGATTGACGGAATGGAGCGGAGCGCCTGAAGCGATGGATCGATCAGTCGACGGGCGAGCCCAAAATATCCAGTTATAGCGCCGGCGATCGTGGCCGTGACGGCGCCGATCGCAAATCCGAAAAACACCCGTACCGTGGTGATGCCGATATGATTGAGCAGTTCACCAGACTTCAAGAGCACCCATAGCGTCGCGGCGACCCTGGATGGCGGTGGCATGAGACGGCCTGAGAACCAGCCGGCCGCAATGGCAATCTCCCAGAACAAGAGCCCGAGCGCCGGTAGCAGAACAGCCACTGCCACCTTGTTGCTCACTCCATAAAAGATAGACGCCGCGACCAAGCGCAGCGTCCTCGTTTCCGTCTTGATACCGGTTTCGGTCAAGTCCGTCATCGCGATGATCTATGCTCTGTTATTGGGTTTTCCCGACCGCAAAACGATCGTCGATCAGCTCGTTCGTGACTTTGGGAATGTCGACGTCTGCTGGCAGGACACCGGCGCTTTGCAGGGCGATGCCCGCTTTCGAGATCGTATCGCGCTGCAGATCGCCGATCGTCGATTGCGATATGTCCGTCCGCTCCAGCTGCTTGGCGATCACGTCGTCCGGCAGCTTTGCCGCTTCCACCAGTGCCGCCTTGAGTGCCGCAGGATCGGCGAGCGCCTCCGCCCGTGCCTGCTCATAGACGGCGATGACGCGCTTGATGATATCGGGATGGTCCGCGGCAAAGGTCTCGGTCGTATTGAGCACGCCCCAGCTGTTGTTTTCCGGCTTGCGATAGAAGAGCTTTGCCTTGTCGTCCACTTCGGCGGCCGCCATCAGCGGATCGAGCCCGGCCCACGCATCGACATCGCCGCGCAGAAGCGCCAGCTTGCCATCGGCATGCTGCAGCAGGACCAGCTTCACGTCCGATTGTTTCAGGCCGGCATCGGCCAGGGCACGGACGAGAAAGACATGCGGATCGGTGCCGCGGGTCACCGCGATCGTCTTGCCCTTCAGATCCTGAACGGTGGAAATCGGACTGTCGGCGCGGGTGACCAGAGCCGTCCATTCGGGGCGCGAATACACATAGATGGATTTGATCGGATTGCCGTTGACCCGCGCGATCAGTGCCGCCGCACCCGCCGTCGAGCCGAAATCGATCGATCCGGCGTTCAGGAATTCCAGCGCCTTGTTCGAGCCGGCGGACTGCACCCAGCGAATGCTGATATTGTCCTTGGCGAATTCCTTTTCGAGCAGGCCTTCCTTTTTCAGAAGAACGCTGACGGGATTATACGTCGCCCAGTCGATCCTGATTTCCGAAAGATCGGCAGCCTCAGCCGATGACAGCCCCAGTCCCAAGGCAACCGCGGCACCGATTATCGCCGAACGAAACACGCCCATAACTTATTCCTCTCCCTACGATTGCCATCGATACGTTCTACGGGCACTGGTGACGGGCGAGAAACTTATAACTTCTATTTCTATGGAATTTGTAGAAATATTTTTCCTCGGCCGCGGGGACGCGTGGTGCGGTGCGCAATGTCGAGAAAGCGGAGGGTCGGGAGAGGCCAATTGACGGTTCGACAGAAAGAAAGCGGCGGTCCGCAGGCCGTCATGTTACAAAATTGACACGGAAGGCAGATCCCATTGAAGAAAAATAGTCCGACGATTATCCGGGCCGCCGAAAGCGGCAACGACCCGGATAGACTAGCGCACTTCCTTTCGACTTCGGCATCGTCGGTGACGGTCGAGCCCTTGGATCAAGGAAAGCTGTCTTTTCGTTGTGACATGGTCAGCCTTGGACCGATGACTCTGATAAAAGCCGCCTATGAAGGGCGCATGCGCAACACCAGACATGCGGAGGGGGATAAACTGCTTGTCGTTCTCCCGGACGAAGGCACTGCAAATATACGGGGTCTTTCCGAGGACTTCGCATCAGCTCCGGGAAAAGGAGTTATAATTGACGCGGTGCATAATAGAGGCTTTGACATCGCCGAGCGGCGCAGGCACCTGACCGTAGCTGTCGATCGAACCGAAATGCAACGTCGGCTTTCTGTCATCCTGGAGACATCAGTGGGAGACAATTTCGCGTTTCATCCCGAGATCGACCTAAGCAATGGTGCCGGGTGTCTGCTCGGCCAATTGGCCAATTTCATCTTCGAGGGTGGGTCAAATATTGCGTCGCTGCCACCAAGCGTGTTCGCCAACCTTTCGGACGCATTCTTCAACCTCGCGCTCGGCTCGCTACAACACTCCTTCTCCGATCGATTGCATGCCGGGGGGGCGACCGCGTCACCTCGCCAAGTAAAAAGGGCAATCGAGTTTATGCGCGCTCACCTGCACGAGGTCCTTACTTTGGAGCAAATCGTGCAGGCATCAGGGGGCAGCACGCGTGCATTACAACTAGGTTTCCAACAATTTAAGTTCACGAGTCCAATGCGTTATCTTAAGGATCTCCGACTGGAAGCCGTTCACAAAGAACTCCTGACGGGTGACAATGTGAGAACGATTGCTCAGGTTGCCCAAACGTGGCAATTTTTCCAATTGGGTCGTTTCGCAGCAGACTATCATTCCCGATTTGGCGAATTGCCTTCTCAAACCTTTTCCAAGAGAGGCTAGCGCATCGATCCGAAAATCGGCATCGATTTTCGGAAAACGCGATGCGAGGATTGAAAGAGTTGGAACGTCCTTTGTTTGTCAGAAAGGACGCACGGCGCTCTAAGGACATTTCGGGAGCGTGGGCGATCCCCTCACGTCTGGTTTTACGAGATCGCTTTCAAGGTGAACCGGCCCGCCATGTCGGCCTGATCAAGCATCACCCAACCGGCCTGCATTATCTCTCGAGTGAGCTGCCTTTGTCCCGTTTAAGATTGTGATCTCTTCCCGGTCAGTGACGAGCGCTCGAAGCGCCGACTGCACAAGTTTCTGCGCTTCAAGTTCTACGCAAAGAGTTATTTGAGGGATTAGTTGTCGCGCTGGTCCAGCTGTTCACTCGCGTATGACGAAACGAGCGCAACGCATGTCTATTCGACAGACGCAGGCTCTGTCCGCTAAGCGCATCTTTCGTTTCAATCATAGATTCTGCGCGCAGTCGTTAACCGTGAGGAGCGAGTTAATCGGCTTTCGTTCGAGATCACCAGCGGCGGTGCCACCACCTTGAGAGAACCCGCAGCGGAAGCGAACTGCAAAAGCATAGAGAGGCTAGATCGTGCAAAGACCGAGTATCAAAGTGGCCATGGTTGGCATCTTCTTCTTATTAGGATGTCTCGTCGCGGCATTCGGATACGCCGCCATCAGCGGCATGCGGATACTCAACGAGCAGACCGAGGAGTTTAGCGAGAGCTACCTTCCAAGTGTGCATCAGGCTCATCAAATTGCTCAGGCGAGATTCGAGCTAGGCATCTTGGCGGCCAACCATCTGTTGCAGGCAACGCAAGACCAGAAGAAATTTGCTGAAATGCTTGTCTCCTCCCAGAAGACGAAACTGAACGAAGAGATCAAGGCATACGAGCCCCTGATTACGACGCCGCACGAGAGAGAAATCTTTGAAAAAATGCAAGCAGTCGCGAAGGACTATGACAAACCTCTGCGGGAAATGATGGATTATTCTTATGAAGGCAACGGACAAGCCGCCACAGGCGTCTTTGCGACCGATGTTAAGAATATCGCTGATAAAATGACTGCGTTAGCCAATGATCTGGTGAAATCCGCCATGGAAAGAGGTCAGCAGGCTCACCAGACCAGCCTTCAGGTTTATGGCTCGACCCTGAATTTCACTTTCATCATTCTTTTGGTCAGCCTGATCTTGGTCGCAGCCGCCGCGGCTTTTGCCGTGTACGCCATCGCCGACCCGGCCACGAAGATAACGGCGGCGATGCGCAAGCTCGCATCCGGCGACACCAGCGTGAAGATTCCCTTCGCGGGGCGCGCCGACGAGATTGGCGCCATGGCCGCGGCGGTCGAAGTATTCCGCCAGGCCGCGATCACCAATGCTCGCTTGGAAGAAGAAGCTGAGACTGGCCGCAATCTCCAGGAAGCAAATCGCATCGCTGTTCAGCAGTCGGCCGAAGCGGCAGCCAATGAACGTCTCAGGGCGGCAACTTCGGGCATTGGCGGGGGCTTAAAGCGGTTGGCCGCGGGGGATCTCGCCTTCCAGTTGGAGGAAGCATTCGCTCCTGATTTCGAGCCGTTGCGTCACGATTTCAATCAATCGGTGCAGCAGCTCGGGACCGCTCTTTCAGCAATCGTAGACAGCATTTCAACGATGGATAGCGGGACGTCGGAAATTGCGTCAGGCGCTCATGATCTCGCAAAAAGAACCGAACAACAGGCCGCCTCCTTGGAAGAGACCGCAGCAGCCCTGGATGAGATCACGGTCAACGTCGGCTCATCTGCCAAGCTCACGGAGGAAGCACGTCGGGTCGCAACGCAAGCCAATCACAGCGCTGCGAAATCTGCCGAGGTCGTCTCCGACGCTGAGGATGCCATGCGTCGGATCGAGGAAAGCTCGCAACAGATCTCCAACATAATTGGGGTGATCGACGAAATCGCGTTCCAAACGAACCTACTGGCGCTCAACGCCGGCGTGGAAGCCGCGCGCGCGGGCGATGCGGGGAAGGGGTTTGCGGTGGTTGCACAAGAGGTGCGAGAACTCGCCCAGCGCGCTGCACGAGCCGCCAAGGAGATCAAAGGCCTGATTCAGAATTCGTCCACGGAAGTTCAAAGCGGCGTTAAACTCGTCCGCGATACGCGTCAGTCGCTTGACTCGATCGGCGGGCTCATCGGCCAGATCAATACTCATATGGACGCAATCACTGTCGCGGCAAAGGAGCAATCCGTCGGGCTGTCTGAGGTCAACACCGCGGTTAATACGATGGATCAGGTGACGCAGCAGAACGCCGCCATGGTGGAAGAGTCCACAGCAGCTGCCGCTACTCTTGCCCAGGAATCAGCGAAGCTGAAGCAACTGGTCGCGCCCTTCAAGGTCGCTGCGGTTATTCGGCAGGGGTCAACGGGTCCGCGCGTCTATGTTGCGGAGGCGCGGAGCCCGCAGGTTGATTCTCCCGCCAGAGTGTTGGGAAGCAGGGTCGCGAAGGCATTCGGAGGTGGGAGCCAAGCGTCAAGCGTGGCATTGAACGACTGGCAAGAGTTCTGACGTTTGCCTCGTTTCGCGATGGTTGCGGTGCTTCCATCGCGAAAGTGTTTCTTTGAACCGCTCCATAAACACCACCAAATCAGGCCCGATGCCTTGCTGGTATCGATCGTTTGAGCATTGAGCATTGCGACGCGGACACGCTCTATTCCTTCGAATTGCGCATATTGCTTTCCGAAGTCGATTCGATTTTCGGTGTCATGGGCTGGAAAACATCAGCCGACGGGTAGACAAAAAGAACGCGCCGCTGAGAAGCGGCGCTTGGCATTGAGGATATCGGGAGATCAGCCGGCGGTGCAGAAGTGGCTGCGGCCGTCATTGCCGATATAGGTGCCGCTGCGCGGATCGAAGGAGCGGTAGCGGTAGGAGCAGTAACGCTGCCATTGCGGCGACCAGGGCTCTACCGCCGTGCGGACCGGCGCGTAATATTCCGGCTGATCGACATAGACGCGGCGCGGCGCGCGATAGACCGGAGCGGGCTCGTAGTAATCCGGCTCGTAGGCTGGGTCGATGTAACGGCGCTCTTCGTAAACCGGACCGTTATTGGCATTGGCGATGGCCGAACCGACGATCAGCCCGGTGGCAAGGCCGACGGCGCCGCCGACCCACGCATCGTTGTTGCCGTGATTGCCATGGCGCCAGTGGCGGTCGCGGGCCGACGCTTCACCGATGGTGGAAAGCGTGAGTGCGGCAGCGGTTGCCGTCAGCAGAAGGGTCTTGGCGAGCCTGTTCATCATCATAATCCTAATCCCGGGAACCGAACGCCGGTTCCTTTCTCGATGGTCACAGTCGTAGAGATTTGTAGCTGAACCAAGGCTGAACGACAAAACCCGGCATTGCTGCCGGGCTTCAACTCGAATTCGCCAGCCTTGTTAAGGGTTCAGCCCGCAATCTGCAGATTGACGGCCTTCGGGCCCTTGCCGCGGCGATCCGGCTCCGTGTCGAAGCTTACCTTCTGGTTTTCCGTCAGACCGGCCAGGCCGGAGGCCTGAACGGCAGAAATGTGAACGAAGATATCGGCGCCGCCCCGGTCCGGCTTGATGAAGCCGAAGCCTTTGTCGGTATTGAAGAATTTTACAGTGCCAGTCTCTGCCATGCCTCAGGTCCTTTTCTCTCTGCCCGCCATCCACACGGGCAGCATCATAGCATTGCCCTCCTTGCGGGAGGTGTTGGCAGGCAATTCTTGAAATTTGAGAAAAAGGTCCCCTCTACCTCGACCTGTTCCAGGCAGGACTTTCGCCCGCCATTTTCGGAACCGGCTGACCGGGATATTAGCGTTCCCGGCGCGCAAATACTTAAGGACTTCCCATGCTCGCAAAATGCCCGAACACGCTGAGAGTGCTGCGTTTAAAGGACTTTGGCAAGCAAAAGTTTTTTAACGTGTCGTTCCTGGCACATCCCTGCCGATATCCAATTTGCGCAAAAACGCAAAATTTCCTTCGCCGATAGGGAATGATTAACGTTTTATATTGTCTGCAATATAAATTCCGAGCAGATTTTCCCAAAAATGCAACGTGAACGCGTCTCCCGCATCCGATAATTTTTTTTCCGATGTGTGACTCACCCATATTTGGACGCGTGTTCACGTGGCTGGCAGGCGTCGGCGGGTCAATCCGGGCACGAGCTCGACCACAAGCATAGAGATAAACATTAGTGCGCAACCTGCATAACCTGTTACCGGCATCGTTTCGCCGAGCAGCAGGGCTGCAAGCGAGGCGCCGAAGAGCGCTTCGGAAGAAAGAAAGATCGCGGCCTGCGAGGGCGTCGTGTAGCGCTGGCCGATCACCTGCAGCACGAAAGCCACGCCCGAGGAGAAGATGCCGACATAAAGGATCTCCGGCGCCGCGGCCTGTATTGCCGAAAGGCTGACCGGTTCGACGGCTGCCGCAACGGCCAGCGCACAGACTGCGGTGACGGCAAATTGCGTGGCGGAGAGTGCGAGCGGCCTTCCGGTCTCGGAAACGGTCGTGCCGGCAAGGGTGATCTGAATCGCCCAGAAGACGGCACAGACGACGGTCAGCAGATCGCCAGGTGTCAGCGCCGAGAGATGGCCGCCGGACAGGAGATAGATGCCGGTGACCGCCATCAGCGCCCCCGGCCAGATGATCCAATGCGGGGCACGGCGAAGGAAGAAGACGGCGATAACAGGTACGAAGACGACATAGAGGCCGGTGATGAAGCTGGAATTCGTCACCGTCGTCGTCTGCAGGCCGACCTGTTGCGTGGCTGCGCCGCCGAAAAGGGCAAGGCCGATCAGGATATAGAGCTTGGCATGGCGTGCGCTGGTCTTTTCCTTTGCCTTGCGCGCTTCAAAAAGGACGAAGGGCAGTACGGCCAGCGTGGCGACGGCAAACCGCAGGCCGATGAACCAGAAGGGGCCGATCGCCTTCATCGCCGTCGACTGCGCGACGAAGCCGCCGCCCCAGATGGCGGCTGCAAGCAATAGGAGGAGGTTCGCCTGAACGCGCGTCATGTCGTCCTCGAGGGGAAGGGAGATGTGCCCAAGCGGTTAGCAGTTGCGTTTCCTTTCGGCAAGGGTGAAGACTTCGTGCCGGTTGACGGAGGTGAAGACATGCGAGGCGAAGAACGGAAGCCGGCCGGCGGTGCGGTGGCGCCTGGGACGGTAGGCTATTCCGGCACGCCGCTCGCCAGGAAACTCGGTCTTGCAGAGGGGCAGGCAGCCGCACTTCTCGGTATTCCCGAAACGATCGGCGACATCAATGGTTTCGACGGTTTTGCTTCGGTCGTCCACACGCTTCCCGAGATGCCTCACCGTGCATTCGACTATGTGCATCTGTTTACGACAGAACGGGCGGCACTGGAGGCCATCGCGCCCGCGCTTTTTCTCGTCCTCAGACCGGACGGGATGGTCTGGATATCCTGGCCGAAGAAGAGTTCACGGGTTTCGACCGATATCACCGAGGACGTGCTGCGGGAGGTTCTGCTCCCAACTGGCCTGGTCGACGTCAAGGTCTGCGCCGTCCACGAGATCTGGTCTGGGTTGAAATTCGTCATCCGCAAGGAACTGCGCGGCTCGCTATGACGTCTCAGCCGTTGCGGGCTTGCGCTCGGGATATCCTGAGCAGCGCGCCGTTGTCCTCATCCGTCACCATCAGCAGGGCGCCGTCGGGGGCGACGACGACGTCGCGGATGCGGCCGTATTCGCCCTCGAACAGGCGCTCTTCGGTGACGAAGGCGCCGCCGTCGTCGCGCTGCATGCGCGAGAGCAGTTGGAACTTCAGCGCCGCGACGAGGAAATTGCCGTCCCATTCCGGGAACATGGCGCCACGATAGACGACGAGGGCGCCTGGTGCGATCGAAGGATCCCAGTAATGGAGCGGCTGTTCCAGCCCGTCCTTGGCGGTGCCTTCACCGATCTCGGCACCCGAATAGTCGCGGCCATAGGTGATGATCGGCCAGCCGTAATTCTTGCCGGCCTCGGGCTGGTTGATCTCGTCGCCGCCGCGCGCGCCGTGTTCGACAGTATAGAGCTTGCCATCCTTGGCGTCGAAGGTGATGCCCTGCGGGTTGCGGTGACCTTTCGACCAGATTTCCGGCAGCGCCTTGCCGCCGTCCTTGAATGGATTGTCGGCAGGGATGCTGCCATCGGCATTGATGTGGATGATCGAGCCGGCATCGTCCTGCCAGTTCTGCGAGCGGTCGCGGTTGCCGCGATCGCCGACGCTGATGAACAGCGTACCGTCTGAGGCAATCGCGATGCGCGAGCCGTACTGGATATTGCCCGAGGTGAAGCGCCGCATGGTGAAGATAGGCCTCACGGCGTCGAGTGTCTTCTCGTCAGTGGAAAGCGCGGCGCTGAAGGCTTCGGTGCCGGAGCCCTGGCTGTTGGCGATGGCGGCGGTGAAATAGAGTTTGCGAGATGTCGCAAAGTCCGGCGCGAGCGCCACGTCCATCAGGCCGCCCTGACCACGAGCGCTGACCTTGGGTACGCCGCCGATCGGCTCGGAAACCTTGCCGTCGCGGACGATGCGCATGCGGCCCGGCCGCTCGGTGACGAGATAGGCCCCGTCGGGCAACACTTCGACCGCCCAGGGATGTTGGAGGCCGTCGGCGAGCTTGTCGACACGGACGGCGAGATCCTGCGTGTTGACGGTGTCGGCCGCATCCGCGGACATGGCGCCGAACAGGACCAGCGCTGCGGCGAAATGGAAGGCGGATATTCTCTTCATCTTGCTCCCCGTCGTTTCTCCATGTGGAACGTGGAGCGTGCAGGGAAGGGCTTCAACCCTCATTCGACCTGCAATAACGGCTTTGTGTTTACCGGTTGAACCGAGCCCGTCGCCTGGTCGTCGACCAATTCTGCCTCAAGGATGTAGCGCAGCGGCCCGCGTTCGGTGGCATTGAAGGGCCAGCAGGTGGTCAGCACCAGGCGGTGGCCATCGGAGGAGGGATCGATGCCGTTGGCATCCCACGGGGCGATGCGGCCCTCGCCGGCCTTGAAGGTCAATAGTTTGCCGTCGCGGCGGGTGACCTCGATCGTATCGCCGGGCTTTATGTATTGCAGCCAGCGGAAATGCGTGTCGCGATGGGCGGCAATGACGGAGGTGCCTTCCTCGCCGGGCTGCGGCGTGTTGACGAGCCAGGCCGGACCGAAGGCCAGAGCCTCGCCAGAGGCGCCGGAGAGCACGATCGCCTCCTTGCCGAGGCGCGGCGCGCGCACCTTGGCCTCCGTGGTGAAATCCGCCCAGGGCCAGGGTTTTGTCTCCTTCCCCTGCAACTCCGCGGCGAAGGCGCTTTTCAGCAGGATCTGGGAGAGCTCCGCTTTCGCCTTCAGCAGGAAACCGTCGCCGATCAGTGCCAAGCCATAGAAGGCAAGGCCGGCGATGGCAAAGGCGATCGTCTTTTCGATCGAGGAAAGACGCCAGAGGAAGAACCCCTTCCGCCGGCGAGGCTTCGGCCTGTCATAGGCCGTGGCGGCGGCCATGGCGAGTTCCAGATAGGTCGGAAGCGGCTCGAATTCTGCCGCCTCCTCGTTCTGGCTTGCAGAGAGCCTAGAGACCATCGCGCTTGGCTCCGACCGTGATAATGCGCTTGAGGCGCCGCCGCCAGACGGCCAGCCCGCTTGCCGCCGTCAGCGCCAGGAGCAGCATGGTAAGCCCGCGGATGATCTGCTCGTCGGCGCGCGTCGCCGTCTGCGGCAGGTTCACGGTCGAGCTCTTCTGCGCGATCATGGTGGCCGCCTTGGCAGTCGGGGCTGCGGCCATCATGTTTGCGATCTCAGGCGATGCGACAAGTGCCTGTGTTTCGGCCTGCTCCGGTCCGGCGTTTCCAGCCGGCGTGGCCGAGCCATGGCGTTCCGCGCCGCCAAGAGGGGCAGCGTTTTCGCCGGAGACTTTATCGAAGTCCCAACCATCCGGCAGGTTGAGCGGCAGCTTGGCCGAGCCGAGCGGCTGATCGGCCGGGCGCGACGGAGTGACATCGACGGCGACCAGGCTGGTGACGCGGGAGACGAGGTGATGGGCGAGCGCCACCGTCTCGATATCCTTGTCGAGCGCGGCCGGATCCTGACGCTCATAGGCGCGGGCCTCGAAATCGTCGATCTTGCGGCGCGCCCAGAGCTTGGAAATGCCGCTGCCGTCGGCGGCGTTGGCGATATCCATCTCGACGCGCCAGGGCTGGTCGCCTGTCTTGCCGATGATCTGCAGCTTGCCAGCATTGTTCTCGGGCAACTGCGCGGTCAGCACGACGGGCTCACCGCTATAGAGGTCCGGCATCGGGTTCGGCGTGATATCTTCGGCTTTGATGCCTTCGAAGGTGGCAGCGATATCGGTCATGGCTGGGTTCTGCAGCTTGGCGAAAAGCTCGCCCATGCGGCTTGCCACCTGATCGGTCGAGCCGATCGCCGTGAAGGTGCCGCGGCCCATCTCGGCGGCCTTGGTCATGAAATAGGTGTTCGGCGCCGAACCGATGCCGACGGTGAAGACCCGGGCATCGCCGCGATTTGCGGTGATTTCCTGGAAAAGCTGCTGTTCGTTGCCGATCGCGCCATCGGTCAGGAACACGACCTGGCGCAGCGCTCCGCTTGCGACCGGTCCCTGGTTGCGCAGCGCAGCCTGCAAGGCAGGCAGCATTTCCGTTCCGCCGTCGGCGGTCAGGCCTCTGACATAGCCGATCGCCTTTTCGCGATTGTCAGGGGTGGCAGTGACGAGACCCTTGAAATAGTCAGTCATCGTATCGTCGAAACGGATGACGTTGAAGCGGTCGTCGGGGTTCAGCTTGGAGATGGCAAGCGCCAGGCTCTGGCGGGCCTGCTCGATCGACGGGCCGGACATGGAGCCGGAATTGTCGATGACAAAGACCACCTCGCGTTTTGCCGGCGGCACTGCCGTGTCCGGGGCCGTGGGCGGGGTGACGAAGGCAAGCAGATAGGTCTTACCATCAATCACTTCGCGGAAGAGGCCGGCACTCGGCATCTTGCCGGCGGCGGCCTTCCAGGTGAGCTCGAAATCCTTGTCGGCGGGAACGGTGTCCGCCTTCAGGCTGATCGTCCTCGCCTGGTCGCCATCCTGGCTGATATCGACCGCATGGAAGGACGATTTGACATCGCCGAGCGGGAAACCAGCCCGGAGGTCGACGGTCAGCGAAACCGGATTGATCCTGGCGTTCTCACGCGGATCAAGCACGGGGGCAGCGATCTTGTCGCGGTTTTCCACCGGGTCGCGCGGCGTCGCAAAACCGGCGCCGTTGTTGAACTCGACAGTCTGGACGATCGGCGCCGGATTGTAGCGCGGGGCGACGACCATCGGGAAGCGCAGCGAGAACTCGCCACCCGACTGGTGGATGGTCTGCTGGTATTCGATCTGGACGACGATGGTTTCGCCGGGACCGATATTGGCGACCTGGTTGGTGAAGATGTTCGGCCGCTGCTGTTCGAGCAACGCCGTCTTCTTGCCCTCGGCCTTGGCCTGCTCGTAGATCTCGCGGGCCTCCTGGCGCGGCTTGATCTGGCCTTCGATGAAGCGTTCGCCGATCTGCATTTTCAGCGCGTCGACGGCGGAATTTTCGGGCAGCGGGAAGACGTAGGTGCCTTCGACCCAACCCTGGCTCGGATTCTGGAAGCGCTGCGTCACCTTCACCCTGGCGATCGGGCCGGAGACATCGATGGCGACATCGGTCTTCAGCCGCGGCGCTTCGACATAGAAGCCCGGCTCCTTCGACGGAAAGAGCAGCGAGCCGCTGTTGACATCGTTCGGCCGGACAAGCGCTGCGAGCTGGGCGGATGCCTGCGGCGTCTGCCCGGCGCGGGCAGCGGAGGCAAGCCCCAGCATCGCGGCGATGCAGGCGGCAAAGGCGGTGACGGCAATAAGGACTGAAACGGAAATTCGGCGCGCACGAATGCGCCCTACGGCAAACTCATCTTCCAGAAACATTGGCATACCCTCAATAACCAATTTCGGATGCCGGATGATGCGGCTTCGATCTCGGCGCGCTCGCGACCGAATTGCGGCGTGGCGCAGCATTTGTTGCGGCTTATTCGTGGCAATGGCCCAATTCGGCGATGCCACTGATTTCAGGGGATAAATCCGGATGACTTCAGAGATTGATTCAAGATCTGCGCATGGCGTTTCGACCGCGTGACGCAAGCCTCTCCGAAGGGGACGGCGTGCCGGGCGGGTGGCGCGGCGAACCGATCAATAAGAATCATGCCACCATGACGCCTTTCCGCTTGAAATGCCGTCATACATTGGACATAGAGCTAACCGCAGAACTCCGGTCCCGGCTTTCTGCCCGTTTCAACCATTAGGACCGTTATCATGGCTTTCCTTGCCGATGCTCTTTCCCGTGTGAAGCCTTCAGCCACCATCGCCGTCTCTCAGAAAGCGCGCGAGCTGAAAGCAAAAGGACGTGACGTCATCGGCCTTGGCGCGGGTGAACCGGATTTCGATACGCCCGATAATATCAAGACGGCCGCCATCGACGCGATCAACCGCGGCGAGACGAAGTACACGCCGGTTTCCGGTATCCCGGAACTGCGCAAGGCCATCGCCGCCAAGTTCAAGCGCGAGAACGGCCTCGACTATTCCTGGGAGCAGACGATCGTCGGCACCGGTGGCAAGCAGATCCTTTTCAACGCCTTCATGGCGACGCTGAACCCCGGCGACGAAGTCGTCATCCCGGCGCCTTACTGGGTTTCCTATCCTGAGATGGTGGCGCTATGCGGCGGCACACCGGTTTTCGTTTCGGCCACCCAGGAGCACAACTTCAAGCTCCAGGCCGCCGATCTCGAAAAGGCGATCACGCCGAAGACCAAGTGGTTCATCTTCAACTCGCCGTCCAACCCGACGGGGGCAGCCTATACGCAGGACGAACTGAAGGCGCTGACGGATGTGCTGATGAAGCATCCGCAGGTCTGGGTGCTGACCGACGACATGTACGAGCACCTGACCTATGGCGACTTCAAGTTCGTCACGCCCGTGGAAGTCGAGCCGAAGCTCTACGACCGCACGCTGACGATGAACGGCGTCTCCAAGGCCTATGCGATGACCGGCTGGCGCATCGGCTATGCGGCCGGTCCGATCCAGCTCATCAAGGCCATGGACATGATCCAGGGTCAGCAGACCTCGGGTGCGACGTCGATCGCCCAGTGGGCGGCCGTCGAGGCGCTGAACGGCACGCAGGACTTCATCCCTGCGAACAAGAAGATCTTCGAAGGCCGTCGCGATCTCGTCGTTTCGATGCTGAACCAGGCCAAGGGCATTGTCTGCCCGGTACCGGAAGGCGCCTTCTATGTCTATCCGTCCTGCGCCGGCCTGATCGGCAAGACGGCTCCGTCGGGCAAGGTGATCGAGACGGACGAGGATTTCGTTTCCGAGCTTCTGGAAACGGAAGGCGTCGCCGTCGTTCACGGTTCGGCCTTCGGTCTCGGCCCGAACTTCCGCATCTCCTACGCGACTTCGGAAGAGCTGCTCGAGGAGGCCTGCCGCCGCATCCAGCGCTTCTGCGGCGCCTGCAGGTAAGCGGTTTTTAAAAACACCAATCGAAGGCCTGCTGGCGACGGCGGGCCTTTTTCTTTGCGGCGACGTTGACGATGTAGCTGCATGTAGCTACATTTGCCTTCATGAAGACCGTTTCGATCCGTGATGCGAAGAACCGCCTGACCGAACTCGCTCGTGAGGTCGAGGAAGGTGAAACCATTGTCGTGACACGCAACGGTCGGCCGGTGTTCGATCTCGTGCCGCATCAAAAACGCGGCGGTTTGAACCTGGAGGCCGGCGAAGCCTATCTTCGTTCCAAGGGTATCACGCGGACGGAGATGTATATCGCCGACGACTTCGACGATCCTTTGCCGGAAGATTTTCTTCTCAAACCGCTGCCGTGATCATGCGTGTGCTACTCGACACGCATATGATCATCGCAATCGTCCAACGAAAGTTGACCGACCGTTTTCCTGATGTCCAACGCGTGCTTTTGCACGCTACGACCAAAGGTTTCGTCAGCGTCGCGAGCCTTTGGGAAATCGCGATCAAGACACGACTTGGCAAGTTGCAGCCGGGACTAACCCTGGACGTTATTCCAGCCTACCTGCAGGGCACGGGGCTGACGATCCTGCCCATCGGTATCGCGCACGTCATCACCGCCGCCGACCCCGAGCCGGAGACGCGCGATCCCTTCGATCGCTTGCTGCTCGCTCAGTGCAAGGTCGAGGGACTGCAGCTTGCGACAGTCGACCGACTGCTCGTCGATCATCCATTGGCGCTGCGGCTCTAAGTTCACGTTCCGATTCAATATGCTCCTCATCTGAATCCGCTTTGCCTCGCAAGTCGTTGAATTCCGATTCAAAACGTGACGCAGAGTGACGGTCCGGCGGGTGATCTGCGGTTGCGGGTTGGCATCAAACCAACTAGATATCCGGCATTAAGTCTAAGTTGCCGCTTCGGGAGGCCGGGATTTTGCAGCAGAGTGCCGTCATCGTCTGTTCGGATGTCAACATGCTGCCGGCCGCCTGCTGCACCCTGCTTTCCGTCAAGCGCAATCTCTCAGGTCCTGCGGTGGAATTTCTGCTTCTCGGCATCGACCTCAAGCCGAACGAGATCGCCGAGGTCGGAAATTTCGCGCGCCTGCACGGCATGACAATCAAGGTGCTGCCCTACAATACGCCGGATACGCTGCAGGCGCGGGGCCGCTGGTCGGGCGCGACGCTGGCGCGGCTCTACATGGATCTGTACATTCCCGATCATGTCGAGCGGCTGCTCTATCTCGATGCCGATGTGCTTGCGGTTGCGCCGGTCGACGACCTCTTCGCCATGGATTTGCAGGGCAAGGCGCTTGCCGCCATAGACGATTATGTCATGGCCTTTCCCGAGAAGGCCGGTGCACGGCAGCGGAAGATCGGCATGCGCGAGGGTGGTCGTTATTTCAATGCCGGCGTGCTGCTGTTCGACTGGTCAGCCTGCCGGGCGAGGGGGCTTTTTGCCAGGACACGGGAGATTTTCGAGGAGCGGTCGTATCTTTTCGAGAATAACGACCAGGATGCGCTGAACGTCACTTTCGATGGCGACTGGCTGGTGCTCGACCCGCGCTGGAACACGCAGACCGGCCTCCTGCCTTTCGTCGGCCAGCCGGCGATCATCCATTTCACCGGCCGGAAAAAACCGTGGCAGGCGACTGTGCCGTGGGTGCATCGCCGGATGGCCAAGCGTTATGTCGAGGATCTCGCCAATACGCCGTGGGCTTCCTTCTGCAGGCAGCCGTCGATGACGGGCCGGATGGCGGGGTTCCTTTCGCATTTGGGAAAGCGGATCGGCGGGCTGGCGCGGCTGGCACGAACACGCGCTTATTTCAGCAACAGCTAGTCGGGCGGCAGAGCGCATCGTCCTTGGAAAGTGCATGTGAGCCGATATGGAAGCAATCCCCAGCGACACGCAGACCATGGCCGCCTCGGATAGCGGCTTCAATTCTCCGACGCCGGAGGCGTGGAAAGCGCTGTTGTCGCACTATTCCCACATTGTGCTGGTGGCCAACAGCGAGGCCGTCGATTTCAAACGGCTGCGAAGCGAATTGCCGGAGACGGCGCTCTACGTCTTCTTCAACAATGTCTATAAGGTGCTCGACGAGCCCTTCGCCGGCCATGCGGTGCTGTTTGCCCGCAGCGGCGTGATGGGCGCCAATATCGTCCACCGGCGCGAGGCGGCGGAAGTCCTACGCTTTTTTGCCGGCGACGATTTTTTGGGCGTCGTCAACATTCGAGTCTCTCCGGAGGAAAACTTCAGCGAGGAGGGCCGCTTCGAAGGCGCTGAAACCCGTCACCTTGATCTGACGAAAATGCTCGTCGATCTCTATCCGGTGGGCAAGATCGCGACGAGTGGTTTTGCGGTAGCGCTGTGGCTCGCCGAGTTGCAACTGCCGGGCAAGGTCCTGCTTGCCGGTTTTTCGGCGAAGAGGAGCGAGAAGTGGAAGGTCTTCGACGTGCACGACTGGACGTTCGAGCAGATCTTCCTGCGTCTCTTTGCACGGATGGGCACGATCTCGATGATGGGCGGCGTGGATGCCAGCCCCTATGCGGCAATTGCCAGACGGTTTCCACAGGTGCCGCCAATCGAGATCGCGATGACGGCGGCCGAAGTCCTGTCGGAGCGGCTCCACAACGCAAATAGCCAGATCGACAGGCTCATGTCCGTCACCAAATCCATCCGCGCCATCGAGGGTTTCTTCCGGCGCTTCAAGCCGAAAACCCGCAAGCAGCGTTTCCTCGAAAAGTCGAAGGAATGACTGTCGAAAGCTCTCCTCAAAAGGTGGGCTGTCAGGCTGCTCTGTGAGTTGACGTTACGCGTGCGGATAACTGCTCTCCGTCCCCTGTCGGGAAGACGAAGCCTTCAAAGCCCCAGCGCGGTCAGCATGACGAAGGTGGCGAAGAGGATGAAATGCGTCATGCCCTCGATGGCGTTGGTCTCGCCGTCGTTGAGGTTGATCGCCGCGGCAATCAGCGTGATAGCCACCATCACCGTCTGTACCGGGGTCATCGCCATGATGAAGGGCTGGCCGGTATAGAGCGCGATCACCTCCATGACGGGCACCGTCAGGATGACCGTCGACAGCGAGGCGCCCATGGCGATATTGACCGTCGCCTGCATGCGGTTCCTGAGTGCCGCCCTCAACGCGGTCAGGATTTCGGGGGCGGCCGAAATCGCTGCGACGACCACGGCGGTGACGGGGATCGGCGCACCGCTGTCGCGCAGGCCTTCGGTCATGAAGGCGGCCATGAACTCTGCGAGCAGGCCGATGATGACGACGCCGACGAGAATGGTGGCGATCGAGATCGCGGCCGACTCGTCGGGGCCATGCTCGTCCGGACTTTCTTTCTTCCGTTCGGAGCGCGGATAGCTGTAACTGAAGAAATAGCTGTGCTGGCCGACCTGCATGCGCAGAAAGAGGCCATAAAGCGCGATCATTGCGACGATGGTGAAGGCGGAATAATAGTGCCATTTGTCGCTGGGCACGAATTCCGGCACGATCATCGAAATGCCCATGGCGGTGAGGATCATCACGCCATAGGTCTTGCCGGAATTGTCGTTATAGGGCTGTTCGCCGTGCTTGAGACCGCCGAGCAGGGCGGCCAGGCCGAGAATGCCGTTGATATCCAGCATCAAGGCCGAATAGATCGTGTCGCGCACCAGCGTCGGCGAGCTTTCGCCGCTCATCATGATGGCGAGGATGATGACTTCGACGGCGACGGCCGAGAGCGTCAGGATCATCGTGCCATAGGGATCGCCGACCTTGACGGCGATCAGCTCGGCATGATGGGCAACGCGGATCGAGGCGAGCACGATCGTGCCGACCAGGCCAGCGGCGGCAATCAGCGCGACGCCGCGCCCCATCCCGATCACCGCGTGTTCCAAGAGATAGGCGATCGCTGCAACGACAAGTGCGGCGACCAGAAACTTTTCCTCTTTAAAGCGTGACGCGATCCTCAAGCCTTAGCTCCTGTCCCGATTCATGCGTTCTATCTAAGTCACTGATTTCGCCTATCAAGCAAGTGCTGGTCGAGTGCCATTTGCAGTCTTCGGCGTTTAATGGAATACTGAACCTCATCGGGGCCGGAAAGCAGATCGCGGCGTCCTCGAATTCTCGTCAAGCGGCCGCGATGATCCGGATCTTTTCCGGAAGCGTGCGAATGCGCAACAAGAAGATGAGGAGACGGATGCATGATCAAGGTGGTCTACGAAGTCGTGCCGCATGACGGCGGCTGGGCCTACAGGCTGGGAGGTGTCTATTCCGAGGCATTCCCGACCCATGCCGACGCGCTTGAAGCTGCGCGCATCGTCGCGGCCGAACAGCAGGTCGGCGGCGATTCCGCCGAGATCAGTTGGCAGGACGAGAACGGCAAGTGGCATGAGGAATATGCCGAAGGCGGCGACAGGCCGGAAACCGAGGTGGTGGACGGCCAGTGGAAGGATCGCCCGGCCGAGGCCTCGCAAGGCATCGGCAGCTAACTATCTCCCGCCACTGCCCGTGCGACGATCGCATCGACGAATTCGCGCTTATGCGCAGTATAGCCGTCGCCGTCCATCCGGAATTCGGCCGCCAGTCTGCGTTTGAGAGCGGCATAATCGGCCGCCGCCAGTGGATGTGCGATGAGATAATCCCGGAAAGCCAGCCTGTTTCGATGCGTGCCGTTGCCGGAAGGGCAAAGGTAGACCCGTTCTGCCGGCACCGAACCTTTCGATAGAAACGCCCAGACCTCGTCGTCATAGCGATTGCCGCGTGGCTCGTAGCCTTCGGCCAGAAGCACGCCTGTGGCGTCCTCGATGTGCTCGAGGCCGGGAAGAACGATGTCGATATCGATGAGCGGCTTGGCGATCATGCCCGGTATGGATGTGCTGCCGATGTGATCGATGAAAAGCGCCTGCGGCAGCAAGGCCAGCAACCTGTTGCGGATTCGTCGGAAGGATTGCGGCCATTGCGGATCGTTGGGTACGAGTTCAACCGGATTGTGTATTCTCATTTCCCGTCCCGCTCGAGCGCCGCCCGTCCGATAGGATGCGCTCAGAACGCTCCGCTATTCTGTAGTATGCGCATGATTCTTTCCGAAAATCGATTTCGATTTTCGCGGTCACGCACTGGTCGAATGTCGATGATAGTCCTGCAGGCCCTTGACCAGCGCGTCGAAAGTGGCGCGGCAGCGCGGCGAAGTCTTCAAGCTCTCATGCATCGCCACCCACGTGCCGAGCGGAATGGCGAAGGCATCGGGCAGGACGTGCACCAGGTCAGGGTTCCCCCGGGCAAGTCCGATCTGGCAGAGACCGATGCCGACGCCGGCGCGGATCGCCGAGAGTTGGGCAAGATTGCTGTCGGTCCGGTAAGAGAATTTGATGTCAGGCACTGCATAGCGTTTCATCGCCATGCGCACATAGGCCGTCTGCCGGTCGAAGCCGATGAGCCGGTGGTTTGTGAGGTCAGCCAGGGTTTGCGGAATGCCGTGTCGTTCGAGATAGCGGCGATGAGCATGAAAGCCGAGGGGGATATCGCCGATGCGGCGCACGACGAGTGCAGCCTGCTGCGGTTCGGCCATGCGCACGGCAATATCGGCCTCGCGATTCATCAGGTCCTCGATCATATCGGATGCCGAGAGCTCGATCTGCAGTTCGGGATAGGTCTCCTGTAGCGGTCCGAGAATCGCCGGCAGCACTTCGACGGCGATGACCTCGCTGGCGCTGACCCTGACCGTTCCTGCCACGTGCTCGCGCTGGCCGGATGCGGTACGCAAAAGCGCGGCCGCGGTTGCAGCCAGCGTCTCGGCATAGGGCTTCAGCGCCAGTGCGGCGTCGGTCGGCAGCAGGCCGTTCGGTGAGCGGGTGAAGAGTTCGGCGCCGATCGCCAGTTCCAGTGCATCGACATGGCGGCCTATGGTCGGCTGCGTCAGCCCCAGTTCGCGGGCGGCGGCCGAAAGCGACCCCTGCTGAAGCACGGTCAGAAAACTGCGGTAGAAATCCCAGCTCGGTTCCACGCTCATATATTTTTGTATAATAGATACATTTCTTTCGTCAATTTCGTTTATGCCATTCTGATGGCATGATCCTCTCATCCGATCGAAGGAGATGATTATCATGAGCAGCGAAATGAAGACGACCGCCCTCGTTCTCGGCGCGACCGGCGGTATCGGCAGCGCGGTTGCCCGCAAGCTGCTTGCGCGCGGCTGGAGCATCCGGGCGCTCAACCGTGACGTCGCCAAGGCGTCGAGGAGCGAGCCGGCGTTCGAATGGGTGCAGGGCGATGCGATGAATGCCGGTGACGTCCTGAGGGCGGCCGAAGGCGTCAGCCTGATCGTCCATGCCGTCAATCCGCCCGGCTACCGCGACTGGGAAACACTGGTGCTGCCGATGCTCGACAATACCATCGCGGCTGCTCGCGCTGTCGGCGTGCGCATCGTGCTGCCGGGCAACGTCTATAATTTCGGTCCCGACGCCCTGCCGGCGCCGACGGAAGAAAGCCCGCAGCATCCGGTAACGAAGAAGGGGGCGATCCGGGTCGAAATGGAGAAGCGGCTGAAGGCGGCGTCACAGTCCCGTGCCGGCGTCATCATTGTCAGGGCGGGGGATTTCTTCGGCCCAGGCACGACGGCCAATAGCTGGTTTTCGTCTGGCCTCGTGACCCCAGGCAAGCCGGTCGGCACGATCAGGAACCCAGGTCGGCGCGGTGTCGGTCATCAATGGACCTACCTGCCAGACATGGCGGAAACCATCGCCCAGCTCATCGAGCGGGCCGATCTGCTGCCGGACTTCGCCGTCTATCACATGGAGGGCTTCTGGGATGCGGATGGCATGCAGATGGCCGAAGCGATCAAGCGCATTGCCGGCGGCAAGGCGAAGATCGGTGGCTTTCCCTGGTGGATCGTGCCGTTTGCCGCTCCTTTCGTTCCTGTGATGCGGGAGATCAAGGAGATGCGCTATCTCTGGAAGGTGCCGCTGCGGATGCGGAACGCCAGGCTTACGGCTGAACTCGGCAGGGAACCGCAGACACCGATCGACGAGGCGGTTCGGGCCTCGCTCGTGGCGCTTGGCTGCCTGCCCGAACTGCATCGCGAGACGACCGCTGCCTTGATCAGGCAGTTGCCTGAGAGCGCGGGTTAGGTCTGAAGTTCGGCCAGGGCGATCCGGGCGACCGTCAACGCCGTCTCGGCCTGCTGAATGTTCGGATCGCCGAGGAACCAGGCAGCGGAAAGGCCAGAATAGGCGGCGATCCATTGCAAAAGCCGCTTCGGCTCCAGCTTCGCCTCCGCCGAGACGACGGCGAGCTGGCGGCGGAAACGGGCGGGATCGGTGATGGTGGGCAGTTCCTCGTTGGCGAAGATATTGGCGAAATCGAAGCCTCGCTCGCCGTGGAGCCGCTTGGGATCGATCGCCAGCCAGCCGCGCGCCTCGAAATCGAGGATATTGTCGTGGTGGATGTCGCCGTGGAGGATGGTGAGATCACGCTGATCGGCAAGGAGGACGTTGGCTATCGCCGAGCAATCGGCAAGCGTGCCGCCATGCTTGCCTGCTGCCGGCTCCAGATCACGGAACCAACGGGTAAGGGAGATGGGATCGGGAAGCGGTTTTTCTCGCGGCGCATGCAGCCGGGCCGCGGTGCGGCAGAGGATGCGGCTTGCCTCATCGTCCGCGCCGTTCATCGCCATGGCAAGCAGCGAGCGTTTTCCCGTCGCCCTTTCGAGCAGCACGGCATCGCCTTCATGGGCATAGACATAGGCTGCGCCGTCACCGTCCCACCACTGCATCAGAAGCGCGCCGTATCGTTCGTCGATATCGGCCGCCACTTTCAGCATGGCAGGTCTGTCCTGCCAGAGGACCGGCAGCAGGCGGCTGGAATGGGTGATGATGGGCTCGCCGTCTGATATCAGCGACCAGCGATCAAGATAGGGAGCAAACATGGCGGCACCCTACAAAAACGCGTCGAAGATGGAAATCCCGCCTTTCGGCGGGATTTGCGTTCGCGTGAAGGTCAGGCGACCTTTTCGAGAATGGGATAGTCGATATAGCCCTTGCCGGTGCCGCCATAGAAGGTCGACTGGTCGGGCGTGTTGAGCGGCAGATTGTGTACCAGGCGCTCGACGAGATCGGGATTGGCGATGAAGGGCTTGCCGAAGGCGACGAGATCGGCGCGACCGCTTTCGACGGCGTCGATCGCCAGATTGCGATCGTAGCCGTTGTTGACCATCCAGTCGGCCTTACCGCCGGCCTTTTCATAGGTCTGGCGCAGCGCTTTGTAATCGAAGGCGGGATTGTCGCCCTGCTTGTAGTCGCGGTCGCCGCCGGTCTGGCCTTCGATGACATGGATATAGGCGAGATCGTATTTGGCCAGTCCTTCGACGACATTTGCGAAGGTCGCTTGCGGATTGGAATCGTAGCTTTCGCCTGATGGCGTCACCGGCGAGATGCGGATTGCAGTGCGGCCGGCGCCGATTTCCTTGACCACGGCATCGACGACTTCGAAGGTCAGACGGGTACGATTTTCGATCGAGCCGCCATATTGGTCTGTGCGGTCGTTGATACCGTCGCGGATGAACTGGTCGAGCAGATAGCCGTTGGCGCCGTGGATCTCGACACCGTCGAAGCCGGCGTCGATCGCCGCCCGGGCAGCCTTGCGGTAATCCTCGATGATGGCGGGGATTTCGGCGGTTTCGAGCGCGCGCGGCTCGGAGGTGTCGGCAAAGCTGCCGGTGCCGTCGGCATTGACCAGATAGGTCTTGGCCTTGGCGATGCGGTTGGTCGAGGAAACCGGCTTGCCGTCGTTCGGCTGCAGCGTCGTGTGCGAGATACGGCCGACATGCCACATCTGGACGACGATCTTGCCGCCGGCTGCGTGAACGGCGTCGGTCACGCGCTTCCAGCCGTCGAGAGCCTCTTTGCTGTAGAGACCAGGCACGTTAGCATAACCCTGGCCCTGATGGGTGATCGCGGTTGCTTCGGTGATGATCAGGCCTGATGTGGCGCGCTGGCGGTAATATTCGACGTTGAGGTCGTTGGGGATTGCGCCCGGCGAGCGGTTACGGGTGAGTGGCGCCATGACGATGCGGTTCTTGACGGATATGTCGCCGACTTTCGTGGGTTCGAAAAGCTTGGCCATGATGGTCCTTTCTTTTGCGGGAGGATCACTCGGCAGGGGCGAGGGCAGCCCGGCCCCTGGCGGAGAGATAGGTGAGCGCCGTCGCCCCGAGGCCGATCAGGGCCATCAAGGCCGCGGCGAGCGGAACGCGGGTCAGATCGAAGCCGGCGTCGATGACCAAGCCACCCACCCAGGCGCCGAGCGCATTGCCGGTGTTGAAGGCGCCGATGTTGATCGTCGAGACGAGGTTCGGGGCGTCCTTGCCGAAGCCGACGACGCCGACTTGCAGCGCCGGTACGGCGGCAAAGCTCGCTAGTGCCCAGAGGAAGAGGGTGATTTCAGCCGGGATGAAGAAGCGGCTCGTATAGCTGAAGGCGATCGAAGTGATGGCGATCGCGGCAAAGACCCCGGCTAGCGTCGCGCCGAGCCGCCAATCGGCAAGCTTGCCGCCGACGAGGTTGCCGATGGTCAGCCCGAGGCCGATCAGGAACAGCGTCCAGGTGACGCCTTTCGGCGAAACGCCGGTGACGTCGCGCAGCAGCGGCGCGATATAGGTGAAGAGGGTGAACATAGAGGCGGCGAAGAAGACGGTGGTGGAGAGTGCTAGCCACAGACCGCCATTCCTGAGTGCCGCAATCTCGCGCAGGATGCTGCCGTTTTCTTGCTGCTTGTCCCTTGGCAGGATGGCGATCAGGCCTGATATGGTGAAGATACCGATGACGGTGACGACGCCGAAGGTGGCGCGCCAGCCATAGGCCTGACCGATCGCGGTGCCGAGCGGCACGCCGAGAACGTTGGCGAGCGTCAGGCCAGTGAACATCAGCGCGACGGCTCGGGCCTTGCGGTCTTCGGCGACGAGGCCGGCGGCGACCACCGAGCCGATGCCGAAGAAGGCGCCGTGGCAGAGTGCTGTCACGACACGGGCGATCATCAGCACCCAGTAGTCGCTCGCCAGAGCGCACAGCAGGTTGCCGGCGATGAAGAAGGCCATCAGCGCAATCAGGGCGGTACGGCGCTTCAACTTCGCGGTCGAAATCGCCATCACAGGGGCGCCGATCGCGACCGCCAGGGCATAACCGGTCACCAGCCATCCGGCCTGCGGGATGCTGACCGAGAGATCGGCGGCGACCTCCGGCAACAGACCCATGATGACGAATTCAGTGGTGCCTATCGCAAATGAGCTCAAGGCAAGAACGAGGAGGGCGAGGGGCATTCTAAAGATCCTGCGTCAGTTGCTTGAGGAAGGCGGCGATGGTTTCCTCGTTGCGCTTGTAAAAGATCCACTGGCCGACGCGTTTGGTGGTGACGAGGCCGGCGCGATGCAGCGTGCCGAGATGGGCCGAGACAGTCGACTGCGACAGGCCGCAGCGCTCGAACTGGCTGGCGCAGACGCCCATTTCGAAAGGATGCTCCTGCGAGGGGAAATGCTCCTCGGGATTTTTCAGCCAGTTGAGAATGTCCATCCGGGCGGGATGGGCGAGCGCCTTAATAATTTCGTCTTTGTCCATCGTCGTTCGCCGAACTATAAATCGTGTCTGACCGATATATCGATCGTCAGCCTTCGATATGCAAATCACGGAGGCGTGAGGCTGCGGTGTTTAGTGAGTGCGCAAATTTTAGGCAAAAAAAGAGGGCCACCGGAAAACCAGGGCCCTTGTAATTGTGAAGGTCAAAAACCTCCAGAGGGGAACAGCTAATGCGGTGGTACTGGGAGAGAAACCACAAGATGCATCAGCTGAGAGAGATATGGTGCTTCCTTGAGCAGGTTTCAATGCTTTTTTGTGCATGTCTGCTATGCGTCGCACAATTTTTTTGCGGTGCGGCATTTATCGAGGGAGCAAGGGGAAAAAAAGAGGGCCACTGGAAAACCAGGGCCCTTATAAGTGTGAAGGTCAAAAACCTCCAGAGGGGAACAGCTAATGCGGTGGAACTGGGAGGAAAAGCCACCATGTGCATCAGCTATGTGCGATATGGTGGTTTAATGGGCAAACGGCAACCCTCATTTGTGCATGCCAGTCATGCGTGTTCTGCATAGTCGGCAATTCATCAATAAAACCAGGCTTAAAAGTTCCAGTTTCTGGCCTTGCTGACGATGAAATCGCGGAAGGCTTTCAGCTTGGCGGCGTTCTTGATCTCGTCGGGATAGCAGAAATAGGTGTCGAAGGAGGGTACGTCGGCATTGATCGCCAGCTGAATCAGGCCGGGGTCGCGGCCGACGATGTAATCCGGCAGGCAGGCGACGCCGATGCCGAGCAGGGCGGCGCGCTTGATCGAGGTCTGGCTGTTGATCTGCAGATGCGGAATACGCTTGTTGTCGGACGAGCGGCCGGCGACCTCAAGCCAGTTGACATCGAGCAGGTAACTCGGCGCCGGCTCACCGAAAGTGATGATGCGGTGATTGTCGAGATCCTCGACCTTCTGCGGCTCGCCGTGGCGGTTGATGTAGGACGGGGCCGCATAGACATGCATGTGCACGGTGAAGAGTTTGCGCTGGATGAGGTCGGACTGTTGCGGCTGGCGCAGGCGGATCGCGCAGTCGGCATGACGCATGTTCACATCCACTTCCTCATTGTCGAGGATCAGCTGGATCTGCACATCGGGATAAAGCTGCAGGAATTCCTGGATCTTGTCGGTCAGCCAGCCCTGGCCGAGACCGACCGTCGTGGTGACGCGCAGTTTGCCAGACGGGGTTTCCGTCGTTTCGGTAAGCTGCATCTTCACGGTTTCGAGCTTCAGCAGCACGTCATGGGCGGTGCGGTAAAGCAGCTCGCCCTGTTCCGTCAGAATCAGGCCGCGCGCATGGCGGTGAAACAGCTTGGTGCCGACATCGTGCTCCAGCGCGCTGACCTGGCGGCTGATGGCGGATTGGGACAGATGCAGTTTATCCGCCGCATGCGTGAACGAACCCGCCTCGGCAGCTGCGTGAAAAATACGCAGCTTGTCCCAATCCAATGGCATTCCCCCACCCCTCATGCCGATCTTACTCCGCGGCCACGGCGACGGGCATGTGGCCCGTCAGATATCGCTCGGCTTCAAGCGCTGCCATGCACCCCAGGCCGGCGGCAGTGATCGCCTGGCGGAACGTGTCATCCGTCACGTCGCCCGCGGCATAGACGCCGTCCAGGCTGGTTGCAGTCGAATCCGGCGCGGTCCAGAGATAACCATTGTCCTTCAGCTTCAGCTTGTCTTTGAAGAGCTCGGTTGCCGGCGCATGGCCGATGGCGACGAAGACGCCATCGATCACCATGTCGGTGATCGTGCCGGTTCTGACGTCGCGCAGGCGCGCGCCGGATACGGATTGCGGCATCGGCGGCTTGGCCGGAGTGCCTGTTATTTCGGCCACTTCGGTATTCCACAGAACCTTGACATTGTCCTTGGAGAAAAGACGCTCCTGCAGGATCTTCTCGGCTCGGAAGAAGTCGCGGCGGTGCACTAATGTGACCGACTTGGCGATGTTGGAGAGATAGAGCGCCTCTTCGACGGCGCTGTTGCCGCCGCCAACCACGATCACATCCTTGTTGCGATAGAAGAAACCGTCGCAGGTGGCGCAGGCCGAAACGCCGAAGCCCTGGAAATGCTGCTCGCTCTCGATGCCGAGCCACTTGGCCTTGGCGCCGGTGGCGATGATCAGCGTATCGGCGGTCCAGACCTGGCCGCTGTCGGTGCGGGCGACGAAAGGACGCTGATTCATGTCGACTTCGGTCACGAGGTCGTTGACGATCTCGGCGCCGACGTGTTTTGCCTGCTGCAGCATCTGTTCCATCAACCAGGGACCCTGGATTGGATCGGCAAAGCCCGGATAGTTCTCGACATCGGTGGTGATCATCAACTGGCCGCCCTGTTCGAGACCGGCGATCAAAACCGGTTTCAGCATGGCGCGCGCGGCATAGACCGCGGCGGTATAGCCCGCAGGTCCGGAACCGATGATGAGCACCTTCGTATGGCGGGCGGGCATGTCATTTCCTTTCGACTGGCAGGAGGGCGGCGGCTAAATAGCGATTGCGGCCGTTTCGCGTCCCTGCGCCATTTATGAACGTCCAATGCTTTTATTCAAGGGCAGCCTTGCGTTACCAACAAGGCAAATCGCCCGGATGTGCAAGAATCCGTTAGCGGCGTGAAACTTTCTTGCGTATTCCGCGGCTTTATATAGAAGCTCCCCGCGGAGAATTAAAGAAAGGCAATGATGTGGGTCGTGCGGAACTCGACGTCATCGACATAAAGATCCTCCGGGAGCTGCAGGCCGACGGCCGCATGACCAATGTGGAGCTTGCCGATCGCGTCGGCATCTCGGCGCCGCCTTGCCTGCGCCGGGTGCGCAAGCTCGAGGAAGCCGGTATCATCGAGGGCTACCACGCGATGCTGAACAGCCCGAAGCTCGGCTTCGACCTCGTCGCTTTCTGCATGGTCGGCCTCAAGCACCAGTCGGAGGGAAATCTCAAAGCCTTCGCCGCTGCCACCGCCGAATGGCCGCTGGTGCGCCAGGCCTGGATGGTTTCCGGCGACAGCGATTTCCTGCTGCATTGCGTGGCGGAGAATCTCACCCGCTTCCAGGATTTCGTTATCGAGGTGCTGACGGCGAACGAACATGTCGATACCGTGCGCACCATGCTGACGATCCGGCAGGTGAAGAAGCTGGGACTGGTGGAAGTCTAAAGCCACTCGGCAGATAGACCGTCATCGCCAACTACTTGCGCGAGATATAGCCGCCCCGGTTGATGCCGTGGCGCTGAAGTTTGTCATAAAACGTCTTTCTCGGAATGCCGAGCGCCTCGATGGTGCGGCGGACGTCGCCGTCATTGGCCGACAGCGCGTCGCGAATGATCTCCGCCTCGTAGCGTTCCAGCCGTTCGGGAAGCGTCGCATCCGTTGGCTGCGGAGGGACCGCTGCCGCTCCGCAGCCTTCCACCCCAAGCACCACGCGTTCGGCATAATGCGAGAGCTCGCGGACATTGCCCGGCCATGTGTGCGAGGCGAGATGCCGCCGCACGTCGGGTGAAAGCGGCGGGACATCGCGACGGAAGCGCTCCGCGGCGCGAGCGGCGAAGTGGGAAAACAGCAGCGGAATATCGTCGCGACGTTCTCTCAGCGGCGGAATGGAGATCGTCACGACATTCAGCCTGTAATAGAGATCCTCGCGAAAATCGCCGCGCACCGAGGGATCCCCGAGGTCGATCTTCGCAGCCGCGACGACGCGAAGATCGACGGGGCGCACCTCATTGGTGCCGAGCGGCGTGATCTCTCGCATCTCCAGTACCCTCAGCATCTTCACCTGCGTGGCGGCCGGCATGCTTTCGATTTCGTCGAGGAAAAGCGTGCCGCCGCTTGCGTGTTCGATGCGGCCCGTGCGGCGCTTCTGAGCGCCGGTAAAGGCGCCGGCCTCGTGGCCGAACAGCTCACTTTCGATGACGGTTTCGGGCAGGGCGCCACAGTTCAGCGCCACGAAATTGCCCTTCCGACGGTGGCTCCATTGATGCAGGATCTGGGCAACCACTTCCTTGCCGCTGCCCGTTTCGCCGGCGACGAGCACGTCCACATCGGTATCGGCGATGTGGCGAAGAATGTTTCTGAGGTTTTCCATGACAGGCGTCTGGCCGATCAGCGGCAAATTCTCCTGCGCATCTTCGGCTGCCTTCCGCAGCATGCGGTTTTCCAGAACAAGCCGCCGCTTCTCGCTTGCGCGACGCACGCTCTGCACGAGCCGATCGGCTGCGAAGGGCTTGGCGATGAAATCATAGGCGCCGTCCTGGATCGCCTGAACGGCCATGGGAATATCGCCATGGCCGGTCATCAGGATCACCGGTAGGTCGACATCCATGCCTTGCAGCGTGGCGAAGAGCTGCAGTCCGTCGATCTCCGGCATGCGGATATCGGTGACGACGGGGCCGGCAAAGTCCGCCGACAGATCCGCCAGCGCGGCTTTCGCACCATCATAGGCGGAAACGGAGAATCCGGCGAGTTCGAGCGTCTGCGCGGTGGCGCGGCGCAGATCTTTGTCGTCGTCGATCAGCGCAACGGGCATAAGTGTGTCCATGACCTCAAGCCTTCCTCAACTGAACGATGAACCGGGTTCCGTCGCTGTCGCTTGCAACCTCCATCCGGCCACCATAGTCGCCGACGATATCCTTGGAGATGACCAAGCCGAGGCCGAGACCGCTTTCCTTCGAGGTATTGAACGGCGTGAACAAGCCTTTGCGAATATCAGGCGGAATACCGGGGCCGTTGTCGGCGACCGTCACCGTTACCATCCCTGCATCGGTTGATGTTCTGATCTCGACGCGCCCCTCTCCGGCCTTCGGCGCCACCGCCTCCAGGGCGTTCTGAAGCAGGTTGATGAGCACCTGCTCGAGACGAATCCGGTTTCCCATCACCTGCAGTTCGTCGGGCGGCAGGTCGATGTCGAGCGTATCCATCCGCCCGGCAAACCGGCTGCGCAACAGCATCACCGCCCCCTCGATGACGTCTTTCAGTCCGGTTGGTTCGGCGCTGCCTCGGCCTTTGCGGGCAAAGGTCTTCAGCTCCTCGGTGATCGAACCTATGCGCTCCGTCAGCGCCGCAATGCTCTCGAGATTTTCGCCGGCAGGCGTCGTCTGGCCGCGCTCGAGGAAGGTGCGGGCGTTATCCGCATAGGCACGAATGGTTGCCACCGGCTGGTTGATCTCATGGGCGACACCGGCGGCCACTTGACCCAGGATAGCCAGCCGGTTGGCCTGCACCAGATCCTGTTGTACGGCCTGCAGCTTCTGCTCCGTGCTCTTGTGGCCGATGATTTCAGCCTGCAGCCGATCCCGCGCCTGGCTGAGATCCAGTGTGCGCTCGCTCACACGCCGTTCCAGTTCCTCTCGAGCTTGCTGTTCGCGGGAGATGCGCTGGGTGATCACATGGCGACGGCGCAACAGGAAGGCTGCTCCGGCCAGCAGTGGCAAGAGCATGAGCAAGGCCAGCATGCGGGCTTCGCGAATCCCCGCATCGACGGACGGCCCCAGCGCCACGAGATGCTGCAAATGCCATCCGGTCGCCGGCACCGACGTTGCGACATCGAGAAACCTGGTTTTCCCGGCATCGCCGGGCATGACGATCTCGACGACATCGAGCCCTTCGCCGAGGTTTCGAACCATGTCGAGAGGCAGGGGTTGAAGTGGCGCAGCGCCGAATTGAAGGCTTTCGCGGATCGCCGTCAGCCGGTCTTCGGCGATCCGGCCGATCGTCATGAACCGCCATGACGGAAGACTGGTGATGAGGACAATGCCGCGCTCGTCAACGACGTAGGATGGGGTCCCCGAGGCGTTCCAATCCGCCTCGACGTCGTCGAATTCGACCTTGACTACAACGACACCCAGCAAGCCATCGCTGCCCGAAATCCGCTGGGAGATATAGAGACCCGGTTTCTTGCTGACCGTGCCGAGCGCGAAGTGCTCGGCCCGTCCTCGTTCGACCGCCCCCTGAAAGTACTCCCGGAATCGGTAGTCGTTGCCGACGAAGCTCGTCGGTTCGCGCCAGTTGCTGGCCGAAACCGCCATGCCGTCCTTGTCGATGACATAGATGACGGCAGCCTTGGTGCCCGCCGCCAAATTTTCCAGCTTCTGACTGAGCCGCTCGAACGCGCCGGCATCGTTTCCCGCCAGCGCCGCGGCGAGCGCGGTATCCTGTGACAGCACGAAGGGAAGCGCCCGGTATTTTTCGAGAACCGTGCGCAGCAAAGCCGCATTCAGCCTCGCATCCATGCGGGCCTGCTCCTCGAGGGCAGCCTCCGCCCGGTGCCGGCCGATCTCGCCGCTAGCCCACAGGCTTGCGGCGACAGCGACGAGGGCGATCACGGCATAGGCCCACCACATCCGGCGGATGCGGTGTTGCACGGGTAGGGAAGGCCACAATTTCTGCGACACGGACATGGCGGATTTGTGCATTTTTCTGCACGAAACGCAAATGGATTTGTGCGGATTTCCGCATTGCTTAATTAGTTATCAGCAGTTCTTTAAATTTTTCCTCAATAAATTCAAGATGTTGGAGGGTGGCGTAAAACTGGCACGCCGATTGCGAAGGAGGTGGCAACAACGGCTGAGCTGTTGGACTTGAAGCGAACGGCTCGGGAGGCCGGAGTTCGTTCCGGACGAGCCATTAGGAGGACATCATGATCGCAGCACCACTCGATGCAGTCGCAGGCAGCAAGGGCAAGAAGCCCTTTTATAGCCATCTTTACGTTCAGGTTCTCGTGGCCATCGCTGCGGGTATCCTTCTCGGCCATTTCTATCCCGAATTCGGCACCCAGCTGAAGCCGCTCGGCGATGCCTTCATCAAGCTCGTCAAGATGATCATCGCACCGGTCATCTTCCTGACGGTTGCGACCGGCATTGCCGGCATGAGCGACCTGCAGAAGGTCGGCCGCGTCGCCGGTAAGGCGATGCTTTACTTCCTGACATTCTCGACATTGGCGCTCATCATTGGCCTGATCGTCGCCAATGTCGTCCAGCCCGGCGCCGGCATGAACATCGATCCTGCCTCGCTGGATCCGGCCGCCGTCGCCGGCTACGCTGCAAAGGCGCATGAGCAGAGCATCGTCGGTTTCCTGACCAACATCATCCCGACCACGATCGTCGGTGCCTTTGCCGATGGCGATATTCTGCAGGTGCTGTTCTTCTCGGTGCTCTTCGGCATCGCGCTTGCCATGGTCGGCGAAAAGAGCGAACCGGTCGTCAATTTCCTCAATGCCCTGACGGCGCCCGTGTTCAAGCTCGTCGCCATCCTGATGAAGGCTGCCCCCATCGGTGCCTTCGGCGCCATGGCATTCACCATCGGCAAGTACGGCGTCGGATCGATTGCCAATCTCGCCATGCTGATCGGCACCTTCTACCTCACCTCTCTGCTCTTCGTCCTCGTCGTTCTCGGCGCTGTCGCCCGTTACAACGGCTTCTCGATCGTGGCGCTGCTGCGCTACATCAAGGAAGAACTGCTGCTGGTCCTCGGCACCTCGTCTTCGGAGGCCGCCCTTCCGGGACTGATGAACAAGATGGAAAAGGCCGGCTGCAAGCGCTCGGTCGTCGGCCTCGTCATTCCGACAGGCTATTCCTTCAATCTCGACGGCACCAACATCTACATGACGCTGGCGGCCCTGTTCATTGCCCAGGCAACCGGTATTGATCTCTCCTGGGGTGACCAGATCCTGCTGCTCTTGGTGGCGATGCTGAGCTCCAAGGGTGCCGCAGGCATCACCGGCGCCGGCTTCATCACGCTTGCCGCAACGCTCTCCGTCGTTCCCTCCGTGCCGGTCGCCGGCATGGCGCTCATCCTCGGCATCGACCGCTTCATGTCGGAATGCCGGGCGCTGACCAACCTCGTCGGCAATGCGGTTGCGACGATCGTCGTGGCACGTTGGGAAAATGAGCTGGATACGGCACAGCTTGCTGCGGCACTGGGCGGCCAGACCGGAGAGGATACTTCGGCTGCGGGGCTGCAGCCGGCCGAATAGTTAGCCGCTATTCCCTTATCCTTAGAATCCCTGCAGCGGCCCGTCATCCAACGGGCCGTTTCTCTTTTCTGCCTCAGCTTCGATTGTCGCCGAGAAGGCTGTTGTAGACGGCGCCGATCGCACTTGCTTCCTTCTCCAGCGCGAAATTCGCCCTGACATGCCGCAGCGCATTCTCGCCATGGGCGACCGCCAGAGCGGGATCGGCGATATAGGGCGCGATTGCCCGCGTCAGCGCCTCGCCATCGCCGGCGGCGACGACCGAGCCCGTCTCGCCCGTGACGATGAGTTCGGCATAGGCGCCGGCGTCCGATGCCACCACCGCAGTGCGCGAGGCCATCGCTTCGAGCGGTGTCAGGCCGAAACCCTCGTTGCGGGAGGGGGCGACGTAAAGCGTCAGGCGACGATACCAGACCTTGATGTCAGGCACTTCGCCGAGGAAGAGGATACGGTCGCTGAGCCCGGCGGCCGCGACATCCGCCTTGAGTTTGTCGCCAAATGCCGCGTGTTCGGCCGTCACCCGGCCGGAGACGATCGCCGTCCACTCAGTATGCTGCGGCAGCAGATCGATCATCGCCCTGACGAAAAGATCGGTGCCTTTCTGATGGCGCACACGGCCGAAGCAGCCGACGAGATGGCGGCCGGGCAGGCCGGTGGCGGCGATGCCGTCCTCTGCAGTTTCCGGCGGATGGAACAGGGCAAGGTCGACTCCGTGCTGGATCACCGTGTGCGGCACCTCGAGGAACGAGCCGGATCGATCGCTGGTCGCGATGACAGCGTCCATGCGACGGATCAGCCATTTCGTATAGGCGGTGTGCCGGCGTTGCGCGGCCGAGGTGAAGAGAAGCTTCAGCGGCATGCGCAACAGATGGCGCAGCAGGATGCCGACAGCCATCTCGTTGTTGCGGCGAGCGTGCCAGACACGCTGGCGCCGGCGCGCCGGTGGGCGCCAGAGGCCGAGGAGCTGCCGTCCCTTAAGTTTCGGCAGGCCGTCCGGCAGGCCGGGGCCGAGTGTCGCGATCTTGATACCGAGCCGGATCTGGCATGGGATGAGCTGAACGATAGTTGACGTGACGCCGGAGAGCCGGCGCTTGAAATTGGGCGCAATGATCTCGACGTCACGGATATCAGGCAAGGGAGGGGTCTCGCGGCTGGCGGGCGATCAGCCCCAGGAAACCTGGAGGATTTCGTAGGCCTTGGAGCCACCCGGCGCATTGACCTCGATGGAATCGCCGACTTCCTTTCCGATCAGCGCGCGGGCGATCGGCGAGGAGATGGAGATGCGGCCGGCCTTGACGTCGGCTTCCTGGTCGCCGACGATCTGATAGGTCTTTTCTTCGTCGGTGTCCTCGTCGATGAGCTTCACCTTGGCGCCGAACTTGATCTTGTCGCCCGACATCTTGGTGAGGTCGATGACCTCGGCGCGCGCCGTCAAGTCTTCCAGCTCACTGATGCGGCCTTCATTATGGCTCTGGGCTTCCTTGGCGGCGTGGTATTCGGCGTTTTCGGAAAGGTCGCCATGGGCACGGGCTTCGGCGATCGCCTCGATGATTCGGGGACGCTCCTCCTGCTGACGCCAGCGCAGCTCTTCCTGCAGCTTGACGAAACCGCCCGGTGTCATCGGTACCTTTTCAACCATTTTTCTGTCCTTCAATCCTTGTATCCGCATAATCAGCGGCGAACACAAAAGAAAACAGGTCCCGAAGGGGAGCTTCGGAACCGTGCCACAATCTTAGTCGGACGCTTATAGCAGATCGCCAAGCCCGATTTCCAGAAAATTCGCATGAAAGAAACGCGGCCTGCTCCAACAGCCGGTGATGCAGCTTGAAAATGGGCAGAAATCGGATCGCTCCGATTGACTTCAGGCGCAGGAACATATAGTGAACATACTAATGAAGAAGTCGCTAACAGAACGCTTGGCCATCCTTTCCGATGCCGCGAAATATGACGCTTCCTGCGCTTCCAGCGGCACGGTGAAACGTGATTCCCGCGCAAGTGGCGGGCTCGGTTCGACCGAGGGATCCGGCATCTGTCATGCCTATGCCCCGGACGGGCGGTGCATTTCGCTTTTGAAAATACTGCTGACCAATTTCTGCATCTACGACTGCGCCTATTGCGTCAATCGCTCGTCGAGCAATGTCGAACGGGCGCGCTTTACGCCCGAGGAGGTCATCTGGCTGACGCTGGAATTCTATCGCCGCAACTATATCGAGGGCCTGTTCCTTTCCTCCGGCATTATCCGTTCGTCCGATTACACAATGGAAGAGATGGTTCGCATCGTCCGCGAACTGCGTGTGACGCATAACTTCCGCGGCTATATCCATCTGAAGTCGATCCCTGAAGCATCGCCGCGTCTGATCGAGGAAGCGGGGCTTCATGCCGACAGGCTGTCGCTGAATATCGAGCTGCCGACCGATCACGGCATCACCCGTTTCGCGCCGGAAAAGAAGCCTGCCAATATCCGGCGATCGATGGGGGATCTGAGGCTGAAGATCGAGGCCGCCGGCGAACCGACGCTGCAGACGAAGAAGCGTCAGCGTTTCGTGCCGGCCGGCCAGAGCACACAGATGATCGTCGGCGCCGATGGTGCGAACGATGCGACGATCCTTGCGACCAGTGGCCGGCTTTACAGCAGCTACGGGCTGAGGCGCGTCTACTATTCCGCCTTCAGCCCGATCCCGGACTCGTCGAAAAACCTGCCGCTGATCAAGCCGCCGCTGATGCGGGAACACCGGCTCTACCAGGCTGACTGGCTCTATCGATTCTACGGTTTCGGCATCGACGAGATCACCGCGAACCAGGCGGATGGCATGCTTGATCTCACCCTCGACCCCAAACTTGCCTGGGCGCTCGCCAACCGGGCCGAGTTCCCCGTCGATATCAACAAGGCCGAGCGTGAACGGTTGCTGCGTGTGCCCGGCCTCGGCACCAAGACAGTCAAAGCGATCGTTTCGGCCCGTCGTTTTCGCCGCCTTCGGTTGGACGATCTTTCGCGGCTCGGCATTTCGATCAAGAAAGTCCAATCCTTCATCTCGGCGGACGGCTGGTCGCCGCGGCGATTGATCGAGCGCCCCGACCTTCGCGCCATGTTCGAACCGAAACCCGAACAATTGTCGTTGCTGTGATGCGCCGGGTCGTGCTTTCAGGACGCGGGGAGCTTGCCGAATGGCGTGACGCCGCGCGCGCTTTCGCGGCTGCCGGCATCCTGCCGGAAGAGATCGAGTGGCGCGAAAAACGCGCTGAGCCGGGTTTTGCGTTTCAACACGACGCCATGCCGCCTCCGTCTGCCGCAGCACGCAAGCCGATGACGGTGCCGCCCGCCTTCCTCGAGCTCGCGGAGACAGTTCTCTGCCATTCCGACCCGGCGCGCTTTTCCCTGCTTTACCGGCTGCTCTGGCGGCTGCAGCTGGACCGGCAACTGCTTGAAGTGGCCTCCGACGAGGATGTCGCCCGTGCCAGGCTGATGGCGAAAAACGTTCGACGCGACGCGCACAAGATGACGGCCTTCGTCCGCTTCAAGGAGGTTGGTGCGGTGTCGGCGGGCCGTCGAAAATTCCTCGCCTGGTTCGAGCCAGATCACCATATCGTCGGGCGCACAGCGCCCTTCTTCCAACGGCGCTTCACCGACATGGACTGGCTGATCGCGACGCCCAAGGGATCGGCCGCCTGGGACGGCGAGCGGCTGACGATGAGCGACGAACCGTGTGAAAAACCCAATCTCACAGATGCTACCGATGACCTCTGGCGCACTTACTACGCCAGCATTTTCAATCCGGCGCGGTTGAAGTTGAAGGCGATGCAGGCGGAGATGCCGAAAAAATACTGGAAGAACCTGCCGGAAGCCGATCTCATCCCTGGGCTGATTGCATCGGCGGAGAGCAAGGTGCGGGCCATGGCCGCCCGGGAGGCGACCCAATCGTTGCCCTTTCACGATCGCCTGCAGGAAGCCGCGCGCAGCATTCCAGCTGAACCCGAAGCGCCGGCGGGCACGCTGGAAGCACTGGGCGCGGAAGCTGCCGCCTGCACCCGCTGTCCGCTTCATGCGAAGGCGACGCAAACCGTATTCGGGGAGGGGCCGCGCGATGCCGAGGTGATGTTCGTCGGCGAACAGCCGGGCGACCAGGAGGATATATCAGGGCGCCCCTTCGTCGGTCCCGCCGGCAGGCTTCTCGATCAAGTGATCAGTGAAGCGGGCATCGACCGCTCAACGCTTTACGTCACTAATGCCGTCAAGCATTTCAAATATGAGCCGCGCGGCAAACGTCGCATCCATCAGAAGCCCAATATGGGTGAAGTGAAGCACTGCCGCTGGTGGCTCAATCTGGAGATGGCGCTGATCAAGCCGAAGCTGGTGGTTGCGATGGGGGCGACGGCGCTTTCGGCGCTGACCGACACGAAACAGCGGCTGCAGGACGTCAGGGGGAAAGCGATCGCGATCGACGAGAGGCGAACGCTCTTCGTAACGGTGCATCCATCCTATCTGCTGCGTATTCCCGACGAGCGGCTGAAAGCGGAGGAACTGGCACGATTTCGCGAAGATATGCTGACAGTTCAGCGCCTTATGCTGGCAGTTGCATAAACTGATTCAGAAGCCTCCGGCGATGCCCAATGGCAAGGCAGGTGCCATCGCTGATCTAGCGATGGCGTTCCGTATCTCAGGCGAAGTAGCTCTGCAACGGCCGCACTTCCAGATTGCCGGCTTTCAGCGCCTTGATCGCCTGGGCGGCGGCCTCGGCGCCTGCCATCGTCGTGTAGTAAGGCACCTTCTGCATCAGCGTCGCACGGCGCAACGACTTGGAGTCCGAGATCGCCTTGTTGCCATCGGTGGTGTTGATGACGAGCTGGACCTGGCGGTTGCGGATTGCGTCCTCGATGTGCGGACGGCCTTCGAGCACCTTGTTGATCTTCGTGGCGGTGATGCCGTTTTCGCCGAGGAAGCGGGCGGTGCCGCCGGTTGCCAGCACTTTGAAGCCCTGCTCGACGAGGATGTGGATCGCCGGCAGCACGCGCGGCTTGTCCGCGTCGCGGACGGAGACAAAGACCGTCCCGTCACGCGGCAGCTCGACGCCGGCGCCGAGCTGCGACTTGGCGAAGGCCAGCGCAAAATCGGTATCGAGGCCGATGACTTCACCGGTCGAGCGCATTTCCGGGCCGAGCAGCGTGTCGACGCCGGGGAAGCGGGCGAAGGGGAAGACGGCTTCCTTGACGGCGATGTGCTTCAGCTTGCGCGGATCGGGCTTTTCGCCGTAGGCGGCGAAGGTGGCATCGAGTTTCTCGCCGGCCATGACGCGGGCGGCGATCTTGGCGATCGGCGCGCCGATGGTCTTTGCGACGAAGGGCACGGTGCGCGAGGCGCGCGGATTGACTTCGAGCACGTAGACGACATCGTCCTTGATGGCGAACTGGACGTTCATCAGGCCGCCGACATTGAGGGCTTTGGCCATCGCCTTGGCCTGGCGCTCCAGCTCGTCTAGCATCTCGTTGGAGAGCGTGCGCGGCGGCAGCGAGCAGGCGCTGTCGCCGGAATGGATGCCGGCTTCCTCGATATGCTCCATGATGCCGGCGACATAGACGTCGGTGCCGTCCGAGAGGCAGTCGACATCGACTTCGATGGCGTGGCTGAGGTAGCTGTCGAAGAGCAGCGGGTTCTTGCCGAGCAGGGTGTTGATCTGGCCGGTCTTGTCGTTGGGATAGCGCTGCTTGATATCCTCAGGTACCAGTTCAGGCACGGTATCGAGCAGGTAGCTCTGCAATTGTCCTTCCGAATGCAGGATCTGCATGGCGCGGCCGCCGAGCACGTAAGAGGGACGCACGACCAGCGGGAAGCCGATTTCGGTGGCGACCATGCGGGCCTGCTCAACCGAATAGGCGATGCCGTTGTTCGGCTGGTTGAGGTCGAGCTTCATCAACAGCTTCTGGAAGCGGTCGCGGTCCTCGGCAAGGTCGATCATGTCAGGCGCGGTACCGAGGATCGGGATGCCGTTCTTTTCCAGTGCCTCGGCAAGCTTCAGCGGCGTCTGGCCGCCGAACTGGACGATGACGCCGACGACTTCGCCCTTTTCCTGTTCTGCCCGCAGGATCTCGATCACGTCCTCGGCCGTCAGTGGCTCGAAATAGAGGCGGTCCGAGGTATCGTAGTCGGTCGAAACGGTTTCCGGGTTGCAGTTGATCATGATCGCTTCATAACCCGCATCCTTCAAGGCGAAGGCAGCGTGGCAGCAGCAATAATCGAACTCGATGCCCTGGCCGATGCGGTTCGGGCCACCGCCGAGGATGACAACCTTCTTGCGGTCGGAGACTTCAGCCTCGGAGCGGGCGGCGCCGACGAAAGGCGTCTCATAGGTCGAATACATGTAGGCGGTCGGCGAGGCGAATTCGGCCGCACAGGTGTCGATGCGCTTGAAGACGGGGCGGACATTCAGCTTGTTACGGAATTCGGCGACTTCCTTCGGGCGCTTGCCGGTCAGCGTCGCCAGGCGCGCGTCGGAGAAGCCCATGGCCTTCAGCATGCGCAGGTTTGTGGCATCCTGCGGCAGGCCGTGCTCGCGGATGCGGGCCTCCATCTCGACGATCGCCTTCAGTTCAGCGATGAACCAGGGATCGATCTTGCAGCCTTCGTGGACTTCAGCTTCGCTCATGCCCTGGCGTAGCGCCTGGGCGACCATGCGCAGGCGATCGGGCGTCGGTGTGCCGATTGCGGCGCGGATAGCGTTCTGGCTGGATTCGCCCTCTTCGAAGCCGGGGATCTCGATCTCGTCGAGGCCCGTCAGGCCGGTTTCCAAGCCACGCAGTGCCTTCTGCAGCGATTCGGCAAAGGTGCGGCCGATCGCCATGACTTCACCGACCGATTTCATCGCGGTCGTCAGCACCGGCGAGGCGCCGGGGAATTTCTCGAAGGCGAAACGCGGGATCTTGGTGACGACGTAGTCGATCGACGGTTCGAAGGAGGCAGGCGTTGCGCCGCCGGTGATGTCATTATCCAGTTCGTCGAGCGTATAGCCGATCGCCAGCTTGGCGGCGATCTTGGCGATCGGGAAACCGGTGGCCTTGGAGGCGAGCGCCGACGAGCGCGAAACACGCGGGTTCATTTCGATGACGACGAGACGGCCGTCCTTCGGATTGACGGCGAACTGGACGTTCGAGCCGCCGGTCTCGACCCCAATCTCGCGCAGCACCGCGATCGAGGCGTTGCGCATGATCTGGTATTCCTTGTCCGTCAGCGTCAGCGCCGGCGCGACGGTGATCGAATCGCCAGTATGGACGCCCATCGGGTCGATGTTCTCGATCGAGCAGATGATGATGCAGTTGTCCGCCTTGTCGCGGACGACCTCCATTTCATATTCCTTCCAACCTAGCACCGATTCTTCGACCAGCACTTCGGTGGTCGGCGAGGCATCGAGGCCGCCGCCGACGATCTCGAAGAATTCCGAGCGGTTGTAGGCGATGCCGCCGCCAGTGCCGCCGAGCGTGAAGGAGGGACGGATGATGGCGGGCAGACCGACATGGTCGATCGCCTGGGCGGCAATTGCCATGGCATGGCTCATGTAACGCTGCTTGCGGTCGCTCTCGCCGAGGTTCCACTGGTTTTCCAGCTCGTCCAGCGCCTTGTCGAGGTCGGATCCGGAGAGGCTTTCGCGCAGCTTGATGCGCTCGGCCTCGTGCGTCTTGCGGTCGAGGTCCTTGATGTCGGTGGCGTTCGCCAGCATCGAGCGCGGGGTTTCGAGGCCGATACGGGCCATCGCCTCGCGAAACAGCGCGCGGTCCTCGGCCATGTCGATGGCGGCGGGCTTGGCGCCGATCATCTCGACATTGTAGCGGTCGAGCACGCCCATGCGCTTCAGCGAAAGCGCCGTGTTCAGCGCCGTCTGGCCGCCCATGGTCGGCAGCAGCGCATCCGGGCGCTCCTTGGCGATGATCTTGGCGACGACTTCGGGGGTAATCGGCTCGACATAGGTGGCGTCGGCAAGACCCGGATCGGTCATGATCGTCGCCGGGTTGGAGTTGACGAGGATGACGCGGTAGCCTTCCTCCTTCAGCGCCTTGCAGGCTTGGGTGCCGGAATAGTCGAACTCGCAAGCCTGGCCGATGACGATCGGTCCCGCGCCGATGATAAGGATCGATTTGATGTCTTGGCGCTTCGGCATGGGTGCTTCCGTTTTCTGGCTGCGCAGAAAACCGGCCAGGGTGGGAGATCACCGGGTCGGGTCGCGCATGCTGGGTCTTTTCAGGCTAGAAGCGGCTTATAGGCAAATGTATTTGCAAACGGAACCCCATAAATCGCGGAATCGACAGGAATCCAACACGGCGCGAAGGGCTATTTCCCGTCAGACACGACCGCCACCTGGATTTCGCCGCCGCCCTGCTTCCGGAAGAGCGTAAACGGGAGTCCTGTCAAGCGCTTGGCGCGCCTTCTTTACGTGAAGCGGCGGCGCACTTCCCCGGCATAGCTACGGCTGACCGGGATTGCCTTGCCGTCGCGGGTGAGGATCAGCAGCCTGCCATTGTCGCGTTTCAAGCTTTCGACATGGGCGTCGGCCACCCAGTGCGAGCGATGGACGCGAAGGCCCGGCGTCGCGGCGGTTTCCCTAAGCGCATCGGCGAAACGTAAGAGCACCAGTTCGCGCCCGCGGCTGGTCACCACCTCGGTATAGTGGTCCTGAACGGAAAGGCGCAGCAGCGAGCCACGATTCTCAGGCTTCAGCCGGTCGAGGATCGAGGCGCCGGGGCTGGTTTCCTGAGGCGCTGCGGCTTCGGCGATTTTCTGGCTCATCGCCATGTAGGTCAAAAGGCAGAAGAGGGCGCAGAGCGGCACCGCAAAAAGCGCGCGCTGCAGGCCGCTTTCGAGCGTGGTCGCTTCGCCGGTGAAGACATAGTCGACGAGGCCGATGGCAAAACCGATCGGCAGGGCGGCTATGAGCGAACCCGCCATCATCCGGGCGAACATGGAAACGATCAATCCCCGCAGCAGTCTTTCGGCCGCAACCGCGCAGAGGATGGCGATCACCCAGGCAAGGGCATGCAGGCTCAGCCAATAGGCGAGGCGTTCGCCGAAGGCCATGTTTTCCATCGTGCCGTAGGGGCCGGTGACGGCAAAGAGCAGGACGATCGCGGCAAAGGTTCCCCAGAAACGCCGGGAGTGGAGAAAGACCTGCAATTCGCGAAGCGTGGATTGCAAGAAGAGGTGAATCACGAAGTTTTCCTGCCGTTCGCGCGGTTCGGATTGAGGCAGATGCAGTCTTGGCGGAAAGAGCGATCGAATTCAACCGGATGCCGCTGATGACCCTCGAACCGCTCCTCGATGCCCCGTTCGCCGTTCAGATCCATGTCGCCGCTGTTACACCGGCGGCACTTCTCGGCGCCTATATCCTGCTGCGCCCCAAGGGCACGCCGCTGCACCGGCTGCTCGGCAGGATCTGGATGGCGCTGATGGTCATGACGGCGATATCGAGCTTCTTCATTCATGAGCTCGATCTCTTCTACGGGTTCAGTCCGATCCATCTTCTGTCGATCGCAACGCTGGTCGGCAGCTGGAACGCGATCGCGGCGGCCCGCCGCGGCGATATCCGTCTGCACAAGCGCATCGTCGCCGGCCTTTATTTCGGCGGCATCGTCCTTGCCGGCCTGTTCACTTTCGTGCCTGGCCGGATCATGCATGCGGTCATCTTCACCGGCGCGGAATGGCCGGCTGTCCTTGCTGCGGCGGTGATCGGCTCGATCCTGATCGCAATCGCGCTGCGTCGCCGACGCGGGCGCCTGATTGCCCGTTGAAGTCGCTGGAATTCCGGCGGCCGACGGATATATAACTCCTTGAGCGCAAGCACAGGCATTGCCGGGGAGAGCGAAGATGGAATGGAAAGGCCGGCGTCAGTCCGACAATATCGAGGATCGCCGCAGCGATCCGACCGGCGGCGGTTTCGGCCGCGGCGGCGGCTTCAACTTTCCTTCCGGCGGCGGTGTTCGCCGCGCCGGTGGCGGCCTCAGCATCGGCACGATCGTCTTCCTCATCGTCATCTATTTAATCTTCAAGATGATGGGCATTGATCTGCTGCAGATGCTCGATACCGGCGGCACGACAAGCGGTCCTGGCTACGAGCAGAGCCAGTCAGGCGGAACACGCACGCCCGCCAACGACGAGATGACCGCATTCATGCGCACCGTCCTTGCCGAGACCGAGGATACCTGGAAGGGCATCTTCCAGGCGCAGGGCCAAAATTACGAAGAGCCGCGTCTCGTGCTGTTCTCGGGCTCGACGGCATCGGCCTGCGGCTCCGCATCATCTGCAACAGGCCCGTTCTACTGCCCGAGCGACCACAAGGTCTATCTCGATACCGAATTCTTCCAGGAGCTTTCCGACCGCTTCGGCGCGTCGGGTGATTTCGCCGAGGCCTATGTCGTAGCTCATGAGGTCGGCCATCACGTGCAGAACCTGCTCGGCATCCTGCCGAAGTTCAACCAGGCCCGCCAGCGCATGAGCGAGGCCGACGCCAACAAGATGTCGGTGCGCGTCGAGCTGCAGGCCGATTGCTTTGCCGGCATCTGGGGCAAATATACCCAGCAGAAGGGCCTACTTGAGTCAGGCGATCTGGAGGAAGCGCTGAACGCAGCCCAGCAGATTGGTGACGATTCGCTGCAGAAGCGGTCACAGGGTTACGTCGTCCCGGAAAGCTTCAACCACGGTACCTCGGAGCAGCGGGTCAGATGGTTCAAGCGCGGTTTCGACAGCGGCCAGCTGTCGGCCTGCGATACGTTCTCCGGCCCAATTTGAGGAGAGAGGAGGGGCGCGCACGGCACAAAGCCCATCGCTGCCCCTTCCATCCCTTGCTTACTTCTCGCTGTCCATATGCTGCAGCATATGCTCGGGATAACGCCCACCCACGGCCGCGTCTTTCGGCACGGCGTGTTCGATGATGGCGAAATCTTCTGGCGACAGGTCGATGGCGCGTGAGCCGAGCGCCTCGGTTAGCCGGTCGCGGCGGCGGGCGCCGATGATCGGGACGATGTCCTTGCCCTTGGCGGCGACCCAGGCGATGGCGATCTGGGCGACCGAGACGCTCTTTGCCTGGGCGATCTCGCGCAGCTTCTCCACCAGAGCGAGGTTCTGCTCGATATTGCCTTCCTGGAAGCGCGGGCTGTAGGCGCGAAAATCGCCGGCCGTCCCACCCTGGCCCTTTTGCCAGTGGCCGCTGATCAGGCCGCGCGAGAGCACGCCGTAGGCGGTGATCGAAATGCCGAGTTCGCGTGTCGTCGGCAGGATCTTCTTCTCAATGCCGCGCGAGATCAGCGAATATTCGATCTGCAGGTCGACGATCGGGGCGACAGTGGCGGCGCGGCGGATCGTGTCGGCGCCGACTTCCGACAGGCCGATATGCCTGACATAACCTGCCTTGACCATGTCGGCGATGGCGCCGACCGTGTCCTCGATCGGCACGTTCGGATCGAGGCGAGCGGGGCGGTAGATGTCGATATAGTCGACGCCGAGGCGCTGCAGCGTATAGCTGAGGAAGTTCTTCACCGCGACCGGGCGGGCGTCGATGCCGCTCCAGCCGCCGACGGGATCGCGCAGGCCGCCGAATTTGACGCTGATGACGGCGTTTTCGCGCCTGCGACCCTTCAATGCCTCGCCGATCAGCATTTCGTTATGGCCCATCCCGTAGAAATCGCCGGTGTCGAGCAGGTTGATGCCGGCATCGAGCGCGGCATGGATCGTCGCGATGCTTTCTGCGCGATCGGAGGGGCCGTACATGCCCGACATGCCCATGCAGCCGAGGCCGATGGCCGAGACATCGGGTCCGGTCTTTCCCAAACGATAGGTCTGCATTGTCTTCTCCTTCATTTGCGCCGCGCGGCCGGATCGGGCATCCGCGCCGAGTGGCGTTGCCGGACGCCGTTCTACCGCTTTCGCATTCGGGCGATAATTGGACAGCATCGAACAGGCTGTGCGGGGAAATGCACAATGACCGGTCTTGTCTTCTGATCTGGATGCCGTCGCGGCGATTGCAAGGGAACGCATCGCCCGGCGATCCGCTGGGCGGCTGGCGATTTTCGGAAGCTGGAACAACAGCGTGCGCCCACCGGTTGAGGCCTCCCATAAATTTCCCGTTGAACATTATCAAAAACTTTGAAATGTTCACGGATTGTTTCGGTTTCTTTTCTGAGCTATGTCACTTTCTCGGCGACGAGATCGTCTTTTCAGAACCAACCGCTGTAGAGATGCCTCATGCTTGACCCGAAATTCGTTCGCCGCGGCCTTTTCCTGGTCTTCATCATCCTTTTCCTCGACATTATCGGCATCGCCATCATCATGCCGGTGCTGCCCGCCTATCTGGAGCAGCTGACCGGTGGCAGCGTCAGCGATGCGGCGATCGACGGCGGCTGGCTGATGCTGGTCTATGCCGGCATGCAATTCCTGTTCGCGCCGCTGCTCGGAAACCTGTCCGACCGTTTCGGCCGCCGGCCGATCCTTTTGCTTTCGGTGCTAACCTTCGCGATCGATAATTTCATCTGCGGCATCGCCACCAGCTTCTGGATGCTGTTCGTCGGCCGTGTGCTTGCCGGCATCAGCGGCGGCAGTTTCGCCACCTGCTCGGCCTATATCGCCGATATCAGCACGGAGGAAAACCGGGCGAAGAATTTCGGGCTGATCGGCATCGCCTTCGGCGTCGGCTTCACCGTCGGCCCAGTCGTCGGCGGTGTCCTCGGCGAATTCGGCCCGCGTGTGCCGTTCCTCGGCGCGGCTGCGCTGTCGGTTGTCAATTTCATCGCCGCCTGCTTCCTGCTGCCGGAAACGCTGGAGGCGAAGAACCGCCGCCGGTTCGAGTGGAAACGTGCCAATCCGCTCGGCGCGTTGCGCCAGATGCGCCATTATCCCGGCATCGGCTGGGTCAGCCTCGTTATGTTTCTGTTCTTCCTGGCGCATGCCGTCTATCCCTCGGTCTGGGCGTTCGTCTCGACCTATCGCTACGGCTGGAGCGAGGGGCAGATTGGCCTGTCGCTCGGCATTTATGGCATCGGCGCCGCGCTCGTCATGGGGCTGGTCCTGCCGCGGATCGTGCCGGTGCTCGGCGAGTGGAAAACCGCTCTTCTCGGACTCTGCTTTTCAGCTGCAGGATTGACCGGCTATGCCTTCGCCTGGGAGGGCTGGGTGGTTTACGTCGTCATCGTCGCGACCGTCATCGAAAACGTCGCCGACCCGCCGCTGCGCAGCATCGCCGCCGGCATGGTGCCGCCTTCGGCGCAGGGTGAGCTGCAGGGCGCGCTTACCAGCCTCAGCAGCATCACCACCATTGTCGGGCCGCTGATCTTCACCCAGATGTTTTCCTATTTCACGCGGCCTGAGGCGCCTGTCACTTTTGCCGGCGCACCCTATCTTGCCGCCGCGCTGTTCATCCTGGTGGCCGCCGGTGTGTTCCTGCTGCGGGTCCGGGCCCGTGAGCCGGCCGAGGCGCTGGAAGCGGCCGGTTGATCGATCAGAAACGCTGATGCGATGATGAATTTTTCATCATCTGCCTCATTTGGGGTAGTTCTTTGCAGGGCTTTGATCTAAGCCCGGATGATATTTCGCCGCAAGCTGCGGCGACGCATATTTCAATCACAGGACTGGTGTCATGGACACGCCGATCGACGCGCGCAGGCTTGCGCCGACAAACGATAATCGTTGGGGCGCACATTTCCGTGCCACGCTGGCGCTCGGCATTCCGCTGATCGGCGCGCAGCTTGCCCAGCTCGGCATCAACACCACCGATGTGATGATCGTCGGCCGCCTCGGCGCCGAGCATCTTGCGGCAATGGTGCTTGCGGCGCAGTTCCTGTTCACGATCCTGATCTTCGGCTCGGGCTTTGCCATCGCCGTCATTCCGATGGTGGCGCAGGCCTATGGCCGCGGCGACCTCGTCTCGGTGCGACGGTCGCTGCGCATGGGCCTGTGGGTGGTGATCGCATACTGGGTCATCATGCAGCCGGCCTTCTTCAATTCGGAGCAGGTCCTCCTCTTCGCACAGCAGAAGCCCGAGGTGGCCAAGCTCGCCCACGGCTACATCATGATCGGCCAGTTCGGCGTGCTGCCGGCGCTGCTCTTCAACGTCATGCGCTCGCTCGTCAGCGCCATCGGCAAGGCTGGCATCATCCTCAACGTCACCATCGCCACGCTGGTGATGAACGCGATCTTCGCCTATATCCTCGTGCTCGGCCATTTCGGCTTTCCGGCGATGGGGCTCGAGGGCGCGGCGATCGTTTCGGTCGCCGTGCAGACGGCCGGCTTCCTCTTCATCCTGGCTTTCGTGCAGCGGCGCGAAGAGACGCGGCGCTACGAGATCTTCGTGCGGTTCTGGAAACCCGACTGGCACGCGCTACTGGAGGTCATCCGGCTCGGTTTCCCGATCAGCGTCACCATCCTTGCCGAGGTCAGCCTGTTCACGGTGGCTTCGCTGCTGATGGGCTATATCGGCACCATCGAGCTTGCGGCTCATGGCATTGCCCTGCAATGGGCCTCGATCGCATTCATGATTCCGCTCGGCCTCAGCCAGGCGGCAACGGTGCGCGTCGGTGTCGCCCACGGGCAGGGCGATTATCAGGGGCTGGTGCGCGCTTCGATCACCGTGCTCATCCTCGCCTGCGCCATTTCGGCGGTGGGCAGCGTGCTCTTTGCCTCCATGCCGCAATTCCTCGGCAGCTGGTTCCTCGACGTCAACTCGCCCGAGGCGCCTGAGGTACTTGCCTATGCCGGGCCGTTGATCGTCGTTGCCGGGCTTTTCCAGCTTGTCGACGGGCTGCAGGTGATCGCCAATGGATTGCTGCGTGGCCTCAAGGACGCACGCGTGCCGATGATCATGGCGTTGATCGCCTATTGGCCGATCGGCTTCTTCCTCGCCTGGGCCTTTGCCTTCCCGCTGGGTTTCGGTGGCATCGGCATCTGGTTCGGCTTTCTCGTCGGGCTGGCGGCCGCCGCCGTCATGCTCTGCGCGCGCTTCTACCTTCTCCTTCGCCGGGAGGCGGAACTGGCCCACGCCTGAGCCGGCCGCCTCCGCCTTCAGGCCGCGACAGGCTTGTAGCCGGCGATATCGGCGTGAATGCCGAGACGCGCAAACATTTCCTGCGGATCGAAATTGGCGGCCCTGTGGGCCGCAGCGACGGCGGCCCGCGCGCGCTCGACGACTTCGGTATTTTCCCATTCGGCAATCGTGACGAAATTGAATTCGCCCGGACCGGCGACCTGCTCCAGCACCCTGTGATCGATGAAACCGTCCTGCGCCTCCAACACCTTGTGGGTCATCATCACTTTGACGAGAAATTCCTCGCGTGCCGCCGCCGGCACGATGAACTTGTCTACACGAAAGAAAGCTCCGCTCATCCAGTTTTCTCCTGCATCAGATGTCTGCAGGCAGATCTGTAATTCCTCAAGTTAAGCTGAGGTCAATAGGCGGATAAAGAAAAAGGCCCGCCTGGGCGAACCTTTGGGCTACTGACAAAGCGGCCAACTCCTCTTTCGTCATGCTCGGGCTTGTCCCGAGCATCTGCCTTCGGTCGATATGTGGCAGATCCTCGGCACAGGGCCGAGGATGACGAAGAGTGAGGTTTGTCAACAAGTCAAAGGCCAACCTTGGCGGTCGGAAATCGCTAGAAATCAGCGTTCGGCGAGCGCCGGTTCGCCCTTCTTCTCGCGCACCATGTTGATGAAGCGGCGGAAGAGGTAGTGGCTGTCCTGCGGACCGGGAGAGGCTTCCGGATGGTGCTGGACGGAGAAGACCTGCTTGCCGAGGACGCGCAGGCCGCAATTGGTGCCGTCGAAAAGCGAAATATGAGTCTCTTCAACGCCATCCGGCAGCGACTTCGAGTCGACCGCGAAGCCGTGGTTCATCGAGACGATCTCGACCTTGCCGGTCGTATGGTCCTTGACGGGGTGGTTGGCGCCGTGATGGCCCTGATGCATCTTCTCGGTCTTCGCGCCGAGTGCCAGGCCCAGCATCTGGTGGCCGAGGCAGATGCCGAATACCGGGATATCGGTCTTGATCAGTGTCTTGATCACAGGCACGGCATAGTCGCCGGTTGCCGCCGGATCGCCCGGGCCGTTCGACAGGAAGATGCCGTCCGGCTGCATGGCGAGCACGTCTTCGGCGCTCGTTGCGGCCGGCACGACAGTCACTTTGCAGTCGAGGCCGGCAAACAGGCGCAGGATGTTGCGCTTGACGCCGTAATCGAGGCAGACGACGTGGTATTTCGCGTCTGTCGCCTTGAGTTCACCGTAACCTTCATTCCACACCCACGGCGTTTCGGTCCATTGCGAGGACTGGCCCGACGAGGCGATCTTGGCGAGGTCGAGACCTTCAAGGCCGCTCCAGGCTTTAGCCTCGGCCTTCAGCGTCTCGATGTCGAAGACACCGTTCGGATCGTGGGCGATGACCGCGTTCGGAGCGCCGTTCTCACGGATCCAGGCGGTCAGCGCGCGCGTGTCGATGCCGCAGAGACCGATGACGCCGCGAGCCTTCAACCATTGGTCGAGGTGCTTGGCGGCGCGGTAGTTCGAGGGCTCAGTGATGTCGGCCTTGAAGATGACGCCGACGGCGCCGTGGCGGGCGGCAGGCGTCAGGTCCTCGATGTCTTCATCATTGGTGCCGATATTGCCGATATGCGGGAAGGTGAAGGTGACGATCTGGCCGAGATAGGAGGGGTCCGTCAGGATCTCCTCATAGCCGGTGAGCGCCGTGTTGAAGACCACCTCGGCCGGCACCTTGCCGGTGGCGCCGATGCCCTTGCCTTCGATGACCGTGCCGTCGGCAAGAACGAGCAGGGCGGTCGGCTTTTCGATTGTCCAGGGTGCTGTCGCGGTCATCTTCATCCCGTTTCCGGCAGGTGGGCGCGTTGTCGCGCTCGTCGCCATTTGATTTCGCAGGCGTGTGGACACGGCAATGCCGCGCGCTTCAGGCCTGATCACGAATTTTGGTGCAGGTGGCGGTAAATAGCCACGCAATCGCTTAGCGTCAATCTTTGTAGCCGAGATCGCGGCCGTTTTCCTGCGCTTTATCGCGCTGACCGCGCAATTTATTTGATCCGCCGCATCAGCGTGGTTTATGAAGTGGCATCAAAACAGGAGTGAAGACCATGCTGCGCGATCAACTCGCCACCCAGCTGAAAGAGGCGATGAAGGCCAAGAATGCGGAGCGGCTTTCCACCGTCCGGCTGATTCAGGCCGCGGTCAAGGACCGCGATATCGCCAACCGCGGCACCGGTAAGGAGCAGGCGAGCGACGACGAGATCCTGCAGATTCTCGCCAAAATGGTGAAGCAGCGTGACGAATCGGCAAAGATCTACGAGGAGAATTCCCGGCCGGAGCTTGCCGCCAAGGAGCGCGCCGAAATCATCGTCATCCAGGATTTCATGCCGAAGCAGCTTTCGGACGGCGAAGTGCGCGCCAATGTCTCGGCGATCATCGCCGAGACCGGTGCCGCGGGCGCCAAGGACATGGGCAAGGTAATGGCGGCGCTGAAGGAGCGTTATGCCGGCCAGATGGATTTCGCCAAGGCATCGGCGACCGTCAAGGAACTGTTGAACGGATAAGCCTCAGATAACCCGTCTTGCCTGCGGTTCGTCACGGACCGCAGGCCCGAGCACCGCTTCGGCGGCGGCATCAATGATGGCGAATTTCGCCGCCTGATAATTCCAATATTCGCGGATGAAGTGGCCCGACAGCCAGAAGTCGCCCTTGCGGGAGGGTTCGGTCCAACCAATGCTCTCCATGGTCGCTGCCTGCATCAAAAGCCGCTTCAGATGGGTGTTGGAGATCATGAATTGTTCGCGGATTTCCCTGAGCGACAGAGGGCCGAGCACGACGCGATCGGCCGTCCTTGGAAATTCGGGAAGGCGCGAGATCATATAGTCCATCACCAGCCCGCCGGAGTTTGCCCAGTTGAAGAGGTTGAAGGTGGCGCCCGGATTGCGCACCGCTTCACTTCCTATGATCGCCCTTGCGATCAGCGGCTGGATCGCTGCCATCATCGCCGAGGGGTCGGCGGTGATCTTATTGGCGCGCTCACCGTCGTCGAGGCCGTCGAGGATCATCATGTGGGCGACGAGCCATCGGGTGAAATGCTGCTCGGCGATTTCGGTGGGCTCGAGGTAACGTGTGCGCTTATCGGGGCCGGGAACCGGTCGCAGGAAGCGATAGGCCAGCATTTCCTGCATGAAGGCCGCGGCCGTGTTGCGGCTGGCGATGTTGTTCCTGACCGCAAAATCGATGAAGCGGCCGGAATAGAGGCCGCCGCTCTTCCCGTCGTCGGAATACCCGTAATGAAGCGCAAAGCCGGCATGGGCCATCAGCCAGCGCTGTTGTGCAGCGAAGATCGAGGCGATGCGTGGGCTCTCGCGATAGATGGCGAGCATCTGATCGGCGCAATGCAGGATGGCAGCGAGAAAGCGATCGTCTGCTGCAAGATTATCCGCGGTAAAAGCCATTTGGAGAGGTCCAGGGAGTTCGGCGCATACATCTTTCATGCAGGCGCCGCCTGTCAACGGTTTTATCGATAAGCGGTTAATTTTAAAGGGAGAGTTGTCGCAAGAGAGCCAAAAATTTAAGAAGGCAGGAGCTGGGGGCGCTCCTGCCTTCTTGCTCTTTGCGTCCACCGGCACGCAGGGCCGAAGCCCAAGCCGGAGGGTATTTGCAAAGGCACCCTTGCGAAGCGGCGCCGGGGGTAGGGATGGTGCTTCGCTCGGGGATCGCTTTGTTGAGATCGAACCTATTGCGGTGCGGCGGCTTATTCAAATTACAAAAAAATAATAATTGCCGGAATCGGCGGTTTGGGAGGGGTCGAAGCGGACGCTCGGGAGGCGGCGTCGAGGATGACGAAGCGTAATCATTAGAGGTAATAATCCTTTGTTTCAAAAAGATATTCCTGGGTTCTGTCAAGGGGCGCCGCTCTTGTTGAAGCGTTTATGACGGTGGAATTCCGGCCCCTCTGAGGACAATAATGTCGCACCCTGTCGCAGGGGGCGATAACGCGTTGTTGATTGGATAACCGGGAGCCGCCGATGACGGCCACATAGCCTGTGAATAGCGGGTTTTGATGACAAGTTTCGTGGCATGGAGCGGAAAAGCAGCTTATATGGAGATTGGCCAAGAGGTATAAATGCGCTTTTCCAACACCTTCCTCGATGATATTCGCGACCGCGTTCCGATTTCGAACGTGATTGCGCGCCGCGTCAGCTGGGACAAGCGCAAGACCAACGTGTCGCGCGGCGATTACTGGGCCTGCTGCCCGTTCCACGGCGAGAAATCGCCGAGCTTCCATTGCGAGGACCGAAAGGGCCGCTATCACTGCTTCGGCTGCGGCGTCACCGGCGACCATTTCCGCTTTCTCACCGAGCTGGAGGGCCTGAGTTTCCCCGAGGCGGTGCAGCAGATCGCCGATATGGCCGGCGTGCCGATGCCACTGGCCGATCCTGTGATGGAGAAGCGCGAGAAAGAGCGCGGCTCGCTGATCGACGTCATGGAAATGGCGACGCAATTTTTCCAGGATCAGCTGCAGACGTCGAATGGGGCGAGGGCGCGCGCCTATCTGCGCGACCGCGGATTGACGGGGCGCACCATCGAGACCTTCCGTCTCGGCTTTGCGCCCGACAGCCGCAATGCGCTCAAGGAATTCCTCGCCGGCAAGGGTGTCTCCAAGGATCAGATCGAGGCCTGCGGTCTGGTTGTCCATGAAAACGTGCCGGTTTCCTACGATCGTTTCCGCGACCGCATCATGTTCCCGATCCTGTCGTCGCGGGAAAAGGTGATCGCTTTCGGCGGCCGCGCCATGTCGGCTGACGCGCCGGCGAAATATCTGAACTCCAACGAGACGGAGCTCTTCCACAAGGGCAATGTCCTTTACAATTTCGCCCGTGCGCGGCGCGCGATCCAGGGACCGGGCCGCGGCGACCCTCAGGACGATAATGCGACCGGCACCATTATTGCCGTCGAAGGCTATATGGACGTGATCGCGCTGCATCAGGCGGGCATCGAGAATGCCGTCGCGCCGCTCGGCACGGCGCTCACCGAAAACCAGCTCGAGTTGCTCTGGAAGATGGTGCCGCAGCCGATGCTCTGCTTCGACGGCGACGGCGCCGGCATCCGCGCGGCCAATCGCGCCGCCGAACTGGCGCTGCCGCATCTGAAGCCCGGGCGTTCTGTTCGCTTCGCGCTTCTGCCCGACGGCAAGGATCCCGACGATCTCGTGCGCGATGACGGGCGCGCGCCTTTCGACAAGGTAATGAGCCAGGCAAAGCCGCTCTCCGAGATGCTGTGGAGCCGGGAGGTCAACACCGGCAAGTTCGACACGCCGGAGGCGCGCGCCGAGCTCGAGGCGCGGCTGAAGCAACTGGTCGCCGTCATCGCAGACGAGAATGTGCGTCGCCACTACCAGCAGGATATTCGCGATCGGCTGAACGCCTTCTTCCAGCCGCAGTTCCAGAACCGCAACAATGGCGATCGCCGCGGCGGCTTCAACGGCAATGGCAATTACCGGACGGGCCGCGACAATGCGGGCAAGGCAGGGCCGAAAAGCCCCAGCGTCATTTCAGAAAGGCTCGCCCGCTCAGGCCCCGTGCGCGGCCACCAGAACAATACGGCGCTGCGCGAATGCGTGCTGGCGCTGACCGTCGTCAATCACCCTTCGCTGATGATCGACGATTATGACGAAATAGCCGCGATTGAATATGACAGCCGCGAGCTGCAGCGGCTCTGGTCGGCGATGCTGGGAGCAGCCGCGGCCGTCGCCGGCCCGCATCTGACGCGCGAATATCTGACCGAAAGACTGGAATTCGAAGGCTTCGGCCCGCTCATCAAGAGCCTCGACCAACAGGTGCGCAATGCCCGGCTGTGGATCGCGACCGAGGAGGCGGCGATGGAAGATGCGCGTGAGGGATACCGCCAGGCGCTGGCCTCCCATAAGCGGGCGAAGGCGCTACGCCGGCAGAAGATCGAGCTCGAGCGCGAGATCGCGCTGGCAACCGAAGCCGGCGACGGCGAGGCGATCGTTCAACTGATGCGCGCGCAGCAGGAAGTGCATTTTGAAGGGGTGCGCCTTGAGAACCAGGAGGCCATCATCGATGGCTTCGGCGTGCTTTCCGGCCGCGTCAAAGGGGCGGCGAACCACTGATGTCGTTGACCGAACGAAACGAACCGGGCTTTTCCGCTTCCGGCGCGCTGTTTTCTTCCGGCCGCTCGCCGCTCGATATCCTCAAGCAGGTCTACGGCTATTCCTCCTTCCGCGGCAAGCAGCAGCAGGTGGTCGAGCATATGGTCTCCGGCGGCGATGCGGTCGTGCTCTTTCCCACGGGCGCCGGCAAATCCCTGTGTTTCCAGATCCCGGCACTCTGCCGCGACGGCGTCGGCATCGTCGTTTCGCCGCTGATTGCGCTGATGCGCGATCAGGTGGAGGCGATGAAGCAGCTCGGCATCCGCGCCGCAGCACTTAATTCCTCGCTGTCGCGCGAGGAGTTCGTCGAGGTTCGCCGCGCGCTTTCGGCAGGCCAGCTCGACCTTCTCTACGTGACGCCCGAGCGCATTTTGACCGATGGTTTCCGCGAGCTGATCGCCAACGAGAAGATCGCGCTGTTTGCCATCGACGAGGCCCATTGCGTCTCGCAATGGGGCCATGATTTCCGACCGGAATATCGCGAACTCGGCCGGCTCGGCGAGCAATATCCCGGTGTGCCCAGGGTGGCGCTGACGGCGACGGCCGATCCGCATACGCGTGACGACATGATCGAGCGGCTGGGTTTGGATACAGCCCGGATCTTCACCACCAGCTTTGACCGACCGAATATTGCCTACGAGATCGTCGAGCGTGACCAGCCGCGCCAACAGCTGTTGCGGTTCCTGTCCGGCCACAAGGGCGACAGTGGCATCGTCTATTGCCTGTCGCGCGCCAAGGTCGAGGATACCGCCGAATGGCTGAACGGGCAGGGCATCCGCGCGCGCGCCTATCATGCCGGCATGGACAGGGCGGTTCGTGACGCCAATCAGGATGCCTTCCTGAAAGAAGAGAACCTTTGCCTGGTCGCCACCGTCGCCTTCGGCATGGGCATCGACAAACCGAACGTGCGTTATGTCGCCCATCTCGACCTGCCGGGTTCGGTGGAAGCCTATTATCAGGAGACAGGCCGCGCCGGACGCGACGGCCTGCCGTCTGAGGTCTGGATGGCCTATGGCATGGCCGACGTCATCCAGCGCGGCCGGATGATCGACGAGGGCAGTGCCGCCGCCGAGATCAAGCGGGTCGAGCGCGCCAAGCTCAACGCATTGCTGGCGATCTGCGAGACCGCCTCCTGCCGCCGCCAGGCAATCCTTGCCCATTTCGGCGAGGCGCATGCCGGACAATGCGGCAATTGCGACACCTGCCTGAAGCCGGTCGAGACCTGGGAGGGCACGGAGGCGGCGATCAAGGCGCTGGCGGCGGTCTACCGCACCGGCGAGCGTTTCGGCGCTGGCCATGTCGTCGATGTCCTCCTCGGCAACGTCAACGAAAAGACCGAACGTTTCGGCCATGCCGAAATGCCGGTCTTTGGCGCCGGCAAGGATATTCCAGCGCGCGTCTGGCAGTCGGTCTTCCGCCAGTTGCTCGCCATGGGATTGATCCGCGTCGACCACGAGGCCTTCGGGGCGCTGAAGCTCGAGCCGGAGGCGCGCTCCGTCTTCAAGCACGAGCGGCAGGTGTTCTTCCGCAAGGACCGGCCGGCCTCGGAACGGCGCACGAAGAAGGCGGAGCGCAGCGAGCGCAAATCGGGATTATCGGGCGCCGACGGCAGTCTCTTCGAGGCGCTCAGGGCCGAGCGCATGGCGATTGCGAAATCGCTCGGCGTGCCGCCCTATGTCGTCTTTCCCGATACGACGCTGATCGCCTTTGCCACGGAGAAGCCACGCAGCCGCAAGGAATTGCTCGCCATATCAGGCGTCGGGCAGGCGAAGCTCGAACGCTACGGCGATGCCTTTTTGGAGATCATCCTGGCGCAGGACAACGGCTGAGCGGACTGGTCTGATCCTTGAGATCGGACGAGGGGGCATGGTAGATGCTTGCCTCTACAGCGCCGCGCGTCTTTTTTCAGACGCGCAAAGGACGCTGTAGCACTTTGAATTGCTGCATAATTTTCTCCTGAAATCGATGCCGATTTAAGGAACTATGCAGTAGGGAGGAGCGCCGATGGCCCAGAATATATACGACCGACCGGAATTCTTCGTCGGATATAGCGGCATGAGACGATCCGTCCACGGGCTTGACGGAGCATCCGAGTGGCCGGCCGTGCGTGCGCTGCTGCCCGATCTTGCCGGCAAGCGTGTTGTCGATCTCGGCTGCGGCTTCGGCTGGTTTTCGCGTTTTGCCGTGAGCCAGGGTGCTGCAAGCGTGTTGGCGCTCGACATCTCGGAAAAGATGATCGCCAGAGCGAGGGCAGATATGACTGAAGCAGCGATCACCTACGAGATCGCCGATCTCGAGCATCTCAGGCTTGCTCAAGCCTCCTTCGATTTCGCCTATAGCTCGCTGGCGCTGCATTATATCGAGGATTTCGCCGGTCTCGCCGCGACCGTCTATCGCGCGCTTTTGCCGGGATCGCAATTCGTCTTCACCATCGAACATCCGATCTTCATGGCGCCGACCAATCCCGCCTGGGCAACCGATGCCGAGGGGCGGCGTATCTGGCCGCTCGACCGCTATTCCGTCGAAGGTCCGCGCACCACCGACTGGCTCGCCAAGGGTGTCGTCAAACAGCATCGCAAGCTCGGCACGACGCTCAACACCTTGATCGCGGCCGGTTTTGCCATTCGCCATGTCGAGGAGTGGAGCCCGAACGAAGATGAGCTCCAAGACAATCCAGACTGGGCGGAGGAGATGGACCGGCCGATGTTCCTGCTGATCTCGGTCCAGCGCTGAGAAGACAAGCCGGCGGCAATATGCTAACCCGGCGGTAGCGCATCGGCCCGAAAATCGGAATCGATTTTTGGAAAGCACGATGCGCAGATTAAAAGTGTAACAGCGTCCTTTGCGCGTCTGATAAGACGCGCGGCGCTGTAGGGAAATCTCTGGGAAAGGCCGTCCATGACCTCGCAATTTCTCTCCCATCTCAGCAACGAGATTTCGGCGCTGAAGGATGCCGGTCTCTACAAATCCGAGCGCGTCATCAGCTCCAAGCAGGCGGGCGAGATCGCGATTTCCACCGGCGAGCGGGTGCTGAATTTCTGCGCCAACAACTATCTCGGCCTTGCCGACAACGAGGAACTGGCCGAGGCCGGCAAGCAGGCGCTCGACCGATACGGCTATGGCATGGCCTCGGTGCGTTTCATCTGCGGCACGCAGGAAGAGCATAAGCAGCTCGAGACGCGCATCTCCTCCTTCCTCGGCATGGAAGACACGATCCTCTATTCATCCTGCTTCGACGCCAATGGCGGCCTGTTCGAGACGCTGCTGTCGGAAGAGGACGCGATCATCTCCGACGCGCTGAACCACGCCTCGATCATCGACGGCGTCAGGCTTTCGAAGGCCAAGCGCTTCCGCTACGCCAACAACGATATGGCAGCGCTCGAAGAGGAGCTGAAGAAAGCCGAAGGCAGCCGCTTCAAGTTGGTCGCCACCGACGGTGTCTTCTCGATGGACGGGATCATCGCCAATCTCGGCGGCGTCTGCGATCTTGCCGAGAAATACGGCGCGATGGTCATGGTCGATGACAGCCATGCTGTCGGCTTCGTCGGCAAGAACGGCCGTGGGTCGCCGGAATATTGCGGCGTCGAGGGCCGGATCGACATCATCACCGGCACGCTCGGCAAAGCGCTCGGCGGCGCCTCGGGCGGTTATACTTCGGCGAAGGCCGAGGTTGTGGAGTGGCTGCGGCAGCGCTCGCGGCCCTATCTGTTCTCGAATACGCTGGCGCCCGTTATCGCCGCCGCCTCGCTCAAGGTGTTCGACCTCATCGAAGACGGCGATACCCTGCGCAAGCGGCTTTCGGACAATGCCAATCTCTTCCGCAGCGAAATGACCAAGCTCGGCTTCACGCTCGCCGGCGAAGGCCATCCGATCATCCCCGTCATGCTTGGCGATGCCAAACTCGCCCAGGATATGGCAAGCCTGATGCTGAAGAAGGGGATCTATGTGATCGGCTTTTCCTTCCCCGTCGTGCCGAAAGGCCAGGCCCGCATCCGCACGCAGATGTCGGCGGCGCATTCGCGAGTGGATGTGGAGCGGGCGATCGCGGCCTTTGCCGAGGCAGGGCGGGAACTGGGTGTGATCTGAGTTTGACGGCGTGCCGTGTCGCCCCCTCATCCGCCCTACGGGCACCTTCTCCCCGCTTGGGAGAAGAGGGGATAGCAAAGTCGGGCGCCAAGTAAGGGTGGATATTGTCGATGTCGAACATGATGAAGGCGCTGGTCAAAGCAAAACCCGAGGTCGGGCTTTGGATGGAGAATGTGCCGATGCCCGAGGTCGGGCCGAACGACGTGCTTATCCGGGTGAAGAAATCGGCGATCTGCGGCACTGACGTCCATATCTGGAACTGGGACCAGTGGGCGCAGAAGACCATTCCGGTGCCGATGGTGGTTGGCCATGAATTCTCCGGCGAGATCGCCGAGATCGGTTCGGCGGTCACCCGCTATCATATCGGCGAGCGGGTCTCCGGCGAGGGGCATATCGTCTGCGGCAAGTGCCGCAACTGCCGGGCGGGCAGGGGGCATCTCTGCCGCAACACGCTCGGTGTCGGCGTCAACCGCCCGGGTTCGTTCGGTGAGTTCGTCTGCATTCCGGAAAGCAATGTCGTGCCGATCCCGGATGATATTTCCGACGAGATCGCCGCGATCTTCGATCCGTTCGGCAATGCCGTGCACACCGCGCTTTCCTTCGATCTCGTCGGTGAGGACGTGCTCGTCACCGGCGCCGGGCCGATCGGCATCATGGGCGCGCTCGTCGCCAAACGATCCGGCGCCCGCAAGGTCGTCATCACCGATATCAATCCGCACCGGCTGGAGCTGGCGCGCAAGCTCGGCATCGACCACGTCGTCGACGCATCGAAGGAAAACCTCGCCGACGTGATGAAGGCGATCGGCATGACGGAGGGTTTCGACGTCGGGCTCGAAATGTCGGGGGCCGCACCTGCCTTCCGCGACATGATCGACAAGATGAACAATGGCGGCAAGATCGCCATCCTCGGCATCGCGCCGGCGGGCTTCGAAATCGACTGGAACAAGGTGATCTTCAAGATGCTCAATCTCAAGGGCATCTACGGCCGCGAGATGTTCGAGACCTGGTACAAGATGATCGCCTTCGTCCAAGGCGGCCTCGATCTCGCGCCCATCATCACCCACCGGATCGGCATCGACGATTTCCGCGACGGCTTCGAGGCTATGCGGTCGGGCAATTCCGGCAAGGTTGTGATGGACTGGATGTGAGGAGACGACATGCTCTATGAAGGAAGCTGCCATTGCGGCAACGTGGCTTTCGAGGTCGAAGGCGAATTCACCGAGGCGCTCGATTGCAATTGTTCGCTTTGCCGCAGGCGCGGCGGACTTCTCGCCTTCGTGCCGCGCGAGAAGCTGGTGCTGAAAACGCCGGAGGACAATGTCTCGACCTATACTTTCAACCGGCATGTCATCCGGCATCACTTCTGCGCCAATTGCGGCATCGCACCGTTCGGCGAGGCTGTGGGTCCGAACGGCGCGGCAATGGCTTCTATCAATCTGCGCTGCATTCCCGCGGTCGATATCGGCGCGCTGACGGTGAAGGCGTATGACGGCGCGGCGCGTTAGCCGATATCCGTCAGGCAATGGCGAACAGATCCTCGGCGCAACTGCGAAAGTGGTGGAAACGACTGGTGCGGCGGGCAAAATATTTGCTGCCCTTGTCTTTTGTTCGCCGCATCTTAAATAAGGGTTCGCAATCGCTGCCGCGGTTCAAAGCCTGTGGATAAGGCTTTTTCCGTATTTTTGTGGGCTTTTTTTCCGGAAAAGCTTGACGAGAACAAAAAATGTGGGAATCACCGTTCGACTTGTTGAATGGTGAACTGGGTCAAGGCGGATCGCGCAACCATGGCCGGAAATCCAAGAGCAAGAAAGCTTTGCTGTCCGGTGCCGGTAATCGTGGTTAATCAGGCTTTAAATGTCATCCCGTTAGGTGGGCAAAGGTGATTCGAGGGCGGCGCGTGCGGCGCGTCAGGCCCTGAGACAGCCCGTTCACCGTAGCGAGATTGGATAGCGTCAGGAAGGCGACGATATAAATGGCAACCAAGGTCAAAGAGAACGAAGACGCGGAAGTCGAACGCGACGGCGCAAGCGACGGCCCTCTTCTCGATCTTTCCGACGACGCGGTCAAGAAGATGATCAAAGCCGCCAAGAAGCGCGGCTATGTGACCATGGACGAGCTCAACGCAGTCCTGCCGTCCGAAGAAGTGACGTCCGAGCAGATCGAAGACACGATGTCGATGCTGTCCGACATGGGCATCAACGTCATCGAGGACGAGGAAGCCGAGGAAGCTGGTGCTTCCGGCAGCAGCGATGACGATGACGCCGGCAGCGACGAGGAGAGCGAAGGCGGCGAACTCGCGCCTTCGAGCGGCACGGCGCTGGCGGCCGCCAAGAAGAAAGAACCGACCGACCGTACCGACGATCCGGTTCGCATGTACCTGCGCGAGATGGGCTCGGTCGAGCTTCTGTCCCGCGAGGGCGAAATCGCGATTGCCAAGCGTATCGAGGCCGGCCGCGAGACGATGATCGCGGGCCTCTGTGAGAGCCCGCTGACCTTCCAGGCGCTGATCATCTGGCGCGACGAACTCAACGAAGGCACGACGCTGCTGCGCGAGATCATCGATCTCGAAACGACCTATTCCGGCCCTGAAGCCAAGGCTGCGCCGCAGTTCCAGAGCCCGGAGAAGATCGAAGCCGATCGCAAGCTAGCAGAAGAGAAGGAAAAGACCCGCCGCGCCCGCTCCGGCGACGACGACATCACCGATGTCGGCGGCGAAGGCCTGCCTGCCGAGGAGGAGGAAGAGGACGAGGACGAATCCAACCTTTCGCTGGCGGCAATGGAAGCCGAGCTTCGCCCGCAGGTGATGGAGACGCTGGATACGATCGCCGAGACCTACAAGAAGCTGCGCAAGCTGCAGGACCAGCAGGTCGAGCAGCGCCTGTCGGCTTCCGGCACGCTGTCCACCGCCCAGGAGCGCCGTTACAAGGAACTCAAAGATGAGCTGATCAAGGCCGTCAAATCTCTGTCCTTGAACCAGAACCGCATCGACGCCCTGGTCGAGCAGCTCTACGACATCAACAAGCGCCTCGTTTCCAACGAGGGCCGCCTGCTGCGTCTGGCCGAATCCTACGGCGTCAAGCGCGACTCTTTCCTGGAGCAGTATCAGGGCGCCGAACTTGATCCGAACTGGATGAAGTCGATCGGCAATCTGGCCGCCCGCGGCTGGAAGGAATTCGCCAGGGGCGAAAACACGACGATCCGCGACATCCGCCAGGAAATCCAGAATCTGGCGACCGAGACTGGTATCTCGATCTCGGAATTCCGCCGCATCGTGCATATGGTGCAGAAGGGCGAGCGCGAAGCGCGCATCGCCAAGAAGGAAATGGTCGAAGCGAACCTTCGCCTGGTCATCTCCATCGCCAAGAAGTATACGAACCGCGGCCTGCAGTTCCTCGACCTCATTCAGGAAGGCAATATCGGCCTGATGAAAGCGGTCGACAAGTTCGAATACCGCCGCGGCTACAAGTTCTCGACCTATGCGACATGGTGGATCCGTCAGGCGATCACCCGTTCGATCGCCGACCAGGCTCGCACGATCCGCATTCCGGTGCACATGATCGAGACGATCAACAAGATCGTCCGGACGTCGCGCCAGATGCTGCACGAGATCGGCCGCGAGCCGACGCCGGAAGAACTGGCCGAAAAGCTGGCCATGCCGCTCGAAAAGGTCCGCAAGGTCCTGAAGATCGCCAAGGAGCCGATCTCGCTCGAAACCCCTGTTGGTGACGAAGAGGATTCGCATCTCGGCGACTTCATCGAGGACAAGAACGCGCTGCTGCCGATCGACGCCGCCATCCAGGCGAACCTGCGCGAAACGACGACCCGTGTTCTCGCCTCGCTGACGCCGCGCGAAGAGCGTGTGCTGCGCATGCGCTTCGGCATCGGCATGAACACGGATCACACACTCGAAGAAGTCGGCCAGCAGTTCTCGGTCACCCGCGAACGTATCCGCCAGATCGAGGCGAAGGCGCTGCGCAAGCTGAAGCATCCGAGCCGCTCCAGAAAGCTGAGAAGCTTCCTCGACAGCTAAGGCTTCGGCCACGCCGTTCTGATTGGAAAAGCCGGGCTTCGCGCCCGGCTTTTGCTTTTCGTGATTAATACCAATGATCCCGGCATCTTTCTTGTCCCTCCATGGTGACAAGCCTATAATCCGGCCACGGGAAGGGATCGATCGCCGCGCGCGAGCGAGAGCTGACGTGTGGCTGTATAGACCGATCCTCCATTCGGAGGTGCGACATGACCACTTACATTCTTTTGATCAATTGGACGGATCAGGGCATCCGCAATGTGCGCGACTCGGCAAAACGGCTCGATGCCGCGAAGAAATTGCTCACCAGCGTCGGAGGCTCCATCAACCAATTCTACCTGACGATGGGCGGGCATGACATGGTCGCCGTCTGCGAGGCGCCCGATGACGCCGTCATGGCGCATTTTACCCTTTCGCTGGCGATGGGCGGCAATGTCCGCACGGAGACGCTGAAGGCATTCCCGGAGGCCGCCTACCGGGATCTCATCGGCTCGCTCGGGTAGCCGGAAACGGCGATTGTCGATCTTGAAGGTTGCGGAGCATTGGCTGCGCTGGCAGTGTCGCGGCGTGCTTCAATTTCCGCGGCAGGCTCCGGCCCGACTTTTCGGCAAGCTCATGATGAAAGCGCTCCTCAGTTTCATGATCGTCATCGATCGTCCGACCGCCGCTTGCTGACCGATGGAACTGGCGGCGGGCAAATGGGATGACGGGATCCAGCAGGGCGCTGCGGCGTCGTTCGCGCTGCATGCCATCGCGATCCTGCTCCTTCTGCTGCTGTTGCCGAAGGCCGAGCCGCCGTTGCCATTGCCGGATGACGGTCTCTCGGTGGAGATCGTCCCGCAGGCTGTGGAATCGCTAAAAATGCCCGAGCCCGCCAGGACGCCTTCGCCGGAACAGGCAAAGCCTGAGGCGGCAAAACCCGAAGCCGAGCCGGCGGCGCCGGTTGCAAATCATCCGCCTGCTGCGGCAATGCCCTCCGCGGCACCGATCGCTCCGCCGGCGCCTAAGCCGACGGAATTCGTCGAGGCAAGGCAGTTGTTTTCCGACAAGGTCCTTGCCGATCCGCGCAGCCGCCGCGCCCGCGAGGCACTGCGTGGCCTTGCCGGCAGCGAGCGCAATCTGCAGCTCTGTGATCTCGAGGCGCTGGAGCAGGTCCGCCGGGCGCAGCCGGCCATGGCGCCGGATGCGCTTGCGCCCTATGCCATGGCGGCGGAGAAGGTCAGTGGCAACAGCGTCGAGGTGAAGGGCGGCGCCTTCCGCAGCAAACGGAAATGGTACAACATCCAGTTCAAATGTGAGTTGGATGCCGGCTCCGGCAAGGTCGTGTCCTTCGCCTTTCTCGTCGGTGACGCCATTCCGCAAGATGAATGGCAGGAGCACAATCTGGTGGCCGACGATGGAGCGGCCGACCAATAACCCTCATCGCTGCTCGATCACGCGGTTTTTTTCTTTTGTGGCTTGATGCTGCCGGCTTTAGAGGCCACATCGCTGCTGTGACAGAAGAAGACGTAGAGCCGGCGGAAGCGCAGCACGAAACGGGAAAGCAGCGGCCTGAAATCCGCTGGGGCGTCGTCGCGTCCGTTGTTGCGCACATTCCTATCATTGCTCTTCTCATCTTCGGGCTGCCGAAGATCGAGCCGAAACCTGTCGAAGACGAGACTGTGAAGGTGGAACTCGTCCCGCCGCCGGAGGAGAAGAAGCCGGAGCCCAAGGAAAAGCCACCGGAGCCGAAGCCGCCGGAAGAGGCGAAGAAGGAACCGCCTCCACCGCCACCTCCGCCGCCACCACCTCCGCCGCCACCACCTCCGCCGCCTCCGCCTCCGCCTCCGCCGGCCAGTAAGACTCCCGAGCAAGCTAAGCCGAGGCCTATGCCGACTCTGAGCCCTGTCATCGAGTTTGGCGACAGGAATAGCGGCCCCGAAAAGTCGCTGGCGGGAAATTCTCCTCAGGGCGAAACCAAACCCGCAACAACTCCGCCGCAGCACGATGCCGAACCGGCGCAGATGCCGACAAAGACTGCTGCAGAAAAACCAAAAACTGAGGAGCCTCCGTCAAAACCGGTGCCGGACGACGTGATGCTTCCTGAGGTCGCGACGACTGACGTTTCCCCAGAGCGAAATGGGCCACCGACAGACGTCTCTGGCGAAGCCAATACAAGCATCGAGGAGGCCAAGCGGCCGGAGCAGCAGACGGCTGAGAAACCGAAAGTGATAGCTAAGGACGATCTGCCCAAGGCAAAAACTCTGTTTTCACGGACGGAAGATGGCAGTTTGTTTGCGCAAACTGCGGTCAGTGGTCTTCCGCGCAAAGAGCGAGTGGCCACGCTTTGCACCACCGAGCTTCAGGGCCAACTCGTTCACGGTTCGCCGCCTTATTTCCCGTCCGCATTGCCTAGTTTTGGATTGCGAACCGGTACCATCCTTGATGTAAGAGATGCCGCCTTTGGCACAGTTAAGGGCTGGTACCAGGTTCGTTTCCGCTGCGAGGTGGATGAGGAAGCGACGAAAGTCGTGTCGTTTGCCCACGAAGTTGGTGGATTGATCCCCCGCAGTCAGTATGCGAAATATGAAATTCGTGACTAGTCCTCGTGATCCTGGATTGCGTCTCACCGGCAACAGCCACGCGCAAGCAACCCTGCCTAGCTTCCTCCCATGGCCGTGATGATCCGGTGAAGAAGAGGACAATGATATGTCGAACGAAATCGAGCGTTTCTTTGAGCGTCAGGACGAAGCCGTCAGCGCGCTGTTCCTGGAAAACAAAGGCGACGAGCTGACCGATATTCTGGTGGCTGCTCTGGAAGAGGCTTTCGAAATTCTTCTCGAAGCCGCGCCCGCCGAAACCGTTCATTGAGGTCGGAGAAGGCGTCGAGCACCGATATGCGCTGACTGATCGTGCCGCTTGCGCTGTCCCACCCTGTCGGGATAATGCGGCTGCATCAATGGCCTAGATATCATGTCGATTTTCCAAGAGGATCAACCGCCGTCGGCGGGCGCGCTTGATGCCCGTCTGGCCGGCTACCGGTTCGAACGCGATGCGCTCGGCCGTTCCGCCGCGAGCGTCTTCCGGCTGGAAGCTCTCGGATTGCCGACGCTTTACTTGAAGGTCGAACAAGCCGGCCCTTTTGGCGAACTCGCTGACGAAGCAGGCAGGCTTCGCTGGCTCAAGGCTTCCGGTCTGCCTTGTCCCGATATCATTGCAGAGGACAGCGACGGTGTGCACAACCGGCTGCTGATCAGCGCGCTACCCGGGAGTGATCTCACCAGCGCATCAGCGCTGACGCCGCCTGCGCGGGTCGAGCTGCTGGCTATAGCCCTTCTTGACCTGCATCGCTTGCCGATCGCATCCTGCCCGTTCGATCATCGGCTGGAGAGGCGCATCGCGGCGGCAAAAGCGCGGATGCAGGCCGGCATCGTCGACGAGACCGATTTCGATGAGACGTGGGTTGGAAAGAGTGCTGAGGCACTGTTTGCCGAACTGGAAAGTGGGAGGCCTGGCCGCGAGGATCTCGTCGTCACCCATGGTGATGCCTGCCTGCCGAATTTCGTCGCGTCGGAAGAGGGATTTTCGGGTTATATCGACTGCAGTCGTCTCGGCGTCGCCGACCGCTATCAGGATATCGCGCTCGCCTGCCGCAGCATCGACTATAATTTCGGCGAGGCGCTGGTGCAGCCCTTCCTTGATCGCTACGGCATGCCGGCCACGGATCCGGCAAGGCTCAATTATTATCCGCTGCTCGACGAGTTCTTCTAGGCAGGCATCCTAGCCGCAATGATTGCGTCATCTCACGGCGGCTGGCAGAGTGGCCGGGATCGGACCTGCGGGCAGAGAATGGCGAAAAACCAGTTCAGGATGTTGCGCTCGGCGCTATCAGGCGTCGAAGCGGTGGAGGCGGAAACGCATCACAGCTTTGCGCGCCATACGCACGAGCAGTTCGGCATCGGTTTGATGTCCGCCGGGGCGCAGTCGTCGCTCAGCGGCCGTGGCATGGTGGAGGCTGAGGCCGGCGACATCATCACGGTCAATCCGAACGAGGTGCATGACGGCGCGCCGATCGGCGAGGGCCGGTCGTGGCGCATCCTCTATTTCGATCCCGCCATCGTCAGGGGTGTGTCGCAAGAGATCAGCGAAGATGGGGTAGGGCGATCGGAAATTCCGCATCCCGTCATCCGCAGTGCGGCGATCGCCACCCGCTTCGAAACGCTGTTTGGCGCGGTGACCGGCGGCAGGGCGGCGGCGGAGCTGCTTCGCGACGAACTGCTTCTGCAACTCGTCGCCGATGTCATGCGCGAGCGCTCTGGCACCGAAGAGCGGCCACTGGTGCCGGCGTCGATCCGCGCGGCTCGAAACCTGATCGACGACGATCCGCTTGCCGCCGTCTCGCTTGCCGATCTCTCCAGGGAAAGCGGACTCAGCCGCTTCCAGGTGCTGCGCGGTTTTGCCAAGGCGACCGGCCTGACGCCGCATGCCTATCTCGTCCAGGCCCGCATCCATATCGCCCGCCGGCTGATCGCGCAGGGCATGCCGCTTGCGGAAGCGGCCTTTGCCAGCGGCTTTGCCGATCAGAGCCACATGACGCGGGTCTTCGTGCGCAAATACGGCCTGTCGCCGCGTCTCTATGCCGGCGCCTTTCTCTGAGCAGCTGCTTTGCACCTGCAATTTCGTTCAAGACCCCGACAGGCTCCTGCTGTTTTCTCGGCGCATCCAACAGGAGACGCTGAATGTCGAGGCAGGTTCAAGGTTATGTCTATCTGGCGCTGGCGATGCTGACGGTCGGAAGCACTGTGATCTCAAGCAAGCTGATCGCTTCGGGCGTGCCGCCGTTCAGCGCCACCGCATTGCGCTTCGCTATCGCCTTTCCTGTCCTTCTCCTGCTGATGCGGGCGACCGGCGCGCGGCTGCCGAGGTTTTCCCGGCATGACCGCCTCATCCTCGTCATTCAGGCCGGGGCCGGCAGTGTTGGTTACACGACGCTGCTGATCTCCGGCCTCAGCCTGACCTCGGCGGCCGATGCCGGCGTCATTATCGGCACGCTGCCGGTGGTGTCGGCAGCAATCTCCATCCTGCTGCTGCGCGAACGGCCGCAGCGTGCCCTGCTTCTCGCCGTGGCGCTTGCGACAGCAGGCGTGCTGTCGATCGCTTTCACGCAGGATGCCGCCGGAGGATCGCTCTCCGGCAATGCACTGATCTTCCTGGCGGTCGTCTGCGAGGGACTGTTCATCCTGCTGAACAAACGGCTGAAGACGGAGGTTGCGCCGCTTGCCCTGTCGACGCTGATGGCCGGCATCGGCTTCATCGTTGCCGCCATCCCGGCTATTTTCGAAGCGCCATTCGCAGATGGTATTTCGGCAAGCGCTGTCGCCGCCGTGGTCTATTATGCGCTGGTGCCGACAGTCGGCGGATTTCTGCTCTGGTATGCGGGGGCAGAAAGGGTGAGCGGCACGGAGGCCGCGCTCTTCACGGCGCTGGCGCCGGTTTCCGCCGTCATGCTTGCCTTCATCATCCTTGGCGAGCCGGTCGGGCTCAGCCAGATCGCCGGCATCGTCTGCGTACTTGCGGCCGTGCTCGGGCTTGCCTTTGCCGGGAGCCGTTCATTGAAACCTGCCGGGGGAAGATAGACCATGCAGTTCAGCCATTCCGATGCCATGTGGCAGGCCTTTCCGGAGCTTCGCGCCGGCGCGCTCCATTCCGAAGGCATCCATGCGGATGCCGATGTCGAGGCGGCGATCGCAAGCTTCAGCGCAATCGCCGAGGCCCGGCTGGCCAAAGCGCAGGAAGGCGAATTCCCCGAAATCCAGGCCTGGCGGCGCGGCTTTTCCCGCATGGGCCTGAAGCCGACGCAATATCGCTGCGCTTCCGAGGCGCTACTGCGCCGCTTCCGCCAGGAACATGCGCTGCCGCGCCTGCATCCGCTCATCGATCTCTGCAATTCGATTTCGCTCGCCTTCGCCATTCCGATCGCCGTCTTCGACACTGAAAAGATCGCTGGCGATCTCGAGGTCCGGCGAGCCAAGGGTGACGAGACCTATCTGACTTTCGCCGGCGAAAGCGAGCATCCGGAGACGAACGAAGTGATCTTTGCAGACGCGGAGGACAGGGCACATGCACGGCGCTGGACGAACCGGCAGAGCGGGCTTTCGGCGGTGCGGGAGACGACGCACTCGGTGCTGATCGTTGTCGAGGCCCTGCACGTCTCCGCCGGCGACGACATCGCCAGGCTGGTCGAAACAGTTGCGGATGCGCTTACGCGGCACTGGCCGGCGGCGCCGAAAACGGCGATGCTGAGCTTTGTATCGCCGCGTTTCGAGTTCTAAGGGCGCGCAGCATTTCAGGGAAAGCTGCGTTCGAGGACTTGGGCTGGCGGCATGCCCGCCCTATCTCCATGCGATCGATATCTCCTGGAGACGAACCCGATGTCAGACAAGTCGATCAAGATTCCGGGGCCTGATCATCCGATCACCGTCGAGCACAATCCTTCCCGCGTCGTCGTCACGCTCGGCGGCAAGACGATTGCCGATACGCGCGATGCGCTGACGCTGTGCGAGGCCTCCTATCCGCCGGTGCAATATATTCCGCGCAAGGATGTGGACATGTCGCTGCTTCAACGCACCGACCATAGCAGCCATTGCCCCTATAAGGGCGACGCCTCCTATTACAGCATCATTTCGGGCGGGGAGCGCTCGAAGAATGCCGTCTGGACCTACGAGGCGCCGAATGCCGCGGTCAGCAACATCAAGGATCATCTCGCCTTCTATCCCGACCGCGTCGACGGTATCGAGGAAATGGCCTCTCCGGAAGCCGGCGCCTTTTGACGGTGCGCACGACCTGAAACCCGTTCCGGCGGAACATGTTGTCCGCCGGTCCGTTAGGGTCATCTAGCGGGGGGATATGCCGTGCCGAAATTCTACTTTCAACTTTTCGATCGTGATGGCGCCGGGACGACCGAGACGGCCTATGATTTTGAATCCATCGAAGCCGCGAAAGCGGAGGCGCGGCGCGTGTTGGCGGAGATGGCCACCGAAGGCTTGCCGACTGCACCTTTGAATATGATGTCGGTGGAACTCTTCGATGAAAGCCGTAGGCCGCTCGCGGAAATCCGGCTCATTCTCGAAGAAATCGCCAAATAGCCGCGATAAGGATGCCGGCCCTGTGAATGGCCGTCGATCGCACGCAAAGCAATCAAAAGACTATGTCAAATTTAATTGCCGGCTATGAAGGCGGGTCTTAGCGTCGCGCCCATCGATCGAGTCGGATTGATGCGTAGGAGTGACCGCGGCAGCCCTTAAACGGCGGCCGCTATCGTAAGACGTCGAGCCATTCATTGTTGAAGACGAGGCTGGCAACCGTGACCGGATCGCCGCTCTCGTCGCGAACGGTAATGGCGATGGTCATGCGATCACCCGCGGGCAGTTCGTCGCGGGCCACATCCAGCAGGATGCGGGTCAACTCTTTCGGAATGTCTTCGCGAGATTTGAGCTCGGTGCCGTGCTCGTCGCGTGTCGGACCTTCCCCATTGTGTAGATCGAAATAGTAGCGAGCCATGGTCTTTCCTGCGCGTCAAAGGAGAAATCACAGATGAAGACAATTGTTCCCGAGGCTAGGCATTGATTCTTATAGAAAATACAGGTCGCATCGAAATGATCAGGAACTCTTGCGATATCGGCGGGCAAGCCCGTGATTGAACCCCTGCTGCTGAACCTTGGAAGCCGAGATGTGCTGTCGGCCGAAGAGGAAAACCATCTCAGAGCAATCATCGACAAAGACAGGTATTTTGCTGCCGGGGAGGATCTTGTCTCCGAAGGGAGCCGGCCGGGCTACAGCACGCTGCTGCTCGATGGTTTTGCGGCGCGCTACAAGGTGATGGCCGATGGCAGCCGCCAGATCACCGCGCTGCATGTCGCCGGCGATTTCGTCGATCTGCATGCTTTCCCGATCAAGAAGATGGATCACGGCATCGTCGCGCTGTCGTCCTGTCATGTTGCGTTTGCCGATCACGCCGATCTCAAGGCGATCACCGAGCGCATGCCGCACCTGACCCGGCTGCTCTGGCTCGATACGCTGGTCGATGGCGCCATCCACCGCGAGTGGATCGTCGCCATGGGCCGGCGCTCCAAGCGCGCCCATATCGCCCATCTCGTCTGCGAACTCTTCGTGCGGCTGCAGGTGGTGAAGCGGACGCGCGGCGCAAGCTTCCAGTTTCCGTTGACGCAGATCGAGATGGCCGACGTGCTCGGCGTTTCCGTCGTCCACCTGAACAAGACTTTGCAGGCGCTGAGGCGCGAGGGCGTGTTCACCTGGGAGAACCGGACGATCACCATCGTCGACTGGGAACGCCTGCAGGAAATCGCCGAATTCGATCCCGGCTATCTCAGCATCTTCAGGGAACCACGCTAAGACCGAGGTATCACACAATCCGGTGACACCAGCTCATTGCGATTGACAATTCGACCATTCGGGCAGAACACCGCCTCGACCTTCTTAAAACTCTTATAAAGGCTGGCGGACCCGCGCTGCCGGCCGGTGACATCGCAATGGACATATCCCAAGGACCGGGGAGCGTTCTTCGCCACCCCGGCTATCTGAACTTCGCTGCCTCCCGCGTTTTTTCCTCGCTCTCCTTCCAGTCCATTGGCATCGCCATGGGATGGATGATCTACGATCAGACACACAGCGCCTTTGCGCTCGGCCTCGTCGGCTTGTGCCAGTTCCTGCCGATGGCGGTGCTGACCTTCGTCGTCGGTCATGTCGCCGACCGGTTCGACCGGCGGCGCATCGGGCTTGTCTGCCAGTTGATCGAAGCGGTGACGGCGCTGGTGCTGGCGGTCGCCACCTGGCAGCAATGGCTGACACCGGCCGGCATCCTTGTCGCCGTCACCGTGCTCGGCGCCGTCGTCGCCTTTGAACGGCCGACCATGGCGGCGCTGCTGCCGAACATCGTGCCGGCCTCGATGCTGCAAAAGGCGGTCGCAACCTCCACCTCGATGATGCAGACGGCGCTGATCATTGGCCCCTCGCTCGGAGGCCTGCTTTATGGCCTCCACCCCGTCGCGCCTTTTGCCTTGGCGGCGCTGCTCTTTGCCGTCGCAAGCTTCAACGTCATCTCGATCCGCATGCAGTGGAGCCCTGCCAAGCGCGAGCCGGTGACGCTCGCCTCGGTCTTTGCCGGCGTCTCCTTCATCCGCAGCCGGCCTGTCATGCTCGGCACGATCTCGCTCGATCTCTTCGCGGTGCTGCTCGGCGGCGCCACTGCGCTGCTGCCGATGTTTGCCAGCGATATCCTGCATGCCGGTCCCTGGGGCCTCGGTTTTCTGCGCGCGGCCCCGGCGGTCGGCGCGCTTGCCATGTCGATCATGCTCGCTCGCCGGCCACTGAGCAGCAATGTCGGTCGCAAGATGCTCGCCGCCGTCGCCGTGTTCGGCGTCGCCACCATCGTCTTCTCGCTGTCGACCAATATCGCGCTTTCCGTCGTCGCACTGCTCGTCATCGGCGCGTCCGATACGGTGAGCGTCGTCGTGCGCAGCTCGCTGGTGCAGCTTTTGACGCCGGACGAGATGCGTGGTCGTGTCAGTGCCGTCAACTCGCTGTTCATCGGCACCTCCAACCAGCTCGGCGAATTCGAATCCGGCATGATGGCGGCGGCGCTTGGGCCGGTCGCCACCGGCATCGTCGGCGGCTTCGGCACGATCGTCGTCGTGCTCCTGTGGATGCGGCTCTTCCCCGATCTTACCAAGGTCAAGACGCTGCAGGGCTAGCACATGCATGACGCGTTGAAAGCGGCGACCGCTCCCGTTAGGTTCGGCCCGAAACATCATTCGGCGGAGCCGCGCATGACGACAAATTTTCTATCCTGTGTGCTTGCGGCGGTTTTCACGTCGGTGCCGGCGGTGGCGCTGGCCGAGTGGCAGGCGGTCGAAGAGGTGCGGCCCTATTCGATATCAGGCACCTCGGGCGCCGGGCTTTATGAATCGATCGGCGAGCGTGGCCCGAAGGCGGGCGGCTTCGGCCGGGCAATCGCGCATACGACGTTCAAGCTGACCTGGACCAGAAAATACGAACCGCAGGGAAATGCCTGCGTTATCGTCACTAACCGGCCGAAGCTCATCATCACCTATACGCTGCCGAAACCATCTGCTGGGCTGCCAGCCGCCGTGAAGAGCAGCTGGGAGGCCTTCATATCAGGTGTGCAGGCGCATGAGCGGGTGCATGGCGAGACCATCAAGGAGATGGTCAAGGAGATCGAGGCGACAAGCATCGGCCTCACCGTTGCCGATGATCCCGATTGCAAGAAGATCAGGAACGAGCTGACCCGCCGGCTCGGCGAGATCTCCCAAAGACAGCGCCAGCGCGGCCGCGACTTCGACAAGATCGAAATGGGTGACGGCGGCAATATCCAGCAGCTCATCCTCAAGCTGGTCAATGGTCCCTGATCACCAGGAGGACGATAAGCGCGCGCGGTAGCCGCTCGGCAGCAGACTGGACCCGTTTGGCAAGTCTCCTATCTCCTCCGCGATAACAAGGCGCAGATACGCAGAGGAGGAGCGAGATGTCCTATGTCGATGGTTTCATCGTGGCGGTTCCGAAGGGGAATATCGAGGCCTACAAGGAATTCTCGACCTTCGCCGGCTCGATCTGGAAGGAATATGGCGCGCTCGAATATGTCGAATGTATCGGCGACGACGTGCCCTATGGCGAGTTGACCTCCTTTCCCCGCGCCGTGCAGGCGAAGGAGGACGAGGTGGTGGTATTTTCCTGGATCGTCTACGGCTCGCGCCAGGAGCGCGACGATATCAATGCCAAGGTAATGGACGATCCCAGGCTCAAGGGCGACCAATGGCAGATGCCGTTCGACGGCAAGCGGATGATCTACGGTGGCTTCGAGGTGCTGCTCAGGCTCTGATCGCCCGCGCAAGCTCGACTTTGCCCGGGCAAGCTCGACTTTGCCCCGGCAAGCTTGACTTGCCCGCGCAAGCTTGACTTGCGCCGAGTAGCGCGCCAACTCGCGAGACATTCATCTCGAAGCAGGAGAGCGCCTTGCCCCAGACGATCCTCACCTTGTCCACACGCGGACAGGGCCTTTACGAGTTCACCCACCAGGCGGAGGCCTTCGTCAGCGCGTCGGGGCGGGAGGAGGGGCTTCTCACGGTCTTCGTGCGCCACACCTCCTGTTCGCTGCTGATTCAGGAAAATGCCGATCCCGATGTGCGCACCGATCTTCTCGCCTTCTTCCGCCGCCTCGTGCCGCCGGCCTCCGATCCTGACATGGGTTGGATCGTGCACAGGGCCGAGGGGCCGGACGACATGCCCGCGCATATCAAGGCGGCGCTGACCCAGGTCTCGATCGGCATTCCCGTTGCCGATGGGCGGTTGATGCTCGGCACCTGGCAGGGGCTCTATCTTTTCGAACACCGCGACCGGCCGCACCGGCGCGAAATCGTGCTGCATCTCAGCTCATGAAAGAGTTAATCCTTGTGAATGCAAACTGAATGTGCGGTTCGAACACCGTTCAGTTTGCTGGGTCTACTGTCGACACAATCCCTGAAGGGAGAGCTTAGGTAATACCAATCGACGGAGACACCCCATGACGCATTTCCTGACCAAGGCTTCGCTTGCCGCTCTGCTCGCCCTCTGCACCATTCCGGCCACTGTTTCCACGGCGGCCGCCGCCGGACCGCAGACGAACTTCATCGTTGAGGCGCAATATCATCGTCCGATCCGCGGCTGCTCGCCGATGCACGCGGTGCGCAAGGCGCGTGATTTCGGTCTGCGGAGAGCCCATATCACTCGTATGTCGCCGCGGGTCGTCGTCGTTGCCGGGCGCGACCGTCGCGGCTGGGACAGGATCACCTTCGCGAATGTCCGCGGCTGCCCGCTGATCCGGCGCTGAGGACTGCAGCCGGAGGCGCCGATGCGGCGCTTCCGGTCTGTTTTGCCTTGACGGTGACACTTTCAGCCGTCTCTTCTCTGACCTGTATGTGTGATTCCCAAATGACGCTTCGGCGTGATGCGGACTAATGGGGAGGGCGGCTCGACCGGCCCGACTTTCAAACGAAAGGTTTTTCGATGATGCAGTTTCTGGCAAAGGCGGGTCTTGCCGTCATGCTGACAGCCGGTACTCTTGCCGGCACGGTGGTCCCGGCCGCCGCCCAGTTGAATATCATTATTGGCGAGCCGGACCGTGGTCCGCCGCAGGATTACCGCCGCCCGCCTCCGGGCCCGGGCTACGGCCGGCCGTCGCGCGGCTGCAATCCGCAGCTCGCCGAAAACCTCGCTCGCGATTACGGCTTGCGCCGCGCCCGGGTTGTCGACATCACGCCACGCCGTGTCATCGTCCAGGGCTGGACCCGTCGCGGCCCCGATGAAATGAGCTTCGGCAATGTGCGCGGCTGCCCCGCCCTGCGCCGCCGCTAATCAATGGAAGAAAACGCCGCCCCGTCTCCCCGATGCGGCGGCTAAGAACCGCCTTTGCCAGTCTCCCCGGATCGGCAAGGGCGGTTTTCTTTTTGTGAAAGTCTGACTGCGCTCTTTCCTCCGGCATCATCGCGGGCCTTGTGTATGAATCCAAGACCCCTCCCCAACCCCTCCCCACAAGGGGGAGGGGCTAAGCTGTGGCCCCGGCGGGACCAAAAAGCAGTCGTGTCGCTGGCTGTTACCGCTCTACGGATTGCTACGATGGAGGTCATGTGAAGTGGGGGCGGCATGTTAGCCCCTCCCCCTTGTGGGGAGGGGTTGGGGAGGGGTCTTGCTTTGTGAGCGGCAGCCGCCGGCGCCAGACGGACAGGATCGGCCTTTGTGCCGAGGATCTGCTGCCTATCAACCGGAGGCAGATGCTTGGGGCACAAGCCGGATGATGACGAAGGTAATTGGCAGACATTGTCAGCAATCCGAGCCCGCGCGTCTGAAATGACGCGCGGGGCTGCAATGTTTATTGTTCGATGGCGAAGGTCACGGTGACGCTGACATTGTAATTGTTCTCGCCGCCCTGGACGGGAACGGCGGCGTCGGAGGCCTCCTTCATCATCGTGGCGCGATAGACCGGCTGCGGCATGGCGCGCGGCACATTCTCGTTGATCTCAAGAATGCGGCCGAGCTTGACGCCGGCGGCTTCGCTCAGCGTCTTCGCCCTCTTGACGGCATCGGCGACCGCGGCCTTGCGTGCCTCTTCGATCGCGGCGTCCGGTTTGTCGTTGGTGAACTGGATGTCCCCGCCCTGGTTGATGCCGAGGGTGACGGACTGGTCGATCACCGCGCCGAGCTTGGCGAGATCGCGCAGCCTGACGGTGACCGAATTGATGGTCTGGTAGCCGATCAGCTGCGGCGGCTGCTGCTGGCCGTCGACCGGCTGCGGATAATTGTATTGCGGCTGGATGGAAAAGCCGGAGGTCTGGAGGTCGCGCTCGGCGATGCCGCCGCTCTTCAGCGCGGCAAGCACGTCGTTCATCGCCTTGTTGTTCTCATCGAGCGCTTCGCGGGCGGTTTTCGCCTGTTTGACGACGGCGAGATTGACGATGGCCATATCGGGAGCGACGGAGGATTCGCCATCGCCGGTCACCGAAATCACCGGCTCGCGCGGCTTTGCCTCCTGTGCGAAGGCGGGCGCTGCGGCGGCGAGCGGCAGCGCCAGAAGGGCGGTCATCAGGACAGTTCTGGTATAGATCGGCGCCATGTTTTCATTCCTTGGTTGTCGTTTCCCGGAACAGCTTTCTGTCGGTTGATTGTGAAGCTATTGCGGCGGAAAAGACAGGCGCATGCGTAGCGAGAGAAAAATCTGCGGGGGGGCATGCGTTGGGGCTGAACCCGGAGGGCGTCTGCCGCCCTTTAAAAGCCGCAACGGCTGGACCGAAACCGAAGGCTCGCTATCATATGGCGATCATCGACGACGAGGAAGCAATGTTCGAAACGCTCGATCCCGTCCCGCCCGAGATCGCCACCGCGATTTCCGATGGCCTGAACGCCTTCAACGAGAGCGCTGAGATCAGACGCGAGGCCTTCGCCATCGTCTGGCGGGAAAACGGAAGGCTTGCCGCCGGGATAACGGCGTCCGTTTCCTTCTCTGTTCTTTTCATCGGCAATCTGTGGGTCGAAAAATCGCTGCGCCTGAGCGGCATTGGCCGGAAGTTGATGGCGGCGGCGGAAGAAGAAGGGCGCCGCCGCGCCGCCGTCATGGCCTGCGTCGACACACTCTCGACCCAGGCGCCTGACTTTTACCCGAAGCTCGGATATGTCGAATTCGGCAGGGTCAGCGGGCATGCCGGAGGCCGGCTCGTCGACCGGATCTGGTTCCGGAAGGAGTTTTCCGCTGCGGCTTGATCAGGAGCCGCTGGCGATTTTCACATCCGATGTCATTGCAGGGATATTTGAGGTCGCTATCGCGCGGGACGCGGGTCAGGTGCCCGCGCCAATCGTCCGGCTAGGCGCCGAAATCGTCCATGAAGGACGGATGGATGGCGGGCTTCCGCTCCTCGCGTGCGTTCCGAATACGTTGGGGAACAGCGCCGAGACCGGCGACGAAACGGGTGAGGAGGTTGCGGTTGAAAAGTTTCTGTATGGCACTCATGGCAGTTTACTCATTCTTTTTTTTGTTAGCCGGCAGCATATATTTTGCCCAGGCTGCCATAACAATGGGCAATTTTGCATGACAGTTATGTGACGGTGCATGGCTTGGCCGGGGGCTGGCCTAAAAGGTGATCACATTGGCGTTAGAACGGGCCGCCGAGGGCAGTCGGCCGCTATAAATCCTCGTCTCTGGTCGCCGTGGCGTGGTAGATTGCCCGCTTGGGGTAAAACCATGCCCTCCGAAGGAGAAGCTCAGATGAACCGATTTTTCGCATTTATCGCGACCGGAACGCTGATCAGCCTTGCCACGATGATTTCGGGCTGCACTTCGTCCGGAAGCGTCGACCAGACGTCGTCGATCGGCGGCGGTTATTATGAGCGTGAGCCGCTCAATCCGGCGTGTGGGGGTGGGTTCAGGCCGAGCGATGGACGCTCTTGTAGCTATTAGGAATGTGCGCCGATCGGGCATGATGCCGCCGGACGAAGTCGCGTGATACTGGCCATCGCCGGAGGCGAACTATCGCGGCAATCAGACTTCTAATTTCCCAGCGCTAATAGCTGCATGGACGATCGTTGCCGAATCCATCGCGGCAGGCAGGCCGAAGGGCAAAGTCAGCGCTCCGAGCGGTATAGCCGACCGAACCCGTCTGCACCGAGTCGTTTGAACTCGTGGTGCACGACGATGCCGACATGGCAATGACGAAGACGGCTGCCATGGCTGCCGATAGTTTGCGAGTTTGAAGCATCTCCCCACCCCTCACTGTCCAAAGTGTCCGTATAATCCTGGCAAGTAGGGCCGATGAGGCGTCCCGATAACTGACGTTGTCGATCAAGATTTTGTCATTTACTGAAAATCCCTTCAAATCAAACAGCTCGCCAAGCGTCTTAGTACGAAAGCCGACTTCGGAACTCGCTCCTACGCGACCATTCTGGAGGTCAAGGCATTTCGGGATATTTTCGCTCATGGAAAGCCCGTCGTTGTAACTTCCACCCACGAGGAAATCACGACGCAGACCGAGCTTGATCGATACAATATTCTGCAGCCCGAGTGGCAACGGTTCCTGACCTATGACTTCGTCCAGAGGCCTATGAAGACCTAGAGAGGATTTGGGACGAGCTGATGAAGCTGGCCTGTCTCAGCATCTTCGAAACCATGACGCAGGGCGGGCGCTCCATACAATTCATTGATTATGCCGACAAAAATGTGGATACCTCCTCGACTCAGCGAGACGGGCCTTAGGGAGGTGACGATGTATTATAAATTCGTGGGCGGGGGCCTAGAAACACTGTACGCTGTCTTCGATAAGGCTGTGGTCGGCGGATCGCTGAAGTTCAACTCGGCTTCCTCCTTCAACGATCCGTATGAGTTTAAGTTCGTCTCCCGAGCGCCTACGCGCCCCGAGTTTGACGCTTGGCACGCCATGTATGTTAGCAGCCGTAGCGCTACCGAGCTTTCACACGCGTGGGAAGCTTTCTCCGGTCCGGCAGCTCATTGGAACACCACGGTGGTCCCGCGAATGAACCTGTTGGAAAGCTTCTATGTGCTGTGCCTCGCCAAGCGCTGGGATAGCCATCTCATGTGGGCGCATTACACAAGCGCCCACCAAGGCTTCGCGATCCGTTACCGCCCCGAGATCGTTGACGCGCTACGCTCGCTTGATGGCTTCGAAAGCGACTCAGATGTTGCATACAGTGATGCGGTGCCAGAGCTGCGCTGGTTCAACTCTCATCCAGCGGAAGCGCGATTGATCCTTTTTACTAAATCGCGCGAGTGGCGTTATGAAGAAGAATATCGTGTGGTCCTGCACGGAGACGCCAGGCAGGCGGCCATTTTTCGTTCAGTTTCATCATCCTTCATTGATGGCGTCATATTCGGCACGCGTGCACCAACTGCGCTTATCGAGGCGGCCCTGACCCTCCAAGAGACACGCCCCGAGTTCCAGGTCGAACAGGTAACCTCAAAAGCAAGCGGTTATGAGATGGCGACCAATGCGCTGTCTCCGAACGTGTGGCCTATGAGCGGAATTCTCTAGCCGGCACCTAGATAGGTCGCAAACGAAGCGCAAATCCCGAGCATGAACAAGGCGTCTTGTTCGCTCACATTTGAGTCCCCTTTATCAAGTAGAGGATGACGAATCCCCTGTTCGTCGGAACTGTATCCGTAGAGGTTTCCAAGTGCTTGTTTGAATGACTCGTGCGGGTGTCTCTCAGACGCGAGCTGCGCAACGGCCTTCGAGAATTTCGATTGTCCGGTCAGGTTTCGGACGAGGGACTCCACGCTGTGAATGCTCTCGCGGACGCTATCTGCGAAATGCCCCTGAGACAAATGAGACGCGGCCGCCGATAGATGCTGCCGGGCGCCCGACTGTCCGCCCGCCTGCAACGTAGAAAGCGTCGATTCGAAGGCTGCTGCGTGTTCTTCGGTAACCGCCCGATTGGCACCGCCTGCCGCCTGAGATCTTGATGGCCTAAGAGACGTGTTTAACGACGTCGTTAGCGACGTGTCTTAGGCGAGGTTGCGATGCGCGTAGAAATTCTTGGGCAAGAACGCCGACGTCGGTGGAGCAACGAGGACAAGTTCGCGATTGTTACGGCGGTTGGGGAAGCTGGAGCCACGATCACCGAGGTAGCTCGTCGTCACGATGTCACACGGCAGCAGATCTACACCTGGCGCAGCGAGTTGAAGAAGAAGGGGCTGCTCTCGACGTCAGGGAATGCGGTGTTCATTCCGGTCGGGCTGAGTGCGGCTCAGGCCGATGTCTCTGAAGGCAGAGAGATCTGCTGCGGAATGATCGAGCTACGATTGAGCTGCGGCCGCACCCTTCGCTTCGAGAGTTCGGTGGCCCTCAGCGTCCTGACGCAGGTTATCCGGGCAGTGGAAGCAGCATGATTGGACCTGGGACCGGCGTTCGGGTGTATCTTGCGTGCGGGATCACGGACATGCGCAAGGGAGTAGAAGGCCTTGCCGCGCTTGCGCAGGATGTTTTGCGTCAGAAGCCAACGGGCGGCGCGGTCTTTGCCTTTCGCGGTAAACGTGGCGATCGTTTGAAGCTGCTCTATTTTGATGGCCAGGGCTTCTGCCTGTATTACAAGATCTTGCAGAAAGGGCGGTTTCCTTGGCCTTCGGCATCCGACGGGACTGCCCGGCTGACGTCGGCCCAACTGGCGATGTTGTGGGAAGGGATCGATTGGCGTCGTCCTGATTGGGGTGCGCCACCGGCCCGTGTCGGGTGATTTTATCCCACTGAAACCACTGGTTTTTATGGAAATTTATCCTGGCTCGTGGTAGTCAGGATCATGTCTAGCGCGACGACAAATCTTCCGGACGATCCAGCCTTTCTCAAGGCAATGATTGCCGCTTTGCAGGCGGAAAACGCGAAGATGTCGGCCACATTGCAAGCGCATGATCAGTTAATCCAAACGCTGCGGCTGCGCATTGCCAAGCTGAAGAAACAGGTCTTCGGCAAGTCGTCTGAAAAGATTGAGCGTGAAATCGAGCAGTTGGAACTGGCGCTTGAGGATCTGTTGATCGCCGCCGCTGAAGGCAGTACGGCGCCAATCGATGAACCTGATGAGGCGGCGTCTGTGGTTCCCTTGGCGGATACGTCTGAAAAGATCATGCGCCGGCGCCCACGCGTCTCGGACAAGGCGGTTCGCGAGCGCCGAGAGCTCGATCCTGGCTCCTGCTGCCCGGAATGCGGAGGTGAATTGCGTCTTGTCGGTGAGGACGTCAGCGAAATCCTCGACATGATCGCCGCGCAGATGAAAGTCATCGAAGTTGCTCGACTGAAGAAGTCCTGCCGCTGCTGCGAGAAAATGGTGCAGGTGGCAGCACCCAGCCGCCCGATACCGGGCAGCATGGCCGGCGCTGGCCTCTTGGCGTACATTCTGGTCTCGAAGTTCGACGACCATTTGCCACTGTACCGTCTGAACGAGATCTTCGCCCGCATGGGCGCCGACATTCCCGACAGCACGATGGTTGATTGGTGTGGTCGCGCCATGCAGGTTCTGCAGCCTCTCATCGAGCGGATCGAAACGGCGGTCATGGCAAGTGACCTGCTTCATGCGGACGACACCCCGATCAGGGTGCTGGATCGCTCGCTGCGAGACAAGGGGTTGGGCAAGGGTGTGAAGAAGGGCAGGATCTGGACGTATGTCCGCGATCAGCGTCCATGGGCAGGCAGTTCCCCGCCCGGTGCAGTCTACTATTTTGCTCCTGACTGGAAAGAAGAGCACGTCCACCGCCACCTCAAGCAATCAAGCGGCATCCTTCAGGCTGACGGCTACAAAGGATATGGCAAGCTATACGCGCCTGGAGAAAAGGGAGAATCTCGCTTCAAGGAAGCCGCCTGCTGGGCTCATTGGCGACGAGACTTCCACGATATCTGGACATCAAACAAGTCCGAGATCGCGCGAGAGGCTCTTCATCGCATCGGAGCGCTTTACGACATCGAGCGTGGCATCAATGGGCAGCCTCCTGAGATCCGTCTTGCTGCGCGTCAAAAGCAGAGCAAGCCTAAGGCCGATGCATTCCGCCACTGGGCTGAAGCTCAACTCACGCGCATTCCGGGCAAAAGCGATCTGGCGACAGCTTTCCGCTACGGATTGAGCCGATGGTCTTCGCTCTGTCTGTTCCTCGAAGACGGTCGCGTTGCGATCGACAACAATGCCGCCGAGCGGGCACTGCGTCCGATAGGCCTGGGAAGACGAAACTGGCTCTTCGCGGCAGCCGATACGGGAGCGGAGACCTTGGCACGCGCCATGACGATCATCGAGACGGCAAAGATGAATGGTCTTGATCCGCAGGCCTATCTGGCAGACGTGCTCGATCGCATCCACGATCACAAGATCAATCGGTTAGACGAATTGCTTCCGTGGAACTGGTCGGCGATCACCACAATCGACGCGAAGGCAGCCTGATGGCGACAGTCACCTACGTCCGTACGATCAAATTTGTTGCCGAAATCCTCGAAGAGGACCCGGAGCTTCTTCAGGCAATTGTCTCCAACGATGATAATCTGAGCTACGGCAGCATCATCTCCGTGTACACCGGAGACGACGAATCCGTGACCGCACTGACGGACGACGGCGTGGACGAATTGGAGCAGATGCTCAAAGATGCCCGCCGCACATCCCAAGAATGGAACGACTTCCTCGACAGCTTTGTTGACGACGAGCTGCTCGTCGCTCGCATCAAAGCAAAATCTCTGCGGTAGCAATCGGGTGGTTACGTTCTTCGCTAGCAATCGGCACAATGGTGTCCTGGTTCACCAGCCGGTAGGCGCAATGCGTCTCGACTAGCGCTGCCTCGATGCTCGTCGATAGTGACATCTTCCCGCGAGCGGCACGTCGGGTGTATATCTTGTACGAATTCTTTGCGCTCGTGCGGTGAAAATGGTTCGCGATCGCCTCAGGCAGTTTGATGTCTGCGATCTATGCGGTGAAATACTGGACCTAGATTGCGGTCAAGGACACAGGCAACCAAGTACAAGCTCGGTAGCGTCCAAAAGTCGAGTACAGACCTGCTTCCGTTGCAAGGTATGTCTTGCGGAAACTATTACGTCGCACAGGTTGCTCGCTAAACGGGAATGCGCTCTAGTTCGGTTATGGCGCGAACACTGATTCTCTCGAACCAAGCTGACGACATCAGGAAGCTGGTTGAATCCTACATTCAGTCTGGAAACCTGAACTTCCTGATCGGATCAGGGGCGTCGATGCCCGCGATTCATGTTGCAGGCGATATTGAAGCGCAGATCAATGGCCTTCTCATCGGGGGCGATTCCGAAGAGGCCAATTTGGTGGCGCTCGATTTCATTGAGGAGCTGGCTGAAACCAACGTTAACCTTTTGGCAGATATCGACGACGAGCCACTCGTCGAGACGCTTGCCAACTACGTCGACTTCCTTTCTATCGTCGATGCCATCCTTTTCGAACGGAAAAACATCCTTCTGCCCCGGCAGGCGAACATTTTCACCACGAATTACGATCTTTTCATTGAAAAGGCGGCTTCCAAGCTTCCCAATGTCACGTTGAACGATGGGTTCGATCGAACATCGGCGGTGGGCAACAGGTATATCTTTTCGCCGGCAAGATACTTCGACAGGACCTACCGGTCAGGCAACCTGACCGACCGGATAGCCGAACTGCCGGTTTTGAACCTAATCAAAGTGCACGGGTCACTAAGCTGGACAAGAGACGCCGATAAGGAAATTCGTTTCGCGTCGGATGGCGTGAAGCTCTCCGGTAATGTGAGCAAGATTGATCCTGCCGCGGTGAGTGCCGCATTGGCCACGCGAACATTGATCCTTCCGAACCTCAGGAAGTTCGAATCCGCATTGATGGAACGTGTCTATTTTGACTTGCTTCGCCTTTTGTCCAACTGCATGGACAAGGATAACGCACTTCTCGTTGCGTTCGGCTTTTCGTTTGCAGACGAGCATATTCTCGACATCACCCAGCGTGCCCTTCGCAATCCGACCTCCCAGTTGCTGATCTTCGCCTATTCCGACGCGAACGTGACGGGGTTCTCGAATAGGTTCGCTCAGAATCGGAATGTCACGATTGTCGGTCCGGGCGAGGGGCCGTCGATCGACTTCAAATCCTTCAATTCCATTCTACGGGCGATCATTCCCGATGGCGGTGCACCGCAATGAGCGACGTCCGTCTCCAGAAGGAGGCTGTACTCAGGGTCGGTGAGGTCTCGGGCGTTACCGGTAGACGGATTCTCGTTACGGTCGACAAGGATAAGAATCTGTCCGAGCTATTCTACGACGGTGATCTTCTGAGGAACATCGCGGTCGGGAGCTACATCGACATCCGAAAGGGATTCGTGAGCCTGATCGGTAAGGTCGAGGGCGAGAATGCCAACCCTGATACCTCTCGACCCCAAGATGACGATCCGGTTGTTCGGGGCCGCCGGGTGCTTTCCGTGGCGCTGGTCGGGTTCATCGATCGGCGAGGTCGTTTCTATGGCGGGACCAAGGAGCTTCCGCTGGTCGGAAACGAGGCATTCCTGCTTACGCGCGAGCGCGTACTCCAGGTTCACAATCTAATCGCGGAGGACGGAATAGCTCTGCATATCGCGACCTCGGAGTATGAGGGCTATGACATTGCCCTTCCAGTTGACGGGCTGATGAACAGCCATATCGCTATTTTCGGCAACACGGGGAGCGTCAAGTCGAACACGCTGGCTACTCTCTACCAGCATTTCGTCACCGAACTGCGCGCCATAAATCATCAGAGATTCAACGACAACTGTCGGATCATATTGTTCGACTTCAATGGCGAATATGCGCACACCGACTGCATTGCCAACGACAAGACCGTATACAATCTCTCAACTCGCGTTAACGATGGCGATAAAGTGCCGCTAGGAAACGCGGGCCTGCTGGACCTGGAGATGCTTTCGATTATTTCGGATGCCACCGAGAAAACGCAGAAGCCTTTCCTGCGCCGTGTCCTATCCAGGTATGACGCCGTCATGAGTGGAAATGACCCGATCGAGCACCTCAGGAACATCGTGCGGCAGCAGATTACGCAAATACTTGGGATGTCGGACAAAGTGAGAGCGGATTTGCTATTCGACTATCTGCGGCAGGTTCTTCCTGAGCAAGATCAGAACGGGGACCCGGTCGAACTCGCGTCTGATCTCGAATGGCACAACACTACGGCCCAATACAAACGCGGCCAGGAATGGCTGCGCAACAATCTGCCGGCGATCCAAAACACCGTCGTTTACGGGCATGTCGAAAATCTCGAGTTCGAGGACGACATCATCGCTGACATCGTGACCTTCGCGTATGTCCAGCTGATCTACGACGTTCTTGCAAACCGTGCCCAGAATGAACATATCGCCCCGGTCATAAACAAGCTGCGGAGCAAGCAAAACGACATTCGAAAGGTGTTCAATCCGGCGATCCAAGGCGATGTCTTTGCGAGCAACGTGGTCGTCGTCAATTTGAACGACGTCAACCTAGAAATGAAGAAGACGATACCGCTGCTGCTGTGCCGTCGTATCTATCAGGAACACAAGACGTCGTTTCAGGGGAAAAGCCTGAACATCGTCATCGATGAAGCCCATAATATCCTATCGACGGAGTCGTCGCGGGAAACGGAAAGCTGGAAGGACTATCGCCTCGAAACGTTCGAGGAGATCATCAAGGAAGGCCGAAAATTCGGGGTCTTCGTCACGAACGACATCTCGCCGACCATCACGTCACAAGCCCACAACTACTTCATTCATCGGCTGATCAATCAGAAAGACCTGCAGTCGATTGCCAGCGCGGTGTCCTACATCGACAAACTGACCGAGGAATCTATTCCAACCCTACCGACGGGTACCTGCATTTTCAGCGGCATGGCAGGACAGATGCCCCTCAAATTGAATATTAAGGCTCTCGAACACACGTTGCAGCCAAAGAGTACAACCCTTCGGTTTGCGTCTTTGCTTTCCCAGAATTGATGCAGGGGCTCGATTTCTGGATGTCCGTTCGGGCCGTTGCCGTTCGAGTGGCCGCCGGCATTGGGCGGTAAGAGTGCCTAGCGTGGTGGGTGCGGGTTGTTGCCAACTGAAACTCATAAGGGAGGATTGATGACACGCTGGGTATGTTCCTTCTGCGGACCGACGGATGGGAAGCGGACGAAGGAACACCTCTGGCCGACGAGCCTCTATCGGCGCGTCGTAGCGTTGCTTGACGGGGGGAGCAAAAATTTTGGGTTGCCCGGCTGGATAAAGTGCTCTCAAACGAACCGATCATACGCCGAGTTGTCGACACCATTCTTCACGGCGCTTCTGCAATGGCTCTCCGACGAAGTGCCCGACGATCTGCTGCAAGGCATATCCCGCCAGGGATCGCAATGTCCGCCGCCCCTAGCGCTGTCTGGGCGACATGAAATGCCACGCCTCTCGGGTCTTGTTCGGGAAATTCGTCAATCTTGTCGTTCATCTTGAAATCCGGTTGGTAGACGTCGTTGCCTTGACGAAGGCGTTCATCATGAGACCGAGACACTACTAAACTGCGAGAGAAGCGCAATCTGGAATGGCGTGAGCACATTTTTTACAATTACGCCTTATTCGATCCGGCGAAGACGAATATGGAGCAGGAACAATGGGCGAATGGACTCCGGAAGCAGAGATTGCGGTGCAAGTATGCACTCGGTGGGCAAAATCAGTCCGACGTAAGGGCGATCAGTTCGATTCGCAACGCAGCGATTTAGACCTCGTCGCGGTCTTCGAGCCCGATGTGCCTCTCGAGGGCAGGCTTATTGAGTTGCAGAAGCTGCATGCGTACAAGGCGGCTCTCGAAACCGAAATCATCCCGCAGCTACAGCGCGTCAACTGTGTCGAGCCGGGGGTTAGCATTGTCGCGCTAACAAGATTTGAGGTAAAAGCGAACGTCCACAAGAGTGGGGCTCGCCGATTTTTCGACAAGAATTATTTTCTCAATCTCCAGACTGGTGAAGAGAGGATTGCGCTCTCCGATGAAGCCGGCACGGTCACTATTCCTGACGAAAACAGACATGCCCTCGAGTATGTTCAGAAAATCCGCAACGACTACCTAGGCATGGCCGCGAATGGAACCGGAGGTCTTCGCGATTACTCAGGTACCGACCCGATGCCTAAAGCTCTGCTCAGGTTTGCCGCTCAGGTCCGTGCCGATCCTGATCGCGGTCAATGGTATGATACTCGGCTAGGTATGGAGTTCCTTTTCAGACACTTGTTTGACCGCAGTCTGGAGAGCGATGAGTTTCGGCAGCTCTTCCACAAGGTGTCTGTGCGTCGTGGAGGTCGCGGAGCGCTCAAGCCGCTTTCGGCAGTCGACCAATTGCATCTGGCAGAGGTACTTTTTGACATATCTTCCAAGGTTGACGTGGAAGAGGTCGTTCTTTGGGAGATGGCTCTTTCTGAGTATCGGGAGGCGTCCGCAGCGGACCGAAAGGCATTGTTGCGAGCGGTAGTCGATCTACTACCGCATGCGTCGTTCACTCGTCCCGACGACTCACTGCATTTCAAAATGCGTAGCCCGGTCAGCACGTACGAAGTGGCTAGGAAACTGGATGGGCAAAGCTCATTGGCGGGGTTTCTTGGCGTCGAGCGCGTCAGATTGGCCAAGGGCGAGCTGCAAAGCGATGAGTTGACATCTCCATCGCCGATCGATCTCGTTCCACAGGTTCTTGCTGACTGGCAACCAGAGGCGACGCTCATGGGGCTGGAGCTTGAGCAATCTCTCACACAATACCTGGATCGTCCGGAGATACGCGAAAGCTTGGGGAACCCTCTCGTCGAGCCCGGGGGTCCGATTTTCGGTACCGATTTCCGCCCGGATTTCAAATTGACCTGGCGACCCGAAGACGGAAGAACCGAAACGTGCCTCGTCGAAGTCAAGCGGCACTCGAAGAGCCTTGCTGGGGTGATGTTGACGCTGGAGGAACTTTTTCTTTCCTATGAGCCAACGTTCCTCGTTGTGGTAGGCGAGCAAACCAGGCTGGACCGCCTGCGGGATGAGACACGTAATCTGAAGCGGCTGGGTACCAACGTACAGATAATCTTCGTCCCAATAGACAAGCAGACGACGAAGAAGGATAGCGGATCGAGGTGACCGATCTTGGTAGTCGAGGAAGGGCTATAGTTTTCAAAGAACTCGAAGCCCTCGCTCGAACCAGCGCATGATCGACTCCTCTCTACTAGCGAAACGAGCCGGAGCGCGCGGCGCACGACGAGGTGGATCGCGCGTCTAGTCATATTGCTTCCGTTGCCAGGTTTGCGGTCCGCTGCCCAACGAAAGTCCACGCACTTTCCTCGCTGGCACCCCGGCCAAGCCTTCAGCCGAATTCGCGACATGTCAAGTCAGCTAGCAGAATCGTGCCTTCCATGTCATCCACAGTTGAGATGTATGGAGGACCATATGGTTTCGTGGCGGTGGTTTAAGCGAAATTCCGGCAAGCTTGCCGATGCCAGATCAGCAGCGATAAATGACACGGACATCGGAGCGGATGTACCGATCCGTCAGGCATCTCAAGACCTGCTGCGGCGGGTCAGTTTTGCCGATCGTATTGCCGAAATCCTCTCGCAGCTGACACTGGAGGAGGGGCGCATATTCGCAATCCGCGGCGAATGGGGCGCGGGGAAGTCGTCCCTGAAAAATCTGATCGTCGAGAGCTTGCAAAACAGGGAAAAAGGAGCGTCGTGGCTGGAGTTCAATCCCTGGCAGTGGGGTGACGGGGACGCGATTGCCAAGGCACTGTTCAAGGAGATCGCCGACAAACTCGGCGGCGACCTTTCGTCGGCGGCCGGAAAGCGTGCGGGAATGTTCAGGCGTTACGGTGCTTTGCTGACCGGTACCGGTGCCTCGATCAAGGCTGTGGGCAACAACAGACTATTGATCTCCTCGCTCCTGGCTAATGCATCGGTTGTCGCACTTGTGGCGTCGTTCGGCTTGGACATGCCAAAGGCAACTACGGTCGCTGCGGCGTTTGCGATTTCCAGTTTCTTGGTGCCGTTGATCGGGAAAGCCATGGTTGCATGGGGAAAAGACAGATGGGCTGAGCCTCTCGACAGCATCAGGTCATCGCTGGAGGGGAGCCTGCGCGAACTTGAAAAGCCGCTGGTTGTTTTCGTGGATGATATCGATCGGCTGGAGCCCGATCAAATCAGGCTTCTTATCCGGCAGATCAAGGTCAACGCGAACCTTCCCAACATCGTTTTCGTGCTGCTTTTCCAGCCGAGTATCGTCGAGGCGGCATTGGACGAGATTGCCGATGGGCAAGGCCGGGAGTTTCTGAAGAAGATCATTCAGGCGAACTTCGATCTCCCGGCAGTGCCGCGGTCGATGGTCTCCGACGCTATGGTGAGCGATCTCAGTCGCTTGGCCAACGCTTACTCCACGAAGGAAAACGGGTTCGAGGAGGTGCGTTGGGGTAATACCCTCTTTGGTGTCATACAGCCTTTCATCGCGAACCTACGCGACGCCAAACGCTTCGTATCCTCAGTCGCCATTCATTTGCCACTCCATGTCGGCGAGCCCCTGCTTGAAGTGAACATTATCGATTTCCTCGCTCTCGAGGCGTTGAGGGTCTTCGAGCCCGATTTCCATTCATCACTTTTCGTGGAGCGTAACTTGCTGCTACAGAGCGCGCGACATGACAGCGACGGCCAAGATCAAGAACAGAAGGCACGCCTCGATAACTTGATCGCGAGGGTGAGTGAACGTAACCGACCGGCCGTTGAGGCCGCACTGACGGAACTGTTTCCAAGGGTCGCTTGGGCATTCGGTGGGATGTATTACGATGCCGGCGATTGGATGAGCCAGTGGACTTCCGATCGTCGTGTGTGTAGCTCACGGTACTTCCGTAGATATTTCGAGCTTCAGACGCCTCCGGGCGAGATGTCGGATAGCGAATACGGAAGTTTCCTTACCGTGTCGAATGACGCGATCGCGCTCGAGGCGACAATCAATGACATCGAGGAGCGCGGGTTACTTGGATCGCTCGCCTTCCGCCTTGATGACGGCGTCAATCGATTGCCCGTCGAAAGCGCCGCGACGCTAATGCCTCAGATGTTCGCGATTGGTCAAAAGCTGGTGGATCGAGGCGTCGGTCCGCTCACCTCGCCATGGGTCGCTGCCTGGCGTGCGATATCCTGGTACATAGGTCGGTTGCCATTGGCCGAGAGAGGTACGCTGACGATCGAAGCGCTCCGACAAACCGGAGCGCTTTCAGTCGGGGCGACAATCATTCACCTGAACGATCCATCGGATCAACGGGATGGTTCGAAGGTCGAACCCAAACTGGACGAGGAGACCGTGGCTGCCCTCAAGACGGAATGGCTGAGGCAGATTCGAGAACTCGCGGGTGGCGGGGACCTCGACTTGCATCCCGACCTAGGGTCACTTCTCTATAGGTGGCGTGACTACGCTGGTGGCCTTGATGGACCGCGAGCTTGGGTTCAAGAGGCGATCGCGGACGACGAGGGGTTTCTCCATGTCATCGAGAGACTGATGACGACGGGAACCAGCCACACGGTCGGGGACTTTGTTTCGTCACGAGTTGACAGCTTCGATAAGCGGTTACTCGACGACCTGATCGGGGAGGACGTCGCGCGGGATCGGCTTTCTAAGGTCGACGCATCTCGTGCTTCGGACGAGCAGAGGCGGGCAATCACAGCACTTCGAAAAACCCTGGACGGGAACGTGGATTTCTAGGCACAAACTGCTGGTTAATGGAGCGACGTCTTACGCCCTTTTAAAGGGGACGTTGCTGCCCGTTGCCCCGGAATGAGTGGATGCCCTGTGAAAACGTCTGCTTCGCCGGGCCCGTGCGAATGGTCGGAACTCGCTGCCTCCCGATTAAGAGCCGTGTGCTCGCGGGTTTGAATCCAACTCCGATGAAATGACGCCCGAAGTTTCTTGCTGTAACTCGTTGAAATTCTCTGGTTTTTTATATAATCAATGACGACAGAAGGCTCAATGAAAGTCTTTGATCTGTCGCCCGGGAAAATCCGCGAATCGGGCGAAGGCGGCGTAAACCCCGGAAATTGATGGTGGGCCCGGAGGGCTAACCACTAATCTTGAAAATCAATGAGTTGGCTCAAAGTGGGACGGGAAATTACTCCGCCCGCTTCTTATGTTTTTCGGCGCCAAAGTCCCACCGAGAGGGCAGGGCAGAACATCCAATCAGACACCTAACCACCTGCCGACCCTGTCGGCGGGCGCGCCGCCGTGCGCGTAAGGAGAGACAATGAGAGTACTATATTGCCACAAGGTACGCGATGCCAACGAGCATGAGTGCTTGGCGTCAGTCGACTTAGAACTAAACGAACATATTCGCTTGTACGGCCTCAGGCTGTTGCGCAAACCAGACGGCAACATGTTCCTCTACGCACCTCAGGCCGGCCATCGTCGAACGGCCACGTTCTCGGCGCCGATGGCCAAGAGGCTGACAGCCCTCGCTGTTGAAGCGTACGAGGCCATCAGCCATGACCGATAAGCACGCGCCGGACTCGCTCAAGTACCAATGGCGGCTTCTCGGTCTGGTGCTCCGTTCAAAGTGGGCGACGGGCCTGGATAAGGCGCTGGCCTATGAGATCATAGACAACTACCGCAAGGCATTCGGCAACAGCCGCGCGAGCCTTAGCTATTTGCAGAAGGCGTCAGGCGCCGACCGAAAAGCCGTCATAGCCTCAACGCGCCGCCTTGTCGAAAATGGTCCGTTCAGCGTCATTCGTGCGGGCGCAGGAACGCGGCCAACCGAATACAAGCTTCATTTCGAACTGGTGCAGGAAAACGCTAGTAGTGGTCTGGACACCACCACTATGGATGTCGAGCCTAGTAGTGGTGCAGAGACCACCACAGGGGGTGGTGCAGAAACCACTACTAGGTCCGCTAGTAGTGGGGCAGAGACCACTGAATCCGTCCTACCTGTTGCGGCCTACAAGGCCGGCATACAGGATAGGATGATTGATCCCGCCCCGCCTTCGGCGCCGCTTCCGGTTGGCCTGACGGCCACCGGCGCGGATGATGCGGGAGGTGGATTCGAAAAGGTGTGGAAAGCGTACTATCCGACCAGGGGTCAGGGCAGAAAGGCGGATGCGCGCGAGGCATACGGCAAGCTGAACCCGGATTACGAGCTACATCTGCAAATCTTAGAAGCTGCCCGCGAGTGGTATGGGGCATGGGCGGCACAAGACAACGAGACCGCGCCACGCAAGCACCTGAACGTGTGGTTACGGGAAGAAAGCTATGAATGTCACCCACCGGCGGCCTACAAGCCGAAGGAACGGAAGGCCAAGGCCCCCGCCGCGGATGGCAACGTGGCGGAACAGGCGAAGGCGGAGCCTGATTTTTCCTTTTATCCGGATCATCCCGCATCAGGCACCATCGAGAAAGCCGATCTGGCGTTTGACGATGAAGACGGGGCGAGGATGCTCACAGTGTGGTTTCGCACTACCGACGGCGCCGATGTCGAGTGGATGATTGTCGTGGAGAGCCCGGATGAAAAAGAGCAGGATCGCGGCCAACTGGAGCTTCAACGGTTGCTACTGGCGACGGCTCTCTCTGAGTTAAGCGATCCTGATGATCTGGTGGGGCGGAAGGTTGACCTTATGGTCACTCACCAGGGGAATTTCGTTTCGTGCTCGCCGCCATGGGTTCCCGCGCCTAAAGAGCCTCGAAATTTCCCAAGCTTCACAGACGTCGTCAACCGCACGCAGTTCGGCGGTTGGGCAACCAAGATTGGAACCGCGGTGGATGCCGAAGACACTGAAAGAGAGGCGGCATGATGGACGAGGAACAAGTCGAAGCTATCATCGAAGAGCGCTTGAAGGCGGCGCTTTTGGATCTTAAGCAGTCGCCTGTCCAGATGATGCCGATCCGCCCGTTCAAGGCTTGGGATGACGCCGACAAGGAGTGCGAGGTTGTCGGCATTGTCCATCAAGATGAAGATCTTCAGTTCATTGCCATCGTCGAGCGGGGTGGCGAATGCTTTCCGTCGATGCTGGATGTGGTGTATCGGACGCCGCCATCCAGTTGATCTTAATGAAGGCCGGCATTCGCGCCGGCCTTCACTTACATGAAAAGCTGGATCAGCATGATCGCAGCGGTAATAAATGCCGGCTCGACTTCGATCTTGAAGCCTTTGCCGCGCAGATATGTAATACGCATGTCTCACCTCGGAGAACATGCCTGGACGTCCAGGCCAGCTAAGCCCAAAGCAGATCTGCAGGTTAAACGGCTATTGCCGCAGAATATCTAGGAAAATAAGGGGCATCCGCCCCGAACGCCGCTGTCATCCGACTTGGCGGCTGGAGGATTATTCTTCCGACTGTCGCGCTGATTATTCTTAAACCAAGAGTTCAGCTCGGATCGGAGAGAGTTCCTGAAAATAGTAAATAGTCAAATCGACTGATTCGTCAAGCGGCTTGATGATAGAAACAACTGTGGATTGCGGCTATCGCTGCGGAGCCGCATAACGCCAACATTGCTATCCTTCATCGCTGATGAGGTTGAGGGATAGTGATTCGTGGCGGCCAAGAAATACCAGGTGTTTGTCTCATCGACCTTCCGGGATCTCGTCGATGAGAGACAGGACACCATAAGAAACATTCTCGATCTCAACCATATTCCGGCCGGGATGGAGTTGTTTCCAGCAGCCGATGTTGAGCAACTCGACTATATCAAAAAGGTCATCGACGAGTGCGATTACTATCTGTTGATAGTCGGAGGCCGATACGGATCATTGGACGCGGACGGCGTCAGCTTCACAGAGCGTGAATATGACTACGCCGTCACCACTGGCAAATTCGTGATAGCGTTCGTGCACGGAGAGCCAGAGGCTATCTCTGTCAAGAACAGCGATATCAAACCGGAACTCGCCACTGCTTTGAGGACGTTTCGCGACAAAGTCATGAACGGCAGGCTGGTGCGCACGTGGAAAGATCGACAAGATCTTCAACTCGTTGTCCTTAAGTCCCTCATGCACGCGTTCAGCGCTCATCCACAGATAGGCTGGATACGCGGTGACACGGCGGCCAACGAGCAGGTGCTTGAGCAGTCGAACAAGGCTCTACAGGAAAACGCGGAGCTAAGAGAGCAGCTTGCGAAATTAACAACCCAGCAACAGCCGGCTTTCGAGAACATCGCTGATCTCGATGACGTAGTACAAATCCGCTACCGAACCAGGTACAGTTCTACACGGGGCCTCTCGTATACTGATCGCACAACGACACTTAAGTGGCGTCAGATATTCGTTCCTCTCGCTGCGGAACTTACCACGTCCAAGACAGATGGCGTGATATTCAATGCTGTCAAATTGGCGATGAAAGAGGTACCAGACGAATATACACCGTACGACATGAACGAAATGGACTCCGCCAAAATCAAGGCTCAGTTCATCGCACTAGGACTAATAACGGCTTTTGCGAGCAAGACTACCAGCGGCGGGTATGCAGAGTTCCTATCGCTGACCGCCAAGGGGCGAACCGTATACATGGGAGACATCGTTGTGAGGAAGGCGACGCCGACCTAACACCCCGACGGGCGCGCCCTCAAATCGCTAGAGACCGTCGGCCTGGGTACCGGTGGCGGGGTTTCGCGATAGTGCTAACACAGGAATTCTCACGCGCGTGCGCAAGCGCGTGCACGAGAAAACATTGAATAATTTCGGTCAGATCTAAAATCTACAGATCTTTGATATACCATTGTCGGTGGAAGTCGCTGTGATCTTCCATCTGCTTGTTCATGACGCCAAGCAAGCCGCCTGTCCAAGTGCCGAAGGCGTTGCCTCCGTCAGTTTGTTTCACGTTCTCAGTTAACGTCCGGATGGTGTAAACTGGATTTTGCCACTTTCGCTCTTCGCCAAGCTTTTTGAAGTATTTGCCGTCGAGAATGAATCTGGCATCGCCGTGATAGGCCAAAAATATTTCAGAATATTCCCGGTCTTTGAACACCTCGGCGGTGTCAAAGAGGACACGATCGACATCTACCATGGCTGCCTCGGGAGACATCGACCACAGGTCCAAGACGATAGAGCGAGGGTCAACTCCATATCGATAGTAGGTGTATAGCCCGACCTTCTTATTTCTTGGATCCTGTGACTTTGAGTTCAGCGCGGGCCAGGTAACAAACGCAATGTTCGCTACTGCGGCCACGGCGAAGGCAGAAACAACCCCGGCAACTACCTTGAAAAGCTTCATAGGGCGCTGCTTCCCTTTGCGCTGATCTCGCGCAAGCAATCGTCAACATTATCGAAAATATACAGCAAGGTTATCATGCCGGAGTCACGGGACTGTCCCGCCAGCGATAATCTGATTTCCCGAACTCCAGATTTCTCGGCGCTATTCGCAATTTTCCACTCTGCCGAATACACGCGTTCGCGTTTTGTAAGCGCCATCGTCCATTCACTGTTATCGTCGTAAAGGGCCGAGTTTCCAAGTGTGTCGTAAAGCGTTGAGGATCCATAGTTCTGGGCAAGTTGTGATCGAATAGTTTCGAATTTTGCTCGAAGCGCTACCCCGTACCGATCATTCTGAATTTCGGCAGACATCGCTACTATTCGACAGACACCCGCCTGCTCACCGAGTGTAACTGCGTACATTTGGAATTCGCCGTGCGGCTTTGGTACGCTTTTGAGGAGATAAGCTCCGGTTTCCATGGGTGCCTGGATATCTAAGGCACCTTGTTTCATACCCTTGTCCAGACCAAACGGCCCTGCGAATGCTCCAGATACTGAAATCAAGAGCATCGCCACACTTAGAGTGAATTTCATCGTCCCGTCCCCATAAACCAACTTTGCAACTGTTAGGGGAATCACGGCCGAAATCAAGCGCTCCAGATGCCCACCCCGGTATCGAAATCGCCAGCGACCGCACTCGGCGCCGTACCCGCGTCCCCCGCACGTGCGCACAATTTTGGAATCTTTGATTTCTAGAAATCAAACCGTGAAGCCGCGCATGCACATGTTAGCATTTTTGTCAATATACTGAATTGACAAAAACGTATGTTTACGTCAATGTTCGAACTGGTTGCAGCCACATCGCAATGAGCCGGAAAGGCCGAATTCAACCTCCCGCCCGGGCGGGTAGCAATCGGGGAATCCCAAATGACATTCGAAAGGGCTGCGGCAATCCCGCTCGGCCAGAAGTTTTACACGTCCGCAAAAACGCTGGCGACATCGGGCGGCCACGGCCCCCGTGATAGTTCGGCTGCCAGTTTCGATTACTCCTCTCGCGGCCACAAGGTATCCCGGCCGCTCACGCCCGGCGATTGGATGACTTGCACACTTCTTAACCCGGCCTCGGTGCAACACTGGCAGAAGCCTGAGGAGCCACAGTATTGGCTGGAAGGGCACCCCTGCCGGTTTCCGGAATCAATCGTTACGGGCCGGCAATGGGGCAGGCATCTCGGTATATGGGCCTTCTATGTTTATGAGCCCGCCGTGCGGGCGGCGGGGCGGCAACATACTGTCATCCGCCCCAATGACGGGCCGACGCGCGAATGGCTAGCCGAACGCGATGCTGCTGGAACGGCAACGGAACACGGCACTGATGGAAATCGCATAGAGCGAGCTCTGGTAAAGGAGAAGTCGCCGCTCGTCGCCCCCTTGCGGCAGGTCTCTGAGCTTATGCGACCGCCAGTGACAGCGGCCAACGACAACGCGCCTGCGACCGATGAAGGTTCGACCGCCAATTCTGGTAAGGGGCATGAGCGAGTGCACAATCAAGGCTCGATCCTGCCTTCCGTCCCTATCCTCTTGAGAGCCTATCAGGCGGGCGCGGAATCGGGCGTTCGCGACCTGCATGGCGGATGGCACCGTATCGGCTACACCGACGACACCGATGATAAGAAGAAAAAATTCATTGGCCTCGCTTTCCTCGACGGCCAACTTGTAGCCTACGGCGACGACAATGGCCGGAAGCGCCGGCCAGACTACACCGCCGACCCGCTCGGCCTTGTTTTCAATAAGGAGTCGGAAACCGCCAAACACGTTGAGAGGCAGCCGGAGGAGAACCGGAGCTACATTCGCCTCGCTGGCCGCGAGCGGTATATCTCGAGCCAGCGGCCCGACGCGCCAGGCTCTATATCGCCGCCTCCAAGGACAGCGCGAGCCGTCGCCAATGACAACACCCTTGCCGCTGCTCGTGCGAATACCTCTAGCCTGCCGCCGGTCCAGAAGCTGCCAGATGGCGTTGCGAAAGATTACGGCCGGCTCGGCGGTATAGCCGAGGCCAACGGCGCTGGTGAAGGCGCCACCTCGGCGCCTATGCACGAAACCCTTTACGAACTTGAACGGGCGGAAAAACTGATTGCGGCCGGTATCCATGCCGAAGACATCGAAGTGGTCGACGACATTCTGTCGGATGCCAGTTTTAGGACAATAGGGCTGGCGCGCGGCTATGCGGAATCGTCTGCCCATAAGATGGGTCGCAAGGTGGTCGAAGAACTTTTGGCGCGGCTCTCGAAAAAAATCGCGGCGTAGTACCACTTCGGACGATTCCAAGCCCTCTTAGATATAGGCATCTCCCCGGTGCCCCACCTCAACCCGTGTCCGGATTTATCCACCGGACGCGGGTTTTCTTTTACCCCCTACAGTGCGGTTTCCGCACAAGGAGACCATATGGCTTTACCTTCGTTTACTGTCACTGCGGCATATGCCGGTTCCTCGGTCGCGCGCGACAAGTCCCAGTCACTCCTTGGGCGCATCGTCTGGCAGGAAGCGCCATCGACGGGCGTTGCATCCACAAACGTCGCGCCTGACATTAGTGACGGTCAGGGACAGGCAATCTTCCGCGCCCGCGCCACGGCCGACTCCTGGCTTTCGTATGGCAAGGTTCCCAACTCAGCCGGCTCCGTTCGCGTACCTATCCCGGCCAATACCGACGTCGACGTCTATCCGGAGCCGAACGACAGGTTCATGTGGCAGGCAGCCTAACCCAGTTGGTGTGGCGCGAGCGTCCTGCGCGCCTACCAAAGCCCGCGTCGTCGAGCACAAAGCTCCGACGCGGGCACCCCACCAAAGAGGAGACAACCATGCGCGAATCGCGCCACCTCGGGCAAATCGCCCGATTATTCCGTCGACCGATTTCTGAAGTTCGCCAAACGCTGCGTGCTCTCCGCGAGGCGGGAATGCTGCCCGGCAAGCGCGGGGGAGACCTGCGGCCGCACCACATCGCCGACGTTGTTTTCGGCTTGTGCGCCGAAGGTATTCAGGCCGCACCGCGGTGCGTCCGTGAACTGCGCCTGGCGCACCTGCAAGATGCTGCGGACCTACCGCCCACAGCCGGCGAGATGCTGCGCGCCGTGATCGAAACGCTGCCGAAGTCGCCGGTGCTCGGCGATCTCGACCTCGATGATGGGTTCCTTTCTGTGTCCGACGACAGCCTCACGCTTGAGTGTCTTTCGTTGTCCGGTAAACGCGCGGTCGTTCGTTACGGCACAGCGCACGAGACCACTTCACCCACCTATCAATTCAAACTGAACGAGATCCGCGAACTGGCGGAGATCGTGGAGGCCTTCAACTGTGAAAATCGAAAAACTGAAACATACGCCGCGGCATGACGAACTCGAAGCCAAGCGCAAGGGGATCGGCGAGCAGCTTGCGAAAACAATTGCCGATCAACTTGCCCTCGCTCGAAACGACGAGCCAGAATTCGGCACTGCAGTAGACAGTGCGGAGGCTCTGCGCGTCGCAGAGCTAATCGGACAGCCACCCGCCCAGACGCCGCCAAGCAAGCGAGATCGGCTCGCTGCCATGGCGAACGAGATCCGCGCCCTGCGGGCCGCAGGCGCCGTTCTTGACGGGCAAATTGCGGTCGAGCGCCAGCGGGCACAAAGCGCGTACAGGTCTGGAATTGCGCCGACGTATCGCAGCAAGTTGCGAGCCGTTGTTGATGCTATGCGCAATGTGCACGCCGCGGCACTCGATTTGAATGGACTGGCGAATGCGGTGGAGGAACAGGGAATATCCATTGAATCGCTCGGGTTCTTCTCGCCGTCACTGCTCGGCAGCCCGATCGACCCCCATAGCTCGATGGCACGCTTCTTTCGTGAAGCGGTTGAGATCGGCGTTATCGAGACGAAGGATACGCCGTCGGAGCTTCAATACCGATGAGAGCGCCGGCAATCTACACTGGCGGCCGACCCCGAAGCGTCGAGCGATTCATCGATCGCGCTAGGGGTGCGGCCCGGCAGCCCGCCGAGCCAAAGGCCAGGTTCTACGGTAGTGACGGCCGAGAGCTCAAGCGGCCCGGCATCCAGGGTTTCGCCTGTCTTACTGAAAAGGCTTTTGAGCACCAAGGACGCCTGGTCTACTTCGAGGCCGCGGCGTTCGTCGACACGCTACACGACGGCAGGAGTAAGTCCGTCTTGTTCGATCACGATGCTTCCCGCCAATACGGCGGCAGCTCGGCCGGCCTGGTGTTCGCCAACACAGTCCGCGGGCTGGCGTTCAGAATGCCTATTGCCAGCACGACAGATGGGCGAGCCGTCTTCGACAACGTGAAGGATGGACAACGCGCATGCGTATCCGTCGGCGTCGCCGTCGAGGACTTCAAGACGCAGAATATCGGTGGATATGACGTCGACGTGATTGCGAGGGCGACACTGAAGGAAATCTCGCTCTGTCGGCAGGGTGCCGTTCCCGAAACCTTCGCGACCATCGTCGACCTGGAAGACGAGGAGCCCGACCTATGGCTGGCTGCGCGTGCGCCGCGGTTCGCTGCGATGAAAACGGCCAGCAACGTAGATGCGCGTGTGAAACGGATCACGGAAGCCTTGGCGCGGCTGAAGGCATGACCGACAACCGAAGCCCTGAGGCCGCCGCATTCCGCGGCTGGTACAAGACCCGCCGATGGAAGAAGTTGCGCGAGCATCATCTGACGATCAGCCCGCTTTGCGAGATGTGCATCGAGTCTGAAATCGTCGAGGCGGCGACCGTCGTTCACCATCGCAAGGCGCATCGCGGTGATGCCGTGCTCTTCTGGGATCCAAACAACCTTCAAGGATTGTGCAAGAGCCACCACGATCGCGAAGGACGCCGAGAAGACAACGGAAGAAACGTCATTCGATATGACGCCTCCGGCTGGCCCATCTAGCCCCCCCCCGGGGGGGTACCTCGGATCGCTAAAATGGCTCGATCCATTGGACCGCTCGTGGCCATTTACGCGCATTTCCCCAATTGAAAATATGAGGGTCGCTAGCTCGCCGGCTGAGCGAACGGGGGAACCCAGACGTCTTTTGACGCCAAGCCGTAGCGCCCAACCAACGTGTCATATAGATCGTCGAATATCCGCATATTGTGGAGTGCGGCCGCAATATCGGAATGCATCACGGGCCGAACGGAGGCAACGTCTGGCTTGCGCCCGAAATCATAGAGAGCGGCAGCTTGAGCGTAGATTTCGGCGGCGTCCATCACATAGCGTTCAAGGTTTAGCGTTAGGATGATGTGCCCCTCTCCTCGCTCTCTTTCGCTTATGCTGCGAAGGCGGCTACGTTGGATCTGGATAGTTCCGATGAGGGTAGAAAGCGCTTGGCGGTTTTTCCCCTCTATAACCTCGATGAGGTTCAGGAATGACTGGATTGCGCCCGCCGGAAGTTCCGGTGCTGGACCAACTTTAACGGTCGCCGGCAGGGCGCCGTGCTCCGATTGTTGGATCAGTGATCTTAGTTGGCGAGCGCACGCCACCGCATAGTCGGAAATCTCACTAAGGGCTAGCGGCAAAACCGCTCTTCCTGCCGCTGCCCTATCCATACGTCTTGCTGCCTCAACGAGCTTTGCGTGCCTGATTTGCTGATGCACCGCACTGGCCGCCCACCACGCCCCCAAGAGCGCAAGCATTGCGGCAATTAATGTCTGAAAATCGCTGAGCCACCCAAACCGGCCGAGCCACGTGAATATGCTCACGAAGATCTCTTGGGCGGGCCTCGTCGTGAACGCGAGGTAGATTTCTCGCCCTACCGCAAGCAGCAACAGGGTAACAGCAAACCCAACAAAACCGGCAAGAAGCTTTTTCATCCGCTGATGAAGCCTCGCCGCAAGCTCCGCGTCTAGCGGTTGCGCCCGATATCCAAGGAAAAATCGATGACCAAAACAAACGCCCTCGCCGGCGATTCAACACCTGCGCCCGACGAAGACGAAACGAACCCGCCGCCTACAGAGGCGGATGAAGACCCCGGCATCCCCTTCGACGACGGCGCGACGTTCAGCGACGGCACAGGTTGGGCATAGCCCCGCGCCTCATCGCCATCACGATCAAATTTGCAGCCGCCTTCGAGCGGCTTTTTTATTGGAGAATTCAATGGTTCTGACCGCAAGGCAGGTCTACCGAGACTTCGTGACCGATGGCATCCCATCGTCCGGTAACCACAAGCCCACGAAAGCGGAGATCCGCAGCTGGGGAACCTACCTCGAGAGCTTCATCGCAGGATCATCTGTCGTCAACAGCCTCATAAAGACGACCCGCGCCCTTCTTCTTGCCGATGTGAATCACGAAGAAAGTACGATGGCCTGGGTCATCGCCGACCCGACGACCGCCTACAACGGCATTTACCAGAAATCAGGCGCCTCTGGTCTGGGCACGTGGGCACGTGTCGCCGATCTGCCGTATCCGTTCATTCCAGCATCGAACGTCGGCGCCGGCACACCTAACGCTCTCCAAGCCACGACTGACATTCCGATCTCTGAAACGGCGCTCGTGTGGCTGCCAATCTACGCCACCAACACGGCAACACCGGTCACAGTCGCATTCAATGGCGCTTCACCGCTCACTATCAAAACGAATCCCGGCAATGATCCCGTAGTTGGAGGCTTGCCTGCTGGCATGATCGTTCTGGGCCGCCAGCAGGGTACGGAATTTCGACTGATATCCGACCAGGCGTCGAACGCGATTGTTGCTGCCGCCGAGGCGGCCGCCGATCTCGCTGCCGACTACGCGGCGCTGGCCTTGAACGACAAGGTCTTGAACACATTCGCCGGCAACGGTTCGCAGACCGCGTTCACGCTGTCGGTAGATCCTGGGTCGAAAAACAACACGTCGGTCAACGTTAACGGCGTCATTCAGCTGAAATCATCATATTCGATTTCGGGCACCACGTTGACCTTCAGCGAGGCCCCTCCTGGCGACGGAATCGAGAATAACGTCGAGGTGACCTTCGGCGGCCGGATCAATATCAACGTCCCCGGCAGCGAGACCGTCGATGCTGACAAGATCAAGGCAACCGACATTGCAGCGATCAGGACGAAGCTTTCCGTCTACAGCAAAAGCGAGGTCGATTCGGCCGTCGCCGTGTCGTCTGGCGTTGCTGGCCGACTCTATGGGCTCGCCGGTTCGCAGAATGTCACCGACGCCAACAATGATATGGATTTCGCAACCGGCGAAGCGGCGAGCGCCGGCGCGTCTCCCGTCATCATGGTTCTTGCGTCCGCCATCACAAAGCGATCGGATGCCGGATGGGCTGTCGGAAGTGGCAACGGCGGCATGGATACGGGCACCAAGCCGACCAGCTCCTGGCTTCACTGGTATTTGATAAAGCGGCCCGACACGGGCGTCGTCGACGTCTGCTGCTCGGCAAGCGCTTCAGCGCCTACGATCGGCGGGAACATCCCGGCAGCGTACACAAAGTATCGCCGGATCCGAAGCACCAAGACCGATGGCAGCGGCAACATCATTGCGGATTCCCAGGATGGCGACGAATTCCTCTGGCAAACGGCCATCAAAGAAAATGGCGGAGCCGCTTACAGCACCGGAACGACCGCTGCGCTCGTGACGCTGGCTGGCGTTCCTTCTGGGTTCAAGGTTCGCGCCATCATGAACGCCACTTTCACGTCCGGCACGGACACGGTCGGCGCATTCGTGAGCTCGCCTGACGAGGGTGACCAGTCGCTTGGCGTCGGCAACTCGTTGTTCAATATTTCCAACATGCAGAACGCCAGCGAGAACGCCTCGGCCGGCATCGAGGTGCGGACCAATACGTCCGGCCAGGTTCGGCATAAAGCGGGCGCTGCCGGCAGTCTCTACCTAGCGACGCGCGGCTACATCGATCGCCGCGGAAGGATTTAATAATGAGCCTCACTAAAATTCCAGCAGTTATGATCGATGGCAATGTTGGCACTGGCGGAGGCGGAACACGGCTTTCCGTCTCCTCCGACAGCTACCCCGAGACCGATATCACGACCTCGACGCTGTACTATGGCGGAGCTACGCTCGACATCTCATCCGCCGAGGCCGGAAAGAACTACGACATTTTTGTTTCGCCTGGCGGTGTTCTCGTGATTGGGCCGGCATGGACCAACAGCGTCACGCGCGCCATGGCGGTCGTCGAAGTCGACGGCCGGTTCGTCAATGCCGATGCAATCGGCGCACTCGCCGCTGAAGCTGGCGAATTGGTTGGGGGCTTCCGGTGCCATGCCGCCGGCCAAACCCGTAGCACGTTGCAGTCTCGGCTCGTGTGGAGCTTGGGTGGTGCGGTAATCATGCCGGTGTGCCGCACGGATCCTACGGATAGTTGGTCTTACAGCGCAGCGGCGTGGCGGCAAGCCAACGGCAGCGCCCTCAATCAAATTGAAGTCTTCAATGGCGTGTCTGGGCGAATGGTTCGTGTCGAAGCGAGCGGCTACATGCTAAACGGGACTGGCACTGTAGTCTCCGGCTTTACTGGTATCGGAATCGACAGTTCCTCGGCTGACAGTTCGCAGGTCAAGCGCCCCGGGGCGGCAAGCAACGTGTTCCCGATCCTCCCGTCAGCGGCTGCTTATAGCGGCTATCTCGGTCTCGGATATCACGAGCTCCGCTGGCTTGAACGAGGCACTGGTGGCAGCCAAACGTGGTATGGAGATGGTGGCCAAGCTAACGGGTACCAGACCGGCATCTCTGGCTTCGTGGTGGTCTGATGGCGATGGTTTTTGGTGGCGCCGGACTGGCGCTTAATAATTTCCTGAGCCCGAGTGCCAACTACATCTATCCGGCTGGCGATGTGATCACTGGCGCAGATCCGGTTCTGGATCTGACCGGTCGCATTGAGGTTGCACGAGGAGACATCGGGCCGCGAACTGCCGTCATCATCGTTCTTGGCCAATCCTTGAGCGTCAACGAAGTGCCAACGCCTTACGTTCCAGTCAATACGAACATCGATCAGCTCAATATCTATGACGGAAAGCTCTACCGGGCCAAGGATCCGTTGCTGGGCATCAATGTCAGCGGGGGCACCATCACCGATCTGCGTGGCACATGGATGATGCGGATGGCCGATAAACTGATCGCTGCTGGCTACTTCGATCGCGTGATCCTAGTGCCCATGGCGGTCGGCAATACGCGAGCCGATCAATGGGCGAGTGAGGCGACGGCGCCTTTCCTCTTCAACAAGATCAATGTAGTTGGCTTGCGGCTGCGCGACGCCGGCCTGCCCTGCACGGCTATTATGTGGGGCCAGGGCGAGTCCGATACTTCGGCAGGAACATCGCAAGCCTCGTATGCGGCAAGTCTGCAGAAGGTGATCGCCGAGTTCAACCACGCTATTCCGGGGTGCCCGATCTTGGTTGCGGCTGAAAGCTACTATTACGGCGCCACGAGTGCGGCTGTTCTGGCCGCACAAGCTAGCGTCGTGAACGGCACGACTGTCTTCGCAGGCGAGAACGTCGACTCTATCGGTTCGGGCGGGCGTTACGACAACACCCATTTGAACGAAACCGGGGCGGATCAGCGCGCGACGCTGGCAGTGGCGGCGTTGATGGCTGCGTTGGCGAGCTAACTAAAATAGCGGCGCTTTCAATCCCGGCAGGATTGCGCTATTCCGCCAAGAGTCGGAGGGATTGAACGTTGGACGCTCTTCCAAATCGAGAGTTCGGGGTACAGGCGCGCGGTCGCATACGCGGCCTAGATGGGCTCAGGGCAATCTCGCTGCTCTTGGTTTTGATCGCCCACTGGGCGCCGCTTGCATCTCTGGTCTTGGAATGGGGACGAAGCGGTCTTTTGATATTCTTCGTTATCAGCGGATTTCTGATCACGAGAATACTCATCGAGTTAGCCGGGAGAAGGCGTGAGGTCGAAGGGTTACAGCTCCTCAAAGGCTTTTATGGTCGTCGATTCTTCCGCATTCAGCCCGTCTATTATCTGGCTCTTGCATTTGTCATTTGTATAGGATTGAGCGACGCCGTGCGGGAAGACGTGATTTCTCACGTTTTTTTCGTGCAGAATCTCTCAAATGCGCTGTTTCGAAACGACATCGGAAGTTATGGACCAGCCGCGCCATGGTGGTCGCTTGCGGTTGAGGAGCAGTTCTATCTTTTCTGGGCGCCAGTAGTAATCTTTCTCCGGCCGAAATCCTGGAAGCTCTTTCTAGTGGGCGCATTTTTGGTCGCGATCGGCTGGCGCTCCTTCGCCTGGTGCGCCGATTTTAGCCAAGCTCAATTCATCGTGACACTCGGAAATCTGGATTCACTGGCTGCGGGCTCAGCGGTTGCCATCATCACTTCAAGCAGGCGGATAACGCCCGCGGCATTGCGCTGCTTCTTCGCCATCATGGTGGTTGGCATTGCGGCGCTCTGCCTGCTGTCATTGACAGAGTTGAGCATAGGCCAGGCCGCGTTTCGGGGTAGTTTTGCCGGCAAGGTGCTTGCTGACGCGCCGGTTTACATGATCGCCGCATCACTGATATTTTTCTTGGCTATTGGTAAGGCGACGACCGCAGCAAAGTTGATGGAAAACCCTGTTCTTGTGTTCATAGGAAAGCGTAGCTACGGCGCCTACGTCTACCATCAGGTCGTGAACTACACGTTCTATTTCTTCGTGACACCGCGTTTACTCGAGCCGATTTTCGGCGTGAAGCTTGAATTCCGTGGCCTCGTTGAGCTTTGCGTTTTCGCTGCCGTCACGCTTTTTTTGGCCGCATTGTCCTATAAATACATCGAGCAGCCGATATTCAGGCTTCGGGATCGGGTCTATCCACCTACTCGATAGAGTGGGTGGACGCGTCGCACAGGGGTTTCCTGCCTTCGTTGCCCCTTGACGCCGGGGGCGACTCAAAATTTCCAGTTCCTATAAGTGTCGATTCGTTCGACTTCTGCACGGCCCCCGTCGGTGACAGACCACTCTCGCATGCCGCGGTGGTCTTTGCCTCCGGGTCGCACCACGCCGACCTTCGCCAACGCTTCCATCGTCTTCTCTCCCGCTTGCGGTATCAGGTCCACAGTTAAATGACCTGTGTGCGCGATCATGAAGCGCAGCACGCGCTTTTCACCGGCGTCGAGCCGGTGGAGGGGCCGGTACTTATCGCGTTCCCGGCTCTTGGCCTTCCACAAATGGCTAGGCGAGTCGGGTGAGGGTGGTCAAGAGCAGTACGTTTATTGCTCTCCTCGCATCTTCAAAAGTCGGAAGCTGATTTCAGCCAGCGTACCTAGGGCGACAGCGATGATCAATTTTTGGATGCCGCGATCGATCACCGACCCGGAATTTGGAGCGCCCGGCGCGTAGCGTGCCAAGGCCTGCTCATACGGTAGTAGCGCCTCAGTCGCGATGATCACTCCCAAGACAAGCTGCGAAGCTCCGACGATCAGCACAAGGTACGCTAGGATTCTGGCTGCGTGTGAAAAGGTCATCGTCCAGACCGCTCTGCCGGCGTCAGCAGTCCCCGTTTTTCTAGATCGTCGGCAATCACCTTCTCGATGTACGACGCCACAGAGCGTCGCTCGGCTTTGGCGGCCGCTTCAATTGCCTCTTTCAGTTCGGGCTCTATGCGAATGCCGATCGCGGCCGTCTTCGCCATTGTCTTCCATCTCCGTAGATTGCGATATGTTCGCAGCATGCAAACATTTATCGCACTTCGCTGTTGAGCGCCATGAAATCATTCGATATACAAATACTAACATTTACCAACGCAACGAGGATCCCACCGATGACAACCCACGCCGCAATAAAGACCGCCAACAGAACCGCTCTTCCACGCGCGCTGCTTGGCAGACGAAGAATTCGAAAGTCCGAATATCAGTTTTCGTTTGAAATGGGCCAACTCGTCACACTCCTCTGCACCAACGAGCCGGCCGTGATCGTTGCTCGCCTTCAAATACTAGATTGCATAGACGAGTACGTAATCGAGATTGTTGACGCGGATTGCGATCCGCTCCGAGTTCTTGAGTTCCAGATTGCATGATTTTCAATCCCTGCCGGTCCATCACCCGGCAGGAGAAGCGACGCCGCTTGATACGGCGCCGTGGCCGGATGGCGTTTTCGCTCTAGATGCGCCTCCGGTTCCCTTCGGCCCGCCCTGGCCGATACGCGCTCGACCGCAGTCGCCGCATGATGCGGTCGAGCGCTCACCAACACCATAGGCCGGCGCGATCACCACCCGCGACCACATCAGCGGCGCGCTGGCCGGTTCTATTGCAATATTTGTAAATCGGTCGCTGACTGGTTCCCAGACTTGACCACGAGGGTGTGTTTACACTTCACTCTACGTCCGACTACCAACGGAGGAACGATGCCCGCTGCCGCCAACGACAACCGCTTGCCCTATGGCATGATCCCACGCGGTCTTTCACGCGTGGCCGCTGCGGCTTATGTCGGCATCGGCGCCACTCTGTTCGATTATATGGTGGGGCAAGGTGCTATGCCCTGTCCGCGGAAAGCCGGCGGCCGAATTCTATGGGATCGTTGCGAATTAGATGAGGCATTCGAGGCGCTCCCTCGAGATGACACGCGCCATCTGCCGCCGACAGGGGAAAACCCTTGGGATGATCTCGGGGTCGCATGAAGCTCCATTTGCGCGGCATCATCGAGGATACTGACCGGCACGGCAACATCCGGCTGTACTACCGCACCAAAGGCAAGAAGAAGGTCCGGCTTCGTGAGAAGCCGGGCACTGCCGCGTTTCTGCGCGAATATGAGTGTGCCGAAAAGGGCATACCTTACGGCGACTCTCCCGTCGTTTCCGATTCATCGAAGCCTGTCGTGGCGCGTTCCTTCCGTTGGCTCTGCCAGCAGCATTTCAAGCGCGCAGCAAACTCGGTCACGGTCGATACTATGAGCCGGCGGCGGCGTATTCTCGAGGAAATTTGCGTCAAGCATGGCGACAAGCCTTTTGAGCTCCTCGAGCGAAAGCATGTGACGGCTATCCGCGATACAAGGATCGATAGCCCAGGCGCCGCCAACAACATCGTAAAAGCCATAAGTGCGCTGTTTGCTTGGGCGATCGAGGTCGGGGAGGCGAAGACGAATCCCTGCATGGGTATCAAACGCCTGAAATCAGGCGATGGCTTCCATACATGGACGCTTGAGGAGATCGAGCAGTACGAAGCCAGACACGCCCCTGGCACGACCGCGCGGCGAGCTCTCGCCGTTTTCATGTTCACTGGCCTCCGGCTATCGGACGCCGCCATTCTCGGCCGGCAGCATCTCAACGACGGTTGGATTCGTATTCGGCCTGGTAAGACCCGAAAGTCGAGCGGGGTAGAGGTCAACGTGCCAATCCTATCCGACCTCGCCGAGGAATTGGATCGGGTGCCCGTTGGTCAGCTGACCTTTCTTGTCACCGAATACGGCAAGCCTTTTTCGGATAAGGGACTTGGGAACAAGATGCGCCAATGGTGCGACGAAGCCGGTCTGTTTCACTGCTCGGCGCATGGCCTTCGAAAGGCGGGCGCTTCGATCGCCGCAGAGAACGGCGCTACGTCTGACCAACTCAAGGCCATATTCGGGTGGACGACGAGCCAGCAGGCCGATCTTTACACACGCGCCGCTCGTCGAAAGAAGCTGGCCGGAGATGCCACAAAGCTTCTTTTGCCGGATCGGAACGAGAACAAAAGTGTCCCACTTGGGGAGCCCATTGTTGAAAAGTGGGACCTCGAAGCTAAAGAAATGGAGGAAAAACAGGAGCTTGCAAAATTGAATGGTGGGCCCGGAGGGACTCGAACCCCCAACCAAGCGGTTATGAGCCGCCGGCTCTAACCATTGAGCTACAGGCCCTTGGCGCCGGTGGCCGGCGCCGTGATGCCGGGGCAATGGTTCCCGCAGCACGGTTTCCGCTCTAACGCAAATCCGGGGGAGCTACAAGCGGTGAGCGCAAGCATCTGTGGACGATGCATATTTCGTGGGCAGCCACTGGAACCTTCTCGCGTGGGCTACACTTATCCAAGTCACATTCCGCATGAAGAGGGCGATCGCAGATGGTGGCTTCGAACAGTGCCGTGGTGCTCATCGTGGAGGACGAGCCGCTGATCCGGTTCAATATCCTCGATGTGCTGGAGGAGGTCGGCCATGTGGCGCTGGAGGCGGCGAATGCCGACGAGGCTCTGGTGGTGCTGAAGGGCAGGCAGGATGTCGATATCCTGTTCACCGACGTCAATATGGCCGGTTCGATGGACGGTCTCCAGCTTGCCAAGCGGGTGAGGGCGATGCGGCCGAATATCGGCATCATCATCACATCGGGCATGGTGCGGCTCGATCCGATGGCGCTGCCCGCCAATACCGCCTTCCTGCCGAAGCCCTATATGCACGACGCGCTGATTTCGACCATCAATTCCCTGATGACGTAACGGCAATGCCCTGATGAGATGACAGGGGCGCGCAGCCGCAAAACGGGGACGGTTTTTGCGGCTGCGCGCGAGGCGCCGGGAGACATGCTCGTCTTCAGGCGGGGCGGAGGGGAACCACACCCTCAGCTGAAGCTGCTCTTCAGCGCCTCGTTCTCATGATGGGCCTTCTTCTCGTAGATCGTGAACAGCGCCATCGAAAGGAGATAGGAGAGGAAGGGATCCCCTATCTGCGTGGCGATGTCGCGAGATGCGAGAACATGGCGCTCCAGGGCGCCGATATCCTTCTGTATTGCGGTCTGCGTGGCGGTTTCAGCGAGGCGGTTCATGCTGCCATCTCCAGGAATTGGGTCACGACCGAGCGGGCCGGCACGTGCCTGACATAAAGGGGTAGGGTGAGGCCGAGGGCGGCGCGCATTTTGCGCAGCACCCGGTCCGATACTTCGAAGGCGCCGCAGCAGACGGGGTATTTGCCGTAGCCGTCTGCACGGCCGAGTTCTTCCACTTCGGCGCCGGCACGCTTGTAGACGCGCTTGAGGTAGGGCTCGTAGTTGGAAATCATCGTATGGATGCCGTGATCGAGCGCGCATTCGCAAAGCGCAAGCAGCATCATGGAGAAGGCGCGGCCGGCATCGACATTGGAGAAATCCTTGGCGATCGCCTCTTCGTCGATGCACATGCGTGTGCCTTCCCAGATGCCGGGGGCGATAAGATTGGCGGCGTCAGGAAACGTCTCGCGGAAGACGTCGTAGAGAAGGGTCGGGCCTGTCGTCGGCATCAGGCGCATGCCGCCATAAAGACGGGTGCGGCTGTCGTTGCACCAGACGAGATAGGCGGGGGCGAGCGAATCGTAGCTGTCGCGTTCGTAGGGGCCGATGACGGGAACGTCCCAGCCGAGCGTATCGGCGAAGACCTTCTTGCGCAGGCGAAACATCTGGTCGAGTACGGCAGCGTATTTCTGATACTCATGTGCCTGAATGATAACGAACATTTTGCCCTCCAGCGTTTTCAAGTTCGTGGAAAGCAGAATGGTTCATGCGGGCCGGATCGGAAATTCCCTCAGATGGGCCCCCCCAGATGAGGGGGGGCAGAGCATGTCGCGCAAAGCCGCGGTTTTGCGGGCCGATGCGCTAGGGATTGATAATGCGCAATTGAACGGCCCGGGAGGCGGCCGCCGAAATGGTGGCGCAGCCGAGCTTGAAGCGGGCAGTCTTCAGATAATCGCGCGTGGTGTGCTCCGATATGCCGAGGATGACCGAAATATCCTTGTAATCCTTGCCCAGCGCCGTCCAGTGCAGGCACTCGATTTCGCGCGGCGACAATGACGGCACCGGATCGTTTTCGCCATGCAGCTCGTAGACGGCCTTGCGGTGGATCAGATGGGCGATCTCGATCCATTCGTTGCGGCAGCGGCGGACGAGTTCGGTCCATTCCTCGGCCGGGATGCGGGCATTCAGCGACAAGAGCGCACGGCGTTGCGCTTTGTCGGCGACGGGAATGGAGTAGCCGTTGCCGCCGATGCCGTGCTTTTGGGCGTCGACCAGCATGGCATAGGCCTCGGGCGTCGGCTCGACCTCGCTCCAATCGAAGGGCAGCTGGCGTTCGAAGCCCTGTTTGACGATCGGATCGACCTTCACATAGCTGTTCAAGAGGTAGCGGGAGACCCAGGCATCCGGATAGGTGGTGCGCACGAAGGGCGAATCGATCTTGGCCGCGATCGTCTGGGCGAGATGGTAGGTGACGAAATCGAGGCCATATTCCGTCTGGAGAATGCGGATGGCGGCATCCACATTGGCCGCGGCCTTGATCTGTTCGAAAGCGGACTCGAACTTTTCGCTGTAGGTATTCTCAATCATTTCCACTGCCCCAATCCCCTCAATCCTACCGCGAGCGCTGTCATAAATACAAGGCATCCCCACATATGCGGGGAATGACAATCCGGGTCCCACCTGCTAGCGCCTGTCATGAGGAGACCTCATATGGACAGCAAGAGACCATTCGAGATTGCCGAATGCCAACAGGCCGCCAAGGGCCTGAAATCCAGCTGGCAGGACATGGCAGGCTCCGAAGCGCTGATTCGTGCCCTCGTTGCCGAACGCAACGGTGACACGCCGCTGGCGCTGTTCTGGACCGAGGTCCACCGGGCGCTCTGCCAGGAAAGCAACGCTTTCTGACGATCGGCCTTCCCCGAACGACCAGCCATTTCTCCGCAATCTGGGCGGGGCACCCGCGCCAGTCGGCAGGGAAATCCCACCGCCTTTCCTCCAAAATTGCCGATGAACACGTCTTCATTCATGTCGTGATTCGATTTGATGGCGAAAGGATCGGACGCTGCGTTCTGGATCTATGGTTAAGAAATCCGCATTATTTCATCGATCTGTTCCGAAACGGTTGACGGAGCGTTTGTGACAGGAGCAATGGTGTTTGTGGAAACGGTTACATTCCGTCGCGCCTTTGTAGCGCTGGCAGAATTTCGGGTATCATCACCGATGTGTGGAATGGAATGACTGAAAAGCGTGTGCATCTGGTCTTCAAGACCCACCTCGATATCGGCTTTACCGACCATGCCGAGAAAGTCCGCCGGCAATATCACGAGCGCTTCATTCCGCAGGCGATCGAGACCGCCAAGCATTTTCATGCCGAAAATCCCGACGAGCCGAAATTCATCTGGACGACGGGCGCATGGCTGATCTGGGACCATCTGAATTCGCGCTCGGCGGGAGAGGTGGCAGCGCTGGAACAGGCGATTGAGCGCGGGCTGATCCGCTGGCACGGCCTGCCGTTCACCACGCATACGGAGCTGATGTCGCCCGACCTTTTCCGGGCCGGGCTTTCCTATTCGCACGAGCTTGACCGCCGCTTCGGCAAGACGACGATCGCGGCGAAGATGACCGATGTGCCCGGCCATACGCTCGGCATGGTGCCGCTGCTTTCCGAGGCGGGCATTCGCTTCCTGCATCTCGGCGTCAATACGGCCTCACCACCGCCCGATGTGCCCGACATCTTCCGCTGGCGGGCGCCCGGCGGCGAGGAGGTGGTCGTCATGTACCAGCGCTCCTATGGCGAGACCTGTTTCCCCGACGGTTTCGAGGACGGGCTGAGCTTTGCCCATACCAACGACAATATGGGGCCGCAGAGCGTGCCGCAGACGGCCGAAGCCTATCGCGAATTACGCGCCCGTGAGCCGGATGCGATCATCCGCGCTGCGACGCTCGAGGATTACGGCGCCATTCTTTGGGACGAGCGTGAGCGCTTCCCTGTGGTCGAGCTGGAACTCGGCGACAGCTGGATCCATGGCAGCGGCAGCGATCCGGTGAAGACGGCGCGGTTCCTGGCGCTGCAGCGGCTTTATGACCGCTTCGCGAAGGATGGGCTCGACGCGCGGCGTCTCGCCTTCGGGCGCGCGTTAGCGATGGTGGCCGAGCATACCTGCGGCGTCGATATCAAATCCTATCTGCGCGACGATAAGGCGTGGTCGCGGGCCGATTTTGAGGCCGCGCGCCGATCCGATTATCGCTTCGCCTATACCGAAGCCTCGTGGGACGAGCAGCGGGCCTATCTCGACCAAGCGGTCTCGCAGCTTGACGAGACGGACCGGCAGGCGGCCCAGGCGGTGCTTGCCGAATTCGGCACGCCTGCCGTGATCGAGGGCGGCGGGCGGGAGCTCCGCCTGCAGGCCGGCGGCTGGTCGATCGCGCTCGACGGTGCGAGCGGCGATGTCGCCGAAATCACCTCGCCCTCCGGCCGGACGATCTCCGGCCGCAACGGCTCGCTGATCGCCTATCGATATGAGAGCTACGATGCCGGCGACGTTAACAGGCACATGGAGACCTACCTGACCCATCGCCAGGAATGGGCGGTGCTCGACCATGGCAAGCCGGGGCTTGCGCGGTCCGGGGCAGCACTTTCGAAGGTTTCTCTGCCGGCGCTGGAAGCGACTGATGGGGCGGGCATCCTTCTGTCGATGCCGGCAGTGGCGGTGCAGAAATATGGCGCGCCGCCGCATGTGATGCTGCATTTCACCGCCGAGGGCAATCGCCTGAACCTCAGCCTGACATTGCACGACAAGCCGGCCAACCGCATGCCGGAGGCGAGCTTCCTTTCCTTCACGCCTGAGGGTGACGGGGACTGGAATTTCCGCAAGATGGGCCTCTGGCATCGATCCGGGAACATTGCGACGAGCGGCGGCGGGCAATTGCAGGCTGTGACCGCAGCACGCGGTGATCTTGTCGATGGCCCGCTGACAATCGAAACCTTCGATGCGCCGCTCGTTGCGCCGCAAGGCTCAGATTTCATGACGTTCTATAGGACGCGGCCGGACTTCGGCTCTGGCATTCGCTTCAATCTGCACAACAATAAATGGGGAACCAATTTCCCGATGTGGTGGCAGGGAGATTTTCAGGCGCGCTTCCGGTTAAGGTTCGACTGAGTTGCTCGATCTGGCATCGAGCGGCGCGATCCCGCAGGGGATTGAGCCACGGGATTCGCCGCGATTGGGCCGCTTCATCCTGTACGGATTAAGCGGCCCGGTCCGGTGTGAGAAAGAGTTCAGCCGACGTTTGCGGTTGGGCTGAACCAGCCGGCGCATGGCGCTTCGGGCCGTTGCGGCTTCGGGCGAAACTTCACCAGGACCTCGCGACCATCGGACGAGGCCTGCGTGCGCTCCAGCGCGTCTCGTTCGGCAACGGCCTGGCGCCAGTGCTCGTCGCCGCGGCCATCAGGCCGGCCCTGTTCCTCCCAGATCGCGTAAGCCCGTTTGCTGATCCATTCGTGGCGTCTATCACTCATCTCTCTATTCCATTCGTCAAAAGTGCTATTCGGCAATTCCGTCCTGCAGAACCGGCGGCCGGCGCTTGGCTGCCATCAGCAGGTCGAGTTCGATCGAGGACGGCCCGAAACGGGTGAACAGGCTTTCTGCCTGCTCGTTTCGGAGGCCATATTTGGAGGCGAATTCATCAAGGCTATAGGGGCGGCCGCGCAGGATCCTGCTGCGGCGCTCCGGTTCACGGATTTGCGTCATTGGTGGTAACCCCAGTGTGTGTTGCGAATTGTGAGAACAAAACAGATTACAGCTACAAAAGTTCCGTGAGTTTTCAGGGTTTTTTCGCCCTCGCCGTGCCATTTCGGAGCGATCCTAGGCGGGTGGCATAGATTTTTAAGGCTGGTGTGCGCGGAGAAAATTTCGTCTAAAACACGCAAGAATATCAGGGTGTTATGGAAATCGCTTCTGCGGCGGCGGATAAATGGGCTTTACCCCTGCGCGTTACTCTATAGAATCAATAGTGTTATTCGGTTCGCAGGGGCAGCGAAATGTTCCGTTCCCCGCGTTGGCGCGACCGAGACCGGAGGACTTTGGCTTCAACCCATCAAGAGGAGACAGACATGATGAATGCACTGCCGCCACTTCATGACGGCCACGCGCCGTTTAACCTCCAGCAGCTGTTTCGCGAAGCGCTCTATGCCTTCGAGGAATGGGACAGCGAATTGACCGAACCGATCGTGACCTACGAAGGACGGGTCATGCCGATCAGCTTCGTTTTTGAAGCCATGCGCGAATGCACCGACATCGTGCCGATGAACATCGTCGGCGCCGTCACCGAGCGGCTGACCAAGCCGTGGGAGGGCGAAGGCCCGCTCGACCAGATGACCTTCTCGACGGCGGCGCGTGTCATGCGCGTTTTGGTGCGCAAGCGCCTTCACGTCACTGGGGCTGCGGATCTCGTCGCCGTGTCGGCCCACGCGTCCGAAGACCAGGGCCGCGACTGATAGAATAAGGATCGCGGCCATGGCTGCGATCCTTTTCCGCTTTTGGCGGAACCTCGCTTATTGCCAGCCGTTTAATCCGGCAGGCACGGCCACATCAAGCGATGGCCGAGGAATGAGCACCATGCTGAAATCTTTTGTTCATGAAATCATCGGTACACCCAGGCGTGAGCCTGAGCTTCCGCAATCGCTCGGGCAGTTTCGGGATCGCAAGCGCGTCCTGATCATCTTCGCCGATGCGCAAGATGACCGCGCGCTGATCCAGGACGAATGGCTGCGCAAGGCGCATATGCGCCTTATCGAGGAAGACGTCGAGGTGTTCAGCATTGCCGGCGGCGGCGCGTTTGCGCTGTTCGACGATGACTGGGAACTCGATGCCGACGATATTCGCAATCGGCTGCAGGGACCGCCGTCCGGCGAGTTCGGGCTGATCCTGCTCGGACGGGACGGAATCGTGAAGCTGCGCTCGAGCGAGCCAATGACCGCCGAGGATATCTTCGCGGCTTTTGAATTGCTGCCGAAGAAGACGCCCTGGTAGCGTTTCGAGAGTCCGTTTGAAGCGCGGCGCGGGAAGCATCCGCGCCCGCATCTTTTGCATGTTCAGAGTTCGAAGGCTTCCTTGAGACCCAGGCTCTTGCGTTCGCGCAGGTCGAGTTCGTTGGCTTCGATTGCCGAGATTATGTCACCATGTTCGGAATGGCCGCAGCTCGATGCGGTCGATTGCCCGTAGAGCGCAATCACCAGCGAGGAGCGGGCGACGAGCTCTTCCATGAAGCGCTGCATGATCGAATTGCCCGATATGGCCGCCAGCATAAGATGAAAATCGCCCGATGCCTTGATTTCGGCGCGGCGCGCCGTCTGACCGCGCTCGCTCATCAGGCGGCCTTCTTCCAGCAGAAGCTGTCGCAGATGGGTAATATCGTCAGGCGTGATCCGCGCCGCCGCCTCGCGCAATATGCCTGGCTCGACCAGGCGGCGGGCGGAAAAGATCTGGCGAGCCTCTTCGGGCGAGGGATAGGCGACGAAGGCGCCGCGGTTCTTCTCGACGCTGACAAGGCCTTCATAGGAGAGCGCCTGCAGGGCGGCGCGCGCAAGCGTGCGGCTGACGTTGAAGAGATTGCCGACATCGCTTTCTGAAAGCTTGGTGCCGGGCGAGAGCCTGCGCTCGACGATCGCTTCGCGAATGGCATCGCGAATCTGTTGCGCGCCGGTTTCGGCGGAGTCTTCGGCCTGCTGAGCCTTGGCGGCGGATTTCATGAAATTTATTTCCTGATGGTCGGCAAACCATACCCGGCTTCGTGGTAAAGTTAAACAGAATTTGTCCCCGAAATTGCAATCGGATTGTATACGATGTTTTGCACAAATTGCGCACGATAGCCTAAATCATGTGCAGATCGTTTTGCGCCTATAATTTGCTCTCTCCATTGCGGTGTTGATAAAATCATTATTTCGCAATGGCTTGCTGCAAGCATCGGAGTCTGGCACGGCAGATGCATCGTCTTTTCCGAACAGGGGAAGGCATGATGTCGAAAGCGGCAGAGATCGATATAGTATCCGTTTCGAAGGTTTATGGCGCGACGACGGCGGTCCATGCGATCAGCCTGAAGATCCCCGCCGGCTCCTATTGCTGCTTTCTTGGCCCATCGGGCTGCGGCAAGACCTCGACGCTGCGCATGATCGCCGGCCACGAGAGCATCTCGTCGGGCGATATTCGCCTCGGCAATGTGGTCGTCACCGATTTTCCGCCGGCCAGGCGTGGCACGGCGATGATGTTCCAATCCTACGCGCTTTTCCCGCATCTCGATTTGATCGACAACGTCGCCTTCAGCCTGAAGATGAAGGGTATCGATAGGCAAGAGCGGCAGGCCAAGGCGCTCGAAATGCTGAAGCTGATGCAGATGGAGGCCTATGCCAATAGGCGTCCGGCCCAGCTTTCCGGCGGCCAGCAGCAGCGCGTGGCGCTGGCGCGCGCGCTGATCACCGATCCGGAAGCGCTGCTGCTCGACGAGCCGCTGTCGGCGCTCGATCCGTTCCTGAAGATCCGCATGCGCGCCGAACTCAAGAAGCTGCAGAAGTCGCTCGGCATCACCTTCGTACACGTCACCCACAGCCAGGAAGAGGCGATGGCGCTCGCCGACGTCATCGTCATCATGAATGACGGCCGGATCGAGCAGGCGGCCGCCCCGCGCGAGGTCTTCGAGCGGCCGGCGACGGCCTTCGTCGCGCGGTTCATGGGCGACCACAATGTGCTGTCCGGCCGGGTGACGTCGAACGAGAACGGCGTGCTCGTCATGACCGTGCCGGAAGGTCAGAGCTTTTCCGTGCGCGGGACGGGCAGGGAAGTCGGCGAGCCCATCGATATCGGTATCCGCACCGACCGCGTGCGCCTGCAGGTGGCGACCGAATGGACGCTCGGCTTCGATGGCATCGTCTCCAACATCGAATATCGCGGCTCTTCCGTGAAGATTACCGTCCTCGGCGCCGGCAGCGACGACTTCACCGTCATTGCCGACGACGGCGACTATTTCGCCCGGCCGGTTGCCGTCGGCGACACCGTCTCGCTCAGCTGGGCGCTCGACGATGCCGTGCTTCTCGGCCGCTCTTCCGCATGAGCCATCACCATCAAGAACACTGAACCTTCCATCCAAGAAAAGGGGAACTGACATGACGACTGAAACGACATCGACCAAGGCGGAAAAGGGGCTTTCCCGCCGCACGCTGCTGAAGACGGGTGCTGCTGCCGTCGGCGCCATCGCCGGCTCCGGCGCCATCACCGGCTTTCCCACCATCTGGGCGCAGACGAACATCACGCTTCGCCAGTTCGGCACCGGCGTTTCGAACATCAATGCCATCGCCGAGAAGTGCAAGGCCGATCTCGGCATCACGCTGGAGATGACGGCAACCGATTCCGACGCCGCCGCCCAGCGCGCTGTCACCCAGCCTGACAGCTACGACATTGCCGACGTCGAATACTGGATCGCCAAGAAGGTGTTCCCGACCGGCGTGATGCAGCCGATGGACGTCAAGAAGCTGAAATATTACGACAAGATCGTACCGCTGTTCATCAACGGCAAGCTAAAGCCGGAGAGCGTCATCGCCCAGGGCACGGCGCCACACACGGTCGGCTTCGTCGAAGCGCAGGATTCCAAGAAGTTCGCCAAGGAGCCGACGCAGTGGATGACGATGGTTCCGACCATCTACAATGCTGATACGCTCGGCATCCGTCCTGATCTCACCGGCCGTCCGATCACCAGCTGGGCCGATATTCTGGATCCCGCCTTCAAGGGCAAGACCGCGATCCTCAACATCCCGTCGATCGGCATCATGGATGCGGCGATGATCATGGAAGCCTCCGGCAAGATCAAATATGCCGACAAGGGCAACATGACGAAGGAAGAAATCGACAAGACGATCGAATTCCTCATCAAGGCCAAGGGTGACGGCCAGTTCCGCGCCTTCTGGAAGAGCTTCGACGAGTCGGTAAACCTGATGGCGTCGGGCGAAGTGGTCATCCAGTCGATGTGGTCGCCGGCCGTCGCCGCCGTCCGTTCGAAGGGCATTGCCTGCACCTTCCAGCCGCTCAAGGAAGGCTACCGCGCCTGGGGTGGCGGTCTCGGCCTTGCCTCGCACCTCAAGGGCGCGCAGCTCGATGCCGCCTATGAATACATCAACTGGTACACGTCCGGCTGGGTCGGCGGCTATCTCAACCGTCAAGGGTACTATTCCGCCTGCATGGACACTGCCAAGGGATTCATGTCGGCCGACGAATGGGGCTACTGGATCGAAGGCAAGCCGGCTGCCGGCGACATTCTGTCTCCCGAGGGCAAGGTCATGGAGAAGGCCGGCGCCGTTCGCGACGGCGGTTCCTTCGAAGCCCGCATGGGAGCGGTGGCCTGCTGGAACTCCGTCATGGACGAGGACCGCTACATGGTCCGCCGCTGGAACGAGTTCATCGCGGCCTAAGCGATTGCCGTTTTTCCCCTCCCCAACCCTCCCCACAAGGGGGAGGGAGTCCGGAGGGTGCGGCAGGACACTCCTTCCTCCTGCGGGGAGGAGGGTTCGGAGGCGGCGCGGCAAAGATACTCCCTCCCCCTTTTGGGGAGGGTTGGGGAGGGGTCTTCTCGAGCCCTCTCTCTAACGACCGGACGAATGACGAGCTTCCGAAAGGGTAAGGAATGGCGACCATCGCAGCGGAAACGGAGGAGGATGGCCAGGGCGCGCGCGGCGGGCGCGGACTGAGGCTTTCCCCCTCGGCGATCTCCTATCTCCAGGCGACGCCGCTGTTCGTCATTCTCGGCTTGTTCTTCCTGCTGCCAATCGCCATGATCGCGGTCGTCAGCTTCTGGGACTACGACTTTGCCGGTCTCTATCCCGATTTCCTGACGATGAACTACACCGACACGCTCGGTTCGTGGGTGACATGGAAGATCTATCTCAACACGCTGAAATTCACTGCGATCGTCTGGGCGCTGACGCTCGTCATCGGTTTCTGGGTCGCCTATTTCCTGGCCTTCCACGTCCGCAAGACCTCGACGCAGATGATCCTCTTCCTCGTCTGCACCGTGCCGTTCATGACCTCGAACATCATCCGCATGATCTCGTGGATCCCGGTGCTCGGGCGCAACGGCCTCGTCAATTCGACGCTGATCAAGATGGGCATCATCCCGCAGCCGATCGAATGGCTGCTCTATTCCGATTTCGCCGTCGTGCTCGCCATGGTGCACCTCTATACGCTGTTCATGGTGACGCCGATCTTCAACACGCTGATGCGCATCGACCGATCGCTGTTCGAGGCGGCGCGCGATGCCGGCGCCTCCGGCTGGCAGGTGTTGTGGAACGTCGTCTTCCCGCTCGCCAAACCCGGCATGGCGATCGGCACGATCTTCGTCGTCACGCTCGTCATGGCTGACTTTTCGACGGTGCAGGTGATGTCCGGCGGCCAGAGCGCTTCGGTGGCGCTGATGATGAAGAACCAGATGTCGCTGCTGCAATATCCGGCCGCTGCCGCCAATGCAGTGGTGCTGCTCGCCGTCGTGCTGTTGATGGTCGCGGCCATCCTGCGCGTCGTCGACATCCGCAAGGAGCTTTGAGATGAGCCACGAAAAACGCGGTCTGGAATTCTATCTGCTGGCGCTCTTTTTCATCATCTTCGTGCTGTTCCTCTACGGTCCGCTTTCGGCGATCCTGATCCTCTCCTTCCAGGGGCCGGACGGCGGCCTGACCTTCCCGATGAACGGCATTTCCACGCACTGGTTCTTCAACCTGTTCGAGAAGCAGGCGGTCGGCGATTTCGGCGCCTCGTTCCGCCGCTCCTTCACCCTCGGGCTGATGGTAATGGCGGTGACCGTCGTCGTCTCGCTGCTCGCCGGCCTTGCCTTCCGCCGTCGTTTCCGCGGTTCGACCGCGCTGTTCTATGCCACGGTCGCAAGCCTTGTCGTGCCGTCGATTATCATCTCGCTCGGCATCGGCGTCGTTTTCCAGGAGGGAGGGCTGAAGCCCGCCTGGTATTCGTCGGCCTTCGGCGCGCATCTCACCTGGACGCTGCCGTTCGGCGTGCTGATCATGTTTGCCGTCTTCAACCGCTTTTCGCCGGCCTATGAAGAGGCGGCGCGTGACCTCGGCGCCAGCTCCTGGCAGACGTTCCGCCATGTCGTGCTGCCGATGATCGCGCCGAGCCTCATCGGCGTCGGCCTGTTCGGCTTCACGCTCTCCTATGACGAATTCGCCCGCACGCTGATGACATCAGGCACCTACAACACGCTGCCGCTTGAAATCTACGGCATGACCACCAACGTCACGACGCCGGTGCTCTATGCGCTCGGCAGCGTGACGACGCTGTTTTCCTTCACCATCATTCTCATCGCACTCGGCATCATGACGATGCTCAGCCGGCGGCAGGCAAAGATAGACTGACATGCGCATCCTCATCGTCAATCCGAACACCACGGCCTCCATGACCGAGAAAGCCGCCACCGCCGCGCGTGCGGTGGCGGCATCCGGCACGGAGATCATCGCCGCCACCTCGCGCATGGGGCCGGTTTCCATCGAAGGGCACTACGACGGGGCCTTAGCGATCCCCGGCCTGCTCGCCGAACTCAAGGAGCGGCAGGCAGCGGGTTATGACGCGGCTGTTATCGCCTGTTTCGACGATACCGGGCTCGAAGCGGCGCGGACCTTTGCCGATGTGCCGATCCTCGGGCTTTGCGAGTCCGCCGTGGTGACGGCTGGTTTCCTGGCGCAGCGCTTCACCGTGGTGACGACGCTGGAGCGCTCGCGGGTGCTGATCGACAATCTGGTGCGCCGCTACGGCATGGGCGACCGCGCCAAGGTGCGCGCCTCAGACATCCCTGTGCTGGAACTGGAAGATCCGGCCTCGGGCGCGATCGGCAAGCTCAGGGCCGAGATCGAGCGGGCGCTTTTGGAAGACGGCGCCGAGGCGATCGTGCTCGGTTGCGCCGGCATGACCGATCTGGCGCGCGAACTGCAGCAGATCTACGGCGTGCCTGTCGTCGACGGTGTCGCCGCCGCCGTCAAGCAGGCCGAAGCGCTGGTGTCGCTCGGGCTTTCCACCAGCAAGCGCGGCTCCTACGCGTCGCCGCTGCCGAAACCCTTCACCGGGGCGATGAGCGGTTTCTCGCCGGTCCTGAAGGTCGGCTGAACGATGTCCGTTTCCTTCGATTTCCAACAGCTCACCGAGCGCCAACGCTACAAGCTGATGATCGGCACGATCATTCCGCGCCCGATCGCTCTGGTGACGACGGTCGACGAAAACGGCCGGATCAACGCCGCACCCTTCAGCTTCTTCAACTGCCTCTCGGCCGATCCGCCGATCCTTGCGATCGGGGTCGAGAACAATGTCGACATGTCGTTCAAGGATACCGGCCACAATATCCGCATGACCGAGGTGTTCACGGTCAATATCGTCTCCTTCGCGATCGCCGAGGCGATGCATGTCTGCGGCGCTAAATATCCGCGCGGCGTCGACGAGTTGAAGGAAGCGGGCTTGACGGCGATGCCGGGCGAGAAGGTGGCCTCGCCCTTTATCGCCGAGGCGCCGGCCGCCTTCGAATGCAAGCGGCACGTGACGCTGGAGCTCGGCCGGTCGCGGCAGATCGTCATGGGCGAGATCGTCTACGCGCATTATCGCGACGGCGTGGTCGATCCTGAACGGCTGCATGTCGATCCGGCCGCGGTGGATGCCATTGCGAGGCTTGGCGGCGATACCTGCGCCACTACCCGCGACCGCTTCGAGATGCTGACGCCGAAGCTCTGACATAGAGCATTTCCGTTTTCTTCGGAGTCATGAAAATGCTCTATCTCTTTGTCTTCGCGCAATTGCGGACGCAAAACCGCGGCGCAGTTTTGCTGGAGTTGCTCCAGGGATAGGTCCAAGTTTTTGCTTTACTTTTTTGCTCCCCGCGAGAATGGTCTGCACGGATCATCGCGCAAGAGGAACGCTCATCATGACAATCGAGGACGATCTCAGCCGGATCGCGGAGCAGGAGAAAGTCCTAAGCTTCGACGCTTTTGATCTGACGACGGCATGGCAGCTCGGCAAGCTCCTGCAGGAACTCGCCACCGAGCGTGGCCTCGGCATCGCGATCGACGTGACCCTGCATTCGATGCCGGTCTTCTATGCGGCACTCCCGGGTGTGACGCCCGACAACGTCAACTGGGTCCGCCGCAAGCGCAATATGGTGCTGCGTTATTTCCGCAGCAGCTATGCCTCCGGCCTGAAGCTGCATAAGGATGGCAAGACGGTCGAGGATAACGGGCTTTCCGGCGCAGACTATGCGCCACATGGCGGCAGCATCGGCGCCGTCACCGTCTCAGGACTGCCGCAGCGCGATGACCACAATCTCGCGGTCGAGGCGCTGGCGCTGATGCTCGCGAAGGATCTGGATACGCTGCGGCTCGCCCCGCCGCTTTGATGCGGCCTCTTTCGCCGTAATTTTGACAGAAAAAAGCCATGAAAACTGCAAATTCGCGTCGCTGCTCCGGTGACGCGGACTTGCCCTGCGGCTAAGCTGCGGCATCGCTCCTCATTTACCCCCCGGGACGCCATGATCCGCTTGTTCCTTGCGCTTGCCGCCACCATCGGCTTCGGCCTTTTCCTTGTCTCCTGCAACACGCTGTCCAAAGAGGAATGCGTCGCCGCCGACTGGCGGGTGATCGGCGAAAGCGACGGGGCGGTAGGCTACGAGCCGCAACAGCGCTTCGCCGCACATGCGAAGTCCTGCGAGCGGGTCAAGATCGTGCCCGATCAGACGATCTGGTTTCAGGGGTATCAGACTGGCCTGGTGCGCTATTGCACGCCGCTCAGCGGGCTTGCGCGCGGCCAGGCGGGCAGCAGCTACGCCAATGTCTGCCCGCCGGAGGCCGCGCCCGGTTTCCTGCGCGGCTTCGGCCTCGGCAGCAAGCAGCACGAGCTGCAGGCGCGCCTCAGCTCGATGCAGAACGATTACAGCTTCAAGGAAACTGAAATCGACGATCTTTCCGACAAGCTGCGGGATGCTAAGGACGGCGACCGCTCGGAACTGCGCCGGCGGATCGAGGATCTCGAAGACGACATGCACGACATCCGCCGCGATCAGCGCGATGTGCAGGACGAACTCGACCGCGTCAACGAGGATGTCGAGTGGTTCCAGCGAAACCCCAACGCCGCACTGCCGCCGCCGGGCTACTGATCTTCGGCCTCAGATCCTGCCGCCAGCCTCAGTGATGCCCTTCGTCAGGCTGCCCGTTGCCGGGAAGAGCGGGATGAGGCAGGCCTGCAGGGCGTGATAGATATCGCCCTTGCCGGGGAAGAGCGAGTGAGAGGGGACGAGATCTTCCGTCAGTTCCTCGTGCCAACCGCCGTTCTTATGGTCGATGAAGGCGCGCTCGATCACGTTCCAGATCTGGCGATAGCTCTCTTCATGGAAATCGCTCGGCAGGTGCTCGTTGAGGAAATGTGCAGCGGCCGCAGCTTCGCAGGCTGGCCACCAGAGCTTGTTGCGCTTGGCGGGCTTGTCGTCCCAATCGAGCGTATAGAAGAAGCCACCCTTGTCGTTGTCCCAGCCGAGCGCCATGGATTGGGCGAACAGCGCCTTGGCCGCATCCGGCATCCATTCGATCCGCTTGCCGCCGAGCGTCCAGAGCTGCAGGATGAGGCGAGCCCATTCCAGCCAGTGGCCGGGCGTCGTGCCGGCCGGGCGGAACATTTCGTTCGGATGGTAGTACGTCTTGTCGAGATTCCATTCGGCGTCGAAATGCTCTGCGACGCGCCAGTCGACCGAACCGGCCGCACGGCGGATGACGAGATCGGCGATGCTTTCGGCCTTGATCAGATATTCCCGATCGCCGGTGGCTTCGAAGGCCGCCATCAGCGCTTCGGTCAGGTGCATGTTGGAGTTTTGGCCGCGATAGGTACCGCCATCGAGCGGCTGCCAGTCGGCGGTGAACTCCTCGGCGATCGCGCCGTGCTTCGCTTCCCAGAACTTCGTGTTGAGGATCTTGGTGATATCATCAAGCATGCCATCGGCAAGCGGATGGCCGATCGTCTTTGCGGCTGAGGCGGCGAGCAGCACGAAAGCATGGCCATAGCCCTGCTTGTTGGAATCGACGGGACCGTCATTGTTGAGCGACCAGAAATAGCCGCCGTTTTTCCGGTCGCGATGATGGTTCCAGATATAGTCCATGCCGTGGTCGACGACATCTGCAGCGCCGGGGCGGCCGAGCAGCGCGCCGATCGAGAAGCAATGCACGGCGCGCGCCGCGATATGGATGCCGCGAACCTGGCCCTCGGCGTCGAGAGGCCTGCCGGCGTCGTCGAGATCGTAGAAACCGCCCTTGGGATTGACCGAATTGTGCTGGAAGAAATCGAAGAGACCGTTCGCCTGGGTCAGCAGCCAGCCGCGATGATAGGCGCGGGTCGTCCAGTTTCCAAGCACGGCGTTGCCGGTTGCGGGTGCCATGATGCTCCTCCGATTTCGTGCACAAGCGTCGCAAACGCCTATATAGAGGTCGGGCAAGCCTGTCATCTGGCTATCGCATCGGCTGGAAAATCGGGGTCGATTTTCAAAAAGCACGATGCGAAGATTCAAACTGCTGCAGCGTCCTTTGCGTGTCTTAATAGACGCGCGGCGCTGTAGACTTGCAAAGCACGAAATCGATCGGCATATATTGACATAAAGATATCTTTATGTGATTTGGACTGTCTGGTCTTACGACGTCAAGGAGCCCTCCCGTGTTTGACAATCTCTTTGGTCCGGAAACGGGCAAACGTGACGGCAGTGAAGTTTTCGCAGCTTTGAAACAAGCCGCGAGCGAGCGCATCCTTGTTCTCGACGGCGCCATGGGTACGCAGATCCAGGGGCTGGGCTATGACGAAGACCAGTTTCGCGGGACGCGCTTCATCGGCTGCGCCTGTCACCAGAAGGGCAATAACGACCTCCTGATCCTGACCCAGCCGGACGCGATCGAAGAGATCCATTACAGATACGCCAAGGCCGGCGCCGATATTCTCGAGACCAACACCTTCTCCTCGACCCGCATCGCGCAGGCCGATTACGAGATGGAAGGTGCAGTCTACGACCTCAACAAGGAAGGCGCCGAAATCGTGCGGCGGGCAGCACAGCGCGCCGAGCGCGAGGACGGCCGCCGCCGTTTCGTCGCCGGCGCCATTGGGCCGACCAACCGTACCGCCTCGATCTCGCCTGACGTCAACAACCCGGGTTTTCGCGCCGTGACCTTCGACGATCTGCGTTCCGCCTACGGCGAGCAGATCGACGGGCTGATCGACGGTGGCGCCGACATCATCCTCATCGAGACGATCTTCGACACGCTGAACGCCAAGGCTGCGATCTTCGCCTGCGAGGAGCGCTTCGAGGCCAAGGGCGTGCGCCTGCCCGTGATGATCTCGGGCACGATCACCGACCTTTCCGGCCGCACGCTGTCCGGCCAGACGCCATCTGCCTTCTGGAACTCGGTGCGCCATGCCAATCCCTTCACGATCGGGCTCAACTGCGCGCTCGGCGCCAATGCGATGCGCCCGCATCTGCAGGAGCTTTCGGGCGTTGCCGACACCTTCATCTGCGCCTATCCGAATGCCGGCCTGCCGAACGAATTCGGCCAGTATGACGAAACCCCGGAGCTGATGGCGGCGCAGATCGACGGCTTCGCCCGCGAGGGCCTCGTCAACATCGTCGGCGGCTGCTGCGGCTCGACGCCCGAGCATATCAAGGCAATCGCCGAGACCGTTGCGAAATACAAGCCACGGCCGATTCCCGAGCATCGCCCGTTCATGTCGCTGTCGGGTCTCGAACCCTTCGAGCTGACGAAGGACATCCCTTTCGTCAATGTCGGCGAGCGCACCAACGTCACCGGCTCGGCCCGCTTCCGCAAGCTGATCACCAATGCCGATTTCACCGCAGCGCTCGATGTCGCCCGCGACCAGGTCGAGAACGGCGCCCAGGTGATCGACATCAACATGGACGAGGGGCTGATCGATTCCGAAAAGGCGATGGTCGAGTTCCTCAACCTGATCGCCGCCGAGCCTGACATTGCCCGCGTGCCTGTGATGATCGACTCGTCGAAATTCTCGATCATCGAATCCGGCCTGAAGCGGGTCCAGGGCAAGCCGATCGTCAACTCGATCTCGCTGAAGGAAGGCGAGGAGAATTTCCTCGCCCAGGCGCGGCTGCTGCACAATTATGGTGCCGCCGTCGTCGTCATGGCCTTCGACGAGACGGGGCAGGCGGACAGCTACGAGCGCAAGGTGGATATCTGCACACGCGCCTACAAGCTGCTGACCGAAAAGATCGGCTATCCGCCCGAGGACATCATCTTCGATCCGAATATTTTCGCGGTCGCGACCGGCATCGAAGAGCACAATAATTACGGCGTCGACTTCATCGAGGCAACGCGGACGATCCGCGAGCGCATGCCGCTGGTGCATATTTCGGGCGGCGTCTCCAACCTGTCCTTCTCGTTCCGCGGCAACGAGCCGGTGCGCGAGGCGATGCACGCCGTGTTCCTCTACAACGCCATCCAGGCGGGCATGGACATGGGCATCGTCAATGCCGGCCAGCTTGCCGTCTACGACAATATCGATCCCGAGCTGCGCGAGGCCTGCGAGGACGTGGTGCTGAACCGCCGGCCTGATGGTACCGAGCGGCTGCTCGAAGTGGCGGAGAAATTCCGTGGCGGCGCGGCACGCGAAGGCCGCGTCCAGGATCTTTCCTGGCGCGAATGGAGCGTCGAGAAGCGTCTCGAACATGCGCTGGTCAACGGCATCACCGAATATATCGAGGCCGATACCGAGGAGGCGCGCCAGCAGGCTGTCAGGCCGCTGCACGTCATCGAAGGGCCGCTGATGGCCGGCATGAACGTCGTGGGTGACCTGTTCGGCTCGGGCAAGATGTTCCTGCCGCAGGTGGTCAAGTCGGCGCGCGTGATGAAGCAGGCGGTGGCCGTGCTGCTGCCCTACATGGAAGAGGAAAAGCGCCTCAATGGCGGCGAGGAACGCCGGTCGGCCGGCAAGATCCTGATGGCGACGGTCAAGGGCGATGTGCACGATATCGGCAAGAACATCGTCGGCGTCGTGCTTGCCTGCAACAATTACGAGATCGTCGACCTCGGCGTCATGGTGCCGGCGACGAAGATCCTCGAAACGGCGATTGCCGAAAAGGTCGATGTCATTGGCCTTTCCGGCCTGATCACGCCGTCGCTCGACGAGATGGTGCATGTCGCGGCCGAAATGGAGCGGCAGGGCTTCGAGATCCCGCTGCTGATCGGCGGGGCAACGACCAGCCGCGTGCATACGGCCGTGAAGATCCATCCCGGCTACAACAAGGGGCAGACGATCTACGTGACCGATGCGAGCCGCGCCGTCGGCGTCGTCTCGGCCCTGCTGTCACCGGAGAACCGCCAGGCCTATGTCGACGACATTCGCGCCGAATATGCCAAGGTGGCGGCCGCCCATGCGCGCAGCGAGGCCGAGAAGGTGCGCTTGCCGTTGCCCCGGGCTCGCGAGAATGCGCATAAGGTCGATTGGTCTGCCTACCGGCCGGTGAAGCCGCAATTCTTCGGCACACGGGTGTTCGAGGATTATGATCTGGCCGAGCTTGCCAAATATATCGACTGGACGCCGTTCTTCCAGACCTGGGAGCTGCGCGGCCGGTACCCCGCCATTCTGGAAGACGAGAAGCAGGGCGAGGCGGCGCGTGCGCTCTGGGCCGATGCGCAGGCCATGCTGAAGAAGATCATCGATGAAAAGTGGTTCCGCCCACGCGCCGTCATCGGCTTCTGGCCGGCCGGCGCCGTCGGTGACGACATCCGACTGTTCACGGACGAGAGCCGGAAGCACGAGCTTGAGACCTTCTATACGCTGCGCCAGCAGCTTTCGAAGCGGGACGGGCGGGCGAACGTGGCGCTCTCCGACTTCGTGGCGCCTGTCACAAGCGGTGTTCAGGATTATGTCGGCGGCTTCGTGGTGACGGCGGGTATCGAGGAAATTGCCATCTCCGAGCGTTTCGAACGGGCGAACGACGATTATTCCTCGATCCTCGTCAAGGCGCTGGCCGACCGCTTCGCCGAAGCTTTTGCCGAGCGCATGCATGAGCAGGTGCGGCGCGAATACTGGGGCTACGCCAAGGACGAGACGCTCAGCAAGGAGGATCTCATTACCGAAGCCTATGCCGGCATCCGCCCGGCGCCCGGTTATCCCGCCCAGCCTGACCACACCGAAAAGGCGACACTCTTCAAGCTGCTCGATGCTGAAAAAGCGGCCGGCGTAAAGCTGACGGAGAGTTATGCGATGTGGCCGGGTTCCTCGGTCTCGGGCCTCTATATCGGCCATCCCGACTCCTATTATTTCGGCGTCGCCAAGGTGGAGCGCGATCAGGTGGAAGACTATGCGGCCCGCAAGCAGATGGCGGTGTCTGAAGTCGAGCGCTGGCTCGGGCCGGTGCTGAACTACGTGCCGCGCAAGACGGACGAGCAGATCGAAGACGCGGCCTGATTGCCGAGTCTTCACGGTCGCTTAGGGCGGCGTCCTCAGAGATTGATTCAATAAATGAAAACCGGAAGGGATTCACCTTCCGGCTTTATGATTTTGATGCGGCTCAATAATTACCCGCATTCAGGCTGGTTGAATTTGATAGCGGAATTGACGATGAGGCGGTATACTTAGTCAAGTTAGCTAATGAGGGCGACGATGCAGGTTACCATCCATGCCGCAAAGACCAATCTGTCGAAATTGATCGACGCCGCCCTTTCCGGTGAGGAAGTGGTGATCGCCAAGGGGCGCAAGCCTGTCGTGAAGATCATTCCGATTGTGCAGTCTTCCTTCAAGATCGGGCTGCTCAAGGGGCAAGTTGTTGGAAATGGACCCGACTTTTTTGAGCCCATAGATCAGGGCGAACTTGCGGCTTGGGAAGGGGGCGAGTGAACTCGCTTCTGCTCGACACCCATGCCTGGGCATGGTCGCTGACCGGCGACGAGCGGCTCTCGGCCAAGGCGATCGCTCTGATCGAAAAGGCGGAGACGATTTTCGTCAGCCCAATATCCCTATTTGAAATCGGGCAGAAGGTTCGTCTCGGCAAGTGGCCGGAGATGGAGCCTTTCATCGGCCGGTTGCCGGAACTGCTGCATGAACAGGGTGGCATTGCCGCGGCATTGACACCGGAAATCTGTCTGACCGCAGCCATGATGGATTGGACACATCGCGATCCGTTCGACCGGTTTCTTGCCGCGACCGCCATGCAGAATGGAATACCACTTATCTCCGCCGATGCGATCTTTGATAATCTTGTCGGAAATCAGCTTTGGATCGCCCGCTTCTGGTAGGGCTTACGTCACCGCGATCGTCAGTTCCGCGACAAAGTCATAGGCATCGCCGCGATAGAGCGAGCGGGTGAATTCGACGGCGCGGCCGGAGCCGAGATAGGAGATGCGCTCGATCGACAGGCCAGCCGCACCCGCGGAGACGCCGAGAAGCTGGGCGTCGGCTTCCTTCATATTGGTTGCCGAGATGCGCTGCACGGCGCGCACGGGTCGGACCTGGAGGCGTTCGAGCTCGGCATAGAGCGAATTGGTGACGGCCGAGGGATCGGGCAGGAACTCGCCGGAGACGCTGGCATTCTCGATCGCCAGCGGCTGGTCGTCGGCGATGCGCAGGCGCGAGAGGCGCGAAACCTTGACGTCGGCACCGAGGCCAAGGATCATCATCTCGTCGGGCGAGGGCGTGTGGATGCCCTTATGCAGCCATTCGGAGCGGGAGGACATGCCGCGGCGCGCCATGTCCTCGGTGAAGGAGGTGAGCTGCGACAGGCGCTGCTCGACCTTGGAGACCGGCTTGGCGACGAAGGTGCCGGAACCGTGACGGCGCACCAACAGGCCATCGGCGACGAGTTCGTCGATCGCCTTCCGCACGGTGACGCGGCTGACGGCGGCCAATTCGGCGATGTCGCGTTCCGGCGGCAGCGCATCGCCGTGACCAAGCGTGCCGGTGCGCACGGCTCCTTCGAGCGTGCGGCGCAGCTTGACGTAGAGCGGCCCTGTGCCGGCTGCCTGCAGGCGCTCCAGGGAAAGGAGGGTGGCGAGGTCGTCGGTCATGCCGCACCCCTCTGCCTGTCGTTCAAGAGCTTGACTGCAAGTTCAACCGCGCCCTGCAGGGCATCGCCTTTTGGCTTGGCAAGCAGGGACCTGTAGCGTTCGGATAGCCAGGGCTCGTAGGCTTCGGAAAGGCCGCCGAGCAGGCAGATCGACGGGCATTCGGGCCAGAGCAGTGCTTCGAGACTTTCGCCGATAGCCGTTGCAGCATCCGTGACGATGCCAACTGCAACGGCATCGTCCTTGGCCGCATGTTCGAAGACGATCGGTGCGTAACGGGCAAAATCCTTTGGTCTTGCCGAATGGGCGAATTCGACGATGCGCTCTGGATCGTTGCCATATTGGGTCATGACCGCTTCGGTGATCGGCGATGCCGGGCGCACCCCGTCATGGGCGAGCAGCGATTGTTCCAGGAGGTCGCGGCCGAGGCGGGCACCGCTTGCCTGGTCGCCGACGACGAAACCCCAGCCACCGATGCCGTTCAGTCGGCCATCCCTGCGGGCATTATAGACCGAGCCAGTGCCGAAGGCGCCGACGATGCCGTCGGCATCGCCGAGCGCCCCCTGCAGGGCGATCAGCGCATCGGTGACGACGCGGCCTTCGGTGAAAGGCAGGGCCTTTTCGATTCGTCTACCATAATCGCCGACATTGGCGCCGGCGACGCCGACGACGGCTGCGACGGAGGAAATGGTTTCAGCGGCAAGCCCGGCATCGCCTAGCGCCTGCCGGGCGGATTCGACGATATTGAGAAGGGAGTTTTCCAGATCCGACAGGATGTTGGCAGGGCCGGCTTTGCCACGGCCGATGACATTGCCGTTCCTGTCCGCGACTGCGGCCCGGCAGCTCGTTCCGCCGCCGTCTATGCCGATTGCAAGCTCCGTCATCGGGCCTCCGAATATGCCGTTCCCTATGTTTTTTAATACAATACCAAAAAAATACCATTTACCAAGTGGGAATGACGTGGAAAATCAATCTTTTTATCATATTGATTTTGCTAGATTAAATTTTTTAATGAGTTTTATCAGGCCGAAAAGTTAATTTCGGCTGGACAATTGGTATTTTTTTGGCATTAATTCGGCAAAAGGGAACAGCACTTCGAAGCCCACGAAAACCGGCAGTTAAGTCAAGCCGGAACCGCTTCGAGGATGATCGAGAGAACGACCCCCGGCCCATCAAGCTGGGGGCGAATTCGGCCATCCATCGGCTTTCCCCGCCATTTCGCCACCCCGGTGCAGTCGCCGGGAAGGCGCGCAGTTCGGCCGCAGGCGTCCGCCTTCGTGTCCGTCGAGCTTTCGGGACCGGCATTGCTGGCGGTCCTCCAAGGGGCGTTGGGTGTTACCTCAAACACGCCAATTGCTTGTTTCAGATCGAAAACAGCGCCTCGCGGCGCTTAAAACAGGAGAGGGAAATGAAAAACACTGCTCTGAAAAGCCTGCTGCTTGCCTCCAGTCTGCTGAGTTCAGCGGGCCTCGTCCACGCCGCCGACGTCACGCTGACGGTCGAAAGCTGGCGTAACGACGACCTGCAGATCTGGCAGGAAAAGATCATCCCGGCTTTCGAAGCGAAGAACCCGGGCATCAAGATCGTCTTCTCGCCGACCGCGCCGACCGAATACAACGCCTCGCTGAATGCCAAGCTCGATGCAGGCTCCGCAGGCGATATCATCACCTGCCGTCCGTTCGATGCCTCGCTCGAACTCTTCAACAAGAAGCAGCTCACTGACATTACCAGCCTGCCTGGCATGGAGAACTTCTCGCCGGTCGCCAAGGCCGCCTGGAGCACCGACGACGGCAAGTCGACCTTCTGCGTGCCGATGGCTTCTGTCATCCACGGCTTCATCTACAACAAGGATGCCTTCGACAAGCTCGGCATCTCTGTGCCGAAGACCCAGGACGAGTTCTACGCAGCGCTCGACAAGATCAAGGCCGACGGCACCTACATTCCGCTCGCCTTGGGCACGAAGGACCTCTGGGAAGCCGCTACCATGGGCTACCAGAATATCGGCCCGAACTACTGGAAGGGTGAGGATGGCCGCGCCGCCCTGATCGCCGGCAAGCAGAAGCTGACGGATGCCGACTGGGTCAAGCCCTATGAAGAGCTTGCCAAGTGGAAGCCCTATCTCGGCGACGGCTTCGAAGCCCAGACCTATTCGGACAGCCAGAACCTGTTCACGCTCGGCCGCGCCGCGATCTATCCGGCCGGCTCGTGGGAAATCTCGCTGTTCAACAGCCAGGCCCAGTTCAAGATGGGCGCCTTCCCGCCGCCGGTTCCGAAGGCCGGCGACACGGGCTACATCTCCGACCATCCGGATATCGGTGTCGCTCTGAACACCAAGAGCACGCATGCCGAGGAAGCCAAGAAGTTCCTCAGCTGGGTCGCTTCGCCTGAGTTCGCCGATATCTACGCCAACGCGCTGCCGGGCTTCTTCAGCCTGAACTCCAACCCGGTCAAGATGTCCGATCCGCTCGCCCAGGAATTCGTTTCCTGGCGCGGCCCGTACAAGTCGACGGTGCGCTCGACTTACCAGATCCTGTCGCGCGGCACGCCGAACCTCGAAAACGAGACCTGGGTCGAATCGGCCAATGTGATCAACGGCACGGATACGCCTGCGGTTGCTGCCGAAAAGCTCCAGAAGGGCCTCGACAGCTGGTACAAGCCGGCCAAGTGATGTGATCAGGGGCGGCGTTTGCAGCCCCTCATCCGGCCTGCCGGCCACCTTCTCCCCGCTCGCGGGGAGAAGGAGACTCGCAGCGACCTCCCAGCCCGATATAGCATCTCAACAGGGCGTGTTCCCTCTCTTCCCAGGTGGCAGAGAGTTAGGGTGAGGCGCAACGTTTTCCACCTGTGCTGCCCTTGCGGCCAGTCGACAAGAACAGGCAAAAGCCATGAGCGAAACCGACAACACGGCCGATATCGTCCCGATCAGGCGCGCGGTGCGCTGGCACATCTTCGTCTTCATGCTGCCGGCCCTGATCGTCTATTCCGCCGTCATGGTGCTGCCGCTCATCGAAACTCTTCGGCTGTCGCTCTACAATACGGTCGACGGGCAGCCGGCCTTCGTCGGATTGGCGAATTTCAAGGTGCTGTTCGGCGATGCGCGCTGGGCGCGCGATTTCTGGAATGCCCTTGTCAATAACCTGATCTTCTTTGCCATCCACATGTGCGTGCAGAACCCGATCGGCGTGGCGCTTGCCGCCCTGCTTTCGGTGCCGAAGCTGCGCGGCGTCGCCTTTTACCGGACGGCGATGTTCCTGCCGACGCTCTTGTCCTTCGTCATCGTCGGCTTCATCTGGAAGCTCATCCTTTCGCCGATCTGGGGCGTGGCGCCCTGGATGCTCGATCTCATCGGTTTGAAATTCCTGTTCGCACCCTGGCTCGGCAAGTCCGGTTCGGCGCTGATTGCGGTGTCGCTGATCTCGAACTGGCAATATATCGGCATTCCGATGATGCTGATCTATGCCGCACTGCTCAGCATTCCCGAAGAGGTGATTGAGGCGGCCGAATGCGACGGCATCACCGGCTGGGCCCAATTCTGGAAAATCAAGCTGCCGCTCATCCTGCCGGCGATCGGCATCATCTCGATCCTGACCTTCGTCGGCAATTTCAATGCCTTCGACCTGATCTATACCGTGCAGGGGGCGCTTGCCGGACCTGACATGTCGACCGACATTCTCGGCACGCTGCTCTACCGCACCTTCTTCGGTTTCCAGCTTCAGCTCGGCGACCGCTCGATGGGCGCGACGATTGCCACGGTGATGTTCCTCATCATCCTCGCCGGCGTCTCGCTTTATCTATTCGTCATCCAGCGGCGCATGCGTCGCTACCAGTTCTGAGGAGCGGGCATGTCCAAGGCACGCACATCTCCCATCCGCACCGGCCTCGTGCATCTGGCGCTGAGCGCCTATACTCTGGTCGCGCTGTTTCCGGTCTTTCTCACCGTCATCAACTCGTTCAAGGATCGCGCCTCGATCTTCCGCGAGCCGCTGATGATCCCGACGCCGTCAACCTTCAGCCTCGTCGGCTATCAGACAGTGCTCGGGCAGGGCGATTTTGCCACCTATTTCCAGAACAGCTTCATCGTCACGATCGTCTCGATCCTGCTGGTGCTGCTCTTTGGCGCCATGGCGGCCTTTGCGCTTTCCGAATACCGTTTCCGCGGCAATATGCTGCTTGGGCTCTACATGGCGATCGGCATCATGATCCCGATCCGCCTCGGCACGGTGGCGATCCTCCAGGGCATGGTGGCGGCGGGCCTCGTCAATACGCTGACGGCGCTGATCCTCGTCTATACCGCGCAGGGCATACCGCTGGCGATCTTCATCCTGTCGGAGTTCATGCGCACGGTGTCGGACGATCTGAAGAATGCCGGCCGCATCGACGGGCTTTCCGAATATGCGATCTTCTTCCGGCTGGTGCTGCCGCTGGTGCGCCCGGCCATGGCGACGGTCGCGGTCTTCACCATGATCCCGATCTGGAACGATCTCTGGTTCCCGCTGATCCTGGCGCCCTCCGAGGCCACCAAGACGGTGACGCTCGGCTCGCAGATCTTCATCGGCCAGTTCGTCACCAATTGGAATGCGGTGCTGGCGGCGCTGTCGCTGGCGATCCTGCCGATCCTCGTCCTCTACGTCATCTTCTCGCGGCAACTGATCCGCGGCATCACGTCAGGAGCCGTCAAGTGACCGAAAAGCCGATCCGCGTCCTCGTTGCCGGCCTCGGCAACATGGGCCGCAGCCATGCGCTCGCCTATCACAACAATCCGGGCTTTGAGATCGTCGGTCTCGTCAACCGCTCGACGCCGCAATTGGAGCCCGAGCTGCAGGGCTATACGATCCATCCCGACTTCACGACGGCGTTGGCCGAGCTGAAACCGGACCTCTGCTCGATTAACACCTATTCTGACAGCCATGCCGATTATGCCGTCGCCGCCTTCGAGGCCGGCTGCGACGTCTTCGTTGAAAAGCCACTGGCGACCACCGTCGCCGATGCCGAGCGCGTCGTTGCTGCGGCTGGGAAGGCCGGGCGCAAGCTGGTGATCGGTTATATCCTTCGCCATCACCCTTCCTGGATGAAGCTGATCGAAGAGGCGCGCAAGCTCGGCCCGCCTTACGTCTTCCGCATGAACCTCAACCAGCAGTCCAGCGGCCCGACCTGGGCGACGCATAAGTCTCTGATGCGCACGACCTCGCCGATTGTCGATTGCGGTGTGCATTATGTCGACGTCATGTGCCAGATCACTGACGCGAGGGCCGTCGAGGTGCGCGGCATGGGGCTGCGCATGTCCCACGAGATCGCTGCCGACATGTATAATTACGGTCACCTCCAGGTGCTGTTCGAGGATGGTTCCGTCGGCTGGTACGAGGCTGGCTGGGGTCCGATGATTTCGGAAACCGCCTTCTTCGTGAAGGATGTGATGTCGCCGAAGGGCGCCGTGTCGATCGTCATGGATCCGAACGCCAAGTCCGACGATATAGACACGCACACCAAGACCTCGGTGATCCGGCTGCACACGGCAGAGACCGGGCCTGACGGCAAGTTCATTCGGCCCGACCAGGACATGACGATGGAAGGCGAACCCGGCCATCAGGAACTCTGCGACCTGGAACAGGCCTTCATGCTGAGGGCGATCCGCGAGGATATGGACCTCGACCGCCATATGGCGGATGCGGTGGCGTCGCTGCGCATCTGCCTTGCCGCCGACGAGAGCGTGCGTACCGGCCAGCCGGTCAGATTGTAAGGGAAAGACAGTGGGATCGCTTCAACTCAAATCCATCCGCAAGACCTATGGCACGCATGAAGTGCTGAAAGGCATCGACCTCGAGGTCAAGGACGGCGAATTCGTCATCTTCGTCGGGCCGTCGGGCTGCGGGAAATCGACGCTGCTGCGCAGCATTGCAGGCCTCGAAGACGTCACGTCAGGCGCCGTTATCATCAATGGCCGCGACGAGACGCTGACGCCGCCGGCCAAGCGCGGCATCGCCATGGTGTTTCAGTCCTACGCGCTCTATCCGCATCTGACGGTCAAGGACAATATGGGGCTCGGGCTCAAGCAGGCCGGCACCGCCAAGGATGAGATCGAAAGGCGTGTCGGCAAGGCGTCCGGCATGCTCTCGCTGGAACCCTATCTCGCGCGCCGGCCGGCCGAGCTCTCCGGCGGCCAACGCCAGCGCGTCGCCATCGGCCGTGCGATCGTGCGCGAACCGGAACTCTTCCTGTTCGACGAACCGCTGTCGAACCTCGATGCGGCGCTGCGCGTCCAGACCCGCCTCGAAATCGCCCGGCTGCACCGCAGCCTGAAGGCGACGATGATCTATGTCACCCACGACCAGGTCGAGGCGATGACGCTTGCCGACAAGATCGTTGTCCTGAATGCCGGGGCGATCGAGCAGATCGGTTCGCCGATGGAACTCTACAAACGACCGGCCAATGTCTTCGTCGCGGGCTTCATCGGCTCGCCACAGATGAATTTCATCGCGGCCGAGAAGGTCGGCGATCACAGCGCCAAGACGATCGGCGTGCGTCCCGAACATATGACGCTGTCGCGCGAGCAGGGGACTTGGGCTGCGAAGGTCGTGCATGTCGAGCATCTCGGCGCGGACACGATCATCTATCTGGAATCCGACCAGTGCGGCCTGCTGACCGCACGTCTGTTTGGCGAGCATCAGTACGAGCCGGACGAGATCGTCTATGCGACGCCGGACCAGGCCCACGTCCATCGTTTCGACGTCGACGACCAGGCGATCCGCTAAGCGCATGGCAGAACGAAAAACCCCGCCAGCCAGCCTGACGGGTTTTTCATTTCTCGTCGTGCGAGGGTTTGATCAGTCGAGCACGGGCCGCATGAAGCTGCGTTCATAGCTGACGATACTGCGGTTGCGTTTGTCGAGCTCAAAAGTGGCCTGACATTCCGGATCGCTTGCCATGCGTGTGCGATAGTCCTCGTAGGCGGCAAGGCTGGGGAAGGAAAACAGCGCAACAGCGATGTTGCTGGCGCCTTCGGACGGCAGGAAATAACCGTGATGGGTGCCGCCCATCCTGTTGACGATCGGAATCCAGAGCCGGGCATATTCCTCGAATTCGGCCAGCTTGTAGGGATCGATCACATAACGCAGGTGGCAGGTAATCATTGAAATATCCCATCAGGTAAGATGCTGGGCGGAAGGCTGCCCGGCTGATTTGGTTTGCTCAACTTCTGGCATCGAGGTGGGGGAGTTCAAGTGCTTTGTGGTGATGGCTGCATCACGATTGCTGACGGCTCGGACGAGCTGAAATGAAAAAGGCGCCGTTTCGCGGCGCCTTTTGTCTCAGCAGTATTGGCGAAATCAGTCGCGGATGATGAGCAGGTCGGCTGCCATGAAGCGCAGGGTTACCGTTTCGCCGGCCTGCGGCGGGGTGGTGCCCGGGCTGTTGAACATGTCGAAGGAGATGACGTTGCCGCCGACATTCATGCGGGTGCGGATGACCGACCCCAGGAAGTGGGCCGAAACGACCTGGCCGGTCAGCGCCGTGTCGCTCTTGACGCTGTCGGAGAGCGAGCCGGCTTCCGGGCGCAGCGCCAGCGAAATGGTTTCGCCGGCCTTGTGGGCGGCGACCGACTGTTTCAGCGTTATGCCTTGATCACCGATCTGGATGCGGTTGGTATCGGGATCGACGACCTTGGCCTCGATGAGGTTCAGCGTGCCGACGAAGGAGGCGACGAAGCGCGTCGCCGGCGTGTTGTAGATCTCGAAAGGCGAACCGATCTGGTCGGCCTTGCCTGCATTCATGACGACGATGCGGTCGGAGATCGAAAGGGCTTCTTCCTGATCATGGGTGACGAAGACCGTGGTGATGCCGAGCTGCTGCTGGATCTGGCGGATTTCCTCGCGCAGCGACACGCGGATCTTGGCGTCGAGTGCGGAGAGCGGCTCGTCGAGCAGCAACACTTGCGGCTTGACGGCGAGCGCACGGGCAAGGGCTACTCGCTGCTGCTGGCCGCCCGACAGTTGATAGGGGAAGCGGTCGGCCAGGTGATCGAGCTTGATCAGGCCGAGCATTTCCTTGACGCGCGCGTCGATCTCAGGCTTTTGGGCACCGGCGACCTTGAGACCGAAGGCGACATTGTCGTGTACCGTCATGTTGGGGAAGAGCGCGTAGGCCTGGAACACCATGCCGATATTGCGCTGGTTCGGCTTCAGCGCGCTTTGGTCCTTGCCGTTGATGGTCAGCGTGCCGCCGGTTGGCGTTTCGAAGCCGGCGATCATACGCAGAACGGTCGTCTTGCCGCAGCCCGACGGACCGAGGAAGGAGACGAACTCACCCTTCTCGATGTTCATGTTGAAGTTCTTGACGACCTGAACCGGGCCGAAGGATTTTTGAATGTTGTTCAGCGTGAGAAAAGACATGAGCCAGATACCTTAAGCCTTTGCCGGGCGGGCTTTGCCGACGCGGGAAACGATGTTGAGCAGGCCCATGCTGAGCCAGGTGATCGAGAAGGCGATGACGGCAAGCGCCGAAGGCTCATAGGCCTTGTTGGCGCCAACGAGCTGCAGGTAGGGACCGAAGGCCGGACGGTTCAGAAGTGCGGCAAAGGTGAATTCGCCCATGACGATCGCGAGCGTGATGAAAGCGCCTGAGAGCACGCCGCTCATGACGTTGGGAAAAATGCATTTGAACATGATGGTCGTCCATCGGGCGCCGAGGCTTTCGGCCGCTTCCGTCAGCGTGCGGACGTCGATGGCGCGCATGGCGGTATCGACGGCGCGGTACATATAAGGCAGGGACAGGGTGATATAGGAGAAGACCAGCAGGATGTTGGTGCCGGTCGTCGAACCCGTCAGCGGCAGGTAGGACGAAGAATTATACATCCTGAGGTATCCGAAGACGATGACGATCGCCGGAATGACAAGCGGCAGCAACGTGATGAATTCGACGACCGGACGCATCTGCGGCAGCCGCAGCCGCACCCAATAGGCCGTCGGCACGACGAGCAGCATGCCGAAGACGATGGTGAGCAACGCCATCAGCATCGAATAGCCGAAGGTCTCCCGGAACTGAATGTCGGAGAATACCGACTCATAAGCATCGAGGCTGTATTCGCCGCGGCGCATGCGCAATGAAAACTCGATTGTGCCGATCAACGGGATGACGAAATAGGATGCACCTAGAATGACGGCGATCCAGGCTCCGAGACGCTGAGCTTTCATTTCTGCCACCGTTCTGCGCGCATGCGCAGCATGAGGTAAAGGACGTTGGAGACGCCGGTGATGACGATCATGCCGAGCGCGATGGCGTAACCGAGGTTGGCATTGTGCAGAACGTCGCCGCGGATCTGCGCATAGAGCAGGATCGGCACGATGTTCAGCGAGCTGCCGGTCAGCGCGAAAGCGGTGGCAATGGCGCCGAAAGCGTTGGCGAAGAGCAGCAGCGTCGTGCCGAGCAGGCTCGGCCAAAGGATCGGCAGCGCGACCATCGTCCAGTACTGGCGGTTGGTGGCGCCAAGAATCTGCGAGGCTTCGCGCCATTCCTTCTTCATACCGTCGAGGGCCGGCGTCAGAATCAGCACCATCAGCGGGATCTGGAAATACATGTAGGTGATGGTGAGGCCGAAGAAGGACAGGAGATTAAAGCCGGTGCCGTAGAGATTGAAACCGAACCATTCACGCAGGAAAATCGTCACAAGCCCGGTGCGGCCGAGCGTTGCGAGAAAGGCGAAGGCGAGCGGCACGCCGGCAAAATTCGAGGCGACGCCGGAGAAGGTCAGCAGCGTCGAGCGCACGGAGGCGGGCAGGCCGCCGAGCACGACGGCCCAGGCGAGGAAGAAGCCGATCAGCGCACCGCCCAGAGCCGACGCCACCGACACACGGATACTGATCGAGTAGGCGCTCATGATGGATGGGGTAAAGAGATCACCGATATTCTTCAGCGTCAAATCGCCCTCGGGCGTCAGGAATGCGCCCGCCACGAGATAAAGCGTGGGGATGATCAGGAACAGCAGGGAGAATATGATGAATGGTGCAATGCCCAGCCAGTCGATCACGCGATCTCTGTTGATCAAGGGGGCACTGCGCACCATAGGCGTTGAAACGGTGCTCATGGAAAAGCTCATCCTGGGGCGTCGGAGTGAGAAAACCTCCCCGCCTTGCGGCGGGGAGGCCGGATCAGAGATTACTTGACGGCGGCGCCGACGACGGAATCCCAGTTCTTGGTGATGGCTTCCTTGCCAGCAGACTGTTCTTCGAGCGTCGGGAAGACAGCCTTTTCATAGGATGCAGCCGGCGGCAGCTTATCGAGCAGTTCCTTCGGGATCTTGTTGTTCTTGGCAAGATCGTTGAAGCGGATCGGGTGGCAATAGCCCTTCAGCCAGCCGAGCTGACCTTCGTCGGAATAGAGGTATTCCATCCAGAGCTTCGCAGCGTTCGGGTGCGGAGCGAAGGCGGAAATCGCCTGGACGTAGACGCCGGCAACGACGCCTGTCTTCGGAACGACGACCTCGAACGGAGGATTGCCCTTCAGGCTTTCGCCCCAGGAGAGGGCGTTGTAATCCCAGGCAACGATGATCGGCGTGGAGCCCTGGGCGAACGGAGCTGCCTTGCCGACGACCGGCACGAAATTACCGCTCTTGTTCAATTCGGCGAAGAACTTCAGGCCTTCTTCGCCTGCCTTGGCCGCGTCACCGCCGGATGCGGAAAGACCAGCGGCATAGACGCCCTGGACAGCCTGGTTGGCGGCGCGCGGATCGCCCGCGAGGGCGACGCTGTTTGCGTAGTCGCTCTTCTTCAGATCGGCCCAATCGGCCGGCGATTCCTTGACGAGATCCTTGTTCACGAGGAACGAGAGAACGCCGTAATAATCGCCGTACCAGTAGCCTTCGGCATCCTTGGCGGTATCCGGGATGGAGTCCCAGGTGGAGACCTTGTAAGGCTGGATCAGGCCGTCTTTCTTTGCGGACGGGCCGAAAGAGAGCCCGACGTCGATGACGTCAGGAGCCTGCGGGCCGGTGTTGCCCTTGTTGGCCTTGATGGCTTCGACTTCGTCGCCCGAACCCGCATCTGGGTTGAGCTCGTTGACCTCGAGGCCATACTTGGCCTTGAAGCCGGCAATGACCTCGCCGTAGCCGCACCAGTCGTGCGGAAGAGCGATCGTCGTCAGGGTGCCCTCCTTCTTGGCGGCGGCGATAAGTTCAGCGCTCGGCTCGGCAGCGGCAATCGCGGTCGAAGCCACGATCATCGCAGTAGAAAGCGACAGTAGTCGAGAAATGTTAGAGATCACTGTTGTTCTCCTTCGGGTTTTCAGTGTCTGGCGATGCTGTTAATGAGATTACATGAAGCTTGTGTGACAGTTGGATGACGTTAATTCTGCTGTGAATAGCGGTGGTTGTGGCAAATGTTTTATTTGCGACAACGCCGTCTGTTTCCGCGAAAAATCCGTCATTGTTTTTCTTTTGTTTTAGTCTTGTCCTCCTAACCCGGTTTGCGGAAAAGCCTGGTCTGCTCGAACAGGCCTTCCAGTGTCTTCATGCGCTCCTTCGTCTCCTCCCAGGTCGAATTCTGAACGGCCTCGATCAGCGCTTCGACGATGTACAGGGTGACCACGGAGGAATCCCAGGCCGACGGCGCCTCGATCCGGACGCGGAAGGCATGCCTGGCGAGCTTGGCGGCCGGCGAGCCCCACTGGTCGGTGAAGACGATGATTTCGGCGCCGCGTTTGCGGGCGGCGGTTACAAGGCTCACCATCTCCTGCTCGTAGCGTCGGATGTCGAAGATGATCAGGATGTCGCCGGCATTCATGTTGAGGACATATTGCGGCCAGCTGCTGGAATTCGACGATAGCAGCGTCGTTGCCGGCCGGATCACCTGCATATGGGTGAAGAAATACTCGGCAAGCGCGCCGGTGATGCGGCCACCAACGAAATAAAGGCCGCGCTTGCGGTCGGAAAGCAGCGCGGCGACGCTGTCGAAAGTCGCGGTATCGAGATCGGTCAGAGTCAGGCGCAGATTGCCCATGATGGCATCGGCGAAACGGTTGAGAATGTGGGTGCCCGGCGCATTTTGCGCCCAGCGGTCGTGCTTGGCGATCGGGTTCGAGATCGTCGCCTCGACTTCCTGATGCAGATGCGCCTGAAAGTCCGGATAGCCCTTGAAGCCGAGCTTCTGCACCATGCGCACGACGGTCGGCGTCGAGACGCCGGCATTCTCGGCAATCGTGGTGATGCTGCCGAGGCCGGAAACCGGATAATTGTCGAGAAGGCTTTCGGCCAACTGCTTCTCGGCGCGCGTCAACACCCCCAAATGCGAGTGTATGACGTCCGAAACCGTCTTCGACGCAACTGTCACGTAACTATGCTCCCCGGGATGGTCTGGCGCCACTTTCCCACTCAAAGTTAACAACGCTGTCATAATCCATGTCAACCACTGTCATGAAAAGAAATTTTCAGTGGATGCTTGACACCGGCCGAAACCTGAAGAATTCTTTTCTTCATCAAGAATTTGTTAAGGGATAGGAGTGGCGCCTTTGGTGCTGGCCCGGCCGAAAATCCTCAGTGAAGCGGACGGTGACTGCGTCGGGATCGAACGTATCCACGGCCGGAGCCCGGTGCTTCTCATCTGCGAGCACGCTTCGAATGCGCTTCCAGTCGTTTTCGGCGATCTCGGCCTGCCCAGCGAAGCGCTCTCCAGTCACATTGCCTGGGATCCAGGCGCGCTTGCGGTCGCCCGCAGCATATCGGAAGCGCTCGACGCGACGCTCGTTTACCAGAGGTTCTCGCGGCTTATCTACGACTGCAACCGACCGCCCAGTTCACCCGGCGCAATGCCGGAGACCAGCGAGATCTACGCCATTCCCGGCAACAAGGATTTGAGCCCCGAAGAACGACTTGCGCGCACCGACTCGCTCTACGTGCCTTTCCACGACGCCATTCGCGGGCTGATCCGCGATCGCCGGGCGAGGGCACAGGACAGCATCATCGTGACGATGCACAGCTTTACGCCGGTCTATCACGGCCGCGAACGCGCCGTCGAACTCGGCATATTGCACGATGAGGACAGCCGGCTCGCCGACCTTATGCTGGCGGCTGCGGCCGAGGCGCCGCTTTACAGGGTGGAACGCAACGAGCCTTACGGGCCCGAGGACGGCGTGACCCACACGCTGATCCTGCACGGGCTGTCGAACGGCTTGCGCAATGTGATGATCGAGGTCCGCAATGACCTCATCGCAGACGATATCGGCCAAGGGGTCATGGCCGACTATCTGAAAGGGCTGCTCCAGCAAAGTCTGGACGCCTGACATAAAAAGAAGACCCGAGGGAGCAGTTTAACTGCGGACGTCCGCATGGCGCAAATGCCGCGGACAATTGGCACTGAATCGGCCCGCAATTCCGCGGCCGATCGTGAACAGGGGGAAGTCATGTCGGATTATACCGAACTGGACAAGAAGCAGGATGTGCACATCCTGCATTCCATGGGTTATGCCCAAGAACTCGAACGACGCATGAGCTCGTTTTCGAACTTTGCCGTCTCATTTTCCATCATCTGCATTCTCTCCGGCGGCATAAATTCGCTGGCGCAGGCGACCTCGGGTGCCGGCGGCGCCGCCATCGGCATCGGCTGGCCAGTCGGCTGCTTCATCTCGCTCGTCTTCGCCATCGGCATGGCGCAGATCAGCTCGGCCTATCCTACGGCCGGCGGCCTCTATCACTGGAGCTCGATCCTCGGAAACCGCTTCACCGGCTGGGTGACCGCCTGGTTCAACTTGCTCGGTCTCGTCACCGTGTTGGGCGCCATCAATGTCGGCACCTATTATTTCTTCATGGGTTCGTTCGGCACCAGCTATCTCGGGCTGACCGACACGACGACGGTGCGCATCATCTTCCTCGTGGTCATCACCGGCGCGCAGGCGCTCGTGAACCACATGGGCATCGGACTGACCGCGAAGCTGACCGATTTCTCGGGTTATCTCATCTTCGCGACCGCTATCGCGCTGTCGGCCGTCTGCCTCATCGCAGCGCCCTCCTATGAGATCGGCCGTCTCTTCACTTTCGCCAACTATTCCGGCGAAGTCGGCGGCAACGTCTGGCCTTCCACCTCGGGCGCCTGGGTCTTCCTTCTCGGCCTGCTGCTGCCGATCTACACCATTACCGGCTATGATGCCTCGGCGCATACGTCGGAAGAGACGGTCAAAGCTGCCGAATCGGTGCCGCGTGGCATGGTTGCCTCGGTGCTCTGGTCGGCGCTTTTCGGCTATATCATGCTGTGCGCCTTCGTGCTCATGCTGCCGAATATGGATGATGCGGCAAAGCAGGGCTGGAACGTGTTCTTCTGGGCGATGGACAGCCAGGTCAACCCGATCGTCAAGGACATTCTCTATCTTGCCATCCTCGTCAGCCAGTGGCTGTGTGGCCTTGCGACCGTTACCTCGGTCTCGCGCATGATCTTCGCCTTCTCGCGTGACGGCGGTCTGCCGGCGTCGAAGGTCCTGTCGAAAGTCAGCCCAAAGTACCGCACGCCGGTGGCTGCGATCTGGACCGGCTCGATCCTCTCGGTTCTGTTCGTCTGGGGCTCCTCGCTCGCTACGATTGGTGACACGCCGGTCTATACGATCGTCGTCTCGTGCACAGTCATCTTCCTGTTCTTCTCCTTCGCGATCCCGATCACGCTCGGCTTGTTCGCCTGGGGCACGTCGAAGTGGGACAAGATGGGGCCGTGGAACCTCGGCGAAGGCGTCTTCAAGCTCTTTGCCGTGCTGACCGTCATCGCGATGATCCTGATCTTCATCCTCGGCATTCAGCCGCCGAACGAATGGGCGCTCTACATCACCGTCGGTTTCCTGGTGCTGACGGCGATCGTCTGGTTCGGCTTCGAAAGCCGCCGCTTCAAAGGGCCGCCGATCGGTGCGGAAGTGGCAAAGCGTCAGGCCGAGATCGCGGCCGCCGAAGCAGCCGTCGGCGAAAGCGGCGAAAACTAAGCATCGAGGCTTCCCTCTCAAATGGCGGGGCCGCATCCTGCGGCCCCATCACCGGTTCAACGAAAAGGCATCGGGCCGCAAAGTCCGGCCGAGCGCATGCGATTTCGTTGCCCCGATTTTCTCAATCCCAATTCAGGCGGAACAATCATGAGCAGCAGCTACACAATCGACGATCTCAGGAAGGATGTTGCCGAAGGGCGCATCGACACGGTTCTGGCCTGCCAGGTGGATATGCAGGGCCGGCTGATGGGCAAGCGTTTTCAGGCGGAATATTTCGTCGAGAGCGCCTGGAAGGAAACGCACAGCTGCAACTACCTGATCGCCACCGACATGGAGATGGAGACCGTCTCCGGCTACAAGGCGACGAGCTGGGAGAAGGGCTACGGCGACTATACGATGAAGCCGGATCTTGCGACGCTGCGTCGTATTCCCTGGCTCGAAGGCACTGCGCTGGTGCTCTGCGATATGCTCGATCATCATACGCACGAGGAGGTCGCCCACTCGCCGCGCGCGATCCTGAAGAAGCAGGTGAAGCGGCTCGAGGATATGGGCATGAAGGCCTACATGGCCTCCGAGCTCGAATTCTTCCTGTTCGACCAGACCTACGAGGCGGCGCAGGCTTCCGGCTACCGCAACCTCAAGCTCGTCAGCGCCTACAATGAGGACTACCACATCTTCCAGACCACCAAGGAAGAAGAGGTGATGCGGGCGATCCGCACCGGGCTGCAGGGCGCCGGCATCCCGGTCGAGAACTCCAAGGGCGAGGCTTCGGCCGGCCAGGAGGAGATCAACGTGCGCTACGCCGATGCGCTCGCCATGGCCGACCGGCACGCGATCATCAAGAACGGCTGCAAGGAGATTGCTTGGTCGAAGGGCAAGGCCATCACCTTCCTGGCCAAGTGGAATTACAATGCTGCCGGCAGTTCCTCGCATATCCACCAGTCGCTTTGGAGCCTGGAGGAAAAGCCGCTGTTCTTCGACCATACCGGCAAATACGGCATGTCGCCGCTGATGCATAATTACGTTGCCGGGCTTCTCGCCCATGCGAGCGAGATCACCTATTTCCTGGCGCCCTACATCAACTCCTACAAGCGCTTCATGGCCGGCACGTTTGCGCCGACCAAGGCGATCTGGAGCAAGGACAACCGCACCGCCGGCTATCGCCTGTGCGGCGAAGAGACCAAGGGTATCCGTATCGAGTGCCGCGTCGGCGGCTCCGATCTCAATCCCTATCTCGCCTTCGCCGCGCTGCTTGCCGCCGGCATTGACGGCATCGAGAACAAGCTCGAACTCGAAGCGCCCTTTGTCGGCGACGCCTATGGCGGCAAGGGCGTTCGCGAGATCCCGCGCACGCTGCGCGCGGCCACGGCGGCGATGACGGAATCGGCGATGCTGCGCAAGGCCTTCGGCGACGACGTGATCGACCACTATACGCGCGCCGGCGAATGGGAGCAGGAAGAATACGACCGCCGCATCACCGATTGGGAAGTGGCGCGCGGTTTCGAAAGAGCTTAATAGGTATTTGCGATTTGCTTGGCCCTGACCCTAACCTTGCCGGGGTCGAGCCACTGGTCTCGACCCGTCCTACGGACCCCCGTAAAAACGGGGAGAGGGGACGTGCCAAACGCAGCGTCGATGTTGGGGAAAGCCGGTGCGGCATATCCCCTTCGCCCCGTTTACGGGGAGAAGGTGTCGGCAGGCGGATGAGGGGCCACGGCCTCACTCAAATTTTGAAGAATACGAGGACAGGAACAGATCATGGCAATGATCCAATGCATTTCACCGGTTGACGGGTCGGTCTATGCCGAGCGCGCAGCCCTTTCGCTCGACGCCGCTAAGGACGTCGTGGCGCGTGCGCGCAAGGCGCAGAAGGGCTGGGCGAAGCGGCCGCTCGAAGAGCGTGTGCAACTGGTGTTGAAGGGTGCTGCGCGGCTGAACGAGATGTCCGATGTCGTCGTGCCGGAGCTTGCCTGGCAGATGGGCCGGCCGATCAAGTACGGCGGCGAATACAAGGGTTTCAACGAGCGTTCCAACTATGTCGCCTCGATCGCGGCGGATGCGATGGCGCCTGTTGTCGTCGAGGAGAGCGATCGTTTCGAGCGGCGCATCGAGCGCGAGGCGCATGGCGTCGTCTTCGTCGTAGCACCATGGAACTATCCCTATATGACGGCGATCAACACGATTGCGCCGGCGCTGATGGCCGGCAACACCGTCGTGCTGAAGCATGCCTCGCAGACGCTGCTGGTCGGCGAGAGGCTGGTGCAGGCTTTCATCGAGGCCGGCGTTCCCGAGGATGTGTTCCAGAACGTCTTTCTCGATCATGAAACGACGTCAGCGCTGATTGCCGCCGGCAGCTTCAATTTCGTCAACTTCACCGGATCGGTCGAAGGCGGGCGGTCGATGGAACGGGCGGCTGCCGGCACCTTCACCGGCCTCGGCCTCGAACTCGGCGGCAAGGATCCGGGATATGTCATGGAGGACGCCGATCTCGAGGCGGCCGTCGACACGCTGATGGATGGCGCGACCTACAATTCCGGCCAGTGCTGCTGCGGCATCGAGCGCATCTATGTGCATGAATCGCTCTACGACGCCTTCGTCGAGAAATCGGTTGCCTGGGTATCGAACTACAAGCTCGGCAATCCGCTCGATCCGGAAACCTCGCTCGGGCCGATGGCACATAAGCGCTTCGCCAAGGTGGTGCGCGAGCAGATCGCCGATGCGGTTTCCAAGGGCGCCAAAGCGCTTGTCGATCCCAAGCTTTTCCCCCAGGATGACGGCGGCGCTTATCTCGCACCGCAGATTCTCGTCGATGTCGACCACTCGATGGCCTTCATGCGCGAGGAGACTTTCGGTCCGGCAGTCGGCATCATGAAAGTGAAGAGCGACGAGGAGGCACTCGCTTTGATGAACGACAGCCAGTACGGGCTGACGGCCTCGCTCTGGACCAGGGATGCCGAGCGGGCAGGGCGGCTCGGCCGCGAGATCGAAACCGGCACCGTTTTCATGAACCGCGCAGACTATCTCGATCCGGCGCTTTGCTGGACCGGCGTCAAGGAGACCGGCCGCGGCGGCTCGCTGTCGATCATCGGCTTCCACAATCTGACGCGCCCGAAATCCTTCCATCTGAAGAAAGTCACAGCATGAGCAGCAACATCACCGCAAACTGGAGCTATCCGACATCGGTCAAGCTCGGCCGAGGCCGCATCGCGGAACTGGCTGACGCCTGCAAGAGCCTCGGCATCAAGAAGCCGCTGCTCGTCACCGACCGTGGCCTTGCCTCGATGGCGATCACCAAGACTGCGCTCGATATCCTCGAAGATGCCGGTCTCGGCCGGGCGATCTTTGCCGATGTCGATCCGAACCCGAACGAGAAGAACCTCGAAGCTGGCGTCAGGGCTTTCAAGGATGGCGGCCATGACGGCGTCGTCGCCTTCGGCGGCGGCTCTGGCCTCGATCTCGGCAAGTGCGTCGCCTTCATGGCCGGCCAGACGCGGCCGGTCTGGGACTTCGAAGATATCGGCGACTGGTGGACGCGTGCAAGCCTGGACGGCATCGCCCCGATCGTCGCTGTGCCGACAACGGCAGGCACCGGTTCGGAAGTCGGGCGCGCCAGCGTCATCACCAATTCCGAAACGCATGTGAAGAAGATCATCTTCCATCCGAAGTTCCTGCCTGGCGTCGTCATTTCAGATCCGGAACTGACGGTCGGCATGCCGAAGATCATCACGGCCGGCACCGGCATGGATGCCTTCGCCCATTGCCTGGAGGCCTATTCCTCGCCCTTCTATCACCCGATGTCAGCCGGCATCGCGCTCGAAGGCATGCGGCTCGTCAAGGAATTCCTGCCGCGCGCCTATAGGGAAGGCACGGATCTGGAGGCTCGCGCCAACATGATGGCCGCTGCCGCCATGGGCGCGGTCGCCTTCCAGAAGGGGCTCGGCGCCATTCACGCGCTGTCGCACCCGATCGGCGCCGTCTACAACACCCATCACGGCATGACCAACGCGGTGGTGATGCCGGCGGTGCTGCGCTTCAACCGCAAGGCGATCGAGGAGAAGATCGGCCGCGCCGCCGCCTATCTCGGCATTTCGGGTGGTTTCGACGGGTTCTACGACTATGTGCTGAAGCTCCGCTCCGAACTCGGCGTGCCGGAGACGCTGTCGGCGATGGGAATCGCTGCCGACCGCATCGACGAATTGTCGGCCATGGCGATCGAAGATCCGAGCGCCGGCGGCAACCCGGTTGCGCTGACGCTTGAAAATACCAAGGCACTATTCAAAGATTGCTTCTGACGACATAAGAGCGGACCAACAGACTGGCCTGGAAAACCGCGGTTTCCCAGGCCTTTTTCGTTCCGGCGGCATCCCTATTTTTAGGGATGTGAAAAATACCGGCTGCAATTTCGCCGCGCGTCTTTCGAATTTGTTAACCATGATTAGAAAGAATGAATTAACCGCACGATGCTCCGACGGTGCGTAAAAGAGCGATTCCGGCTCGCACCATTCCTTCCGAGGACCGAACATGCCTGTCATCACATTCGCAAATACCAAGGGCGGCGCCGGCAAGACGACCGCTGTTCTGCTGCTCGCGACCGAGCTTGCCCGCAAAGGTTATCGCGTCACCATTCTCGATGCCGATCCGCAACACTGGATTTCGCGCTGGCACGAAATATCAGGTCATGTACCCAATCTTTCGGTGATCGATTTCGTCACAACTGCGTCGCTGCCGGTGCATATCAGCGAGAACAAGCACAATACCGACTATTTCATCGTCGACCTGCCGGGTGCGCGCAATCCGCTGCTTGCCACTGCCGTTGGCCTTTCCGACCACGTGCTGATCCCGATCCAAGGCTGTGCGATGGATGCGCGCGGCGGTGCGCAGGTGCTCGAACTGCTGCAGTATCTGGATGAGAAGGCCGGCATCAAGATCGGCCATTCGGTGGTGCTCACCCGCGTCAATTCGATGGTGACGACGCGGGCGCTGCAAGTCGTAAAGTCACTGCTCAGCGAGCGGCATGTGCCGGTGCTCGATACGGCGATCATCGAACGCTCCGCCTTCCGCGACATCTTCGACTGTGGCGGCACGCTGCACACGATCGATCCGACGCGCGTCAGCAACCTCGACAAGGCCCGTGAGAACGCTACCTGTTTTGCCGAGGAAATGATGCGCAAGCTGCCGGTGAGGCTGACGGTATCCGCCCGCGTGACGAGCCCGATGGTCCGCTCGGCCGCTTGAATATAGCCCCCACCTGAAACGACAAGGCCGCCGGAGCGATCCGGCGGCCTTATCGTTGTTGTCGTCAGAATGATTTCAGTCGACGAATTCGACCGTCACTCCCGGCTTCACCATCTTGGCAAGCTCGGTGGCATCCCAGTTGGTCAGGCGGATGCAGCCGTGGCTCTGGGTGCGGCCGATCTTCGAGGGCTCGGGCGTGCCATGAATGCCGTAGGTCGGCTTGGAGAGCGCCATCCAGACGGTGCCGACGGGGCCGTTCGGGCCGGGCGGAATGTTGAGGATCTTGTCGTTGGCGCCCTGCTGGAAATTGATCTTCGGATTGTAGGTGTAGCCGGGATTGAGGGCGACGCGCTCGACGGTGACCGTGCCTGACGGCGAGGGGGTGTCGGTGGAGCCGATCGATGCCGGATAGGCGGCAAGCAGATTGCCGGCGCCGTCATAAGCGAAGACCTGCTTACGGCCCTTGTCGGCGATGATGCGCGCAACCGCGCCGCTCTTCGGCTCGCCTGGATTGACGACCTTGATGACGGTGCCGGCAACGGTGAAATCGGCGCCGGGGTTCATCTCCTTGAGGAAAGCCTCATCCATGTGGAAACGCTCGGCGAGCATCTCGGTGGTCGAGGTGTATGCCAGCGACGGCAGCAACGCCTTATGCGAATAGTCTTCCGGAATCTCGGCGACGAAGGGGCCGGCCGCATCGGCGGGCGTGATCGTGTAGCTGACCACAGGCAGGCCGCCGGTCATGCGCAGTTCTTCCAGAATGGCGTCGGTGTCGTTCGGATCGAGCTTGGAGCCTGTCATCTGGTCATAGGCGTAGATGCCCTTGGTGACGTTCGAGCCCATATGGCCGTCGATGACGCCCGGAGAGATGCCGGCGCGATCGAGGAAGACCTGTAATGCGACGATCTCGGGCTTCGACTTGTTCTTCAGCGTGATGACGGGCTCATCGGGTGCTGCCTTCGGCTGGTCGGCGGGCGGGATCTGCTGGTCGGGGTCGATCGAGGCATAGTCGTCGCCGGGTTGCGGATTGCCGATGCTGTTGTCATCGGGATAGGGCTGGTCGCCGAGCGGCCGGCGTTCGATCGCCGCATCGCGCGGTATGCCGCCGGTGACGGCACCGCGCTCGGAATAACGCGTATCGCCATCGGGGTTGTTGTCGGAATAATAGGGGTCGTTGCCATACTGGTCGTTATAGACCTCACGCGGGCCCGGCCGCGGCGGATAGTAGCCCCGCGCGCGCATCTCGGTGGCGACGACGTTGCCATAGTCGTCGACCAACACGCGATTGCCGCTACGGTCGCGGGCGTAGATATAGCCAGCTGGAACATAGTCGAGGATTTCGCCGCTCGGCGTCACAAGCACGATATCGCTCTGGCGGCGATCGCGGAACTGCTGCGCGCCTGCCTCCGGCGCTGTAGCCGCAAGAGCAGCCAGGACGGCTGCGAGGCAAAATGCCGACTTCAAAAAGCGATTCACGTCTCATACCTCGAACAGTGACTGGCAGACACACACCTGCGAATTTTGACGCTAGTGTGGAATTTATGAAAGCGTGCTGAACAAAATATGAAAATCACTAAGATTTTCTTTTGCTCATAAACGTTTGCGTCCTTGTGTCAGTTCCGCAAATTCAACGGTTGCTGCAAAAACGGAAGATGCAGGCGACGCCGATTGACGAATGGCGGCATGAAACCTAACGCTGGCGCATCATGTTTTGCGAAAATCGATTCCGTTTTTCGCAAAGCATGATGCGTTGATTCAAAGTGTTAGAGCGTCCTTTGTGCGTCCGAAAAGACGCTTAGCGCTCTAAAGGGGCCGACAATTCCCCAAGGAGACCGTGATGATCGAATTTGCCGCCGCAAGCGGGCCGCGCCTGATGCTGGACGAAACATCTGTGCTGGATATCGGCGGATGCATCGTCGACGGCGTCGACATCGCGCCGAAGCGCGCCATTCCCGATGACGGCGATCCACGAATCGATCACTCGCTCGAGGGCTTCCTCTTCACCTGCGGGCCAGACCATATCCGCCACCGTCAGCCGATCCCCGGCCGGGATGACGGCAAGGTCTATCCGCTGCACGGATCGGCCTCCGGCCACGCGGCAAAGGTGCTGTGGACAAAGTTCGAGAATGGCAATGCCGAATGCCGCGCCGATATCGACATCACCACTGTCGAGGGACTGCCGCAGCGCATCGAGCGGCTGTGGCGGATCGATGGGGCGACTGGCGAGGTGCGGCTTGAGGATCGGGTCGTCAATACCAGCGATCAGACGGTGCCGACCTTCCTGATGTACCACATGAACACCGGCGGCAAATGGCTGGACGAGGGCACGCGGCTCGAAGGCCGGATGCTGGAAAATGGCGGTTTTCCCTGGGCGTTCGGCGAGGAACTGAGCGGCATCTTCTGCGTCGCGGCGCCGGCGACGGAGGAGGGGTTCGCGGAGGTCCGCCTCGGACCGATCGCCGCAATCGGCGGCAGGACGCTGCGGGTGCGCTTCCGTACCGACACGCTACCGCATCTGCAGGTCTGGCGGAACCAGAAGGCGCCAGCCCATATCATCGGCATCGAGCCGGTTTCACATCGCTGGATATCGCGCGACGAGCTCGAGGCCGCCGGTGAGTTCAACATGCTGGCGCCCGGCGAGAGCCGCAGCTATGCGCTGACCTTTGCCTTCCTGTGAGCGAAGTGTTGTTGACGCTGGCAGACCTCCGTCGTAGACCTTCAGCCCACGATTTTTGAGGAGACAAGACGATGGATATTCGCCAGATCGACGATGAATATTCGGTTTCGGGCCAGATCACGCTTGAGGAGCTCGACGAAATCAAGACGCTGGGGTTCAAATCGATCGTCTGCCACCGCCCCGACCACGAAAGTCCCGACCAGACGTCGTTCTCCGTTATCGAGGCGCGCGCCAAGGAACTCGGCCTTAATATCGCCCACGTGCCTGTCGGGCCGATGGGCGTGACCGAGGAAGCCGTGCAGGGCATGGTCGACGCGCTCGACGAATTCCCGCGGCCGATGCTCGGCTATTGCCGTTCCGGCGCACGCTCGACGGCGATTTACCAGAAGACCCACCATATCCGTAATTGAGTCCCGTTCCGGGCGCCGATTTTCCGGCGTTGAACCTCAGCGCCGCCACCTTCCATTCACTCAGGAGACTATGATGAGCATCAAGCGTATCGACGTCGGCTCGCGCATGAGCGGCGCCGTCATTCACGGCAATACAGTCTATCTCGCAGGCCAGGTCGGCGAGGGCGAAAGCGTCACCGATCAGTGCAAGTCCTCGCTTGCCGAAGTCGACCGCCTGCTGGCTGCGTCGGGCAGCAGCAAGTCGAAGATCCTGCAGACGATCATTTACCTCGCGGACATCGCCGATTTCGCCGAGATGAATGCCGTCTGGGAAGGCTGGATCGATCCGGCCAATCCGCCGGCCCGCGCCACCAGCGAAGCCAAGCTCGCTGCGCCGAAATACAAGGTCGAGTTTATCATCACGGCTGCGATCTGATTTGGGGACACGGATGTCGACGAGGCGCCTGCTGATGTTTTGTTTTGCCGGTAGCCTTGCGGCTTCCGTGGCTTCCGCGGAAGAACTTCCGCCAATCCCCAAAGGTCAGGGGCTTGGCGTGGCCTCAGTGAGCATGGTCATCGCATTGACTTGCGACATCCATTATAAGCGTCCACAGGTCGTCAGTGACGCGAAAGCTCTTTTTCTGGAGTTTGCCCGAAAGGAACTCAAAGACCCGGAATCTGCCACAGAACGGGCCTTTAGTACTGCTCGCCGGGGTGTCACGCGGCAGCCAACCAAACAATATACCAAAGCAAGCTGCGATCAGCTGGGCAGAATGCTGAGGCGCGAACTCGCCCGCTGAGGTTCACGCTGCCTCAAATGCTGCATTTCAATCAGGATTTCTCGCGGATTTGCGTCAGTGTCCGTGCGGGCGTGATTGCTTCGGGATCGAGCTTGATTTCGATAATCGCCGGCTTGCCGCTTTCGCGCGCTCGCTCGAACGCCAGGGCGAAATCCTCGGTCTTTTCCACTGTCTCGCCGTGGCCGCCATAGGCGCGGGCAAGGGCTGCGAAGTCGGGATTGGTCAGATCGGTGCTGCTGACGCGGCCGGGATACTCGCGCTCCTGATGCATGCGGATCGTGCCGTAGATGCCATTGTTGACGACGACTGCGATGATCGGCAGGCCGTAGCGGATGGCGGTGGCGAATTCCTGGCCGTGCATCAGGAAGCAGCCGTCGCCGGCAAAGCAGATGACCTCGCGCTCGGGAAAGAGCCGCTTGGCGGCGACGGCGGCCGGCAGGCCGTAACCCATCGAGCCGGAGGTGGGGGCGGCTTGGGTGTTGAAGCGGCGAAAACGATGGAAGCGGTGCACCCAGGTGGCGTAGTTGCCCGCGCCATTGGTGAAGATCGCGTCCTGCCCGGTATTGGCCTCCAGCCATTCCATGATCGGCCCCATATGGACGGCGCCCGGTCCGCTCAAGGGCGGCTTCGACCAGGCGAGATAGGCCTGGTGCAGGCGCGCGGTGCGCTCGGTCCAGTGTGGTTCGGCCGGCGCTTCCAGATCGGCGAGTGCGGCGACGAAATCGGCAGGTGCGGCGCAGATGGCAAGATCCGGACGATAGATGCGGCCAAGCTCGGAAGCGTCGGGATAGATATGCACCAGCGATTGCTGGGGGTAGGGGATATCGATCAGCGTATAGGACGAGGACGGCATTTCCGACATGCGGCTGCCGAGCAGGATCAGCAGGTCGCTCTCCTTGATCTCCTTTGCCAGCGCCGGATTGATGCCGATGCCGACATCGCCGGCGTAGCAGGGATGGAGATGATCGAACAGCATCTGCCGACGGAAGGAGCAGCCGACGGGCAGTTGGAAACGCTCGGCGAAACTTTGAAAATCGGCGACGGCATCGGCGTCCCAGCGCGTGCCGCCAAGGATCACCATCGGCCGCTCGGCCTTCAGCAAGCGGAGATAGAAATCGTCGATCTGGCGGCGGCCGGGATGGGCCTCGACGCTGGCATAGTGCCTGGCGCGGGGTGCCTCGACCTCATCGCGCAGCATGTCCTCCGGCAGCGTCAGCACGACAGGGCCGGGCCGGCCGGAGGTTGCGACCGCAAAGGCGCGGGTGACGAACTCGGGAATGCGGGCGGCATCGTCGATCTCGCCCACCCATTTGGCGAATTCGGTGAAGGCGCGGCGGAACTCGACCTCCTGGAAGGCCTCGCGCTCACGCGCTTCGCGCTGCACCTGGCCGATGAACAGGATCATCGGGATAGAGTCCTGCTTGGCGATATGCAGGCCGGCGGAGGCGTTGGTGGCGCCGGGGCCACGGGTCACCATGCAAATACCAGGTTCGCCGGTCAGCCTACCCCAGCAATCCGCCATCATCGCCGCTCCGCCCTCCTGGCGGCAGACGAGGACGTCGATATCGCTGTCGCGCAACGCGTCGAGCACGGCGAGGAAGCTCTCGCCGGGCACGCAGGAGAGACGCTTGACGCCGTTCGCCTTCAGCGCCTCGACGATCAGTTCCCCGCCCGTCTTCTTCATGACAATGCCTTCTTCATGACGATGCCTTCCTCTCGCGCTCGGCGAGTTCCGTCAGAATTTCTGCCTGGTGTTCGCCGAGACGCGGGCTCGGCCTGATATAACGCAGCGGCGTCTCCGACAGCACCACAGGCGTCCTGACACCGGGGATCACGGTGCCGGCGGCATCCGCAAGGTCGATGCGCAGGCCGCGAGCCTGTACCTGCGGATGGGCGAACATTTCCTCGATCGTGTTGATTGCGCCTGATGGAACCGCGTTCTCTTCACAGGCCTTCAGCAGATCCGCCTTCTGCCATTTCAGCGTCTCGGTGGAGACGAGGCGGCGCACTTCGCCGCGATTGCCGACGCGGGCCTTGTTGGTGGCGAAACGCTCGTCGCTGGCGATGGTCTCCAGGCCAAGGATGGTGCAGAGGCGGCGGAACTGGCCGTCGTTTCCAACTGCGAGAATGAGATACCCGTCCGCCGTCGGCACGACCTCATAGGGCGAGATATTGGGATGGGCATTGCCGAGGCGGGTCGGCGCCTCGCCGGAGACCAGGTAATTCATGTTCTGATTGGCGAGCACGGCCGATTGCACATCGAGCAGGGCCATGTCGACCAACTGGCCTTCACCGGTCTTCAGGGCATGGATCAGAGCGGCTTCGATCGCCGCGACGGCATAGATGCCGGTGAAGATATCGGCGATGGCGACACCTGCCTTCATCGGTTGGCCACCCGGCTCCCCGGTAATCGACATGAAGCCGGACATGCCCTGGACGATGTAATCGTAGCCGGCGAGGCTGGCATAAGGGCCGTTCTGCCCGAAGCCGGTGATCGAGCAATAGACGAGCCTCGGGTTGATCTTGCGCATGCTGTCATAATCGAGCCCGTACTTGACGAGGCCGCCGACTTTGAAATTCTCGATGACCACATCGGCGGTGGAGACGAGGCGGCGGACGAGGTCCTGGCCTTCGGCGCTCTTCAAGTCGGCGGTGACAGAGCGCTTGCCGCGATTGGCGGCGTGGTAATAGGCGGCCGAGAGGTTCTCGCCATCGGCGCCCTCGACAAAGGGCGGGCCCCATTGGCGTGTATCGTCGCCGGCGTCGGGATTTTCGACCTTGATGACGTCGGCGCCGAGATCGGCGAGCATCTGTCCCGCCCAGGGGCCGGCGAGCACGCGGGCAAGCTCGATCACCCGGATGCCGGCAAGCGGCGGCTTTTTGGTCACGGTCTCTGTCATGTTCCTCCCGGCAATATCTACGGCGCCAGCGTCACCTCAGATGTATCGGATACGGGCTTTGAAGCAAAGCGGCGCTCTCGCCAGAGGATGTAGAAGCCCGATGCCACGATGATGGCAATGCCGAGCCATTTGACGGCATCCGGAAAGTCGCCGAAGACCAGCCAGGCGAAGATCGTCGCCGAGACGATCTCGAAATATTGCAGCGGCGCCAGCGTCGATGCCGGTGCCGCGCGATAGGCATAGACGCCGAGGATGCCCGATATCGCGGCCATGGCGCCGACGCCGGCGACATAGAACCAGGCGCGGCCATCCGGCATGACGGGATCGAAGAGATCGGAGCCGGTTCCCTGGCCCAGGAAAAGCAGGATGGTGCAGAAGAGCAGGCCCCAGATGCCCATTTGGAACTGCATCGCCCAGGGGTCTTCCCTGTGCGAGAGGACGCGAGTCATCAGCACGAAGATGGCGATGCAGAGCGCGCTGACGACAGGCAGAAGCGCGATGTAGCCGACCTCCTCGAAACTCGGCTGGATGATCAGCATCGCCCCGAAGAAGCCGACGCCGCAGGCGCTATAGCGCCGCCAGCCGATCGTCTCCTTCAAGAAGATACCGCCGAGGATCGTCAGCATGATCGGCTCGACGAAGAAGATCGCGATCGCGTCGGCGACCGCCATGTATTTCAGCGTGGTGACGAAGGAGATCATCGAGACGGTGATGATCGCGCCGCGGATGGCATGGAACAGGTTCTGGCGCCAGGAGAATTCGGCGAAGCTGCGCCGCCATATCACAATCGGCAGCATGCAGAGCGCCTGTACGGCGAAGCGGCCGGCGGTGATCTCCGCGGAGGGGACGGTGACGATGGCAAGCTTGGCGAAAATATCGATGAGCGGCGAGAACATCACCGAGATGAACATCAGCACAAGTCCCATCGTCACGTCGGAAGCGGACGAAACGCGGCGGGCGGAGGTGGTGTTCATGATGAAATCCCTGTCACTCAGGATATTGGTCGCTCAGGATCTTGCGACGGCCCTGTCGCACCAGTCCGCGAAGGCTGCGATCGCCGCATGCGCGCCGATCTCATTCAATGTTTCGTGCCGCATGTCCTGATATATCTCAGTGCTGATACGGGAGAAGCCTTTGCCTTTCAAATGGTTTGACAGCCAGAGCACGGCTTTTCCACGTTCCGTCGCCGGGTCTTCTCCGCCGCCGACCAAATGGATCGGCATATCCCGCGCCAGCCGGTCGAGATGGATTTTCTGCGGCGCGCGGAAGGTCAGCTCGAAGAGATCGAGCCAGAGAGAGACCGAGGCGTCGAAGCCGCAGAGTGGATCGCTGACGTACTTGTCGACTTCATCGGGAAGACGCGACAGCCAATCGAACTCGGTGCGGCGGCCGGCAATGGATTTGCCCCAGGTGCCGAAGGTAAGCTTCGGCAGCAGGCCGCTCGGCACGTCGGAGCCCTTCAGCATGCGCTCGGCAAGCAGGATTGCCTGGGCGGCGCGGCCGGCAAGGCCGACGGCGAAATTCGAATTCCAGACGGCGACGGCGTCGAAGTCGGCCGGAGCTGTGACGGCAGCGTTGAGGGCGATGAGGCCACCCATCGAATGGCCAAAGAGGATCACCGGCAGGCCGGGACGACGGGAGGCCGCATGGCTACGCATAGCGATGACGTCGCCGATCACCCTTTCGACCCCACCGCGCCGGGCAAAACGGCCGATCGGCGCGTCGGGTGCCGTCGTCTCGCCGTGGCCTCGATGATCATGGGCATAGACATGATAACCGCGTGCCGCCATCGTCTCGGCAAAGACGCGGTATCGTTTCGAATGTTCGGCCAAGCCATGGGATATCAGCAGGATACCGCGTGGAAGGGTGATGGCCTCAGCATGGTGATAGGCCAGCGACGCCCCTGATACGGCGAGCCTTTGCGTTTCAGAAAACATGTGGTCCTCCCGGCGACAACAGACCAGATCGCCGGGTAATTGCAACATGGGCATTTGACTATCTGATAACAATTTGCGGCCTTGTTGCGATTCAGGGTTGCGGCCTTTTAATTTTGATGCTTATTTGTTCCTGTATTGTTCTTTTTTGGGGGTTGAAATGAGCAGCATGCAGTTGCGTACCTTGACGTTTGCCGTGTCGATGGTTGTTGCCGGCGCCGGCGTGGCGCAGGAGGCCGGCGGGCGCACCCGCTTCATTCTGGCGGCGAGCTGGCAGCCGGCCTTTTGTCAGACGAACCAGAAGAAAGCCGAGTGTGCGAGCCAGACCGGCGAGCGCCCCGACGCGACGAACTTTTCGTTGCACGGACTTTGGCCGATGCGGCAGGATTATTGCGGCGTGAGCGCCGAGCAGAAGGCCGCCGACAAGGACGGCGACTGGAACAAGCTGCCGGAGGTCACGCTTGCGGCGGAGACGCAGGCGGCGCTCGCAAAGGCGATGCCCGGCACGCAGTCCGGCCTGGAACGGCATGAGTGGGTGAAGCATGGCACCTGCACGAAGATGAGCGCCGACGACTATTTCGGCGTCGGCGTGCACCTCGTGGGCGCACTCAACGCGTCGGCCGTGCGCGATCTCTTCGCTGCCAATATCGGCAAACCGGTCAAGGCCGAAGCGATCAAAGCGGCTTTCGACAAGAGCTTCGGGCCGGGTGCCGGCGATCGTGTCAAGATGAGCTGCCGGCGGGCCGGCAATATCAGGATGATCAGCGAGCTGACGATCGGGCTTTCGGAAGCTGCCGGAGCGGCATCGGCGAAAAGTGCCGGGCTTGCCGATCTGATCCAGGGCGCTGGAAAAACGTCGTTCGGCTGCGACGAGGGCGTCGTCGACGCTGCGGGCTTTTGACCGGAATTCCTGAGTAAACCGGGTTTCGGCGTTGCCCGGAGGCGCTGTTTCGCCTACATAGCGGCACAATCAAAGTTTCCCGCCCGGAGCAGCGCAGCATGGCACGTCAGTTCATCTATCATATGTCCGGCCTCAACAAGGCCTATGGCAACAAGAAGATCCTGGAGAATATCCACCTTTCGTTCTACCCCGATGCCAAGATCGGTATCCTCGGTCCGAACGGCGCGGGTAAATCCACCGTACTGCGCATCATCGCGGGCCAGGACAAGGAGTATACCGGCGAAGCCTGGCTCGCCGAAGGTGCGACGGTCGGCTACCTCGAGCAGGAGCCGCACCTCGATGCAAACAAGACGGTGTTCGAGAACGTCATGGAAGGCGTTGCCTCGAAGACGGCTGTCCTCGATCGCTACAACGAATTGATGATGAATTATTCCGATGAGACGGCGGAAGAGGGCGCCAAGCTTCAGGACGTCATCGACAGCCAGAACCTCTGGGATCTGGAAAGCCAGGTCGAAATGGCGATGGAAGCGCTACGCTGCCCGCCGCGTGACGCCGATGTCACCAGCCTTTCGGGTGGTGAGCGACGCCGTGTCGCGCTCTGCCGCCTGCTGCTTTCGCAGCCGGATCTGCTGCTGCTCGACGAACCGACCAACCACCTGGACGCCGAAACCATCGCCTGGCTCGAAAAACATCTGCGCGACTATCCGGGCGCCGTGATGATGATTACCCACGATCGCTACTTCCTGGACAACGTCACCGGCTGGATCCTCGAACTCGACCGCGGCCGTGGCATTCCCTACGAAGGCAACTATTCGGCCTACCTGCAGGCGAAAGCCAAGCGGATGCTGCAGGAAAGCCGCGAAGATGCATCGCGCCAGAAGGCGATCAGCCGCGAACAGGAATGGATCGCGTCCAGCCCGAAAGCCCGTCAGGCCAAGTCCAAGGCGCGTATCAAGTCCTACGAGCAGTTGGTGGATGCCGCCGAGAAGCAGCGTCCCGGCGACGCACAGATCATCATCCCGGTCAGCGAGCGCCTCGGCCAGGTGGTCATCGAGATGGACGGCATCACCAAGGGCTTCGAGGGCCGCACGCTGATCAACGACCTGTCGATCAAGCTGCCGCCAGGCGGCATCGTCGGCATCATCGGCCCGAACGGCGCCGGTAAGACGACGCTATTCAGGATGATCACTGGCCAGGAAACGCCGGATGGCGGTTCGATCCGCATCGGCGAGACCGTGCATCTCGGTTATGTCGACCAGAGCCGTGACACCCTTGCGGCCGACAAGACGGTCTGGGAGGAAATCTCCGGCGGCGCCGAAATCATCAAGCTTGGTAAGTTCGACATGAACTCCCGTGCCTATTGCGGCGCCTTTAACTTCAAGGGCGGCGACCAGCAGCAGAAGGTCGGCAATCTCTCTGGTGGTCAGCGCAACCGTGTTCACCTTGCCAAGATGCTGAAGGCCGGCGGCAACGTTCTGCTGCTCGACGAACCGACCAACGACCTCGATACGGAAACGCTGGGTGCCTTGGAAAACGCGCTGGAGAACTTTGCCGGCTGCGCCATCATCATCAGCCACGATCGCATGTTTCTCGACCGTCTGGCGACGCATATCCTGGCTTTCGAAGGCGACGGCCATGTCGAATGGTTCGAAGGCAACTTCGAGGATTATGAACAGGACAAGGTTCGCCGTCTCGGCCCCGACGCCCTCAACCCGGGCAGCCAGGCTCACAAGCGCCTGACCCGCTGATTTCACTCATTTTTGCTTGCGGAAGCCCCGGTTCGGCCGGGGCTTTTTCATGTCGCGCCTTGTCGCAATCTGAGCAGCCAATTTCGCGGAGAGTGCGAATTGCCGCTTGCCACCGCTTTTCAAATCACATAAAGATATCTTTATATCTTGATTGGATCGAAGATGAGCGAACCCTTGAAGCTTGGACTGGATGCGCTGGTGGACGTCTTGAAGGCGGCCGGCGAGCCCACGCGCTTGCGTCTTCTGGCGCTTCTTGACGGCGGCGATCTGACGGTGACCGATCTTACCGAAATTCTCGGCCAATCCCAGCCCCGCATCTCCCGCCACCTGAAGCTGCTTGGCGAGGCCGAACTGATCGAACGCTACCAGGAGGGCGCCTGGGCGTATTTCCGCCTCAAGCAGGACGGTAAGGCAGCCATGCTGGTGCGGGCGTTGCTGAAGCATGTTTCCGAGAACGATCCGACCATCCTTCGCGACGGCGAGCGGCTTTCGCTGGTCAAGCGCCAGCGCGCCGAGCGGGCACAGGCCTATTTCAGCCGCAACGCGGCCGAATGGGACGAACTTCGCCGCCTGCATGCGGCCGATGAGGAGGTCGACGCTGCCGTCATCCGGCTGCTCGGCAGCCAGCCGATCGACTCGCTGCTCGATCTTGGCACCGGCACCGGCCGCATCCTCGAACTCCTGTCCGGGCTCTACCGCAGGGCGACCGGCGTCGATGCCAGCCGCGACATGCTGAGCGTGGCCCGCGCCAATCTCGACAAGTCCCGCATCACCAAGGCCACCGTGCGCCACGCCGATATCCTGAACCTGCCTTTCGAGGGACAGGACTTCGATCTGGTGACGATCCATCAGGTGCTGCATTTCTTCGATCAGCCGGAGATTGCGATCGCGGAAGCGGCGCGCATGCTCCGGCCGGGCGGCCGGCTCGTGGTCATCGACCTTGCGCCGCACACGCTCGAATATCTCCGCGGCGAGCATGCGCATGTCCGTCTCGGTTTTTCGCACCAGGCGATGTCCGACTGGTTACGCAAGGCCGGGCTCGACGTCGAGCAGGTCGTCGATCTTCATCCGGGTCAGCAAAGCGGGCAGGGGTTGACGGTCACCGTCTGGCTCGCGCGCGATCCGAGGCGCCTCATGGCTTCGCAGACGAGCGAAGGCGCCGAACCTACATTTGCCGGGAGGGTATAACATGGCTTTGAAAAACGATGCGCGCGGCCGCAACATCAGGGTCTCTTTCGAATTTTTCCCGCCGAAATCGGAGGAGATGGAAGGGCAGCTCTGGCACACGGTTAGCCAGCTGCAGGATTGGGACCCGGATTTCGTGTCGGTAACCTATGGCGCCGGCGGCACCACCAGAGCGCCTACGCTCTCCACCGTCACGCGGTTCCTGTCGCAGACGCCGCTTGCCACCGCCTCGCATCTCACCTGCGTCGGCGCGACCAAGGAAGAGACGCATCAGGTGGTCGACACGTTCCGCAAAGCCGGTGTGACGCATTTCGTGGCGCTGCGCGGCGATGCGCCCGGTGGTGCCGGCGTGCCCTACCAGCCGCATCCCGGCGGATATGCCAATGCGGCGGAGCTGGTGGCCGGCCTGAAGGAAATCGGCGATTTCGAGATTTCGGTTTCCGCCTATCCGGAAAAACACCCGGAGAGCCGCGATACGGCGGCCGATATCGACATGCTGAAGCGCAAGGCCGACAATGGCGCCGACCGGGCACTGACGCAGTTCTTCTTCGACAACGACAATTTCGAGCGCTACCTGGAGCGGGTGCGCGGCGCCGGCATCTCGATCCCTGTCGTGCCCGGCATCATGCCGATCCAGAACCTGACGCAGCTGAAGCGCTTCGCCGGGGCCTGCGGCACTGTTATCCCCGCCTTTCTCGACGAGCGCTTTGCAGGCTTCGACGACAAGCCCGAGGAGCGGGCGAAGGTCGCCGCCGAAGTCGCTGCCGAACAGATCGAAGATCTCGTCCGGCGCGGCATCCACGACTTCCATCTCTATACGATGAACCGTGCGCCGCTGGTTTCCGCCGTGCTCGACAATCTCGGCCTCTCCCGCCCCCGCCGCGAAACAAAAAGTGCTGGCGCTGCCGCCTGATCTTTGCGCGTCTGAAGGACACGCGGCGCTGTAAAAGTGAAAAGCGCATGTCGGGCGGGACATGCGCTTTTTCGTTGGCGGATTGATCAGCTATTCAGGAGTTTAGGCACTATCAGTCATTACACTTTCGTCGGCCAGCTCAGATGAAGAGCATGGACAAGACGAAAGCAAACGCTGCACTGACCAACAGAACATTCAAGGATTGCGTGAGTCCCATGTCTGTCTCCTCGCGTTAACCGGCCAATAATATGTCTGAAATATGTCGGTTGGGAAGCAGATCTTATGCTGCGCTGCAGAAGGGTTCGGTGGATAAGTCGAATAGTGCTCTCGCAAGCTTTTGAAATAAATCGATAATTCTCAACAAATTTTTGTTCACACAATTTAACATGCCGTTAAATCAGGCGATTGCGTATTTACCTATGCGCCCAAAACATGGCGGGATCGCAACCGGTTGAAAACATGTGGAATTCGCAACCGGCTTTAGGCGGCCTTGGCCAGCAGGCGATAGGCGCGGCCGTCGAGAATGACGAGGCCGAAACCGATCAGCGCCATGCCGGCAAACTCGCTCAGGGCCAGCCTTTCGCCGAGGAAGAGCACGCCGAGAAGGATGGCGCTCGGCGGCACCAGCAGGGTGACGAGCGAGGCATTGGTGGCGCCGGCCGTTGCCATGATCCGGAAATAGAGGATGTAGCCGAAGGCGGTCGACAGCAGCGCCAGTGCCAGGATGGCGAGGAGGGCATCGAGCGGCGGTGCGGCAAGCGCCCAGGGGCGATCGGCCAGCAGCGACAGCGGCAGCGCAATCAGCGAAGAGGCGGTCAACTGGCCGGCTGCGGTAACAGGGGCGGGAACATTCTTGAAGCGTTTTCCGTAAGTGGCGGCGAAACCATAGGAGATCGCAGCAAGCACGGGAAGAAGCAGCGCCCAGAGCGGGGCTTCGCCACCGGCCGACATGCCGGGGCCGATCAGCACGATCGTTCCGGCCAGGCCGACCAGGCAGCCGGCGATCTTTGCCGGCGACAGCTTCTCGTCTGAGGTGAAGTAGTTGGCGATCAGCACGGTCCAGATCGGTGTCGTCGCATTCAGGATCGCCGCAAGACCGGCGCCGATGCGGGTCTGGCCGAAGAAGATCAGCGCATGCGGCAGGGCATTGTTGATGAGCCCGAGGATCAGGAATTCGCGCCAGCGGGCTTTGAGGATCGCATAGAAGTCGAAACGGCCGGCGATATAGATATGCAGCGCCAGCGCTGCGAGCAGCAGCCTGAAGAAGACGAGGGTCAGCGGCGGCACGTGCTGGACGGCGATGCGGGCAAAGAAGAATGAGCCGCCCCAGATCAAGCCGAGCAGGACCAGCAGACCCCAGGTCCAGGCATTCATCCTGCTGTCCACGCCGATTCCTCCACCGCAAGCCGCTCGCTTGATGCTTTAGCGCAGGCGGCGAACGGCGCCACCCGTTTCTTGCGAAGCGAGCGGCGGCAGGGTGTCAGCTGGGATCAGAGGGCGTTGAGGAGGGCAGGCGTCGCCCAGCCGTCGGCCGGCATGCCGAGGCGCTGCTGTTCCTTCTGGATCGCGACACGTGTGCCGGAGCCGAGGATGCCGTCGATCTCGCCGACATCATGGCCGAGCGACTGCAGTTTGGTCTGCAGCGCCTTCATCTGGTCGCTGGCAAGCCCCTGTTCCGGCACGCCCTTGAGATAGGGTTCGGCGCCCGAAAGGCGTGTCCCGAAATAGGCGGCCGAGGTCGTGTAGATGAACGACTTGTTCCATTCGAGATAGATCTTGAAATTGGGATAGGCGATAAAAGCCGGTCCCATGCGGCCTTGTGGCAGAACGAGATCGCCTTCCAAGTTGCCGAAGGCGGTATTGCCGTCGCGCGGCTTGACGCCGAGCGCGAACCATTCTCCCGCTTTCATCGTGCCGCCAAGACCGGACTTCTCAAAGGGCAGGTTATCGGACACGGTCACTTCCTGCAGCCAGGGCTGGCCGCGCTCGAAGCCGAGGTGCTGGATGAATTTCGCCGCCGTCAGGATGGCGTCCGGGCCGCTCTGCTTCAGGCGGATATGACCGTCGCCGTCGCCATCCATGCCATAGGCAATGATGTCGCGCGGCAGCATTTGCACTTGGCCGATCTCGCCGGCCCAGGCGCCGGTATTGGTGGCGGGGTCGAGGTCGCCGTGCTGGACCATCTCAATAAGAGCGATCAGCTGCGGACGGAAGAGTTCCGGGCGACGGCAATCATGCGACAGCGTCACAAGAGCGTTGCGGGTGTTGAAATCGCCCTGGACGGCGCCGAAATCGGTTTCCATCGCCCAGAAGGCGGTGATGACGCCCGGGGGCACGCCGAAATCCTGCTCGGCGCGGGCAAAGACGTCGGCATATTGCTTCATCTTCTGGCGGCCGATGTCGAGGCGGGCCTGGCTGACGGTGCGCTGGGAGAATTCGAGGAAGGTCTGCTTGAAGACGCCCTGGGCGCGATCCCGGCTCAGGACCTTGGGGTCGATCTCGGCGCCGGCGAAGGCCTCGTCGGCGGCTGCCGCACTGGCGCCGGCTGCGACTGCGTCTTTCTTGACACCTTCGAGGAAGGCGGACAGATCGCCGCCGCAGGGTGCGGCCGGGGCTGCGTCAGGCGCCTGCTGGGCGGCCGCGACGCCGGCGAGGGCAAGCGCAAACAGGAGGGCGAGTGCAGAGCAGCTTGCGAGCGAGCGGTGCATGGATGCGGTCCTTATATCAAAAAGATTTCCCGTCGCTTTCACAGATGAATGTGACGGAAGCAAGAAACATCGCAGGACGTTACTAAGAATTTCTATCCTTGGAAACGGCTGCGACCCAATTGTTCCAGTTCTTTGCACTGCCGGCAAAGACATTGATATCGGTCGGACCGCTGATGCCGGGAATGACGCCGGTCGAGGTATATTGCCAGAAGGCCCAGCGGCGGTCGGAATAGGTCACCTCGGGGTGTTTTGCCACCGAACGAACCCAGAAATGATAATCCTGGAAGTAGCCGGCGAGATTTTCGCGGTGGAAATCGACCGAGGTATAGATGATCGGGCGCTTGCCGTAATAGGCTTCCAACCGGTCCATGAAACGCTGCATTTCGGCGCGCACCGTTTCAGCGTCGGGGCGGTAGCGGCAGGTTTTCGATTCGGCGTTCCATTCGACGTCGAGCACCGGCGGCAGGCGCATGGCCTCCTTCGGTACGTTACGGATGAACCAGTCGGCCTGCTGATCGGCCGAAGAGCAGAAATAATAGAAATGATAGGGAGCGTGGGGGATGCCGGCGGCGCGGGCCTCGCGCCAGTATTCGTCGAAGCGCGGATCGACCCTGTCCTTGCCTTCCGTTGCCTTGATGAAGGCGAAAGCGACACCAGAGTTCTTTACCGTGCGCCAATCGATATCGCCCTGCCATTTGGAGATATCGATGCCGTGGACCTGGTTTTGCTGGGGATGCTTCGGACCGAAATCCTGCGGATCGGTATCCTTGAAGCGCGTCTTCGGTTTGATCGACGCCGTTTCGAGATAGTCATAGCCGGAGGAACTGCAGCCGGCCAGCAGGATGGCTACGGGCAAAACGCAAAACAAAAGCCGGCGCATGGGCGTCCCGTCGTAGCTCGAATGATCTTTTTGCCCCACAACCTGACCTTCGAAAAAGACGAGTCAGCAGAGGATAACCCTCTTTTCATCATATCAACGTAAAAAATCGGTTAGTTTCAAGCGAATTATGAGCGCTTGCTGATAATAGCTGCCCGCCAGGCATAACCGCCGCCGACGGCATCGAACACCAATGTCGCGTTGTTTTCATGGGCTTGCGCTTCCAGGACCTCGCGCAGATCGGGGCGCGGGGTGACGTGGAATTTCGCAAGCCAGGACTGCAGCATGCGCCGGAACCAGCCCGGCAAGCCTTCCTGCTGGCCGAAATCGACAATGTGCAGTTGGCCGCCGGGATTGAGTGCGGCGATCGAAGCATCGACGGCGCGCTCCCAGTCCGGGATCATCGACAAGGCATAGGAGATCAGGATGCGGTCGAAGCCGCTGACGCCGAATTCACGCGGTGTGAATGCCGTGGCGTCGGCGACGCGGAATTCCGGGATCGTCGCCTTGGTGGCGAAGGTCTTGCGTGCCGAAATCAGCATCTCCTGGGAAATGTCGAGGCCGAACAGCTTGGCGGTCGGGAAATGCCTGTGGGCGAAGGCCATGTTGCGCCCGGTGCCGCAGCCGACTTCCAGAAGGCTGCCGCCTTCGGCCACGTCGAGATTGCGGATCGTGCTGTCGCGGCCGAGAAGATAATATTTGCGGGTCAGGTCGTAGATGTGCCGCTGGTAGCGGTACATGCCATCCATGAGGCTGGCATGTTGGTCGCTCTGTCCTGCCGTCTCAGTACCGACCTTGCTCACGCCTTCTTCCCGTAGATGTGGAAGCCGCCGTAGATTGCCGAGCGATCGAGCGCAGTCAGTTCACGCGACTTTTCCTCGAAGTAATCCCATTGGCCGCGGATCGCCGGAGCCAGGCGGCCTTCGATGATGCTCTTTTCGGCGGCGGTGCGGAAGATCACGCGGGCGCCTTCGCGCGCCGTGCGGGTGATTTCCGTCCAGACGTCGTTCAGCTGCTCGTCCGTCATCCAGTCCTGCGCGTCGAGCAGAATGTAGCGGTCGCGCGAGGCGGCCGGCTCGCGGGCCAGAAGCTCGGTGAAGCTTGCGTGGTGAACGTTGACGCGGTCGACATTGGCGCGGATCACCTGATAGTGCTCCGACTTCAGATAGGTCGGCAGCGGGCCCTCCGCTTCGGTGCCGTAACGGCGGCCGAAGGCCTGCCAGGCGAAATAATTGTCGCTCATCGGGAAATGACAGGCGAGCTTTTCCAGGCGATGCTTCAGCACCGGTGCGATCGAATGATCGGCGGCAAGGCTTGCGAGTTCGTCATATTGCTGCGGCGGAATGCCGAGGCCGAAGAGCGAGCTCTTGCGGCCGGTAATCCAGCGCACGACCGGCTTTTCGAAGAGCGGCGCGATCTGCTCGTCGAAGAACTGGCGCTGCTCGCGGATCGAGCGGGTCTTGGTCATCTCGCGCAGTTTGACGCCATGCAGGCGGGCAAGAAGGTGGGCCGCGCCGATGAAGCGGCCGAGCAGACCCGTTTCGTAAATGTTGCGATCGAAAACGGTGACGCGGCGGCGGCCGAACTTGCGGCCGTTCCAGTAGCTGCGGGTTGCCTCATCGAGGCGGGCGGCAAGATGCTGGTCGTAGGCACGGCTGTTCGACTTCTCGTTCGGCATTGCCAGGAAGCGGATGAGATCGGCGTGACCTGGAAGATGTTTGAAGGCGGCAAGCTTCAGGCGGTTCAGCGCGATGTGGTGCGGGTTGAGATCGACGACGTCGATCGAGGCCGGCGCCTTGGAGAGATAGGCGAGCATGTTGCAGCCGCCGGAGCCGATGGTAACGATGCGATGATTGGGCTTCAGCTCCATCGCCTGCATGTCGAGATCCGGATCCTCCCAGATCTGCGGATAGACGAGGCCGGAGAAAAGAAGGCCGAAGAGACGCTCGGAAAAGCCATCCTTCGAAAAGGCCTTATGGCGGAGAAGGGCATCCTTGAGTTTCCGGTTCTTGCGGAAGCCGGCATCCGGTGCAAATTCTGACATGAGTCTGTCACCTTTTTAGCGTTCAGGGCGTGTAGCGCGCCTCTGCTACAGTTTGATGACGCGGGCTGTGGGGGAGCCGTTCCTGGGAGGCTTCGGCCTCCTCCGGAGAGCGACCGGAATGGCACTCCTGGGAAAGTGATCGGGACGATGGTCCTTCTTCGCTTCGGCCCCTTTCCGGCGCGTGTGATTCCTGCTTCTCTCCCGGCATGGAGGAATGCCATGCGATTTGTCCTGCGTATCATGAAGGCGCTTGCTCTCCTTCTCGTAGTCATCATCGTCGCCGCGGCCGGCTGGCTGTTCATCCGGCCACCGGAACTGCTCAGCGTCGGCGACGGTTATGCCGCCAAGATCGTCTGCTCCAACGTGTTCATCGCCGGCCGGGAGGCGGAGGATGTGCTCCATGACGACGTCCAGGCGCCTGGAAATCCGCTACTGCGGCTGGTGCGCGTCAGCGTCGACCCCGACAACGACCGCGTGACGGCGCGCTTCATGGGACTGTTTGCGCCGAGTTATGCGCTCTATCGCGGCGCTTTCGGCTGCACGAGCGTCCCGGACGGCAATTTCGAGGCGGCTGCGAAGGCAGCGCCCTTCGATCCGCCGGCCAAAATGCAGGCGAATGACGCCTTGTGGCCGGAGGGCGAGGGGACCGGCAATCCGGCGGACGGGAAGATCGCCGCGCTGCTTGCCGATGCCGGAATTGCCGGCCCGGCAATGCGGGCGATCGTGGTGGTGCGCAATGGTCGCATCGTCGCTGAGGCCTATGGCCCCGGCTTCTCGGCGAAGACGCCGCTGATCGGCTGGTCGATGACGAAGACCGTGAATGCGGCGGTCCTCGGCCGGCTGATGCTTGGCGGCAAGGTCTCCTTCGACGATGATAGCCTGTTGGCGCAGTGGAAGAACGATGCGCGCGCCAGAATCAAGGTTTCCGATCTGCTCGGCATGGAGAGCGGCCTTGCCTTTAACGAAGACTATGGCGACGTCGCCGATGTCACGCGCATGCTCTATCTCGATCCCGACATGGTATCGCTGCCGGCCAATGCACCGATGGAGGCAGCGCCCGGCCAACGCTTCCGCTATTCGAGCGGCACGGCCGTGCTGCTCTCGCGCATCTGGATGGACAGGGTCGGCAATGCTCAGGCGGCTTTTTCCTATCCGCACGACGCGTTGTTTGCCCCGCTCGGCATGACGAGCGCCGTATTCGAACTCGATGCGCGCGGCACGTTCGCCGGAAGCTCCTATCTTTATGCGACGGCGCATGACTGGGCGCGCTTTGGGCAGTTCCTGCTGCAGGACGGCGTGTGGAACGGACAGCGACTGTTGCCGGAGGGTTTTGTCGGCGCCATGCGCACCCCGACGGCGGCTTCGAACGGGCGGTATACGCAGGGCCAGGCCTGGCTCGCACCCGGTCGCGGCTCGAGCGCTGAGGCCGGGCTGCCTGAGGATACGTTCTGGTTGACGGGCCATGACGGGCAGAGCATGGCGATCGTGCCTTCCGCCAATCTGGTGGTCGTCAGGCTTGGCCTGACGCCGAGCAGGCTCGACTATCAGCCGCAGACGCTGCTGAAGGCGATCCTGGCGGCATTGCCACAACCGGGAGAGCAGCAACAACAGGCCGGATCGCAACAACAGACCCAGCCGCAGCCATAGGCTGGGGCTTATTCAGCCGTTATCTCTCCTGCATATTCAAGGGATGGCTGTAGTTTCAGCCGGTCTCAATAGTTACCTTGGGCGATGTCTGTCATGCCCTTGCGCTTGGCGTCATAATAATAGCCGCGCGCATAGAGGCGGACGGCATCGTCTTCCCGACTGTCGGAAACGAGCCATGCGCCGCGCAGATATTTCGCGGCATATTTGATGTTGGTCTCGGCATCGAAGAGGCCGCCCGGGGCACCGTCGTAACCCATGGACTTGGCGGTGTTGTACTTGATCTGCATCAGGCCGAAATAGCCACGCTTGTTGTAGGCCTTCGCATTATAGCGGCTCTCGCGATGGACGACGCGATGGAGAAGAGTCTCGGGAATTTCGTAGATTTTCGAATATTTCTGGATGAGCTTGGTGACAAAGCTCTTCTCGACGGTCGGCGCATCGTCTTTGTCGTCATCGCTAAACATCGGCGGCGCCGTCGGCGGATCGATCGGCCCGGTTTCGTCGAAACCGTAGTCCATGCTGGCGCGCGGGGTGGTGTCGACGGCGGCAAGTGCTGCAAGCGCGCTGTTTTGCGGTGTCGCGGCAAAGGCAAGCTGCGTCGTCGGCTGGGTCGGCGTTCCAGGACGCGGCGTCGGCACGACGGACTGGATCGCCGTCATTTCGGGCGTCAGCGGGATCTGCGCATAGGCCGTCGGCTGCATGGTAAGATCGCCAGGCTGAGAAGCTGTCACGGCCGGCATCGCTGTTGCGGTCAGAGAGGAGGATGCCTGGGGAATGGTGGCGCCTGCCACCGCCTGACCGGCTGCGCCTCCGGCTGTCGGGATCGCGGCGAGTGTTGCATCTTCACCGGGTTTCGGCATCGGCACGACGGTCTGCGCGGCTGTCAGTTCGGCCTGGGACGTATATTCGACGCTCGTACATCCCGTCATCACGCCGCAGAGTATCGTCGAGACGACAAGACTGCGTTTCAGGCCGGATAATCCGATCGCTACCATTCCGCCACTTTCGTGAAATCGCGCCGCCCCGGCAGCGTATAAAAGTTACCAAAAGCCTAAGTCCCTGGTGACCCCATTAACCTATTCGTGGCATTCCGGCAACCACGGAATATTACTAGGCTGCAATACGGCGATACCCGGCCGTTACGGCCCCTGCAGCGATCAGCAGAGTGCCTCCGGTGCGGTTTACAGCGCGCTGGATGCTCGCCTTGCGAATCAGTCCGCGCGCGCTATGGGCGAGAAAGGCGTAGGTGGAAGCGTTGAGGATCGCCAGCACGAGGAAAGTCGCTTCCATGATCGCCATCTGCCCGACGAAGGGCAGGGCCGGATTGAGGAACTGCGGCACGAAGGCGACGAAGAAGATGATGCTCTTCGGATTGAGGGCGGTGACGACATAGGCGTGGAGGAAGATCTTGAGTGACTTCTCCTCCGGCAGGTTGTCGTTGTCGGCAACCGGTTCGCCAATGATGGGAGCCCGCCAGAGCTTGATTCCCAGCCAGATCAGGTAGGCGCCGCCGATCCACTTCAAGACAGTGAAGAGGGTCGCGGAGGCGGCCAGAACGGCGCCGAGACCGAAGAGGGAAGCCGTCATCGCCGTGAAGTCACCAAGCGCCACGCCGCCCACCGTCGCGAACGCCGTCCTGCGTCCATGACCGAGCGCATAGGAAACGACGAGCAGTATCGTCGGCCCCGGTATGGCCAGCATGATGGCGGATGCGGCCGCAAAAGCGAGCCAAGCTTCAAGTGACATGGTGTCTCCTCCTATTCCTCAGGAACAAGCAAAGACATCATATTAACCATCCGTCAATCACGCTTCTTTGTATTTCTGGCCTATATTGTCCATGACTTCGGCAAACCATGCCGTCGAAAGGTCAAAAGCCTTGCCGCCCTTGATGCGCGGGAATTCTATAGTGCGCAATTTACCGTTCTGGCCTTCATCATGGCCGGTGACGCCGGAGACTTTATTGAGCGCGCTTTCGACGGCGAGATCGACCATGCTCTGGATCAGCCTGAGGTCATCGGCGTTAGCGGGCGCCGAGCGGGCAAAATAGCCCGATTTCTGCACGAGGGAACGCTCGGCGTCGAGGAGATTGGCGAACTGCTTTTGGAACCAGGCGCCGACATTGATCGTGTCGATCTTCACATGGCCGAAAGCATCGCGCTTGACGGTCTCGCCGGCGGCTTCGCGCTCGGCGACGATGGCGTCGAGGCAGGCACCTTCCGAGACGAAGACCGTGGCGTGGCCGTTGCGGTCCATGCTTTCCTTCAGGCGGGCGGCCTCGGCGTCGAGGTCGAAGGCCATCTCAGGCAGGTAGACGGCGTCGATGCTCTTCAGGTGCGCGTCCATCATCAGGCCGTCGACATACTGGTTGCGGCTGGTGCGCTGGAGATAGGCGCGGGCGGTGGCGGCCGTCAGCCAGCCGCAATGGCGGCCCATGACTTCATGGATGACGAGGGTGCGGGGGGCGGCCGTCTGTTCGTTGCCGACATTGTCGAAGAAATGCGCCCCGACTTCGGCGGCCGTCCAGGCGCCGAGCGACTGGCGGATCGGCACGACGTCGTTGTCGACAGTCTTCGGCAGGCCGACGACTGTGAGATCGTAGCCGTTGGCGGCGAGGTAGGCGGCAAGATCGGCGGCCGTGGTGTTGGTGTCGTCGCCGCCGATCGTGTGGAGAATGGTGATGCCGTCATTGGCGAGTCGTTCGGCGGCGATCCGCAGCGGGTTCTCGCCTTCCTTGACCAGGCCGCGCTTGACGCAGTCGGCGGCATTGGTGAGCTTGACGCGGCTATTGCCGATCGGCGAGCCGCCGTAGCGGTGCAGAAGCGGCGCCTTTTCGCGTATCGCTGGGGTGATCTCGATGCTGTCGCCGAGGAGCACACCCTGGTAGCCGGACTTGTAGGCGACGATTTCGAGCTCGGGCGCCACGTCGCTATAGCGTTCGATGAGGCCGCCGACGGCGGATGAAAGACAGGGCGCCAGGCCTCCGGCGGTCAGCATTGCGACTTTCTGTTTGGCCATGATCCCTCCTACGGTGTTTCGGTGCGGCAGCGTTAGCTAGCGCATGGATGCGGCAGGGAAAGGGCCCTGTAAAGTAAAGAATTTGCGAAAAATGCGCCACTCTGCCGTGTCGGACCGCAAAGGCGACGGGAAGTGCTGATATAATCGTTTCAAGCCCGATCTACGCGACGGGAATTCCCGTGGAAATTTCCGTCGCGCGCTCTGGAACCAGGTACCAGGGCAATGCCGGCGACCGCCGGCCATGCCCTCATGCGAGATGAAAGTGGGCGTGATGAATCGTTTGCTGCGGTGCGACAATTACCAAATCGTGAAAACTGTGTTCGGCCCTACGACCAATAGTCGCCTTGCAAAGGCTACGATTCTTTGGTCAAGCTGTTTCTCTATAAGTTGACAAGTGTGTGAGATTTTCGATGTCCTTCTGGGAAAAACTGTTGAATGCCATTGGCAATACTGCAGGCAATGCGCTGTCTGCGGTGGTCGAGGCTATCCGCACGGTTTTTGAAGGCGATCCCGAGACCCGGCGTAAGGTGGCTTTCTCCGTGGCTATCATCGCTCTGTCGGCCAAGATGGCCAAGGCCGACGGCATCGTCAGCGAGAAGGAGGTCGAAGCCTTCCGCGAAATCTTCGAGTTTCCGCAGGATCAGGCGAAGAATGTCGCCAGGCTTTACAACCTCGCGCGGCAGGACGTCGCCGGCTACGAAGCCTATGCCGAACGGCTCTCCACGCTCTGCGTTACCTGTGCGGCCAATTGCCCAGTGTTGGAAGACGTGCTCGACGGCCTCTTCCACATCGCCAAGGCCGACGGGCTGATTCACGAAAAGGAACTGAATTTCCTGCGCCATATCGGCGAGATCTTCCAGATGAGCGAGACCCGCTTCGAGCAGATTGCCGCCCGCCACGTCTCGTCCGGCGGCGATCCCTACAAGGTGCTCGGCGTCTCGCCTTCGGATGATTTCCCGACCATCCGCCGCCGTTACCACGGCCTCGTCAGCGAACATCATCCCGATCGGTTGATCTCGCGTGGCGTGCCGAAGGAATTCCATGTGATCGCCAATGAGCGCATGGCGGCGCTGAACGCGGCCTATGAGGCGATCGAGAAGGAACGCCGCGCAGCATGACCTCTTTCGAGGCCGACTGCAGAAGCGCGCGCGTGCAGCCTTCGCCGAACCATGGCGAGCGGGCGGACGGGCGCCGTCCCGACATGATCCTGCTGCACTATACCGGCATGCCGACGGCAGATGGTGCGCTCGACTGGCTCTCTCGCGCCGAGAGCCAGGTTTCCAGCCATTATTTCGTGCATGAGAATGGCGAGGTGGTGCAGCTCGTGCCGGAAATGCGGCGTGCCTGGCATGCGGGAAAAAGCAACTGGCACGGCGAGACCGATATCAATTCGCTGTCGATCGGCATCGAGATCGCCAATGCCGGCCACCCCGGCGGGCTCCCTGATTATCCGAAAGAGCAGATCGCCGCGGTCATTGAATTGTGTCGCGACTGTGTCAAACGTTGGTCGATCGTGCCGGAACGGGTGCTCGGGCATTCCGATGTCGCCCCGATCCGCAAGGTCGATCCGGGCGAGAAATTTCCCTGGGCCGAGCTCCACCGGGCTGGCATCGGGCACTGGGTCGAGCCGGCAACGATCACCGGCGGGCGCTTCTTCCAGCGCGGCGATACAGGCCAGCCTGTCGAGGCGCTGCAGTCGATGCTGTCGCTCTATGGTTACGGCACTGAAATCACGGGCGAATTCTCCGAAAAAACGGCAGGCGACGTGGAAGCTTTCCAGCGGCATTTTCGGCCCGAACGGATAGATGGCATCGCCGATTTCTCGACGATCGACACGTTGCACCGGCTGCTGTCGGCTTTGCCGCGTTATTCCTGATTCCTCGACAATTGCTGAAACGCCGAATTTCGCACTGCAGCGCGAAATTCGGCCTGCCACATCATTTCCCTATTATCTCCTCATTGCGATGGTCTAAGAACGTCCGCCAAGGGGTGCTCGGGGTTGTTTTCGAGTTAAACCACGGGCGCTATGTGAAATGATAAGAATTACCGTGAATTCCGATCGATCCTTGATCTGGTATTCATTATGACAGCGAGGCGCGCCGTCCGGAAATTCTTTGGGTCGGAGTGTTCAAGACTACATGAGAAAACTGATTGTTGTTGCTGCAACATGCGTTGGCATGGTGCTGGCGGGAAATAGCTTTGCCTTTGCGAATGATTGGGGTGTGCGAGCCGATGCGTCGGTGAAGAAAGTCGAGCGTCCTTCGAAGAAGACAGAGCGTCCGTTGAAGAAAGCGGAGCGTTCGGTCAAGTCGGCGAAGCGTCCGCTCAAGACGGCGGAACGCCCGCTGAAGACGGTCGAGCGCCAGAGCGGTTATGCCGTCGCCATTGTTTCCGGCAATTCCTATTCCGCACTGATCAGCAAATATGCGAACCAATATGATGTACCGGTTGCGCTTGCGACCGCGGTCATCCGCATCGAAAGCAATTTCAATCCGAATGCGCGCGGCAGCCACGGTGAAATCGGCCTGATGCAGATAAAGCCTGCAACTGCCCGCATGATGGGCTATTCCGGCAGCGCCAAGGGCCTGTTCGATCCGGAAACGAACATCAAGTACGGCATGAAATATCTGGCTGCCGCCCATGATCTCGGTGGTGGCGAGACCTGCAACACCATCCTCAAATACAATGCCGGCCATGGCGCCACGCGCATGAACCCGGTGTCCAAGTCCTATTGCGGCAAGGTTCTGGCAATGCTCTGAGCCTGAAGCGATTATCCCTGACAAGCTGGATGATTCAAAATGATTGCCATGGTATCGCTGGAATTTAGCGAGGTGGGATATGGCAGTCGATTTCAGGTTCATCATCATCGGACGCGGCATGATGGGTGCAGCCGCCGCACGGCATCTCTCCTCGATGGCCGACGGCGTTGCACTGATCGGCCCGCGTGAGCCGGAGGAGCGCAAGGCCCATCACGGCGTCTTCGCCAGCCATTACGACGAAGCGCGCATCACCCGCACCTTCGACGGCAATCTTGCGTGGGGAGCCTTCGCCGCCCGCGCGCTTGACCGCTACCGAGAGATCGAGGCAAAGAGCGGCATCTCCTTCTATTCGGAGGTCGGCTGCCTCTTTGCCGGTCCAGCGCCAGAGAGCGAGCAGGACTATATCGAAAGGGCGCTGACGGTTGGCCGGACGCTCGGCAGCGATATCGAGATCATCGCGCCGTCGGAACTCGGCCAACGTTTTCCCTATCTTGCCGTCGATCCCGATTTCACAGGATATTTCGAGCGCAAGCGCGCCGGCCACATCAACCCGCGGGCGCTGGTGCGCGCGCAGGCAAAGCTTGCCGAACAGGGCGGCGTCTCGCTGATCGAGGCGACCGCAACATCGGTGCGTGATGCGGGTTCTCATGTCGAGGTAACGGCCGGCGACAGAAGCTACAGCGCCGAGCGCGTGCTGGTCGCCGCTGGCGGTTTCAGTAATTTCCATGCCCTGCTGCCGCGTCCCGTCGATATCAGGGTCATGGCGCGAACGGTCGCCTTCTACGAGATCGGCGAACGCGAGATGGCGATCTTCGGCGATATGCCGTCGACGATCGTGCTCGGTGACCGGGAAGAGGATCACATCTATATCCTGCCGCCGGTGCGTTATCCCGACGGCAAGACCTATCTGAAACTCGGTGGCGACACCGAGGCGCTTTTCTTCGGCAGGCTGGAGGATGCCGGCGCGTGGTTCCGTTCCGACGGCAGTGCTGCCGAGCGTGAGCATCTCTCGGGTGTCGCCCTGCAACTGATGCCGGAGCTTGCCGGTTGCCCGGTCACCTCAGCGCCTTGCGTGGCGAATTTCACGCCGACCGGTTATCCCTATGCCGGATTTACGCAGTCGCCACGCATCGCGGTGCTGACCGGCGGCAATTTTGTCGCGGCAAAATCCTCCGACGAACTCGGGCGGTTGGGAGCGGTGCTTCTTGCGGAAGGACGGCTCGGTGATGAGGATTTTGGTGGCGAGTTGATGCCCGTCTTCGCTGCTGCATGATTCCATAAATCGGATTTATTTCAGGAATTATTCAGCAATTCAAAGTGTTACAGCGTCTTTTGCGCGTCTGAAAAGATGCACTGTATTGTTTAGAGGAGGCTGCATGGCAGTCGATTTCAAATATATTGTCGTCGGCCGTGGGCTGATGGGGGCAGCGGCGGCGCGGCATCTGGCGCGGCAAGCGGATGGTGTCGCGGTGATCGGGCCGGACGAGCCTACCGACCGCAAGGCGCATCAGGGCGTCTTCGCCAGCCATTACGACGAGGGGCGCATTACCCGTACCATCGATCCCGACCGCAACTGGGCGCTGCTCGCCAACCGTTCGATCAGCCGTTATGGCGAGATCGCCCGCGACAGCGGCATCGATTTCTATCGCGAGGTCGGCTGCGTCGTCGTGGCGCCGACGGGCGGCGATTATATCGAGAAGACCCGGCGGGCTGCCGTTTCGCTCGGCGTCGAGGCCAGCCTGCTCGACGAGCAGGGGCTGAAGGCTGCCTTTCCCTTCTTCGCCTTTCCCGATGGGGGCACGGGCGTCTTCGAGGCGAGGGGGGCCGGCCACATCAGTCCGCGCAAGCTTGTGAAAGCCCAATCGCTGCTGGCGGAAAAGGCAGGCGCCACTGTCATCCGCGATCATGTCGTTTCGATCCGCAGCGAAGGTGGATCGGCTGTCGTTGAGACGGCCGGTGGCCTGACCTATCGCGTTGAAAAGGTGCTGCTGGCGGCAGGCGGATTTTCCATTGCGGAGAATCTGTTGCCACAGCCCGTTGCCATGACGGTTTATGCCCGGACCGTGACGCTTTTCGAGGTAAGCGATGCCGATGCGGCGCGCCTAGCCACGATGCCGTCACTCATTCTCAGGGCGCCCGGCATCGAAATCTACCTGCTGCCGCCGATCCGCTATCCCGACGGCAAATTCCACCTGAAGATCGGCGGCGATCCTGACGATCTGGCGCTCAACGGCGACACGGACATGCGCGCATGGTTCAAGACCGAGGGGCGCGATACGGTGCGCGCGCATCTCAAACGCATCGTTGAAGGTCTCTTGCCCGATATCGTGCCGCTTTCGATTTCAACGGCCGCCTGCGTCGTGTCGTTTACGGAAAGCGGCTATCCGATGATCGGCTATAGCTCATCGCCCGAGATCGCGGTGTTGACGGGCTGCGCCGGCACGTCGGCCAAGAGCTCGGACGAAATCGGCCGGCTTGGGGCCGAGCTGCTTTTGTCAGGCGGAATCGGCGAACAGGGCTACTCGACGGATTTCACACCGCAATTTCGCTAGAGCATTTCCGTTTTTCTCCGAATCACGGAAGTGCTCCCTGTTTTTATTCTTACGCAATTCCGGCAGCAAAACCGCTGCGCAGTTTTGCTGGAATTGCTCTAGGTGATATCATTTATTTCGATAGCAATTGCGATCTCTCTCGTTTATGGGAGCCCTGCCAGTTGGCTGGGCAGCCGCGCTTTACCAATGCCGAAAGGCGGTAGGGTGAGGAAAGTCCGGGCTCCACGGAAACACGGTGCCGGATAACGTCCGGCGAGGGCGACCTCAGGGAAAGTGCCACAGAAAGCAAACCGCCTGTCATGACAGGTAAGGGTGAAAGGGTGGGGTAAGAGCCCACCGCATGTCCGGCAACGGAAATGGCACGGTAAACCCCACCGGGAGCAAGACCGAATAGGGATGACGTGGCGGGCCGAAAGGCCTTCCGGCCGGTTTCCAGGCCAGTTATCCGGGTGGGTTGCGTGAGGCAGCGTGCGAACGCTGTCCCAGAGGAATGGCTGCCACGTTCCGGTTCACGCCGGAGCCATACAGAACCCGGCTTACAGGCCAACTGGCGATTAACTCTTGTGGCGCGACAAAACCCCGAATCCAGAGATCGTTTCGAGATAAGTCACTGGAATCGAACGCTTTCAAGCGGGCGCTGATGCACCCCTCCGGCGGAAATACTTTTTGCGGAAACGTGGTTGCGCGCCTCTTGCGAGAGAGTGATCCTAACCCTTTGTTAAACTTAACGGGTTATAAATTTTTGATCATGCGTCCACTGCAAAATGGCCGCATCCCATTGACGCCCATATGGTCCCATGCTATCCCAAATGCGCACTGCACCAGGGCAATCACCTGCCCATTCATCGCAAAGCAAAGGCGTCTTCCTCTCCGGAAGCGTCGGAGGGGTTTTTGCTCATCCGGCTTGCGAAGCTGTGCCTGATATCGGGAGTTTCGGGCGTCTTTTGGTCCGGATCCCTGCGGGAACGGATGTTTCGTGTCATGAGCCGCTTCCTTTCGAACGCGACCAACAGGATCGATGCCAAGGGCAGGGTTTCCGTGCCTTCGGCGTTCCGTTCCGTGCTGGCGCAGCGCAATGTTCAGGAGCTCTATTGCTTCCAGGACTTTGTGTTTCCGGCGATCAGCGTCGGCGGTCCGGATCTTCTCGAAAGATTCGAACGGCAGATTGCTGCGGAGGATCCGTTTTCGCCGGATGCGAACGAGATGTCGCTTCTCATTCATGGAGGCGGGGTCTTCATGAAGCTCGACGCCGAGGGGCGGCTGATGGTCACGGATTTCATTCGGGGCTTCACTGGCATCTCGGACGAAGTGACCTTCGTCGGTCGGGCGGATCATTTTCAGCTCTGGCAGCCGCAGGCTTTTGTGGCCGCACAGGCGCAAGCACGAGGGGAGCGCAAGCTGGCGGGCAAGCGTTCCTGAAAGAACGAGGGAACGGAATGGTGGCGAATCCTGGCGGAGGTTCAACTGATGCCGGTGGCGGACCGGTTCGTCACATTCCTGTTCTTCTCGACGAAGTCCTTGCGACACTGGCGCCCGCGCCCGGCAAGCTCATCCTCGATGGTACATTCGGTGCGGGCGGTTACAGTTCGGCCATCCTTGCCGCCGGCGCCGAGGTGATCGCGCTCGATCGCGACCCGACGGCGATTGCGGCTGGCCAAGCGATGGTCGCCGCCCATGGCGGTCGTTTCAAGCTTGTTCATTCGCAATTCTCGCATCTTGGCGATCATGCGCCGCAAGGCGGGCTCGACGGCGTCGTGCTTGATATCGGCGTCTCTTCCATGCAGATCGACGAGGCCGAGCGCGGCTTCTCCTTCCAGAAAAACGGTCCGCTCGATATGCGCATGTCGGCCGAAGGCGTTTCGGCCGCCGATGTCGTCAACCGCGCCAAGGTCGCTGATCTCATCCGCATCTTCCATTTTCTCGGTGAGGAAAGCCAAGCGCCGCGCATCGCTCATGCGATCGAGAAGCGCCGCGCCGAAAAGCCGTTCGAAACGACACGCGATCTCGCCGGTCTCATCGAGCTCGTCACGCCGCGCAAGATGAAGGACAAGATCCATCCGGCAACGCGCGTCTTTCAGGCATTGCGCATCTTCGTCAATGACGAGCTCGGCGAACTGGCGCAGGCGCTGTTTGCGGCGGAAACGTCGCTGAAGCCAGGCGGGCGGCTCGTCGTCGTCACCTTCCATTCGCTTGAAGACCGCATCGTCAAGAAATTCTTCTCCGACCGCGCCGGCAAGGCGTCGGGTTCGCGGCACCTGCCGGTCGCGCATGAGCGGGCAGCAACCTTTGCGGTCATCGGCAAGCCGATGGTTTCGGCAAGCGAGGCGGAGGCGGAGATCAATCCGCGCGCCCGCTCCGCCAAGCTGCGCGCCGGCCTGAGGACGAACGCTGCCGCCGAGGCCGCGGATATGTCGCTCTTCGGGTTTCCCAATCTTGCCAGCCTCGGAAAGCTTGGTGGTTGATATGCTGAAAACGTTCGATCTCGTGCTCATCGGTGTCATGACGGCCACTGCCGCCGTAACCTACACGATCAAGCACCGCGCCGAATTGAAGCTCGAGGAGGTTCGCCGCCTCGAAGCCGAGATCAAGCTCGAGAAGGACACGATCGACCTTCTCAAGGCCGACTGGGCGCTGCAATCGCAGCCGAACCGGCTGGAGCGACTGGTCAGAGCCTATAATGACGAATTGAAGCTGCAGCCGACGGAATCGACGGCGCTGGTGCATGCCAAGGAATTGCCGATGCTGAAATCCGAGGTTCCCGTGCCTGATGTGACGGAGGCCAAAGCCAGCGCCAAAGGCGCGACCGAGGCCAGCGCCAAGAGCGCGACCGTGGCCAGCGCCAAGAGCGCGCCAGACACCGCCAAGGGCGCGCAAGCCACCGCCAAGGCGCAGCCCATTCCAATGCCTGCGCCACGCGGTGAGGCAGAGGATGCAGATCAGATCGAAACCGGATCGGTGGAGGAATAATGTCGTTTCTTTCCCGCATTATGGTTTTGAAGAGCCAGGCGCATTTCTCCGCCGGCGTCTATAACCGCTTCGGTGGTCCTTCCCCCGCCGGCCTGGCGATCGAGGGATCGCGCAAGAAGAAATCAGGGCAGGCGAAAAGCCGCGTCGGCCTGCTGATCCTTGGTTTCATGGGTGTCTACGCCGTCATCGGCGGCCGTCTCGTCGAATATGCGATGAAGGACCAGGAGGTCGTCTCCAGCATCCTGCCGCCCGACCGGCTGATGGCCTCGCGCCCCGACATTCTCGATCGCAACGGCGAGGTGCTGGCGACCGACATCCGTACCGTCTCGCTGTTTGCCGAACCGAACAAGATCGTCGACGCCGACGAGGCGGTCGAGAAGCTTGCGACGGTGCTGCCCGAACTCGACGTCAAGGACACCTATAAGAAACTCTCGGTCAAGACCTCGCATTTCGCCTGGCTGCGCCGGCAGCTGACTCCGAAGCAGCAGAGCCAGATCCTGGCGCTCGGCATTCCCGGCATCGGCTTCCGGCCGGAGAAGCGCCGCTTCTATCCGGGTGGCTCGACCGCCGCGCATATCCTCGGTTACGTCAACATCGACAACCGCGGTGTCGCCGGCATGGAGAAATTTATCGACGACCAGGGGCTGGCCGATCTCGCCTCCGTCGGCATGACCAGCGACCAGCCGCTCGAGCCGGTGCGGCTATCGATCGACCTACGCGTGCAGAACATCGTGCGGGACGCGGTCGTCAACGCCGTCAACAACTTCCAGTCCAAGGGCGCGGGTGCTGCGGTCATCGACGTGCATACGGGAGAAGTGCTGGCGATGGCATCGGCGCCGGATTTCGATCCGAACGATCCGCAGGAAGGCGCCAAGGAGGGTTGGCTCAACCGGATGACCAACGGCACCTTCGAAATGGGCTCGACCTTCAAGACCTTTTCGCTGGCCATGGCGCTCGATAGCGGCAAGGTGAAGATGACCGACAGTTTCGATGCCAGCAAATCGATCTATATCGGCGGCTTCACCATCCACGATTTTCACGGGCAGCGCCGCTGGCTGACTGTTCCCGAGATTTTCCAATATTCTTCGAATATCGGCACGGCGCGCGTCATCGACATCGTCGGCATCGACGCGCAGAAGGACTATCTGACCAAGTTCGGCCTCTTGACGAAGATGCAGACCGAGCTGCCCGAAGTGAAGATGCCGAGCCAGCCGCGCGTCTGGAAGAAGATCAATTCGATCACGATTTCCTTCGGCCATGGCGTCTCGACGACGGCACTGCAGACAGGGGTGGCGGCTGCTGCTCTCGTTAATGGCGGCAAGCTGATCGAGCCGACATTCCTGCCGCGCACCCGCGAACAGGCCGATGAGATCGCCACACAGGTCATTAAGAAGACCACCAGCGACGAGATCCGCTATCTGCTCGACTTCAACGGCTACAAGGGTTCCGGGCGTGTCGCCCGCGTGCCGGGCTTTGGCGTCGGCAGCAAGACCGGCACGGCAGATAAGGTGGTGAACGGGCGCTATTCGGCAACCCTGAATTTCAATTCCTTCATCGCCGCATTCCCCATCAACGATCCCAGATATGCCGTGATCACCTTCTGCGACGAGCCGAAGACCGGCGAGAAAGCCTATGGCGGAACGATCTCCGCCGGCACCGCCGGTCCGATTGCCCGCGAGATCATCAGCCGCGCGGCCCCCATTCTCGGCATCGAGCCGAAATTCGGGGAGGGCGGATCGGCCTTGCTGGTGTCTTATTGAGTGTGAATGAATATCGAGGCCGATTCGCGAGGGGTGAACCGGCTTCAAGAGAGAAAAGTGCGTTCGATGAAATTGCGAGACCTGGCCGGAGATCAGTTTCCGGAACTTGAAGCACAGCTCGAAGGCCCGGCAGGCTTGCTTGATATCTCAGGCCTGTCTTCGGACAGCCGCAAGGTGGCGCCGGGCAATGCTTTCGTCGCGGTCGCCGGCACCAAGGCGGACGGTGCGGGCTTCATCGCGGATGCCGCCGGCCGCGGCGCTGCCGTCGCGATCGCCTCCCAAGCCGTCGCTGCTTCGATCCCGGTGCTTGCGGTCAAGGAGCCGCGCCGTTTCCTTTCCATCGCCGCCGCGCGTTTCCACGGCAGGCAGCCCGATACTATGGTCGCCGTCACCGGCACCGCGGGCAAAACCTCCGTCGCTTCTTTCACCCGGCAGATCTGGGCGCATGCCGGCCACGCGGCCGCGATGATCGGCACGACGGGCGTCGTCTCGCCGACGCGCAACGAATATGGCTCGCTGACGACGCCCGATCCTGTGTCGCTGCATGAGCTGCTGGCGGAACTTGCCGGAGAAGGCGTGACGCATGCCGCGATGGAGGCCTCCAGCCACGGCCTCGACCAGTGCCGGCTCGACGGCGTCAAGCTTGCGGCAGCCGCCTTCACCAATCTCGGCCGCGACCACATGGATTATCATCCCACGATCGAGGCCTATATGGCCGCCAAGATGCGGCTTTTCGATACGCTGTTGCCGAAGGGGTCGCCGGCGGTGATCTTCGCGGACGATCCGTGGTCGGCGCAGGCGATCAAGGCCGCGACCGATGCCGGTCACGACGTTCGTACCGTCGGGCGAAAGGGTAACTACCTCTCGTTGAAGCGCGTCGAGCACTTCCGCCACAAGCAGATGGCCGAGATCCATATCGGCGGCGAGATCTTCGAGGTGGACATTCCGCTGGCCGGCGACTTCCAGGTCGCCAACGCGCTGGTCGCGGCGGGGCTTGCCATGTCGACCGGCGTTGAGGCGAAGGTTGCGATGGCTGCGCTCGAGAAGCTCGTCGGCGCGTCCGGCCGTCTCGAACTCGTCGGCCACACGAAAGACGGCGCACTCGCTTATGTCGACTATGCCCACAAGCCGGATGCTCTGGAAAACGTGCTGGGCTCGGTCAGACCCTTCACCACCGGCCGCGTCATCGTCGTCTTCGGCTGCGGCGGCGACCGTGACCGCGGCAAGCGGCCGATCATGGGCGAAATCGCCTGCCGTCTTGCCGACGTCGTCATCGTCACCGACGATAATCCCCGTTCTGAGGAGCCGGCCTCGATCCGGGCGGAGATCATGGCGGCAGCGAGTTGCGCCTCGGAAATCGCCGATCGCGCCACGGCGATCCGCGAGGCGGTCAGTATGCTGAGATCCGGCGATACGCTGATCGTCGCCGGCAAGGGGCATGAGGAAGGGCAGACGATCGGCGACGTCACCCTGCCGTTCTCCGATCATGCGGAGGTGCGCAAGGCCTTGGAGGACCTGAAATCTTGAGCTGGCTCTGGACGACCGAAGACATGATCGCAGCGATGGCGGGGCGCCCCTTCGGCACTCTGCCCGAAGGCATCACCGGCATCTCCATCGACAGCCGCTCGATTGCCCCAGGCGAAGCCTTCTTCGCGATCAAGGGCGACCGTGTCGATGGTCACGATTACGCATCGATGGCGATGGCGAACGGCGCCTCCCTTCTCGTCGTCAGCGAGGCGAGGCTTCCCGCCATGGGCCGTCTGACGGTGCCGATGATCGTCGTGGAAGACGTGCTCGCGGCACTTGGCCGGCTCGGCCTTGCCTCGCGCGAGCGCTCTAAGGCCCAGATCATCGCGGTGACGGGATCTGTGGGAAAGACGACCACCAAGGAAATGCTGCGGCATGTGCTGTCGCCCTCCGGCAAGGTGCACGCCTCCGTCGCCTCCTTCAACAATCATTGGGGCGTGCCGCTGACGCTGGCACGCATGGCTGAGGATACGGATTACGGCGTCTTCGAAGTCGGAATGAACCATCCCGGCGAGATCCGGCCGCTGGTGGCGATGATTCGTCCCGATGTCGCCATCATCACGACGATCGCGCCGGCGCATCTCGGCAATTTCAAGAACATCAAGGAAATCGCCGCCGCCAAGGCCGAGATCTTCGAGGGGCTGGAACCCGGTGGGCATGTCGTGCTCAACCGCGACAACGACCAGTTCAATTTCCTCGACCGCACGGCGCAATCGCTCGGCATCGAGCATATCCATTCCTTCGGCCAGCATGCCAAGGCTGAATTCCGGCTCGCAGAATTCAATGGTTCCGACGAGAATTCGACGCTGTGGCTGACGATCGGCGGCGAGACGCTGGAAGTTGCGCTCGGCGCGCCGGGCCGCCATATCGCCGAGAATGCGCTCGCAGCGCTCGGCGTCGTCAGGATCGTCGGCGCCGATATGCAGAAGGCGATCGAAGCGCTTGCGACGCTGAAGCCGGAAAAGGGCAGGGGCAAGCGCCACCGGCTTTCGATCGGCGGCGGCAGCTTCACGCTGATCGACGAGAGCTACAATGCCAATCCGGCCTCGATGCGCGCGGCGATCGCGCTGCTGGCGGCCTCCGAGCCGACCGGCCGCGGACGCCGTATCGCCGTGCTCGGCGACATGCTGGAAATGGGCGACTATGCGCAGAAGGTCCATACCGACCTTGCCGTGCCGCTGCTTGCTGCCGGTATCGAACATGTCTGGTTGGCCGGAGCGGAGATGGCTGCGCTCAAGGAATCGTTGCCGGAAAGCGTCCATGTCGAATATCGCGAGAACACGAGCGAATTGACGGACTATGTATTGAACTCGGTCGCGCCAGGCGACGTGTTGATGGTGAAATCGTCTCTGGGCATCGGTTTCGGCAAGATCGTCGCCGCGCTCCTTGACAAGTTCCCGCCATTTGCCGACACGCAACGCGAATTTTGATCGGGTAAACAAGGGGCCCTGAATGCTGATCTGGCTTGTCGAACTGTCGGAATATTTCAAATTTCTGAATCTGTTCAGATATATTACCTTCCGCACGGGGGCCGCTCTCTTTACCTCAGCGCTGATCGTCTTCCTGTTCGGGCCGACGATCATCAATTCGCTGCGCATCCGGCAAGGCAAGGGCCAGCCGATCCGCGCCGACGGGCCGCAGACGCATTTCAAGAAGGCCGGCACGCCGACCATGGGCGGGCTGATGATCCTCGCCGGCATCGTCGGCGCATCGCTGCTCTGGGCCGATCTTTCCAACGTCTATGTCGTCGCGACGCTGCTGGTGACGCTGGGCTTCGGTGCGATTGGTTTCTACGACGATTATCTTAAGGTAACGAAGCAGAGCCATATGGGCTTTTCCGGCAAGGCGCGTCTCGGCATCGAATTCGTCATCGCCGGCATCGCCGTCTATTTCATGATGCGCACCGCCCTTGCCTCGGGGATTGCCGGCTCGACCTTCGGCTCCTCGATCGCCTTTCCCTTCTTCAAGGACTTCATGATCAATATCGGCATCATGTTCGTCGTCTTCGGCGGCTTCGTCATTGTCGGCGCCGGCAATGCCGTCAACCTGACCGACGGTCTCGACGGGCTTGCCATCGTGCCTGTGATGATCGCCGCCGCCTCCTTCGGCGTCATCGCCTATCTCGCCGGCAACGTGGTGTTTGCGAATTACCTGCAGATCAATTTCGTGCCCGGCACCGGCGAACTCGCCGTCGTGCTTGGCGCCGTCATCGGCGCTGGTCTCGGTTTTCTCTGGTTCAACGCGCCGCCGGCCGCCATCTTCATGGGCGACACGGGGTCGCTGGCACTCGGCGGCACGATCGGCACCGTCGCCGTCGCCACCAAGCACGAGATCGTCATGGCAATCATCGGCGGCCTCTTCGTCATCGAGACGCTGTCCGTCATAATCCAGGTCGGCTTCTTCAAGATGACTGGCCGGCGTGTCTTCCTGATGGCGCCGATCCATCATCACTTCGAGAAGAAGGGCTGGACCGAGAGCCAGGTGGTGATCCGCTTCTGGATCGTTGCCGTCGGCCTTGCGATGCTCGGCCTTTCGACGCTGAAGCTCCGGTGAGGCGGCGATGATCCCGGTCACGACGCTCAAGGACAGGAAGGTCGCGCTCTTCGGGCTCGGCGGCTCCGGCTTTGCCACCGCCCGGGCGCTGGTATCAGGTGGTGTCGAGGTGACCGCCTGGGACGACAATCCCGACAGTGTCGCCAAGGCCGCTGCCGAAGGCATCAGGACGGAAGACCTGCACAGCATCGACTGGAGCCAGCAGGCGCTGTTCGTGCTGTCGCCCGGCGTGCCGCTCACCCATCCGAAGCCGCACTGGACTGTCGATCTTGCCCGCGCGGCCGGCGTCGATATCGTCGGCGATGTCGAGCTCTTCGTACGCGAGCGCCGCGCCCATGCGCCGGATTGCCCTTTCATCGCCATAACCGGCACCAACGGCAAGTCGACCACGACGGCGCTGATCGCCCATATCTTGAAATCCGCCGGCTACGACACGCAGCTCGGCGGCAATATCGGTACGGCCGTGCTGACGCTCGATCCGCCGAAGGCCGAGCGTTATTACGTCGTCGAATGCTCCTCCTACCAGATCGATCTGGCGCCGACGCTGGACCCGTCGGCCGGCATCCTGCTCAACCTGACGCCCGATCATCTCGATCGTCACGGCACGATGCAGCATTATGCCGATGTCAAGGAACGGCTGGTCGCCGGTAGCGATGTTGCAATCGTCGGCATCGACGACAGCCATTCGGCGCTGATTGCCGACCGCGTCGAGCGGGCGGGCGTCAAGGTGGTCCGCATCTCGCGCCGCAACGTCGTGGCCGACGGGATTTATGCCGAGGGCACCAGGCTCATCAAAGCTGCCGGCGGCGCGATGCTGCCTTTCGTCGATCTCGACGGCATCCAGACGCTGCGCGGCAGCCACAATGCGCAGAACGCCGCCGCAGCCGTCGCTGCCTGCCTTGCCGTCGGCGTGTCGGCCGATGACATCCGCGCCGGCTTTGCCTCGTTCCCCGGCCTCAAGCACCGCATGCAGCCGGTCGGGCAGCGTGGCCGTGTCGTTTTCGTCAACGATTCCAAGGCGACCAATGCCGATGCCGCGGCGCCGGCCCTTTCGAGTTATGATCGCATCTACTGGATCGCCGGCGGCCTGCCGAAGGCTGGCGGCATCACGACGCTCGCTCCCTATTTTCCGCGCATCGCCAAGGCCTATCTGATCGGCGAGGCGGCGGCGGAATTCGCCGCGACGCTCGGCGAGGCTGTTCCTTACGAAATATCGGATACGCTGGAGCGCGCCGTCGCGCATGCGGCCGCCGATGCCGAACGCGACGAGAGCGCCGCTTCGGCCGTGATGTTATCCCCGGCTTGCGCAAGCTTCGACCAGTATAAGAATTTCGAAGTCAGGGGCGAAGCCTTCGTCGGCCACGTGGCAGCGCTTGACGGGATTGCGATGCTGATCGGTCCGGCAACAGGAGAGAAATGACATGGTAAGCCGCGCGGAACGTGGGCCTCTGGCCGATTGGTTCTGGACCATCGACCGCTTCTTCCTGGCGATGTTCATCTTTCTGATGGGCATCGGCTTTATGCTGTCATTTGCGGCATCTCCTGCGGTCGCCGAACGCATCGGGCTCGAGCCTTTCCACTTCGTCAAGCGCCATGCCGCCTTCATGATCCCCTCGATCGGCGTCATGCTCGGGCTGTCGTTCCTGACGCCGCGCCAGGTGCGGCGCACCGCGATCCTGATCCTGATCATCTCGGTCGCCATGATGGTGCTGGTGTTGTTCGTTGGCCAGGAGGTCAAGGGTGGCAGGCGTTGGATCTGGATCGCCGGCCTTTCCATCCAGCCGTCGGAATTCATGAAGCCCGCCTTCGTCGTCGTCTGCGCCTGGCTGTTTGCCGAACATGCGCGCCAGCCGGAGATCCCCGGCAATCTCTTTGCCATCATCCTGTTCGGCATCGTCGCAGCCCTTCTCATCGCGCAGCCGGACCTCGGCCAGACCATCCTGACCACGGCGGTCTGGGGCGGGATGTTCTTCATGGCCGGCATGCCATGGATCTGGATCATGCTGCTCGGCATCGGCGGCGCCGGGGGCCTGCTCAGCGCCTATTACGTCTTCCCGCACGTTGCGCTGCGCATAGACAAGTTCATGACCGGCGAGGGTGATACTTTCCAGATCGACACGGCGCGCGAGGCGATCATCCGCGGCAGCTGGTTCGGCCAGGGGCCGGGCGAGGGCATCGTCAAGCGCATCATCCCGGATGCGCATACCGACTTCATCTTCTCGGTCGCGGCCGAAGAGTTCGGCATCGTCTTTTGCATGGCGCTCGTCGCGTTGTTTACCGTGCTGGTGCTGCGTGGCCTCTCGCATGCCTATCGCGAGCGCAATGACTTCAACCGTTTCGCCGTCGCCGGCCTGGTGTTGCAGATGGGCATCCAGTCGATCATCAATATCGGCGTCAATCTCGAACTGCTGCCGGCGAAGGGTATGACGCTGCCGCTGATTTCCTATGGTGGCTCGTCCATGGTGGCGATCTGCGTCACCGCCGGCTTTATTCTGGCGCTGACGCGCCATCGACCGGAAAAACGCGCGCAGGACCGGAGTCTCTTCCGCGTCCCGCACGGCATGCCGGCGGAGTAGAAGACCATGAGCAAAGGCATCGTGCTGCTTGCCGCCGGGGGAACCGGCGGCCATGTGTTTCCGGCGGAGGCTTTGGCCTTCAAGCTGAAGGAGCGCGGCTATTCGGTGCATCTCGTCACGGACAGCCGGGCCGAACGTTATGCCGGCAAGTTCCCGGCCGAAGAGATCCATGTCGTACCCTCGGCGACGATCGGCTCGAAGAACCCGGTGGCAGTCGCCCGTTCGCTGTGGACACTCTGGAGCGGCATGCGGGCGGCAAAGAAGCTGATCCAGCGGCTGCGGCCCGTTATCGTCGTCGGTTTCGGCGGCTATCCCACCGTGCCGCCACTGCTTGCCGCCACCCGGCTCGGCGTGCCCTCGATGATCCACGAGCAGAATGCCGTGATGGGGCGCGCCAACAAGGCCTTGGCAACCCGCGTGCAGGCCATCGCTGGCGGGTTCTTGCCGGAGGGGGGCGCGGCCTTTCCAGACAAGACGGTGACGACGGGCAATCCGGTCCGCCCGGCGATCATCGCCGCGGCCGAGGTGCCTTACACGCCGTCGCATCCGGGCGAGGCCTTCAACCTCGTCGTCTTCGGCGGCAGCCAAGGCGCGCAATATTTCTCCAAGGCGCTGCCGACGGCGATCAGCCTGCTCGACGAGGCGCTTCGCGTGCGCCTGCGCATCACCCAGCAGGTGCGTCCCGAGGATATGGAAATGGTCAGCGGCTGCGTCGCCAAGCTGGAAATGGGGGCCGATATCGCTCCCTTCTTTACCGACATGGCCGAGAGGCTGGCGAGGGCGCATCTCGTCATCTGCCGTTCGGGCGCATCCACGGTTTCGGAAATCTCCGTCATAGGCCGGCCGGCCGTGCTCGTCCCTTACCCGCATGCTCTCGATCACGACCAGGCGGCGAATGCGGCGGCACTCGCTGCGACCGGCGGAGCGAAGGTGATCGCCCAGTTGGAGCTTTCGCCGGAGAAGATCGCGGCGATCCTGACGGCTGTCATGAACGATCCGGAAAAGCTTTCGCACATGGCGGCGGCGGCGAAACGCGCCGGGAAAACCGATGCCGCGAACTTGCTTGCCGACATGGTTGAGGCTATTGCCGCCAGACGGACAATTGCGGAATTCAAGAGGACACGCGCATGAAACTGCCGAAGACGATCGGCCTCGTCCATTTCATCGGCATCGGCGGCATCGGCATGAGCGGTATTGCCGAGGTGCTGCATAATCTCGGCCACAAGGTGCAGGGATCGGACCAGGCCGACAGCGCCAATGTCCAGCGCCTGCGCGACAAGGGCATCGAAGTGTTCGTCGGTCACCGGCCTGAAAACCTGGGTGAGGCCGAAGTCGTCGTCGTCTCTACGGCGATCAAGAAGAGCAATCCGGAGCTCATCGCCGCGCGCGAAAAGCTGCTGCCGGTGGTGCGCCGTGCCGAAATGCTGGCCGAACTGATGCGTTTCCGCAATGCGATCGCCATCGGCGGCACGCACGGCAAGACGACGACCACCTCGCTGGTCGCCACACTGCTCGAAGCCGGCGGGCTTGACCCGACCGTCATCAATGGGGGCATCATCAATGCCTACGGCACCAATGCTCGCATGGGCGAGGGCGAGTGGATGGTGGTCGAGGCCGATGAATCGGACGGCACCTTCCTGAAGCTTCCGGCCGATGTCGCCGTCATCACCAATATCGACCCGGAACATCTCGACCACTACGGCAATTTCGACGCTGTGCGCGCCGCCTTCCGGCAATTCGTCGAGAATGTGCCGTTCTACGGCTTCGGCGTCATGTGCCTCGACCATCCCGAGGTGCAGTCGCTGGTCGGCCGCATCGAGGACCGCAAGATCATCACCTATGGCGAAAACCCGCAGGCTGACGTGCGTTTCATGAATGTGCGCATCGACGGCACGCGCTCGATCTTTGACGTCGAAATCCGCCGCCGTCGCACCGGCCAGGTGATTGAGCTCAAGGGGCTGGTCATGCCGATGCCCGGACGGCATAATATCTCCAACGCAACGGCGGCGATCGCCGTTGCCAACCGGCTCGGCATATCGAGCGCCGATATCGCCAAGGGGCTTGCCTCCTTCGGTGGCGTCAAGCGTCGCTTCACGCTGACCGGCGAGTGGAACGGGGTCCAGATATTCGACGATTACGGCCATCATCCCGTCGAGATCAAAGCGGTGCTGCGCGCCGCCCGGGAATCTTGCAAGGGGCGTGTCATCGCCGTCCACCAGCCGCATCGCTTTAGCCGTCTTGCTAGCCTGTTCGAGGAATTCGCCGCCTGCTTCAACGATGCCGACAGCATCTTCCTGGCACCTGTCTATGCGGCGGGCGAAGATCCGATCGAGGGTATCGATTCCGTGTCGCTGGTCTCGCGCATCAAATCCGGCGGCCATCGCGACGCCCGCTTTCTAAGCTCGGCGGAGCTTCTGCCGCAGATGGTCGCGGAGGTTGCAAAGCCTGGCGATTTCGTGGTTCTGTTGGGGGCTGGGAGCATCACATCCTGGGCGGCGGCGCTGCCCAAGCAACTGGAAGGCCTATCGGGAAAGTCCGTATGAAACAGGTGAATGGGGAAAAGCTTCTCGCGTCTCTCGGAGACGGTGTAAAGGATATCCGCGGCCGTATCACGCCGGATGCCCCTATGGACCGTGTCACCTGGTTCAGGGCCGGTGGCCTGGCCGAGCTGATGTTCCAGCCGCATGACATCGACGATCTCGTCGCCTTCCTGAAGATATTGCCGGAAGAGGTGCCGCTGACGGTGGTCGGCGTCGGCTCCAACATCCTGGTACGCGACGGCGGCATTCCCGGCGTCGTGCTGCGCCTGTCGGCCAAGGGGTTCGGCTTCGTCGAGCTTGCCGGTGAAAACCGCATTCTCGCCGGCGCCATCTGCCCGGACAAACATGTCGCGGCGATGGCGATGGACAACGGCATCGGCGGCTTCCATTTCTTCTACGGCATTCCCGGCGGCATCGGCGGCGCGGCGCGCATGAATGCCGGCGCCAACGGCGTCGAGACGCGCGAGCGGCTGATCGAAGTCCATGCGGTCGACCGCAAGGGCGACAAGCATGTGCTTTCCAACGCCGAGATGGGTTATTCCTACCGGCATTCGACCGCATCGACAGATCTGATCTTCACCTCGGTGCTGTTCGAGGGCTATCCGGAAGAGCGCGCCCAGATCCGCGCCGAGATGGACGCCGTGCGCAACCATCGCGAGACGGTGCAGCCGGTGCGCGAAAAGACCGGCGGCTCTACCTTCAAGAACCCGGCCGGCCATTCGGCCTGGAAACTGGTCGACGAGGCAGGCTGCCGCGGCCTCGTCATCGGCGGAGCGCAGATGTCGTCGCTTCACTGCAACTTCATGATCAACATGGGGCAGGCAACCGGCTACGATCTCGAATATCTCGGCGAACAGGTGCGTCGCGAGGTCTTCGAAAAAGACGGCATCAAGCTTGAATGGGAAATCAAACGCCTCGGTGTCTTCATGCCCGGCCGAGAAGTGCGTCCGTTTCACGGCGTGACGAGCGAGTAGCGGTTACTTCACCGCAAGCTTCAGGCCCTCGCGCGGTGTGACGACGGGCGACCAGCCAAGCACGTCGCGGGCGTGGGATATATCGACCTGCAGGGAACCGCAAAGACGCTGGTAGACGGCGTCCTTTCCGGTGACGCGCGCACCCATCTGCAACAGCGCTGGGGGGAAGGGGAGCAGCATCGGCTTGACACCCAGCCCTGCGGCAATCCCTTCGATAAGCCCGGGAGTCGAAAGATCTTCTCCATCGCCCGCGAGAAAGGTCTGGCCGGCAGCACCCGGATGCTTCATCCCGGTGATGATCAGATCAACGAGATTTGGAAGGGCGACCAGGGTCCGGCGGTTCTTCAGCGACGCGAAGGGGAGTGGTATCTTCTTCCGGACAAGTCCGACGAGCAGGGCGAAGTTGCCCCTCGCACCGGGTCCATAGACGAGCGGCGGCCGAATGACGACGACTTCCATGCCTGTTCGAGCGGCGATTTCATGCAGCCCGATTTCAGTTTCCAGCTTCGAAATGCCATAGGGATCGATCGGCATTGGCGTATCGTCATGCCGGAAAGGCCGATCGTTCTCCTCGCCATTGACCTTGATGCTGCTGATGAAGACGAACCTTTTTACGCCCGCGCGGGCGGCCTGCTCGGCGAGGTTCAACGTGGCGGCGGTGTTGATCCGACGAAATTCCGCAAGCGGATCGGCTGCGCGGTCGTTCATGATGTGAACACGAGCGGCGAGATGGACGATGACATCAATGCCCTCGAGAACCGCTGTCCAATCGGTTTCGCTTGTTATCTCGATGGGGAAATGCCGCACTGATGTCGGGAAGCTGGCGGCTGCAGATCGCGTCGTCACCGCGAGCTCGGATATCCGCTCTCTATGCAGTCTTTCGACGAGAGGCCCACCGACAAAGCCGGCTGCGCCGGTAATGAGGCATCGCATGATCTTTTCCCGTTTTGCCGTGAGTGTTCCGGTTAACCGGAACTGCTCACGGCATCAATAAAAAAGCCGCGACGTTGGCAAGTCGCGGCTTGTTGTTTGCTTGCTGCTCGAGGCTCAGACTTCCTCGCGGCCCGACAGCCGGATGCAGACGAGCGAGATCACTGCCGAGGCGGCGAGATAGTAGCCGACATAGTCCAGGCTGTAATGGGTGGCGAGCCAGGTGGCGATATAAGGGGCGAGCGAAGCGCCGAAGATGCCGCCGAGGTTGAAGGTCATCGAGGCGCCGGTATAGCGCACCGTGGTCGGAAAGGGGGCGGCCAGGGCAGCGCCGATCGGGCCGTAGGTGAAGCCCATCAAGGCGAGGCCGATGATCGAGCACAGGAAAGCGCCGGTCAGACCGCTGGTCAACAGCGTCGCGTAGAAAAAGCCGAAGATGGCGATGGCAATCGTCGTCAGCGTCAGGATGGTGCGGCGCGAATAGAGGTCGGAGAGCCAGCCGGAGAGCGGGATCGTCAGGCCGAAGAACAGGACGCCGACAAGCTGGACGACCAGGAACTGCTCGCGGGAGTAACCGAGCCCACCCTTTTCCAGAGGTGTCGTACCCCAGGAGAGCGTGAAGACCGTCATCAGGTAGAACAGCACGAAGGTCGCCACAGCAATGAAGGTGCCGAGGATCAGGCTGCGCAGATGGTCGCGGAAGACGACCTCGATCGGTACGGCAACGCGCTCGTGCTTTTCGACGGCTTTGCGAAATTCCGGCGTCTCGGCGATCTTCAGACGGACATAGAGGCCGACGGCGACGAGGGCGAGGCTGGCGATGAAGGGAATGCGCCATCCGTAGTCGAGGAAATCCTCGTTGCTCATCGTTTCCGCCAGGATGAGAAAGAAGCCGGAGGAGAGGATGAAGCCGATCGGCGCGCCGAGCTGCGGGAACATGGCGTACCAGCTGCGCTTGCCGGGAGGAGCGTTTTCGGTGGCAAGCAGAACGGCGCCACCCCATTCGCCGCCGAGGCCGAGGCCCTGACCGAAACGGCAAAGGGCCAGCAACAGGGGTGCTGCGATGCCGATCGCATCATAGCCTGGCAGCATGCCGATCAGGACCGTCGAAAGCCCCATCGTCATCAGTGCGGCGACGAGCGTCGCCTTGCGGCCGATACGGTCGCCGAAATGACCGAAAACCACGGCGCCGATGGGGCGGGCGAAAAAGGCGATCGAGAAGGTGACGAGCGACTGCAGCGTTGCGGCGTTCGAATCGCTTGCCGGGAAGAAGAGATGCGGGAAGACGAGGACGGCTGCTGTCGCGTAGACGTAGAAGTCGAAGAATTCGATGGTGGTGCCGACAAGGCTGGCGATAAGGACGCGGGCCGGAGAATTGACTTGCGTGCTGTTCGAGGCAGGAGTCGGCGATGCGGAGATCGCGTCAGGCATTTTCATTCCAATCAGTATTTTTGTGAATCGCCGTGGGAGGCCGGCGGGTTTTAACGCTATTTCAGGTCTGTGAAAACGTCAAAACATGGAGTGTTTACAGGGGACGCTGCCCGCATGCGTTACCGGCTCGCGGTCCCCGGCGTCATCTCGAATCCTTGGGTTTTCCTGCCTTGCGCGAGGCTTGCCACGGTGACGCTCACATGCTTGACCGGAATCAAATTGTAACGGATTCATTGCTAACCCTCTGGTTGAGGGCGGAGGAAATATCCATGCAAAAGAGTCTTGTCGCCGAATTTCTCGGCACGTTCTGGCTGGTCTTCGGCGGATGCGGCAGTGCCGTGCTGGCCGCGGCCTATCCCGAGCTTGGAATCGGTTTTGTCGGCGTGGCCTTTGCGTTCGGTCTGACCGTGCTCACGATGGCCTATGCCGTGGGCGGCATTTCGGGCGGTCATTTCAATCCCGCCGTCTCGCTTGGCCTTACAGTTGCCGGACGGTTTCCGGCGGCGCGCCTCGTTCCCTATATCGTCGTGCAGGTTGTCGGCGCCATCGCCGCGGCGGCGCTGCTTTATCTCATCGCCAGCGGCAAGGCGGGTTTCGAACTCGGCGGCTTTGCCGCCAACGGATATGGCGAGCACTCTCCGGGTGGTTATTCACTGCTTTCGGCGCTGCTGATCGAAGTGCTGCTGACCATGTTCTTCCTGATCATCATCCTGGGTTCGACCAGCAGCCGGGTGCCTTCGGGCTTCGCGCCGCTTGCGATCGGCCTCGGCCTGACGCTGATCCATCTCGTTGCCATCCCCGTGACGAATACCTCGGTCAATCCAGCGCGTTCCACCGGCCAGGCGCTTTTCGTCGGCGGCTGGGCGCTGCAGCAGCTCTGGCTGTTCTGGATTGCGCCGCTTGCGGGTGGAGCGCTCGGCGGGCTCGTATGGAAATTCCTCGACGACGCCGACTGACTGCAAGATAGCGAGCTATCCCATTGAGCCCGCGCGGTTTTTCCGTGCGGGTTTTTCTGTTTTCGCGGATCGGCGGCGTCTTCGATCTGGCAATCCCGAAGAAGAGAAGGTTAAAAAATCAAGGGCGCGGCAATACGAAGTTAACGAAAGTAAACACTTCATTAACCATAATGATGCTCTAATGCACCCAGGTCGGACAAAGGCCTGAAACGACGCAGACAGCTTCGCGCAAGCGTCGATTTCGAAACTGGAAGTTATTTTTTGGGGGTGTTGATGAGTCGCAAGCATGTCGCTGTCCTGATGGGCGGATTTTCCTCGGAAAGGCCTGTCAGCCTTTCCTCGGGAAAGGCTTGCGCAGAAGCCCTCGAGGCAGAGGGCTTCGACGTGACGCGTATCGACGTGGCGCGCGACGTTTCCGAGAAGCTTGCTGCGCTGAAGCCCGATGTCGTCTTCAATGCGCTTCACGGCCCGTTCGGCGAGGACGGCACCATTCAGGGCATCCTCGAATATCTTGAAATCCCCTATACGCATTCGGGCGTGCTTGCCTCGGCGCTGGCGATGGACAAGGACAAGGCGAAGCTCGTTGCCGGCGCCGCCGGCATTCCGGTGGCCGAATCGCAGGTGGTCAACCGTTTCGCCTTTCCCGCGACGCATCCGATGAAGCCGCCCTATGTGGTGAAACCCGTCCGCGAAGGGTCGAGCTTCGGCGTCGTCATCGTCACCGAAGATCAGGCGCATCCGCCACAGATCGTCAGCTCGCCCGAATGGCGCTACGGCGAAGAGGTGATCGTCGAGCGCTATGTTTACGGTCGCGAACTCACCTGCGGTGTCATGGGTGAAACTCCGCTCGGTGTCACGGAAGTGGTGCCGCAGGGACACAATTTTTATGATTACGACTCCAAGTACGCGGCAGGCGGTTCAAAACACGTCATCCCCGCGAAAATTTCACCGAATATTTACCAAAAAATACAAACATTGTCCCTAAGGGCGCATCAGGCAATCGGTTGTCGCGGCGTCAGTCGGTCCGACTTTCGTTACGACGATCGTTTCTCCGAAGACGGCGAAATCATCTGGCTGGAAGTCAATACCCAGCCAGGTATGACCCCAACCTCGCTCGTGCCCGAAATGGCCGGTCATGCCGGCTATTCGTTTGGTCAGTTTCTCCGGTGGATGGTGGAGGACGCGTCTTGTTTGCGTTGACAGTCAAAAGGATAGGGCGCCCCAGCCATCATGCCGTGCTTCCGATCATGGAAGCCGAAGAGCGGTTCGTGCTGCCGCGTCCGCTGCGCCGGGTCACGCGCTTTCTGATCAGTCTCTGCAGCGGCCGCATTTACATTCCTGTTCATACCGGCACGGTCTCGGCGCTCGCTTTCTTGGGTGCGACGGGGCTTTACGGCATGTCGCTCGGCGGTCACACGGAAGCCGTCGCGCAGGCGACAACGACGGCCGCGGGTTTTGCGATCGAGGACGTGAAGGTCTCCGGCAATTCGGAAACCTCCGAAATCGAGATCCTGCAGTTGATCGGCCTTGACGGCACGACCTCGCTGGTCGCCCTCGACGTCGATGCCGCCCGCCGAAAGATCGCGCATCTTCCCTGGGTCGAAAATGTCGAGGTCCGCAAGATCTATCCGAAGACGATCGAGGTGAAGCTTAAAGAGCGCCAGGCCTATGCGATCTGGCAGCACGGGCAGGAGCTTTCCCTGATCGAGAAGAACGGCAGCGTCATTGCGCCGCTGCGGGACAACAAGTTTTCGGCGCTGCCGCTCGTCGTCGGCCGCGATGCCGAAACGGCGGCGGCTTCGCTCGACGATGCCTTCTCGAAATGGCCCGACGTGAAGGCCCGCGTGAAGGCCTATGTCTGGATATCCGGGCGTCGCTGGGACCTGCATATGGACAACGGCGTCGTCGTCAAGCTCCCGGAAGACGGTATCGACCAGGCACTGGCGACGCTTTCGAAGTTCGACAAGGAGCACCAGCTGCTGGAGCGGGACATTGCCGCAGTCGATCTCAGGCTGGCCGACAGAACCGCGATCCAGCTGACGCCGGAGGCGGCGGTCCGCAGGCAGACGGCAGTGACGGAGCGTACGAAAGAATTGAAGAAGGCGGGGCAGAATATATGAGCTTGTTCGGTTCATCCCATTTCGGATTGCCGCGCCTGAAGCCGCTTTCGTCGAAGCGGTCACATGTCGTTTCGGTGCTCGACATCGGTTCGACCAAGGTCGTCTGCATGATCGGCCGGCTGACGCCGCGCGAGGAAAGCCAGATCCTGCCGGGCCGCACGCACAATATCGAGATCATCGGCATCGGTCACCAGCGTTCCCGTGGCATCAAGACCGGCGTCATCGCCGATCTCGACGCGCTGGAAGGCGTCATCCGTCTCGCCGTCGACGCGGCCGAGCGCATGGCGGGGCTGACCGTCGAAAGCCTGATCGTCAACCTGACGGCTGGCCGCCTCGGCAGCGACATCTATACCGCGACGATCGATCTCGGTGGCCAGGAAGTCGAACTCAACGATCTGAAGAAGGTGCTGTCGGCCGCTTGCCAGCAGTCGCTGCGCCAGGACCGCTCGGTGCTGCATTCGCTGGCGACCGGCTTCTCGCTCGACGGCGAGCGCGGCATCCGCGATCCGCTGGCGATGTACGGCGATGCGCTCGGCGTCGACATGCATGTGGTGACGGCGGAGCGCTCGGCGCTGAAGAACCTCGAACTCAGCGTCAATCGTGCGCATCTGTCAGTCGAGGGCATCGTCGCGACGCCCTATGCATCGGGTCTTGCGGCTCTCGTCGACGATGAGGTCGAGCTCGGCTGCGCGGCGATCGACTTGGGCGGCGGCACGACGACGATCTCGGTCTTTGCCGAGGGCAAGCTCGTTCATACGGATGCCGTCGGCCTCGGCGGCCATCACGTCACCACCGACCTGGCGCGCGGTCTTTCGACCCGCATCGAGGATGCGGAGCGGCTGAAGGTCGTGCATGCCTCGGCCCTTTCGAATTCCTCCGACGAGCGCGAGTTGATCTCGATCCCGCCGATCGGCGAGGACGATCGCGACCAGCCGTCGCAGGTGCCGCGGGCGCTGGTTTCACGCATCGTCTCGGCCCGTATCGAAGAGACGATGGAACTGATCCGCGACCGTATCCAGCGCTCCGGCTTCAGCCCGATCGTCGGCAAGCGCGTCGTGCTGACCGGCGGAGCGAGCCAACTGACCGGCCTTGCCGATGTGGCGCGGCGCATCCTTGCCCGCAACGTCCGCATCGGCCGTCCGATGGGCGTCTCGGGGTTGCCGACGGCGGCCAAGGGTCCGGCCTTTTCGACGGCCGTCGGCCTGATGATCTATCCGCAGGTCGCGGACATGGAGACACATGCGTCACAGAGCGGTCTGCTCATGTCGCTTGGAGGAAATAACAGCCGCATCGCCCGTATGGGCCAGTGGCTGAAGGAAAGCTTCTGAAATTGCGTAATTGGCCGGCGTGGCGATGCGGCCAGAGAGAGAAGGAACAGGTACCATGACCATCAAGCTGCAAAAGCCTGACATCACAGAGCTGAAGCCGCGCATCACCGTGTTCGGCGTTGGCGGCGGAGGCGGCAATGCCGTCAACAATATGATTACCGCCGGCCTCCAGGGCGTCGATTTCGTCGTCGCCAACACGGATGCGCAGGCGCTGACGATGACGAAGGCCGAGCGCATCATCCAGCTCGGCGTCAACGTCACTGAAGGCCTCGGTGCCGGCTCGCAGCCGGAAGTTGGCCGGGCGGCCGCCGAGGAGTGCATCGACGAGATCGTCGATCACCTGAACGGCACGCATATGTGCTTCGTCACCGCCGGCATGGGCGGCGGCACCGGCACAGGTGCTGCTCCGGTTGTCGCACAGGCGGCTCGCAACAAGGGCATCCTGACGGTCGGCGTCGTCACCAAGCCGTTCCATTTCGAAGGCGGGCGCCGCATGCGCCTGGCCGAGATGGGCATCCAGGAACTGCAGAAGTCTGTCGATACGCTGATCGTCATTCCGAACCAGAACCTTTTCCGCATTGCCAACGACAAGACGACCTTCGCCGATGCCTTCGCCATGGCTGACCAGGTTCTCTATTCGGGCGTTGCCTGCATCACCGACCTGATGGTCAAGGAAGGCCTCATCAACCTCGACTTCGCCGACGTCCGCTCGGTGATGCGCGAGATGGGCCGGGCGATGATGGGCACCGGCGAAGCTTCCGGCTCCGGCCGCGCGCTGCAGGCTGCAGAGGCTGCGATCGCCAACCCGCTGCTCGACGAAACCTCGATGAAGGGCGCCCAGGGCCTGCTGATCTCCATCACCGGCGGTCGCGACCTCACCCTCTTCGAAGTCGACGAAGCCGCGACCCGCATCCGCGAGGAAGTCGATCCTGACGCCAACATCATCCTCGGCGCCACCTTCGACGAATCGCTCGAAGGCATCATCCGCGTCTCGGTCGTCGCAACCGGCATCGACCGGGCGATGAACGAAGCCGCCGAACGCAACCTCCAGCCGGCAGCAAGGCCGGTTATCCGTCCCTCCGCGGCTGTTGCTCCGGCAGCGGCCGCAGTTCAGCCTGCCCCCGTGATGCAGGCACCGAAGGCCATGGATCCGATCGCGCAGACCATCCGCGAAGCCGAGATGGAACGCGAGCTCGAAATTCCGGCCCCGCGTGCTGCCGCATCGCTGCAGCAGCCGGCTCCACAGCAGGAGGCCTTCCGTCCGCAGAGCAAGATTTTCGCGCCTGCACCGGAAGCTCCGGCAATGCGTCCGGCACCGGTACAGCAGCAGGCTCCGGCGCCCGCCATGAGCCAGCCGGTCATCAGCCAGCCGGTCCAGCAGCAGCCGATCCGGCAGGAGCCGGTCATCCGTCAGGCGCCCGAACCGATGCGCATGCCGAAGGTCGAGGATTTCCCGCCGGTCGTCCAGGCCGAACTCGACCACCGCACGCAGCCGGCGTCTGCCCATGCGGCGGAGGAGCGCGGTCCGATGGGCCTCCTCAAGCGAATCACCAATTCGCTTGGCCGTCGCGACGACGACGCCGTTGCCGCCGATATGACCGCAGCACCGCCGGCCGCTTCGCAGCAGCGCCGTCCGCTGTCGCCGGAGGCAAGCCTCTACGCACCGCGTCGCGGCAACCTCGACGACCAAGGTCGCGCGGTTCCGCAGGCCCGGATGATGCAGGAAGACGACCAGCTGGAAATCCCGGCATTCCTGCGTCGCCAGTCGAACTGATACCGTGCTTCGGCACCCGTTCATGCCCGGGATCAAGGTCCCGGGCATTGCTGTTTTTCAGCCTGCGATTCGCGAGCAATTTCAATCGCGTGACTTCGTAACAAAGCGAAAGAAACAGTGATTTGGATTGGAGCGTCGGCGCACGTAAGTATGGTCGCAAGAAAACTGCCCTGGGAGTCTTTTCGACGGCTCCTTATGCAGAATGAACGATGACCGTGCCGATCGGACAGACCGCCGGTACGGAAGAATAAAAGGCAGAGTTTATGGCAATTGGCTTGCTGGGTTTTCAAACGACGGTATCGCGTCCCGTGACGCTTTCGGGCACCGGGGTCCATTCGGGCGCGGAAGTGTCGATCACCCTGAACCCGGCCGAATCGGACACCGGCGTCGTTTTCCAGCGCCTGCATGACAATGGCGACATCACCGAACTCAAGGCCGTCTCCTCGCAGGTAGGCAATACCGACCTCTGCACCGTGCTCGGCTTCTCGCCGGCCCATTCGGTTGCGACGATCGAGCATGTCATGGCCGCCGTCTATGCGCTCGGCCTCGACAATGTGGTGATCGAGGTGCAGGGCTCCGAAATGCCGATCATGGACGGAAGCTCGCTGCCCTTCGTCGAGGCAATCGAGCAGGTCGGTCTCGTCTCCCTCGGCGTCAAGCGCCGCTATATCCGTATCACCAAGCCGGTGCGAATTGAGCATGGCGGCTCCTGGAGCGAATTCCGTCCTTATGACGGTACACGCTTCGAAGTCGAAATCGATTTCGAGTGCCCGCTGATCGGCCGGCAGAAGTGGGCCGGCGATATGACGCCCGCCGTCTTCAAGGCCGAGCTTTCGCGCGCCCGCACCTTCGGCTTCATGCGCGATGTCGAACGTCTCTGGGCGTCGGGCCACGCGCTCGGGTCCTCGCTCGAAAATTCCGTCGTCATCTCGGACGACAACACCGTCATCAACGTCGAAGGGCTGCGTTACGCCAAGGATGAATTCGTCCGCCACAAGACGCTCGATGCCGTCGGCGATCTGTCCCTTGCCGGCGTCCAGTTCATCGGTTGCTACCGTTCCTATCGCGGCGGTCACAAGATGAATGCCAATGCGCTGAAGGCGCTGCTCGCCGATTCCTCCGCCTACGAAGTGGTCGAGACGTCGACGCCGCGCCAGCGCGTCGCTGCCCGCGAACTGATCGCGGTCAGTGCTTCGGAATTCGCTCCCTGGTCGGCATGACCTCCAGCATATTCTCAAGACCAGGCCGCCTCTTTCCCGGAGGCGGTTTTTTTATGTCCGGCGTGTCTACGGCAATAGACCGATGCTTGGCCGCCACAGGTCGGGAAGAAGTTGAAAAGCCGATCATTCTGCGGCTGCTGCCACAAAAATGCGTTAATGCCTTATCATTGCGTTGCTCTTGATGCACATTTGTGGCTAGAAACGCCAGCGAGGCGTGGCTGCCGTGGAGAGAGCGGCAGCAGTGGGGTTCTTTCGAATGGGTTATGCAGGATCTGAAGGTATGATGAAGACAGCGCGCGCTTTGTTCGCATCGCTTCTGGTGCTCAGCGCAGGCGCCTCGATCTCCGGTTGCCAGTCGGATCCCGACATCGACATCACCAAGCTCGGTCTCGAAACCGATCCGCCTGACGTGCTCTACACCCAGGGCCTGGCCAATATGAAGGCCGGCAACATGGCGGAAGCGGCGCGCAAGTTCGACGCGATCGATCGCGAGAACCCGTTTTCCGAATGGGCGCGCAAGGCGCTTGTGATGAGCACCTTCGTCAAATACCGCCAAGGCCGTTTGGACGATGCGCTTGCTTCCGGCAACCGCTACATGTCGCAATATCCGAAGTCCCAGGATGCTGCCTATGTGCAGTATCTCATCGGTCTCACCTATTCCAAGCAGATCGTCGACGTGACGCAGGACCAGCGCGCCTCGGCCAAGACGATCGAGGCGATGCAGGCCGTCATCGACAACTATCCGAACTCCGAATATGTCGACGACGCACAGGCCAAGATCCGCTTTTCGCGCGACCAGCTCGCCGGCAAGGAAATGCAGATCGGCCGCTACTATATGGAGCGGAAGGAATATCTCGCCGCGATCTCGCGCTTCCGTATCGTCGTCGAGAAATACCCGAATACGAACCAGATCGAAGAGGCCTTAGCGCGTCTCGTCGAAGCTTATTACGCCATGGGCATCGTCGACGAGGCGCAGACAGCCGCTGCCGTTCTCGGTCACAATTATCCCGACAGCCAGTGGTATGCTGATTCCTACAAGCTGCTGCAGAGCGGCGGTGCCGAGCCGCGTGAAAACAAGGGCTCGTGGATCGCGGCAGCGGGCAAGAAACTTCTTCTCGGTTCCTGAGGCCAATGCTGATCCAGCTTTCGATCCGCGATATCGTCCTGATCGAGCGGCTGGATCTTGCCTTCGAGACCGGCCTCTCCGTCCTGACGGGCGAGACCGGGGCGGGTAAATCCATCCTGCTCGACAGCCTGTCGCTGGCGCTCGGTGGACGCGGCGACGGCGACCTGGTGCGTCATGGCGAGGACAAGGGCCAGGTGACGGCGGTGTTCGACGTCGGCATGGAACACGGCGCCCGCACACTCCTGCGTGAAAACGGCATCGACGACGAGGGCGATCTGATCTTCCGCCGTCAGCAATCGGCGGACGGACGCACTAAGGCCTATGTCAACGACCAGCCGGTCAGCGTGCAGCTGATGCGCCAGGCCGGTCAGATGCTGGTCGAAATTCACGGCCAGCACGACGATCGCGCCCTTGTCGACACCAATGCCCACCGCACCCTGCTCGATGCCTTTGCCGGCCTCACCGACGAGGTTTCGGAAGTCTCCCGGCTCTATCGCCTGTGGCGCGACAGCGAGCGGACGCTGAAGAACCACCGGGAGAAGGTGGAAAGCGCGGCGCGCGAAGCCGACTACCTGCGCTCGTCGGTCGAAGAGCTCGAGAAGCTCTCGCCGCAGGATGGCGAGGAGGAAGAACTCGCCGATCGCCGGCAGAAGATGATGAAGGCCGAGCGAATCGCCGGCGATATCGCCGAGGCGTCCGAATTCTTGAACGGCAATGCCTCGCCCGTGCCCCATATCGCCTCGCTGGTGCGCCGGCTGGAGCGCAAGAGCCATGAGGCGCCGGGGCTGCTCGAAGACACCGTGACGCTGCTCGATGCCGCGCTGGACCAGCTTTCCAACGCGCAGATGGAAGTCGAGGCGGCACTGCGCAAGACCGAATACGATCCAAGAGAGCTGGAGCGGGTGGAGGAGCGGCTTTTCGCGCTCAGGGCCGCCTCGCGCAAATATTCCGTGCCCGTCACCGAGCTGCCGGCGCTTGCCGTGCGCATGATCGCCGATCTTGCCGATCTCGACGCGGGCGAGGAGCGGCTTGCTCGGCTCGACGCCGAGGTCGGCCTGGCGCGGGAAAATTACGATGCGGCGGCGCGCTCGCTGTCCGACAAGCGCCATCATGCCGGCACCGCACTGGCTGGGGCCGTCATGGCTGAGCTGCCGGCGCTGAAACTCGAACGCGCCCGTTTCATGGTCGAGATCACCACGGATGCGGGCGAGGCGCTGGCCGAAGGCATCGACGTCGTCGAATTCCATGTTCAGACCAATCCGGGCACGCGACCGGGCTCGATCATGAAGGTCGCCTCGGGCGGCGAACTGTCGCGTTTCCTGCTGGCGCTGAAAGTGGCGCTCGCCGATCGCGGATCGGCCCCGACGCTCGTCTTCGACGAAATCGATACCGGCGTCGGCGGCGCGGTGGCCGATGCGATCGGTCAGCGGCTGAAGCGGCTGTCGGAGCGGGTGCAGGTGTTGTCGGTCACGCATGCGCCGCAGGTCGCGGCGCGGGCGGCGACGCATCTCTTGATTTCCAAGGGACCGTCGGCCGACGGTTCGGAAAAGATTGCCACCCGCGTCGCGACGATGGCGCAGAAGGATCGCACCGAGGAGATCGCCCGTATGCTGGCCGGGGCTTCGGTTACCGAAGAGGCGCGGGCGGCGGCGAAGCGGCTGCTGGCCGGCAACGGCTGATTTTTCTTCCGACGCTCTTTCCGCTTAGGCCGGCGGGATGACAATCATCCCGTGGCGCGATATGCGCTGAAGCTTCTCGATCGGCGGCGAGCTCAAGCCATGCGACTTTTCCATTTCAGCGACGATTCCGGGATCGCGGCGTTCGAGCCACGCCCGGTTCGCGTCCCCTCTGCTCGTGCGCCCGGCCGAGAATGGCTGAACGGTCCGCTCGTCTGGGCAATCGATGCCCATCATGATTTCCTGTATCTCTTTCCGCGCGATTGTCCCCGCATCCTGCTCTGGGCGGCGGCCGATACGCCGGAGGCCGAACGCCGGCACTGGCTCGGCGACTGGCGCGCCGTCGCCTACGTCGAGCGCCGTTGGCTGGAAAGGCTCGAAGCGGAGACGATCCATCGTTACGAGATGCCAGCCGAGGGCTTCGAGGATCTGGGTGATGCTGGCATGTGGGTGGCCCGAAAGAGAGTGGTGCCGATAGAGCATGCCGCCATGTCACAGCTCGACCGGGAGTTTGCCCCGCGCAAGGTGGATCTCAGGGTGGTGGACACGCTGACGCCGCTGAAAGGGCTCTGGGGCACGAGCCTGCATGTCAGTGGTATCCGGCTGCGCAATGCGAACGATTGGGAATAGCCGGATAGGGCGGTGACAAGGATTCCACGGCATGAAAGTCGGCGCGAAAGCTCACCTCAATCTCCCTCATCCCTGTGCTCGTCACAGGGATCCAGCGCGCCCAAGTCCTTTGGCGCGGGAGATTCTTCTTCCCTGAAAGAGAGTGTCATTCACGGCGCAGAGGCGCCGTGGCTGGATTCCTGTGACAGGCACAGGAATGAGGGAGGAGAGCTGAGCGAGCCGATCATCCCGATGGCGGATACGCGGCCTCTCTTTTCATCCGGAAATTTTGCTCTAAAAAACAATGCAGATTCTCTGGAGTGATGTTCCATGTCCACCGAAAGTTCCGCCGTCGATACGTTGACGATCGAAGAGGCTGCCGCCGAGCTCGAACGGCTGGCAAAGGAGATCGCACATCACGATGCGCTCTATCACGGCAAGGACCGGCCGGAGATTTCGGATGCCGATTACGACGCGCTGAAGCGCCGCAACGATGCGCTGGAAGTGCGCTTTCCCGAGTTGATCCGCGAAGACAGCCCATCGCGGCATGTCGGTGCGGCGCCCTCCGTCACTTTTTCGCCTGTCGTCCACGCGCGGCCGATGTTGTCGCTCGACAACACCTTCTCGCAGGAGGACGTGCAGGATTTTGTCGCCGGCGTCTATCGTTTCCTCGGCCGGCTGCCGGACCAGTCGATCGCCTTTACCGCCGAGCCGAAGATCGACGGTCTCTCGATGTCGATCCGTTATGAAAACGGCAGGCTGGTGACCGCTGCAACGCGTGGCGACGGCACGACGGGGGAGAATGTCACTGCCAACATCCAGACCATCGCCGAGATCCCCAACGAGCTGCCGAAAGGCGTGCCCGCTGTCGTCGAGATCCGCGGTGAGGTCTACATGGCCAAGAGCGACTTCCTGGCGCTGAACCGGCAGATGGAGGCGGAGGGTAAGCAGACCTATGTCAATCCGCGCAATACGGCTGCCGGATCGCTGCGCCAGCTCGACGCCAAGGTGACGGCGAGCCGCAAGCTGAAATTCTTCGCCTACGCCTGGGGCGAGATGTCGGAAATGCCGGCCGATACGCAATTTGGGATGGTGCAGACCTTCAAGGACTGGGGTTTTCCGGTCAATCCGCTGGTGAAACGATTGAACTCGGTCGCCGACATCCTGACCCATTATGACGAGATCGGCCTTGAGCGCCCGGATCTCGACTACGACATCGACGGCGTCGTCTATAAGGTCGACAGTCTCGAGTTGCAGGCCCGTCTCGGTTTCCGCTCGCGTTCACCACGCTGGGCGACGGCGCACAAGTTCCCTGCCGAACAGGCTTTCACTATCGTCGAGAATATCGACATTCAAGTCGGCCGCACCGGCGCCTTGACCCCTGTCGCGCGATTGACGCCGATCACCGTCGGTGGCGTGGTCGTCACCAATGCGACGCTACACAACGCGGATTACATCAGGGGCATCGGCAATAGCGGCGAGCGCATCCGCGACGACGAGCACGATATCCGCATTGGCGATACCGTCATTGTGCAGCGCGCCGGCGATGTGATTCCGCAGGTGCTCGACGTCGTCATGGAGAAGCGCTCGGCCGAGGCCAGGCCCTATGAATTTCCGAAGACCTGCCCGGTCTGCGGGTCGCATGCCGTGCGTGAAAGACATGAGAAGACCGGCAAGCTCGATTCGGTCACCCGCTGCACCGGCGGTTTCGTCTGCAGGGCGCAGGCGACGGAGCATTTGAAGCACTTCGTTTCGCGCAACGCTTTCGATATTGAAGGGCTCGGCTCGAAGCAGATCGACTTCTTTTTCGAAAACGAGGACGCGTCGCTGCAGATCCGCACTGCGCCCGATATCTTCACGCTGGAGAAGCGTCAGCAGCAATCGCTGACCAAGCTGGAGAATATCGACGGCTTCGGCAAGGTCAGCGTCGGCAAGCTCTATGCGGCGATCACCGAACGGCGCAGCATTGCGCTCCACCGCTTCATCTACGCGCTCGGCATCCGTCATGTCGGCGAGACCACAGCGAAGCTCTTGGCGCGCTCCTACGGCACCTATGCGGCCTTTGAAACCGCAATGCGCGAGGCCGAGGCGCTTTCCGGTGACGCCTGGAATGATCTCAACGCCATCGAGGGTATCGGCGAGGTCGTGGCGCGGGCCATCGTCGAATTCTACAAGGAGCCGCGCAATGTCGAGGTGATCACCCGGCTTATTGAGGAAGTGACGCCCGAGGAGGCCGAACTACCGAAGACGGCAGGCAGCCCGGTCGCCGGCAAGACCGTGGTTTTCACCGGCTCGCTTGAAAAGTTCACCCGCGACGAGGCGAAGGCGAGGGCGGAAAGTCTCGGCGCCAAGGTGGCGGGATCAGTCTCCAAGAAGACCGACATCGTCGTCGCCGGCCCCGGCGCCGGCTCCAAGCTCGACAAGGCGCGTGAGTTCGGCGTGCAGACGATGGACGAGGACGAGTGGCTGGCGCTGATCAGCGGGTGAGGGGCTGACGGCAAGCCGCCAGCCCGTTTGCTCAAAGCCTGAGCCGCGCCATCGTATAGGCATCGACATATTGACCGGCGCGATATCCGAAGGCCTTCAGCAGGCCTTCCTGCTCGAAGCCGAATTTCTGGTAGAGGCCGATGGCGACATCGTTATCGGTGTAGACGGTCAGTTCCAGCCGTTTGATATCGAGCCAGTCGTCGGCAGCATCGACCATTGCTCCGAGCAAGATCCGTCCGAAGCCGCGGCCGGTGAAGTCGTCATGCACACCCATGCCTATGCTGGCGACGTGCTGCCTGCGGCCGGAAAGACGGTTGAGGCCGCTATTGCCGACGATTTTGCCGTCCTGGGTGACGACGAGGTTGAGCGCGCCGGGCGACGGATTTTCCATGTGTTTGCGAACTTCCTCGACCCGCTGGTAGGGCGGCCGCAAGGTGCCGGCCCGGTAGCCCGGCAGATTTATGAGATCGGTGATCTCCTCCGCATCGGAGAGGCGGACGGCGCGCACAAGGACGCCATCCGGCAGGCGCGCTCGGCCACGAGGTTCATTCTCTTCGTTTTCGGACATTCATGCTCTCCATCGGTGTCGGGAGGAGAGCCGGTTTCCGAAAACCCTGCTCGCCTCGGCAGGGTTTCGGGATGATGATCGGATCGCTGCTAACGCGCCATCGCTCCCGCGTACCCTTCAAGGGTCGTGGCGTGATGGATAAGCGCTGCCATGGTTAGGGAACCGATCATGGCAACAAGTTTCGATATGCGGGTTAAAAAGTCAATCGGGCGTCGTGTCGAATTTGCGCGGCCGGAAGCGGGGCGGTATTCCTGTTCCCGAAGAAACGATTCGGGTTGCTGATTTTGAAGACCATCGCGATTGACTTCGAGACGGCGAACGAGCAGCGCGGCAGCGCCTGTTCCGTCGGCCTTGCCTGGATCGAGGACGGCAGGGTGACGCGCGTCGAGGAGCGGCTGATCCGGCCGCGAGAGATGCGCTTTTCCGGGATGAACATCGCAATCCACGGCATCCGGCCGGAGCATGTCGAGGATGCGCCCGAGTTTCCCGAGGTGATGGACGAGTTTCACGAGGATATCAGCGGCGCGACGATGATCGCGCACAATGCCGCCTTCGATTTCAGCGTCTGGCGGGCGAGCCTCGATCTCTACCGGCAATCCTATCCGGAGCTTACCTATCTCTGCAGCCTGAAGATGGCGCAGCGGATCTGGCCGCATTTCCTCTCGCACCGGCTGAACCTGATCGCCGAGCATCTCGGCCTGCGTTTCGTGCACCACAACGCCGCTGAAGATGCCGCCGTCTGCGCAGCGGCCGCCATCGAGATGGCAAGGGCGGTCAAGGCCCATGCCGTCCACGCCATACCGTCGTTGATCGGCATGAAGCCAGGTCGGCTGACGGCGCAGGCCTATGAGCCCTGCACCTGCCGAAAAGGCTGACCCCTTTTCCGCAAACGCCGTTTTCTTGCAAAGCATGGGTGCGTGCTTATCTAGAATGCGGGTTATTCAGGGAGCCGCCATGTCCAGACTGCGCAATCTTCTCCTCGCCGCCTTCTCTTTCGCCGCCCTTTCCACAGGTGCTGCCTCGGCCGAAGTCGTCGGCAAGGTTGGGGTCGACTGGATCGGCAACGACATCATCGTCGAGGCGGTCTCCGACCCTGAGGTCAAGGGCGTTACCTGCCACGTCACCTATTTCGACCGCAGCCTGATCGACCGGCTCAAGAACGGCAACTGGTTCGAGGACCCGTCCAACAACTCCATTGCCTGCCGGCAGACCGGGCCGATCGAGATCGGCAATATCGACCTGTCCAAGGATGGCAGCGAGGTGTTTCGCCAGGGCATGTCGCTGATCTGGAAGACTCTGGTCGTCAACCGCATCTACGACAAGACGAACGACACGCTGATCTATCTCGCTCATTCGCGCGAACTGACCGACGGCTCGGCGAAGATGTCGATCTCGACCATTCCGCTCTATGGGCAAAGCGTGACCTGGAAGAACGGGAAGCCGCAATAGGGTTTCTGCGGTGAGATTTTGGAAAGAGCGGCGCCTCCCTTTTCGCTCATTGCAAAATCAAAAAGGCCCGGACGAGCCGGGCCTTCGAATTCCAGAAATGGATAGCCCTCAGGCGGCCTGCGTCAACTCGTCGGCAATGACCGTGTCGAGGTTCAGGAAGCAGACCATGGTCTTTTCGAGCGCGACGATGCCGCGGCAGAAAGCGCGCTGGGCTTCCGGGATGATTTCCGGCGGCGGCTGAAGGTCTTCGCTCTTGATGGTCATCATGTCGGAAACCTGCTCGACCAGCAGGCCGACCAGCTTGCCGGCGATGTCGGTGACGATGATCGCCGAGCGCTCGGAGGGCTCGGTCATCTTCATGCCGAGGCGGCAGGCCATGTCGATAACGGGGATCACGGCGCCGCGCAGGTTGATGAGACCCAAGACGTAGGGCGGGGTGTGCGGCATCGGCGTCACCGGCGCCCAGCCGCGGATTTCGCGGATGGCCATGATGTCGATGCAGAATTCCTGATCGCCCAGGTGGAACGAAACGATTTCGAGATAAGCGCCCGACTGCTTGATGGCGTTATTGTTGTTCATGGTCAGAATTCTTCCCAGTTGTCCCCAGCGGGAGAGGCGATGTAGAACCGTCGTTAAATATAGATGTGACGGCTTAAGTCTTTCCTAACGATATGTATTTTCGGATTGGCCGTCTCTCCAGAGGTAAGCTATTCAAACACATGCATTTTTGATCCGTGCAGATTCCTGAGGGCGGATTTCGTTGCCGTGGCAGTTTCTACCGGTGAGACAATTCAACACGGGTTCGAAAACATATTCTTGAATTGCGCGCCTTCGGTCGAGGCTATAATCACGCCAGCAGGGGCGGGCGGCACATCCGCCTGGATTGAGGATCATGCCAATGAAGACATTCCGCATCGCCGTTTGGGTCGGTGTCCTGATACTTGCCGGGTTTCTCGGAGCGTTTACGCTCAACCTGACGAAGTCGAAGGATGTGGTGGCCGAACCGCCCTTCGGCGTACCCTTCACCCTGGTCTCTCAGAACGGACAGCCGATCACCGAGCAGGCGCTGCGCGGCAAGCCGACGGCGCTGTTTTTCGGCTTCACCCATTGCCCGGAAGTCTGCCCGACGACGCTTTTCGAGCTGAACGGCTGGATGGAGAAGGTCGATCCGAAGGGCGACAAGCTGCAGGCCTATTTCGTGACCGTCGATCCGGAGCGCGACACGCCTGAGATCATGAACGAATACGTCTCCAACGTTTCCAAGCGCATCACCGGCATTTCCGGCGCGCCTGACAAGATCGCCGAGGTTATCAAGGGGTTCCGCGTCTACGCCAAGAAGGTGCCGGTCGACGAGAAGGATCCGAATGGCGACTATACGATGGATCACACCGCCTCGGTCTTCCTACTTGATTCGGCCGGGCGGTTTTCCGGAACAATCGCCTATGGCGAAAACCCGGACACGGCGGTAAAGAAGCTAGAGAATCTCGTCAACAAGGGGTGATGGTTTCAGCGTGATGGGGCGTTGGCTCGACCGATGGCGGGCAACGGAAACGGGAAAGACCGCCTATCGTGAGTGAAATCCGCCTTTACGTGACGACGACCGAAAGCAAGGCCGAAGAGATCCTCGACCTTCTGAGCACGGTCTTCGGTGAAGAAGACTTTGCCATCGGCACCACCGAGATCGATGAGAAGAAGGATATCTGGGAAGCCTCGATCTATATGATGGCCGAGGACGAGACTGAGGTGCAATCCCGGGTCGAGGACGCATTGAAGGCCTCTTTCCCCGAGGCCCGGCTGGAACGGGAAGTCATCCCCGAAATCGACTGGGTGGTGAAATCGCTGGAGGGACTGAAGCCCGTCAGGGCAGGGCGTTTCCTGGTGCATGGCTCGCATGACCGCAATAAGATCCGCCCCGGCGACATTGCCATCGAGATCGATGCCGGCCAGGCCTTCGGCACTGGCCATCACGGAACGACGGCCGGCTGCCTCGAGGTGATCGATGCCGTGGTGCGCTCGCGCCTGGTCCGCAACGCGCTCGATCTCGGCACCGGCAGCGGCGTACTGGCGATTGCGGTGCGCAAGCTCAGGAACATACCGGTGCTTGCGACCGACATCGATCCGATCGCGACGAAGGTGGCGGCCGAGAACGTGCGCCGCAACGGCATCGCCTCGGGCATCGTCACCAGGACCGCACCGGGCTTTCATTCGACGGCCTTTTCAGAGCAGGGTCCCTTCGATCTCATCATCGCCAATATTCTCGCGCGGCCGCTGATCCGCATGGCGCCGAAGCTTGCGACGCATCTTGCGCCTGGCGGATCAGTTATTCTCTCCGGCATCCTTGCCGGGCAACGCTGGAAGGTGATTGCCGCCTATAGTGGCGCGAGGCTTCGCCATGTCAGAACCATCTGGCGCAATGGCTGGGTGACTATTCATCTCGATCGGCCTTGATTTTTCGAGGCTGTGAGCAGGTGATTGCTCCTGCAAACGCATGCCATGCTTAAGGCAACGCGCCTCGTCCCCACCCTCATCCCTATGCCCGTCACAGGGATCCAGCCACCGCGCGTCTGCGCGGTGAATAACTCCATACGAGCTTGAAGAGAGTTTCCCGCGCCCAAGGACTTGGGCGCACTAGATCCCTGTGACAAGCACAGGGATGAGGGCGGTGGCGGGTGCCGCACCGCCTTATCGAAACGGAGCCGCTCCGTCACCTTGTTGAAGACAACAAAAAAGGCGGTGCCGATGGCACCGCCTTGGACCGGTCTATCCGGTCAATGCCCGCGAGCTCAAGGGGAGGAGCGCTCAAGCGGGCTCTACTGCATTCCAATAGGCCGGTCCGGGAGGGAGGAGACGGACTGGCTTTCAGGCTTAGAACGCGTAGCTGAGGGCGCCCTTGTGGCGCGTGGCCCGCTGGCCGGCGCCGAGCAGCTTGAGGCTGTCCTCGTTCTGCGGGCGGCGGGCGCCGATTACGTGACGCACGGTCTGGCGTTCGCCAGCCTGCACCGGGCTGCTATATGCGAAGCGCGAGAGAGAGGCGGTCATTTCAAGAATTCCTTTGTTTACAGGTTCATCGCGAACCGTTCGATGACGCCTATATAGCTATTCTGAAATGCGGAGGCAGAGGGTTTTGCTCATGGGAGCCATGCGGCCAATGCATAAAGCGTGCCAAATTAACTTTTGGCGTCACAGTTCCGTCAAAATGTTGAGCGGCCCCAGGGGTTTCGACTCGTTTGGTCGCTTTTTCTCCCCATCGGTTGAAATTTCGCTAACATGGCCGGCATTCCATTAACCGGATTCGTCTCAATCATTCGGGTTTCCAGCATGTTCCAGTCTTTCGAGGTTACCTCCACGCCGCAATTCGGCAGGGATCGTGTATCGGCGCTGCGCGCCGATTTCGATTCGCTCGGCATCGACGCCTTCCTCGTGCCGCGCGCCGATGAATTCAACGGCGAATATGTTCCCGCATGTTCAGAGCGCTTGGCATGGCTGACGGGCTTTACCGGCTCGGCCGGCATTGCGCTGATCCTGCGCACGCAGGCGATCGTCTTCGTCGACGGACGCTATGTGACGCAGCTTGCCGAACAGGTCGACGGTTCGGTCTTTTCGGGCGGCGATCTCGTCAACGAGCCGCCACATCTCTGGCTTGCCGGAAATGGAGCCAAGGGGCTGCGGCTCGGCATTGACCCCTGGCTGCACGCAGGGGCTGAGGTGCGCCGTCTGGAAAAAGCGCTGTCGCAGATCGGCGGAACGCTGATATTCCTGCCGCACAATCCGCTCGACAGGCTTTGGGCTGACCGACCGGCCGAGCCGCTCGGCGCGGTCAACATCCAGAACGTGGCGCAGGCCGGCGTGCTGGCGAGAGAGAAGATCGCGACGATCGCCGCTGATCTTTCGAAGAAGAACCTTGCGGCGGTGCTGATCGCCGATCCCTCTTCGGTCGCCTGGACCTTCAATATCCGCGGCGCCGACGTGCCGCATACGCCGCATCCGCTGGCGCGTGCCATCATCCATGCCGACGGGCGGGCCGAGATCTTCCTCGACAAGCGCAAGACCGGCATCGAGCCGGAGGCCTATCTCGCGCAGATTTGCACCCAGTTGCCACCATCGGTGCTGGAAGAAAAGCTCGCTGCCGTTTCCAGGGATGGCGGCCGCGTGCTGATCGACCCTGACATCGCCGCCTATGCGCTGGCCGAGATCATCCGCAAGGCGGGCGGCGAAGTGGTGGAGGGCGCCGATCCCGCCAAGCTGCCGCGTGCGGTGAAGAACGACGTCGAGATCAACGGCTCGGCCGCCGCGCATCTGCAGGACGGTGCGGCGATGGTGGAATTCCTCTATTGGCTGTCGCAGACCAAGCCCGGCACGGTGAGCGAGATCACGGCCGCCGAGCATCTCGAAGCGGCGCGCGCCCGCGTCGGCCAGAGCGTGCAGAACCCGCTGAAGGACATTTCCTTCGACACGATTTCGGGCGCCGGCGAACATGCGGCGATCATGCATTACCGCGTGACGACCGAGACCAACCGGATGATCGAGGCCGGCGAACTCTTTTTGATCGATTCCGGCGCGCAATATATCAACGGTACGACCGACATCACCCGCACCGTCGGCATCGGCAGAGTTTCGGAAGAGCATCGGCGCTTCTTCACGCTGGTGCTGAAGGGGATGATAGAGATCAGCACCGCGCGTTTCCCGAAGGGCACGCGCGGCTGCGATCTCGATCCGCTGGCGCGCATCGCACTGTGGCGGGCCGGCGCCGATTTCGCTCACGGCACAGGCCACGGCGTCGGCTCCTATCTCTCGGTGCATGAGGGGCCGCAGCGCATCTCCAGGCTGTCGACACAGGAACTGCTGCCCGGCATGATCCTTTCGAACGAGCCGGGCTATTACCGGCCCGGCAGCTTCGGCATCCGCATCGAGAACCTGATCTATGTGCGCGGGGCCGAGGAGATCGAGGGCGGCGATGCGCCGATGCTCGGATTCGAGACGCTGACTTTCTGCCCGATCGACCGCAGTCTCGTCATTCCCGAGCTTCTGACCCACGACGAGCTGCACTGGTTCAACGACTATCATCGCCGCACATGCGAGGCGCTGATGCCGCTCATCCACGATCACGATGTCAGGGCGTGGCTCGAAAACGCGACGCTGCCGCTGGAATATTGAGAAAGCGGTATTACGGCGTCGGCGACGCTGCAATGCCTTGAATTTCTGCGCCGGCTTTTCGGGCCGGTGCTCAGACGCCGATCGTGTGGCGCCAGGTCATCACGACGATCCAGGCGGCGACCAGCATCCATGTATGGGTGAAGCGCAGGCCGATGAAGAGGGCGACGATCAGCGCCAGCTTCGATTCCCAGCCGCCGATGAAGAAGGCGGGTGCGACGAGTGTCGTCAGCACGGCCGCCGGTACGGCATTCAGAGCCGCCTCCATGCGCGGGGGGATGCTCTTCATTCGGGTGATGAGGATATAGCCGCCGATGCGGGTGGCGAAGGTGGCGGCGGCTGCGGCGAGGATGACGAGCGCCATGTGAAGATCGAATTCCATGGCTCAGACCTCGTGCACTTCGGATTGGAGGGCGTCGGCTTCCAGATCCTGCGGTTGCGGCGGCAGCGGCAACAGGGCGGCGAGCACGATGCCAACTGCGGCACCGAGGCTGACATGCCAGGGCGAGCCGACGTAGCGGTAGGCGAACACGGATGCCACCGCGCTGACGAGCGCCACAGGCAGGAAATTGTCTCGCTTGCGGAAGCCGAGGACGATGCCGAGGAAATAAGCCGGCAGCAGGATGTCGAGGCCGATGGCCTTGGGATCGCCGATGAAGCCGCCGAGCATGCCGCCGGCGATGCTGATCAGCACCCAGGGAATGTAGATGATGATGGCAAAGCCGAAATACCAGGCGAAGGTGAGTTGCCGGCCGGCCTCGGCGCGCTTGACCGCTTCGGCGAATTGTGGATCGACGAGCAGGAAAAAGGTAAAGAATTTCTGCACCGGCGTGAAATGGCCGATGTAGCGAGCCAGCGCCGCCGAATAGAGCACGTGGCGGAAATTGACGGCGAGGATCGACAGCACGATCAGCCAGGCGTGGACATTGTGACCGAAGAGTTCGATGCCGACCATCTGGCTGGCGCCGGCATAGACGGTGGCGCTCATGAAGGCGGCTTCGGAAAGCGACATGCCATTTTCGACCGCCAGCGCTCCGAAGAGAGCGCCAAAGGGCGCCGATGCCAGCGCAACGGCGGAGCCGCCCCGCAAACCTTCAACAAAGTCGGCGCGATTCATGTGATCTTGTCCAGTTGGAATTCAAGTTTTCCCTTATGGTCTACGGCTTGCGACGGCAATTGAATTTCCTTGATTGACCAATCGATTTTGCTGAACCATCAAAGTCCCGATCGCATTCGGCAAAGAGGCAACCATGAAAAAGATCGAATTTTCCAAGGAAGAAAAGGCTGAGATCGTTTCGCGCATCCGCGCTTATTTCGGCCGGGAACTCGATCCCATCGGCGCATTGCCGGCCGAATTCCTGCTTGACTTCTTCGCCGAGGAGATCGGGCCGTATTTCTACAATCGAGGGCTGAGAGATGCCCAGGCCGCCTTATCGACGAGAATGGAACACCTGGCCGAAGATATTCATCTTCTTGAGAGAGAGCAAAAATTCTAAGGCGCGTCGCGATCTTTCAGATTCGCTCCCTGCACTTTAAGTCTTTGTTTTCACGCATGCCGTTGTCGCAAAACCGCTGCACATTTTTGTGCGACATGCTTTAGCGCCTTAAAATCAAATCGGCCTTCACTTAACGGCAAATTATTTCTGCGCCGATATGGTCGTGACGCTTTTGTTCACCGGATTGCGTGTTATTTGGCCTTGATTGTCTCCGTTATCGATGAACCTCGATCCGCCAAGCTCGGCAAGGCGTTGATCTTCATGGTCTGGCTTGCGCTGGCGTCTGCGCTTTGCTGGTCCGAAACGGTCTGGCGTGACGAGGTTCGTGCATTGTCACTCGCCCTTCAAGGGGACAATTTCATCGATATGCTTCGCCGGATGCATGGTGAGGGTCATCCTGCTGTCTGGTATATTCTGCTGCGCGCCGCCTATGCCGTGGTCGGCTCACCTGTCGTCCTGAAGATCGTCGCACTGACGATTGCAACGATCGCGGCCTATCTTCTTGTTTTCAAGCTGAAACTGCCGCTTTCCATCATGCTGCTGGCGCTGTTCAGTAGCTTTTCGATTTTCGATTATGCCGCGATGTCGCGAAATTACGGCATCAGCATGCTGGTGATTTTCCTTCTCGTCCTGAGTTGGGAGAAAGGAGCGCGCAACGGGATATTGCTCGGCCTGTTGTTTGCCTTGCTGGCAAATACGAACGTCCATTCGGTCGTCCTCGTCGGCGGCTTTCTCGCCTATTGGTTTTTCGATTTAATTCTGGCCCGGCCGAGGCCGCCTCTGACGGCATATCGGGCCTTTGTGACAGCCGCTGCCATTGCCGCGGTTGGAATTGTTCTATGTTTCATAACAGTCTATCCGACCTTCAATGATACCGGCCAGAACGATCTCAGCGGCGAGAATTTCGCTTTGCTTGTCCTTCGCGCTCTTGCCCTGACCAGTTCGCATTTTATGGCGTTTTATCCCAACAGCGTCCTTGAACTGGTCGTGGCGTATCCGTTGGCCGCCCAGATTTTCGCAGCGTTAATGTCCGTGCTGATCTACGGCAGCCTGTTGGCGCTGGCGAATCGGTGGCCGGCGCTGATCGCAGCGGGACTGGTTCTCTTGGGGCTTTCGCTGCTTTTTACGCTTGTCTATCCCGGCGGATACAGGCATCAGGCGCTCTGGCTGGTTTTCATGATCGCGATCACCGCCTTGACCACAGACTCTCAGCGCGACGGGGCGGGTGTTGCCGGCATCGAGGCTGCTGGCGGCATCGTAACGTTCGGGCGCCTGTGCTTCCTGATATTGCTGGCGCTACAGGTCGTGTCCGGCATCGAAAAGGTCCATCAGGCCTTCATAGCCGAAATACCCCTGAGCCGAAGCAAGGATCTCGGTGCGCTCATTCAATCGCGCCCCGATCTCAAGGATGCGGTCATAATGGCGGATCCCGACTATCTGGTGGAAGCCTTGCCCTATTACGTCCCCAACCGCACCTATCTTCTGCGGGAGGAGCGGTTCGGCGCGATCGTGCGATATACCCGGAATGCGCGGCTTTCGCTCAGCCTTGCCGATATTCTGCAAACGGCACATCGATTGCAGCAGAGTGAGCATGTCCCTGTTGTCATCCTTCTTTCACAGCGGCTTGATCAGATTACTGCGCCCGTTTCCCTGCGTGAAAGCTACGTTTGGCGGTTGTCTCTGACGCCGGAAGACATTTCTGCTTTCCAGAGCGCGACAAGCCTCGTCAAGCGTTTCGGCACGGTTGCCGGAAGCGATGAGACGTTCGACGTCTACGTGCTGAAATAAGAGGCCAGCCAGCAGCTTATTTGCACACGTCCACGCATTTGATCATTGTGACATGCGTCCGCATTCCGTCGATTGAGGCAGTAACACCTTCGGGAATGGTGCCACCGTTGGAGCGCGACCAGAAAAACAAGGACACAAGCCTATAAACGGGACGCGACGGCGCCCACGGCCCCGCAATCGCAAGGCACGGTCAGCCTTCGCGCTTCATCCGCTCCCGGCGTTTGATCTCGGCCTCCGAGGGCTGCGCCAGCTCGAATGTGCCTGTCTTGATTGCGCCGTCACGTTCGTAGACGCTCATGATGACGCCCGTCGTCGATATCGTGTTGGCGGTGAGCTTCAGCGCCTCCGGCTTGGCGCCTTGACCGAACAGGCGTTTGCCCTGGCCGAGGACGAGCGGAAAAGTCAGAAGCCGGAATTCGTCGATCAGGTCATGCGCCAATAGGGTCTGCAACAGGCCGCTGCTGCCCTGTGTCAGGAGGACGGGACCGTCCTGTTGCTTCAACCGGGCGATTTCGGCGGCGGCGTCGCCACGCAGGGCGACGGAATTTGCCCAGGTGAGCGGCTCCGTGGAAGTGGTCGCGACATATTTGGTCACGGCGTTGAAGACCTTGCCGATTGGATCGTCTTTCCCGACGAAGGGCCAGTGCGCGGCGAAGATTTCGTAGGTCTTGCGGCCAAGCAGCAGTTCGAAGGGATCGGTAAAGATCCCGCCCATGAACTGGCCCATCGGCTCGTCCCAATAATTGACGGTCCAGCCGCCCTGCGTGAAGCCGCCGGTCGGATCCTCCCGCGGCCCGCCCGGCGCCTGCATGACACCGTCCAAACTGACGAAGGCTGCAGCAACAAGCTTTCTCATCTCTCAACTCCCATTGTTGGTGTGTTCAGAGCCAAGGACGGATTAGCTTACACTGATCCGACATCCGACGCGGTTTTTTCGGGCGGTATCCGAGCTGAACTAGCCGGCCAAGGCCTTGGCGCTGTCAATGATCGTGATGCCATGCGCCCGCATCTCCTCGATGGCGGCGACGACGCCTTCGCGCGTGATGCCGCGGCTTGCGTCCTCGATGAAGCGCACGTGGATACCAGGCATCATCTCCAGCGCGTCGAGCGCGGAGAACTTGACGCAATAGTCGGTCGCCAGCCCGCAGACGTCGAGGTCGGTGACGCCCTGATCCTCAAGGAAATCGGAAAGGCCGGTCGAGGCATCGCGGTCATTGTCGCGGAAGGCCGAATAGCTGTCGATATCAGGATCCTCGCCCTTCTGCTGAATCAGGTCGATCTCTTCGGATTTGAGCTCGGGGTGCAGTTCGGCATCGAGCGTACCCTGCATGCAGTGGTCGGGCCACATCATCTGCGGCTTGCCCGACAGTTCTCCCATCTCGAAGGGGGCGGCACCGGGATGGGCGGAGGCGAAGCTGCCGTGGCCCGGCGGATGCCAGTCCTGCGAGGCGACGATCAGGTCGTATTTGCCGCTGTCGATCAGTCTGTTTGCGACGGGAACCACCTTGTCGCCGTCAGGCACCGGCAGATTGCCGCCTGGACAGAAGCCGTTCTGAATATCGACGAGCAGCAGCGCTTTCATCAAGGCCAATCCCTTCGCTTTATTGCAGTGTAAGACGCCATGCACACTGAATGGATCAACTAGTGGATTTCCAGACGCGGACGCGCAAGTGTTAAATCTGGCACTAGTGGTAGTAAGTCGTCGAAACAGAATGCTCTAATGCAATCATTACGATAGCTGGCGGCGGTTCTCGTGTTGAAATCGAACGGAGGGGAAGGCGCGTGCATGATTTCCGCATCGCGGACACAGCCCGCGACGGCGGCAATTGCCGCGTAGGACGCTTTTGTGCGGCATCGATGGATCGAGGCTCCCCCGGCAGAGCCCGGATCTCCCGGCTAGGCCGCCGCCACGTTGTCGGCTGCAGAATCACCTGCTGCGGCGGAAGCGCCGTAGGTATTGCGGTAGGCCTGAAGGGCCGTCTGCATGTCGCTCAGCACTTTGGTCAGGAGCGGATCGCTGTCGCCTGAAGTCTTGATGCTGTTCGGATCGGCGGCAAGAAATTCAGACTCGGTCAACTTGCCGTCGCCATTCGTATCCATTGCGGCGAAGACACCCTTGGAAGCGCCCTCGCTCTGATCGCCGCCGTCGCCCTGATCGTCACTGCCGTCGGTCTTCTGCATGGACAGCATCAGCGACAGGATGTCGGCGGTAATCTTCTTGACGATATCGGTGCTGCTGTCGTCGCTGTCGGTCGACGCCGTGGCCGAAGTCGAGGACTGCGAGGCGGCGGCCAACTCGTCCGCCGAAATGACGCCGTCGCCATTCTTGTCCAGACTGGAAAGCGGAGACTGATATTGAGTTAAGGTGCTGCCGAGAGATGAAACACTGGTCACTGGAACCTCCTTTGAAAAGTTCGTCGTGAAGCCCGCCTTTCATGGGCGGGCAGCCTCTGGGCTAAGCTGATTTGCGAAAGGCGTCAAAGCGACGTTTTGACAGGGCGGAAGTGCGATTGACGATGTGAGGCAACGCACGTTAACCTTTTCGGTTACCAAAGTTTTTCATTGGATTTATTGGCTTTTTTTGGCGGTCGGTTTGTCTGGGCGCGATTAAATCCATGCCGGTGTTGGCCCGAAATTGCCGTAATGGAGCACGTGGAGGAGCTATGGGCGGAGTGCTCGGGTTTGCGCGGCTGCGGCATTTCGTCTGCTTTCCGCGAGGGGCGACTTCAGGTCGACCTTGCTCCGGGTGATGATTTCTGCCTTTCTTACCCTCAGAAGCAAGACGGAAGCGAAGCCATGCCAGAGCCGGATCTCGACGAAAAGATCGACGCGACGTTTCGCAACGGGTCGCTGACGGCGGCCGGGATCATCCTTGGTTTCTCGCTCAATTTCATCAGTGTCTGGGTTTCCAATCCTAATGACTGGACCAGCATCGATATTCTGCCGATGCTGTTCCTGACCGTGGGCATCGCCGTCCAGGTGAAAGTCTTTGCCGATCTGCTGGCGCGGGACTCCCTGTTTGCCGCCAAATATGACCGGTCTCGCCGGCTCTTTCTGATCGGATTGGGAATCGTCGCGGCGGGAATGGGCATTGCCCTGATCAACGATATTCTCGGGCTCGGAAGGATGCGGATGCTCGGGTAAACTTCGCGTCATACTGACGCGAGGTCAGACGCGCTCGACGAACCCGTCCAAGACCCGCTTCTGTCCGGCCCGGTCGAACTCAATCGTCAGCTTGTTGCCCTCGATGCCGGTGATGTTGCCGTTGCCGAATTTCAGGTGGAACACGCGATCGCCGGGGGTGAATCTCGACGGTTCCGACGATGTCGATTTCGCCACCAGCTCACCTTCGATCGTGCGCCCCTTCGGGCCGCTTTCGCCGTAACCTATGCGTTCGACGGCGTGGCCGGAGCGGGTGCCCCAATTGTCGCGTGTGGCGTCGGTCTTGTTGGCCTGGGCGCGTTTCCAGCCGGGCGTGGAATAGGAATTGGTGAAGGGTTCGGCCTTGTCGAAGCGGGACTGGCCGTAGCCGCCGCGGCCGTACCCGCCGTAGCTTTGCTCCATTTCGGCGACCTCGACATGGGTTTCCGGCAGTTCATCGAGGAAACGCGAGGGCAGGGTCGATTGCCAGAGGCCGTGGATGCGGCGGTTGGAGACGAACCAGATGTGGCAGCGGTGCTTGGCGCGGGTGATGCCGACATAGGCGAGGCGGCGTTCCTCCTCCAGGCCGGCGCGGCCGCTCTCATCCAGCGAGCGCTGGTGCGGGAAGAGTCCTTCCTCCCAGCCGGGAAGGAAGACGGTGTCGAATTCGAGACCCTTGGCCGAGTGCAGCGTCATGATCGAGACGGCATCGAGGTTCTCGTTGGTTTCGGCATCCATCACCAGGGAGACGTGTTCGAGGAAGCCGCGCATCGACTCGAAGCTTTCCATCGAGCGGATCAGTTCCTTGAGGTTTTCGAGGCGGCCGGGTGCTTCGGCGCTCTTGTCGTTCTTCCACATGTCGGTATAGCCGGACTCGTCGAGAATCTGCTCGGCAAGTTCGGTATGCGGCGTGTTTTCAAGCAGTTCCTGCCATCGGCGGAAAGATTGAATTACGTCGAAGAGCGCCTTTCGCGCCTTCGGCTTCAGCTCGTCTGTCTCGATGATGTCGGCGGCTGCCGCAAGCATCGGGATATCGCGGGCACGGGCATAGTCGTGCAGCGCGCGCACCGTCGTATCGCCGAGGCCGCGCTTCGGTGTGTTGACGATGCGCTCGAAAGCGAGGTCGTCGGCCGACTGCGCAACGAGGCGGAAATAGGCCATGGCATCGCGGATCTCGAGGCGCTCGTAGAAGCGCGGGCCGCCGATAACGCGATAGTTGAGGCCGAGGGTGACGAAGCGGTCTTCGAATTCGCGCATCTGGAAGGAGGCGCGCACGAGGATCGCCATGTCGTTCAAGAGATGCTTGCCCCGCTGGAGTTGCTCGATCTCCTCGCCGATGGCGCGGGCTTCCTCCTCCGAGTCCCAGGAGGCGTGGACCTGCACCTTGGCGTCGTCCGGATCGGAGCGGTCGGTGAACAGCGTCTTGCCGAGGCGACCTTCATTATGGGCGATCAGATGGGCGGCGGCCCCGAGGATATGTTCGGTCGAACGATAGTTGCGCTCGAGCTTGATGACCTTGGCGCCGGGGAAATCCTTCTCGAAACGCAGGATATTGTCGACCTCGGCGCCGCGCCAGCCATAGATCGACTGATCGTCGTCGCCAACGCAGCAGACGTTCTGCAGCTCGCCCTTAGGGCGCTGAGCGAGAAGCCTGAGCCACATGTACTGGGCCGTGTTGGTATCCTGGTACTCGTCGACGAGGATATAGCGGAAGCGGCCGTGATATTCCTTCAGGAGATCCGGGTTTTTGCGGAAGATCGCGATCGGATGCATCAGCAGGTCGCCGAAGTCGCAGGCGTTCAGCGTCGTCAGGCGCGCCTGATAGGCAAAATAGAGATCGCGGCCACGGCCGTTGGCAAAGGCGCGGGCATCACCCTCGGGGATGTCGGCGGGGCCGAGGCCCTTGTTCTTCCAGGTATCGACCATGCCGGCGAACTGCTTGGCCGGCCAGCGCTTGTCGTCGAGACCTTCGGCCTGAATGAGCTGCTTGATGAGGCGGACGACGTCGTCGGTGTCGAGAATGGTGAAATCGGAGCGCAGGCCGACAAGCTCGCCGTGGCGGCGCAGAAGTTTGACGCCGATCGAATGGAAGGTGCCGAGCCACGGCATGCCTTCGACGGCGCCGCCGACGAGCAGCGCGATGCGCTCCTTCATCTCGCGGGCGGCCTTATTGGTGAAGGTGACGGCGAGGATCTGCGAGGGGAAGGCGCGGCCGGTGTTGAGGATATGGGCGATGCGGGTCGTCAGTACGCGCGTCTTGCCGGTGCCGGCGCCGGCGAGCACGAGGACGGGGCCTTCCAGCGTTTCGACGGCTTCGGTCTGCTCGGGGTTCAGCCCGGCGAGGTAATCCGGCCGCTTGCCGCCGTCGCGAGCCGCCATGGCGCGGGCGGCGATGCCGCCACCGGCGGCGGGCGCCCTTTCGGCGGGGGCGGCAGGCGGCTGCGGCTTGCGCGCCATCTCGCCCGGCTCTTCGTCGAAGAAGGGCATATCGTCGAAACTATTGCTCATGGCGCGTAATGTAGTGATTCGGGAAGGAAAGACCAGAAAAGATGTTCTGCTTTCATTCCCGAGCCGGCGCTATTCCAGGCGGTATGTTGCGGGCGGTAATGCCGCCGCCGAGCCCGGCTGTAGCCGCGATGCGGGCGGGCGGGGCTGAAAATTCCAATCGCGGCCTGTCGGATCAGGCGCCGGTGAGGCGTCCTTGGGTCATCGGACAGCAGTCCGGATCAACACCCGTCAACAAGGAGGCCGTTTCATGCCGAAGATCGTTTCAAATCTCTGGTTCGCCGAGGAAGCCCGCGAAGCCGTCGAATTCTACGTGTCTGTCATCCCGGACTCCAGGATGGGCCGCACCACCATATTGCCGGCGGAAACGCCGAGCGGGCCTCCCGGCAGCGTCGAGCTGATCGAGTTCACGCTCGCTGACCAGGCCTTCCTGGCCATGAAGGCCGGCCCGCTCGATAGTTTCAACCATTCCTTCTCGATCGCGATTCTCGTGGAAAGCCAGGCCGAGATCGATCGGATATGGGATGCTTTCCGCGGCAATGGCGGCACGCCGGAGGCCTGCGGCTGGCTGAAGGACCGCTGGGGCCTTTCCTGGCAGATCGTGCCGCGTGTACTCTCGGAGATGATCGCCGACAGCGACCGTGAGCGGGCCAGGCGCGTGACCGAAGTGATGCTCGGCATGGTCAAGATCGATGTCGCCGCGCTCGAGGATGCGTTCAACGGCTGAGAGGCCTGCGGAGAGATGATCGCAATATCCGGCGCATGATCGTCATGCGCCCATTTCTCTAAGAATATCCCAAGTTTTCGAACGTCATATGGCCCGTCGCACATCGATATTCACCGATCGAAGCTGGCTCTCCGCCTGCCGACCGCTGATTTTCGAGACCTCGAATCACGGGCGACATTGCACACCTTTTTCATCTTTCTGTCACGTCGTGAAATGTGCTGATACCGCGATGGCGTCTTTCTCCACTATACTGACCAACAGTTTCGTAGAGTAATTAAAGAACCGGTGGATGCACAATTTCGTGCATTGCTAGAAACGGCCGGTGAGCGTGGAATAACCGACGAAACTATTGATTCTCAGGAACGTCATGGCCATCTCGATGGTTATAAGGACACCTGAAGCCTGTGGCATTAACCTTGAATGGAGGGCCCATGCTGAGCGAATCCGTATTTGATGCGTTCACCCGCAGTTATGATGCGCGTCGCGAGACCGATATGTCGATCTCGGATTATCTCGACCTTTGTAAAAAAGAACCGCTTGCCTATGCCAATGCGACCGAGCGCCTGCTCGCCGCGATAGGCGAACCGCAGATGGTCGACACCGCCAGGGACACGCGCCTCGGTCGGATATTCATGAACCGGACCATCCGGATTTATCCGGCCTTTGTCGGCTTCCACGGCATGGAAGAGACAATCGAACGAATCGTTTCATTCTTCCGGCACGCGGCGCAGGGGCTCGAGGAGCGCAAACAGATCCTCTATCTGCTCGGCCCGGTCGGCGGCGGCAAGTCATCTCTGGCTGAGCGGCTGAAGCTGCTGATGGAGCTTCATCCGATCTACGTGCTGAAGGCGGGTGACGAGATCAGCCCCGTTTTCGAAAGTCCGCTCAACCTCTTCGACCCGGACACGATGGGATCGCTCCTGCAGGAGCAATACGGCATTCCCCTGCGACGCCTAAGCGGACTGATGAGCCCTTGGTGCCTGAAGCGGCTCGATGATTTTGGGGGCGATATTTCCCGCTTCCGTGTCGTCAGAGTACAGCCTTCGCGGTTGCGCCAAATTGCGATCGCCAAGACCGAGCCTGGAGACGAGAACAATCAGGATATCTCGTCGCTGGTCGGCAAGGTCGATATCCGCAAGCTGGAGACTTATTCCCAAAACGATCCCGATGCCTACAGCTATTCTGGCGGCCTCAATCGCGCCAATCAGGGCGTGCTCGAGTTCGTCGAGATGTTCAAGGCGCCGATCAAGATGCTGCATCCGCTGCTGACGGCGACGCAGGAGGGGAACTATATCGGCTCCGAGAACATCGGCGCCATACCCTTCACCGGCATCGTCCTTGCGCATTCGAACGAAGCGGAATGGCAAACCTTCAAGGCCAACAAGAACAACGAAGCCTTCATTGACCGTATTTGCGTGATCAAGGTGCCCTATTGCCTGCGCGTGACGGAAGAGCAGAAGATCTACGAGAAGCTGATCGAGGGATCGGAACTCGCGGATACACCATGCGCTCCGGCGACGCTCGAAATGCTGGCCCGCTTCTCCGTGCTGTCGCGTCTGCGCAAGCATGAGAATTCGACATACTTCTCGAAGATGCGCACCTATGACGGCGAAAGCCTGAAGGAGACGGATCCGCGCGCCCGCAGTGTCCAGGAATATCGGGATGCCGCCGGCATCGACGAGGGCATGGACGGCATATCGACCCGCTTCGCCTTCAAGGTGCTCGCCTCCACTTTCAATCACGACACCACGGATATCGGCGCCGATCCGGTTCATCTGATGTATGTGCTGGAGCAGTCGATCCGCCGCGAGCAGTTTTCCGACGATGTCGAGAAGCGATATCTGGAATTCATCAAGGCCGATCTTGCGCCGCGTTACGCAGAGTTCATTGGAAATGAAATCCAGAAGGCCTATCTTGAGTCCTATGCGGATTACGGACAGAATCTGTTCGACCGCTACGTCGACTATGCCGATGCCTGGATCGAAGACGTGGACTTCAAGGATCCCGATACCGGCCAGCTACTCGATCGCGAGCTCCTCAACCAGGAACTGACGAAAATCGAAAAGCCGGCGGGAATTGCCAATCCGAAGGATTTCCGCAACGAAATCGTCAAGTTCTGCTTGAGATCGCGGGCAGCCAACGGCGGAAAGAATCCGTCATGGACGAGCTACGAGAAAATCCGGGAAGTCATCGAAAAGCGAATGTTCTCGCAGGTCGAAGATCTTTTGCCGGTCATTTCCTTCGGATCGAAGAAGGATTCCGAAACGGAAAAGAAGCACAGCGAATTCGTCTCGCGCATGGCCGCGCGGGGTTACACGGAGAGGCAGGTTCGGCGCCTCGTCGAATGGTACATGCGCGTCAAACAGGCAAGTTAATGTGGAGCCAATATGCACATTGTCGACCGTCGGCTAAATCCGCGCGGTAAAAGTCTGGAAAATCGGCAACGGTTTCTTCGGCGCATGAAAGGCGCTGTGCAGCAGGCGGTAAAGCGTTCTCTGCAAAACCGGAACATTCGCGATGTGCTCGACGGCGGGGAAATCAGCCTGCCGATCGATGGAATGGCCGAGCCGAACTTGAGAAGGGGCGACGGCGGCATCCGCGATCATATCCTGCCTGGAAACAGGGCCTTCGTCGAAGGCGACATTCTTCCGCGCCCGCCGGGGAGCAGGGGCGGAAAACCCAAGGATGCGGGTGAGGGCGATGGTGAGGATGGCTTCCGCTTCGTGCTGACGCGCGAAGAATTCCTCGATGTGTTTCTGGACGACCTGGAACTGCCCGACCTTGCCAAACGGCGTCTGGCCGAAACCGAGGAGGAAACTCCATCGCGGGCCGGCTATTCCGTGTCGGGATCGCCGTCCAACATCGCCGTCGGTCGCACGACGAGGCTCGCGATGATGCGCCGCGTGGCGCTTCACCGTCCGCGCCGCGAAGAGATCGAAGCCCTGCAGCGGCAGATCGAGGAATGCGAGGACGACGAGAGCCGCCTGGCGCTTGAGGCAAAACTCAAGTCCCTGACGGAAAAAAGTCGGCGCATCCCCTATATCGATCCGCTCGACGTGCGATATCGCCGCTTCGAAAACGAGCCGAAGCCTGTGGCGAAGGCGGTGATGTTCTGCCTGATGGACGTCTCGGGCTCCATGTCGGAACACATGAAGGATCTGGCGAAGCGGTTCTACCTGCTGCTCTATCTTTTCCTGTCGAAGCGCTACAAGAAAGTGGAGATCGTCTTCATCCGTCACACAGACAAGGCGGAGGAGGTCGATGAGGAAACCTTCTTCTATGGTCCGGCGACGGGCGGCACGCTGGTATCCAGTGCGCTAGCGGCAATGCGCGGGATCATCGCGGCGCGTTTCGATCCGGCAGAGTGGAATATCTACGGCGCCCAGGCTTCGGACGGCGACAACGCCCATTCGGACGGAAACCTGACCGGACAGCTGCTGCACGAGATTTTGCCGCTCTGCCAGTATTTCGCCTATATCGAGGTCGGCGAAGAAGGCGGCGACTCCTCGGTATCCCGTTCACCGCTTTGGATGCTTTATGACGGGATCCGTTCCGAGTTGCCGCTTTCGATGCGCAAGGTCTGCCGGCGAAGCGAAATATTCCCTGTTTTCCACGATCTCTTCCAAAAACGTGACGCACAGTCGAGGGTGACGCCATGACCACGACGATGAGGCCAAGAGAGCGGCTGTTGTTCGAGGGGGCTGACTGGGATTTCGCAACGCTCCAGCGCATCCATGACGCCTGCGAGGAGATCGCGCTTAACGAACTCGGCCTCGACGTCTATCCGAACCAGATCGAAGTCATCACCTCGGAGCAGATGCTTGATGCCTATTCCTCGACCGGCATGCCGCTCTTTTACCGCCACTGGTCTTTCGGCAAGCACTTCGCGCATCACGAAGCTTTCTACCGCCGCGGGATGCGCGACCTTGCCTATGAGATCGTCATCAACAGCTCTCCCTGCATCTCCTACCTGATGGAGGAGAACACGGCGACGATGCAGACGCTCGTCACCGCGCATGCGGCCTTCGGCCACAACCATTTCTTCAAGAACAACTATCTCTTCAAGCTCTGGACCGATGCGGAGGGGATCCTCGATTACCTCGATTTCGCCAAGGGTTATATCACCCGCTGTGAGGAACGTTACGGCGAGACGGCCGTCGAGCGGACACTCGATGCGGCGCATGCACTGATGTCGCATGGGGTGCATCGATACGCGGGCAAGACCACCATCGACCTTCGCCAGGAGGAGAAGCGGCAACAGGAGCGCCGCGCCCATGAAGAGCAGATGTTCAACGATCTGTGGCGCACGGTTCCCGTCGGCAAGGCCCGAAAGGCCGGCGACATCGGCCTGGAAAAGCGCCGCGCCGCCCTCGGTCTCCCTCAGGACAACATCCTATACTTTCTGGAAAAGTCGGCGCCGCGGCTGCAGCCGTGGCAGCGCGAGATCCTTCGCATCGTCCGCCATGTCGCACAATATTTCCATCCTCAGCGGCAGACCAAAGTGATGAACGAGGGAACTGCCACCTTCGTCCACTACCAGATCATGAACCGGCTTCACGAGCGAGGGCAGATCAGCGACGGAAACTTCCTCGAATTCCTGAAGTCGCACGCCAACGTCGTGTTCCAGCCGAGCTACGACGATCGACGGTTCTCGGGCTTCAACCCCTATGCGCTTGGTTTTGCGATGATGAAGGATATCGAGCGGATCGTCACGAAGCCGACGGATGAGGACCGCGCATGGTTTCCCGATATTGCTGGGCGAGGCGATGCGATGGCAGTCCTGCGCGACATCTGGGCCAATTACCGGGACGAGAGTTTTATCAGCCAGTTCCTGAGCCCGAACCTGATCCGGCAGTTGCGGCTGTTCCATCTCTACGACGATCCTGATCAAACCGAGGGGGTGCTGGTTTCGGCGATCCACAATGAGCGCGGATATTTGCGCATCCGCCGCCAGCTCTCCCGCGAATATGATATCGGCTGGACCGATCCTGCCATCGATATCGTCGATGTCGATCTCGCCGGCGACCGCCGGCTGCTGCTACAACACATCATGATGAATGGTTGCTATCTTCAGGAAAATGACACGAAGCTCGTCCTGCAGCATCTCGCCGATCTCTGGGGCTATGACGTTTTGCTTCAGGAAATCGACAGTTCCAGCGCGGTGGCGAAAGAACACACGGCGAGCCCGCGCAAGATCGTTCAGTGATCACAGATTATGCTGACGGGCGATAATGGACAATTATCGGTGGCAACAAACACAAAGCCTTAGTAGTTTACCGCCGTTGCAATCGCCCACTTGATCTCGACCAGTTTCACCCTTTGCAGCGATCTTCCGGGGCGGATAGCGCGGAGACGAGAGACCATGAGTGAAACGCGGCGCAAGCTGACGACGATCTTCTGTGCTGACGTGCAGGATTATACGCGGCTGATGGGGACTGATGAGGAGGGGACGCTTGCGAGCCTCAAACGCTGCCGGGAAGCGATGGGACGCCTGATCGAAAGCCATGGCGGCCGCGTCATCAACACCTGGGGCGATGGGCTGATCGCCGATTTCCCGAGCGTGGTTGAGGCGGTGCGCGCGGCCGTCGACACCCAGAACGAACTCGCGGGTTTCAACGCCCGCCGACCGGCCGACGGTCGCATGCTCTTCCGCATCGGCATCAATCTCGGCGACGTGATCGTCGAGGGCGATGACATCTATGGCGACGGCGTCAATATTGCCGCGCGGCTGCAGGCGTCGGCTGCGGCAGGCGGCATCGTCATATCAAGTACCGTTTACGATCAGGTCCGCAACAAGGTGGCGGTTGGTTTCGAGTTTCTCGGGTCGCTGATGGTGAAGAATGTCGATGAAGGCGTGCCAAGCTACGCGGTAAAGATCGGCGATGCCAGGGAGGAGACGCCGCCTGCCGAACGATCCGGCCCCGCGCGGCCGCAGCCGGCGCCGGTTATGGCGGCAGCTAAGGCCGAGACAACCCCAGCACCGGGCGGACGCAGGCTGTATGGCGTGCTCGGCGTCATCGCCGCCGTCCTGATCGGTATCAATCTCTTGTCGTGGCAGGGCGTCTTCTGGGCGCAGTTTCCGGTGCTCGCGCTCGCCGTCATCGCGGCGCTCGCCTGGAACCGCGATCAGATCCTGTTCAACCGAAAGGTCACCTCGCTGGCGATCCTGGCGCTTGGCCTTGCCGGCATCAACCTCTTCACCTGGACGGGGCAGTTCTGGGCGGTGTGGCCGATATTGGGGATTGCGGCTCTCATGGGGGTGCGGTGGTCGATGCGTCGATAGGCATCCAACCCGCATCTTCAGAAATCTGCCCGATAATCGGCGGTGTCAAAGGCATGGGCGAGTGTTCGTTCAAGCAAAAGTGAGCGGCCGGGTTATTTCCATTCTTTGCTGATATTACAAATCGGTAATGCCGGCTGCTTATGCTTGCCGGTAAGCTGTAAACGCGCGATATTGTCGCATCAGACGGGAATCTTGATCCCGCAGCGCCTCTTTCGACCGACCCTGGTCCAACCTCGAGTCCCTCTGGAGACGTGAATGGCCTTTTGGAAGCAGTTTATACTGTCGCTCATCGTCATTGTTGCCGGCTTTGCCGCGTGGGTTTTCTTTGTGCCCGGCGCCGGTGATACGATGCGTGATGCAGGGATTCCAGACAGCATCGTTTCCAAGATCGCGCCGAAGGCTGAGGAGACGGCGGATGCGGACGCTCCGGCCCGGGCGCAGGGGCAGCAACGCGGCGACGGACAGGGGCAGGGACAGAACCGCCGCAATGGCGGCGGGCGCAACAGCGCCATTCTCGTCGCGACGCAGGCAGTCGTCCAAGGGATCGTCAACGACCGGCTGAATGCCATCGGCACGGGTGACGCGATCCGTTCGGTCGCGGTCACGCCGCAGGCATCGGGCACAATCCGCGAAATCCTCATCAAATCGGGCGACAGGGTGAAGGCTGGCCAGGTGCTCGCCAAGCTCGACAGCGAGGAGCAGGTGATCGCCCGCGGCCAGGCTGATGTGGCGGTCAAGGCCGCCGTCGAAAAGTCCAACCTCTATCACAATATCAAGTCCAGCGTGTCGCGCATGGACGTGTTCGATTCCGAGATCGCCGAGCAGGGCGCGCGGCTGCAGCTGCAGGCCGCCGAGCTCAATCTCGCCCGGCGCAACATCACCGCGCCGATCGACGGCATCGTCGGCATCGTGCCGGTCAACATCGGCGACAACGTCACGACGAGCATCCCGATCGTCACGCTCGACGACCGTTCGGAAATCCTCGTCGACTACTGGGTGCCGGAGCGCTTCGCCAATACTGTGTCGGTCGGCCAGCCGGTCGAGGCGATGTCGGTGGCAAGGCCAGGTCAGGTGTTTTCCGGCGTGGTCGAAGCCGTCGACAACCGCATAGACGCGGCAAGCCGCACGCTTCGTCTGCGCGCCCGGATCGACAACAGTTCCGACGAGCTGCGCGCCGGCATGTCCTTCAGCGTCAGCATGAAATTTCCTGGCGACAAATATCCGGCGGTCGACCCGGTCTCCGTACAGTGGGACTCGCAGGGCTCCTTCGTCTGGCAGGTCAACGACGACAAGTCGCATAAGGTGCGGGTCAGCATCGTGCAGCGCAACCCGGATTTCGTGCTGGTCAAAGCCGACCTCAAGGACGGCGACGTGATCGTGACACAGGGACTGCAGCGCGTGCGCGAGGGCGGGGCAGTGCGTGTGAGCGCCGATGTCGCCGCGGCTGCGGAGGTCGCCACCCAATGAGCGTGACCGAGATTCATCAGGACAGGGCCTCGGGCAAGCAGAGCTTCACCGCGCTTTTCGTTCGCCGGCCGATTCTGGCGCTGGTGTTCAATACGCTGATGGTCGTCGCCGGCCTTGCGGCCTATGTCGGCGTTGAGGTGCGCGAACTGCCGGATGTCGACCGTCCCGTCGTTACCGTGCGCACCACCTTCGATGGCGCATCACCGCAGACGATCGACCAGGAACTGACCAAGGTGATCGAGGGGGCGGTCGCGCGCGTCAGCGGCCTGAAATCGATTTCGTCGACCTCATCCTTCGGTCAGAGCCGGGTGACGCTGGAATTTTCGGATGCGATCGATCTCTCGGTCGCCGCCAACGACGTGCGCGACGCGATCGGCCGCATTACCCAGAACCTGCCCGACGAAGCGGATGCGCCGCAGATAGTCAAGGCGGATTCGGATTCCTCGGCGATCATGCGCCTTGCCGTCACCTCCACCAATCTCAACATGGACGACCTGACCCAGCTCGTCGAAAACGAGGTGATTGATCGCCTCGCCTCCGTCGACGGGGTTGCCGACGTCGAGGAATATGGCGACCAGGAGAAGGTCTTCCGCGTCGATGTCGACCAGGGCGCGCTTGCCAGCCGCGGGCTGACCATCGGCGACCTGACGAAGGCGCTCGACAATGCTGCACTCGACGTGCCGGCGGGCTCGCTGAAGAGCAATACGCAGGATATCGTGGTGCGCGCCACTGCCAACCTGCAGACGCCGGCGGATTTTTCTAACGTCATCCTGCAGGACCGCGTTCGGCTCGGCGACGTCGCGACAGTGATGCTCGGGCCACGCGACGGCGAAACGGCGCTACGCTCCAACGGCAAGCCGGGCATCGGTCTCGGCATCATCCGCCAGGCGCAGTCGAATACGCTGAACATCTCGACCGGCATCAAGGCGGCCGTCGACCAGCTGTCGAAGACACTGCCCGAGGGCACGACGATTGCCATCACCAGCGACGACGCCGTCTTCATCCAGGGCGCGATCCACGAGGTGGTACTGGCGCTGATACTCGCCGCCGTCATCGTCACCGCCGTCATCTACCTCTTCCTGCGCGATTGGCGCGCGACGTTGATCCCGGCCGTCAGCATGCCGGTGGCGCTGATCGGCACGCTGGCGGCGATCTACATGGTCGGCTTCTCGATCAACATCCTGACGCTGCTCGCGATTGTGCTGGCGACCGGCCTCGTCGTCGACGATGCGATCGTGGTGCTCGAAAATATCGTACGCCGGCGCTCCGAAGGCATGGGACCGCGCGCTGCTGCCGTGCTCGGAACACGCGAGGTGTTCTTCGCCGTCATCGCCACGACGGCGACGCTGGCGGCGGTGTTCATTCCGCTCTCCTTCCTGCCGGGACAGGTCGGTGGTCTCTTCCGCGAATTCGGCTTCGTGCTCGCCTTCTCGGTCGGGCTGTCGTCGATCGTGGCGCTGACGCTGTGTCCGATGCTTGCCTCGCGCATGCTGACCAAGCCGATGCTCGAGGATCACGGCGTGCTCGGCCGCTTCGGCGGGGCGCTGGCCGATCTCTACAAATGGGCACTGCACGGCTGTCTCAACGCGCCCTTCGTGGTCATCCTGTTCTCGGTGATCTTTGCCGGCGCGGCGCTCATCGCCTTCTCGACGGTCAAGAGCGAGCTGACGCCCGAAGAGGACCGGTCGATGGTGATGATGCGGCTGACGACGCCGCAGGGATCGAGCCTCGAATATACCCGCGACAAGATGCAGCTCGTCGAGGAATATCTGCAGCCGCTGGTCGACCGCGGCGACATCCGCAACATCTTCTCGATCTCCGGCCAGGGTGGTTCGCTGAACAGCGGCTTCATGGTGCTGACGCTCGCCCCCTGGGGAGAGCGTGACAGGACGCAGACGGAGATCGTCGGCGATATCAACCAGGCGGCCTCCAGGGTGCCGGCTTTGCGCGGCAATGCTATCTCATCGAACAGCCTTCGCATCCGCGGTGCCGGCAGTGGTCTGCAGATGGCGCTGATCGGCAATGATCACGAGGCGCTGACGGCGGCGGCCGCCAAGCTGGTTCAGGCGCTCGAGGCCACTGGCCAATATGATACGCCGCGCCTGACCAACGAGCCCAGCCAGGCGCAGGTGTCGGTGGCGATCGACCGCGAGCGCGCCTCGGATCTCGGCATCGATATAACCGGGCTTTCGACAGCAATCCAATCGCTGCTCGAAGGGCGCTCGGTGGTCGATGTCTTCGTCGACGGCGAATCCTATCCCGTGCTTCTGACCTCGACGACGCGGCCGATCGACGATCCGACCGATCTTGAGAACGTGTTCCTGAAAACCGGCGACGGCAAGATCGTGCCGATGTCGGTCATCGCCACGATGAAGGAAGGTTCGGTCGCGCCGCAGCTCAACCGCGAGCAGCAGCTCGCCTCCGTGGCGATCACCGCCGGACTCAGAAACGGCAAGTCGCTCGGCGATGCCGTCAAGCAGGTGACTGATCTCGCCGAGCCGCTGCTGCCGCCAGGCTCCCGCCTGCTGCCGCTTGCCGAGGCGGCGACGCTCGAAGAGAATTCGAGCGGCATGGCGCTGACCTTCGGCTTCGCCATCGTCATCATCTTCCTGGTGCTGGCCGCGCAGTTCGAAAGCGTGCTGTCTTCGCTGATCATCATGTCGACGGTGCCGCTTGGTCTTGCCTGCGCCGTCTTCGCACTTGTGATCACGGGCTCCAGCCTCAACATCTACAGCCAGATCGGCCTGGTGCTGCTGGTCGGCGTCATGGCGAAGAACGGTATCCTGATCGTCGAATTCGCCAATCAGCTGCGCGACCGGGGCGAGGATGTGCGGTCCTCGATCGAGAAGGCCTGCGCGCTGCGCCTTCGTCCCGTGATGATGACGATGATCGCCACCATCCTCGGCGGCGTGCCGCTGGTTTTTGCCCACGGCGCCGGCGCCGAAGCGCGCGTAGCACTCGGCTGGGTGATCGTTGGAGGCCTCGGTTTCGCAACGCTGGTGACGCTGTTCATTACGCCGGTCGCCTATCTGCTGCTTGCCCGCTTCGCCAAGCCGCACGCCCACGAGGAGGCGCGCCTGCACGAAGAGATGTCGGTCGCCACACGGCCACGCGCCGCACCCGATGACGAGCAGCTGCAGGCCGCCGAATAAGCTTTTCATCCGATTTCGCAACGCCGCCGTACCTCGTCCGGCGGCGTTTCTTATGGTGTATGAAACCTTGAAAAATAAGATGGATTACTTCTGACGTTTAGTCGTTTGTTAAGCATAAACGGCAATGATTGTTGCCAGTAACCGACTGGTCTTCTTCGTTTCTTGAAGGCCGCAACGCGCTGGAACGCCAGCGACCCCGGACATGACAGTCCGTGCGGACGGTTCATTTCTTGTGCAGTTTGCGTCCTGTTGTGTTTTTGGAGTTTAGTTCTGTGAGTATTTACCAGCGCGTCTCGGTGGATGCGGCGCTTCATGTGCTGCGCGATATCAACCGTAATATGGCGGTCACGCAAAACCACATCACGACCGGTATGCGTGTGGCAAAAGCCAGCGACAATGCCGTCTATTGGTCGGTCGCCACCACTGCGCGAACCGACAACAAGGCGGTTTCGGCGATCCAGGATGCGCTTGGTATGGCGGCAGCGACGATGGGAACGGCCTATACCGGCGTCCAGAACGTCATCGATGTCGTCTCTGAGATCAAGGCCAAGCTGGTTGCCGCGACCGAAGACGGGGTCGACAAGGACAAGGTCAATGAAGAGATCAAGCAGTTGCAGGAGCAGTTGCGCAGCGTCTCCGAGGCGGCGACTTTCAATAGCGACAACTGGGTGGTTCTCAATAACGATGCGACACCGACGCAGCCGCGCCAGATTCCGGCCTCCTTCATCCGCAATGCCGACGGGACGATCTCGGTCGGCATGCTGAGCTATCATATCGACACGACGCCGAGCGGGAGCACGACCTCTAAGGACGCACGCTACCTGATCGATGATCGCGCCACCGGTTCGGGCGAATACGGCGTGCTGACATCGGCCTATTTCGCCACCGAGCTCGGCGCGTCGCAGGACTACGTGCTGATGCAGAGCAAAAACGGCACCACCACAGGGCAGGTAGTGATTTCGCTCTCGGCTAGCACGACGAAAGGACAGGTCGGCGAAATGATCAGCGTCGTCGATGCCGCGCTGTCGCAGCTGACGACGGTCGGTTCGGCCTTCGGCGCGTTGGAGAAACGCATCAACCTGCAGAACGACTTCGCCACGAAACTGCACGACAATAATGCCACCGGCATCGGCCGGCTTGTCGATGCCGACATGGAGGAGGAGTCGAGCAGGCTCAGGGCGCTGCAGACGCAGCAGCAACTCGGCCTGCAATCGCTGAACATCGCCAACGCAACCTACGATACGGTGCGGCAGTTGTTCCAGAATTTCTAAGTGTGCGATCCCACTCTCTGTCATTCCTGTGACGAGCACAGGAATGAGGGAGGAGAAGTGGACGGTCATCCGCTAAAACTGGTGATATCAGCGCAATCCCGCAACATGGCTGTGTTTCGGCGCCCGAATTTGCCCTATCAGGAGAACATCTTCATTTTCTTGCCGCAATCCTTGCCATTTGCTCGGATCAGTCGAACGGAGACCGTCCTGTCCATGATCAAAAAATTCGTACTTCTCGCTATTGCCGCAAGCTATCTCAGTGCCTGCACGACGACCGATCCCTATACCGGTGAACAGAAGGTTTCCAATACGGCGGGTGGTGCTGCGCTTGGCGCCCTCGGCGGCGCTCTCGTCGGCGTGGCCGTCGGTGGTGGCGGCCACGGCAAGCGCAATGCGGCGTTGATCGGCGCAGGCGTCGGGGCTCTCGCCGGCGGTGCGATCGGCAATTACATGGACCAGCAGGAATCCGAGCTTCGCGCCCAGCTCGAAGGCACCGGCATTTCGGTGACCCGCAACGGCGACAACATCATTCTTAACATGCCGTCGAACATCACCTTCGACGTCGATCAGGACGCGGTGAAGCCGGGCTTCTATCCGACGCTGAATTCGGTGGCGATCGTGTTGCGCAAGTTCAACCGCACGCTGATCGACGTCAACGGCCATACGGATTCGACCGGCAGCCTGCAGCACAATCAGGACCTGTCGCAGCGCCGCGCGCTTTCGGTTGCCGATTATCTCGGCGGTCAGGGCATCGACCAGCGCCGCGTCTCCGCCGTCGGTTTCGGCCCGTCCCAGCCCGTCGCCTCCAATGCGAGCGAGGCCGGCCGCGCGCAGAACCGCCGCGTAGAGATCCAGATCGCGCCGATCACGCAGGGCTGAACCGAATTTTCTGCCTTTGAAACGGCCGGGCTTAGCCCGGCCGTTTCTGTTAGTGCTGCATCGTGGCGCCCTTGGTGATCTTGTCGACGATCTTCTTTTCGGCGCGCAGCGCGATGCCGACCACCTTGGCGTCTTCAGGCGCAAATTCTGCGAAGACGGCGCGGTTGGCAGCGTCGTGGCCGGTCGCAAACATCTCCTCGATGAACAGCGAGCTGGTGATATCGCGCTCCAGCGCGCGGCGGTGAACTGCTGATATCGTCGCCTCGTCGGCGGAGAGCACGATGATCGGCTGGATCGATAGCGGATTGTAGAGATTGCCGGCGCGGTCCTTGTAGGCTTCGCCGATGATCTCGGGATGCCCGCCGGCGATGCCTGTCATCAGGAAGGCGGTGACGTTCAGCTTCTGCCAGCCGGCAAGATTGTTTCGCAGGACGACGGCAATTTTGGTATCAAACATCGGACGGTCTTTCACCTATCTACGGGTTATGGAGTATCGGGCGCGTTGAACCAGGACTTACATCCGCAGGTCTTCGAAGGTCTTGAACGTTTGTGCGCGGGACCATCCGGCAACGCCATCCTGGCTGCGCCGGCCTTTCCCGGCATCGAGCGCATCGAGGCGCAGTTCTCAGGCAATGCTTTCGAGCCGCATCGGCACGACACCTATGCACTCGGCGTGACTCTGAAGGGGGTACAGACCTTCCGCTATCGCGGCGTGCGGCGCTTCAGCCTGCCGGGGCAGGTGATCGTGCTGCATCCCGACGAAGAGCATGACGGCGGGGCGGGGACCGAGGATGGGCTGCACTACCGCATGCTCTATCTGGAGCCGTCGCTGCTTCTCGAATGCCTGGAGGCGGATGGCGTCGGCCTGCCTTTTGTCGATGAACCCGTTATCGGCGATCCTGCGCTGGCGGGCGTGCTGCTGGCAGCACTCGGCGAACTTGACCGCGAACTGGACGAGCTTTTCGTCGACGATTTCGTATCGCGGGTGACGGGCGGGCTGTCACGGCATGCGCGCATGCCGCGCCGGCCGCTGGGCCTCGTCGCGTGGCGGCAGGCGCGGGCAGCGCGGGATTATCTTGAGGCACATGCGACCCGGGCAGTGTGCTCGGGGGAGCTGGAAGCGGTGACGGGGCTCGACCGCTTTGCGCTGTCGCGGCATTTCCGGGCGGCCTTCGCTACCAGCCCGCATCGCTACCTATTGATGCGGCGGCTGCAGCGGGCGCGGGCGATGATCGGTGCGGGCGAGGGGATTTCCGATGTGGCGGCGGCGACCGGCTTTGCCGATCAGAGCCATCTCAACCGCCATTTCAAGAAGGCCTACGGCATGACGCCCGGCCAATGGGTAGCACTCACGCATAACCCCAAACAGGGCATTAGACTGGATTTTCCGCAAGGCCGGAACGGCGTGCGATGAAGCGGGCGAGCATCGGGCCGATCATCAGGATCACCAGGAAACGGCCGGTCTGCATCGCCATCACGAAGGGCACGTCGACATCGCTGGAGGCGGCGATGATGGCGACGGAATCGGCGCCGCCAGGGCTGGTGGCGAGATAGGCGGTCAGCGGATCTATGCCGGCGAAGACGTGAAGCGCCACGGCCATGCAGCCGCAGAGCGCCATCAGCAGCACGATGCAGGCCGATACCCTCGGCAGGGCGCGCGCCACGTGCTTGAGGATCGAGCGAGTGAACCGCAGGCCGATGCTCCAGCCGACCAGTGCATAGGCGATGGCGAGCAGCCACATCGGTAACTCAATTTTCACGAGGCCCATGCCCTGCAGCAAGGCGCCGAGAAAGAGCGGCACGATGATCGTGCCACCCTGGAGGCGCAGGCGCCAGACGCCATAGGCACAAAAGGCGGCAAAAGCCATCGTCGCCGCAAAGGCCGGCCAGTCGATCTCGGGAAAGAGGACAAGCGGCGGCGGCTCGGCGCCATCGGCTGCCACCCACAGGCGCGAGATCACCGAGGCGCCGACGGCGACGAAGACGACGCGCAGATACTGCATGAATGCGACGAGACGGGCATCGGCGCCATAGGCTTCCGACATGATGACCATGGCGGAGGCGCCGCCCGGCGAGGAGCCCCAGACCGCGGTCGTACCCGGCAGCACCTGCCAGCGCGTCAAAAGCCAGCCGAGGCCGGTGGCGATGGCGATGACCGAGAAGATGAACAGCAGAAAGAGCGGTGCGTCTTTCGCCATGGTGCCGAGAATGTCAGGGGTGATGGTGCGCGCCATCATCAGGCCGACCAGGACCTGGCCGAACTGCAGCGGCCAGAAGGGCACGCGAAGCTTTCCCTTGCCGACGGTCAACGCCAGTGCGATTGCCGCGACCATCGGTCCGATCAGCAGCGAGGCCGGCAGAGCAAAGAGTTCGAGGAAGACGACGAGAGCAGTCGAAAGTGCCAGCAGCAGCGCCCATTTCGCCAGGCCGGAATCCCGCAGCAGGCGGCTTACGTCGCTGAATGACATGATCCCCGTGTCTTTCCTGGCCGGCGCCAAGCCCTGAGGCTGAGGGCTCCGGCATGACGAAGAAATGCCGGCTACAAGAGCCGGCTGGCGCGGGTCCGGTATAGGCGGGGGCGAGGCGGGCGGTCAATTGCGAAATCTGGCTTCTCGGTGCCCTATAATGCGAAACTGATTCATGCGACCGCTTCAAGTCGTTGTTTTTATGCATGTCACCTTTACAAAGCCGCTGCACGGTTTTGGGCGGGGTGCCTCAGAAACGTACATGGCTGGCGAGAAAATCGAGCAGTGCGCGTACACGCGCCGGTAGCGGGCCGCCCTGGCCCATATAGACGGCGTAGAACTCCTCGAGATCGTCAGGATTGGCCTCTTCGAGCACCGGCACCAGGCGGCCGGCATCGATATCGGCGCGCACGGTGAAGGCGGCGAGCCGGGCAAGGCCGGCGCCTGACAAAGCGAGGTGACGCATGGCTTCGCCGTCTCCCACCTGCAGGCCCGGGATGATCGGGATCATCACCGTTTCGCCACCTTCGCGCAGCGACCAGCCCTCGATGGCGCGGGCGTAAGAAAAGCCGATGCGGCAATGGCGGCGGAGATCGGCGATCGTGAGTGGTTTGCCATGACGCGAGAGATAATCCGGTGCTGCGACGATGATCTTGCCGGTGGCGCCAAGTTTGCGAGCGATCAGGCTGGAATTCTTCAAGGGGCCGGCGCGGATTGCGACGTCGGCACGCTCCTCCATCAAGTCGACTATCCTGTCGGTATGGGAAATATCCAGCGTCACGGCCGGATGAAGCGCCATGAAGGCCGGCACGAGCGGCGCCAGCACATGATTGCCGAAAGAGCCGCTGGTGTTGATGCGGATTCGGCCTGAAGCCTGTTCACCTGTCGAGGCCTGACGTTCAGCCTCGGCGATATCGGCAAGGATGGTGATGCTGCGCTCGTAGAAGGCACAGCCTTCCGGCGTCAGCTGCAGCTTTCGGGTAGAGCGGTTGACGAGGCGGACGCCGAGGCGGGTCTCCAGCCGGGCGACGAGCTTGCTGACAGCCGACGGCGTCATGCGCCGGGCCGTGGCGGCGGCGGAAAAACCGCAGCGCTCGACGACACTGACGAAGACTTCCATTTCGCCGGAGCGGTTGATGTCCTGACGGCTCATGATGAATTCAAGTCACAGATGATTTGCTTAGGGGCAATCTATATCATCGGGCGACCAAGGTCCATCTCATAGGAAATACAGGAGACAGATCCATGGACTACAGAAATCTCGGCGCCTCCGGCCTCAGAGTGCCGGTCTTGAGCTTCGGCGCCGGCACATTCGGCGGCAGCGGGCCGCTGTTCGGCGCCTGGGGCAATACCGATGCCGAGGAAGCGCGGCGGCTTGTCGATATCTGCCTCGAAGCCGGCGTCAATCTCTTCGACACGGCCGACGTCTATTCCGCCGGCGCTTCCGAGGAGGTGCTCGGCCAGGCGATCCGCGGCCGGCGAGACGCTGTGCTGATCTCGACGAAGACGGCGCTGCCAATGGGCGAGGGGCCGCAGGACTGGGGAACGTCGCGAGCACGGCTGATCCGCGCCACCGAGGATGCGCTGCGCCGGCTCGGGACCGACTATATCGACCTCCTGCAGCTTCATGCTTTCGATGCCTCGACGCCGGTCGAGGAGGTGCTGTCGACGCTCGACGGGCTCGTCGCCGCAGGCAAGATCCGCTATACCGGCGTTTCCAATTTTGCCGGCTGGGAACTGATGAAGTCGCTCGCCGCCGCTGAGCGCCACGGCTATCCGCGTTATGTCGCCCATCAGGTCTATTATTCGCTGGCGGGGCGCGATTACGAATGGGAGCTGATGCCGCTCGGCGCCGACCAAGGTGTGGGAGCCCTCGTCTGGAGCCCGCTTGCCTGGGGCCGGCTGACCGGCAAGATCCGCCGTGGCCAGCCGCTGCCCAAGGCAAGCCGGCTGCACGAGACGGCGCAATACGGCCCGCCCGTCGACGACGAGAAGCTGTTCGACATCGTCGAGGTGCTGGACGCCATCGCGGGTGAGACCGGCCGGACGATGCCGCAGATCGCCATCAACTGGCTGCTTAACCGGCCGACGGTATCGAGCGTCATCATCGGCGCCCGCAACGAGGAACAGCTTCGGCAGAATCTTGGTGCGGTCGGTTGGAGCCTGTCGAAGGAGCAGGTTGAAAGGCTCGACGCCGTCAGCACTGTCACGGCGCCCTATCCCTGTTTTCCCTATCGCAGGCAGGAGGGTTTTGCGCGGCTCAATCCGCCGATTGTCTGAGGTGCGAGGGCGGCGGACTTGGCTATAGCAGCCTGCCTATAACAAAGTGGGAATGAAATCTTCTGCCAATCTTAACTGGACAGCCGCTTTGACTTGCCGCATACCCAGCCTGACCTGCGGAACACGATATGGTTTCTGCGGAATGGCAGGGAGATCAACGGGATGGCGCTGAAGGACGCGAAGGCGGGCACACGCAACGAGGCGGGAATTGCCGCGGTGCTCGGCATTCTCAAGCAGAGCTTCGGCGAGCGTTTCCAGACCGGCCAGTCCTTCCGCGAACAGCATGCCCATACGACCACTTATATCCCGCCGCAACTGCCAGACGGGGTGCTTTTCGCTGAGAGCGCCGAAGATGTGAAGGCGGCGGTCAGAGCCTGTGCGACCCACAAGGTGCCGGTGATCGGTTTCGGCGTCGGCACCTCGCTGGAGGGGCAGGTCAATGCCGCCAATGGCGGCATTTCGATTGACTTCAGCCGCATGGACCGGGTGCTTGAGGTCAACCCCGAAGATCTCGACTGCACCGTCGAACCGGGTGTGACACGCGAGGCGCTGAATATCCACCTGCGCGATACCGGCCTGTTCTTCCCGATCGATCCCGGCGCCAACGCCTCGATCGGCGGCATGGCCTCGACGCGGGCCTCCGGCACCAATGCCGTGCGCTACGGAACGATGAAGGACAATGTGCTTGCCGTCACCGCCGTCACCGCCAATGGCGAGGAGATCCGCACGGCCCGGCGCGCCCGTAAATCCTCGGCGGGCTACGATCTGACGCGGCTCTTCGTCGGCGCCGAGGGCACGCTCGGCATTCTGACCTCGGTGACGCTGCGCCTCCAGGCGATCCCCCAGAAGATTGCCGGAGGGGCCTGTGCCTTTCCGAGCATCAAGGCCGCCTGCGATGCCGTCATCATGACGATCCAGATGGGCATTCCGGTGGCGCGTATCGAGCTGCTCGACACGGTACAGATGCGGGCCTGCAACGCCTATTCAAAGCTCTCCTATGCCGAAAGCCCGACATTGTTCCTCGAATTCCACGGCACCGACGAGACGGTGCCGCTGCAATCGGCAGCCTTTGCCGAGATCGCCGCCGAATGCGGCGGCGGCGAGTTCCTGTGGACAGCCAATGCCGAGGAACGGACGAAGCTCTGGAAGGCACGCCACGACGCCTATTGGGCCGCAAGGGCGCTGGCGCCCGGGCTTGCCGCACTTTCGACCGATGTTTGTGTTCCGATATCGAGGCTCGCCGATTGTGTTTCCGAAACGCAGGCGGATATCGAGGAACACGGGCTGTTGGGGCCGATCGTCGGCCATGCCGGCGACGGGAACTTCCATGTGCTGCTGTTGTTCGACGACAAGAGCGCCGAAGACATCGCCATGGCAGAGAGCTTCGTACAACGGCTCAACCGGCGGGCGCTCGACCTGGACGGGACATGCACCGGTGAACACGGGATCGGGCAAGGCAAGATGGCGTTTCTGGAACAGGAGCTCGGCGGCGCGGTGGATCTGATGCGACAGGTGAAACAGGCGCTCGATCCGGACGATATCTTCAATCCCGGCAAGATTTTCCACCATGGCTGAAACGGAACATTCTCATGAAGTTGGGTCTTGCCCCCGGCATGATTAGCGCTAGAACAAGATGATGTTAGGCAGGCTCGCCCTGAAATCTGAATCCTGTTCTCAAATAAAGAGTTAGAGCATGATGTCGTCCGAAAACCGCTCACACTTTTCGGCATCATGCTCTAGTGTCTGCAACAGAATCCCGAATGGAGACGCTTTGCATTGGTAGGCCGGTTCCTCGTCTTTCTGGGGGGAGTGATCGTCGTAGTGCTGTTTGTGGCGCTGCTTGCGCCGCTGTTCATCGACTGGACGGACTTCCGCAAGAATTTTGAGGATCAGGCAAGCCGCATTATCGGCAAGAAAGTCACCGTCTACGGCACCGTGGATGCGCGCCTCTTGCCGTTTCCATCGGTGACGCTGCATGACGTGCGCGTCGGCCAGGAAGCAGACGGCACGCCGATCGTCAAGGTCGAGCAGTTCTCCATGGATGCGGAGCTCGCACCTTTCCTGTCGGGCGAAGCGCTGATCTTCGACATGCGTATCGTCAATCCGAAGGTGCGCTTGAGATTGCTCAAGGACGGCACGCTCGACTGGATGCGCGGCAGCCGCGCGGAAATACCGGCAAGGACCGTCGTCCTCGAAAACGTGCATGTCAGCGGCGGCGAGGTCGAATTCATCGACGATCAGTCGGGTCGCTCGCGTCGCATCACCGGCCTCAACGCGGAAATGTCGGCAAAGTCGCTGGCTGGTCCCTGGCGCATCGAGGGCGACGCTGCGCTCGACGGCGAGCACGGCGGCTTCTCGATCTCGAGCAGTCAGCCGGACGAGAAGGGCGTGCTGCGCATGCGCACGAGGTTTTCGCCGGACAAGCACCCTGTCAGCGTCGATCTCGACGGCGAGCTGAAGCTCGTCGACAGCAAGCCGAACTATCAGGGCCAGCTTTCGGCCGCGATCGAAATCCGCAACAGCGCCAAGCCCGCCAACAAGAAAGAGCAGCCGCCGCGCGTCAAGGGCCGCTTCGAGCTCACCAATGAACGTATCCGCATCCCCGAATACCGGATGGAGATCGGCCCGACAGACGATCCCTACGTCATAACCGGCGAGGCGACGCTCGATACCGGCAATGCGCCGGAATTCCTGTTGACCGCCGACGGCCAGCAGATCGATGTCAACCGCATCGGCAATCAGGGCTCGGCCGGCAAGACGACACGGGATCCCGCTGTTTCGGCGCGCCAGCGGTTGAATTCGCTGATCGATATCGTCGCGCAGGTGCCGATCCCGCAGGTGCCGGGCAAGGCGAGCGTCAAGCTGCCGGCAATCGTCGCCGGCGATACGACGCTGCGCGACGTACAGCTGGAGCTCGAACCGGCCGGCACCGGCTGGCTGATCGACAGCGTCACCGGCACGCTGCCGGGACGCACGCAGGTAGAGGGCAAGGGCAAGCTCCTGCTTCAGGGCGAGCCGTCGTTCAACGGCCAGATCCTGGTGGCCTCCAGCCAGCCGACGGGGCTAGCCTCCTGGCTAGCCGGCTCGGTCGATCCGGCTATCCGGCAATTACGGCAGGCGGGCTTTTCCGCCAATGTCAGCCTGACGCATGAATTGCAGCGTTTCGAAAATCTCGAGATCGCCATCGGACCGGCGACGCTGAAGGGCCGGCTGGAGCGCCAGGCGATCTCCGGCCAGACGCCGACGCTATCGGTGGCGCTGAACGGCGATACGCTCGATCTTGACGCGCTACAGGCGCTGAGCGGGCTCATGACCGGCCAGGATGCCGGCGACAACGTGCTCGACCACAAGATCGCCGCCCAGCTCAAGGCCGACAAGTTCACCGCCTTCGGCGTCGACGCCGAGAATGTCGAGACCACCTTTACGATTGCCGATGGCGCGCTTGCCGTCGACCGGCTGTCGATCAAGAATATTGCAGGCGCAGAGCTGACGGCGACGGGCAGGGCGGAAGGTTCGCTGCTCGACTACAAGGGCGCGGGCGAGATCACCTTCAAATCGGCCGATCCCGGCGGCTTCTTCACCATGCTGCGCGAGCACCTGCCGCATCACCCGGTGCTTGACCGGCTGGTGCGCAATGCCGGCTGGTACGGCAATACGGCGCTTCGCGGCGCGCTGACGCTTGGCGGCGACGAGGGCAATGCGCTGACGGTGACGCTTGCCGGCGTGGCGAACGGCAGCCGCGTCAATCTCGACTACCGCATGTCCGACCTCCTGGCGCTGACCGGCAATGGCACGACGAGCCTCGAGGCGACGCTCGAAAACGCCGTGCCATCAGTCCTGTTCGGCCAGGCCGGGCTCGATCCGCTGCCGGTCGATGTCGGGGCCAATGGCCGCCTGACGCTGAAGGTGAAGGCATCGGGCAACGATCCCGCCGATGCGGCGCTGACCTTTGCGACCGACCGGACCTCGTTCATGGCCAACGGCAAGATCGATGTCCGGCCGGAGACCTTCATGAACGGCGAGATCGCCCTTTCGCTCGACAGCGCCGATATCGACCCCTATCTCATCATGAACGGCATCGCCCTGCCGCAGACCGGAACCGGGCTGCCGTTCGGTCTGCAGGTCAATGCCGCCATCGATAGCGACAAGATCGTCTTTTCGGATCTCAAGGGGCATGCGGCCGACAACGAATTTTCCGGTGCGCTGACCTTCGACCGGAAGGCTGCGAAGACGACCGCGAGTGGCGGGCTGACGCTCTCCAAGGCAGATGCCGGCTGGCTCGGCGAGGCGGTGTTCGGCCAGATCGTCGATCCCGCCAACGGTCAGCTGACGACGGCGCCGCTGGGGCTGCCCGTCTTCAAGGATCTCGACGTCAACGTGAAACTGACGGCCAAGCAGTTCTGGCCGGGCCTTCCGGAAACGGCGGTGTCGGACTTCACCAGCAACGTTGCCTACAAGGGCGACGAGCTGCAGCTCAAAGACATGGCCGGCAATTGGGACGACGGAAAGCTCTCCGGCAACCTGCTTTTCACCAATGCCAACGGTACCGGTTTCCTGCAGACGAAGCTTGCGCTTGCCGATTCCGATCTTTCCGGCGTCGTCTGGCTGCGCGACGGAGCGCCGATCGCCAACGGCAAGTTCGGATTGTCGCTGTCGATGGAGGCTTCGGGCAAGACGATCGGCGAGATCGCCAGCTCGCTCAATGGTTCGGGCGAACTGAGGCTCGGCGATACCAGCATACGCGGGCTTAACCTTGCCGTCCTTCCGCCGCTGCTTGCCGCAACCGATACGATGCAGGAGCAGATCAATGCCGGCAAGGTGCATCCAATCATCGAGACGCTGCTCAGCAACGGCGAGGCGAAGCTGCCGCCGCTCGGCATCCCCTTCAACATCGCCGACGGGACGCTGAGGGTGCAGAATGTCACCGTCGCCAACGATCTGGCCCGCATCACCGCCGATGCGCAAATCGCACTGCCGGAAGAGCGGATCAGCGCGACTCTGGGCGTCGGGTTCAATCCTGGCACGGAAGCGCTTTCCGGCGCCGAGCCGGCGCTCCGGCTGAATTTTTCCGGCATGCTGCCGTCGCCCGGCAAGACGATGGATGTAACCGATATCACCAGCTTTCTGTCGCTGCGCGCCTTCGAGCGCGAGCGCCGGCGTGTCGAGCGGCTGCAGGCGGTCGTGCTCGAAAAACAGCGGCTGCGCCGCGAGGTGGCGCTCTACCGGTTCAACGACGCTGAGCGCATCAAGGCAGCCGAGATCGAGAAGCAACGGCAGGCGGAGGAAGAGCGGCTGCGCGCGCTGGCGCAGAAAGCAGCCGCTGAGAAGGCTGCTGCCGAGGCGGAGGCCGCACGCGCGGCGGAAGCCAAAGCGAAGGCGGATGCGGATGCGCAGGCGAGGGCCGCCGCAGAGGCGGAAGCAGCACGGCGCAGCGGGCAAGCGCAGCCCGGTCCGCTCAATTTCGACCAGTTGCCGGGCGTTCAGGCGCAGTGAAAGTGCATAGAATTTGATTCATGCAAGACGCTTCAGGCCTTTGTTTTCATTGATGTCGTCCCAAATCGCTACGCGATTTTAAGCAACATGCATCAGGGCTGGTGGCTGGCGCCGGCCTTCAGCCAGGAAAGCACATGCAAGCGCAGCGCTGAGGACAGGTTGCTGTCCGGCGGGCGGTGGTCGTCGATTTCGGAGATCAGGGCGGCGAGCGGTATCGAACGGGCTGCGGCAATCGTCTTCAGCTCAGTCCAGAACTCATCCTCCAGCGAGAAACTGGTGCGATGGCCGTGCAATGTCGCCGAATGCTTGCGGATCATGGAGCGCCTTCACATTCCGATTGGAGCGCCTAGAGCGCCGCGCGTCCGCGAGCACGCGCTAAGGACGTTCTGTCAAAGCATGCGTGGGTCGGCAGATCGATTCAAGGAAACCGCGCAAGTGGCTGATCGCAGGTTCCATTCCGGCTCTTCAAGCTTTGCGTGAAACCGTCACGCGCCGTCGTCATCGGTCTCGATCCGGCCGTCGCGATGGGCTTTGTCGGCCTTGTCGTTCAGGCTGCGGGTCAGTTGCTTTTCGGCCTTGGTGCGGCCGAAGGAGATGCGGTTCTGTTCGGCCTGCTTCTCCTGTTCGGAGCGAGCCTGCTTCTTGCGGAACTGGCGCAGATTGATGATTTCGGCGCTCATGCGGTTGCCTGAATTCCCTATGAAAAAGGGAGGCTTGGCCCCCTTCAATCACTGCTTCTTGCGGAAGGAGTCGAGCGAGACGACGGAGCCCGGTTTCTTCTCCTCGCCGTCGGCGGGTTTTGCGCCCGCGGCGTCGTCGGGTTTTCCAACAGCATCCACCGGATAGGCGGTGATTTCACCGGACGGCAATTCCTCGCCGTCGGCGAGTGGCACGTCGAACTCGAGCTCGAAGTTGACGGAGGGATCGTAAAAGCCGCGGATCGCATTGAATGGGATGACCAGCTTTTCCGGAACGTCCGAGAAGGAAAGACCGATCTCGAAATGCGTGTCGGTGATCTTCATGTCCCAGAACTGGTGCTGGATGACGATAGTCATCTGCTCGGGGTATTTCGACTTCAGGTGCTGGGAGATGCGCACACCGGTCGCGCCCGTGAGGAAGGTGATGAAGAAGTGATGATCACCGGGCAGGCGGCCCGTGGCTGCGACTTCCGCCAATACCTTGCGGATGACGCCGCGAAGTGCATCCTGTGCCAGAATGTCGTAGCGGATATGATCCTGCCCCATGCTTTTCCTGTCTTTCGTCGGTTCGGAGTCTTTTCACAAGGTTGTATGCCACGTTCGGGCGCCTTGGGAAAGACCGGAGCCGAGTCACGTTTTTAAGCAGCATACATGATTTCGGCGGCAGGGAGAAGGTGAAGGCTTCTGTTGCCAGGTGCCTTCGGACCCCGCCTAGAGGTGCGAACCACTAGGACTTTATTTGAAGTGTCACACCGCGATTAAGCAGCGAGACGAGCTTCCGCATAGTTGTCGTTTGCAACTACAATTTTAGCCCGATAACGGCGGTACAATGCCGAGCAAAAAGACGATCTTTACACCCTTGTCGATCCTGTTTCGCCCCCATCAAAAGCCGGCCTTTAAGACCGCCGGTTTTTGGTGGAGGCGCCGGGTACCGCCCTTTACATGAGCTACAAAAGAGGGGGTCGACATCGAGAGGCTCTGAGATGGCGAGACTTTCACTAATAGCATGTTGACCCCTTTTTGTTTGGTCCGCCAACGACATCTGCTCAAATCTGACGGCAGCAGACAGAAATATTATTGGATTAGGTGGAGGTTTCTGTTGCCAGGTACCTCCGAACCCCGCCTAAGAGTGCGACCCCTTAGGACTTGATTTGAAGTGTCACACTGCGATTAAGCAGCGAGACGAGCTTCCGCATAGTTGTCGTTTGCAACTACTATTTTGACCCGATAACGGTGGTATCATGCCGAGCACAGCTTTTGTCTTTCAGCACCAGTCGATCCCATGTCGCCCCCATTCGCTGATGAAACGATCATCAAGATGTTTGGTGGAGGCGGCGGCATCGAAGCCGCGTCCTGCATGCCTATTGCACAAAAGGTTTAGCGCCATAGACTTCTTGCGAAGCACTAAGAGAGATAGGTGAGAAGCCGGCGCTTTGCAAGCCTGACCTAATCGCGTTTCGGCGGAGTCTTGTCGGACGGGGATTTTTCACGAACAATGTGGATAGCGCGCTTCGATCCTTTTTCACGCTCTGCTTCTAACAGAACCTCTAAGTTTGTAATTCTGTAGGTCTTCTCTCGACAGCGAGCGGACCAGTCGTTGGCGGTGTCAGCCAGCCGTGCATATTTTTCATTCAGCTCTCGTAGTTGATCTCTCAGGGCGGAAATTTCGGCTTCGGGATCCTTCGCGGCCGCCTCTTCCAAGGCCTTGTTGATCTGCTGAACGAACGCCCTTACTTTCACTCGGGTTGTGTTTTTATGAGCGTCAGCTTTCAAAATGTCTCTATTTTTGTCCGTTCGAGCCACCACGTCGGACATAAAAATTTCTCTATGATGACGAGCTAATTTGCCAGTCGAAAGGTCCTTTCGGATCGAATCCATCGCCTGTTCAAAAGCTTGGGCTGTCTCGTGACTTTCAAGTTGTTTCGATGCACGGAGATTTTGTGGAATGTCCTTTGATGTCATTTTTTAACCATTGAATCAGTTGAGGGTCTGACTTGATTAATTCGTCGCGTATTTCGATGAGTTCAGGCCACGCTACCAATTGCTCGTTGACCTGATTGACCGCATGGCGCTTCTGCATCCGCGACGCGTTGGATGACGATAGAAGTTTCCCAAGGTTGATGATGTTTTCCTTCACCACCGCGAGTCTTTCTGGCATCTGGATCTGAAAGTTGCAGGCAGCACTGCAATTTGCGGGGTCTGCCAACAGGTCCCCAGCATCAATGGAGCAAAGGCCTCTCCCGAGCTTTCCACGGACGCAATAGACTCCCTCAGCGACTTTGATCGGGAGGTTTCCCTCGGCGATGCAGTCCTCCACGAATTCGTCCTTCGTCAAGCCCAGGTCTTCTGAGGTTATATCGGATGAAAGTAATTTCTGAAGGCGCTTGCCAGCTAGGCCGCCCAGTTCCGAATCAGGGCTTGTGGCCGTCTCAAACAGGGTTCCTGCCCGACGGGTATAAACCTGCATAACCCCCGCCTGGATTTCAGGCTGAAGCAGTGGTGAGGAGAGCGCATACCCAACCGATTCAGTTTCGGAAACGTGGCCCAGCATATGCTGAAGTATCGGGATTGCCTCTGTCAACACGCGGACCATGATGTCGACCACGGTTTTACGCCAGGTATAACCGGAGACAGTGAAATCCAACCCATGCAGCTGGCAGAACCTATTGAGTCGATAGACGTACCTGTTGTAACTCATTTCCCACTCCGAGTTTGGGTGGGAATAGATGAAGTCGCTCTGAGCGTTCACAGCATCTCTGACGTCTTCAATTGCGACCTCGACTTCCCTGAGATACGGGTCGACGCGTAGTTCCCGGGCTGTGGGTGTCGGAACATTTTTCGTTCGAATAAATCGTATTCTGAGGTCTTGTCCCTCGGGATCGTCAAGAAGCGCGACAATGAATCCCGTTCGTATAGACAAAACCTCGCTTGGTCGAAAGCCGAAGTGATAACACTCTAAGTTTGCTGAAGAGACTTCCACGAGTAGATGCAATGTCGTCGAATGCCATTTGCTTTCTAAATCGTCCAGATTTGCGGGAATCTTGGCTTTCAGACGATTCGAGATGGCGGTTTGGGGGCTGATCGGGTCGGTGAGAGCTCGAATTTCGGCCCCGATCTCCGATGCTAATGAAATGTAACTTCTGCTCAGCTTTAGGAGAGTGCCAGCCTGCTCCGCCGTCAGCGGTTGAGTACCGCGCTCTCTAGTGGTGTCGTCGGCATCATCGTCGCCAATATCGATTTCCCATTGATACGCTCGAAGGCCGTCACGCACCAAGCCCGCCTGCGAAATGAGAATGAGTTGAGAGAGAATAAACCCAAATCTGTCCGCCTTTGTCGTGGACATCAGCGCGCGGACTTGCGGTAGATTGAACGGCGTGAGATCAGAAAGGCTGTTCAGTCCGATGATTTTCATCGCGATGAAAAACCGTTTGATTGACGTCATGCGCTCCGTGAAAAAACCGGCGTTGGAAACAGTAATCCGCGACTTCAGGACGTCGAGCCGGAAAATGTGTACAACGCCCACGTCCTTTAATTGAAGAAGCAAAAGGCTGTCTGGTGTGAGACGCCCAACGACGTTGTTAGGGAAATTAGTTTTCGCAAGGAAGTCAACGCCGTCCTTCTTTCGCCTGCCGGGCGTCAAATTCTCAAGGGGAAAGTACCAGCCATGGTCCCCGAAATAGTACCCGGGTGTAACCTCTAGGTCGTCGCGATACGGCGGACTATCGTCAAGCCTCAAGGCGTTTACGACGATCCAAAGCCTTTGGGCCTCGATTGAAATTTCAGTCCTCACCGCTCAGCACTCCCGCGACGGCTGGGTAATCGCGGAGGATACGATCCGGCCACATGGTCAGAAGGCTTTTCAATCGCGTTATGATGCTGTCAAAGGTCCCTGCGAGCGTTGCCTCCGCACCGAGATTTCGTCGCCTCTCACGCTCCGAAGACAACATTATCAGCACGTGCGGTATGCTTTCTGGAAACCAACGGGCATGAGGACATCCGTCAAGGCATCTTTGACCCGTGCATTCTTGGCCAGGTAGTGTTCTCTGGGAAAACCCCGAAGGAGGGGACGCCGGATCGGCACACCGGTTACCCCACCGCGTAGTGGTGTCTGGGTCTAAGACGTTCTCGACTTGGCGGGTCCGGAGACCTTGGGCAGACAAGCGTTCTGCCATTGCGTGGAGAGAAAAATCACCCTCCTCAACGAGTTCCATGCTGGCTCGGAAGACACTTTTTGCGGCCTCTTCTCTAGTCGCCTCTAACTGCTTTCGTTTCGTATAGAGGGCTGATACGCCCGGTTTGCTATGCGATCCTAGAATCTGCAGCACAGCGAGATTGCTTCCGGACTCGCTGAAGCCGAACGCGAGACCTGCATCGCGAAAGTTTCTTACCTCCGTCGGCAGACCCCAGGTCGTCAATGTCTCGTTAAGCCAACGAGGTGCGCCGTGTTCATAGGATATCGCACTGATCCCGGTGATGCTGCTGTTGTAAAGAAAGACGCGGTTACGTATGGATTGCAGGTAGGAGAGGCGCTCTTTTTGATCGTTGGAACGCCGCCTAGTCCGATGCAGCTCTTCGATCTCACGCTCGATTTCATCTCGCAGTGGTTGGGTAAGTGCCTCCACCGTTTGAAGGACACGGTAGGCGTGAGACCACGGCTTCATCAACGAAATCGCGCGGACGACCTTCGGCGGATCACGGGGGTCCTGTTTACCGCGGTTTTTTCGGCTCACAATGTAACAGGCCCTATCGACGCTCTCTTCGTCCTCTTCGCCTACTGAAAGAGGGTAGGGCTTAAACCATTTGCCCACCTCCAGAGTGGCGACCGACTCAAAATTAAATAAAGTCCTGATGAGTGTCAGGACCACGAAAGGCGCTATGTCTCGCCCTTCGGGATAGATATACCTCAGATGCGCGTTGATTCCTTTAATTCGACGGATTTCGCCATTTCGTTCGACGGCGAGTGCCCCCGGGTATTTTTCAAGTTGCTTCACAACCGCTGGAAAGAGGCGATTGTATTCGTTCCAGGTCCGCACTGTCGGGCCAACTATGTTTCGTAAGGCCCACAAGCGATTTCCAAGGTCGTCCCATTCACCCTTCCTGCCTGGTGCACGTCTTGGATCATGACCGGGGCCCGCGGCGTTCGCTTCTCGTGATGTTCGCATCACCAAGCGAGCTTCGTGCTTCGCGTTCTTTATAGCCGCCCTCATTTGTTTTCTTGACAGGAGGCTCTTCGACGATGCGGCCGGTTTTCCCTGAAACGGGTTCGTTGGCCAGAGCGCTTCTGGTACTCCGATGCATTTCAGTAATCTCCGGAAGGTGGCGATCACGCGATCTCGTTCATTGAAAGGTTCGATGTACCGCAGAAAATCAGCGCTGAATGCAGAATCAACGTCGTCGGCTGCTACTATCGTGGTCCGGTTCTTCTTGGTGTAATGATCGATGAAATTTGCAATGCGACTTAGCCGGCGTCCCGTTGTGCGCTTTGTGGATGCCGATCTTCCGCCTCCAAAGAGTTCTCTTGATACCTTCGCTCTATTTCGAAAAATAAGGGGCGTATTCTTGAAGTCCTCGGCTTTGAAGTCGAGATACTCAGGCAAAGCGATTGTAGCGACGTTAGAGGCGGGGCCTGTAGGAAGAACGCCGTCAGCTTTAAGGGATCTGGGCAGTTCGCCTTTTTGTGGGCGCTTGGTCATGCGGCTGCCCGATCTCTTTTGGACGAAGTGCGACGGCTGACGTCTTCGGTGAGCGCGTCGACCTCCCCGTTAAAGGCGTTTTGGTATCGGAACGCCATTTCGCGCCCTGCGAGTTGCTGGAGATACCTCATCGTCATTTCACGTTCGGCGTGTCCAAGGTTCGCTTGGAGGACGACGATTGCTCCCTCGCCACTTCGCATGAACTGCTCGTACGAGGCTGTCTTGGGATCAACACCGGCATTAGCGAAGTCTTCGAGAATGCAGACTTCGATGAACTTACACGCATACGCATGTCGGAGCGGGTGCGCGGTAATGCGTTCCTGCCGATGCAGCGTGTCGTTCGCGCGGCGGAGCGCCAAGCTGATGTTGTCATAGTGAATAGGCTGGCCGCGCTTATTGAGAAATAACTCGTGCTTGGATCGAAGTTCGGGAGGTTTGCCCTTGAGGAGTGCGCGGCGGGTTGCAACAGCATACTTCCAAAGCAATCTGAGGAGCTTGGGCGGTATCATCACCCAGCGGATTTTGCCGGACTTGCCTTTGACGCGCCACTTGCATCGTTTCTCTATGTCTGATGCGTTTGAAAACACGACATCCAGGTCAGGGAGATAGCCCAACGTTTGGCCGCCGATGATCGAGCGGTCGACGTTGCCTAACCAAGACGGGGGGATTTTCATTTGTTCAAGGAGTTCGAATACCCTTAGACCAAGCTCGTAGAGCGACAGAGCTACCAATTGCATCGTGCCCTCGGGTAATGTCGCGATGAGTTGTTTTATGTCTTTGTCGGATGGCGGCAAAACGGTCCCTGGGTCCTGCCGAACCTGTGTTTTCTGAGCTATGACCAACCCGGAAACCTGCAACTGCTCACCAATTGCTTCGAATGACTGTTTCACCAACGCGCGCTCACGAGCGATGACTGCGTCACCAGGCGATTCTTCAAAGTCCGCTATGTATCCGGCCTTTTGAAGCCACATTCCGGCGAGAATTGCTTCGTCAACGCGAGGCTTCACGGTCGAGCGGAATGCCAAAGGTGACGGCTGGCCGGTGAGCCAAAAGTCCCGACTCCAATAGCCCGAGAGAAGTGCCTCCTCATACAGCTCGACCAACCACCTGCGGCTATCCTGCCAGCCAAGGGACCCTATGCCGGGGTGCGCAGCCGCGCTCTCCAACCATGTCTCATAATCAGCCAGACGTGAGCCGCACTGTCGTGTCGTTTTCGGACTGAGTTTTCTCGCCCTCGGGTCGTTTGGATCACGTTTGATGCGCCCACGGGCTCTCTCGCTCAAAAAGTGGTTGGGGCCTTCTGCCAACCTGTCGGTGCAAGTGATGATGTAGGGAGAATTCATACCTTCGCGGTGAACGCCTTTTCGTACTGTCCGATTTGGGAAATGGAGAGTAGCCATTGACACCTCAGTGCGAGTTTCGCTGGAGGGCGCGCTCGGTCCCACGTTTCCGGAAATGCAGGACGGGACATCACTTACGTCCAGACAACGTTAATGGTGACGCGGTGACGATATCGCGCCACCGAGTAGAGTTCGCTCGCGTTGTTTCTCATCAACAGCCGACGATCGACGACTGGCCCTTGCGCCTAGTCAGCCTTGCCGCATGGCTGTTCGACGACAGAAACTGGCATGCCGTGGTGTTTGAATACGCATCGCATGCATTCGGGATTGGGTTCGCAGTCTGAGTTGTCAGGGGCCGGGCAAATGCACATCGTACCTGGTCTCATGGAAAGCATGTCGTCGCGCAGCGATTTTTCGTAGTAACCGCCCGATTGGAACCGCCTGCCGCCTAGCGCCCTGATGGCCTAAGACACGTGTTTAACGACGTCGTTAGCGACGTGTCTTAGGCGAGGATTGCGATGCGCGTTGAAATTCTTGGGCAGGAACGTCGACGGCGGTGGCGCGAAGAAGACAAGCTTGCGATTGTCATGTCGGTTGGGGTTTCTGGAGCCACGATCACAGAGATTGCTCATCGTCATGATGTAACGCGGCAGCAGATATACGCCTGGCGTAGCGAGCTCAAGAAGAAGGGGCTGCTCCCGGTGTCTTCGAATGCATTGTTCATTCCCGTCGATCTGAATGCCGTGCAGAACGATGCCCCTAAATTGAGGGAGAGCTGCTCCGGGATGATTGAGCTACGATTGATCTGCGGCCGCACGCTTCGTTTCGAGAGTTCTATGGCTCCCGATGTCCTGACGCAGATTATCCGGGCAGTGGAAGCAGCATGATTGGGCCTGGGACCGGCGTTCGGGTGTATCTTGCGTGCGGGATCACGGATATGCGCAAGGGAGTAGAAGGCCTTGCCGCGCTTGCGCAGGATGTTTTGCGTCAGAAGCCGACTGGCGGCGCGGTCTTCGCCTTTCGCGGCAAGCGTGGCGATCGTTTGAAGCTGCTGTATTTTGATGGCCAGGGCTTCTGCCTGTATTACAAGATCTTGCAGAAGGGGCGGTTTCCTTGGCCTTCGGCATCCGACGGGACTGCCCGGCTGACGTCGGCCCAACTGGCGATGTTGTGGGAAGGGATCGATTGGCGTCGTCCTGATTGGGGTGCGCCACCGGCCCGTGTCGGGTGATTTTATCCCACTGAAACCACTGGTTTTTATGGAAATTTATCCTGTCTCGTGGTAGTCAGGATCATGTCTAGCGCGACGACAAATCTTCCGGACGATCCAGCCTTTCTCAAGGCAATGATTGCCGCTTTGCAGGCGGAAAACGCGAAGATGTCGGCCACATTGCAGGCGCATGATCAGTTAATCCAAACGCTGCGGCTGCGCATTGCCAAGCTGAAGAAACAGGTCTTCGGCAAGTCGTCTGAAAAGATTGAGCGTGAAATCGAGCAGTTGGAACTGGCGCTTGAGGATCTGTTGATCGCCGCCGCTGAAGGCAGTACGGCGCCAATCGATGAACCTGATGAGGCGGCGTCTGTGGTTCCCTTGGCGGATACGTCTGAAAAGATCATGCGCCGGCGCCCACGCGTCTCGGACAAGGCGGTTCGCGAGCGCCGAGAGCTCGATCCTGGCTCCTGCTGCCCGGAATGCGGAGGTGAATTGCGTCTTGTCGGTGAGGACGTCAGCGAAATCCTCGACATGATCGCCGCGCAGATGAAAGTCATCGAAGTTGCTCGACTGAAGAAGTCCTGCCGCTGCTGCGAGAAAATGGTGCAGGTGGCAGCACCCAGCCGCCCGATACCGGGCAGCATGGCCGGCGCTGGCCTCTTGGCGTACATTCTGGTCTCGAAGTTCGACGACCATTTGCCACTGTACCGTCTGAACGAGATCTTCGCCCGCATGGGCGCCGACATTCCCGACAGCACGATGGTTGATTGGTGTGGTCGCGCCATGCAGGTTCTGCAGCCTCTCATCGAGCGGATCGAAACGGCGGTCATGGCAAGTGACCTGCTTCATGCGGACGACACCCCGATCAGGGTGCTGGATCGCTCGCTGCGAGACAAGGGGTTGGGCAAGGGTGTGAAGAAGGGCAGGATCTGGACGTATGTCCGCGATCAGCGTCCATGGGCAGGCAGTTCCCCGCCCGGTGCAGTCTACTATTTTGCTCCTGACTGGAAAGAAGAGCACGTCCACCGCCACCTCAAGCAATCAAGCGGCATCCTTCAGGCTGACGGCTACAAAGGATATGGCAAGCTATACTCGCCTGGAGAAAAGGGAGAATCTCGCTTCAAGGAAGCCGCCTGCTGGGCTCATTGGCGACGAGACTTCCACGATATCTGGACATCAAACAAGTCCGAGATCGCGCGAGAGGCTCTTCATCGCATCGGAGCGCTTTACGACATCGAGCGTGGCATCAATGGGCAGCCTCCTGAGATCCGTCTTGCTGCGCGTCAAAAGCAGAGCAAGCCTAAGGCCGATGCATTCCGCCACTGGGCTGAAGCTCAACTCACGCGCATTCCGGGCAAAAGCGATCTGGCGACAGCTTTCCGCTACGGATTGAGCCGATGGTCTTCGCTCTGTCTGTTCCTCGAAGACGGTCGCGTTGCGATCGACAACAATGCCGCCGAGCGGGCACTGCGTCCGATAGGCGTGGGAAGACGAAACTGGCTCTTCGCGGGAGCCGATACGGGAGCGGAGACCTTGGCACGCGCCATGACGATCATCGAGACGGCAAAGATGAATGGTCTTGATCCGCAGGCCTATCTGGCAGACGTGCTCGATCGCATCCACGATCACAAGATCAATCGGTTAGACGAATTGCTTCCGTGGAACTGGTCGGCGATCACCACAATCGACGCGAAGGCAGCCTGATGGCGACAGTCACCTACGTCCGTACGATCAAATTTGTTGCCGAAATCCTCGAAGAGGACCCGGAGCTTCTTCAGGCAATTGTCTCCAACGATGATAATCTGAGCTACGGCAGCATCATCTCCGTGTACACCGGAGACGACGAATCGGTGACCGCACTGACGGACGACGGCATGGACGAATTGGAGCAGATGCTCAAAGATGCCCGCCGCTCACCCCAAGAATGGAACGACTTCCTCGACAGCTTTGTTGACGACGAGCTGCTCGTCGCTCGCATCAAAGCAAAATCGCCGCGGTAGCAATCGGGCGGTTACTTTTCGTAAGCGATCGCGTAGAGAGCTCGCAACTTATGAGCTGTGACCTTTCGATCAAAATGAGCGAGCGTGCTTGCCGGCCTCATTGCATTTATATCCGGTTGCGCTCGCCGTCGTCTCATTAAGGTTTCGAAAATATTCGAGGCAATACCCGCCCGCATCCTAGTTTGGCTCACCACCTCGAGAACAAAGTGTTCCTTCATGGCTCCTCGTTCCATCCGCAGCGTTCGCTGTTTTGCTATATGTTCGTCGATACGCCTAAGGAGTGGCGGGTTATTCACCTCAGGTGGTTGCAGGACGTTTGGCGGGTCGTTTTCCATAATTCACTCCTGTGTGTGAACGAACGATTTCCATTGAAGGCAGTCGTAGTCTCCAGAGTTGAACTGGACGAAATCTCCATCATTCCCTCCCGGCCGTTCCGGAAAAATTTATGTCTCTATGGAGATTTTTTGGCGTCTGGAATTAAATGTGGAGTCCGGAATTGGTCTGGTGTCCAATCGGAGTCTTGAATTATTCCGGAATTAGGCTATTGATTGATAAGGATTGGTCGAGCACTTATCGGCCAATAAGAGATAGGTGGCCCAAGCCTAACCATAACGATGCTGCCAGCGAGGTGGCTCCGCCCCATCGGAGCGACGTTGTTATGCCAGTAGGTTTTTGATTGTCTCGTGCTGGCATTTCGATAATCTCCAACGGCCGTCGATTTGTGTCGGCGGCATTCTGTGACCGATCGGAACTAAATGCGTGAGCATACGAATATCAGAAAGTTCCGGAATGTCTAGGTGTGATTCCGGAATAATTGAACAACTGATGGACGGCCTACTATGGAGCCTTTGAGACGGAAGGCGATTGCCAATTACCTGTCCCAGCTGCATGCTGGACTGGACGACCTAGTATCGCGATCTCGAAACGTCACAGCTTCCTACGAAGCTGAACTTGCTAACATGAACAATGAGATCGCTCGATACCGAGAGTTGATCGCGAATGCAGAGCGCGAGTCAGAGCAGGAAACAGCACTGTCTCGTGGAAAGCAGACAAGGGAGCCTACCCAGGCCGACTGTTCCTCAGAGATGAGGACTGTGGTCAGCGCAGGGGCAAACGGACCTCGTTCCAGGTCGTCCAAAGCTGATGCTCTTCGAAGCGCAGCGGAAAACATCCTTCGTGCTCACGATCAGCCGCTCAAGAGGGCTGATCTGACCCGGCAGCTTCAATCGAAAGGTCTTCTATCAAACTCGGACAATCCAATCGATTTGGTTCGAAAGCTGCTGCAGAAGAGCGAAGTGATAGGATACGACCCCAAGAAAGGCTATTTCTTGCTCGAGCGTAGTGCCTGAAGGGGTGACCATTGCTCGGCGTTCGCTTGTAGCGTTTTCTAGGTAGTTGAATGACCGGCCCCGTCCTCGCAGACGTGTATAGTCAACATCGGTATTGTTGGTCGTTGCAGGCGTCCTCAAACCGGCATCTCGCGCGGATCGTTGATCTCTCGTCGCCCGCCATTCTCCAGAGGGGCCGAGGCCGTCCGCGCACCCTCAAGTGCAAAGAAGGCCTCTTTAAAATCGTGGTAACGACGTTGATTCATTTTGACGTGGAGGTTCGCCGGCAGGCAGGTTGTCCAGAGCTGAGCTCCTCAGCACCCTTATCTCCAGCCACCAATTGCCTGACGCGGATCGGATCGATATCGCAACCATAGCTTCGTTGTCGCACTCCACTAGAACCGTTCTAACCGGAGCTGAATCGAGCGGGAATATCCGATTGGGACTTGCCGATTGCGGTCTATCTAGCGCCGTTGATCGTGATGACTATGGTTTTGGAGCTCTGTTCGTTGTCACGAATTTTTGAGCGGTACAATCTTCCACCCAACCCTTCAGACGCACCCACTCATGGAAGTCACATCCTCGATCAGGGCACACCACACTAGGCGATACAAACCCATCCTGCGACACGACGTGGTTGCGAAGTGTCAGCGTGTGTCCGTTGGGGCAGGTGAGGGACGCTTTGAACAGGCGCGCCGTGGATGGATGACAGGGCGACCATCGTGTTCTCGGCGGTTCGACAGCAAACAACCTGGACCGCTCGAAATTCGCGAACCGCTTGCCGTTTCGGTGGGAATAGGGAAGACGAGCTTGCTTTGAGAACCGGGCTAGCAGACGTCTCAACAACGCGAACATCACAGTCGATGCAAGTTCATGAGCGTCGCGATCCTGATGGTCATCGCCTGGACGCTGACATGGTATGTCCTGGCCAGGTCCCTGATCATGGCTTCATCTTCAACATCGACGAACCTGTCGCGCAAATCCTGCTGAAGGAACTGCTGAGGCATCAAAAGGCTTGCCGCGAACGCGTTCGCCTCAACCTCTTCGACGTCAACCGCCGTGGATGAAGTGGAATCCCGAAAGTTGATCTTGAAGTCCGTGTCCAGACGCACTTCCAGGCCGCCGTGGAGAAGCAGGTGACCGAGTTCATGAGCGATCGTAAACCTCCTGCGGACAGGAGACTGGCTCCTTTCCACGGCGATGATCTGCTGGTCGTTCGCGCGAAGCAGCATGCCGGAGATTTCGTTGTTGAACTCGTGCACCTGGACGTGGGCACCGCAAGCCTCGGCGATGTCTTCCACGGGTACAGGCGCACGCAGCACGTGGTTCTCCGCGAGGAGATTGCCAACGACCTGTTCAATGCGGCCGTACCTTGCTCGTACGGGCTTCATTGGGAGCGCCTTCTCATCAAAGCGGGCCAGCGCGTTTCACCGCCTCGATGTATTTCGCGACTGTGGGCATCTCTGGGCCGAGCGCAGCGTCGGAATCCGTCTCAGGATGCAATAGCTCCGCAGTAGGGATCAATTCCGCCAACGGTCTATCAAGTGTCGATGCAATCCCGGCGAGCTGGTCGACAAGCAACCTTTGACGCCCGAGTTCGATGTTGGTGATTGACGTCCTCGATAACTGAACGGCGGTGCCGAGTTGTTGCTGCGTCATGTTTCGGGACTCTCGCGCTGCCCGGATTTTGCGTCCGAGTTCCGAGTTGAACCTGTCCGTCATGGTATCTCAATCTGTTGTCCGATACGGGAAATCTAGTCTTTTTGGGGCTTATGTCAATTACACCAACGTGGTGAGTGTTTGTGATGTTGACATTTGGTTAAGTTTGTCTTAATGACATTAACGTCCGCGATGTGGCGGATATCGAGAAACCTCGGAGGGTCATGATGGACCACATGGTAGAGAATGCCGAAATGAAGAATGCCGCCGACAAGCACGGCGATGACGTTGCGGTAGCAGTGATTACCACCGCTGGCATCTATCCCTCCGAAGACGAATTCCGGCGGGTTGATCGCGATAACGAGATCGAAGACGTCCTCAAGAAGGCCGCTAAGAAGCTTCATCTGACTAATACTGACGATTGGGTTGCGCGCGTTGACGAGAAAGAAGTCAATGTGAAGCACACCTTCCGTCAGGAAGGGCTGAAGGGCATCGTCGAGATTGAGTGGCACAAGCGCGAAGGTGGCGGCGGTGCATCAGGCGCTCGCTAAAATAAATTTTGACAAGGATGTCGCTGGTCTCAACGACATCCTTGTCAGAAAAAGCCGGATCGTGGTCAACGCAGCGACTTTTCCTGTCCTTGATCTCACCTTCGAACACCGACTTCCCATCCGTCTTCGCATGGGTTGCGAGCAGTGGAGCGAGCAGCCGCCGTCGGTGGAGCTTCTCGACCCCGATGGCACACCATGCCAGAGGCAGATGCCCGGCGGCATCTTCCACGCCGGCCCACACCCTGTCGTGGGCCGACCTTTCGTGTGCATGCGGGGAACGCTCGAGTACCACACCCATGAAAGTCATCTCAACGAGGCTTGGGACCAGTACAGGGCGGTCGACGGTATGGACCTTGTAAGCATCGCCCTGCAAATCGGGAACACCTGGAGGAGGACGTTTCCATGAAGCCACTTATCTGCACGAACGAGTTGATCGAGGAGACCTTGTCGATCCTTAAGAAGGCCGGCAATCGAGGCAGCGAGGGGATCGCGCTCTGGTTAGCGCGTAGGTCCGACGACGAGACAGTCCAGGTGGGTGAGGTTCTCGAACCCGCCCATCGCGCGGCAGTGGATTTCTTCCATATCCCGCCGGAAGGCATGAGCGCGCTGATGTCGCATCTTCGCACGACGCGGACGAAGCTTGTGGCGCAGGTTCACTCTCATCCTGGTCACGCATTCCATTCGCAAGCTGATGACGAGTGGGCGATCATCCGTCACGAAGGCGCTTTGTCGTTTGTCATTCCGTATTTCGCTCGAAACACAAGTGCTTCTACGTTCTTGGATCAGGCGGCGCTTTTTCGTCTCAATGAGCAAGACAGCTGGCTGGAAGTTCCTCGCGCGCGGTTCAGCGAGCATATGGTGGTGATCCCATGACGATGAGCCCTGCCACGGAAAATCAATTGATGATCGCCCGCTTGCTGGGCGTCGACGAGGATCAAGCCGCGGCGCTTCTCGACGTCCGCGTCGCCGTCAGGGCAGGGGCAGGTACCGCCGCCTCGTTTGCGAAGGAGCTCTCCGAGCAATTGGAGCGAACCGTCGCCCTCGTGGACGACATCAACAAGGCGGATGTCGAAGTCGTCGTCGGCGTCGCACCATCAGGCGCTGCCGCGAAAACAGTCTACATCTCATTGGACGACGATGGCGCGAGCTTCAGCGAAACGGCGTTGCTGCTTGACAACGATCCGGACCTTCACGGCTTGCAGATCGTTTTTGCCGCTTGCTACGCGGCGTCTTACGTCCTCGGGCGCGCTATAGAAGGTCTGCCATCACCGCCCGGCGATTTCCGGCTATCGTTCTCTTCCATGGGAGCGGATCGCGCGCTGCTGGAGAAGCCGATCGTGTTGGCCGAGACGGCTCTTGCCGGAGCTGGAGCCGTGGGCAACGGCCTCCTGAGGTCTCTTCGTCATCTCGACGTCAAGGGTGAATTGATCGTTGTCGATCCCAAGAACATCGGCGGCGGCAACGCTAATCGGTGCCTATTCTTCGCGCCTGGGGAGAAGGGACCGAAAGCAAAGGTACTCGCCAACAACGCTCAATCGTCATTCGCCCATCTTGAGTTCAAGCCCTTCGTCGGCGCATTTCACGACCTCGTTCAGCGCGAGGGACGCGTCAGGCAGGTGCTGGTGGCGACGGATAGCCGCCCAGTGAGGCGCTCGATCCAAAATGACCTTCCGCTCGTGGTTGTCGACGCTTCGACCACCGGGGTCAACGAGATCATTGTGCATTCCCACGAACAGCCGACCGAGGGTGCGTGTCTGGCCTGCATCTATAAGCACGTCCTCGACGAAGACGCGAAGGCGAAGGACATCGCTTCGGGCCTTGGAATCGACGTAAGCGAAGTTGATGCGAATGGACTGATCGATGATCGAGTGGCGGGCCTTATCATCGCCGCTCACCCTGGTCTACAGAAAGCGGACCTTGTCGGGAAGGCATTCGATACGCTCTTCAAGGAGCTCTGCGGCCAGATGGCTCTCCTGACACCCGCCGGAGAGCAGACCTTGGCTCCGTTTGCGTTCGTCTCAAACCTCGCGGGTGCCTATCTCGCCCTCGAGTTCGTTCGTCGGGCTGCTGGCGTGGCCACCACGAACTACATGTTTCTTGATCCGTGGCGTCCGCCCTATACAAAACTGAGGTCCTTCAGGGGAAGAGAGCCCGACTGCCCGTTTTGCCGTGCCTCTCATACGAAGCTGGCATATCGAATGGTCTGGCCCGAGGTGTCGTTCGAGTAGGCCTTGCGAGCGAGATGCCGGTCCCGCTAAGTATGCTAGGCCTCAGCGCTGGCAAGTTTGGCCGCGATTTCTGCGGCCTCCAGCCGGGCGGACGTTTTGTAGGCATCGTGCTTCCAGCACAAAAAATCCTGGCTGTCGCCTTTTCCGAAGTCAAAGGCCGACACGGGGCAGGCGTAGAGGGCGCGTCGCGCCCCCAATCGAACTCACCGGGATGATTGTCGGTTTCTGTCATCGGGCGAAGTGCGCGCCATCTCCGGTAAGTCGATCCGGAACTGCAACCAAGCGGTTATGACCCGCAGTCACCAACTAAGCCGAGGCTCCGGACCAACCGCCATGTAGCGGACGGCCGCCGTCGACCCTTCCGCCCGATACCAATCGCTTTCGAGCAGGCAGTTGGGTTCTTCCTGGGACGCCGGGGAGAACTTTCGATCGTGCAGCACCGCCCGAAAATCGTTGCGGCCACTTCTGTCGTCGTCGTCGAAGGTTGAAAACCTTGGGTCGTAGGCGTTGAGATCGATCCGGACCTGAAACCAAGAGCCACGCGCGGTCGAGCTGTTTGCAAGTTCGGACAGCGTGATGGGCCCGGATCTAGGTTCTCGGACAACGAGTTCTCCGCGGTAGACACCGAATCTGCTGTGAGACAGCTTTCTAAGAATCCACTCTTTGTCGGAGTCGGAAACTGGCTCGTTTACGATCGCATCATAGGCGGAGACCAAACGTCGTGTGATTTCTACCTTCTCACCCGCCTCCGAAAGGGCTTCCGAAAAGTCATCGCGTAGGGGATTGGCTGCCTCTGAAGGGAAAACTTCGACATCGTAGTCGGGCTGTTCGTCCGATGCTCTCACTGTGAACAGTTTAGACACGATGATTGGGATGTCATCTTCATTATTGTCTTCAGCGGGGAACCAGATGACGCCCTGCAACGGTCTGAGGCCGCAGGGTTCATGGGACGTGTACCTACCCATAATTCTAGCGGCTTCCTTTTTCAGAAACTGGCTAATTTCCTCAGGCGATGTCGTCTCAAGCGCCAACATGCCCAGGAATCCTTCCCCCGGGGAATCATAGTCGAACATTTCGATTTTATACCGGCGTGACGATACAACGCCGTCCGCCGAGATGACATGGATGACATACGGTTCAAAACGCGGCCGCTCATTGTAGTCCAGATGATACCAGACGCCTGTCAAAACGACGCGGTCATCGGGTGCCTTCCTCAGATCACCCGCGGTCCGGATGATCGCCTTCTTGTAGTTCTCGATCACTTCGGCGAACCATGGATTGCAGCTGCGGCTGCCGAACATGTACTGGGTTATCTTGTTTCCGATGACCTCGATGGCTGCGTCCGGTCCCGTGAACATCAACTGCGCTCCGTAGACTGGCCCCTCAAGCTGGGTGCCGTTTTGATAACGGTCCGGGAAAACGCCTGTGGTGAGAGTGTAGACTTCGGAGGGTGTGGTCATCTTGTTCCTATGGACGCGTTGGCTCGTCCCGGGGACACTCCCAGGATGGCGATAGCGTTGAGCTGATCGGTGTTCAAAGATCGCGACAATTACGAGTTCGCCGCGGCACTAAACAAATGCTTGCCCGGAAAGCGACGAGTGACAAGAGGGAAAACGCCGATTTCGAACTGGGCTCGAGGACGTCGCGAAAGTGGCGTGTTGGCCGGTGGAAGCCCTCTTTGGAAAGCCTCGATTTCGAGCATCCCATCGATGGTTTCATGAAGCCCGCTTTCGGGAGGCTCTGATCCTAACAATTGTGTGCACCCGTAAATGTCCGTCTGCACAGTTTCCTGGATATCGGAAAAACAGATTGACCTTCGGGAATATCTGGATCAGCCTGAATACATAACGAGTGCAAGGACTGGAATTTCCGAAAATCGATCTCGCTGTGGTTGGCTGCAAGTCTGCAGCCATCTTCGGGTCGCTTTGTGCGAAAATCTGGCCGCGCCGTTTCACTAAACGCAATCCAAATCATCAACGAGACAACTGCAGTGAACCCGGTAACCCTTCTCGAAATGACCACACATCGCCTGACCGAAATTCACCGGAAGATCGAAGTGCTGAACTACGCGCTGACCGCTGCTACCATTCTCGCCATCGCAGAGGACGCTGCGGCCGTTGCAGCAATAGACCTTGACGACCAAGCGACGCTCGATGCCCAGCGTATCACCGGAGACACTGAGGTTGCCTTGGAATTCGCTGCACAGGAAACCCGGTTTGTAGCAAACGCAATTGCCGGGCGGCTCGCCGGCTTCCGAGAACGAGAAGTCGAATGGAGCAGGCTTATGTCAACCGAACTCGGCGTTTCTGTGAGACTCGACCGCAGGCAGGTGGCGGTATGAAGAAATTGAAGCCGGGATTTGCCCATCTGAGCGAGTTGGTCGATTCCATGATGGAGTGTCTGGCAACAGCTCCTCCAGGTGCGCGCGTGTTTGCCGCGAAGCTGCTATATGTGGATCCCCGCAGGGAAGACTTGTTAGAAACCATCAAAGAAGCGCTCAGCGATTCATACCTCAATGGGCATGTTATCACGACAATAGGGTCGATTATACTGCGGCACACAATCACCTATCACGATGACAGCGTTGTCTACATCGCCGACCCAGATGATCCCGAAGATACTGCGGAGCGAGCGAATGCGGCAGCAACTCAACGGTTGAATGTCTGAGGGAAGGCGTCCGGCTAACCCCAGTACCTGAGCCTAAGATCCCGAATAAGAGCGTCTCATTCGACAACAGCTCTGGTCGGCGCGTCCCATATCTCGCGCTGCGCAATAGAGGATTTGCTTCATTCGCGCTTCATCTTGACAAGGCGGAAACTTCGGAACGCAGTACCGCATCTACTCCGACGGCTGGGTTTATCCATGAGCAAAGTTCCAACTCCGCAGCGCAAAAGCAGTCCGTTTATACGGGCAATCAAAAGCGATGGGTTTATTGAGAAACTCGTCCTCCTTGTTTTGACTGCCATCCTTTCCGGGATTTTCGTACCTCTCATCATCAAGTCGATTGACCAATCGCGTGAGGCTCGACAGGCGGTAGCGACGGCTCAGGCAAAGTTATTCGATGATATTTCTGATACAATCCTTACCCTTGAAACTCTGATGCTGGATGTGAGCTGGTTCGGGCAGGGGGATGCAAAAAATGCCGACATGCAAACCAGAGCTTTCGATCGCTATACCGAGAGGTCCGTTGACCTTATTGTAAAATGGCGAGTAGACGCCAGCCGAGCACAGGCGTTGGCTTCGCCAGAAACTGCTGAAAAAATGCAGGCCTTTCTCGATCGGTTTTTCAGAGAACAAGATACGCCCACGAATCGAAGCTGGAACGAGTGCCACGATAGGTGTGACTGGGAAGCGCAACATAAGAAAAACGCGAAGATGCTGACCGAGGCAAACCGACTAATCCTGGAGATTGGTAGCGAGTTCCAGCTGACTGCGAAATCCAGTGAAAGCCGATAGTCCGTTGATTGGCCCGTAGGTATCAGACGTTATCTTCGCGCTCATTGAGATCAGCGTCCATCAAGTGCCTTCAGTCCAGCATTCCAGTTCAAGGCTGGCGATCTGATCGAACAAGACCTGCTCGTAGTTGGAAAGAACGTTGCCGAGATGCGCAAGGGCTTGCGGTGACGGGCTTGGTTTCAGGATCGATAGAGGTAACACCGAGCACGAAGCAGACGGCCGAATTGGCGGCGGAACCACGGCCCTGGCAAAGGATACCTTAAGATCGGGCGATGCCGCGCATGAAGCCGAGAACCTTTTACGATCTCGTGATCCAGGTGGCCATTGTGCGGCCGGGACCGATCCAAGGCGACATGGTGCATCCATACCTTCGCCGGCGGGAGGGTAAGGAGAAGGTCGAATACCCGACGCCCGAACTGGAAGCGGTTCTTCACAAGACGCTCGGCGTGCCGCTGTTCCAGGAGTCGGCGATGCGTGTCGCCATGGTCTGCGCGGGCTTCACCGGCGGCGAAGCCGATCAGCTCCGGAAATCCATGGCGACCTTCAATCGCGGGACTTCTTCATTCCTGATCTGCATATCGATCAGCTCAAGGTCAAGAGCAGGAATTTCCATTAGACGGAACGTTCACGCTGCGGCATACCGCGCAGTCGAGCAGGGCTATTGAATGGCAGCTTCGCGCCCAACAGCGGACATAGCAAATAGTCGAATGTCGTCCTAGTTTCAAAAGACGTGGCGACCCAAAATCGTCCGATAGAAGAAATTAGGATCACTACCACTCGGAGGATGCGCACTGTGCGAGAGACATGCCTTTTCGTCGACACATTCGGCAATTGGCGAGTCATGTAAAATTGGCAACACGCTCCCGTATTGATTGAATCATAGGGTTGGACTAGAGTTTTACAATGACTAGGGCTTCAAACGCGGGTGCAGTCCTTTGGCAATTCAGGTTCCTGATCTTGAGCCATTTATTCTTAATGATCGGTCCGCCGTTAAGTATTATCTTTTCTTTGCTTTCCTAGTCTTTTCTATTGGCATTTTTGTGATTGCACTCACGTTTCACCCCTCATTTAGGCCGACGCAGCTTGTCGATCTAACTCAGAAGGTCGGTGGAGCATTCGTTTCCAGCTTGAGTGCTTTCCCAATCAAAGAGTATCTCTTGCGGAGAGACCGGATAAGAATAGTACGTGCACTGCAGATTCGTATTGATGTATTGCTTGGTTCTTCCGGAACATCTGATGATGATCTGAGAAGAGTAACTGACATTGTGTGGAAGATGTATGAAAAAGGAGTAGCAGGATGATACCCATTACTCCGTCAGATGAGCTTAGCGCGCTTGCTCAAAGGGCCGAGTTTATAGATACTGTCGATCGCAAACGCAAAATCTTCGTCTGGAGTTTTGTGGCCGCTATCGCGCTGGCTGCAACGGCTTCTACATCGCTAATCTTCGCAATGCAACAAAAGACGGCCGCAGACCGAGCATACGAATTGGCTACACGTGCAGAAGCTTCGGCTTTGCGCGAGCGCCAACTGACGCAACACCTCCGAGAAACGTCAAACATTAAAGCGATCAGCTTTGATCGGCGTACCTTCGTTTCCGCCGCTGGCAGCCTTGTCAAAAGCGACACCAACAGGATTCTTGCTACCTTATCGACTGCGGGGGTTTCTTTAGCGCAGTTTAATGCAACGGCAACGACGATAGCGATCGTACCCAATGGGACGGATCGTCGAGTGATGTTTTTCGATGCATCGACAGGTAGCCAGTTGGGCACGATTTTACCTGGATCTGAACCCCTGAGTATCGTGTTCGCTCCGTCGGGAGACCTGCTAAGCGTCGTCTGTTTGAATGGCGCGGTCGAGCTTTGGGATACGGCCTCTATGAGGATTCGATCCGTCTTTTACAGTCAAAATCGACCCGACATTGCAGCATTTAGTCCAGACAGTAGTCGGATCGTTGAGGCAGATGAGGCGGGCAATATTCGTCTCTGGGACGTCACGAAATCGCGTCTAATTAAGAAGTGGGAAGGGCCATCAATACCAAAGGTTGCGCTTGGGTTCAGCGATGATGGTACAGAAGTATTGGCAGGTTTCGCTGATGGGCAGCAGATTATTTATAATGTTTCTGAATCAGGTGAGCGCCGTTTTTGGGTTACCTTGTTGCGTTAGCGGGCAATCCGCCCGGAATTGGCTTATTTCAGTAGCTTCGCGGCGCGGCGAATGCCCGCTGCTGGCGCGTCGATAGCAACACGGGGTAACCGGTGCTTTTAGGATAGTTAGCTGTTCGGTCGAGCGTCTTTGACAAGCCGACTTGCTTCTTCCAACATTTCGATCTCAGTGGATCGAACATCAGGACTGCCAAAACGGTGCTCAGCGGCTATCTCGACGGTAGCTTTCTCAAAGCGAAGCCGCGCGGCGGTTGCTTTGCGTTCTCGGTCATGTGGGTCTAAAGAGGTTTGCCTTGGCATCACGGGACTCGCGGAAGACGCTTGCAACAAGCCACCATAGTACGCCTTGTGCCAGTTGTTACACAATTCCGTATCTATACGGTCGGCGATTGTTGCTTACCCGCGGCTGGAGGGGGTCGAAGCTTTCGCCAGCTAATGCCGGGTGTCCAGAAGCGGTTCGTCGTCGTCGAAATTGCCATTGCTGACGGCATCGTATGAGTTCTACGGCCTCCACCTCGGGTTCCGTATGCCGTCAACTGCACCATCACGGCCTTCGCTCTTTCGAGGGCTTCATCAGCGCTGACCGCGTGCTCGTCCGCGACCTTCACAGAGACGGCGTCGCCGTCATCTCCGATGAAATCGATCTTCCAGCCGCCAGCTTCGTGCTCGATCCTCGTATCCGCCAGATGCATGTCATCCCGCCTTCTTGTTCTTGAGGTCTGTTTCGAACGACTTGCGGAGTGCCTCCATGATGTTCACCACGTTCGAAGCAGGAGCGGCTTCCTCCTTTCTTCCCTTGGCGGCCTTCTTAGGCTTGAGGAGCTTCTTCTTCTCAGCGATGAGCTTGAGCAGGCTCTCCTGGATTGGATCACTGACCATGTCCGGAGACCAACGCGCGGTCTTCTGCTTGATAAGCTGCTGCACAAGGGGAATGAGATCCGGATCTGCTTTCTCGTCGATTTCCTCGAAGTAATTCTCCTCCGGTCGAACCTCGTCGCCGAAACGCAGCGTCCAGAGCACGATGCCTTCGCCGCGCGGTTCCAGGACGACCGCCCGCTCTCGGCGGCCCATCACGAGCTTCGACACGCCGAAAACCTTGTCGGCCTTCATGGCATCCCTGATCACCGCGAATGCCTCGTTGCCGACGGCGTCGTCCGGCATCAGGTAATGCGGCTTCTCAAGGTAGATCCACTCGATGCTGTCGGCCGGGACGAACTTGTCGATGTCGATCGTCTTCACCGTGTCGAGCGCAACGGCATCCAGATCGTCCTCCGTGAGGATTACGTAGTCGTTCTCCCCGCGAGCGTAGCCCTTGGCTTCGTTCTCGTCCTTGACGGGCTTGCCCGTGACGGAATCGATGTACCGCGAGACGACGCGGTTGCCCGTCTCCTTGTTGAGTGTATGGAAGCGAACCTTCTCGCTTTCGCTCGTGGCCGGGGTCATGGCCACGGGGCAGGTGACCAGGGAAAGTTTGAGATAGCCTTTCCAGTAATATTTCGGAGCCATGACCTATCCCCCTAGCTGGCCTTGCGCCGCGGAGCGGCCCCGGAAGAGGCGGCTTTCGAAGCCACTCCGCGCGCGGCGCGCTGCCTGCCAGTGCCTTGATTGGCATTGGCCGCAGTGCGTTTCGGTTTATCGTCAGCGGCCTTCATCATCCCAGCACTCTCGCGGAGCGCGGCCAGAAGATCGTTTGGCTTCGAGACCTGCACCTTCTTCGGCTTCGGAAGCGACTTGCCTTCCAGCTTCGCCTTCACCAGATCCGCGAGGGCGGCTTCGTAGCGGTCGTCGAAGGTCGCCGGATCGAACTCGCCCTTCTTGGTGCTGATGATGTGCTTGGCGAGATCGAGCATCTCGCCCTGGATCTTGAGCTTGGGCATCTCCTCGAAAGCCTTTTCGGAGGAACGAACCTCGTAATCGTAGTTGAGCGTGCTGGCGATCAGGCCCTTGCCGTGCGGCCGTATCAGCACCGTACGCATTCGACGAAATAGGACGGTGCGGGCGATGGCCGCGACCATCGACTTCTTCATCGCATCGCGCAGAGCCGCGAACGCGTCTCCGCCCATCTTGTCGGGCGTGAGGTAGTACGGCTTGTCGAAGTAGACGTCGTCGACGTCGGAGCACGGGATGAACGCCTCGATCTCGAGCGTCTTGTTGCTCTCGGGGATCGCGGCGGAAACTTCCTCGGGATCGATGATGATGTATTGGCCGTTCTCGATCTCGAAGCCCTTGGTCTGGGCTTCCTTCGGCACCGGATCCTCTGTCTCGCTGTCTACGAAGATACGGTTGACGCGGTTTCCCGTGGCCTTGTTGATGGTGTTGAAGGTGATGCGCTCGCTAGTCGAGGCTGCCGTGTAGAGAGCGACGCCGCAGCTTACCTCGCCGAACTTCAGAAAGCCTTTCCACTGCGCACGCTGTCCTGACGGCATGACAAATACTCCGAATCAATAATCCGCGACTCAAAGACGTGTCAGGGTGATTCGTTCCGACTCAAAACGAATCATTTTTCAATACTTTACGGAATTTCTCTCCCAAATTGATTCCGCCGTCTCCGCTGGTCGAATTGCGCCCGGCAGTAGTGGAAAGCGGGGGAGATTGTTTAGTTCAAGAGCCACAGCGACCTGCTTCCTCCAGCACCATGTCGGGCACCTCGCTTAGGGAGTTCCGCAGCTGCTTCAAGCGCAGCATCATCATCCATTATCTCCCGGGAACCACCTGAATCATTGTGAGTTTCTACTGCGGACGTTCATTCGAAGGAGAAGCCCGATGGCACAGACACCCACCTCCCGCGGCCGCGCACAGGATCGAGCCCGCGTGGCCGGCGGCCAGGATCACGAGGTCAAGTACGAAGCAACGAAGGAAGGCGTCTCGAAAGATGCGGTTAAGAAGGCCGTGAAGAGCGCTGGAAACTCACGGAAGAAGGTCGAGGCGGAGATTGGTCGTCGTTAGACGGCCGAACGGCGTTTTCCTGTCCAGGGACGAGGCAGGTCCCGTGGGTGTCCTGGCTTTCCAAATCTGGGATCAGGGCGACGCCCGCTGTCTGGTAGCGAACAGTCATAGCCACCGCAAGCCTGCCGCCTCCATGTCTGGGGTAACGCATGTCCAAGTGCATTGAGAACGACCACTTGCTGATGTCGAAGGCGGTCCGTGAATGGTATCGGTACTTCGAGGTGGAGTGGGACGATCAAGCGTCCTCGTTTTTGTGTGACGCCGCCATCGAACTCTACAACGAGGGCTGTCGCTCGCTAGAGGAGATGGCGACCGTTCTGATCGGCACTTACGTCGGGCTAGCCGCCACGCGGGTAAACGCGCCATCTTCCAGCTCAATACATTGACAGGCCAGATCAGATCGGGCTGAACTCGATGAATTCGCACTGCATGTGATCCGACCGCGTCTTCATCCAGTCGACTGGTCCTTCTCGATACGAGAGAGTTGGACGACACCGCATGGACCTTCGGGCTGGGATGATACGACCCAAGCACCACCATTCGCGAAGTCGGAGACCCAGACGAACTCCTGCGTGAACGGGTTCGAGCTGACCTCGCAGGTCCGAAGATCCTTCGCGTGGTCGGCCCTGGTGATCTTCAGGAAGTTCTCCTCGGTCGGATGATCGCACATGCCTGCGAGAGCGCGGAGCGTGTCGAGCATACTGGGGTTCGCCTTCGCGTCCTCTCGCAGACGGACCATGCCTTCCTTAAACTTCCCGGCATCCGTCGCTATTCTGGGATCGCGGGAGAGAGTGTCATCAATGGAAATCTGACCGGTGGCCATGCCAAGCCACGCGCCCATCATGTTGCATTCCTTGGGATCGGAGAATTCCTTCACAGCACCCGGATAGTTCTTGCGAGCTTCGTCGAGCTTCTTTTCCAGATCGGCTGCCTTCGCCTTCTTGCGAACGGCCGTCTGGAGGAACTCGCACCGAAGGCGCTGCTGGCCCGCCTGAAGCTTGCAGCTATACGTCAGCGAGGAATCCTCCTGCTGGTTATAGAGCCTGCCATTGGTGGGATAGTCTGTGGCGACTGCATCGAACGCCACCATTCCGACTGCAAGCATCATTAGCGTTTTCATTGATTTTCCCCCGTCCTCAACCTTGCTCCGGCAGGAGGGTAATTCAAGCCTCAGGACACGCCGCATCTTGTGACTGCTAAGCGTTCAACGAATCCTTGCTACGACTCGTTCTGGTGTCTAGCTTTTCAGTGCTCGCGCTGTCGCGCCGTTGCATGGCCGCTTCGCTGCCGCAACATTGCCTCCGAGCATGCTTTCCCCTAAACTGATGAGGATTGGACATGCTTGCCGAACGTCATGCGCCACCGGAATCCAACCCCGTCGATGCAGCTATGGCCTGGCACGGAGGGGATCCGCGCGCAACGATCGATGCTCTGCTCAAGGATCGCGAACGGCTGTGCGAACAGCTTGCGATCGCCCAGGCATGCATCAGCAAAGGCTATACGCGCGGTTGGCTGCCCGGCGCTGAATTCGAGGGATGATGATAACTTCGGAGACGACCAGTGTACCGAGGTTCGTCGCAGAACTCGTGAGGGCGGCGAATGAAGTCGACCGCCTGACCGCGAGCGAAATCGAGAGCTTGTTGGTTCGGGCGATGACCACGGTACGCGATCTGCGCGAGCAAGCTCGCATCCCTGGAAGTGGTACCCAACACGATGCAATCGTCCGCCTGGACATCGCGGCAAAAGGCGTCGTCACATTTTCCCAAGAGAGGATCTCGGGATTCCTCCGCGAAGCTGCAGATATGGTTCGAACTCTCTGGATCATCGTCGACACCGGGACGGTTGTGACCTCAAAGCCGTCGCGGCAAATCAAGATGGATCGTCCTTGAACGGTTCCGGCGCAATCCAGCCGAGCGGCTTCCCCCGGGCAGGGGGCGGGCCGTTGCGATGTACGGGGGGTTCTTGCGACTGATCGTTGTTCGAAGAGAGCAGGGCGAAGATGTCCTTGACGCGAGAACCGGACGTCGAGCGCTACTCCTATTGCCTGCCCAGTTTCCAACTATCCCCAGACGGGCAGGCTACGCCGTTGAAGCGCGTGATGCCGTCGAGAGATTGCCGACTGGTTACAAAACCGCGACATCCGGCAGGCCCATCGTTACTGGCATCGATCTGTTCAATAACACCCGCGCTGCCCGTCGATGGGTTGGCCCAAGCAAGCGCAGTTGCACCGACAGCACTGCGACCAACAGTATCTGCGATCACCGCTTGATCGGTCAGAGGCGTCTGGTGCTGGGTTGCTGACTGGTCGAGGGGAGTCTCAAGCGGGTCGATATGCGAGCATGCCGCCAAAGCCGCGATGCTGATTGCCGAGATGAAGTGCTTCAGATTCATCGGTCGGGTAAAGCGCTTTGCTGGTTGTGTTTCAAGCTGCTGGTGGTTCACGATGTCGCGAGGTCGAAGAGACGTGGCCGCCTGGAGACGGCGCGAACGTGTTCTCCTAAGGGGGCAAGAGACCTTCAATGAGCACGGCTGGACAATGATCTCTATGCGTTTCACCCGATCGCGACGCTATGGTCAAGTCTCCGTTGCTCGTTCAGCCCACACTCAGTAATCTCGCCGTCTGACCGACAGGTCATTATTGAACTGCAGCGATTCGATGGCCATTCTCTTCAAAACAACAATCAGCGAAAACTCGGCATTCGAGATGATCGAACGGTCGCTGTCAGGCGCTTACCAATATGACGGTTACCTCAATGTCGTTAGCGATGCGGGCGAGACGGCATTGTCTTGGGGTCCGGCAATGCATGCCGAAGAGTTCAAGGCAGAGGTCAGCCAGATCCTGCGGCAGACTTGGGACGCTGCCCGCTTCTGGGTCATCTATGAGCGCCGCGAAGACCGGTGCAGGAGGGACTGAGATCCGCAACGCGGCTTTCCGCCTGACGCGCGGATATAGCGGCGTTATCGTTGTCACAATCAGCCTCCTTGGCAAGCGCGACAGCGCCAATGACCTGGAACTCGTCTTCGTCTGCTTCGAGCAGGATTTTCACAGGAGGAATTTTCGGGTGCGCTATGAGGGTAAGCCGATACCAAGCCGGGATTGATGTCGCTCAAAGACGCGTTGCTCACGCACGCGACCCGTTCTACTTGCGAGGACCACTAGGGATAGATCGTGCGGCGATGTGGCAGCGGTATTGGACAAGAGGCTCGGCCGAACTCAGGCTTGGGTGCTAAGGCGATCGAACATGTACGATTTCGTGCTTCTTTTCCTTGCTGGCTTGTTAGCAGGCAGCATGAATGCGTTGGCAGGCGGCGGGTCGTTCGTATCCTTGCCTGCACTAATATCGGTCGGTGTGCCATCGGTAGCCGCAAACGCGACAAGCACCTTAGCCTTGTTTCCCGGTGGTATGGCGAGCTCGTGGGTCTACCGTGACGGGGTTAAAGATGTGTGTGGCGTCAATGTCGTGCCCATTGCCATCGTTACGGTGATGGGTGGTGTGGCCGGAAGCATTCTATTGCTGCTGACCCCATCGAGGATTTTCGATGGTCTCCTGCCATGGCTTTTGCTGCTAGCGACATTGATGCTGGCGGCAGGTCCGAGGGTCAGCGCCGTATTCCGGACGCAGGCACGTCCGAGTGTTCTGACCTTCTCAACGGTTCAATCCTAAGCTGCGCGTTCAACTTATCCATGCTAATCGAGGAGACTCGAGCTGTCGAACTGCGCAGACAGAAGCCAACTGGCGCAAATGCTGACCTTGTGTTTCGGGTCCAGGCCAACACGGCAGGTGAGCGGACTCAACTGATAGGTGCTCCTTTTAATGAGCATAAAGTCCCGCGGTATGCGGCAAATGCCACAGAACAGGCACCAGGTATCATTCAATCCGGCAATCCGGCCATGCGGTAGCCTTCGACGAAGCGCTCGACCGTATCCACGTCGCGGGCGGGCTGCGCAGCGGCCCAGTGAGAAATCCTGAAATTCGGCGTTGTCGCAATGAAAAGAGCTGCCTCACGCGTCGCTTCGTCTATGCGTCCGAGCTGGGCAAGGCTGGCCGCTAGTATGCGGCGTGAGGCGCTGCGGTAGGTGGCCTCCATGCGCAAAATCTTGACGGATTCTTCATATTGGCCGGCCGCGTAGTAGGCGAGCCCAAGCTCCCAATAATACCACCCGGCAGGGTGCGGATTTAGTCGAAGCGCCCTTTGGATCAGTTCGATCGCTTCCGATGCGCGACCTGCGTACGCTGCAAGCTCCGACCACATGACCAAGGCATCCGCATTATTTGGCTGTGATTAGGCATGGAATAAGGACCCCGCATTTGGGGTGATCGGCGTCCAAACGGGACCCCCATCTGCGATGGGGTTACAACAGCCTCCGGTTTCATCGGAGGCTTTTTATTTGGATGCTTGTTGTGGAGACAATTCTAAAGATACGTCGACTTTCCCGTGTGCAGGGCAAGTCGATCAAGGCGATCTGCCGGGAGCTTGGCATATCGCGGAAAGTGGTGCGGAAGGTTCTGCGCAGCGATGAGACGGAGTTCAAATATGAGCGGACCCGTCAACCTCAGCCGAAGCTCGGCCCCTGGCGCGATCAGCTCGATGGAATGCTGCTCGCCAATGAGGCCAAATCCTCTCGCGAACGGCTGACACTGATCCGGATATTCGAGGACTTGCGCGACCTCGGCTACGAGGGCGGTTACGACACAGTCCGGCGCTACGCCCGAACCTGGGCGAAGGAACGCGGCTCCGTAACGGCGGAAGCCTACGTGCCGCTCTATTATGCGCCGGGCGAGGCTTACCAGTTTGACTGGAGCCACGAGATCGTCGTGCTGAACGGCGTGACGACGACGGTAAAGGTGGCGCATGTCCGGCTCTGTCACAGCCGGATGATGTATGTGAGAGCCTATCCGCGCGAGACGCAGGAGATGGTCTTCGATGCCCATGACCGGGCATTCGCGTTCTTCGGCGGGGCCTGCACGCGCGGCATCTACGATAACATGAAGACCGCGGTGGAGACGGTCTTCGTCGGCAAGGAACGGCAGTACAATCGCCGCTTCCTGCAGATGTGCAGCCATTACCTGATCGAGCCGGTGGCCTGCACGCCGGCGTCGGGGTGGGAGAAGGGCCAGGTCGAGAACCAGGTCAATCTGGTGCGGGAACGCTTCTTCACGCCGCGGCTGCGCTTCAAATCCTACGATGAGCTGAATGGCTGGTTGCTGGACAAGTGCATCAGCTATGCCCGCGCCCATAAGCATGTCGATCAAACGGAGCGCACGATCTGGGAGGTGTTCGATGCGGAACGGCCGCACCTGGTCGGCTATCCCGGCAAGTTCGACGGCTTCCACGCAGTGCAGGCCTCGATCGGCAAGACCTGCCTCGTGCGTTTCGACAACAACAAATACTCGGTGCTGTCCACGGCAGTCGGCCGCCCGGCCGAGATACATGCCTATGCCGATCGCATCGTCATCCGGCAGGATGGCGTGGAGATCGGCCAACACGATCGCTGCTTCGGCCGTGGCGAGACGATCTATAATCCCTGGCATTACGTGCCGGTCCTGACCCGCAAACCGGGAGCGCTGCGCAACGGTGCGCCATTCCACGACTGGGTTTTGCCCGCCGCCATGGAGAAGGTGCGCCGCCGGCTGAAGGCCATGCATGACGGCGACCGGCAGATGGTGTCGATCCTCGAATGTGTGGGCCTGGACGGACTCCCCGCCGTCGAAGCGGCCTGCCAGGAGGCGCTCGATCAGGGCGTATTCTCGGCTGCCGTCATCATCAACATCCTGGCCCGCAAGCGTGATCCGCAGCCGGCCGCCATCCTTTCCATTCCCGACGCGCTTCGCCTGACCCACGAGCCTCTGGCCGATTGCGCCCGTTACGACAGCCTTAGGAGGGCAAGCTGATATGGAACGATCCCAAATCCTTAACATGATGGGCACGCTGAAGCTGTTCGGCATGCGCAGCGCCTATGACGAGATCATGGCCTCCGGCATCAAGCGGCAGCACGAACCGCCACGCATCGTCGGCGACCTACTTCAGTCGGAGATCGCCGAGAAGCAGGCGCGCTCCATCAAATACCAGATCACCGTCGCCAAGCTGCCGCTGGCCAAGGACATCGACGACTTCGACTTCACCGACACGCCGGTCAACGAAGGGCTCGTGCGCCAGCTTGCGACAGGAGCCTTCCTCGCCGAGCAGCACAATATCGTTCTGGTCGGCGGAACCGGCACGGGGAAGTCCCATTTGTCCATCGCGCTCGCACGCGCCCTAATCCGCAACGGCGCACGCGGCCGCTTCTTCAACGTCGTCGACCTCGTCAATCGGCTCGAGACGGAGGCACGTAGCGGAAAGCAGGGGCGGCTGGCCGACTTCATCACCAGGCTCGACTTCGTCATCATGGACGAACTCGGCTACCTCCCATTCGCTCAGGCCGGCGGCCAGCTCCTCTTCCATCTGATCAGCAGGCTCTACGAGCGGACCTCGATCATCGTCACGACGAACCTGGCGTTCGGCGAGTGGCCGGCCGTCTTCGGCGACGCCAAGATGACCGCCGCCCTCCTCGACAGGCTAACCCACCATTGCGAAATCGTTGAGACCGGGAATGAATCCTGGCGCTTCAAAAACCGCTCTCAAAGCTAAAGCCGAAAAGACAAACAACCCGCGCCCGCAGGCCCCTGCGCTAAATGGAGAGCTCCGGGCCTACGCGCGCTGACCCTATGCAACCAGAGGCAGGGGTCCCTTTTGGGAGCCGATAAGGGGTCCCGTTACGATGCCGATTGACAATTTGGCTCCAGTGCGAAGGCGGCTGCGAACTCTTCATCGGACTCGGGCCAATGCTTTTCATAGGCCAACAAATATCCGAGAATCCAATGACTGGCAGCGTCGTTCTCGTCCAATGCCACGGCTTTACGCGCCAGTTCAAGGCCTCTTGATCGGTTCTCCTCCGTGGGGTCTATGCTGTGTGCCCACAGTTGCCAGTGAACAAAGGCCAGCCAGTGAAATGCCTCGGCGTATTCGGGATCGATGGAAACCGCCTGGTCCAACAGCATCTCGGCCTCGCGGATCGCTTCTGGAGAACTTGTGAACGCTGTGATTAGACTTCGCCCGCGAACACAACTGTCATAAGCCACCAGGCTCTTCGGTCGATTGCGGGCCGGCAACGCCGCCAACCGCCCGACAAGGGCTTCGACAATCTTGTCTGTGACTTCGTCCTGCACACCAAATATGTCTTCAAGGTTTCGGTCGTAGCGTTCAGCCCAGAGGTGATCTCCGCCAACTGCGTCGACGAGCTGAACGTTGATGCGCACGCGACCGGCGGCGCGGCGTGCACTGCCCTCCAGAATATAGCGGACGCCCAAATCACGTGCGATCAGTCGAACGTCCACCGATTTTCCTTTGTAGGCAAAGGTCGAATGCCTCGCGATAACAAACAGGCCGGCATTTCTTGAAAGGTCGGTAATCAGGTCTTCGGTCAAGCCGTCTGTGAAAACATTCTGCTCGGCTTCCCCGCTCAAGTTCGTGAACGGCAGCACGGCGATGGATGGCTTGGCAGGCAGCGGCAGCGCCGCTTGTCCTTCGCGACCGATCGGGGCGGCCGGTTCATCGAGCACGCGATAGACATGGACCGGTTCGGCGATGTTTTTCAGAGATTTCGCTCCAAGATCGTCGAAGCCAACCGCAACCTTGCGATTGACTTGATCATGGATCTCGCCGACACGTAGATGGCACCCGACTCGGCCAGGCTTTGTAGTCGTGCGGCGATGTTGACGCCGTCGCCGTAAAGGTCACCGCCGTCGATGACGACATCGCCGAGATTGATCCCGATGCGCAAGACGATACGGCGCGCCTCTGGCAGGGCAGCGTTTGCATCCGCCATCTTCCGCTGCAACTCGATCGCTGCGAACAGGGCATGGACCGCGCTTGCGAACTCCAGGAGAACCCCGTCTCCCATCACTTTGACGATGCGGCCGCCATGCGCGCGCACGACGGGCTGGAGAATCGTCGCCCGGCGCTCCTTCAGCACCGCCAAGGTCGCAACCTCGTCCCCCTCCATCAAACGCGAATAGCCAACGACGTCCGCGACGACGATTGCTGCAAGACGGCGCTGGACCCGTTCTTCGGCCATTTGGGCAATGTACCCGATAAGGTGGAACAGCGCCCATGGTATTTGCGCCTTGGGTAGAAGTCCATTGAGCCGCTTCCGATCCGGAGAAACACTCCACCGTCCAACGGAATGGACGACGGCTGCTGGTCGAGTGCCTCGAAGTAGCCGCTGGTCGGCGGGCCAGACCAGACCTGTTTCGTAATTTGGCATTTACCAGGTTTTAAGCCGGGGGCAGTCCCATCTTGGAAGCGGCGGTTGTTTTGCGTACAATCAAATTACTAACAAGGGTTGCGTTGGGTGCTCTTCATTAAGATTGGCTTTGTCCTTGCTCATATTGCGCTGGTCGCAGGGGCTTTAGTCCTTTGCGACGGCGAGCATCTATGGGTCCTTGGCCTGATGTTCGGCTGGTATTGTTTCGCGATGGTCGCCTTCAGCGCCGCTATTTGGGCTCACTATAAAAAATCGAGCAGGTTGCCGCGCTAGATGCAAAGCCATTCGGATTCGACGCCAGGCAGTGCGGCGCTCGTGCTCTTTGAGACTGAGCATCTCAAAGCCAATATTCGCAGTGCATTGGTGGAAGCGGCTCTGAGCCCATGGCAGCGGAGCTTTCTCTCGGATGTGCTATCAAAGTTGGAGAAGTACGGCAGCCGCGCACGGTTGAGCGATAAACAACTCCTGAAACTGAATGAAATCCTGGGAGGCAATGGAACGCGGCGTCAAGAAGCGGGCGCGACATCTCATGCGACCCGGCACAAACGTCGTACCCGCTTCTGCACGCCTTCCTTCCTGTCACGACGGATCAGGTGGTGGCGCAGGCGGCTTGTGCGGGACGTGGCGATCTTGGCGCTCATCATGATGGTCGGTCTTGTCTACTCGGTATTCGAGACTGGACCGGTGCAATCTTTTCTGGGCACGGTTAGCAAGTCGTCGCATGCGATGGGGCCGGTCGACCAAGCGTTCACAGTCACAGATGGCGATACGGTCCACGTTGCAGGCGAGCGGGCAGGGACGCGGCTGATTGGTTTCAACACGCCGGAGAAGTTCTCGCCCCAGTGTGAATACGAACGCAAATTGGGAGAGCGAGCATCGTCCCGGTTGAGGGAGCTGATCAAGTCCCCCAACGTTCAACTCACGAAGGTCCCGTGTGCTTGTCCGGCCGGTTCCGAAGGAACGGACGCCTGCAATCACGGACGCAGTTGCGGCGTCTTAAAAGTCGATGGCCGGGACGTCGGACAAGTCCTGATCGGTGAGGGCCTCGCCGTCCCGTTCATCTGTGAAGGAAACCGGTGCCCGAGAACGCCTCGACCGTGGTGCGCACGGCAGTCGTGACCGCTCTGCCTACAAAACAGCTAATTGGGCTCCGGAGAGCTGAATTCGACAAATGACCAATGATCATCCTACGACCATCAACAGCCACCAGAGCGCTACACAGCCCGTCCTGGTATTGCGACCAAGCACCAGGGCACTCATTGGTGTCGTCTGCGTCATGGCAATCTTCTTCGTCTACCTGTCACTCATCGCCGTTGGTCAGATCGAAATGAGCAGACCCACCAGTGGTGTCGGAGAGGGCTTGTTCGCGATCGTGTTCCTCGTCGTCATCGTCTTTGTTGTAGTAAAGGCCCGGCAGGTGGACTTCACGAAACCAATAATGGTGATCGGTCCCGACGGCATTACCGGTCAAAAACTGCCAAAACTCATCCCTTGGTCAATGATCGAACGCGTTGATATTCCTCAGACCCGCTGGGCGGAGCTGATCTATCTGACCGTGCGCAAGGATGCTGATCCGGAGATACTCGAACAGTTGCGCAAGCGGCAGCCTCTTGAAAGGACCGTAGCGATACCGCACAGATGGATTCCAGGATTCAGTTCAAGCGAAGTCAAGGATATCATAAATCGCTATTTCGAAAGCTCACAACGGCATTGAAAATGGGGGAGTTACCTGGGGTCTGGGGGCCCGTTTGCATAGAAATCGGAGTTCGAAGGGTATGTCTGACCGATCTGGTAGGTTTTCTCAGCTGTTCAATTCAGCCCTCCATGAGCTGTGGTGTGGGCGTGCTGGCCGAGTGGCGATCCTTGGCTTACTCCTTGGACATGCTGGCGCGGCATTGGCTGAAGAGAGCGGCTGGAACGAGGAAACGTTCGGATATTATTCCTCGATCATCCGTCAACTGCCGGAGACGCACAGTCGTCTGATTGATGGCTGCGCCAAGGAGGGGATGGCGAAAATGGACACCGAGACCAAAGCACAGACTGAGCGCGACACATCGATGTCGGCTGACGAGGCGGCCCGAGACGTTTGCCGCAGAATGATCAAGGGGATCGCTTCGGGCGCGGTGACGTACGAGGTCTACCGGAAATGGCTCGACACACCCGACGTTGCGAAGGTCAGGTTTCCCGACTACCGGTGATCCGTCGGCGTGCCTGCAACAAGGGCGACGTGTCCTTTGCGTTGTGGGTGCTCAAGTTCCTTTGCTAATTGCACTTGGACGTTTGTGAAGCTCAACCTTTCGATGCGGATTTTCATGAGAGTTTTTGGTCGTGTGCTTGTCGATCTGATTGCCGCAATTTTACTGTTTTTCCTAATTGGCTTTGACGGCTTTTTCATTGCTGCGCAGGCAGAGGCCTCGGCGGGTGAGCGGCCATACTGCATCGGAACAGCCGAGCCAAAGAATGCCGGGGTCTATTTACCAGTCACTAAGATCGAGGACGTGGAGCCGCAAGGAGCCGCCGGAGTTGGGCAAGCTTCGTTCGGCATTTCACATGCCATCTGCTTACGTGAGAACAAGGACCCATAACGCACTTGCTGCGATTAGTGATATATAATACAGTTTTTGCGTGCCAAGGTAAAATCTCACCGAATTATTGTACTTTGGCAAGCTTTGCAGACGTATCGTCTCGCAAGACACTGCTACATCGAGCATCTCAAGCGTTACAAGCGCTGCGATCAGGATAGTCGCACCCTTCGTGCAAACAGCAGCATTCCCACGCCTCTCGTTGGACGCATCCTGCGTTCCTGAAACGTACAGGAGGATATTGCAATGCCAACAGGTAGCCAGAAACTCGCGGTACTTCTCTGCAAATTTTCCGACACGGAAGACATTGAGCCTCAACCCGTCGACTACTTCACCGATCTGTTTGTGAAGAGGGGAACGGGAGGCCTCAACGATTATTGGGCTGACGCTTCGCTCGGTACCATCAACCTAGACGGAACCGAAGTGTTCGGATGGAAAACGAGCGAGCAAAACAAGAACGATTATCTGAGCAACAAGCCGGACCGTTGGAGTAAGATACAGGGCGCGATTGATTTTTTCGGGATTGACGCCAGCAAGTTTGATGGGGTTGTGGCCTTATACAACGTGAGCGTCGGGGATGGAGGTCGATCTCACGGAGGCGTTCTGGGCGGACCCGACGACTACAATGTGACATTCCTCGGGCACGAAACGGGGCATCTCTTTGGCCTCGCTCACTCATATGACCAATCCACACGCAAGAGGGCCACCTGGTCCGCGCCCGGCGAATACTGGGATAAGTACGATATCATGAGTGCGATGAACGTGTTCCATTTCGACCACCCTCGGTTTCAACAGAGCGGGCCTTTGCTCTGTGCGCCCAATCTGGACAGAATGGGCTGGCTGCCGCGCTCACGGGTGTGGACTGAGGATGTTCACGGGAGCTTTTCCGAGTATGTTGATCTGGTTCCTCTAGGGCATCCCGAGATTCCAGGATACCTCGCTGCACAGATCGGCTCGCTGTGGATTGAGCTACGTGTTCCGGACCGATGGGATGCCGGACTACCTTCACGGGCAAGCGTGCTCATCCACACGATGATGGGTTCCAACGCGAAAATCATGGCTTCGGACAAAACGCATTGGACCGAAGACTGGCAGGCCGGTCAGATTTTCGGGCCGCCGCCACTCGAAATGGCAATCGCAGGCGGAACCCGAGTCGAGATCGCCAGTATCGACCCCGCAAACATGAGGGCTCGGGTTTGCATCACTCACCAGGCTGGACGTGATGACAAGGAAGGTGTGGTGTTTGTCGGCAGCTACGCAATCGGCGACGGATGGATACTCCTGAAGGACGTGCTGTTCAGGATACCTCCGAAGGGAGGCCCATTGCGAGAGTTACTCGATGGGGCTGTTCAGATGGGGGTAAATCAGACGCGGAGCGACATAGCAGCCAGTGGACTATCGAGAGATGATATTCAAGCTATTGCGTCGTTGATGAGGGCGACAGGAGCGAAATCGACCTGATCAAGTTCGTCGTTTCCGTCTTGCGTCAGCTTCGCAGCCTGTGAACTATCGCACCATGACTTTTGAGCGCGAGACATCTGGCGTGTTTGTCTGAAGGAACAGAATTCCAGTCTGACAGGCGCACGATCACCATGTCCTCGTCGGATACGTGCAGAATGAGATGTTGGCACCGGTTTCGATGAGCGCGGTCGGGGTTCCTCGCCCTAGCCGCAGCAAAAATATGGCTTCCGCACTTTGTCAACAGGGGCTCAGGATTGCTTGCTCGCCAGCGCCGCCATATTGTCGGCCGCTGATCATTCCGACCGGATTGGGTTTGCCTATGCGCCTTTACCACGGCACGTCTTCAAGACATCTCGAATCCATTCTCGAAAACGGCCTTGTCCCACGCGGCGGTGGGGCCTCGAGCTGGTGGGCCGCCTCTGCGGCTGAGCGCGTATATTTCACGGATGCGTACGCATTGTATTTCGCACAGTCTTCACGCAAGGAGACATCGGAAGACTTGGTGATCGTCGAAATCGACACCGATCTGTTACCTGATCAGGCACGACTCCAAGCTGACGAAGATGCTGCTTGGTTCATCTGGCGATCCGGCGAGCTGGCAGACAAGTTCCACCCGCCAGTCGGGATGACGGACAAGTACGAACAGGGAATGCACTTCTCTATGCTTCTGGAGGATCTCTCGGAGTGCGGGCTAGGACACGGAAGATCGCTTGCCCTGCTCGGTAATTGCTCCCACAAAGGATCAATTCCTCCGAGCGCGATCACCGGAATGCTGCGCTATTCGGTAGCTGACGGCCCTTGGTGGCTGGCCTTCCACGATCCGTCAATCTCCCCGATGAACTACCGCTTCAACGGTGCAGAGTACCGAGCTACTCAGTTGGTTGTCGCGGGCAGGCTGGAGGAAGCCCGTCAGATGGAACAATTGATCCCTGGCTTTCTCGACCTCGACGTTGTTGAGGAAATATGTGCCTCGCGAAGGACGGAAATTCCGCTTCCACCGTCGGACATGCAATCATCCGGTAAGGGGGCTGGTCGGGCAGCTTGATATCGCCGAGCGTCAATTGCCGGCAGTGCAATGGAGGCAATTGCTCGCCCTGACGGTTCGGGAGCGAAAATTTACCACGTCAAAGGCCAAGAGGATTACGACGCGACATCATCCGATCCGAATACGGCGAACGCTGGTTCTGCTCAGAAGCAGATGCCCATGCGGCTGGGTGGCGCGAGCTGGTCGGTGAAAATCGCCGGAGCGGCACCCGAACGCTCCGCAGAACGCTTTGGATAATAGATGTACTCCCGGTCTTGCTCTTGCATGCGACAAACACAATCGCCATCGAATAAAAAATATGCCTGTGATCGAGGAAACTGCCCATGGGCCACACATCGGATAGCGCGAGAGCCGGCCTAGCGGTAGCGTGATACGTGCATGATGTCAGGCAGCAGATCGGGGTTGCGACACCTTGACTAAGAAGCTTGCTACCAACTCCAGGGCTGCCGCCATGACTGGGACGGCAGCTTCGCGTCGCCAGTTGCGATCATGGGATTAATGGCTTCTTTACGTTGGGATAAGGGAAAGTAGCTCAGCCATTCCCTTGCTTCTGGATGGCTTGTAAAACGCCTCGTATGTTGGAGCTTTTGACTAACGCGCATGAGAGCATCAATTTTACCATTAGGGTCGTGCTCGGCATTGACCTGGCGATCATTGTCGCCGGTGGCATGTATTACTTGATCATGAACGAGCGTCTTGCTGCCAAGGCTTCGAAATTCGGGAACATTACCTACACAGCTCCGTTCACGATCCACACCGGGATCGCTTGGGGCTCTCCGGAGTGTCCGCAAGAGATCAGAGACGAGTATTTACATCTTCGCAGTCAAAGGCTGAAACACAGCGCTGTCGCTGCGACGCCCATGTTGTTCTACCTCATTTTCCTTCGGCCTTATTATCACTAGCGACACCAAGAACGCTTCGAGGCGACAGACCACTTTATGCGCGATGCCCGGAACGACCGAGTCCGTTGCGACGGAAGCCACCACATCACCGACGCCATTGCATGTTTATCAAGCGATGGGTTCTGCTTCTCTTCGAGATGATCGCTGCCGCTTAGCAAATGCCCGGCACACATACCAAGCTAGATAGGTCACTAGAATGGTTAGCTGCTGCAACAAGATGGCGACGACGACTAAAAACTGATCTAATTCGTCATAAGAGTCGCCTACATCGGTGGTGTCTGGCGTGAACGTCACTCTGTCGCATACGTATACTGACAGGGCGACCCAGGTCACCGCCACAAAATGCACTGTCTTCCGGCAACGTGGCCATGTGCGCCCAGCGACAAAAGCCACGAGCGGAGCTGCGAAGTTGCTCATAAGTATGATGGCGAACGCGAGTTCAGGCTTGATCATCGAAAATTTATCCCCGGCGTGCTGCGGCGCAAGAGAGGCTCTGGCCGTCGCGCTCCAAGGCCTCTCTTTGCATAGAATTCTCTCTAAGAGACTGAATGGCTCAATAGCTGCCACGCGCGATCAATCATCGCATTCCATGTCAGCGATGTCGCCAGCCAGGACTTCAGCGTGCTCGGACAGAACGGCAGCCACATTGTCGAGAAGCATCGCCAATTCGGGATCGCTGTCAAAAAGCTGTTCCTGTTTAGCTTTCAACTTGCCGATATAGAACTGGTGAATATGCAATGATCCGGTCATTCGGGCGAGGCTTGGCATGCTGATGCTCCCGTTCAGTGATTCCGGAAAGTTAGCCAAGCATAGCGCCTGTTAGGCATTCCAGTCGACCGTTCCATCTTTAGCGACGTCGTTCACCGGTAGATAATTCAGGCACGATATGTCTGATCGTATCGGCGTCAGCACGAACGCCCGCCGCTCGGAACCAGGAGTAGCCCTTACCTACCAAGCCATTGCGGGCAGTTTAGGAAGCGCGGCTTGACCCGGCACTCGGAATTGCAGGGCATCCTGGTTGTCAGGGGCTGCGCCGAATGCTACCGCAGGTGTGCAAGCGTTTGTGGTAGGGGTGCATTCATGAACCGATTGATCGTCTTCCTTGCGGTAGCCCTTTCGACTGGTATCGCGCATGCGAGCGGGCTTCCGTTTTTACCCAACACGAACGTCCCCGACTACACCGCGAAGCTGGTTGTGCGCGACACATTAGATGGGAAGGACAACTGGCGGGTCGTGCGGCATCACAACGGCTGGACGCACGTTGAGGAGACACAAGGTGACGAGACACATATCTGGTATGGGCACTTTTTTCAGAACATTGTTTTGTCAACAGGCAAGAAAGACGGAGAGGAGATCAAGCGCTTCAATATCAGGCAAGTCCAGCCGTCGTATGACTATCTCGGCATCAAGCAGGTCAAGGAAACGAACGACGTGGAGACCGTGGGCGGCGAGGAGTGTCGCTGGCGGCAAATAGTTCGAGCCCCTCCGCCAAGCCCGATTTGGATGACCTGCTTGACCAGTGACGGAATAGAGGTCGCAACCAAGATTCTCTTTTCCAAGGGTAAATTGATGTCCGAGGCGCGTCTGACCGAGATCAAGCGCAGTCCGGTCCCGGAGGCCGAAGTGTTGCCCCCAAGACAGCTTTTTGACGCAAGCACGTGGCTCAAGCCGCTGCGTACCTACCCGGATCACCCTCCGAGTGCTGTCGACTTCGAGGCGAAATTGGTTGCGAGGGCGTCTGACAATCCGTCGATAGACAAGACCTCTGAGGTGAGGCTGTTGCGACATTATCCATGGTGGTTTCGCCAGAATGACGGCAAGGACGGGTCGATCCGGATTGATGTTTGGAACGAGCTTGAGAACCAGGGAATTTCCTATTCCTCATCGAAGCGGGAACGCAGGATTGTCGCTGGCCGCTCTTCGCTGGACCCGAAGCGTCCCTTCTCTCAATTCAGCAGCCAAACTGGGATGGAAAATTTGGGCGAGCAGGGCCAGTTTCTTGGCGAGAATTGCACATGGTATGACCTAACGCCGAATATGGCCGATGCAAGTCAGAAGCAGTGCATCACGTCGGACGGTATTCCGTTGAAGGGCGACCACTGGTCCGGCTGGAGCGCAGTGGAGAGCTTCGACACGGTGGCGTTTACGCGTCGACCGGTCGACATCGGCGAAATGCAGCCGCCTCGCGAATACCTCGACCCCTCAGCTTGGGAGGTTGCACTGCAATAGTGCGGCAGCAGTTAGCCCTTGCCGAAAGGGAGGTTTGACATGGTGTGGCGGCTGGATACCGAATGGGGACGGGCCGGGTTGAAGGGCATATGAGCATTTTTCCGACGGCCATGTTCATCTAGGTCGATGCGTAATCGGCGGACTTCGACAAGAACATTGGATCGTCAAATGCTGAACGCTTCGGTTAGGTTCTCTCCCTCGCAAGGTCACATCTCCATACGTCGTGCTTTGGCGGAAAGTGCTAATCGTGCAAGATGCATTTAACTTTGTTAGCTAGGGGCAGATATGGGCGTAATGTGGACTGTATGGCCCCTGGACTCCGAAATGACGGTCTGGTTATGCGAGCAAGGAATCTCGTTTCCAGCATTGCCTTCACGATGGCCCACAGGTTCCGAGATTAAACGAGCTTTAGTCGACCTCGGTCTAACAGTGCAAATCACGGATAATGGGCATCTGGCTCCGTGGCATGCGTTCGTTCAGGAAGCTGAAGATGATCCTGAAAATAAATGGGCTCTACTAATAATTCAGGATTACTCGGGAGATCACGAACCGCAAAAGCTCCACTTCGAGAAGGGACGTGAGCCGTTGATCCGTCGCATCCTCTCTCGCCTCGCATTGGCGTGCGGACCGCTTGTGCTGATCAATGACGCTGACTCTGTCCCTGAGGTCATTGGTGCAGACGCATAGGGCGGCGGCTGAGGTATCCCAGGTGTGGCAGGCCTAGCCTTGCGGGCAAGTCGTCATCGATCACCGGAATAATGCGCCAAGACCTCAATCGCTTGTTCATCCTGGATGCGGCCGAACTCAAACGGACCAAAGCTCGCGTAATCTCGCCCATCCAAGCGTGACTGGAGAGGCAATGTCCAGCTTCCTGAGATCATACTCGGGTATGATCCTGCCATACCGCGGTGTGATTTCAACGCCCCGGTCGCCACACTACTGTTCGAGCCAACGTAATCGGCGCATTCGCGACGACTTTGAACATGGGGCTTAATGACAATGCAGCAGAACGCTCTCGCGGGTAAGGTGGCGCTAGTTACGGGAGGATCGCGTGGCATCGGCGCAGCGATCGTAAGAAGGCTTGCCCGGGACGGGGCAGACGTCGTTTTCAGCTACTCGTCGTCCGAAGAAAGCGCCAACCGCGTTGCCGAGGAGGTGCGGTCACTCGGACGACAGTGTCTTGCAATCAAGGCCGATCAGTCAGTCATGGAGGAAGTCGGTGCTCTTGTGAAAGCCGCTCATGCCGCTTGGGGTCGACTCGATATCCTCGTCAATTCCGCTGGGGTTTTCGTAACCGGCGTGGTTGGTGATCCAAGCGCAGACGTCGCCGCGTTCGACCGCCAGCTGGATATCAATCTCAAGGGTGTTGTAGCCGCGGTGCGCTCGGCAGCGCCTTTGCTAAGCGACGGCGGCCGTATCATATCGATCGGGACCGCAGGCGCAAACAATCGCGGGGCTTTTCCGGGGATCTCCGACTACGTCGCCACCAAGGCGGCTGTTGCGGCGTATTCCCGCGTTTGGGCTCGTGACCTCGGAAGCCGGAAGATCACCGTCAATGTCGTGCAGCCGGGTCCTATAAATACCGGGATGGCACCTACCGAAGGCGAGGTCGCCGAAATGCTGAGGTCGCTATCGGCGCTTGGCCGGTACGGTGAACCCGATGAAGTAGCTGGGGCGGTTGCTTACCTTGCCGGGCCGGAAGCGGGATACATAACTGGGTCCACAATCACCATAGACGGCGGGCTGTCGATTTAAGCATCGGCATCCTGTCATCCACCACCTCCGCGCCGGGTGCCTCCTAACGCTTCTACAAAGCGCGGTCGAAGCGCTCGCGTATCCGCAACAAAATGGCTATCCAGGATCGTGCATGACGCTCAAGGAGCAGTACGAGTTTCTCGTTTTTCTTCTACTCGCGATCCTGGTGCTAGAGCTTGTGGCGAGGCGGCTTGGCCTTCCTCCCGCAGCCTCTTTCATCATTGGCGGAATGGCGCTCGCATTTGTTCCGGGCGTCCCCGATGTCGACATAACCCCAGATCTCATCATGGTGGTCTTCCTTCCACCCCTATTGATGAGTAGCTCGTACTTCACGATCTGGGAGGACTTCAAAAAACAGGTCAACGGTATAGTGTCGTTGGCCTTCGGTGCAGTGATTTTCACCACATTGGCCGTTGCTGCGGTACTGCACATAATGCTGCCAGACCTTCCGTTGGCTGTCGGATTTGCCCTGGGCGCGATTGTTTCACCGCCGGACGCCGTTGCCGCATCCGCGGTCCTGTCGAAAATCAGTCTGCCGGGCCGGCTTGTAACTCTCCTGGAGGGAGAGAGCCTTGTTAACGACGCGACAGGTCTCGTGCTGTTCGCGATCGCCGTCAGCGCGGCGGTGACCGGCGAGTTCGATAGTTTCGACGCGGTCGTTTCCTTCTTCTGGCTGTCCGTCAGCGGCGGGTTGGCTGGGGCCGCCATGGGGTGGCTCGGGATGAGGGCGATTCGTCTTCTAAAGGAAACGGAACTGGTGATAACGGCGACGCTACTTTTGTCGACCACCTCCTACGTCGCCGCGGAGGCCATTGGAGGATCGGGCGTGCTTGCGGTCGTCGCGACTGGGCTGATTGTTGGGGGCGGGCACCATGACTCGGTCTCCGCGGCCACGCGGGTGAGGGCGCAATCCTTTTGGAGAGCGCTGTATTCATCATGGAGTCCCTGCTGTTCGTCTTGATCGGTCTTTCCCTCCGGGATGTCGTATCCGGGGTCGAGGACGATGCCAGCACGTTCTCCGGGAATGTCATTCCACTGGTGGCCGTCGTCACGACGGTGATCGTGGCCCGGTTTGTCTGGATAGCGGGATGCGCCGGGTTGATCACTCTAAAGGGGCGTTTGAAGCTTGGCCGTCGGTCGCCCATAACAGGGCGCGAGCTTGTCGTCGTCGGGTGGTCAGGCATGCGTGGTGTTGTCACCCTCAGTGCAGCGCTTGCTTACCCCCCGGATTTGCCGGGGCGTGATTTTGTTCTTGTCGCGGCCTTTTCGGTGATCGTTGTGACCGTGCTGGTTCAGGGAAGCACGCTTGCAGCGCTCGCCCGGCTTTTGGGCGTCGCCGATCCGGAGGAGCGACAAACGCTGATGAAAACCAAAGCGGCCGTGCGCTTGCGGCTCGCCAACCTGCATGCCGAAGAGTGCGGGGCCGGAGACCATCCCAAATCGGCCTTGATACATAGACCGCTGGAGCTTGAACATCTGGGGGCGGCCGGCAAGCTTGTTTCGGCGGCGCGCGCGGAGCTGCTGAAAATGTTTCGGAGAGGCGAGATCCACGAGAAGGTACTAAGGGACATAGAGCACGAACTCGACCTAGAGGAAATGACTCTCGAAACCCGTGCGCGTAAGTGATTAGCTCAACACCGGTGCCCTTTGGATATCACGGGCGAGCCCGAAAAAGCGGAATGACTGGTGTGATTGAGCGCCTTCCCCTCTGTTTTCAGGATGGGCCGCCGACGCTAGTCCAACAGATATTCGTTAGATGACATTTGGAGAACGATTTAAGGCATGAAGCTCATGACCCTGGCTGCCGCAGCGTAGTGCTAAAACTTTCGCGCCGCGCGGCCAACCTATGGCTTCAAAGGTACTGAACATCGTGTGTCGCCGTATCTTCGGACGGGTTCGAAAATATCGACAGCGCTGCCAGCCGCTTTGCGGTGACGGGCGTCAGGCTCCCGTCTCGAAAAACCCTAACAGGTGGACTCACAGGCTTTTGGACAAGTGGGCGGGCCGATGATGTCTTTGTTACATCCACTTCAAATCATGCAATCGATCAGTGCGATCCAATTCAATCCGTCGCGAGCTTAAACGCCTCAGCCCTGCCGCCGAGTGTTCTAAGATTGGCTTGAAGTTGCCTGCGTGTTTCTATTTCGTCGCAATCCCACAGCACTGATAGCGCCGTCAGGGTCTTCTTCACTGCGGTCGTCGGATAGTGGTCTCCGGGGGTCGAGGCAAAGGGTGCGTCGGTCTCGGTCAATAGCCTGTCGCGTGGAATTCTCTTGATGAATGAAGCGGCTCGCTTACCCCTCAACATGGGGAGGCCGACTGAGAACCAAGCCCCGATATCGACGGCTTTGTCGGCATGTGTCAAAGGCCCTGAGAACCAGTGAAGGATGGCCACGCCCGCATCACGTCGCCTTTCCAAGGCTTCGAGCACTTCCCCGCTCGCATGCCTGCTGTGGATGGACATCACGCGCCCCCCGACCTTGGCGCAGGCGGCAAGGATTTCGTCGAATACGTCCTTCTGGAGATCGAGGTTATGCGCATGCTCGTCGCCGCCGTCGAGCCCGACCTCACCGACATACCGTGTCTCGCTCAGCAGCCGTCGGAAGAGGCCGACCTCACCATGGCGTTCGGAGACGAGTTGCGGATGAAGTCCGAGAGCCGTTCTAATCCGCTTACGCCCCTTCGAAAGTTGCGCAGTCCTTGGGAACGCTTTGGGCGTGTTTGTCACGGAAAGCACGTATATGTCGGCACGATCAATCTCGTCGACTGCGCGCTCGGGCGAAGGAAACAGGTCCACATGGCAATGGAAATCGATCACGTCCTGAACCCTTGGGTTTTGAGATAGGCCGCGACCTCCTCCAGTCCTCGTTTGTGGACGCCGAACCAATTCTCGCGTTCTACCGGATCTAGCGGCAAGGGTCCACTCGCGACAGCGCGCTGTCTGAGACCGCGTTCATCGCGACCCGTCGCCACGAGCATGGCCATCACGTCATCGCGCATGTCAGGTCGATCCCATAGTTTTCCCAAGTCGGGAAACTGGTAGGACGTGCTGTCTACGATTCCGGCTTTCGCGAAGGCCGCCCGCCTGATCAGGCAAGGGATGCAATGCCCACACTGCTTGCTCTTGCGCTTCCACTTTCCGCATGAAACCGTATTGACGGCGGCATGAGCGACGTCGTCGTTCGGGAGGATCTCGCAGAGCATCTCGCCCTTGGTCATATGCCGGTATCGGTTTTGCAGTCGGACGGGGAGGCCAACCTTGTCTAGGATGGCTTGGATTTGCGAGAGGAAGCTCGGGTGGGTCGTGCGCGTGCTGTGAGAACCGACACGACGGCGCGTAAGCGGCGCGTTGAGGGCGATGAAGCCGTTTTCGGGAACAAATAGATCAACGACCCCGACAGATGGTTTTTTCGCCAGAACGGCACTCGCGGAAACCACGCCATAGGCCAGAAAACCAAGGCTTCGCGTCCGCATGGTGGTGTCGTTCATATTCTCACCTCCGAACACGGGATTGGCGTTCGCAGCGAATCGAGGGAGCGCCTTCCCAAGACGCGGTGCGAGATAGTCCTGGTAGCTTTGATCACCCCTGTAGGAGTGGCTGACCAACAGGGGAATCCGCCCTTCGTCGGCTAGACGCCGAGCGCCGATGAGGCTGTCTAGCCCGCCCGAAAACAGGCTTGTGCAATCAGCCGATCCGATCGCGACGTGTTTTCTAAGCCTTGCAATCTCCTTCTTGGAGGGCGGATCTATCCCGCCATTCCTAAACGACAGGGTCCATTGATCGCCGCTGAGAAAGTTCAGGGCGTGTTCAAGATCGCTCGCCACATCCTGCCAGACTGCGGGGCGCGCGAGGGGGATTTCCAGAGTGAATTCACGCGTCCAACCGTTCGCGGAAAAGGTTTCGCGGCTGACGAAGGTATCCGCCGCGATGACGGCGAGCGCGATGGACAGGAAATCGAATGCCTTGATGTCGACGGCGATGGCGAGCCTTGCGACGGCCACTTCCAGACTCCCGCCTATCGAACCGGTTCCCAAACGTACCGGGCGCTTGCCATAGAGATAGACGTGCGTCGTGCCTTTTGTGTCAGTCGAGGGTATCTGCGAGTCGTCCACGTGGAAGACCAGTTTAGTCATCGTAGCTCTCCCATTCCCGCCAGACTTCGGTGACGGCCTCGCGCATGAAGCGGTGGACATCCGCTTGCGTCATATTGTTGGCGTCTCCCAGTCGGTTTCCCAGGTTCTCGTCCACAACGACACGGATGACTTCGAGCAACTCCGCCTCCGCTTCAGGTGTCCTCTGTTCGTCAGGGGCGCTTGCCCATGATCCACCCACCTCCTCGACGATCTCTTGGAAGATTGACTGCGAGAGATATTCGCCAAGAATGCGATTTATGGTCTCGGCGTCCAGTTCGTCGGGATCGAAGTCGCCTTGGCCAAGGACTTCCAGCATCGCCTCGTCGATCGCCGCGCGAATCCTGTCGCTGTCGCCGTTCTCGGGCGCAAGCGCCTCCGCGAGCCGCTGGCACACGACGTCGAGGGGCTGCCCGGCAAGCGATGCTGGCGACAGGCCTTGTGCTGCCGCCGTGACACCGTCGCCGCCAAGTGAATTGAGGACGTCGTAGAGCTGGCCTCCCGTCGTATACACGGAGCCGAAGCGCCTCGGGCCGACGCCGCTCCCGCCGGTCGATGTCCTGGCGTAATGGCCAAGCGATCTTCGGAGGTCGCCGCTGTCTCCGCTCTTGAGGTATTTGCCGAACGACGTCCTGAAGGCCTGGAAACGCTTTGGGGGCGCGTCCGGAATCGGTGCGCCTGGCTGATCATCCGCCCAAGGCGGGACCATAGGCTGGTTCGAACCAGACCCTTTCGAAGATGCCGAAGTTCCCATCAGCTACCGCTCCCCGAGGTCTCGGTGGTGTCGTCCTTCATCATTGCAACCATCCATCTTGGGCGTCTGCCGGGGAGAGTGCGGATGAAGCCGACCAGTTTCTCATGAGCGAGCGAGTCGTGCTTGGCGAGCAGATAGGCACCGCGGAAGTCACTGCGGATTCGAGTCCAATCAGGGTCTCGCTTCATAGTCGCGATCATCTCGTCCATCGCTTCGCCGATCCCGGATGCCTCGATTTCCTCGATCGCTGTTTTCGAGGCCGCGGACTTTACTGTCGCCGTTTTCAGAAGGACTTCGATCGCCCTCAAAGTCTTCGCGCTCATGCGGTGCGGAGATATCTTGACGGGCATGGTCTCCTTGGAGAGGTAGACCGCCGGACGAAGGTCTATGCCGCCAAGGGGCGGGTGAAGTTTGAGCCAATCCGACACGAAGTCTGAATACTTCTGCCAGTCCTTCGGCAGCTTGTCCGGCGTCACCGCATCGGCAAGGGCTTCGAGTTCAACGAATGTCGAAGCCTTTCCGCCCGGAGCGGCGCTGATCAGGGCGTTCAACGCGCGAATGGCGCTCTCGTCGGTGCATCTTTCGAAGAGAGCCAGTTTCGCGATAATGGATTCATCCAGAGCCATTCCGCGACGGCTCGCGACCGAGGCTCGCATTCGAACGACGTTAAGGAGCCGTTTCACGATACGGGGATTGCCGTTCACCTGTTTCGAATGCGCGAGTAGTCCCGCCAACCTGTCCATCGTCTCCAGCGTCCCTCGAAGTCCGTGGCTCGTTGCGATGCCCAGTTCGCCGGCCGCCTGATTGACATCGAATGGCGGCTCGTCAGACCAACTGCGGCGAAGCTTCTGGACAAGAAACGCCCTTAGAGCTTCAACCTTGTCGGCAGGGACGTCCGATTTCGCCGCAGCCAGCATGAACAGATAAGCCCGGACCTCCTGCAGTCCCAGCTTCGGAACACGCAGAGGGATTTGGATGAGCTTGTCGAGGTAGTCGGTGATATGCTGGCTACCGGGGTCTTTAAAATGCTTCTCGACTGCAAGACGGATCATGTCCTCGTCCGCCGCGACGATAAACGCCGTGTTCGGCATGAACAGGAAGAGACGCATCGCTTCAAGCGTCGCGATCGCATTCGGCGGAAGGCAGCGATCGAGGTTGTCGACGAATACCACAAGACGTCGCTCGAGCTTCGTCAGCAGCTCGCTGAATTCTTTGCGAAAAGCAACGATCTCCTCTGGAGCGTTACGCTTCTCTTTGGGCTTGAGAAGGCCGGATGCCTTCTTGCCAGCTTCCGTAGCGGCATCCTTCACGGCCGTGACGTCGTCCTCGTCGGCCGTCCCTTCCCACATATCTTCGGCGGAACCCGCGGCCTTGGAGAACATTCCAAGTGTCGGCACGCCGGCAAGCAATGCGCCAACGTCGGCAGCCATTCCCAGGACCTTGAGCTTGTTCACACGGCGGTAGAAACCCGCCGCTTTTTCCTTCAACGACTCCGGTGCGGCTTCGTAGATTGATTTGGCGATGACCGTCATGAGGGCGGATTTCGCCTCTTCGAAGTCTTGATATAGCCATGCGTCGAAAGAGACGACGAGGTTACGACCGTCCGCCTCAAGCTGCGTCCCGATCAACTGGAGGATGCTCGACTTCCCTACGCCCCAGGTGCCATAGACCCCAATCGAAATAGGCAACATGGCGTCGTCGGAGACCAAGTCGCAAATCATCTCCGAGACTTCAGAATAGTTCAGGTAATCTATTTTGCTTTCGCTATCCGCCCACATGATTCCCTCGCCCGTGTCTGAAAAGACTGGGATCGGGAAAACGTATCGTCAAGGTGAGTAAAGGTCTTTCAAGCACAACGTAGGGATTATTCACCGGATATTTTGCACGCTGTGAAGACGGAGAAGACAGAGCTCGGAAGGCGGGTGTTTGTTGGAGGTCACACAAGGTGTCGAACATCGATATTGAGCGAGCCTCGATCCGTCAGGCGGCACAGGTTTCGCACAATCTGCAAGCGGCCACTTGAGCCACAAAGGCTAGTACAATCTCAGCAGGAGGCCGGGGTGAAGGGAATTTATCGGAGCGTCACTCATCAGGCTCTTTAGCTCAGTTTATAGCTCCTGTGTTCTCGCCTGGCCGAAGTCAATAACCAGAATTGGGCAATTGTTTTTTTACACGTTGCTGATGGGATAGCGGTATGACCAAGCCGCCGAAAGCAAAGCCGCTCCTGCGGGACGCAGACAAACCGGTTCGATCCAGGCCACGCAGGCCGCGCGACCCCACGCAGCCGAACCTTCTCCTCGACCCTATGCCGAATCGCATCAGTCCTTGCCTTGCTCTCCTGAAGCCGAACCCCCCTAAAGGCCCGCAATGGGCTTTCGAAGTAAAATGGGATGGCTATCGCCTCTCGGTTCATGTCGAGCCGACGGGCATTCGCATCCTGACACGCGGTGGCCATGACTGGACGCATCGTTTCCCCGCGATCCAACAGGCGGCGTTGTGGCTGCCTGTTGGTACGGCAATCCTCGACGGTGAAGCGGTGGTTCTCGACGAGCAGGGCCGGTCGAATTTCGGTCTGCTGCAACAATCGCTTGGCGGCCGTGGCGGCAAGAAGATGTCAAGCGACGCCATCTTCATGGCATTCGATCTGCTCTATTTCGACGGCCATGATCTCAGAAACTCCGAACTCGACATGCGCCGGCATCTGCTCAAGGATCTGGTACCGGCCGAAGGGCAGGGCGATATCCGGCTTTCGGAGGAGATCGAGGCGGATGGTGATCAGTTGCTAGTGAGCGCCTGCGAGCATGGGCTCGAAGGCATCATCGCGAAGCGCCGTGACTCGCCCTATCGGTCTGGCCGCTTCGGGGACTGGCTGAAGATCAAATGCGTCCAGAGCGACAGTTTTGTTGTTGTGGGCTACGAAAAGTCGACGGCGGCACGTGGTAAGATCGGCTCGCTGCTGCTCGCCGCCCGCAAAGGCGATTATTTAGTTTATGTCGGGTCGGTAGGGACAGGCTTTAAAGAACGAGATGTCTTGCAGCTATGGATCATGATGGACAAGATCACTCTCAAAACGCCACCGCTGCCATATACCGGCGCTCGTAAAAATGTTGTCTGGATACAGCCGACGCTGATCGCCGAGATCGAATATCGGGCGTGGACTGATGACGGCAAGTTGCGCCATGCGTCCTACAAGGGGCTGCGCGACGTACAGGACAATGCGGCGATTTATGAGGTGGACTGATCAGCCAATGCTTCGGGCCGCAACCGACACAAGGCTTGAGAACCCCCTCGGACATTCAGGATCGATCACCGCATGCCCAATCTGGGTGGATTGCTGCCTGTCCAGTCTTGCCGGCTGATACCAAAATTAGCCACGATCGACGCTCATCAACCGCTCAGCGGGCACCGTTGCTATTCACCCGCCATTTTATTCAGCTAAGTCGTCTGGTGCTTGTTTTCTTCGACTTCAGTCATAATTTTGCCGATCTGATCGATGGTCCCGCAAACCGACGAAAGCAACTGCATGCCCTGTTCCAAACGCGAAGCATCGGGATCGACCTGAGCTAATCGAAATGCATCCGTGAGCTCTTTTGAGGAAAGGTGGGCATCGGCTATACGCAGGTTGTAGGCCCCCAAAAGCGGGCCCATCAACTTCCGGGCATCATCTTGAGTGATGATCGTTCCCAAATACTTCTCAAGTGACTTCAGCGATCCCCACGTCACCCCTTTGGGTGGCGGGGCCGCCGCCTGTAATGCGCCAACGTCCATGCGATCGGCCAAAAGCCGCACGATGTCCTTTGCCAAAGATAGCACGCCGCCATGCTCAAGCCCCCGGAAACGATGGATAGTTGCAAGCAGGTCATCACTTTCCGCATGCGATCTAAAGAGGGGTGAGCCGATGGCCTTTTTGAAGAGGTTATCTAAGCTCGGCAGCATCTTCGACAATTGTGCCTCTGGCCCTGTGGTCTCAGCCACAATAGCTCTTGCTTGTGCTGATACCAGTTCGTCAGACACGCCGCCTTCAGGCGCAACGTTGTACCCAGCCCAAATGCGCTGCTGCCACACAGGTAACTTTGCGATGTCGTAGGCATATACGTTGATTAAGTCGACTTTATTGACGCCAAAATGCGTCAAATTGCTAACAGTGAACCCTATCCCACCGGTCATCCGCGTATACCAGCGAAGTGAGCCTCCACGGCGCTTCATGATGTTGGGGATTACCTCAGGCCTAAACCAAAGCCATCGCATTTTTTCTTCGTCGTTCAAGTCTTCGCTAGAGGTTGTCGCGCCAGAGGCATCTGTTATGTAGGCAATTCCGCTCGGTACATGATCGCCACGGATGCGGATGCTTGCCTCGGCAGGCTCAATATTTTCCGTGCGCCATAGCTCGGCCATTACGCAGATAACCTGCTGTCCAGTGTGCCGGGCGCTCCAGCTTATAGATTCAGTGTTTTGATCGGTCCCAGGTCCCGGCGTAGGGACATCTTCGTCCGGGTCCACATCAGTGCGTCCGATCCTGAACACGGAGTATGCTCCGTCGCCCCCAAATCCTCCTTCAATCTGAGGAAGGTGCCTAAGCTCATACTCGTCTAGCTCGGTCTGCTCCTTCTTCTCGACAGGAGAGCCCACTTCTTTTAAGTCTTTGACTATGACACTACGGCTCCGAAACATTGCGGTGCGCAACAACATCTGGCGTGCACAAAGGTAGTCCCTCAAAAACTCATTTTTCATTTCGAGAAGGTTTGGGCGACCATCGTGCCGCCGCCGTAGCCGAGCGACTTCTTGATAATCCTCGCTTGGACGCAGCCACAGATCGCCATCTCGAACGAGGCCGAGCGCGAGAACGACATCCTGATTCAGATGCCACACCCCTTGATCGTCAGTTTCAAAATCCTGCGTAAGCACCAGCGAGACACCGAGGTCTTCACCTTCATGACGCTGAAAAACATCGGCAGGCTTGTATAATTTCTCTGAAGCCCACACGCCTTGAGAGTTGCTAAGTTCTTGCCAGCCAATTTTTTCAGCTTGCCCCCTCTTGGCGACGGGGATTGCCACACTACCAAGGCCAAAAAACTCTTCCTTCCAACCAGCACGTCCAGGCTCGCCGTCAGAAACTATCTCAGATGCGCGGAGTGGAACCCACACTGCTTTGCTCAGTAAGCGTTTGCGTATGTCGGCAAAGTCGAACGAGATATTTTCCATGAGAACCTAAATGAGATTGATGGACGTCGATCATGGTCGAAATTCTCAAGCAAATGTAACGGATGTAGGTCGGCGGATGAATATAGGTCGCTGTTATTCCGCTGGGAAAAACACTGTCTTTTACCGCTCGGTCTGAAGCTGTTCTCAGCCTGGCGGCCTCTTTGAGAAATCCCTGCACAGCGGCAATGATAGGGGAAATATTTTTGGGATGGTAGACGGCTGAAATCAGGTCGAAGCACGACCAAAATTGTTGTGGCGATCAGGTGAACCCACCGCCCAAAGCGGTCAAAGCAAAACGGTAGACGGATGCATATATCCAGAAAGCGTGCGTTGCGAACTACCCGAAGATTGAAGAACGCGGGGCGTCTGGGTGAAAAATCGGGTGGCCTTGCCCAGCCAACCAAACGCAAAGATGCTGCCAAATCTGATTGCAGCATGAATAAATAGACATCGCGTCGTCATCATCAGACGCCCCAGCTTCCTCCAATCGTATTTCTGCATCATCGCATTCAGCTTTAATCGTTGCGAAGACAACGGCGACTGAGGCAGCATCCACGCCCGCTGGAAATCTTTGCTTCAAACTGAGCAGTATATCCCGGAAAACAATCAAATACGGCGGTCGCGCATCGGGAGCGGTAATTGCGCAGTCATATCCCCACCACGTGGAACCTTGCGCAGCAAAGGATTGTCCTAGCTCTTTAGCTGTGTGGCATGCCCAGCAGAAAATCTTATATCCCTGCAGATTAGCCGCGTCGTGAGCAGCTAATGCTTCTTCTTCGTTTGAATCCCAAAGCGCATTTGGCGAACCGTGGCTCATCGCAAAGACGAGGTTTTGTGGCGGATCGGTTTGAAACTCAGTATGTAAACGTTCTCGCGTCGCATTTTCCGCAAAGAGGTTGACATCACTTTGCTCCACCATTTGCAATGCAATTGCGTGATTAGCCCGCGTCGCAGGGTCCGTCGAGGAAACAAAAAAGATCGTCATTTGTTCGCCTGCCGAGCGACTAGATCGCGGGCAACTCTCAGTAGCTCCGTGGCGTATTGATTTCCAAGAGGCGTTCCCTCTGCAATTGCTCTAGCCAACTCGCCAGCGCTAAACCGTGCACCTGTCATCGTCTTCCAAACGACTTTCGCTTCAGGCAGTTCTCGCAACAGTGTGGAGACTACATCACGGGTATCCGAGAGCTTGCCAACGGGTAATTTGAAGTCAAGGTCTGCACCTACCAATTTGGCGATTCCCTCAACAAAAGCCCGCAAAGAAGGCGAGCGAGCAGCAGCAAGATGTACATCGAAATTCCCAACCACTGGAAATTTACTTGTTGATCCAAATACGTTCATCGCGAACTGCTTTGGGTACGGGATTGTTTCGGGTAGCGGCGCGCGATCAATCATTTCTTTCGCATGGGCACTACGAGCCGCGCTCTTTGCAAATTCCGGATCGGCGAATATCCATGCTTCGACTGTTGGAACGGCACAAAATACATCGATTGATGGACGCCCTAATTGCTGACGCGCCAACTCCCGTGAATCTGCGACGCTCCCCTCATCGGCGTCGACGAGAGCAGCGAACTTATGTAGATGGTCGTTTTTCAAGTCGCGGATATGGGTTGCTATGTTTCTCTTGCCACCCATCAGTCTAACGTTGATCTGGGCTTTCTGATGCAGCCCTAAGGCATTGACCAGTGTTTGCACCATTAAATTGTCTGCAGGGCCTTCCACAAACACAGTTAGATTTGGGTTTGTCATCAGGACACATTTCATGAGTTAGAGCGATACTTCCCGACGTGAAGCGATTTGTATTAAAGAGTCAATAACGCCTCACTTGGAGGCTAGTAAAATCGCCGCGCTCGTCGCCCACGTGCGGAACGCGCCCATAATCAAGCAAAGCACCCATTGTCAGCTTCTGGCGCGAACTAGCCGCCTGCCTCGATCGCTTGGATGGCCATCTTTGGGATCTGGCTGCAGTCGTTTTTACGCCCGAAATGATGGCGCAAAGCGGCCACGAGCGAGCCGCGTTAAGAACGCGGTGCGGTAGGAGGTCATCGAACACAGCTATCGGTCAACAGCGTAGTTGCACGTGCTCCGAAACAGTTTGAATCCCTCAAACTGAATCAGGCGATCACGCCTCCACCGTCTACACGGACGGTAGATCCCGTCGCGAATGGCGTTTGCATCAGGTATAGAACCGCGTTGGCGACATCTGAAGGCTGGCCAACGACCTTCGCGGGTAGGTTTGCTGCAGCGCGATCGAACAATGCCTTCCGGCTGCCTTCATCCAGCTTTGACCACAACGGCGTGTCGATGAGACCGGGTGAGACCGTGTTGACGCGAACGGGCGACAGCTCGAGAGCAAGGCCCCTCGCCAAGGAATCCAGCGCGGCGTTGATAGCGCCCTGCAGGACCGAGTTGGCGTTAGGACGCTCGCCGAGATAACCTGAGATAAAGGTCAGAGAGCCTGTCTCGTTGATGGGGGCCGCTCTCGCGATCCTATAGGCACCCCAGAATTTGCTCTCCATAGCCTGTTTGGCGTCCTGCAATGGCAACTTCCTCACAGGCCCGCTGGCTGTCTGGGCGGCCGAAACAACGACGTGATCCCACGTTATTCCGGACGCGAAGAAATCCTCCACCTCTTTTTCGTCGCCCGTGTCCAGGACAGCTGTTTCGACGCGTCCGCTTAGCAAGCCCGCTGCGTCAGAAAGTTTGGCAGCCGATCGAGACGCTATTGTCACCAACGCGCCCGAAGAAATTGCCTGTTCGGCCACCGCTAACCCGATTCCGGAGCTGCCACCGACGACGAGTATTCGTTTGTTCTGAAGCAAAGTCATGAATTTCTCCGGGCAGGACTGGAATGCTTGAAATTGGATAGGCCGACACGTGTTCGCTGTCGATCATCCCCGCGTATAGGTGGCGATCCGTCAATGATCGCCTGCCGGTCGCATCGGCACACGCCACTGAAACAAACCGACGGACCTGTGCTCTCTAGGCATTGTAATCTCACGCTATTGAAGTCAGGTTGGCAACCGACGTTCAGAAATACGTTCGCCCCTAAAGCGACGAAAAGCTGTTTCTATGTTGAAGCAGAGCGTGGAGGCTAGGTGAAATTCAGGAACCTTTACCTGATCGAAGTATTCCACGCTGTCATGAAAACAGGGTCGATGACCGGCGCTGCGCGCCTGCTCAATTTGTCCCAGCCCTCCGTCAGCAAGTACATCCAGACGCTCGAAGCTTCTGTCGGAGCTGAGTTGTTTGTCCGCGACGGGCGAGGAATATCGCCCACCGCGACTGCGATCATCATGTACGAGGACGTTCATGCCCTTTTCGATCAGGCCAACAGTATTTATCGGCTCATGGAGTCCGTCTCCCGCACATCCAGACGGACCATCAGGATTGGAATGCCGCCTCTGCTGGGGTCACGTTTTTTCGCGGACGTTTTCGCCTACATCGCGCGGGAACACCAAGACTTCGACCTGAACGTCGTCGTCAAGGATTCCGAAATCCTCAAGAACTGGGTTAGCTCCGGCCGGCTAGATCTCGCGATTGTCCACGACCTCATCTCCGGCGGCGGCGTTAACATCGCGAAGGCTGCCATGATTTGTATCATGCCTGCCGGTCATCCGCTTGCAGGGCGGGAGGTCGTTGAACCCGGAGACCTTCTCAATCACGATTACGTAGGCTTCGAAAGCGACAGCCCTATGCAGTCCCGCGTCGATCGGCTTCTCCGCGAGGTTGGTGTGAAGGTTTATCCTCGCGCTATCGTCACGACCACTCCAACCTTGGTAGAGTTGGTCGGTGTCGGGGTCGGCATTTCTGTCGTTCATCCTTTCGCGCTGATCGATGCGCATTCGCCCATCGCGTGGACCCGCTTTTCCCCCGAAATATATTGGGACTACCGGGTGATATCCAGCTCGACGCTGCGCAATTCTTATCTTGTTACGGAATTCCTGCAGGCCATCGAGGCCGTGGCTTCCACGTGGCTGCGCCGCCTCCAAGCTCCCGGTACCTTGCCCGGCTGATGTGGCTGGTCGCGTCGTAGACAGCAGCTCGAATACGGCTGGTGCCTAGTCCCTCATCGGGGATGTTCGCGGCTGCGCGACTGTCGATCCGACACATTCCCGTTTGGCATAGGATAGGCAGAAATCTGAATTGGCCAAGCCCTTCATTGCTTACTAAGCTGCCCTCATAACAATAAAACTGAGGTGAACGAAATGTCTGTACAAGCCACTGGTACGTCGAAAAACCTGGGTCACAAGTCTCATTCGATAACGAAGTCGACAGCGCCGTTGTGGGCGTTGATGTTGGCTACTGCCACCGTGTCCCAAGCTTCGGCACAAGAACCGTCCAAGCCTAATGCCCTGACAATGAACGTATTTTCGGGTCTCTTCGAGTCCTGCATCAAGAAAACACTGGTACCGGCTTTCGAAAGCTCTACCGGGATCACCCTCAATCTCGTGACGACGCAGCCTCCTCTTGCGAAGCTTCAGGCGGAGGGGGACAGCCCGGAGATAGACGTCTTCGTGGCAGGGCAGTCTGATATGAAGGCTGCGCACGATTATGGTATTCTTTCCAGCATCGATGCCGCCGCTCTGACGAACCTTCCGGACATTTACAAACCATTGGCCAACATCGGCGTGGACGGAAATGACCGGTATTCGGTCGTCTTTACCTATAACCCCACTGGCCTGGTGTATAACGGCGACCTCTGGAAGGCACCGCCCACTTCATGGTTTGATCTTGCCTCTGAAGGCACGCCTGGCATCGTAAACGTCCGAATGCCAGACAGCCAAAACACTGTCGCCTGGCTCGCCATTATGGCGAAGGCCGCAAACGGCGATTGGCCGACCAAACTGACTGACTATGATAAGACACTCGAACTGGTGCGGGATAAGCTCAAGCCTAAGCTCGGAACAGTACTGCCGTCGTCCGGCGCTATGCAGTCTTCGTTTGTGGACGATCCGCGCAGTTCTCTGACCGTCGGGCCGCAGAACGTCGCCATTGCAATGGCGAAACGCTACAAGCTGAACATCAAATGGGCGGCTCCCAAGGAGGGGGCGTATCTCATCACTACCGAAGCTGGGGTGACCAAGACAAAGAACAGCTACTGGGCGCACAAGCTGATCGACGCCATGTTGGATGAGGATTTTCAAAAGTCCTTCGCGGAGTGCGGCTACTACAGTCCTGTCAATTCCAAGACCAAGGTCGACGCCAGCGTAGAGACGCAGGTCGTGCAAGGCGAGGAAAACGTCGCAAAGATCATGCAGCTGCCGTGGGAGAAGATAACCCCTCTCGCAGCCGACCTCGGGCAGGCATTTCTAGCCTCTGTCGAAAACTGAGAAGTCGACCGCGCGTTCGCGCGGTTAGCGGACGCGCGACAGTTTGATGAGGAATGCATGTCTGACTTACAGGTGGAACTGAAGGACGTATCCTTCAAATACGACGGGAGCGGGCGCGGCGGGATTGACCACCTCGACCTGCAGATCGGCAAGGGTGAGTTTGTCTCCCTTCTGGGACAGAGCGGCTGCGGCAAGACGACGACCCTCAAGCTTTTGGCAGGGCTACTCAACGTGTCTTCCGGGTCGATATCCATCAACGGGACAGATGTTACCCGGATTGGGCCTGAGAAACGGAACATCTCGATGGTGTTTCAAAACTATGCTTTGTTTCCGCATTTGAACGTGTTCGACAATGTGGGCTTCGGCCTGAAGATGAAGCGCGAAGTGCCGCCGGCCGAGCTCAAGACGAGGGTCGAGGCCGTCCTCGATCTCATCGGTCTTCAGGACTTCAAATACAAGCATCCAAAGGAACTGAGCGGGGGGCAGCAGCAGCGCGTTGGGCTGGCTCGCGCCATCGTGACAGAGCCGGATGTGATGCTGCTGGATGAACCGCTGTCAAATCTGGATGCTCAGCTCCGCGAGAGCATGTGCGTCGAGCTGATGAACCTCCAGCGCAAGCTCAAGCTATCGGTTCTGTACGTGACCCACGACCGTGCGGAAGCCCTGTCGATGTCGAACAGGATCGCCGTCATGGACGGCGGCTCTATCATCGAAATTGATACGCCAGGTCGGCTCTATCGCCAGCCCCAGTTCGCTGTGACTGCAAAAACGCTCGGCGAAGCAAACGTGTGGCCGATCTCGAACTTTTCCGACGGCTTCGCCACTCTCCTGTCCACGAACTTGCCACCGAATTCTCTCTCCGGCGGGGACAGCCTTTTGATCAGGCCCGAGGATGTCACGCTTAATGGTGCGCAGTCGGAGAATTCCATGCCCTTGGACGCCGAAGTTGTCTCGGTGGTCTACCGCGGTGACCAGTACAGGATCGCGCTGGAAATACCGGAGTTCAACTTGACTGCCCTCTGTACGACCCGCGCCAACGAGGACCTGCGGGTAGGGTTGGGGGACAAGGTTCGGGCGTCCGTCGAATACCGGGACATCAGAGTGTTGCGCTCCGTATCACGAGGAACTGTCAGGTGAAAAACAAAGCTTCTCTGTTGGCCGTACCAGTACTGCCGCTCGTCGCGCTCTTCTGCGTGAGCGTAATCTGGGTGATATTCGTCAGTCTTTCATCGACAAATCCGAGATTCCTTTACGGACTTCCTCCGACGGTGACGAATTATCTGTCTGTCTTCAATACCCCGTTTGCGTACCGGTCCATATGGCGAAGCATTTATCTCGGTGTTGTCTCGACGGCTATATGCATTGCCCTTGGCTTCCTGACCGCCTCTCACATTTCTCGTAATGAGCGCCGCAAGGACATGATTGTATCGATCATCCTGTCGGTCTACATGGTCAGCTTTATCGTGAAGATATTCGCTCTATCGATCATACTCGCTCCCGCAGGCCCGCTGAACGAGTTGCTACAGGCTTCTGGTCTCGCTGATAGTCCGATGATCTTCATGGGTACCGAGTTGGCGGTAGTCATCGGTCTGGTCTATACGGCGCTGCCCATCACGATCCTCGTACTGCTTTCGCAGTTCGAGCAGATTCCCCACTACTACAACGAGGCAGCGGCCTGCTTCGGTGCCAACAGGTGGCAACGTCTCCGTCACGTCCATTTACCGCTGTCGATGCCCGGCATCATGACCTGCATCGTCTTCACGCTGCCGCCGAGCATCGCGGCTTTTGAAGTTCCGATGCTTCTCGGTCGCGGGAAGGTCAACATGATTTCCACGCAGATCTTCCAGTCTTCCTCGGGTGTATCGGGAGCGAACTGGCCACTGGCCGCCAGCCTTTCCGTTATACTGCTTCTCATCAGCGGCGGCATCATCCTGACCATCCAGTACTGGATGGCTCGCAGAAACATCGTTTAGGAGGGTGCCAATATGGAGAAGATCGCAAGCCGCATCGTCACCTATTTCATCATCGTTCTCATCTGCCTCCCTGTGGTCCTCCTGGCGCTGGCATCCGTCAACGAGAACGTCGTGCCTTATCCGATCACGGGCTTCAGCACCCAGTGGTTTAGCGAGGCACTGTCACGTACCGACTACTTGATGGCGGCACTCCGCTCGGTGTTCATCAGCGTGACCGTGATGGCGGTCTCCGGCGTCCTTGCCATGCTGTTGGCTGTTGCCGTGACGCGAGGCAAGGCCAGGTGGCTGAAGCCTGTGAATTTCCTCGCTGTCTTGCCGATCTTCATTCCGCACAGCGTCATGGCTTTCGCGATGCTGGTGATGGCTGCCTCTACCGGACTGCTCGGATCGCTGACGATCCTCTTTATTGCCTACCTGACCGTAGCTTTCCCCTTGATGTACCGAGCTTTTGTGGGCTCGCTCCAACACGTCAACACCGACGTCGAGAACGCTGCAAGGGTTTTTGGAATGACCCGCACCAGAGCTTTCATGGAAACGACGATGCGGGCCGTAAGTCGGGGCACCGTAGTCGCGGCCGTCATGGCGATTGTCGCTGTCTTCAACGACGCCTCGATAAGCACCTTCCTCGGGAGCACGAACAACCAACTGTTCGCGACGAAGCTGTTTACCTACATGGCAAACGAGTACGACTCGTTGGCTGCCGCGTACGGGATCATCATGTTTCTGATAGCCGTCCCTTTCATATTGCTCGTTAGCCGGGCGATGGGCGTGAAGCAGTTCAAGGCCATGTAGCCCCTCCCGCCTACCCAAACCACATCCACCACAGCAAAGGAGAACCCATGCCCAACGGCAATGGAATAAGCTTTCACATGCCTCGATACGACTTCGCGGTTAAAGCCCGCTGGCTCGAGAGCAACCCGAGGATCATTGAAACGCTGAAGGCAGCGTTTCCGACTAAAGCCTTGTTTTCGCACGTCGTCGTATCGGGACAGACGGTCGGAGCGGTAACACGAATCCGCTACGACGGACCGGGCGTCATGGTGCCACGTGTGTTCGGTTCGGTGTTCTTCTATCAGCCGAGCCAGAAGATCAATCTCTGCTACGGCGAGATCACCGAAAGCGCGACAGTCAATCAGTTCGCCGAGGTTATCCCGGAAGATCTCGACGCGCTTCGCGAACTCGGCAGCCGCGTTTGGAGTGACACCGTCGCCAATCCGGTGCGCCATATCGTCGAAGTCAATATCCAGGAGTGGTAAGATGAAGAACGTCGAAGTGACTGATTGGCGCGCCGTCATCGCCGAAATCGAAAGCAATATTGACCGCATTTGGCTCGATGAGCCACCAGAACTCCGCAAGGTCGTAGCCGGCGTCATCGACAGCGGCGCTGGTTCAGGCAAGCAGGTGTTCAGCGTCCTGGTCCACCTGGAGGCCTACCTTATGATCGTGAGCCAGGACATCGTCTTCCGCTTTCAGAAAACGTCGTTGCACGACAACATCGGCCTGGAGCAGATGGTGACCATCACGCGGGAGTTCCTGTTCGGGACGTTCCACATCTTCGAGTTCATGGAAGACCTCGGTCTCACGGGGATGCACGAGTTGGGCGAGAAGTATAACCAGGCGCTCGGCTTGGTGACCACCAAGGAAGAGTATCGCGATCTGACGGGGTCTATGCACACCTATATAATCAAGCTCCATCAGTGGATTCATCTGATGTTCCCGTGGAAGCTCGGCGTGGCCTTTCCGCATAGGTCTCCGGAGGAAGTCAAGGCGCTCGCCGCAATCGTCTGAGGGCGAATCCGCATCGACAACAAGACGCCGAAGTCAATCGGCGTCTTTGCGATGCCACTGGGTTACATGCTTTTTCGTAAGGCAGGACGCGTCAGTTTGTCGATGCTGAGCGGTCCGGGACCGGCCGCGACGAAGTAAAGGAACACGAACGAGAAAACCGCTGCCGCATATCCGTCGTTTTCCGTTGGGTAAAAACTGACTGGCAGGTGGACCAGAAGATACGCGAATGCCATTTGGCCACTGAGAAGGAACGCGGAGATCCGCGTGAGTAGCCCTACAAGAAAGAGTCCTCCCGCGGTCAACTCGATTACTCCCGCAATCCAGTCAAGTGATCCCGGCGGAGGAGAGAACGGTCCGGGATGAAAGTGGAAAATCTTTCCGATCCCGAAGGAGAGGATAACTAGCCCCAAGGCGATCCGAAGTGCGCTGAGAAGGTACGGTTGGATTTGCGACAGCTTGACTTCCATTTGGACTTTCCCGAACTAGGCGTTGTCTCAAAAACAGGAAGACAACTAGGCAGCTTCTGAGGCTTGGCCGTAAGTTGCACGGTCATGCGCTGGCGGAAATCATACGCTCGTATAGGCGAGGAATGCCGCGGGGCTCTTCGCGTGCTTGGCCCGTGTGGCAGGCAGACCGGGATCGACGATAGCGTTCCCAATCTTTGCGATTAGGTGGGTGACGAGAAGGATGATTCCCGACCTCGACGTCTCATCCCTAGATTTCGCCGTGTCCCTCTCGAGGACGGTCAACAAGGTCTTAGAAAATCAACCCAGTGATCCTTGAGCGATATTCCACGCTCGGCCGCCTCGCGCTTCCGCCTAAGCATCTCCTGGAATGTGGATGCCGGCGTTATCGACCACGTTTTGGCCGACCATGCAATTCCAACAATTTTTCGTAGTGCTCCTCGACCCTGCGGCATGCCTCGCGGGACATTGCCTCCCATCCGTTGTGGGGCGAGATATGCTCTCGCACCCAAGGAATGTGGGTGATGTTCCACTTCCACGTACCCATCTTGCCGTGGCTCGCTTGGTCAAACTGGATGCGGCCGAACGGCTGTTCGCCGTCGAAGCCGGTGAAATCCTGATGTCCTTCTCCTGGCCAAGTCTCGCGCCATTTGTAAATCGGCTGGTACACATCTTTCATTGCGTGGACTCATTTCACCGGTAGACGGCAGTTTAAGTACCTGCTGATGTGATGGTTCCATGACAAAGCCGCCGAAACCAAAGCCCCTCCAGCAGGATGCTGATAAACCGGTTCCATCCCGGCCTCGGCTCTCAGGCAAATTGCAGGTCGGCCGCGATCATGAGCAGTGAAGGCGGCACACTGGCTGTCTTGGTGCTGACTGGATAGAGCTGCCCTACGGCTTGCCACGTGGCGAGGGGCGCATTGGGCTCGACAGGCCATAAATCGTGAGGCCGTAGCTGCTTCCGAGTTGCCTCCATGACATTTCCACGATGTTCAATGGGACTTCCTCCCATCGAATTCGTCCAGCATGGCTTGGACTGACGCAATTTCCTCCTCGTCGCTGATCTTCCCCGCGATCCATTTGGCGCGGATTGCGGCAATTCCTCCGTGGGTTGGATCGCTGCGAAACGGCTCGATCTTATCGACGGATTCAAATACCGACCGCGGGCGACGGCCTCGGCCGTCTATCTCTGATGCTCAACCTTGTAGCCGATTGCCTCGAGCGCGTCGGTGATCGCATGCGGCCCGCCCGGATTCGGCTGCGTCGTGCTCACGAAGTGGGAAGCTCCATGGCCAACATATCCCGCCGCCACGAAAGCCGCGTTGATCTCCTGAAACTCGAACGGCCACAAGCCGCTCGTGCGAAGGATGAAGGAAACGCCCTCGGCATCCGACTATTCGAGATAGATGGTTTTCATCGTCAGTCTCCAAGCTCGCGATAATGGCCGTCTAGGCTGACCCCACAAAAGCCTGTCGGGGATATCATCGACGTAGAGGCCGCGATCGAGAAACGCAATCTTCAAGACGAAATCGCGGGTCGCCGTGATGAGCTGGCCGTCCTTGGTGGGGAGGGAAACACATATGAGCAAACCGGATCGGCGGCCGGGTCGTTGTTGCCACGATGAAAGCGGCGAACCGCTTCCCGATCTGTGGTCCAGTCGAAGATTTCGTGGCTGCACTGGTAGTTGCCTACTAAAGGACGCGGATCGATTCACCTTCCGTTGACTCCAAGCGCTTCCGGCATCCTTGGGGGCAGATCGTTCGCTCCGGAGGTTAAGGAAGCCTGGCAATCTCATACTGCCGTATGATTGCCAGCTTCCCCCAACCGTCTCAAAAAGGACGCTGATATCGACCCCTAGCTCGTGATGTGCTGCGTCATATGACGGCCGACGGCGATCGCAGGATTTTGAGGATGCAAGCATGAGTGAGACGAAATTTGAAAATCAGCCCGGATGGATTGATGTTTTCGGTCCGAAGGTAAAACCACTCACCGTCGCAGACGATGAACACAGCGGATATGCTGTCCTCCTCGGTGTGCTAGACCCAGGGATCGCAATTCCGCTGCACTGTCACAACGACCGCGAGACCTTTTATGTTCTTGAAGGTGCCATTGAGGGGTACTCAGGGGTTTCGTGGCACCCGCTCGGTGCCGGCGATGTTTTTGATGTGCCAGCCAACACTATTCACGCATGGCGGAATGTGTCCGCTCGGCAGGCGAAAATGCTTATTGTGACAACCGCTCGCATGGGGGACTTCCTCCAAGAGATCGGAAGGCCGGCAGCAGGCCGAACTCCGCCTACGCCACAAGATATCGGGGCGTTTCTGGCAACGGCAGAACGCTATGGCTACTGGATAGCTCCTTCCTCGGACAACGAAGCGGTTGGTATTTTTGTTTAGCCATAATCAACCCAGGGCCGTCGATCACATCGCGACCGTAAGGTACCGGGTGGTTGTTCACCAAGGCCAAGGCTTGTCGTCTTCGCTGCCATTGCCCGCGGTTTTTACAGGCTCCAAACCCAACAACTCAAGTGGGTTCACAACAGAGGCGCTTCCGATGCCGGGGAGGGAAGTGGTTAAATCGGACTGGTGCGTCAAGTAGTCCTCCTCTTCCTCGTCATCGTCGGCACCGTAGTCGGCCCCATAATCCTCGATTGCGTATCCCGGCTTCCAGTCCTCTGCGGGTTCGTCTTTTTCTTCGAAGACCTTCGGAAGCGCCTTCCACTCGATGATGCTCGCGCCGGCGGCATGAAGAGCCATGAGTGATGAGGGAAGGTCCGCTTCCGCCAACCAGCTGGGATCGCCGTAGCCGAGATGAACGAGTTCCAAGGTCAACGGCCAAAACGACCCCGCAATTGGGTTCCCCGGAACCTTAGCGCGAAGCTTTGTTTTCAAGCGCTTGTCAGCAGTGAGCTTGTTAGCGCTCATGTGTGCCAACAGTGCCAGCGGCAGTGGCCCAGAGTTGAGCAAGATCGAGTCCGAAGTTTTTCGAGGGATTGAAACCTTTAGTTCCTTAAGCAACCAAAGCGCCCAAACGACCTCGGAGTCTCTCCCGATCACCGCGTTCTGATCAATTGTGAGAAGCGCCACGTCTTGCCAAAGCTTTTGATCCACCGTGCTGAACCACAATCTTGACCGCCAGGCAATGACGCGAGCAACGTAGTCGAAGGAGTGCGGAAACTGTACCGCACACTGAGCGAGGAAATGCTCGAGAAGTTCCCAGTTCGAACCCCACAATTTCTCTTCGTCGAGTACACGGATTGCATGACGGATAATCCCGTCATCACCGGATTCCGAGGTCTCTTCTATAATTTTACTCAAGATAGACAGCGTCTCGTTCTTTCGCCTATCCACGCCCACGCGAAGGCTATCAATGAGTTCACGGTCAAATTCGAATGGCCAGTTATCAGCGAACACGAGCCTGGTTGATACAATTTTTGTCTTGCTCTCGTTAATGTCGAGTTCAAAACCGCGGAGCGCCAGACGAAGGTTTTGAAGATGCTTCTCGCATTCCTCCCGGGTGTTTCCGGCGATCCAATAATCATCGACGTGGCGCACATATGCCGGGGGATTGGTCCCCGCATATCGGTCGAGAAAATTTTCGTCCACGGCGACCATCAGCAGTTCTGCTGCGACTTTCGAGACGTCGGGCCCGACTGGAATGCCGATCGTCTGACGAGACTGGGAGTTTCGGAGAATGTAATCGAGCTTATCACCGAGAACCGCAGTCGCGCCGGGCTTGGTCGCGGCTTTGGCCTGTTGCTTGCCACTGATCGCCCAAGGTAAGCTATGGGTGTAAACCGAAGGGTAAAAGCGGGCGACGTCTGTCACCAAACAAAACTTGTACCGGGAAAATGCGCGAAGCCTGATTTGTGGCAGGTCGGAGTGGGGCGTAATCCGAACATGCCGGATGCCGGATGCCGTTAGGGTGGGTGTCGAAGCAGATCCTGGAGACTTTAGCAGCAGCGGAGCCAAACTCTCCCAATGCTTCTCGTAAAACAGACCGGCGTCTCGTATGAAAGCCGGATGCGGCATCCCGAAGACGCGACGCTGGCCGCCACGCTTGCTGGCGTTGTACAGAGCGTGTTCGCCTTCGGCTTTTTTGCCGATGCCATAGGAGGTGCCCAAGGCGGCAAAATGCTGCCACAGGTTTTTAGTTGTGAATACTGGCGGAATGTTCTCAGGGAGAATTCCGACCTTCACGAAGAGTTCGGCTTGCGGGGTTGTCATTTTGCGACGGTACAGCCCAGATTATGTTTTAAAAAGACTGAAGTCTGGGCGGTGGAGGTTCATCAGGCCTTTGTTCACAAAAATCACCTACCGCAAAGCCGCCCCGGCCGAGTTGTGGTTCCAGACCTGTGAGAAAGCGAGAAGGCCGCGACTTGCATTTCGACCTCAAACCTGAGCGTCGAGATTTCGTTCATCTTCGTCCGTCCGCAACGAATTGCCGGACTGCAAGGCCTCAAATACACTTTGGGCGCGACGAGAATGATTGATCAGGTTTGTGATAAGTTCTCTGAGAGCCTGCACGTCGACATTGCCGCGGTCGATGAACCGCAGGCAAGCATGGGCTTCAACTGAGATTGCCGTCAGCGGGTCCGCTAGATCAACGAAACGGGCAGGTGGGTTTGCCGCTTCGGCCCAAGGCTGTTCGGAATATCGAGCGCGTGATTTATTGCTCTGTCGGGTCACCGTTGTCCCTCCACGGAATTCTGACGAATTGCTTCCCGCCGACATAGTTCCCTGAGCGAAAAGCCTCCGCGCCTTTCATGCCACTTTGCGGCAGACACGGCCAAATATGCCGACTAGGTCCTCACTGGCGGTTGACGTGACTTAGAAACAACCTGATACGCGCGTCATTGTCTTCTTCAAAAAAATCGCGACACTGATACTGTCCGTGGACCTGTCCGTTTTCCAGGAACCAGATGCTGTCAGCCACCGCCTTGGCGAAGCCCATCTCGTGCGTGACGCAAACCATGGTCATACCTTCTGCTGCCAACTGGGATATGACGCTCAGCACCTCGGACACCATCTCCGGGTCGAGCGCGCTGGTCGGTTCGTCAAAAAGCATTATCTCTGGATTCATTGCCAGACATCTGGCGATCGCAACCCGCTGCGCCTGGCCACCGGAAATCTGTTCAGGATAGGCTTTCTCTTTTCCCGCAAGGCCCACACGCCGGAGGAGCGAGGCGGCCTGATCCTCAGCCACCGAACGAGGAACTTTCTTCAGCTTCCTTGGTGCGAGAGTGATGTTGTCCAGAACGGTAAGGTGAGGGAATAGATTAAACTGTTGGAAAACGAAGCCGAGGTTCATTCTGAAACGATCTACATCGAGCCCCCGCTCATGGATGTTGCGGCCTTGAACGTGAATCGTACCGTCATTGATTTCCTCTAGGCGGTTGATCGTTCTGATCAGTGTGCTTTTCCCCGACCCCGAGGGGCCGCAAAGGATGGTCACTTCGCCTTTTCGAAATTCACCGGAGACATTTTTCAGGACGTGGAGCGGCCCGAAGTGCTTGTTCACTCTATCGAGGACTATCATGCTGCCGCTACTCCGCGTGACTTTCCGATCCGCCGCTCGAGCAGACGCGCTGCCGACGTGAAGGCAAAGCATAGAATGAAGAATGTGATGCCCAAGATGCTGAATACCTCCACGGGCTGTACCATAAGCGACGCGTTGGCCTGGCTGGCCGCGAAGGTAAATTCCTGGACGCCGATGACGAGGCCCAACGAGGTCTCTTTGATGATCGAGACGAATTGACTTAGCAATGCGGGAAATGAATTGTAGAGGGCCTGCGGTAGGATGATGAGAACCATCGTCTTCGTCTTTGGGAAGCCGAGCGCCTTCGCACCTTCGAACTGGCCGTGCGGTAGAGCTTGGATTCCAGCCCGGATAACCTCTGCGAGATAGGCGCTTTCATAGAGCACCAGCGCCACCACCATTACCCAGAAGGGATTTACGGCATGCCCGGTCAGTATGGGCAAGAGATAATAGGACCAAAACACGATCATCAGAAACGGCGTCCCGCGCATAATGTAGACGACCGAACCGCTCAGCCACCGCCAGTACGGTTTCTGGCTGATCCGCGCCACCGCGATCAACACGGAGCACGGGAGCGCCAGAGCAAGGCACATTATTGCGAGACCAAGTGTTCCTGCCAGACCCCCTATAGGGCCGTGAGGGTATTGGCCGATCAGGAAAAGCAGCCCGTATTCTCTGATGATCTCAAGCATTCGCGCTTCTCCGGTCCCGTTTTGCGATTCCTTCGAAATGATTTCCCAGCACCATGAGCAGTGTCGATCCGGCGAGATAGATCACCGTCGCGACAGCAAAGATCTGGAAGGTTTGAAAAGTGTCGTTTTCGATCGCACGGGCTTGGTACATCAGATCGTGCACACCGATTGCCATGGCCACCGAAGTATTCTTGAAAGCAACAGTGTGCTGTTCAATAGCGGCGGGATAGTTGCCCGAAACGCCTGAGGCAGGATGATGTATGCCATGGTCTGGAGGAAACTGAACCCGATCGCCCGCCCTGTCTCGAACTGCGTTTTCGGAATAGCTCGGATCCCGCTCCTGAGAGCTTCTGAGAAATAGGCTCCGATACAGAATCCCAAAGCCAGCGCGGCCAATACGAATTCGCTATTCCAGCGATTGATCCATTGCTGGGCGGCTTCGGGCAAGAGCATTGGCATGGCAAAGTACCAAAACAGCACCTGCACCAGCAGAGGTATGTTGCGACAAACTTCTACGTAGCCCGCGGCGATCCATTTGACACCTGGCAAGGGTGCCATGCGTAAGACGACGATGATGATGGCGAGGACCAGAGCTATGACCCACGCCAACCCGAAGAGGGCCACGGTCACACCGATGCCTTCAAGCAACCATGTCCAATAGGGTGGACGGAGCACCGCCGAAAAATCTAGCATCGTGATCCCATTGCACCGTCGATGAATTCAATGGGCCAGATACTTGGTAACCGGCGCAATGGTGAATGTCCGGGTTATACCAGCCGCGCCGAACCATTTCTTGTATATGGAGTCCGCCTCGCCTGAGGTCTCGAGGGCCTTCAAGGAATCGTTTACCTTCGCGGTAAGCGCCGTTTCGCCTTTTGCTATTCCGAGGCCCCAGGGTTCGATCTTGAGCGGATCGGGAACGATCTCGAATTTCTTCGGGGACTTCTCCTTGAACTGGAGGGCCGCGACGTCGGTCAATGCCATGCCATCAACTTTATTCTGTACGAAGGCCAGAAATGCACTCGGAATATCTTGGTAACTCATGAGCTCGACGCCGGGCACAGACTGCCGGAGGTACTGCTCCGAGCTCGATCCTTTTGCTGTGCTGATCTTTTTCCCTGAGAGGCCATCAAGTTTCTGGATGCCAGACCCTTCGTCAACGATCACGATTTGCCTGCTGACGTAGTAGGCGTCGGAATAGTCGATTTGTTCGGCTCGCTCCTTGGTATATCCCAATGCGGCTACCAGCACGTCAATGCTGCCCTGACGCAATTCCGGAATTCGTCCTTCCACTGAGACCGGGGTGACCCGAGCCTGCAGCCCCATTTTGCCGGCTACTCCTTTGCAGAAGTCGATGTCATAGCCGACGAGTTCCCGCGTCGCCGTATCCTGAAATCCAAACGGCTTAGCGCCAGTGATCACGCCGCATACCAGCGTGCCGCTTTTAACGACGTCTTCCAACTTGTCGGCGAATGCAGTGGAATGTCCCGCGGTGGCAAGCGCAGCGACTGAAGCGAAAAGCGTAGCGTAGATTTTCATGCTGGTTCCCCTTTATTGGCCAACGTCAATCTCTGGACGGCGCTGGCGATTTGCTGACATGCGCGATCGATCAAACTGTCGGATGTCGCGAACGACATACGCAGATATGGAGAAAGCCCGTATGCCGAACCCGGCATCGTGGCGACGTGAGCTGCTTGCACGAAGTAAGCTGCCACATCGGTGTCGGTTTCCAATATCGTGCCATCCGGGCATGTCGCGCCCAACAGTCCCGCAACCGACGGGAAGACGTAGAAGGCTCCCTGAGGCTCGACGCAGTCGAACCCCGGTATCGCGTTCAGTGCTTGGACGAGGCGCTTGCTGCGCGCTTCGTAGACGGCGCGATTACGCTCCAACGCGGATTGATCGCCAGTAAGGGCTGCAAGTGCGCCTGCTTGGCTAATGGTGCCCGCGCAACTCGTATCCTGTGAAATAATGCTGTTGATGGCTTTGATGAGCCAGCTCGGTCCCGCAGCATATCCAAGTCTCATGCCGGCGAGGGCATAGGCTTTCGACACGCCGTTCGCGGTTAGTGTCCGATCCAACAAATCGGGGTTGGCCTGAGCGAAAGCGGTAAACTGCGTATCACCAAAGATGAAGTGCTCATATATCTCATCGGAGAGGATCAGACAGTCCGAATAGTCACGGAGCACTTCGCCCAGTTCACTCAGCTCTTTCCGAGAATACACTGCGCCCGTGGGATTGTTCGGCGAATTCAGCACGAGCCACCTGGTCCGTTCCGTTATGCGCTCCCTCAGAACGCCAGGTGTCAATTTGAACCGAAGGTCCTCCGTGCATGGAACCTCAATCGGGACGCCACCATATAGCTTCGCTATATCGGGATAAGATACCCAGTAGGGAGCCGGAATCACGACTTCGTCACCTTCGTTGAGAGTCGCGCAAAAGGCCGCGAAGATAATCTGCTTTAGCCCGGTCCCAACCGATATTTGCGCGTCGTCGTAGGCCAACTGGTTGTTAGCATGGAAGCGATGGCGAATGGCGTCAACCAACGGTCGATTGACGACTTTGTAGCCTGTCTGGCCGCGTCTGAGCGCATCCTGCATCGCTTCAATCACAGCCTGCGGCGGCGCAAAGTCAGGTTCGCCCACGGTCAGGGATATGATGTCACGTCCTTCGCTGCGAAGCCTTCCAATGTCCGCAAGGGCTGCCATGCTCGCGGAAGGTTGAACAGAGGTCATCCGGTGCGCGATGGGGTTCTTTCCGAGGCCAGTGTTCGCATTCATCGTACGCGATCTCCGACTGTTTTCATCATCGCGGTAATCCACGACTGCTCGACCGTGCCGGTGAGAATCTCCTCGCGGATGCGGGCTTCGGCTGCTTCACGCTCTTTGGAATTTCTCAAGACGTCATCTATGACTGTGGCGGAGAATGTAAGCAGTCCGTCTTCATCGCCGACGATGATGTCTCCGTCCGCAACCACCTGACCCCCGATCGAGACCGGGACGTTGATGCGGCCCGGTCCATCTTTATAAGGACCCTTATGGACCACTCCACGGGCGAAGCAGCCGAAATCGGTACGCGCTTCGAACTCCGCTAGGTCGCGTATTGCGCCATCGATAACGAACCCGCGGACCTTCCGTTGAAGCGCGTAGTCGAGTAGGAGACCGCCAACGAGCGCGTTGTCCATCGCCCCACCGCCGTCAACCACAAGGATTTGCCCGGGGGAGGCAAAGCTCAAAGCCCTGTAGATTGCAAGATTGTCGCCGGGGCGCGTCTTGACGGTGAGGGCGGTTCCCACCAATCGTCCGCCGTTGTCGAACCTTTTTAGGCCGTTGATGCCGTTCAGGCGGTCGAGGGTGTCGCTCATCAGCGTTGTCGAAATTGCCGATAGCTGATCAAAAACCTCGGGGGACATCACCGCTCCTATGCCTTTTTTTGAACATTAGACAAATATCGGCATAAAAAAAGCGATTATATTTCACCTTAACCTATAGAAAATGGTAATGGGTTTAAATGATCACAACTCGCCAAATTGAAGCCTTGGTCTGGACAGTACGGCTTGGCACGCTGTCGCGAGCCGCGAGACGGCTCCACGCTGCCCAGCCGACAATCTCCAAACGATTGCAGGAGCTTGAGGCATTGGTGGGGTTTAAAGTTTTCGAGCCGGAGGGGCGGTCGGTTAAGCTCACCCAGAAAGGTAACGAGCTATACGGTATCTGCGAGAAGATTTGGCAGCAGTTGTCCTATGTCGACGAGCTTCGCGGCAACGCGAGCGCGGCCCCCATGCAGCTCGCAGTCGGCGTGACGGAGTTGGCGGCTCAGACCTGGATTGCGAAAATGGTAGAGAAGATGCGCATCCAAATGCCGCATGTTGTTACCACCCTGACCGTCGGGCATTCGGCGGCACTGCGCGGGCAACTCCGCTCCGGTGAGTTGGACCTGATTGTTTGCGCGGCGTTCACGGGCGAGGGCGATTTGACGTCCATCAGGGGAGACACCGTCGAGTTCGCGCTCTCCTGCAGTCCGAGGTTGCTTCTTTCTGGAGTTTCCCACAGTGGAAAGGACCTCTCCGGGCAATGCCTTCTTAGTCATGGTCCCGTCGGGGTTATCCCAGCGTTTGAGTCCTGGATGGCGGACCTGGGGTTTCGCCCCCGGGAATATGTCTACGTGGACAGTTTGGTGGCCCAAGTGGGGATGACGGTTGCCGGTATGGGTCTGGCCGTTCTCCCCTACGCGTGCTTTAGTTCGATGTTTTCCTCGGGCTTGCTTAGAAAAGTCACGACCGAGGTACCGCTAGAGCCTGTAGCATACCGCATCTACATGCGGGGTGGCGTGGAAGACGGCGTTATCGGCAAAGCAGCAGAAATCATCTCTTCCGTCTGTGACTACTCGCAGAGTTTCGAAATCTCGGTGGGATCGAACGTGGCCGCTTGAAGTCTCGTAGCACGAGCCAAGGCGCGAGCAATATACTTCGTTTAATGTTCCTAGATGCCAACGGTAGATCGCTGAACTGCGAAGAATGATACAGGATGTTCACAGGCAGCCGGAATCAACTGCCCTAGTAGATGCCGCTACAGTCTCGAGTGATTGTCACATCTGCGGCGGTGCGAATACCGATTGATCAAAATGTGTGGCTGCCTGTGTAGGGAGCTTCCATTCGACGGCTTTAACGTCTTGGCCGCCAGGCAGGCTTTTCATCGTCGACCAACCGGTCTTTCCAAGTTCCTTAGAAGTGGCGGGTATCCCGAGCGTCTTCTGGTATTCTATGAGCTGGTCCTGGGCCTTGGGGGTAAGTGCCAAGCGGGACGAACCAGGTGTTGGGTCAAGTACGGTGTAGTCGTCCGGATGGAGACCTTGTGCCTGCAGAACCCCGTTTAATGTGGACTGCATGGAGATGACTTCGAATGGGTACGCCGCTTTTTCCGAGCCAGCTTTTCTCAGGCTTGCAGCAAGTTCGGTGGTAGCTATAGCAATGAAGCCGTAATCCCCCTTGTCGATAGCGATCCGAAACGCGTCCGCGTATTTGGTCGCGGTCTCCTTATCGGACCCGAAGATGGATTCCCATGCCTTGGGGTCCCCAAGAGAACCAGGCGAGATCATTTGGCCTACCGCTGTCGGCACATAGTCGTTGAATACGACTTCCGGCGTCTGGCAGAACCGGATGTCGTCGGGATTGCTTCTCGTGTAGAAGCCCATTCGGTCTCGTTTGAATGCCTTGAAGCGGACCGACGCGTCACACTTTGACATGAAGACTTTGGTTCCGTCGTTGGTGGCTTCGCCTTCGATATTTGCCCATGCAGCGTTGTCGATGCTCATCTGAACGTCGCTTGAAACAGGAGCCCCTTGAGTGGATATTGTTTTGATTAGGAGAAAATCCGCACGGGCTGTCCCCGCCGTGAGGGCAGCGCCTGCGACTAGCAGCCAGAAAAGTGTGAAGTGACTACGCCTTTTCATCTGTCTTCTCCTCCCTCGTTCCGAAGAGCGCGACGACCAGGGACACCGCGAAATAGATAGCCAAAAGGAAGCCGAGGAGCCCCATCGCGGCCACCAGAACCGTAAAATAATTCCCGAGCACAAAGAGAGCGATGCGATCTAACTTTCCGAGCCAGCCGGAGGGCTGAGCTGTTTCCGGGGTGATTATCCGCACCTGTGCGCTAGATTTGTCACCTTCGAGATCGTCTGAGTTCAAGACATAGCTGAAGCCTAGCGTCACGTCCTTGCTCGCCAACCCGAATCTAAATCCAACCTCGCTTTTAGGCGGGACGAGAGCCTCGACTGAGGCACCCTCCGTGTTGGAATCAATAGGAACGGGCAGGCCGCCGAAACCCTTGCTTCCGAGATATTGCGCGTTCGCGTTTATGCTCGGCATCAACGCGAGGCATGACGCTCCCGCAACGCCTTGGCCAGGTGCAGGAACGGGGCATCTAAATGAAAATCGGCCCGAATTGATCGCGGCGACCATAGACTTATTGGCGATATAGAATGTCACGGTGTTCGCCGGCCCATCCATGCCCGCGACAGTTCGAACCTCGATTATCCGCAAGTCTTTGGCCGAGTCCAGTGCGGCATTGAACATCCATCCGACGATGCCCATAAGGAATATGATCGCATAAGGAGCTTTGTCGTCTCTGAAGATATTGCCCATTGCTGAACCCGCTGGAGCGCGTTGGTTGCCTGAAGTTGCAAAACTGCACTCTATACTTCTCTTAATGGTAAGCAAGTAGGTCAAGATAGAACGGATCTGGTGGTGACTTAACGCTAAGTTCAATACTGGGTTGCGTACCTGATCAGGAACGTTCTAGTGTCCGGCGTCCGGGGAAAATCCAATGTCATCAGTATCGCGAGTTCTTTTCACCAGCTTTTTCGCTGCATCCCTTGGTTTCAATTGCCTTGCCGATAGCCCAACCGCTTCAGGAACCGGTTTCGCAGTTACCGCCGATGGTTGGCTGCTGACCAACGCCCACGTTGTCGAAGGGTGCCAGAGGATAGAGGTCAAAGGGAAGGGGGATGCCTCAGACCCCCGCGTTGATGCCACAAATGATCTCGCCTTGCTCAAGATTTCAGGCGCTGAGCCATTGAAGCCGATCGTGTTCCGGCGTGCTCCCACGAGACTCGGCGAGGACTTGGTTGCTATCGGATACCCGCTAGCATCGCTTCTGGCGGACTCGGTGAAGGTCAGCACCGGAAACGTGAACGCGCTCGCCGGGCTAAGAAACGATACGCGGTACATACAGATTTCCACACCCATCCAGCCGGGTAATTCGGGCGGGCCTGTTATCGACCGGTCTGGTTTTCTGATGGGCATCACAAGTGCCACGCTCTCCAAGCGGACCGCGGACGAGATCGGGATCACACCGCAGAATGTGAACTTTGCGATCCGCGCCTCCGTCGCCGAACTTTTCATGCAATCTCAGAGCATTGTCAGCCAGTCGGGCGACGCGGAAAAGGACCAGCCACCCATCTCGACCGCCGATTTGGCCGACAAGATCACACCGTCGGTGTTCCAGATCCTTTGCTACGGGAAGCCAGACGTGGAGGCGGCGACAAAGCCTTTGGAAATGCCGACAAGCCTCCCGACAGCGCCGGCTTCAGCGTCGCTGATCGATGCTCGGGGGTACGATGCGATCGGTTTCGACTACCGGGCTGTCAAGGACGTGACGTTTGCCGAGTGCCACGCGGCCTGCGAAGGCGAGGGGCAGTGCAAGGCGATAACCTATAACACCAAGTATGGCGTCTGCTTCCTCAAGAACAATGTGGTGGCGCTGATCAGAAACGGTGATGCCATCGCGTCGTACTCCACTACCAGGGCCGCTGACGTCATGATGTCCGACTTCACCAGCTATTCGGGTATGGACCTGCCGGGTGGGGATTACAAAAGGCTTCGCGACAGCAACTATCTCCAATGCTTCACGGCTTGTATCGGGGACAATTCGTGCAAGGCTTTCTCATATGTTCCGAAGAAGTCTGAATGCTGGTTGAAGGACTCACTCGGAAAGCCGCGCACCGCAAAGGGCGTCGAACTGGGTGTAAAGTAGACTGATCTCCATGAAAAGCAGGCCGTATTTCAATTCAAGCATTGCCGACCTCGAACGCATGTTCGACGAAAAACGCGCGGATCGAGGGTTCCTGGAAACTCTGGTCGCTGAACTCAAATTTCGGGAAACCCAACGTGCGAAGGCCTTGTTGAGCCGCGCTGTTGGCAGCCTTGGAACCTCGCCCCGAAAAGGTCGGGCTGCTCCCGCCACCAAGCCGGAACGCCCGCAGACTCCTGCCCAGCTTGCGCCAGCCTCGGTCGAGGCAGTTGTAGCCGCTCCGGTATTCACACCCGTGCCACCCGCTGGAAAAGGAAATACCGAGCTTAATCCGTATGCATCGGCGAAGGCTGGTGAGCAATTATCGAGAATTAAGGAGCCGTATGAACCTGAAATGCATGCCCAGCCGGCGACCGCTGAGCGCCGGATCCCGAGGGACGATGATCGCATTACTAACGATGGCGAGAGCGTCCTTTCAGCCTGGACGGCGATGGAGGTTCTTTCGCCGCCAACTTTCCGGCGGCCCGAAGATCTGGTCAGCGGGGAACGGCTGCGTGTCGCGAGCATTGTCGATAGGGCGCTTCCGTGGGAAAACGGCGGAGAACGAAGCAGACCCAATCAGAGGCTCTACTACCAGATCGTACTCGGGACGGTCGACATGGAGGAAGCTGTCGGAGCGCTGCTGGCGGCCTACGCCGACACCAGGGCAGAGAGACCCGCAGCTTCAGGCGAGGCCGTTCTGGCCACCGTGATGGTGGACCGTGAAGGAAAGCTGGTTGAGAACGAGGCGGTTGCGATTTCCAGTTTCGGGTGGGCGGTTCCAGTCGCCCTTTCCGGCGACCTTGGCGACCTGAGGCGATGGCCGGACGAAGAGCGAGGGCTACTGGAGGGCCTTCTGGCAAAGCTCTCGGCGAGCGATGCAGACGGCAACCCGGTACCGCTCACCCTCGATATGATCACGGGGGCATATGAATGGCTGATCAGGCGCATACGTCTTGAAACCAAGTTTGCAAAACCGCCTTCGGTCGTTCTGCGCTCGTACCAATACTATAAATTTCCCGATCCGCCCGAGGCAGTATTGCTCAATTCCTTCTTCCTGGGCGACCTCGCCAAGGCAAGAACCCTCGTCAGAAACGGCGATGCACCGCATGCTCTTCAACGCTACCTCCAGATCGCCAAGCCGCGGTATAGGAAAAACCTGATGAGCGATCGGGCCGCGCTGGGCGAGGCGCTGCAGCCGCGACATTTTCCGGCGGCGTCGTGGCCCGCCCCTGGTCGGCATCCTCTGGCGTTGCTTCAGCAATGCGCCGTAAACCTCGCGCTGCGCGATTTGGAGCATGAAGGCGTTCTTGCCGTCAACGGTCCTCCGGGAACCGGCAAGACTACTCTGCTCCGGGATGTCATAGCTGGTGTGGTGACGAGGCGGGCCGAAGTGATGATCCGCTATGACGATCCGGAATCGGCTTTCCAGAATTCGGGGCAGCGTATCAAGAAAGGGCAGACCTTCGTTCATCTCTATCGCGTCAACGAAGCGTTGAGGGGCTACGAGATCGTGATCGCTTCCTCGAACAACAAGGCGGTCGAAAACGTCAGTGCTGAGTTGCCGGGTCTTGAAGCGGTAGCCGATGGATTGACAAGCCCGGGTTATTTCAAATCCGTTTCCGACAATGTCTTGGGCCGGGAAACCTGGGGAATGATCGCCGCAGTGCTTGGCAATGCCAGGAACCGCAGCGAGTTCCGTCAGAAATTCTGGTGGGACGAGGAGTTGGGGATGCATCGCTTTTTCCAAGAGGCGAGCGGAAATCCCCAGCTGATCATCGAGAAGGCCGAAGACGGCACAACGATGCAGCGTATTCCAAAGATAATCGCGGCCGAAAGACCGCCGTCGGATCACGAGGAGGCCGTCAAACGCTGGAAAACGGCGCGCTCGCGCTTCCGCAAGGTCAGCGGCGAGGTGAAGGCGAGGCTTGCCAATCTTCAGAGGGCAAGTGATCTGTTAATTTCGATCGCCAATTACCAGGCGGAAATCGAGCTCCTGCCACAACGCCTGCAGCTTGGTCGGGCGGCTGTCCAGGTCGCGGCGGAAGCAAACGATCAGGCGAAGGTGGCTCTTGAGAGTTCGTCGGCCGACGCGGATGCCGTTGCCCGTCGCTACAAAGCCGAATTGGAGAGACGCCCGGGACTGTTGAGCCGGGTTCTCAATAACGCAGCCGCGCGCGGTTGGCAGACGTCGAGCGATGCTTTGAGGGCCGAGCTCAGCGGTGCCAAAGCCCGGCTGGCGGGCGCGGAGCGCGACGCGTCGTCCAAGGCCTCGGCTCACTCGCAGGCTCTGGGTAGCTACCGGGAACTGGAGGCCTCGTATGAGAATGTAGCCGCTGCATTGCGTCGTGACCGCGAAGTCTTACGATCGATGGAGCTCGAACTCGGAGGGACGTTTCTGTCGCCCGCGTTCTTCGAACTAAGTCATAGCGAACGTCATAAAACATCCCCTTGGTTGGACGTCGAGACGGCTCGCCTTCGCAATGACCTCTTTGAGGCTGCAATGGCAGTTCACAAGGCCTTCGTGGCGGCGGCATCAAAGCCCATTCGGCACAATCTCAATGTTCTCATGGACGGCTTCGGGACACGTTCGCTGGGCAGCCCTGAACGAGACACGCTCATACCCGATATTTGGTCGACGCTGTTTCTCGTGGTTCCTGTTGTATCCACCACGTTCGCATCGGTGGGCCGCATGTTTGCAAAGGTCGGTCCAGGCGAATTCGGGTGGCTACTCGTTGACGAAGCCGGGCAGGCGCTCCCCCAGGCGGCCGTCGGTGCGTTGATGCGAACGAAACGCGCGGTGGTCGTAGGAGACCCCATCCAGATCGAGCCGGTCGTCATACTCCCCGATCAGCTGACGGACGCCATTTGCCTCAAGTTCGGCATCGAACCGCTGACCTTCAATGCACCGGCGGCGTCTTCACAGACGCTCGCCGACAATGCCACGGAGTACTTTGGCACTTTCGAGACCAAGTTCGGAACCCGGGAAGTCGGCGTGCCCCTGCTTGTGCATCGTCGGTGCGGCGATCCGATGTTCACGATCTCCAATTCCATCGCTTACGAAAATCTGATGGTGCAGGCGAAACCCGCCAAACAGTCACTGATCCGCGACAGCCTCGGGCCTTCACGCTGGATACATGTCGAGGGTCGCGGTCAGGACAAGTGGTGCCAAGCCGAGGGTGAGGTGGTCATCGACAGCCTGCGAAGATTGAGAAACACAGGATGTACCCCGGACATCTATATCGTGACACCGTTCGTCGTCGTGCAGGATCGACTGCGGGATTTGCTCCGCCGCGATGGCATCCTGGACGGTTGGGTTGATGACCCCTACAGCTGGGTCCGGGAGCGCGTCGGAACCGTGCACACCGTCCAGGGCCGCGAAGCCGAGGCTGTCATCTTTGTACTGGGCGCGCCGGAACCCACACAGCGAGGTGCGCGCGGTTGGGCGGGCGGGCGGCCAAACTTGCTGAACGTCGCGCTGACGCGAGCAAAGGAGGCAGTGTACGTGATCGGCAACCGGGAACACTGGAAAAACGCGGGGGTCTTTCAGGCATTGGATCGACTGCTTTGAGACTGCTTTTGTCACATTTCAGGAGAGAAGAACCCGATCCCGCCAAGTAGAAGCAGAGCGGATGGAGTTAATTCATCAACTCTAAGGAGGTGGTTTAGAGCTAAATTCGAGAGGTGAATGTATATTTACAATTGAGTAATTTAGGTGTTAATTATAGATGCTGCTGGGGACTTCGTACTAAGGCCTCCTGCTAGGGCGCGCCAAATATATGCATTTCTGAATACCAGTGACTTCGAGCCTTTGGTTTCCGAAGACTGTATTCGACGTGCCTTCTGAAGACTTGCGCTTGCCGTAGAGCGGTCGCTGGTACACGCCGTATCGTTCACATTGTTCAGAGCCCTGCTGCGCCACCCAAAGGCGGCGAGCGGGCGTAGAGGGAGTCGTGCGATGTCAGCATGGGAAGATCTTGTAACAAATTATAAGGCTTATGCGGATGCTCCTGTTCCGGCAAAGACCGGATCGCTGGCGCAGTGGATACTCGAGTCGGGGCGCGGCACGAGTGTTCTTGCCAAAGAGCATTTGAATTTCGGTGGCCTCAAATTCCGCCAGCGTATGGTCGGATTTGCCGAGCCCGTCGACTATCGAGGCAGCGACGGTGAAATGACGACCTATTGCAAGTTTTCGTCAGTCGGCGAATTCATCAAGGGGTATTGGCATTTCGTGGATTCAGGCCCCTACACCGATTGGCGTAACAATTGCGGGTCTCCAGGAGCGTACGTTCGCTACCTTGCCTCGTCGGGATATGCTGCTGACCCTAGCTACGTGACAAAGGTCACCGCGCTGTTTGGCCAGGCAGCCGACCTTATTCACGTTGACGGCGTGGTCCGGCCGATCGAAGCTGGAAACTCGAATGACATCGAGCCGAGCGCACCCGCTTGGCATGAACTTAGGGCGAAATATCTCAACGTGCGCTCTTCGCCGGTGCTCGGGATTGTCTTGCACGATACGGCAGGCTCCGGCAGTCACAATGACACGATCTATCTCTCGAACCCGCAAGACGGTCGTAAAGTCAGCGTGGATTTCACTGTCGAGCGCGACGGGTCCATTTGGAAACTTAACCCTGACCTCCGGGCGCACTATTGCAATCACGCTGGCCGAAGCACTGCTTGGCGGGGTTTCCGAAATGCCCAGGTCAACTCGATAACGGTGGGTATCGAAATCGTGCAGAAGTCCGACTTGAGCCTCAGTCCGGTATACACCGATGCGCAGGTGACATCGGTTGCGCGTCTGTGTGCTTGGTTAGCTCACGAGTTCGACCTCGGGGCTTCCGATATCACAACACATCGCCAGGTTATCACCGACGGATCCCGATCGGATCCGCGCAAGTTTCCCTTCGACACTCCGAACGGCTTCTGGGCAAAATACTGGGAATGCTTCGGCAGGCGATCTCAGTTTGTCGCTTCGCTGGGGCATGGCGAGGATGACGCTGAGGGCGAGCTTCTGACGAATGCTGCCTGAGCGGCAGTCCAGAAATAGACAGGGCAGGGCACCTGCCTTGTCTAACCTTGGGATGGGAGGCGGGCGATGGTCCGAGGGCGTTTTGTTGCCGCACTGTGTGTGTCCTTGGCGCTCCCTTACGCATCGAGCGCAGCTGAAGTTCTCGCTCCGGCCGAATTGCTGAAGACGAAGACCTCTTCCGCGACCGAGGCCGGCGAAGCGACCAAAGTCAGCGGCTCTGCATGTACTCCCGATGAAAAGACTTGCGTGCTGGTGGGCGACGAATATCGCTACGCCCTGACGTTCAAGATCGAGAAAGGCGTGCTCGTTCTGGGAACTCGAGTATTTCTTCTACCCAAGCGCGGACCTGACGACGTGAAATTCAAGGAGGCTGACGTCGAGGGTATCTCGTATGCTGACGGCTATTTCTATTTCGTTGGTTCTCACGGACGGAGCCGAGCGGGTGAGAAGCAGTTATCACGATATTTCGTCTACCGCGTGCCTGCGGATGCTCTAGCCGGCGTCGCGGACGTCGGTACCGAAGACAAAGTTGCGGCCTCGATCGAGCGAAGCAGTGTCCTCGAGGAGCTTTTAGATGAAGACAGTAGGTTTGAAGCCGCCAACAAGTTGTCGCCCGAGGAGGGCGGAACAAATATCGAGGGCCTCGCGGTAGTGGCCGGGAAGGTCTACGTGGGCTTTCGGGGTCCGTTGACCGACGATAGCCGCGCTCTGATTGGCGAGACATCGGTTGATCGGTTATTCGGCAGCGCGTCGGGTACGCTCGAACCTCACCAGCTGAAGCTGGAAGGCGAGCAAGTAATCAGAGACCTCGCTGTCAAAAGCGGTGAGATATTCATCCTTTCCGGCCCGCAAGATCGCAAGGGCGGCCGCGCTCTCGTATACAGTTGGAGTCCGGGCCACGATCCTGTGAAACAGGTCGAGCTTGGGCCGCCCGGGTCCGCAGACCGCCAGCCTGAGACGCTGATGGTCATGTCTCCGACCAATGACGCATTCCGCGGTCTGGTCTTCGATGACGGAGATGTGCCGCTGCCCCCGCGCATTTTCGACATCCCGGTCATTCACTGAACCCGACATCAATATCGGGTCACTGCCGGATCGCTTGTGATTAGGCATGGAATAAGGACCCCGCATTTGGGGTGATCGGCGTCCAAACGGGACCCCCATCTGCGATGGGGTTACAACAGCCTCCGGTTTCATCGGAGGCTTTTTATTTGGATGCTTGTTGTGGAGACAATTCTAAAGATACGTCGACTTTCCCGTGTGCAGGGCAAGTCGATCAAGGCGATCTGCCGGGAGCTTGGCATATCGCGGAAAGTGGTGCGGAAGGTTCTGCGCAGCGATGAGACGGAGTTCAAATATGAGCGGACCCGTCAACCTCAGCCGAAGCTCGGCCCCTGGCGCGATCAGCTCGATGGAATGCTGCTCGCCAATGAGGCCAAATCCTCTCGCGAACGGCTGACACTGATCCGGATATTCGAGGACTTGCGCGACCTCGGCTACGAGGGCGGTTACGACACAGTCCGGCGCTACGCCCGAACCTGGGCGAAGGAACGCGGCTCCGTAACGGCGGAAGCCTACGTGCCGCTCTATTATGCGCCGGGCGAGGCTTACCAGTTTGACTGGAGCCACGAGATCGTCGTGCTGAACGGCGTGACGACGACGGTAAAGGTGGCGCATGTCCGGCTCTGTCACAGCCGGATGATGTATGTGAGAGCCTATCCGCGCGAGACGCAGGAGATGGTCTTCGATGCCCATGACCGGGCATTCGCGTTCTTCGGCGGGGCCTGCACGCGCGGCATCTACGATAACATGAAGACCGCGGTGGAGACGGTCTTCGTCGGCAAGGAACGGCAGTACAATCGCCGCTTCCTGCAGATGTGCAGCCATTACCTGATCGAGCCGGTGGCCTGCACGCCGGCGTCGGGGTGGGAGAAGGGCCAGGTCGAGAACCAGGTCAATCTGGTGCGGGAACGCTTCTTCACGCCGCGGCTGCGCTTCAAATCCTACGATGAGCTGAATGGCTGGTTGCTGGACAAGTGCATCAGCTATGCCCGCGCCCATAAGCATGTCGATCAAACGGAGCGCACGATCTGGGAGGTGTTCGATGCGGAACGGCCGCACCTGGTCGGCTATCCCGGCAAGTTCGACGGCTTCCACGCAGTGCAGGCCTCGATCGGCAAGACCTGCCTCGTGCGTTTCGACAACAACAAATACTCGGTGCTGTCCACGGCAGTCGGCCGCCCGGCCGAGATACATGCCTATGCCGATCGCATCGTCATCCGGCAGGATGGCGTGGAGATCGGCCAACACGATCGCTGCTTCGGCCGTGGCGAGACGATCTATAATCCCTGGCATTACGTGCCGGTCCTGACCCGCAAACCGGGAGCGCTGCGCAACGGTGCGCCATTCCACGACTGGGTTTTGCCCGCCGCCATGGAGAAGGTGCGCCGCCGGCTGAAGGCCATGCATGACGGCGACCGGCAGATGGTGTCGATCCTCGAATGTGTGGGCCTGGACGGACTCCCCGCCGTCGAAGCGGCCTGCCAGGAGGCGCTCGATCAGGGCGTATTCTCGGCTGCCGTCATCATCAACATCCTGGCCCGCAAGCGTGATCCGCAGCCGGCCGCCATCCTTTCCATTCCCGACGCGCTTCGCCTGACCCACGAGCCTCTGGCCGATTGCGCCCGTTACGACAGCCTTAGGAGGGCAAGCTGATATGGAACGATCCCAAATCCTTAACATGATGGGCACGCTGAAGCTGTTCGGCATGCGCAGCGCCTATGACGAGATCATGGCCTCCGGCATCAAGCGGCAGCACGAACCGCCACGCATCGTCGGCGACCTACTTCAGTCGGAGATCGCCGAGAAGCAGGCGCGCTCCATCAAATACCAGATCACCGTCGCCAAGCTGCCGCTGGCCAAGGACATCGACGACTTCGACTTCACCGACACGCCGGTCAACGAAGGGCTCGTGCGCCAGCTTGCGACAGGAGCCTTCCTCGCCGAGCAGCACAATATCGTTCTGGTCGGCGGAACCGGCACGGGGAAGTCCCATTTGTCCATCGCGCTCGCACGCGCCCTAATCCGCAACGGCGCACGCGGCCGCTTCTTCAACGTCGTCGACCTCGTCAATCGGCTCGAGACGGAGGCACGTAGCGGAAAGCAGGGGCGGCTGGCCGACTTCATCACCAGGCTCGACTTCGTCATCATGGACGAACTCGGCTACCTCCCATTCGCTCAGGCCGGCGGCCAGCTCCTCTTCCATCTGATCAGCAGGCTCTACGAGCGGACCTCGATCATCGTCACGACGAACCTGGCGTTCGGCGAGTGGCCGGCCGTCTTCGGCGACGCCAAGATGACCGCCGCCCTCCTCGACAGGCTAACCCACCATTGCGAAATCGTTGAGACCGGGAATGAATCCTGGCGCTTCAAAAACCGCTCTCAAAGCTAAAGCCGAAAAGACAAACAACCCGCGCCCGCAGGCCCCTGCGCTAAATGGAGAGCTCCGGGCCTACGCGCGCTGACCCTATGCAACCAGAGGCAGGGGTCCCTTTTGGGAGCCGATAAGGGGTCCCGTTACGATGCCGATTGACAGGATCGCTCGCCAGTTTGCGGTCTAGCTGCCTCCTGAATTCGCGCTTTTGGACAGTGGACGCAACCGGCCGTTTGCTGGCGGCATCTTTGGCCATAGAGGAAACTGTTCCGCCCAGCACCCTCTGCAGCGTGGTTAGCAACGTTGTTCGATCGTTGTCGAAGTCGCCGTGTCGTCTTGCGTTACTGCCGTTGCCCGGTGCCAGATACCACTTCCGACTTTTGCCGTCGAACACGTCGGATATCGCCTCTTCGACGTCTTTGGCCAAACCCAACAGAGGTATTCCCGGGCGTATCGCCGGAATGTGTGGCGACTTTTCGAATGCGTTTGAGACTAGGTAAAGTAGGGACTTGTGGTAGATCTGCGCACAGTCGTCGTCCCGCTCGGTAGCGTCGTCCAAGGTGTAAAGGTCGAACTGTTCCACCGCGCCGCTCTTCAGCGCCGGGAGGTACGACGCTTCGAACAGCTCCATTGTGCACGCAGGAGCCCACAGGTTGAGGCTCTTGATTGGGACGTTTGCGGCGGCGAGCTTTTCTACAAGTGGCGCATGGAAGATCGATCCGGCGCTGTGTCCGACCAGATGGAGCTCGTCGAGCTTCTGTGCTTTGTGAAGGGTTATGAGGTGATCCGCGACAAGCCTTGCCGAACCCATCCGGTTCTTTGTGGCGAGCTGGGCGTTTTCTTTCATTTCGTCCCAGAGCGATCTGCCGCCGAGGCTTCGCGCGAGGACTTCAAGCGTGTCGTCAAGACGATCAAGCATGAAGTCCTTTGCCTGGTCGAGGAAGCCTTCGTCGCGGCGCTTGCCAACCGCATCCCGGAGGATGTTTTCGATTGTCGTCCACGCATCGGACCGCCATATGAATGAGAGTGGGTAGACTTCCGACTGGAGCAACGGCGCAAGGTTGCTCGAGACCGTCTGGATCGCGGCGTCCTGTCCGACGAGCCCCCCGTGGGCGTAAAGCAAGACCCGCTTCTTTTTCCACGCTGACATCGCGTTTGGCATTCTGTCGGTGACAAGCGTCTTGAGGCCTTGGGTGGTCAAGCCGTACGTCCCCTTGTCGTCAAGGACACCGTCGTTCTTCGACGTTATTATGTAGGGGCGAAGGTCGGCATAGATCTGGCTTTCATAGCTACGCGGAGCATCTGCCCGCATGTTGGCTGTCGCCAGTGCCGACGTAAGATCCACTGGCGCACCGAGGGATGCTACCCAAACATCCGATCCGTTCGCGAGCCAGTCAGCATAGGAAAGGTTAGCCAGGCCTCCAGAGCCCCATCCTTCACCCCAGCTGTTCTGTATCCAGAAGCCACGGCGATCGTATCCCACAATGGCGAATGCATGCCCGCCGATCTGGCCTGGTTGGAAGCCGATGTTTTCGTCTCCCTCTTTGACCGCCTGCCAGCCGGCATGAACCCGGGCTGTCGCATAGAGAATTCCGGTCTCGGTGATCGCCGCGTGCATCGCGACCAGATCCTTGTGGTTGACGCGAAAATACGCGCCCAACGGGCGGGCGAGAGCATCGGCAGACCGCTTGTCCTCCAGCGTCGGATCAGGGTCCCGCTCTTTCCACAGCGCGTAGGCACAAAGACCGTGTTTAAACCAGCCTTTCATCGCGCCCCGAGCGCTGGATCCATCGTATGCCTCTCCGGGCCATTCGTCGTAGCGCTTGGCCATGGTGTACAGCATCCACGCGCTGACTTCATCGGCGTCTGGGTCTTGTCCACGGGCCCGCAGGAGGAAGTTGGCGACGGTTGCAAGTCCGAACCCGGTGCAGGCTCCTTCGCGGCCCTGGTTCAGGACCGGGAGTTCCAAGCCACGGTACCTCGCCAGATCCGACTGGGCCAGAACCCGGACCAGTGTCGGGACGAAGATTGCGTCTCGGAAATCGATGGTGTCGGGCAAGGCATCGAAAACGCGTTGAGGCTGCTTTGGTTTCTTAGGTGCCATTCTCCCCCCTCCAGGGCCAACCATGCACCCCGCGGCGATTGGCATCAGCAGAAATCGCGGTCGATGCGCGGTTTCAACGTCACCCTCTGGACGGCATGATCACTCTACTTTACCTAAACGTGAATAATTTATCACAGCTAAACCACAAGTAAATCTACCCAATTAGGGTTAGTTCGGCGACTGGAGTGGCCGGCAATTTACAGCAAGCAGCAACTCGAAGCGGCTCCGCATTCGATAGGCGTGGATTGCCATACTGTCTAAAGCCCACAACCTCGGTCTCGCTTGCATAATTGTGGACCGATCGTTACATATCCGCCGACATTCATTCAAGAAAAGGAAAAAGCATGACGTCCGATAGAAATATGCCGCTGTCCGGAAGGGTCGCAATAGTGACCGGAGGTGCGCGCGGGATTGGCGCTGCCATCGTTGAGAGGCTAGCGCGCGATGGAGCCTCGGTTGCATTCACCTACGCCACCTCGGAGAAGGCGGCTACCGAGCTTGTGCATGCGGTCGCCGCCGCAGGCGGCAAGGCCTTGGCTATTCGATCAGACGCCGCGGACACCAACGCTGTCCGCGCAGCGGTGAGCCAGACGCGCGATGTGTTCGGCCGGTTGGACATCCTGGTCAATAACGCTGGCGTCCTCTACTGGTCGTCGTTCGATACCTTCTCTCTTGAGGATTTCGATCACACGTTGGCTGTCAACGTTCGATCAGTTTTCGTTGCATCACAGGCGGCTGCGGCCCACATGGGCGAGGGCGGTCGGATTATCAACATCGGGAGCTGCAATGCCGATAGAGTGCCGAGCGCGGGCGGCGGTGTCTACGCGATGAGCAAGTCGGCACTTGTCGGGCTCTCCGCAGGAATGGCCCGAGACCTCGGTCCTAAGGGGATCACCGTAAACAATGTCCAGCCGGGTCCTACGGATACCGACATGAACCCGGAAAAGGGAGCCCAAGCGTCGGGCTTGCACGATCTCATGGCTATCAGACGGCATGCCCGTCCCGAGGAAATCGCCGGGATGGTCGCATATCTTGCCGGACCTGAAGCCGGAATGGTGACAGGCGCGAACCTTCGTATTGACGGTGGCTTTGCCGCATAGCAGAGCAAAGGATTGCGCGCGGATCCGAGAGTCTGGCCCGCGCGCCCATCAATTAAACATCGATTGAAAGAGTTCGAAACCGGTGGTGGGTTTGGGAAAACTGGTCTTCGGCGTCCAGGACCGTTTGATCGCAGACTTCAAGCGGAAAATGCCGATCGCTGCTTACAAGCTGGATTTCCGCTGCCCGTATCGGATTCGTGCTGGATAGAAAGCACAGCCGATCGGTATCCACTCAGCACCTTGTCTGGTCGTTCGTCAGGGTCGTCGAATGAAGGCTGGGGACAGCAGATGGTCCGGCTGGGATCTCCAGACGATGAGGTGTGTTTCCTTCCCGTTAGAGCTCTCAGACACTCCGGAAGCAAAGCCACAATTAAGCGTGCCGGAATTTTCACAGACACCGGTCGCCGCGGTGCGATTGGTCACATCAGTGGCGATCCAAGAGCCGCTACCGCTCATCCTAGTCCATGACTGGGGATTGTGCTCCATGACTAGGGATTGTGCTTACGCGCAACGTTTAGAAGGATTAGCGGCAGGCTTAGAAAGAAGAGCAAAGCCTTCATGGAACGGAATGAAAATCCAGGACCATTGTAATTTGATTAATTAATCTTAAATTATATTTTAAGTTTAAAGGCAGCGCTCAACCTTTACTGGAGGCGGATGATCATGACTATATTAAAACTCTTCGAAGAGCCGCACCCCGTCGAGTCGGTCAAGCTTCATCAATGCTGAGGTTGAGAGCAAAAACCGGAAGCTGAAAAAGCTTCCGGCTTTTTCGTTGGGGGCAGATTTGAAAAAGACGAGAGCACAGCAGGCCGCGCAACATACTTCCCGGCGTGCGCAATCGTCGAGAAACTCTGGGCATTGGCTCGGAAGACTAACGAGGGAAACCTTCTTTGTAGTACTTGGTGCTATCGTTGGCGGGTTGGTCAGCCAATTCACATTGCCCGCCTTGGCTCCGTATGCCGAGCTCTACGCGTTCACGCTCCTCGACATCAACATCGCTAAGCCCAATTTCCTGGTCTTGGCCGACGAGGGGGAAATCAAGGCCAAAACATCGGAACCAGGTGACTTGCTGACCATCTCGCGTCAGTTTTGTGGGTGGTCGAAGTACTGTCTTCAGGTTCCCGTGAAGCCAAGCGACTTGCTGCCACCGGATCGTTGGGAAGTCGTTTCCGACACCAAGGAAATTATGGATTTGCTCGTCAGCGAACAGACAAATCAATTGAACGCCGCATTCGTGAACAAGCATTCGAAAGTCCCCGGGTTCTACAGGCTCGATAACATTTCGTCTGAAGGCTATATTGGGTTCGGGTATGGTTGCTACCAACGAGGGAACGATCCCGAGCCTTTGATAGGCCGCTACCCTGCGTACTGGGGCTCGCTTGACATGATGTTCAAAGAGTCAAAGTCGCCGAATTCGCCACATGATGAGGCCTTCCCCTTATTGGACGGAACATTCTACGGCAAATTTGGACTTTACATACAGAAGAAAACTCCGACACCGTCAGGTACCCCTGGTTCGTCTGGGCAAGTGGCTAGCGTCGGATGCAGCTTACAAGCTAAGTAGTCATCGTCTTCTTGTGATTTTATTCTGGTGTGAGCACTTGTCGACCATATAGGCATCGTAGCGCGTTAGCGCAGTACGGGCGCAGGGCAGCGAGTGGTGGCAAGTCCAGATCGATTTCATCTGCTAGCGCTCCAATCTCTGCAAGAGTCGGTGTCTCCGTCGTCCCGTCGGGTCCCGGCAAGCTATCGCCGCGCTTCAGAATCTCCACAGGTCGGGCGGCCTGTTGCGCCGTCTTGCGTGCCGTGAGCAAAGGTAAGGCGAGGTAGTTTGCTAGCCTTGGTCAATGCAGCAACTGAGCTAAATCGCATCATTTGCCTCCTAATTGATTAGAGACCATTTGGTCCATATCCGTTAAGGCTTGCCTCGGTCCCGTGGACCAAGTTGCAAAAGGGAGATTAGGATGGATGCGAATGTCACGGAGGCACGGTCAACGCGCGTGCCGATGCGGCCGACTTACCCAGCGCCGCGGTCAAGCCGCATTGTCGACATCGAAGGGCTGGAGCACGGACTGATCGAAGTCGATGATGAGGTGCGCCTGCATTATGTGGTCGCGGGCGAGGGGGAACCTGTCGTCCTGGTACCGGGTTGGCCGCAGAGTTGGTACGCGTGGCGTTTCGTCATACCGCGCCTTGCCGCGGCCGGACGACGGGTCTACGCGATCGATCCGCGTGGTTTTGGCGACAGCGACAAACCCGCCGAGGGATACGACCTCGAGACCGTTTCGCGTGACCTCCACAACTTTATCGACCGCCTCGGCCTTAACGCCGATGGTCCGGTCGATATCGTTGGTCACGACGTTGGGACGTGGATTGTCCATGCGCATGCCGCCAACTATCAATCGGACGTTCGCCGGCTGGTCGTGACCGACGCGACGATCCCCGGCGTCTCGCCGCCACCGCCGGCCGGTTATCCCGACAAGTTCCTGAATTCGCGGTCGTGGCATTTCGGCTTCAACCGCATTCTGGACCTTCCGGAAGCCCTTATCCACGGGCGCGAGCGCGAGTTCCTGCAATGGTTCTTCGGTGCGTTCAAATCGACCAGACTCTGGACGATCGACAATGACGCGTTCGAGGAATACCTGCGGGTGTTCGCAGCGCCTGGAGCAGTGCGGTCCGGGCTGAACTACTATCGTCAGGTATTCAGCGCGCAGGGGATTGCCGCCAGCGCCCAGCGGTGCAAGACGTCGCTCAAGATGCCTATCCTCTGCCTGGGCGGCTCTGACGCGGATGGCGATAACCTGCTTAAAACGATGAGCCAGTTCAGCAAGGACGTCAGGAGCATCGTTTTCGAAGGTGTGGGGCACCACCTTCCGGAGGAATGCCCCGAGGAAGTGAGCGATGCGATAATCAGGTTCTGGCAAGAGCGCTAGAAGCCAACCAAGCGCCGCCCTCAGGGGCGGCGTTTTTCGTTAGCTGTCAATGCAAAGTGCTGGGGCGTTTCACCTCAGAAATGGCCGATTCTCTCACTGATCGTCTCGGCCCGAACGCGTAATCTTCTTTCGTCGGCAGAAGGAGAAATCTGCCGCCATGGGAGAGAGATCAGTATCGGTTCCGCCAGAAGCGGACTTCGATCCACGTTGTGGGTCACCCTCCCAATCAGAATGCCCGGGGAACCGGGAAGTCCTGACGCGGAGAGCTGTAAGTGAATTCGCAAACACGATGGAAGCCAGACAAGAACGCCGACAGTCATCAACCGGGCGTGCGCGCTAAAGCCGCTCCGGTGATTTCTTTCGATGGCGTGACCAAGAGCTACGGCAGCGTCAAGGCTCTGCGGGGCGTGACGTTCGATGTCTACGCCGGAGAGGTTGTTGCGCTTCTCGGTCAGAACGGTGCCGGAAAATCGACGCTCATCAAGGTCCTGGCGGGGGTCACATCCGCTGATGGCGGAGACATCGCCGTGGAGGGTCTTCCCTGCGCATTTACCTCGACCGCCGCGTCGCGCGCTGCAGGTGTCGCCGTGGTTTACCAGGAACTCAGCCTGGTTCCGTCGATGACGATCGGAGACAACCTTCTTCTCGCCCGTGAGCCATCTGTCTTCGGCTTCGTAAAGCGAGGCGAGGTGACGAGGCGCGTCCAGAAGTTTCTGGACGATCATGGATTTCCGCTGCGCGCCAGTGACAAAGTCGAATCCCTGCCGTTCGCATACCGACAGCTGGCAGAGATTGCTAAGGCTCTGATCGGCGACGTGCGCGTCCTCGTCCTCGACGAACCGACATCGGCGCTTTCCGCCGACGAGGAGGAAATCCTCTTCAAGGCCATATCCGAGATTACCAAGCGTGGCGTCGGGGTCATCTACGTCACCCATCGCCTGAATGAAGTGTTCCGGCTTTCCAACAAGATTGTCGTTCTCAGAGACGGCGCGAGCGTTGGAACCTTCGAAACGAGCGGCGTGGATATGTCCAAGCTAGTGAGTGAAATAGTAGGGGCGGAGACGAAGGGGCGGTCGGGCCGCGTTGAGCGGAGTGAGCTCCGTTCCCTTGGCGACGGCACTGCCATTCTGGACCTCAAGTCCGTGTGCACTTCGCGTCTTCGTGATGCAAGCCTGTCGGTCCGACGCGGCGAGATTCTCGGCCTTGCGGGGATGGTCGGCAGCGGACGCACCGAGGTTCTCGAAACCATCGCGGGCTTTCATCGCATCAATTCAGGGTCGATAGAAATCGAAGGTTCGCCTGTCAAAATCCGAGATGCCGCTGACGCGATCAACCGGGGTATAGGCCTCGTGCCGGAAGACCGCCACGTCGAAGGACTGATCTTGGATCATACCATCGAGCAGAACATCGTGATGCCGATGCTTAGGCGATTTGGCCGCTACGGCTTTTTCCGCAAGAGCGCGGCAGCCGAGTTCGCACGGGCTGCCATGGCGCACCTCTCAGTGAAAGCCCAGTCCCATAAGACGGTCGTCGGATCGCTCTCGGGTGGCAACCAGCAGAAAGTTGTCTTCGGACGATGGACGACGCCGCAGCCAAAAATCCTGCTTCTCGACGAGCCGACGGTTGGCGTGGATGTCGGCGCGCGCGAGCAGATCTATCAGGTGATCCGTTCCATGGCCGACAACGGTTCGGCGGTGGTGGTTGTCTCATCCGATTTCGCCGAACTGCTTTTGATCAGTGACCGCATTTCGATCGTCACCGAGGGATGTCCGGCCGAGCCTTTGGCCGTGAGCGGCATCAAGGACGAAAGTCATCTCCACTATCTCGTACAGGAGTCGCTGAAGTGAGCAAGGAACTGGCAGCAGCATCCGGGCTGGATGCGCAATACAAACCCAGCTGGGACGAGCTGGCCATCCAGTGGAAGGACAAGATCGTCAGGAGCGGTGCGATGCTCTACATCGCGTTCGCCATCCTGATCATTTTCTTTGGCTTGATGTCTCCGGTCTTCTTCAGCACCGGAAACCTTGCAAACGTCCTGAGACAGACGGCGCTGGTGTCCATCATGGCGGTGGGCATGACATTCGTTATCGTCTCCGGAGAGTTCGACCTCTCGGTGGGCTCGAACCTCGCGCTGTCCGGTGTGACTGCGGCGATGGTTATCGGCGCGACGGGCGTCTGGTATGTCGGTGCTCTAGCCGGGATTTCGGCCGGAGCGGGGATCGGTCTTGTCAACGGCATCCTGACGACGAAACTCCGTATTCCTTCGTTTCTGATCACGTTGGGCTCGCTCAGTATCGCGAGGGGTATCGCGATGGTCTGGACAGAAACCCACGCGGTGCTGATCGATGACGACGCCTTCTTTGCCGTATTCGGCGACGGGCATGTACTTGGCCTTTCAGCTTCCATCGCCTGGACTATCGGAGTTGTCCTGCTGGGTGGCGTGGTTCTCCATCTCAGCGTCTTTGGCCGCAAGGTCTTTGCAACCGGAGGCAATCCGCAGGCGGCCCGCTACTCGGGAATCCGCGTTGACCGCATCAAGATTGCCAGCCTCGTCATCGTCGGCGCGCTCGCCGGACTTGCTGGCCTTGTCCTGGCCGCCCGTTCCCATGCCGCTCGGCCTGACGTCGCCGCCGGACTCGAGCTCGATGTCATCACCGCCGTCATTCTCGGCGGGGCCGCGCTGTCCGGCGGTCGCGGGACGATGCAAGGCGCGATCATCGGCAGTCTCATCATCGGAATTCTGAACAACGGTTTGGTGCTGATCGGCATCGACCCCTCGGTTCAGCTGGCGCTCAAGGGTCTGATCATCTGGGTCTCCGTGACGCTCAGCAGACGCTGAGGGAATCCATCGCAAGCAAAAGGAGGAGAACGCATGCGAAATGAACGTGGAACTACGGGAATTCTCAACCGCTACCGGGGGCTCTTGATCGCTTCGGCGCTCATCGCGTCGGTGGTCCCCGCCATCGCCGCCGGGCAGGGTTGCGAGATCGCTTCGAAGCTCGATCCGGCATCTCTCAACCCGACCGGTGTCGTCGGCCAGGGACCGGGAGAACCCGCAAGCATCGACAGCGTCAAGCTCACAGAGGAGCAGGCAAAACAGGCCAAGGAAAAGAAGTTTCGTGTCGCTCTCGTGATGCCCGGAATGGATATCGATTGGTCCAAGCTGCAGGAGCGGGGCATCCGCGACACGCTTGCAAAGTATGGAGCGGAAGTCGTCGCGGTCGCTGATCCGAACTGGCAAATCGACAAGCAGAACAATCAGATCGGTGATCTTATTCAATTGAAACCTGATGCGATCATCGCGGATCCGCTTGATACCACGGCCCAATCCGAGGCTTACAAGAGCATTGGCGCGGCGGGGATCAAGCTGATCCTGATGCAGCAGGTGCCGAACGGCCTCAAGTACCCTACGGACTTCCAGGCGATGGTTTCGCCGGACAACCCGGGCAACGGCCAAGTCGCAGCCCGCATGATCAATCCTTTCATTCCCAAGGAAGGGGTGCTCGGGATCATCAATTACGGCATCGACTCTTTCGTCACCAACGAACGCACCCGCGGCGTGAAGGAATGGTTCGCCGCGAACCGCCCCGACGCCAGGATCAAGCAGGCCGACTTCCTTGATCCAAGCAAGGCTGGCGACGTCGCAGCGAACTTCCTGACGGCAAACCCCGACGTCAACGGCCTGTTCGTGGTCTTCGACGCCCCGGCTATGCAGGTGGCGGCCGCACTTCGTGCGCAGGCACTGGACGTGCCGATCGCCACCGTCGACCTCGGAAACGCCGTGGCAATGGAAATCTCGAAGTGCGGTCTGGTCAAAGGTGTTGCGGGGCAACGTCCTTATCACCAAGGCGTCACCGAGGCGGAGGCAGCGCTTCAGGTGCTTCTCGGCAACGAAGTCCCGGCCTGGGTCGTCGTACCGTCGACGCCTGTGCTGCCGCAGAACCTCGACGAGGCATACCGTGATGTCTGGCAGGCGGAGCCGCCAAAGGAGCTGACGAACTCCTGCCAGAAAAACAAGACCTGCATGTAACGCGATGAAGCGGCTCCAGGCGAACGCAACGGCCGTAGTGACGTCCAACCTCGGCGCACATCTCTGCCCGCATTGCTCCGATGCCTGGAGCCGCCTCGTGGCCGCGAGACGTTATGCAAGCGCGGCCTTGATGAAGCTTTCGGGGCGAGTGAATGGAGCGTTTGCCGAACAGGCAATGAATGATTTCCGGGAAACCGCCGGGCTAGCGTTTCGGGCGATTGAACATGCTCGTGTGACTGGGCGGAACGGCCCGGACGTCGAGGGTTTCGTCAGGCGGTCAACTGCGCTCAGGGCAGTCATCGGTGAACAACCCGGCGACCAGACCCACAATGATGCGATCGCTTCGCTCGCAGAAATGGAGGCATTGATCTCCGCTGCGGCCGACGAGCTGACAAGTCTGGCGGCGCTGCGGGAAGGGAACCCGAGCACGTGGCGGCTGCCGATCAAGTGTGAAGAAGTAGATGCGAAAGGATGAGAAATGACCCTATCGAAGCCCAAGTTCCGCGCTACCGGATTCTTCCGGCTCGAGCGCCTCGGACCGGATGCCTGGACGTTCGTTGACCCCGATGGCAACGCCTTCGTCTCCATCGGTCTCAATCACGGTGAGGAGACCAACCTCAAATATCCACACAACATCGATATCTGGAGGCGCAAGTACGGTTCGCGCGAAAAGTGGATGCGCGAGGGTTTCCTGGCAGACATCAAGTCCTGGGGCTTCAACACCGTCGGGTGGACCCAGGAATTCATCAGTGGTGATATCGACGAAGAGCAGGATTGGTTCGGCGAGCCGTTCGACATCGGTCATTCACCGGGTTGGACCTCTGCGGAGCTCAAGGCATCCGGAATGCCCTACGTCGTTCCGATCCGCGTCGCTCCGATCGAGGACTGGAACGGCAATCCCGCTTTTCCGGACGTATTCTCCAAGGACTTCGATGTCCATTGCCAATTCCTCGCACGTAGCATCTGCTACGACCACGCTGATAGCAAGAACCTGCTCGGTTACTTTTTCGTCGACATCGCCTCGTGGGTCCCTCACCAGACAGGACGCTTCTTCCCGGGCTTCGAAGGGCTCAAGGGCGATGCCTACGACAAGAAGCTATTCGAAGTCGCCACGAAGTACTACGAGACGATCACCCGTCACATCAAGGCGATCGATCCCAACCACCTGATCCTCGGCGACCGCTATAACGGAAACAAGCTCATTCCGACGCCCGTCCTAGAGGCGTTCAAGCCGTACGTCGACGTCCTTTCGATCCAGTATTTCGGCGGCCCCACTGAGGCTGACAGGAAGAAGATGATCCACGACCTCGCGGGTTGGCAGAAGATCGCCGACAAGCCTGTGATAAACGCCGACATGGGTACTTGGACCGCCACCAAGCTCAATCCGAACCGGGCATCGAAACTCGACTCCCAGGCGGCGAGAGGTGCCGACTACGTTGCGTCGATCGGGGCGCAGTTCAGCCAGCCGTGGTTCATCGGTTGGCATTGGTGCGCCTATGTCGAAAACCTGGCTCGGGGCTGGGGTCTCAAAGATCCATGGGACGAGCCATATCGTGACATGGTCGATCCGGTGACGGAGTTCAACAAGGCGGCCGCGGAAGAATGGCAAACTCGGGTCGCGTCGCTCTACGAAAACGCCTGATCCGTCCGGGGCCGCGAACTGCGGCCCCCACTGTCGTAAACTTTCAGAGGTTCCAATGACGACTGAAACCAAATTTTCGGTGGCCCTGTTCGGTGCGGGCCGCATCGGCCACGTGCATGCTAAAAACATAGCCGATCATCCGCTCACACAGCTGAAGTACGTGATCGATCCAAACAGCACTGCCGCGCAGGAGCTAGCTCGTTCTTACGGGGCGCAGGTCGTTGCCGAGGACAAAGCCCTCGAGGATGCAAGCGTCGATGCGATTGTCGTCGCTTCCGCAACCCCCACCCACGCAGACCTGCTCGAACGCGGTCTTCTGGCGAACAAAGCCGTCTTCTGCGAGAAGCCGATCGACCTGTCCATCTCGAGGGTGAACGATTGCCTGTCCGCCGTTCAGGGCGCGAGCGCACCTCTATTTCTCGGGTTCAACCGCCGCTTCGATCCTGCCGTCGCTGAGATGAAGCGGCGCATCACTGCCGGCGAAATCGGCGATCTGGAGCTCGTCACGGTCGTATCGAAAGATCCTGGCGCTCTACCGATCGAATATCTCAAGGTGTCCGGCGGGATGTTCCGTGACATGACGATCCATGATTTCGACATGGCGCGCTTCATCCTCGGAGAGGAGATCGTCAGCGTGACCGCCATGGCGAGCACCCTGACCGACGAATCCATCATGAAGATCGGTGATATCGATACCGCTGTGGTGACCATGCAGACTGCCACGGGCCGCATAGCGGTCATCACCAACAGCAGGCGGGCAAGCTTCGGCTACGACCAACGCGTCGAAGCCCACGGGTCGGCCGGAACGTTGAGGACCGAGAACGTTGCGATTTCCAACCTTGTGCAGGAAACGGAAGCTGGCGTCCGCCGCGAGAAGCCTCAGTTCTTCTTCCTGGAACGCTATCAGCAATCCTACCGGAACGAGTGGGATCACTTCGTCTGGGTATTGGCTGGACAGGAGAACCCGTCGCCTACAGGGGAGGACGGAAGGCGAGCCCTTTTGCTGGCAGAGGCGGCTTACGCCTCATGGAAGTCTGGAAGGGTGTCGTATGTCGATTACGAACTGGAGGTCGCTCAGTGAAGATCGGAATGGTCTCAGACTCTCTGTCTCACCTCGCCCTGAAAGAGCTGCTGCTTACGAGCCGCGAACTCGGGGTTTCAGGTATCGAATTCAATACAGGCAACTGGTCGGCCGGAAAGCACTTTGACCTCGCAACCTTTTCGGCGGATCAACAAGCCGCTCGTGATTTCCGAACGATGGTCGAAGACCACGGATTATCCGTCATCGCTCTCAATGCAAACGGAAACCAGCTTCATCCGACCGACGGAGCACGCCAGGACAAGGTGGTTCGCGATACCATCAGGGCCGCGGGTCACATGGGCGTGGACAAAGTCTGCCTTATGTCAGGATTGCCGGGGGCGGGGCCCGACGAACAGTTTCCCAACTGGATCGTGTCGTCATGGCCACCGGAGACACAAACCATTTTGGCATGGCAGTGGGCTGAGAAGCTGATCCCCTATTGGACCTCGTTGGCGCGGTTCGCACGTGATCACGGCGTGGAAAAGCTATGCGTCGAACTCCACGGCAACCAACTTGTCTTCAACGTTCCAACGCTGCTGGCGCTCCGGGAAGCGGTCGGCCCGGTGGTCGGTGCGAACCTGGATCCGAGCCATTTGATGTGGATGGGGGCCGACCCACTTGCCGCGATGGAGGCACTCGGTTCGGCGGTCTATCATGTCCATGCCAAGGATACCTGGATCAACGGGAGAGCCGCTGCCACGCGCAGCCGCCTCGAGAACGGACCGCTGGACAAGGTGAGCGACCGGGCCTGGAGCTACATCACGCTCGGTTTCGGCAAAAGCCAGGAATGGTGGAAGGAATTCGTCTACCGCTTGAGGCTTCTCGGCTACGACGGCTGGCTCTCGATTGAGCACGAAGACGTTGCGTTCTCGCGGCGGGAAGGTGTTGAACGGTCTGTCGCCGTGCTCAACCAAGCCGTTCCCTTCGAGCGTCCCGACTTCGCTCCGCAGGCTATCTGAAAGCGCGTGAATCGATGATGTTGTCCGGCCGTGCATGCCTCAGCGCAGGCGACGCTTATGAAGCTCTTCAAGGTAGGCGATAATCTCGGGCTTCGCTTTCTGGGCCTCCAACGACTTCCAGTCCCTGAACAGTTCGGCACTCACGCCGAGGACCGAGTTCGGGATCGCGCCGGCCTGAGTGATCCGCTGGAGCGCACTGATGTGTGCGATCTGGGATTGCCCGCCGACCATATCCGCCACAAACGTGACCTCGTAGCCACCGACGCTGCTGAGCACGATGGGAATGTCCAATCCTTTCGCGATTTTGATCATATAGAGCGTGTTCGATTCTCCACGCTTGTTTCCGAGCGGATTGCCGCGAACATTTCGGGCTGATAATCGATGATCAGGAGCGCCACTTGGTCGTGGTTCCAGACCGCGTTCTGAGGGGATGGCTTCTGTGACTTTGGATCGGCTTTGGTCGATGAAGCCGCCGCAGCCAATTGCGGCAAGCCGCTAACGGCCACTCCGGCGGCCATCAACGTGAGTACATCGCGGCGAGCAATGTCGGACAGGGTCATTGGTGTTCTCCTGGTTGCGCGCGAGGGCGCACGGCTTCGCACCCGGGACTGGAAGGCCCGGCGGACAGTCATCATTTGATGGAGTTGGGTCTGCTTACCGCTTGATACCCGACAGCTGGCGATCGAAATCGCCTGCGTCGAAATAATCGCGCCACACGGTAATCTTGCCGTCTACGACGGTGATGGTGCCCATGACGGGCAGCGTAATGGTGCCGCCGTTCTGATGGCGGAAGATGTCGACACGTTCATTCAGGACGACATTGCCATCTGCAGCGATCGCCTTCACCTGCCAGTCCAGCGTGAACGCCGTACCGATACCGAACTCCTTGTGGAACTTCGCGACGGCGTCAGCGCCGATGATATTAGGGAGCGGGACGTTGTCGTAGACTACGTCGGTGGCCAGCATTGCCAAGGCCTCGTCGATGCGATTGGCATTCCAGTGGCCGAAGAACGTCTTGGCGATCTCAATCGGTGTAGCATCAGGCATTACGATCTCCATTTTTCTCGGCACTGGCTCTCCATCCCGAATAAGCGGAGAAGGGACGCTTGAGAAGCCGATGAAACTAGATATGTTCTATCGGGTTTTCCGATGGGGTCGCTATGAAAGACGTTTCGCTTGAGCGCCTACGGGCATTTGTCGCCGTAGCGGAGCAGGGAGGACTGTCAGCGGCCGGACGCTTCCTCGGCAAGGCGCAGTCGGCGGTTAGCGAGGCCGTCACAGCAACGGAGTCGCAACTTGGTTATGCGCTGTTCCGGAAGAACGGTAGGCGCACCGAGCTGACTGAACATGGGAGGGCATTGTTAGCGGATGCCAAGAGTGCTCTTGGTGCAGCCGATGCGTTCAAAGCCAAGGCGGCAAACTTTCAAGGCAACGTAGAGGCTGAGTTAGCATTCACGGTGGATGTCATGCTACCGACATCGAGACTGACAGCTGTCATCGATCGGTTCCGGCGGGAATTTCCGCATACCGCTCTCTCGGTATATTCGGAGTCGCTCGGATCGACGCTACAAAGCGTATGGGACAATCAGGCTTCCTTTGCTATCATTGGGACCTTGCCCGACGCGCCGGCCGAGTTCGTAACGACACCGCTTTGCGACATACCCATGTGTCTTGTCGTCGGGACCATTCATCCTCTCTCCACAGAAAGAGAGCCGATCACGCATTTGGCGTTAAGTCAGCACAACCAACTTATAATTTCGGACAAGACCTCACGATCGACTGGGCGATCCTTCGGGGTGTTTTCAGAGAAGGTTTGGCGGGTGGCTGACCTGGGATCAAAGCTGGAGTTTCTTCGCGCTGGCCTTGGGTGGGGTCTAATGCCAGTCCATTTGGTGGAGGAGGATTTGAAGACAGGACGCCTCGAGAGAAAGCGGACCGAGGTTGAGAATTTACCCAACGGCTGGAAACCAATTCCCCTGTCAATCACTTTCAAGCGATCACGGCCGCCGGGGCCGGGTGGGAGGTGGATGATCGAGAATCTCATAAGCGAATGGGCATCAGCTGTAGCTGGTTGACTAACCGGGAAACTCCTTCCCGTTCGGAGGACATAAAATACATTGACGGAATTGTGGAACGAGTGTTTCATAACCCTGTCCGCCGACGGTTGGTAGCGAGAGGAGTCGCTAGTCAATCAATCCACGGATGGCACCTAACTGCTGACCTGGGAGGAGAAACCATGAAGCAGCATTGGAAGGGTCCGACGGTAGTTGAAATTGCAGACTTCGCGTGCGTTGGAAAGGCGACTGTCGACCGTGTGCTTCATGGTCGCGACGGCGTCGCCCCTGCAACGCGAAAAAAAGTCCTGGAGGCGCTTGCTCAGCTGGAAAGCCGTGAACTGGAACCCAAAAGGACGCATATAGGAATCGTGTCTCAAGGCGGCGTCGCTTTCAATGGCATGCTCAAAGCCGCCCTTGAGATCTATCTCGACAAGCACGACGATGTTGTCGCGGAACTGGAACTGATGCAAGTGGCTGGCGACAGCCCGGTCACTATCGCTCAGGCGATCGAGCGGCAGGCTAGGTACGCCGACGGATTGCTTGTCGCCACTCGCGAGCACCCGATAGTTACGCGCGCCGTTCGCAACGTATCTGACAAGGGCGTTCCGGTTGTTTGTTTCACCACCGATCTGCCGAACTCAAGCCGCTGCGCTTACGTCGGAAACGATCAGTCCAGCGCAGGAGCGATCGCGGCAAACTTCATCGGAAGAATGTTACGAGGCAAGGAGGGCAACGTGCTTTGCGTCGGCAGCGCTCCATTCTGGTCACAGCAGCTGCGCGAGGCCGCGTTCCGAAAGGTACTAGCTGAGGAGTCGCCTCTTTTACGAATTGACAAGAAGTTCGATTCCCGTTGCGACTCCGTCTTCGTCCATCGATCTCTCAGCAACTATCTTGCACAGAATGCTCCCCCGCTTGCGATCTATAACGTATCTGGCGGCAACGCAGGGATCGCGAAGGCGCTAGTGGATTATGGCATTGAGGACGATGTGATTTTCATCGGACACGAAACCGAAACAGCTCCGGAACTCCTGACCGCCGGGGTGATAGACCTCGTCATCTCCCATGATTTCTACGAAGAGATCGCCGACGCGATCAACATCGTGGCGACGCGCATAGCCGGCGGTCAGTCACCGCGGGAAGTTTTCACGAGATCGATCATCTATAGCAAGCATTCGACGATTTTTTGAAGAAAGCCGACAGGCTAAGCGATATCGTAAGCACATCGACCACGGAATCCCTCGCAACAGTCGATCGAAACCGGAGCGGGATCGGACATGCGGTCCGTATTCCTAGATTCAGGGAATTCGAACAAGCGTTAACTCCTGGATTCTGCAGGAGAATCGATCGGGGAAAACGCTCAACTTCCCTAAGATCGAGACGATACGCCCTAAAATCTCGACACGATTTACTTCGAAATTCGAAATATCTCGACCTGCCAAAACCATTTGGCCTCGGAGGTACCGTTGTCGACCTTTGGATGCGCAAATCGCCAAATGGCGGACGTCCGATTCCGCCAGCTGAGCCTAACTTCCGAAGTCGAATTTCTAGCCAGTCGTCGGCTTTTTCAACTCGGGCAAATAAGCCCTCCTGATACCGAATACTTCGAAATTCGAATGACTTTTCGAGCGCGTGGCCCACTTCAGCGTCCGACCTTCATGGTGAAGGAAGATGCCTCGTCGGATCCGCGCTGCATGGAAAACCGCAAGCCGGCGGCTGAAAAAGCAACTTTTTCGTGCTTGCATAATTGTGGACCGAATGTTACCTAATTCTAGAACGAACTGACCGGGGAGGAGAATTCCGGAATGTTTGTTCCAAGGAGGTCTCGATGGAAGATGTTATTGGAACCCGGGCGGAGGAGCGGCAGCAGGTCGCCGTCAGCCTCAGGAACGTCTCGAAATCCTACGGCGGCATCAAAGCGTTGCGCGATGTTTCATTTGAAGTGAAGCCTGGCGAGATCCGCGCGCTCCTCGGCGAGAACGGAGCAGGCAAGTCCACAGTGCTCAAGATTTTATGCGGTGTGGTGGCTTTTGACAGCGGGACGATAGAAGTCAACGGAAGGGTCGCCGATACCCTGACACCGGTCACCGCGCGCGATCTTGGCATTGCGATGATTTTTCAGGACGGCAGTCTCGTTCCGAATATGACCGTCGCCCAGAACATTTTTCTGACGAGGGAGAAGCGCGATCGGCTAGGCATGGTCGACGACCGCGCGGCTGAGAGGGATGCCAGCGAACTCTTTCGCGAACTGGGTGTCGAAGTCGATCCGTCGCTTCCTGTATCGTCGCTCAGCGCGGGCCAGCGTCAGCTCACTGAAATCGTAAAAGCAGTCGCCAAGAACGCACGTATTCTGATTTTGGACGAGCCGAGCACAGCTCTTACCGATTACGAGATCGAGCACCTTTTCAATTTCCTTCGCCGCCTCAAGGTCGAAGGCGTTGCCATCATCTACGTTTCCCACCGCATGGCGGAGATATTCCGAATTGCGGACTCGGCGACCATTCTTCGTGACGGGGAACTCGTCCAGACGACGGACATCGCCGGCATGTCCATGGAAGATATGATCGAGAAGATCGTCGGTCGGAAAGGACGCGGCCTTTTCGATGTTCCGAAAGAAACGCGGCAGCTTGGAAGCGTGCTGCTCGAAATGCGCTCTGTCAGCACGTCGAAGCTCAAGGACATTAACCTCGTGGCCCGGGCAGGCGAGGTGGTGGGCATGGCAGGTTTGACCGCGAGCGGTCGCAGCGCCCTCGCGAGGGCTCTATTCGGGATCGAGGCACTCAAGGGCGGCCAGATCGTCATTGACGGAAAAGCGTTTTCCAAACTCTACCCCGACACGGCGATCGAAAACGGGCTGATGCTCGTGCCGGAGGATCGTTTGCTTCAAGGCGTATTCGCCGATCACAGCATCTCGGACAACATCACTCTTCCGTCCATTCCGAAACTTACGCGTTGGTCGTGGTTGCCAGCGTCCGCCGTCATGCGGATCGCCCGCAAACAAGCCAGCAGTTTGCGGATAAAGGCCTCCGACCTGAGTGCTCCGATCCGGACGCTTTCGGGTGGTAACCAGCAGAAGGTGGTACTAGCGAAATGGCTCGCCCTCGGTCCGCGCGTCCTGGTGCTCGACGAACCCACGGCGGGGATCGACATCGGCAGCAAAACCGAAATTATCACTCTGCTGCGGGGACTTGCGTCGGCTGGCAGGGCAGTGATCGTGATTTCCTCTGAAATCCCCGAGCTCCTGGCCGTATCGGACCGCATTGCGATCATGCACGACGGTCGTCTGGTTCGAACCGTCGATCGGTCGAACCTGGACCCCGGCGATGATAGCGACGACGCGGCACGCGTCGAGTTCGCTGAGCGCAAATTGAACAATTTAATCCAAGAGGCCGCGCAGGCGGCGGGGGTGCTCCAATGAGTCTGACTTCCCAATCCGAAAACATCCAGGCTGTCAAAGGCGGCCACGCCAGCGGAGCGATCTCGATGTTCAAATCCAAGTGGCGTGAGAACATCATCTACATAGCGCTGGTCGTCATCTTCGTGATTTTCGCTGTTATGCTCGGCGATCGCGGCTTCCTCGGTATGAACAACCTGCTCAACATCGTGCGTCAGAGCGCTATTATCGCAATCGTCGCAACCGCAATGGTCTTCGTGCTCGCAGCCGGCGAGATCGACTTGTCCGTAGGCGCGGTGGCAGGACTGGTATCCGTGGTTGCCGCATTGGTTATCGCCACCCATGGTCCCGTCGTCGGCGTTTTTGCAGCGCTCGCGACCGGTCTCGCGGTCGGCGTCGTCAACGGACTCCTTACCACCCGCGTTGGTGTTCCGTCGTTCCTGACGACGCTGGCGATGATGGGCGTCGCGAAGGGCGTCTCCATGTGGATCAGCAATACGGCAGCTGTACCGATCCTCGAAGACGGTTTCAATTTCTGGTTTGGCGGCGGTGATCTCGGTCCAGTGCCCGTCCTTCTACCTTGGATGTTGCTGGCAACGATCATCGGCCATGTACTTCTGCGTAAGACAGGGTTCGGCCGCCGCGTGCTGGCAACCGGCGGAAATCCGGTCGCAGCACGATATACCGGCGTCGACACGGCGGGTATCAAATTCAAAGTTCTGATGATGACCGCCCTTGCTGCCTCCGTCGCGGGGCTCCTTTACGCGGGACGCTTGGAATCCGGCCGCTACCAGCTGGGCGAGGGCGATGAGTTGTCGGTCATCGCCGCCGCTGTCCTCGGGGGGAACAGCTTGTTCGGTGGCAAGGGTGCCGTGCTTGGAGCCGTATGCGGAGCCTTGCTCATTGGCATCATCAACAACGGTCTTCTGCTGATGGGTCTTGATTACAGCCAGCAGCTGATCGTGCGCGGGATCATCATCGTTCTCGCGGTCGCACTCAGCCAGGTCAAGAAGACGGCCTAGCCCGGAGTTCAATCAACGAATGCCTTGTAACGCGGGCTTGCCCGCGAACGGGGAAGCTATGTCGAAAAAGGAGAAGCCCTATGGCTCGACAGCTCACAGTTATCGCGATCATGAAGGCGAAAAAGGGAGCCGAAGAAGAACTCGGTAATCGCTTGAAGGCTCTGGTTGAACCAAGCCGCAGCGAGGCTGGCTGCATAAATTACGATTGCCATCAGGATCAGGAAAATCCCGGTGAGTGGGTGATGTATGAGAATTGGAAGGATCGGTCCGACCTCGATCACCACTTCACCATGCCCTACCACATCAAGTTCATCGCCGATGTGCCTGATCTGATCGAGGGCGAGATTGAGATGCACTACCTCGACATGCGCTCGCAGTTCGCTCGGTAGGAGATGGCAATGGACAACCTCATCCTCGATCACCTGGGCAATCCTGCGACCCACCACCGCGCGACGGTAAACGGTGTCCGTCTTCATTATGTCACGGCAGGGGCCGGCCCCGCGCTGCTTCTCGTGCATGGCGTGCCGAAGACGTCGTTTTACTGGCACCTGATCTTCCCGTTGCTGACGCAGCACTTCACCATCGTTGCACCTGATGTCCGCGGCTTCGGCGATTCCGACAAGCCGAAGGACGGTTACGATATGGAAACGATCGCGACCGATCTGGCAGAACTGATGACCCAGCTCGGCCACGAGAAGTTCCATCTGCATGGCGAAGACTGGGGAGCCGCATTCGCCTATGCGGTGGCAGCGCTCAACCGCGGTCGCGTCCTGAAGTTCTCGTTCGCGGAGAAGCTTCTTCCCGGGTTCGGCCTCGAAGACTGGTCTCACCTGACATTGGAGAATGTGAAAGCCCGTCATTGGCTTTGGCACGTGAGCTTCTTCCATGTCCCCGATGTTCCGGAATACCTCATCCAAGGGAAGGAACGGGAGTTCTGGTCCACCTGGATGAAGGCTGAGACTTACGACCCGCACGCGATCTCCGAAGTCGCAGTCAACGAGTTTGTTCGTTGCTGCACAGGCCCGGGCGGTCTTCGCCCGATTTTCGAGGTTTACCGCCAGACCTTCAAGAACCAGGCCTTCACCAAGGCCCAATCGGAGAGAAAGCTCGAAATGCCGCTGCTCGTCATCGGTGCCGAGCACTTCACGGGGGACTTCGGCCAGAAACAGGCGCGCCTGTTCGCGAGCGATGTCACGGGCGAGCTCTACGACTGCGGTCACAGCCTTGCGCTCGAGCGGCCGCAAATGCTGGCCGACAGCCTGCGAAACTTCTTCATCCAGTAGTCAATCGATTCAACACGGGAGGATACCATGAATCGACGTTTTTTCCTGCAGGTCAGCGCAGCTGCCCTGATCGCATGCACCACAGCAAGCCAGCTGCTTGCAGCCGAAGCTGACGTCAAAAAGATGCTCGATGAGCTGGCATCCGGAAAGGTGCAGAGCCTCGGACCGCACGGTGAAGCTCCTAGTCCCGCCGACGGTATCCAGCTCTCAGAAGAGGAGCTGAACAAGATTAAGGCGATGAACGCGACGGCCGCCGTAGTGTTGCATTACCGGAACGACTGGGCTGTCGCGCAGATCGCGGGGCTGACCGACCAGTTCGCAAAGATGGGGATTAAGATCGTCTCCGTGACCGACGCAAACTTCAAACCTGAAAAGCAGGTTGCCGACATCGAAACGGTGCTCGCTCTCAAACCGTCGATCATCGTCTCTATTCCAGTCGACCCTGTTGCGACGGCAAGCGCGTACAAGAAGGCCGCCGACGCTGGAGTGAAGATCGTCTTCATGGACAACGTCCCGCAAGGGATGGAAATCGGCAAGGACTACGTAAGCACGGTTTCGTCCGACAACTACGGCAATGGCGTAGCCTCCGCACTTCTCATGGCGCAGGCGATCGAAGAAGAGGGCGAAGTCGGCATCGTCTATCTCGCGGGCGACTTCTTCGTGACCAAGCAGCGTTACGAGGCGTTCAAAAAAACGATCGGGCAGTTCCCGAATGTGAAGGTGGTCGCGGAGCAGGGGATCGACGGCACCGACCTCATCGGTAACGCGGAGAAAGCGGCGAGCGCCATTCTCGCCGGACACACTAATATAAAGGCGATCTGGGCTGTCTGGGAAGCTCCGGCAGACGGCGTGATGTCAGCGGCTCGCACAGCGGGCCGCAAGGACCTTATCATCACGACTATCGACCTTGGCCTGAATGCCTGCCTGAGCCTCGCCAAGGGGACCTTCGTCAAGGGTATCGGTGCCCAGCGACCTTTCCAGCAAGGCGTAACCGAAGCTCTGCTGGCCGGATACGGCCTGCTGGGCAAGAAGGCTCCCGACTACGTGGTGTTGCCGCCGCTCGCGGTGACTCGCGAGAACCTGCTCGAGTCGTGGAAGCTGACTTACCACTCCGAGCCTCCGGCCAGCCTCATCAACGCACTGAACTAAAACTGAAATAAAGGATCGCGAAATGCTGAAAGTAGCAGTTTTGGGTGCAGGCCGGATCGGCCAGATTCACGCCGCGAACGTGGCGGCCAATGTCAGGGCGGAACTGATTGTCGTAGCTGACCCTGCCGAGGCGGCCGCCTCGTCAACGGCACAGAAGCTAAACTGCGAATACAGCACCGATCCTTATGCTGTCATCAGCCGGAGTGACGTCGACGCTGTCGTCATTGGCACTCCGACTGATACACATGTCCCTTTGACGCTTGCGGCACTGGCGGCAGGAAAGGCGGTTCTTTGCGAAAAGCCGCTCGACCTCGACCAGAACAAGGCGAACGCGGCCATTGCGGAGATCGAAAAATCAGGCACGCCGTTCATGCTTGCCTTCAATCGCCGCTTCGACCCGAGCGCGAGCGAAATCAAGCGGGCGATCGAAGCCGGCGAGATCGGAGATGTCCGGCAGGTTATCATTACAAGCCGTGATCCGGCTCCGCCGCCTGCCGAATACATCAAAAGGTCGGGCGGCGTATTCCGTGACATGCTTATCCATGACTTCGATATGGCCAGATGGCTATTGGGTGAAGACCCCGTCGAACTCTTTGCCGTCGGCAATTGTCTCGTCGATGCGAACATATCAAGCCTTGGCGACTTCGATACCACTATGGTCGTCCTGCGGACCCGCTCGGGAAAACAGTGCCACATCAACACCTGCCGCCATGCGTCCTATGGTCATGACCAGCGCATCGAGGTCTTCGGTTCGACCGGCATGCTGCAGAACGGTCACGTCCGACCGCACACCGTCCATAGGTTCACGGATAGCACGACCGACGCACAAGCGCCGCTGCTTCATTTCTTCCTGCAGCGTTACAAGCAGGCCTACGAACTTGAACTGGATGCGTTTCTCAACGCTGTCGAATCCGGCTCGGCCATGCCCGTAGGGGCGGATGACGGTCGAAAGGCGCTGGCGCTTGCCGAGGCGGCGCTCCGCTCCATCGAGAGCGGGGCTGGCGTTTCAGTCGGTTGAGGGCGACCCGTGGGCGAAATAACACAGAGAGGCCTGATTGACGGCTCAGCCGGAGATCACGATGACGGTCCGGCGAACGCGCCGGATAGTCTCGACGATCTAAAGGCGCTGGTTGCCTCCGGGCGAGTCGAATTTCCGGACCGAATGCGGCAGATCGGGACTTACGCGTTTCGGCACCCTCATGAGGTAGCCTTCCTGTCGATCCAAGAGCTGGCCAAAGTGACGGAGACAAGTCCGTCATCGGTTCATCGCTTCGCCAAGATGGTGGGGTTTTCCGACTATGGCGCGCTTCGGAAACTCTTTCAAAGGCACATCGCCGGACTCCTGCGTGACAACTAGAAGAAGAGTGGATTGTAAAACCACTTGTCATGCTTCGGTCGCCGCATTAAATACATGTGGAACAGCCGTTCCATAACGGGCGAGATTCCAGGAAGTATTCGACGAGATGGCCAGACCAAGGGAATTTGAGGAAAACGACGTTCTCCGGAAGGCGATGATGGTTTTCTGGCAGAAGGGCTACGAGGGCGCATCAATCTTCGATTTGATGGCCGCAACGGGACTAAAGAAGTCCAGCATCTACAAGGCCTTCAATAGCAAGGAAGACCTCTTTTGGAAGGCAAACGAGCTCTATAAAACAGACCACCTCGGATTTATCGAGGAGGCACTGAAGCTTTCGAAGCCACGCGATATCGCTATGGCGATGCTGGTCGGTGAGGCCGACATGCACACTGATCCCGTTCATCCTCCCGGCTGCTTCGAGACCAACGGAGCGTTGGCTTGCTCGGACGAGACACAGGAGCTGCAGCGTGCCCTTGTGGAAAGCCGGTTCAATTTTCAGCGGCGACTTGCAAAGGCTTTTCGGCTGACATCGGAAAACGGGCCGATGTTGCCCAATGCAACGCCCGAGGAAGCGGCAAGCTTTGTATTCACCCTGATTCAGGGGATGGCTGTCCAGGCGAAGGCCGGGCTGTCGCGCGCCGAACTGCACAAGTTCGTCGAATTGGCCATGCTGGGCTGGCCTAGTGGCGAGGCACGTCCTAACCGATCATCCAGGCAATTGGGCGACCCTTCCCGCGAGAATCTCGTTCCAATTGGCGATAGCAATAGCTAAACACGTGAAGGTATCGCGTGTTCGCTGCGAGCGATCCGCCTTGGCAACGCAAGCGGGCTGCGCAGCGGTCCCTAGTCGGTGCAAGAGCTGTTGTCGCGGCATCTGCGGAAGCCGAGGTCGACGACATGGATTGATTCTCCAGTCCAGCCAGCACGGATTTTTGTGTTCAAGGGTAGGTAACTGGAGGCTACCCCGACTCCGCGGTATCGATGGTTGTGGCTTTTCGAACTGGCTTTGTAGCTTTGGGCAATTCGCCAAACACGTGAGGTATCACATGTTCCGTCCAGGCAGACGACACCTCGCGCTTCCACAAATTAATTGCGAGAGGCACAAGCTGTTCGCCCGCCAGGATTCCCAGAAGCCCTACCAGTGCCACTATCGGCGGAGCGGGCGAACGGACGCCTAGTAGCGCGTAGACAACACCGACCAGAACTCCGGCCGATAAAGACAGCAGGTAGAGCTTCATGTCGGTCACTTATGTGCTGTCGGGTCGTCCGAAGGGTTCTCGTAGACGGTATCTGTCGGACCGAAACCAGTGATCAGGACGACCACTGGCTCCTCGGCCGTCATCGCGAAATGCGGAGCTTCCGACGGCTCTGTGTAGACTGATCCGACGGGCAGCGTCTTGAGTTTGTCTTCCTCGAACTTCGGGCCGAAACCGAAATGCCAGGTGCCCTTCAACACGGTGCCCACGCGGTCACCCTCGTGATGGTGGGCGGGAATCTTCGCGCCCGCACCGACCTTTAGGAGCTGCGAGTAAGGACCTGGTTTCGACGGATCGCCGAGAATCGTAACGACTTGGACCTTGGCATTCCCCGAGCCGCCGGGGCCGCCAGTTTCACCGGCAGCGGTTACTTCGTCCAGAGTTTTAGCGTAGTCGGGCAAGGCGGGAGCGTCCGCGGCAACCGCTGCGATCGGCAGCATGAACAGTGCGACGGCGAGTAGCTTTCTCATGATTCGTTCCTATCAGTTTAGAAATTCAGTGGTCCGTTTTCAGGGAATTGCAGGAATTCTAGCGTTACGCCGTCCGGCCCCCGGACGTAGGCCAGCTTCAGCCCCTTCCTCTCTCCTTCGATGACGTGCTGAAGCGCGCCGGGCGGATGCCAGCCGTGCTCGGCGACCTTCATTAGAAGGCTGTCGATGTCGGTAACAAGGAAGGCGAGGTGAACGGACCCCACGTCACAGGAGCGGGGCTCCATGTGGCCGCGCTCGTCCGGTGCGGAATATTCCAAGAGTTCGATATTGTGGCCCGGTCCCTCGACCATCGCCAGCTTCAAGGCCGCGCCTGGAACGCCTACGATGCCCTCGAGGAAAGGCGTGTTGGCGTAGTCGGTCGTGTAGAGGTGCTTGAAGCCCAGGACGCCCACCCAGAATTCCAGCGACCTCTCCAGGGACGTCACTGTAATACCGGTATGGTCGACCTTCTTGATGAACGCTTTCGCAGCCGTGACTGTACTTGGCGAGACTGTCATGCTCACCTCGGCGCGCGGGTGGATTCGAACAGAAACCACACGCGCTGTTCGGCCTCGTCGATCCAGTTTTCCAGGAGGCTAGCGCTTGCGACGTCCCTGTGTTCACCAGCCAGATCATGGCTTTCACGCATCATCGCCGTAAGCTGCTTGTTGTCCTCGCGCAGCTCGGCGAGCATGTCGGCAGGGGTCACGTAATCGGCATCGTTGTCGAGGATGCGCTGGATGCGACCGATGTGGCCGATCGATTTGAGCGTTGCCCCTCCGATTTTCCGGACGCGTTCTGCAAGCGGATCGACCATTGCGAACAGCTGGCCAGCATGGTCGTCCAGCATCAAATGGTAGTCGCGGAAGTGCGGCCCGCTCATGTGCCAGTGAAAGTTTTTCGTCTTCATATAGAGGGCGAATACGTCCGCCAGCAGCGCGGTCAGAGCCGGTGCCAGGTCCTTGATCGCGTTCGCTCCAAGATCGGTCGGAGTAGCCAACGGCAATTCTCGGCGCTTTTCGATGTTGTCTTTGATCATAGGGGTTCCAATCTTTTGGAAGCAGCGCCCGCCGCTAGCGGGCACCGCCGGGCACGCTAGCGATGTTCCGCCCAGAACTTCGAAAGTTCGTCGCAGATGAAATCCGGTTTTTCCTGGAATACCCAGTGGCCGCATTCTTCGATTACGCCGCCCCTCGCGGATACGGCGATCGCCTTCGCGCTCTCGAAGCAATGCTCGGCGAAAGAAGACCGGCCGGCCCATGCCAGCATCGGGACCTTCAATTTCTTCTTGGTGAGTTCCGCGGTCTGTTCCGCCATCTGGGGAATGTAGCCATAGAGGTTCAGGCTCGAACGAAGGTTGCCCGGCTGCATCATCTGGGCAGCATACGCCTTAACTTCCTCCTCGGGCATGGCGGCCGGATTGTAAGCGAAGTCGCGGAAGAAATGCTTGAGATAGCGCTCTTCCCGCCCTTCGATAAGGAACCGCGCGACGTCCATGTTCATGTGGAACGTAAGGTGCCAGTAGGTGACGCGCGGGTCGACGTAGCCCGGGTATTCCAGCCCGAAGAACGGCGTCTCGATTGTGGAAAGGGAGATTGCCCTGTCACCAGCCAAATAGGCCAGCGCGACGGACGCCGGGCCACCAAGGTCATGGCTGAGGATATGAAAGCGCTCAATTCCTTCGGCGTCCATCAAGTCAATCATGTCCTGCGCCATCGTGTTCGGCTCGTATCCGCCGAACGGCTTGTCGCTATCCGCGAACCCTCGGAGGTCCGGGGAGATGAACGTGTACTGGTCACCGAGGCGTTTTATGATCGGAAGGTACTCGCGGCTGCTTTCTGGCCAGCCGTGAATGCTCAAGATGACGGGGCCGGACCCGGATTTGATGTAGTGGATGTTCACGCCGTTGCAGAGCGCGCGCTTGTGTTCGATCGGGTAGGGGAAGTCACTCATGGCATCTCTCCGTGGGTTCGCGCCGAAAATTTTGCGGCCCCTCGATCCGCGCAAGAGCCACGGCCGATCTGCCGAGGAAGGGCTGTTTCGCTCAGACGGGAGAAGTTGATTGCTGGCTCGCTCGACTTTGATACCCGCGACATGCAGCTCTCGAAATTGAACGGGGGTATCGGTCGATCATACGCGTGTATGAGTGCCGATCCGCGGACGGCAGACCTCCCATGGACAAAAAGTGTCCGCTTGACGAAACAGACCATTAGGTCGGAGAGACCAGCTCTGTCGCGGCGCTCGAACTGCGTACTCCGACCTTCGGGCTTAGATCCACGAAAGCATGGTGAGATCATCACGTGCGGATGGGATCGTGCTGCGGCCGAGGCGGCGCTGCTAGGCAAACGGACAAGCACGCGCGCGTTTGCGATTGACAAGAACGCTCCCGGAGCGGGATCCCTCACGTCATACAACCGTATGATTTGATTCGATGCCGAGTTCCTCTACCATCGCTGCTTGCAACGCAATCAGCGAACTGGAACCGATGCTTCGCCCCGACCCTGGAAAACTCCCTCAGCCTTGGACGATGATCGACCCCTTCGGGCGGGCCGTCACCTACTTGCGTGTCTCCGTCACCGACCGCTGCGATTTCCGCTGCACCTATTGTATGGCGGAGAACATGACCTTCCTGCCGAAGAAGGATCTCTTGACGCTGGAAGAGCTCGACCGGCTCTGTTCCGCCTTCATCGCCAAGGGTGTCAGCAAGATCAGGCTGACCGGCGGCGAGCCCCTGGTGCGCAAGAACATCATGTACCTGGTTCGCCAACTCGGCCAGAAGATCGGCTCCGGCCTCGACGAGTTGACGCTGACCACCAACGGTTCGCAGCTTTCCCGCCACGCCGAGGAGCTTTATGATTGCGGCGTGCGCCGCATCAACGTTTCGCTCGATACGCTCGACCCCGACAAGTTCCGCAAGATCACCCGCTGGGGCGATTTCGCCAAGGTCATGGAAGGCATCGACGCAGCTCAATAGGCAGGGTTGAAGATCAAGCTCAACGCCGTGGCGCTGAAGGATTTCAACGATGCCGAGATGCCGGAGCTGCTGCGCTTCGCCCATGGCCGCGACATGGATTTGACCGTCATCGAAACCATGCCGATGGGCGAGATCGAAGAAGACCGCACCGACCAGTATCTGCCGCTTTCAAAGCTGCGCGCCGATCTCGAAGAGCAGTTCACGCTTGCGGACATCGATTACCAGACCGGCGGCCCGGCGCGTTACGTCAGGGTCGAAGAAACCGCCGGCCGCCTCGGCTTCATCACGCCGATGACCCATAATTTCTGCGAAAGCTGCAACCGCGTCCGCCTCACCTGCACCGGCACGCTCTATATGTGCCTCGGACAGAACGACGCCGCCGATCTCCGTTCAGCACTCCACGCCAACGATGACGATGACCTGCTATATACCGCGATAGACGAAGCGATCTCGCGCAAGCCGAAGGGCCATGATTTCATCATCGACCGAACTCACAAAAAGCCCGCCGTCGCTCGCCACATGAGCGCCACCGGCGGGTAGCCGAAATGGGATGTCTGAAGGACGTTTCAAACGGCCCTCACCATCGTGTTAGTGACTGGCCTCGGGCACTGGTGGATCTGCGGAGCGTCCTGTGCTCAGGGACACGGGTCATCGCTGCCGAGTGTCTGTCGATCGCTATGCTGGCTTTGCCTTGCTCTGACTTTGGTCGAAGTGCTTCCCGTTGCCTAGCCTTGTTAGTGGAAGCCAACCCCGCCGCGGCCTTCGTTGTGCAGCGGCAGCTCGGCTATCTCGGCCTCTTCTCGGAGATCTCGACGAAGACGCAGCTCACAGCACAGCGCTGGTTGGCCGCTGCCGAACGACAAGATCATCGTAACGTTGTGGAAGCCTGCCCTAAGCGAGGGGATACCGGTCGGCCATTTTCAATCTTTGCCGATGGCGAAAAACCGTCTCCGTGGCGGACGGAGACGGTAATGCGGAGTAGTTCCGCGCTCGTGGGGAGGGGCCCCACGAGGTGGGTGCCAAAAGCACCGGCGACCTCAGTCTTGGGAAGCGAGGTACGAAAAACAATTAGCGGTGTTCGGGAAGAGGCGGAATCATACTTAGGTATGTCGGTATGCGCCGTTGGTCCAATCCGGCCGGTCCGTTAGCTGGACGTCGTCCGAATACGGCACCTTAAACGCAAATGCCGCTCCTTTTGCGGAACTGCTGACGAGGTCTATCGAGCCACCGTGCGCTTGGAGGATCGTCCGAGAGATTGCGAGTCCCATTCCCATTCCGGTTTCCTTGGTCGTAAAAAATACGTCGAAAAGCCTTTGGGAATTATCGCCCACTCCTGGCCCCGTGTCTTCCACGAGAACCGTCACATGGCTGTTGTCAAACGAGGAGCGGACGCGGATAACGCGTTGTCCCGCGCTGCCCGCCAAAGCCTGGGCAGCATTGATAAGAAGGTTGATGAGGACCTGTTGCAACTGGACCCGGTCGGCGGTGACGGCGGGACAATTGCCATCGAGGCTCGTCTCGATATCCGCCCCAAAATTCACGACCTGGCGGTGCACGATAAGCAGGGTGTCTTCGATCATCCGGTTGATATCGAAACGGGTTCTCTGGGGACCTGTTTTAAACGCGAGGTCTCGCGTCCGGGCAATGACTTCGGAAGCGCGGAGGCTCTCCGAAACCATACGCGCGATGGCCGCCCGGGCCTCCTCGAGATTTGGTTCTTCTTTCGCAAGCCACCGCAATGCGCCGCTGCCATCTGCTGCGATTGCCGCAAGGGGTTGGTTCACTTCGTGTGCGATAGAAGCCATCAGTTCGCCGAGCAGCGCCACCCGGCCCGCGTGGGCGAGCTCCGATTGCGCCTGGGCCAATTGCTGCTCTTTGGCAACTCGTGCGCGGATGTCCGTGGTCCCGATGGTGATTGTCGTGGCGTCAGGGTCCTTCTTCACGAAAGCACAGGTCAGTAGAACGTCCAGCCTCTCGCCTGTCGCCGTCCGCATGGCCGTTTCGACCTCGAAGAATTCTTGTCCACTCAGCAAGGCGTAAAGCAGTTGTGCGAAAGCCTGCAGGCTCTCGTCTGGCCACCAGACGCCGAATGGTTTGCCCATCGCTACCGTCACGTCGACGTCGAAAAGCTGACAGGCCTTTTGGTTCAGGTGGACCACGGGTAGCTCTTCAAGCAGTTGCCGCACGAAGTGGGGATCGGTTCGTGCGGTGTTAGCCAGAGCATCGGCATTGGTAATGGAATGGTTCGCCAGCAGAGTCAGCAGGGAAGAATAGTCCACCACCCAGAAGCCTGCCGCTGTTCCGTCAAACACGCTGTGATACCGCTGATGAAGGATGGCAACATCAAACGTCAAGATATAGAGGCCCTCGAACCCGCCAACCCCTATTTTGGGCGTGTAGGTCACGGCCGCATCACGAAAGGAACCGTTCCGCATCGGTACGGGAATTTCAAAATAGGATGTTTCGCCGCGGCGTGCTCGCGAGAGATGAGGAGCTCTGGCAGCAAAGTCCTGTTCGCCGATGATGTCGCGGAGATGTCTTCCTATCATCTCGTGCGGCGAACTGCGGTACCAGCTGTGGTGATATTCGTTGGCAAAACGGCATATCAGGTCGCCGTCAAAGAACGCCAAGATGCCCGGCACCGCGTCCACCATTTCCCGAAGGTCGATCGTTAGCGGGATGCGCTCAGGCCGCTCATCGGGCGTCGCGTTCATTAGGACTTCCAATCGGGTGGGTATCATCTGCGTTCAACGTGATTTCGTCTATACCGGAAGGAGCGGCGTTCGATCAACGTCCCAGCGATCGCCTAAAGCGTGATCTCTTCTTGTGCCCGGTCAGCTATCGCCCGAAGTTCCGGCATGAGTTTCGATCCTACCAAGCTGAAGCCGATCCCGTTGCGAGCCCATGTCCAGCTACCCAGGCCGTCCTGCAGGTTATCTTTCATGGTGCTTTCTTTGTCGGTGGCCATCTTCCGGCCAAGCATGACGAGCCGGCTGCCTTTGTCATCGTCATACATCAACATGACGGCAGGGCCATGCACGGTGGGAACGGTGCGCCCGCCCATCAGTCGGTACCCAATCTTTGTTAGGTCGGGCACCGCGTCCGACATTCCGATCGTTGCGCGCGTCATCTCTCTCAGGGCTTCGCCGTCGGCAACGCGGACTTCGACCGGCCGGACTTTGTCGGCGGCGAATGTTCGGTAGGAAGCGGTAGCCTCCGCCGCGAGTGCCGCCACACCCTCGGTAGGCCCGCCATAGATGCCTCTCGAGATCCATCCGCCACCAGCGCCCACTGCCAAAAAAATGACCGCTGCCGCCGCGTAGCGCCATTTCGGGGTACCGCTGTTTTCACGCGCGTTCGGCATCATGTGCCGTAAGTTAAGGCGGACCGGGATGGCTTCCTTAGCGATCGGATCAAGCGCCGAGCGCAAGGCGGAACTCTGATTTCTGTATGCCGTCACGCGCGCCATAGCTTCGCGGTTTGACTGGAGGTATGACTCAACCTGTTCCCGGCGTTGTTCATCGAGAGCATCGTCGACGTAGGCGTGCAGGTCGTCTTCGGTTATCGGTTTCATTATTTGACCACCCTTATGAGGTTCGGACGATGTGCGACGCTTGGCGGCTTCTCCAACAGATTTCGGAGTTTTTCGCGAGCGCGCGCCAGTCGTGACATCACGGTTCCGACGGGTACTCCCAATACATCAGCAGCCTCGGCATACGTAAGGCCTTCGACCGAAACGAGGAGCAGGACGCACCGATGTTCTTCGGCCAGCGCATCCATCGCTGCGAGGACTTCCTTTCCATACAGGGCTTCATCCTGACTCGCTTGTTGTGTCTGGAAGTCGTCCGGAAGGTCTGCAAGCTGGACGGTCCTACCCCAGAGGCTGCGACGCCGGAGGCGGTTGACTGCCACGTTGTGCAGAATTGCGAAAACCCAACTTCGAGGATTGTCTGCTCGACGTCTGCTCCAGTTCGCTACGGCCTTCTCGAGGCAATCCTGAACCACGTCGTCAGCCGTTTCCAGATCACCGCAGAGGCTTCGCGCATAACGCCTCAACGCGGGGATCATCGGCTCGATCTGGCTTATCATGTCATCCATTGCAGTCGCCTTTGTTGTCAGGGCCGCCCCGTAAAGGGCGGCCCGAGACCTCAGTCCCGCTGCACCTGGATGACAGCTCCCGGCTTTCCGTCTGCCGAAGCCGCGACTACCAGATAGCGGCGCTCTGATTTATGTCGCGGCTCGACGATCTGACGGATCGGGCCGACGGCATTGACGATTGCGGAGCCGGCAGGGTTGGTCATGAAGTTCGAGAGCCCTTCAAGAGTACCGGATCCATCAGGCTTGTCGGACAGGGCAAGAACGTAGGGCTTCTTGGGATCGAGGCCAGTCACCGAAGCCTGTAGTACCTGGGTGAGCCCTTGGTCAAACAGGGTCACGCTCGTGGCAGACTTGTCCGTCTTGCTTCCGAGATTCAGGTGCGTTGCCTGTCCTGCACTTCCCAGTGGAACCAGGTTCGCCAGGCCATTGCCGGTCGTGACAGCGCCAGGGACATAGGCGACCGCCTGTGGTGCCCGCCCGATTGGAATGTTGGCGATCACCTTGTTCGTCAGGGTGTCGATGGCGGCAAAGGCGTCGGCGTTTTCAAGCCCGACGTAGACGCGGGTACCGTCGCCAGATGGCCAAATACCGTGCGGAAGATTACCCACGGGGATCGTAGCGACCAGTTCGAACGTGTCGGTACGGAAAACCTTCACTTGATTGAGCCCGCCGACGGTCACATAGGCGAAGCTGCCGTTCTTGTTGGCGACCAGGTTCACGTGGTTGGTAATTGGCCCGGTGTCGATTGTCTTGATGATATCGAATGGTGCTTGTGCGTTGAAGACCTGGGTTTTACCGACGTCCTTCAAGGTGAACCAAACCTGCTTTCCGTCCGGTGATGCCGCGATATTCGGGCAGAACGGGCTTGCCTGCTTTACATGGCCGACGATCTGGTGATCTGCGATCGATATGACTACCGTGTCCGGATTGAAGGAAGAGCAGACGTAGCCGAGCTTGCCGTCGGGAGAGAAAATCTGCATCCCAGGTCCCGCGGGCACCCTGATCCTGGTCTTTTCCTCGAAGCTGTTGGTGTCGATAACGGAGATGTAGTCTTCCCCGCGAACGGTAACCCAGACTTCCTTGCCGTCGGGAGTAAAGAAGGCTTCGTGGGGTGAGCGGCCAACATACGTGGTGTGCTTGACCGAGTTGGTTTCGGTGTCAATGAACGTCACCGAGTTCGAACCGATCGACACGACTGCCAGCGTCTTATGGTCGGGAGAGAAACCCATGCCGTGAACCAAGACCTGGCCCTTGTAGAGCGGGCTGAGGTTGCCTGGCTGGGGATCGCCGAGCTTGATAACGCCAAGCAGCTTATTGTCGACGGGGTCGGTGACCGACACCGTATTGGAGAACTGTTCGGCGGCGTAGACACGGTCACTGTGGCTGATCGGAACGTCGGGGTCAGCGCTTGAAGCCGGAGCCTGTCCGGCAAATGCGCCGAGGGACGTGCCGGCAAGCAGGATTGCCGCGATCGTAATGCGCTTCATCATTTTCTAGCCTTTCGATTACATTTTCATATTGGGGTCCATGCCGTGCATGGATGCCGCCGGGGATTCAGCCGGGACCTGTGTGGGTGCGGCGGCGGAAGGGGGAAGGGGATCGCCCAGCGCGAGCTTCATCGCAGCGATCTCCTGTTGTTGATCGACGATTATCTCTTGCGCGATGCGCTTGAGCTGTTCGTTCGTGCCGTACTTGAGAACAGCCAAAGCCATCTCAATCGCGCCCTGGTGGTGCGGGGTCATCATCGCCACGAAGTCGCGGTCGACATCACCGCTCGGTGCGACCTCCATATTCCGCATCATCTTGATCATCGCGGCGTCGTTTTCAGCAAGATATGCGGTTTCAGGAGTGCTTTGAGGTCCTGCAACATCCGCGTGGGAATGCTCGGCGGGATCATGTGCCATCGCTGACAGGCTGGTGCTAAAGAGCCCGGCCGCACACAGAAGGGCGATGACAGAGGGTTTCGGCGGTTTCATTGTGAATTCTCCAGGTAGGATTTCAGTGAGGGTCGAGGAGGCTGAAGATGGCCACGGTCGCGATCGCCGTCATGCCGAGGGCGACTTCCGCCACGGTCGTGCGAGCCAGCAAGGCGAGGGAGGTTGGCGATCCGCGCTTCCAGGACGGCACCAGCCAGTATCGGTTCGCCACAGCGACGGCCGCCATTGTGCCGACCAACCCGATCTTCAGTAGAACCGCGAAATCATAGGAGCTCGAGGCCGAAGCGGGAGAACGGCCGGTTATGGCCCACGAAGTCGCCAGGCCGAAGGCCAAGGCTCCGGCAACCGCTATATGCCCCAGCTCCGAAAATCTCCGCAACGCGGCCATCGACTGCTGTCTCAATGATCCTTGAACCTCGCGAAGCGTGAGGAAGAACGGTAGGAGCGCACCTAGCCAGGCACAGCCGCAGAGGATGTGAGCGGACTGGATGAGACGCTCACCGAACGTTTCGTCAGTTCCGTGTCCGGAAAAAGCGAGTTGACAGAGCATCAGTCCGGCTATCGCAAGGGTCGTTCTCGGCGACGACAGCCAGGTGGCGGTAGCAAGCAAAGTGGCGAAGAGCGCCTGAAGAAGCATCTGGTGACCCACGGATGTCTGGCTCAGAAGCTCCTGGATTAGATCCGGATCGACCGACCCAATACCCGCTGCGATCGAGGCCGCCGACAGGGGGATGGTGGCAACCGCAGTAATGGCAACGACGATCACCGCGGTCCAGGTTGCGGGTTTCATCGCCTTGGCAAGTGAACCGGAGAGCGGTGCAGGAGCAACGAATTCGATGTATCCTCCACCTCCCCACAGCAGGGCCAGCGCCGTATCGTGTAGGAACTTGTTGCCTGCCAGGAGTGCGACGTCGTTCACGGCGACACCGTGAAGCCGAATTCGCCTGAGACGGGATGTCCGTCCTCAGAAAGCGCCTTCCATTCGATCCGATATTCGCCAGCACTAAGCGGCGCGGGCACGGACGCGGATATCTTATGCCGGTCGCCGTCATCGGTTTCTCGAGCCACGGTTATCGCGGCTTCCTGCGCGTTGAATAATTTGAAATCCGACAATTGAGGTTCGATGCTCTCCGTGAACCGGATCTCGATCCTTTCGGGAGAGACGCTCAATCTGGCACCCGCCGCGGGAACGGTACTCTCGACGCGAGCGTGCGCCCAAACTGGAAGAGCCAGGCCGACTAAGCAGCAAAATGACAGCGTGAGGTTCAGAAGGCGGAATTGCATCAGGGCGGTTCCTGCGATGGATCGGTTTTGAAGACGTAGACACCGCCGACCAGAAATTATTCCGCGCTGATTCAGAAAAATCGTACGCCTCGGGGTGCGGTCCGTCGGAACGCAAAACTGAACTTAATTCTCGTCCGCGCAACCATACGGAGGTATAAGTCGGCCATACCCCGGTTATGTTGGAAATCGGTTCGAGATCGGCGATATCGCGGATCCCCCAAGCTCGGCTGCCAGCGGCCGTCCTGCGTGGGTTCAGATCCAGCAGATGAAATCAGGGAAAAGGCATGCCAACCCCAATAATAGTTTTCGTCGTCCTCGCCTTTATCTGGCGGATATCAAGTGTCGTCATTTCATCCAGAAACGAGAAGGCGCTCAAAAAAGCCGGAGGACGGGAAGTCGGCGCTGCAAACAGCATTTTCCTGGCATTGGCGCACGTTGTCTATTACATCGCCGCCACCGTCGAAGGGGCCTACAATCATGAATTCAACTGGAGCGTCGCCGCGGTCGGGATCGTTGTCTACTTGCTGGCCGCAATCGCGCTCGTTTCGGTCGTGACCACGCTAGGGCCGCTCTGGACTGTCAAAATCATCATCAATCAGCGGCATCCTTTCATCAGGAAGGGGCTCTTCGCGCGCTTCCGCCACCCGAATTATTTCGTGAGCATAGTGGCGGAATTGGTAGGCTTTGCCCTTTCGGTAAATGCATACTGGACGCTGATCCTCGGATTGCCGCTCTACTTCATCCCGCTAGTAATCCGCGTTCGTCAGGAAGAGGCTGCGATGGCCGAGGCAGTTCCCGGGTACAAATGAACGTTGGACGTCGACCTGTTCCACAGGGGCATCTCTGAAACGAGGTCCGCCGCACTACCGGACGGCGCTCGGAAAACGCACATCCACAATCGAAGTCCGCGGTTGAGCGGTCACAACGGTTGGAAGGCATGTGATGTTAGGACATCTCCAGAAGAGAGTCGCCCTCGTGACGGGCGGTGACAGAGGCATAGGGGCTGCTATCGTACGGAGACTGGTCGATGACGGGGCCAGGGTGGCTTTCACGTATTCGAAGTCTAAGGACAGTGCCATCGCGCTTGAACAGGAACTCCGTATGCTCGGAGCAGAGGTGCTGGCCATTGAAGCCGACAACAGCGAAATCGAGCAACTTGGGCGCGCCATCGTCGAGGTGCATGCGAGGTTCGGACGGCTCGACATCCTTGTCAACAACGCAGGAATTGCCATCGGCGGTGTCGTAGGCCAGGTGGGAATGGAGGACTTCGACAAACAGTTCTCGATTAACGTCCGCAGCCTTTTCTACGCCTCCCAGGAAGCTTCACATGCGATGAGCGAGGGTTCGCGCATTATCAACATCGGTAGTGTCGTTGCCGAGCGCGCCGGTTTCCCTGGCTATTCGATATACGCCGCGTCGAAGGCTGCGGTCGCAGCCCTCACCAGGGGCCTTGCGCGAGATCTGGCTCCTCGTGGTATCACCGTGAACACCGTGCAGCCGGGACCGGTTGTAAGTTCGATGACTGACGGTTTGGAAGACCTTGTGAAACCGTTCGTCCCATTGGGGCGGCTCGGCCGGGGATCAGAAATCGCATCGCTTGTCTCGTACCTCGCAGGTCCGGAATCTTCATTTATCACTGGGGCCGCGATTACCGCGGACGGTGGATTTCTCGCCTGACAACGGCAAGGTACGCGTCCTCGAGCGGCGACCAGGAAACGGTGCAGGCTGGCGGGTTTGCACCGGCTCAACGGAGGGCGTTGTACGCCCGCCGCTTGAGCGTCACCGCCGCACAAGAAAAATTTTGTTGGCGTCTAATGCCCCGCTGATCGCGGCCCGTCCGAAATGCGACGGGTGCTGATCCTGGAACTGGCGAATTGCTGCGGCCGGCACATCATGACCGATACCCTTTCTCTCCGTCATACCCACGTATGATTGTAACTGTGCCAAATTCTGGCAGTCTTCACGCAATCTTTGAACGAGGCGTCGCGTGCTGAGAGATCCGGTCTTCATTCGGCCGGAAGCTGTTGCATTCGTTCATAAGTTTTTTCGATTGCGAAAGCTAAATCAGATGCCTCAGGATTTCGATGCTTCGGCGAAGCGGCAAGGTGTGCTCGCGGTTTGCGAGACATCGGATCAAGCTCGCCTAAACCTCAGAGAATATCTTGTCCCAAGGAGTCACGGGAGGGAAGACGTCGGTCAGAAAGGCGACGAACGCTTTGACGGTGGGGTTTCCGCGGCGGCTCTCAGGCCAGAGCGCAGTGATGTTGGAGCGGTCGATGGCGTAATCCTTGAGAACGGGGACAAGTTCGCCCCGTTTCAGGAATGGAGCGGCGATGTAGGTCGGCGAAATGCCGATCCCGCCGCCAGCGACCAAGATGGCTGCGACCGCATCGCTGTTGTCCACCACGATCGTCGAGTTGGGCACGATTTCGAGGACCCGCTCTCCCACCTTGAAGGGCCAGCGCAACGTCTGACCGGAGCTTTGGTACCGAAAGTTGACGCAGTCGTGCTGGACCAGGTCTTCAGGCCGCTGGGGTTCTCCGCGACGCGCGATGTAGTCCGGAGATGCGAACGCGCAAATTCTGTTCGGGGCGAGCTTGCGCGCGATGAGCCTCGAGTCGGCCGGCTCGCCGACGCGAATTGCGATATCGATGCCTTCTTCGATCAGGTCCGTGAACCGGTCACCGAGTCGGAGATCGACGGTCACTTTCGGAAACAGCTCCCGAAAGCGGGGCAGCGCGGGCGCTATCAGATGAACTCCGATCGGCAGCGGCGCGGTCACTTTGATCATCCCGGCAGGCTCCGCCCTGGCCGCCACCGCGGCCTGTTCGATTTCCTCGGCTTCCCTGAGAAGACGCAAAGCCCTCTCGTGAAGGTCACGACCTTCGGGCGTCAGAGTGAGCGAGCGGGTCGTTCGGGTGAAAAGACTGATACCGAGATGCTCCTCCAATCTCTGGACGCTTTTACTGATCGCGGACGGCGACACCGACAGCGACCTAGCTGCCGCCGTGTAGCTTCCTAAAGACGCGGATCTCGCAAACGCAATGATCCCGGTCAGCCTGTCAATTCCGATTTGTTCCGTCATGGAACTATTAAAGCGAATTCCCGCGTCATTATCAATCCAAGAAAACCGATCTACCTATTACCCATCGGCGCTGGACTACGACCGGCCCGCCAACAAGGAGAGAAGAAATGAACCAGACAGTAGCAATCAGTGCCGAGTCAGTCAGCGGCTCGCTCGAAGGAAAGAACGTTGTGATTTTCGGCGGTACGTCCGGAATCGGCCTTTCGGCCGCTATCCAAGCGAAGGCCGCAGGCGCACATGTCACCGTTATTGGCAACGACCGCCAGCGCGCTCAGCAGGCGGCTTCGGAAAATGGCTTGGACGACTGGCGCGCCGCGGATGTCACCAATCCGGAGACCATCACGGAATCCGTGTCGACCCTCGACCGCGTCGATCACCTCGTTCTGCTTGCCGGAACGTTCGTAGCGGGAAAGGTACTTGAGGCCGACGTCTCTTATTTGCGTCGTGCTTTCGACGAGCGTATCTGGGCTGCCGTTCACACCCTTCGTGCACTTGGCGAAAAGCTCGCCCCGGACGCATCTGTCACGCTTATCTCGGGTGCCTTGGCTGACCGTCCGAATGCCTATGGCGTTGCTGTTCTCGCTGCCGCCTCCGCAGCGATGGAAGCCTTTGGACGCGGCCTCGCCATGGAACTAGCACCACGCCGTGTGAACACGCTGTCTCCTGGTCCGATCGATACCCCGATCCTCTCCAAGGCTCTCGGTGATGGCCGTGACTCCTACGTTGCCTCGCTCAAGCAGACGTTGCCGCTTCACCGCCTGGGCACCGCGGAGGAAGCCGGGGCTGCCGTCGTCTTCCTCATGACCAATGGCTTCATGAACGGTGCAGTCCTCAACATCGACGGAGGTTCGCGTCTCGTTTGAGGCGCGTCCCACACCCAGCAGAGGACTAGGTAATGACCAGCCTTTTCGACCCCATCCAGCTCGGCGCGATCAAAGCTCCGAACCGAATTTTCATGGCTCCGATGACCCGCGCGCGGGGAACGAGAGAACATATCCCTACACCAATCATGGTCGAGTACTATGCACAGCGTGCATCGGCAGGCCTCATCATCAGCGAAGCCATCGGCATAAACCAGCTGGGGCTTGGCTGGCCATACGCCACGGGCCTGTGGCTGCCTGAGCAGGTCGCCGGCTGGAGGAAAATCACGGACGCAGTCCACGAGAACGGCGGCCGGATCATCGCGCAATTATGGCAAATGGGCCGGGTGGTCCACTCCAGCTTCCTTGACGGCGGCCAGGCGGTTTCAGCGTCGGCGACGACAGCTCCTAGCCAGGCACATACGTACGACGGCAAGAAACCTTACGAGGAAGCGCGTGCTTTGAGCGTCGACGAAATCGCGGAGATCGTCCAGCATTTCCGCGATGGCGCGAAAAACGCGATGGAGGCAGGTTTCGACGGTGTTCAGCTACACGCCGCGAACGGATACCTCATTGACCAGTTCCTAAGGGACAGCTCAAACTTCCGTGACGACCAGTACGGTGGATCGATCGAAAACAGGATCAGGTTTCTAAACGAGACGACCCAGGCGGTCGCCGACACCATTGGGGCTGACCGGACTGGCGTTCGTCTGTCTCCGAATGGGGAAACGCAGGGCGTAAGAGACAGCGATCCACTTCCGGTGTTCATCGCTGCTGCCGAGGCTTTGTCCAGCATCGGTATTGCGCATCTCGAACTCCGCGAACCTCCGCTCGATGGTACCTTCGGTGTCGGCGAAATGGATCCCTTGGCTTCGAAGCTTCGGAACGCCTTCAAGGGCCCCCTGATTTTGAATTCCGACTTCGACATGCGACGCGCCGAGGCAGAGCTCAGGGGCGGGATCGGAGACGCAGTGGCCTTCGGCCGTCCGTTCATCTCGAACCCGGATCTGCCGTATCGTCTCCAAAACGATATCTCTCTCTCCGCCGATGACGCCGATACCTGGTTCACGCAGGGGAAAGAGGGCTACGTCGACTATCCCGCGGCCGACGTTCAAGTAGCCAGGCGCGCTTGAGGAGAAGAAGATGAGCACCGTTGCGGAGTCGGCGCGACTTCACCTCCCAACCTCTTGGTTGGGGGTGTCTTCCCTCGCAGTAGGATCATTCGCTCTCGTGACATCCGAGTTCCTTCCTCTCGGACTGCTTCCCGATATCGCGCGTAGTCTGGGCATCACGACGGGGCAGGCGGGTCTTCTGATGACAATGCCCGGCCTTGCTGCGGCGGCTGCTGCGCCACTCAGCATAGCCCTCGCCGGTCGCGTTGACCGGCGGCGCGTTCTTCTCGTTTTGTTGGTTGCTTTGGCTGTTTCGAACGTCCTGGCAGCAACTGCTACTAATCTTGTCCAGATGTTGGCAGGACGTTTTCTGCTCGGTGTCGCGGTCGGCTCGTTCTGGACAATCGCGGGCTCCCTTGGGCCGCGTCTGAGGTCGGGTAAGGAAGGGGTGAAGGCGAACGCGATCATCTTGTCGGGTATCTCGTTTGGTACCGTCGCAGGCGTGCCCGCCGGCGCGCTGATGGGTGACTTGTACGGCTGGCGCATGTCGTTTTGGGCCGGAGGTGTCCTGGCAGCCATATCGATCGGGGCGGTCGCGATCTTGTTGCCGGCGCTTCCGTCGCAGAACCGAAGAGGCGTAAGGGGAATGTCCGCGCTACTTCTGCGGCGCAAGGCACGTGTCGGTCTGATGGCGGTCTTGACTATCTTCATCGGGCACTTCGCGGCCTACACGTTCGTGACGCCGTTTTTAAACGAGCGGTCGGGGATTTCCGGGCCGTTCCTAAGCTCGCTGCTGCTGGCCAACGGGATCGCGGGTTTCGCGGGCAATATCCTGGGAGGGTGGATATCGAGCAAAAAGATACGGTTGTCGGTCATCGTCGCCTCTGCGCTACTCGGCGGGTCGGCGTTGCTGCTCATGGTTTTCGGTGAGCATCCGGTAGCCGCTGCAATAGCCGTCGTGTTTTGGGGGCTTGGCTTCGGCATGGTGCCGATCGCTATGCAGTCTTTCCTTCAGAACGCAGCAACGGACGCTATCGAAGATATGCAGGCGATGTTCGTATCGGTCGGGCAGATCGCCATTGGAATGGGCGCTTTCGTTGGAGGCGCTATCGTAGACGGGACAGGCCTTGGCGGCGCGCTGTTGTTCGGTAGCCTCGCCGCGGGTTCGACAATCCTGCTCATGCTGATGCCGTCGGCGAGCTCTCGCTGACGCTACCATATACAAAACGGACTTCGAAAAGGGCGCTCCTCTCCTTGGTGCTCTGGAAGAGGTCCTGCCAGGCGCGGCCGCCCCGAAAGGACGGTCGCGCCTTTCAAGAACGAGCGGAACCTTCGTGGTCGCGGTTACCACCAAAATGGAGTAGGCCCCCGCCTCCAAAGCTGCGCCGCGAAGAAGCCTTGCCGCCCTCATACCCATGTATAGTTCCTTCAAACGGGCAGACGTGTCACGTTTTGACCATGCCGCATTCGCGACTGCTGCGTAAGACAAAGAGGTTTCGACATGTCCAAGAAGCGCCCTGAGGGTATCCGTGATTACAACGCGCCTGCGGGAGGTTGGGGTGCACTGGAGGCAGTTGCGAGGACGCTCAAGGATCAGCAGGTTATCACTCAGGGGGCAGCAACCCTTTTGAAGGCAAACCAACCCGATGGATTTGATTGTCCTGGATGCGCTTGGCCTGATCCCAAGCACACCTCGTCATTTGAATTCTGTGAAAACGGGGCGAAGGCAATCACCTGGGAATCCACGGCTAAACGTGCGGGGCCTGAATTCTTTTCGCGCCACCAGGTCGCCGAACTCTGGAAGTGGAGCGATCACGACCTCGAGGACGCGGGGCGGCTTTCGTTTCCTTTGATCTATAATCCCGCTGATGACCGCTACGAGGTCATCGAATGGGCTGTTGCTTTCAAAATCGTCGGGGAAGAGCTCAACAAACTCGCTAGTCCGGACCAGGCCGAGTTCTACACGTCCGGACGCTCGTCCAACGAAGCCGCCTTCCTTTATCAGCTTTTCGTGAGAGCGTTCGGAACGAATAATTTTCCAGACTGCTCTAACATGTGTCATGAGGCGACTTCGGTCGGTCTACCGATGTCGATCGGTGTCGGCAAAGGCACCGTAACGCTGGAAGACTTCGACCATTGCGATGCTATCTTCAGCTTCGGGCATAATCCCGGCACAAACCATCCGCGGATGATGACCACGCTCCACGATGCGTCTCGGCGTGGCTGCCCAATCCTCGTCTTCAACCCGCTCAAAGAGCGTGCGCTGGAACGTTTCGCGGCTCCGCAGAACCCCGTCGAGATGGCGACGTTCAGCTCGACCGAGATCGCTTCCTCCTATTATCAGGTTCGATGCGGCGGTGACCTCGCCGCAATCAAAGGGCTCATGAAAGCCGTGTTCGAGCGCGATACGGCGGACATTGCAGCCGGCGGTTCTGGCGTCCTCGACCGGGAATTCATCGCGGAGCACACTCAAGGGCTGGCCACCCTGAGGGCGGATATCGATGACACGACGTGGGATCATATCGTGGAGGTGTCGGGTCTTGCCAAGGCAGACATCGAGGCCGCCGCAGAAGTCTACGTACGCGCAAAGAGGGTCATCCTTTGTTACGGCATGGGTATTACACAGCATAGCAACGGCACTGCAAACGTGCAGCAGCTAGCAAACTTCTTGATGCTGAGGGGAAACATCGGACGCGAGGGGGCTGGTATCTGCCCGTTGCGCGGACACTCGAACGTGCAGGGCGATCGGACCGTCGGCATCACCGAAATCCCGAGTAAGGCTCTGATCGACGGTATCGAACGAGCCTTTGGTTTCCGTCCCAAGCAAGACAAGGGTCACAATGCAGTCGAGACGGTGAAGGCTATTTCCGAAGGCCATTCGAAGGCTCTGATTTGTCTAGGCGGTAACCTCGCCGTCGCTATCTCCGATCCGGACTACGTCTTCGCTGGCATGAGAAAGCTGGATCTCGCAGTCCACATCGCGACCAAGCTCAATCGATCCCACCTGTTGACCGGAAAGACAACCATCATCCTTCCCTGTCTCGGACGCACCGACGTGGATATCCAGGCCTCCGGCGTGCAGTCCGTTACCGTCGAAGATTCAATGTCGATGGTGCACGCTTCCCGCGGCTTCCTGAAACCGCCAAGCGATGTTGTCAAATCCGAGCCGGCAATCGTCGCAGGGATCGCAAAAGCGACGCTCGGCGACCGCTATGGAATCGACTGGGATGGAATGATTGCCAATTACGACCGTATACGCGAGAAGATCGAGAGCGTGTTCCCGACCTTCTTCGATTTCAACACCCGCGTTCGACAGCCGGGCGGATTCAGGCTCGAGGTAGGAGCGTCGGAGCGTGTCTGGAACACACAGAGCGGGAAGGCCCAGTTCCTCATCGCTCCCGGCCTGGATGAAGACCCCGTTCTCGCCGACAGGGACCTCCTCGTGCTGACCACGCTCCGCAGCCACGGCCAATACAACACCACCGTCTACAACCTCGATGATCGTTACCGGGGCGTGTTCGGCCGTCGAGACGTGTTGTTCATGAACAAGGACGACCTCGCCGCGCGCGGTCTCGCAGAAGGCGACAGGCTTCTTATTGAAGCGGCCATCGGTGAGGATGGTGAACGAAAAGTCGCTGGTTTCACCGCTGTCGAATATCCAATCCCACGCGGATCTGTCGCCGGGTACTACCCCGAACTCAATGTTGTTATCCCGCTGTCCTTCTTCGACAAGCTTTCGGGGACGCCAGCATACAAGGGCGTCCCGGTGAAAGTATCCGGGGAGCCACGGGGATCTGAAACGGCGGCTGCCTGATAGGTATGGAGAGGGCGACCCGCATATCCGCCAAACCGCTCGCCCGCAAAGGCGGCGTCACGACCACCGTCCCACGCATGGTTCCCGAAGAGGTGCCCATCGCGTTCTCCTATGGCGGCAGCACCCATGCGGTCATGATGGGAACTCCTGCCGATCTTGTCGACTTCGCTGTCGGTTTCAGCATCACCGAGGGCATCATCACCGACCGCAGCCAGATCTCGGATATCGAATTGCTCGAGGCTGAGATGGGTATCGATGTTCAGGTAACGCTCGTCGACGATGTCGAAGAGGCGCTGAGGAAACGCCGGCGCAGCATGGCCGGACCCGTCGGCTGCGGCCTTTGCGGTATCGAGTCGATCGAGCAGGCCGTAAGGGAAGTGGCAGATGTTTCGACCGTTCGTCTGGCGCTGTCACATGACGATATTGTTCGTGCAGTTTCCTTACTGAACGAGAGCCAGCCGTTGTTTCGCGATACCCGCGCGGTTCACGGCGCGGGCTTCTACATACCTGGTAGAGGCCTTCTAGCAGTTCGCGAGGATGTCGGTCGGCACAACGCCCTCGACAAGCTTTGCGGCGCGGTCGTCAGAGCCGAGGAACCGGGGGCATCAGGGGCAGTCGTTGTGACCAGCCGCTTGTCAGTCGAAATGGTTCAGAAGGCGGCGATTCTCGGCGCTAGCGTTTTAATTGCGATTTCAGCGCCGACGGCACTCGCCATCCGCACCGCGGAAGCAGCCGGTATGACGCTAGTCGCCCTCGTGCGGGGTGAGGACTTCGAAATCTTCACGCACCCTCACCGATTTTCGCTCGGGGAGCCACACCGCTTTTAGTTAGTCACAGTGTCTCCAACTGAACGGGGCTGTGCGACGATTTTGACCTGCCGCGGTGGACGATGGCGAACCAATTCCATCTTTTCTGTCAAGCACTCGGTCGGCGGGTGGGATGTCGACGTTCCGAATAGGTGTAACAGGCGGGAGGCGGCTGTATGTTTGCCGGAAGCTTTGCTCCGCATGGCTGCTGCGACCGCGATAGCGAACCCTGTTGCGGTTGACGATTTGCACCGAATGCCACAATTTGCAATGGCGCTAACTCTCATGGCTTTTCGCAAATAGGCGAGACGGCTCTGGCTTAATATCGGTTCGCGGCGAATGTTATAAAGATGTCCTACATTTCCGAAGGCGATGACCGATGACCGAGACAAAAGCTGCAACGCTCCACATTCACAGAACCATGGATATCAGTACTAGGCGCTCCGCTAAAGGACAGTCGGCAGACGGCGATTATTCAACGACCTCGAAGCTGAAGAAAGCTGGCGGATCGTTGGTATTAACGGTTCCTGCCGCGGCAAGAGACATCCTGGGTCTCACCGAAGGTCAGGAAATGCTCGTCTCGGTGAGAGGAGGGAAGGTCATTGCAGAGCCCCTTTGCGTGGCGTCGAAACCCTTTAAGGTCCGTCAGCCCAAATACACCCTTGATGAACTGCTAGAGGGGTATGAGTTCGACGTGGGGCTTTCGGCGGAGGAGAGAGCGTGGATGTACGCTACTCCCGTAGGAAATGAAGTTTGGTAGGCTCAATATTCTGGAGAAGTTGGTGGCGCGACATGCGCCCATCTGTAGACGGCACCTAGTCGACCATTGGCGGCCTGGGCTCCGAAAACCTTTCAGGAGTCTTCCGGTCACATCGTTACGTCCTCAACCCTGCCAGCGTCATTGCCTGTCGGAGGGCGAACGCGACAGCTCCCAGTGCCAGCACCGACCCAAGCCAGATGGCAAACATCCAGGCAAGTTGACGGATCTTCATTAAAATCATCGCCATCAATGGTATTCCTCCCCTTGTCGGGTCTTTCCCCGGAAAACGTAGTAGGACCAAGTCGTGTACATCAACACGAACGGCAGGACGAATAGCGTGCCAACCAAGGCGAAACCCGCGCTTTCCGGTGGTGCCGCAGCTTCCCAGATGGTGATAGAGGGCGGGATAATATTGGGCCACATGCTGATGGCGAGGCCGCTATAACCGAGGAATATGATTAGCAGTGAGAGGATAAAAGGCCCGGCACCGGGGTCGCGCTTCTGTAGCAGGCGCAACTGAAGCCAGGTGGCCACGAGTACAAGCAGCGGCACGGGCGTAAAGTAGACTAAGTTCGAGGGCGCAAACCAGCGGGCCAGGATCTGCTGATGCCCCAAGGGAGTCCAGACACTGACAATGACAATGGCGGCCAGAAGCGCGATAGATATCCAGACAGAGAGATCACGCATCCGTCGCTGCAGGTCATCCGAGGTCTTCATCACCACCCATGTCGAGCCAAGCAAGGCGTAGGCGACGACCACTCCGAGGCCTGTGAAGACACTGAATGGTGTAATGCAGTCGAGGGAGCCGCCTGCAAAGACCTCACCGTCGATTGCGAAGCCATTGATGAATGCCCCAAGCGCGATGCCTTGCGAAAAAGCTGCGACGTATGAACTGGACGCAAATGCCTTGTCCCAAAAAGGCTTCCGCAGTTCGGTTGCCTTGAACCGAAACTCGAACGACACGCCGCGCCAGATCAGCCCGGCGAGCATAGCCATAAGTGGAAGGTACAACGCGCTCAGGAGAAGGGAATAAGCGAGCGGGAAGGCCGCGAACATTGCCGCGCCGCCGAGCACCAGCCAGGTTTCGTTGCCGTCCCAAACGGGTGCGATGGAATTGATCATCGTATCCCGCTGGGCGCGATCCGTCACGAAGGGAAAGAGGATCCCGACACCGAGATCGAATCCATCCATGATCACATACATCATCAGACCGAAGCCAATGATGATTGCCCAGGTTAGGGGTAGGTCAATGCCCATCTTTGTCTTCTCCGCTCAGCCTTGGGATGTGGTTTCAATTTCGTCGGGAGCCGCCGAGAGCGGACGAGCCGGACGGCCCTTCTGGCCGGGATCGGTGGTATTCCCTTCGCCAAACGCCTGCGGCCCGGCACCGACGAGTTTCAGCATGAAAGCGATGCCCGTGCCGAAAACGAAGAAGTACATGACCACGAACATCACCAACGTCGATGTGAGCGCCATGACCGAATGGTTGGACACTGCATCCCGAGTTCGCATGACGCCGTAGACGACCCACGGCTGTCTTCCAACCTCTGTTGTGATCCACCCGGCGATGATAGCCACCAGGCCCATCGGGCCCATAAGGAGCGCAAACCGCCAAAGCCACCGGGACGAGTACAATACTCCAGTCCAGCGAGCCAATAGTCCTGCCGAAGCCAGGAGGAGCATCAGAACCCCGAGGCCGACCATTCCACGGAACGAAAAGAAGACAATCGTTGAGTTAGGGCGGTCTTCAGGGGCGAACTCCTTGAGGCCGGGGATTGTACCGGTAAGGCTATGAGTGAGGATCAGGCTGCCGAGGTAGGGGATCTCGATCGAATACCTGGTTTTCTCGGCCGCCATGTCGGGAATCCCGAAGACAATTAGGGGAAGACTCTGTTGGTGGGGTTGATTCTGCCAATGGCCCTCGATGGCTGCTATTTTCGCAGGCTGATGTTTGAGTGTGTTAACGCCGTGGGCGTCTCCCACGAACATCTGGATGGGTGTCACGACGAGTAACATCCACATGGCCATCGAGAACATCTTGCGGACGGCGGGATTGTCCGTGCCGCGAAGCATATGCCAAGCGGCCGATGCCGAGACAAAGAGAGCTGTCGCGAGATACGCGGCGAGGGCCATGTGGGCCAGCCTGAAGGGGAACGAGGAATTGAAGATGACGGCAAGCCAATCGGTTGGCACGACCCGTCCGTCGAGGATTGCAAAGCCCTGGGGCGTCTGCATCCAGCTGTTCGAAGCAAGAATCCACGTCGTGGAGATAAGCGTCCCCAAGGAAACCATCGCTGTCGCGAAAAGGTGGAGGCCGGGGCCGACCTTCTTCCAACCGAAAAGCATCACGCCGAGAAACCCAGCTTCCAGAAAGAAAGCCGTCAAAACCTCGTAGGTAAGCAAGGGGCCCGTCACGCCACCGGCAAACTTCGAGAAGTTGCTCCAGTTGGTTCCGAACTCGTAAGCCATGGTGATGCCGGACACGACACCCATGGCGAAATTGACCGCAAATATCTTGAGCCAGAAATGGTAGAGGTCGAGGTAGACGGTGTTTCTCTTCCAAAGCCACAGGCTTTCGAGCACTACGAGGTAGCTCGCAAGCCCGATCGTGATCGCCGGGAAAATGATGTGGACCGCGACTGTGAAAGCAAATTGCATCCTGGCGAGTTCAAACGCCCCGATATCCGGCATGACTGGTTCCTCGGCTTGCGTATTCACCCCATGCAGAAGCCTGCGGATGAATTCGATGTTTCGTGACACGTGACCACGACCGACGGACCAAACAATCAGACGCGGGTATAGGCCACGAATGCCCGAAGATGGATTGAAACAATGAGCGGTGGACCAGCGTGCGCCTGGGGCATCACCTCCGAGCCGGAAAAAGCTGGCGATTTCGCCAGCTTTCGATTTCTCTGGAGCCGTAGATCAGTGCTCGATAATGTCCCAGTCGGCCATTCCTGTGCCTTTCATCTCCTGCTGTACTAGGCTGTGGCTCGTTAGCGGGCCACCGTATTGGTGCAGCAGTCCACCCTCGCTGAATTTACCGAGGTCGATAGCAGCAAACCCCAGTCGCTCCATTAGCTGGACCACGATCTGCTTCGCTTCGGGTTGATCACCCGAAATGAAGAGCGTGCGCCGCCCATAGCCGCGACCGTCGTCTGGCTCCCGGGCTAGTATCCGAGCGAGGACGTGATTGAAGCCTTTCACGACGCTTGCATGAGGAGCGAGCTTGGCAACAACGGCGGAGGAGGGGATTCCGCCGAGGTCGGCCGGACCGAACGTCTTGAAGTCGATGGCGTTGGTGGCATCAACGATTACGCGGCCGCTCCAACTAGACCCTTCCCGAAGGACATCCTTCACAGCCTCGAACGGCACTGCGAGGATAACGACATCCGCCCCGAGGGCGGATGTCAGGTCGCTGGGAACGATCGCCGATCCCAGTTGATCGGCCAGGGTCTTCAAGGATTCCGGACCGCGGGTGTTGGCCACGGACACGGGGATGTTTGCCTTCGCGAAATGACCGGCGATAGCCGAGCCGATCGCGCCGGAGCCGATGATCGAGTATCTCATCACGTGATCCTCAAGCCCTGATGAAGGCTAGGACGTCGGCGTTGAAAGTATCTGGATCGACTTGAGCCAATCCATGGGAGCCGCCCTTGTAGACCTTGAACTCGGCACCCTTCACGATCTTTGCTGTCTTCGCGCCGGCTGCCGCAATCGGGACGATCTGGTCGTCGTCGCCGTGGATTACCAGTGTCGGCTTGTCGATCTTCTTGAGGTCGGCGGTGTAATTCACTTCCGAGAATTCGCGAATGCAATCGTACTCGCCCTTGATGCCACCCTGCATGCCCATGGCCCAGAAGGACTCGCGCAGGCCTTCCTTCACGGTCGCGCCATCGCGGTTGAAGCCGTAAAACGGGACGGAGAGATCCTTGAAGAACTGCGCGCGGTTGCTTGCGGTGCCCTTGCGGATGTCGTTGAACACTTCGATCGGGGTGCCTTCGGGATTGCTTTCGGTCTTGAGCATGAGCGGCGGAACGGCTGCAAGCAGCACCACCTTGGCAACGCGCTTCGAACCGTGACGGCCGATGTAGTGAGCCACTTCGCCGCCGCCGGTCGAGTGACCGATCATGATCAGGTCCTTGAGATCCAGCTTTTCGATAAGTTCCGCCAGATCGTCGGCATACTGGTCCATGTTGTTGCCGTCCCACGGCTGGTCGGAAGCGCCGTGCCCGCGGCGGTCGTGCGCGATTACGCGAAAGCCGTTCATTCCGAAGAAAAGCATCTGCGCGTCCCAGGCGTCGCCGGCGAGCGGCCAGCCGTGCGAGAACAGGATCGGTTGGCCCTTGCCCCAATCCTTGTAAGCGATCTTGGTGCCGTCTTTAACTGAGATGAAGCTCATCGGTGTCATTCCTTTTTTCGGGGGGTGCTTAGCAGCTTGGGCGTTGAACGGGATTGCGACAGCTGCCGCGACGGCTGCCCCGGCGAGCAGGGCATCGCGACGCGAAATCTCGATTGCGGGCGTCATATCGTGTCTTCTAATTCGAGGGCGGAGAGGGCTTGAAAAAGCTTCTCTGTGAGGACTAGCGCGACGACGGCGCGCCGGAAATCCTACCTGCGCATAGCGCGATCATACCCGCGTATAGGTGGGCAGCGTGACCTCGAAGATCGATCCACGCGTCTCGTCCAGGCGTGCGGATATCGATCCGCCATGTGCCTCCACGATCGTGCGGGCAACGGAGAGGCCAATCCCCATGCCATCGCCCTTGGTGGTGTAGAAAGGATCGAAGAGACCGGCCGAATTTGCGGTTTCGAATCCGGGACCGTTATCGCGGACCTGCAAAATCAGCCCCCGTGCTGAGGCTGAGCAAATCAACCGGATGATGCGCCTGCCGCTCTGATCGCGCATTGCCTGGGCAGCATTGACGATCAAGTTGATCAGGACCTGCTGGATCTGGATCGGATCGGCGGTGATGCACGTGTCGACCGGAAGACGCTCGACCAGAAGCTCGCAGCCCAACCTCGATATTTCGCGGTGGACGAGTTTCTCGACGTCGGCAAGCAGGTCGTCGAAGTGGCATTCCACTCGCTTGGGCTCGCCCTTTCGGGCCATGGACCTCGTTCGGTCGATGATCTGAGCTGCCCGCTCGGCCTCGGCGATCACCCGCTTGAGCGCCTCTTTCGCTTCATCCAGGTCAGGGGCACCTCGGTTCAGCCACCGAAGAGCCGCGTTTCCATTGGTCATTACGGCACCGAGCGGCTGGTTGACCTCGTGGGCAATCGAGGCCGCTAGCTGACCCAGCGTCGAAACACGCGACGAGTGTGCGAGCTCTGCTTCCAGCCGCGACAGACGGCGATCTTGGGCGTTCCGGTAGGAAGTGTCGACGGTGCCGAGGGTCAGCGTGTTGCAAAACCCGTCTTTTTTCGGGAAACTCGCGGTCAAAAGGACTTCGACAGGTTCGCCGTCAAGCCGGCGCAAAACCGTCTCGTTTTCGAAGCTCGTCTCACCCTTCAGATAGGCGACCAAGTTTGCTGCGACCACTGACTCTGTTCCCGCCGGCACGAAACGGCCGAGCATAAGCCCCTTCATGTCCGACTCTTCCACACCAAAGAGCTGGCGGGCCTTCAGGTTGATGTTGAGCACCGGGATATTGTCGACGGCCTGGCGCATGAAAGCCGGGTTGTCGTAGAGATGCTGGATCGGATCGTGCCACCCGCTGAGCGCGATAGCCTCGAGCGACTTCTTGACGCCTCTGAAGTCCAGTTCCCAGTAGCCGATCGCCGAGGCTCCGAACATGCTCTCGAACATGTACTGCTGGTCGTCCATGTCGAAGACGAAAGCGTAAAACCCCGTCATCTTGCCGTTATGGATTTGAGGGACATAGCGAACCGAAGCGGAATGCGGCGTGCCGTCGGCGTGCAGGATGTCCGCGAGGAAGGTTACCTGCTCTCCGAGGGAAAGTCGGGATATGTGCTCTGGCTGCTTGGCTGCGACGTCTTGTCCAAGGAGTTCCCCAACGCTGCGGCCGATCTGGCTTTGGGGCTCGCGACCGTACCAGTTGCGGTGGAAACCATTGGCGTAGCGGCAGATATTGTTCACGTCGAAGAACGAAATCAGGGCGGGAACGCGATCGGAAATAGCGGGATCGTGATGGTCCATGTATGGCGACATTCGTTGACTGAAAGGGCACCTATAACTAAGAATGACGGCCATGCAAACACACAGTTCCAAGCCAATTCAAACCGTCTTTGTCGTCGACGATGACGACGGCATGCGAAACGGTATCGACACCCTCGTCAGGTCGGTCGGCTATCGGACCAGCCATTTTCCCAGCGCAGCGGCGTTCTTCGGCTCGGGCCAATACAGCGAGCCGGGGTGCCTCCTATTGGATGTCAGACTACCCGGCATGAGCGGCCTGGAATTCCAGGAGCTTCTCGCCGAGCGAGGCGTCCGGATGCCGATCGTTTTCATGACGGGCCATGGCGATATTCCCATGTCCGTACGGACGATGAAGGCGGGTGCGGTGGATTTCCTGACCAAGCCGTTTCGCGAGCAAGATATGCTCGAAGCATTGCAAGCGGCGCTGAACCGCGATTTGAAGATCCGAGCCGAACTGGACATCACGGCGGACTGCAGGAAGCGGTATGAAAGCCTGACGAGCAGAGAACGGGAAGTCCTCGAACTCGTCATGCAAGGTAAGATGAACAAGCAAATCGCCTTCGATCTCGGTCTCAGCGAAATCACGGTGAAGATCCACCGTGGAAATGCCATTCGAAAAATGGGAGCTAGGTCGATCCCGCAGCTCGTGAAGCTGGTTGAAGCGGGGCGGTTGTCTTAGACAACGCGCAACATTAATCCTCTCGTATAATTCAAAAGTTCGTGTTTGGACCTTAATGGTCGGTGTATGTCGCCTTTGGGAGGGCTTTTTGAAGTGACATCGCCGCTCATCAGTATCGTCGACGACGACGTCGGAATGCGAACGTCGCTGGATGGCCTCGTTCGGAGCCTCGGTTATCGTGTCAGCTGTTTCACATGCGCCGAAGACTTCATCGCTTCAGACGCTCTCGATGAATCCTGCTGTATCATCGCTGACGTCCAGATGCGTGACATCAGCGGTATTGAGCTCTGCTGGCTTGTCCAGGAGCGGTACCGAAGCCAGGCTGGCGTTCCCGTAATCCTGATATCTGCGTTCCGCGATGAGAGGATGCAGGCGGGCGCGAAAGCTGCAGGCGCGGTAGTTCTGCTTCGCAAGCCATTCGATGGGGATGAGCTGGTGAGGTACATCGAGGCCGCTGCTTCGCGCTTTGTTTAATCGACAGGCCACTCATTTCCCAAGCAAATTTGTTCTCCTATTGTTCTATCTCGGTAGGCTAGCTAATATGCGGCCATGAACGGAGTCGAGACACTAGGAGAGGCATTGAACGCTGGCTGGCAGCTATCGGCAAGCTGCGGAGGCGGCACGATGGATACAGGCAGTTCAAGCCGTAAATGCGACTGGAAACACAGCCTCGACATGATGACGCTTGTTGCGACCCGGGGCCGTGATTTCCCGATACTGAATCTTGCCGCTCGCCTGCGTTGCCCACGATGCGGCTCGCGAAGATTGCGCGTCATGTTTCTTCCGCCTTCCGCCGCTCCTCGCCACAGGGCGACAGCCGGCTAGAAATGCGAGTTTGTCGCCAGATTGAACAGCATGGCGGGGAGCCCGAAGCCGCGGCTGCGAGGGCGTGCTTGGCGCATTCAAGCGCTGGGATTTCATTGTCGAAACTACTCGCGGGGACATCAGCCGGCAGGGAATGAAGGACCGGATGAGGATCCGGCCCTTCATTGAGTTCAAGCTGTCTTAGGCAGCCGCAGGGACCGCTGCTTTGGGCTTCCAGCGTGACCGCAACAGTACGTAGAACACTGGCGTCAGGAAGAGGCCAAATATCGTGACTCCGAGCATCCCGAAGAAGACGGCAGTACCAAGGGACTGCCGCATCTCCGCTCCGGGACCAGTCGCGATCATCAGCGGTAGAACCCCGAAAATGAAGGCGAAGGCAGTCATAAGGATCGGCCGGAGGCGAAGGCGCGTAGCCTCGACAGCCGCCTCCACAGCGGACCTGCCTTCCTCCTGTGCCTGCCTGGCGAACTCGACGATAAGGATCGCGTTCTTGGCTGCTAGTCCGATGAGGACAATGAGACCGATCTGGGTCAGGATGTTGTTATCCAGGCCGCGGAAATGCACGCCTAGAAGGGCTGCCAGAATGGCCAATGGAACGATCAGGATGATCGCCAGCGGCAAAGTCCAGCTTTCGTACTGGGCCGCCAGGGCCAGGAAGACGAAGACGACCGAAAGGGCGAAGATGTAGATCGCTGTGTTTCCGGTATTCGCTTCCTGATACGCCAGTTCCGTCCACTCGAATGCCGTTCCGGCGGGCAGCATGTCCTTGGCGAGGCCTTCCATTTTGGCGAGCGCTTCGCCGGTTGACACGCCGAGCCCAGGATTTCCCTGCACCGGCACCGAGACGTACATGTTGTAGTGCTGCACGAGAGTTGGACCGTTGGTGTCCTTGATATCGACCAAGGTCCCCAACGGTACCAACGCACCCGTCGCCGACCTGACCTTGAGGCCGAGTATGTCGTCGCGGTCCATACGGTACTGCTGGTCGGCTTGAGCTCGCACTTGATAAACCCGGCCGAATGCATTGAAGTCATTAACATAAGACGTGCCGAGATTGATCGACAAGGTGTCGAAGATGTTCGGGATTGGGACGTTCAGCATCTGGGCCTTCTCGCGGTCGATGGCGAGGAAGTACTGCGGGCTGTTGGCCGAGAACGTCGTGAAGACGCCCGTGAGGCCCTCGGTCTGGTTCGCCTTGCCCATCAGCTGATAGGCAAGCCCGAGAACGCGGCGCATGTCCGAGGTTTCACGGTCGACGAGTTGCATCTTGAAGCCGCCGCCGTTACCGATACCGCGAACCGACGGCGGAGGAATGGCGATGATGAAGGCTTCGCGGATGGACTGCAGCTTTCCGTACATCTCGCTGATGATGCCGTTAGCCGTCTGATGTCGTTCGAGGCGCTCGTCGAATCCGTCGAAGGTTGCGAAGATGACGCCTGCGTTCGATGCGTTGGTGAAAGTCGCCCCGTTAAAGCCAGCGAAGGCGACGGTGTGTGCGACACCCGGGACGGCCTTGATGATCGATGTAGCCTTTGCCATCGCTTCGTCGGTTCTTGCTAGCGACGAGCCATCCGGGAGCTGTAGCACGATGATGGCATAGCCCTGATCCCCACCTGGAATGAAGCCACGGGGAACGGTGGTTCCCATGTAGTAAGTCGCTCCGATTAAGCCCAGGAAGACGACAATGGCCGCGCTCAGCGCCACCTTCGTCTGTACTAGATGCCTGACCACCCAGGAGTATCCATGGCTCAACCGGTCGAAACTGTTGTTGAAACCGTCCGCTACCTTTCCGAACGACCGTGCGAGGACGTTCTTGCGACCGGTGCCGTGGTCATGTGGCTTGAGTAAAAGCGCGGCGAGGGCGGGCGAGAGGGTGAGCGAGTTGAAGGCCGATATAGCCGTGGCGACCGAGATCGTCACCGCGAACTGCCTGTAGAACTGTCCGGAAATGCCCGGGATGAAGGCAGTCGGGACGAACACCGCGATAAGCACAAGCGAGATCGCGACGACGGCGGTGCCGACTTCGTTCATGGTAACGTGAGAGGCATCCCGGGGGGACATCCCCGCCGCGAGATTTCGCTCGACGTTCTCGACCACGACGATCGCGTCGTCCACAACGATACCGATGGCAAGAACCAATCCGAAGAGCGTCAGCATGTTCAGCGAGAAACCGAAAGCAAGCAGGAAGGCGAAGGTACCGATCAACGAAACCGGGATCGCGACGATGGGGATCAGCGCCGTGCGCCAGGATTGCAGGAAGACAAGGACCACGATCGCGACGAGGATCGCGGCTTCGATGATCGTTCGGTAGACCTCCTCGATCGAAGCTGAAATGAACTCGGTCGGGTTATAGACGATCTGGTATTCGAGCCCCGGCGGGAAGTCTTTCGAAGCGGTAGCCATTGTCGCCCTGATCTGGTCTGCTGCTTGCAGGGCATTGGTTCCCGGTCGGGCAAAGACGGCGATCGCGACGGCCGACTTGCCGTCGAGATAGCTGTTGGTGACGTAATCCTTCGCGCCGAGTTCGATGCGAGCGACATCCTGCAACTGCACCAAGCGTCCCTGCGCGGTCGACTTCACGATGACATACCGGAACTGACGGGGATCGGAGAAGCGTCCTTGGGTCGTCACCGTATACTGGAACGCGTTCTGGCTCGCCGCCGGCGGTGCTCCGATCGAGCCCCCGGAAACCTGTACGTTTTGATCGCGCAAGGCCTGTACGACGTCGGACGCGGTCATGCCGAAGCCCGAAAGTTTCTCCGGGTCGAGCCAGATGCGCAGCGAGTATTCGCGTTCGCCGAAAAGGATGACATCGCCGACGCCTTCAAGCCGGACCAGGCTGTCCCTGATGCGGTTGCGGGCGTAGTTCGAGACGTAGAGCTGGTCGTATCGGGCATTCGGGGACAACAGATGGACAACCATCATGATGTCCGGCGAACTCTTGGCCGTGGTGATGCCGATACGGCGAACCTCTTCCGGCAGTCGGGGCTCCGCGATCGAAACGCGGTTCTGAACCAGGACCTGCGCCTTGTCGAGATCGGTGCCGAGTTTGAAGGTAACCGTCAGCGTCATCTGGCCGTCTGCGGTCGAATATGAGGACATGTAGAGCATGTCTTCGACGCCGTTGACTTCCTGTTCGATAGGCGTGGCGACAACGTTTGCAATTGTCTCGGAATCCGCGCCCGGGTAGGACGTTCTGATCACGATCGTCGGCGGAGCGATCTCTGGGTACTGCGAGACGGGCAGCTGGAAGTACGCGATACCGCCTACGATGAGAAGAAGTATGGACACGACCGATGCGAAGATCGGCCGATCGATGAAGAAGTGAGCGAACCTCATTGGCCAGCCTCCACCGCCGAAGGGGCGGGGGCGTCAACGCGCTCAGGTGGCAGCTGCGTGAGTTCTGGATTGACTTTGCTTCCCGGCCTAGCGCGCATCAGGCCGTTGACGACAATCGTCTCTTCTCCGCTCAGTCCCTCGCGGATAGCACGATAGCCAAAGAGGCGGGGACCCGGCCGGACGGGCTTCGTGGTGACCGTACCGTCCGCTTCGACGACATAGACGACGCGCTGATTCTGATCGGACCCAATGGCCTCGTCCGGCACCAGGACGGCCCGGTAGGAATTCGACGCTTCGATCTGGGCGCGGCCAAAAAGACCCGGCTGTAGGACGAAGTTCGGGTTGGGAAAGCGCGCGCGGACCCGCATGGTGCCTGTTTCGTTATCCACGCGGTTCTCGGCGAAGTCCAGTTTGCCTACAAAAGGCTTGGCCATCGGGTCCGAGATCGAGACCTTGACGTCCAGACCGCCGCCGCCTTCCTGCAGGTCGGCCCCGCGACTCCTGGCAGTGTTGGCGAAGTTGAGCAGCCGGCGCTCATCGACATCGAAGTAGAAGTCGATCGGGTCCATGGAAACGATCGTGGTCAGGACCGACTGGTCGGCCTGGATAAGGTTGCCTGCCGACACCAGTCGCCTGTCGATGCGCCCGCTGATCGGTGCCGTGATTTGCGTGTATTCCATGTCCAGCGCCGCGCGGTCGGCGGCGGCCTGCGCACCCCTGACGTTGGCTTGTGCGGAAACCAGCTCGCGGCGACGGTCATCGAGAGTGGATACGGACTGGCTGCCACTTTGCGCCAGTGATTCAGCCCGCTTGAATTGGGCCTCGGCGAAGGTCAGGGTGGATTTGGCCACCTCGAGGGCAGCGTTAGCTTCGTTCTGGGCAGTGACGAAGGGCCGCTGGTCGATCACAAACAGGACGTCGCCTTTGTGGACGATGGTTCCGTCCTGGAAGCGCACTTCCTGCAGATAGCCCCCAACCCTTGCGCGGACGGATACCTGGTCGACCGCATCGAACCTGCCGATGAACTCGTCATTGTCAACGACGTCCCGCACGACGGGCTTTGCCGCGGTAACGGGCGGAGGTGCTTGCTCTTGCGCTGCCGCGATCGTTCCACAGGACGCGAAGGCGAGTAAGGCCAGCGCGAGGGTGTATCTTGAAGGGACGGGAACGCGCCCCAATTTGTGGATATGAGGGGCCTGCACGAGGGACGCCGTCATCTTGCTTCTCCGAGATTGTGATCACGCGCAAACTGGCGAAAACCTCGACTAGCCGGAATCCTACTGGGGTCTTAGAGCTTCATACGCGCGTATAATTGCGCGGAAGGTCGTCTCCTGCTCGGCTCAAGAGCCGGCTGATTGGTCGCGAGTTTTAACAGGTGGTGTCGATGGTCAGCGTGTGGTCGGTGGAGTGGCCGGAGGGATTGATGCCGGATGGCGAAGCTTGGGCAGACGCGACGGCAATGCTGGAGGACGGCACGGAGGACGTTCTCGTAACGAACGAAATGCCATTCGGCTTGTGGCACCCGACAAGGCATATGTTCAACGTTGACAGGGCTCGCGAGTGGGCCAACCTCCACGAAAGGTCCTTGGACGCGCTTTCCAGGCTTCCAGTCCGCTCGGTCATATCCTCCAGGCCGATCCTTTCAGGTAACAGGCTGGTCAACGAAGCCTTCGCGCCGGTAGACAGCCAATATCACTTCCTCCATCAAAAGCACTATTTCCCGGCGGAGAACGGCTGGCAGGAGCAGGCTTGGTTTGAAACGGCCAAGGAAGGTTTTGATGTTGCTGCCGTGGCGGGAGTGACTGTCGGTGTACTCCTCTGTACGGAGTTGATGTTTCCCGAGAAAGCTCGGTGGCTAGGCCAACTGGGTGCGGATCTTATTGCCGTCCCCCGGGCCACCGGGACCGATCACCGGATGTGGCGAACGGCAGCCAGCATGGCTGCGATCGTCAGCGGTGCGTATGTCGTGAGCTCGAACCGCGTCGGTCAGTACGACGCCGCAGCCCCGAATTTCGGGGGCGGCGGCATTGTGGTCGATGCCGACGGTCAGGAGGTCGCCATGGCAAACCGCCACCAGCCTGCGGTCAGGGTGGGTATCGACAAGGCATTGTCGGCGGCGGCGAAATCGAAATATCCAGTCTACGTGCGCTGAGGGTAGCTATAACTCCAGATCGAAGAAGGCGGACATGATCGAGCAGCACGAGGCGGCGCAGGCGTATGAGAAGTTTTAGAGCTTCCTGACGTAGCGCGCCAGATCAAGAGCGTCCCTGAGGGCTGAAAGGTCCGTCTTGTCGTCATCGAACTCGTCGTATGGCCAGACGACGATCCGGCTCACCAACTGCTTGCCCTTGAGCATTTGCGCGATAAATCCGCCACCGACACAGCCATCTTCACCCGTCTCGATAGCCTTGTTCTTGTCGACCCGAAGGAATGCCGTCCGACCTGGAAAGTTATGACCGGGGAGGCAGATTTCGGTAGGCCGATCCGTCGTGCCGAAGACCACCATGACACGCTCGAATGCGTCGTGCGCCTCGCAGTTCTTGTTGTCGTTGATGAGATCAATTTTGCAACCGACGACCCAGATAACGCCGTCCTTTATGACAGTGGCGCTCTTGTCCGGCATAATCCTATATTCGGCTCCGCTTGGAGTCGTGCCCGTCCGTATGCCCTTCTCAACGGTCCGTTCGTTTGAGTACCAGCCGTCCGCCAGGGCGGTCCCGGCAAACAGTGTCACCGCTAGAATGGTCGCTATGTACCTCATCACTATAGACTGCATTCAGCGACGCTCGATCCGCTGGTCGGCGAGACGATGCGCAGCGTCCAGCCCGGCTCGAAGCTCGCTCCGACCTGACGCATCTGGCTCGCCGCCCCCTGGCAGAAGGTCCGCGCTTCGCTGGAAATCATGTTGATAGTCATGGTCACAGTATGGCCGGAACCGGAGACGTTGCAGATCATCGGGATGTCCGTGTTTTCCATGGCGCGGCACATTGCGTTGGCGTGCTTGACGCTGTCATCGGCATGGGCGAGCGAAGGAATGGCCAAGGCGGCCGCGAAAATGAGAAATGACTTCACCAATAACCCCCCGAAATAGTATTTGCCATAAGGTTCTAGGCAAACAGTGGCTGCGTCGCCAAGTCCAACTTTGGGCGGAGCTGGCGAATCCCCATATAAACAAGCGTCCGCCGCCGCGCCTACTTCACAGACGGGCCCGGGAGATTCCAATGTCGCCTCTGTCGCCCGACATCACGGGCGAACGTCGCTGATGATCGTCCGCTGCGGCGTGTTGGCGATCGAGGAGGTCGAAGAGGGCAGCAGCATCGAGCTTGAGAAGCCAGCGCCGGGTGATATTTTCGGCGAACGCGCCGTCTTGACGGGCCGCGAACTTTGCGAAGGCTGGCTCGGGCTAAGGGAGTGACTTCAAGGCCTCGTGTATCTGGCTTACTACGGCCGCACCGTCGCCGACCGCCGCAGCAACGCGTTTCGTCGATGCGGCGCGCACGTCGCCGATGGCGAAAACGTTGGGAACATTTGTTTCGAGAGGAAGGGCCGCTCGACCGACGTGAATTTCCGTCTCGGGCTCAAACGCAGTCCCCGTCAGCACGAAGCCTCGGTTGTCAGTCCTGACCTGCGTTCCCAGCCAGTGCGTGTTCGGGTCTGCTCCGATGAATAGAAAAACCCGCCTCAGATCGATCTCGCTGTCTAGTCCAGATTTGAGGTCGCGCAGGAGGGCCGTGACATTTGCCTCAGGTCCCGCAGCGAGCGAGACGATTTCAGACTCCACATGTATCACGACGTTCGGGATCGCGGCGATCCGCTCGATCAGATAGGCGGACATGGTCTCCTTGAGATCCCGCCTGACGACCAGGTGCAGTGTCTTCACTTTTGGGGCGAGGAACGCCACCGCCTGTCCGGCAGAGTTACCGCCGCCAATCAGCGCTACCTCAGCATTCTCGCATAGCCTGGCCTCGATCGCTGTAGCCCAGTATGAGATAGCGGCCTCGAACCTGTCGATGTTCTCAATATCAGGCTTGCGATACCTCGCTCCAGAGGCGATCACTACGGTCTTCGCAGTGACATCCTGATTTCGTGCACGAATGACTATGGGACTGCGGCGATCTGCTGGCTGCGCCTCCAAGCCCTGGACCTCCAGCGGCAGCGCTATTTCAACACCGAACTTCAAGGCTTGGTTGAACGCCCGGCCTGCGAGCGCCTGACCGGAAATCCCTGTCGGAAAACCGAGATAGTTCTCGATGCGCGCGGACGCTCCTGCCTGTCCGCCGATGGCGCGTTCATCGATCACTATCACGCTAAGCCCTTCGGAAGCGGCGTAGACGGCGGCCGCCAACCCGGACGGGCCCGCGCCGACGATCGCCACGTCGAAAACCTTGGCGGGATCGAGTTGAGGAGAAATCCCAACACAGGCCGCGGCTTCTACGTCGGAAGGCTGCTTGAGGACAGAGCCGTTCGGGCAAACCATCAAAGGCAGGTCATCGTCCGGGATCGCAAGACGCTGGACCAAGCTTCTAGCTTCCGGGTCTAACGTGGCGTCCAGGACAACATGCGGGAAGCCGTTCCTGGTAAGAAAACCCTGCAACCGCGTCAGTGCTGCGTTCCCGGCGTGGCCGATCAGGACCGATCCCGCGCCCCCGCCGTCAATAAGGGCGACGCGCCGTAGGATGTACGCCCGCATGATGATTTCGCCGATTTCGGCGGACCCGATAATCAGTGCCTTGAGGTGGGTGGCGTCGAACGCCATGGCAACACACCCGTTCGCGCCCGCGCAGCTGCCAGCGAGCGCCGGTCGGCCCGATAGCTGAGTTGTCTCCCCGGAGAAATGGCCAGGGCCGTGTGTGACGATGGAGACGTCGCCGGACAGGCCGTCATGGCGGAACACCTCTAGCTCGCCCTCGAGAATCAGCCACGCAGGCACGTCTCGGTCGCCGATGGCCGAGACGTGTTCTCCGCTTCCGAAGCGGCGAGGACCGCTGCTAGCAAAGCGAGTCGCGGTCTTCATCTGCTCTGCCGTCAGTACGGGGAAGGCTTGTTGATGTCGCGGACTTTGATCGGTGTCTGCGGTCATTTGCGGTGTCCTCAGTAATATCGAGGAATCGGGCCAACATGCGGTGTTTGATCGGGTAGCGTAACCACCTTATCATCCACGTAGCACCAGCCCCATCCTTCAGGTGGGTCAAAGCCTTCGATTATCGGATGACGGGTCTCGTGGAAATGGGCGGTAGCATGACGGCCGACCGACTGATCGCAACATCCAACGTGACCGCACTCTCGGCATAATCTCAGATGAAACCAAGCCTGGCCTTCTTCGAGGCACTCTTCGCATCCAAGCGAACGGGGTGTGACCGTTTTAATCAGTCCGGTATGTGTACAGTTGGTCATTTATCCTCCGCGGATAGTTAGGCATCGAGGGTAGCGAACCTTTTGGGGCTGCGACAGCTCTAATCAACGCGACGTCTTTGGAGCAGGCACTTCGACTGGTGCGATCTTCGCGTGTCCTTCATGGCCGATACCGTGTTCCTGGAGCCAGTAGCCGCATGCAACGAAGATCGATCCGCCAACGATATTGCCTGCGGTAACCCAAAAGAGGTTCCGGCATGCGTCAATGACGGTAATGCCGCTGTCGCCGCTCGACATCAACGCAAGGCTCAAGGTGAACATGTTCGCGACAGAATGCTCGAACCCCGCAGAGACGAAGATTGTTATCGGCCAGAATATGAGGAAGATTTTTGCGCTCGCGTCGCTCGTTCGATTGCACATCCAGATGGCTAAGCAGACCAGCCAGTTGCAGAGGACGCCTTTGAAAAAGAGTTCGCTCCCCGGTGCCGAAATTTTAGTTCCAACGGCTGCCACGAAGTGCTCGCGACCATCCCCGAGGAGGACGCCGCCGCCAGTGGCTTTAAAGAGTGCGGCCAAGGTTACTGCGCCGACGAGATTGCCCAGCCAGGTGGTTGCCCACACCCCAAGCAACTGTGAAAACGTGGCGCGCCGCGATAGCACGGCCAGCGGCATGTACATGGCTGTCCCGGTAAAGAGCTCGGAGCCGGCGAAAATCACGATGGTCAGGGCGGCGGAGAACACCGCCCCCGAAACCAGTCGGACCCAAGCCGCGTCGACATGGGCTGTAACCGAATACATTATGATGTTTCCGAAACCGATGTAGGCCCCCGCCATGACCGCGCCGATGAAGAATCCCACCATGTTCTCGCGAATGCCGGTTACCTTGTGTTCCCCAGCTTCCACGAGCGTCGCGATCGTCTCTTGGTACATTTTGGCATCCTCTGCTGAAGACACACTGGTACCACGCCGGGGCAGGTGATCAATTATACCGCGGTATGGGCAGGTTGAGTCGCCGACAAATGCGGAGGCCTCGCAGGTCCTCTTCGACTGCGGCTCATTTCGGCTGATGAGGTCTCCGGTCTGAACTGCCGCCGCAGCTACCGTTTCTCTGTAGATCGATCCTGCTGTCTGGCTCCATGTAGCCCGCGAGCTATAGTACTTGGAGGTTTGAGCGCTGCGATCTCGCAAGCCGGCTCACTTCGACGACCATAAATTTAGGCATCGCCCCGCGCTCGAGAGCGGAGCGATGCCATTTCATGCATCAACGGTCTAGGCCGCGGCGAGCCTATCGGAAATCTCCTGGATTAGTTTCCGTACCTCTGTATGGGTTCCCGTGTCGTGAATGCCGTTGTAGAAACGGGAGTTTCCATTCCAGATGCTGCCTTTCGTGACGAACATCACCTGACCATTGAAGAGCCTAACCACATTCCGGGCGGTCGCTGTCATTTCATCCTCATCCAGGCTGCCGTGCTCAACGTAGTCAGCACCCCCGAGATCAAGCACTTCTTCCTGCCTCCGGCGGCGAATCCGGTCGTCGATCTCCTCATCCCTGTCAATGGAAGGTGGCAACTCGGCAAGTTCGAGCATGAGGAACGATTGAGCAGGATCGGACGCCAGCCGTTCCAAAACCAGTCGGTGTGGCTTGGCGATAATCGCCGTTCCTGTGAAAACTCGGAATTCGATGCAACCCCGTTCAGGGCTCTTTCTGACCGACAGGAAATCAAAACCACCTCCTGTTGGGAAATGGGAGTGGTTTTTATTGGACCCCATAAACGGCGTGAGGATTCTCACGATATCGTCGATGTTGTCCCAGGTCAGTGTTGCATCGCCATCTGGTGCAAACTGATTGATCGTGTCCACCCACAGAGCGCGGGAGTGAGTTTGAAAGTCATTGGTTGTCATACGTGATTGGGTCCTTGCATTTTGGAGGAACGCAGGCATTTTCCCAGGGGAAAGGCTGCGTCTGGCGTGTAGAAAAGTCTGGTAGCCGGCGACGCGCGCTGCCTCGTCGAGTGCAGCCGTGTGTTTCACCGCCTTTTCGGACGCAATCCTCTTAGCAAGTCTCTTTATCCCCTCGATGGTCGAGGGACGAACCTGTTTTGTCGGCATGCCGATTCTCCTGCTCTACCGAGTGTCGCCCGCTTCACTCCCGAGCCCGAACCAGACATGGACGGGGTCGTATTTCTGACAGTGCCGCTAGCAGCTTTGCGTTGACGGGCGTCTGGCTCCTGTCTTGAGCCAAGACCAAGATGGTGGGTTCGATTGATTTTGGCAAGAGTGCGGACGTAGGGCCGCCGACCGGAAGGAGCTTGTGCATGCGCGGTTGGGAATGCCGTTGCCGTTTTTGGCGATCAAGCAGGCGGCTGAAGCGCGGGCCGAGAAATCGCGGCAGAAGGATACAGTTAGGCAATGTCACCTCGGCTGACAGCCGTATCATGAGAGGGTTAGCTCCAGCTCGACAACCGTACCCGAGCCAACAACTATATTTCGTGCGGCACTTCGTTGGATGCCATCAATGGTCCCCTGCGCACTAACAGAATGCGTTCCAGAAATCAGACCACGCACTGCAGCGGTCTTTCCCGTGTGAAGCTCTGGACGACCCCCATTGACAGTAAGTTTCCATCCACTCTGGGCCTCATCTGCATTCGTCACGGTCACGTTTATTGCTCCGCTTCGTGCTGTTTCGGATTGAGCTCGAGCACCTTTATCGATTTCGGCGAGTGCAGAAGTGAATTCCTGTACCCAGCTTTCTGTTTCCATTTGAACTGCTTGGCCAATCGCTGTGCAAAACCTTCTGCACGCTTCAATTCCGTCTTGGACCTGTGCCTCATTCGGCTCCACAATGGTAATCACCGCCCGTCGCGACTGCCATTCAATGTTAAAGTCATGGGCTAAGCTCTCCAACTTCATTGCTGTAGTGAGATATCTCATATATCCAGACGAATATCCGAAGAGCCGATCGATCGCGACTGCACCGGCCGCCAAGACAAGCGCGATTGATGCCCAAAGTGGGTTAATCGCTGGCATGCCGTTCGATTCGCTAATCTCGCCAATAAGTGGGACTAGCCCGGCGATCAAGGCGAGGAGAAGGGCCAAAAGTCGGGTCCCACGCGCGCCCAAGCGCTTCCATCGTTTTCGGCTTAAATACCAATCGACAGCGAGTTCAGCATATGCAAGCGAATATTCAGAGAGTTGTTGCAAGGACCCGGAAGCGTTTCCTTGGCCCCACTCAAGCTTCGAGAGCGGATTGAAGCGAATATCGCGGCTGGTCTTCGGCACGTCACCATTTACAAGATCGCTCAACTATAGTCTCCTCCCACATCTTCAAGCGGAAAAACTCCGAAGAGAGATTCGGGTGTGGTAAGCGAAGGCAATTCGCCCTACGATCGCGAACGCCTAAACTCCCACGTACCCGACGACATCTCTTGTCGCTCGGCTCCTGAACCCCCCCAGCGCTCTCGGCATATTTCCAAGAGCACATCCGGCAGTGAATTTGGTGAGATTCCCTGCAATACCACTGGGCCGTAGTCGTGCGATGCTGAACGGCCAACTAAAATGTCGTTTGGCGGCGGGCCTTCGTCGGGGCCCATATAACCTCGCATGTGAAGTGTGAAGGATTCACGATCGTCGATCCAAGAGCCGACGGTGTTCAATGAGTACGGCCCTGAATTAGATAGAACGATGTTGAGCCTCAGCGGCAGCCCTCCTAGTTGCAGGAGCTCGCTTGCTGCGTGAGCTTGGGTATCGAATGACGCGACGCTAAGACCGTCTGCCATCCTATCGCACTGCTCAAGAATCCAGGACTGCCAATCGAGTTTCGTCGTGTCGACAACAGCGTTGTCTCTTGCTGCTCGAGTAGCGTCGCCCGCGATTAGACCAGCGAGTTTATTGATGCGAGTTGATAGAAATGGTCCGACTAGTATGGCGCAGCACAGGCTCTGGGCCACAAGAAGGAGCTCGCACTGCATGAATTCAGCAGGAAAGAAGCCCAGCCGGCCCAAAGGTTTCGACTTCGAGGCGTCAGTTAAAGCATAAATCGGGCGCATGGCCTCGAACATCCACATGCTCTCCTTCCTCTTTTTTCTCTTGGTTCTCGTCGTTCGGTCTCCCATCCAGCCGTAACGGCCGTTAAGTCTTTCGAAGAGGTCGTCAGGCTCTAAGTTGATCCAGTCGTTCGCTCTGATCACCTGCTTCTCACATTTGGATGTCTTGAGTACCAAGTCGACAGGAAGAGCTGGCGCGATTCTGCTCAGCAGAACAGCGAAACCCTCATCTATCGTTATTTGCGAGATTAGCGTGGCGCGATTGCGTTCGTCGGCGGACTGAAGGATGCGCAGGACAGTTTTCTCATCGATGAGCACTGAGACGCGCGTACTGTAGCCTTTCGGTCGGCTCTCTTTCGCTGACAGCAGCAGGACAGGACGGGATTTTAATCCATCAGTGAAACGAAGCGTTCTGTAGTCATCAACTCCAGCATCGAATAAGCGAGTTGTGATACTGATGTTATCGCTCAGCATAAATACAGAAAAGAATCCGATACCAAATCGCCCTGTTGAACGAAAGGTTTTGCCAAAAAGCTGTGGAAATTTTTGAAGTGCGTGAGGCGATCTCCAGAAGCTTTTTCCAAAGCTCAACAGGTAAGTGGTTAATATTTCTTCATCCATTCCGATGCCGTCATCCGACACCGAAAGTGACCAGCCGCCGGCGGGGTCGACAGCGAGTTCGACTTCTATCTTTCCGATTTCTTGGTTGTCTTCCAAGGTCCGGCGTGCGAGTACGGCGTCGACGGCGTTCTGCAGAAGCTCTCTCACGGGGGCTGTGAAATCGTTTCCGTAAAGCTGCTCTCCTCCTAGACGGCGTATCATAATAGTTGGGTCTTCGATCTTGACAGCGCTGTCGATCGGTCGCCATCCGACAACTTGCAAGCACCGCGAAAATTGGGCGGGCGATCTGACGTTCTGCACGCCTCGCGCCCGGAAGCGCTCAGCTTCCGATCGTCGATCTCGAAGCAAAGCATCTGCTGATGCAAGTTCGTGGTCAACACTACGCAGGGAGTCGTACGCTAGCCACCACGCGTCTGCCTTGTCGGGCGGGAACGGCTCATGGGCCTCATATCGCAATGCATTTGCCTTTTCGATGAACAATGGCCGATTAAGCAATGACTGGAACTGCCAATGAGGCAGAGACGGGCCAGAAGGTCTGCGGAGAGCAGCGACGGAAACGGGCGCGCGGCGATCATCAAGATGAGCGGCATCAGCGGTTCTGAGAAGTAACGCCAGTTTCAAGACATCATAATTCCAAGCTGCCGGCAGCGAGGTGGGTGCTCCAACGCGAGCTTCATCTCCGAAGAGAGCGTCGACGGACGCGATTGGACTGCCATGAAACGCGGCAACTCGGCCAATTGACGCGCCGAGGACGTTTCGTAGGTCGGCATCTTCGATCAGAAGGAATTGCTTGTCTTCCCAAGTCCATGCCTTCGATACCAGGCTCTCCGCCATGGCCGCGTGTCGCTCGCGGAGCATCGCACTGACGGCGGTGTCCATGACTTCGGTTGGCGGATTGGCGATATCGCTGTCGCTAGGTTCACGGCCCGTATACTGAGCGAACGCCTCCATCAGGTGGGCGCGCCAAAAAAACTCATCACGTTGCAGCGCCTTGATGCCACCAACAGCGGGTAAGGCCATACCCGCATCGTGAACGAGAAACGCTGCTCCGAGAACAAACGCTTCTACAGGGTTCAGGGGGTAGCTCGGGCCAGCGATTAGCTCAGAATATTCCCATAGCGCGTCCGCGTGTGTTATGTCGTGGACCGTGTAATGCGCAAGATGCGTCTTGATCTCACCAAGCACGACGCTGGCGTTCTCTCGGGCTCTGAGTAATGCACCACTCAAGCGCAACCGAGCGGCGGCTTCTTCGCCGGTATCCCCTTCTCGGCTGCCGAACGCTCCACTCCAGAGCTTTGTCGATTGAAAGCTCACAGCTCCACCTTGCGCGAGTAATCACTTTTCATTCGAAGTGCGCGGAATCCGGCCGCGCGTCGCAGCGTCTTCGTGCGAAAATGTTTATCCGAGAACGATGGCCCAGGTTTTTGGACCGACAATCCCGTCTCCTACAAGCTCGCGGGCGCGTTGAAAGGCTCTTACTGCAGCCTCCGTAGCGGGCCCAAACCTACCGTCGTCCTCGACGCCTATTTTTCTCTGAACAATCCCCACGTCGTCGCCGCGAGCGCCCCGCTTCAAGGTGGGCTTTCCCGTGACTGCGTCTGTTGCCGGGATCAGCGGACGAGTTATTGCAACGCCGCGCATGATGTCGCCGACAGCCTCGCGGAAAGAATCCATATCAAATAAGGGGTCTACCTTGCGGCCTGGAGGAAGCGCATATTCGCGATGGCCACAACACATTTGCGTGCTCGCGCCAATATGTTTGAGGATCGCAGCGACCCCTCGATGATACGCGTCCATTTGAACGTCAGGCCAACTAGCACTTCTGGTGCCGGCGTTTTCCGCTTCGATACCGATGAAGCTCGTGTTCCCGGTGCTCAGCCCGTCCCACCGCCCTCCGCCGGCGTGGTTTGCGCGCCCTGCGGCGACGACGTAGTAAGTTCCGTCCTTACCGATTCCGAGCTGCGAAAGCGGGCCTGGAAGAGGGCGACCGCCGCCGCGACCCGCCTTGAGCGCCCCCAGCGACGGCATATTGCCCGGACCTGAAGACCCTGTGTGGTGACACATCACGCCGCGGATTCGGCCCATTTCTCCACGGCCACGGTTCGCCCATCCCTCCACCTCTGCAACTTTCAATCCCGCTTCGCGGAGTACTTCTGGCAACCAGATCAGCGAATATGCCATTTGCGTGTCCTTGATGTCCCCGCGTCAATTGTGGTCTGCTGTGTGGATTAAGCCGCCTTTTCGATACCCCCCGATGCCTCGGGCAGCTCGACATCGTCGGTTAGCTCGTCAGCGTCCAGCTGCGCATCGCAAAGGCAATTATCGACTTCATCATCGACGCCGTGAATATGGGCCATTCTTGGTTGGCCTGTTGTTTGCTCTGTGGCCTTCGTGCCGCGGGGATTTTGCTCGTTTGCCCCCTCGTTGGTCCGGGTGGTTGGCCTCGCGCTCGGGTCCGGGCTGCCGGTCCGCCCGCCCAGAACAGCGGTGCTGAGAAAGTCACCCACCAAACGTTCGGCAAATCCCCCCAAAAATGCGATAAGGATTGCGGCGTGTACCGCAGGGGTTCCTGTTCCATTCAGGTCAATTTTCGCAGTTCCGAGCTGGAGGCTTACCAACTCGGTCTTGAACAACGAGAAGAGAATGATAGCGGAGACTGCTCCGATCATCACCCTGAGTACAGCGTCAAGTACATTATCGCGCAATTCGAGATCAGTCCGGATTTCACGTGTTCTGATCCCAAGCGCAATCGAGAAGAGCGCACCAAGGCAACCAACACTTGCCGCAAGCCAGATACTGTTTCTCCCCACAAAACCTACGAAAGAGGTCGGGTTACTCCATCCCTCGAGTCCGGAAAGCCCCCAGAAAGCCGCAAAAATAACGATGGCAGCAAGGGTGGCAACTAACATGTACCATGCTCGGCCCATAGAAAAACGTTGCGCAAGAATATCTGCCTTAACAGCTCTAAGCAATTCTTCTGCATGCACTTGGTCGCCCTGAAGGGCTACGGTGAGCGCATCAGCGGTGCGGCGATCGAACCTTTTCGCCTTCGAGACATTGTCAACAAGTGGGACCTTTGATGGCGTGCGCCAACTATCAATACAGCCATTAATCTCGCCGCGTACAGGATTGAGCGGAGACAGAGCAAGACGTTGCTCACTACCCAACGTTTCGTCATCAGCGAATTGAACCATCACGCGATCGTCGGTGCCGTATACCGCGTATGTGTTGCTGACTTTGCTGTAGACGCTCCGGATATCTGCTCCGGTGAAGTCTTTTTGTCCCTCGACAATCTCCGCAACCTTGGAGCCGCTCATAACTCTGGTCCCCCGCAACCATTATTTAGAATGTTCTAAAATTTGGTCGGTGGCAATAGGAGAAAAATGCAACTTCGGGAACAAGGGGAAATTCGGGCGGATTTCCAGTGAGAGCTGACCCGGCGTTGCAGTCAGTTCGCTCCTCTCATCCGAATCGGACGAGGTAAGCGATCGTCCTTCGGGTAAACTGCATCATTCCAGTTGTATCTGAACCGAGTGAAACGAACCAAAATCGCGTGCCCTGTAACTTTCTTGGGGATTTCCAGAACAAAACGAGAATATAGGCTGGCGCGGGCGAGTTGTAGCGGCTACGGAAGTAGGCCACAGATGAGGCTCTGCATTGGTCTATCGATTCCTCCACACGGCCGACATTCATCTCGATTCCCCGCTGCGTACGCTGGCGTTGCGAAACCTTGAGCTTTCCGAATTGATCGGTCTGGCGACCCGGCGCTCGTTCGTTCGGATCATCGATCTTTGTCTCGAAGAACAAGTGAACGCGCTGGTTGTAGCCGGAGATCTCTACGACGGCGAGCAGACGTCGATGAAGACGGCCCGGTTCCTCGCCGAACAGCTTGGACGTCTGCACGAGGCGGGCATCAGGACGTTCATCATCCGCGGCAATCACGATGCGCTGTCGAAAATCACGGCCGAGCTCGTGATGCCGGAGACGGTGAAGGTTTTCGGTGCCGTGGCGGAGGCAGTTGCCGTCGACAGCGATCCAGGCCATTTCCCCGTCGCAATACACGGGATGAGTTTTGCAAAGCCGCATGCTCCGGAAAGCCTCCTGCGGCATTACGCACCTCCGGTTCCGGACGCCGTCAACATCGGCATCATGCACACCAGTCTTGGCGGGTCGACAGGACACGATCTCTACGCTCCATGTAGCGTACCGGACCTCCGCCAGACCGGATTCCGTTACTGGGCTCTCGGACATATTCATAAGAGATCTGCTATCGAGGATACGTCTTCCGCGATTGTCATGCCCGGGATACCGCAAGGGCGCGATATAAACGAGGACGGTTCCAAGTCCGTTTCGTTGGTTACGGTCAGGGACGACCGTTCGATCGTCGTCGAAGAACGCCACACGGCCATCGCCCAATTCGAGAGACTGGTTGTTGACGTATCGGAAGCAGTCGATTGGAGAGATCTGGTCCTCAAAGCAAACGGTAAACTGAAAGATCTCTCTTCGGCGAAATCGGCCGAGCATCTCGTCGCCCGCGTCGAACTAAAGGGATCCAGCGAGTTCGCCTGGCTCATCCGACGAGACGCCGATCTCCTGCGGACCGAACTCGAGACACGTGGCTCGGACATCGGGAATGTTTGGATCGAGAAACTGGTCACATCACCTGTCGCATCCCGACGCGAGGAAGCACGGTCCGGCGCGCTTGAAGAACTCGCGTCGATTGTCGACGGCGAAATTCGCGGCTCGACCTCTTATCTCGAAGAGGTGCGGTCGATCGCCGACGAAATGCGGACCCAGCTTCCACCAGAGCTTCGCGATATGTTCGGCAAGGACGAAGCATCGTTCGAAACCCTGCTGTCGCAATTCGCGAAGGACGGCGCGTCGCAGGTGTTGGCGCGCCTGCGCGGTGGCGAAGGAGCATGACGTGCGCATCAATCGTCTAGATCTCACCCGATACGGCAAATTCACCGACGCTTCCATTGACTTCGGGCCGCGTCCCGTCGCCTCGCCTGACCTCCATGTGATCTACGGCCCCAACGAGGCGGGAAAGTCTACGACGCTCGATGCGATCCTCGATCTGATCTTCGGGATCGGCAATACGACGAAATACGATTTCCAGCATCCCTATAGTACCATGCGTTTAGGCGCGAACGTGCATGTGGCGGGTCAGGAACGGGACTTCGTTCGCATCAAGCGGCCGCAGAACAGCTTGCTCGATCGCGAAGAGCGTAGCGTGGCCGACGCCGAGATAAAGGCGGACCTCGGCGGAATCGACCGCGACGCATTCTCGACAATGTTCTCGCTGGATGACATCACGCTCGAAAAAGGCGGTGAGAACATCCTGGCGAGCAAAGGCGATCTCGGCGAACTGCTTTTCTCCGCAAGCGCGGGTTTGTCCGATCTGAGCAGGCAACTCCTGGCAATCCGCGCCGATGCAGATGGCTTCTACAAAGTTCGCGCGCGCAGCGGCCTGCTGAGCGATCTGAAGGCCCGGTTGACCGAGCTGAAGCAAAAACGCGACGAACTCGACCTCAAGGCTAATGAGTATCACAGGCGGGTGGCTGAACGGGGCCGCCTTGACGATCTCTACGACCAGGCGCTGGCGGAGCGTGCAAATACGCAGCGGAGAACGGACGATATCAATCGCATTCTCCGTGCACTCCCGACAATGAGAAGGCTGACCGGATTACGAGACCAGCTTGCAAATCTCGAGATCGTATCCGAGGCACCGGAATCGTGGAGACTTGAACTACCGGATATCCGCAGGAGCGGGATCGAAATCCACGTCAAAATGGACCAGCTTTCCCGCGCCATTTCAGAGATCGAGCGGGAGATCGGTGAGATCGCGGATGACGAGGTCGCCCTTCGCCTTGCGGCACGTGTTGGCGAACTCACGAAGATACAGGAACCAAGGTATATCACGGCGCAGGCCGACATCCCGAAGCTCACTGCCCGGGTAGCCGAACTTTCCGTCGAAACCCTACTCCTGCAATTAGGCAAACCGAACGAAAATTCCCCAGCCCGGCTGGTCCTGGATGCGGCCACCGTCGGCAAACTGAGGGCTCTTATCCAGTCGAAATCAGGCATTGAGGTGCGTCGTGCCTCTGCGATGGAAGAATTTGCCAAGGCAGAGCGGGCGCTTCAGGAAGAGGGCGAGAAAGTCTGCCGTTTCGATGAGTTCCGTTCGCCGGCCCGGGTCAAAGCATTCGAACTGCTTTCCGCGACAGTGAAGGCACTGCCGAAGCACGACGACGGGGCTGCTATTCGTTCCTTGATGCGGCGGCGAGAAGCTACGGAAGTCGCTTTGAGGGAAAGCGTGGCGCAGCTCGCTCCCTGGCGCGGCAGCCCGGCCGAGCTCGCGGTCATGAGCACACCTTCTCCTGCAAAGCTCGACGATTGGAAAGCGCGTTATAGAGAGACCAGAGAGAAGTTGAAGGCAGCGCGGTCTGAACTCGATCGCTTAGAGCCGGAGAGCAGAAGGCTAGACGCGGAGATCAGTGTCGTCCGCGAGAGGGCAGGAGAGATCGACGAACCTTCGGTCGCCGCGAGCAGGGCGGCTCGCGATAAGGCCTGGATTTTACATCGCCAGACCATGGACGCGAAAACGGCCGACAATTTCGAAAGCGCCATGAGGACGGACGACCAGCTCGTTTCGCAACGAATTCTGCATTTCGGGGAGGCGACCAAGTTGGCGCAGCTGATGCTGAATCGTGCATCGGTGGGATCAGATATTGATACAGCGCAGGGACGCCTAGAAGCGGCGGAATCTTCGCTCGCCGAACTCGCGACACAGATGTCCGGAACCTTGGCATCGATATCTGGAGACAGCGATTTCAGCTCCGATCCGGCAGACCTAGAGGAATGGTTTCGCAGAAGGGCGGCTGCCCTGAGATGGCGCGATGATCTGGCTGCCATCGACCAGGAAATCGCCGACATCCGCGACAGGGCCGAGCAGTCGAAAAAACAACTGCTTGCCGCGATGAACGGGGCGGGCCTTATATGCAACCCTGACGCCGACCTGGGAACGCTGTTCGCCGCTGCCGAAGAAGGCTTGGATGACTTCAACCTTGCGATGGATCAGGCCGAGGACCTTGAGCGGCTAAAAGAAGATAACGTCGCACGCGCGCGTGCCAAGAGCGAAGCGCTGAAAGCCGCCAACGCATGGGACGAAAGATGGTCCGAGCTCTGCGGCAGTTGCTGGCTGGGGGAAGCGACGCCGATCCCGGACGTAGATGCCGTCAACGGAATTCTCCACGTTCTTGAAAAGCTCGCCGCTGCTATCGAGACCAAAGCCGGGCTCGTTGATCGGATCCAGAAAATGGAGAACGACAGGGCCCTCTTCGAAGCGTCGGTCTTAGAATTCTGCGACACCTTGGAAATCCCGAGATCGGCATCCCTCACCGAGCTCGTGCGGAGGATATCCGACAGGGTTAGGGCGGCAGAGCGGGGTCAGGAACAGCGGAAAAAGCTATTGGGTGATCTCGATAAGAAACGCGAGGACGAACGCACGCTGCTTGTCGCCAAGGAAGTGCTCGACGCCCGGATAGGCAAGATGGTCGCGTTCTTCGGATGCGCCACCATGGATGAGGTCGAAGCCTATATCGATCTGTCTTCGAAGCGACAGGCTCTGCGGAACTCGATTGCCGAGCTGGAGCAGGAACTGGTCGAGATCGGTGGCGCGAATGACATCGCCGAGATCGAGGGGCGGCTTGCACTGGCCGATAGAGAGACGTTAGAGGGCGAGCTCGCATTGTTGGCCCCAACCCTGGAGGACCAGGATAAGAAGTGCCATGACGTATTTCACGAGCGGTCGACGATTCAGAAGGCACTTGATGCCATCGGCGGCGATTCCGTTGTGGCGGAAATAGAAGAGCAGCGACGAACCATTTTGCTCGAAATCGAAGAACGAGCTGGACGCTACCTCGAACTACGCGCGGGGATAACGGCCGCCGAGCAGGCTTTGAAGCTCTACAGGGACCGACATCGCAGCGGGATGATGACGAGAGCCTCTGAGGCATTCAAGACTATCAGCCGCGGAGCCTACACAGGTGTCGCAGCGCAGCCTAGCAAAGACGGCGAAGTACTGATCGCGTTACCGGCGAACGGCGGTTCGAAGGCTGCCGACCAGCTATCCAAAGGTGCGCGTTTTCAGCTCTACCTCGCACTGCGGGTGGCTGGCTATCACGAGTTTGTCGCTAATCGCGCTCCCGTTCCTTTCATTGCAGACGACATCATGGAAACTTTCGATGACTTCCGCGCCGAGGAAGCCTTCAAGTTGTTCGCGGAGATGGCGCGATACGGGCAGGTTATCTACCTTACCCATCATCAGCATCTGACCGAGATCGCAAGAAAGGTATGCCCGGGCGTCAGACTGCATAATCTGGAAACGATCGAATCGGCGCGTGGCCTCACTGGGATAGCGGCGGAATAGTTGAGGCGCTGTTGACCGAAGCCCCGTGTAATCTCAGCGAATAAACACTGGACCATCCGAAGATGCCATGATGATCGAGCATTTTCTCGCTTCCTGTCTTTCCTCCATGTGCATCTTTGATTGCTTCGCCACAGAGTGAATTTCTATAGGTCGATACCTCGTGCGCCGGCGCAAGAAAACTTCGGCGGATTCCTTAGCATGTCGCGCAATGGCCAAAGGGCAACGAGTGTAGTTTCTCAAAAATGAAGTATCGGTCTGAAAGTCAAGGGATCTGTTTGCGAGGGGATTTGCTTTGATTTCATTCATCTGAACTCGGCGCTCGATGTTTTGCTACCGATCTTCTTTCGTTCCCATTGAATTTTGTATAAAGTTGTATTTAAATCAACAAGCTACTTTTGGGCGAGGGGCGATCATGTATCGGTATTTTCTTGCGATGGCATTGTTGCTCGTGTTCGGGCTCGACGCGCAGGCGAGGGTCCTAACCGTCTCTAGTTGGAACCTTGGCTGGCATATGGACCTCGCGACGGCCAACCGCTGGATCGACCTCTGCAATAAGCGATACGTCAAAGACGCGGCCGCCGACGTTTGGCGGGAAGGATCCGGCCCGGATTCCAAACCAGGATGGTTCGTCGACGCCTTCAAAATCCAGGGGTGGGATACCGCACAGTACCCGGTGTGCAATGTCTACCGCGACAGAGACAACGACGTGGTTTTCGTCAAGCCCGCCGGCTACGAGAAGCGGCTTGCCCAGGTTTCGAAGTACATCGCATCGTCGCTCCCCGCGGACATACTTGCGTTCCAGGAAGTCAACGGCGAAGATTCCGTCCGGGAAATCCTTCCGGACAATGGCACCGACTATGATTTCTGCGCGATCTCCGGCTACAAGGTCCAACGGATCGTCATCGCCTGGAAGAGGTCTTTGGGACAGAAGGTGTCCTGCGACATCGAAGATGCCTTGAGCCTCCCCAATAACCCGCCTGACAAGCAACCCCGACCTGGACTTGCACTCTCCCTCAGCATCGATGGGGTGACGTTACGTGTTTTGTCAGTGCACCTGAAGTCGAGGTGCGTGTCGCCGTTCGACAATGGAAACCTTTCAGGGGGCGGCGATCATTGTCCGATCCTCCAACAGCAGGTTGGTCCTCTGGAGAGTTGGATCGAGCGCGTAACAGCGAATGACGGGAAAGTCATACTGCTGGGCGATTTCAACCGAAATTTCTGGCACGAGCTCCGCGATCCGTCGCCCGTCCGGTCGGACGGTGGATCGCCAGCAGCACCGCACACACCATCGTCACTGACGAACTCCCTGATCGAGGACGTATTCGACGGCTCGCCCGCAGCGAGCACGATGCGGATGCTCGAAGAGCGCTGCGATACCAACGCAATCGGTTCGCTGCTCTGCGACGTCAGCGAAATCCGGCCTCTGGATCCGGCCGAGCGCGCCATACTCGGCTCGCCGAATTATCTCGGCTGCACTAACGCAGTTGGTCTCGACCACGTGTTCATAGGAAGCGGAATAAAGAACCCGTTGCCTGCCGAACACCGTAGCATCGGCAAGTTCGGAGGAAGCGTCGCCGGTTCCAAGCCCGACGGTAGTGATCAGCTTCTTTCAATCTCGGATCACTGCCCGACGGTGGCATTGATCGAATTCTAGGCCGCTAACGGCGGTGCTTCAGTCTGCAGTCTAGATTCTTGCGAACCTCGAAGGGGCAGGGGGCAAACGTGCAGAGAAGGGTGATAGTTGACCGTTCGACGGTTCAAGATGCAATGCGGCGCGCCATTGCTGGAGACGTCATCTCGTTGTCGCCGGGAGATTATCCCGATCGGCTCGTGATCTCGGGGAAAAGCGGAAGTCCATCCGAACCGGTCATCATCTACGGGCCCGGTGCGGCGATTGGACCGAAGACCAGTTTCGAGGACTATCGGGTGAAAGGCAATCGCCTGTCAAAACGAATGGAAGATGAAGGGAAGTTTCCAGGCCTCTACTATCTCGCCGACAACGCGGCCCTGATCGTTCGTGACTGCCAATGGATCATACTGGAAGATCTCAGGTTCGATGGCTGCTGGCCAACGGCAGTTTACTTCGACAATTGCCAAAACGTAATCGTCCGCGGCGTCCACTTCCGCGGGGGGACCTTCGCAATTGGCGCAACGGGCGGCAATACCAGGCACATGCTGGTCGAAGGCTGCTCGTGGATACAGGATACGAGCGGCAAGGGGGAAATCGATCTTGCCTCGATCGTGAAATACGGCCATCCGGATCCTAATCCGCCCCCGCCGCAAACGGAGCTGTGGAGCAAGACACTCTGGACCCAGATACACGGTGTCGCGAAGGACGGTTTCCCGGTGAAGGACACGGACGCCAGGGCTTTCGATGGCGACTTTTTCCGAGCCTGGACGATCGCCGGCTACATCGTCATACGCAAGAACACAGTCATCGACGCGTTCAACGCCGTGCACATGTTCAATGAGGCCGCGGCTGACCGCGTTCAGGCCTACTGCAAAAATGTTCTGATCGAAGACAACTGGTTTGTCCGCATCCGCGACAACGCTGTCGAACCCGAAAACCACGCGTTCAACTGGACGGTTCGGCATAATAAGTTCGTGGACTGCTATATGCCCTTTTCATTCGAGATGGTCAGCTCCGGTCATTTCTACGTCTACGGAAATCTGGGCTGGAATGCCAACAAGCCGGGCCCGCTAAAAGACGACCACGCGGCGGGACAGCTCTTCAAATTTCCGGACACCCGGGAGGTTTATGGACCGCACTATGTCTTCAACAACACGTGGCTGACCCGGATGGCGGTGGCCAAGAAGAAGCGATTTGCAGGCTTCCACCACTTCAACAACGCCATCGCGCTTCGCGAACCGAATGGCGCGCCTGCCGTGGACCCGCCGAACGTGTTCGGCAGCCAATGGGCGTCTCCGGACAAGCCGGATCTCAGTCCAGAAGATCTCATCGTGAGCGAAGAAAAGCGCTTCACGAAACGATGGGACGCACTCAAGATCGAGTTCGATGGCGACCAAATAGAACACTCGAACTTTCCGGCCGCCTACCATGGCGCATCCTATCCACTCGGTGCAAACTCCCGGGGAGGGCAACTGAAGCTAGCAGGGCATACCACTGGCGTGCCCGATCAGCTCCATCTCGATCGGCCACCACGGGCGATCGTCCGCGATATTGTTCTAGCAAACGGTCAATCGATTTCATCCGGAGACGGCAGCACGTACATTGGTGCGTGGCAGACCTATGGTCTTTTCACCGTCGGGACATGTGCTTTCGAGGATCTGTGGACTGGCGAGGCGTTCGCAAAACTAAGCGGAGCTGACAGTAATGCACCAGTTGCCTAAGTCCAAGACCAGGGGGCCAATCGCTGGTTTTTTGCAGCGACGCCGTTGGCAGGTGATCGGATCCATGGCCGCCCCATTGCCGTTAGGTGAATATGTCATGAGAGGCGTTGGTCATCTGCGGGCTCCCTTCACGTCTACGAAATTCAGCGATGAGGCGCTTCCCGCCCGTTTTAGCCATGCACAGTCCTGACTAATATTGACGAGGTGCTCATGCTTTATGGATCAGTGCCCAAATTGTATAATGCCTATAGCTTGATACTCGGAGGTCGACATGGGCAGGAGGCTTACTACCATCTTCGCCGCGGATATCGCGCAATACAGCCAGCATGTCGAAGATGATGAAATTGCCACCTTGTCTCATCTGGCAAAACTCCGCGAGATAATGGACGCGATTATCCGTCAACATGAGGGGTCAATCGCAAATACCGCTGGCGACAGCGTCATCGCAGTATTCGATAGCGCGGTCGAAGCAGTTCTCGCTGCCATTGATATCCAGGCAGCCCACAGGAGCTACAACGAGACGGTACCGCCGGCGCAACGCCTTAAATACCGTATTGGAATCAACATCGGCGATGTCACGGTGCAGCCGAACGGCGACGTTCTCGGAGGCGGGGTGAACATCGCGGCAAGATTGGAGTCGATCGCTCAGCCCGGCGGGATATGCCTCAGTGAGGGCGTATTTGAGCAGGTCGACCGAAAGCTGCCTACCGAACTCAAGAGGATCGGCGAACATTATGTCAAGAACCTCGCGAAGCCGATCACCGTTTATGCGATCTCCGACGGCGATGAAAATTTCATAGCATCATCAAGAAGAAGGTCCGCCGCATTTATCCGAAAGCCAGCGTTTCTGGCTGGGCTGGCAATCTTGACGATCGTGGCTTTCGGGGCCTCGGTCTTTGTCCTGACGCAGCAACGCACACCGGAGTGGGCGCAGCGGGCATACAAGAAGGACGAGAGCGTTCAGGGCAAATCGGAGAAGGACATACTGGCGAACTTCGATCTCGTCACCGAAGGACACTTTGGTCATTCAAGGTATCTGGTCATCAGAACGTGGGGGAGCGCCATGGCGGCACTACTCGACCTGGCCGCCGGCTTGAAGGGACATCTTGCGACCATAACCTCGGCCGAAGAGAACGAATTCGTCTACAACCTGACCCTTGAGAAACCAGGTCACTGGGTCATACAGGATGTCGATGGAGAGCCGCAAAGCAGCGGACCGATGATCGGCCTGATGCAAGACGACGGAGCGAAGGAACCCGACGGAGGATGGCACTGGGTGGATGGCGAACCACTCTCATATACTGCATGGGCTCGCTATCAACCGGGCAATTCGGGTGGCCACCAGAACTTCGCCCAATTCAGAGCTGATGGTCGCGAGCCAAAGCCCACCTGGGATGATATCGACCCAGCTCAGGATGCCGCCGTCGTCGAAATCGAGGATACTCAGGCAGGGCAGAGGATAAAATAAAACTATCAGCCGACGCGGAGGACCTGCATACCCACTGACCTCATCTCGTAGTCGAACGGTTTCTGGGAATAGACACCATGTTTCATATAGAAACGTTTCGACGTGAGGAATTGCGGGTCATTCGATGGCTGGTACCGCCCCGACAAGACGCCGCTTCCGTTGATCTGGACCGACACGTCAAATCCGCCTTGCCCGTCGAACGCCAGCGTGACGCGCAGATGGTAAGGCGTTCCGTCTCGCCTGAGACTGGGTCCATGATAACCAGCTCCCCGAAGGCCGCGATTTTCGACGCAACCTGCCATTCCTTTGCCGCGTGTATAGTCGCTGTCAAACCGAAGGGAATTACCACCAGTCCAGCGCAAGCTCATCGGCGGTGAACAGCCGTTCCGTCCATCATGGACCTGAAACAAGATGAAGTCATTGCTTTGTGATGTCTTCATCGAGACGGTGGTGTCGAATGCATAGCTCACTCGGCTCTTGACCGAGATGTTTCCAGAGCTCAGTTCCGATCGTTGCTTGAAAATACCGCCGCTGCAATGGTTGTAACTCTGGTGAAATGTGTAGGCACCGCCCGAGTGGCTTATCGCACCTGGATCCACGCCGCATGACGTCTGCCATCCCAATGAAACTCTGCGACCCTCGGCTGCGTGCGGAGCAGTCGCTCCTATTGCCACGGCAATGACTGCCGTAAGGATATGCGCTGCACTCCTCATAGCCTCGCCTCATTCGAAATCCGCATGCACCCCTTGTATTGCTATCATCTAATGTAACGTGACGGGAGTCATCCAAAAGAGGCAGTTCATGCCTGCTGTGACGTCCGACTGCACGAGTTCACCCTTTCATCCCAATTTCGTACTTATCTCGACAGTGAAATTAGGATCAAACCCCGTCCGTTCGCCGGGATATCCCCTGGCATTCGACACAATCCGCGTATCTCGGACGAAGTAGTCGTTTCGGTGATGGACGTGACCGTGCACCCACAATTTGGGCCCGACCTCGTACAGCAGGTCTTCCAAATCCGAAGCATAACAAGCGGAGAGTGGGTCGTGTCGAAAACCGAGGTCGATCGCCTGTGGCGACGGAGCATGGTGCGTAACGACAACTGTCTTCATCGGTGGATGTTTTCGGAGCTCCGCCGCAATGAAATGCCGGGTTTGGACATGCAGCCGATAGGCGTCAATCGGCTTGAACTTGCGGTATGGTAGCTTTGAGAATTTGATCTTCTTATAGTCGTTCATCCCGTGCGCGGCGTACGACATGGCGACCTCCGGCTTTCGTCCAAACAGGCGAAAATCGGTCCAAAGTCCTCCGCCGATGAACCGGACACCACCGATGTCGACGGCCTCGTTCTCAAGAAAATGAATGTTGGGAAAACGACCAGCGAAGTCGCGGGCGTCCCGGATACTTTCCTGGACGAACGCAGAATAAAACTCGTGGTTTCCCGGTACGAAAACCACGGGGATAGCATGCGCCACGGTGTCGGCGAGCCACTGCAGACTCGGGACGATGCCCTTGTCCAGAACGTCGCCAGCGCAAATCATGACATCGGCATCGGCTGGTGGGGTCTGCAAAAAAGGCTGTCCGAATTCCAGATGGAGGTCTGAGAGGATCCAAAGCTTCATGACTGTTGTCCTACTGCGGCAGAAAAAAACTCGGTCGAGCGAGTGGATCAGAGGGCCAGGAGTGGCTGGCTTGGGTAGAGCCAACCCATGACCGCCTTTCTCATCGAACTGGCCAACTCATCGTGGTGAATCTCTAATGCGGATTTCGCCTCGTCAGCGGAGAGCCAACCGTCACTCAAGCGCCATCGGCGATAGAACAAGACATCGAGACGCTGGCGTCGGAAACCTTCTGCCATGCTTCGCAGATCGCTGGGCTTTTCTGGCGGCATCGCTTCGGCATCGGGAGGCAGGTCAGACTTATCGGAGTGCTCACCATTCGGCGTCTGAACCACCCAAGTCTCCTCATCCGCGGCGGTGACAATCGCGGCTATCTGAGAGCGGATGTCGTCCGGCACGTTCGCGGCGGCGTCGAAAGCCGCCGTGATAAATCTGGCATCGCTCGCGAAATGGAGGTTCCACGTCGACGGATTGTACCGCCAGAGGACTGTTTCAGCAGCTTTCGTCCAACACCCTGCTTGCACAAGTCCGAGAGACTCCAGAACCGAGTATGCGTTGACCGTGGCGCACGCCGGGCCGGCCCCGTTGGCAGCGGCGATGTTGGCTACTGGCACGCTATCGCGGTCGTCCGCCTTCAGCGACAGAACGCGTCTGTCCAACTTTCGGAATCGCAGTTCGCCGTTCTGGTCGGCCACGTAGATGACCGCGGTCGAGATATCGTCCCACCTTGGCGGCGGCTCGGGACATTCGGGAAATCGCCGCGGCTTGGCTCCCCCGACAAATTCGTGCGCCTGTCCCAATGCAACAAGCGCCGCACACCCGACCTCATAGGCGGTTATGTGGTAATGTTCCCAACCTATCTCGTCCTTGTATGGTAATCCGTACGACAAATATACGGCAACTGCCCGAGCCCAGGCGGCGAAATCGTTTGCCTGCTTTTTGTTGTGCAGCTCCATTGCACGCGTCGCAGACTTCGCCATGAAATTCGGCGTGCCGTATATTCCGGTGATCATCGGCCCAATCTCGTGATCGACATCGAGGCTCTCCCAGCGGAGACGCGTCTCGCCAAGCAGTTCGACTTCTGCGAGGTGAGCCTCGGATGCCTCGACTAATCCCTCGAGGAATCGTCCGGGGACCGTGAAGGTCGAACCGTTCTCAAACTCGACGACGATCCGGCCTGTCGACTGATCGTAGTAGGCACCCCTTGGAGTCGGGTGCTTCAGTCGCCAATATGCGTCGCGCGCGCTCCCGACCACAATGCGGCGTCCCAGTGGATCGAAGCCGATTTCGTCCAAACCCGACCCAAGCGACCTCTCCCGGTCGGGTTCCGTTTTGATGCGACGATAGCGCCGCCTTCCCCGACCCTTGCTCGCCATCTACGCCCCCGCGCTGCGACGAGGCACCTTCGCAAGGCTGACCGTCGGCATCCGGTACCGTCGTACGATCTCGGCGACTTCCTCGCCGGACAACGTTCGCCTTCCCATCAAACGCTCGACGATGGCGTCGAGGGTGGCTCGACGGGTTTGAATGATGGACTTCACGCGGCGGAACTCGTTCTGTAAGACGTCGTGAACACGCCTCCGGAACTCTGGGTGATAGGCTCGCAACCGCTCGAGCTGCTCCTGGGAACCTTCAACGAGGAGGGTGTGCCCCATACCAAGAGCGCCCTCGAGCATGGTGGCAAGCTCCGTCGCCCTGTTGAGGTCCGCGTCTTCAGAGCCCGAAGCGCCGTCGGCAAACCGACCGAAGACTTCCATTTCAGCGGCAATCCCGGCGAGGCAAACCGCGATTGCGTTCAAATACTCGGTCCGCGTCTTTGGTCGAGCATCTATTTGGCCGTACCGCACGTAGCCTAATTGGCCGGATTTGCCTTCGATCCGGTATTGGGAAATCTTGACCTCCATCACCTCTCCGTGGCCGATTTCGATAGATACCAGGGCATGACCTGCTTCATGGACAGCGAGAGCGCGAACGATTTCTTCCGAAAGCTCTGTCAACGTTCTCAGTTGGGCAATGATGTGGGTTCCCGAAAGAACCTCGAGACGGCGTCGCGCTGTCCGTCTGGCGTCACGAGCGAGTTGTTCAATATCAGCACCCGAAAAACCCTCAGTGGCCATGCCGAACATCTCGGCTTGTGAGTGATCAAGCTCAATGCCGCTGTGGAATTTCAGAATCGACAGTCGGGAATGCTTGTCGGGCAAGGTGATTTGGTAATGGCGGTCGAGCCGTCCCGCACGCCGGATTGCCGGATCGAGGCTGTCCGGGTGGTTACATGCCGCGACGACCACCACACCTTCCCGACCATGAAAACCGTCGAGGAGCTCGAGAAAACCGGAGATCGCGGCCGTCATGTAGGCTCTGTTGTGATCACGGATGTTCCGGCTGCCAAAGGCGTCGACCTCGTCCACGAACAAAATCGCCGGCGCTTTCGATTTGGCTTCTTCGAAAGCCTTACGCATGGCTTGCAAAAAGTCGTCAAGCGAACCCGCGCTTTGCCAAGTAGAAAAAGACCCGGCGACAATGGATACGCCACAGCTGATTTGTAGCGCACGCATGAACGTCGTCTTTCCGGTTCCTGTCGGACCAGAAAGCAAGACCCCATCGTCCACATCCGCCCATTCGATGCGGCCCGATCGGTAATCTTCGATGTCCTGGGCGAGATTATTCCCCCACTCCACAACCGGTCCGTACCCGTGCATGTCCGCGAGCGTCGGAACGGCGACCTTGGCCACCGACGCAACGGTCGGCGTGCCGGGTCGCGGATACTGCCTCAACCTTTGCAATGCGAGCGCAGGCGACCGACCTTCCTGGAAGGCCTTGTCCAGGCGAGACCACGGATCAGACAATAGCAGCTCGACGTCCCTGTTGTTAATCGGCATTCCGAAGCGTTTGAGAGCCGCCTCCACATGCCGTCTGCTTCTCAACGGAACGTCCACCACCGCGTCACCAAAGAGTTTTGCCTCGTCATCCAACTCCTTCTTAGGATCTCTAAGGAATATTGCCTGCTCTTTCCTCAGGACTTCAAACTGGTCGCGATTGGAGTAGCGACCGCCCCAATCGGAGACGAACGGTGGTGTTCCCACCTTGTAGTTCCCGATCCCATTTAGAAAGACCCGAGCCGCCGCAGTGTAGACGGGAATGCATCCTTCCTCCGACAGGCAGAGGATCAACTTGAACTTCGCGTTCTTCCTGTTCCACGGCCGGGCTGCCGCAGCGATCCCGCAAAAGGCGATATAGATCGGAAGGGTTATGAAGTTCTCGTCGTCAGGTAGACTAAGCTTCCACGGTGGGCGCGGCTTGCTGTTGGACGGCGGCATCGAGTTTACGATCTCAAGAAATTCCACGATATCCATCAATGCAAGTCCTCTGGTGGGCCAGCTTTCTCCCGGAGCCGTTCGCCCCAATATTCACACGCAGTCACGGTGGACTTGGCGGTTTTCCTGTTCCACGGCCGCGGCTTGGCGAGGGTGAAAACCGGCATGGTCATGACTACACCGTCGACCGCGTGGCCGGATTCCTGAGTTACGCGTGGTTTGCCGCCGAGAGGGCTCGTCGCTTTTGTGTCGTCCTTAGTTAGCAAGTCCGGGATCAAATCGTTTCCTCCAGCGGATAGGGAGCCCGGCGCAGCCGCTCGCCCCAGTATCCTGGCTCGACACGGGTGCCGAGACGGTACCAGCGGCTCAACGTCCGCGCGATTCCGCGGTTCGGGTCGAAGTAGAATAGTTCGCTTGAGAATGCTGGTCTGCCGTCTGAGATCAGGGGGTGTCCCAACGGACGACCGATAAGGCATGGAACGACACGCTTCCCCAGGGTCCAGCTGTTGAACGCCGCACTCGGCGCGTCGGCGTCGGCGCAATGATTGATGTCCGCCAGATCGTCTGCGAGCCGTCGCAGTTTTCCGACCAATAAAGGGTGGGGCCTCCCCAGCCATTCGGGAACTGACTCGTCCATTTGTTTGTCCTTAGAATCAATTGTCGTCATATTTTTTACATTTGATTCCAAATATGGCCGTCAATGTCAAATGAAAGACGCCATTTGACATTCGTGTTTTCCCCCGGCTCTTCGAATTTATGAAATTCTACGCACCTCCCGATGCACTACGGGCGGCCCGCGCATTGTCGCGGCTGTCGCAGCATGAGCTATCCAAGAACATTCAAGTCACCCGCCAGAGCATTTCTGCCGCAGAGAATGACGCATCGGCTCCATTCCCGACGGTGTCGAAAATGCGAAGCTTCTACGAGGATCAAGGGCTGCAGTTCGTGGGCGTGATTGATATCGATTCCGGAACTATTAATGCCGCTGGAGTGCGTTGGCGACTCCCCGAGACGTTCCCCCCCGCTCAAACCGAGGCCACCAAATACCATGCCGAGCAACATGGCACGGCGTTTGTAGCCGCCAGGAGCCTACTCGGTGCTAGTAGAGCGGATGTCGCAAATAACGCGGAAATGTCCCTCAAAGATTTGTCGGCTCTTGAGGCAGGAGGGACCTATTCGGGCGACGAGTATCACCGTCTCCGGGCCTACTATATAAAGGCAGGCATCGAATTCATGGGCACTGGGGATGTTGGCACCGGACTCTATTATGGCGTCGGCGTTCGATGGGCTAGCACGCCCGCGACCGGATAAGAAAGCGGCGCAAACAAGTCCATGGTGTAATCGCAAGAGCGGGATTGGAAAATCTCTCTTCAAGTCGGCGCGCAACTATTTCAGATGACGTTCGAGGGCTCGTTTTTGAGGGCGCAATAGCGCCGGCCCGAAGCAGTAGCATCAAAGGAACCGCGGCAGGAGAAACTTGTCCCAGGCACTTGGCTCGCATCGGGTTCCGTGCGAGTGTGCAGCCACGGTACAGGCAGGGATGCCGATGACCGTGAAGGGTTAGGCTGTCACCGCTTCATTGGAAGTGGTGACACTCTCTAAAGTTCAACCTGCATCCAGGCACGCGCTCGCTTTCTGCCAGCCGCGGAACCCGACGAATTTCGCCTGATCTGTTTTCCAGCAGCTTCCCCCGGACCCCCTGAGCTTGGGGGCTTTCCGCCCCCAAACCCCCGAGGATATTTTCGGAAGGGTTAGAGCTTACTATCCGAATGCATTGGGGAAACATCGTGCGGATGTGAGTGCGGCAGGTGCTTAGCTTAGGGGTTTCTGTCGACCCCCTGAAGGCAAAGCTCATATATCGCCCCCGGGTCCAATAGGTTTATTACACCGCTCATTTATCGCCATAGCCGGCCCGAAAGCCGGCAGGGCTGATATAGGGGTTTCCTCAGCACAAGGAAAGGGCAAACGTCATAAAAGCGTTATGCGGCCCATCAGAAACATTGGGAAAATACCCGGCGGTGATTGGTTTCCCGGTTCCGAAGGCTTAAATTGACCGAAACGGAATCAGCGCGACATGAAGCAATATCTCGATCTCTTGAATCATGTGATGGAAAAGGGCTCCGACCGGGGCGACCGCACCGGCACCGGCACGCGCTCGGTCTTCGGCTACCAGATGCGCTTCGACCTCGAAGAGGGCTTCCCCGTCCTCACCACGAAGAAGCTGCATCTGCGCTCGATCATTCACGAGCTTCTCTGGTTCCTGAAGGGCGAGACGAATATCCGATATCTCAAGGAGAACGGCGTTTCGATCTGGGACGAATGGGCCGACGAAAACGGCGATCTCGGGCCGGTCTACGGCGCCCAGTGGCGCTCTTGGCCAGCGCCGGATGGCGGCCATATCGACCAGATCGCCAATCTCGTCAAAGGCATCGTCAACAACCCGAATTCGCGCCGCCACATCGTTTCGGCCTGGAATCCGGCCGAAGTGGACGAAATGGCGCTGCCGCCCTGCCATTGCCTGTTCCAGTTCTATGTGGCTGACGGCAAGCTTTCCTGCCAGCTCTACCAGCGGTCGGCCGATATCTTCCTCGGCGTGCCGTTCAACATCGCCTCCTATGCGCTGCTGACGATGATGGTGGCTCAGGTGACCGGGCTGAAGCCCGGCGATTTCGTTCACACGCTCGGCGACGCTCATCTCTATCACAACCATTTCGACCAGGCGAAGCTGCAACTGGCGCGCCGGCCGAAGCCGCTGCCGTTCATGCGCATCAAGCCTGATGTGAAGGACATTTTCGGCTTCACCTTCGACGATTTCGAGCTGATCGGCTACGAGGCCGATGCCAGCATCAAGGCGCCGATCGCCGTCTGATCCGGGACATTCCATGGCCGACATCCGCAGGACCATTATCGCCGCCGTTGCCCGCAACGGCATTATCGGCCGTGACGGCGACATGCCGTGGCGGCTTTCGAGCGATCTCAAGCGCTTCAAGGCGCTGACATTGGGAAAGCCTGTGGTGATGGGCCGCAAGACCTACGACTCGATCGGCAAGCCACTGCCGGGACGGCCGAACGTCGTCATTTCGCGGCAGGCAGCGATAGATCATCCTGATGTCTCCATGACGCATTCGCTGTCCGAGGCGATAACGGCGGCCGAAAGGCTGGCGCTCGAAACCGGCGTCGACGAGATCTGCATTCTGGGCGGCGGGCAGGTCTATGCCCAGGCGATCGGTCTTGCCGACCGGATGTGCATCACGCACGTCGAGGCCGATCTAGACGGAGACGCGTCGTTTCCCGTGATTGATCCCGATATCTGGCAGGCAGGGGAGGCGATCGCGGTTCCGGCCGGCGAGAAGGACAGTTATCCCACGCGCTTCGTCGTCTACGAACGCCGACGCGCCTGAAAATGAACTATTTTCCAATTAAATTGACCAAGTTTCTCACGTTGCGTTGAAAGCCGGTGCGGCGATACTTATAACGGTCACCAACGCATCGGCCGGTCAGCCCCCACGGTTTCGCATGCGTGGAGACTTAACGAACAACGAGGTTTTGATGCCCTGGAGCAATCAGAATGGCGGCGGCGGCCCTTGGGGCGGCGGCGGCGGTAATAATCAGGGACCATGGGGACAGGGGCCGAACCGGCCGCGCGGTGGCGGCGGCAAGGGCGGACCGCCTGATCTGGAAGATATCATCCGGCGCGGCCAGGACCAGCTGCGCAACATCATTCCCGGCGGATTCAACGGCGGCGTGGCGGTGATCGTCGTGGCGATCGTCGCCGTCTTCTGGCTGATCCAATGCATCTACGTCGTGCAGCCGGACGAACGCGGCGTCGAACTGCGGTTCGGCAAGCCGAAGGAAGAGATTTCCATGCCGGGTCTGCATTTCCATCTGTGGCCGATGGAGACGGTGGAGACGGTCAAGGTGACCGTGCAGCAGCTGAACATCGGGGCGACTTCGGCGTCGTCTTCGAACGGCCTGATGCTGTCCAGCGACAAGAGCGTCATCAACGTCCAGTTCGCAGTCTTCTACACCGTCAGCGATCCCAAGGCCTATCTCTTCAACGTCGAAAATCCGGCAGAGACGCTGCAGCAGGTTTCCGACAGTGCCATGCGTGAAATCGTCGGCCGGCGTCCGGCGCAGGACGCGTTCCGCAGCAATCGCCAGCCGATCGAAGTTGATGTGCTCAATATCCTGCAGGACACGATGAACCGCTACGGCGCGGGCGTGACCGTGACCGGCGTGACGATCCAGAACGTGGCACCGCCGCGGGAAGTCGCCGATGCTTTCGAAGAAGTGCAGCGTGCCGGCCGCGACCGCGACAGCACGATCGAAGAAGCCAATCGCTATACCAACCAGAAGCTCGGCCAGGCGCGAGGCGATGCGGCCAGAATCCGTGAAGATGCAGCCGCCTACAAGGATCGTGTCGTGAAAGAAGCGGAAGGTGAAGCGCAGCGCTTCACGGCGATCAACGACGAATATTCCAAGGCGCCCGACGTGACCCGCAAGCGGTTGTACCTCGAAACGATGGAGCAGGTGCTGAAGAATTCCCGGAAGGTCATCATCGACGAAAAGCAGGGCGTCCTGCCCTATCTGCCGCTCAATGAGCTCGGCAAGCCGGCGCAGCAGGGAGGTTGAGTCATGACATCGAACAGACTTCCCATCATTCTCATCATCCTCGCCATCGTGCTGGTCGGGCTTTATTCATCCATCTTCGTGGTGAATGCACGTGAGCAGGCCATCGTCGTCCGTTTCGGCCAGATCCAGTCGGTCAAGACCGAGCCTGGCATTTATTTCAAGCTGCCTTTCGGCTTCATGGATGCCGACCGCGTTCAGCTTGTCGAAAAGCAGGCGCTGAGGCTCGATCTCGACAATATTCGCGTTCAGGTTCAGGATGGCCAGACCTTCGACGTCGATGCCTTTGTGATCTATAACATCGCGGATGTCCGCCGCTTTCGCGAAACGGTATCGGGCGATCGCGAAGCCGCGGAAGCGCGGCTGAGAGCGCAGCTCGATTCATCGCTTCGCCGCGTCTACGGTTTGCGTGACTATAATGCCGCGCTCTCGGAAGAGCGTGTCGCGATGATGCTGGAGATTCGCGACGATCTGCGCACAGATGCCGAAAATCTTGGCCTGCATATAGACGACGTTCGCATCCGCCGCACCGACCTTTCGCCGGAGGTTGCGCCGAACACCTATAATGCCATGCGTTCGGAACGCCTTGCCGAGGCCGAGCGTATCCGTGCCGAGGGTAATGAGGAAGGCCAGCGGCGGCGCGCCATCGCCGACCGTCAGGTTGTCGAGCTCACCGCGGGCGCCCAGCGCGATGCGGAAATCCTTCGAGGTCAGGGCGATGCGGAACGCAACCGCGTCTTCGCCGAAGTCTTCAGCAAGGATCCAGCCTTCTTCGAGTTCTATCGCTCGATGGCGGCCTATTCCTCCGCTCTCTCGTCGCAGGACACGACGCTGGTGCTGTCGCCGAATTCGGAATTCTTCCGCTATTTCGACAATGCCGCCGGCACCCTGCAGTCGGCAAATCCGGCTGCACCGGTTCCGGCAGTTCCCGGCGCCGCTGTTCCCGCTGCACCGGCCCAGCCGACGAACTGACAGCAGGGGAAACGACCCCGACAATCCTGGAAGGGCCGGCCCGAGCGCCGGCCCTTTTTTCGTGGAATGATTGAGACGATCCGGCTTTTGCGAGGCCACGTCACATTGCACGGGGATTTCGCGAAAAGGTGATTTCGCCCTCCATCATTCCGCCTTATGCTGGTGCTCAATGTGCGCATGTACCCCTTATGAGGAAGCTTAATGGCCCCCACGATTCGCTCGCCCTTCAGACGAACGCTCGCGCTTATGGCCAGCGCTGCAATTCTTGCGCATGCCGGCATGAACGGGGTCGTGTATGCCCAAACCGCGCCTGAGACGACAGCGCCCGGGCTTGCCGCCCCCGCTCCGGCTAACCCAGAAACGGCTGCCCCTGCACCCACACCGGCTGCACCGGAAACGGCTGCTCCTACGTCTACCGCACCGCAGCAGACCGTTCCGATCCAGGCCGCCATGCCCAACAACGGCCCGGCTTCCGTCGCCGATCTCGCCGAGGGGCTGCTCGACGCCGTGGTCAACATCTCGACCTCGCAGAATGTGAAGGACGACGAGGGCGCCGGTCCGGCGCCGCGCGCGCCCGACGGTTCGCCTTTCCAGGAATTCTTCAACGATTTCTTCAACAAGCAGCAGGGCAACAAGGGCGGCAACCACAATGTCAGCTCGCTTGGCTCCGGCTTCGTCATCGATCCGGCGGGCTATATCGTCACCAACAACCACGTGATCGAGGGTGCCGACGATATCGAGATCAATTTTGCCAATGGTTCGAAGCTCAAGGCGAAGCTGATCGGCACCGATACGAAGACCGATCTTTCGGTGCTGAAGGTCGAGCCGAAGGCGCCGCTGAAATCCGTGAAATTCGGCGATTCCAGCACGATGCGCATCGGCGACTGGGTGATGGCGATCGGCAATCCGTTCGGCTTCGGCGGTTCGGTGACGGTGGGCATCATTTCCGGGCGTGGCCGCAACATCAATGCGGGGCCCTACGACAACTTCATCCAGACGGATGCGGCGATCAACAAGGGCAATTCCGGCGGCCCACTCTTCAACATGAAGGGTGAAGTGATCGGCATCAACACGGCAATCATTTCGCCGAGCGGCGGCTCGATCGGCATCGGCTTCTCGGTGCCGTCGGAGCTTGCCTCCGGCGTCGTTGACCAGCTGCGCGAATATGGCGAGACGCGGCGCGGCTGGCTCGGCGTGCGCATCCAGCCGGTGACCGACGATATCGCCGATAGCCTCGGGCTCGACACTGCAAAGGGCGCGCTGGTCGCCGGCGTCATCAAGGGCGGCCCCGTCGACGACGGCTCGATCAAGGCGGGTGACGTCATTTTGAAATTCGACGGCAAGACCGTCAGCGAAATGCGCGACCTGCCGCGCGTCGTGGCGGAAAGCACGGTCGGCAAGGAAGTCGACGTCGTGGTGCTGCGCGACGGCAAGGAGCAGACCGTCAAGGTGAAGCTCGGCCGGCTCGAGGACAGCGATCAGGCGGCAGCATCCGACGATGCGGCGCCCGACGGTTCGCAGAGCGACGGCGGCGTGATCACCCCGGACCCCGGCGAGAATAATGACATGGACCAGCCGGATTCAGGCGATCAGGCTAAGCCTGCACCTGATTCACCCGACCAGCATAAAAACCAGGTGTCGCCGGATGCGGCCACGCCGAAGAACGTGCTCGGGCTGTCGCTGTCGCTGTTGAGCGCAGAGACGCGCAAGGCCTTTGGCATCGCCGAGAGCGTCGACGGCGTCGTCGTCACAGAGGTGACGCCCGGCTCCGCCTCGGCCGAAAAGGGGCTGAAGCCCGGCGACGTGATCGTCGAGGTGGCGCAGGAGTTCATGAAGTCGCCGGATGCGGTCGCAGCCAAGGTGCAGGCGCTGAAACAGGAAGGCCGCCGCAACGCCCAGCTGATGGTCGCATCGGCGAATGGCGATCTGCGGTTCGTGGCGGTGCCGATGGAATAGGGGAGCTAGGCGGTAGTGAATTTGCCGCCGTGGTCTCCAACTCTCCCTCATTCCCGTGCTTGTCACAGGAATCCAGTGCGCCCAAAGTCCTTGGGCTAAGAAGACTCTACTCTCTTGGCGTAAATCATTCACCGCGCAGACGCGCGGTGGCTGGATTCCTGTGACGAGCACAGGAATGAGGGCGGAGAGGGTGTGCCGGGCGGCCTTTCGAAACGGGGCCGTTGGCCTAACGGTCCGGAGGTGACAGGCTATTTGGCGGGTTTATGGAGGTTGCCCTTCCGTACGTGGCACCGGCGATCAGCCCCGATTTCGGGAATATCGCTGGTATCGCCTTCAAGCCGTCACGAAATCCGTCTTCCGGTAACCCTGGATATAAAGCAGGGCGGTCAGGTCGCCGTGGTTGATGCGCATCTGTGCTTCGGCAGCGACTGCCGGCTTGGCGTGGAGGGCGACGCCGGCGCCGGCGAGGTGTAGCATGCCGAGGTCGTTGGCGCCGTCGCCGACGGCCATCGCTTCTTCCGGCGAAATGCCGAGGCGAGCCGATATTTCGTTCAGCGCATCGACTTTCGCCTGCTTGCCGAGGATCGGTTCGGCGACGAAGCCGGAGAGAATGCCGCCGTCTTCGAGCAGCGTGTTGGCACGGTTCTCGTCGAAGCCGAGGGTGGCGGCGATGCGGCTGGTGAAGACGGTGAAGCCGCCGGAGACAAGCGCGGTGTAATGGCCTTTCGACTTCATGGTGGCAAGCAGTTCCGGGCCGCCCGGCGTGAGCGTGATGCGCTTGGCGATGACCTCATCGACGACCGATATCGGCAGGCCCTTCAGCAGGGCAACACGCTCACGTAAGGCGGGCTCGAAAGCGATCTCACCGTTCATGGCGCGGGCAGTGATGGTCGCGACCTTCTCCTTCAGGCCGACTTCGGCGGCGAGCTCGTCGATGCATTCCTGGCCGATCATCGTCGAATCCATATCGGCGATCAGCAGCTTCTTGCGGCGGGTTTCCTGCTCCTGGATGACGAGGTCGATCGGCGCGTTTGATATGACGGCAAGGATATTGGCCTCGGCCGCTTGCGCATCGGTGCCGTCGCGCAGCGCGATGTCACAGGCGATGCCGTCTGCCAGCCAGTAGAGGCCTGAAGCGTTCACGGCCTCCGCCGCCTGTTCGGCGATCGTGGGTGTCAGCACGGGATTTGACGGATTGGCAACAAGCGTGGCAACGAGGGCCATGATGGAAAACCTTCTGAGCACAGTGAACGCGATCCTGATAACCGGGCCGACCGCCAGCGGCAAGTCCGCGCTCGCCGTCGAATTGGCCAAGCGTCATGACGGCGCGGTCGTCAACGCCGATAGCATGCAGGTCTACGACACACTGCGGGTGCTGACCGCGCGCCCGTCGGAAGAGGAGATGCAGGGTGTGCCGCATCATCTCTACGGCCACACGCCGGCGGGTGTAGCTTATTCTACAGGCGCCTGGCTGCGCGATGTCGCAGCACTACTACCCGCGCTCAGGGCTGCGGGACGGCTGCCAGTCTTCGTCGGCGGCACGGGACTTTATTTCAAGGCGCTGACCGGCGGTCTCTCCGATATGCCCGAGATACCGGAGGAATTGCGGGAGGAACTCAGGACGCGATTGCTGCAGGAGGGGCCGGACGGACTCTATGCCGCACTCGCCGCGGCCGATCCTGCCATGGCGGCAAGCCTCAACCGCCAGGACGGGCAGCGGATTGTCCGGGCGCTGGAGGTCTTGAAGGCGACGGGACGGTCGATCGCCGATTTCCAGGGCCGATCGGGACCGGTGGTGATCGACGCGGGCGAAGCCCGCAAGATCGTCGTGCTGCCGGACCGGGCGGTGCTGCATGAACGCATCAACGGGCGTTTCGAAAAGATGCTGCAGCAAGGCGCGGAAGACGAGGTGAAGGCTCTGCTTGCACTCGACCTGCCGGCCGAGGCGCCTGTGATGAAGGCAATCGGCGTGTCGCAGATTACGGCGATGGTCGGAGGTAAGATGACGCGCGACGAGGTGCTGGAGAAGGGGGCTGCGGCGACGCGGCAATATGCCAAGCGGCAAATGACATGGTTTCGCAACCAGATGGACGACAGCTGGGAACGGCTGAAGGTCTAGCCATCAGTTTGTTGCGGGCCTCTTGCTTGAGACATCTGCTAGCTCAGCAGTTTGACGAGTTCGCCAACCGCCGCCTGCAGCTGGTCCGGCAGAAATCCGCCGAAGCCCAGCATCAGGCCGGGGCGCGCCGGCTGGGCGGCATACATCGGGGAGATCGCACGCACGGCGAGGCCGGCCGACAGCGCACGGGCTGCGAGTTGCACGTCATCGACCTCTTCGGGCAGCCATAGAAGAATATGCATGCCTTGGTCGCTCTGCTGGACGCGGCAGCCCTCAGGCAAGGCCCGCTCGAGCGCCGAAAGCAGAAAAGCGCGGCGTTCGGCATAGAGGCCGCGGATGCGCCGGATATGCGCTTCGAAATAGCCTTCCCGCATGTAGGCCGCCAGAACGTGCTGTTCGGCGATCGGCGAATGCCGATCGAGAATGGCGCGGGCGCCGGCAAAGGCTTCCGCGAGCGGAGGAGGGGCGATGACGTAGCCGAGGCGCAGGGAAGGAAAGAGCACCTTGCTGAACGTGCCGAGATAGATGACACGTGACGGCCGCAACCCCTGCATTGAGGGAAATGGGTGTCCGGCATAACGCAGCTCGCTGTCGTAATCGTCCTCGACGATCCAGGCGCTATTTTGGTCGGCCCAGGCGATCAAGGAATTGCGCCGGGCCATGCTGAGCGGCATGCCGATTGGATATTGGTGCGACGGGGTCAAGAATGCGGCGCGCGCCTGCGGGCATAGCTCGAGACCGCGTTCCACATTCATTCCCTGTGCATCGACCGGCAGGCGGTGTGTCTGGACACCGAGATCATCGAGCACCGCCGTCAGGCCGGGATAGGCCGGGTCCTCGGCCCATACCGGATCATCACGCGAGAGAAGGACCCGGCCCGCCATATAGAGGCCTTGCTGGGTGCCTGACGTGACGATGACCTGTTCCGGCTCGCAATGAACGGCCCGCGCGCGGCGGACGTGGCCGGCAATGGCAAGCCTGAGTTCGAGCAAACCCATAGGATCGTGGTAGCCGGAGGGTGCGGCCTGTCGCGACGCGCGCACGCGGTTGCCGAGACGGCGCCAGTTGTCGTCGGGCGCAATGCCACAAGCCGGGACGGCGATGGCGAAGGGAACGGGCGGGTGCGGGGTGAGCGCACGGGCGACGGCAATCAGCCGGGCAGCCTGGGAAGGCAGATCGACGGCATCCGCGGTAGATGGCACAGCCGGTGCAAGCGGGGGCGCCGGCGTGGTGTCCATCAGATCGGTGGCAACACGGGTTCCGGCTCCGACCCGCGCTTCGAGATAGCCTTCAGCGGTCAACTGATCGAACACCTCGACAACGGTGCCGCGCGCGATCTTCAGCGAAGCCGCAAGGCTCCGCGTCGAAGGAAGGCGTTCTCCCGACCTCAGCTCACCGCGGGCGATCGCGTTCCGCAGGGCCTGTGCAAGCTGGCGACTCACATTGGCCGTTCGCTCGATCGCTTTGAGCGATGGTATTTCGATGGTGCTACGCCGTTTGGACATCGCAAAATGGTCCATAGAAATTATTCAAAATGGAGCTTCATGGTGGACCAATTTTCAAAGAAAAGGAAGCAGATTGGCGACTTCCCGAGGGCGTGCTTTTCGTCGTCGGGGTGGTACCGTGCGCGAGCGCAAACTTCTGGAAAAGACACAAATGCAGGATCTTCTCGTCGTCTACATCGCCTACGCAATTGCTGCAGGCAGTCCCGGACCAAGCAACATGGCCATTATGAATGTGGCAATGCGGCAAGGGCGTCGACCGGCGCTCGCCCTTGCCGCCGGGGTTATAACGATGTCGACATGTTGGGGGCTGGTTGCGGTCACCGGCATCTCGACACTGCTGGTACGCTATGCCCATGCCCTGCTGTTTCTCAAGATTGCAGGCGGATTGTACCTTCTCTGGCTCGCCTGGAGGGCGGCCCGCTCGGCAGCAGCCCCGGATATGCCGGCAAGCGAGGTCGTCCGGCCTGCCGCGCAAGTTGGCGTGCTCTATCGTCGCGGCGTTCTGATGCATCTCGGTAACCCGAAGGCGGTTCTGGCCTGGGTGGCGATCATGTCGCTCGGCCTCAAGCCGGGCGCTTCGCCGGAGATGGCCGTCACGGCATTCGGCGGCTGCGTGCTCTTGGGCATCTCGATATTTGCCGGCTATGCCGTGCTCTTCTCGACGGCACCGATGGTGCGCGGCTACGCCCGTGCGCGGCGGTGGATCGAGGGCAGTCTCGCCGTCTTCTTCGCCGGTGCCGGATCGCGCCTGCTGTTCTCACATTGACCGGATTTTCAGGATCGCATCATGTCTGTCACTTCTCCGTTTCATGGTCTTTCGGCCTTTCCGCCCACGCCCGCCAATAGGGAGGGCCGGGTCGACACCGAAGCCCTCGGCCGCCTGCTGGAACGCCTGTGTGATGCAGGCGTCGCTTCGATAGGCCTTCTCGGCAGCACCGGGATCTACGCCTTTCTCACGCGCGAGGAACGACGGCGAGCCGTCGAGGCTGCGGTCGAGTGCGTTCGTGGTCGTATTCCCCTCGTCGTCGGCGTCGGCGCTCTGAGGACAGACCATGCCCGTAGCCTGGCGAGGGATGCCGAGGCCGCCGGTGCAGATGCTCTTCTGCTTGCGCCGGTGTCCTACACGCCGCTGACCCAGGACGAAGCCTACGAGCATTTCCTGGCGGTCACCGAGGCGGCGAATCTGCCGCTTTGTATCTACAACAATCCCGGTACGACCCACTTCACCTTCGGCCGGGATCTTCTGCAGCGCCTGTCCGATATCGAGACGATCAGGGCCGTGAAGATGCCTCTGCCTGCTGACGGCGATTTCGCAGGCGAGTTGGCGGCATTGCGAGAGAAGACCAGGCTTGCGATCGGCTACAGCGGCGACTGGGGCGCGGCCGAAGCGCTGCTTTCAGGTGCCGACGCCTGGTACAGCGTCATCGGTGGCTTGCTTCCGCGCGTCGCCCTTGCCCTGACCAAGGCTGCGATTGCGGGCAAGGGCGGGGAGGCGCACCGGCTCGATGGTCTCCTCGAACCGCTCTGGAAAACGTTCAAGGCGTTCGGAAGCCTTCGCGTGGTCTATACGCTGGTCGACCTTCTCTCACTCGCGGGGGCAGAGCTCCCACGCCCTCTCCTGCCGCTCGGGCCGATGGACCGGCAGCGTGTGCTCGACGCCGTCGAGCCTCTGATCGCCCTGGAGAGCGAGCTGAAGCGTCAATCCTTGTTGTAAAGGCTGCTCAGCGGTTTTTTCAGGATGCTTTCGCGCAGCGACGTGCCGGGCTCCCGGCGGGAGACCGTGGGCTGGTCCGCCGGTGGTGCCGGTCGGGGAAAAACCGGCTCGTCGCGGCGCATCTCGCGGCGAAGCGCGTCCAGCCGGGGATCGATTGCGGGTGACGTGGCCGGGTCCAGCCGCGGCGTCTGCGGTAGCAATTCCCGCCGGTAGGTTTCGAGCGGCGCGGAGGCCGGCGGCGCGGCAAAAGAGGCGAGCGGCGTGTATGGCTTCGCGTCGAGATCCTCGTCGGCTGCGTCGGTCTCGTCGAAACCTGCCACGGACGCGGCATAGTTCTGCTGGAAATTTGAAATGTCGGGTCCGACGGTCACCGCCCGCATGCGGGTGACGATCTTGCGCAGATCGACCGTATCCGGATCTTCCTCGCTTTGCTTGCTGTTGGCGCTGCTCGCCTTCGGCAGCAGGTTCTCCTCGACGCGGGAAAAGCGCATGCGCATCGGCACGCTGATCGCCTCACCGAAGGCGATCGCTTCGCCATTGCCGATCGAGGAGATGAAGCTTGTCGTCGAGATCGACGAATTCGGGATGGCCGAGCGGATGATTTCCTGGTCGCGGTCGTTGGCGAGGCGCATGGCAAAGAGCGTCGAACACTGCGACAGGATCGTCTGGTCGAGCTCGCCCGGGCGCTGGGTGATGATGCCGAGCGAGACGCCGTATTTGCGGCCTTCCTTGGCGATGCGGGCGATCGCCTGGCGCGTCGGCACGAAGCCGAGGCTCGGATCGGAGGGGATATAGCGGTGAGCTTCCTCGCAGACGACGAGCATGTGGATGGCGCCCTCGCTCCACAGCGCTACCTCGAAGGCCATGCGGCAAAGCACCGAAGCGACCGAATTGACGACCTCGGAAGGAATGCCGGCAAGCTGGAAGGCACAGATCGGCCGGTTCTCGCCGGGGATGCGGAAGATCTGCGCGATGGTGTCGGTGATCGTGTCGGTGATCGTGTTGTTGGAGAACATGAAATGATAACGCGGATCATTGATTGCGGCGATGATGCGCATCTTCAACGAACGCAGGAAGGGTTTTTCCGAACGGCCTTCCAGGCGACCGATGCGCTCGTCGATCAGCGCCAGCAGATCGGCCATGCGGTAGGGAACCGGCGTGTCGGCGGTGATCGAACTCTTTTCGGTCGTGCGGCGCACCAGTGAATTGTCGCTACCACGGAAGGCGCGCTTGGCTTCCGGCAGGATATCGCGCAGCATGTCGAGCTCTTCGGGCACCGGCGGGCGGCCGCGAAAGACGACTTCGGCGAACTCTTCAAGCCGCATCAGCCAGAAGGGCAGATCAAGCGTATCGGTATCGATGGTGACGGCGTGCTGAGGAAAGGCGGCGGCGAATTCGTTATGCGGATCGAGGATCAGTACACGCAGCTTCGGGTCCGCCGCGATCGCCTTGTGCAGGAGCAGCGACACGGCCGTCGACTTGCCGACGCCGGTCGAGCCGACGACGGCGAAATGCTTGGAGAGCATCGAGGGGATATGGATCGCCGCATCGATGCTATCGTCCTGCGTCAGCTTGCCGATGACGGCGGTCGTACCCTCGCCGGCATCGTAGATGCGCATCAGGTCGGCGGATCGGATGCGGTGGGCGATGGCGCCGAGATAGGGATAACGCGAGATGCCGGTCGAGAATTCCTCGCGCCCGTCCTCGTCGACACGGACTTCGCCGAGCAGTTCGGTCTCGATCTTGAAAATATTGTCCTCGCCTTCGCCCCAGGCGTGGCTGCCGGTGTTCATCTGATAGACGAGCGCGACGACGCGATTGCGGCCGACGCTGATCGAAATCAGCCGGCCCACGGACCAGAGTTCGGTAAGATCGGTGCCGCCCTGTTCGGCGACGGCGGCAATCGTCGCCCGCGAACCGCTGCATGCAACGACGCGGCCGAGAAAGCGATTTCCCGGCGCATGGCCATCGCGGCGATCATGCTCGCCTGCCTTGCCAGACGTGCGCAAGTCGTTGTTGAGCAAAGGGCTACTCCATGCAGTAGCGTAGAAGAATAAAGTCGATCCTTTAACAAATCCTTCATCCTATCGATTTTCGGGGATGCAGGCGTGGGGCAGTTTTTTATTGCGGCATGCGTTGACGCTGCGAAATTTTCTGTCTATCACTTCCGACCATGAAAATCGCAACGGCTCTTATCGTGGTGGGAAAGCGCATGGGCAGGATGGTGTAACCATCCGGCGATAGCCACCCATGCGCTAGATGACAGGCTCCTCAGGGGCCTTTTTTTATGCCCGAAATTCGGGCTTCCGGCCACAAACGCAATCCCAGCATCAAACGGAACAGACAGATGAGCACGGACAATCAGGCGGCAGGCAATCGGATGACGGGAGCGGAGATCGTTCTCAAGGCGCTGAAGGACAATGGCGTCGAACATATTTTCGGCTATCCCGGCGGCGCGGTCCTGCCGATCTATGACGAGATCTTCCAGCAGGAAGATGTCAAGCACATCCTCGTCCGCCACGAGCAGGGGGCAGGCCATGCGGCCGAAGGTTACGCCCGCTCCACCGGCAAGGTCGGCGTCATGCTGGTCACCTCGGGTCCGGGCGCTACCAATGCCGTCACGCCGCTGCAGGACGCGCTGATGGATTCGATCCCGCTCGTCTGCCTGACCGGACAGGTTCCGACCCCACTGATCGGCTCCGACGCCTTCCAGGAATGCGATACGGTCGGCATCACCCGGCCCTGCACCAAGCACAACTGGCTGGTCAAGGATGTCAACCAGCTTGCCGCCGTCATTCACGAGGCCTTCCGCATCGCCCAGTCTGGCCGTCCAGGCCCCGTCGTCGTCGATATTCCGAAAGACGTGCAGTTTGCGACCGGCACCTACACGCCGCCCGCCGATTACGCGATCCAGAAGAGCTACCAGCCGAAGATCCAGGGCGACCTCAACCAGATCCATGCCGCGATCGAACTGATGGCGAATGCGCGCCGTCCGATCATCTATTCCGGCGGCGGCGTCATCAATTCCGGCCCCGAGGCTTCCAAGCTGCTGCGCGAGCTGGTCGAGCTCACCGATTTCCCGATCACCTCGACGCTGATGGGCCTCGGCGCCTATCCTGCTTCGGGCAAGAACTGGCTGAAGATGCTCGGCATGCACGGCTCCTACGAGGCCAACATGGCGATGCACGACTGCGACGTCATGGTCTGCATCGGCGCCCGTTTCGACGACCGCATCACCGGCCGTCTCAATGCCTTTTCGCCGAACTCGAAGAAGATCCATATCGATATCGATCCATCCTCGATCAACAAGAACGTCCGGGTCGATATCGGCATCCGCGGCGATGTCGGCCATGTCCTCGAAGACATGGTTCGCCTGTGGCGAGCGCTGCCGAAGAAGCCGGAGAAGGGTCGCCTGGACGACTGGTGGACCGATATCGCCCGCTGGCGGGCACGCAACTCCTTCGCCTATACGAAGAGCAATGACGTCATCATGCCCCAATATGCGCTGGAGCGGCTCTTTGCCCACACCAAGGACCGGGATACCTACATCACCACCGAGGTCGGCCAGCACCAGATGTGGGCGGCGCAGTTCTTCGGTTTCGAGCAGCCGAATCGCTGGATGACCTCGGGCGGCCTCGGTACGATGGGCTACGGCCTGCCGGCCGCGCTCGGCGTGCAGATCGCCCATCCCGACAGCCTCGTCATCGACATTGCCGGCGACGCCTCGATCCAGATGTGTATCCAGGAAATGTCGGCGGCGATCCAGCACGACGCGCCGATCAAGATCTTCATCATGAACAACCAATATATGGGCATGGTGCGTCAGTGGCAGCAGCTGTTGCACGGCAATCGCCTGTCGAACTCTTATACGGAGGCGATGCCCGATTTCGTCAAGCTGGCGGAGGCCTATGGTGCCGTCGGCCTGCGCTGCGAAAAGCCGGATGCGCTTGATGACACCATTCTGGAGATGATCGAGGTCAGAAAGCCCGTCATCGTCGATTGCCGTGTCGCCAATCTCGCCAATTGCTTCCCGATGATCCCCTCGGGCAAGGCCCATAACGAAATGCTGTTGCCGGACGAAGCCACCGACGAAGCGGTCGCCAATGCGATCGACGCCAAGGGCCGCGCGCTCGTCTGACATTTTTAATTTGTCCATAACCCTTTCCGAAAATCGCTTTCGATTTTCAGGGGTATGCGGCAGGGAAGAGGAAACTCAAGACCATGAACGCACACCTACAACCCACGGGCTCAGCCTATTTCATCTCGCCGGAAACGGCGGCGGTCGAAAGCCACACGCTTTCGGTTCTCGTCGACAACGAACCGGGTGTTCTTGCCCGGGTCATCGGACTGTTTTCCGGCCGCGGCTACAATATCGAGAGCCTGACGGTCTCCGAGACCGAGCATCAGGCGCATCTTTCCCGTATCACCGTCGTCACACGCGGCACGCCGCAGGTGCTGGAACAGATCAAGGCGCAGCTCGAGCGCATCGTGCCGGTGCATCGCGTCGTCGACCTGACGGTGCGGGCCCGCGAACTCGGCCAGGATCGCCCGATCGAGCGCGAAGTGGCGCTGGTCAAAGTGATCGGCGAGGGCGAGATGCGTGCCGAGACCCTGCGCCTTGCCGATGCCTTCCATGCCAAGGTGGTGGATGCGACGGTCGGACACTTCATTCTGGAGATCACCGGCAAATCGTCGAAGATCGATCAGTTCGTAGCGATCATGAAGCCGCTCGGCCTCATCGAGGTGTGCCGTACCGGCATTGCGGCGATGAACCGCGGCGTGCAGGGGATGTAAATAATACAGCCCGGACATGTAAGGATCACAGCCCGGGCATCTAAGCCCGATGCTGCAATGATTGCGAAAGCCGCTGGAGATCAAAGCATCTCCAGCGGTTTTTTCTTTGTGGGCGGCGGAAAGGCGGCGTCGATGGCATCCCAGTCGTCGTCGGTGATTTCGAGCGAGACGCAGTCGCGGTTTTCCGCCGCGCGTTCGGCATTCGACGTTTTCGGAATGACGATGACGCCGTCGCGTTCCAGAAGGAAGGCGAGTGCCAGCTGGGCGGGCGTTGCCTGATAGGCCTTGGCGATGCGGATCAGCTCGGGATGGTGCAGGATATTTCCCTGCTCGATCGGCGAATAGGCCATGATGGGAATCCCGCGGCTCTGGCACCAGGGCAGCAGATCGAACTCGATGCCACGGCGGGAAAGGTTATAGAGCACCTGGTTGGCGGCGACATTGGCGCCGTCGGGCACGCCGAGCAGTTCCTCCATGTCATCAGTGTCGAAGTTGGAGACGCCCCAGGCGCCGATCTTGCCGGATGCCTTCAGCATTTCGAAGGCGGCGACGGTCTCTGTGAGCGGATGGTCTCCGCGCCAGTGCAGCAGATAGAGATCGATGCGATCGGTGCCCAACCGTTCGAGACTGCGCTCGCAGGCCTCGATCGTACCTTTCAGGCTGGCATTCCAGGGATAGACCTTGCTGACGATGAAGACCTCGTCGCGCCGGCCGCTGATCGCCTGGCCGACAATCTCTTCAGCGCCACCGTCTCCATACATTTCGGCGGTGTCGATCAGCGTCATGCCGAGATCGATGCCAGCCTTGAGGCTTTCGATCTCGGCCTTGGCATGGCCGGCATCCTCACCCATGGCCCAAGTTCCCTGGCCGAGCGCCGGCACGTCATTGCCGTTCGGGAATGTAATCGATGGAATCGGGTCGTCCTGCATGGTTTCTGTCCCTTCGACAGGAGATTGGGCCGGATCGCCATCTTTCAAGTAATCCTGTCACCATGACAATGATGTAATGGCACCGGTGGTTTAGGACAGTTATGCTGACCTAAATAAGCAGGCCGCAGAAAAGCTGGCTTCGGGAGGTCGCATGCCGCTGGATACATTTCTCGCCCTCGTTCTCTTCGCCTTCACGACCTCGATCACGCCGGGACCGAACAATATGATGCTTTTCGCATCGGGCGTGAATTTCGGCTTCCGCAGGACGATCCCGCATATGTTCGGCATCGGTGTCGGTTTCTTCTCGCTGCTGATCGGCGTCGGTCTTGGGCTCGGCGCGCTGCTGCACACGGTGCCCGTGGTCTATACGGCGCTGAAGTTTGCCGGCGGCGCCTATCTCCTCTGGATCGCCTGGAAGATCGCCTCGTCGCGCTCGCTCAGCGAAGGCAGGAGCGGCGTCGAGCCGATGTCCTTCTTGGCGGCGGCCGCCTTCCAGTGGGTCAACCCGAAAGCCTGGGTGATGGCGGTCACCGCGATGGCGACCTATACCAATCCGCAACTCTACCTGGTGAGCGTGCTGATCGTCGGTCTGGCTTTTGCGGCAGTTAACGTGCCCAGCGTCTCGACCTGGGCAGGCTTCGGCTCGGCGCTGAGGGAATGGCTTTCCGATCCGGTGCGGCTGAAATGGTTCAATATCAGCATGGCGGTGCTGTTGGTGCTAAGCCTCTGGCCGATGCTAAAATAGGGTGATTGCCGGCTTCATGAGCATCAGCCAGAGAATGCCGACGACAGCGAAGAAGGCCGGAAAACCGCAGGCGAACCAGATGCGGTAAAGGCTGAAATAGGCCGGCGGCAGGGCTTTTCCCGCCGCTGCTGCGGCGCGGGCGAGATCGCGCAGCCGGATCTGGATCCAGACGACCGGCAGCCAGAACAGGCCGGTCACGACATAGAGCAGCAGCGACAGCGCAATCCATCCCTCCGACAGTTCCCAGCCGATCGACCGGGCCAGCAGATAGCCGGTCGTCGGCTGGAGAATGGCTGCGGTAGCGGTGAAGAGGGTGTCGGCGATGACAACCGTGCTGGCGACATGGGCGATCAGCTTGGGATCGCGTGTCCGGTGCGCCATCACCATGAAGAAGGCGATGCCGGCGCCGGTGCCGAAGAGCACGGTCGCGCCGATGACATGGGCAAGCAGCAGCCATTCCTCAAGCATCAGCGTTCATCCAGGGTGGCAAGTGCGGTGAGTGTCAGCAGGATCGATGGCAGCACCTTGACGAGGGGACCGAGCGGATCGAGCCAGAGTGCGGGTTCGAGCAGGCTGGCGCCGGCAAGATAGGCGAACGACACGGCCAGCATGCCGAGAAGGGCACGTTTCGCCAGCGGGCGAAGGAGGACGGCGGCGCCGAGAGCGATGTCGATCAGGCAGGTTGCAAGCGTCAGCGCAGTTGCCGCGGCCTCAGGCATGAACGGCAGGAAGTGAACGGACGTCTTCTCCAGCGCCAGCAGCGGGATCACACCGGAGAGCAGCCAGAAAGCGGATAGGCCCGCTATGACGAGCGGCTTCAGAAGATAGAGCCTGGCAAACCAGAGATCCTGTACGCCGGAGGGATTGGCCGAGAGGGTCGCTGCCGCGGGTGTCGTGGCAAGACCGCTCCCTGTTTTCGAGCTCCGCACACCTTCGGACATGACAGTCATCGCCGTCGAGCGCAGCGGCGAACGCCAGCCGAGCAGTCCTGATAGATCGGCCAGCCACGTCACCGGGCCGGCAAGCCAGCGGGGGAGAGCGAACATGCGGGCGGGCGGCAGGCCGAGCCACTGCCGATGCAGGCGGACGAGATCGGCGAGCGTCAGAACTTCGTCGGCGGCCAGATCTATATCGCCGGAGATGCCGTCGGAGACCGCCCGCGACACGGCTTCCGCCACATCGTCCACCGAGAGTGTTTCGACCGGACTTTCGGCATGGACCAAGGGCAGCACACAGGGGAAGGCGGCAAGCGCCCGCAGCAGCGCCGAACCGCCATGGGCATTGCGGCCGAGAACGAGGGCAGGGCGCAGGATGAGGTAACGCAGGCCGCTTGCCGCCAGCGCCTCGTCGGCCCGCCGCTTGGTGGCGAGGAAGGGAAGAGCACCCGCCGCTCCCGCTGTCCTTGCCGATATCTGTACGATCAGCGGGCGCGACGAGCGTTTTGCGGCGGAATAGAGTGCCAGCATCGCCTCTGCCTGGGTGGCCGACAGATCATCAGACAGGCCGTCCTGCAGGGCGCCGGCGCAATTGACGACGACATGCTGATCCTTGAGGATCTCGTCCCAATCCGCCGGTTTCGTCATGCGCGAGAGATCTGCACACCGCCAGTCGATCGCCGGCTGTTTCAGGCGCGCACGCGCGGGATTGCGACCGATGCCGGTGACGGCGTGGCCGTCGGCAACGAGCCGGGCCGCGACGACGGAGCCTATGAAGCCGGTTGCGCCGAGAATCAGAATGTTCATGGCAGGAGATTAGCGGAAAAGCGCATGAGACATAGAAGGGCTTGGCGGGCCTGTGGCGTATGATAGAAATAGCGGGCAGTTTCGGGAGGGCTTCGCCTTGCACGACCATGACGACAAACATGCTCACGGAGATGAGCACGCCCACGGGCATGATCACGACAACCATTATTCCGATATGCAGGCGCGCGTGAAGGCGCTGGAAACGCTGCTGACGGAGAAGGGGCTGATCGATCCAGCGGCGATCGATGCCATCGTCGAGACCTACGAGACGAAGGTAGGGCCGAGGAACGGCGCGCATGTCGTCGCCAGGGCCTGGAGCGATGCCGATTTCGCCGACTGGCTGAGGCGCGATGCGACGGCGGCCATCGCCAGCCTCGGCTATACCGGCCGGCAGGGCGAGCATATGCGCGCCGTCTTCAATACGGCCGAGACCCATAATCTCGTCGTCTGCACGCTCTGCTCCTGTTATCCCTGGTCGGTGCTCGGCCTGCCGCCGGTCTGGTACAAGGCGCCGGCCTATCGTTCGCGCGCCGTCATCGATCCGCGCGGCGTGCTGGCCGAATTCGGCCTGGCGCTGCCTGAGGACAAGAAGGTCCGCGTCTGGGATTCGACGGCGGAGCTGCGTTATCTCGTCATTCCCGAGCGGCCCGGAGGGACCGACGGAATGGATGAGCAAACGCTCGCCGGCCTCGTCAGCCGCGATGCGATGATCGGTACGGCCGTTGCCCGCAAGCCGGAGAGCGCCGCATGAACGGACCGCACGATCTCGGCGGGCAGATGGGCTTCGGTCCTGTCGCACCCGAAAAGGACGAGCCTTATTTCCATGCAGAATGGGAAAAGCGGGCGCTCGGCATTACGCTTTCCTGCGGCGCGTTCGGCGCATGGACGATCGATGAAAGCCGGCATGCGCGCGAGAATATTCCGCCGGCCGATTACCTCGCCGCCAGCTATTACGAGATCTGGATCCGCGGCATCGAGAAGCTGCTCGAACGGCATGGTTTTGCGACGCGCGCGGAATTGCTGTCCGGTCATGCGCAGCAGCCAGGAGCCGTTCCGAAGCGGGTGCTGAAGGCGGACATGGTGCCCGGCGTTTTGGCGAAGGGCGGCCCTTGCGATCGTCCTGTTAAGACCGCGCCGCTCTTTGCTGTCGGCGAGACGGTGAAGACGAAGAAATTCAATCCGCCGACGCATACGCGCCTGCCGCGTTATGCCCGAGCCAAAACTGGCGTGGTCGAGGTAGTGCAGGGCTCTTTCGTTTTCCCTGACGACAATGCACATGGCAAGGGCGAAAACCCGCAATGGCTCTATACGGTCGTTTTCGACGGCGCGGAGATCTGGGGCGAGGATGCCGATCCGACGCTGACCGTGTCGATTGATGCCTGGGAGAGTTATCTTGAACCGGCATGAGATATCGCCGCTGACGCAGTCGCCCGGACTGCCGCGGTCGCCGGAAGGCGAGCCGGTCTTTCCCAAGCCATGGGCGGCCGAAGCCTTCGCCATGACCGTGCACCTTAACGCCAAAGGCCTGTTCAGCTGGAGCGAATGGGCCGCGACGCTGTCGGCGCAGCTGCACAAGCCAGGCCGGGCCGAAGATGGCAGCGACTATTTTGACTGCTGGGTGGCCGCACTCTCGGACCTCATCGTCAACTGCGGCGTCGCCGATGCGGATACGATCCTGGCGCTGCAACAGAGTTGGCAGCGGGCGGCGGAAGCGACGCCGCACGGACGGCCGATCGAGCTTAGCAACGACCCCTCGCGCTGATCCTTAAGACGGGAATTGCCGGTAGCACTCCTCGGCCACCTCCCGCAGTGTTTCGCGGGAGATTTCGCCGGTCACGGCATAACCGAGTTCGCCGTCGATCCAGTAAAAGGTTTCGAGATTGCCCGATGAGGCGAAGCGGAAGCTCGTCGTGCGGTTTTCCGTGTTGCGACCGACCATGACGGTCAGGCGCTCGCCGGCCTGGTTTTCATACATGAACATGGCGCCCGGCCTGCCGTCGACCGGCAGCAGCCGGCCGCCGACCAGCTTGAAGCCGAGCGGCTGCAGGTTCGGGATCTTGAGGTCCTGGATTGCCAGGCGCTTGCCAAGCCAGGTGGCGAGGTGGACCTCTTCGTTTGCGAAGACCTCGACGGGATGGCGAACCTCGGCGGCATAGACCGTGAACGCGGTCTGGGCCTGTTTCGGCAGGGTCTCGGAGCCGGCAAGCTGCAGCTCCGGCTTTTCCAGAAGTGCCGGGCCATAACGGCCGCTGACTGCTCCCAGCGTGAAGACGACGAGCGCTGCGGCGGCGATCGCCCAGCGTTTCGGGCTGGTTTGTACTGCGGACGGGGGTGAAACAAGCAGCGGATCGGTGTCCTTCGCTCGCTCATAACCTGCAAATAGCGAGCGGATTCCTGTATTTTGTGCCTGCCATTCGGCGACCATTGCCGCCTCGTCGGGATTGTCGGCTAGGAAAGCCTCGATGCGGGGGCGCGCCGTTTCCGGCAACTGGCCATCGGCATAGGCGTGAAGGTCGGCTTCGGCGACGCTCGGATTGGTCTCGTTCATTTCGGTCTCCGAAGCGTAATGATGTTGTCGGCCTTCAATCGTTCGGCGACGCGCCGGCGGGCGCGCGACAGGCGCGACATGACGGTGCCGATCGGGATATCGAGCGCGGCGGCGACCTCGCCATAGGTGTATCCCTCGATGACCACGAGCATCAGCACGGCGCGGTGTTCCTCCGAAAGGCTGTTCAGCGCATCGTCCAGCCGGGCACGTTCCAGCGGATCGGCCGGCGGTTCGGGCGCGGCCAGATTGTCTGCGGCATCGAGCTCGACAAGGCCGTCGCGCGTCTTGCCGCGCCGGCCGTTGCGGTAGAGATTGGTCATGATGGTCAGGACCCAGCCGCGCAGGTTGAGGCCGCGCCATTGGCCGCGGCGCGTGAGAACCTTCTCGACACAATCCTGGAGCAGATCCTCGCCATCGGCATCCGAGCGCGTCAGGCTGCGCGAATAGCGTCTGAGTGAGGGCAGGAGGGCCAGGATCTGGCCCTCGAAGGTTTCGGGTGCGGGTGTTTTCACGCCGGCAACTCGCTTGTGATCGGGATCTTGGCGATCAAGGCTTGGCGAGATCCCAGTTGCCGCCGACGCCATCGCCGGTGATGTCGCCGGCCTTCTTGTCCTTGACCCAGTAATAGAGCGGCATGCCGTCCTTGGCCCATTGCTTCGTGCCATCTTTGCGATCGACGATCGAATATGCACCATCAGCCTTGGCATCACCAGCGGCCATCAGCGGCGGCCAGTTTTTGGCGCAATCGTCGTTGCAGTTGGAAACGCCTTTGACGTCCTTCTTGAAGGTGTAGAGCGTCATGCCGTTTTCGCCGGCAAGCACCTTGCCCTTTTCGGATTCGACGGTCTTGACAGGAGGGGCGGCGAAAGCAGCGGTCGCGGCAAAGGCGGCGGCGGCCACGACGGACAGGAATTTCACGGGTTTCATGATGTCTCTCCTCAGATTGGGCACGCAATCTTGCGATACCTGAGATGAGACACGAGGCGCGGTGGTTTTATTCCAGACGCAGCAAAAGTTTTCACGGCGGGCGAGGTGGGCCGAAGCCCGTTTGGCCCGGGCATGTCGCGTCGAGCGCTTTGCCGGCTATTCTCCGGTAGCGGTCGCCGCCGCCATGTCGACCCAGACCGCTTCGAATATATGGCCATCGGGATCTTCGAAGGCACGGTTGTAGAGCCAACCCATGTCCGTCGGCGCGCGGGGATCGGCTTTGCCACCGGCGGCTGCAGCTGCCTCGACGATAGTGTCCACCTCTTCACGGCTGTCCATCGTCAGCGCGATCAGCATTTCGCTCGTCTTCTGCGCTTCGGCAACGGGTTTCGGCGTGAAACTCGCGAAGAAATCGCGCGTCAGCAAATGGAAGATAATGACCTCGGACCAGACCATGTTCGACGCCTGGTGATCGCTGAACTGTTCGTGCTTGCTGCAGTCGATCGCTTCATAGAAGCGGGTCGCAGCGGCAAGGTCTTTCACCGGCAGGTTCACGAAGATCATCTTGGGCATTGCAGTTCTCTCCTCTTCATTGTCTCCGCGCTTTGCCTTCCAGGCGGCTTTGCCTCACACAAACTCCTGCAAGATCGTGTCGCTGGCATGAATGCAGACGATTTCGAGCCGTCCGGTGCCGACATTCTCGAAACGGTGCGGAATGTTGGCGGCCACGATGACGATGTCGCCAGGAAAGGCGCGGGTCTTGGCGTCGCCCACGGTAAATTCGGCTTCGCCTTTCCTGACGGCCCACGTTTCGGAATAGGGGTGTATATGCAGGTCAGGCCCTTGGCCGGGCTCATTTTCGACCAGGAAAAGCGATATCTCGCCGCCATGGTCGCGGCCTTCAAAGCGGACCGTGCGGCTCTGATCGGCTCGCGGTTCCTGGTGGCGAAGAATCCTGAACATCCCGTGCCTCCTGCTGGTGCCATTTCCGATCGCAAAACTATCTTCACGAGAAGATATATTCCCAAAACTATCTTCCTGTCAAGATATCTTCCTTGATGCAGATGGAAGGTGTATGTCTCGGCTGTGGTGGCATATGAGGCAGAAAATGACGAATGGGGTTAAAGAAGGCGACTCTTACGAGGATCATGTCGACCGGCTGCGACGGCAATGGGCGCTGGAACTGCCCGACCTCGACACGGAGCCGATGGCGATCCTGGGGCGGGCCTTTCGATTATCCAACCTGGTGCGTCCCAGCATCGAGGCGACCTTCGCCGATTTTGGCCTCGACCGCGGCGAATTCGACGTGATCGCAACGCTTCGCCGTTCCGGGCCGCCTTACCTGATGACCCCGACGGAGATGTATTCGGCGCTGATGATCTCCTCGGGAGGCCTGACCCACAGGCTTGACCGGCTGGAGAAGGCGGGACTGATCCGCCGGGAGAAATCACCACGCGATGGGCGCAGCGTGCTGGTGGCATTGAGCGAGGCGGGTGCGGCACTCGCCGAAAAGGCCTTCCGCACAGACATGGCGAGCGAAGCTTCTTTTCTGCAGGCTCTTGACGGAAAGGAGCGCGAGGCGCTTGCGGCGCTGCTGCGCAAGCTGATCGCCGGAATTGAAAATGAGCAGGCGCGGGGAGAGGACGAGCAGGCGGGCTGAGGGAGATCGGAGCCCGCATCGCCGTTCAGGCAACAACACGCTGCTTTTGCAGCTCATTTACATCGTGTCGGTTTTCGGATATGATATATCCTTAATTCCATTGGCAGAGCCAGCCATCACACGAGTTGCTGAATGATCCTGAAAAGCCAGGTCGAGTGGGCGCTTCACTGCTGCGCCATTCTCGCGGGCCTGCCAGAGGGCAGGTATCTTTCCACCAAGGCGCTCGCGGAGCTTCATGGTCTGCCGAAGGAATATCTCTCCAAAGCACTGCAGAGCCTTTCGCAGGCATCGCTGGTCGAGACCACGCTCGGTCCGAGTGGCGGCTACAGGCTTGCCAAGACCCCCTCGGATATCAACTTTCTCGAGATCGTCGAGGCGGTCGAGGGGAAGGCCCGCAGCTTCACCTGTACGAACATTCGGGCGAACAATCCCTGCCGGCCGGAAGGATATTGCGACAGCAAGCCATGCGCGGTTGCGCGCATCATGTGGGAGGCCGACGAGGCTTGGCGGGATACGCTGAGGCGCGTCCGGCTTTCCGATCTGGTCGGCACCTTGTCCGAGGAGGTGCCGGCCGACATTTGGCGGAGCACGTTCGAATGGGTGCTCAAGCGCGCCGGCTGAGCAGGATGCCGGTCTCTATGCCTTGAAAATAGTCCTGATCGTCTTCAGGATCGCATGGGCGCTGCGGGCATGTTCCGGGGGCAAGGAGGCGCCATTGCGGAAACGCTCGGCGCGGCTGGCGAGGTGGTCGGCGATTTCTTCGGCCAGCGCCGGGCGTTCGCTTAGCAGCGGCGCGAAGGCCTCCTGGTCGATCTCATAGGCGGTCACGGGGGTCAGAGCCTCCAGAGTGCAGACTTCCTGCATACCGGCGAGCAGTCCGGTCTCTCCAAAAAAGTCGCCCGGCGCGAGCCGTCCGCGTTCCTCGCCTGCGTTCCGCGCCGCGATGATGCCGGCGCGCACCATCATCAGTGAGGGGAGCATTTCGTCCTCCTGCACGATCACATCGCCCTTGCGGAACTCCCGGACAGTCGTGGTTTCGGCGAGCCTGCGCTTTTCATCTGATGTCAGCGTCGTAAAGACCGGAATGGCCTCGATCAGGGCGAGCGGCGTTACGCTCGGCGGCTTTGCGCTTTCTTCCGTCGGCAGATCGGCGGTCAGCACCGTCGCCGAGGGCGGAATGGCCAGCAGCAGGCCGGCGGATTTGCAATGGCGATAGACGAGATCGAGCACCTCGTTCCGCGCCGGCACCCGCTGGCTCGGGCTTGTCACCCGAAACTGCAGCTCGACCTCAAGCGCCGTGGCATCCAGCCCCTTAAGTGCCACGACCGGCGGCGGCTCGCGCACGATCGAATTGCAGCTCGCAAGAGCCGTTGCCATGACGTGGCGGACCGATGCCGGCATGCGCGTCGGGGCGATGCGGATGGTGAGGATCAGGAGATGGCTCTCGTCCGGCCGGCTGACATTCGTCAGACCGAGCTTTGCCAGAAAACTGTTCGGCAGAACGACGACATTGTTGCCGCTGGTCAGGATGTGTGTCGCACGCCAGTTGCTTTCGACGACGCGTCCCTCGGTGCCGTCGCTGAGAAGGATCCAGTCGCCGATGATGTATGGCCGGCCGAGTGTCAGAGCGATGCCGGAGAAGACATCAGCGAGCGTGTTCTGCAGCGCCAGGCCGAGAATGATGGCGACCACGCCCGAGGTCGCGACGAGGGTTCCGATCGGCATGCCGAAGACGAAGGCCAGAACCGACAGGGCCATGCCGATATAGACGACGCCGATGACCAGATCCTGGAGCAGGCGGGCCTCTCGCGGACTGCCCTCCAGCACCAGATAGAGCCTGATAAAACCGATGACGGCCCATGCCAGATGGATCCACCAGAGGGTTTTTGCGACGATGACGAGCAGGGCCCGCGGGTCCTCGGACTCATATCCTTGAAACCGGTGGGGTTCGATGCCGCTGCCGACGAGGATCAGCGTCATCACTGCAAAGAAGAGGATCTGCACCACCAGCCGCGTCGTCGGCCGATGACGGGAGAGCAGATGCCAGACGACGATACCGGCGAACCCGACTGTTATCAGGGATATCAGAGGTTTGCCGAAGAGGGCGTCGTCAATCATCTCTCTGTCTCCGGGTGCTGGCCGCACATGATTCAGCATCTCGGCCGCCCGCGCAAGCATCAGGCCCGATGCGAGGGTTGAAAGTGTTACAGCGTCCTTTGCGCGTCTGAAAGACGCGCGGCGCTGTAATGCGGATCGTCACTTCTTGAGCGGATAGGTCAGCTCTTTCTGGTTGGTCTCGACGACGAAGACGGCGAGCAGGCGGGCGGGCTTGGTCTCGCTGCCGTTGGCGCTGACGCCATGACGGTCGCCCGGCATTTCGGAGAAGCTTTCTCCGGCCTGATAGACCTTGACCGGGCCGTCATTGACCTGGCTGCGGATCGACCCTTCGAGCACGGTGGCGTAGATGAAGGCGGTGTCGGGATGAGTGTGGCCTTCGGAGAAGCCACCCGGGCCGTATTCGACCAGCACGCCCTTGATGCTCTTGCCCGGCACGTTCGGAAGCTCGTGCTCATAGACGAGGGTGACTTTTGCAGACTTGCTGCTGTCATGGGCGCTGGTGCCGGTGGCAGCCGGAAAGGCGAGGGCGGCGGCGAGGAAAAATGTTCTGATCATCGGAATCTCCATGGTTGCTGGGTCGGGGGAAGACGCGCCCGAGCGGTCGCGTCTCGAGGGCACGTCAGTCATGTCGGCTGGATGGACTTTGCGAACCACTGCTCGAAGGTAATCGAGCCGAGCCGCGGGTTGTTGTCGGAAACGAGCGACTGATCATTCAGTCTTGCGCCGAAATATCTCGCCTCGACATCAGCCTCGGTGGTGCGCGGGTCTTTCATGGCCTTCAGATAGCGGGCGACGAGCTCGCTGAGGCGCGCCCGTTCCGGACCCGCGATCTCGAGCGTCGCGTTGGCGGGAGCAGAGAGGGCCACGTCCGCCATGGCGTCCGCCACGTCGTCGGAAGCAATCGGCTGCACATAGGCCGGCGACAGGTGGACCGTCTGGCCGACCGTTCCCGATCGGGCGATGCCACCGAGGAATTCCATGAACTGCGTCGAATGGACGATGGTGTAGGGAATGCCCGATGCCTTGATCAGTTTTTCCTGGGCAAGCTTGCCGCGGAAATAGCCGCTTTCCTGCAGACGCTCGGTGCCGACGACGGAGAGGGCGATATGGTGCTTGACGCCGGCGAGTTTTTCGGCGGCGAGAAGATTGCGGCCCGAGGTCTCGAAAAATTCGAGCACGGCCTTATCCTCGAAGGACGGCGAATTGGCGAGGTCGAGCACGACTTCGGTGCCCGAGAGCGCCTCCGCCAGTCCTTCTCCCGTGATCGTGTTGACGCCGGAGTTCGGCGAGGCGGCAATCACGTCATGGCCGCGTTTGCGCAGGCGTTCGACAGTCTTCGAACCGATAAGGCCGGTTCCGCCGATGACAACGATTTTCATAATGGATCTCCGTTCGCTGCCGTGGTACGGCGGCGTCAAAGGTGAATCTTCTCAATGAATTGCGCGGTTTAATTCAGGCCAGCCTTATCGAGGCCGTAGGCCTTGTCGGCCGTGCCGGGCACGGTCTTGAAGCCGACATTGACGCGGTTCCAGGCGTTGATCGCCATGACGACGAAAGTCAGATCCGAGATCTCCTTCTCGGAAAGCTGGCCGCGCACCCGTTCGTAAATCTCGTCGGGAATGCCGCCCTCGGGAAGCTTCGTCAGTGCTTCGGTCCAGGCAAGGGCTGCACGCTCGCGGGGGATGAACAGGTTCGATTCCCGCCAGATGGCGACGTGGTAGAGCCGCAGTTCCGTCTCGCCGAGGATCTTGGCCTGCTTCACATGCATATCCAGGCAAAAGCCGCATCCATTGATCTGCGAAGCGCGGACCTCGACGAGGGCCTGCAGCTTCTCGTCGATCACGCTGCTCTTCAGCGCCATGCTGAATTCCATGAATTTCTTGAAAAGCTCGGGGGACTGTTGGGCGTAGTTCAGTCGCTGGGTCATGTGTCTCTCCTTTAATTAAGGATATTAAATATCCTTATGGATAGAAGATATCCTTAATTGCTGGACTGTAAAGCCATTCTCGCTTAGTCTGGCTGCATAAGGCCTATGCGCAAAAGTATGAGGGGCAGGGGATGGATATCGTTTCGGCATTGCGGACCTTTCAGCGCGTCGTGGAGACGGGTTCGTTCTCGGCGGCGGCGCACGATCTCGACGTGACGCAGCCGGCGGTCTCGCGACAGGTCGCAGCCCTCGAGGGCCATTTCAACACCCGCCTCCTGCATCGCACGACGAGCGGCCTGTCGCTGACGGCAGAGGGGGAGCGGATGCTGCCGATGGCGCTGCGGATTCTCGAAGCGGTTGAGGAGCTCGGCGATGCGGCCGGATCGAACGGAACCATGGCCTCGGGAAAGGTCAGGCTCAGCGTTCCAGCACCACTCGGCCTCTCTCTCAGCGAGCGGCTCGGCGATCTTCTTGCCGCCCATCCGAAGCTCTCGGTCGAACTCATCTTCAGGGAGCAGGGGTCGGATATGATCGAGGAGCGCCTGGATCTCGAAGTGCGCTTGGGCCAGGTCGCCGACAGCAGCCTCGTCTGCCGGCGGATCGGCTGGACGACCGCCTTCCTCGTTGCATCTCCCGCCTATCTCGCGCGCAGGGCGGCTCCCCGCGCACCGAAGGAGATCAAGGACCATGAATGCCTGTGTTACAACAGGGCAGGCGAGGCCAATACCTGGTCCTTCTCGAACGGTTCGGAAGACATATCGGTCCGGATCTCACCGCGGCTGACCGCCTGCAATGCCGTCGCCATTCACCGGGCAGCCCTTGCTGGAGCGGGTCTTGCGGTGCTTTCGCACATCATCGCGATGCCCGATATCGCCGCCGGCCGGCTGGTCCCCGTGATGAAGGATTTCCAGCCGAGCCGGCTGCCGGTTACCGTCGTCTATCCCTCGCGGCGCAACATGCCGCTGCGCGTCAAGACGGTTCTGGATTTTCTCACCGAGGCTATGGGGCAGGACCCGTCGATGTGCGCCAGCGGCGCGGACCGGCAGTGGAACTGATGATCGTCCGGCCGGGCGATTTGCCGTTTTCCGCCTTGCCTAAATCCCGCGAATCCTGCCAAGTCCTGCAATCATGCAATTTGCGCCGCAACAAGATGAAGCCCTGAAGGCTGTTTCGAAATGGCTGAAGGAAGGGCGCTCGCCGCTCTTTCGCCTGTTCGGCTACGCCGGAACGGGAAAGACGACGCTTGCCAAGCATTTTGCCGAAAATGTCGACGGCGACGTGCTGTTTGCCGCCTTCACCGGCAAGGCGGCGCAGGTGCTGCGCTCGCGCGGCGCCTCCAACGCCCGGACGATCCATTCGCTGATCTATCGGCCGCGCGGCGAGGAGGCCGTGGAAGACGAGGAAACGGGCAAGACCTCGATCGCGCCGATGTTTTCGATCAACCGGCAAAGCCCGGTCGCCAAGGCGGCGCTGATCATCGTCGACGAATGCTCGATGGTGGACGAGGCGCTCGGCAAGGATCTGATGAGCTTCGGCACGCCGATCCTGGTGCTCGGCGATCCCGGCCAGTTGCCGCCGGTCACCGGCGGCGGCTACTTCACCAATCAGGATCCGGACTACCTGCTCACCGATATCCACCGGCAGGCGCGCGACAATCCGATCATCAAGCTCGCCATGCAGGTGCGCGAAGGCAATGAGGTGATGTACGGCGATTACGGCACCGCCAAGGTGATCTCGAAGAACGAGGTGACGCAGCAGCTGGTGCTCGATGCCGATCAGGTGCTCGTCGGCACCAATCGCACGCGGCGGCGCTACAATCAGCGCCTGCGCGAGTTGAAAGGCTTCAATGCCGATTATCCGCAGACCGGCGACAAGCTCGTCTGCCTCAGGAACGATCCGGCCAAGGGCCTGCTCAACGGCTCGCTCTGGCAGGTGATGACCTCATCCAAGGAAACGACGAAGCCCGGCATCAATCTGCTCGTCCGGCCAGAGGATGACGACATGGACCGGGGAGCAGCCAAGATCAAGCTGCTGAAGCAGGCCTTCGAGGATGTCGAGGGCGAGATCCCCTGGAACACCCGCAAACGCTACGACGAGTTCGACTTCGGCTACGCGCTGACCGTTCACAAGGCGCAGGGTTCGCAATGGAACGATGTCGTGCTCTTCGACGAGAGCTGGGCGTTTCGCGATACGCGGGAACGCTGGCTCTATACCGCGATCACGCGGGCGGCGGAGACGCTGACGATCGTGCGCTAATTCCAGTCGCACCCGCGACCAGGTGGCATTCCCGATCTGGACTGGCGAGGAAGAAACGGTGGCGGCCGTATCTTAGGCGGATGGTACTAAAGCGCGTCGCGATCTTTCAGATTCGCTCCCTGCGCTTTAAGTCTTTGTTTTTACGCATGTCGTTATCGCAAAACCGCTGCACACTTTTGCGCGACATGCTTTAAGCCTGCACGATACCGAGCAGAACTGCCTTGGCGATGGCCTGGAAGCGGTTGTTGGCGCGGAATTTCAGGATGATTCCGGCCTCCAGGTCACGGGTTTCGTCATGTTTCAGGTCGAGCGCCCGGGCGATGCGCTGGGTGGAATAACCCTCGGCCATCAGTTCCAGGCAACGCCGCTCCTGTGCGGTCAGGCTTGCACTGTCCTGATTGTCGTTCAGCGGCGGCGCCTCGACGCTGCCGTCGAAATCCAGGAGGTCGCCGACCTGCTGGAGTTGGCGGTGCAGGGTCGACATCTCAGCCGTCAGTTCGCGCTTGCGCACCTGCAGGGCCTCGCGGAACATCGCCTCGGCCGTTTCCTGCGAATCGGCATTGCGGAGTTCGTCCATCAGTTCCTGGATGACGGCGATCGGCATGCCGGTTTCGCGGCAGACTGTAATGACGGCCATGCGCATCACGTCGTCCTGGCCGTAGACCCGCATCAGGCCGATGCGGTTGGCTGAAATCAACCCTTTCTCTTCATAGAAATGCAGTGTCCTGTGCGTGACGCCGAATGCGTTTGCCATGTCGGCAATGGGCACCGGACCATCAGGTAGATCCGGCGGTAGCGCGGCCGAAGGCAGGAACCGGTATTTCGACCGGGCCTCCGAAGCGATACCGGCGGTGGCAAACAGGCGTTTGGAACCGTCTGGCATGAACCCTCCTGGGGCATGTTGTTGCACCTCATGCGGTTTTGCCAGTTGCTTCCCATGCGCGGCGAGTGGGGTTTCCTCTAGGCGTTCTTCTCATTGGGAAAGAAGCAGTACGCGGCGTACACTACGCGATACGATCTCCACGTTATGCGTGAACGATCTTTTTTATAAGTGCTAAAAATAATCTCTTTTAAATGGGATAGCAACTTTACCGGCATATTTTGCCGGGTTCTTGGGTGTGTTGCACAAAAACATGTGCTGCACTGCGGGATCTCGCGGTCCTCTTCAAAGGTGACGGGATTTACTATCTGCGGTACGCGTGCGGCAAATGCTCAGCGTAATTTCGGCGCCCATCAGCGATTGGCATCGCATCCATTTGTGAATCTCGTTGGCCATCGCGGAGCACTTGGCTTAAAAGCAGGCCTCCCATTTCCGTGACCGATGGATCTCGCCATGCCCGCCAAGCTCTCCGTGAACCTCAACGCCGTCGCCATGCTGCGCAACCGGCGCGACCTGCCCTGGCCGAGCGTCGAAGCGCTCGGGCGTATCGCGCTAAAATCCGGTGCGAGCGGCTTGACCGTGCATCCGCGCCCCGACCAGCGCCATATCCGCTTCTCCGACCTGCCTGTCATCCGCAACCTGATCGACGACGAATTCCCGAAAGCCGAGTTCAATATCGAGGGTTATCCCACAGAGGAATTCTTCGAACTCTGCGCCGGGGCAGCGCCCGAGCAGGTGACGCTGGTGCCCGACGATCCCGCGCAGGCGACCTCCGATCACGGCTGGGATTTCCGCAAGCATCAGGCGTTCCTGACCGATACCGTCGCGCGGCTGAAGACGATGGGATGCCGGGTGTCGCTGTTTGCCGACGGTGACGGGGACGCACAGGCGGTTGAGATCGCCAAGGCGGTCGGCGCCGATCGAATCGAGCTCTATACCGGCCCCTATGGCGGTTGCTTCGACGCGCCGGAACGGGCGGCCCCGATCCTCGAAGCGCTCGGTCGGACGGCGGATGCGGCCCTTGCAATCGGCCTCTCCGTCAATGCCGGCCATGACCTGACGGTCGAAAACCTGCCTGATCTGGTGAAGCGCATTCCCCGGCTTGCCGAGGTCTCGATCGGTCACGGGCTGACCGCCGATGCGCTGGAATACGGCATGGCGGAAACGGTGCGGCGCTTCTGCCGGGCTTGCGGGCAGACGACCTGATCATTGAAGAAAGCCCGCCCCTCATGTGCGAGGCGAGCTTTCCAGACGGCCTTATCCCGCCTCAGGCGGTCAGGGTCGCCTTGTGTTCGACGAAGAAATCCTTCAGCGGCTGCGGCTGTTTGCCGGTCAGCTTGGTGAAGTCTTCGGTGACGATGTCGAACTTGCCGGCGCGGGTGTTGGCGTCGGCAGAAACCAGCATGTCGGCGACGAAACCGGGAAGGCCGGCGCCGCGCATGCCCTGGCCGAGCTGCTCGTCGGTGACGTCGATCACTTCGAGTGGCTTGCCGGCGACGTCGGAAACGATGGCGGCAATCTGCCGGCTGTTCAGCGACTGGGTGCCGGTCACCGTATAGGTGGCGCTCTCGGATGTGCCGGAGGCAAGGGCTGCGGCGATCGCCAGCGCGCAGTCGTCACGCGAGATGGTCGAGATCTTGCCGTCGCCCGTGGCGCTGTACCATTTGCCGCCCTGCAGGTTGTGCGGCATGCCGTGCAGGTAATTGTCGTGATACCAGGCGTCGCGGATGATCGTATGGGCGATGCCGCTTGCCTTGATGGCATTTTCGCTGCCGAGATGATCGGGTGCGAAGGTGACGAGCGAATTGTCGGGCGCTGGCATCGAGGTGTAGGCGATGTGCTTGACGCCTGCCTTGACGGCCGCTGCAACGGCGCCCTTGTGCTGGGCTAGGCGCTTGCCGGGAGTGTCCAGCGCATCGGTGCTGATGATCAGCAGCCGGTCGACGCCGGCGAAAGCCTTCTCCAGGCCTGCCGCGTCATCGAAATCGGCCTTGCGGGTGACGACGCCCTTGTTTTCGAGTTCGGAGAGCTTTTCGGGGCTGCGCGTCGCCGCCACGATGTTGCCGGGGGCGACCTTGTAGGTCTCGATGAGGTGATGGATGACACGCCGGCCGAGCTGCCCAGCAGCGCCGGTGACCAGGATGATTTCGCTCATACGTCGTTTCCTTCTGTGTTGTGCCGGTGGTCTCAAAAAGAGAGTAACGCTAGAATAGGAATTGACTTGGCGATGTAAAGGAGGCAGTTTTTCGGCTCTACGTTACCAAAAGGGAACCAGCAGATGAGTGGCGCGGTCGTCAGTCTGAAGAACAGGATGCCGGGGGCGCGGCGCGAGATCGATCTCGCCGGCCTGGATTTCGGCAATTGCCCGGTCAGGGACATGATGCAGCAGATCGGCGGCAAATGGTCGACGCTGCTGCTCGAGGTGCTGGCGGATCGGCCTTATCGCTTCGGCGAGCTGCGGCGGATGATCCCTGATATTTCGCAGCGCATGCTGACGCAGACGCTGCGCGACCTGCAGAGGGATGGTTATATCGACCGCGAGGTCTTCCCGACCAAGCCGCCGAGCGTTGAATATTCGATGACCGAACTTGGACGTTCGCTCTACCAGCCGCTGTCGCAGCTTCTGAACTGGGCAGAAGCGAACCATGATGCCGTTCGCGCCGCCCGTTCTCAGTTCGATTCTCACAACAGCTAGGGCCGCTGATAAATCAGGAAGAGCGATCATCACGTCGATCGCATAAACAGAGCGCGGAATAATTCCTCCGATCGTCGCAAACCTTCGTTGCTCAGAACCACAGACTTGGCCTTGCCCGCGGGATTTGCAATCAGACCTTTCTGATGCAAACGGTCTATCACGCCCCAGTCAAAACCTTTCCAGGCACGGTCTCCGTCATGCAGCGTCAGCCATAACAATGCAAGCACAGCATCGTCGATTTTCTCTTCGTCTATCTCCATGCCGGAATCCCATGCAAAAAGGCGAAAATTCTGCAGCTCTCAAACGGATGAATACGCTGCCTCCTGGAGGTGGGCATCCAAAAGTTGGCTCTGTCAAGGTTTTAGACGTTCAATCCTGAATTCTGATGTTGCCTTACTTGCCGCGTCCTTCCGTCAGGAACAGCAGGAAGGCCAGCGCAGGGAAGCAGAAGCCGATCCACGCCGTCATCGTCCAGCCGCCGGTCGCATAGGCCCAGCCGCCGAGTGCTGAGCCCAGTGCGCCGCCGGCAAAGAAGGTCGCCATGAACAGGCCGTTGAGCCGGCTGCGATGTTCCGGGTTCAGCGCATAGATGGCGCGCTGGCCGCAGACGAGATTGGTCGTCACGCCGAAATCGAGAAGGATCGCTGCCGCCGTCAAGAGCAGCAAAGCGCCAAGCGAGCCGTCGCCGGCGAAATGGCCGATCAGGAAGGCAGCCATGCCGAGCAGCATGGCAAGCGTCGAGGCGATCTTCGTCATACCGCGATCGGCAAGCCGGCCGGCAATCGGCGAGGCGATGGCGCCGGCAGCACCTGCGAGGGCGAAGAGGGCGATGCCGTTCTGTGTCAGGCCGAAGGCGGGACTTGCGAGCAGCAGCGGCGTCGTCGTCCAGAACAGGCTGAAGGCACCGAACATGCCGGCCTGATAGAGCGCCCGGCGCTGCAGCACCCGCGAGGTGAGCGCCAGATGGCCCATCGAGGCGAGCAGTTCGCCGTAGCGTAGCCTGGTCGTCGGCCGGCGGACCGGCAGGTTGACGCGGAGCACGACGGCGAGCACGAGCATGACGCCAGCAGTGACGTAGTAGACCACATGCCAGGAAGAGGCCTCGGCGACGAAGCTTGCGAAGGGGCGGGCGAGCATGATGCCGCAGAGCAGGCCGCTCATGACGTTGCCGACGACTTGGCCACGGGTGGCATCAGGCGCCATGTTGGCGGCAAAGGGAACCAGGACCTGAACTGCGACCGATGAAAGACCGATAGAGAGCGAGGCGACGAGGAAGGTTGTGGGCGTCGAAGACAGCGCCGCGCCGATGAGCGCAACGGCGGAGACGGCGATCAGCATCAGCACCAGACGACGGTTTTCGGTGAGATCGCCGAGCGGCACGATCAGCAGCAGGCCGAGGCCGTAGCCGATCTGCGTCAGCGTGACTATCAGGCCGGTGGCGGCAGGCGTGAAGCCGAGATCGGCACTGATCGGGCCGGCGAGCGGCTGGCCGTAATAGAGATTGGCGGCCACCAGCCCGCAGGCGGCGGCGAAAAGGAAGGTGAGCCAGGGGGATAGCGCCCGGGGAACGGCCTCATCCGGCGTGGTGGCTGAAATGCTCATCGGAAACTCCGGTATTCAAAGATTGGAATGAATGCAAAAAATGCTGGCTGCGGCCACCCGATCCTTGACCGAATGCCGGTATTTCTCTTGTCCACGGTGCGGACTGTTCAGGTTACGAGCTTCATCGCGGCCTCGGCCGCGGACAGCATCTCTTCCCTGCTGCGTCCTGTTTTGCCGATGACGCGTAGGCCCTTGGTAAAGCAGAGGAAGGCGAGGGCGGCGGCATCCGGGTCTACTGTCTTCGGAATGGTGCCGTCTGCCTGGCCGATGCGGATGAGATCGGCCATCAGCTTTTCGTCCGCGGCAAAGGCGGTCACGACGTGGGCCGCGGCTTCCTCGTCAAGCAGGGCGAAGTCGTTAGCGCCGCCAACGACGAGACAGCCTTTGCGGCCGGCCTCGCCATAGGAGAGCTCGGTATAATACATCACCATCTCGAAGACCTTCTCGCGACCAGTCTTTGCAGACGCGATCATCGCTTCCAGGCGCCGTCGGCCGAGTTTTCGATAATGGGCAAAAGCAGCGAGAAAGATACCGCGCTTATCCTTGAATGCCTTGTAGATGCTTCCCGAAGCAAGGCCCATTGCTTCGGTCAATTCGCTGATGGCGGCGGCGTGGTAGCCGCGTTCGGAAAAGACGCGCAGCGCCGCATCGAGTGCTGCGTCCATATCGAACTCGCGCGGACGGCCGCGGCTGCGGGTCTTTGCTTCGGATGTGAGGGTGGCGTCGGTCATGGCGCCCTAATTAGGGAATGACCGTTTCCAAATCAAGTGAAATTTCTGCGACGCAACAAATTCAGAGATCGAGCACCCAGTTCTGGCCGTTCGCCTCGGGGCCGAACATGCGATGTCTCTCCTCGGAGACAAGGCGAAATCCTGTCTTGACGTAGATGGCGCGGGCGGTCTCCAGCATGTCGTTGGTCCAGAGCGAGAGTTCGCGGTAACCCTTCTCTCTGGAGAAGCGGATGCATTCGTCGACCAGCAGTTTGCCGAGCCCGAGGCCGCGGGCTGATTTGTCGACATAGAGCAGGCGGAGCTTGGCGATGCCGTCGCCGCCATTGGTGACGAGGACGGAGCCGACATTGACGCCGCCGCGTTCGGCGATCCAGCAATATTCCTTGGCCGGATCGAAATTGGCGAGGAATTTTCCGGCGACCTCGGCGACCAGCGCCTCGAAGCGCAGGTCCCAGCCATATTCCTCGGCATAGAAGCGGCCCTGGCTCTGAACGATCCAGCCGATATCGCCGGCGCGGTGGGCGCGGATGATGGCCGGTGCGGGCTTTGCCGCCGGGTCGAGCAGGGCGCGGATCGTGTGCATGGCGGAGACCGCTGCCTCCGGTTCGCCAGTCGCCAAGCGATCGAAACGGGCGGCGATCTGCGCATTGGAGCGTCGGCCGAGTTCCTCGAACGTCTCTCGTCCCCGATCGGTGACAATGATGACCTGGCTGCGAAGATCTGCCGGATCGGGGCTGGTTTCGATCAGCCCTTCGGCGCGGAAACGCTTGAGGATGCGGCTGAGATAGGCCGGGTCGAGCTGCAGGTCGCGGGCAAGCGCTACAGCGCTGATGCCCTCATGCGAGCCGACCTCGAAGAGGATGCGGGCATCGGTCAGCGTGAAGGGCGTGTCGAGATAGGCCTTGTTCAGCAGGCCGAGGAAGTTCGTATAGAAGCGGTTGAAATCGCGGGCGGTTTCGATGAGGGCGATATCGGGCATGGCAAAGATCTCCAGATGGAGATCTTTGCCAGTTTGTTGACAAACCTCGCTCTTTACTCGGCGTCATCCTCGGCCTTTGTGCCGAGGATCTGCTGCACCGGTTGCAGATGTTCGGGACAAGCCCGAGCATGACGAAAGAGGAGTTGGCCGACGTTGTCAGCAGTCCGGCAAAGCTCTCCAGATGGAAATCTTGTCCTGCATTTAGTGGACTGAGTCAACTAACGTGGCAATATCAGGCGGCTTCCTCTTCTGCTGCCTCGTCCATTCCCAGCGCGAAATCGACCGCCGCCCGCGCATGGATCGCTGTGGTGTCGAAGCCCGGCAGCGGCAGGTGGTTGGGGTCGAGGATCAGGCAGATCTCGGTGCAGCCGAGGATGATGCTATCGGCGCCGTTGTCGATGGCGCGTGATATTACCGCCAACAGCTTGTCGCGCGAGCTGTCCAGCACCTTGCCGGCGCAGAGTTCGTCGAAGATGATGTCGTGCACGGTGGTGCGGTCGCCGGCATCGGGAACCATGATGTCGAGGCCGAGGCTCTTCATGCGGTCGCTATAGAAGCCGTGCTCCATCGTGTAGCGGGTAGCAAGCAGCAGCGGGCGCTTCCGGCCGGCCGCATGCAGCGATTTCGCCGTCTCGTCGATGATGTGGATCAGCGGCACGGAGATCTTCTCCGCGACCTTGTCGGCGATCAGATGCATGGTGTTGGTGCAGATCAGGATGCAGCCGGCGCCGGCGATCTGCAGGCGCAGAGCCACGTCGGCGAGGCGACGGGCGGCCATATCCCAGTCGCCGGCCTTCTGAAGCGCGACGATCTCCTCGAAATTGACAGAATGCAGGATGAGTTCGGCCGAGGCGAGGCCACCCTTGCGATCACGCACCATCTCGTTGACGACACGGTAATAGACCGCCGAACTTTCGAAACTCATGCCGCCGATAAGGCCGATCGTTTCCATTTCTTCATGCTCTCCATGCTTCTGAACTTTCGAAAATGATGCCGCAATCCCGACGCGACGTGTTTGCTTTGTTTGTCTCTTGCGTCAGATCTGTGATAGAATTTTGCATCATTTTATGAAATCATGCAAAAAATAGGCGAGAGGTTTATGTCGACGCATGCTTGATGATCGCGACAGACGCATTCTGGACATGCTGCAGAAGGATGCGGGCATATCCGTGACCGATCTTGCCGAGCGCGTGGCACTTTCGATATCGGCCTGCTCGCGGCGTATCCAGCGGCTTGAGGAGAGCGGCCATATCGCCCGGCGCATCGTCGTGCTCGACCGGGAAAAGATGGGCGTGCCGACGACGGTCTTCGCGCTGGTCAAGACGGCGCACCATTCCGACGAATGGACGGAGACCTTCCGCCGGATCATCAGCGACATTCCGGAGATCGTCGAAGCGCACCGGCTGACCGGCAACCACGATTATATCCTGAAGATCGTGCTGCCGCGCGTCGAGCATTACGATGTGATCTACAAGCAGATCGTGCGCAAGATCGAACTCTTCGACGTCTCGGCCTCGATCTCGATGGAGCTTCTGAAAGGCGGCACGGCAATTCCCGTTGGGTATGCCGATTGAGCCAGCTCCACCGACCGGGATGCAGGGGAGCTATGCCGAAACGGCAGTTGCAACCATCGCGGCGAAGGCCACATTGGCTTTGAGCGAAATGGCGCAAAAGGGGTAGGTCATGAGCGATCATCATGTCGTCGTTGTCGGCGGCGGTTTCGGCGGGCTGCAGCTCGTCAACGGCTTGAGATGTGCCGGCGTCAAGATCACGCTGGTCGACCGGCGCAATCACCATCTCTTCCAGCCGCTGCTCTATCAGGTGGCGACCACCATTCTCTCCACCTCCGAGATCGCCTGGCCGATCCGGCGCCTCTATGCCGACCGGCCTGACGTAACGGTGCTGCTCGGCGAGGTCACGGGCGTCGATAGTGGCGCCAAGACGGTTTCCCTACGCAACGGCATGACTCTCAGTTATGACACGCTGGTGCTGGCGACCGGGGCGACGCATGCTTATTTCGGCCATGACGAATGGGAGCCGGTGGCGCCGGGCCTGAAGACGCTGGAGGACGCGACGACGATCCGCCGGCGCCTGCTGCTCGCCTTCGAGAAGGCGGAAATGGAGAGCGATCCTGCCGTGCGCGACGCGCTGCTGACCTTCACTATCGTCGGGGCCGGGCCGACCGGCGTCGAGTTGGCCGGCATCATTGCCGAGCTCGCGCATTTCACGCTGCCCAAGGAGTTCCGCAACATCGACACGCGCAAGACCCGCGTCGTGCTGGTCGAGGCCGGCCCGCGGGTGTTGCCGACCTTCGCCGAGGAGCTTTCGGCCTATGCGCAGAAGGCGCTGGAGAAGCTCGGGGTCGAGATCCATCTCGGCAAGCCGGTGACCGAATGCAACGCCGACGGCGTGAAGATCGGCGAGACCTTCGTTGCCAGCCGGACGATCGTCTGGGCAGCCGGCGTCACCGCCTCGCCGGCGGCAAGGTGGCTCGGCGTTGCGGCGGACCGAGCGGGCCGCGTCGTGGTCGAGAAGGATCTGAGCGCGCCGGGGCTGCCCGAGGTCTTCGTCGTCGGCGATACCGCATCGGTCATGCGCGAGGACGGCAAGCCGGTGCCAGGCATTGCGCCCGCCGCCAAGCAGCAGGGCGGATACGTCGCCAAGGTGATCCGCGCCCGCATATCCGGCAAACCGACACCGGCGCCCTTCCGCTACTGGCATCAGGGCAGCTTGGCGACGATCGGCAAGAGCGCTGCGATCATCGATTTCGGCCGGATCAAGCTGAAGGGCTGGATCGCCTGGTGGATCTGGGGTCTTGCCCATATCTACTTCCTGATAGGCACCCGCTCGCGCTTCTCCGTCGCCTGGAGCTGGCTGTGGATCTATCTGAGCGGCCAGCACAGCGCCCGGCTGATCACCCAGCGCGAGACGATGCGGGAGGAGGGGTAGGCTCTTCTCGGTCCACCAGAGCCTAAGCCTCGAAGCAGCGATATAGGCAAACTTGACATATCTTCGGATCCGCCCTTAGGATTTGCCCGGCGGCTTCCGGATACCACCGGGGTTACGCATCCAGCCGTAGCTACAGCGAGTAGAGGTTCCAATGCGCCGATTCACTTCTCACGAAAATCACATTCGAAATTCTGAGAAGTTGGTGGTTCATGCGCACTTTGAATCTGGGCATCCTCGCCCACGTGGATGCAGGCAAGACTAGCCTTACTGAAAGACTGCTTTTTGACGCCGGCGTCATCGACAAGCTTGGCAGCGTCGATACCGGCAATACACAGACGGACACTCTCGAGCTCGAACGGCAACGCGGCATCACGATCAGAGCCGCGGTGGTGTCGTTCACCATCGGCGACAGGATCGTCAATCTCATCGACACGCCCGGTCATCCGGATTTCATCGCCGAGGTCGAGCGGGTGCTCGGATTGCTGGATGCCGCGGTCGTCGTCGTTTCGGCGGTCGAAGGTGTGCAGGCCCAGACACGGGTGCTGGTGCGGGCGCTGCGGCGGCTTGGCGTTCCCTTCATCTTGTTCGTCAACAAGGTCGATCGTCTCGGTGCGCAACTTGAGGACGTGCTGAAGGCTATTGCCAGCCAATTGCTCGTTCGCCCCATCGCCATGTCTTCCGTCATCGATGCCGGCAGCAGGCTTGCCAGGGTGGAGGCTTTGGCTCCCGGATGCGAACCGCTTTTCACGCCGCTCTGCGAAGCTCTCGCGGAGAACGACGAGGCGCTGCTGGACGATTACGTCTTGGCGCCCGATCGCCTGACGGCGGATAGGCTTGGACGCTGCCTGAGCGATCAGGTCGCGAGCGGCCTGGTGCATCCAGTCTTTGCAGGTGCGGCAACGACCGGCGTCGGCGTGTCGGCCCTGACATCGGCCATTGCGACGATATTGCCCGGCCGGCGCCTCGATGCGGACGGGCCGATTGCCGGAACAATCTTCAAGATCGAACGCGGCTGGGGCGGTGAAAAGCTCGCCTATATGTATCTGACGTCAGGCACAGTCCGGCTGCGGCAACATCTGGATTTGCCCAAAGGCCCGGAAAGAGTGACGGCGATCGAGGTTTTCGGGGCCGGCCGGGTTCATGGCGCCGCAATCTTTTGCGCCGGGCAGATCGCGCGCGTAAGCGGCCTTGCCGGCGCTCGCATCGGGGATGTGGTGGGCACCGACCTGCTCGCGGGCGGGCAGGCGCAGTTTGCCCCGCCCAGCCTCGAAACCCGCGTCCTTGCCCGGCGGCCCTCCGACAAGGCGGCCCTCTGGCTGGCGCTGAACCAGATGGGCGAGCAGGATCCGTTGATCAATCTGCGCCGGAACGATGATGCCGACGAAATCTTCGTATCGCTCTATGGCGAGGTGCAGAAGGAAGTCGTTCAATCGACCCTGCTGACGGATTTCGGTCTCGAGGCTGGGTTCGAGGAAAGCACGGTCATTTTGGTGGAAAGGCTTATGGGAACCGGGGAAGGCCTGCAGATCCTCTTCAAGGAGCCCAATCCATTTCTCGCCACCGTCGGTCTACGCGTCGAACCGCGTCCAGAAGGGGCAGGCAACAGCTTTGCACTTGATGTGGAGGTGGGCCAGATGCCCGCCAGCTTTTACAGGGCAGTCGAAGAAACCGTGTTCGAAACGCTGAAGCAAGGCATTTTTGGCTGGCAGGTCATCGATTGCCACGTGGCGATGACGGCAGCCCGGCACAGCTCGCCTACAAGCACCGCCGCCGATTTCCGGCAGCTGACACCTTGGGTGCTGGCAGATGCACTGTCGGCCGCGCAAACCGTCCTATGCGAACCGATCGACCGCTTTCATCTCGAAGCGCCCGCGGAGAGCTTGAGCGGCTTGCTGACCCTGCTTGCGAAATCTACCGCGACGATGACGGGTTCCGTGATTGCCGACGGCATGGCCTGGGTGGAAGGCACCATGGCGTCCGCGATGATCCAGAGCGTCCAGCAGCAATTGCCGGGCCTGACGAGCGGGGCGGGGATCATGGAAACCTCTTTCGACCATCATGCCCCGATGGCCGGCCCGCCACGTTCGCGCCAGCGTTCAGGCCCCGATCCGTTCAAACCAGTCGAATATCTGCTGCGGCTGCAGTCCACGAGAGCCTCAGCTTGAGGACGGATGGAGGATGCCGTTATCAAAAAGGCGGCTCTCGCGAGCCGCCTCTCATTTTCTCAAGCTGCCAGCGAGGCGATGTCGATGACGAAGCGGTAGCGGACGTCGCTTTTCAGGACGCGTTCATAGGCTTCGTTGACCTGCTGGATGTTGATCTTCTCGATCTCCGAGACGATGTTGTGCTCGCCGCAGAAGTCGAGCATTTCCTGGGTTTCCTTGATCGAGCCGATCATCGAGCCGGAAATGCTCTTACGGCCGGGGATGACCGAGAACGCATGCACGGGGATCGGGTTTTCCGGCGCGCCGACCACCACGAAGGAACCATCCACTTTCAGGAGGCCGAGATAGGCATTCCAGTCGATCTCGGCGCTGACGGTGCAGATGATCAGGTCGAACGTGCCGGCGAGCTTCGTGAAGGTTTCCGGGTCGTTGGTGGCGTAATATTCCTTGGCGCCGAGCTTCAGCCCATCTTCCTTCTTGGAAAGGCTCTGGGAGAGAACGGTGATATCGGCACCCATGGCGGCGCCGAGCTTGACGCCCATGTGGCCGAGGCCGCCCATGCCGACGATCGCGACCTTCTTGCCGGGACCGGCATTCCAGTGGCGCAGCGGCGAGTAGAGCGTGATGCCGGCGCAGAGCAGCGGCGCGGAGGCATCGAGCGGCAGGTTGTCCGGAATGGACATGACATAGCCTTCCCTAACGACGATCGAGTCGGAATAGCCGCCCTGGGTCCGTGTCTTGCGGTCGGCTTCGAAGTCGTTGTAGGTGCCGGCGAGCCCCGGCATATACTGTTCGCGATCAAGGTCGCGCTCGGCGCAGCCGATGCAGGAATCGACGAAGCAGCCGACGCCGACGCGATCGCCGACCTTGAATTTGGTCACATCGGAACCGACAGCCGAGACGATGCCGGCGATCTCATGGCCGGGCACGATCGGATAAACGGCGTTCTTCCATTCGTTGCGGACAGTGTGGATGTCCGAATGGCAGATGCCGGCAAACTTGATGTCGATAACGACGTCATCGGGGTTCGGGTTGCGGCGTTCGAAGGTGAAAGGGGTCAGCGGCTTGGAAGCGTCGGTCGCGGCGTAGCCTCTTGCAATAGGCATGGGAACCATCCTTTTCGATTGTGGTGGGGGTTGAAAGAGATGGTGGACTATTGCCCGGAACTGCGTCAGAGGGTTAGAGCGATCCTCTCAGCTTTTTGCACGATCCTGCAAAAGTGAGGCGCCAGCCTGTTTGCGAAATGGCCAGGGCACTCTAGATAAGAGCGGTATCGCCGGCGTCAGACAGTTGACAGAAAGAGTTGCCGCATGACTTTGCCCTTCAGCCCCTATCAGGAAATCGTCGATATCGCGATGCGCTTCGCGGCTGGTGACGGTGAGTTTGCGACTGATATCGGCAATCTTCACATCAGCCGTCGGTCCAAGCCCAGCGATCCGCTGCACAGCAGCTATCGGCCCTGTTTTGCCTTTGTACTGCAGGGAGCCAAGAGCCTGCGCCTCGGCACGGAACTTATCAGCTACGGGACCGGGGACTATCTGCTGACCTCGCTCGACCTGCCGGTCGCCTGGCGCGTCACGGAGGCAAGCCCTGAGGTTCCGCATCTCTGCCTGGGACTGGCAATCGACTCGGAGAAGCTGCTGGAGTTGCTCAGCCGCATCGATATTCCGAGCCCGGCCGCCCATACCGACGGGCAGCGCGGGATGGCGGTGAACGTCGCTCCGCCGGAGCTCCTGGATGCTGCCGTTCGCCTGCTGCGCTTGCTCGATCGTCCAGGCGACATTCCTGCCATGGCGCCGCTGATCGAGCAGGAAATCCTCTACCGGGTGCTGACCGGGCCGGATGGCGCGCGGCTGATCAACATCGCCACTGCAGACAGCCACAGCAACAGGGTCGCGCGCGCCGTCGCATGGCTGAAGGAGAATTTCGCGCGGCCATTGCGCATCGAAGACCTTGCCGACCGCGTCAGCATGAGTGTGTCGTCCTTCCATCATCACTTCAAGTCGGTCACGGCGATGACGCCGGTGCAGTATCAGAAGCAGCTGCGCCTGCACGAGGCGCGCCGCCTGATGCTCGTGGAGCGGCTCGATGCGGGCACGGCCGGTCATCGCGTCGGCTATCAAAGCCCGTCGCAATTCAGCCGCGAATATAGCCGCCTTTACGGCGCCTCGCCGGCTCGCGATATCGACGGCGCCCGCGAGGTCATGGCGGCGGAATAGTCGGCCTTGCGACCGGTAGCCAATCGTTAAAGGATGTTTGACGTTTCGTCGCTAGTCTGGCGCCAAACATCAAGCAGGCACCGACGTCAGCATGGCGCAAGTCCCATTTCTTTCCATCGTCGCGCCTTGTCACAACGAGGAAGAAGGGCTGCGCGAGTTCTGCCGCCGCGCTGCAGCCGCTGCCCACGGCGTCACTGGTGATGCCTTCGAGCTCATTCTCGTCGATGATGGCTCGTCCGATCGCACCTGGGAGATCATTTCGGATCTGGCGGCAGATGTGCCGCAGGTGCTCGGTGTTCGTCTTCTGCGCAATCACGGTCACCAGCTGGCATCGACGGCGGGGCTTGCCGCCTCGCGGGGCGAGCGCGTGCTTTTGATCGATGCCGATCTTCAGGATCCGCCCGAGCTGCTTTTGATGATGATGCCGATCATGGAGCGCGGCGCCGACGTCGTTTACGGTCAGCGCACGCGCCGCCAGGGCGAAAGCTGGTTCAAGCTGGCCTCCGCTTCGCTTTTCTATCGCGCTTTGTCCAAGCTCGCTTCCGTGACCATTCCGCGCGATACCGGCGACTTCCGGCTGATGCGCCGGCGCGTCGTCGATATCCTGCTGGCGATGCCGGAGCGCGATCGCTTCATCCGCGGCATGGTCAGCTGGATCGGCGGCAGGCAGGTGGCTCTCCCCTACGAGCGTGACGCTCGCTTTGCCGGCACGACGAAATATCCTCTGCGAAAGATGATCAATTTCGCGCTCGATGCGATCACGAGCTTTTCGACGACGCCGCTGCGCATCAGCACATGGCTTGGCATGATGAGTGCGGGCGTCGCGATCGCGTTGCTCGTCTACACCTTCGTTCGCTGGCTGCAGGGCGAGACGGTGACCGGCTGGTCGTCGATCATGGCCGCGGTCAGCGCCTTCAGCGCTATCCAGCTGATCTGCATCGGCATCATCGGCGAGTATCTTGGTCGCCTCGTCCAGGAGAGCAAAAGGCGGCCGATGTTCATGGTCGAGACGATCGTGCGCGGCAGTGAACATGCAGAATTGTCGATCGCATTCTCGGAGATGAGCGCCAGCGACAAGCGCGCCGCGCTGGATGCGGCCTTTACATCCGAAGAGCCGCCGCGCTCGCAAAAGAACAGCCGGATCGGATAATGGACCGGATTGCCGCGCCTGCTGTGGCCGCAGCCGGGCCTGAGGAATCGATCGCCAGGCAGGATTCCACCGTTGCGATCGTCGCATTCGTCGGACTTGCCGCGGCTCTGGTTCTCCTGTTTCCCTTTCCGCCAGTTCTCGATTACGCCAATCATTACGCCCGTATCTGGCTCCTTTCGGGCGGGATCGGCGAGCAACCGTTTCCTGAGATCTATGCGGTCGATTGGAACCGCACCTTCACCAATGTCGGGATCGACGTTCTAGCCACCTGGCTGGGGCCGCTGGTCGGCGCAGACAGGCTTGCGCGGGCTTTGCTTTTCCTGGCGATCGTGCTGCCGCCGCTCGGGGCAATCGGCCTGCACCGCGCGCTTTTCAGCGGCCGGCACCACTGGCAGACCGCCATGCTGTCGCTCGGCTGGTGCGCCACCATGATCGGCGGCTTCATCAACTTCCAGATCGGCCTCGGCATGGCCTTGTTCTTCGCCTGCGTCGATCTGCAGCTGCAGCGCAGAAATCCCGCCGTGGTTTTTGCCTGGCGGCTCGCCGCCGCGCTGCTGCTGACGGTGATGCATCTCTTCGCACTTGGCTTCTATATGGCGATCGTCTGCGGCCTCGAATTTTCCTGGCGCATCGATATCGTGCGATCGAAGGCGGCTCTCATGAGGCTCGGCGGCCGGTTGGCGCTGGCGCTCGGTGCCTGCCCCCTGCCGCCGCTCGCGCTCTATCTCCATACGGCGGCTTTGCCCAACGCCGGCGGCAACGGCCTCGGCCTTGCCTGGAACGACGGCATCGTCCTGATCGTCCTTAATCTGCTCTCCGCCATCACGACCTATGTCCCGGTGGTGGATGTCGTGCTGGTTCTGCCGCTGATCCTCATCTGCACCCGTGCCATCCGCGCGGGCGATATCCGCATGCATGCGGGGCTTGCCGTCGCCGCCTGCGGCCTGCTGCTGCTCTCCTGTGTTTCGCCTCGCCACATGCTCGGCACCGGATGGATCAGTTGGCGCTTTCCGATCATGACAGCGCTCGTCGCCATGGCGATGATGTGCCCCTTTGCCAATCTCACGCGCCGGCAAGCGCTGTTGCTGGCGCTCATCATCAATCTCGCAGTCTTCGGTCGCACCGGCTGGATCGGCTGGAACTGGTGGCTGGCACAGAAGGATGTTGCCGCCGTCGAGACTGTGCTTAAAAAGGTGCCGGCCGGTGCAGCCGTGCTGCCTCTGGGACATGAACCCGAGACAGTGAGCGGTCTTGCCCACTCCAACCGGCATTTTGCCTGGGGGTTGGATACTTTCCGGCACCTGCCGACGCTTGCCGTGCCCTTCTCCCATGCTTTCGTGCCGACGCTCTTCACGGCAAAAGGCAAGCAGCCGTTATCCGTTCTGCCGCCATGGTCGGAGATCGCGGTTCCCGAGGGCAATCTGCTGTCGATCGGCGTGCTTTCATGCCCAGCAATGATGCAGGAATATAGAAACTTTGCGCCTTATCTGTCGGATTGGCGCGGGCGTTTCGATTTCGTCCTGGTCGCCAATGCCGATATCCCCGACCGCTATGTCGGCACCTTGATGCCGGCGGGGCTGACGCTGGTCGAAGATGCGGGTTTCGCAAAGCTTTACGCAATCGACAAGGTGATGCCGGCAGAGCCTCTCTCGTTCCCCACCGGTTGCGCCAGGGCGTCATAGGTCGGGGCCCTTCGTGGACCGATTGCCTCTGGACGATTGGGTGATGATTGCGGCCGCCATCCGGTTTTCGGGTGAGGCGCTAGTCAGCCGGGGAATTTCAGCGCCTTGTCGGCACGGCATTTGGCGAGCTTTAGCTGACGGAAGGAGAGGATGCGGGTGATGCGGTCCTTGCCATCAGTCTCCACACTCATGCAGGCGCAGGCATAGCCGTAATTGCCGTTGGTTCTGACATAATCATGTTCGGAGATGTCGGAGATCAGCTCCATGCCTTCCACCTCGCCGGCATCGTCGCCCTGGGTCATGATCGTCCAGGTGTTCTCCGCATCCTCCAGCCACCAGTTGGCGGGCGTCGGATTCTCGATCCAGCCGCAGCGCGTTTCGGCGGCCCGCGCATTGGCTGCGACGACAAGTGCTGCGATCATGACCGCGGCGGCTATCCGGTATCTCATTGCCTTTTCCCCCCGACAAATATCAATTGTTGATCGCGATGATCGCCCAATGGCTCGCCTCGCAGGCGTTGTCCTCGCAGATCGCGCCCATCCAAACGGCGCCGCCGGCCAGCATGACGCCGTCGCTGTTGACGAATAGATCCTCGTATTGCTGGCGTCCGACGGCGCGGCGCGTTTCCGGCGTCACGAGATCATCGAAATTGTCGATGAAATCCTCAGCGCTCTCGACGTCGTAGCTCTCGCCATTGGCCTTGACCGTTAGCGGGTATTCGGCAAGGCCGGCGATGGTCTGGGCTTCGCCCGAGCGCATCGCTTTGACAAGCTGGCGCAGCGGTCGGTCGAAGCCCGCGGCACCGCCGTGCAGTTCTTCGATGCGGTTATAGACGTCGCTGTCGGACTGCGCGAGAGCGCTTGAGCCGCCAAGGAGGATTGCTCCGAGCAGGAGAAGAGCTGCAGCAAGGCGTGACATCGGAACCTCCGGGCAAATGGCGTAGCGCGACATTATGCGATCGCCGAGGATTTGCGCCTATCCAATTCTGGTGTTTCATCGCGGTTTCCCGTATTAAAAAAAATCTATCCAGGCTTCTTGACGACCTGATCGGTTTATCGCATAAACCTCACGAACCGTACCGTACGGTACGTATATGGGAGCCATGACCGTGTCCGTCGATACCGCAGAGCCGAGCGAATTTTCGCCGCGCCAGAACGCCGTTCTGGAGCAGGCGCTGCAGTTGCTCGTCGATGGCGGCGAGAAGGCGCTGACGACCTCGGGTGTGGCGCGAGCCGCCAATTGCTCGAAGGAGAGCCTCTACAAGTGGTTCGGTGATCGCGACGGGCTGCTGTCTGCGATGATTGCCTATCAGGCCAGCAAGGTGCGCACCTTCGAACGCAACGGCGAGCGGCTGACGGCGGCGAGCCTGCACGACCATGTCGTCATTTTTGCGCGTGACTTGCTGGAAGTGCTCGCCGGCGACGTCTCGCTCGCGCTCAACCGGCTGGCGATCGGCCAATCCAACCGCGACGGCTCGAAACTCGGCAAGCTGCTGCTTGAGCGCGGCCGCCGTCAGATCGACCGGCGCGCCATGGCGCTGATCGATGCCGGGAAGAGGGCAGGGCTCCTGCGTTTTTCCGATGCCGACGAGGCTTATCACACGCTTTACGGCCTTGTTGTCTCCGACCTGCATGTGCGCATGCTGCTCGGCGAACCAGGCCTCAAGGATACCGCACGCCAAGCGGAGAGGGCGGTGACCGCCTTCCTCAGGCTCTACGGCACGGACAAGGTTCTGGCGGAGATGCCGGTTCTCGGCTGATTCCGCTTTAATGACAGTCAACAAGACAAGCAAAGGGAAGGAACTTCAAATGCGCGTCTATTACGATCGTGATGCCGATCTCAACCTCATCAAGGCCAAGAAGGTCGCCGTCATCGGCTATGGTTCGCAGGGCCGTGCCCATGCGCTGAACCTCAAGGACAGCGGCGCCCAGAACGTCGTCATCGCACTCAAGGCCGGTTCGCCGACCGTCAAGAAGGCCGAAGCCGATGGCTTCAAGGTCATGACGGTTGCCGAAGCTGCCGCCTGGGCGGACCTGATGATGATGGCGACCCCGGACGAACTGCAGGCCGACATCTACAAGGCCGATATCGCCGGCAACATCCGCGATGGCGCAGCGATCGCCTTCGCCCACGGCCTCAACATCCACTTTGGCCTCATCGAGGCGAAGGCTTCGGTCGACGTCGTGATGATCGCGCCGAAGGGCCCGGGCCATACGGTTCGCGGCGAATACCAGAAGGGCGGCGGCGTTCCCTGCCTCGTGGCCGTTCACCAGAATCCGTCGGGCAACGCGCTTGAGCTCGCTCTCTCCTACGCCTGCGGCGTCGGCGGCGGTCGTTCGGGCATCATCGAAACCAACTTCCGCGAAGAGTGCGAAACCGACCTCTTCGGCGAACAGGTCGTTCTCTGCGGCGGTCTCGTCGAGCTCATCCGCGCCGGTTTCGAAACGCTCACCGAAGCCGGTTACGCGCCTGAAATGGCCTATTTCGAATGCCTGCACGAAGTGAAGCTGATCGTCGACCTGATTTATGAAGGCGGCATCGCCAACATGAACTACTCGATCTCCAACACGGCCGAGTGGGGCGAATATGTCTCCGGTCCGCGCATCATCACTGCCGAGACCAAGGCCGAGATGAAGCGCGTCCTCAAGGACATCCAGACCGGCAAGTTCACGTCCGATTGGATGCAGGAATACCGCGCCGGCGGCTCGCGCTTCAAGGGCATCCGCCGCCTGAACGACAGCCACCCGATCGAAGAAGTCGGCGCCAAGCTGCGCGGCATGATGCCCTGGATCGGCAAGAACAAGCTGGTCGACAAGTCGGTCAACTAAGCGGTTCCGGTGAAATAAAACAGGGAGGCCGGAGTGAAAACTCCGGCCTCTTTTGCTATTGGTGCGTCTGTTGTCGAAGCTGCTATATCGGATTTGATGTGTTTGAAGCGATCATGCGGTCGGCAAAACAAGACCTGGAAGATAGCCTTGGGGCGCTCTACCCAGCATTTCTGGAATATCCGTTCCCATCTTCGCTGGACGCTTCGCCCTTACGCGACGCCGAGAAAATTCTCGCTGCACTCAAATCGGCGCCTTTGCGGGAGATAGATGCGACAGAGCTGGGTCGGTATGCGGCAAGCGCGATAACGACAGTTGGTTCGGCTGATGACTTCAAGCACTTCCTGCCGCGTATCCTCCACTGTGCCGTCCTCAGCCCTTCCGCGTATGGTTTCGAGCCGCCGATCATTGCTTCCAAGCTTTTATTGTGCGACTGGCAGCATTGGCCGATACCTGAGCAGACAGCAGTCGCGAATTTTGTCTATTCGGCCTGGGCTTTCAAAAGGCTGCAGGATCCCGATTTCGATGCGTCGGCTTGGGATTGGATAATGGCGATGGCAAAGCTCGATCTTCAGTTCGAGGCATGCCTCAGTCTTTGGGTGAAGCAGCCGACACCCAATGCTTTCATTCAGCTCGCCACCGCCGATCTTAAAAGCCTCTACAGGGGCAGCTGCTTCTGGCAGGACGTCGCGCCGGAGAAGCGCCATCTCGTCCTTGAGTGGCTCAAGGGTGATGTCATTGAGAATGGGTTTATCGAACTGATTGATGCGATACCGCCTCAGCGGCACTGGATTGTCGATCGCTTGCTCGATGAAATGAGAGAATTGCGGCGTTTGCCTTCTCGCGTTGAGGCGCCGGAGTGAGAAAATAGGCGTGCTGCACCGCCGGGGCGAAAGCTCCGGCCTTTACCGTTCTGCGCCGACGATCAGCCAGCGGGTCGGCTTGCCGTCATAGCCGCCGCCGTCGCTTTCGCTAATGGCGATATTCCGCCAGCCGCCTTTCGTTAAAAGCTCCGAAAGCCATTCGGCGGAGGGATAGTTGTAATAACGCCCGAAGCCGTCATGGCCTTCCACATCGCCTGCCTTGAAGGTCGCATGAATGATGCCGCCTGTCCTCAGGGCGCGCCGGATGCGGGCGAAGACATCGGGCAGCTCTGGCCTCGGGACGTGGAGAAGGCTTGCCTGCGCCCAGACGCCGTCGAAGGCGCTGTCGGCGTCGAGTTCTTGAAACAACATGACCCTGACCGGCCGGCCGATCAGCACTTCCGCCTGTCTCGCAAGCTCGGTCGAGCCATCCGTCGGCGTCACGTCGAAACCCTGCGCCAGCATGTAGGTGCTGTCCTGTCCGCCGCCGCAGCCGAGTTCGAGGATTGCCGCACCCGGCACAAGCCCGGCGAGGAAGGCATCGACCTGCTGCTTCGGCAGGCTGCGCGCCCGCTTGGCGTATGTCTCGGCATTTTCCTCATAGAAGGCGGAGGTGCAATCAAGAGGCATGCTGTTCGGCCGATCGTGGGCGTCGGTTGGATTGAAGATGTCTTTCGGGGAGCCGGTCGGCGTCGATGATGTCAATGACGACAATCCCTTCCGATGCCACCCGGTAGAAGGCGACGTGGCGCATGTGGAGGAGGCGGCGAAGGCCGGCGCCGAGTTCGTCGCACTCTTCTCCCATCGAGGGAGCGTGCGAAAGAAGCACGAAAATCCTGTCCCAGTCGAGAAGATAGGCGTCCGCCTGCGCCTCGCCGAAATTGAGGCAAGCATATTCGTCGATGCCTGATAGCACGGAGTCTGCGGCTCGGGTTAGCCTATAGGTTGTTGTCACGCAGCTTTGCCTTCGTTTCCGACAGGATGTCGGGAATGCGTCGACCGCTCGGGCCGCTTTCCTCAGCCTGCCTCAGGATGTTGCGCAGTTCTTCGTCGTCAAGCTTGTGGTGGAGCTGATCCTTCAGAATAAGCTCCGCCAGGAATGCGCCGGCACTGCTGTATCTGCCGCTTGCGACACGGTTTTCGACGTATTCCGCCAGATTATCCGGAAGCGAGATCGTCATTTTCGCCATTGGATTCGGTGCCGCCTGCACATGCCGGTTTTCAGCCATTCCAGATGCCAGATTATCATTTCCCAGTTTGTGATAGAAGCGTTGTGCCGCGCCGTCGAGGGCTTGGGTCACATGCGGATCAGTCTTTTTTATCGATATAGATGACGCGTTTGAGATCCTTAAAATGGGCATCGCAGGTCAGGATGTCGGCATCGTGGCGCTCCGCGGTCGCATAAATGATCGCATCGGCGGTGGCTAGTTTATGGGCTGCCGATATTTCGGCAGCACGGCGAGCAAGCGTCGTGTCGAGAGAAACAACCATGCATGTCGCGGTGTAAGCGATGAAGCTGTCGACGGCTTCCTCGTCCTTTTCGCGTGCCAGCCATTTGGAAAGCTCAAGCTGCACGATCGTCGGAACGATGCATTGATCGCGTTCCGGGATTTCGGCCTGCAGCTTGGTTCCGGCAGCACTTTTCGTCAGCCATCCTATCCATGCGGAGCTGTCGATCACGCGCATCAGAAACGGTCGTTCCGGTCGCGGTAGTTTTTGTTGTCTGCGCCTTCGGCGAGGCCGCGAAGATCGGCAAGCGTCGGGACGGGCATCAGCAAAACGCCTTTGCCTTTGGGTATGAACACGAATTCCTGTCCCGCCGACCAGTGCTGTTGTTCGCGCACTTCCTTGGGAATGGAGATCTGGAATTTTGTAGAGAGGGTTGCGGTTGCCATTCTTACCTTTCCTCTATCGATTAGGAGATAGTAAGAATTCACTTGGCGTCGGTCAATGGCGAACCGTTTTTGGCGTTGGCGCTATTTCGGTCGCCAAATGGGACGTTGACGATGGTCTTTCCGGCTGACTCGGCCACAAAAAAACCGGGCGACGCCCGGTTTCGAAAGAGATCCGCGGATTGCTTAATGGCTGTCGGCTCGAAGAACATCGTATCGTGCAGATTGAAACGAACTCCAGGGCGGAATAGATCGCCAGCCCGACGGCTTTTCCTGGCGAGGCGGAAAGCGGCGCCCCCACCATGTCGGTGTTAACGCCGCCATTCGCTTGGAAGGTCCGGAGTTCAGGCCGGGATAAGGCGCGTCCAGCCGCGCTCATCGTTCGTTACGCCTTTCTGCAGACTGACGAGCTGCTGGCGCAGTTCGCTGGTCAACTTGCCGGTCTGTCCGTCTCCGACCAGAAACTCGCCGCCGGTATGTCGAACCAGGCCGATGCCCGCCAGGACCGCGGCAGTGCCGCAAGCGAAGGCTTCGACGAGCTTGCCGCTGGTTGCGTCTTGCTGCCATTCCGCGAAGGAGTAGGGACGCTGCTCGACGCGCAAGCCCTTTTCTCCAGCGAGCACGATCACCGAAGCACGGGTGATACCCGGCAGGATCGTGCCGCCAAGAGGCGGGGTCACCACCGATCCGTCGTTCATGACGAAGAAGACGTTCATGCCGCCGAGTTCCTCGACCCAGCGATGCTCTGCTGCGTCCAGGAAGACGACCTGATCGCAATCCTTTTTCGCCGCCTCGGCTTGCGCCACGAGGCTGGCTGCGTAGTTTCCGCCGCATTTTGCAGCGCCGGTGCCGCCGGCGGCAGCACGGGTGTATTCGGTCTCGACCCATAGGGAGACCGCCTTCGCCCCGCCTTTGAAGTAGGCGCCGACCGGAGAGGCGATGATGCAGAAGACATATTCCTGAGCGGGACGAACGCCCAGGAACGCCTCGTTGGCGAACATGAAGGGGCGAAGGTAGAGACTGGCGTCGCCGGATGGAATCCAGGCCTTGTCAACGCGGACCAGTTCTTCGACCGCCTTCAGGAAGAGTTCTTCGGGCACAGGAGGCATTGCCATGCGGGTCGCCGACTGCGCGAAGCGGCGGGCATTCTCTTCGGGCCGAAAGAGCAGAATCCGGCCATCGTCTGCCTTGTAGGCTTTCATGCCTTCGAAAATTTCCTGAGCATAGTGCAGCACGGCGCTTGCAGGATCGAGCTCCAGAGGACGCCTCGGCGTAACCTTCGCATCGTGCCAGCCCTTGTCGGCAGTCCATCGTGCCAGGACCATATGATCCGTGAAGACCTTACCGAAGCCGGGCGTCTCCAGTGCCTGGATGCGGTCGGCGTCGGAGACGGGAGACTTGTGCAATTCGATCTTGATTTCAGGAGAGGTCGTCGTCGCGGTCATTGCTGGCACCTTGATAGTACATTGAATAGTGGCGGGGACACTACTGCCGCCGGGCTGGTCTTGGAAAGGCCTGAATCAGGCGGTTTCGGTATCGATCAGAGGAATAATCGCTTTCTTGTCACAGGGACAAGAAAATAGGTCAGTATTATTGACATAAATTCTCCGACATGGTCTGCTGGGGGAATAGAAAAATACGAGGAAACCCCATGCTGAACTGGGACACCATGTTTGCGTCGCGCTCGTCGCGCATGCGCGCATCCGAGATCCGCGAGCTCTTGAAGCTTCTCGACCGGCCCGACATCATCTCCTTTGCCGGCGGCATTCCGGATCCGACGCTGTTTCCGGACCAGGAATTCAAGCAGGCCTATGCCGATATCTTCGACGGCGCCGCCGTCAATTCGGCGCTGCAATATTCGGTCAGCGAAGGCTACAAGCCGCTGCGCGAATGGCTGGTCGGGCAGATGGCGGCTCTCGGCATCCCCTGCGAACTCGATAACGTTTTCATCGTGTCCGGTTCGCAGCAGGGCCTCGATTATCTCGGCAAGCTCTTCCTGTCGCCTGATGACACCGCGCTCGTGACATGGCCGACCTATCTCGGTGCGCTGCAGGCCTTCAACGCCTATGAACCGGCCTACGACCAACTGACGCCGAACGGCAACCGGACGCCCGAGTCTTACCGCGCTGCCGCTTCCGCTGCCGGCGGCAAGGTGAAGTTCGCCTATCTCTCCACCGACTTCTCCAATCCGACCGGCGAGACCGTCGATCTCGATGGCCGCAAGAAGGTGCTGGCACTGGCGGAAGATCTCGACATCGCCGTCATCGAGGATGCGGCCTACCAGTCGCTGCGTTACGACGGCGATCCGATCCCGCCGATCCTGGCGCTCGAGATCGCCGAGAAGGGCCAAATCAACGATACGCGCACAATCTATTGCGGCAGCTTTTCGAAGACACTGGCGCCCGGCCTTCGCGTCGGCTTCATCGTCGCCAATGCGCCCGTCATCCGCAAGCTGGTGCTGATGAAGCAGGCGGCCGACCTGCATTCTTCGACGATCAACCAGATGGCGATATCAGATGTCGCCGAGCGCGGCTTTGACGCGCAGGTCGCCAAGATCAAGGCCGCCTACAGCCAACGTCGCGACTGCATGCTGACAGCCCTCGATAAATACATGCCTGAAGGCACCAGTTGGACGAAGCCGGAAGGCGGCATGTTCATCTGGATCACGCTGCCGGAGGGCATGGACGGCGCCAAGCTGCTGGCGAAATCGCTCGAAACCGCCAAGGTCGCCTTCGTGCCCGGCAAGGCGTTCTTCGCCGATGGTTCCGGCGCCAACACCTTCCGCGTCAGCTTCTCCTGCGCCAACGAGCAGATGATCGAGGATGGCATCGGCCGCCTGAGCGCACTGATCTCGGCCGAAATCGGCAGCTGATTCCAGCCGCCCGGCCGACGGATCAGGGGCAGAGCGCCGATCAGAAGATCGTCGTCCAGCCTTCGTTCGCCGTCTCGCTCTTGCCGTAGCCGACCCGATCGGCAACAGCACCGTCGGCATTGCGCAGGATGATGTCACCGCCCCGATTGGCAAGCTGCGGGCCGCCGGCTGCGGCATCGAGCGCTATGGTGCGCAGCTCGCCTGCGCTAAGCGATCCCGACAGCGTCTGGGTCCTGCCGTTTTCGTCCTCCAGCTTCCAGCCTTCGAGCGATGCCTCCATGTCGGAGCGGTTGATGATCGTCACCGTTTCGGCCTCGGTGCCGCCTTCGCCGTTGACCGGGTTGATCAGCGCGGCGACGATACGCAGCGACGAGGCGACGATCGGCTGCGGCCGGCGTGTGCCTTCGCCGCGGCCCTGGCCGCCACGGCTGTCGGAAACCGGATGGCCGGTCGTCGCATCGGTGTTCCAGTTCTGCGACTGAAAGCAGAGGAAGATCGCCGCCCATTCGTCGGTATCGTTGAAATGGACGAGCAGCGCGCCGTCCTGGTTCGGCCCGTTGGTGGCCTTGAAGCTGCCGCCGTCGCCCTGGTTCATGTGAATGTCGTGGATACCGTTGCCCGGTTCGAAGTCGAAATATTGGTCCGGCTTGTTGTTCTCGGGCCCCCAGGCCTCGCCGAAGGCGTAGAAATGCACGTCGGAATCGGCAATGCCCTCCTGGACGATCGGCTCGATGAAATCGCGCAGGTCGTTCTTCGGGCCGGATAGCTGGAAGGGCGCGACATTCATGTCCTCGCGTTCGATCAGTCCGCCGCGGACATAGTCGATCGCAAGCTCCGGCCGTTCCTTGCGGATATCGGTCAGGCCCATCGGCAGGGCTTCGAGCGCCTCCGTCAACGCCGGGTGCTTGAAATCGACGATATTGGCGTAGAGCAGGTCGTGCGGCGATTCCTTGGAGCGGACGTTGAGCGCGATGCGGTAGCTGACGCCGTTCGCCTCGATGCGGATCTCGATATGGGGATCGTTGTCGTCGTCGAGGGCGAGTGCGCTCGCCGTACCCTTCAGGACCTTGTAATTCTTCAGCATGGAGAACCTCGCGGGGGTGGCGGGATCTTACGGTAACACGGCGAAAGTGCATCTTTTGTGACGGCTAAAGTATGACGCGATCCTTCAGATTCGCCTGCCACACTTTAGGTCTTTGATTTGAGCATGTCGTGGTCGCAAAACCGCTGCACACTTTTGCGCGACATGCTTTGTCTTCCGCCGTGCAATGCTTGATCCGCTATCGCCTATTGCTGGAGATGCGGACCGAAAAGCTCGCGATCGGCTTCACCAAGCCTGTCGCTAACCGTGTTCAGCTGGTGCCAATAAGGATAGATCACCGGCGGCAGGCTGACCGCGTCGAGGCGCTTGCGTTCCGCGTCCGTGAGTTTCAGCTCGGCGGCGGCGATGTTGTCGCGGAACTGGGCTTCGGTGCGGCCGCCGATGATGACCGAGGTCACCGCCTTGCGGCCGATCAGCCAGGCGAGCGCCACCTGTGCCGCCGAAACGCCGCGCTCGTCGCCGATTGCGACCAATGTCTCGACGATGTTCCAAAGGCGGTTCTCATCGCGGATCGGCGGTTCGGTCCAGCCGGCGAACTGGCGTGTGCCTTCGGGGGCCGCCTGGTTGCGGCGATGCTTGCCGGAGAGCAGGCCGCCGGCGAGTGGGCTCCAGACCAGCACGCCGAGGCCCTGATCGATCGAGATCGGCAGCAACTCGTATTCGGCGTCGCGGGCTTCCAGCGTATAGTGGATCTGCTGGCTGACGAAGCGCTGGTACCTGTGCTCGTTGGCGAGCCCAAGCGCCTTCATGATGTGCCAGCCGGAATAATTCGAGCAGCCGACGTAACGCACCTTGCCCTGCCTGATCAGTGTGTCGAGGGCTTCCATCGTCTCTTCCAGCGGCGTCTGGCCGTCCCATTCATGCACCTGGTAGAGGTCGATGACATCGGTCTTCAGACGCTTGAGGCTCGCCTCGCATTCGCGGATCAGGTGGTAGCGCGACAGGCCCTGGTCGTTCGGGCCGTCGCCCATGCTGAAGCGGGCCTTGGTGGCGAGCAGCACGCCCTGCGGCCGCTTGCCGGAGAGCACGTCACCGATGATGTTTTCGCATTCGCCTGATGAATAGGCGTTGGCGGTGTCGATCAGGTTGATGCCGGCATCGATGCACATATCGATCATCTTTTTCGCCTCGGAGACGCCGAGATCGCCGACCATCTTCGCCCAACCGACGCCGCCGAAGGTCATCGTGCCCATGGTCAAAGTCGAAATCTTCAGGCCGGAACGGCCGAGCAAACGATATTCCATTGAAGCTCCTCCCTTTAAACAAGACTGACGTACCTCAACGCTCCGAGATGGCAATGGGTGCGCGTTCACGGCTGCGTGAGGCTTAGGCAAGATTCTGAGCGCCGGCATCTTCCGGCCATGCGGCGGCTATGGCCGACCCGAGCCGAGCGGCAGATCGTACAATATGTCATCGGCTTGTCGACGGAAATTGTCTTGGCGCAGCGTCGACGTGGTGGAGGCCACGTCAGCTCTCGTGTTTGTCCTTCTTGTGAATATTGTCGCGAAGCGAAGCGATTGTGTCCCGAATCTTGCTGACAGCCTGGGCGTCGAGACCGACAGCCTTGCCGATGCAGTCGAACACATGGGAGGCACGGCTCTTGAGGGCCAGTCCCTTCTCCGTCAGGCGCAAGAGCACCTGGCGCTCATCGGCAGGATTTCGGTTGCGGGTGACGAGACCGACATTTTCCAGCCGCTTTAGCAGCGGAGTGAGGGTGCTGGAGTCGAGAAAAAGCGTCTCGCCGAGATCCTTCACCGTGCGGTCGTCGCGCGCCCACAAGGCGGTCATGACAAGGAATTGCGGATAGGTAAGTTCCAGTTCGTCGAGCAGGGGACGGTAAAGCTGGTTAAAGGCGTGGCTTGCCGAATAGATCGAAAAGCAAAGCATTTCATCGATCTTGGGCACGTCAATGAGATCATTTGATGTGGTGTCTTTCATCACGCTCTCCTTGATCTCAATATAATTTGTGCGCGATCTGTTTGCAAGCTATTGACTCGGCAGACGAGACCACCTATTTAGATCGCGCACAAAGAAATCGCTGACAAAATATAAACCCAACACGGAAAGCTGCAGAGGCTTGCTGCGTCAATAGATGCGCAAGCAGGGGAATTCCCTTGTGGCTCCCAATTGCTCCTTTGAAACTCAACCGATGAAAGGAAATGACCAATGTTCAAGTTTGCTGCTGCCGTCGCCCTGGCGGGGGCTCTTCTTTCCGGTGCTGCCGTTGCCCAACCGGCCAAGCCGACCGTTGTCCTCGTCCATGGCGCCTTTGCCGATTCATCCAGCTGGAACGGCGTCGTCGAAATCCTGCGCAAGGACGGTTTTTCTGTCGTGGCAGCCGCCAATCCGCTGCGCAGCGTTTCTAACGACGCTGCCTATGTCTCCGACGTGGTTGGCAGCATCGCCGGCCCTGTGGTCCTTGTCGGTCACTCCTATGGCGGCCAGGTCATTTCGACCGCGGCCAACGGCCACGACAACGTCAGGTCGCTGGTCTATGTCGCGGCCTTCGCGCCGGATGCCGGAGAATCGGTCGCAGATCTCGCCGGCAAGTTTCCGGGCGGTACGCTGAGCGGAGCGCTTGCGGCCCCGGTGAAGCTCAGCGCCGGCGGTGTCGATCTCTATATCGATCAGGCCAAGTTCCATGATCAGTTCGCCAGCGACGTGCCGGCCGAACAGGCGGCCTTGATGGCGGCTGCCCAACGTCCGGTCACCGAGGCTGCCCTGACCGAAAAATCCGGCGAGCCCGCCTGGAAGAAGCTGCCGTCGTGGTTTGTCTACGGCACCGGCGACAAGAACATCCCGGCCGCAGCCCTTGGCTTTATGGCCGAGCGGGCAGGCTCCAAGCGGACCGTGGTGGTCGATGGCGCCTCCCACGTCGTGATGGTGTCGCATCCCGAGAAGGTGGCTGAACTGATCGAAGAAGCTGCAAAGTAGTACTCGATCCGAGGGGCCCAGGCGCGTGAGCGCCGTGGCCGGCCGCCGCGGAGGTTTTGTCCGCGGGCCATGACCGGCTCTGCCTGCGCGACGTATCGGCGGGGCAGGCCCCGCTGGTCAACCATCTGCTGCAGTTGATCCTCAGTGAACTGATCGAGGCGAGCGTGGCGAGGTCACGACTGGTCGATGGGAAAGCTGTGGCGCAGGGCGTGGACCAACCGCCGTGCCCTGTCACATCTCTGTCAACGACCCCTAATAAGGGAGGGGTATCGAAATCGAGGATCCTCCCATGAAAACGATCGTTTCTGCCGCAGCACTTGTCGCAGCGAGCCTCTTTGCCATTCCGGCTTCGGCCGCAAACCTCGTTCTCTACACCAGCCAGCCGAACGAGGATGCGCAGGCGACGGTCGACGGCTTCATGGCCGCCAATCCCGATATCAAGGTCGACTGGGTGCGCGACGGCACGCCGAAGATCATGGCGAAACTCCAGGCCGAGATCCAGGCCGGCAACCCGGTTGCCGACGTTCTGCTGATTGCCGACGTGGTGACGCTGGAGCGCCTCAAGGAAGACGGCAAGCTCCTGGCCTACAAGTCTCCGGAAGCCGCCCAGTATGACGCCGCCCTCTATGACGCCGAAGGCTATTACTATTCCACCAAACTGATCACCACCGGCATCATGTACAATACCTCGGCTGCGATGAAGCCGACGAGCTGGAAGGACCTGACGAAGCCGGAGGCCAAGGGCCTCGTCACCATGCCGAGCCCGCTTGCCTCGGGTGCGGCCCTCATCCATGCCCAGACGCTGGCCGCCGTTCCCGGCCTCGGCTGGGACTTCTACAAGTCGCTTGCGGAAAACGGCGCGATTGCTGCCGGCGGCAACGGCGCCGTGCTGAAGTCCGTCGCCTCGGGCGAAAAGGCTTATGGCATGGTTGTCGATTACCTGCCGATCCGCGAGAAGGCCAAGGGCGCTCCCGTCGAATTCGTCTTCCTGAGCGAAGGCGTTTCGGCCGTCACCGAGCCGGTCGGCATCCTCGCCAGCAGCAAAAATGCCGATGCCGCCAAGAAGTTCGTCGATTACGTGCTCTCCGAAAAGGGCCAGGAAGGCTTCCTGAAGCTCGGCTACATCCCGGCCCGCAACGGCATGAAGCTGCCGGAAGGCTTTCCGGCGCGCGACACCATCAAGGTCCTGCCGATCAAGGCGGCCGAAGCATTGAATAATACCGATCAGGATCTCAAGACCTTCTCGGGCATCTACGGCTCGAACTGATCCTTTCATGCACGGATACATCAAAACCGGAAACAGCCAGCCCGCCTGGCTGTTTCCTTTTGTCGTCATCATCGTCCTGATCCTCAGCGTGCTGCCGCTCGCCCGCCTTGCCATGGTCGGAATAGCGGCCTTTGCTGATGGCGGCGTGATGACGGTTCTCGGCGAAACCTCGCTCTGGTCGGCGACCTATTACACCGTCGTCACCGCCATTCTGGGCACGATCATCTCGCTCGTCATCGGCTGCCTCTTTGCCTTCCTGCTGACGCTGACCGATATCCGCGCCAAGGGGCCGCTCAGCTTCTTCTTTGTGCTGCCGATGATGATCCCGCCGCAGGTGACGGCGCTTGCCTGGGTGCAGATGTCAGGCCCCTCCAGCCCGCTGTTGAAGGCGCTGCATATCGCCCCGCCACTCGGCTCGCCGCAGCCGCTCTATTCGGTGGGCGGCATTGCGCTGCTCTATGGCGTGCAGCATGCGCCGCTGGTCTATCTGGCGCTTCGGGCCGGGCTGATGACGCTGCCGCGCGACGGCGTCGAGGCCGCACGGCTTTCCGGCGCCTCCAGCTTGCGGGTGTTCCGCGATATCATCCTGCCGCTGTCGCTGCCCGGTATCATTGCGGGTGCGGCGATTTCCTTCGTTTCCTGCACAGGCAATTTCGGTATTCCCGCCATTCTCGGCATTCCGGCCTCGATCTTCACGCTGCCGACGTTGATCTTCACCAAGTTCTCCGCTTTCACCAGCCGCACCTTCGGTGATGTCGCCGTGCTCTCGGCGATCATCGCCATCATCTCGGTCGTCGGGCTGATGATCCAGGACCGGGCGTTGCGCGGCCGCGACTACCGCGTCATCGGGCTATCCGGGGCGAGCGCGGCCTTCGAGCTCAGCACCTGGCGCCTTGTTTTCACACCGCTCGTCTGGGCGATCCTGTTCTTCATGCTGGCAGCACCCTTCTTCGCGCTTGTCGCCGGCGCGCTGGTGCCGGCCTATGGCGTGCCGCTCACTTTCAAGACGATGTCGCTGCATGCCTTTGAGGAGATCCTGTTCCGGCAGGCGGTGACGCGCACCGCCTTTATCAACTCGCTGTCGCTCGCCGGCGCGACCGCGCTTTGTCTCCTTGTGGTGACGGTGCTCGCAGCCTACACGCTGACGCGGCGCAAGGATGCGGCTTCCCGCATCATCTCCAGCCTGATCGAGATACCCTATTCGCTGCCCGGCATCGTCATGGCAGTCTGCTTCATCCTGGTGTTCGCAGCACCGATCCCGATCTTCCACGTGTCGCTCTATGGCACGATCTGGATCATCCTGATCGCCTATTTCTCCTCGTTCTTCGCCGTCAGCCTGAAACCTGTGGTCAGCGCCTTCCACCAGCTCGATCCAGCGCTGGAGGAGGCCGCACGGCTTTCCGGCGCCGGCTTTTTCCGCCGGCTTGCCGATATCATCGTGCCGCTGATTGCGCCGGCCGCCGGCGCCTCCGTTATTCTAGTCTTTCTGATTGCCTGCAACGAGCTGACGATCTCGGCGCTGCTCTGGTCGGCCGGCACCCAGACGCTCGGCGTCGCCATCTACAATCTCGATGATAGCGGCAGCTCGGACCTTGCTTCGGCACTCTCGGTGCTCGTCGTGCTCATGGTCGTCGTGCTGATGCTGCTGCTCGAACTTCTGGCGAAACGACTGCCGAAAGGAGTGATCCCATGGCGAGGCTGATCCTCAACCAGCTCGGCAAGGACTTCGGCACCGGGCGCGCCGCAGTCAGCGGTTTTTCGCTCGATGTGCGCGAGGGCGGCTTCCTGGCGTTGCTCGGGCCTTCCGGTTGCGGCAAGACGACAGTGCTGCGGATGATCGCCGGTTTCGAGACGCCGAGCGACGGCTCGATCCATCTCGGCGAGAGATTGCTTGCCGATGCGGCGCAGTCGCTGCCGCCGGAAAAGCGCAACATGGCGATGGTCTTTCAGTCCTACGCGCTGTGGCCACATATGAGTGTTGCCGACAATGTCGGCTATCCTCTCAAAGTGCGTGGCATCTCGGGCGAGGCCTACCGGGCGAAGGTGCGCGACGCGCTCGGCACCGTCCGGCTCGCCGACTACGCCGAACGGCGTCCGGCCGATCTTTCCGGCGGCCAGCGCCAGCGCGTGGCGCTCGCCCGCTGCCTGGTGACATCGCCCGACGTCGTGCTGCTCGACGAGCCGCTTGCCAATCTCGACCGGCACCTGAAACAGGAGATGGAGGAGACTTTTCGCGAGTTCCACCAGCGCTCGGGCGCGACGATGATCTACGTCACTCACGACCAGAGCGAGGCGATGGCGCTCGCGACCGACGTTGCGGTCATGTCGGAGGGCCGGCTGCTGCAGGTGGCGGCTCCCGCCGAGATCTATGCACGGCCGGAAGGACGCATCGTTGGCGGGCTCATCGGGCGAGGGGCCATTCTCACGCTGCCGCTCATGGGCCGTGAACGCCATCTGGAATGGGACGAGCTGCAGGATGCGCTTCATGCTGCCAATACGGATGACGCCGATATCCTTGTGCGGCCGGAGGATGTGGTCATCGGCGGCGAGGGGGCTCCGGCAACTGTCGAATCCGTGCTTTTCGAGGGCGAGCGTTATGCTGTGAAACTCACGCTCGGCAACGGCCAGACGCTGCGCGCCTTCAGTCGCGTGGCTGTCGTGCCAGGTGAAGTGGTTTGCGTCGTCATCCGCGCCGGGTGGCGGCTTTGATGAAGGCGGGGCTAGACTTCTACGGTGACACCAATCGAAGCCCGACGATATGAGGTTGAAGTCGCCGGTGCCTTCTTTCGAATCGCCAAAAAGTTGAATAGCTTCGGTCTAGTAATCCGTGATGGAAGCAAACGGCTAAATTACTACGCGCGCGATGGGTCAAGTAAAGCCCGCGCGACAGTCATTTATTGAGGGACCATACTCGCATGCCAATTCAAGTAAGGCGTATCCGATCCGTTTTCGTGCTTTCAGCTGTTCTTTTAAGTGCCGCGAGCGTTCTTCAGGGATGCCCATCTTTAGAGCGGCAGAAACGGGGCGACGGATGGAAAACCCGAACATTTAGGCCAAGTGAATTACATGGCGGTTCGAGCAACGGGAGTTCGTCGAGCAGTTCTGATGGTGGGCATAGCCAACCTCACGATGGCGCCACCTCAAGCCCGCCCGGCGGGATCTGAAGCCAACGCCGTTAAGTAATGCGTCTAGGCAGTCGGTTCGCTTGATCGTCTCGCCTCCGGGCTTGCCCGGGTAAACGGCGGGTCTTCGTCAAGCCTTTTGCCTCATTCGGCCTGTCGGTCGGTCGGTCCGGTTTTCCGGCGTCGAGAAAACAGCCTTGTCCGAGATGAAGAAGCCGCCCGCTTAAAAAGCGCTTAAAACTGGAATTTCGATTGCCAGTTCGCCGGCATGCATCGCCTTGTGGTTTAGCCGTATCATTCGCTGCCGGAACATTGCCAGCGGATGACGTGGCAGCTGCCGGTTTGCTTTCTGCAGCTGCGGATCGCCTGGCGCTGGGCCTCGCGGCCATCATAACCCCAGCCGGAGCCCCAGCCGCTGCGATGGCCGACGGCCACCGCGCCACAGCCGTTTCGGAACCAGATAGCGATGCGACAATCGTTGGCGCTGCTGTCGCAGTTGCGCCGGGCAACGGTTTCGGCGTCGCCGCGGTTGGCATGAGCATAGGACCAGCCGATGGCGCTGGTCGACGGCGAGTAGGCGATGGCGCCATAGGTGTCGGCAAGGGCCGCGCCGGCGAGGGACGTCAGAACCGCAAACGATGCAAGAACCCGCTTCATGAAATGCCCCCACGCCGGAACGGCGATTATCCTCTGAGTAGAACTATCCGAGGCTTGCGGCGGAATGTCTGCCGCCTAAGTCACAGGCAATCGCCTCTGGGGCTCCAAGAGGAGTGATTATTCGCACATTTCTTGACCCTGCCATCTTTCCCCGCGGCTATTGCCGGATAAGGTACTGCCCGCAACCGGATCCTTCCCATGTCGCTTCGTCTCGCCACCTTCAATGTCGAAAATCTTCTCACCCGTTTCGATTTCACCGGCTTCCGAAACCAGCTGCGCCAGGACCGCGTCATCAAGCTTTTCCAAGTGTCGAGCGAGGGTGTGTACCAGCAGCTCGAGCAGGCGCGGGTGATTGCCGCGACCGACGACACGCGGCAGATGTCGGCCCTTGCGATCGCCGACGCTGACGCCGATATCCTCTGCCTGCAGGAAATCGACAACATGGCTGCCCTTCAGGCCTTCGAATACGGCTATCTCTTCCGCATGGTCGGTAACGGCTACCGGCAGAAATACCTGGTCGAGGGCAATGACAGCCGCGGCATCGATGTTGCCGTCCTGATGCGCCAGGAAACGCGCGATGGCCAGAAGATCGAGCTCAGGGATATCAGAAGCCATGCGATGACGACCTATCGCGATCTCGATCTCTTCAATGAGGAGCTGGCGCTCACCAACCGCATCGACGACAAGATCTTCAAGCGCGACTGCCTGGAGCTCGACCTTCTGATCGGCGGCCGGCCATTTTCGCTCTACGTCGTGCATTTCAAGTCGATGGGCAATCCGCGCGACGGGTTGGACGGGCGGCAATCGACCATGCCGATCCGCCGCGCCGAGGCGCGCGCCGTACGCCGCATCATCGAGGATCGCTTCGGTGCGGAGCAAGCCGGCACGAAGAGCTTCGCCATCTGCGGAGACATGAACGATTATCAGGAGCGTGTAGATGTCATCGGCCGCCGGGGTACTGGCTATCGCTTCGAACATCAGAACGAGACCGAAAGCGCGCTCGACGTTTTCAGCAGCGACGGCTTTGCCGAAAATGTCGTGCGCCGCCGCGAACTCCTCGACCGCTGGACGCTCTATCACGCGCGCGGGCCACAGGAGCAGTGGCTGTGCCAACTCGACTATCTCTGGCTTTCGCCAGCACTTGCCGCCCATAATGCCGGCCGCCTGCCCGAAATCATCCGCAGCGGCCAGCCCTACCGCACCATCTTCCCGCCCGGGCAGGAGGTGGAGCGTTATCCGCGCACCGGCTGGGACAGGCCGAAGGCGTCCGATCACTGCCCCGTCGTCATGACACTGGATCTCCCATGAATGCAAATTTGAACGCGAATTTCACCAACATCAATTTTTCCGATGATTTCGCCGGCTGGCCGCCGGAGGCCACGGTCTTCCCGATTGCCGGCGTGGATCTGCGCATTCTGCCCGGTCTCCATCCCTTCGTCGCCGCCGAAGAAGCGGCGATCCGGGAGAACTGGGTCAGGGAGACTGCTACCAATCCGGCGCTGTTCGACGGGCGCATGGTGTTCCAGCGGTTGGTATCGCTCGGTGAAGACGGGATTGCCGGCGAGGGCCACGTCATTCCCTTTTCCGCCTTCATGTGGTGGCGCCGACAGCCGCGGCGTCAGGGCGGCATTCATATCTTTGCCTATCCGGTGCTCGAAACTTCCGACGGCGCACTGGTGGCGATCCGCATGGGCGCCCATACCGCCAATCCCGGCCAGGTCTATTTCGCCGCCGGCTCGCTAGAGCCGGAGGATGTCGTCGACGGGCGTTGCGACATCGAGGCGAACATGCGCCGCGAAGTCCATGAGGAGACCGGGCTCGATCTTGCCGAATCCGTCGCGGGCGAGGGGCTGTTCGCCACTCATAACAAGCGCACGGTGACGCTGCTGCGGCTATTCCGCTTCGACATGACGGCGGACGAGATGATCGAGCGGATCGAGCGGCATATGCTCGTCGCCGAGGACCAGGAGATCGCGGGCGCGGTGGCGATCCGCTCGGCTGATCCCTCCGCCCATGCCTATAACATCGCCATGTTGCCTGTGATCGAGTGGTATTTCGGTAAGGCCGAGCGGAGTTGATCTATGCCGCCCAAAGCCATGTAGCGTTTCGGGATAACGACACGCATCACGTAACGATCGAAAGCGCGTCGTGTGAATCCGGTTGACGTGACGCGTTTTAGCGCCTTGCACTCGCTCGCGTGGTCGGGCAGGTTGGCGGCGCGATGACGATTCAAGGAGGCCGATGTGGCGCGAAGCTACAGCGTCTATGACGTGTTCACCGATCGAAAGCTTGCGGGCAATCCGCTGGCGGTGATCTTCGACGGAGACGATCTCAGCGACGAGGCGATGCAGGCGATCACCCGGGAGATCAATCTCTCCGAGACGGTTTTCGTGCAGCCTTCGACCAATCCCGCCTACGCGGCGCGTCTGAGGATATTCACGCCGGGGCGCGAACTGCCCTTTGCCGGCCATCCGACGGTCGGCACGGCGGTGGCGCTGGCCGAACGGGCGCATGGTGCTGCGACGCGCGATCTCGTCTCGGTGCTCGAGGAAAATGTCGGGCCGGTGCGCTGCGCCGTGCGGCTGAGAGAGGGGGAGGCGAGCTTTGCCGAATTCGACCTGCCGCGCAAATCGCAGCCGGCCATCATGCCGCTCGACAAGCTCGGCATCGCCGACGCGCTATCGCTGAAGGTGACCGAGATCGGCTTCGAAAATCACGTCCCGTCGGTCTGGAGCGCCGGCGTTCCCTTCCTGCTCATTCCGGTGCACGATGTCGGAGCCACGCAGCGGGTGGAATTCGATCCGCAGCTCTGGGAAAAGATCGTGCCCTTCGTCGATGGCGCGCTTGCCTCGGCCTATGTCTATTGCCGCGGTGGAATCAACCACGTGGCAAAGTTCCATGCACGCATGTTCGCAAGCGGCATGGGCATCGTCGAAGATCCGGCCACCGGCTCGGCGGCAGCCGCGCTCTCCGGCGCGATCCACCATTTCGACCGGCTGACGGACGGGCATCACCCGATCATGATCGAGCAGGGCGTCGAGATGGGCCGGCCGTCCTTCATCCACCTGCATATCGATGTCGACGGCGGGGCGATCTCCAACGCGCGGATCGGCGGCCAGGCTGTGCGGCTGGCCAGCGGCACGCTCGACCTTTGATTTGATCAGCGCTAAGAACGATCTATCACTTTGAATCCGCGCATAATCCTTTCCGAAAATCGATTCCGACTTTCGGGATCGTGCGCTGCATTTCAGCCATGCCGAAAAATCTTCGCGATTAACCAAAGAAATTTTGCCTATGTGCTGGACAAGCCTGCCGATCCTGTTTATACGCCCCGTCACACCGCGCAGCCAAGCGCGGACGGGTGATTAGCTCAGTTGGTAGAGCAGCTGACTCTTAATCAGCGGGTCGTAGGTTCGAGCCCTACATCACCCACCAAATCTCTTGAAAAGATTGATGTATTTGAACTCAGGCCGGATTTTCCGGCCTGCCGGAAACCGTTCTCGAAGCGAGCGGCACGGTTCGCGTTGTCCGCAGGACTGGCCGCGCCGATCCCTGCGCCCTATCTCCCTCTCGCGTATCGGGAGGGGTCTATGAGAAGCGTTATTTTTGTCGTCGCATTGTCTCTGCCGTTGCCTGCCTTTGCCGCAGCCGTCATGAACGTCAAAGCGAGCGAGCATAGCTGTAGCGAGCTTACGCAGATGATCCGCCAGAACAAAAAGGTCTTTGTCCGCGTCGGTTTCGGCGGCCGCAGTTTCCGTTATCCGCCCGCCCAATGCAGCATGGGCGATAAGCGCACTACGACCAGTTTGCGCGATGCAGGTGGAAAGCAGTGCATCCTTGATTATGCCTGCGTTTTCGACCCCGCGTCGCCCTATAACTTTCCCTAGACGCTTCCGGTGAGAGAGGGAGGGAGCGGGAAGTGCGGGTGGCGGTCAACTTCAGACGGCGCCAACCGAGGTTGCCTCAATCGCCGCCGCTCAGTTTCATGCCTGCGAGCCAGAGAGCTGCTACGATGAAAAACGACAGTGCCGCCATCACTGCGATCGGCGCTGCGTATTCCTGGAAGGAATGCGAGGCGTTTAGCCTAAGGACGTAAATAGTCGCAACCGAAAGTTTGGTAGCAATCAACAGGACCAAGGTCGCGTTTTTGGTGTAACGCCTGATTTTCGGCCAATCGAAACTTCCGGCGGGCGACGCATCAACCTTCCGTGCTGGAACGGCCCTGGTCCGCTCCGGCTCTGCCAATGCAAGGTGTCTGCGTCCAAACGTCGGTTTCATGGCCGGCAGCGTAGACCAAACATCTTAATGGATCGGGATGTAGCGATGCCCTCGCCGGGGCAGTAGCGAAGGAGTGCCCGTCTACCTGGGTCTTGCTGCCTTCAAAGAGCTCGTGCCTTAGCTGACTTCTCAAGCGTAAAATTCGGAGGGTTTCCGGACTGGCGGCACGCGGTGGGATGCCCTACCTTGGCTCTCTCAAATTCAGGAGTTTCCATGAAAAGCGTTGTTCTGGCCGTCGCACTGTTGTTTCCGTCCGCAGCTCTTGCCATCGAGGCGGTGGAGGTCAATGCAAGGGATCACAGTTGCGAGGAGCTTGCGCAGATCATTCGCAAGGACAAGGCGGTTTTTGTGCGTATGGGTTTTGGCGGCCGCAGCTTCCGTTATCCGCCGGCCAGGTGCAATCTCGGCGACAAATACGACAGCGCAAGGGTAAGGGACGCCAGCGGGAAACTTTGCCTTCTCGACTACGAATGCGTGTACGATCCGCAGTCCTTTTATAACAGGGTCCCGAAATAATATCCCGATCCAGGCGTTGCCAAATACGGTGAAGAAAAAAGGCCGGGCGAAACTCGCGCCGACCTTCCTCGATAACGGCTGCCAGTACCTCCGTGGTCAGCCGTCAGAGACAGATATGATATCCCTTAAGTAGGGTTTGCTTATAGTTTTCAAGAACTCGCGGCAGAAAGGAAGCCGGCACTGGGCCGGCTTCTTTCGGCCGAACAGCGGTTACTGTTGGGCAGGGGCAGCCGGCGGAGTGGCCGGTGCCGGTGCCGGTGCGGGCGTTGCACTGTTGTCGGTCGGAGCGATCGGCTTGGCCGGCGCCGGCTCTGATTGGGTCGTGGAGGCTGTCGTGTCCGGGGATGTGCCGGGGGTGCTCCACTGCGAATAGGCGAATGCAGCGACAGCGATCACGGCCAATGCAGCGACCCAGACAACCCACGTATTACTGCTGCGCGCGCTCGGCGTGGTGCGCAGATCCAGATTTGGGTTCAGCGGGCGGTTCGGGTCGTTGGCATTATTGGGGTCGTACGTCATGGTACTTTCTCCTCTTTCGGTGACAGAAGAATGCAGAAGTGGGCATTTTGTTCCGTTCTGGGCCGAAGCGCTTGTGCTGACTGGGTTTTCGTACTCACTTTTCGCGCTTTACTGGCGTTCCGCGCATTCGCGGCTTTGCCGCTCACCCATCATATGCTTGCGGGCGACCGGCAGAAGACCCGGTGGTAGAGCTGCCGGCTGATCGGATGCGGTGATGGATGGCGGCCCGCCGGTGCGGACGGCAAGCCGCCTGGGCGCAATGCGCTTGACACCACGGAGTCTGTTTGCGAATGATTTCTGCATGGGGTCGCGATCACCCCACGAGGCGTCATGCTGAAGAATCGCGTCCAGTAAAACCGATCAACGGAGGGACGCGTCATGCCGTCATTTCTCGAAATTTCTCCCGACAAGCTCAACCGCCTCATTGGAACCCCCGGTGCGCCTTGCATTATCGACGTTCGCACCGAGGAGGACTTCGCGCTCGATCCGCGCCTGGTGCCGGGCTCGATCCGGCGAAGCCATGCCGAGGTCGGGTCCTGGGCGGGCAGCGTCGATGCCGATTCCGTCGTCGTGGTCTGCCAGAAGGGCAGCAAGCTCAGCCATGGCGTCGCCGCCTACCTGCGCCATGCCGGGATCGACGCCGAGAGCCTCGAAGGCGGCTTCGAAGCCTGGATCACAGGTGGACTGGCGGTGCCCGAGGAAAAGCTGCCGCGCCGCGACGCTGAGGGACGTACCGTCTGGGTGACGCGGGCGCGGCCGAAGATCGACCGCATTGCCTGTCCCTGGCTGATCCGGCGCTTCGTCGATCCGAGCGCCGTATTCCTGTTCGTGCCGGCGCCTGAGGTTTTAGCCGTCAGCGAGCGCTTCGGGGCGGTGCCCTTCGATATCGATGATGTGTTCTGGAGCCATCGCGGCGAACTCTGCACCTTTGATGTCATGGTCGAGGAGTTCGGGCTGGCATCGGAGCCGCTCCTGCGCCTGGCGCGGATCGTCAGGGCGGCGGATACCGCAAGACTCGATCTCGCGCCCGAGGCGGCGGGCCTGCTGGCCGCCTCGCTCGGCCTCTCCAGGATGTATTCCGACGATCTGGAACAGCTCGAGGCCGGGATGCTTCTCTACGACGCCTTCTTCCGCTGGTGCCGCGATGCGACCGAGGAAACCCACAACTGGCCGGCGCCGAAGAAGAGAGCATGAGATGGTCGAGATGACGGATGATGCGCCCAGTGGCAAAATGGCGGAGGAAGACACCGGAGAGGGGCATCATCACGGCGTCTCGTTTGGCGATGCCTTCAGGGTGTGGCTGCGCGTCGCCGCCCTGAGTTTCGGCGGCCCTGCCGGCCAGATCGCCGTCATGCACCGGATCATTGTCGACGAGAAGCGATGGATCGGTGAGCACCGTTTTCTGCATGCGCTGAACTATTGCATGCTGCTCCCCGGACCCGAGGCGCAGCAGCTCGCCATCTATATCGGCTGGCTGATGCATCGGACAGCAGGCGGTCTCGTCGCCGGCCTGCTGTTCGTAATGCCTGGGTTCCTGTCGATCCTCTGTCTCAGCTATATCTACGCGGCTTACGGCAATGTCGGCATCGTCGCCGGCCTGTTCTTCGGGCTGAAGGCGGCGGTGCTTGCCGTCGTCGTGCAGGCCGTCATCCGCATCGGCGGTCGTGCGCTCAAGAATCGCGTCATGGTCGGTATCGCGGCCGCGGCCTTCATCGCCATCTTCTTTCTCCATGTGCCGTTCCCGCTGATCGTGCTCGCGGCCGGCATTGCCGGCTTCCTCGGCGGCAGGTTCGGGCTTGCCGCCTTTCAGACGGGCGGCGGCCATAAGGCCGGAAGCGGCCCGGTGCTGTCGGATGCGGAGTCGGCGCTCGGCGAAGGCATACCGGCGCATGCGCGCCCGAATCTCGCCTGGTCGCTGCGCATCTCGGCCGTGCTGCTTGCCCTCTGGCTCGCGCCGCTCGCGGCGCTCTACGCAACCTTCGGTGCTGACAACGTCTTTACCGAAATCGGCCTTTTCTTCAGCAAAATGGCGGTCGTCACCTTCGGCGGGGCCTATGCGGTGCTTGCCTATGTCGCACAGGAGGCCGTGCAGCATTTCGGCTGGCTGAAACCCGGCGAGATGTTGGATGGTCTCGGCATGGCCGAGACGACGCCGGGGCCGCTGATCATGGTCGTCCAGTTCGTCGGCTTCATGGGCGCCTACCGGGATTCGGGAGCGCTGAACCCGATGCTTGCTGCGACCCTTGCGGCGATACTGACGAGCTGGGTCACCTTCGTGCCCTGTTTCCTGTGGATCTTCCTCGGTGCGCCGTTCATCGAAAAACTGCGCGGCAACATAGCGCTCGCCGGCGCGATGTCGGCCATAACAGCGGCGGTGGTCGGGGTTATCCTCAACCTCGCTATCTGGTTTGCCCTGCACACGCTGTTTGCAGAGGTTGCGACCGTCCAGCTTGGCGGCTTGCGGCTCGATATTCCCGTGCTGCAATCGGCCGTGCCGGCGGCAATGGCGCTGTCTGCCGCCGCGGCGATAGCGATCTTCCGCTTCAAGGCTTCCGTCATCGCGACGCTGCTAGCCTGCGCAGCCGCGGGAATGCTCTGGACGCTGGCGGTGAACTAGAGCCTTTCTTTGGCCCTAGGCCTCCGCCCCATCCGCGGGAATGCGCGTCGCGAGCATCTTGTCGATACGCATGCCGTCCATGTCGAGCACTTCGAAGCGCCAGTTGTCGAAGACGAAGGTTTCGCCGGCTTCGGGGATGTGCTGGAGCTGATGCAGCGCAAAGCCCGCCAGCGTATGGAAATCGGCATCCGGACGATCGCGCAGGCCCAGCCGTTCGAAGGCGTCGAAGGCCGGCATCATCGCATCGATCAAGAGCGACCCGTCTTCCCTGACGACGATGTCGGGCTCTTCGTTGGATCCCGGCAGGTCGCCGGCGATGGCTTCGAGCAGGTCGGTCTGGGTGACGATGCCTTCGAGGCTGCCATATTCGTCGATGACGATGGCGAGGCGAACGGGTGAGGCCTTGAAACTGTCGAGCACGCGGACGACCGAGGTGCCCTCATGCAGCACCAACGGCTGCTTGATCACCTCCATCGGCCGGACCTTGCCGCCGTCGAGAACCTGATCGAGAAGGTCCTTCTTCAACACCATGCCGATCGGCTCGTCGATCGAGCCGCGGGCGACCAGTAATTGCTCGTGGCTGCATTCGCGGATGGTCTTCAGGATCTCGGCCTCGCTGTCGTCGGCGTCGAACCATTCGATGTCGAGACGCGGGGTCATGATGTCGGAGATCGGTCTGTCGCCGATGTTGAACACCCGCTCGACGAGCTGCTGCTGCACCTGGTTGAGAAGGCCGGCCTCCTGGCTCTCAGCGACCAGCAGCTTGAGCTCCTGCGGCGAATGGAACGACGATTCCCCGGTTCCGGCGCGAAGACCGACGCCCCGCAGCACCATGTTGCCCATGCCGTTCAGGACAAAGATCGCCGGCTTAAACAGCACCAGGAACAGACCGAGCGGGCGCACCACGGCAAGCGAAGTGGCCTCGCTGCGTTGAAGCGCCAGGCTCTTCGGCGCGAGCTCGCCGAGCACGATATGCAGGGCCGTGATGATGACGAAGGCGATGACGACGGCAACAGTATGCGCGCCCGCCGTCGCCCATTGCCCGGGCAGCCAGGACAGCAGCGGCTCGATCAGGTGGGCAAGCGCCGGTTCGCCAACCCAGCCGAGGGCGAGCGACGAGATGGTGATGCCAAGCTGGGTGGCTGCAAGGTTGGAGTCGAGATTGTCGACGGCGCGCTGAAGTGCCGAGGCGTTCATGCGGCCTGCCGCAGCGAGTTCGGCGACGCGGCTACGCCTGACTGACACCAGGGCGAATTCGGCGGCAACGAAGAAGCCATTGGCGGCGACGAGAAGAAACACGGCTAGTATCCCGATATAGTCGGAGAGCCCGCCGGCGGAATCGGACATGTTTTCCCTGCCTTCGAATTGATAGGAATCCGAAACTACACGCTCGCACACTGGTGGCAAGGCGTTCCGGCCAGCCTCGCGGCGAGAGATGCCAACGCCGGCAGCCGTGATCGAAATACTGCGTCGGTTTGCTGATGACTGCAAATGCGTGGCAACCGCATGACCGGCGTCGCGCCATTCACCGCTTGGGTGCTTCGAAGAGCTCGATCGGGTTTCCGGCCGGATCATCGAGCAGGATCTGCTTGCCGCCGATGCCCTGCACGATCTCGTTGCGGAAGCGCGCACCGGCTTGGCGCAGCGCGGTGACTTTCGCCTCCAGGTCTCCGACCTCGATCTGGATACGATTCCATCCGCCAGGCTCCGGCTTTCGCCCGTCGGGCATTGCTTGAGATGCTCCGCCCGGTCCCGTCATGCCGCTGACGAACAGACGAAAACCGTCCCTGGTCAGGATGGCGAAACTCGGCGCGGGGCGAAGCGCGACAGAGAAGCCGAGATGTCTTGTGTAGAATTCCACCGCGGCGTCGACGTCGTCGACGATATAGCGCATGCTGATACCGGGCATGTTTTCCTCCATTGTGGTCTTCGTTGTCTTGATCTGATCGTCCCCTCACGGGACATGCAGAATTCTCCTGTTCCTAATGCGTCGCTTCGAACTCGATTATGCGCCCGTTTCAAGTTTATGCATCTCGCTATGCCAATCGCGAGCACCTTTAGGCGATAGGCAAGATATCGAATCGAGGGCATGCCCGTCGGCCGCCATCCGCAGCGACCCTCCACGGCGGCGTCTTCCAGGCGATGGGCACAGGAAGGGCGCGCCGCCCTAGGCTCATCCTCGGATGCCCCGCAACTGTCTTTTCTTCAATCCCGCCCCGATGTGCTGCCAAGGGCTTCCAAGGACGAACTGGCCGGCCGCGCCGATGCCCCGTCTGCGGCGATAGAATATTTGTTACCATGTATAAGATTAATCTAAAATATAAACTTCGACCCGTAGCTATTGGATTTGATTACAAAAGTTTAATTTTTATTTCAGTTTCGGTTCATCTTTTCGGCCCTAGTTTGGTCACGTGCCCAACATGAGGAACCCCACATGAAAAAGATTTTTGCAGCTCTTCTTTCCGCCTCCTTCCTTCTTTCCCCGATGGTTGTTTCCCAAGCCAGCGCCGACGATCACCGCCGTCCCCACGTCGAGCAGAAGAAGGTGGTCGTCCGGTCGCATTGGAAGAGGGGATACCGCGTCAACGCCAGCGAACGTCGCCGGTTCTCCGATGTCAACGACTACCGCCGCTACCGGCTGGCGCCTCCGCCCCGCGGTTATCGCTGGGTGCGGGCCGACAATGACTACCTGCTGATTGGCGTCACCAGCGGCATCATCTCCAGCATTATTGCCGGTCGCTGATCGGTCGATAGATCAGGAAAGGGCGGCTTCGGCTTTGACTCTGCGGCGGCAAGCGCTTCCGTCTCGGATAAGATCGTCGTTCTCTCTATCCTTCCTCATTCCTGTGCTCGTCACAGGAATCCAGCCACGGCGCGTCTGCGCCGTGAATGACTCTCATTCGGAGGGAAGTCTCGCGTGCTCAAAGACTTGGGCACACTAGATTCCTGTGACAAGTACAGGAATGAAGGAGGGTGAGGCGGCGTTCGCGCCAGACTCGCTGCGTCGGTTGTGATCGCTTAGTCCTGCCGACGCAAAGCTACCCGGCCGGCGATGATGCCGAGAAGTCCCTTCGGTTTGCGGGCTTCAGTCTCTGTGTCCGGTTTATACGTCAGCGGATGCAGCCCTTCGATCGGTGGCAAAGGATCGCATTCCTGGCAGACGCAGAGATAGCGTTTGATTGCCTTCGCTGTCATGCCGCCTGCCTGTTCCAGCTGGCGAAGGGGTCGGGCAGGTTGCGCCAGCGTTCCGGTGTAAACACAGTGGCGTCGACCAGACAGGCGTCGAGTTCCTTCCTGATCCAGGCTTCGTCCATCGGATCGGTGCCGATGAAGACGATTTCCTGGCGGCGGTCGCCCCAGACGGGGTCGAGATAGGGGCTAATGGCGCGCATGAAGGCCGGTTCCTCAGGCCATTGTTCGCGCGGCACTGCCGCCCACCAGAGGCCCATCTTGCCGGTGCGCACGATCGCGCCCGCCTGGCTGATCTCGCCGACATGGTGCGGGCGCGTCGCCAGCCAGAAGAAGCCCTTGGCGCGCACGACGCCCGGCCATACGCCGTCGAGGAAGGCCTGCAGCTTTGCCGGATGGAAGGGCCGCTTCTCGCGATAGACGAAGGAGCGAATGCCATATTCCTCGGTCTCCGGCACGTGATCGCGGAAACCGTGCAGTTCCTTGTACCAGAGCGGATGGGTCTCAGCCTTGTCGATATCGAAGCGGCCGGTGCCGAGCACGTCTTTCAGGGCGACCTTGCCGAAATCCGCCTCGATCAGCTTCGCATCCGGGTTGAGACCGGTGATGATCTTTCGCGCGGCGTCGCGCTCTTCATTGGTTGCCGTGCCGATCTTGTTCAGCACCACGACGTCGGCGAATTCGATCTGCTCGACCAGCAGGTCGACGATGGTTCTGTTGTCGCCGTCGCCGGCCGTTTCTCCGCGGTCGGCGAGGAAATCGGCCGAGGCATAATCGGCAAGCAGATTGGCGGCGTCGACGACGGTCACCATCGTATCCAGCCTTGCCACATCCGCGAGGCTTTGGCCGTTCTCGTCTCGGAATTCGAAGGTGGTGGCGACGGGCAGGGGCTCGGCGATGCCGGTCGATTCGATCAGGAGGTAATCGAAGCGGCCCTGATCGGCGAGCTGGCGCACTTCCTTCAAGAGGTCGTCGCGCAGCGTGCAGCAGATGCAGCCATTGGTCATCTCGACGAGCTGTTCCTCGGTGCGGGAGAGATTGGCGCCGCCGTCGCGCACCAGGGCGGCATCGATATTCACCTCGCTCATGTCGTTGACGATAACCGCGACGCGTAAACCTTCGCGATTGGTCAGCACGTGGTTGAGCAGCGTCGTCTTGCCGGCGCCGAGGAAGCCTGAAAGCACCGTGACGGGAAGTCTGTTGTCCATGGGAACCTCATCAGAGTCTTATTAATGTTATATCATTACATTTGATGTGTCGAAAAAGGGCGGAACGGGGTTGTCCGCCTTTTTCCGCCTCAGCTCTCCTGGAGCGTCGCGTGTCCGGTAGGACGCGCGGAGCGGCGCATGAGTGTCATGCGCTGGAGAGGCAGTCCTTCATGCTGTTGGCGATGCCGCGCATGAGGTTGAAGTAGAGATCGGGACCGGCCTTCAGTGTTGCCGCTTCTGGATCGAGCACGCCTGACTTGGCGCGCGTGCCTTCGATGATCACATTGACGAGGCGCGGCTCGAACTGCGGTTCGGCAAAGACGCAAGTTGCGCCGAGTTCGCCGACCTTGCGGTGGATTTCCGAAACGCGCTCGGCGCCGGGAATAGTTTCCGGGCTGACGGTGATCGAGCCGGCGACGCGGATGCCGTAGCGGTGCTCGAAATATTGGTAGGCGTCGTGGAAGACGATGAAGGGCTTGTCCTTGACGGGAGCGACCATGCCCTTGATCTCGGTATCGAGCGCATCCAGCTTGTCGTCCAGCGCCTTGGCGTTGCCCTGATAGGTCAGTGCATTGGCGGGGTCGGCGGCAACCAGCGTCGTGGTGATCATTGCCGCCATGGCCTTGGCATTCATCGGGTCGAGCCAGAGATGCGTGTCGAAGGCGCCGTGGTCGTGGTCAGCTTCGGCGTGATCGTGTTCGTGCTCCGGGGCGGCGGAAGCACTCTCGTGCTGACCGGAAGCACTTTCGTGCTCTGGGGCGTCATCATGCGGCTCGAAGGCGCCGCCTTCGCGGAAGGGCAGCTTGACGATACCGGGCGCATCGTCGAGGGCCGCGATGCTGGCATCCCGGCCCAACGCCTGCAACGGCTTTTCGAGGAAGGCCTCGAGACCGGGGCCGACCCAGAAGATCACCTTGGCGTCCTGCAAGGCGCGGGCATTCGATGGCTTCAGATTGTAGGTATGCGGGGAGGCGGCGCCATCTACGATCAATTCGGGTTCGCCGACACCCTGCATGATCGCCGAAACCAGCGAATGGATCGGCTTGATCGAGGTGACGACGACGGGCGCATCGGCTGCCCGCATGGTGCCGGCAAAGAGCAGGGTGGGGATCGCCAGGACCGGGATTGCGAGGGCCGGCATTCTGAGGGCCAAGATTTTGAGGGCGGGCCCCAAGGCGCGTTTCATCAATATGCTCCGCTTGAATTGCAATTGTTATGTTATTACATCAATTGCGTTATGCTATAACGTGTGCAATAGCAGGACGCAACAGCACTTTCGGAAAATTTGATGCTCTCTCCCGCAAAGACCCCCGCTGGTATCAGGGCCGAACCGCTGGTTTCGCTTGAAGATGTCGGCATTCTGCGCAACGGTCGCTGGCTGGTGCGCGGTGTCGATTTTTCCGTCTCGCGCGGCGAGATCGTTACGCTGATCGGGCCGAACGGCTCGGGCAAATCGACCAGCGCCAAGGCGGCGATAGGTGTGTTGAAGCCCGACGAGGGCAGGGTGGAGCGCAAAGCCGGCCTCAAGGTCGGCTATGTCCCGCAGAAGCTCGCGATCGACTGGACGCTGCCGCTTTCGGTGCGCCGGCTGATGACGCTGACCGGACCGCTGCCGGAGCGCGATATGCTCTCGGCGCTCGAATCCGCCGGCATCGCCCATATGCTCGATGCCGAGGTCCAGCACCTCTCCGGCGGCGAATTCCAGCGGGCGCTGATGGCCCGGGCGATTGCCCGCAAGCCCGATCTGCTGGTGCTCGACGAGCCGGTACAGGGGGTCGATTTCTCCGGTGAGATCGCCCTCTACGATCTGATCAAATCGATCCGCAATGCGACGGGCTGCGGCATCCTGCTGATTTCGCACGATCTCCACGTCGTCATGGCCGAGACCGACACGGTCATCTGCCTCAACGGCCATGTCTGCTGCCGCGGTACGCCCGAGTCGGTCAGCCGCAGCCCGGAATATGTGCAGTTGTTCGGCAGCCGGGCGGCGCAGACGCTTGCCGTCTATAGCCATCACCATGATCATACGCATCTGCCTGATGGACGCGTGCAACATGCCGACGGCACGGTGACCGACCATTGCCATCCCGATGACGGGCATCACGCGCATGACCACAGTCATGAGCACGACGATGGTCATGATGGGCACCACCACGAACATGACCATCCGCATACCCATGCCACGGAGGACCGCCATGCTTGACGACTTCTTCGTGCGCGCCATTCTTGCCGGCGTTGGTCTGGCGCTGACGACAGGGCCGCTCGGCTGCTTCATCATCTGGCGGCGCATGGCCTATTTTGGCGATACGATCGCCCATTCGGCGCTGCTCGGCGTCGCACTGTCGCTGCTCTTCGAACTCAACCTGACGCTTGCCGTCTTTGCCGTTGCCGCGCTCGTGTCGGTGCTGCTGCTCTTCCTGCAGAAGCGCCAAGCGCTGTCAGCCGATGCGCTGCTTGGCATCCTCTCACATGCCACACTGGCGATCGGCCTCGTCATGGTCGCCTTCATGAGCTGGGTGAGGATCGATCTCATCGCCTTCCTGTTCGGCGATATCCTTGCCGTTTCCACGACCGACATCGCGCTAATCTGGGGTGGCGGGCTGTTCGTGCTCGTGGCAATGGCCTGGCTCTGGCGGCCGCTCCTGGCTGCGACCGTCAATGCCGAGCTCGCCGAGGCCGAGGGGCTGAGGCCGGAGCGGGCGCGGCTGTTCTTCATGCTGCTGATGGCCGTCGTCATTGCCATTGCCATGAAGATCGTCGGCATCATGCTGATCACCTCGCTGCTGATCATTCCGGCGGCTGCGGCGCGGCGCTTCTCGCCGACACCGGAAATCATGGCAGTGCTCGCTTCGCTGATTGGAGCGGCGGCCGTCGTCGGCGGGCTGTTCGGCTCGCTCACCTACGACACGCCCTCGGGCCCCTCGATCGTGGTCGCGGCGCTGATCCTCTTCATTCTCAGCCTGCTTCCGGTCAGGCGCCACCGCGCGGTCATGCAAGGACAAGGCTCATGACGACACCGCAATTGACCAAGAACCAGTCGCTGGTCTTCGACGTGCTCGAAAAGGCCGAAGGGCCGCTCAGCGCCTACACCATCCTCGATAAGCTGCGCGACCACGGTTTTCGCGCGCCGCTGCAGGTCTACCGGGCGCTGGAGAAGCTGCTCGAATATGGCGTGGTGCACCGGCTCGAAAGCATCAACTCGTTCGTCGCCTGCGCCCATCCGGGCGACGATTGCCACAGCCACGGCATCGTCGCCTTCGCCATTTGCGAAAGCTGTGGCCAGGTGACGGAGTTCCACGACCACGAGGTCGATCACCGACTTATGGAATGGGTGCGCGGGCAGAAGTTCAAGCCTGAAAAGACGACGATCGAGATCCGTGGGTTGTGCGAGGCCTGTGCGGCATAAGCTTCCTCGCCTTCGCTAGACGATCGCCTCGCGGGCTATTGCGATGGCAGAACCCGTAAGATCCCGACGTTATTAGACGCCGATCACAAAGCGGCGATCAAAAAGGGCGAGGCCGGTAACCCGGCCTCGCCTCTCACTTTCTTTTGCCCCGATCGGGTTAGTCCGGCTTAGATTCAGAGCCGCCCTTGCCGGGGCCGTCATTGCCGCCCTTGCCGGGACCGTCGTTGCCGCCCTTGCCGGGGCCGTCGTTGCCGCCCTTGCCGGGGCCGTCATTGCCGCCCTTGCCGGGACCGTCGTTGCCGCCCTTGCCGGGACCGTCGTTGCCGCCCTTGCCGGGACCGTCGTTGCCGCCCTTGCCGGGACCGTCGTTGCCGCCCTTGCCGGGGTCGTCATTGCCGCCCTTGCCGGGACCGTCGTTGCCGCCCTTGCCGGGACCGTCATTGCCGCCCTTGCCGGGGCCGTCATTGCCGCCCTTGCCGGGACCGTCATTGCCGCCTTTGCCGGGGCCGTCATTGCCGCCCTTGCCCGGACCGTCGTTGCCGCCTTTGCCCGGACCGTCGTTGCCGCCCTTGCCCGGACCGTCGTTGCCGCCCTTGCCCGGACCGTCGTTGCCGCCCTTGCCCGGACCGTCATTGCCGCCCTTGCCCGGACCGTCATTGCCGCCCTTGCCTGGGCCGTCGTTGCCGCCCTTGCCGGGGCCGTCTTTGCCACCCTTGCCTGGGCCGTCTTTGCCACCTTTGCCTGGGCCGTCTTTGCCACCTTTGCCGTGATCGTGATCTTCTCCGCCCTTGTCGTGGTCGTGATGATCGCGGTCCTTGCCGCCGTGATGGTCTTTTCCACCGTGGCCCGGACCGTCCTTGCCGTGCCCGTGATCTTTCCCGCCCTTGCCGCCGTGATGACCATGGCCCTTGCCGCCGTGATCGTCCTTTCCGCCATTGTCGCCGCTGCCGCTGCCGTCGCCATTGCCGTCGCCGCTGCCGTCGCCGTCGCCATTACCATCATCGCCATTATTCCCATTGCTGGCGACGGAGCCGGTGCTGGATGTCTTCTTGCCGCCGCCAATGTTCTGGTTGCCGCGATCGTTATCGTTCGGATTGAACCTGCTATCGGACTGAATTGCTCTGGTCGGCATGCACAGCCTGTATTCGAGTGTTCCGCGAACTGCGGCCTTGCAATTAACGACTGCCGGCGCTGCCGTTGCCAAGCTGCTGCTTGCCAGAAGGGAAGCAACGGCGATGCTGAATTTCGCTGCTCTGCTGATCATTTCAATCCATCTCCCAAGGTTAACCGAATGTTAATGGGGAGAACTCTTACACTAACAATAAATTAACACGAAGAATAGATGATGGTTAATCAGTCTAATTCATCTAATACAGTTAAATTCTCAAGTATAAAATTTTACTAAATTTTTATTGTGCCTATGTTATTGTTTCGCAACAAATAAAAGGAATCGGCTATGAAGCGCCTCTTTTCGCTCGCTGCCTTTTTATTCATTCTTCTGCATTTTCAAGCGGTTGCGGGATCATCGCTTCCTGTGACGCGAAGCATCGGCGCACCCGTGGGATTCGCCGCAGCCTGCGCCAAGTACAAGTGGCTGTGCGGCAGGATGGCGGCGCAACAGCTGAATGATCAGGCAGGAACAGCGCTACTTCAAAAGGTCAATCGTGCCGTAAATGGACGTATCATTCCCGCGGAAGATCGCCCGTCTTCCCGAAATAAGGATGTTTGGTCTCTGCCGGTTGCCGGCCGTGGGGACTGTGAGGACTACGCTCTCCAGAAGATGAAGGACCTGATCGAAGCTGGTTTTCCATCGAACAGGTTGGCGCTTTCCGTGGTGATTGGACCGCACGATCAAAACCATGTCGTTCTCATTGCCCGGACGGACGGCGGCGATTATGTGCTCGACAATCTGACCAGCGCCGTCAGGCTCTGGCGCACCACGGGCTATACGTTTCTGGCCACTCAGGATTTCCAATCGCGAACGGGCTGGCGCGTGACGCTTGCTGGTCCCCGTGCAGGCGAGTTCTCTTGAACTGAAAGTCTCGAGGCGGCGCGCTCGCCGCTGGCAAGTGCAGATGCCGGCGCTATCTTTGCCTGAGAATCCAAGCCAGGGACGATCGCGTGACGAAAACCGAACTCGCGAAGATATACCGCGGCTACATCGCCTGCCTGAACAGGCAGGACTGGCCCAATCTCGGGCAGTTCGTCGGCGACGATGCAGTTCATAACGGTCGGCGCCTCGGGCTGTCGGGTTACGTCGCCATGCTCGAGCGGGACTTCGATGAGATTCCCGATCTCTATTTCAAGGTGCTGATGCTTCTTTGCGATCCGCCATACATCGCCTGCCGGCTCGGCTTCGATTGCAGGCCGAAGGAAAAATTCCTCGGCCTCGATGTGAACGGCAGGCGCCTTTCCTTCACCGAGAACGTCATCTACGAATTTCGCGGCGGCAAGATCGTCGAGGTCTGGTCGGCCATCGACAAAGTGGCAATCGAAGCCCAGCTTCGGGGTGGGGAGAGGCCCAACAAGATGGAGTGATTGGCGTGTTCGATGCAAGGAGCCTCGTCCCTCGTGACAAGCACGACGTTGCCGCTCTTTCTGGTATCGAGAGCGCTGGTTATCCTGCGATCGCTCCGATCCTGGATGACTTGCTGGCGTGGACGGCGGACGGCAACTGGCCTATTGCTCCACCTCTGGCTCGTTTTCTCGTCTCACTCGGAATGCCAATTGTTGACCCGGTGTCGCGCGTTCTCCGAGGAGATGACTCCCCTCAAAAATATTTCTGCTTTCAACTGATCGTCGAAAAGCTGTCGATGGAGGTTGTTGAAGCGCTTGAGGGCGACCTCCGGAAGCTGGCGGATCAACCGAGCAAGGCGGACCAGTTGGAAGGGGTCGACGAGTTGGCACGTGAAGCGCTTCAGCGCTTGCATTCATAGCTTCCGGCATCGCTGTTGCTGATCGTCTGCTCGGGGCCAAGTTGAAGATGAATGCCATCAATGTGATGTGGAGGCGCGATTTTGGTGCGCTTTTGATCAGATGATGGCGACGCGCTCGCCGAAGGGCGTGTCGTCGTCGAAATTGCGGGTGCCGATCCGATCGCTTTCGCCTGACAAGGCCGGCTGTTCCGCCTGTTCGCCGGCCTCTTCCCCTTCTTCCGATGCCGCATGCCGGTGCCGCTTTTGCGGGTGCTCCTCGTCGTCGACGATCAGATCCGCGTGCGGAATGAGATCGGCTGCGGCTTCCTTCTCCACGGCCCTCTTTGCTGCCAACTGATCGGCGGTGATCTGCGACTGGCGGGCGGCGACCCAGGCGTTGTCTGGTTCGGAGTCGATCGAGGTGCTGGTGCCGACCTTGGCGGGTTCGGGCGCGGCGGTGGCGGAGATGGGGTTGATCGCGTCGACCATGAAACTCTCCTGCGGTGACCAACTAGCGAAGCAGTCGGCCGCTTCTTGGGATGAAAAACGGTGCGTTCTTCGGACCAATCAGGGAGACATATCGAGCCCGCGCCGAAAAACACAAGGGGACATCGACGTGACTGCCACCTCGGAATGACGAAATCGGTAGCAGGTAGCGGGAAATTCGACGAGGAATTGTGTGCACAAGGGGTGATCGGCGCGTGGTTAATGTAAGAATCGGAAACACTTTGTGACTAAGTGTCTCCAAAAGCAGCGTTTTTTGACTTGCTGCGCGCGAAGACATGACGGATATTGTTTAAACGTTGAGGAAGCCGTCATGATTAGAATGATTGAAAACCCTGCCGAACTGGCTGGCGAAGATATCACCGGCAAATATATACTCCGGAGGCTGAACTATCACTGGTTCGCCTACGGCAAGGCGGCTATCGTGACCGCCTGCAAGGGAACGATTCTGCAGCTTGAGCGGGAAGAGACGGTTTATTCCGAGCGTTGGGGACGTCGCGCCTATACGGGCACCGGCAGACGCTATCCCGGCGGTATCTGTCCGATTTCTGCGGTCGCCTGCGTTTGCGATACGCCCGACGACGTCAATGCCGTCATTCAATTGGACGTCGAAGCGCAGGACGAATTCTATCAACTGATCGCCAAGGCGGAAGCCAGGGTTCAGGCACTTGCCTCATCTTCACGAAACAGCCTGTTTCTCGAAGCCGCCGAGTAACGTGATTTTTTCAACGAAATCCGCCATGTTCAGCGTCCTTCTGCGCGTCTAAAAGGACGCGCGGCGCTGTCATGGTATGGAGAGCGATCATGACGCAGCGGGACACTCGGCCCGGTCACTCATTCGCCGCGGCTCCATCTTTCGGATCGCTCGCCATCACCATTGCCGTCATGTTTGCCGCGCTGTTCTGGCCGGCGGGCACGCTCGACTGGCCGCGCGGGTGGATTTTTCTCGGCCTGTACCTTGTGCTGACATGTGTCGCGCTCATCTGGATCCGGCGGACGAATCCGGAGCTGTTTGCGGCGCGCAGCCGATACCAGAAGGGTACCAAACCCTGGGACGCCGTGGTGGCGACGCTGACGATCATTCTCTTTGCCGCCATTTTTCCGGTCGGTGCATTCGACGACGGACGGTTCCACTGGGCGCCGCAGCCCGATTGGGTCGTCCTCATCGGCTATCTGCTGATGACATCAGGTTATCTCGGCCTGACCTGGGCGCAATCGGTCAACCGGCATTTCGAGCCGACGGTGCGCATTCAGACCGACCGTGACCACAAAGTGATCGACAGCGGACCCTACGCCGTAATCCGCCATCCCGGATACGCAACCGCCATCGTGCTCAGCGTCGGCATGGCGCTGTCGCTTGGATCGCTCTACGCGCTGGTTCCCGCCGGCCTGCTCATCATCGTCCTCTTCGGCCGGACGCTGGGGGAGGAGGCAGAATTGCACAAGGGGCTCGAGGGGTATGAGGAGTATATGGCGCGCGTGCGGTGGCGTTGGATTCCGGGCGTGTGGTGAGCGCTTTGGCGGGCGGAGAGGGGCATAATCACCCGCCCCCGTCCTTCGAGGCTCCGGCCCTCGGCCTGCGCACCTCAGCAACCGTGTTGTTGGGGCTGGTTCCATGGGGTTCGTCTTTTAAGAATAGTGTTGATCATGATGATGAGCTTTCGCATGGCGGCGACGATGGCGACCTTGGGCGGTTTGCCCGCGTCGCGCAGCCTTTTGTGGAAGGTCTTGATGGCCGGGTTGCAACGGATGGCCGAGAGCGTAGCCATATAGAGGGCGCATCTGACGGTGGCGCGGCCGCCGGCGATATGGCGTTGTCCACGCCATGTGCCGCTGTCGTGAGCGATGGGGGCGACGCCGACGAGGGCTGCGAGCTTCTTGTCGTCGATGGCGCCGAGTTCGGGCAGTTCGGCGATGAGCACGGCGGCACTGACCTCGCCAATGCCCGGCACGGTCAGCAGCAGATTGCGGCGTGCGGCCATGTCGGGCTCGGCCTCGATGGCGAGCGCGATGGCGGCATCGACGCGGGCGAGCTGGGCCTTGAGGGCGGCGAGGGTCTCGCCAATCAGCGCTGCGACGGCCTCAGGCGCATGCTCGAGGCGGTTCTTCTCGGCGACCGCCATGTCGATGAGTTGGCGACGGCGGGTGACAAGCGCAGCAAGCGCGATGCGGCCGTCGTCGATATGGGGGATCTGTGCCGGCCGCATCGCTCTGGCGAAGTGGAGCGTGACGCGGGCGTCGACCTGATCGGTCTTGGCCAAACGACCGCTGGCCCTGGCGAAGTCGCGCACCTGGCGGGGATTGACGACGGCGACGGCAATACCGGCGGCCATAAGCGTTCTGACGATTGCCATCTCGTAACCGCCGGTCGCCTCGACGACGACAAGCTCTGCGCCGGCCACTGCCGCAGTGAGTGCGGCACAGCCTGGCGCATTGTTGTCGAAGCGGACAACGGCGCGTTTGCCCTCAACGGCAACGTCGAGATGGGCCTTCGAGACATCGATACCGACCATGAAAGATTGCTGGATATGCATGACTGCTCCTCCTTGCAACGCGGGCTCGAAGCCCAACCAACCGTTCGAGTGAAGACATGGCGACGGAGATGCTTGCTGAGGTACGAGTTCAAGACCCAAGGATGACACGCATCCCCGCCGCACAGCCCCTTTATACAGCAACGGCAACGTACAAGGATGAGGGCTGATCGGTGTGCCGTGTCGTTGGAAGGCTATGGATGTGTCTGCAGGCTGATGAATTCGCGACCGTCATCTGTTGCTCTTCTCTCACCCGTGCCCTCTCTCCAGCCTCATCCTGAGGTGCCCCGCAGGGGCCTCGAAGGACGGGGCTGGCCACCGGTCGCGTTGCCCGATCAACTGATTTGCCGGAGATCCCGCGCAAACCGCTGCCAATTCGCCACGTAGTTTTCCGCCGAGCGGCGGATGCTCTCGACAGCCTTCTCGTCCAGCACACGCACGAGCCGGGCGGGTGCTCCGACGATCAGGGAGTTGTCGGGGAATTGCTTGCCCTCGGTGACCAGCGCATTGGCGCCGACGAGGCAGTTGTCACCGATCTTCGCACCGTTCAGGATGGTCGCACCCATGCCGATCAGCGTGTTGTCGCCGATGGTGCAGCCGTGGAGGATGGCGTGATGGCCGATGGTGCAGTCTTTGCCTATCGTCAGCGGGAAGCCCATGTCGGTATGGGCCATCACGCCTTCCTGGATGTTGGTGCCTTCGCCGACGGTGATCTTCTCGTTGTCGCCGCGCAGCACGGCGCCGAACCAGATGCCGACATTCTCGCCGAGCTCGATCTGGCCGATGATATTGGCGTCCGGTGCGATCCAATAGAGGCCGGCGGCGGGCAGTTTCGGCGTCGATCCGCCAAGTGCGTAGACGGGCATCGCTTTCTCCTCAGACGACCTCGACCGATAGGGTGGCGACGCCGTCGATGCCGCAATTGATGCGATCACCCCTGGCCACCGCGCCGACGCCGGCGGGCGTGCCGGTCATGATGATATCGCCGGCTGCAAGAGTGAAGAGCTTCGACAGTTCGGCGATGATCTCCGGCACCTTCCAGATCATCTGGTTGAGATCGCCGTCCTGCACGCGCTTGCCGTTCTGTTCCAGCCAGATCTTGCCTTCAGCGGGGTGGCCGAGGCGGCTTGCCGGAACGATCGGTGAAACCGGAGCGGAATGTTCGAAGGCCTTGCCGACCTCCCAGGGACGACCGAGCTTCTTTGCCTCACCCTGTAGATCGCGGCGGGTGAAATCGATGCCGACGGCATAGCCGTAGACGCAGTCGAGCGCGTCCGCGGCCTCGATGTTCGCGCCGCCCGATTTCAGCGCCAGCACGCACTCGACCTCGTAATGCACGTCTGATGACAGCGGCGGGTAGGGAAAAGCCTTGCCCGCTGGCAGCAAGTTGTCGGCATTCTTCTGGAAGAAGAAGGGCGGCTCGCGGCTGGGATCATGGCCCATCTCGATCGCATGGTCGGCATAGTTGCGCCCGACGCAATAGACGCGGCGAACCGGAAAACGCTCGGCGCTGCCCTCGACCGGCAGCAGCACCGGTTGCGGAAGCGGGATGACGGTGACGGGATCGGACATTGGCGGGCTCTTCCTGTTTACGAGTCTTGCGCCATCTTAGACGGAAAACATCGCGCCGGGGAAGCGTCCTTGGCGTCCGGCTTCGGTGCATTGACGCTGTCACAGTCGCGGGTTAACCTTGGTCATGAGCAGGATTTTTGCAATTTCGATGACGTCTACGACCACCGCGCCGCGGTGGGTGTAGACGCTTGAACTGAATTCCGTTCATAGCTGCTAAGACCAACCCGCCGGTGACGAGCGGGTTTTTTGTTCCCGCCCGCGCCCGCATTCGAGGACGAGATCGTGGATGGTATCCGGAAAAATATTCTGGCGGAGCGGGCTCTGGCCGCCGCCCGCCACTGTGTCGCCAGCCGCTATGTTGGGGCTGCTTTTGCCTACGCGGCGGGTTCCATCATGCGCGGCGAAGGCACCACCTTTTCGGATATCGATCTGGTCGTCGTGTTCCCGTCTCTCGAAAGAGCCCGGCCGGAATCGTTCACTGAGGACGGTTTCCCGGTCGAGGTCTTCGTCCACGATCCGCAGACACTGGCGCATTATCTCCATCAGGATGCCGACAGCGGCTATCCCATCATGGCCAACATGGTCACGACGGGCTGTATAATGGGATCGGATATCGACAGCGCGCGCGTCATCCAGGCAAAGGCGGCAAGTATGCTGGCCGCAGGACCGAAACCTCTTGCCGGGGCAGACTACGACTTGCTGCGCTATCAGGTCACCGATCTGGCCGACGATCTGCGAGGAACGCGCCCACCCGAAGAGATCGCCGCCATCGCGGCGCTGCTCTATCAGAAGCTCGCCGACCTGATGCTTCTCGGACGTGGCGCGTGGGCTGGCCGGGGAAAGTGGGCGCCCCGTCTGATGAGGGAGCTCGACGCGCAATTGGCGGCCGAATTCGACGCGGCGTTCAGTCTGGCGGCCGCGGGTGACGGCGCCCGGTTCCTGGCTTTGGCCGATCGGGAGCTTGCCCTGCATGGTGGTCGCTATTTCGACGGATTCAGGCAGGACGCGCCGCTGGAAGCGCGCCGCCTGGAATAATTTGGTATCAGTGACGTTGCCGCATTTTGAAAATTGGATGGAAGATGCTTGAGCACGAATTCAAGGGCGCCTTGCAGTCGGCAGCAAGGCGTACCGCCAGATTGCGCCTCAGAATCCCCGTGGAAGGGGATATCGATTTCCTGACCCGACTTTTTTCGCGGCCGGAATTGGTCGCACACCGACCGGTGCCCCGGCCTGATACGCCGGCGGAAAGCGCAGCGCGGCTTGCGCGCGACATCGGGCATTGGAAAGATCACGGGTTCGGGCGTTGGGCCGTTGAGGCGAACGGTGTGCTGATCGGTTTCGGCGGCGTGACCGTTTCCCAGGAGTTTGATGGCCTCAATCTTTCCTATCATCTGCAACCCGAAAGCTGGGGACAGGGATATGCCACGGAATTGGTCAGGGAAACCCTGGCGTTTGCCTTTAATGATCTGCAGACAGAGCGGGTAGTCGGCTTGGTTCGCACCGCCAACGCCGCTTCGAAACGCATTCTCGAAAAATGTGATTTCATCTTCGAGCGCGAGGTGATGTTGCACGGGGCGCCGACCAACATGTACGCCACCGGCAGTTTCTGGGCTTAAGTGGCAACGCCGATCGCATCCGCACAAGCGTTCACGCTCGCGAGGTCATCCAGACGCCCACCAGTGTCACCGCCAGCCCGATGAACATCGTTGCCGTCAGCGGCTCGGAAAATAGAGCCCAGGCCCATAACATGGTGACAGGCGGGCTGAGGTAGATCGCGGCGCTGACCTGCGCCACGGGGAACAGTCGAAGGCTGGTGTAGTAGACCGAATAGGCAGCGAAGGTCGCAATCAGCACGAGCCATGCCATGCCGATGGCGAAATCGACGCTCATCGGCGGGATCATGTTGCCCTGCATGAAGGCGCAGAACGAAAACAAGGCCGAGCCGGTCAGGGTCTGGATGCAAAGGCTCTGATGGACAGGCATATGCGCCTCGCGCCGCCGTCTGTAGAGAACGGAGGCGAGGGCAAAGACCAGCATCGAGCCGGCCGTCAGCCCGTAGGCCCAGAGCGGGGCCTCGCCGAAGCTCAGGCTTTCGAGCGAAACGAGCAGAACGCCCGCCACGGCGATTGCCGTCCCCAGCCATTGTCGCTGCGTCAGCCGTTCGCCCAGGAGGGGTTGCGACAGGCACGCAATCGCCAGCGGCAAGAGGTCAGAAATCAGTGCGACCAGCCCCGTCGGCACGCGCTGCTCGATGGCGAGAGCGAATCCGCCGAGATAGAGGAAGACTGACATCACGCCGAACAGCATCTGGCCCAGCACAATGCGCAGATGCATCCTCGGCCCAATGGTCAGCGCGAAGGGCAGCAGTGTCAGTCCCGACAGAAAGGTGCGCCAGAACAAGACCAGGATGACGCTCGCCTCCTCGCTGGCGTAACGGATGCCGACGAAACCGGAACTCCAGCTGATCACCAGAAGCGTCGCCAGAACGGGCCATAAGAAGCGGTGATTTGGCGCACGCCGAGCGAGAACTTCATCCGTCATGGGATACTCATTTTGATTTCGTTCTGCTCAGCCATAGGCCAAAGGGATCGACCTCGCACATGACAAATTTCGATGACGACATGACAGGATGATTGATTTATCGATGGTGGCTTGCCAACGTCACCACCTCCATGCATAGGCTTTGCAGCATAGTCAGCGGAGAGTGCCTGCCTTGACCGAACTCAACAGCCGACGATTGGAAATAGACGCGCTACGGGTCCTGTGGTCCGTTCGCCGTCATGGCGGCATCACTCGCGCTGCCGAGGCGCTGGGCCTGTCGCAATCGGCTGTCAGCCACAAGATCAAGCGGCTTGAAGTCAGCCTCGATTGTGATCTTCTCAGCCGCAAGCCGGGAGCGCCTGTGTTCACAGCCGCCGGCGAGGATTTGCTGGTTTACGCCGAACGCATTCTCGGTCTTCATGACGAAGCGCTTCTCAGCCTGACGAAAACGCCGCTCGCAGGACGCATCGCCCTCGGGCTGACCGAGGACACCACGTGTACCGATCTCGCCCGCATATTGGGCCGGTTTCGCCGCCTCCATCCTGATGTCGCCGTGCGCACCAAGGTCAGGATGAGTTTGGTTCTACGGGCGATGCTGGAGCAAGGAGAGCTCGACGCTGCGATCGTGCAGATCTTTGCCCATGAGGTTCGCCCGACCGATATCGTGCTTTTCCGGGAGCAGCTCTACTGGGTGAAACATTCCGACCTGGCTCTGCCACCGAGTGGTCCGATTCCATTCCTGTCTTTCGACGACGAATGCTTCTATCGCCAATGGGCACTCGATATCGGCCAAGATGACGACACCCTTTTCGAGACGGTGTTTGAGTGCACCAGCGCCGCCGGAATCGTCTCGGCAGTCACCTCAGGCCTGGGTGTGGCGCTTCTGAACGGGCGCCACCTGCGTCCCGCGATGGATATCATTACCAACCGGCTGCCCACGCCTCCCGCCCTGGCCTATGTGGTGCGTCGGGCCCGTAAGGCGCGAAATCCTGCGCTCGATACTCTGGTCGCAGAAATCGAAAATGAAGTCAGTCGTTACGGCGGCCTGACCTTGGCGAGCTGATTTGCCGCCCTTAGGACGCAGAGCTGCCGGTGGCATTCGCCCCCCGAAAGTGATGGTCATTCCTCACTGGATCCGGCCAACGCATCCCGCATGATCGCGTAGTAGCCGGAAAGCCCTGGGATATCGGCGGCCAGCCTGTCGAAAGCGGGGTCGGATGGCGCAAGCGTGCCGGTGTATTTCGCCTCGAGAAGAGCCCGATGGGCGGCGAGGGCTTCGGCTTCGGCCTTGTGCACGACGGTATAGACAGGCGAGGGCGCGGTGCGGCCCTTGACGATGATGCGGTCGAGCTCGACGACGGTGTAGATGCCGGCGACCAGCCTTGCGGTCTCCTCGCCGAGCAGCAGCGCCACGCCATAATTCTTCGATGCGCCTTCGAGACGCGAAGCGAGGTTGACGCTGTCGCCGAGGCAGGAATAGTCGAAGCGGCGGGTCGAGCCCATATTGCCGACGATGCATTCGCCGGTGTTGATGCCGACGCCCATCTTCAACACATGCGGCCTGCCGCCCCGCATCGCCGCCTCTTGCTCGAGCTCGCGGTTAAGGCTCGATATCGCCGCCTGCATGGCAAGCGAGGCTTTGACGGCGTGCAGGGCATGATCGGGATCGTCGAGCGGCGCGTTCCAGAAGGCCATGATGCAATCGCCCATATATTTGTCGATCGTCCCGCCATGGTCCATCACCACGTCGGAAAGCGGCGTCAGCAGCCGGTTGATCAGGCCGGTCAGCTGCTCGGGGTCGTCCTTCAGCGTCTCGGCGATGGTGGTGAAGCCGCGTACGTCTGAGAAAAGCACCGAGAGGGTGCGCCGCTCGCCGCCGAGCTTCAGCTGCGAGGGATCGCTCGACAGGCGCCTGACTAGATCGGGCGAGATATATTGGGCAAAGGCGCGGGTGATTTGGCGCTTGTTGCGGCGCTCCTCGGCAAAATCGAAGGCGGCCTGGCCGAAGACGACAGAGATATAGGCGACCGTCGGCCCAAGCGGCGAGACGAAGATATGGGTTAGCCGCATACCGGCGGCACTGACGGCGGCGAAGGCGAGCAGCGCCGCCGCGCTCGTTACGATCGTCAGCCATCCCGTCGAGCGCCAGACGGTGGTGGCGGCCAGCAGCACCGATATCAGGATGCAGGCAGCGACCGTCGGCAGCCGGGCTTCCGCGATCGACAGGCCGCTGCGGATATTGTCGTAGATCGTCGCCTGGATCTCGACGCCGGAGACGAGCTTGCCGGTATGAACCGTGTAGGGCGTCGCAAAGGCATCGACGCCACCTTTGTCGATCGCCGGCGCATTCTGCAGGCTGAGGCCGACCAGCACGACACGGTCCTTGAAATAATCCGGCGGCAGCAGCTTCTTCGGGTCGAGCGCCTGGTAGTAGGAGACGGTGGGATAGCTGCGGGCGGGGCCGAAGGACTGGATGAGCCGGCCGGCGGGCAGAGTCTCGGGGGCCACGCCGGCGACCTTGGCCAGCATGGCGGCAAAGCCGTCCTCATAGCCCGGAATACGCCGGAAGGTGCCGTCGCCACTGAGTTCGACGGAGGCGATGCCAGTCACGGCACCTGCCTCGGTCAACTGCGGCAGCGGTGTCGCACGGATCAGTTGCGAGGCCTGCGGCGTCTCGATCAACGTCTCGTCGCCGGCAAGGACGACATCCGGGCCGACGGCGTTAGTGATCGCGTTGTCGTTCTCCGGCGTCGAGGGTTCGGCCAGGATGATGTCGAAGCCGATGACGCGGGCGCCGGCGGCGCGCAACTGGGTGACGAGCTGGGCATGAAGACTGCGCGGCCAGGGCCATTGCGCGTTGATATCGGCAAGCGAGGGTTCGTCGATCGCGACGATGACGGGTCCGCCGGGTGGCGGACGGGGATCGTCGACGGTCGAGAGATAGTCGAAGCTTCTGAGCTCGAGCAGTGACCAGGCGGGCAGGCGCGACAGCAGCGAGATGGCGATCAGCGTCGTCAGCGACAGCACGAGCAGCCTGAGATGGCGGCCCCTGGTGTGACTGGCCTGCCGAGGTTTGTCCCGCAGCCGCATCAGAAGCGGACTTTGAGCGTGCCCTTGAAGGCGCGGCCCCAGCCGGGCACACCGGGGGTGATCTCGAAGTCCTCGTCGAGCAGGTTATAGGCGGCCGCCTCCAGCTCGATGCGCTTGTCGAACGGTTCCCAGATCAGGTGGGCGTCGAGGCTCCAGTAATCGTCGAGCTTGGTGCCGAACCGATCGCCGTCGCGCTCGCCGATATAGTTGGCGGCGACCGTCGCCTTGACCTTGGCTTCGTTGACCCAGGTCAGCGCAATCTGCCCTGAATTCTGCGGTATGAAGGGAAGAGGGCCGCCATAGATCGGCTCAAGTGGATCCCGGTTTTCCGAATCCATGTAGGCATAGGTAGCCGAAAGGCCGAAACCATGGCCGAGCACGACGTTTGCTGTGACGGCAGCCCGATCGATGCTGCCGCGCGAGATCGGCAGGCTGCTATCCGAGGGAAGCGAGATCAGCGGAAAATCGATCGAGAAATCATGCAGCTCCTGGTGCTGGTACTCGACCGAGGTGAAGAAGCGGTCGGTCCATTCGGCATCCCACTGCAGGGCGACCGTATCCGTGTAACCTCGCGGATTGGTGGAAAACTGGTTGGCTTGCAGCCCGAGAACGCCGATGGGGGCAAGGGTCGGAATCCCAATATCAAAGCTCTGACGCATGAAGGCAGCACGCAGCCAGTGGTTTGGAACCGGCGCCCAGGCGAGGCCGAAGCGCGGCTCCAGCCGGGTGATATCGATGCCGTCGCCCTCCAGGCGCGTGGCAAACAAGGCGTATTCGCCCTTAAGATCCGGCGTGATCTCATGTAGCACATCGACATAGCCGCGGCCGATATCGATGGTGTTCTCATTGTGATCGAGGGGCGCCGTCAAGCCCAGAAGCGTCGTATCGACGGTGCTGCTGGCATCCATCCAGCCGCCTTCGATGCCGTAGCGAAATGTCAAAGGCCCGGCACCTATGGAATGGCTCAAAGCGCCGATATAGGTTTGGGATTCGCTTTCCTGAGTGACGCTGGCAAAGGGAATGATGAAGGGAACCCCTCTGCCGATAAACACTGGGTCCAGGTCGACATCAAGCACGCTGCTGGTATTCGATTTGCTTCCTGAATAAAGCAGCGCTCCATTCAACACGTTTTCATACGCAAAAGTGTGGCTCCAGCCGATGCCGGCATATGTGCTTTCTCGTACAGTCTCCTCTGTCGTGTAGAGAGGCAGAGGGATAGGGACACGGAACACGAGTTCCATGAACCCGGTGTTTGACGACAAGGCGCTCAGCGCTCCATCATTCTTGCCGTGGTTGACGAAGGCTACCACGCGATCATCAGGTGTGACCGTTGCCGTCAGATAACCGTTGGCGCTTAGCAGCTTGTTATCCGTCTGGACACCGCCGAAATCCTGGTAGTCGCGGTCGAGCGCCAGCTCTTCCCAGGTCAGGTTGCCATAGAAGCTGATTGGGATCGTCGCGTTCGAATAACCTTGGATATCGGCCTCGCCGATGCGTCTCGTGTGGCCGTCGACGCTGTTGATGCCGCCGCCGAGCGAGCCTTCGATGAAGGGGACATCGAACAGCGTTGCCGAGCGCGAGCGGCCGGAAAGCATGTGCGGCGAAAGCAACAGGCCCTGGATGAAGGATGAGTAGCTCGACGCGTTGCCGCGGTTTTGGATGATATTGTCGTCGCTGAAGCTGGTCGCGTTGACGAAAGGAAAGATGCTACCCTTGATCGTTTGATCGATATAACCGGTGCCGCTGAAGGGATCGAAGACGGCATCGCCGTAATAGCGGCCCCAGGCATCTAGGCCCTGCAGGCGGAAGGCGTTGTTGAGCGTAGAACCAGCACTCGCATTGGCGCCGAGCGAGCTGTAATCGCCGCCGCGGGCGCGCGAGCGGCGCAGGAATTCCTGCGCGTTGCGGATCGCGCCGTCGGCGTCGTAATCGTCGATATCGACGGCGGTGCGGAAGGCCGAGATAACCGGGTCGTTCTTGTCGAGCCGGTCGGCATTGTCGAGCGCCTGCTGGGAAGGAATGCGGTCGCCTTTTTCGTAATGGGCGGCGGCGAGCATCAGCTGTGATTGCGAATGCGCCGGGTTGGCGGTGCTGGCGGCGAGCAAATCTTGCAGCGCCTTATCGCGCTCGCCAGTTTGCAGGTAGTATCGGCCGCGGGCGAGCAGGGCGATATCGAAGGATGGATCGAGCGCAATTGCCGTGTCGATCTCGTGCTTGGCTTCCTTCATGCGCCCCTGATCGAGATAGAGGATTGCGAGATTCGCGCGCAGCAAGGGGTCCTGCGGATCGAGCTCGATCGCCTCCTTGAAGGCTTTTTCCGCTTCGCCATTAGCATCGCGCGAACTCTGCAGCAGGCCGAGCGAATTCAGCGTGCCTGAACCGCCGGGGGCAAGTTCGATGGCGCGGTTCAGATCGGCAAGCGCGCCGTTGACGTCGCTCTGATAGACCGCCTTGTAACTCGCGCGGGCGGAGAGCGCCATCGGATGGTCAGGGTCGAGCGACAGCGAGCGTTCTATCGCTTCCTTCATCTGCTCACGGTCGTCGGTGAGCTCCGCCAACTGGGCGCGGACCGCCGGCAGGGTCGGATCATCGGGATAGCGTTGCTCCGCTTTCTTTATGATCTCGAGCGCTGCGTGTGGGTTTTTTAGGAAGCCTGTCGTATAGGCCTGCATGATCGCGCCATAGGGGCCGGTGGTATTCGCGGGCGGCTGTTCGGCATGGGCAGGCTCGGCCAGCGAGCGGGCGAAATAGCCGCCATATTGCGCCATGTTGCGGCGTGTCGGGTCGAGATGCGGCAGGGCCTTCTGGAAGAGCTTGGCGGCATCGCCATAACGCTTTTCCGAGCCGGCGATGGTGGCGTCGATCAGGTCGACGCGCGCCTGCTGGGCTGCCGTCAGTTTGCGGTCGCGGATATTCGTCAGCGTTGCCGCTGCAGCCCGGCGTCCGTCGAAGGCGCTCTGAACTTCGGCAAGTGCCAGCCAGTCTTCGGTCGTGCGGCGTTCCGGCGGCAGCGCCAACAGGCGGCGGCGTTCGGTCGCCATGCGGTCGGCCCGTAGCGGCGAAGTCGGCATCAGGTCGAAGCCGTCGCGCAGGTCAAGATAGAAGAGCATCTGTTCTCGGTCGTCAGGATTGACGCTGATGATCTTGCTCGGCGCCTGGCCGATGGTCGCCACAGCCCCTTCGCCCTCGTTCACCTCGACGCTGCCCTGCGGGTTGCTGAGCGCGACGCGGCCCTCGAGCACAATCATCGAAGTCTTGTTGCCCTCGACCGTCATCGTCCAGTCGGTGCCGCGGATTGCGGCCGCGGCGGCCGGCGTTTCCACCGTCAGGCCCTGGCCGCCGCGCTCGGCGCGCGCCCAGATCGTTCCCGATTGCAGCTCCAGCGTCGTGTCGCCGCTCGCGGCCATCTTCTTGACCTGCAACGAGGAATTGCGGCCGAGGCGAACCTGGGTGTGATCGGAAAAGACGATGGCGAGCTGGCCGTTGGCGTTGGTGCGCAGCACGTCGCCGGTCAGCAGATCCTGATTGATGTCGACGACACGCCAGTTCGACACGTCGATGAAGCGGACTTCTTCGCCGGTCTTGCGGGCGATGACGGAACCGGCCACCGGTGTTGCACGCTGCACCGGGTCAGCCGCGGCCGGCGAAAAGCCCGGCACGGCAAGCGCAAGCGCCACCCCGGCGCGACAGATGTTTTTCCAGCGACCCAGCATGACCCAACCCCAACTCCCGCTTCCCCTTTGTCCATGTAGAAAAGAAAAGTCAAGCACATTGCACACGTGTTCTTGAATTCTCTGTGAAGTGTAATATCAGGGAAACACTTGTTGGGTGGAGTATTCATGTGAGCGAATTCGAGAGTGCAACTGAACTTATGCCAAGCGAACCGTCGACAGGTGACATTGGTGTCGGGTATTTTGACCATATCAAGAAAATCAACGACATATTCTACGATCAGATCAAGATCTCAGACCAGAAAGCCGCCTATATCTTTACTTTTATGCTGGCCTTCCTGGTGAGTTCCAGCGAGGTGAGGGCGGTCTTCAGCCTGGCGCGTTACGCGACCGGGGCGCCAGGGAGCATGCTCTTCTCGGGCCTGCTTGCCGCCGCCTCGGTCTTTTCCATCCTATCGGCGATCCTCGTCGTGCTGCCGCGCCGTTTGGACACATCTACCTCGCTGTTCTGGGGCGCCTGGCAGAACCATCGCGACCTGTTCTTCGAGGCGGCACTGCGGCGCGACGAGCGCTACCTCTTCGACCAATATCTCGAAAACGCCAACATCCTCTCTGCTATCGCCCGCAGCAAATACCGCTGCGTCACCTTCGCGTTCCGAGGGCTGATGGTGAGCGTGATCGCCTATGTGCTGCTGTTGGTGGCGGTGTGAGGGTGTGATGCTTTGAGCTTATCGGTCGGCCGCGGCCGCGCTCACGAGAGCCTCATCCTGAGGCGCCCCGCAGGGGCCTCGAAGGACGAGGCGGGTGCGCCGGCGGTCGGTAGATGCAAGGAGCAGTGCCGGAGCGTGTCCTTCGAGGCTTCGCCCTGCGGGCTACGCGCCTCAGGATAAGGGACCTCGGACGATGCCGCGCCGGTACCGCCCCCATTCAGCCCTCGACCTCAAGGACAAGTTCAAGTTCGATCGGCACACCTAAAGGCAGGCTAGCGACGCCGAGCACGACGCGGCCGGAGAGCTTCTCCTCGCCGAAGACCGCAAGCAGCATTTCGGATGCGCCGTCCGCGACCTTCGGATGGTCGCGGAAATCGCCTTCGGTCGCGATATAGATGCCGAGCTTGACGACCCTGACGACCCTGTCCAGCGAGCCGAGATAGTCCCTGGCGGCTGCGAGCGCGCTCAGCGTTGCCGTTTCAGCCGCCTGCCGGCCGTCTTCGGCCGTCAGCGCGCCGCCGACGCGGCCTATATACCGCGGCTCGTGGCCGACGACCGGCAGCATCCCGCTGAAGAAGACCAGGTTGCCGGTCCTTATCGCTTCGACATAGGCCCCAAAGGGCGTCGGCGGCGGGGGAAGTGTGATGCCGAGTTCCTGCAGCCGTCGTTCCGCGCCGGCTGCCTGCGCTTTCGCATGGTCTACCATCTGCCCAGATGTGCGCCGCCGTCGACGTGCAGCACCTCCCCGGTTACGCGCGGCGCTTCGGTGAGGAAGACGACTGCGTCGACGATCTCCTCGACGTTTGATATGCCTGCCATCGGCGACAGCGTCTTCAGAAAATCCTTCGGATTGTCCTTGTGCAGCGGCGTGTCCACCACGCCAGGAGCGACAATGTTGAAGCGAATTCCCTCGTTCGCATATTCCATCGCCAGGTTCTTGGAGATGGCGTTGATGCCGCCCTTTGTCATCATCGAGACTGAAGCAGAGAAGCCGGCGATCGGATGATCGGTCAATGGCGTAGTGATGCTGACGACGCTACCGCCCGTTTTCTGCGCGAGCATCTGTCCGACGACCAGTTGGGTCAGATGGATGAAGCCCTCGAGATTGGTCGAGGACAATTTCTGGAAGTCGGCCATGGTGAACTCGACGAACGGCTTGGCTAGAAAAATGCCGGCATTGTTGACGAGTGCGTCGATCGAGCCGAACCGGTCGATTGCTGTCCTTGCCACCCGCGCTGCGGTTTCGGCATCGCCGATGTCGCCATCGACAAGCGCCAGTCTGTCCGAGGCTTGGAAAGCCTCCGAGACGCTGACCTGGCGCGAGGTAGCAACGACATTGTAGCCGCGCTGGATGAAAGCGTTGACGAGGCCCGCTCCGATACCCTGGGAGGCGCCCGTCACGATGACTGTTTTTCTCGTAGTCATGCTGATCTCCATAATCTGGTTCGGGCAACGCGGGCCTTGCGGTTGCAAAGGCGGGGTCGCTCGAGATGGGGCTGCTGCGAACGCGCCTCCATCGGGTTGTCTTGTTTTCGCAAGGTGAATATGGCGAAAACTCCATTACTCGATTAGATGGAAATATCTGGATTCTCTTTTGCATCCATGCAAAAATCAGAACATGGCTGATCTGAACGACATCGCGGTTTTCGTGAAAGTGGCGCAGTACGGTAGCTTCAGCCGTGCTGCCCATTCCCTCGGCATGCCGGTATCGACCGTCAGCCGGAAGGTGACGTCGCTGGAGGAGCAGCTCGGCGTGACGCTTATACAGCGCACGACCCGCAAACTGAGCCTGACCGCGCAAGGCCGGGCCTATTACGACAGGTGCAGCGAACCGCTCGCCCATCTTCTCGACGCCGAGCACGCGCTCACCGAGACACAGAGAAAACCGGAAGGTCTGCTGAAGATCTCCGTGCCAGTCATCTTCGGACAGGAGGTCTTCTACGAATTCGTCTCGGCTTTCCAGAAGACCTATCCGAAGATCCAGGTTGACCTCTTCGTCACCAACCTGTTCCTCGATCTGATCGCGGAGAACATCGATCTCGCCATCCGCTTCGGCGACCTCAAGGATTCAACCATCGTCGCGCAGCGGCTCGGCAAGAGCGTGCGTTATCTGGTCGCCGCACCGGACTATCTGAAGGGCAGGGTGCTTCCCTTGAAGCCCGAAGAGCTGAAGGACCATCAGTGCGTGCTCTTGAATGGCCGCAACGGCGAGGCGGAATGGCATCTGGTGAGCGGTCGCAAATCGGTTCACCTGCATGTGTCGGGGCCGATATCGAGCCGGGATTTCGACGCGGTAAGCGCCTTCACCTATCGCGGACACGGCATCGGCCTGCTGCCTTCGACCTATTGCGACGAGCAGATCAGAAAAGGCGAACTCATCCGCCTGCTGCCGGACTGGTCGTCCGAGGAAATTTTCGTGCACGCCGTCTATCCCACACGCCGCTTCCTGCCCTCCCGATTGCAGGTCTTTCTTGAGGCGCTGAAGGCATGGAATACTCCCTTGTGGCTTCCCTTGCATTGAAGGCCTTCCGATCCATCACCGAAAATTGAAGCTGCACGCGCGGGCGAGCGTCCAGCGTCCGCCAAGCTGTGTTAGAGTTCTCCCGCTTGGATGGCGCAGGGATTGGATTGCCAATGCTGACGACACTTGCGGTGCTTATGGGTCTTTCCGGCCTCGTGCCCATCGCGCAGACGGGGGGAAGCGAGGTCGATGTGACCCTCGTGCTTGCCGTCGACACCTCGCGGTCGATGGACTTCGAGGAGATCGGCATCCAGCGCGAGGGTTATGTCGAAGCGCTCAAGCACAAGGAATTCATCGACGCGGTGAAGGACGGGCTGACCGGCCGCATCGCCATCAGCTATTTCGAATGGGCTGGCTATGTCGTTCAGGATTCCGTCATCGACTGGCAGGTGATCGAGACGGAGGAGGATGCGATCGCTTTTGCCGATAAACTCGAAGCCCGGCCGATTGCCACGCAGCGGCGCACATCGATCTCCACCGCGATCGCCCAGGGCGCCAGCATGATCGTTTCCAGTCCCTTTCAGTCCAGGCGCCAGGTGATCGATGTCTCCGGCGATGGGCCGAACAATTCCGGCAATCCCGTCACCCCCGCCCGCGACAAGGCGGTAGAAGCCGGCATGATCATCAATGGTCTCGCCATCATGCTGCGGCCCTCCGATGCACCCAACGGGCTCGACAAATATTATGCGGATTGTGTGATCGGCGGTCCCGGCGCCTTCGTGCTGCCGGTCCGCAAAATCGAGGATTTCGCCGTTGCCGTGCGCCGCAAGCTGGTGCTGGAGATCAGTGGCCTATCCCCGCCGGCGACGGTGCAGAAAACAGCCGGCGCCGAGACGGGCGCCGACTGCCTGATCGGTGAGAAGCAATGGCGGGACATCTTCGACCGTTGATGCCAGAACAGGATGATTTTAGGCCGGGGCGGCCTAAAATCTCAATCCTGTTCTGAATTAGATAGTTAGAGCATGATGTTGTCCGAAAACCGCGTACACTTTTCGGCATCATGCTCCACCGGGTCAGCGCGCCGACGTTATATCAGTCAGTATCCGGTAAGCGGCAGAGACGCGATCCTCGTTGGGATAGTTTTTGTTGGCCAGAATGACGATGCCGAGCCGCTCCTTCGGGATGAACGCGACATATGCGCCGAAACCATTCGTTGAGCCGGTTTTATTGATCCAGACATCCTCGCGCGGTTCCATTGCGGGCGTCAGTTGCTTGACGGGAATGGTCTTCAGCATCGCGCTGGAATTGTTGTCCAACAACGTCGTCAGCGTCGCCGGATAGGAATACTGCTCCCAAATAAGGTCTTGGGTCATCGCGCCGACATCGAAGTATCCCCTATGCGTGTTATTGATCGCCTGCTGGAGCTTATCGCCCAGTTCGACCAGTCCCATGTTCGCGTCGATGAACCGGATCATGTCGCTTGCTGTGGATTTCACGCCATAGGCCTCGGACGAAAGAATGGCAGGTGTCATCCGCGCCGGCTCGCCGTTCCGCTTGTAGCCTTGGGCATAATCCGCCATCCGCGATTTCGGCACATCAATAAACGTGCTTTTCAATCCAAGGGAGGGAAACAATTTGCCTTCCATCAAAGCGACGAAACCGTCATTCATGCTTTTCGCCGTTATATATCCAAGCATCCCGATGCTTGGATTGGCGTATGTCCGGTGCGTTCCGGCGGCATATGAGGGTTTCCAGGTTGCGAGATACTCCATCAGTTGCTTCTCGGTTTTGAATTCATCGGGAACTTGAAGCGGAAATCCACCAGCCGTATGGGTGCCCAAATCCGTCAGGACGACATCGCCGAACGGCCTTCCCTTCATCGCCGGCAGATATTTGCTTGCCTTGTCCGACAGCGAAAGTCGGCCGGTCACGTCTGCGTAGGAGGTGAGGGTGACTGTAAAGGTTTTGCTGATCGATCCCAGTTCGAACATGGTCGCCGGGCTGACGGGCCTGTTCGTGTCCTTCGACTCGACGCCGTAGTTGAAGATGTGGTTCTGCCCGTCAACGGCGATGGCAACGGCCATGCCCGGAATGCCGTATTTATCCATGATTGGTCTTATCGCGGCGTCCGAGATGGCTTTCAGTTTCAGCGCGTCAGCCGCAAGGCCACTTGTGGAAATGCATGTCGAGACCAATGCGGCCGATAGAATTTTTATCCAATTACGATTCATTTTCATCCTCCGCAGGCAGCTTTTCATCAGCGCAAAGGCGCATGAGGACGGCATTTAATGGCACTGTTTTGCGGCAGCAAACGATGATATCTCGGAGGAGATCCAAGAAAATCTAGGGCTAAGATGGTTCGGCAATTCCTCCCCTTAAATGGCTTGAGGGCCTTCGAAGCATCGGCGAGACATCTCAGCTTCACCCGCGCCGCGATCGAGCTTTGTGTTACCCAGGCCGCTGTCAGCCAGCAGGTCAAAAGCCTGGAGAAGCGATTGGGGGCTGCCCTTTTTCAGCGTCTCCCGAGGGGCTTGAAAATCACCGCAGAAGGCGAAGCTCTTTTGCCGACCTTGACCAATTCCTTCGATCAGATGGCGATCATGCTGGACCGGATTGAAGCCGGGCAGGTTCGGGAATTGCTGTTCCTGGGCGTGGTCGGGACGTTTGCCGTCGGCTGGCTGTTGCCAAGGCTTTCGGATTTTCAACAGCAACATCCGTTCATTGATGTGCGCGTTTCGACTAACAATAATCGCGTCGATATGGCGGCCGAGGGACTGGACTTTGCCATTCGCTTCGGCAGCGGCTCCTGGCACGGCACAGAGGCGCTGCGTCTGTTCGACGCTCCGCTCTCTCCTCTGTGCACACCCAAATTGGCCGAGCGTTTAAAGTCGCCTGCAGATCTGGTCGAGGCGACGCTTTTGCGGAGCTATAGGGCGGACGAGTGGAGCACGTGGTTTACCGCAGCGGACGTCCCTCCGGCGGCACAGATAAACGCCGGTATCGTTTTCGACTCTTCCCTCGCCATGATGGAAGCGGCCCTGCAAGGACTGGGGATCGCTCTGGCACCGCCGTCGATGTTTTCCAGACATCTATCCTCGGGGGCTGTTAGACAACCTTTTCCGACGACCATATCATTGGGGAGCTATTGGCTTACCCGGCTGCAATCGAGGCCGCCAACAGCAGCCATGCTTGCATTTTCCGATTGGATAACGTCGCAGAAGTCTCCCGCATCTCAATGAAGGCTTCCGGCGCACCCCAATATCCGACTTCGGTCTGCGCCCCGCGGATGGGGCCGGCGCGAAGCCGCAATGCGCGAGGCGGACTCATATCCGACGTCCGGGCCGATATAGCCGACGGGATAATCGGTTGACTGCAACAGCGAGAGGGTGGGGGACATCCTGACGTCGGCAAGGAGACCGGTGAGATTGGTGAGGCGAAGACACGATAAAGCGTTTCGGTATGGCGCGCGCCATACCGAAGTTCCCTTACTTCTCAGAGGATGTCACCGCCTATAGAGGTAGCTGCTTGCCGGCCTGTTCGCTGACCATGTATTCGGCGTACCAGTCCGGCCAGTTGTCGTCGTGTTTGCCGCCGTTTCGCTTCTCGTGTTCGCCGTGCGCGGTCGCCGCACGGCGCATGGCTGACGCGAGATCGGTCGAGGTCGTGAATGTCGTCCCGTCGGCGTCGATGCGTCCCGGCAGGCGCGTGGTGACTTCCTGGAACAGCCAGCCGTTGCCATCGGGATCCTTGAAGGAGGCAAAGGAGCGATAGCTGCGGTGATCGGGATCGCGGCCGGCAATGCGGAGCCGCCCGAACAGGTATGGTTCGTCCTTGCCGGCATAGACGCCGGCCGCGTCATGGAACACTTCGCTCACCTCGACGCCGCGGGCGATCAGATCACGGCGGGCGGCCTCGACGTCGGAGACGATAAGGTAAAGGCCTTGGGCCGAGCCGGGTGGCGCGGCGGTGACGTTCTTGCCGAAGATGATCGCGCAGCCGGAGCCGGGCGGGGTAAACTGGATCACACGGAAATCGGCATCATTGGCGAAGTCGGCGTCGAGCCGCCAACCCAGGCCGTCGTAAAAACGCTTGGCGCGGTCGACATCGGAAACAGGGATGACGACGACCTCGAGCTTGGTGTCGACGGGCTGTGTTCTCGGGGTCTCAATGGGGGGTTCACTGCGCATGGCATTGCTCATCTTCAGCTCCTTGGCGTTTTGGATGCGTTAAGAATGGCGATACATGTCGCTGGCCAGTGGACCACAGCGCGGTGAGGCCGTCGAATCAATTATTCTGTCCGATTTGGCCGGTGTTGGCGGATTCCACGCCCATTCCTGTTGAAGGCAGATCCCGGCCTGGCCATGCGAAGATCCCGCAGACGGCGCGTCACTCATGATCCGCCTTCAGCCGATGCCGGTGAGCTGCCTGTTTTGCGCGGTTGCCGCACATCGCCATACTGCACCAGCGCCGCCGGTGGCCTCGGGTGTGGTCGGCGAAGAGCAGCGTGCAGGCCGGCCCTTCGCAGGCCTTCACCGTGGAGAAATCCTCGGTGCAGACGAATTGCGCCAGCGCCTCGCCGACCGGCAGCAGCAGCGCATCGGGTGCGCGCCATTTGCGCATTGGTTGAAGTGCGAGTGTGGCATCGGCATGTCCTGCGATGATGCGGCTGAAGCCCTCGTTACGTTCGAGTAGGCGGTTCAGCGGCTCCAACTCCTCCAGGGCATTTGCCGGAAGAGGGTGGCCCTTGTGGCTGCGGACGAAATCCCGGAACCATTCGCGCAGGCTCCTTGCCTGGTCTGCGACCTTGTCGAGTTCGCCCGGCAGCGCCTGCGCTCGCATTGCCTCCAGCGTCGCATGGGGGACGAGCCCCGCCTGCTCCAGCCAGCGCAGCAGGCCTTTGCCATCATCGATCCAGTCGACTGGCGTATCGACCGGAGTGGCGATCGAATTCAAAAAATCCAGTCCCAGCGCATCGCCGACGAAAAGGGCAGGTGAGCGGTTGTCCATCATAACTCCTGTTCCGGTCGCCACGATGTGCACCGCTGGCGGTCTCTCGAAGACATGAGTGATATGTAACCTCTTAAAAGGCGCTTGACAAGTTATGCGCTCTGGGAGTAACCGTCATAAATACATTAGATAGGTTACTTTAGCAGAGCAAGGAGAACGCTGATGTCCCCCGAGAATGTGAATCTCGCGAACAGTGTGAATGTCGTATTTGTCCACGGCGCATGGGCGGATGGTTCGAGCTGGACAAAAATCATTCTGCCGCTCACCGCCGAAGGCTTGAGCGTGTTCGCGGTGCCGCTGCCGCTGACCTCCTTCAGCGACGATGTCGCAGCCCTTGAGCACACGCTGGAGCGGGTGACCGGGCCGGTGGTTCTCGTCGGCCATGCCTATGCCGGCGCGGTGATCGCTGCGACCCGGGACGAGAAGGTCAAGGCGCTGGTCTATATCGCCGCCCTGGCACCTGATGAAGGCGAGACGGTCGCCGATATCTTCTATCGCGGCGAGCCGCACCCCAAGGCGCCGAAGCTCGCGCCCGACAGTCATGGCCTGATCTATCTGCCGCAAGAGGCTTTTAGCACCGCATTCGCGCAGAATGCCGAGGCGGGTGAGCAGGCGGTGCTTGCCGCCGTACAGCGGCCGATCTCGCCGGCCTGCATCACTGTTCCCGTGCCGCGCCCGCTCTGGAAGGACCGTCCGGCCTGGTTCCTGATCGCGGAACAGGACCGGATGATCGTTGCCGACAATCAGCGCTTCATGGCCGAGCGCATGCAGGCGCGGGTGCGCTCACACGCCGCCGATCACACGCCAATCGTTACGGCGCCTGCCGCCGTGCTCGACATCGTCAGGGAGGCGGCCGCCGCGGTGGCAGCCTGAATTCAACTGTCAAAACAAGGGATGAGGAGGAAATCGAGATGCACGGAGAGAAGATGACGACCGAGCGGGTGAGCGCCTTTTCAGACGCCATGATCGCGGTGATCATCACCATCATGGTGCTGGAGCTCAAGGCGCCCAAGGTTCCCGACATATCAGCCGTGCTTTCGCTCTGGCCGATCCTGGTCAGCTATGCGCTGAGCTACCTGTTCATCGCGATCATCTGGATCAACCATCATCACCTGCTGCGGCTGGTGCGCTTTGCCTCTACCCGGCTGATCTGGATCAACTTCGTGCACCTCTTCCTGGTGTCGCTGCTGCCGTTCACGACGGCCTGGATGGCGAGGACCGGCCTCGCGCCGATGCCGGTTGCCGTCTATGCCGCGGTCTTCGTGCTGGTCAATGCTGCCTATCTGATGTTCGAGCGCGAGATATTCGCGCAAGCCGAGGCGGGCGCCATGCCGGAACCCGCCCGCCGCCTGGCGCGCCGGCGGACGCTCATCGGCCTGGCGATCTTTGCCGTGGCGGGGCTCGTTGCTCCCTTCGTACCGCTCCTCGGCTTCTTCCTGATCTGCTGCGCCCTCGTTCTCTATCTCCAGCCGGAGATCTTCAACAGCCGCCAGCAAGGGCAGGCGGAATAACCAGACCGGAAATACCAATCAAGTTATCACAGCAAAAGGAGACTGTCATGTCCATCATCAGATACCGCACCGCCGACGTCGACGGCTTCAACATCTTCTATCGCGAGGCCGGTTCGCCGGATGCTCCGAAGCTGTTCCTGCTGCACGGCTTTCCGAGCGCCGGCCACATGTTCCGCGACCTGATGCCGCTGCTCTCCGATCGCTTCCACATCGTCGCGCCCGATCTTCCGGGCTTCGGACGATCCGACCTGCCGGCACGCGGCGCCACTTTCGACGGGATCGCCACGACCATCGATCGTTTCACCGAAGTCGTCGGCTTCGATCGTTACGCCGTCTATGTGTTCGACTACGGCGCGCCGACCGGCTTCCGGCTGGCCGTGAAACATCCTGACCGGATCATGGCGATCATCTCGCAGAACGGCAACGCCTATGTCGAGGGCCTGAGCGAGGGCTGGAACCCGATCCGGGCCTATTGGGAGGATGCGTCCGAGGAGAACCGCAATGCGCTGAAGGCGATGCTGCAGCCGGAAACGACGGTCTGGCAATATACGCATGGGGTTGCCGATCCGACGACGGTTTCGCCCGACGGCTATTCGCTCGACAATTTCTATCTGGCGCGGCCCGGCGTCGAGGACATACAGCTCGACCTCTTCGGCGACTACAAGAGCAATGTCGCGCTCTATCCTGCCTTTCAGGATTATTTCCGCACCCACAAGCCGCCGTTCCTGGCCGTGTGGGGCAAGAACGATCCGTTCTTCCTGCCGCCCGGCGCCGAGGCGTTCAAGCGCGATAATCCCAATGCGGTCGTCCGCTTCCTCGACACCGGCCACTTCGCGCTGGAAACGCATGCCGCAGAGATCGCGGCTGCGATCCGCGATTTTCTGGCCCGCTGAGAGCAGAACCAGGCGCTGCCCGCCGGAAGGGGCGGGCGGTCGCCCAAGCCAACAGGAGAGACGACATGTCTGATACAGTTGCCATCATCACCGGCGCCAGCCAGGGCATCGGCCAGGCGACGGCGCTGCGCCTCGCGCGCGATTTTTCCGCGCTGGTGCTGGTCGCGCGCAACCGCGCCAATCTGGAGGAGACCGCGCAGGCGGTGAGGGCGGTCGGCGCGCAGGCCCTCGTCATCGGCGCCGACCTTGCTGAGCCGGCGGCGGCGCAGGCCGTGGTCGATCAGGCGCTCGGTGCCTTCGGCCGCATCGATGCGCTGCTCAATATCGCCGGCGCCGTGCCGCAGATCGATCTTTTCGAGATGACCGACGCGCAGTGGGAAGGTGGACTGGCGCTGAAGCTGCACGGTGCGCGGCGCCTGACGATTGCCGCCTGGCCGGCACTGAAGGAGACCAACGGCTCCGTCGTCCTGATGTCGGGCAATTCGGCGGTGTTTCCAAAGGCGCCTTATGCGGCGGTCGGCACGATCAATGCGGCGATCGTGGCGCTCGCCAAGGCCTTTGCCGATCGCGGCATCGCCGATAGCGTCCAGGTCAACAGCGTGCTGCCCGGCCCCGTCATGACCGGCCGGCGCCGTTCCTATCTCGAGCACTGGGCACCGTTGCACGGTGTGAGCGTGGAGGAGGCGACCGCGCATTTCCCCGAACAGGCAGGCATTGCCCGCTACGGCGAGCCGGAGGAAATCGCCGAACTGATGGCCTTCCTGGTGTCGCCGGGTGCCCGCTGGATGACCGGCTCGACGCTACGCATAGATGGCGGCGAGGTGAAGTCGATCTGATGTGGTCGACGGCGGGATTGCCCCGCCGTCTTCATCGCCTGTTGTTCTTCTGCTCGTCGAGCCGCTTTCACGCGGCGGGAGCAGCGCGGGTCTTGCCGATCGTCAGAGCCGCCTTTGCTGCCTCGCGTCCTTTCTCGACGAAATGCGCCCGGTAGATCTGCTTGTGGTGTTCGGTTTCCTGATACTGATGCGGCGTCAGCGACACCGACAGCACCGGCACACCGGTATCCATGCCGGCGCGCATCAGCCCATCGACGACGGCCTGGGCGACGAATTCGTGGCGGTAGATTCCGCCGTCGACGACGAAGGCGGCGGCAACGACAGCGGCATAGCGTCCGGTTGCAGCAAGATCGCGTGACAGCAGCGGCATCTCGAATGCGCCGGGAACATCGAACACGTCGACCTGCTCGGGCGGAATAAGCTGATGGAAGCCATCAAGGGCGCGGTCGACGATGTCGGCGTGCCAGCTGGCTTTGACGAAGGCATAGCGGGTGGGTGTCACGGCAATCTCCTTTGGCGAACAGACACATCACCCAAGGCGATCACGAACGTTCCCGACAGCCGCAAGGGCGGCAGGAGCGCACGTTCTCTTTCATCCGGACTATGACCGTCGGCTCAGGCATCTCACCTGATCTGCTGACCCTTCCTGAGAAGGCGCTCGCGGGCTCGCAACCAAAATTGCATACCGCCGGTAGGGACTTTCACCCCGCCCTGAGAACGGCGCGAACAATAGGGGTAAGGTGGCGGGCTGGCAATAGGTTGAAATGCTTTCGCGGCCGGAGCTGGATCAGGGCTCCCCAAGCGGCGATTCCGCTCGTTCGTCGATGGCGACGGGCAATACCTCTTGCGGAGGAGGAGCCTGCGCCTACATTCTCTCGGTGAGGACATCCACGTCAGAAGCACGACAAGACAGGACGCGCTGTCTCCGCCTGGGCGGGGCCGTGACAACCATGGGAGAGAGTGATGCCAGAATCTTTCGTCGTCCACCGCGAGGCGCATATCGCGGCGCCGCCGGCCGCGGTATTCGCGCTGATGACCGATCCGGAGAAGATCCTGCGCTGGATGGGAACGGAAGCGCAGGTCGAGCCGCAGCCCGGCGGGCTCTATCTCGTCAACGTTACCGGCGCCCGCTTTGCGCGCGGCTCGTTTCGCGAGGTGGTGCCGGTTCATCGCCTTGCCTACAGTTTCGGCTGGGATGGCAGTGAAGTGGTGCCGCCGGGGTCGAGCCTGGTCGAGATCGACCTGATCGAACAGGGGAGCGGAACGCTGCTGCGGCTCACCCATAGCGGCCTGCCCAGCGCCGATCAATGCGCCGGCCATGCGGAAGGCTGGGCGCATTACCTCGGGCGCCTGACAGAAGTCGCCGCCGGGCGTGATCCGGGTCCCGACGCTTTTTACGGCCGGACATGAACAATTTTTGCGGGCGCGGGGCGTCTCTGAAGCGCTTGCCGCAGCGACAACAGCGGTCGGCGGGCGCTCAAACCGGCCGTACGGAAGCGCTGCTTTTTCTCCCGCAAACATGAACGCGCAGTTCATCTCCAGTTCAATTTAGCGGCCATAAAGTTGGGACGGCTGGATTGAAAATGGAGTTCACGATGAAGGCACTTTCTATCGCGGCTGCCTTGCTTGCCGGCAGCCTCTCGATCGGTACCGCGGAGGCAATGCCGATGGGGACAATCAATGTCCAGAGCAGTGTCACAAAGGTCGACTACGCCTGCGGTCGCGGCTGGCATCTGACGCGCTGGGGCGAATGCCGGCGAAGCTGGAGACGCCCGCCGCCGGTAGCTTTCTACGGTGGTCCGCCCCGCTGGGGCTGGGAGCGGCGTCACCGCGATTGGGATGGCCCGCGCTGGCGCCATGAGCGGCGCTGGGATCGCGACCGGCGTTGGCGGGATAATGACTAAAAGTCTCGCTCAGATGTAAATGGACGAAGGCCGGAGCGATTTTCGCCCGGCCTTTTCTCATGAAAAAGCGTCGCCGACGCTGACAGCCAGCGTTCTTGCGATTTGCCCGAGAGGGTCAGATCCTGCTGACGAGCCAGTGCGTGTCGTCGATCAATTCCTCGAGCTCGACGGGATCCTTGACGCCGAATTCGAACCATTCGACGAGTTCTTTCGCCTTGCGGCTGCTTTCCTCCGCCGTCAGCTCGACCTGATACCTTTCGCACCATCGCCGAAGGATCGACGTCAGCAGCGTCATGTCATTCCCATCCAGCGGATCTTTTGGCCAGAATATCGTGCCCATCGCACCCCTCAATCACACGATGACGAACGGCCCTATAATGGAATCAAAGTCGCGCAAGTTTAAAGTGTTTATTTTTTGTTTTCCACCGCAGTGGATGGTTTTTCGACAGGGGAGTGGACGCACTTTTGGGGTGACAGGTTGAGTCGATGGGAATGTCCTCACGGACACCCGTGGCGTGTCCTGATGAACGTGCAGGATATCTGCTTGTCGAACCCGGGATGACCGCAAGCGGTCACTCCGGGGATGTCCTTGCGGCTGCCCCGGTGAGCGTGCGATGTTAAGCTATGGATCTGCCGTCCCCCCTTGCCTGGCTGGTTGACGAGGCCGGCGCCTCGCCTGGTCCCGAACGGTTTCTGGCCGAACTCGGGCGCAGGCTGCTGGCCGATGGCCTGCCGCTTTCCGGCGGCGCGCTGACCCTTTCGGTGCCGCATCCGATCATAGCGCGGCGCACCTGGCTGTGGCGCGCCGAGACCGGTGCTGTCATCGAGGCGTTAGCCTTTGCCGCGGCGCCGCAGAGCGAGGCTGGGCGCGAGTGGCTGGCCGGGCTCGGGCCGGTATGGGAGGCCAGGATCGGGCCTACGCAGGATAATCAGGCATTGGACAGCCCGCTGCTTGGCTGGGCGGGGGTTGCAAACGGGGTAGGGGGCAGCGCATTCGGCCCGGCCGAGGCTGGCCTGCTGCACGAAGTTGCGCGTTTTTCTGCAGCCCCGCTCGCCGCTTTGGCGGCGCGGGAGGCGCGGGCCGCGCTGCTTGAAGCCTATCTCGGCCGGCGCAGCGCCGCCCGGGTGCAGGCCGGCGCGCTTGCCCGCGGCACCGGCGAGACCATCCGCGCAGCCCTTCTCTGCGCCGATCTGCGCGACTTCACCGCGCTCTCCGAGGTGACCGAGCCTCACGTGATGATCACCGTACTGGACGCCTGGTTCGACCGTGTCGCGGGCGCCGTGCATGCCTTCGGGGGCGAGGTGCTGAAGTTCATCGGCGACGGCGTGCTGGCGATCTTTCCGGTCACGGCTACGTCGAGCGAGAGCGACGCTGCCCGAGGGGATCGCGGGGCCTGCGAGGCCGCGCTGCGCGCGGTCGCCGCCAGCCGCGCGGGCATGGCCCACCTCGATCAGGTGCGCCAGGCGCAGGGGCTGGCGCCGCTGCCCTTCGGCGCAGCACTGCATTTCGGCGAGATCCTGTGGGGGAATATTGGTGCTGCCGACCGGCTGGATTTCACCGCCATCGGCCCCGCCGTCAATCTGGTCAGCCGGCTGGAAGGGCTGTGCAAGCCGCTCGGCCGAAGTGTGCTGATCTCGGGCGCAGTGGCGGCGAATACGGCAACGGCCCTGATGCCGCTCGGAGAGCACACCTTGCGCGGCATCGCCGCCCCTTGCGCGGTCTTCACCCTGCCTGAGGATTGAGCCGCGGACAGGGCAGTTGCATTTATGCAAAGAAAGCTTTGCAAAGATGTCTTTGCAATAGTAGGCTTCCGGCATGAAAAATCCGCGCCCGCCGCCTGCTCAATCCGTCACCGCACCCCGCACCCTCAGCCGCGTCGTGCCCGATCCCACCGCGCTGAAGGCGCTGACGCATCCTGTCCGGCTGCGCATGCTCGGCATGCTCAGGGTCGATGGACCCGCCACGGCGACGCAGCTGGCAGTGCGGCTCGGGCTGAATAGCGGCGCGACCAGCTATCACCTACGCCAGCTCGCCCAATACGGCTTCATCGAGGAAGCGCCGCATGCTTCGCGGCGCGACCGCTGGTGGCGCGCCAGCCACGAGCTCACCTCGGTGCCGGCAAGCGAGGCCGAGGGTGAAGCGCTTGATCTCGACCTCGCCTTCAACCAGGCGATACTCTCTCTGCAGGTCGGCCAGATGCAGCAGGCGCTGGAGGAATATGCCGAGCTGCCGGCGGAATGGCGCAAGGCGAGCACGGCCAGCGACATCATCATCCCGATGACGGCGGAACAGGCCGAAGCCCTGACCAAGCGGCTGACCGATACCATTCTCGAAGCGATGCGGGTGGCTCCGCCTTTGGGGGAGCTGGCACCCCCGGATATGGTTCCCTTCTCGATCATGCTGCACGCCTTTCCCTATCCGGGCCGGCTCCCGCATCGCGAGGAAGATGATGGGTCATGAGGAAGGGTGGGCCATTCCTGGCGCTTGCCGCGGCCGAGACGCTTTCGCTTTCCGGCACGCGGCTGTCGACCATCGCTATTCCCTGGTTGGTGCTGAGCGCGACCGGCAGCCCCGTTTTAACCGGGCTGACAGCGATGATGGAGATGCTCCCCTATGTCGCCGCCAAGGCGCTCAGTGGGCCGCTGATCGACCGCGTCGGCCCGAAACGCATCGCTGTCGTCTGCGACACCGCCTCGGTGGCCGTGGTGATGCTGGTGCCGCTGCTCGATTGGCTCGGCCTGCTTGATATGTCGCTGCTGCTGCCTGTCGTCTTTGCCATGGGTGTGCTGCGCGGTCCATCCGATGCTGCCAAACAGGCGATGGTGCCTGATATTGCCGAATTGGCGGCGGTGCCGCTCGAGCGGGTGACAGGCCTCGTTGGTGCCATCGAGCGGCTGGCCTCGACGGCGGGTGCGGCCGGCGCCGGCGCGCTGATCGGCCTGATCGGCCCGGGCCAAGCGCTGGTGGTCAATGCCGTCACCTTCGCCGCCGCTGCGCTGATTGTGGGAGTAGGCATCCCCGGATTGCGGCGCGTCCCCGAGCTGCGCTGCATGCCCGGGGCCCGGCCGGGCGGGATGTCCTCCTATCTCGGCGATCTCAGGGAAGGCTGGCGCTTTCTGCGCGGCGACGCGGTGCTCGTCAGCATTGTCATCATGGTGGCGACCACTAACCTGCTGGACCAGGCTTATCACGCGGTGCTGCTGCCCGTCTGGACGCGGAGCTCAGGCCATGGCCCGGAATTGCTGGGGGCGATGTTTTCGGCCTTCACCGGCGCCTCGATCGCGGGTGCTGCGATTGCCGCTGCGATCGGCGAGCGGATGCCGCGCCTGATGGTTTATACCGTGGCCTTCCTGCTGACCGGATTTCCGCGCTTTCTCGTTATTGCGCTGGATGCGCCACTCCCCATCATCTTCCTCACCCTGGCAATCGCAGGATTTGCCTCGGGCTTCCTCAATCCGATCCTGTCGGCGGTGATCTTCGAGCGCATCCCCAAGCCGCTGACCGGCCGCGTCACCGCGATGAACGCCGCCCTCTGCTTCGCGCTCATCCCCTTCGGCGGCCTCGTCGGCGGCGCCCTGATCAGCACGATCGGCCTCGCCGCGGCGCTCTCGCTCACCGGGCTCGCCTATCTCGCCGCAACCCTCTTTCCCCTGGCGCTGAAGAGCTTCCGCGGCTTCGACAAGCCTATCACCCAGACCTAGCGTCGCGGTTGCGTGCCTCGCTCTGGTCTCCAAGCTCCTCGACCATCAGATCGATGAAGCGTCGGACACGCGGTTCCAGCAGGCGCTTGTCGGGATAGAGCGTGACGATCTTTACGTCGTCGGTTTCGAGGTCGGGCAGGATCTGCCGGAGGCGGCCGGTGACGAGATCGTCGGCGACGAGAAAATCGGGAAGCAGCGCGATGCCCAGTCCCGCCAGGGCGGCGTCGCGGATCGCCTCTGCGCTGTCGAGCCTCAAGCGGCTGCGGTCCTGCGCCTTGATCCAGGAACCGCCTTCCCCGCGAAAGCGCCAGCCCTGCCTTTGATTGCGGCCGGCGAAGATCAGGCAGTCATGGACCGCGAGATCGTCGATATCGCGGGGCTCGCCGCGCTCGGCAAGGTAGGCCGACGAGGCGCAGAGCCGCGCCTTATAGGTGGCGATCACGCGTGAGACCAGGCGGGTGTCCGTCGCCGTCGCGCCGATCCGGATCGCCAGATCGAAGCCTTCCTCGACGATGTCGGCCAGGCGATCGGTGAAGCTCACTTCGACCTGGATGTCGGGCCAGGCCTGAAGATATTTTTCAAGCAAAGGCAGCACGACAAGCCGCCCGAAGGCATCGGGAACGGTCAGCCGGAGAACGCCTCGCGGCGTGCTGTTCTGCCCCGCAACGCTCGCCTCCGCCTCGTCGACCAATGCAAGGATCTGCAGCCCGCGCTCGTAAAACATCCGGCCTTCGTCGGTCAGGTTCAACGTTCTCGTCGTGCGGTTGAGCAGACGCGCGCCGAGCCGGTCTTCCAGGCGGATGACAGCCTTGCCTGCCGCTGAACGCGACAGGCCCAGGGCTTGGCCGCCGGCGATAAAGCTTCCGGCATCGACGACGGCCATGAAGATCAGGATATCGTTCAGGTTCGTACGCGGCATCAGGCAACTCGAGCGGTTCGGCTACGGCATAACTCGGTCAGTCATGCGACCGATTCAAGGTTCGGAGCATCAACGTCCAACACGGCAGTAAGGTCCGAGCACTTCGCTTCTGTGTCGGCGGCCGGCGTTTTGCGCCTCGCTTTCTGCGTCAGTTGCGCGGTCGCCTATACCGGATGACATGCAGCCAGAGCCGGGGTTGTGCCGAATGAGGCAGTCGAACTAAGCTACAGCATATCGCCGAGACTCCAATGGTTGTTCCATCGGACGTCGATCTCGTCGTCGACATTCTGATATCTGATGTCGGTGGAGAGGCGCAGCCGCCGGGTGCGGTCCTGGTTGGTGGTCGAGGCGTGGATCATGTAGGGCGAGTGAAGCACCACGTCGCCGGCCTCATAATCGGCGGCGAGCCAGCGGGTGTCGAAGCGCTCCGCCATATCGGGTAGATCCTTCGAGATCCAGCCGCCTTCCGCCATGTGGCGGTTATAGGCACTGATCCGCTCTTCTGCAGAAAGATCGCCGCTTGCTGCCTGGAACTCGGCCTCCATCTTGACGCCCAGCGCGTGCGAGCCTTCGAGATAGACCAGGCCGCCCATCTCGGCGGGGATGTCGCCGATCGGAATCCAGGCCGTCACCAGGCGGCTGGTGCCGCCGCGGAGATAGACGAGATCATAGTGGGCCGGCGTGGCCGTCGGCGTTCCCGGCTGGATGAAACGCATGAGCTTGCGCTTGTGGAGATAGGAGATGCCCTGCAGGAAATCGTCCATGAAGCGGGCGAGCGGCGGTTGCGCACAGAAACCTTCATAGGCGGCTGAGCGGACGAGGGACATCAGGCGCCTGTCCCCAAGGCTCCTGTCGAAGCCGCCGGCAGACGCGATGCCCAGAGAAAAATCGCTGCCGGGATCGACCAGCCCGGTTTCGGCGAGATGTTCGAAAACCCAGCGGCGAAAATCGATCACATCGGCCCGCGGGAGAAGGCCTTTCAGCCAGACATAGCCATCGTCCTGGTAGCGGCGGCGGATGGCGTCGATGCCGATGCCGGGATCGGTCGGCGCGAGCCAACCGATCCGCTCAACGGGCAAGGTTCTGCCGTTTGCGGCAAGAGGCAAATCCATCTTGCGAGCTTGTATGACCTCCGCAGCAATTGACATTTCACTCCTCCGTCGCTTGAGTTGACTTGCCATCAATTACCTGATCCGGCATACCAACCGACATAGAGGAAATTGATAGCTGGACTTTTCGCTCACCATGAGAGACGCCGAAGCCATCTATAGAACGCCGCTCGGCGCAGCCGGCGGACTGGCAGTCACCGGCAGCGGCAGGCAGCATGCCCGGCGTGCGGTGACGGACCGGAAACTGCCGAGTTTCGCCGTCGTGCTGGTGGAGCGAGGGCAGGGCTGGCTGGAAACGGCCGCCACCGGCCGCATGAGCCTGACCGGACCTGCATTGTTCTGGCTGTTTCCGAACCGCGTACATTCCTATGGCCCCGACGAAGGCGGCTGGGACGAGCGCTGGGCGCTTTTCGAAGGGTCGTTCACGCGAGACTTCGTGAGGCTGAGGATCATGACCGAGCGACATCCGGTCGTCGCCCTGCATCATCTCGACGAGGTGATGCGGCTTTTCGGCAAACTTCATGCCGATCTGCTTGACGACACCAACCTCGGGCAGGCCTCGGCGGCATTGATGCTGCATCGCATCGTCATATCCGCCGCCAGACAGGCAAGCGGCGCGGCCGATCGACGCCAGGAAAGGCTAGATATGGCCGACATCGTGGAAACGCTACGGCGGCGGGCGATGCAACCGTTGGACCTTGCAGCCTTTGCCGCCGAGCATGGCATGTCTCCGGCCACGCTGCGCAGGCGGTTCACGCTCGAAACTGGACTGCCTCCCAAAGCATTTCAGCTTCGGGCGCGCATGGATCATGCCAAACAGCTATTGGCAACCACCGACGAAAAGATCGAAACGGTCGCCGCGATGATCGGCTTGGATGACCCGTTTTATTTTTCGCGGGTCTTTCACGAACGTGAGGGCTGCAGTCCTCGCGAATTCCGTGCGAGATATCCGCGGGTTTGAGAGCCCGGCAGCAATGACAGCGCGTCAGCGCCAACCCATCGCCGGCGCGACGTGGGTCAGGATCGCTTCGATGACGTGGGCGTTATATTCGACGCCGAGCTGGTTGGGCACGGTGAGCAGCAGCGTGTCAGCCTCGGCGATCGCCTCGTCTTCGGCGAGTTGCTTGATCAGGGCATCGGGTTCGGCCGCATAGCTCCGACCGAAGATCGCCCGGGTCTTCTCATCGATGAAGCCGATCTTGTCGCCCTCGTCGTTGCCGTAGCCGAAATAGGCGCGGTCGCGGTCGTCGACCAGCGCGAAGATGCTGCGGCTGACCGAGATGCGTGGCTGGCGCGTGTGGCCCGCTTCTTTCCAGGCCTCGCGGTATGCCCGGATCTGGTCGGCCTGCTGGACGTGGAAGGGCTCTCCCGTCTCATCGTCCTTCAGCGTCGAACTCTGCAGGTTCATGCCGAGCTTGGCTGCCCAGACGGCGGTGGCATTCGAGCTCGCGCCCCACCATATCCGCTCGCGCAGGCCCTCGGAATGTGGCTCGAGGCGCAGCAGGCCGGGCGGATTGGGAAACATCGGCCGCGGGTTCGGCTTGGCAAACCCTTCACCGCGCAGCACTTCGAGGAAGACTTCGGCATGGTGGCGGGCCATGTCGGCCTCGCTCTGGCCTTCGGGCGGGGCATAGCCGAAATGCCGCCAGCCATCGATCACCTGTTCGGGCGAACCGCGGCTGATGCCGAGCTGCAGGCGGCCGCCGGCAATGAGGTCGGCCGCGCCGGCATCCTCGGCCATATAAAGCGGGTTTTCGTAGCGCATGTCGATGACGGCAGTGCCGATCTCGATCCGATTGGTTCTCGCGCCGACCGCTGATAGCAGCGGGAAGGGTGCGGCCAGCTGGCGGGCAAAATGATGAACGCGAAAATACGCTCCGTCGGCGCCGAGTTCCTCGGCCGCGACGGCAAGGTCGATCGACTGCAGCAGCGCGTCGCCGGCCGAGCGCGTCTGCGATTGGGGTGAGGGCGTCCAGTGCCCGAACGAGAGGAAACCGATCTTCTTCATACCGATGCCGCACCTTGATCCGTTGTGTCTGGGGTCGATGGGTCATCGCACAGTTTTGGGCCGGAAGACAATCGGAACCGGAAGGGCACGGCGGATCTGCATGGGATCGGATCAGACGGAATGGCAGACCGAGTTGGCTTTGAATGCACAGCTCTCGTCCGTCAGGAATTTGCCAAGCGATTGGGGATGAGTTCCGACTGCATCCAATGCGTTTCACTCTGAATGTGGTTGTCCCGCACATACTTGCCCATCCGAACCGGCATTTCGGCTTCCAGGAATCCATCAGTGATACGAACGACAAAACCCTCCTGCTTGGTCCTATCCAGCGAGGCCGCAATATCCTCGAACAGACCGGCTTTGTATGGTCCCCGATATAGTGTCGACACCGGATCGATGCCCAGTTCTTCGAATCGGGCCAGAGTCAGATCCCAGGATTGGACCTCATCGTCGCTAATCCATGCAAAGCCGAGGAAGTACGACGGCAGGTCATCATAGCCGATCGAGTGCTGGGCATAGAGGTTCTCGCCGACGATGCGTTCGCCATGTGCCAGTTGCGGGCTGATGCCGGCGGCAAAGGCTTTAAGCCAATCACGCGACGAATGATAACGGCTGTCGGGACTGCGGGCGTGAGACCCACCCCGATGAATGGTCGTGTTCTAACCATCCATTTTCACGGTGATGACAAGATCGGCGATCATCAGCCCGTCAAGCTTCGTCATGACCTTGTCGTCGCTTGTCGCTCCGGGCGAAATCGGTAGGTGATAGGTTCGTCCGTATTTTTTCATGGGATGAAGGCATAGCCGTTGGCGATCGCGCAATGCAAGGTCGCACCCGTCTACGGATCGGCATCTTCGATGGTTGGTGCGATGATCATATCCGAATTCAAGCGGAAGGAGAGCCAATGGCCATAAATGCTGGAGAACGAGTCGGTTTTCGCGATGGCGGCGGGCTTTCGTTTGCTATGATGCGGCGGACGGCGAGCGGCGTGAGCCTCCGCACAAAGTCCTGGCGCGTCTTCTCATCCTTGGCTGCGGGCCGTCGCATTGCAACCGAGAAGCTTGAAACATGCGCTACACATTCGCCATAGGTGATATCCACGGCTGTATCGATCCGCTGAACAGGATGATCGATCGGATCGAGACTTATGCGTCTGAAGGGACCGTCGTCTTCGTTGGCGACTATGTCGATCGCGGGCCTGACAGCAAAAGTGTCCTCGACCGGATCATCGCCGGTCCATCGGACCCGTGGCGATGGATTTGCCTGAAAGGCAATCATGAGGACATGATGGTCGCTGCCTATGCCGACAGCGACAGCAGAGACGTGTGGATCAGCAACGGCGGACTCGAAACCGAAATGTCCTATGACGGCAGGGTTCTGCCTCAGCATTTGCAATGGGCTGCCGATCGTCCCCTCATGCATGTCGATCGATATCGCATCTTTGTCCATGCCGGCGTTGTTCCGGAATTTCCGCTGGAACGGCAGACCAAGCGCGATCTTCTCTGGCTACGGTTCCCTCCCGGTGAGTCCAGCATCTATTGGGGCAAGCACCTGGTCCACGGCCATACGCCGTCGCTGTCCAACCCGGTGACAACTGGAAACCGCACCAACATCGACAGCGGCTGCGTCTTCGGCGGCAAGCTTTCCTGCGCGGTGTTCGATGACGAAATTGCCGGTGGGCCGATCGACTTTATCGAGGTGAGGGCGTGAACTTGGGCGTGTCGGCAGGGAGATAATACCGGAGGCTGAGCGGAGTGCTGCTTAGCGGGGAAGCTATCGCCCCGCCATGACTCGTCAGCAGAAAGTTTGGCGAGAATGCCATCCCAATCTCCGTCATTCCTGTGACGGGCACAGGAATGACGGAGGAGAGATGTGGCGGCATTTAGCACGTCACTAACGACTCAGGCCCCGCCAGCCGGCGGCGAGCCGCAGCCAGGGCGCCAGGTGGAAGCCGCTCATCAGCAGGTACATGGGCAGCATTCCGCCGATCGGGAAAGCATCCGGCGTCGTCATGCAGATCATGTCGGCGCTGCCGGTCGTGGCTGTCAGCACCGCCATGATCGCGAATGTCGGAGCGGCTGCGAGCGACAGCCAATCGGCTACGCGGCCGGCGATTTGGTCGCCTGGGCTAGCCATGCGACGGCTCGGCTTAGCAACTGATCCGTCTGCTGCGGCGGCCAGCGAGAGCCATTCGGCGGCGTTGAGAGCGGCGTTGCCGTCGGCTCTCTTTGGAGTGTGGGCGGAAAGCAGCATCGGCGTCACTCCTTGCCGTACCGGTCGTGGTGGCGCCACCAGATGCCGGTTTCGTTGCGACCCTTGGGGGTGCGGTCGAGCCATTGGTACATGCCCCATAACCCGTCCAGCCCGCGCGCATAGCTGGAATAGCTGTGGTAGACGGCGCCATCGATGAGCTCGAAGGCGCTGACACCCGGCCGGTCGCGGGTATAGGTTGGGACATCGGTGCCGGTCATGGCGGCGATCTGAGTGATCGGCGCCTCGCTGTCGCCCGGCTGCCATTCCTGGACAGTCCTGCCTGTGAGCGGTTCGGGGGCGGGCGGTTCACGGCGGTAATTATAGTCTACCTCGCCCTGGTGCTGCTGCTCGGCAGAGAACCAGACGCTGAAATCGCCGTTGAAATCGCTGCTGAAGGAGGAGGCCCAGGGAAAGCTCCAGTCCATCCGTCGCTTGAATGCTTCGAGCTTTGCGAGCGGCGCGCGCGAGACCGCCCAAAAGGCGACGTCGTGGTTTTCCAGGTGAACGAAGAAGCCGTTGAAGCCATCGGCGATCGAGGAGCAGGACGGGCATCCCGCGGTATAATCCGGCCCGAACATGAAGTGATAAACGAGCAGCTGCGAGCGCCCGCCGAAGAGGTCTTTCAGCGAGATGTTGCCGCCGTCGGTGTCGAAGCGATATTGTTTGTCGATCCTCACACGCGGCAATTGCTGGCGCTTGATCGCCAGCACGTCGCTCTGCCGGGTCAGTTCCTTTTCCTCTTCGAGCAGATCGAGGCGAGCCGCCAGCCATTGCTGCCGTGTTGCGTTCAGCTCTGTCGTCATGGGTCTTCTCCTTTGCCTGTCTCTCGTCGTAGCATCCGGCGCAGGCTTGCTTGCCGGTCGACGACAAAGCTACGACCGGGCAGGGCAAGGGTGGGAGTGACAAGTGTGACGGGATTTGAATGGACTCGCTGATCACGGCGGCGGCGCGGGCGCTGGCAACGGGAGATGCGCTCGGCGCGCTGAAGCGGGTGGCGCTGCGCGACGATGCGCCGGCGCTGGCGCTGCGCGGCATTGCGATGGCGCAGCTCGGCGATCTCGTCCGCGCCAAGGCGCTGCTGAAGAGTGCGGCGCGTGCTTTCGGCCCGCGGGAGGCGGTGGCGCGAGCCCGCTGCGTGGTCGCCGAGGCCGAGATCGCACTGGTCTCGCGTGATCTCACCTGGCCGCCCAAAGCGCTGGAGGCGGCGCGCAAGGTGCTCGAAGCGCATGGCGACAGGGTCAATGCCGCCCATGCCAGGAATGTCGAGCTTCGCCGGCTGGTGCTGATCGGCCGGCTCGACGAGGCCGAGCGGGCGCTCGAAACACTCGACCCGACGCCACTGCCGCCGGCGGCAAGGGCCGCTCATGAGCTGGTGGTCACGGGCATCGCGATCCGGCGCCTGCAGACGAAAGCGGCGCGTGCGGCGCTTGACCGGGCGAGGCAGGCGGCGCGCGAGGCCGGTATGCCGGTATTGACGGCGGAGGTGGAAAATGCCGCCCAGGTGCTCAGCGCGCCGGTGGCGCGGTTGATCTCGCGCTGGCGGGAAAGCCCGCTGCTGCTCGAGGAGGTGGAAGAGCTGCTGGGTTCGGGCACGCTCGTTGTCGATGCCTGCCGCCATGTCGTGCGCGACGATCAGCTTTCGGTGTCGCTGGCAACGCGGCCGGTGCTCTTCACGCTCGCCCGGACGCTTGCCGAAGCTTGGCCGGCGGATGTGGCACGCGGCACGCTCATCGCGCGCGCCTTCCGCGGCAAACATGCCGATGAATCGCATCGTGCCCGGCTGCGCGTCGAGATCGGCCGGCTGCGTGCCGAACTGCGGGGACTGGCGGAGGTCTCGGCGACGAAACGCGGCTTTGCGCTTTCGCCGCGGCGCGCCGGCGAGACTGCCGTGCTGGCGCCGCTCGTCGAAGGCCAGTATGGGGCGGTGCTTGCCTTTCTCGCCGATGGCGAGGCCTGGTCGAGCTCGGCGCTGGCGATCGCGCTCGGCGCCAGCCCGCGCACCGTGCAGCGGGCGCTGGATTCGCTTGCCGGGGAGGGCAAGGTGCAATCCTTCGGGCGCGGGCGGGCGCGGCGTTGGATGAGCCCGCCGCTGCCCGGTTTCCCGACGGTCTTGTTACTCCCGGGACCTTTGCCAAGCGATTAGTATGGCCTGACTGATGAAGATGGCCCGACGGGCGAACAGGATGGAAGAGATGAAAAAATCGGCAGCGACGATCATCCGTGAATATGGACCCTTTCCCGGCGCCGAGCGCGTCAACGGCGTCACCTTCGATGGTGAGCACGTCTGGTTCGCCTCGGGCGACAGGCTGAACGCGCTCGATCCCGCAAGCGGCGAGGTGGTGCGCTCGATCGAGGTTGCGTCCCATGCCGGAACGGCTTTCGACGGCGAGTTCCTCTATCAGATCGCCGAGGATGTCATTCACAAGATCGATCCGAAGACCGGCCGCATCCTTTCCACCATCCCGGCGCCCGGCAATGGCGGCGATTCCGGCCTTGCTTGGGCCGAAGGCTCGCTCTGGGTCGGCCAGCACCGCGGCCGCAGGATACACCAGATCGACCCGGAAACCGGCAAGATCCTCCGCACCATCGAATCCAACCGCGTCGTGACAGGCGTCACCTGGGTCGACGGCCAGCTCTGGCACGGCACCTGGGAGGGCGATGACAGCGACGTCAGGCGCATCGATCCTGAAACCGGGGAGGTGCTGGAGCGGCTTGATATGCCCGAGGGTACCGGCGTCTCCGGCCTCGAATCCGACGGCGGCGACTGCTTCTTCTGCGGTGGCGGCGGCAGCGGCAAGATCCGCGCGATCAGCCGGCCGGCGCAGGGCAAGGAGGGGAAAGGGAAGTAGCCGATGCGACGCCGAAGAGGCCGATACGACATATCTCTCCCGGGCGACAGTCAGCTCGCCAGCAATTCGGGCGTCAAGTTGGAAGTCGATATCAAGGGGTCAAGTTGTTGGAATTTTAACCGAGTGGGAGATTGATTTCGGTACGTGACGAGCTACTTTCGCGGCAGTGTCGGTCGAGGTCTTTACGCAAAGCCGGTATGATCGCGGGGGAGAGATTTTGAAATATCTGCGCACCACGCTCGGGCCTAAGAGCAAATCCGAACTTGGGATGATCCTCCCGCACGAGCACGTTTTCGTCGACCTCAGGACGCCGGACCAGCCCGGTTATGCCGAGGCAGACATCGACGACGTCGTCCGTCTGATGGCTCCCGAAATCGAGCGGATCAAGAAGCTCGGGGTGACGGCACTGGTCGAATGCTCGACGGGCGGCGTTGGACGCCGTGCGGATATCGATCTTGCCGTGTCGCTCGCGACGGATTTTCCGATCGTCGTGCCCACCGGCAATTACCGTGAACCCTGGATTCCCGAATGGGTCCGCCAGGCTTCCGAGAAAGAGCTGGAGGCGTGGATGCTTCGCGAGCTGACGGAGCAGATCGACGAAACCGGGTTCCAGGCGGGCTGGATCAAGCTCAGCGCCGGCGATGACGGCATGACGGCGCTTGAGACGAAAATCCTGCGGGCAGCCGCACGCGCCGCGGCCCAGACGGACGCCGTCATCGGCAGTCATACGATCAGGGGACGGGTCGTCATGGACCAACTCGATGTCATCGAGGCGGAAGGCTACAAGGCCGACAGGTTCATCTCCATCCACACGCAGGAAGAAGCGGACTTCGCCCTTAATGTCGCCGTCGCTGAGCGAGGCGCCTGGATCGAATATGACCATGTCGGCCGGAGCGGGGACAACGAGGTGGCGGAGCTGGTGATCAAGGCGCTGGAGGCGGGCTGCGGCGATCGCTTGTTGTTGAGCCATGACCGCGGCTGGTTCGATCCGGCGCAGCCGATGGGCGGGATACCCAAACCGTATACGCATCTTTCCACGGTTTTGCTGCCCGAGTTGAAACGGCGGGGCATAGACGACGACACCCTGGTGCGCCTGACACACGACAATCCGTTCGAGGCTTTCGCCCGATAGGAGAGTGGCCGGGCGAAAGGAGCCTGGGCATTCATGTCGCGATCCCCGGAATTGCTCAAGACCGGGTTCAGCCGATTGCTGACACCTCTGCTCCGCGGGAGCGGAGTTCGCTGAGAATGCTGTAAGGACCGTTCAAAAGGCCTATCGGCAGGATGACGAAAGCGTTGGTGCCTGCCGGCAGATTTGTGATCCGCTCGATCAGAAGCGCGCGCAACTTGTCCGCATCGATGAGGTCGGTGGGCGTCACGATGCCTCTGGCGGTGATTTCCTCTCCGAGGCTTGCAATCTCACCACTTTTTCGAGCCTTGTACAGCTCGTCGAAATAGGCGCCGATCGGTCCGATCCGGCGGCGCAGCTCGAGAAGGTAGATGATCGAGGCGGGGCCGACCGAATTGACCGTTTCGAGCGTCAATGGCTTCTGCATGGCCTGCATTTCCCCGTCGGCGGCAAGCGTCTCCACATCGCGCCCGATCGATGCGCCATACTTCGCAAGCGCCAGGCCGATGCTCGGCGCGTCTGGGGCGAAGGCATGCTGTCCTTCGCCGATGAGGAGCAGGCTCGCCTCGAAACCGGAAAGCTTTGCGATCGCTCCCTTTGCCGGGGATGTCGAAAGGATTGTCTTGAACTCGTCCTGACCGGATGGCGTCAAACCTGACAAGACCGGCGTGATATCGCTGTTCTTGAACTTGGTAGTAGACAGGATAAGGCTGGGATTGACGTCGATCAGCACCGTCTTCGATTGATCGATCAGGCGTTTTCCCTCGGTAACGATGTCAGGAAAAGCGTCGGCGCGGATGCGCACGTAGCCAAAAAGTACATGGTCATTCGCGGGGGATTTGGCGCGCCAGAAGAGGGCGTTCTCCTCGTCTGCTGCGCGTGGCATCCCTGGTAGGAAAACTACGGCTGCAAGCGCTGCAAATTGCCGGCGGGTGAAGTGCATGGCTGCCTCCTCGCTGAGCCCGATGCATGGCGGCGCATTCGCATTGGACTAATCGCGTGAAAGAGCATTTGTTCCAACTCCCGGTGGAAATGATGAACATCCGGGGCACGGGAGTCAGCTGGACTCGTTCAAAAATTCTCGGCGATACCTGGATCTATGCCGCGCCGCGCTCGTCGAACAAAAGCGCCATGCTGATCGCATCGATGAACCGACCGTCGATGCGTGCCGCATGTCGGACGATGCCTTCGCGGGCAAATCCCATCTTTTCGTAGAGAGCGATAGCAGGGGCGTTGTCTTCATAAACATCGAGTTCAACCCTGGCAAACCCGCTTTTCTGCGCCGCTCTCAATGTGGTCTCGATCAACATGCGTCCGAGACCTTTGCCCCGATAAGCTGGGAGGATTCCCATTCCGAGGTTTCCGCGATGGGCGTGCGACGGGAAGAAATGCCGGCTGATATCGCACCAACCGACGACCTTGTCTTGAGCGGTGGCAACGAATTGCGGATTGCGTTTCGCAATCATGCCCATCACGAATTCACGCGTCTGCGGCAGCGGAGTCGCTTCCAGCATGGACAGGTATTTTTTCTCCCGCGCGACAACGTCGAGCGCATGATGAAAGCTGTCGATATGGGCGGTAGCGATCGGCTCGATCCTGATGCCTGAGGTGTCCGACGATGCTGCTGCATCCACGTGCTTCTCCTTCAACGATTGCGATGCCTATGGGGACCTGCCACAGACCTTCACGGGAGCGCATAATTCATGGTCCGTCAACCTTTGCGTGTCAATTTCTCGGCAGCAGGCGCCATCAAAAGGTTGCAGATATTGAAGGTCGGGCTCACATCCCACATCACATTCGTCTTGGTGACGCTCACCTGCGCGGCGGCTGCGTTGCTGTGCGGATTTGCGTGGCTCGCCGCGGTGAAGGTCGATGATCTCTCGTTGCGCCGGCAGGCCGACTTCGTCCGCCAAGGATTGGAAGAGCAGATCGCGGCACTTCCCCGGGAACAGGAAAGCGTCACCAAATGGGATGACGCCTTCCTCTATGCCAAGCAGCGGAACCATGAATGGCTGCTCGACAATGTCGGTCGGTGGACGAGCCAGTATTTCGGGCACGACAGAACCTATATCTTCGACGATACCAATCGCCTGATGTTTGCGTTCCGCGACGGCGCGGATGCCATGCCGCCGCGGCTCGGTGACGACGACGGCCATGAAATGACCGCTCTTGCCGGAGAGATGCGCGCCGCTCTCGTCGAGCGGGCTGTAAAACCCGGCGCCGAAGCGCTTGGTCAACTGGCCACGGTTCGGACGATCATGATCGGCAACAGGCCGGCGATAACAAGCGCGCGTCCCATTCTGCCGAGCTCGGCCAGGATGCAGATCGAGGCGGGCCAGGAATTCATCGCCATCTCGGTCAAGTTCATCGATGGAAAGACCGCCGAAAGTATCGCGCATCATGCGCTGCTCGAAGGCTTGAATTTCGCGCCTTCGAAAGGTGAGGACGAGCGGGCGCAAGTGCCTGTGTCGTCCCATGACGGCGGCACGATCGGCTATTTCGTGTGGCCGCCTATCCGGCCCGGCTTCATGCTGCTGCAGCAGATCGCGCCGGCGGGGCTCGGCTGCCTGGGGCTGCTGATCACCGTCGTGTTCTGGCTCGGACGAGGTCTGCATCGCACCTCGCTAACCCTGCTGGACAGCCAGGCGCAGCTCACCCACCACCGCGACCATCTGGAAGAGATGGTGGCCGATCGAACGGCCGAGATCGAAAGGCAGAGAGAGGAACTGGACCGCCTGCTGGTGCACGAACGGCAGGTGAATGCGCTTCAGCGGCAGTTCGTCGCCATGGCCTCGCACGAGTTTCGAACGCCGCTCGCCATCATCGACGCCGCTGCCCAGCGGCTCTGCCGCTCGACGACCAACGTCAGCGGTGATTACGTTCACGAAAAAGCCGGCGTGATCCGCAGTGCGGTCGTGCGCATGGTGGATCTGATGGAGAGTATTCTCGCCAGCGGCCGGCTCGAAACCGGACAGATCACACTAAAGCGCAGCGAAGGCGATCTGAAAGCCCTGCTCGTCAGCTGCTGCGACAGGCAGCGCCACCTCAGCCGCTCGCATGTGTTCCATCTCGATCTCGAGCCCATACCTGACATATTGACGTTCGACCGCAGCGCCATGGAACAGGTCTTCACCAACCTGATTTCGAACGCCGTCAAATATTCGCCCAACGCGCCTGACATTCATGTTCGCGCCCGGGCCGACGAGAAAACGGTGGAGATCGCCATCTCCGACAGTGGTATCGGCATGGATGCGGAGGATCTGCCGAAGCTTTTCCAGCCCTATTATCGCGCCCGCAGCGCGACGGGCATTGCCGGAACCGGCATCGGCCTCAACGTCGTCAAGCAGATCGTCGAACTGCATGGCGGCACCGTCGAGGTGACGAGCGAGCTCGGCAAAGGCACAACATTCACCATTCTTCTGCCAATAGAGTTTCTATTGTCGGATCAACAAGTCGCAGCTTAAGGAAGAGCTCATGGTTACAGTCCTGTGCATAGAAGACGAAGTCGAGATCCGGAACCTCCTCGTCGAAGAATTGAGCGAAGCCGGCTACAAGACGCTCGAGGCATCGAACGGCGCCGAGGGACTGGAAATGATCCTGTCGAAGTGGCCCGATATCGTCATCAGCGACATTTCGATGCCTGTGATGGATGGGCACCAGCTTCTGGCGGAAATTCAGATCAACCACCCCGAGCTTTCCAACATCCCCTTCATCCTGCTGACGGCACTGACCGACCGGGAAAACACGCTAGCCGGCCTGCGCGGCGGAGCGGCGGACTATCTGACGAAGCCGCTCGACTTCGATCTGCTGCTCGCCAAACTCGAAGGCTGCGTGACGCGCCTTGCCAACGACAAGGCGGTCCATCGGTCGTTTTGATGGTTGTTGGGCGGCGCCCAAGAGAGCCTCATCCTGAAGTGCCGCGCAGGGGCCTCGAAGGGCGAGGCGGGCGCGCCGGCGTGGACGCATGCAAGGAGCTGCGTTGCGGCGTCTCCTTCGAGGCTTCGCCCTCCGGGCTACGAGCCTCAGGATGAGGGACGTTGGTGAATACCGTTCCTAAACAATCAGCGTTGGTGGACGCCGCGAGAAGAGGGGCTTGATCCGTTACCGCCCACTTTCCATTATCCTCTTCTTGCCAGCGCATCACCCAGCATCTCGAACACCCTTGGATCGAGCGTCTGAGACACGTTGAAGCGCATGAAATTGGTTGCCGATTGCGACAGGCTGAATGCGTTTCCGGGAGCCAAAACGATCCTCTCTTCCAATGCGGCGCGCGCCACATCAGCCGCATCGATGCCGTCGGGCAGCCGGCACCAGAGGAACATTCCGGCCTTGGGCTCCAGCCAGGGCGTTATGCCGAGGTGCTTCAGCTTGGCCGAGACCTCACTCATCGCCCGGGAGAGCCGGTGTCTCAGCGTCTCCATGTGTTTGCGATAGCTGCCGTCGCTCAAGACGTTCAGCACCAGTTCCGCTGTCAGCCGGCCGCCGCCGAAGGAGGTGGCGATCTTCAGGTCTGTCAGGCCGTCGATCCATTCCGGTTTCGCCACGACGAAACCGCAGCGGGCCGAGGCCGACAGGGTTTTCGAGAAGCTGCCGATGTGGATGACGCGCTCGAGCCCGTCGAAGGCAGCGAGGCGGGGTGCTGGCGTGTGCTCGAAATCGGCAAAGATATCGTCCTCGATGATGGTCAGGTCGAACTGGTCGGCGAGTTTTAGAACCCGGTGAGCCGTAACAGGAGACAAGGTTGCGCCGGTCGGATTGTGGATGGCGGAGTTGGTGATGTAGAGCCGCGGACGCTCATCGGCGACGACTTGCGCAAACAGCTCGATGTCGGGACCGGACGCGGTGTAGGGCACGCTGACGATCTTTGCCCGATGGGCGCGCAGCAATGCATGGAAATTGAAATAGCAGGGATCGTCGACCAGCACCGTGTCGCCGGGTTCCAACAGAAAACGGCAGAGCAGATCGATTGCCTGCGTGCCGGAATCGGCCAGCATGATTTGATCCGGGGAGGCTTCGATCCCCCGTTCGCCCATGCGGCGGGAAATCAGCTGGCGCAGTTGCGGCAGGCCGAGCGGCGAGCCGTAGTCGGCAAGCGCCGGCCCGTCAGCGCGCGAAAGTGTTCTGAGCCCGCGGCGCATGCCGTCCCCCGGCAGCCAGGAGGGCGGCAGCCAGCCGCAGCCGGGCTTCAGGTCGGCTTCGCCGGCCTCCAGCGATTGCCGCGATATCCAGAACGGGTCGACCGCGCGGTCGAGCTTCGGCCCGGCCTCGGCAAGCGCAAAGGGCGCTACCTGGTTGGCGACGTAGAATCCCGAGCCTGGTCTCGCCAGGATCGCGCCTTCGGCGATCAAGCGTTCGTAAGCGTCGACGACGGTCGAAGTTGAGAGCTTCAACGTCGCAGCCAGCCCTCGGACGGAAGGTAGCCTTGCGCCCGGCGTCAGGCTGCGCCCGGCGATGCGCTGCCTGATCGTCGCGACGACCATCTCTACGCGTGTGCGTCCTTCGCTCATCTGTATTGCTTTCTGAACCATTACAGTTTCGCAAAATCGTATCAGATTGTCACTGTCATGGCCATCCGTGTTGGCCGATAAGAGTGAGAGAATGAAGGAGTGCAGCGCATCATGGACCGCATGGCATCGGGATGGATCAATGGTTTTATCGGGGTGGTGATCTTCAGCGGATCGCTGCCGGCGACACGCGTGGCGGTGATGCAGTTCGATCCCGTCTTCCTCACCGTGGCGCGCGCGGCGATCGCCGGCTTCCTCGCCCTCGGCCTGCTGATCGCTTTCAGAGAGAAGCGGCCGAGCCGAGGTGATATTCTCTCCCTGGCCGTCGTCGCGCTCGGCGTCGTGGTCGGTTTCCCCCTGCTGACGGCGTTGGCGCTGCAGCATGTCACCTCAGCCCATTCGATCGTCTTCATCGGTCTGCTGCCGCTCGCAACCGCGATCTTCGGCGTGATCCGTGGCGGAGAACGGCCGAAGCCGGCATTCTGGGCCTTTTCCGTTCTCGGCAGCGCGCTGGTGGCGGGATTCGCATTGACACAGGGCCTGACGGCCTCGCCGGTCGGCGATCTGCTGATGCTGGCGGCGGTCATCGTTTGCGGCCTCGGCTATGCCGAAGGCGGCAGGCTTTCGCGCACGCTCGGCGGGTGGCAGGTGATTTCCTGGGCGCTCGTGTTGTCGCTGCCGGTGACGGTCGCAGTCGCGCTTTTTCATCGGCCGGAGACCTTCTCGGGCATTGAAGCGCCGGCGCTGCTCGGCCTTGCCTATGTCTCGCTGTTTTCCATGCTGATCGGCTTCATCTTCTGGTATCGCGGCCTGTCGCAGGGCGGCATCGCCGCCGTCGGACAACTGCAGCTGCTCCAGCCGTTCTTCGGCCTGGCGCTCGCCGCAACCCTGCTGCACGAGCCCGTGACCTGGGCAATGCTCGCAGTGACCGTTGCCGTCATCCTCTGCGTCGCCGGCGCTCGCAAGTTTGCGCGGTAGGGAGGATCATGACGCTCTCTCTGTCCTCAGATTTGATCGAGAACCTCGGGCTGCAATTTTCCAATCTTCATCAGATGCTGCAGCGCGTATGATATCGACAGAGCGTCGTCGAGCCCGTCATGTCCCCGCAATGGAGGATGTTCGACCTGGTAATAGTCGGCCAGCTTGTTGCTGGGCGTCTTTGCCAAATCCTCGATCGGCATGCCCGCAGCGACGAGAAGCTTGACGGCGTTGTCGAAGCGGCGAGCCGGGATGGAGGGCTGAATGCCTGCGACATAGCAGCTGATGGCCAACATGTTCAGCTCGTCCTTGCCCCACGACCAAAACCGGGCGCCGCCCGAGAAGCTGTCGACGCCGGAAAGGGCATCCTCCAAGACCACGCCATGGGTGTCGATATCCTCTTCGGTGATGCCGGTCAGATTGGTGAAATAGGGACCGAGCGGATACCGCTTGCCGAAACGATCGATGGGCCGAACATAGGATTTATACGTATCGAGGATCGGAAACTCGCCCTCGAGGCCAAGCTTGACGGCTCCGATCTGCGCAATGATAGGATCGGGATCGTGGGCCGCGCACCAAAATCTGCGTTGCGAGCCTTCCAGGCAAAGAAATTCACAGTCGAATATGATGGCGGTCTTCATCGTCGACGTTACCCTCACGAATTTGGCCGATAAGCTTAAGGAGGAATCCAACACATGGAGCACTCCAAATAAAGGCTATGAGCCACGCAATCGCCGTCGCTCCCAGACACTCCTGTTCATCAATCCGACAGCTAGGCTCGACGGCGAAGGTGTGTAGGCAGGTCGCCCCAACCAATATTGCTAAGCTCGCGATTGCGATGGATATCCAAAGTCTGATCCCTCGCTTCATGATCAAGGCGGCGATAAAGACTCCTGCGAAGGGCAACACGATCAGCCAAATCACGAACTGTCCCTCCTGGATAGTGGTCCCGAGCGTGGAGTTTATCCAACCAGCCTGACTATGCAAATGACGGGACTTTGGCCGAGGCGGCAAGTGCAGTGCTGTCGTAGGTGGCACCCTGCAACAGGAACTGCCCGGTGCCGGCGGCGAATTGACATTGACCAGCGCAAGCCGCAAGAACAAGGCAAGGGCCGCTACCGACGCCTGGCGGGTCGGGACGGTGGAAGAGTGAGCGAAAGTGTCAGGCGGGATGGAGCGACGGGTTCTCGAGGCGCGGCAGGACTGGTCTTTGTCGCCGGTCTCGGCCTCATCGTGTGGTCGGGGTTCATCGCAAACGACCAAATCGACCACTGCTCGGACCAAACGTCCGGAAGCTACATCTTCGATGATGCAGCAAGAGCTAAAGCTTGCGACGGCGGTCCCTAAACGATATCGCGCCCGCTCGGATCGGTTTCGACCCGGCACGACGATCAGCTGCCCGAAACCAGCCTGAGGCCGATCACGCCAGCCAGGATGAGAGCGATGCAGAAGAGCCGCATCGGTGAAGCGGCGTCGCCCAGCGCGACCATGCCGAGGATCGCAGTGCCGGCCGCGCCGATGCCGGTCCAAACCGCGTAGCCGGTGCCGACAGGCAGCGTGCGGAGCGACATCGACAGGAGAAAGACGCTCGACAGGCCGGTTACGACGGTCAGCAAAGTGGGGATCAGCCGGGTAAAGCCTAGCGATGACTTCATGAAGAAGGCGAATCCGATTTCGAGGATGCCGGCGATGCCGAGGAGCGCCCAAGCCATAGTTGTGAATCCCTTGATGGGCCGAACCTTGCGGCCGGCGAGCTTTATTCTGAGGGGAGCAGGCGCCCGCATATGTGAGGCCCGCCTGACAGCTTCAGGCCTTGGCGACAGCCGCCGGTGTCGAGCGGAAGGCGATGCCGAAGCGGTTGAAGGCGTTCATCAGGCCGATCGCATAGGTGAGATCGGCAAGTTCCTTGTCGTCGAATTCGGCGGCAGCGGCGGAATAATCCGCATCGGGAATACCGGTTTCGGAGACGCGCGTGACCGTTTCCGCCCAGGCAAGGGCTGCGCGTTCGCGGGGGCTGAACAGGTTGCCGGCATCGCGCCAGACCGCGACCAATACCAGCTTCTCCACCGTCAGGCCTGATTTCAGCAGATCGCGGGAGTGCATGTCGATGCAGAAGGCGCAGCCGTTGATCTCAGACACCCGGAGATAGGCGAGATCGACCAGTTCCTTCGGCAGGCCGCTTTTCTGGATGGCGACGTAGACGCCGCCGAAAGCCCGGTATCCCTCGGGAGAAGCCTTTGCGTAGTCGATGCGGTTGCTCATGACGATTGTTCCTTTCTGATTGAAGGACTTCATCGTCGTGCATCTTGGCCTATATCAGAAGGTCCATGAACGGCATTCTGCATTAGGCCATGACATCGGGTCACAGCAGTTTTAAAATCCGCCTTGCCAGTGTTTCGGCGGTGCGCTGAGAGTCGATATTGGTGAAGTTGAGAAGCAGGGCCGGGGCGGCTTCGCCCTCGATCATCCAGTCGGTCAGTGCTTCCGCATAGAGGCCTTCTCTGCGCATAAGGGCCACGAGCTCGCGGTCCGAACGCTCGCCTAACAGCCGCAGGATCAGGTGCATGCCGCCGGGCTGTGAATCGATGCTGACATGGCCGGCGAGCACGCTTTCCAGGCCTGCCGCCGTCATCTCGCGGCGCTCGGCATAGAGCCTGCGCATGCGCTGGATATGCCTGGCGAAGTGGCCCTCGGTGATGAAGGCGGTGACGACTGCCTGCGTCAGCTCGGGACTGCCGGCGGCCATCGCCTCGGTCATCTCTTCGAACCGCGCCACCTCAGCTTCCGGCGCGATCAGATAGGCAAGCCGGAGGCTTGGAAACAGCACCTTGCTGAAGGTGCCGGCATAGAGCACGCGGCCCTCTCGATCCAGGCTCTGCAAGGCCGGCAGGGGACGGCTGACATAGCGGTATTCGCCGTCGTAATCGTCCTCGATGATCCAGGCGTCGTTGCCGGCAGCCCAGTCCAGCAGCGCCTGGCGCCGCGGCAGGGAGAGCGAGACGCAGAGCGGGCTCTGGTGCGCCGGCGTCACCACCGCCGCACTGGCCCCAGGCGCCTGCCTGATGCCGTCGGAGACGACCAAACCGTCGCGATCGACCGGCACGGGCACGGTCGCGATCTGCATATGCCGGAACAGCTCCCGGGTCGGCGGATATCCCGGGTTTTCAAGCCAGACCCGATCGCCAGCCTTCAGCAAGGTATGCACGATCAGCGCGATGGTGTGGCGATAACCTGAGGTGACGAACACCTGAGACGGCGAACAACAGATGCCGCGCGAGACCTGCAGGTATGCGGCGATCTCGGCGCGAAGGGCCGGCAGGCCGGAAACGGCAGGGTGAACCATGTCAGCCGGCTGCATGGCGCGGACGCAACGCGCGCCGAGCCGCGCCCAGATCTTGCGGGGAAAGGTATCGAGTGCGGGCAGGCCCATCTGGAAGGGCAGGCTCGAGTCGGGACGGAAACTCGTCGGCACGATGCCGCTGCTCTCGGCCGACAGGATGGGTTTCGACACCGGCATTTGCGGTTTGAGATCCGGCGTGACGATGGTTCCGGCCTGGCCGCGGGCCTGGATATAACCCTCGGCGGCAAGCAGGGAATAGGCGGCCTCGATGGTGCCCCGGGCGAGACCCAACTCCTTGGTCAGCGCTCGTGCCGATGGTATCCGGTCGCCCGGCTTCAGCACACCGCTGGCGATGGCGCCGCGGAAGCGATCGTAGATCTGCCGGTAAAACGGCGTGGCCGCCGCTGGATCGAGCGGCGGGATATTGCCAGGCCTTGCGCCGGTCATGGCTCGTCAACCTTTTTTATATGGATGGGCAGGTGATGATGGCATGACGGTTCGGCCAGGGCAATCATGGCCCAGTTGTAAACTTCCTTCATGGATCTTTGGGATGGACCATAAGATTCGTAAAACCATTGCCACTTCCACGCTTCAAATCGGATCGCGCTCTTTCAACGCGGCGAAAGGATTTGGACAGAACTTCGGAGTAGGTCAATGAAGACAATCCTACATGTGTGCTGCAGTCCGCGCGGGCAGGCGGCCGAGAGCTACAGGCTCTCCCAAGCGATTATCGGCTTCCTCCTGCGGAGGGAGCCGGGGGCGACCGTCGTCGAGAGGGTGATCGGCAATGGCACGATCGCCCATGTCGACGCGGCCTATGCGATCTCCCAGGCATCGGCGGCGGATGTCTCGCGCGAGGGCTCGATGGCCCTGTCCGAAGAGCTGATCCGCGAGCTGGAGGCTGCGGACTTCGTGGTCATCGGAACGCCGATGCACAATCTGACCGTCCCCTCGGCGCTGAAGGCCTGGATCGATCATGTCGTGCGGGCGCGGCGAACCTTCACGATCGGCCCGGCCGGAAAGGTAGGCACGCTACGCGACCGCCCCGTCTTTATCGCGATCGCCTCGGGCGGGCGGTTTTCCGGGGAGCGCGCCCGCCAGCCGGATTTCCTGACGCCTTATTTGAAAGCCATCCTCGCCACGATCGGGCTGCAGGACCTGATCTTCTTCTCGGTGCAGGGGACAGGCGCCGGCTCCCATGCCGCTGCGGAAACCAGGATCGGCACACATCGCGCGCTGGAGGAGCATTTTTCTTCGCTTTACGCTCACTCGTAGCTCGGAATCGACTAGGTGTATGCAAATGCTTGTGAGGAGATAGAAGGCTCAGATGACGATACGTTCAATCAAGTCCGTCGCAGTGTTCTGCGGCTCCAATTTCGGCGCTTCGGAGGCCTTTGCCGACGGTGCCCGCGCCCTCGGCGGGGCGCTGGGGGAGGCGGGGATAACCATCATCTATGGCGGAACGGTCAAGGGCCTGATGGGCGTCGTCGCCGACGCCGCCCTGGAAGCCGGCGGCAGCGTGCATGGCGTCATTACCGAAAGCCTGCATCAGCGCGGCCAATCGCATGCCGGCCTGACCAGGCATGAGATCGTCGAGACGCTGCGCAGCCGCAAGGAACGCATGGTCGAGCTTTCCGATGCCTTCATCGCGCTGCCGGGCGGCATCGGCACGATCGAGGAATTGATGGAGGTCTGGACCATGAACCAGCTCTCGGAGATCGACAAACCCGTGGGGCTGCTCAACTCCGCCGGTTTCTTCGACGCCTTCCTCGGCTTCATCGACCATATGGTCGAGACGAGGTTCCTGCCGGCCGCGCACAGGCACTCGATCTCTGTCGACACGGATGCGAGCGCCCTGATCGACAAGCTGCGCAGCTATACGCGCGTCGAGGTGCCGAAATGGCTATAGCTTCCATCCGACAATGCCGCCGGCCGGTTATTGGTGTTGTTGGGCAAGTGCGACAGGTACGCCGCAGCGAGCCGCGATGAAGGTTCGGGGGCAGCGCTTCTTGCAGCGGGCTGCTCCCGATCCGGCGAGGGGTTCTACGAAGTGTTCACTTGGCAGGCACGACGAGCGGCGCCCCTTTGCGGACGATGTAGGTTGCCAGCTCCGACGCCTTGCCGCTGCCGATGTTCTTCGCCGAGTGAACGACGCCCGACGGAATGAACAGTGATTGGCCGGCCTTAAGGGTAACCGGCTGGCTGCCTTCGAGCTGGTATTCCAGCGTTCCCTCGATGACGAAGGCGATCTCCTCGCCGGGATGCGAATGATTGGGTGCGAGAACGCCCGGCGCGAAATCGACGCGAACCTGGACGGCCTCGTGGCCGGGCACATCGATATCGTTCTTGATGAGATCGGTGCGCTGCAGCGGCTGTTCTGCGTGTGCTGCGGCTGCGCCGCCGAGAACAAGGGCGAGCGCGATAGCCTGGATCATTTTCATGTCGTCATCCTTCCTGAATTGACCATTTCCGACCGGTTGGCCGTATCGGGATTTAAGTCGATCATTGAACCAGAGATGTGTCGGCAAACTCGCATTTTTGTAAGCCAGTGTATCTGCGGCACGCCTATTTGGAGGGCGGCGCGGGGTTGGCGAGACCGCCAACCCAATCTCCCTCATCTCTGTGCTCGTCACAGAGATCCAGTATGCTCAGGTCCCTGGGCGTGGGAAATTTTTCTTGCAGCGTCAATCACGGCGCGGACGCGCCGTGGCTGGGTTCCTGTGACAAGCACAGGAATGAGGAAACGTGAGTGACGCCATTGACTGAATTAGGCCGCCGATGATGAGCCCGCGGTTCTGACGCCGACGAGACTGGCGATGTCCGTAATGCCGCCGGAGGATTCGAAGTCGAATATTTTCTGAGTGACAAGGGCGGCGGCGCCCCGGGCCCAGGAATTGTCCTCCCAATCGGGCAGGAGGGGAGGCGCAGTCCGGAAGGTCCGGGCGGAAAGCGCTTCGCGCAGCGGTGTCAGGAAAGGGTCGCCGAGGGAGACGGCTTCGCCACCGGCGACGATGACTTCGGGATCGGTAATGTTGACGAGATTGGCAAGGGCGGTGCCGATGCCGCGGCCGGAATCGGCGACGAGGGCGAGGGCGGTGGTATCGCCTGATGCGAGCGCAGCCGACAATTCCGGCAGTCCCAGTTCCTCGCGGCCGGTCGCTTCCCGCCAGCGCCGGAGCATTGAGATTTCGGAGTGATAGGCCATCAGACAGCCGCGCTTGCCGCATTCGCAGAGCCGGCCATTCTCCTCGTAGAGCGTGTGGCCGAACTTGCCGGCCGCGCCGTTTGCGCCGCGGTAGAGCTTGCCGTCGATGACGAGTGCGCAGCTGATGCCGACGCCGACGGCGAGAACCGCCATGTTGCGATGCTGGCGGCCGAGCCCGAAGAGCTGCTGCGCGATGGCATAAGCGTTGGTGTCGTCCTCCAGCCAGACCGGGACATGGACGCGGCTGGCGACCAGCGAGGCGAGGGGGACATTGTCCCACTTGAAGCGGTAGCTGCGCACGCAGGCCGTCTGTTCGTGGTTGATGACGCCGGGCATGGAGATGCCGATGCCGGCGAGTTTCGCGTTCGGCCGGCCGGCGAGCTTCACCAGTTCGGGCACGGTGCTCGCCAGCAGGTCGGCAACCTTGTCAGGATCGTGGCCGCCGAGGCTTACCCGCATGGCGGCGACGGGGTTGGTGGCGAGGTCGGTTGCCACGCACTCCACCGAATCGACCATCAGCTTGAAGCCGACGGCGAGCGCGTGCTCGTAGTTGATGTCCACCGGGATCGGGCGGCGGCCGGTGAGGCCGGGCACGGTCTTCCCTTCGATGACGATGCCTTCCTCCAGAAGGTCGGCGACGACGAAGGTGACGGCGGCAGGACTTAAACCGATCACCGTCGCGATGTCGGCACGGCTCCTTGGCCCCTCGCGCCGGAGAAGATTGAGGATGAGGCGTCGGTTCATGGCTCTCGCCGTGGTCTGGTCGCCTTTTAACTTCACGATGCATTCCTTAATTTTGTAAATTAATTATTGCGAGCTGCAAAGATCTATGCATAAGTTCGGCCGCGGATCAACTCAGCCAAGCGGATTATCGCTGGAATCGCCGAGCGGATCGTAGCGTTGAATGCCTGGTCGGTCGTTTCATGGAGGAGGCGACGGTCGGGAGATGTTGATCGATCAACTGGGAGGAATTCAATGACATTTTTGAAGCAATTTCCGTCGACCACCCGCAGACGCTTCCTGAAAGGCGCGGGGCTGGTTTCCGCCGCAGCGGTCACCGGCAGCTTTCCGATCCCGGCGATCGCGCAGGCCCAGGAGGTCACGATGATCTCCGCCGAAAACAATGGTGCCGCACTCGATGCGCTGAAGGCGATTGCCGCGGGCTTCAGCAAGGAAGCCGGCGTCAACGTCGTCATCAACAATATGGACCACGAGGCCCACAAGACGGCCATTCGCAACTATCTCGTCGCCGGCGCGCCCGACATCTGCTCCTGGTTTTCGGGCAACCGCATGCGCGCCTTCGTCAAGCGCGGCCTCTTCGACGATATCTCCGACCTTTTCGAGAAAGAGAAATATAAGGACGTGCTCGGCGCGACGGCAGGGGCCGTCACCGAAGACGGCAAGCAGTACGGCCTCCCCACCGGCGGCACGCTCTGGGGCATGTTCTATCGCAAGGATGTGTTCGAGCAGCATGGCCTGACCGTGCCGAAGACGGCCGAAGAGTTCATGGCCTATGGCGACAAGTGCAAGGCCGCGGGCATCACGCCGGTCGCGATCGGCACCAAGGAATTATGGCCGGCGGCCGGCTGGTTCGACCAGATGAATCTTCGCATCAACGGCCTCGACAAGCATATGGCGCTGATGAACGGCGAGATGAGCTATCTCGATCCCTCGCTGACAGCGGTTTTCGACCAGTGGGAGGCGATGATTTCGAAGGGGTTCTTCACGGAGAACCATACGTCCTTCGGCTGGCAGGAGGCTGCAGCGCTGCTGGCGCAGAAGAAAGCCGGCATGATGAACCTCGGCGCTTTCCTGCGCTCGGCTTTCACCGCCGAAGATCTGCCACAGCTCTCTTACGCGACCTTCCCGGTGCTCGACGCCAAGGTCGGCCACTACGAGGAATTCTCGGTCAACTCGATCCACATTCCCGCCAAGGCCAAGAACAAGCAGGGCGCGCGCGAATTCCTCGCCTATTTCTACAAGCCGGAGAATCTGGCGGCCTATCTGGAGCCGGGCGGCAATGTGCCGCCGCGCCACGACCTGCCGCCAAGCAAGGACCCGCTGGTCAACGTCGCTGTCGAGACGATGAAGACGGTGCAGGGCACGTCGCAATATTACGACCGCGACAGCGATCCCGATATGGCGCAGGCCGGCCTCGTCGGCTTCCAGGAGTTCATGGCCAAACCCGACCGGCGCAAGGCCATCCTGACGCGCCTCGAGGGCACGCGCAAGCGCATCTACAAGATCTAGCAGCTCTCCCAGGGGCGGCGGCGAACCGCTGCTTCCAAGGGGTGGAGGCTGTATGCCTCCACCCCTTGGGGGAGGTGCGCCTCTGCTCCCGGAGCACGCATGAGTCTGCTCCTGTATTAATGAGGTTCTTGAGATGTTGATGTTATGGCGCCGCCAGCGTTGGTGGCTCACCCCGACTTTGCTCATCGCGCCCGCGATCGTGCTGTTCTTCACGGTCATCCTGCTGTCGGCGGTCAGGAGCCTCTGGATCAGCCTGCACGACTGGGATGGCTTCGGCCCGATGGTGTGGATCGGCTTCGGCAATTACGTCGAACTTTATAACGATCCGCAATTCTACGTGTCGCTGAAAAACAACTTGATCTGGCTGGTGATGTTCATGGCGGCACCACCTCTCGGGCTCGCCATCGCGCTGCTGGTCAACCAGAAAATCCGCGGCATGCGCTTCCTGAAGTCGCTGTTCTTCATTCCGCTGGTGCTTGCCTCGGTGACGGTCGGCGTCGTCTTCACATGGGTCTATACGCCGGAGTTCGGGTTGCTCGCACTGATCTTCAGGGCGTTCGGGGCGACGGCGCCGGCGGTTCTCTCCGACGAGCATTTCGTCACTTTCGCCATCGTGATTGCAGCACTCTGGCCGCAGATCACCTTCTGCATGGTGCTTTATCTCGCCGGTCTCAACAATTTGAGCGAAGAGCTGATCGGTGCCGGGCGCGTCGACGGGGCACGGGGCTGGAACATGTTGTGGCACATCGTGCTGCCGCAACTGACCCAGGTCACCTTCATCGCCATTGCCGTCACCGTCGTCGGGGCGCTTCGCTCCTTCGACATGGTGTCGGTGATGACAAACGGCGGCCCGTTCGGTTCGTCCTCGGTTCTCGCCTACCAGATGTTCGAACAGTCAATCTTCTCCTACCGCTTCGGCTACGGCGCGGCAATCGCCTCGGTGCTGTTCGTGATCATGGCCGCCTTCATCGTCTGGTACCTCAGCCGCATCATCCATACCGAAGAAAGGGGAGGCTGATGTATCCTCGTCCCATTCCCGATGTCGCCATCTGGCAGCGCCGTCTCTACGTGCTCGCCGTCGTCATCGTCCTCCTGCTCTGGCTCTGCCCGCTGTTTGCGATCATCCTCACTTCGTTCCGCTCGACCGAGGATGTGATGGGCGGCAATCTATGGGGATGGCCGACCGGGATCGGCGTCATCGACAACTATGCTGATGTCTTCACGCAGACGCCGATGGCCCGCTACTTCCTTAACAGCCTGACGATCACCATTCCCTCGGTGATCGGCGTGCTGGTGCTCTCCACGCTCGCCGGCTATGTGCTGTCGCGCTACCGCTTTCCCGGCAACATGCTGATCTTCGCGCTGTTCGTCGGCGGCAATTTCCTGCCGCACCAAATCATGATGATCCCGGTGCGCGACCTGATGGTCCGGCTCGATTTGATCGATACGACGGCGGCGCTGATCATCTTCCATGTGGCCTTCCAAACCGGCTTTGCGACGCTGTTCATGCGCAATTTCATCGCCGCACTGCCCGATGAACTGTTCCAGGCGGCGCGAGCCGAGGGGGCGTCTCCCTTCCAGACCCTATGGCATGTGGCGATCCCGCTGGTGCGACCGGCGCTTGCCGCACTCGCCATCCTGATCTTCACCTTCATCTGGAACGATTACTTCTGGGCCGTGGTGCTGACCGTCAGCGACTCCGTCAAGCCTGTGACCGCCGGCCTTGCCAATCTTCGCGGCGAGTGGGTCTCGGCCTGGAACCTGATTTCAGCCGGCACGATCGTTGTCGCCGTGCCGCCCGTCGTCATGTTCTTCCTGATGCAGCGGCACTTCATCGCCGGCCTGACGATGGGCGCGGTGAAGGGATGAGCGATCTCCTCAACCTCCAAGTTTCAACAGCAGAGAGCCAGGACGCATGACCAGTCTCGAACTCCGACAGATCAACAAGAATTACGGCGCTTATCACGCGCTGCGCGGCATCGATCTTTCCGTAGCGCAAGGCGAGTTCATCGTCATGGTCGGCCCCTCCGGCTGCGGCAAGTCCACGCTTTTGAAAACGATCGCCGGCCTGGAGGAGATCTCCTCCGGCCAGATCCTGATCAACGGCCGCGACGTCAGCAAACAGGAGCCGGGGGACCGCGGCATCGCCATGGTCTTCCAGTCCTACGCGCTCTATCCGCATATGACGGTGGCGGAGAACATGGGCTTCGGTTTGCGCATGGCCAAGCGCCCGAAGGCCGAGATCGAGGCGGCGGTAGCGCGCGCCGCCAAGATCCTGAGGATCACCGACCAGTTGGAGAAGCGGCCGAAGCAGCTCTCCGGCGGGCAGCGGCAGCGCGTGGCGATCGGCCGGGCCATCACCCGTTCGCCCGACGTCTTCCTGTTCGACGAGCCGCTGTCGAACCTCGATGCGGCACTTCGAACCCAGATGCGTGTCGAGCTCAGCAGCCTGCATGCCGAGCTCGGCGCCACCATGGTCTACGTCACCCACGACCAGGTCGAGGCCATGACCATGGCGAGCCGGATCGTCGTCTTGAACCAGGGGATAATCGAGCAGGTCGGCTCACCGCTCGAACTCTACCGCAACCCTGACAATCTCTTCGTCGCGGGCTTTCTCGGCGCCCCGCGGATGAACTTCCTCGGCGTTACCGTCGACGAAGTGTCCGACCGCAATGTCACGGTTTCGGCGCCGGGCCTCGTGCCGGTGACGGTGGAACTGGCGGAGACGACGGTGCTGGCGAAGGGCGCCAGCCTGACGCTCGGTGTCAGACCGGAAAACATATCGATGGTCGCCGACGGAGCGCAGGGCGGAGCGATCAGCGGTCAGGTCCGACTGGTCGAACATCTCGGGCGCGAAACCATTCTCTATGTCGATGCCGGCAATCTCAGGACCATCGCCTCAGAAAGCGGTACCGGCAACATAACGGTGCAGCTGAGCTACGTCGCGCCTTTTGCCGCCGACCAGAACGTGGCGCTGAAGCTCGATGCCAGCGAACTCTATCTCTTTTCTTCCGACGGCGGACGCACGATCAGCACCCGCAAGACCACGCTCGACAGATAAACACAGGAAAGACCACAGTGTCCGACAAGACCCTCTCCGTATGGAACCCCGTCAAGACCGACCGCTTTCTCGTCGGCGCGCCGCACTATCCCGAACATGTCGATGAAAGCTACTGGCAGCGCGATGCCGAGCGCATGGCGAAGGCCGGCTTCAACGTGGTCAGAATGGCCGAATTCGCCTGGCATATCCTCGAGCCGAAGCTCGGCACCTTCGATTTCGATCTGTTCGACCGCGCCATCGCCATGCTCGGGCGCTACGGCATCGACACGATCATGTGCACGCCGACGGCAACGCCGCCGCGCTGGCTGACCGTGGCGCATCCGGAGATCTTAAGGGTCGACGGCAAGGGCCGACCAATGAGCCATGGCTCGCGCCAGCATTGCGACACGGCAAGCCCGGTCTTTCGCGAGCACAGCCGGCGTATCACCAAAGCGATGGCCGAGCACTATCGCGACAATCCGTTTGTCGTCGGCTGGCAGACCGACAACGAGCTGAACACCAGCATGCCGGAGAGCTTTTCCAAGGCGACGCTCACCGAATTCCAGGCCTTCCTTGCCGGCAGATATGACGAGATCAGCAAGCTCAACACGGCGTGGGGTGGCGATTTCTGGGCGACGGCCTATGACAGCTTCGACCAGGTGGTGCTGCCGATCGAGTTTGGCCCGACCTTCCCCAGCCCCGGCCATCTGCAGGATTATCACCGTTTCCTTGCCTTCTCGACGGCGCGCTTTCAGCACGACCAAGTGGAGATCCTGCGCGCCGTCAAATCCTCCTGGTTCGTCTTCCACAATCTCGGCGGTCTCAGGGATATCGACTTTCGCGGCCAGTTCACCACCGATCTCGATTTCGTCGGCTACGACATCTACCCGATGCTCTACGACGAGTTCCAGCGGCTCGGAAACCACGCCAAGGTCCAGGCGCTGCATCTCGATATCTGCCGCGGTTTTTCCGGCAACTATATCGTTCCCGAGCAGCAATCGGGCTTCGGCAGCCAGCCGGGTTTCTGCACGCTGACGCCGGAGCCGGGCGAACTGCGCCGCATGGCACTTTCCTCTGTCGCCCATGGCGCTGACGGTCTGATGTTCTTCCGCTGGCGCCCCGCGCACTTCGGCGCCGAGATCTATTGGATGGGCATCATCGACCACGACGACGTCGCCCGCCATCGCTATGACGAGGCGAAACGCTTCGCCACCGAGATGACCGCGCTAGCGCCCAAGATCCTCGGCACCTATGTGCGTATGGATGTCGGCATCGCCGGATCCGACTTCGACAATCAGGAAGCCCACAAGACCTACCCAATCGGCCTGCCGAGCCCACAGGACGATGCGATCCTGCTGCACCAATATTGCTACGACCGCGGCATTGCCTGCGGTTTCATTCATCCCGAGGACGATCTTTCCAAGCTGAAGCTGCTCTATGTGCCCCATTGGGTGATGTGGAAGGACGAATGGACTGAAAGGCTGAAATCCTTCGCCGAGCAGGGCGGTACCGTCGTCATCGGCGCGCGCACCGGCACGCGCAACGAAGACAACCACGTCATCCGCGAGACCGCGCCCGGCACCTCGCTGTCGCAGCTCACAGGCGTACGTGTCGAGGATTTCGGCCGCCTTGCCGCCCCCGGCGCCAATGGGCTCTTCGATGTGATGGAGCGTTCGGGCGGGCTTGTCATTCCGCCGAACAAGCCGGCGGAATCACATCGGCGCGAACGCCGCTTCAAGATCGGCAACCGCGAGCTGGTCGGCGGCTATTTCTATGAAAACCTGGCGATCGCAAGCGATGTCGAGGTGGTTGCGGCCTGGTCCAACCGCTATGCCGAGGGCCAGCCGATGGCGACGTCGCGCAAGCTCGGCAAGGGGCAGGTGGTCTATGTCGGCACCTATCTCACCCCGGATCTGACGGCAGCGCTTGCCGAGCGGCTGTTTGCGCCCGTCGGCATCGAGCCGCTGATCGGCGACCTTCCCGAGGGCGTCGAGGTGACCATGCGGATGAATGACGACCGCCAGTTGCTGTTCATCCAGAACTACACCGACCGGCCGGCCGCCATCGGCGGCGTTCCCACTGGCCGTGATCTCCTCGATGACGAAAAGCCCGTTGCCGGTAGGCTCGATCTCGAAGGCTACGGCTGCGCGATCATCGAGCTCGCTGAGTGAGGCGGCTTTCACGTACAAGGCAGGGGCCGCAGGCCGGCCTCTGTCCGATCAAGGCGGGTTCGCGAACGACAGATGGTTCTCAATACAGCGACACCATCGCCCGAAAACGGGATCGGTCGACGGCGATGACGTTGTCGAGACACGAAAAACGTGACCGCAGACCTGAAACGAATTATCCGAACGCTCGAAGGCTCATCACGACACAGGGACTTTGAGGTGGTGGGTGATCGACCGCCATCTTGGAGCAATTCGAGCAAAGGGTTCTGCGTCTGAAATTGATAAAAAAAGAGCATCTCCGTACTCAAACAAAACGGAAATGCTCTTCGTAGCTTAGTGTGGAGCCATACGTGTCGGCTCCACACCGCTCGCAACTGATTTATCGGCTATTCGTCTGATGTCGCCGGCGCAGCGTTCTCCAGAGAGGTGCGGATTTGATCGATCTTCCCGTTTGCGTCGCCAACCCCCAAGATGGTTTTGGCCTGGCTCAGAACCGCCGGACTGACGTCACCGGTTTTCGTGGCAGAAGCCAATGCGTCCTCCAGCGCCTGATCTCCCAACAGAGGGTCATCGGCTGCGGGCTCGATTCCATTGTCGAGTTCATACTGGGCATAAGCCACGGCATAGGCCGCGATGGCCGTCATGCGTGGGTCCGATGTATGCATCAACGCCTTGTAGTTTCGCTTCAAGGAGTTCAGGCCCGCAAGTTGCGCCGACAGGTTCTTTTCTTTCGTCTCGTCTGCCTTGACGGACTTGGACTTGCTTGCCGCCTCGGTGGACTTGCCTTTCACGCCTTGAGATTTGGAGTTGCCATGGGTTGAACCGCTACCCTGGCTGGTGCTGCCATGGTTGACGCTGCTTCCACTGCCGCCGCCGTGACCGCCGCCATTGCCCCCACCGTTGCCGCCACCGTTTCCACCGCTCTTTGCCTGTGCGGTCATGTCGATTCCGGCAATCGTTGCCGGGCTTGCTGCAAGAGCCAGCGAGAGCGTGGCCAAGGACGCTAAGGTTGCTATCCGCATTGTTTTCCTCCAAGTCGGATCAAGCGCCGTACAGACGCACGGCTTGAACAGATACGAGAGGTTAGACGGTGATCGCGCGTTGCACATCGGACCGAGGTCCGATGCCGCTCCCGGCAATGGTCCTACACGGCTTCATATACTTAACGATTCCTGGTCGGAACGGCCGACGGAACGGGAAGGCGGGAGACCGAGGAACCGGGGCGAAATTCTCCCTAGGTGTTTAGTCCGGTCGGACCCGAGGCTCTCTGGCGCAATTTCGATATTCTAGATGTTAATTTGCCCCCGGGACCGGGCAGTCCAGGTCCCCCTCATTGCACTTCAGGTAAACCTTGAGCGCTTCCGTGCGGCTTTGAGTCGGGCCGTCGTGGTACGAACTGTTGACGAACGGATAGGCGGTATCTCGGCCACACCTTGGCATAACTGGAAGCAGCTCGCCGATCCGGTTCTCAATCAATTCCCATTTAAGGATTTGTGCAGGAGCCGCAGGTCCGTTATCGAAAACATGTCGGCTTGATGCAGGACGCCTCGCTGAGTTTCACGAGAGCGTCGAACGGCATTGGATAGAGAATCACGCCAAGCGCAAATCGAGACGCGGGTGTAACTTCTTGAGATTCGGCAGCGATTTCGCTTGCCAAGGATATTGGCTGGTGCCTTTGACGACGAGCAGGAGGTCGCCCATCTTTCTGGCTTCAATCGTCAGCTTGGCCAGGAGATTTATGCCGGAGGAATTGAGGAACTCGAGACCCGTCAGGTTGAACGTCACCTGCTTGTGCCCCTCATGGAGCAGGCCTGATATCAACGAGTAAATGGGGGCATAGGCGTCCGGTCCTGCCAGCCGGAATACGCCATCGAAATAGACCTCGTTTTTCTCAGCCCATACGCGGAAGTTTTCGTCGCTGATTTCCATTCTTCGCTCACAGATTGGAGGAGGGCGGCATCGCCACGGCTGCAGTCGTCGTCAGTATGATACGCTGGTTATCTTTCCCTTCGAATGCCCATGCCATTTTTGCATCGTAATCGCTCAGAAGGGTCAACAACCCCAAGCCCGAACCGCTTTCTGCCGATATGGCATTGGTTTCGATTTGCTCAATAAGAAGTTCCCCGGGGTCCCTCGATTGAAGGCGATGCAGCAGTTGCTGAAAGCGAGAGGATGTCACGCCATCGATCGTGTTTTTCACCCTTATTAAAAAAGTACCATCGAATATGCCGGCTTCAATGAGGATCTCCCCAGGCTGTCGAAACTTGACGGCATTTTCGATCAACTCATTGCTGAGATATCCGATGTCATGATGCGCCTGCACGTAGTCTTTCCTTGAACGTGAATACCGCAGAGCCATGACTTCCGCTATAAAGTCCGAAGTCATTCCGGAGTGCTTCCAACCAAGCTGAAGCGGTCCGTCGCTTAACTTGAGGCGAGTGCTTGAATCCAGGCTTATGCCCGCCAGAGATTCGATACCATATACCGTTGGCGTCATGTCTCACCTATGTCGCACTGCGAGAAGCGTGATGTCGTCGTAAATCTTCTGCGATCCAATGAAGAGCATTAATGTCGCTATAATTCCGGCAACGACTTTCTCAGCGCTCTGGTCCTTCAAGCGCAGTGCTTCGCGGCACAGACGTTCTATGCCAAAGAGTTCTCCAGCGTCGTTTTCGGCTTCTGTTACGCCGTCCGTATGCAGGAGTATGAGGTCGCCCGTCTCGAAGGTTATTTCGCGGGTTTTAATAAAGGCAGAAATATCGGCTTCCAGCCCGATCGGTATACCCAGATCCATGGTGTCTATGCGCTCGACCTCGCCGTTCGCCCGCACGACGACAACTTCCTCGTGTTGTCCCGACAGGATCATCTCTTTGCCGTCATAGTCAAGAAACGCCAGAGTGAGATGCTTGTCGATTTTGGTTCTCACTATGTTTTTGAACAGGGCGCTGTTCAGGTCTGTGAGAAATTTGACGGCATCGGTGTTTCCTGCTTCCTGCAGGGCGCGGGCGACGGACTGAACCATCAACATCAGCACGCCGCTTTCGAGCCCGTGTCCGGTGACGTCGCCGATGCCAATCTTCAACCGATTTCCGCTCTTCAATACGTCGTAATAATCGCCGCCGACTTCTTCTGCAGGTCTCATATAGGCTGCGATCTCAAGGGCCTGAAACTCCTCAAGCTCCTGGTGCAGCGGAAGAACCATGAGCTGGATCCTCTCGGCGACGGCCAGCTCTGTTCCGAGACGTCTATTTTCTCGCTGGAGCTGTGCGTTCAGCGTCGAAATCTCTTCCTTTGCATCTTCGATTTGAGCTGTTCGCTCTTCGACAAGCTGCTCGAGATTTTCCGTGTGATAGCTGATCTGTTCGGCCATCCGGTTGAATGCTTCACCAGCCTCGCCGACCTCATCTTTGCTTGTTATGGCCACCCTGACCGAATAATCCTTCGCCTGAATCCGTTTGGCGGCATCTGCAAGTGCACTAATTCCGCTCGTTATTCGTTTCGAAGCCGCAATTACTGCTATAGCCACAACAAGCAGTGACATTAGGATCGCCAGGATTTGGTAGATCACGATCCGGTTGGTAGCTTCCGAAATTTTGGCTTGGGCCGCATAAAGGGAGGCCTGGATTTCTCGTTCAGGCACAACCACTCCAAGAGACATCGCCTCTTGCCGAACCGGGCCGCTGGACCAAAGATTGGTCGCGGGGAGTTTCTTGACGATAACGATATAGGGGACCTCGTTACCCTCCTGCTGCAACAACAAATGTTGGATGCCCAGTTCGCGATCAAGGGCCAGTTTTGCAATCGCAGGCTGGGAGCTTCCCTTCAGGGAGCGCTCCAGTCCGGTCACTCCGCTTCCGCTCGCATCGCTCGCAGAACGCAGACCGAGCGTTTTTTCGCCTGTGCTGTTGATCGCCACAACGTTTCCGTCGGACATTGCGAGAAATCCAAAGCCGGACTGAGCCACTTTCACATTTTCAACAGTCTGCGCGAGCTGGTCGAGTGTGATGTCCGCGCCAGCCGTCCCGGCGACATTCTTCCTGTCGGCTGTCCATAGTGGTTGAAAGAAAGAAACGATCAGTTTCCCGGTAATGGCGTCCGTATAGGGCGCTGTCTGGGTTATATCGTCCGCGACCGGTCGCGTTTTCATATCCTTGGCCCAGCCCTGCCAGGACTCATAAAGTCCGGGAAAAAAGAAGTCCCAGAAATTGGCCTCGTTATGACCAGGATAAAGGCGGTCGAAGGTCTGAGCCTGGTCGGTATAAGGCGCCGTTCTGAAGATTGGTCGTTCTTTCGATCCGATGTAATACATCTGCAGCTTTGAGGCCCCGTGCTGCAGCAAGCTCGGTGCGACAAGGTCCAGAACCGCGCTGGTCTGGATATCGGTCTGAACGTCGGGTCTCGGGTTGTGGTCTTCTCCGAGCAAGTAACTCCAGACGCTGACAACTGAGACTGAGCCCGGAGCGTTCTGAGACCAGTTCGCCTTTTGATCGTAGGACAGGCTGACGCTGCCGGGAGACGTGCGGGCGATCGCCGCGCCGACATCGGAATTGCGCTCGGGATCGTCGATCTGCGCCTGGAGTACACCCGCCAAGGTGCTGACGTCGTTGTGAACCTGCCGCAGGAGCAAACTCACCTGTGCTGCGGTGGAATCGGCGTATGTGCGGATGTATTCCTGGCTTGCTGCTTCAAGACCCTGTCCGACTTCGAGCGTGGCGTCGCGCGACAGCCTCTGAACATTCCAAAGCGCCAGTCCACCGCTGACCAGCAGATCAAAGAGGACAGCTCCACCGACGACCAAGATGAACTTTGCCCGAAATGAGCCTAATCTTGCCGGTCTCTTCGACGAACTCTGGTCCATCACAGCGGCTTTCGGCCGGAAGCTGCCCAGATCGGCCAGCCTGCATAACCCTTGGGATGAAGAGCAGCAAAGACATGATCTTTGAATCCTTGCCGGAACCTGCGAATGAAATCTGATGAGTCGCCCCGTCGAACGGCCATCTCACCCGCGTAGACATTTTCCCATGCTTCGATGATGTCTGCGAAGTCTTGGGGATCCCCATCAAGATTCGTGACCATAAAGGAATCGACCTTGATGTTATCGAAGCCCGCGTCGGCGAGGAGGTGGCGGCTTTTCGGCCCCATCTCGACATCCATGTCGAAGTGCTTGAACAGTTTGGCGACTTCTTCGTAAGTCCATTTTATGGATTCAGCATGTGGCTCGCCCAGACAATGCGAGTTTTTTTCGTTGGTGATGTAGACACGGCCGCCAGGCTTGCAGATGCGGTAAAGCTCCCTGAGCAGCATCTCGGGCCGGTCGAAAATCTGCAGCGAATGCCGGCAGGTCACAAAGTCAAATTGATTGTCTCGCAGTAGCATTTGGGAAGCGTCGCCATAGGTGTACTCGATTCCCTGCAGATCGAAGTCGGCCGCGACCCTGCGAGCATATTCGAGGCTGCGCACGGAATGATCCAGCGCGACAAGGCGTGCCGGTCTAAATTCCCGTTGAACCAGGGCGGCGAAATCACCAATTCCGCAACAGATATCCGCGATGACAAGACCGCTGCGCAGGCCGTGGCGAGGCAACAGTTCGCGTTCGTGCCTCCATGTCATTTTCGTCTGGGTGCGCAGAATGGGAATGAAAGTCTCATCCTCGACAAAGCTCTGGCCCGGATAAAACGCCGAATCGTAGACTTCGACCGATAGGCTTGGTTGTGATGCCGACAGCGTTTGGAATAGCGAGGTCGACCATGCCACCACGCTCGACGTAATGATGACGATCTTCCGTTCCGGTCTGATCCGGCAACTTGCCGCGAGTATATCGGCCAGGGCCGCGAAGGCAGTCATGTTGATGTGTGTCAGACGTTTGACATTGACGTAAACGACCCCGCTGTATTTTTCTAAACTTTGCTGCACCAGCCTGAGGGCGTCGGTGATTTCAGCGGCGCTTTCGGGGCGCATCTTGCCAGACAGCAACAGCTCTTGATTTGTCGGATCAAAATGAACAGTGAAGGGTAGGGGAAGCAGGGTCATTGGAAGTCCTCGGTCGAGGGGAAATCCGCAATGATTTGAATCCCTTGTCTGCCGTCTTTCTCAATTCGGATCGTGGCGCGGAATATTGCTGCCAAATCACTAAGCAAAACCGTCCCGTCGGATTTCATCACCACGTATGCAGAGCCGGCGCGGGGGACAGGCTGGTGTTCGCTTGCTCTTGCACTCGTGTGCTCTGGGCTAGATGCTTCCTCGCACGGAAACGTAATTCTCAGCCGATTGAATGTGGAATTCCGGTAGAGACTGAAACTGATCCTTCCCAACTCGCTCGTCGAACGGAAAGCAAGTTCGATGAGCTCGTTCGTCGCGACGGAAAGAAAATTGGAATATCGAGCGGGATCGCTGTGACCTTGGCCGAGAATGTCTGAGAGATATTCCGTAATCTTGTCGCAAAACTGCCATCGGGATTTGAACATCGCAACGTTCAGTTCCAGCGATACCATCGGCGCAAATGCATGGTCATCGAAGCTAGCTGCTTCCTGTTCCAATACACCCTCCCTTCTGTTGCCTGGGGCGTCAGGTTGATGCATGCGTAGCTAAAGGCACGGCGAAAATCGGTTGTTCACTGTGGTAGCGCCGGGCTTACGGCTGTTTCCGCCCGGGTGATGAATTCGCCAATCGCCTGGACCGGAAGCGGCCTGCTGATCAAATAGCCTTGAAGTCTGTCGCAGCCTACACTGCGCAACCATTCCGCCTGACCTGGCGTTTCAACTCCTTCGGCTGTCACCCGCATGTCGAGGTCATGTGCGAGGTTAATGATGCAGCGGACGATTGCCTGGCTTTTCAGATCGCTTTCGAGGTCGGTGATAAAGTATTTGTCGATTTTGATCGTGTCGAAAGGGAATGTCTTCAGATAGCTGAGCGAAGAATATTCGGTCCCGAAATCATCAAGCGAGATTCGTATCCCTAGCACGTTGAGCGTATTCAGTGTGTCGATATTGTTGACGGTCCGCTCAAGCAGCACGCTTTCGGTTATCTCAAGCTCCAGACGGTCGGGCGGCAACCCGATCAAGTCCAGCGTCTGGGATACCCGATCAGTGAGGCCGCTCGTCAAGAATTCCGCCGCGGACAGATTGACAGCGACGATGTAGTTTTGCGGCCACTTCATCGCCTCGCGACATGCCTGCTCCAAAACCCATGCGCCTATTTCCGGCATCATTCCATCGGCCTCGGCCATCGGAATAAATGCCGCTGGTGGGATTTTTCCAAGGAGAGGGTGGTGCCATCTGAGCAATGCTTCGAAGCCGACTATGCAGCCACCCTCGGCGATGGGTTGGTACTCGACAGAGAATTGCTGTTGGACCAACGCCATGCGAAGGCTGCGGCGCAGCAGTTCGCGTTGTTCCAGCAATTCAAGCATCGAGGGATCAAACGGTTTCGCGCGGCCGCGTCCTTCCTTCTTCGCGGCATAGAGTGCGACGTCCGACGCCTTCATTAGCTGCTCCGGGCTTGTACCGTCCGGAGGAGAAGCAGATATGCCGATGCTGGCACCGACAAACAGTGCGATGCCATCTATCGTGAAGGGCTTTTTGAAAGCATCAACCAAGACTTCTGCTAGCTGATGCCCTTTGGCGGGATGTCCCGGGCCCATGGAAATGACCGTGAATTCGTCGCCGGCCAGTCGATAGGCTCTGTCATCGCTGGAAAGGCACGCTTGAATGCGGCTTGCAGCGAGCTGAAGAAGCTTGTCGCCAGCCGGATGCCCAAGCGTGTCGTTCACAGGCTTGAAATCATCAAGGTCGAGTTGCATCAGAGATAGAGCTTCATCCGAGCCCTCCGTCTCCTGTAAGGACACAGCGAGATCCTCACTGAACTGGCGTCGGTTCGGCAGTCCAGTGAGCGGATCGTGGGTGGCCAGATGCAAAAGGGTTGCGCGCTCATCGTCGATAGTCTCCTCGGACCGAACCACGGCAAACAGATCTCCGATCCGATAGATCGTCAGTCCGTGCGACGCTGGCGTGCCAAGATCACCCGATATTCGCAAAGGCTGGGCACTGTCGCCCAATGAACGGAGGGCGAGCGTGATCGCCGATTTGTCCAATTCCGGAAAATGCTCCCAAAACGACGCTGCTGGTTTGACAGAGGCAGGCAGCTCATTGCCCAACAAATTCTCGACGGGATTGAAGTCGCGGTCAAAGAACAAAAGCCGGTCGATCGAGCTCGAAGCTTTTGCCTCCGTTTGTCCGAGGGCCGAGCGGGCCGCACGAATTTTCCGCATGTCCGAGGCTCTCCCTAGTCGCATGTCATAACCAGATATCGTAGCAAATCAGCTCCAACACAACTTGTGCACGCCAAGATTTACATTAGGCATTTCTGATTAACAATCCCCAACTTCTGCCCAATTCGCGCACAGACGGGCTTATGCCACGCCTTTATTACCGCGACCCATTTGCACCCATTGTCTCGGCGTCGACCCTTCGATGGGCTGCGGACGCGGGATCTACGCGCCCGATCTGCACTCCGTCATGAACCAGTCGATAAAGCGGCGCACCGGCTTTTTCGCCCAGCTGTTCGATATGACATAATAGCCGTGGTTTTCTGCCGTCGCGACGCCGGAAAGCACCAGCAGATCGCCGCGTTCGATCTCGCGGCGGAACACCTCGACGGGGCAGAGCGCCACACCGTGGCCGGCGATTACGGCCGTCGCCAGCATGTTGAAATCCTGGAATATCGGGCCTCGAAGCGGCCCTGGCGCTTTCTGGCCGGCCTTGCGGAACCACTCCTTCCAGCCATCGACGGATTCGTCGTGCAGCAGATCGGCGCCGGCGAGCGAGACGTCATCGATCGTCCAGTTGCGTTTGGCAAGGTAATGGCCGCTGGCGACGGGCTGGTTGCGGCGCGAGAAGAGCAGGCGGCTTTCCCTGCCGCCGCTCAGATCCTCGCCCATGGTGATCAGTACGTCGAGGCTCTCGTCGTCGAGGCGTTCTTCGGCGCGGGCATAGACGATCCTGACGTCGAGATCGGGGTCGCTTTCCTGGAAGGAGGGCAGGGCGGGGACGAGCCAGCGCGATGCGATTGAGGGAATGCAGCCGACGGTGATGGCGCGCATGTCGTGATCGCGCCGCATATTGCCGGTCGCATGCGCGATCGCCGCCAGCGATCCGGAGACGGCCCGGTAATATTCGCCGCCGGCTGCGGTCAGCGTAATACCGCGGCCCGCTTTCTGCAGCAGCTTGCTGCCGAGCCAGGTTTCCAGATGCTTTATCTGATGGCTGATCGCCGCGTGGGTAACGTGCAGCTCGTCGCCGGCTTTCGAAAGGCTCATCAACCGAGCCGTGGCTTCGAAAGCACGCAATGCGTTTAACGGCGGCAATTGCATTTGTAAAATTTCCTCACAGATGATGCAGAAATCATCATTTGAAAATGCCAGCCATTTCAATAGCTAAATGTTGCCGGCGATGAAAATGAATCATCGCCATATTTTCAATTATTTATCACGGGAACCGGCGATGTTCGTTAGAAATCTGAAAGAGGTGGAGCTCACCGAGCGTTTCGTCGACTGGGGCAACGGCACGAGCCACCGGCTGCTGACCAAAGACGACGGCATGGGCTTTACCGTGTGCCATACCGTCGTTCGCGCCAATAGTGAGGCTTTGCTTCAATACCGCAATCACCTGGAGGCCTGCTATTGCATCAAGGGCGAGGGCGAGGTGGAGGATATGGACGGCAACGTCTTTCCGATCCGCGCCGGCGATATCTACGTGCTCGACAAGCACGACCGGCATTATCTGCGCGGCGGCAAGGATCAGGATCTCGTTCTCGTCAGCATTTTCAACCCGCCGCTGACAGGCACCGAACGGCACGACCTGAACAATAAGAGCGGGTCGCAATACTGAACCAGAGCACGATGCCGAAAAGTGTAAGCGGTTTTCGGACGACGTCCTATTCTAGCCGATCTCTTCGTCGACTGCCGAGATGGAAAGCAGAGCCCGGCAATTGGCGGGCTCTGCTGCCGGCGCGAACGGCAAGACATCCGCAGCCTGTTCATGGCGACTTAAGCGCTACACTGCCTATTGCTGCGGCTGCTGCTGCCCCTGCTGCGGCTGCTCCTGGCCCGGCGGCGGCGTGCCTATCTTTTCCAGAACCTTCTTGGCCAGAGCCGGGTCGCTCTGCGCGGCCGTCAGGATCGACGAATATTCCTCGACAGAGATGTCGGGAGAGGCTTGGACGGTATCGACCATCTGCTTCTTGGCCTCCTCCTGCAGCTGTTGCTTGGTAGTCTCGTCCTTCGTCGCGCCGATCTTGGCCGAATATTCCTGTCTGACCTTGTCGACCTGCAGATAGGCAACGGCGAAGGCTTCGATTTTCTGATCGCTGACGGCTGCCGTCGGACCGTTGCCGCCGGGCTGTCCCTGCATCGGCGGCTGCGCCTGTGCCGGGGGCTGCGCTTGTGCCGGCTGCTGTTGCGCCTGGGCCATGTCGACAGCGGATGCCGGGCTGAAAGCAAGCAGACTGAAGACTGTCGCGCTCAATGCTGCGACAGATGTGTAACGAGTGATCATATTCATTCCTCTTCAAGTGCATGATTTGATTGGCAGCAAGACCGCCTCGGTCGATCGCTCAGCCACTTAAAGGCCGGGCGAGGTCGCGACGATGGAACCTTTAAGAGGGCACGGTGCGGCGGTAACGGGGCGATTTGCTGACGATTGAGCGGCGGCTTTGTGACCGCCGGCCTGTTGGCACGTGCGGAAAATTCAAGTCATTGCCGCTGTGATACCCGGACTTTCGGTGGCGTTCACCGCTTCTCTGGATGCAGAAATGCCGCCAGGAACGTGGTGACGGCCCCCTCGGCGTGGCGGTGAATCTGCTGCTTCGTCGGGATGGCCGCATCGCCCAGCATCATGACCCGGTTGACGGGGTCGGCCATTACCAGCCAGTTGAACTGTGACGCGGCCACCGTTGCATCGGAGAACTGCAGCAGCTTCTTGCCGGCCAATTGTTCGAAAGCGCTGCCCATGACCTCGAGCGCCCGTGCAGGCCCGCGCGCGTAAAGCAGCTTGGCGAGTTCCGGGAAGCGTTGCGCCTCCGCAATCACGAGCCGGCGCAATTGCATCAGCCCGGGCGTCAGGACGATGGTGAGCTGGCGGACGGCGTAGTCAAGGAGGTAGGCTTCCAGCTGAGCGCGATTCTCCACCTGGGGGAGGCCGGTGTGAACGGCGGTATCTGCCTCGCCCATCATCTGGGTGAGCACCGCGACGAACAGTGCCTCCTTGCTGGAGAAGTGTTTGTAGACCGTCTGCTTGGACACGCCGGACCGACTGGCGATCTCGTCCATACTGGCTCCGGCATAACCGGTGCTCAGAAAGATTTCGGCCGCGGCACCGACGATCGCCGCCTGTTTGCGCTCCGAACGAGTGCCAGCCCGCCCATGGGCCAGGTCGGCTTCCATACCCGGTATCAACATCCTCGATCTCCGCTCCAACCCTACTTGACACGATCAAACTGAACCGTCTAGTTCTTATAACGGAACCAAACGGTCTAGTTTGATTTTGCGGCTATCCAGCGATCCTCAACAGCGAGCGATGTCATGAACAACAAGACAACCCATCTGACCTGTGCCTGCGGAACCTTTCACCTCCAAGTGCGCGGCGCCCCGATCATCAGCGCGGAATGCCACTGCAAGAGCTGCAGTGACGCGGCTGGCAGGCTGGAGTCGCTTCCCTTGCCGAAGGCGATCCGGACGATCCATGGCGGTACGCGTTACGTGCTTTATCGCAAGGATCGGATCAGCCTTTTGGCCGGAACCGAAAACCTGCAGGAGTTCCGCCTCGGACCCAATGCTTCAACGCGACGTGTCCTGGCGTCCTGCTGCAACACGCCCATTTTTCTGGAGTTCAAGGGCGGCCACTGGCTTAGCTTCTACGGCAATCTCTGGAAGCAGGACGAGCTTCCACCCCTCCAATTGCGCACGATGACCCAGAATGTGCCCGATCGCGCGAGTGTGCCCGATGACGTGCCTTCCGGCGCACTGGCGACGGCCGGCTTCTATGGCAGACTTCTCACCGCGTGGATTGCGATGGGCTTCAAAGTCCCCGACATCACTGTCAAAGGAGCTATCGATGCCTGACGACGAAAAAATCCTCATTGAAAGCATAACCTCGCCGCACCATACGGAGCGGGTCAACAAGGCCAAATACATGGCAATGCGCCACGCTTTGCTGGCCGCACTCCCCGCGCAGGCACCCGGATTGACTGTGGCAGAGGCAAATATCGCCATCCTGCCGCACCTCTCCGAAGTCGAATTCCCCGGCGGTTCCAAGGCCGGATGGTGGTTGAAGGCCGTTCAGTTGGATCTGGAAGCCAAGGGCATCATCCGGCGTGGGCCGGGAAAGCCGGTCAGGCTTTTCAAATGCCTTTGATACACCTGTCGGCTCAGCCCAGCGAACGGATGTCGCGGGCGACCTCCGTTGTCTGGTTAGGCTTCGGCTAAAGCAATTCTAGCAAACGCCGCGCGGGAGAGCTTGTTTCGCAGCGCAGCCGCTCTATGTCCTCTCCCGTTTCAGCATGAGATTGCAGGCAGTATTTCACCGTAAATCCGGGTGCCGACGGCGTTGTCCGCCGGCCGGCTTGAAGGAACTGAGCAATGAAAATTCTCATGGTTCTCACATCGCATGATCAGTTGGGAAACACCGGCAGGAAGACGGGATTCTGGCTCGAGGAGCTTGCTGCTCCTTATTTCGTTTTCCGCGACGCCGGGGTCGATATCACACTCGCTTCGCCGAAGGGCGGCCAGCCTCCGCTCGATCCGAAGAGCAATGAGCCGGCCTTCCAGACGGAAGACACGAGACGGTTCGAACGAGACGCGGCCGCAATGGGGGCGCTCGCCAACACGCTGAAGCTGTCCGACATCAACCAGGCGGACTATGACAGCGTGTTCTTCCCCGGCGGGCACGGTCCGCTTTGGGACTTGACGAACGACCGCAATGCGCTGTCGCTCATCGAGGACGTGATTTCGGCGGGAAAACCCGTGGCGCTCGTTTGCCACGCTCCCGGTATCCTGACGAATGTGAAAGCGCCGGATGGAAAGCCTATCGCCAAGGGCCGGGCCGTCACGGGATTCACCGATTCCGAAGAAGAAGCCATGCACCTGGTCGAGGTCGTTCCCTACCTGCTCGAGGACGTACTGAAAGAGCAGGGCGCAAAGTTTTCGAAGACGGCGAATTGGGGTGTGCATGTCGTCCAGGATGGCCTGCTGATCACCGGCCAAAACCCGGCCTCGTCAAAACAGGGCGCCCGGACGTTGCTTGATGCCTTGAGAAAGCAGGCCGCGGCTTAAGCGCTTCAGCCCTTGGAAACGATTGCTGCCCAGGGAGGTCGAGATTTCCTCATTCGGCTTGTGCCAACCCCGGTCGCAGGCGCGTCTCGACGACGTCTGCGCACGACGGGAGGCAGAGCCAATCGCAAACGTTCGAACACAGGATGGGAGGCACGGGAGATGACCAGGAAATATACGGGGCAATGCGCCTGCGGCGTGGTGAGATTTGCCTTCGACAATGACCCGAACTTTGTCGCCAACTGCCATTGTCTGGACTGCAAGAGGGCGACGGGCGGCGAGGCCGCCACGTTCTTCGCCGTGCCGCAGGAGGATTTCACCGTGATCAGCGGCAGCCCGAAGGCGTTTCATTACATCGCCGATTCAGGCAAAGAGCTCGACCGCAACTTTTGCCCCGATTGCGGCGCCCGATTGTTCAGCAGCAACCTGGAGAGCTTCCCCGGCCTCGTCTTCGTGACGCTGGGCAGCCTCGACCGGCCCGAACTGATCAAGCCGGGGGTCGAAATGTTCACCCGGCGGCGGCTCGCCTGGGCAAGGCCGCTCGATCTTCCGCAGTTCGATGGTATGCCTGGCTGAGCGGCGATACCCTAAAGCGCGTCGCAATCTTTCAGATTCGCTGCTTGCGCTTTAGGTCTTTGTTTCCGCACATATCGTTATCGCAAAACCACTGGGCACTTTTGCGCGACATGCTCTGGAGCAATTTTTCTTGAAGAAAAATTCGATCCGGTGTCGGATTGGCCAAGCCGCGCCCGTCCTAGGTTCGTCCATTCCGTAAATCCAAAAAGGATCACGACCATGCCGAGTACCATACGCCTGCACCGCGTTCTGGCGACCAGCCCGGAGAAAGTCTATCGCGCGTTCCTGGAGGCGGACGCGCTTGCCAAGTGGCTTCCGCCGAACGGCTTCCTCTGCACCGTGCACCATTCGGAGCCGGTTGTCGGCGGCACGTTCAGAATGTCATTCCGCAACTTCACGACGGGCAATAGCCACGCCTTCGGCGGCGAATATCTCGAGCTCGTCCCGGGCGAACGCCTGCGCTACACCGACAGGTTTGACGACCCCAATCTGCCTGGTGAGATGGAAGTCACCGTGACGCTAAAGAAGGTTTCGGTCGGCACCGAGGTGGATATCGTGCAGGCCGGCGTGCCTGATGTCATTCCGCCCGAGGCTTGTTATCTCGGCTGGCAGGAGTCGCTGCGAAACCTCGCCAAGGTCGTCGAACCAGACATCCAGGAATAGCACAAGATTGCGCCGGCCGGGCGACAAGCGCTGGGCATTTGGCGCGCGGCATTGGTGCCCGACATTGGCGACATCAATCAATCCTCATGCCGCGTTTGGCCAGGGCGTTGCGGGCGGCCGCAGCGCCCCAGTCGGCGGAAAGGTCCTGCCCGTCGATTTCGGTTTCGGCGATCGGCGTTGCACGGATCAGCGGTACGGGGCCGAAAGGCAGGCCGACGATGCGCCCGGGGTCGCGGCTGAGCATGATGCGGGTCATGGGGCGGTAATCCTCGGTCAGCCGGCAGAACAGAATGCAGCCGTGCTTCTCGACGTCACGGGCGACGCGATAACCGTCTGCCACGAGGTCGCCGATGTTGATCAACAGGTTCGCCCAGTTTTCGATCCCGGCCGCCTCCAACGTCGCGGCGTCGAATTCCATGAAAAGCTCGCATTCGACGCCGTTCTCCGGCTCGGATATGCCGGCCCAGGGGGTCGACAGCCCGTCGGTAGCAAGTGTCAGCCTTCCCGGCGCATGGATGGCGAGGATGCGGCGATGCGGGCCGAACCATTTTGTCTGGGCGTGAATGTTGGCCGTTCCGCGCTCAGCGGCAAAGTCCTCCTGCACTGTACCGCGGCTCTGCCAGAAGGCGCGCCGGACAGCGGCGGTGGTTTCGTAGATCGGGTCGTCAGGCCCTCGCGGCACGATCGTCCGGTCATAGCTCGTTTCGAGCGTGATCTCTCCCCGCATGAAGGGAAACTTCGGCTTCTTCCACTGGATTACTACCTTGTTAAAGCGGGGCACCCCTGATTCCCCCAGCTTTTCGATGACATCCGAGATGATATCGAGCGGATGCCTGGAGGCCTCCGGGACATAATTTCCCTCGGCATCGCGGTAGCCGCCCGTCCGGGAGGAATGCCCCGCCTGCATCGTGGTGGCTGTCCATTCGCCGCTGACCGCGCCCGCCGGCGCTTTGCCGAGAGCTGGCGCAAGTTCCCGGATGGCATCGTCAATCGAATAGGATGCCACGTCGCCCCTCCACCTTCGCCCAAAGATTGTATCCCCCGCGCCCGGTCGGCCGCGAGCAGAAGCTAGCGCTGAGGCGTCGCCGATCAATAGCGAGGTCGATGGCGTGAGCAGGGGAGGCGCCCAGATCCCTGGGCGCAGGAGAATTCTTTACTTCGGTGAGGTGAGGCCTGCGGCGCTTATTTGGTTCCGTCGTTCGGCCGCGCCTTGGCGCTGTCGTTGCTGGTCGACGAGGCGGTTTTTCCGTCCGGTTGCTGCCCGAAATATGTGCCGTCGAGATGGCCGCCGGCGCTGGTGTTCTTGACCTGCTGTTCGGCGCGTTTCTGAAGTTCACGAACGTTGGTCTTGCTCATTTTCGGCTCCATGTTTGAGGTGGACCAATGGTCAACCGATGGCGGACGACACTGTTCCATATTTTCTGGCGGCCGGGCATCCTCCAACGCTCGGTATTGAAAGCGGCATCCGCTACGGCCCTCATCCTGAGGCGCGCAGCCCACAGGGCGGAGCCTCGAAGGACGCGCTCCAACGCTGCTCCTTGCATTCCTTGGAGTGTCGGCGCACCCGGCTCGTCCTTCGAGGCCCTGGGCGCCCCAGCAAGGATAGGGCTCTCTTAAAAATAGGCCGGGTGGTCGATATCGGCGAGCAGGCCGGGTTCCTGCGGCTGCCAACCAAGAAGCGTGCGAGTGTGCTCGCTCGACGTGGGCACATCGATGCCGGCGAACATGGCGAACCAGCCGAAATGCTCGGCCGCTTCTTCCCGTGAGAGCGAGACAGCGGGCACATCGAGCCGCCGGCCGATGACCTCGGCGATCTGCCTGAAGGCAACTCCCTCTTCCGCGACGGCCAGGAACGGGCCGCCGATGGCGCCGCGCTCCAGCGCCAGGCGATAGACGCGGGCGGCATCGAGCCGGTGCACGGCCGGCCAGCGGTTTTGCCCTTCGCCGATATAGGCCGAGACACCCGTGCGCCGGGCCAAATCGATCAGGGTCGGCACGAAGCCGTGGTCCCCATGGCCATGCACCGAGGGCGGCAGCCGGACGGTGGAGGCGCGCACGCCGCGGGCGACAAGCGATACCGCGGTGATTTCGGAGGCGCGAGGGTAGGTCTCCGACGTCGGCATGGGCGGATCCTTCTCGGTGCCAATGCGGCCGGGGGCAAAGCCGAGGCCGGCTGTGACCAGCAGCGGACGATCGGAGCCTTGAAGGGCTTCGCCGAGCGCCTCGATGGCGCGCCGGTCGGCGGCGCAGTTTTCGGCGAATTTCGAGAAATCGTGGTTGAAAGCCGTGTGGATCACGGCGTCCGCCTCAGCCGCACCGCTCTTCAGACTTTCGAGATCATCGAGCGTGCCGCGATGGATCGCAGCACCGGCTGCCGCCAATTGATCCGCTCCCTTGTCCGAGCGGGTGAGGCCGAGCACTTGATGGCCGGCGGCGATCAATTCATTGACGACGGCCGAGCCGACCCAGCCGGTGGCTCCAGTGACGAATACGCGCATGTGATATCTCCAGTTTTTGCCGAAGACACATATCGGCTCTGCCTCTATCATGGTAAAGTAGTGATATTATCATGGTATAAAGGCTAACAGGATGGGTGAATTCGTCACCTCGGACAATCGGCTCGGCGCCTATCTGAAGGGGCGCCGCGTCAGGCTCGATCCCGCGGCCCTCGGTTTTGCGGGGGAGCGGCGGCGCACGCCGGGTCTGCGGCGCGAGGAGGTGGCGAGCCGCGCCAATATCAGCCCGACCTGGTACACCTGGCTGGAGCAGGGGCGCGGCGGTGCGCCGTCTGCCGACGTGCTCGACCGGATCTCTCGCGCGCTGATGCTGACGGATGTCGAGCGCGAGCATCTCTTCCTCATCGGCCTCGGTCGGCCGCCCGAGGTGCGCTACCACAGGCAAGAGGGCGTGACGCCGAGATTGCAGGGCGTGCTCGATGCGCTCGACCCGAGCCCGGCGCTGATCCGCAACGCCATCTGGGACGTGATTGCCTGGAACAGGGCGGCGACTGTGCTTCTAACCGATTACGGCGCGCTGCCGCCGGAAGAGCGCAACGTACTGCGCTTCATCTTCCTCGATCCGCGCGTACGCGGCGCCCAGTACGACTGGGAAAGTGTCGCCCGCTTTGTCGTCGCCGCTTTCCGCGTGGATGCGGCCCGCGCGGGTGCCGCGGCCGAAGTCGAGCCCCTCGTCGACGAACTCTGCCGCAAGAGCCCTGAATTCCTGGCGATGTGGCGCGACAATGACGTGCGCAGCCACGGCGAGGGCGCCAAGCACATCAAACACCCCATCCTCGGCCCACTCGCTTTCGAATATTCCGCCTTCCAGGTGGATGGCCGGCCGGATCTCAGCATGGTGGTGTACAACCCGGCGACGGCGGAGGATGCGGCGAAGATCAGGGAGCTGGTGGGCTGAGGCGAGGGCAATTGGTCGATCGATGATAAGCGGTCATCGCCTCGCTGCGGTCTTGGTCGCCGCGTCGGCTTTGATGGTGCTGTCTGCGTCGGCGGCATCCGCCTGAGGCGAAGCCTCTAAGCATGGCAGAGCTGTGAAAAGCTAAAATACTACTCCTGCTAGAAAATTTGTTGACCGTCCCGGTCTTAGCTGCTTTCCTCCCGATAGACCAAGGCGAATGGATCTTGAAGGAGATATCCATGACAGTGCTTGCAAAACCTGTGGCGGTCGATGATGTCAGGAGCGCTTCCGAGAATGACGTGATCTCAGGCAACCTGCTGGATAATGATCTCGCCGGTGGCTCCGGCAACATGTTTCTCAACTTCTTCGACGGCGAGCGGGTGCTTGCCAAGAAGGATGGAGCGATCACCGATATCGAGGGTGAATACGGCACGTTCCACGTCAAGGCCGACGGCTCTTACACCTATACGCTGAACGAGGCGGCCAAGGCGGGCTTAGTTGACGGAATGACGCTGACGGAGACGATCGGCTACAAGATTTCCGACGGCTCCGGCAATACCGATGTCGGCCATTTCACGCTCGACATTCACGGGGTGACGAGCCCGCCGGTCGCGGTCGACGACGCCTTTTCCTTCCGCGAAGGAAGCGAGATGGCCGGCAACGTGCTTGCCAATGATCACGCTGGAGAGGCGGGCACGCTTTTCCTGCGTTCGGTCGAGGGCACGAGCATTCCTGCCGGTCAGGGGCAAGGGCAGACGACCGACGTGGCGGGTGAATTCGGCACCTTCCATTTTGCAGGAGATGGAAGCTTCACCTACGATCTCGATCCGGCCGTAAAGGCGGGCCTCAACGACGGCGAGCATATCACGGAGAAACTCCAATATTACAAGGTCTCCGACGGCGCCGGTCACGCGGATGCCGGCGTGATCACCTTGACCGTCGACGGCGTGACGGACGAGAAGTCGTTGAACACCAATCATGTCGAGGCCCAGGCGGATGTGGTGCGCCCCTTCCTGGACCATTACGAACTCCAGGGGGTCGCGATCGATCCGCTAACCGGCAAGTATTACGTCAGTTCCGGCCATGGTTTCCCAGATGATTCAATGGTGAGCATTTACGACAACGCAGCCGCATTTGAAGCCGACAACGCCAGCGGCGCCATCTCTCTCGGCGACTATGACAAGGGCGAATATGACATCGGCGGAACCTATTTTTCGGTCCGCGGCGGCGAGATCATCGGAAGAACCAACGAGGCGAGAGGCGAGGAGGACCCTTTCCCCGATCAGACCTATCTCGCAAAGTGGGATGCCGCCGACGGATCGCTCGATCAGAAGGGCGACCCGATTCCCGGCCTTATCGGCCAGAACGGGGCGGGTACCTTCGACTGGGGTGGATACACGGCCGTCAATACGATGCAGGATTCGACCGGCATTTACGTCGTCGGCCGCATCGATGATGCTACCTGGCAAGTCTCCAAGATCGATCCCGACACGCTGAACCCGATCGAGTCCAAGACCTTCGCGGCCGGCGGGCTCGGCTACGGCTTTGCCGTCGACGGCACGTTCTTCTTCGGCGATTCCTCCAGCAGCGAGCATATCGGCACGGCCTTCGACTTTGAAACCGGGGTCAAGACAGCGGTCGACGTCAACATCGCCATACCGGGAGACGACTTGATCACCAACGTGGTCTATGATTCAGCGGCGGATAATCTCTACATCACCAACACCGGGATCGACGAAATCTCCGTGGTGCACAATATCTCGGACATACTCTTCGTCTGACGGTCTTTGCTGGCCGAATGCCGACGCCGCCCCGCCCGTTCTCTTTACGGCGGGGCGTTTAACCGGCCGGAGCCTTCGCAAACACAAATCAGCGAATTGCAGCCACGCTACTGCATCGTGCGCGTCTGGATCTGCTCGGCGGTGTGAGCCGCTGATGCGGGCAGCGGGCTGCCTTCCAGGCCGGTCGCGACCACTGAGACGCGGAACTTGCCGTCGAGGCTGCGGTCGAAGATCGCCCCGACGTATGCAGTCTTGCCGTTCCGGACAAGGCCGCTCTCCTGCCAGTACGAGGCGTCTCCGGCTGTCCTGGCAGCAAGAGCGGCGGGCCGTGCGGAACATGGATGGCGGCCGACGCCTTCAGCCGGCCGCGTAGACCCGGTCTCGGCCGATGATTTGGAACCATGATCCCGCCGTACTGTTTAACTGGAAGGCGCGGAAGCGCCGATAACGGGGATGCCGATTGCCGGCCAACCCGGTAAAGACGATCGGCCTTTCGGTTCGCCTATGGAGGAGCACGACATGCAAACGACCCGATCCAAAGAACTGGCGGACGAATACCTGCGGCTTGGCGGCAAACGGCTGGCCAAGATCGATGACAATATTGTCAAGATCCGCCACTGGGATGATGACACGCCGGAGGCCGAGGCCTTCTGGCAGAAGCACATTGAGCCGTTGGATGACAAGCGCCGCGTAGAGGTCGAAACGCACCTTCCCACGATCAACGACAGGTGATCGCGAATCAACGACCGGTGATCGCGGCGATTTCCCGGAGCGCACGACGGCGCCGCGCGTCTGAAAAGACGCGGCAGCCGGTCGTACTCGGATCGCGCCGCTGCGCTTACTGCAGCGTACGCGTCTGGACCTGCTCGGCGGCGTGAGGCGCGGATGCGGGCAGGGGGCTGCCTTCGAGGCCGGTCGCCACGACCGAGACGCGGAACTTGCCGTCGAGGCTGCGGTCGAAGATCGCGCCGACGACGATATCGGCGTCTTCCTGGACTTCGTCACGAATGCGGCTTGCCGCCTCGTCCACTTCGAACAGCGTCATATCCGAACCACCGGAAATTGAGATCAGCACGCCCCTGGCGCCCCGCATCGAGATATCGTCGAGAAGCGGGTTGGCAATTGCTGCTTCCGCCGCCTTCATCGCGCGGCTCTCACCGGAGGCTTCGCCAGTGCCCATCATGGCGCGGCCCATACCTTGCATGACCGACTTCACGTCAGCAAAATCGAGGTTGATCAGGCCTTCCTTGACGATCAGATCGGTAATGCAGCCGACGCCCGCATAGAGCACGCGGTCGGCTGTCATGAAAGCATCGGCGAACGTCGTTTTTGCATCAGCAATGCGGAAGAGGTTTTGATTGGGAATAACGATGACCGTATCGGCGGCCTGGCGAAGCGCCTCGATGCCGATTTCCGCCATCCGCATGCGGCGGTTGCCTTCGAAGGTAAAGGGCTTGGTGACGACGCCGACCGTCAGGATGCCGGCGGCACGCGCAGCGCGGGCGATGACAGGTGCAGCACCCGTGCCTGTGCCGCCGCCCATGCCGGCGGTGACGAAGCACATGTGCGAGCCGGCCAGGTGATCCATGATCTCATCGAGCGACTCTTCGGCAGCCGCATGGCCGACCTCCGGCAACGAACCGGCGCCGAGACCCTCCGTCACATTCGCGCCAAGCTGGATGCGGCGCGTCGCCTTGGAGGTGGCCAGCACCTGAGCATCCGTGTTCGCAGCGACGAATTCGACGCCCGCCAGCTTTTCCGCGATCATATTGTTGATCGCATTGCCACCACCGCCGCCGACGCCAATGACTGTAATATGCGGCCGTAGTCCCGAAATGCCGCTCTTGGCGTCCGTCATCGCGCTCTCCTTTGATGCTTCGTTCATGCCCACCCTCGTTTGCGGACGGCGAATCGTGCGTCCACGATACGCGAGCAACAAGGCAGAGGCGAGGCGAAAGACGTCTCGGCGAGAGCGGAGATGACCGGGAAGGGAGCTTGGTTGCGGCTTTGAGGGAGGGAGGATCATGCCGGGAGCTGACATTTATGCTTTAGGAATAGGTCGCGAAGGTAGCCTTACGCCAGAGGCAGACCAAAGATCGAAATTTATGAGGCTCCGCTCGGCGGACCAAGCCCGCCGAGCGGTGTGGGAACCTGCGGTCACGGCGCGGATCGTGTCTCGATCAGCGAAGACGGGTTGAATTTCCGTGACTTCGCGCGGCTCTTCCGCGACCATCTGAAATGCCCCGATGCCTTGTTTCTGGATGGCGGGCGAGGGGTGGGGATCTACAATCCCGAGATGGGCCGTAACGACTGGCCCTGGCATAGCGGGTATGGGCCATGTTTGGCGTGGTGGAATGACGGCAGTTGCGGGAATGCGGCTTGTCCCCGAAACGGCCGGCTGGCGGATGCGACGGTCAGTAGGGCTGGTTCTGGGCTCTTTCGAAGAAGAGGATTGATGGTCCCTAAAATCGACGGGCGTCAATGGGACGATTTGGATATCGGGTGCACAGCCTATTTTGAGAGTACTGTAAAGGCCGTTTTGCACGAAGCAACAATTATGAGAATCGTCTGATAAGTTGTATTGCCTACGGCATGCGCTCTTTGGCAATGCGGAAGCAGAATTACTATCTGGACGGAAGATGTGTCTTTTGCCGAAAAGTATTTACGCAGGCAGATCTCACTGACGAGCACATCATCCCCGAAGCTATCAATGGCTCCTTGGTGATACGCTACGGTTCCTGCGAGGAATGCGCTACGCGCTCCAATCAAGAATACGAGAACCAAGCGCTCAATGTCGACCTTAAAGTCCCCAGGGTGCTATTAGGTCTCCGTGGCAAGTCGAAAGGTAGCGGACCGCGCGACGCGCGACATATGCCTGAGGTCTTTGCAGGCGATTCAGTGATGGGCGAGGAGGGAAAACGCCTTGACTTCCCGATCGAGGACTACCCGAAACACTTCTCGCTAGTGCAGTTTAGTCAGGCGGGGCTCTTAGTTGGAATCGATCGAGGGGCTACTCTTGTTAATCCACGGCTGGCGTTCTTCAACTTAGGGGGCAACGGTCTCGAAAATGTCAGGACTAGGGTTCCGTTTATCAATGGTCCGTTCGCAATGATGATTGCAAAAATTGGCTATTGCTATGCGATGGCTGAATACGGCGATGATTATTTCGATGCCACGGATATCCGAGCGCTTTTGATGGGAACGCGTGATGACGTTTACAACTTTGTTGGCAACGCAGAGAATCCCGAAAGGTTATCGACACGGCATCTTCACGGTCTGTATTTCCGTCGCAGGGCTGAATGGTTGACGGTCTTGGTTCACCTATTTGCTTCCTGTCACTCGCAGCAAGGCACGAATATTTGTAATCCGTACGAGGTCGTAGTCGGGAGAGCGTTGTGACAAATGATAAGAACCCAAAAGACGCTGATCACTCGGCAGCACTTTCACCTTCTATCGAACCAGCCAAAATCCTACCGCCCCGACCCCACCACCGGCAAACACAACACACACCGCAACCCCGCCGCCCCATTCGCCTCCAGCACCAGCGACCCGCCATAAAGCCCCGCCAGCTCACTCACGATACTCAGCCCAAACCCATTCCCCGGCACAAGCTCATCCTCACGCACACCCGGCAGCAGCACAGCTGCGAGACGGCCCGGGGGGATGCCGGGGCCGTCATCATCGATGGTGATGCGGGCGGTTGGGCCGTCGCGGTGGGCGCGGAGGGTGACGTGGGAGGCTGCCCATTTGAAGGCGTTGTCGATCAGGTTTCCGAGCATTTCCTCGACATCGCTTTCGTCGCAGGCGACTCGCAGGCCCTCTGATATATCGGTGTCGAAGGCGATGTTGCGCTCGGCGTGGATTTGGCCGATCGCCCGGTGGAGATCGGTGACCGAAGTCGCCATGTCGGTGCTGGCGACATTGTCCGTCGAGGCCATCACGCGGCGGGCGGCGGCGAGGTGATGCTTGATCCTGTTGTCGATCCGGGCTGCGAGGCTGCGCAATGCGCCTTTGGGATCGTTTTGCTCGTCGAGCGCCAGCAGCAGGCTCGCCACCGGCGTCTTGAGGCCGTGGGCGAGGTTGGCGAATTGCATGCGGGTTGCCGCGAGCCTGTCTTCGTTCGCTTCCAGAAGCGTGTTGGTTTTCAGCGAGAGCGGCGCAAGCTCGACGGTCGCTTCATCGGGCAGGCGGGCGCGTTCTCCCCGGTTGATGGCATCGATATTGGCCGCTATGGATTTCAGCGGGCGCAGGCCGAAGCGGATCTGCCAGAGCGTGCCGGCCATCAGCACGAGGCCGAGCAGCAGCATGCAAGGCACCAGCCAGAAGAGCGCGCCGAGCGCCGGGCCGACGAGGGCGATCATCGGCGCCGTCGCGGTGATTATCAGCGTCACGCCGTCGATGCTGCGGATGGCCTGGCGCAGGTAGAGCGGCCCTCTTCCGCGATCACCGCCCCTGCCTGATGTCGGCATGCCCATCAGCACATGGCGCAGGTCCTGCCGGGGCGGCGGTGCGTCTATCGTGCCGTTCATCAGGGAGCGGGAGGTCAGGCGCTGTTGCCCGTCATCGATCTGCCAGTACCAGCCGGATGAGGGGCGATCGAAGGGCGGCGCATCGAGCGGCGCGGAGAGGGCGATCCGTCCCTCAGCGTCACGCGTCACCGCGCCGGCAAGGGCGCCGATTTGGGTGTCGAGGCGCTGGTCAACCTGCTCGCGCACCACCGTTTTGAGCGCCAGCCAGAGCACGATGGCGGCCACAGCGAGCGCCAGCGTCACGAAGATGCCCGAGAACATCAGCAGCCGGCCGGCGATCGATTTCGGCTTGAGGGAGGGGGCCTTCATGGCGTCACTGCTGCCGTCAGCATATAGCCGCGGCCGCGCACCGTTTCGATCCGATCGGCCCCGAGCTTCTTGCGCAGGCGGGCGATGATGACTTCGATGGAATTGGAGTCGACTTCGGCATCGCCGTCATAGACGCGCTCGGTGAGTTCGCGCCGGTCGACGATCATCTCCTTGCGCAGCATCAAGCAGGAGAGCACCCGCCATTCCAGCGCCGTCAGCTTCAGCGGCAGGCCGTCGAGCTCGAAGGTGCCGAGCTGCGCATCGAAGACCAGCGCGCCGCAGACGAGCCGCGAGGCGGCGTGACCGGACGCCCGGCGCACCAAGGCGCGCAGGCGAAGCACCAGTTCTTCCACCTTGAAGGGTTTGGCGAGGAAATCGTCGGCGCCGGCCTTGAAGCTCGAGACCTTATCCGGCCAGCCGTCGCGCGCCGTCAACACCAGAACCGGCAGGTTGCGGTCGCCCTCGCGCCAGCCCTTCAGCACGCTGACCCCGTCGATCTTCGGCAGGCCGAGGTCGAGGATTGCGACATCGAAGAGTTCGGTGAGCCCCGCATGGAGAGCGTCCTCGCCGTTGCGAGCGATATCGACGACGAAGTTCTCCGATCGCAGCACGGCGGCGATCCGGCCGCTCAGGTCTTCGTCATCTTCGACGAGCAGTACGCGCATGGGGCAGGGCTTTCATCGCAGGGCATCTCTGGGGACGGGTCAAAACTATCGGGCCGAGCTTAACTCAATCTGAACGGAGAGGTTCAGGCAGGCGAGGGGGTGTGGCGGCTAGATTGCGACTATTACTGAAGCAAGGAGCAGATATATGCCTGATGAAGACCAGGACAACGAACATGCCGAGGGCGCAGCCACGCCCGTGCCGCAAGGACACCGCCGGCGCCGGCTGGCGATCCCCGTGATCGCTGCCGCCGTGGCGCTTGTCATCGGTGCTGCCGGGGGCGCGAGCGCCGTGAAGATGATGCGTCCCACGCCCGAGATGGCGCCGCTGACGCCGGTGGCGATTTCGGCCATGCCGGCCACCAGCCTCGTCACCATCAAGGGCAAGGTTGCCGAGATTTACGGTAACAAGTTTGTGCTGCAGGACGAGAGCGGCAAGGCGCTTGTTGAAACCGGCCGGGCCGGCGAGGACGGCGCTCTCGTCACCCGGGATGAAGCCGTCACCGTGCAAGGGCGCTTCGACGACGGCTTCGTGCATGCGAGCTACCTCGTTCGCCAGGACGGACGCACCGAAGCGCTGCGTCCGCCGAAAGGTCCGCCGCACAGACGGTTTGCCGATTTCGATCACAGGCCCTGACGGGCGTGAACCAAAGCCGCGCTGCGGTGTTTACAGACACGCCTCCTAACTCCGAAAGGAACGCTTCCATGCAACGACTTCTCCTATCGGGCCTTGCCCTTGCCGCACTGGCCGGCACCGCCTTCGCCCAACAGCCGCCCGCTCCGCCAACCGCCGGCACTCCGCCCGTGGCGGGCGATCCGGCGTCACCGCCGCCTCCGCCACCGAACCCGTCTGCCTCTGACGACGATGAGCAGATGACGGACCGGCCGGATGCGCGGCCGGGAGATCGCCCCGAATACCGCTGGCATGGTCGGAGAGGCGACATGGGCTTCCGTGGTTTCCGTGGTCATCGCCCGCCGCCGCCGCCGTCCAAGGCAGCGCATTTCCGGATCGAGGATGGGAACACCCGGATCGACCTGAAGTGCGCCGAGGACGAACCGATGAAGGTCTGCGCCGATCTGTTGCTGCAAGTGATGGACCGCCTGCAGGGCCAGGACTGATCATCTGCGCTCGAGGCGGATGCCACACGATGATGCCGCCGCCCGCGTTTTCTCGCGGGCGGTTTCAGTTTGGCGCGAACGCCGCCTCGCTCTCCGTCATGTCAGCCTTGTGCCGAGGCTCTGCTGCACCGATTGCAGATGCTCGGGACAAGCCCGAGCATGACGGAAGAGGGGTTGCCGCGTCCACTCACGCCTGTTGTTGGGTATGCGGCAGCCTCCAACGGCCCTCATCCTGAGGCGCGCAGCCCATAGGGCGGAGCCTCGAAGGACACGCCGCAACGCTGCTCCTTGCATCCATCCAACGCCGGCGCACCAGACAAGAACGTTCGTGCTGTCGCATCGAACGATCAGTGTCGTCGGCTCACCGCGTGACGCGGGCTGCCGATGTTGCGGAGTAGCGGTCGCCGTGGATCTCGATGCCTGAGAAGACCGCGTCGATCTCGGCCAGTTCCTCCGATGTGAAGGTGATGTCGGCGGCAGCGATATTCTCTTCCAGCCGGTGCAGCTTGGTGGTGCCGGGAATGGGGACGATCCAAGGCTTGCGGGCCATCAGCCAAGCAATGGCGATCTGGGCCGCGGTCGCGTTTCTGGGAGCGGCGATGACCTCGATCGCATCGACCACCGGCTGGTTTGCCTTGCGGTTTTCGGCCGAGAGGCGCGGATTGGTCTTGCGGTGGTCGTTGCCGCCTTCGAAACTGGTGTTCTCGTCCATCTTGCCGGTGAGGAAGCCGCGGCCGAGCGGGCTATAGGGCACGAAGCCAATGCCGAGCTCTTCGACGACGGGCAGGATTTCCTGTTCCGGGTTGCGCCACCACAGCGAATATTCGCTTTGCAACACGGTGATCGGCTGGACGGCATGGGCGCGGCGGATTGCTTCGACGCCCGCTTCTGACAGGCCGAAATGCAGCACTTTGCCGGCGCCGATCAGATCCTTCACCGTGCCTGCCACCTCTTCGATCGGTACGGCCGGGTCGACCCGATGCTGGTAGAAGATATCGATGCGATCGGTGCGCAGCCGCTTGAGGGCTTCTTCGACGACCACACGGATGCGTTCCGGCCGGCTATCCAGACCAACTTCCGGCCGGCCATCCCTAAAGCCGAATTTCGTCGCGATCACCACCTCATCACGGATCGGCGCCAGCGCCTCGCCGACGAGTTCCTCGTTGGTGAACGGCCCGTAGGCTTCGGCAGTGTCAAAGAAGGTGACACCCCGGTCGTGGGCCGCCCGCAGGAGCGCGACGGCATCACCGCGCTCCATCGCCGTCCCGCGATGATAGTTCAGCCCCATGCAGCCGAAGCCGATCGCCGATACGTCAGGGCCTCTTTGGCCGAGCTTGCGCTTGATCATTTCAAGTCCTCCTTCCCAGGTTTGATCCCAAGATAGGGCAAAGCCCGGCGGCGATTAGCCGGAGATATCGGCATGAACTCATGAGGTCCGCTCATGAATTTCCCGACTCGCTCGAACCGGGATCGGGTAAGAGAATCCCGGCAATGTCTGCAGCTTGCGCCGAAAGCTGAGGGGCTTGCGTTATGACGCCAGGCGAAACATGCCGCTGCGCATAGCCTCGATCACCTTGCGCAACGTGTCTTCCCTGTCGTGCCCCTCCGTCGAGACGACATGTTGCTCGAACGGGCCAAGTGATGAGAATTGCTGATGGAGCGCCGCAATAGGGGCGGGATCGGTCAGCGCGTCGCCGCCACGCTCCCGGCAGCGCCGGATGGCGACATCGAGCGGCGGACGCAGAATCACGTAGTGGAGGGGTGCCGCGATTTTCCGGAACGGTTCCAGGAACCACGGCCCGACGATGCCGTCGACGACGACGAAGTAGCCGCCGCTGGCATTGCCTGCCGCCGCCTTCGTCAACACGTCGACGACAACGATATTCTGTTCATGCGCCTCCGGCAGATAGGGCGGGATCACGCCGTTCTTGATGAAATGCCAGAAATCGTCGGAATGAAGATGGACCTTCGGCGAGCCGGGCTCGCGGGCGAGCGCCTCGGCCGTCGTGGTTTTTCCCGAGCCCGGCGGCCCGGTGAGAATGAGAACTTCGCCCGTGTGATCCATCGCGTGGCATTTTCGCACGAAGCAGCATCGTTTCGCAATTAGCCGAAAGGGGGCGGTAATAGCCCGGCATGCCCCCTTCGTTCCGAAGAAGCCGCTGAAGCGGCAGCTACTCCGGCAGTGGCAGCGGAGCGTCGCAAGACGGAGGCATTGGCAGACCTGACGCCCGACCAGCTGAGGGACATCGGTTATCCCCTCCCGTCCATCCCCGCCCGGGACCTTAGGCTGATATTGATGCCGATGTCGAGCGGCCGGAAAGAGTTCATGGCGGGCGGCGTTGGCAGGGTATCGGGTGGGCTTTGTCGGCTTTTCCGCTGCCGGGATTCAACTATGATGGGACGCGGAACGATAGGGAGGGCACGGCATGATCGATCATATCACCATCGCAGTGAGTGACCTGCAGAAGAGCAAATTGTTCTATGAACGCGCTTTCGAACCTCTGGGTTATCGCCTCTCCTTCGGAAAGGAGGGTGTATTCTGGGCCTTCGACGTCGGCGGCAGCCTGTTCGAGATCCAGCACACCGACGACAAGCCGCCTCTGACGCGTTTGCACGTTGCCTTCCGGGTCCAAAGCAGAGCGGAAGTGGAGGCGTTTTATCGGGCCGCGCTCGAAGCCGGCGCTGGGGACAATGGGGCGCCCGGTCCGCGGCCGCAATATAGCGAGAAATACTTTGCCTGCTTCGTTCTCGATCCCGACGGATACAATATCGAAGCCATGATCGACGTGCCTGCGCTGCAAGGGTGACGACGTGAGCGTGGCCCAAAGCCCGTAATCAAGGGGGAGGTGGATATGTCGAGTTTCAGGAATGCCGTTGTCTCTTTGCCCGGCAAGGAGCGCGTGGCGAAGACGCCCTTCGGCGCGAGGATCGTCATCCATGCCACAGCCGCCGAGACCGGCGGCGCGTTCGGGATGTGGGAAACCTTCACGCCGCCCGGTCATGGTCCGGCCCCGCACACGCATACGCGGGAGATCGAAGTCTTTCGGGTCATCCGCGGTCTCTATCGATTCCAATGCGGCGACGAGGCGTTCGACGCGCCCGTGGGAACCGTCGTCGTTCTGCCGCCACATGTACCGCACAGCTGGCGAAACATAGGCGAGGAACCCGGCCAGATGTTCGGCACGGTCACGCCAGGCGGCTGCGAGCAAATGTTCATCGATATCGAGGCTTTTGGTGCCGATACACCTGAGAAAATCGCGGTGATCGAAGCGCGACTGGGGATCATCAACGACATCACGCTGGCCCTCGGATTGACAGGCCCGCAACCGCGCTGATCGTCCATCAGGGTGTCGATCGGATCCTCAGCCCTGCGCCATCGCCCGCCACAACACGTCTCATTGGGGCGGCTCTTGGACTTGGGCGTCGGCCCTCTTGGGTCTCAGCCGACACTTTCGATGACAGCGGCAAGGTCGGCAGTTGTGAACGGCTTGGTCAACACTGGCCGGCCGGCAAAGGCGGGATCGATACCCGCTGGCCCATATCCGGTTGCGAAGGCAAACGGGATACCGCGCTGCTGAAGGACTGCCGCCACCGGGAATGACTGATGCCCGGCCAGGTTCACATCGAGAATGACGAAATCAAGATTTCCATCGGCCGCAACCTCCAGCGCCGAGGGCAAACGCGCGGCTGTCGCGACGACCTCGTGACCGAGGTCCACGAGCATATCCTCGATCATCATGGCGATGGTCATTTCATCTTCGACGACAAGAACACGCTTGGCCATGTCATTCGTTCCGAAGACGGTCTGCCGGAGCGTCGAGGCTGAAGGAAAAACCCCTTTCGGCAAACGAAATCTCCACATTGCCTCCCGTCTCCGCGGCAAGGCCACGCTGTATGAGGACCGTGCCGAAGCCCTTCCGCTTAGGTTGTTCGACAGGCGGTCCGCCATGTTCGTTCCAGTCTATGCGGTAGCGTTGCTTTCCGTCGATGATTTGGAGGGAACATTTGACGCTGACGGCGCCGCCATCATTCGACCATGCGCCATGGCGGACGGCATTCGTGCCGAGTTCGTGAAAGGCCATGGTCAGCGCCAGCGCCGTCTTTGCGGAGACCCGGATTTCGTCTCCGGTCAACTCCCACCGCCCGCCGTCCGGCCGATGCGGAACGGTCGCTTGGTCGAGTGTCTGTTTCAAGGAGGCACTGCTCCACAATTCGCCTGTTAACAGATCATTGGCACGGCCGAGCGACACCAGCCGCGCCGTGAAACTGTCCAGGGCACGAGGGATGTCTTCGGCATCCCGGAAGGTGCGGAATGCGAAAGCCTGCACCATCGCCAGATTGTTCTTAACGCGATGGTTGAGTTCATGAACGACAAGTTCCAGCTGTTGCTGCTTGCGTCGCCGCTCGGTGATATCGGTCGCGGCCCCAAACCATTCGACAATGGCGCCTGGGTCGTTCAAGAGTGGAACAGCCCGTGACAGCACCCACCCGGTGCTGCCGTCGGCGCGGCGGACGCGATGCTCGCATTCGAAAACACCCTTGCTTGATATGGCCTCGTCGATCACCGCCTGGATCGCCGGAATGTCCTCGGGAAACAAATAGACCTCCTGCCACGCGACAGTCGGATTGGCCGTGTCGGCGAGAACGTTGCGTCCGTCGAGCTGCTGCATCTCCTGCCAGTCGGCGCTCATACGGTAGACGATGTCGGTCGTCGCGGTCGTGAACGCCCTGAACCTCTCTTCGCTCTCGCGCAGCCGGCGCTGGGCAAGGACGCTTTTCGTCGTTTCGACGACGATCGCGATGACGCCGGCGGGTTTGCCGCTTTCGTCGAGGACGGGCGAATAGTCGAGGTTCATCCAGACGGGAGCCGGGCTGCCGTGGCGCAAGAGCGTCAGCTCCTGGTTCTCGTAGGCGAGCGTTTTCCCCGCCAGTCCGACTTTCATCACATTGTCGTTGAAATCGGCAATTTCGCTCCAGCCCTCACGGACCTTGGAACCGAGAAGATCCGGATGGCGGCTGCCCGCGAAGACGGAATAGGCGTCGTTGTAGATCATCACGCCATCTTCGCCCCAGAGAAGAACGATCGGCACGGGTGAAAGCAGGAGCATGTTGGTGGCCGTCTTCAGGCTTTGCGGCCAGAGTTCGAGAGGACCGAGCGGCGTCTTGCTCCAGTCGCGGGTCTGGATCAGTCGGCCAATTTCCCCGCCACCGACAGGAAAGCGAGCTGTGAGTGGCTGAGGGGATTGGGAATCCAAGGCGCGCTCCAGATTTTGATGGTGGATCTAATTAGCGCATCCTTTGATTCTTTCCACCCATGAGTGTCGCGGCTTCTTCCTGCCAACCTCTCTTGAGCATTGGCGCTTATTGAGCCGATCACCCTCTACGCTTGCGCCATCGCCCGCCAGGCGGCTGGTGGGGTGGCGAAGGCGCGGGAGAAAGCGCGGTTGAAGGCGGCTTCGGTGGCATAGCCGGCTTCATAGGCGATCGCCGCGATCGGCTGGCCTGAGGTGGCGAGCGCTACGCTTGCGAGATAAAGCCGCCAGTCCCTGACATAGCGGATCGGCGATGTCGAAAGCATCGCCTGGAAGCGTTCGGCCAGCGCGCTGCGCGACATTCCCGATGCCGCAGCCAGTTGCTCCAGCGACCAGTCGCATTTGGGGTCGTCGTGGATGAGGGAGAGGCAGCGCGACAGCGCCGGATCGGCGAGGGCTGCCAGCCAGCCGACCGAGCTTGGCTCTGCCATCATGATCTGGTGGCGCAGAATTTCGATGAAGATGATTTCCGTCAGCCGCGGTAGCATCGAGACGCCACCGGCACGCGGCCTGTCGACCTCCTCGACCATCTGGCGGATGGTGGCGCGCAGCCAGTCACCGTCATTGGCGGCCCGCGTCCTGACATGGATCAGTCTGGGCAGGGCCTGCCGAAGCGGTGGGAAGCTCAGCCCGTCCCACTGCAGATAGCCGCAGAGCAGGCGCACCCCTTGTGTCTCGTCGCCGTAACGCAGCACGGGAATCTCACGCCATGGCTTCTGCGGCAGATCGCGGGTCGGCAGCACCAGCATGCCGTCTCTGCCTGCGCCGAGCTGATGGCCGGTGCCGAAGGGGAAGACCAGTACGTCGCCGGCCTCCAGCTCGGTCTCTTCGCCTTCCGTCTTCAGCCAGCAGCGGCCCTCCACAACGATGTGAAACGGCATCGTGCCCGAGGCCTTGGCCGAAAGGCCTGCCAGCGACGGCGTGGCATCGGTCTGCCAGTCGCCCGTCGGCATGAAGCAGAACTGCAGCGATCCGGAAAGGCGGATCGTCGATAGCAGCGCCGATAGCACGTCGTCGCGCGCCACACCCGCAGCGTCTGGATTTTCAGACAAGGCTTCACGCATTCCGGCCAAATACGCGCGCCGCGCGTCCTCCTATCATCAGTGCGTTCAAACCACTGAAGGAGAATACTATGCAAACTCAAAGCGACAAACTGGTGGTGCTCGTGACCAAGGGCATCGAATCTGAACTGTCCTCCGTTGCCTTCACCATTGCCAATGGCGGTATCACCGCCGGGCTGAAGGTCTCGGTGTTCCTCACCAGCACTGGGATCGACCTGGTGCGCAAGGGCGGGCAGCGGATGACGCATGTGCCACCGCTCGATCCGCTGTCGAGCCTGATCGAGAATTTCCAGCAGCGCGGCGGCACGATCTGGGCTTGCCCGCCCTGCGTGACCTCGCGCGGTTATACGCAGGAAGACTTACTCGACGGGATCGTCATCGTCGGCGCCAGCGCCATGCATGCCGAGATCAAGGAAGGTGCGGCAACGCTGTCGTTTTGACGGTACACGGCTCGGCCGAGGGGGAGTTTGGGCGGCGTCTCCCGCTGGCGTCCTCAGGCTTTTCAGGCCGGCGACAGGCACGGAGGAATACCAAGCGCCTATTCTTGCGTTCGGCAATATACTTGTGAGATTGTATCGATATACGTGCGACAATGCCTGGTGCGGGCAGCGCGGGGGCTTCGATGACATCCGTGAGGGTCAATGAGCTGATATCGGTGGCGGGGCAGCCCGACGCCGCAGGTTTTGCCGCCTTCGCGGCTGATGGTTTTGTCGCCGCCATCAATGCCCGACCGGATGGCGAGGAGCCGGGGCAGCCGGGCAATACGGCGGAAAAGGCTTCCGCCGCTGCCGCCGGGCTCGCCTACAGCTTCGTGCCGGTGAAGGGGACCGAAATCACCGAGGCCGATATCCGCGCCTTCCAGACGGCGATGGCCGAGGCCAAGGGACCGGTCGTCGCCCATTGCAAGAGCGGCACGCGGGCGTTGACGCTTTATGCGCTGGGCGAGGTGCTCGACGGGCGGATGAAGCCCGGAGATGTCGAGGCCTTCGGTCAAAACCTCGGTTTTGATCTTGCCGGCGCGCGACGCTGGCTGGAAAAGCGGTCAGGGCAGGTGGCTGATGTGAAGGCCTTCTTCGAGCCCCGCACCTGCAGTGTGCAATATGTCGTTTCCGACCCGGCAACGAAACGCTGCGCCATCATCGACCCGGTGCTCGATTTCGACGAGATGTCGGGGGCGACGGGAACGGCCAATGCAGATGCCATCCTCGCTCATATCGAAAGCGAAGGGCTGACGGTCGAGTGGATCCTCGACACGCATCCGCATGCCGATCATTTCTCCGCCGCGCATTATCTGCATGAGAAGACCGGCGCGCCGACGGCGATCGGCGCCCATGTCATCGACGTGCAGACGCTCTGGAAGGAGATCTACAACTGGCCGGGGCTCGCGACCGACGGCTCGCAATGGGACCGGCTGTTTGCCGATGGCGACACGTTCGAGATCGGTGCGCTTAAAGCCCGCGTGATTTTTTCGCCCGGGCACACACTCGCCTCGATCACCTATGTGATCGGTGACGCCGCCTTTGTGCACGACACGGTGTTCACGCCGGATTCCGGCACGGCGCGCACGGATTTCCCGGGCGGCAGCGCTGCCGCCCTCTGGCACTCGATCCAGGCCATCCTGTCGCTGCCCGAGGAGACCCGTCTCTTTTCCGGCCACGATTACCAGCCCGGCGGCCGGCACCCGCGCTGGGAAAGCACGGTGGAGGCACAGAAGCGCGCCAATCCGCATATTGCAGGCATCGACGAGGCCGGCTTCGTGGCGCTGCGCCAGGCGCGCGATCGCACGCTGCCCAAGCCCAAGCTGATGCTGCACGCGCTGCAGGTGAATATCCGCGGCGGGCGGCTGCCCGAGCCGGAGGGGAATGGCAGGCGGTATCTGAAGATACCGCTGGATGCATTGTAGGGCCGGCCGGCGCTGGCAATCGCCGCATCGTTCACAGCGCGTTTTCTATATCGGTCCTAACGAAATCATCCCCCACAAATAGCAGCCGGCACCCATGTTCCCTAGCCACCTCGTAGGCGAAGCAGTCGCCGAAGTTCAGACTTGCAGGATGGGCGCCTTTGCCCCAGGTGCGGTAGGCTTCGGCGATGCGGCGGGCGGAGGCGGGGGTGACGGCCACGATTTCGAAGCCGAGGCCGTCGATCAGTTGTTCCATTTCATCGCCGACGTTGCGACGGGCCGAGACGATCAAGGCTTCGGCGACCGTGCCGGCGGAGATCAGGAGATCGTCTTCGGCTTCGAGGACGGCAATCAGGGCATCGGCTTGTGGTTCGCCAAGCACGATCGCCATCAGGGCGGATGTGTCGACGGCGATCATTCGGGCAGGCCGTCGTCGGCGTAGAGGAAATCCTGGCTGCGTGCGGCCGGCGGCCCGTCGTCGGCTTTGGCTATGGCGGAGGCCCGCACCGCTTCCATCAGCGTCCGGCGGGATTTCCGATCGGGCGCTGCCCTCACCGGAACCAGTTTCACGGCAGCATGACCGTGCCGGGTGAGGATGACCTCGTCACCCGCCTCGGCACGCCGGACCAACTCGGTCAATTGCCCCTTGGCATCCGTCACAGACACTCGCATCGTTCGCACTCCCCAGGACCAGTGCAGCCTGGTTTCCTCCAGAAAATTAGACCATTCGCTGGACCGTATCAATGGGTAATTTTCGAAGGTCAAGAATGGCGCGGGGACTGTACCTGTCGCAAGGAGGCGCTTTCCGGGGTCATATCCGAGACTGACCGCGACCGGCAGTTCGTGCACCGAACGGCGGCGTGAAGCTATGTGCGCGATATATTTATCCGCTGGCGGCATGGCGCCTTCGGAATATGCATTGACGGCGCGCGTGCAGGCGACGTAACTGGGTGCGACGGTTCCCTGAAGATGACTCCAAGGGGATTAATAGGGAACACGGTGAGGACGACCCAGTAGGGACCGAGACCGTGGCTGCCCCCGCAACTGTAAGCGGATTGTCGATCATCTCAGGAGTGGCCAGCGACTGGCCATCTCTGAAGGGCTCATAGCCCTGCCACTGCGAGATATCGCGGGAAGGAGGATGAAGCGACGGATATCCGCAAGCCAGGAGACCTGCCGTCAATCACGATCCAATCAACCGGGCGGGGATGCCCGGACAAGGAACAGATATGATTGACCTGCTGAACCTTCGCCGAATTCCGGCATGCATCCGTCTCGATTGGGCCTCCTGCGGCTAGTGCGCGCCTAAGCGTGCTTTCGGTCCGCGCATATGCGCGGAACGGCCGTGATTTTTCCCTTCATCGAGGTTTTCCATGCGCCAGATTCTCGCCACCATGACATTCGCCTTCGGGCTCGCCGGCCTTGCGGCACCAAGCCTTGCCGCGACCCGATATCCCTTGACCATCACCAATTGCGGCCAGCAGGTGACCTTCGAAAAGGCGCCATCCAAAGTGGTTTCGATCGGTCAGGGCATGACCGAAGTGCTCTTCTCGCTCGGCCTTGCCGACAAGATCGCCGGAACGGCCGTCTGGGTCGGTCCCGTCCTGCCGCAATATGCCGAGGCCAACAGCAAGATAAAACGGCTCGCCGACAATGATCCGAGCTTCGAATCTGTCGTCGGGCAGGAGCCCGACCTGGTGACGGCCGAGTTCGAATGGCATGTCGGCGCACAGGGCTCGGTCGGCAAGCGGGAGCAGTTCAAGGATCTCGGGATCAATACCTATCTCGCGCCGGCCGATTGCGTCGCCAAGGTCAACACCGATGGCGGCGACGGCGTGCGCAAGGAGCTGTTTACGATGGACCTGATCTACCGGGAAATTACCGAGCTCTCGGAGATTTTCGATGTGAAGGAGCGCGGCGATGCGCTGATTTCGGAGCTGAAGAAGCGCGAGGCGGATGCAGTCGCTTCGATATCAGGCGCTTCGGGCAAGAACCTGCCCGTCGCCTTCTGGTTCTCCAGCAAGGAGGTCAATGGCGACGCCTTCATCGCCGGCAAGAACAGCGCGCCCGCCTATATTCTGAAGACGATTGGCGCGAAGAACGTCGTCACGACGGAAGAGGAATGGCCGCTGGTCGGCTGGGAAACCATCGCCCAGGCGAACCCTGCCGTGATCGTTCTGGCGACCATGGACCGCCGCCGTTACGCCGCTGACGATCCCAAAGTCAAGGTCGATTTCCTCGAGAACGATCCTGTGACCAAGGAGCTGGACGCGGTCAAAAACAAGCACTTCGTGATGATGGACGCGCAGTCGATGAACCCGACGATCCGCACGATCGACGGTATCGAGACATTGGCGAGCGGCATCAAGTCCTTCGGTCTGGCGCAGTGAAGGCAGTGTCGGTCAGGCAACAGGGATGGTGGGCGCTTGCCGCGCTCACCATTGCGGCATTTCTCCTGCTCGGGATGATGATCAGCCTTGCCGTTTCGACCGGCGAGATCGCCATCCCGCTTGCGACGACGGCGGAGGCGGTTTCGAACCGTCTGTTCGGAACGGATTTCGAGCTCAGCCGCATCCACCAGGGCATCGTCTGGGATTATCGTCTGAGCCGCGCGCTCGTCGCGGCCAGCGCTGGCGCATCGCTCTCGCTTTCTGGCGCGATCCTGCAGGCGCTGCTGCGCAATCCGCTGGCCGAACCCTACGTGCTCGGCATCTCCGCCGGTGCCTCGACGGGGGCCGTCTGCGTGATGATCCTCGGCTTCGGCTACGGTGTTCTCGGCCTGTCGAGCGGCGCCTTCATCGGTGCGGTCATTGCCTTTTTGCTGGTCGGCATCCTGGCGACGGCTGCGGCGGGAACCGGTGAGCGCATCATCCTATGCGGCGTCGCCGGTTCGCAGCTCTTCAATGCACTGACCTCCTACATCGTGACGACATCGGCGAATGCCGAGCAGGCGCGCGGCATCCTGTTCTGGCTGCTGGGTTCGCTCAGCGGCGTGCGCTGGCCCGATGTCTATCTGTCGGTGCCGATCGCGCTTGCCGGCTTCGTCATCTGCATGGCCCATGTGCGGGCGCTCGACGCCTTCGCCTTCGGCACGGATGCCGCCGCCTCGCTCGGCATTGCCGTACGCCGCGTCCAGATCGTGCTGTTCGCCATGACGGCGGCGATGACGGCAAGCGTCGTCAGCATGGTGGGTTCGATCGGCTTCGTCGGCCTCGTCATCCCCCATGCCGCCCGCTTCCTCGTCGGGCCGGCTCATAGGCGGCTGCTGCCGGCAACGGCGCTCGGCGGCGCGATCTACATGGTCGGCGCCGACATCATTTCGCGCATCATCATCCCGCAGCAGATCCTGCCGATCGGGGTCGTCACCGCGCTCTTCGGCGCACCGGCCTTTGCCGTCATCCTCTATCGCGTGCGGGGGAAGGCATGAGCATCAGCATCGACGCGGTGAGCTTTGCCGCCGGTGACACTGTCATCGTCAACGGCGTCAGCCTTACGGTGGAAAAGGGCAAGGTGCTCGGCCTGCTCGGGCCGAACGGTTCCGGCAAATCGAGCCTTCTCAGATTGATCTGCCGGCTGCGCAAGGTTCGCAGCGGCATCATCAGGTTGGGTGACGACGACATTTCATCGCTGCCGCGCGCAGCCCTTGCGCGTCGCGTCGCCTTCGTCGAGCAGCAGTCGACGACCGATACGCAATTGACCGTGCGCGACGTGGTGCGGCTCGGCCGCACGCCGCATCGCGGGCTGTTGTCGTCCTGGGGCGCCGGAGACGATGCCGCCGTCGACGAGGCCCTGTCGCGGACGGGCATGCAGGAGAGAGCGGGCCAGCTCTGCAGACGCTGTCGGGCGGCGAGCGCCAGCGCGTCCATATTGCCAGATCGCTGGCGCAGGCGCCGAGCGAACTGCTGCTCGACGAGCCGACCAACCATCTCGATATCCAGCATCAGCTCGACATTCTCTCGCTGATCTCGAAGCTCGGCATCACCTGCATCGTCGCGCTCCACGATCTCAACCTGGCGGCGATGTTCTGCGACAGGCTGGCGGTGCTTCAGAAAGGCGAGGTCGTCGCCTCCGGCGCGCCGGAGGAAGTGCTGACGGAGGATATGATCGGCCGGGTCTTCGGCGTTCGCGCCCATGTCCAGAAATCGGCCGTGCACGGCCGGCATCATATCCAATACGTCATGGATTGACGGACGGCCGGGAATTTCGATCTCAAGGAGGCAATCCGCGATTATTGGTCGAGACGGTCGGAGACCTTCGACCTCGCTTTCGGCCATAGGATCGCCAGGTTCACGAGGCAGGCGTTGTCTTGGGCCCTTCTCTTGGCGCATGCCGTCTTGCCAAAACCACCGGGCATTTTCGGCGACATGCATGAGCTCAAAGATCTAGAGCGGCGGAAACCGCATTGCCTCCCGCAGCAACTCAATAGCCTCTGAGACCGAAGGCCCTCTGATCGGCGGTGGCTCTGCGCGTTCGCAGAACTCGCGCCAGACAAACAGCGTCAGTTCCGCGCCATCCGTTGCTGTTTCCCCCGGTCCTTCTGCGAAATTCTCGAGCAGACGATAGCGAGCGTCCTTCCAAAACAACTCCTCCACCCAGTCATATATCGGGATCACATGGAAATGGATCGGATAACCGGGCGTGTGTCCATACCGGCCGATATAGACGCGCTGAGCATTCAATTGCCGTTTCAGCGTACTCTGAGCCCTTGCGAGCAATGGGCCGAATTCGGCCAAAGCGTCTTCGGGCAGATCCGACAGATCGTTGGTGTCGGTCTTGGAACTGATCATGAGGTAACCGGGAAGGGTGGAGTTTATGCGGTGGTTCACAAGCCATCCGGCCGTCTCGACAACGTGAAAGTGCTGAGGGATCTCCACGGACTGCCTCTTACTCCTGATGCACCCCTCAGGGGTTTCGATGAATCCAGCTAGAGGCCGGTATCTTGGCGACGTGCGAAAGGACGCTGTAACACATTGAATTGCTGGATCATTTTATTCTTAAATCGATTCCGATTAAGGTATGGGTTGAGATAGCAGCCGGCAACGGTTATTTGGTGCCGACCTGCAAGCGGACTCTCCGCGAACGACAAGGCGCATAACTCCCATGATCCCCGATTTCCTCGTCACCCATTCCGGTGGCTTTCATGCCGACGAATTGCTGTCGAGCGTCATCGTGACCCGGCTTTTCCCGCAGGCGCGTATCGTCCGCAGCCGGGCGCCGGAGTGGATCACGCCGGGCGAAGACCGGATCATTTATGATGTCGGCGGAGCCTATAATCCTACTATCGGGATATTCGATCACCATCAACGCGGCGCGCCGTTGCGCGATGATGGCCAGCCCTACAGCTCGTTCGGCCTGATCTGGAAGCATTACGGCCGTGATTATCTCATAGCCTTCGGGCTTCCCGAAGCGCATATCGAGACGCTGCATGCCTCTTTCGACGCCAGCTTCGTGCTGCCGGTCGATCTGACTGATAATGGCGCGCTCAGCCCCTCGGGGCCGTTGGCCGGGCTGACGCTGCCGGCGCTGCTGGAAACCCTGAAACCAGTTTTCGACGAGACGGACCCAGAGGCCGACGATCGTGCCTTCCATGCGGCCCTTGCTATTGCCCGCAGTTTCATCGAGGCCAGGATCGCTCAGAGTGCCGCAAAATTGCGGGCCGAGGCGGTCGTGCATCGGGCAATCGAAGCTGCGGGGCAGGGGCGTGTTCTGGAATTGCCGAGGGGCATGCCCTTCCGTCCCGCCATCGTCAAGGCGGGCGCCGATCAGCTGCTGTTCGTGGTCCACCCGCGCGAAAAGGATTGGTGCGTGACCGGCATCCGCCGCGCCGAGGACGGGTTCGAACTCCGGGCCGACCTGCCGGCTGCCTGGGCCGGGCTCACCAATGGCGCATTGGAGGCGGTTTGCGGCATAGAGGGCGCGAGCTTCTGCCACAACGGCCGCTTCATCGCCGCAGCCGGGACCCGCGAGGCGGCGCTTGCCATGGCCGAGCTTGCGGTAAAAGAGGCGCTTTCGATCCGGGGGTAGGTCAAATGGCGGCAGCCGAGGATAGCTGGCCGGATTTTCGATATCAAGGCGGTTATCCCTAGGCCACCGGACATCAGATGGCGTTCAACTGGCCCCAATTTTGGAGCCGATTGACTTGCTGCCGCGAAGGACTAAGCTTTATCCCATAACAACCACTACTCCCACGCGAGAGATTGCGGAGGGTGCAAGTGGCTGGCAACCTTGAGGAGGATGAGGTTTGCCATGGATTACCGTATTGTTCTGCTGATCGCCACATCCGTCATTGCTCTTTCCTCTGGTAACGCCGGAGCGCAGGAGGGCGATGCGACGGCGGGTGCCACTGTTTTCAAGAAATGCGCGACCTGTCATGTCGCCGATTCCGATACGAACAAGGTCGGCCCGTCGCTGAACGGGCTGTTCGGCCGGAAGGCCGGAACGCATCCTAATTTCGCCTACTCGGCCGGGATGAAGGCGGCCGGCGAGGGTGGTCTCGTCTGGGACGAGACGGTGCTGCGCGATTATCTGCACAATCCGAAGGCGAAGGTGAAGGGCACGAAGATGGCCTTCGTCGGCGTGAAGGACGACCAGGAGATCACCGATCTCATCGCCTATCTCAAGCAATACTCGAAATGACGGGCAATACTCCAAATGACGGGCTGCGGCCGGTGGTGCATGCCTAAATTGCCGTAATTGCCGATATTTTCTATCTGTGCGATAATAAACACGGACTTTTTTGCGGAATGCGGTTTCACGGGTCGACCTGCTCGAGGAGGAGCGGACATGGCTGTCGTGCTGATCCTCGTCCTGATTGTCGTCGGCTCCGTGCTGTTCCATGTGCTGAGCCCGTGGTGGTGGACGCCGATCGCGTCCAACTGGACCTATATCGACAGCACCCTCGTCATCACCTTCTGGATCACCGGCGTCGTCTTCGTGGCGGTGGTTTTGTTCATGGCCTACTGCGTGTTCCGCTTCCGGCACAAGCCGGGCAACAAGGCGCATTACGAGCCTGAGAACCGCAGGCTGGAATTGCTGCTGGGAGGGGGAACGGCGGTCGGCGTTGCGGCGATGCTGGCGCCCGGCCTGATCGTCTGGAACCAGTTCATCACGGTGCCTGCCGATGCCGCGTCGGTCGAGGTCGTCAGCCAGCAATGGCTGTGGAGCTTCCGGTTGCCCGGAGCCGACGGAAAGCTCGGCCGCGCTGAGACGCGCGACGTCACCCCCGAAAACCCGCTCGGCCTTGATAAAAACGACGCAAGCGGCCTCGACGACGTCATCATCGAGGGCGGCGAGCTGCATCTGCCGATCGGCAAGCCGGTGCACATATTGCTGCGCTCGGTCGATGTGCTCCACGATTTCTACGTGCCGGAATTCCGCGCCAAGATGGATATGATCCCCGGCATGATCACCTATTTCTGGTTCACGCCGACGCGGACAGGGACCTTCGAGATTCTCTGCGCCGAACTCTGCGGCGTCGGCCATCCGCAAATGCGCGGCACCGTCGTCGTTGACGAGGATGCGGACTACCAGACCTGGCTCGGGCAGCAGCAGACATTCACCCAGTTGACGGCGTCATCGGGAGAGCTACCGCCGGCAAACTGAACCGGCCGGAGGCCGCGTGCCGGTTCAAGGACCGGCGGGAAGGGAAGAGAGATCATGGTCGAGATTCCATCCGACAGCGCAGGCGCCATCCCCTCTGCCGAAGTCGAGGATGTCGAGCTTTATCATCCACACAGCTGGTGGACCAAATATGTGTTCAGCCAGGATGCCAAGATCATCGCCGTGCAATATTCGCTGACGGCGATCGCAATCGGCCTGGTGGCGCTGGTGCTCTCCTGGCTGATGCGGATTCAGCTCGCCTTTCCCGGCTATTTCGCCTTCATCGATGCCGATCACTATTACCAGTTCATCACCATGCACGGCATGATCATGGTGATCTATCTGCTGACCGCGCTCTTCCTCGGCGGCTTCGGCAATTACCTCATTCCGCTGATGGTCGGCGCGCGCGATATGGTGTTTCCCTACGCCAACATGCTGAGCTACTGGATCTATCTGCTCGCGGTGCTGATCCTCGCTGCGGGCTTCTTCGCCCCCGGCGGCCCGACGGGGGCGGGCTGGACGCTTTATCCGCCGCAATCGGTTCTGTCAGGCACACCAGGCGGCAAGGACTGGGGCATCCTGCTGATGCTTTCGTCGCTGATCGTCTTCATCATCGGCTTCACCATGGGCGGGCTGAACTATGTGGTGACGGTGCTGCAGGGACGCGCGCGCGGCATGACGCTAATGCGGATGCCGCTTACCGTCTGGGGCATCTTCACCGCGACCGTGATGGCGCTGCTCGCCTTTCCCGCGCTCTTCGTCGCCTGCGTCATGATGATGTTCGACCGCGTGCTCGGCACCAGCTTCTTCATGCCCGCCATCGTCGAAATGGGCACGCAACTCCAGCACGGCGGCGGTAGCCCGATCCTGTTCCAGCACCTGTTCTGGTTTTTCGGGCATCCCGAGGTCTATATCGTAGCACTGCCTGCCTTCGGCATCGTTTCGGATCTGATCAGCACGCATGCGCGCAAGAACATCTTCGGCTACCGGATGATGGTCTGGGCGATCGTCATCATCGGCGCGCTCAGCTTCGTCGTCTGGGCGCACCACATGTATGTCAGCGGCATGAACCCGGCCTTTGGCTTCTTCTTCGCCACCACGACGCTGATCATCGCTGTGCCCACGGCGATCAAGGTCTATAACTGGGTGTTGACGCTGTGGCGCGGCGATATCCACCTGACGCTGCCGATGCTCTTTGCGCTCGCCTTTATCGTCACCTTCGTCAATGGCGGCCTGACCGGCCTCTTCCTCGGCAATGTCGTCGTCGACGTGCCGCTTTCGGATACGATGTTCGTCGTCGCGCATTTCCACATGGTCATGGGTGTGGCGCCGATCCTCGTCATCTTCGGAGCGATCTATCACTGGTATCCGAAGGTGACGGGACGCATGCTCGACGACGTGCTCGGCCATATCCACTTCTGGATCACCTTCCTCGGCACCTATGCGATCTTCTTTCCGATGCATTATCTCGGCCTGCTCGGCGTGCCGCGCCGCTATTTCGAGATGGGAGAAACGGCCTTCGTTCCGCCTTCGGCCCATACGCTGAACATTTTCATTACCGTGATGGCGCTTGTTGTGGGGGCCGGGCAGATGGTGTTCCTGTTCAATCTGGTCTGGAGTCTTTTCCGGGGCAGGGAGTCCGGCGGCAATCCATGGCGGGCAACGACGCTTGAATGGCAGACGCCGCAGACGCCGCCTGCCCACGGCAACTGGGGCAAGGATCTGCCTGTCGTCTATCGCTGGGCCTATGATTACAGCGTGCCGGGGGCGGCCGAGGATTTCATTCCGCAGAATGTGCCGTCAGGCGGCGGTGTCACCCGGGAGGTCCACGCATGAACGTCATCCTGGGCTTCCTTGCCGCCATCGGCGCCATCATCATCTGGTGGCTGGCGGGGCAGCGGCTGACGTCGAAGCCCTGGCTGGAAACCGGGTCAGTACAGCTGCCGGCTCATGACTGCGTCGACCGGCAACAGCCGCCCGCGCCGGCGGTGAAAATCGGCCTCTTCGTGTTTCTCGGTGTCGTCGGCGCCGTCTTCAGTCTTGCCGTCAGCGCCTATTTCATGCGCATGGCGTCCGCCGACTGGTGGGCAATGCCGGTTCCCCGGCTGCTGTGGGTGAACACTGCAGCACTCGCCTTGAGCAGCGCGGCGCTGCAATGGGCCAATCGAGAAGCGGGGCAGGGCCGCATGGAAAACCTGCGGCCAGCGCTTGCCGCCGCGTTTGTCCTTGCCGTCTCTTTTCTCGTCGGACAGGTCCAGGCGTGGCGGGAGCTGGTGTCAGCAGGCTACGTGCTGGCCGATAACCCTTCCAACAGCTTCTTCTATATGCTGACCGGCCTGCACGGCCTGCATATTCTCGGCGGGCTTGCCGTGCTCGCGCACACGACGGTCAGGGCATTTTCAACCGACGTTGCGCCGGAGAGGCTGCGCCTCAGCATCGATCTTTCCGCCATCTATTCGCATTTCATGCTCGCCGTCTGGCTGCTGCTGTTCGCGCTCTTTGCCGGCTGGGCGAATGATTTCGTCGATCTCTGCCGCACACTACTGAACTAAGGGGTTTGCAGATGGCACAGACTATCGAGACACACAGCGGGGCAGACCTCAGACCGGCAGGCCTGCGCGGTGTCGCGTCCGATTTCAGCTCGGATCAGCGCGCCTTCAAGACCGCCTCTTGGGGCAAGGCGATGATGTGGATCTTTCTACTCAGCGACACCTTCGTCTTCGGTTGTTTCCTGATCGCCTATATGACCGCCCGCATGTCGACGCCCGTTCCGTGGCCCAATCCGAGCGAGGTCTTCGCGCTCCATATCGGCGGCCAGGACGTGCCGCTGATCCTGATCGCGATCATGACCTTCGTGCTGATCTCGAGCAGCGGCACCATGGCGATGGCAGTCAATTTCGGCTATCGCCGAGACCGCCGCACGACGGCGATCCTGATGCTGCTGACGGCGCTTCTCGGAGCATGCTTCGTCGGCATGCAGGCGTTCGAATGGACGAAGCTGATCACCGAAGGCGTTCGCCCCTGGGAAAACCCGTGGGGGGCGGCACAGTTCGGATCGACCTTCTTCATGATCACCGGCTTTCACGGCACCCACGTGACGATCGGCGTCATCTTCCTTCTCATCGTCGCCCGCAAGGTCTGGCGGGGCGATTTCGACGTGGAACGGCGCGGCTTTTTCACCAGCCGGAAAGGCCGCTACGAGGCCGTCGAAATCATGGGCCTCTACTGGCACTTCGTCGACCTGGTCTGGGTCTTCATCTTCGCGTTTTTCTATCTGTGGTGAGGTCGTCATGAGCGAGACAACGGCGCATGCACAAGTGCAAACGGCGCATGTACAGGCACACACCGGACAGCAACATCCGCTCCGGCTCTATTTTCTCGTCTGGGGCCTGCTCTTCGTGCTCAGCGCGGCGTCCTACATGGTCGATTATCTCGGCGTCCAGAGCTACTTGAGGTGGACGCTGATCCTCGTGTTCATGATGCTGAAGGCCGGGCTGATCGTCGCGGTCTTCATGCATATGGCCTGGGAACGGCTGGCGCTCGTCTACGCCATCCTGCTGCCGCCGCTGCTGGTGCTGGTTTTCGTGGCGCTGATGGTATCGGAAGCGGACTACACGATCTTCACGCGGCTGGCATTCTTTGGTGCGGCGCCGTAGGCCAGCGTTCGCCGATGTCTCACACGGCAAATCGGGAGAGCGTCTGCTCTGCCGGGCTGCTGTGATGAAATCGGCCGACTGGCAGATCAGCGCATCTCCCTCACGTCAGACCTGGCATAAGCGGCATTCCCCCGCCGTAAGGGCTTCTCCGTCAGGTCAGACCTTCAGAAGAGCATATCTTCTGTTGCCGATCGATCGCCCGGCGGCTATGTTGCCGATGTCGGAAAAGGCATGACTTGGTGTGGTTGGCCCAAGTCCTTTCGGAAACGAAAGCTCTGTTCCTTGCCTCGTGCATGAGTTCTCCACGACGAACAACGGACGCTGTTCAAGCGTCTCATTGTTCGTCCGCGTGGTTCTCGAAACGACGAACTGCTCCGGTCGAACGACCATAAAGGAGTAGTTCATGCCCGATTTTCTTGTGATTCATGATGTTGTGATTTCAGGTGCAGGCCCGGTCGGTCTGTTTCTGGCCTGCGAGCTGCGGCTGGCCGGCCTCTCGGTGTTGGTGCTGGAGCAGGCCGAAGACCCGCATTCGCCGTTGAAGCGGCTGCCGTTCGGCATGCGCGGCCTTTCCGCGCCGACCATCGAAGCCTTCTATCGTCGCGGGCTGCTGGATGACATCATGGCTCCGCAACGCGAAAAAGATCAATGGACTTCAGCGCATTGGATGCAGCAGCCGCGTCGCCCGGGCGGCCATTTCGCCGGCATTCAGTTCTTTCACGACACCATCGACACCTCGACGTGGCCCTATCGCCTACCAGGTCCGGCCGGCACCAGCATGGCGGTTGAGATGGAGCATCTCGAATTCGTCCTGGCCGCCCGCGCAAGCGCGATGGGTGTCGAGATCCGGCGCGGGCTCGGTGTCGATGGCTTCGATCAGTCGGGCGGAGGCGTGACCGTTCGCGCGGGTGGCGAGATCTTTCTCGGACGATGGCTCATCGGTTGTGACGGCGGGCGCAGCACCGTGCGCAGGGCAGGCGGGTTTGAATTCGTTGGCACCGATCCCGAGTTCACCGGCTATTCCGTTCAAGTCGAGATGGCCGATCCGGAGAAGCTCGTCCCAGGCCGCCATTACACGCTGACAGGCATGTATACCTACCAAAAGCCCGGCACCATCGCGATGGTCGATTTCGATGGGGGCGCGTTTCACCGAACGCAACCGATCACGCCCGAGCATGTGCAATCGGTGTTGCGGCATATTTCCGGCGCCGATGTCACGGTGACAGGCCTTGAGCTTGCCACCACCTGGACGGATCGCGCCTACCAGGCGACGGCTTACCGCAAGGGCAGGGTGCTGCTTGCGGGTGACGCTGCGCACATCCATTCCCCGTTGGGCGGCCAGGGCCTGAACCTCGGGCTCGGCGACGCGATGAATCTTGGATGGAAGCTTGCAGCGACGATCCGCGGCGATGCGCCGGAGGGCCTGCTCGACAGCTATTTCTGCGAACGGCATCCAGTGGGAGCGCAGATTCTCGACTGGTCGCGCGCCCAGGTCGCACTGATGCGGCCGAGCCGGAGTTCGCGCGCGCTCGAAGCCATCATCCGCGACCTGATCGACACGCGTGACGGCGCGACATACTTTGCCGAGCGCGTCTGGGGTGTTTCTCTCTGCTACGATCTTGGCGGCAGTCACCCGCTGGTCGGCCGCAGCGCTCCTGATTTCGAGCTGGCCGACGGCACGAAGCTCGGTGATCACTTCAGGCAGGGCAAAGGCCTGCTTTTGGACTTTGACGCCGGTGCACCGCTGCAAGCGCTGGCAAGCCGCTGGAATGTGATCACCTATGTCGCCAGTGACGCCAGGGATCGGCTGGGGTTGAGCGCGCTGCTCGTGCGCCCCGACGGCTTCGTGGCGTGGGCTGGTGAGGCTGTGCCTGACAATGAGGAAGCCGCGCAGGCCGCATCACGGTGGTTCGGCAAAGCCTGAAACTATGAATGGAGCAATCGATGTACAGCTCTCGGAAAGGTTCTTCAACCTTATCAGTCCGGTAGAGCGTCAGGAGGTTTCCCGCCTATCGGTTTCCGGCGGGTTTTCAGATGTTGTTTCGGCAACGTGTCCGCACTCTTTCCGGCGAGGCGGCGACGCTGTAGAGTGGCGATGCGCCCGACCGTCCCGCCCGGAGGCTCCTTATGGCTGAGATCCTGTTGTTCCATCACGCACAGGGGCTGACCCCGGGTGTGCGTGCGTTTGCCGACGATATCAGGGCAGCCGGTCACATCGTGCACACGCCCGATCTGTTTGACGGGCGCACATTCCCAAGCATCGAAGCGGGGATCGCCTATATCGGCGAGATCGGATTCGACGCCGTGCGGGAGCGCGGCGTGCGCCTCGCCGACGACTTGCCTGCCGGGCTCGTCTATGCCGGGTTCTCGTTCGGTGTGCTGCCGGCGCAGAAGCTGGCGCAGACGCGTCCCGGCGCCCGCGGGGCTCTGCTCTTCTATTCCTGCCTGCCGATCAGCGGCGAATGGGCCTTCGGACCCTGGCCGGCCGGCGTCGCGGTGCAGATCCACGGCATGGACAACGACCCGATCTTCGTCGGCGAGGGCGATATCGATGCCGCCCGCGAGATCGTGGAGAAGGTCGAGGACGCGGAGCTTTTCCTGTACCCAGGCGATCAGCATTACTTCGCCGACAGCTCACTGCCCTCCTATGATGCGGATGCGACCGCGCTGCTCACCCTCCGCGTGATCGAGTTCCTGAATCGCGTCTGATCCAGACATTCCGCGGGAGATCCGGTTGGTTCTGGTTAGCAGTCCGGAGATGGGTGCCGTTCATCCTGTAGCGCGCCTTTCGGCCCGGATCGGACTATTGGGACGCCACGCAGAAATTGTTGCCTTCGGGATCATTCAAGACCGTGTAGCCATCCGCTTCGCGGACGAAGCTCGCTCCCAGGGATAGAAGCCGTTCTACCTCCCTGGTCCGATCGGGGGTGGCAATATCGAGATGAAGCCGGTTGCGGGCCGGACGCTCCCCCTGGCGAAGGTGGAAGCAAAGGCGGGTTCCGGGACCTTCGACCATCACGGTCGGGTCAGTCTCGGGTGTCAATCCGACCGCGGCAAGGCGGGCCAGTTCTTCGTCGTCATATGGCATCACGTCGTAACCATCGAGCGCTTCCGCCCAGAACCGGGCGACACGCGAGGGGATGTCGCAATTGATGACGATTTCTTTCAGCCTTGCCATGGAACCCTTCAAGAATTGTTGGGCCGGCGACAGCAAACGCGTTCGACGAGAGCGCCACCGACGGCCGGCAGCAATGCGAAAAGCACGAGCTGCGGTGTCTCCGTCAGCTCCAACAGGCCAGACATGAGGAAGGCGACCAATAATCCTGCCAGCACCCCGGCTGCATAGGGCAGATAATCCTTCAAGAAAGCCTCCGTCTTGTGCTGATCTCAAACAGAAGGGGCATTATTGGCTTGAGATAGAGATCTTTGCGGTATCGGCAATGGCTGGTTGCGGCCGAACCTCACGTCGTCCGATCCGGCTTATGCGGAATGCCACCGCGTTGGTTTACGGGACAGGTCGACCCAAACGACGTGAGCCGGTGCACGTGTTTTGCAGGAGACGACCGATTTCTTTCGCGCTATGAAGACTGACCGCATATCCCGCCACATCCGACACCTAGGTCCTTCCCATGGCTTTGAAAATCCTTTTCGTTGGCGGTACCGGCCAGATTTCCTATCCGTGCGTCGAACGCGCCGTGGTTCAGGGCCACGATGTCAGCGTCTATAACCGCAGCTTGAGAGGCGACCCATTGCCTGCGGGGGTTACCTCGATCGTCGGCGATCTCGCGGCGCCCACCTATGCGGACTTGGCCAAGGCCAATTATGACGTCGTGTGCCAGTTCATTGCCTTTACGCCCGATCAAGTCGCGCGTGACATCAATGTGTTTGCCGGGCACTGCGGCCAGTACATCTTCATCTCTTCGGCTTCGGTCTATGAAAAGCCGCCGCGCCATTATGTGATTACCGAGCAGACACCGGCGATCAACCCCTACTGGCGCTATAGCCAGGACAAGATTGCCTGCGAGACGCTGCTCAAGAATTCCGAGAATCTCGCCTGGACCATCGTTCGTCCCAGTCACACCGTTCGCACGGGCCTGCCCATCATGATGGGCGACAGCGATGTCATGGCGAGACGCATGCTGGATGGCGAGCCCACCATCGTGGCGGGCGATGGCCACACGCCCTGGACACTGACCCGCTCGGTTGATTTCGCGGTGCCCTTTGTCGGGCTTTTCGGCAAGCCGGCGGCGTTGAACGAGATCTTCCACATCACCTCCGACCGCGCCCATATCTGGAACGATATTCAAACGACGATCGCCAGATTGCTTGATGTCGAGGCCAGGATCGTGCACGTGCCGACGGACACGCTGGTCCGGTACAATCCGGAGTGGGTTGGCCCGCTGCGCGGCGACAAGGCATGGTCGGCGATCTTTGACAATTCAAAGGTCAAAAGCGTTGCGGGCGACTTCACCTGCGCCGAGAGCCTTGATGAAATTCTGGCGGAGCCGATCATGCATCTCAAGCAGCGCCTGGCCAAGAACCGTCCGCCAAAGGGCGATCTCGATGCTTTGGTCGATCGGATCTGCGCAGCACAAAGCGATCTCGGGTAGGCGGGCCCCTCGAAGAGCGCGTGCATGGTATTTTATGATCCGCGCTCGCCTGTCGGCGCGCGCCACTGCGGAATGCCAACCGGCGCACGGTTCGCCACAATGATCGCCGCCACTTGTCCTCGACGCAGAATCTGCAGGGCGGCCCCGGACCGTCGGACGAGGGATGGCCCGGCATATCGCTCACAAAAAATCCCAGCCTAACGCGTCCTAAAACATGATGGAGGTCGCGCCGGGTGAGGATCTCGGCAATGATGGCCATCCATTCGCCACTCCGATCCTATCAGGCCATGCTGTTCATTCCGCTTCCTTTCGTCGTTGCCCTTCTGCTGCTCATCCTCTTCGTCACCGTCCTCAGGCGCGACGAGGAGGCGCAGCCCAACCTGCCGTTTCTGGCATTGATCCTGCTTGCCGTGCTGCAATCCGTCCTCTCCGGCCTGCGCTGGGGCTACGGAGTGCAGGCGGTAGGCGTGATCGCGCCGGTCACCGCGGCGATGGTGCCGCCGCTTGCCTATGCCGGGGTTTCCAGGCTGGTAAGGACGAGCCGGCGGCCGCTGGCGGCGCGGATTGCGCTGCATGCCGTGCCCACGGCCGTCATCCTCTTATTGATGGTGGTCTGGCGGGATGTGATTGATATCGCGCTGGTGCTTGTCTTCGTCGGTTATGCCCTGGCGATCCTGCTTCTGATGCGGCCGGGCGCGGATGCGCTTCGGCTTGCGCCCTTCGAGGGAGCGGTGCCGGCCTATCGGGCCATCATCTTCGCGGCGGCGGCGCTATGCCTGTCGGCCTCGGTCGATATCTTCGTCTTTTTCGATTTCACATGGGCGCATGGCGAGCATGCGCTGACGCTGATCAGCGTCAGCAATCTCGCGGTTCTCGTCATCCTCGGCATTGCGGCAGCCGCCGCCAGCCGAAGCCGGGCGCCGGCCGAGACGATGGAGGCGGTGCTGAAGTTCGAAACGACCGAGGACAAAGAGACGATCGCCACCGTCGATGCGCTGATGGAGGCAAGGAAAATCTATCGCGACGCCAATCTCAATCTCGACCGGCTGGCCCGCAAGGCCGGCATTCCCGCCCGCCAGATCTCGACGGCGATCAACCGGGCGATGGACAAGAACGTCTCGCAATATGTCAATGACTACAGGATCGGCGAGGCCTGCCGGCTGCTTGCCGCTACCCAGAAATCGGTGACCGAGGTGATGTTCGAGGTCGGCTTCCAGACCAAGTCCAACTTCAACCGCGAATTCCGCCGCGTGACCGACATGACGCCGCTTGCCTGGCGGGAGAGGAAGGGCGGGGCGGGGGGCTCTCCGGCCTCGTCCTGAGGTGCGTCCTCTCAGCTCCCACCTCCGCAATCACCCGCCCTCGTGGTTCGAGACGGCCCCCCGGGCCTCCTCACCATGAGGGCTAATCGCAGGTGTCTTTCCGCGCTGAGTGATTGGTGTATCTCAGATCGTGAGAGGAGGCCTCCAGGCTCATCCTGAGGTGCCCCCGCAGGGGCCTCGAAGGATGGGCTGGCCACCGCGTCGCTCTAACAATGCGCCACCCGCCCTCGTGGTTCGAGACGGCCCTTCGGGCTTCTTCACCACGAGGGCTGACCGGTGTGCCTTGCCGCGCCACGTACACAATCGCGATCGAGGACTGTCAGAAACGTGTTCGAGGTCGCGGTTTTGCCGCTGTTGGTCATTGTGGCGGCATGAACACGACATCAGAACATGACCGAGACCTTGCCGCCAAGCTGAGATCACTTTCGATCAGGCTCGCGGCTTTCAAGACAGAGCCGCCGGAGCCTCGTGCCCGACGGTGGGTGATCCCTGGAGCAATGCTGGCCCTTGCCACGACGGCATCGCTGGCGGTGGTTCTTTTCTATCGGCCCGATACGCTGGAGCGCATCGAGACTGTGCTTGCGGGTTTCATAGGCAAGGACGAGGCCGCAATATCCGTCGATGGAACAGACGTGCCCGCCGCCGATCCGATCCGGGCTCTGCCCTCCAATAACCCAGCGGACAGGGCATGGCCGCCCCGGGAAGTCACCGGCTCCGGCTACGTCGTGGCATCCGACATCGCCACCGTCTTCTCCAAATATGAGGGGCGGATCGTCACTGTTGAAGTCGAGGCCGGCGACCGGGTGGCGGTGGGGCAGGCTCTGGTGCGGCTCGATGATGCAGGTGCGCGCTTTGCGCTTGAGGGCGCCGAGATTGCCAGGCGGTCGGCGGAGCTAGCGCTGGCGGCGAAGAGTATTGATCTCTCGCAGGCGCGGTCTTCGCTCACGCGGATCGAGCGGCTGGCCGGGCGCGATGCGATGTCGGCGCAGACGCTGGAGGAGGCGAAGACGGCGTTCGACACTGCCGAGAATGCCGCCCTGCAGGCACGGCAGGACGTGGCCAAGGCCGATCTCGATATCGACAGGGCGCGCGAGCAGGTGGAGGCGCTGACCGTCCGGGCGCCGATATCAGGCACAGTTACGCGGCTTACCGCGCATGTCGGCGACACCGTGCTGTCGCGCGAGGACAGCGTGCGGGAGAATGAAAGCCTGCTTGCGATTGCCGACATGGCAAACATGGTCATCGATGCCGATGTGGCAGAGGCGAATATCGCGTTGATGCGGCCAGGCTTGCGTGGTGAGGCTGCGCTCGACGGCTTTCCCGACCTGCCCTTTGCGGTGGAAGTATCGAAGATCGCTCCGGTGATTTCGCGCGAGAAGGGGACGGTGACGCTTCGCCTGTCGCTCTCCTCGCCGCCGCCAGACATGCGCCCCGCCATGGCCGCGCGCATCCGCCTTGTGGTGGGTGAGGCCGCAACCTCTGTTCCCACAGCCTCTAATCCCCCGGGCACCGGCGCACACACGGGCGGACCTACGACCTTTCGGCCGCAGGCCGGGGATACCAGAGACCAGAAGCAAGGAGCAGAGCGATGACCGACACTCAAGAACCTTATATCGCGCTTCGCGGCGTCAGGAAGGCATTCAGGATCGGCGCGGAGACGATCCCGATCTTTTCCGGGCTCGACCTTTCCATAGCACGCGGCGATTTCGTCGCCGTCATGGGGCCGTCGGGCTCGGGGAAATCGACACTGCTCAATATGCTCGGCGGCATCGACAGCCCCGACGGAGGGGAGATCAGGATCGGCCGCAGCCATCTCGAGCAGATGGGCGAGGGCGCCAGAGCCGCATGGCGGGCACACAGCATGGGCATCGTCTTCCAGTTCTACAATCTGCTGCCGATGCTGAATGCGGGCGAGAATATCGAGCTGCCGCTGCTGTTGAAACCGCTCAAGCGCAAGAAGCGGCGGGCGCGCGTCGAAACCGTGATGGATCTGGTCGGGCTCTCCGGGCGGCAGCGGCAGTTTCCATCCAGCATGTCCGGCGGGCAGCAGCAGCGTGTCGGCATCGCCCGCGCCATCGTCAGCGATCCTGATCTGCTTCTCTGCGACGAGCCGACCGGGGATCTGGATCGGAAATCGGCGAATGATATCCTGGAGATGCTCGGCTTTCTTAATCGAGAACTGCGGAAGACCATCATTATGGTGACGCATGATCCCGAGGCGGCTTCCTTTGCCCGGCGCACGCTGCATCTCAATAAGGGCGAATTCGTTGAGCAGGAAAGGTTGGCCCAATGACCTTCTTCCAGCTGATGCGCCGCAATGCTTGGCGCAAGCCGCTCAGGGCCACGCTTCTGATGTTCTCGGTCGGCGTCGCCTTCCTGATCTATGGGCTGACGGCGAGCTTTCTCAGCGGCTCGCAAGGGGCGGCCGGGGCGAGCGATACGCTGCTCGGCGTCTTCAACAGATCGGGGCGGGCGCAGCCGCTGCCGCTTGGCTATCTCAACAGGATCGCCGCCGATAGCGATGTCGCCGCCGTCGCCTACATGACGCGCATGCGGGGCTTCGTCGATGTCGAGAAGAATGTCGTGATGACGAGCGCGGTCGATCCACGATTGATCGCCGCGGCCAATGGCGACGAGCTCAGGCTGACGCCGCAGCTGATATCAGCGCTGGAAGAGGGCCGTGACCGGGTGCTGGTCGGCCGGGCGCTGGCGGAGGCGCAGGGCTGGTCGGTCGGCCAGCGCATCGGCGTCACCAGCCACCTGACAAGGGAAGACGGCAGCCGCAACTGGAGTTTTGAGATCTCCGGCATCTTCGAGGGGGCCGACGCCAGCACCGACACCTATTTCATGATCGCCCGCTATGATGCCGTCAATGCGGCGCGCGCCCGCGGCAAGGATACAGTCGATGGCTTCGTGGTGCGACCGCGATCGGGCGTTTCATCCGCCGTGCTGGCGGCAAGAATCGACGCGCTGTTTGCCAATTCGGCGGCACCGACGCGCACTCAATCAGAAAAGCAGTTCCTCGAGGCTTTCTTGCGGCAGTTCGCCGATATCGGCCTGATCGTCAGCCTCGTCGTCGGCGCCGCCTTCGTGACGATCCTGATGATCGTGGTCAACACCATGCTCTTTGCCGTGAGGGAGCGCAGCTTCGAGATCGGCGTCATGAAGGTGCTCGGCTTTTCCAGGGGGCGGATCATTGCGTTGATCCTCGGCGAGACACTGTTCGTCTTCGCCGTCGGCGGGGCGGGTGGGCTCGTTCTCGCCAAGCTCGCGACGCTGTTTGCCGGGCCGGAATTCGGCCTCGCCTTCACCTCGTCCGTGCTGCTGAAATCCGTCGCCATCATCGCCGGTCTCGGCCTCCTGACTGGATTGCTGCCTGCCGCCAATGCCATGCGCCTGCCCATCGGCAACGCTTTCAGAACGAGATAGTCGAATGTCATCAACGCTCAAGCAGATCTTTCTCATGATCAGAGTCAATCTCGGCAGCCTGCCGCGGCGGCTGTGGATCTCGCTGTCGATGGTACTCTCGGTGGCGCTCGTGGTGGCGGTGCTTGCGGGTTTTCTCGCCATGGCCAGGGGCTTTGAGGCAGCCCTTCAAGGCGCGGGTTCGACCGGCATCGCCGTCATTCTCGGCGGCGGCACCAACCAGGAGACCGGCTCGGATGTGCCGGCCGAAGCGATCCGCAGCCTGACCGCCGCAACCGGCGGGATCGGCGTGGCGCGGAATGCCGCGGGCGGCCTGGCGCTGTCGCGCGAGATCGTCGTTGCCGTCGATGTCACTAGGGCAAGCGACGGCGCCGATCAGACGCTGTCGCTGCGGGGCATGGATCTGGCCGGCCCCGGCTTGCGCGACCGCGCCACGCTGTCGGCGGGCAGGCTGTTTTCACCAGGCGCCCGCGATATCGTCGTCGGCGCCCGCATCGCCGATGAATTCTCCGGCTTCGCCGTCGGCGACAAGGTGCGACTCGGCGCGGTCGACTGGACGGTCGTCGGGCATTTCACGTCAGGCGGCAGCGCCTTCGAATCCGAGATCTGGGCGGATCTGGAGGCGGTGCAATCGGCCTTCGATCGGCAGGGGCAGGTGCAGAGCCTGCGCGTGCGGCTTGCGGGGGCAGGCGGGTTGCCTGTGTTGCAGGAGCATCTCTCCGTATTTCCCGGTGCGCCGCTCACCGCCGTCTCCGAGGCCGATCTTTATGCCGCGCAATCTGAGCGTACCGCGAGCCTCATCCGCCTGTTCGGCTGGCCGCTGGCGCTGTTGATGGCGGTCGGCGCCACCGCTGGCGCGCTGAACACGATGATGAGTTCGGTCTCCGACCGCACGGTCGAAATCGCCACGCTGCGCCTGCTCGGCTTCGGCCGCCTGCCGGCCTTCACTGCCACCTGGGTCGAGGCCGTGCTTCTCTCAGTCGCAGGCGTCGCCCTCGGCATCCTCGCCTCATGGCTCGCCTTCAACGGCTGGCAGGCCAGTACGATGGGCGCTGACAATACCAAGATGGCCTTCCAGCTCGACGTCAGCGCCGACGTCGCGCTCACCGCCGGACTGCTGGGACTTGCCATCGGCATAATCGGCGGCGCGTTGCCGGCACTTGCGGCGACACGGCTGTCGCTGACCTCGGCTTTGCGGGCGAGAGGGTAGAGGCTTGCTGCTTAAACCTGCCTGGCGGGTGAAATCATCACTGCGAACAGCGGATTGCTCTTGCAGTCCGCTCGACTGCAAGAGCCAGGTTTCGACGTCACTGCGGCGGAAGAAGCGGCCGGAGCGCGTCGATCAGTTCGGTCGCGCCATGGCGAACTTCGCCTGTCTGTGGTTCGATGTCGATCAGCCCGCCTTTGTTGTGAGCGTCGTAGAGGTTGATCAGCAGTTCGGTGGCGCTCGGGCTCAAGGCGCGCTCAAAGCTCTCCTTCCATTGCGAGCGGGGCACGGCCTGTGCTTCAACTGTTCGGCCAAGCAGCTGGCTCAGCGCCGCCGCCACATCATTGGCGCTGTACCGGCGCGGTCCTTCGGCATGAACAACCTGCGGGTTTTCCTCGGTGGCGGGCTGCAGCAGCAAGCCCGCGGCAATCAAGCCGAGGTCTGCCGCCGAAATCGTTGGGAACTTCATGTCGACCGGGTCGTGAAAGCTCGGCAGGGTAGCTGACGCAATGGCGACCGGAATGACGAGGCCCCATCCTTCCATATGTTCGGCCGATCGCAGGAAGATCTTGTGGGCATCGAGTTGGCGAAGCCGCTCCTCGAACACCCGGAACATAGTGGGCATTCCGACGTCTTCGGCGATATGAGCGCCGTAGTCGGAAATTGCCAGCACTCGTTTCGGGCGCGCTTGCCCGAGCGCCTCGGCAAGGCCTTCGATCGATTGCCGCATTTCGCCGACCGCGTCCTCGGCCCGTAGCGGGGGTGGGAGGATGACCTGGACGGCATCCGCACCGGCAATCGACCTGGCGAGCGCTGCAGGATCCCGCAGGTCGGCGAGCGCAATCTCGCAGCCGATTTCGCTGAGCGGCGCTGCCTTTGCCTCGTCGCGCAGAATCGCTCTGACCGGCAGGCCCGCCTTGCGCAGTGCCAATGATGTTGAATAGCCCACCTTTCCGGCGGCTCCGACAATTGCAAACATATTTGATGTCCTGGTTATGGTGAGAAACGACCAAGGGGTCGACGGTCGTTCGGCATGATTTGAGCGCCGTGGCCTAATCAGGCTGCGCCCCTAAAGCTGCAGCAAAGCCGGCGGTGTCGAAGTAATCGCGCCAGCGTGCGATCTTTTTGCCCTCGATCTCCAAGACCCCGAGCGCCCGGACCGTAAGAATGATCGAGCCGTCCGGCCGGCAGAAATGATCGGGCCGTTCGGCATAGACCCGATCGCCGGCGCCGGAAAGGACGAGATCCTCGACCCGCAAATGGTCGAATTTTACCGGAAACGCGCGCGCGAAATTCCGGGCTTCGACAGGCCCGACTGTGGTGGCGACGCCGACATTCTCCCAGACGGTCGCCTCGGTGAAGTATGCGTCGAACGAATTCCAGAAACCGCCCGGCGTCGCCACGGTCGCGTCGAAGAATTCCTTGACGAGCTGGACGGGCTGCGATGTCCCGGATTCGGTGTGTGCAAGACTTGATGACATTCCCTGAACTCCTTTCCCTGCTGAAGACGGGCAAGGAGTAGGGAGCCGTTCGCAATCCGTCGCACAGATTCAGGCGGTTCTTTGCAATTTCGGTCGGATTTCGCTTGCCTGGCGAGCGATCTCGCCCGGCGTCTGGCCGAGGATACGGCGCATCGTCGAGGCCATATGGCTCTGATGGGCAAAACCGGCGACAAGAGCGACCTCGCTTGCCGGCATCGTCGTCGTGGCGATCAGCGCGCGTGCATATTCAATGCGGCGACGGATCACATATTGATGCACTGGCGTTCCGGTGCTGTTTCGAAACAGTGTTTTGAGACGAGTCATGCTGACACCTGCGACCGTCGCCAGATCGGCAAGATGAAGTTTCCGATCAAGGTTCGTCTCGATAAAATCGGTCAGCATTCGCAGCTGGCGCGTCGACATTTTTGCTGCGCCGGAGCGTTCCGAGTGCTGCCGGCCGCCATCGGCGGTTTCAATCAGCCGGACCGCCAATGCGTTCGCGAGATGATCGATGTAGAGCGGATCAGATGGCGTATCGGCCTCGAGATCCGCCTTTATGGCCCAACCGATCGCTTCGATGCGGGCGTCGCGAAGTTGAAGCCGGGGGATCAGATCGACCATGGCGGCATCTCTTCCAAGATCCTCGGCAACCTGGTCCAGGAGCGATGGGCGAAGGCTCAACCGCAGAATCTGGCAGTCCGCATCGTCCTCCCAGGAGCCGTCCATTCCCGCTGGAACGAAATCGATGTCGCCATGCCTCTGCAAGCGCCGCATCCGTTTGCCGCCACAGGAGCAATCCGCCCTGACGGGAGGGCCGACGTGGATCCCCAGACTGTGCAGTTCACCGTCCCAAACGCGTGACAGCCCACACGGGACACGCAGGAGAGCGGCATCGAGCCCGCTCCACGCTCTTCCGGCGCTTGAAAGGACAATGTCAGGCGAAGGCTGCAGGGAGAGGAGTGTCATATCCGGATGTGCTCAAGCCTCAACGTTTTGAACAATGCTATCCCTCAATCGTCGTCGCAGCAACGCATCAACTGAGCGGTGGCTTTACCTAGATGCCTGCTTCTGGCGCGAAGCCGACGCCGCCCCGACCGCCGGCCTGCTCGGCCTCGCCATCCTCGGCGGTGTCCTGCCGGCGCTTGCCGCGACACGGCAACCGCGCTTGTCCTTGCACGGCGGTGGCGAGGACTCCGGACCAAGGTGAACGGCATCCAGGGGGTGTTGTTCTCACAACAGGCGGAGCGCCGCCGCCCATCTGTGCAGCCCACGGAAACTGTGGCATAACTGAGCCATGGCAATGAATGTCTTGGCGGTCCATCGCGACACGGTCGGGACGGAACAGGCGGCAGGCAATTCGCTTGCCGCCGCCTATTCCGTGGGCGTTCTCTGCTGGCTGCTGTCGGCCGGCGTCTATATCGCGGCGAAATGGGTTTCTACTGAGATGCCGCCCTGGGCGCTCTGCTTCTGGCGCGTGCTGATCGCCTTCGCGATCCTGATGCCGATCGTGCGCCGGCATTTCGGCGACATGGTCGCGCTGGTGCGGGCTCGCGCCCTCGAACTGCTTGCGATTGGCGGTGTGGGACTGGCGATCTGCCAGGGCATGATTTTCGTCGGCCTCGAACATGCCGATGCCACCACTGCCGGCATCATTATCGCCCTGATCCCGATCATCACCATGATCCTTGCCCGTTTGATGCTGGCCGAGCCTATGGGACGCTGGCAGGTGATCGGATCGATCTTGGCCTTTCTCGGGATCGTGGTCATCATCATCAAGGGCAGTCCGGCCGCGCTGATGCGGCTCGACTTCAACTCGGGTGAACTGTGGATCGTCGCCGGCGCGTTCTGTTTCAGTCTCTATACCGTCCTGCTCCGCCGGGCGAAATTCGACATGAATCGCCTTGCGCTCCTGGTGCTGCTGCTCGGCGCGGCGGTGCTGACGGCGCTGCCCTTCTACCTGTTCGAGCTATTCTCAGACGAGCGCTCGACGCTCAACGGCAGCGGGCTCATCGCGCTCGCCTATGTCGCGATCCCCGGCGGGGCGGTCATGTACTACCTCTTCAATCGTAGTATCGAGGCCCTGGGAGCGGCTCGGGCGGGTGTCCTCCTCTACATTCAGACCATCTTCATCGCCGTGCTCGCCTATCTGATCCTCGGCGAGCAGTTGCAACGCTATCACCTCGAAGGCGCGGCACTCATCATTGCCGGCTTGCTTCTCATCATCCTGCTGAAGCCGAAGATCAAGGCCGAAGCGGCTACTGCATAATTCCTAAATCGGGATCGATTTAAGGATAAAATTATGCAGCAATTCAAAGTGCTACAGCGCCGCGCGTCTGAAAAGACGCGCGGCGCTGTAGGGCCTGAGGTCTCCCCATCGCTGCGACATGGTTGCCGCTGACCTCGGCTTTGAGGGTGAGGGGGTTAGGGTTTCACCTTGGAGTGCGCCTTTCGCTTACGCTCAAGGCGTTCGTCGCTGGCGCTCCTCACGCCTTGAGCGCAAGCGAAGGCAAGAATCACATGGCGTACAGACCGAAGGCGACGTGCGCCTCGCGCAAACACGCCGCGATTTATTCACCTCGAAGTCGCCGATTTCTCGGCCCAAGTTGTAACTTTCGTCACACCAGGCAATTGCCTGTGGAATGAGGCTCGCGAACCCGCCCGCTGCCCCATTGACAACATCTTATCGCCTTCTTGCCGTGGCCGGTTGCCCCCCGCCGCATCCGATCGGCCGATTCCTGGACGATCCCGGCGGCGACATAGCGATCCGACGAACAGGGCAACATGGCGATATGACAGTCTACTATGTGAACTCAGCGAGTGGCTCCGACCGCAACAGCGGAACGGGCCAGACATCGGCTTTTGCGACTTTGTCCAAAGTGGAATCCTTGAAGCTGAAACCCGGCGACAGCGTGCTTCTTGCCAAAGGGAGCGTGTTCAACGAGCAGTTCGATATCAAATATTCCGGCAGCGAGAGCGCGCCGATCAAGATCGGCAGTTACGGGACGGGTGCGGCACCCGTCATCCACAGCAGCGGCGACGGCATCCACAGTCTCTATGCCTCGAACATCGTCATCGAGAACCTGAAGATATCGAATACCGGAGGTGCGGGTATTTATGGCGGCAGTGTCACGAACTGGACGGTCCGCGACGTCGAGATCGCCAAGACGGGATTGTCGGAAAACGCAGGTGCCGTCACCTTCCGGAGCAGCAAGAACGTCACGGTCGAAGACAGCACGATATCGGGCGTCAAAGGCGACGGCTTCTGGATCGAGAAGGTCACCGGCATCAAGATTCTCAACAACACAGTTACCAACGCCCACGGCGCAACGGCCGATGCCGTGCAGGTGAACGACAGCAGCAACATTCTGATCAAGGGCAATCATCTCGACCAGACGCATGCCGATAGCCCGAAGGGCGTCATCGCGCTCGTCAGGCCGGTGAATGCCGTGGTCGAGGACAATGTAATCACGGGCGGCGGCTTCGGCGTCAGCGCCCAGGCGGGCAAGAACGTCGCCATCCGCGACAACGACATATCGGGATTTCACGGCTACAGCTGGTCCTTCGCCGTCGGTCTCGGCGACACGGGCAATACGCGAGACTACGATATCGCGGGCAACCACATCCATGACGGCGGTTGGGGCGTGGTCATCAGCGCCGCTGGCAGCCCGAGCTATGTCCGCACGAATATCAAGGTCCACGACAATGTCTTCGACGACCTCTCACAGGCGGCGTTAAAGGTCGACAGGCCGGCATCCGGCTCCTTTTCCAACAATACGATCGAGACCGGCACCAAGGCCACCAGCATTTCCCCTTCCATCGTCGACGCGCACACCTTCTCCGTCAGCAACAACCATACGGTCGCCAATGTCGAGACGGCGCTGGCGAGCCCAGTTGCCAAGACTGCCGCAGCGACGGAGGCGGCCGTGGATCCGGCGGTTGTCGCCGTCCATGACAATTTGAAGATCTTCACCGATACGGGTGCTGCCCATCACGGCAATCTCCTCGAAAACGACAGCTCGGACAATGACACCCTGGTGCTGCGCCGATTCGGGGACGAAACCGTCGGCAAGCACGGCCTGACGCTGACCGGGGAATACGGTGACATCCACGTGGACCGGGAAGGCAACTATGCCTACACGCTCGATGAAACGAAGCTCCCTGACCATAGCGGACATGTGAGCGAGTCGTTCAGCTACGGGATCAACGATGGAACCTCGCATCACAGCGACGGGGATACGCTGACCGTCTTCATCCATCTGGATGGCTTGCTGAGCTGAGGTGAGCGTGCCTCGGCACTACGCCGGGGAGGCTGCTTCCGGGGAAGACTCCCTGGGGAAGCGTTGCTCCTGCCACCAAATGGCTCCGCAGCGCCCCTTGCATGTTCAATTTGCACTGATTGTTGGATGATCGGTGCGCACTCCGGCGGATGGCCATCCGCCGGAGTGCGGACGGCCGGGACCGCAGGCCCCTTGGCTTGAACCGGGGATGAGATTGGTCCGGCCGTCCTCGCGTTTGTCCTGAACAGATGATGGGGAGCAAGTCCCGCATGCAAGGCAAGGTTTCGTTCCAAGAAGTCGCGATGCCGGTAGTTTATGCCGGTGTGGACGTGAGTAAAGAGTGGCTCGATATTCATCTGCATCCGCTGGGCGAAAGCCGGCGGTTTAGCAATGACAAGACCGGCATCCGCCAGCTGAAACGGCTGCTGGCCAGGCATCGGCCCAAAAGCATCGTGATGGAGGCAACCGGCAAGTTCCATCGCCCCGCCCATCGCTCGCTTTGGCTCGATGGCTTTGCCGTCGCCGTGGTCGATCCGCTGCGCGCCCGCATGTTTGCCCGTGCCTGCGGCTATCTCGCCAAGACCGACCGTCTCGATGCCCGTTTCCTGGCGCTCCTAGCCGAGAGCCTGCGCCCGCCGGCCGACACGCCGCCAAGTCCTCACGTTGAGGCCTTGCAGGAGCTGGTCAATGCACGATCGGCAGCCAAATGCGACATCACCGCCCTGCAGAACCGCAGCAAGACTGCCACCACCGCCCTTCTGCGCGGCGAACTCAACCGTCTCGTGCGTCGGCTGGAACAGCATGTCGAACGTCTCGACAAAGAGATCGAGCGACGTGTCGGCGAGGATCCGCAGCTCTACCGCAAGGCCGAGATCCTCACCTCCATTCCCGGCATCGGCCGCGTCACGGCCCTGGCATTGATGGCCGGCATGGACGAGTTGGGCAGTTGTTCGGGCAAGCAGGCCGCCATGCTGGCAGGGCTTGCCCCAATCGCTAACGACAGCGGTGCCCGAACCGGACGTCGTTCCATCCGCGCCGGCAGGCCCGCACCCCGGCGCGCGCTCTACATGGCCGCCTTGTCTGCCTGTCGCTACAATCCCACCCTTGCTCGTTTCGCAGACACACTCAAAGCCGCAGGAAAACCAGCGAAGGTCATCTTGGTCGCCGTCATGCGTAAATTGCTCGTTCTGGCAAACTGCCTTCTATCTCAGGATCGCCTCTGGACCCCAAATCCCCCTTGACAACCAACACAGATTCTCATCCGGCTGCCGCCGGGTGAGGGTAAGGGGCATGCCACACGGCCTCAACCTTTCTGGCTTGCGACTGACCTGAAACAGGACGCTGCTCCTCCCACGACCATTCGTCGCCGAGGCGTACGATACCGTTCGTTCACCTTTCGGTCGTTGTTGTGTAGATTGTTTACGTATAAGTTGTAGTCTCGAGGATGCAGCCACCGCCAGGCGCTTCTCGGGACCAAGGCAGGCCCACAGGGTCTGCCAACCGCCGTGAAGGCAATATCGAAGACCTTCTTGAACATGGCCTTTAGCCCCGACCGCATCCGATCCACGCGTCGCAGCCGATCCAGACGGCTGCGCGGCAATTCGAGAACAAGGCGATATGGCAATCTATTATGTGAATCCGGCAATAGGCTCCAACGGCAACAGTGGAACGAGCGAGGACACGCCGTTTGCATCGTTCTGGGCGGTGGAAAACCTGAAGCTGCAGCCGGGCGACAGCGTGCTGCTCGCCGCCGGAAGCGTGTTCAACGACCAGCTCGACCTGAAATATTCCGGCACAGTGAATGCCCCGATCACCATCGGCAGCTACGGGGTCGGCGATGCGCCGGTCATCCATAGCCCCAACGACGGCATCCACAGCCTCTATGCATCGAACATCGTCATCGAGAACATCAAGATCTCCGACACCGGCGGTGCGGCCATCTATGGCGGCTCTGTTTCGAACTGGACGGTCCGCAATGTCGAGGTCGATCACACCGGACTGGCGGGCAAGTCAGGATCGATCACCTTCCGGACCGGCTCGAACATCACCATCGAAAACAGCACGATCAACGACGTCAACGGCGATGGCGTCTGGATCGAAAAAGTCAACGGCGTCAATTTTCTCAACAACACCGTCACCAATGCCCACGGCACCGCGGCAGATGCCGTCCAGATGAACGACAGCAGCAATATTGTGATCAGCGGCAATTACCTTGACCAGACGGGCGCAGCTACGCCGAAGGGCGTAATCGCGCTCGTTCGGCCCGTAAATGCCTTGGTCGAGGACAACGCGATCATCGGTGGCGGATTTGGGATCGGCGCGCAAGCCGGCACCAACGTCGCTATTCACGACAACGATATTTCAGGTTATGGCGGCTACGGCTGGTCCTATGCCATCGGTCTCGGCGATCAGGGCAATACGCGGGACTATGATATATCGGGCAATTACATCCATGACGGCGTATGGGGCGTGGCGATCAGTGCCGCCGGCACGACCAGTTACGTTCGCGTAGATATCAATATCTACGGCAACGTTTTCGATGACCTGTCCTCAGCGGCGCTGAAGGTCGACAGACCGGCATCCGGCTCCTTCCACGACAATGTCATCGCCAGCGATGTCACGCCCTACAGCATATCGCCTGCCATCATCGCCGCGAACACCTTTCCCGTCAGCAACAACACGACGCTCAACGAGGCCCAGGCGACGATGCTTGCGAGCAGCGATAGTCTCGCGGTCGGCGATGTGACGCACACGGACACGGCGCCTGCGCTTGTCGCAACCCATGACAGCCTGAAAATCACCTCCGACCTGGACGCCGCCCATTACGGCAATCTCCTCGAAAACGACAGCTCGGCCAATGGAACCCTGCTGCTTCGCCGCTTCGAGGGCGAGTTCGTCAACAAGGACGGCGTGACGCTGACCGGCCAATACGGCACCATCCATGTCGACGGTGATGGCGACTATAGCTATACGGTCGACGCGGCGAAGCTCGCCGGGCTTAGCGGAGAGGTGAGCGACACCTTCCACTACAAGATCTCCGATGGGACTTCGCTACATTTCGACACGGATACACTGAGCATCTCCATCCATGTCGATGACCTGCTGATCTGATAGGGACGCCGGCAGCAAACGGCTTGCATCATCGCGGCGGCAGTCCGCCCAGCCCTTGCGAAGTCTCATTGATCGCCGAGCAGGATCCTGATGACGTCGACTTCGATTTCCGCGCAGATGATCTCGTATTCGGTGATGACTGCGGGATCGGCCGATCTATCCCGGCGCATGCGATCGAGGACGGTGCAGGCTTCGCCGTAGGCGCCGCACAATTCATAAAAATGGGGCTGGCTCGCCGCAACTGCTCTGATCGTTGCCCGCGTCGCAGGCAGCCTCATCATCAGCCTGGCCAGCCCCTGTTCCGCGGACTGCCGGGTGAGGTGGGCTACGCCTTCGTTCCTGACCATGCCGTCATTCCTTGCTGCGTGTGTTTTCCGATCCAAGGGGGTACGCAATACTCATCCCCCGACTAGTACGCAGGAATGCTGCATCTGGTTTCATGCCGGATGAAGGATTAGTGGCGCAGTGCCGCAAACAGCCGGTGCTACCAGCGCAGGAGGCGGGGGCCGAGCAGCGCGCCGATTGCGCCGGTCAAAAGGATGCCAAGCGAATACCAGAGGGTGACGAAGGGCAGGCCGTTTTCCGTGCAGAACCAGGAATAGACCCAGGCGCCGGATGCGCCGGCGGCAATGCCGGCGATGAAGCCTGCGATGCCGAGGTTGCTCGGGGCGCCGCCACGGAGAACCCAGGTATTTGCGATCAGGATCGGCATGGCAAAGGCAAAGATCAGCAGCGGGCAATGCAGGGCGGAGGAGCCAAGCACCAGCACGGGATAGCTTGCGGCCGGCGACAAAGCGAGCTGGACGGCCGCCATGACGGCGAGGGCGAGTATGATGGCCGCGGCAATCCCGAAAAAGCGCCCCTCCGAGCCATCCGGCCGGGACAGGCGGTAAACGGCTGCGAAGGCGGCGATTGCAAGCAGGGCATTGTAGGCGGACTTAATCCAGAAGACCGGCAGCATCAGCGCCTGCGCCATGTCGGTGCGAAGGCCGAGGACGATAAGCATCAGCAGCAGCGAGACTGCTAAGGCCGGCAGGATGGCGAGCGCGAAGCGGCGTTCGAGCGCATGTCTCGGCACCGGCTTCAGATCCCGGACAAGGCTGTCGATCACGTCCTCAGTCTCTCTCACATCCCACCTCGCAATCTTGCCGCCAGCGCCTTGATACCTCTGTGTACGCCAACCTTGACCGCCGATTCCGACTGTCCGGTGCGGCTTGCCGTATCGGCCACCGACTGCCCCTCGAGCTTGATCTGACGGATCAGTTCCTGCTGGTGCTGCGGCAGGCCGTTCAACAACCGTTCGACATCCATGCGCGCTGCAATCGCATCCTCCCTGAAGTCGTCTTCGATCTCCTCGTCCAATTCCATTTCCGCCTTGTACCGGCCGCCATGCTTTCGGTGGTGGTCGATCAGCTTGTAGCGGGCAATCGAGAAGAACCACGCGGTGAACGGCCGCTCCCTGTCATAGGTCGCCCGGCGCGAATGCAGCGCCAGCAACGTCTCCTGCACGAGATCTTCCGTGTCGGATTTCGCGGTAGTGCCGATCCGCCCGCCATAATAACCGACGAGCAGGGTTCGCAACGTCACGAGCAGACGCCGATAGGCTGCCTCGTCTCCGTCTAGGGAAAGAAGCATCAACATCTTCAGTGCTTGTTCCGAATGGGCGCTCGTCATGTCGTCTGCAATATCATTCGGGTGGATGACGCTTTGGTTACAGGCGGGTTCAAAAATCTTCCGGCGGCAATTCAAAGTGTACAGCGTCCTTTGCGCGTTTCGAAAAGACGCGCGGCGCTCTAGCGCTATCACATAAGCGTGAGGCTGTAACCGTCTTCGCAAGGGGATCGAATTCAGGACTGTGAGCCGTCGGCGGGTGCCGGCGGACATGTCAATCGATCCGAGGAGACCCTCATGACCAAGATCCTTTCCAGCCTTGCCGCCTGCAGCTTCGTCATCGGCCTGTCGCTTGCCGGTGCTGCCAGCGCCCAGAGCAGCGATGCCATGAAGAAAGACAGCATGAAGACCGACACGATGTCGAAGGATGCGATGTCCAAGGATGCAATGTCGAAGGACGCAATGAAGAAGGACACCATGGCGACCGGCAGCACCAAGGCCGACTGCATGCACAACGCCGGCATGGAGAAGGACACGATGAAGAAGGACACGATGACGAAGGCCTGCGACGCGATGAAGTAAGCTTTGGGCGCGGCCGCTGAAACTATTTGGCCGGCGGCCGCGTCCTTTTCTCGCGAAGACCTTTCATATCGATCCGGAGGAATTACCATGGCCACGACTGATACCGGCATGGCGAGCGGAGGCACGCTCTTCTACCGCCATGGCCTGCTGGTGCGCCTGTCGCACTGGGTAAACGTGCTGTGCATGACGGTGCTGCTGTACAGCGGCCTGCAGATATTCAACGCCCATCCGGCGCTCTATTGGGGCCAGTACGGCGCCGACAACGATCCGTCCTTTATTTCCATGGAAGCGGAACAGGAAGGCGATGCGCTGAAGGGCGTGACGCGCATCGGCGGATTGAGCTTCGACACGACGGGCATACTCGGGGTTTCGAATGTCGACGGCGAGGCTGCGGTACGTGGTTTTCCGAACTGGCTGACCTTGCCGAGCTACCAGGATCTGGCATCGGGCCGGCGCTGGCATTTCTTCTTTGCCTGGCTGTTCGTCATCAACGGCTTCATCTATCTCGCCTATGGTTTTATCAGCCGGCATTTCCGCCGCGATCTGCTGCCGGCGGCCGTAGAACTGAAGCCTTCGCATCTCGGCCATGAGATCGTCAGTCACGCCCGGCTGCGCTTTCCCAAGGGGGCCGAGGCACGCCATTATAATACGCTGCAGAAACTCGCCTATGTCGCCGTGATCTTCGTTCTGCTGCCGCTGATGATCGGGACAGGGCTTACCATGTCGCCGGGCTTCAACGCGGTCGCCCCCTGGCTGCTCGATCTGTTCGGCGGCCGGCAATCGGCCCGCACGCTGCATTTCCTGACCGCCTTCTCGCTCGTCGCCTTCGTCGCGGTGCATGTGGCGATGGTGCTGGTTTCGGGCGTGTTCAACAATCTGCGCTCGATGGTCACAGGCTATTACGACATCGGGCAGGGAGGAAAGTCATGAGCCGCATCATCACCAGACGCCGCTTCCTGATCGGCGCGACCATGACGGCATCGGCGCTGGGGCTCGCCGGCTGCGATGCCCTCGTCGAAAACGATCGGACGAAATCGGTGCTCAAGATCGCCGAAGGCTTCAGCATGAAGACGCAGCGCTTCCTGCTCGGTGACGACGCACTCGCCCGCGAGTTCACCGAAGCCGATATCTCGCCGACCTTCCGCGCCAACGGCACGAGCATGCCTGATAATGCCCGCTATATCGACTGGATGAACCAGCAATTTTCGAGCTGGAAGCTCGAGGTCGGCGGGCTGGTCGACAAGCCGATGCAATTGTCGCTGGCCGAGCTGAAAGCCCTGTCGGCCCGCACGCAGATCACCAGGCATGACTGCGTCGAGGGCTGGAGCGCGATCGGCAAATGGACCGGCCTGCCGCTCGGTGCGCTGCTGCAGACGGCGGGCCTGAAACCCGAAGCCCGCTACATCGTCTTCCACTGCGCCGACGAATATGAAAAGACGCTCGACGGCAGCGGCTGGTATTATGAAAGCCTCGATCTCGTCGATGCGTTCCACCCCCAGACGATCCTTGCCCACACCATGAACGGTCGCGATCTCGAAGTCGCCCATGGCGCGCCTCTGAGGCTCCGGGTCGAGCGCCAGCTCGGCTACAAGCAGGCAAAATACCTGACCGGCATCGAAGCCGTCGCCGATCTCGGCCAGCTCTACGGCGGCAATGGCGGCTTCTGGGAGGATCGCGGATATGAATGGTATGCGGGCATATAGTCCCCCGACCGACATGCCGACCTTGACGCTTTCCTCGTGTCGGGTTCCACGGCCGGAGAGGTCGTCGTGATCGAGGCTGCGCAACCCCGCCGCTGCCGCGCTCAGGCAGAGAGGCCGATGGTGATGGTGGCGGATAGCACGCCGCTATCGAGCTTTTCGAAATCGAAGATGTGGTCGGCCGCATCCTCCGGGATGAGGCCGTCCTCGTCGTTGCGCGTATCGCGGGCAGGGCGTCCAATATAGTCCGGATGCTCGCCATAGATGATATCGCTCAGCACATCATCGAAATAGATCTGGCTGACGAGAAGCTCCTTGCCCTCGACGAGGATACGGCAATGAACATGCGGCGTGCGGCCCTGGTACCATCCGGGATAGGCCGTCAAAAAACTTGCCTGCCCCTTGGCATCCGTCAGTTGGCGCCCGCGGAAGGCAAGCCCGCTGATGGCCTCGGCATCGCCGAAGGTGCACATCTCCGCAGCCTCGCGGCCGGAATAGATGCCGCGGTGATCGGTATGCCAGATTTCGATATCGGCATTTTCGACCGGCCGGCAATCGGCTGCGTGGACGATCCGAACGGCCAACCGCAAAGGCAGCCCGGCCTTTCCTTCCGAGATGTCCTGACGAGCCAGGACATTGTTAACATGGCAGGGGCCAAGGGTCTGGGCGACGGTCACGACGCAATTCGGACGGCTGCGGAAGAGCGGCTCGGGCAGCTTTTCCAAGGTAACCGATTTCGTGCCGCCGCTCACGAAATCCGTTCCCTTCCAGTCGAATGTCCTGGCGGCAACAACGACATGCCGCCGTGGCCAGATCGCCACCGCAGCCACGGATGATGCGACAATGGCCGCACCTCCAAGCACAAGGGTTCGCCTCTTCATCTGTCTTCCTTTGCCTCAAGACGCAGGATTTAAGGAGGATGCGCGGAAAATTCCAATTAAATCCAGGCAATGATCGGCGCCAACGAGATCATCGGCATCAGATGCCCGCAGAGCCGGTAGCTGGGTTCGAAGTGGCCATTCCAGTTCGCGCAACGTATTGACGAGAAAGCGTATTCTGCCGATGTTAGCAAGTGGACGGTTGCTCAAAGGCGTCTCGTCGATTCAATCGCGCAAAGACTGCTGTAACGCGTTGAATTGCTGGATAATTTTGTCCTTGAATCGATTCCGCTTTGAAATATGCAGTAGGCATCCAAAATTCGTTTCCGAGCCGGGGCAGAGGCATATGGAACCAACCCACTTATTCGAGCTCGTCATCGCGATGTTTCTTGCGATCATCGCGCTGCACTATGCCGCCCACCGGCTCGGACTGCCGCCGTCCGTCGCGCTGCTGACGGGTGGCGCCTTGCTGGCGTTCGTGCCGGGGTTGCCGGCGATATCAGTCGATCCGGAGCTGGTGCTCGTCATCTTCCTGCCGCCACTCCTGATGGACGGCGCCTGGGCCATCGCGCTGGCGCGGTTGCGGCGCCATATGATCGGCATCGCCTCGCTCGCAGTCGGCGCTGTGTTGTTCACCTGCGCGGTGGTCGCCGTCGTGGCCCATCTTATCTTTCCATCGCTTCCCTGGGCCGCCTGCGCAGCCCTTGGTGCGATCGTTGCACCGCCGGACGCGGTCTCGGCGCGCGCCGTGCTCGAGCGCGTCAGGTTGCCGCGGCGGCTGCAGATTCTTTTGGAAGGCGAGAGCCTGCTCAACGATGCGAGCGGGCTGGTTCTTTTCCGTTTTGCCGTTGCTGCCGTCGCAACCGGAGCCTTCAGCGCGGGGGAGGCGGTCGGCAGCTTCTTTGTGCTGGCGCTCGGCGGCGCCGTCGTCGGCGTCGTTGTGGGAACGGCATGGGTCAAGCTCGTCCGGCGTCTCGGCGACGAATATCTGATCATCGCAGCCACGGTGCTGCTTGCCTGGATTTCCTATCTGCTCGGAGAGCTGCTGCATGTTTCCGGCGTCATCGCCACCGTCACCACCGGCCTGATCGCGTCCTGGCACCAGCACACCGTATTTTCGGCCGCAACGCGCATGCGCGGCACGTCGTTCTGGACCGTGATGATCTTCCTGATGGAGGCTTCAGTCTTCACGTTGATCGGGTTGTCGCTGCGGGATGTCGTCGAACGCGGCGGCGGCTTAACCACCGTGATCGCGACGATGGGACTAGCGATGCTGGCGATCCTCCTCACGCTGGTGGTGGCGCGGTTTGCCTGGGTTTTCGCCTCCGATCTCATCATCAAGTTCTGTGCGGCCCTGGGGGTGACGCGAGCTCAGCCGCTCGGCGTCGGCGGCGCGACGGTTCTCAGCTGGGCAGGTGTGCGCGGCGTGATCACGCTCGCCCTGGCGCTCAGCCTGCCCGAGGGGTTCCCGGGCCGTGACTTCATCCTTGCCACATCCTTCGCCGTCATTCTCGGAACCGTGCTGGTGCAGGGCACGACATTGGGGCGGGTGATTGCCTGGGCGCGGCTGGCACCGGAGACGGAAAGAGCGCGCCTCACCATGAGCCAGGCCGAAGCCGCCATGGCACAGGTGCAACTCGGGATCGTCAAAAACCTGGCATATGACGCAGAGGGAACGCTCATTCACCCGCAATTGCTGGAGCGCTATCAGCGCAGGGCCACAGCGATCGTCGACTATGCCGAGAGAACGGAGCATTACGTACCGGTGCTCCATGCTCATTTCGACGTCGTTCTCGAAGCCGTTGCCACTGGACGCCGGGAGCTCATTCGCCTCCATCGCGCCGGCGACATCGACGACGAAACATTAGACGAGCTGGAACGGGATCTCGATCTCGAGGAACTGAGCGCGATCTCAGCCAAGGCGTGAGGTTCAGCGCTTTGCGCCTTCGGCTTCATCGTCAACGCATTGCGATATCTAGACTGATACCTGCGCGATCCTGATGTCGCCGCCGGGTGGCGTCCTACCCTAAATGGCGATTTGTTCGCCGAGTTCGACGACGCGGTTGGAGGGCAGGTTGAAATAGTCGGAAGGGTCAATCGCCAAGCCTTCCAGCGCCATGAATATGCGCTCCTGCCAGGCGGGCAACCCGGTGTTCGGCGTCCTGACGAGGTTCCGGCGGCCGAGATAGAAGGAGGTCCTCATGATCTCGAACTTGAAGCCGCCCTCCCGGCAAAGAGCCAATGCCCTGGTGACGTCAGGGTCGTCCATGAAGCCGAAGGTGATGTCGAGGCGGACGAAACGCGGCGAGAGTTGGCTGATCTTGATGCGGCGGCTGTCGGGAACATAAGGTTCGTCCTCGGTCCAGACGGTCAGGATGACGTTCTGTTCGTGGAGCACGTGGTTGTGCTTGAGATTGTGGAGCAGAACGTTCGGCGTCCGATCCGGGACGCTGGTCAGGAAGACTGCCGTTCCCGGAACGGTGACCGGCGAATGGTCCGACTTTCGCTCGATCGACCTGATGAAGGAATCGAGCGGGATCTCGTTGTTGGCCCGCAGTCTCTTCAGATAGGCCTGGCCTCGGGTCCATGTCCACATCAGGATCATGATCGCCAGCGCAAGGGCGACCGGAACCCAGCCGCCATCGTAGATCTTCAGCAGATTGGCCGCCAGGAACATGACTTCGATGGTGAAGAGCGGCAGCAGCCAGGCGGCGGCGAGCACGAGGGAGTAGCCCCAGACGACCCGAAGGAACTGGAAGACCAGCATGGTCGAGATGACCATGGTTCCCGTCACGGAGATGCCGTAGGCGGTCGCCAGCGACTCGGAGTCGCCGAAGGAAAAGATCAGCATCAGCACGCCGACCAGCAGGAGAAGATTGACGGCCGGCACGTAGATCTGGCCGGTGTTGGTCTCCGACGTGAACTTGATCCTGAGCCTCGGCAGGAAGCCGAGGTGAACCGCCGAGCGGGACAGCGAAAATGCGCCTGTGATCACCGCCTGGCTGGCGATGATCGTTGCCATCGTCGCCAGGAGAACCATCGGCGGCAAGGCCCAGTCGGGATACATCAGAAAGAACGGGTTGCCTGCCGTTTCGGGATGGGCGAGAACCAGCGCGCCTTGCCCGAGGTAATTCAGCAGCAATGCGGGAAAGACAAGCACGAACCATGCCATTTGGATCGGGCGGCGTCCGAAATGCCCGAGATCGGCATAGAGCGCCTCGGCACCCGTCACCGTCAGAAAAACGGCACCGAGCACGATGAGGCCGACGCTGCCGGCATGGGTGAGGAACAGGAATGCATTGGCCGGATTGAGCGCGGCCAGGATCCTCCAGTCGTCGCCGATATGGATCAGGCCGCCGGCCGCCATGGCTAGAAACCACAACACCGTGATCGGCCCGAAAAGCTTGGAAACGGCGGCCGTTCCCCTCGACTGGACGGCAAACAGAACGATCATGATTGCCGCCGATGCAAGCGGGACGTATTCGGCAAAGGCGGGTGTGATCAGTTTCAGGCCTTCGAGCGCCGACATGACCGACAAGGCAGGCGTGATCATCGCATCGCCGATGAAGAGGGCGGCGCCGATCAGGCCGGCGAAAAAGAGCACCGGCACGTTTCGTCCCATCTTCTTCATCAGGAGGGCGAGGAGCGAAAGCGCGCCGCCTTCGCCGTCATTGTCTGCCCTGAGAAGGAAGAGCACATATTTGAAGGTCACGATGATCGTCAGCGTCCAGACCATCAGCGAAATCAGACCGATGACCTCGGCCTCATGCACGCCATCGGCGGCAAACGGCCTCAGCGCCTCGCGAAAGGCATAGAGCGGGCTGGTGCCGATATCGCCATAGACGACGCCGACCGCGCCGATGACCAGTCCGACAAAGCCCTTCCCGCCGGCGCCATCCCCCGTCTTATCCATATGCGTCGACGTCATGGTTCCCCGCTCATGCCACTTGCCTATGAGAACAAACATATGCCGCATTGCAGAACGGCAAGCAAATTGATGCGGGTGCGAATTTTTTGTGAGGGACAGATGCGGAGATGGGAGGGGCGTTGCGATCCGTTCAAATATCGCCAGTTCGCATCCCCTAGTGATTGCGCTGTCGCATGATAAAAAGAATACATGACCTGCGCCCTGAACCTTTCGAGCTTGTATTACACGCTGCTCCCATAGAGCGGCCCAAGGTCATATTCCTGACACTTGAGACGCCGCACGGTCGGCGGCACGTGTGTCAACAGATGGTCTCCGGCCTCATCGGCCCAAATGGAGACCCTCGTGATACTATCCCCTCAGCCCACCGGACCTAGTCCGACTTTCTTCGCACTTTGAGCGAGCGCGGCTTCCTGCATCAATGCACCGACTTGGCAGCACTAGACAGCTGGCTTTGTTCAGGGGCCGGCACGGCCTATAACGGCTTCGATCTTACCGCCGACAGCCTGCATGTCGGGCATCTCATTCCGATCATGATGCTGCGGTGGTTCCAGAAGACCGGTAACAAACCCATCGCTTTGCTCGGCGGCGCGACAAGCCGCCTGGGCGATCCGAGCTTCCGCGACACGTAGCGTCCCCTTCTCAATCAAGAGCAGATCACGAAAAACCTGATCGGCATCCGGCGTGTCTTCGAGCGGTTCCTCGCTTTCGGGGACAACCCGACCGATGCTGTCATGGTCAACAATTCCGACTGGTTGGGCGGGCTCAACTACCTCGATTTCCTGCGCGATATCGGGCCGCATTTTTCAGTCAACCGGATGCTCACATCGAGAGTGTGCGCCAACGGTTGGAACGAGAGCAATCGCTGTCATTGCTGGAATTCAACCACATGGTCATGCAGGCCTACGACTTCCATATCCTCGCAGAAAGCTGCGGCTGCCTGCTTCAACTGGGTGGCTCCGACCAGTGGGGCAATATTGTCAGCGGCGTCGAATTTGGACGGCGGATCGGTGGACGCACCCTGTTTGGATTGACTGCCCCGCTGCTAACGACGACGTCGGGCGCGAAGATGGGCAAGAGCGTTTCAGGGGCGGTTTGGCTCAACGCCGATCGGCTGTCGCCCTATGAGTTCTGGCAATTTTGGAGAAACACCGGGGATACCGATGTGGGGCGTTTCCTCAGGCTGTTCACCGAGTTACCCTTAGGCGAAATTGCACGCCTCGAAGTGCTTCGGGATTCCGAGATCAACGAAGCGAAAAAGATCCTTGCCGACCAGATCACGAGGCTGTGCCACGGGCTCGATGCGGCAGTACAAGCTTCCGAAACTTCCCGGCGCATCTTCGAAGCGGGCGAGGTGCCGGCGGGTCTTCCGACGGTCAGGCTCCCGCATAGCCTTCGCGGTGCCTTTCCGCTCGTTGACGCCATGGTCGTTGCCGGGCTCGCCAAGTCGAAAAGCGAAGCACGCCGATTGATCGTCGGCGGCGGTGTGCGGGTGAACGGCGGCAGCGTCAAAGACGAGGCAATGCGGCTTGGCGACTCCGACGTCCAGGACGGGGTGATCCGGCTCTCGGTCGGCAAGAAGCGACACGTCCTCCTTCAGCCGGTTTAGCGTGGTCTGTTCAATTCGGAGAGCGGGCAACCTCGAACCTCCTTGTCGCGCTCTCTGCGGGTGCCGTTGACAAGGTGGCCCTTCGGCCCGACTTATTTTGCAGCCTTCAATTGGAGCGGCTGCTCGGCATTGAATTGTGAAATCAGCGGCGGCGGCATCATGCTGACAGGGAATGTCAGCAGCGGTGGTCGATAATCCTGAGATCGCGGGTTTCTCAGCCAGTCGCCATTTCGTCGGAATGTCCGGTTATGCCGCCGATATCCCGCCCCATTCGGAGCAGAGTGCCGAGATGAAGCCGCACCACCGCATTTTCTTCATCCAGTTTGCCGTGGCCCTTTCCTTAGGCGCGTTTGTTTCGCGGCTGCCCGATCTTCAGGTCAAGTTCAGCCTGACCGAGGGAGAGCTGGGCCTTTTGCTCGCTGTCATGTCCTCCGGGGTTCTCTGCGGGTTGACGTTCTCGGTGAGGTTGATCGAGAGGCTCGGTGCGCGCACCACGGCTTTCGTCACCGTCTTCGGTGCGGCGCTGTTTTTCGCGCTGATCCCCTGGATGCCTTCAGCTCTCCTAGCGGTGCCATTGTTCTTCATTGCCGGCATTTTCACCGGCGCGTTCGAGATCAACGCCAATATCGAAACCGATCGCCGTGAGGCGCTGCTTGGGTACCGCATCATGAGCCGGGCTCACGGCATGTGGAGCCTCGGCTTCTGCATCACCGCCCTCGTTGCCGCCGGCATGCGGCAGGCTGCCGTCTCCATCGAACTGCATAGCTTGATCATCCTCGTCACCGTTTTGATTGCGGGGTCGATCGTTTTCTCCAGGATCGAGAACGCGCCCCAGCGGCAGGACGCGCACCCGGGAGATAGTCCGCCAATCGCTTTTCCGACGATCGGGCTGCTGCCCCTTTGCCTGATAGGCGCAGCTCCACTTCTCGCCGAAGGCGCAAGCGTCGATTGGTCGGCGATCTATATGCGTGACGTATTCGCGGTCGAACCCTTCATCGGCGGGCTTGGCGTGACCATTTTCTCCCTGTTCATCGCCATCGGACGGCTCGGCATGGACCCTGTCATTGACCGCTTCAATCCACGCCCGGTCGTAATAACCCTCCTCGGGATCGCGACCATCGGTGTTGTCATGGTTGCGACGGCGACACACCCTGTTGTCGCACTCGCAGGCTTTGGCCTGACAGGTATCGGCTGCTCTTCAGTCTATCCGCTTGCCATCTCGGCTGCGGCCCGACGTACGGATCGACCCGCACCCGTCAACGTTGCAGCGCTCGCGCAGACGACGTTCCTTGTGTTTTTCGCGGGGCCACCACTGCTCGGTTTCGTTGCCGAACACTTCGGCATCCGCTTTTCGTACTGGGCGGTCGTCCCTGTTCTCGCAGCAGCACTCCTGGTAACCAGGGCACTTGCTGCTGATCCTGCCCCGGTCACAGGCCAGCCCGAACCGGTGCGACCACAAGGTTGACACGCCACGCCGGCCTCCGCTGTCATAAACTCGTTCACGTCCGCAACCGGAGGGGCAACCTCCGGCTTTCGCTGATGAATTGGGCGGGCGCAATGTATTTCCCATCACGTAGAAGTATTATTGGCGGACATCGGAAATATAGCTCGTATAGGTGAGGAGCTAATTCCGCGCACTGTCGTCAAGTCTTGGGCGAATGGGTTTGCTGCTCAAGCATTGCGGACGCCGTCCATCTCGTCTGAATGGACCTGGTTGGGATGGTGAAACTCCAGCCTTTCGGCCTAGCAAAACATATGTTTTACGGGGTTTGCGATGGTCGTGTCGGGCCGCAAAGGGAGGGCTCGCCTACGGAGCTCCGCGCCTCGCTTCGGACAAATTTCGGCCGCCAAAATGCCAGTATTAGTTGTTTCTAAATCACGCCATAATTCGCATCTACGTTGCCGCGCCTGTTTTATTCTTCGCCACATTTCGGAATTTCAACATTATACAAACAATGGTGGGTAACTATGAAGGTTATTCTCGTCATCGTCCTCACGGCGCTTGCCGTGCCTTGTGAGGCGGACATGCTCGGCACGGCGTCCAAGTACAAGAGCATGCACGAACGCTCCATCTCCTTCCTGAGCATCAATCCGCGCAGGGTATCGTGGTGCGGGGCGTTCCTGGCCTTTGTCGCCAAGCGATCTTCGCGGCAACCGCCGCCCAACCCCAACATGGCGGCGTCCTGGAGGAAGTTCGGCAAGCCGGTCGGTGTCCGCTCCGCCAGGCGAGGGGATGTCGTGGTGATCCGCACCGGCCGGCGCTTTCATGTGAGCCTGTTCGATCACATCGACCAGCGCCGGCAGTACGTCTACCTGTTCGGCGGTAACCAATCCAACCGGGTCCAGCTGTCGCGCTATCGCGCCAGCTCGGTGGTCGCCGTGCGACGATGATGTTGGGTGAGAACCCGGGTGAGAACTCACCCTCCTTCCAAACCTCGGTGGCGGCGGGAAAACAGGCCTTACGCCTTGCGCGCCCTGATGTGGAGGAAGATCGGCGCGATGCGGGTGTCGGCGACCATTGGCTCGGCGAGCGCCACCTCGACTGACGCCATGGGCTCGCCGAAAGCTTCGATCGTCAACCCCGCTTCGACGATCATCGACACCCAGGTCGACAGCGTCCGGTGAAAACGCGGAATGGCGAACGGCGTCAGCGTCGCCCGTTCTTCCTTGGGGATGGAGGAAAAGATCCAGCGCTCGACCCGGCCGTCGCTCTCGTCGAAATAATCGGCGATCTCCACCGCGACGGGCTTGCCGGCCTCGTCACGGATATTGCGGCGTGTCGGCGGCACGAAACAGGGATGCAGGATCGAAAACTGCAGGAAGCCGCCCGATTTCAGGACGCGGTGGATTCCTTCCAGCACCTGGCGCTGATCGGCCATGTCCATCATCGACATGAAGGCGGTGACGAAATCGAAACTCGCCTCCGGGAAATCGATGCCCTGGCCGTCGCCGAGCACGTAGTCGATACCGAGAGGCGCTTGCGTCTCGGTCTCGCGGGCATAACGAATGAAGGTCGGGGCGATGTCGAGACCGATCATGCGGGCGCCGAGGCGGGCGACGGCGCGGGTGTTGGAACCTTCGCCGCAGCCGAGATCAAGCCCGGCAAGGCCTGCCACCGGCGGCAGCATCTTCAGAAAGGCCGGCGTGTTCAGCGCGTCGCGATATTTGTCGTAGCCGGCGCGGCTATAGACCGTCCAGGTCTCGGCATTGCTCTCCCAATGGGCGGCGACATCATTGGCGTTCATGGCTCTCCTCCTTGTGCAATCGGAACGGGCGGGGAGCTATAAGCGCAGCGGATTACAATGGGAAGACAGGCAGTCTACTGTAAGTGGTTCACACCCATGGATCATGACCGAGTTCGCGTGCACTATCATGCGACCGAGAGGTAGGGGGCTGCTGTGTCCGACGAAGTGATCATCCGCGAGCTGGTCGGCCTCGATCAGACGATGGCAATTTTCCCGCTGTACAGCCAGAATAGTCGCCTGAGTCAGGCCGTGGTTTGCCAACGACTTTCAGCCATGTTCGCACAGAGCAACTACCGCTGCATAGCAGCATACATCGACGAACGGATGGTGGGTGCGTCGGGTTTCTGGACGGGCACTCAGTTGTGGTGCGGCAAGTATATCGAGGCGGACAATGTGGTGGTAGACAGCGCCGTGCGCAGTCAGGGCATCGGCAGCAAGATGATGGCGTGGATCGAGGCGGAGGCGGAGCGGACTGAATGCGCTGTGGTCCGTATCGCCATGGTTCTGGGAAGGGAGCGTACGCACCAGTTCTACGCGAGAAATGGCTACTTCGACGACGGCCTGCTGATGGTGAAAGCCCTAAGTCGCGGTGCGGCCGAGTTTCCGGAATATGCCTCTCAACAAGTTTGACCATCGCCCCGCAGCTCGGCGCAAGTTGCCACCATTGGCACGCGCGCCTTCTTGTTCGGGGCGGCGATTTTACGGTCGCATGACCGAGCTTAGAGATGCCGAGGCACCTTTGCCTTCAGCAGCTGCACGAGCGCGGGATCCATGAAATCGTAATCGTCAGGAATATGAAGGCAGATCAACCGCTTGTCCTTGATAGCTGACCGGTACTTGCCCTGAACTTTCGCACGGTGAGCCTTCTCCATGACGAAGACGATATCGGCCCATTCGATCAGTTCGTTCGATAGTGGGTTTTCGGCATCGTTGTTGGTGCCGGCCGAGGAGACCTCGATCTCCGGCCAGCCTGCGAAGACCTGTTCGGCCGTCGGGCTGCGAAGTTTGTTCTGACTGCAGACGAACAGGACGTTTTTCACGTTTCGATCTCTCTTGAGGCGAGCGAGGCCCGCAATAGCACAATTCCGCGCACGAGCGAACCAAGGGGCAATCGACGGAATACGGGCGGCCCCCGCGGCCGGTGGGGTCGACGGAAGGATCGCCTTCTCTGTCGCGCGTTGCGTCAGCCGCCGCTCACACTCTTGAACGCGGCGATGATGCTTTGGGCGGCGAGTTGGGCCTCATCTGACGTCGTTTGGAAATTGGTGACAGAGAGACGCAGGATATCACGGCCGCGCCATTTGGCGCCGCCGGCGAAGATCATGCCGTCAGCTTGGATCTTTTCGATCGTCTTTCGGGTCAACGCGTCGCCTTCTTCGGAGGGCCGGTCGGCTCCGAAGCGGATGACGAGCTGGTTCAGCGTCACCTCGTTCAGGATGGTGATGCCCGGTTGTTGCGACAGGAGATCGGCCACGAGCCGCGCTGAGGCGCAGCACTGGTCGATCAAGGCGGCGATGCCGTCGCGGCCGAGATGTTTCAGCATCGCCCAGGTAGCAAAGCCGCGGGCCCGTCTCGAAAGCTCGGGCACGTAGTGCGAGGGATCGCGTTCGCCTTCGCCGGCGAGCGGAAGGTAGCTCGCGGCGATCGTCATGGCGCGGCGATGGGCGAGCTCGTTGCGGACGATGGCATAGCCGCAATCATAGGGCGTCTGCAGCCACTTGTGGCCGTCGGTCGCCCAGCTGTCGGCCGCTTCGATGCCGCGGCTGAGGTGGCTGGTCTTCGCTGATGCCTGCGCCCAGAGGCCAAAGGCGCCATCGATATGCACCCAGGCGCCTTTCGCCTTCAACAGCGGGATGATGGCGGCGAAATCGTCGAAGGCGCCAGTATTGATCTGCCCCGCCTGGAGAACGGCGATGACGGGTCCAGAGACAGTATCGAGCGTGCCCACCAGCGCGGCCGGGTCTATCCGTCCCATCGCGTCGGTGGGCAGGCGCAGCACGCGATCATGCCCGAGGCCGAGGAACTGAAGCGCGGAGAAGACGGTCGTGTGGGCGTCGTCGCCGATCAGCACGGTAATCTCAGGCGCTCCGAACAGGCCCTTTGCATCGGCATCCCAGCCCACCTGGCGCAGCACCTCGCCGCGGGCGGCGGCAAGGCAGGTAAAGTTCGCCACCGTTGCGCCAGTGACGAAGCCGACCGAGCTTTCGGCCGGCAGCTTCAGGAGATCGAGAAGCCATCTTGCCGCGACGGTCTCGACGGCGGCCGCGGCCGGGGCGGCGACATGGTTTCCGGCATTCTGGCCCCAGGCGCTGGTGAGGAAATCGGCCGCGACGCCGACCGGATGGGAGCCGCCGATGACCCAGCCGAAAAAGCGCGGCCCAGTGGTTGCATGAAGCCCGGGTTCGGCGCCGTCCGAGAGACGCCTGATGACATCAAGCATATCGGAACCGGCAGCCGGCAGCGGCTCTTCGAAACAGGCAAGCGAGGCTGCGTAGTCGTGGGTGGGCATATGGCGGGCGGGCGCTGCCTGCCGGAATCCTGCCGCAAGGCGGGCTGCTTCCTGAAACAGAGATGCAATTGCCGTCATGCGGATCCCCCTGCCGCTACCGATCCTGGAGGGCCTCACCCTCGAAAGCAGGCTGCCGGCACACGCAATCTAGCCCATATCGCCGAGGCTGTCTTCGCCTGACAGATCTCGGATCTGGGTTCCGAGGCCTTCCCTGGGCTTGCCGAGACCTCAAGACAAAGTGAGCATCGGGGAGGTGCTTCCTAAATATCTACAATAACTACCTTATCCCGTTCTGTGCATTTTTGAAATTTCGGGGCGCTTGTTGAAAATGATTGCCTTCCCTTCAAGTATCGTTCAATGATGCGGAAATATCATTTGCACCATTGTCAAGTTGGTGCTGCCAATCAGCGAGGGATATGCACTGAAATATTTCCTTCTCTACGCGCTGACGTGCACGTTGGTCGGGATAGTTCTTCTCTTCATCATCCGTGAAGTTGTACCGTTCACGATCGACAAGCCAGCCGATCAATCGGTGGCCGACTCAATTGATGAGCCAGTTGCCGGGCCAACCGAGCAATCAGCGGCCCGACCAACCGGTGAGCCCCTGAACGCGGGAACCGGCCAGCCGGTGCCGGGGGCAACCGGGAAGCCGGTGCCCGGGCCAACAACCGATCAATCCGCCGTCCAGCCAGCCGATCCCCTGGTCGTCCGATCCACCGGCCAGCCGGTCGACGGGCCAGCCCGTGAACCGGTGGTCGGGCCAACTGGCGAACCGGCAGCGAGGCCGACCGATCAATCGGTGGTCGGCCCGCCCGGCGAACCGGTCGTCCGGAAGGGTGGCCGGCTGGGGAGCCCGGCGCAGTGACCGGCGCCTGAGACGACGGATTTCCGTTCGATCTCGTCACTTCGAGCATGTGCTGAACTACGAAGCTTCCTGACACCGGTTGCATCGGCTGAGGCCATCTGTATTGACAGTACCTCTCATCTCGCAGGAGGTCCCGATGGATGGAAGCGGCACGACGATCAGGCATGTCAGGGCAGACGAAGTGGAGGCTTTCCGGCGCATCCGTCTGGAAGCGCTTCGCACCGAACCGTCTCTCTTTGCAAGCCGCTACGAGGACTGGGAGGCTCTTTCTCTCGAGGAGTGGCGCAATCGCCTGAATGAGCCGGTTTTCATCGCCTTTCAGGATGGCGAACCCGTCGGCATAACCGGCCTAGTTCGGCAGCGGTCGAGCAAGATGGCCCATCGCGCGACGATCATCATGGTTTACGTCAGAAGGAGCCTGCGCGGAACGGGCCTTGCCGGCAAGCTGCTCGGCGCGGTAGCCGATCACGCGCGCGATATCGGCATCTTGCAGCTGGAACTCTTCGTCAGCGCAGAAAACCCGGCGGCAGTACGCTTCTATCAGCGGGAAGGCTTCTCCGAGATCGGCAGGATTCCCGGCGGGGTTCTGGAGGAGGGCAGGGAGATCGACGACGTCATGATGGCTCGCCGTCTGGTCGGTTAGGTCTCACGCCGATGTTTCAGCGCATATCGGTTTGCTTGACCTATTGACCTCAAGCGGGGTTGGGGTTGCAGCATGCCGGCATGGGCTGGAGGTTTGGCCGTGACGAAAATTCTGAAAGACGAGAACCTGGTCGGCAGCGCGCTGATGGTGGTCGCAATCGATGCGCTCGAGACCGCTTTTCTCGCGAGGGCCGGCAATCGACTGATCTCCCCACCCCGGCACCATGTCTCGTTTCCCGGTCGAGGCGATCTCGTCTTCACCATCGGCGGCATCCTCGGCGAGAAACCGCTTGCGGGCTTCCGGGTCTATGAAACATTCGACGGGGCTGAGCATTCGCAGATCGTCGCTGTGTGGTCGGCCGACGACGCGAAGCTCAAGGGCATTATTCTCGGAGAGCGTCTCGGCAATCTCAGAACCGGTGCGATCGGAGGGCTCGCCATCCGGCATCTCAGCCCGCCTGACGCGAGCATCGTCGGGATCCTCGGCAGCGGAGCGCAAGCGCGAACCCAACTTGCCGCAGCGGCCGCCGTTCGAAAACTGGACCGCGCCCGCGTCTATAGCCGCGACGAGAAAAATCGCGCTGCCTTTGCAACTGAGATGCAGCACACCTTAGGTATTGACGTGGAGCCTGCCGGCAGCGCCTCTGAAGCCGTTGATGGTGCCGACATCGTCATCTGCGCGACGACGAGCCGAACGCCCGTCATTCATGCCAGGGATTTGAAGCCCGGCGTGCACGTCAACACCGTCGGCCCGAAAACACATGGGGGATACGAACTCGGCCTGGATATCGCCGATGTCGCAGCCGTGATCGCGACGGACTCTCCCGAACAGACGCGCACCTATGCTTCGCCCTTTTTCCTGGCCGGCTCCGGCAATGAGCACCGTATGACCGACCTTGCAGATATCATGGCCGGGAAAGCGGCGGGGCGAGGATCGCCTGGCGATACGACGCTGTTTTGCTCCGTCGGATTGGCTGGAACCGAGGTCGTCGTCGCCTCGGCAATCCTCGATATGCTGTGAGCCTGTTTCCTTATTCACGCCAGACCCAGCACATCCCCCATGGCGTATTCGCCGGGTGCGCGTCCTGCGATCCAGCGGGCGGCGGCAAGCGCGCCGCGGGCGAACATGCCGCGGTCGAGAGCCGAATGCGAGAGCGTCACGACTTCTTCGGCGGCGGCAAAGAGCACGCTGTGTTCTCCGACGAGCCCGCCGGCCCGCAACACGGCAAAGCCGATTTCACCGGGCGGCCGCTCGCCGGTGATGCCGTCACGCCCGCGCCGCTCGACGGATGCGAGGGAAACGCCACGGCCCTCGGCGGCGGCTTCGCCAAGCATCAGCGCCGTACCCGACGGCGCGTCGATCTTCCTGTTGTGATGGGCTTCGAGGATTTCGATATCCCAGCCATTCGCGGGAAGGGCGCGGGCGGCCTGGGCGACGAGGCCGACCAGCATGTTGACGCCGATGGAGAAATTACCGGAGCGCAGGATCGGAATCGCGCGGGCGGCCTCTGCGATCCGTTCGAGCTCATCCGGCTCGAAACCCGTCGCCCCGATCACCAGGGCAGGTCCGCCGGCGGAAGCGCACAGGCCGGCAAGTTCGGCGGCAGCACGTCCCGTCGTGAAATCCAGGATCACGTCGGCGGCCTTAATCGCGGACGAACGGTCAATCAGCCCGGCGCCTGCGGAGCCCTCGCGGCCGATGCCGCCGACGAACGCAAAATCCGGATCGGCCGCCAGCAGCGGCAGGATGGCACGACCCATGCGGCCATTCGCGCCGGCGACGGCTATTTTGATTGGTGAGGTCACGGACTTTCCTTGGCTGGCGATATTCCCGACGGACGGCTGTTTGCATCGTCATTACGCCGGCGAACGGGATCTGCAACTACCGCACTTGCGCTCCCGGCGCAAAGCAGGGATCTCTTCTGGTCGTCAGGTGCTTACCAGTTGCCGGGGTCGGCGGTGTGATCGATGCTAGCGAAGTCGTCTGCCTTTTGCCGGTCCAGCTTCACCTCCGTGGCAGCCTTCGTCTCGTCGGTGACCGAGTAGCGGTCGGGGATCGGTCCCCTTGATAGTTCCTGATACAGGAGCAAGGCGGCCTCCTCGGCAGTGTCGGCCTCGATTTCCCGAATGATTGTTACGGTGAACTTGTGCATGGCTTCGGCCCTCTCGATCGGTGCGCCGGCGTGTGCGTGGCTTGCACAGTCTGACACGAGTTTTGTGTCTATGACACTAAAACTGCTCGCTTAGAATTTGATTCATGCGACGGCTTCAGGTCTTTGTTTTTATGAATGTCGTGGTGCCAAGCCGCCGCACCGTTTTGGGCGAACTCAGCCGAGGAGATAGATCATGCGCCTGAATCAAGTAACCGTTACGATGCCTGACCTCGATGCGGGCTGGAACTTCTACTGCGCTCTCGGTCTCAAGCCCGTCGTCGACGCCCGTCCTCGCTATGCGCGCTTCGTCTGCCCGGACGGGGACAGCACCTTCTCCCTGCATCAGGGCGAAGGCGGCGGTGGCGGCACCACGGTGTATTTCGAGTGCGAGAAGCTGGACGAGACGGTCGGCAGTCTCAGCGAGGCCGGTCTTCGTTTCGTCACCGGACCGGAGGATAAGAGCTGGCTCTGGCGCGAGGCGGAGCTTTTCGACCCCGGCGGTAACCGCATCATCCCTTATTTCGCCGGATCGAACCGCACCGATCCGCCGTGGCGCGTGGATAAGGTGGACCGCCCGAAGTAGGCAGCCTCGGCGCCGGCCTATCCCGGCCATTCCCCGAATTGACGAATCGCGGTCGCCTCGGCATCTTTGTGTCGGCGTGGCCTAACGCCGAACCTCCCAGGACCTTCCCCAGCAGGGTCTTCAACCGGAGGCAAAGGGACTTTCGTCTCGGGTCGTGATCCTTGGTCCTGATGTTTCGGGCCTGTTGCTGGGGAACGATGTCCGGAACGTGAGAGGCCCTGATATGACTGAGAATGGAAATTTCAAGCGGCGGGTGCGTGCGCGCGCCGCCAAGACGGGTGAATCCTACACCGCCGCCCGCATGCATGTTCTTCCCAGGTCGGCGAACGATGCACTGCCTGAGGCAAGGCGCTTGCGTCTTGCCGTGGCCCAGACCACCCATGCCGACGATCCCCGCGATGCCGACAAGCTTCGCCAGAGCGGACAGGAGATGCGCCTGCTGATGCGGCAGGCGCGAGAGGCAGGGGCGCGGCTTATTCACTTTCCCGAAGGAACGACATCATCGCCGAACAAGCGCATCATGTCGGAAATCGGGCCAAGAGAGATCGGGCCGTCCGATTGGCGGCGGTTCGAATGGGCCGTGTTGCGTGAGGAGCTGGATACAACGCGCAAACTGGCGCACGAACTCGGCCTCTGGGCGATCATCGGCTCGGTGCATCCGCTGACGCCGCCGCACCGGCCGCACAACAGCCTTTATGTCGTCTCCGATCGCGGCGAACTGGTGACGCGCTACGACGAGCGGCTGCTGTCCAACACCAAGATCTCCTTCATGTACACGCCGGGTTCGATCCCCGTGACCTTCGAGGTCGACGGCATCCGCTTCGGCTGTGCGCTCGGCATGGAGTGCAACTTTCCTCAAATTTTCACCGAATACGAGCGGCTCGATGTCCACTGCGTGCTGTTTTCGTCCACTGGGGGGACGTCGGCCAATGATACCTCCTTCGCCGCCGAGGTGCAGGGGTATGCGGCGAGCAACAGGTACTGGGTGAGTTTCTCCATACTGGCACATCCCGGTTTAGCCGATCCGGCCTCTTCCGGGATTGTCGCTCCCGGTGGCCGGTGGGCGGCGCAATGCCCTGCGGATGGAACGGCCGCGATATCGCTCGCCGATATCGACGACAATCACGGCGATATTGCCCGGCCGTGGCGGCGCAAAGCGCTGAGCGGCCTCTACGAGCCGCACCGCGTGGCCGGCGACCCGCGCAGCGACGGGCGGGATATGTTTTAGAGCCGCGTCGCGTCGGCGGCATTCCGGTAAAGTGAATGCAGCCGATGCTATATGCACGCGCGGAACCGTGCCCACGGTTCCGCCATCTCCTCATACCCGCTTGTCCCGAAGTCCACGCATCGAACCCGACCGGTGGCAACGGTCACCGCAGGGACCTCGACCATTTAGCAGCGCCGCGCAATCGTCCGCGTGAAATCGCTCGGACTGGGCTGGAGAAAGACGGCTTGCCTCTTATTTCAGTTGGGAATTGAAACGAAGAGCGAAAGGATCACGCAATGGCAAAGAACACGATCTGCGTATGGTACGACAAAGATGCTGAGGCCGCTGCCCGCTTCTATGCCGCGACTTTTCCCGATAGCGCCGTGGGTGCCGTCATTCGGGCACCGGGAGATTATCCTGACGGCAAGCAGGGAGACGTCCTGGTTGTTGAATTCACCGTTGCGGGCATTCCTTGCATCGGCCTGAACGGCGGTCCTGCGTTCAAACACAACGAAGCCTTCTCATTTCAGATCGCAACGGACACTCAGGAAGAAACCGATCGCTATTGGAACGCGATCGTCGGCAATGGTGGCCAGGAAAGTGAGTGCGGCTGGTGCAAAGACAAGTGGGGAGTGTCCTGGCAGATTACGCCGCGCGTCCTCTCCGAAGCGCTCTCGGCAGGCGGTGGCCAGGCAAAGCGTGCTTTTGACGCGATGATGACCATGAGGAAGATCGACATTGCGGCGATCGAGGCCGCCAGGCGCGGCTGAGGTAGCCTTGCGCAGAACGATCTTTTACCAGGGCTCGCATCTGGCGCGATCCGGCCGTGTGGCGATCTTCGCAGTCGGCTCAGAACCAGAGATCGCGCACGCAGCGCCCCTTGGATGGAAGGTCTTCAAACGTGTCCAGGCCGTCGAAATGATCGATAGGCAGATGCTGAACGAGATCCGGCGGCGCAAGCCGCATGTTGACGGCCATGCGCCGGCGGCCATCCTTTGGAAGCCGCAGGCCGCGCCAGCTCAAGACACAGGCGCAGGATGGGCAAAACAATATTTCGAGAGACGGCTCGTCCCTGTCGGCGCGGGCGTAGGAGGCGGTCTCACCGGTGAGAGCGATGCGCTCACCTTCGTAATCATAGGCCCATAGCGTACCGTAGCGTCGGCAGAGCGTGCAGTTGCAGGCGGTGATCGAGCCCGGATCACCTTCGAGTGTCCAGCTTGCCTTGCCGCAATGACATGAGCCCGTCAGCATGAGCGTCGGTTCGATCCTGCTCTCTGTTCAAGGATGGCATCCTGCCTCAATCGCGCGATGACCGCAATTGGGCGATCCAGGCGCCAGGTCTTATGCTATCGGCGGCTCAAGTGCCTGCCTTTCTCCGGGCCGGACGACTTCCGCTGTGAGCTCGGGTTTTATCTATCGCGTTATCCATGGATGCCTGCAGGAGTCTTACCAGCCAGGCCACGCCTTCGTCACGTATTGCCGCCTTTGGCGCAGTCGCGTTTATGGCGAAGCGTCCGAGTGGCAGGGGAGGATTGACGCTGACGACGCCGAACCGCGCGGCATGCATTTCGACGAAACGGCGTGGCAAGGCCGAGATAAAATCGGTCTCCGCAAGCACGGCGAGCGCGAGCATGAAGTTCGGCACCGTCAGCGCCACCCGCCTGGAGCATCCATGGCTGGCCAACAGATTGTCGACAAAGCCATGTGTATCGCCCAGATGCGAGACCACAAGGTGCTGCGCGGCGCAGTAGGTGGCCAGGGTCTGATCTATCAGAAAAGGGTGGCACTGACGGGCAGCGATGACAAAATCCTCCTCGTAGAGCAGCAGGCTTGCAAAGCGGATTGGAAACTCGGCCTGAGGAATGATGGCAATGTCCATGTCACGGGCTTCCAACGCGGCTAGCGCATCGCGCCAAGCCAGATCAGGCGATGGCTCGCCCTGTTTGGGCAGCAATTGCCGGATGCTGATTGCGATGCCGGGAGCGAACTTGGCCAGCAGGTCGAGCAATGGCGGTAGAAACACAGACGAAACGCCATCCGGCGCGCCGATCGTAAATCGTCGCTGAGAGTGGGCTGGATCGAATGGCTCCGCTGTCGCCACCACGCTGCGAACACGCGCCAATATATCGGCGATGGGTGCCGCAAGTTCTTCGGCCCGATCTGTCGGAACGACGCCCTTCGGTGTTTTAAGAAAAAGCGGGTCACCCAGCAGCATGCGCAGCCGGCTAAGGCCGTGACTGATCGCGGATGGCGAGAGGTTCAACCGCTGCCCCGAACGCCCGACATGGCGCTCCTCCATGACAGTCTCGAACAGCACGAGCAGGTTGAGGTCGATTCTGGATAGATCAATGTGGTTCAGCATATTGCTGAAATCATATCATTGGATTCATTACCCTGAAAGTGGGAGATAACGACCATCCAACGGCAGCCACCGACAGGAAGACCCCATGTCCCCATTTAAGAATAAAACATCGCTTGGCGACGATGAGCCCGTGCGCGAGTCCAAAAGCATTTCCCGTCGAGCCGCTCTGGCAATGGCGATCGCCGCGACAGGGCGCGTCGCGCATGCCGCCCCGACATCCGATCAGGCATTGCCAGACATCATCAGCCGCACAGAACAACAGGCGGCGGCTTTCATGGCCGGCGACATGACACGGTGGGCGAGCCTCATCCGGCTCGATGACGATTTCACCCTGATGCAGCCCTTCGGTGGTCCGGCGAGCCATGGCTTCGACGACAGTCCGGAGCGTCTGGCCGAGCTCGCCCGGTTCTTCCGCAATGGCGGCGGAACCCTGGAGGTGGAAAAGTCCTATGTCAGCGGCGACCTGATCGTATTGGTGATGATCGAGCGCCAGCATGGTGAGGTAGGCGGCCTGCCGGACCAGAACTGGTCGCTGCGCGTCACTCAGGTCTATCGCCGGCATGGATCAGATTGGCGGCTCGCCCACCGTCATGCCGACCCCCTGGTTAGGAAGATCTCGCTGGAACAGGCCGCAGCCCTGGCCCGAGCCGAATGATGTCCGTCCGGATTTGAAAACGATCGACTTGCCGTGGACCGGGCTCTCGCGGCAACGCCCCTTTCATAGATTTTCTGAAATTTATAATTGAGATTGCAGTCTGGAGATGGTTTTCTGCGACCTTGCGTAGCTGAGTCCACGCCTCCTCCCGATTTTAATCCGAGTGGCCCATGTCGATTTCAGATGCGATCTATCGTCCTTTCGAAAGCCTGATCCGGCCGCTCGATATTCCCTACCGGCCACTGCCGTCCAAGGGGCCGGTGGCAGTGCTCCTGCATTTCATCTCGATGTTTCGCGGCGTGCTGATTGTGGTGACGCTTTGCACCATGGCGAACGAGGCCATGAATCTAAGCATTGTCTGGGGGCTGTCGGTCATCGTCGACGGTGTTACGCAACAGGGTGCATCCGCTTTCCTGGCGAGTGAATGGCCGCTGCTGACCTTCCTCGGCCTGCTGCTCTTTCCGGCCATCCCGATCGCCTCGTTCCTCGTCAACACGCTGACTTCGCATACGCTCGGCATCGGCATGCCGGCCGCCATCCAGTGGCAGGGCCACAAGGCGGTGGAGCGGCAGGATCTCGGCTTCTTCCATGATCTCTACGCCGGCCAGGTCGCCTCGCGCCTGCAGCAGGTGGCCTCTGCTGTCCAGCAGCAACTCATTTCCGCCTTCCAGTCCATTCCACGCTTCCTGATGCAGATGGTGGGCTCCGTAATCCTACTCAGCGCCTTGTCCTGGCAACTCGCCGTGCCGACCGTCATCTGGATCACGCTCAACGTCCTGCTCGCCGTCAGGCTGGCACCGATCTTTACCGAGCGCGCTCGCCGCTCCGCCAAGCGGCGCAGCCTGATCGCCGGCGCCATCACCGATCTCTACACCAACATGCAGATGGTCAAGCAGTTCGCCGCCGAAGAAAGCGAGGCGGGCACCATCCGCGGTATTATCGGCAAGTCGATCGAGACGCAGCAAAGCGAACAACGCATTTATCGCACAGCTGAGCTGACGGTCGTCGTCCTCAACGTGCTGCACTGGCTATCCGTTCTGTCGATCGGCTTTACCGGCCTCGTCGAGGGGTTCGTGACGATCGGCGAATTTACCGGCGCCGTCTATGTCCTCCAACGGCTGTCCGGCCACACCTTCACCTTCCTGCAAATGGGCCAACAGATCTTCCAGGCGATCGGCACGATCAAGGATGCCATGCCTGTTATGACGACACCGCCCACTATCATCGACCGGACGGATGCGAAGAACCTCGTGGTCGAGCGTGGTGAAATCCGTTTCGAAAATGTCCGCTTCGCCTACAAGTCCGGCAAGCCTGTTATCGATGACCTGTCGCTGACGGTTCGGCCCGGCGAAAAGGTAGGGCTCGTCGGCCTCTCCGGTGCCGGTAAGACGACGCTGGTGAGCCTGCTGCTGCGTTTTTACGACATAGAGGATGGTGCGATCTTCATCGACGGGCAGGATATCCGCGCCGTCACCCAGGCGAGCCTTCGCCGCGCCATCGGGGTCATCGCGCAGGACGTCGCGCTGCTGCACCGTTCGGTCGGCGACAATATCCGTTACGGCCGGCCGGAGGCGACGAAGGACGAGATCGAAGCGGTGGCGAAGATGGCGAGTGCCGATGTCTTCATCGCCGATCTTTCCGACGGCGAAGGCCGCAAGGGCTACGAGGCCTTCGTCGGCGACCGCGGCATCAAACTGTCAGGCGGCCAGCGCCAGCGCGTAGCCATCGCCCGCGTTCTCCTGAAGGACGCGCCGATCCTGGTGCTCGACGAGGCGACCTCCGCCCTCGACAGCGAATCCGAAGCCGCCATCCAGGAAAGGCTCAACCTCGTCATGGAGGGAAAGACGGTGATCGCCATCGCCCACCGGCTGTCGACCATCGCCAGAATGGACCGGATCGTCGTGATCGATCACGGGCGCATCGTGGAGGAGGGCAGGCCGGACGAACTGGTCGAACAAGACGGCTTGTTCGCGCGCCTATGGAAACGCCAGACCGGTGGTTTCATTCCTGAAGATATCGATGAGCCCTTGCCGGCCTCGCCTGCGACCTGAGTGGCTGGTCCTCACGTAAACCGGGATAACATCAGCGGGCTAGGAGCAGGCGACTGCCGATGAGGATCAGGGCGGCGCTCATCACGCGCTCGATGCCGGCCTTGAACCGCAGGAAGCTGGCGGAAACGCGCGGGTTCGAAAAGAAAAAGGCCAGGCCGCAATACCAGAGGGCCGAAAGAAGGAAGCAGGTCAGGGCGATGACGCAATAGAGCCAGATCGGCGCATGTGCAGGGATGACAAGCGCAAAGATACTTCCGAAGAAAGCCACTGATTTCGGATTGGTCATGCTGACGACGTAAGCGAGGCGCATCGCGGAGCGCCATGTGACTTCGGTCGGCCCCGTCGTCTTCAACGGCTTGGCCGCGCCGCGGATCATCTTCAGGCCCAGCCAGATCAGATACAGCGCGCCGACCACCTGCAACGTCACATGCAGCCAATCGAAATGCGTCAGCAGAAAGCCAAGCCCCGCCATCGCCATGACGGCCCAGGTCAGGGATGCGAACGCAAGCCGAGACCCGCAAAGAGCCCGGCGGCGCGTGATACCGTCATGCTTGTGTTGGTGACGATGATGAAATTCGGTCCGGGGCTGACGAGGGAGACGATGTAGACGCTGACGAGCAAGGCGAGTGAATCGATGTATTCCATCCGGCTTTCCTATTTTGCAGGCCGGGAGCCTATGCGAAGCAGGCGGTTTTTGAAAGGCTCGCCCTCCCAAGCATGATGCATCCGCGTACGGGATTGGCACCTTCTCCATCGCCGCACCCCTTGACGATGGCGGCGACCGTCCTGCCTATTGCCGGGAAGGGAAACGGGGGCAGGGTGGTCATGATCAATCCGTCGAGCAGGTCGGGCAGGCGCGACCACGATGGCACCATCCGTCCCCTGGTAACGGCGACCTCCCGCTTCGGTTCCGAAGGCAAACTGATGAGATGCCAGGTCCGGCTGAAAGCGGATTCCCTCATGCGCTATTCGACGAGCCCGAAGATAGGGCCGTAGCCGCCGTGCCAGGATCGGTCGTTGCGGCCCATTTCGGGATTGTAAAGTCCGACACCGCGTCCGCCATCGAGAAACAAGGCGTCGGGGCATTTCAGATGGTCGCGGAAGAGCCGTGCAAAATCGTGGAAATTCACCCCGTCTTCGCTGATCGCGAAACGAACCGCGCCACCGTCGCAGACGCCGACACCGCTGCGGCGGGTCCGGTCCGTCGATCCGACGATGAAGATCGGGTTCAGTTTGTTAGCGATGACAAGCATCGGGCCGGATTGCGTGGCGAACCGCACTTTGGGGCGATGCTTCAGAAATTCATCGGTCGGGAGTATGCCGGCGCTTGCTTCACTCAGAAAAAATATGCCGTTCGGCTTCCTATAGAAATTCGGTACCTGGCCCGAGGAGCTTTCGGCCTTTGTCGTATTGGCGGGCTGCAATTCCCTGCTGTTCTCAACGTAAAGCCCCATCGGGGAAAAATCGACCCGGTACATCCCGGCGTTGACGGCGAAAGCCAGCATTCGCCCCTCGGCGTGAACGGCTTCGGCTAGGCTTGAAAAAGCGCGATATGGCGCGCCATCGGCATTCTTCCAGAACAATCGCAGGTCGGCTTTACCTGGTTCAAGCGCACAGACAACGTATTTCGCCTCTTCGAAGCTTTCCTGCTCACACGGTTGCGCATGCGCCGGATGCGGGTATGTCATCGTTGCTGCCAGCATGATGGCCGCGGCGAGTATGCCATGTTTGAGATGGGTCATTGGTGCAGGACTCTCGTTCATATATCGCCAATGAAGCGTTTATCTATGAGATTGCAATAGTTTGGTGCGGCGAGTGGGGAGGGGTTTCGAGCTCGCAGGTAGCAAAGAGATCCACTATCGCCGCCCTAGTTAGTTTTCGACCTGCTGCAGCGATCCGCTAATTTTTCGCATGACCTCAATCGGGTGTTCTTTTTATGTTCTCATGTTTGCAATGTGAATTCACCCGATCTTGGAGCAGCAAAAGGGAAGACCATGCGTGTCTACGCAACCGTCGGCGCAATCGATTCCGTCAAATCGAATGGCTTTTATGATGCGACCTTGGCAACGATCGGGTGGAGCAAACATGGGGAATTTCCCGGATGGAGCGCCTATTCCGAAGGCGGGAAGGGTGACGGTTTCGTTCTATGGGTTTGCACGCCGTTCAACGGCGAACCGGCGAGCGCCGGAAATGGCTCGATGGTTGGTTTCATGGCCAAGTCCCATGCCGAGGTGAACGCTTTTTACGATGCTGCCTTGACAAACGGCGGAACGGACGACGGCGCGCCTGGTTTACGTCCGCACTACGGGCCGAACTGGTATTCCGCTTATGTGCGTGACCGGCCGGAAACAAGATTGCTGTCGTCTACGACAGCTGAGGCCAGCTCGATTGCAGCAACTCGACATCTCGGGGATTTCCCTATTTCCCGGCGAATATGATGCGGGGACCGGCGCCGCGGTCCGGCGCATCCCGGGGCAGACCGAAGAAGCGTTTTGCCATTTCGGTCGGGCCGATATCCTCCAGAGATGTGAAGCCCAGGCTCAGCAATCGGTTCGCAAGATCCTCGGGATCGAAGTGCGTCAGCCATGGCTCGCCGGCCGCGGCCGTGCGCGCGCCCATTTCCGCGGCGCGGGCACGGCGTTCGGGCGAATAGTTTTCGAGGGGTTCACCGTAGTCGAAGACGATGGATGCGCTCGGCAGGCTGGCGACGAAGCGCAACAGCGTAAAGACCGACGCCTCCGTGAGATATGGCACGACGCCAAGCCAGATGAAGAAAGACGGTGCTTCGGGCTCGAAGCCGGAATCGACGAGACGCGTTTTCAAATCCTCATGTTCGAAATCGACGGGAACGAATGTCGGCAGGCTTTGCGTCAGTCCGGTCTCGCTGAGCCGCATCTGCTTCCAGCTCTGCGTGGCGGGATGATCGACTTCGAAGACCTTCAGGCCGGCATGGGGATTGCGCAGTGCAAAGGTGTCGAGCCCGGCGCCGAGGATGACGGCTTGCTTGTCGCCCCTTGCGACGGAGAGGTCAAGGCAGTCTTCGGCATATCGGCTTCGCGCCGCCACGAACAGGCGAAAGGATCGCGTGGCGGGGTCCTGCGCTTTCAGATCGGCCTCGGCGCAGGCCGCCTCGCCGAGGATGCGGCGGGCGTAGGGGTCAAAGAAAATGGCGCCGCCATCCACACGCTGGTGTGCTGCTCGATAGGCTGCCGCACCCATCGCGGTGCGGCTTGGTTCGGATGCTCGCATGAAGGCCTCTTTCTCTGTAAACCTTGGTTTGTAAACCTTGTCAGTGCCGGGACGCGGCGCCCAGGAGAGCCTCACTTTGAGGTGACCGCAGGGCCTCGAAGGGCGAGGCGGGCGTCGGATGCATGCAAGAAGTAGTGTTGAGCGTGTCCTTCGAGGCTTCGCCCTTCAGGATGAGGTGGATTGGAGGATGCCGCGCGCCCAAAAAAATGAAGGCATTGGGGATGCCGCCCAATGAGGGACGTTGGAGGATACAGCCCCCAATCGCGATCTCCTATCATCATGCCCTTGTCATGGGAGGCAGACTAGAGCATGATTTTAACACTGTAAAGATTAGATCGAGACATGGCCACGCACGACGGATTGACCCGCTATCATCACGGCAATTTGCGCCCCACGCTGCTGTCCGTGGCGCGGGCGCTGCTGGAGGAGGGAGGCCCGACTGCGCTGAGCATGCGGGAGATCGGCCGTCGTGCCGGCGTCTCGGCTCCGGCGGCATACCATTATTTTAACAGCCTGGACGCCATCGCGGCAGCACTCGCCGAACAAGGGTTTGCCGAACTCAGCGAAAGCATCGATGCCGCGCTAGCCGGTCCTCGACGCAATCTGCTCGCCGGCGGCATCGCCTATGTCGCCTTTGCCCGCGCGAATCCCGGTCTCTACCGGCTGATGTTCGGGGAGGGCTTTCAGGCCTATTCCAAAGGAAATGAGGCGATACGCGCCTTGCGGATGCAGGTCTACCGGCAGATGAAGGACGACCTGGAAAAGCGGCTGACGCCCGAGGACGTGCCGAACGCCGCGCTCTTTCTCTGGTCGCTGACGCATGGCCTCGCCTTGCTGATGATAGACGGCCAGGTCGAACCCGGCGCCGATCCCGACGCCAAGGTCGAGGATATCCTGAAGCTCGCCGGCATGGGGTTGCCTGCCGCGAGATAGGCTATCGACGCGCTCGGGTTTCATCCATCCCGCATGGGCGATCCAGCCAGGATCGCTTCGATCCTATTGTCGACGGCGATGCCGGGACATTCAATCGCTACCAGGCGGTACGGGCGGTGCCGAGCGCGGTCGTATGAGAGGATGAGACCTGGGCGACCTGCGCCTTGAGCGACACGACGCAGTTTCCCGGAACGCTGAGATTGTGCGACGTCAAGTGTTTCAGCAATGTCTCGGCGTCGCGCTTTTCGGTTAGCGGAAATGTCACAGTCATGCGAGTTCTCCAACGAATAAACTGAGCATCTGCAAAAATTAATGTCTAAATTCTTTTGCGCTGCAACAAGAAAATTTTAACGATAAAATTAAAATCGATTAGCTTTCGGAGTGGCTATTTTAAAAATCGTTTGAAATTGGATTCGGGGCTTCTCCATGGATGCCTGGACTGCTTCGGCCAACCGCGAGGGAAGATGCCGTCAATGTGGGCATTGACCTATCCGCCCATCTGACCCTCGCAGCTTATTGGGATCCGAACCGCTCGTTTCGTCCGGTTCCTGCCGGTCGAAGTGAAGGCGTTTGGAGCGTCGTGAGCGTTGAGTGCGCTGGCTGCCGTAAGATCGGGCGGTCATCTGCCGTTGCGGGCGACCCAGCTCCTGAGCCGCAATCCGTTGAGCCTGATGAAACCTTCCGCGTCGTGATGATCGAAGGCGATGGTGCTTTCTTCGAAGGTGACGAGGTCGGCGGAGTAGAGGGAGCAGGGGGAGGCGCGGGAGATGACCGAGGCGCTTCCCTTGTAGAGCCTGAGCGTCACTTCGCCGCTGACGAAAGCCTGGCTGTGGTCGATCAGGGCTTGCAGCATTTCCCGCTCGGGAGCGAACCAGAAACCATTGTAGATCAGCTCGGCGTAGCGGGGCATGATCTCGTCCTTCAGATGGGCGGCGGCGCGGTCGAGCGTGATCGATTCAATGCCGCGATGTGCCGTGAGCAGGATCGTGCCTCCCGGCGTTTCGTATATTCCCCTCGACTTCATGCCGATGAAGCGGTTTTCGACCAGATCGAGCCGCCCGATGCCATGCCGGCCGCCCAGTCCATTGAGCTCGGTCAGCAATGCGGCCGGTGTCATGGACTTGCCGTTGACGGAAACCGGATCGCCCCAATCGAAGCCGATGGTGACGATCTCGGGTGTGTCGGGCGCGTCGACGGGATCGACCGTGCGCTGATAGACATGATCGGGCGCGACCTCCGCCGGATTTTCGAGAATCTTGCCTTCGGTCGAGGTGTGCAGCAGGTTGGCGTCGATCGAGAACGGCGCTTCGCCGCGCTTGTCGCTCGGCACCGGGATATGATGCTTCTCGGCATATTCCAGAAGCTGCATGCGGGAGCGGATGTTCCATTGGCGCCAGGGAGCAATGACCTTAATCGACGGGTCGAGCGCATTGACCGCCAGCTCGAACCGGATCTGATCATTGCCCTTGCCGGTCGCGCCGTGGGCAACGGCGTCGGCGCCAACCTCCCGGGCTATGCCGACCAGATGCTTGGCAATCAGCGGCCGTGCGATGGAACTGCCCAGCAGGTACTGCCCCTCATAGAGCGCGTTCGCCCGCAGCATCGGAAAGACGAAGTCGCTGACGAACTCCTCGCGCAGATCGACGATGCGGATGTCCTTGACTCCCACCATCTCCGCATTGGCCCGCGCCGGCTCGAGCTCCTCGCCCTGGCCGAGATCGGCGGTGAACGTCACCACCTCGCATCCGTAGGTCTCCTGCAGCCATTTGAGGATGATCGAGGTATCCAGCCCGCCCGAATAAGAAAGCACAATTTTCTCTATCTTCGTCATTTACCCATCTCCATCTCGATGCTGGAACGATAGGCCAAGTCCTGCGCAATGAGCTTGCGAAGCATCCGGGAAATTGCAAGAGTTTAGCATATCATGCCACTACAGTATGAATTGGAGCTATGAAATGCCAGTCATCCTGGACCCGATCGACCGCCATATCCTGCGTGTGCTTCAGCGTGACGGGCGTATTTCGAACGTCGATCTGGCAAAGGAGGTAGGCCTGTCGCCGTCACCGTGCCTGCGTCGCGTTCGGCTGCTGGAGGAGGCCGGGATCATCGATCGCTACGTCGCCGTGCTGGACCCTGCAAAAGTCGGGGCGGGGCTGACGGTTTTTGCCCGCGTCTGGTTCAAGACCCAGGATGCCGAGGTCACCCTCCGCTTCGCCGAAGCCGTCAGGCGGTTTCCCGAGGTGATGGAATGCTACTTGACGACAGGGGAATGCGACGCCGTGCTTCGGATCGTCACCGCCGATCTGCATAGCTATTGGCGTTTTCAGGCCGATCACTTGACGCGCATTCCGAGCGTCCTCAGCGTCAAGACCGAGGTGCCGATGGAAACGCTGAAGCGAAGCTTCGAACTGCCGTTGAGATAGGCGTCGTGGCCCGATCCCTATCCGAGAGAAGAGGCGCTCCGGCTCCTTGCCAGCCAGACGAGGCCAGTGACCAGGAGCAGGATCATCACGGTATGGGTGATGTAATCGAGGTTGGTTTGCGGGCCGACGCCGACGGCGATGGTGAAGGCGCCGACGATGGTGCCGAGGAGGGCGAAGGACTGGGCGAAGATCGCAGCCGTTCGGCTCCATGATCGGTCAAGGCCGAGCGAGATCAGGCCGAGAAGGAGTACCGCTGATATCACCGCTTCGGCAATCATCGCCTGCCGGTGTTCGTGTCCTTCTAGGACGAACCCGGCATGGGTGAGCGAGGCAATGGCATAAAGACAGGTTTCGATCAGGAAGAGGATGGCGACAGCTGAACGCATGGCATGGCTCCGTAGCAAGGTGGACGCCCAATGGACTTTCCGGGGAAGTCGCCGATAAGGTTTGATTGATACGATAATTTGAGTAATAAAACTATTTTTCAAGTGTGTTGTGAGGATATTTGATGCCTTCTGCCTCCGACCGCCATGCCAAAGCCGCCGCCTCGGCGTGGCGGATGATGTTCGATCTCTTGATGAAATCGGCGCCACAGCGGCTGGAAAGCCTTCAGGCGAGGGGGCTGACGCCAAACGATTCCAGGGCTCTGTTCACCTTGCACGACGAGGGGGAGCCGATCAGCATGCTTGCCCGCCAATGGGGGTGCGACGCCTCGACCGCGACATGGCTGGTCGACCGGCTGGAGCGTGCGGGTCTTGCCGAACGCGTAACCCCGGAACGTGACCGCCGCGTCAAGCTGGTACGGCTGACCGGCAAGGGCGCGGCCACCAAGGATGAGCTTTTGACGGAGCATTATCGCCCGCCGGCGGAACTCCGGCACCTTTCGACCGGAGAGCTCGAAGAACTGGCCAGGCTGCTTGCCAAGACCGAAGGAGAGGGGTGACGGGGTTCGGGACCGATTGCCGTTTACCGCACTCCCTAGACGATCGCATAGAGATGAGAGCGGTTCATCCCGGCTAGATCAGTCTTTGACCGCCATCCACATGGATCGTCTCGCCGGTCGTGAAATCGCTCTCCATGAGGTAGATGTAGGCGCTGGCGACATCGGCGAGGGTGGCGATGCGGCCTGCGGGCAGGCGCCCGGCCATGTCCTTGAGATAGCCGGATTTGGCGCTTCCGACGAGTACATCCCACATTGGGGTATCCACCCAGCCGGGGGAGACGACGTTGACCCGCGAAGGCGCAAGTTCGAGGGCCAGGCCGTGGGCGAAGTAGCTGAATGAACCGGCAATCGCCGCCACGACCGCTCCGCCCGGTACGGGCGGCCGATCCTTGTTGATCCCCGAGGTAATCGTCATCGACCCGCCACGCTTGAGATATGGCGATGCATGCTTGGCGAGGGCGATGGTGCCGATCAGCTTGTTGTCGACGAAGCGCCTGATGACGTCGAGGTCGAGGGCTTCGATCGGTGCGCCCGGCGGCGGCGTGCCGGCCGTGGTAACGAGGTGGTCGAACTCCCCAACCGTCTCGAAGAGGCGAGTGAGATCGGCCTCCCGCTCGAGATCGGCGGCAAAGCTTCGCAGGTGGGGAGGCCCGCCGAGCTCTTCTTCCGCAGCCTGCAGTTTTTCCTCGGAGCGCCCGGCGATGACGACATTGGCGCCGCGTTCGAGAGTGGCCGCGGCAACGCCGAGGCCGATGCCAGAACTACCGCCGAAAATAATAATGGTTTTTCCTGTGAGCGAGGTCATGGCTGCTCTCGTTTGCTGATGAGGTTCGGAGCGTGGACGGCATCTAGCCGGCATAGGCCGCTTCAAGATCGGCGATGATGATCTTCTGCATTTTGTACATGGCCTGGAGCGTCCGCTCCGCTTTCTTGCGGTCGGGATCGCCGATAAGGCGGAGCGTGATCTCCGGGCAGACCTGCCAATTGACGCCGAATTTGTCCCGCAGCCAGCCGCAGGCCCGCTCCGAGCCACCGCGCGATGTCAACGCTTCCCAGTAATAGTCGGTCTCGGCCTGATCCCTGGTTTCGATGAAGAACGAGACGGCGTCGTTGAAGCCGTCGCCGGGGCCTGCGTTGAATGTCCTGAGCCTGAGGTCTTCGAGCGCGAAATCGTAGGTGGCGATTGGCACAGTGCGGTTCGTTCCTGAGACCCAGTCCGGCACCTCCGTGGAGCCGAGTTTCTTCGCGTTTCTGAAGACAGAGAGATAAAAATCGCGGGCTTCTTCAGCCTGGGTGTTGAACCAGAGGAAGGGGAAAATCGTTGCCATGGTCGGTTGCTCCGCAACATCGGATATAGGTGATAGGAAATCACAGATCGTCTCGTTGGCGCCGATGTCGTCTCGTAACGAGACGCGGCGCTCATCCAGAACATATGAAGCGCATGGCTGGACGACAAACCAGATTTCGGCAATGATCTGTGATCAAAACTCACAAATGAGCCGAGCTATGCCGAGACGATTGCCGCCGCTGAACGCCCTGCCGAGCTTTGAGGCGGCCGCGCGCCATCTGAGCTTTTCCCGGGCCGCCGACGAACTGAACGTGACGCATGGCGCGATCAGCAGGGCGATCAAGCACCTCGAGGAGCAACTCGACGTGCAACTGTTCGAAAGGGGAACGCGGTCGGTCCGTCTGACCGCCATTGGAGAGCCTTATGCGCAGTCGGTCCGCGAAGCGCTCGATCTGTTGGCGGCGGCGACGAAATCCGCATCGGCCCGCCATTTGGACAAGACGCTCAATGTCAGCACGTCAGACGGATTTGCCGGCCGGTGGCTGGTGCCGCGGCTCTATCGTTTCCATCAGGCCAACCGCGACATCGATGTGCGGATATCGACGACAGGCCGGCTGACGACCTTCCTCGCCGACGGCATCGACATCGCAATCCGCTATGGCGGAGGCGAATATCCTGGGCTCACATCGGAATTTCTGACCGGCGAAGAGGTCTTTCCCGTCTGCAGCCCAAGGCTTCTGGAGGGCGCACACCCCCTGCGAGCACCTGGCGATCTGAAGCATCACACCCTCATTCACGATGGTTTCCCCATCGACTGGGCGACCTGGCTGCGCAGTGCCGATGTCAGGGATGTCGATCCGAAGAGCGGCCTGACCTTCGACTCTGCCACCTTCGCCGTCGAATCCGCCGTGCAGGGGGAAGGCGTGGTCCTGGGGCGCACGATGCTAGTCTCTGCCGACCTTGCCGCGGGTCGGCTGGTCAGACCCTTCAGGCAGGCACTGACATCCGCGTCGCAGTATTTCGTGGTCTATCCGCCGCGCGCAATTCACCAGCGCAAGGTGAAGGCATTTCGTGATTGGCTGCTTGCCGAAATCAGTCATTCTTGAGATGCCGGGTGCAACAGGGCCTTGGCTGTCGCACTTTGAATTGTTGCTCGATGCCTTGGAAGCCATAGCCGCATCCCGATTTGACGGATGCGTCGAATGCAACATGACGACGGCGATCTATATGGCACGGCTACGTTCCTCAGATGCGGCCACTAGTCGACCTGGATATGAATATGGTCGTCGTGGCGGGCGGCGCGGCAGCCTTGAAAGCGGATATGGCCATCGGTGATCCCAAGCGCGTTCTTCAGATGCGGCTCGATGAAGATCTTCTGCAGGCCGAAGCGCGTCACACCTTCGCTCGTCAACCAGCCGATCGCGGCCGACGTACGCTGCTCCTCGATCCGATAGGCCGGAAACAGAGACTGCAGCGCATCGAAGTTCCAGCGGGTGGTGAGCCAGTCGTTGCGCCCTTCGCATGGTAGTTCGTCGCCGGGGACGGGTTGCTCGAAGGCGAAATAGCCGATTGGGGAGCGGGTGGCGCCATTCAGGAAGGCACCGTCCACATCCTTGTAATAATAGGCGAAGTCGAGCTTTTTCCCGTCGGCATGCGACAGGTGCGGCAGCAGCGGAAAGCCGTTCACAAAGGGGAAATTCGCATCCAGCGCGACGGTAATGGTTCCGGGAAATTCCTTGTCCATGTGGGCGGCAAGCGCCTTTGCCAGATCGCGTACCTCGGGTGTGACGTAGTTGCGGTTCAGCAGGCAATAGATCGGGGAGCGGACCACCAGCCTGTCCGCGGCGTTGGCGACGCAGGAGATGGGAACTCGCCCGAAGATCGGCGCGGCGAGGCTCGCGACAAAGGTGGCGCCGGCATAGCAAAGCAGGAAGATCGCAAGCTTTGCCAGAAACCGCCGTAAGCCCGAGGCGCGTGAGGCGGCCAGCGCCGCGAGATAGGCGATGCCGCCGATCTGGGTCAGCAGCGTCAGGATGAGAACGATCAGGGCGTGAAGGGCAAAACGGAACACGGGAAGGCCTTCGGAACGTTGCCATCCCATAGGCGAGGCGATGCTGCTGCGCAAGGCGGATGGCGGGGAAGTGCGCAGCTCATTTATGCCCTTCCTTTGAGTGCTCAGAATTGACAGGAGGAATTAGCTGACTAAAGTCAGATAATATGACTTACGATCCTGTCGCTCGTGTCCGTCGCTTCAACCGTGCCGTCACCTCCGAAGTCGGCGCTCTCGGTACGTCTTTCCTCGGACGCGGCCGTCCGCTGGGTGCTGCCCGCGTCCTCAATTCAATCGGCCGGGGGCAATCGGATGTTGCGGTAATCCGCGATTATCTCGGTCTCGACTCCGGCTTGATGAGCCGTCTGCTGCGCAGTCTGGAAGAGGAGGGTCTGATCGAGACGCTACCGAACCCTCAGGACGCGCGTCGCCGCGTTGCCCGATTGACCGAAACCGGCCGTTCCGAGTTTCAGGCTTATGAAGCGCTTTCCAATGCGCAGGCGAAAACATTTCTGGCGCGCCATCGGCGCCCGGACGAACTGCTGCGCGCCATGGATATCGTTGCTTCCTCGCTGAGACGCGAGCAGATCTTGCTCGAGGAGAAAGATCCTCGGCACGAGGACGCCAGCTATTGTCTGAACGAATATTACGGCGAACTCGCACGCCGCTTCGAGAAGGGTTTCGATGTATCGCTTTCTCGCGATCCCGACGCCAAGGATATGATCCGTCCGCACGGTGCATTCCTGGTGGCCATGTCGGATGGCCTGCCGATCGGCTGTGTCGGGCTGAAGGGCAATGGCGGCGAGGTCGCGGAGATCAAAAGGCTCTGGGTCGCCCCGTCTGCGCGTGGTCTTGGGCTCGCAACGCGCCTTATGACGGCCGCCGAGAACATCGCCCGCGAGCTATCCATCAAGCTCCTGCGTCTGGATACGAATAGCGCGCTGCCCGAGGCAACGCAGCTTTATCGTGGAACCGGCTGGAGTGAGATCGACCGTTTCAATGACGATCCATACCCGGACACGTTCTTTGAGAAACGCCTTTAAGTGACGCTCGCTTTGCGCTGCCCGAATTAGGGGAGGCGCCGCTGCCCGGCCCTTCGCATGGCTCAGGGCGTTCGGCCCTGCGATCGATTCACTGGATAGATCGCTCCTGCTTCGCAGGGCCGGGCCTCACTCCCTGCCGGTCAGGCGGCGAAGCGCTCCGCTATCGGGCGGCGGCGCAGGTTCGGCTGCGTTACCGCAGGCGGGTTATAGGCCGCCTCCAACGGGCCGGTGTCGGTGCCGGGCGGGACGACCGCGTCGATCCGGTCGAGGATTTCGTCCGTCAAACTCACCCCGGCGCCGGCAAGCAGATCGTCGAAGTGCTCCATCGTGCGCGGGCCGATGATGGCCGAGGTGACGGCGGGATGGGCGATGGTGAAGGCCATCGCCATGTGGGCCAGTGCAAGCCCTGCCTGTTGGGCGAGCGGGATGAGCCGTTCGACCGCGTCCAGCCGGCGCTCGTCGTTCATCTGCCTGGGGAAGCGTTTGGCGCGGGCGCTGTCGGGCTGCGGCGCGCCCTTGCGGTATTTGCCGGTGAGCATGCCCATCGCGAGCGGGCTCCACACCATCGCTCCCATTCCATAGCGCTTGCAGGCGGGCAGCACTTCGCGTTCGATGCTACGATTGAGGATCGAATAGGGTGGCTGCTCGGCGCGGAAACGTGCCAGCCCGCGGCGCTCGGAAACCCATTGCGCCTCGACGATTTCCGAGACGGGGAAGGTCGACGATCCCACGGCACGCACCTTGCCCGCCTGTATCAGGTCGGTGAGGGCCGATAGCGTCTCCTCGATGTCGGCATCGGGTGCCGGCCGGTGGATCAGGTAGAGATCGATATGGTCGGTCTGCAGGCGACGGAGCGAATCCTCGACTGCGCGGATCAGCCAGCGGCGCGAATTGCCCTGTCGGTTTGGGTCGTCGCCCATCGGCAGATGTGCCTTGGTGGCGAGCACGACGTCGTCGCGCCGGCCCTTGAGCGCCTTGCCGACGATCTCCTCGGATTCGCCGCGGCTGTAGATATCGGCGGTGTCGATGAAGTTTATACCGGCATCGAGAGCCTTGTGGATGATCCGGATCGAATCCTCGTGGTCAGGATTGCCGGCGGCGCCGAACATCATCGCGCCGAGGCAATAGGGGCTGACCTTGATGCCGGTTCTTCCAAGCGTGCGGTATTGCATGGTCTGTTCCTTTTATTGGGGAGGCGGACTTCGTGCGCATCGATGTGGCCAACACCGTCGCGCTGTGTTAATTTGCATAAACGGAACCGTATTCCGTTTATATACGGAACAATGTTCCGTTTTGCAAGCGGGTGAATGATGGGCGACGAGAGCAAAGAGCAGGAAGACGGGCTGAAGCCCGGGGAAAGGGCGGACAGGCGCGTGCGCGCCGACGCTAAGCGCAATCTCGACGGACTACTTCAGGCGGCATTGACGGTGTTTGCGACCTCCGGCGTCGATGCCCCGGTGCGTGAGATCGCGGAGAAGGCCGGTGTCGGCATCGGCACCGTTTACCGGCATTTTCCCGAGCGTTCCGACCTCGTCGTCGCCGTCTTCCGCCGCGAAATCGACGCCTGCGCCGACGCTGCGCCGATCCTTGCCGCCGAACATGCGCCGGGCGAGGCGCTGGCCAGATGGATGCAGCGTTTCGTCGATTTCATCGCGGCAAAGCGCGGGCTTGCGGCGGCCCTGCACTCCGGCAACCCAGCCTTCGATGCCTTGCCCGCCTACTTCCAGCAGCGGCTGCAGCCGGCCCTTCGCTCGCTTCTCGACGCCGCCGCTGCCGCCGGCGAGGTCCGCACCGATATTTCCGCCGAGGATCTTTTGAATGCGGCCGCAAGCCTCAGCATGCACGCCTACGCCCAAGGGTCCGAACATGCCCGGCGTATGGTTTCCCTGCTGGTCGACGGGCTGCGCTACGGCGCTGTACAGCGGTGAAGCTCCGACAATGAAACAGGCCGTTGCCCGGCCGGCACGCGCGCTCGGCCGGGCAACGGCCTGGCGTCATCAGGTCCGCATCGACAGCTCGATATCCTCTTCGAATGGCGTCGAGAGGTAACCGGCTGCGGGCGAGCGTACGCGGGCGAGATATTCCGGGCAGAGGTCGGCATTGTCGGCGACGATGAGGGTGCCTAGCCTCAGGCGGTCTTCCACCAGTTCCAGGATATCGCGATAGAGCGCCTTGGCGCCATCGAGGAACAGCAGGTCGATCGTTTCCGGGAGATCCTTACTCAGGGTCTCAAGGGCATCGCCTTCGCGGATCTCGACGAGATCGATGAGGCCGCCGGCCGTCAGGTTGGCGCGGGCGCGAGCCAGCTTCGACGGCTCGAACTCGCTGGTGATCAGCCGGCCACCGCCATTGTCGCGCAGCGCGGCCGCCAGATGGAGGGTCGAGATGCCGAAGGATGTACCGAATTCGACGATCGTTCGTGCGCGGCTGCTTCGCGCCAGCATGTAGAGCAGCACGCCGGCCTCTCTGGAGACGGGAAGCCAAAGATCCTTCAGGCGCCCGTAAAGGTCGAGATATTCGGTCTTGCTGCCGATCAGGCGCATTCGCTCATCACCTGATAAGCCTGACATTGCCGGGCTCGTCGCCGCAGCGGCTTCTTCGAATAGACCGTTGAGCAGGGGCGCCAGCGGGGCGGTGGTCAGTGTCGTCATGTAAAATCTCCTTGGTGACAGGTTCTTGTGTGGAGCGAAAAATACGACTAATTCGTCGCATCTGCTATTCGCATTGAGGAGCGCTGCCATGACCGATCGTCCAAGAGCCCGAATTTCCTCACGAAAACAGCCCAAGCAGGCCCGATCGAGCGAGCTCGTGGCGGCGATCCTGGATGCCGCTGCTCAGGTTTTGGCGCGGGAAGGCGCCCAGCGCTTCACTACGGCGCGGGTGGCCGAAAGAGCGGGCGTCAGCATCGGATCGCTCTACCAATATTTCCCCAACAAGGCGGCGATCCTCTTCCGGCTGCAGAGCGACGAATGGCGGCAGACGACGGACATGCTCGGCGGCATCCTTGCCGATGCGCAAAGGCCGCCGCTCGAACGGTTGCGCCGCCTCGTCCATGCCTTCCTCCGCTCGGAGTGCGAGGAGGCAGCGATGCGCGTGGCGCTCCATGATGCCGCGCCCCTTTATCGCGATGCACCGGAGGCGCAGGCGGCGAGGGCATCGGGAGACCGCATCGTCGAACTGTTCATGCAGGAAGTGCTGCCTTCTGCGCCGCAGGCGACCCGGACGCTCGCCGGCGACCTGATCACCACGACGCTCGGCACGGTGGGCAAGCAGTTCTCGGAGTCTCCGCGGAGCCTTGCCGAGATCGACGCCTATTCCGACGCTATGGCCGACATGCTTTGCGCCTACCGCGAACGGCTTGGGTGTGGCCGGGGCGGGGCATGACATCTCCCGCCGGAATGCCCGCCTCGCCCTTCGAGCCTTCAGGATGAGGCTCTCTCAGGCGCGGATGCTCCTCGGCGGTGACGTAACGGGGCGGCAAGGGAAAGCGCGGCATCCTCAACATCGGTCGTTGGAGGACGCCTCGGCGTCGATGGATGGATGCCGGATTCTAGCGGTCGTCCAACTGGTTCGACAGCTCGGAAAACAGTCTGTCGCGGCCGGTGTTCATCTGAACGAGATCGACGGCGACGGTGATGGCGCGGTGTCCTTGGATGCTGTCGATGTCGAGCTTCTTCTCGCAACACCATTGCCGAACGGCATCGGTGACGATGGTTATATCGTCGTCGTCGAGTGAAATGAGCGACAGGAGCATCTTCGTACACCCGAGAAGCATCAAAAGCACGTATGATCTCAAGCGGTTTGCCGCTGATCCGTTGCGTGGGCTGTGGGACCTTACGCTCATTCCGCGACAACACCAGTGCTATTTTGACACACTTCAGTGACGGCCCGGCGCGGCTATTTGGGCCTACTGGTCGGCATCGAGCCAACATAATGTCAAGGGCACTCGGGTAGATTTCGTGACCGGTCGGCCGGCGGATTGGCACTTGTGGTGGCGATGCTGGCGGCAACCAGACTGCCCGTGCTTCCGACCGTCATCATCGCCATTGCCGCCGCGGGCATCCTGCGGCATGTGCTGGCGTGAAGGGATCCCGGGCTCGTTTATTTCGCCAGCACGATATGCGTGGTGTGTTCGGTTGCGACATGCTCGGCGACGCGGAAGCCGAGGGCCGGGAGGTCGATGCCTGCAAACATCGCCTCGCCCTTGCCGAGCACGACCGGCGAGACGGCGAAATGCAGTTCGTCGATCAGGTCGGCCTGCAGATACTGACGGACGGTGCTGACGCCGCCGCCAATTTTCACATCCTTGCCGCCAGCCGCAGCCTTCGCCTTGTCAAGCGCTTCCTCGACGCCGCCGGTGACGAAATGAAACGTCGTGCCGCCCTCCATGATGATGGGTTCGCGGGGATAATGCGTCAGGATATAGGTCGGCGCGTGATAGGGCGGGTTCGGTCCCCACCAGCCCTTCCAGGTATCATCTGGCCAATCGCCGCGGATAGGGCCGAACATGTTGCGTCCGAGAATGAAGGCGCCGAAATTCGCCATGCCGCGGGCCGCATAACCCTCGTCGACGCCTTCAGAACCGCCGTCCTTTCCGATCATTGCGCGGAAGGTGCGGGTACGGAAAAACCATTCGAACATCTCCGTTCCCCGCTTGCCCAGTGGATCGTTCATGCTTTGCTCCGGCCCGGCGCCGAAACCATCCACGGAAAGGGAAAATGCTGCGACACGCACCTTGGACATGCTGCTCTCCTCCACCTGATTGCATACCGAAACTAGTTGCGTTGTCGCATAAGTGATCCTATATTGCAACCAGTTTTAAGGAGAGAATTCGTGGATATTGAACTGCGGTCGGGCTGCCCGATCAACCTGACGATGGAAGTGCTGGGCGACCGGTGGAGCCTCATCATCATCAGGGACATCATGTTCGGCAACCGCCGCCATTTCCGCGACCTTCTGACCCATTCGGAGGAGGGGATTGCCTCCAACATTCTGGCTGCCAGGCTGAAGCGTCTGCTCTCGCTGGGGTTCATCAGCAAGCGAGACGACCCGAGCCACAGCCAGAAAGCGATCTACAGCCTCGCGGAGCCAGCGATCCAGCTCGTGCCGGTCTTTGCCATGATCGGTGCCTGGGGACGGCGGCATCTGCCTGTGAGCGAGGAGTTGAGCATCCGTGCGCAGCTTCTCGAAGAAGGCGGGCCGCCGCTGTGGGACGAGTTCATGGAGGATCTCCGGCAGATCCACATCGTCGACCCGATCGGCGGGGCCAACGGTACATGCACCTCACCCGTACTGGCCAAGCTGACGGCGGCGTTCCTCGAGGTCCGCGCGAGATCGTTGTCGCAGGCATCCTGATATCGAGGAAGGTCGGTCCCCCGATCAGCCGCCGGCACCCTGGTACTTGCCGGTGGCATACCGCCAGTAGGCGATTGATATCAACACCCAGATCGGGCCGGCTGCAAGAGCCACAGGCCCGGCCCAGTCCCCGAGGATCGGGATGGGCTTGCCGAGCAGGGCGCCGACGGGGACCGAGCTGGTGAGGGCGAGCGGGACCGCGGTGATCAGGATGGTCTGGATGCCGCCGGGGAAAATGTTGAGCGGGTAGCGCGTCAATTCCCAAAAGCCGAAGAAGATCGAGAACAGGTGGTTGGAGCGCACCCAGATCAGCGCCGTGGCGCCGATCACGGTGATGAGGGCCGCGGTCAGCAGCGTCGCGCTGAGGAGCGCGGCAACGAAGAACGAGGCGGACCAGACCGACCAGGCGAAGTCGACGGACAGAACGGCCCAGCCCATCAGCGCCACCGCGAGGATGACGTGGCCGGCATAGCCTATGTTGAGGCCGGAAAAGACCAGATAGGCCCAGGGGCTGAAAGGCTTGACCAACAACGTGTCGAAAGTGCCGAGCCGCACCAGTTCTTCGAGGTCGCGCAATTGCACGAAGCTCATCGCGGCGCCGAGCGAATAAGCCAGCAGCTGGAAGCTGAACAGCAGCGCCAGCTCCGGCCAGGTCCAGCCGCCGAGCGTGTCGAAGCGGGCAAGCAGGATGCCAATGGTGGCAAAGACGCTGCCATAGGAAAGGATCTGCGCAAGACGGTCGAGCCAGAAGGCGCCGCGATATTCCATCTGGGAGCGGACATGCATCCGGACCAGCAGCGGAAGGACGCGCAGGTGATGAATAAGCAAGATCAACCTCCCTGGACGGTGATGCGGCCGGAGGCCTGGCGCCACAGCCAGAGAACGCCGGCAAGGAACAACGCGGCCCAGGCGAGGCCCAGGCCGAGATGGAGCCAGACATCGGCGGTGGAAAGCCTGCCGAGATAGACGGCATTGGGATAATAGACCACCCAGGCGAAGGGCAGGTGGCGGGCAATCGTGGCCAGCGGTTCGGGGAAGAACCAGAACGGTATCAGCAGGCCCGAGAACAATTGCAGCAGGGCGCCCAGGATCCAGTCCAGCGAGAAGCTCGTCATCAGCCAGAAGGCGACGAGGCCGAAGAGCGCCGACATCAGGAACAGCAGGGTAAAGGACAGCGCCCAGAAGGCGATGAACATCAGGCCATCGAACAGGCTTGCCGGCGGCAGCATGCCGTAAAACAATGCGGTGAAGGCGATGGTCGGGATGACCTGGGTCATCAGGCGATAGCCGAAGCTGCCGCATTCGTTGGCGAAGAGATAGAGCGGATAGGACAAGGGCTTGAGCAGCCAAACCGCGATATCGCCTGTCTTGAGCGACCGGCCGATTTCGCCGATGATCCTTTCAGGGCGGGTTGCGCCCATCACAGCGCCGCCGAGCAGGGCATAGGTCACCATCTGCTGCAGGGAGACGCCGTCGACCACGATGCCGCCGATGCCGGCATAGGCCGCCTGCCAGATGGCGACACGCGCGAAGACCTGCACGAGTTTGCCGAAGATATTGGCCCATACTTCGTTGCGGTAGGCGAGCTGCGAATGGAAGGAACTGCGCGCGAAGGCGAAATAGGCGCTCATGATGCCAGAGCCTTGGCATTGCGCCGCTGGTAGAAGGTACGGATGACCTCTTCGATGTCGGGCTCGTGCAGCGCCACATCCTTGAGGCCGCGCCCGTTGCCCACCTCCGACAGGATTGCGACCAGCGAGATGTCTTCACGCTCGATGAGATAGTTCTTGCGCAAGCCCTCGTCGCTGACGAGTGCAGCGGTACGCAACGGCAGCGGTCCAGGGTCGCTGGCAAATTCGAGTGTCAGTCGCCGAGCCGAGCCCAATGCCGCGCGCAGGCTTTTCAACTCACCGTCGAAGATGAGCCTGCTATGATCGACCATGATCAGCCGCGGGCAGATGGTCTCGATGTCTTGCAGATCATGGGTGGTGAGAATGATGGTGACGCCGCGCTCACGGTTGATCTCGGCGAGAAAACGCCGCACGGCATCCTTGGCGACCACATCAAGACCGATGGTCGGTTCGTCCAGAAAGAGGATCTTGGGATCGTGCAGCAGCGACATCACGATCTCGGCGCGCATGCGCTGGCCGAGGCTGAGTTGGCGCACTGCGCGGTCGAGAAAGGGCGTCAAGTCGAGCAACTCGCTGAAGCGTCGGAGATTATCCGCATAGCGGGCGGCGGGGATGTCGTAGATACGCTGGTGCAAGGTAAAACTGTCGACCAGCGGCAGGTCCCACCACAGCTGGCTGCGTTGGCCAAAAACGACGCCGATCTCGCGGGCATTGTCCATCCGCTTCAGATGTGGCGTCCGGCCGAGCACCGAGAGCGTGCCGTCGCTCGGCACCAGGATGCCGGTCATCATCTTGATCATCGTCGATTTGCCGGCGCCATTCGGGCCGAGATAGCCAACGGCTTCGCCTGCCGCGATGTCGAAACCGATGTCGGAAACGGCCAGGACTTCCGTATATTCGTTGGTCACCAACGTCTTCAGCGCGCCCATCAGGCCCGGAAATCTCTTGTGCTGCCGGAAGCGTTTGCTGACGCCCCGCGCCTCGATCAAAGCCGACATGTGTATTTCCTCAAGGGGTAATTCCAGCCGATTCGGCAGCAGCACCCAAGCTAACGCGGGGCTCGGTCAGTTCAAGCTAAAGTCGCTTTTGGGGCGCTACTCAATCGCGCCTAGCCTAGCCTTTTGCGTTGACAGCCATGATCAATCGATTCCTGTTAGGGTCATGAAGATTCTCGCAATATCCGGCAGCGCCCGGCGCAATTCCACCAATACCGCCATGCTGCAGGCTGTTCGCGCCGTTGCGCCAAATGAGATCGAGATTTCGATCTTCGACGGTGTGGGGCGGTTGCCGGTATTCTCGCCCGATCTCGAGGGAGAGCATCTGCCGGAGGCGGTGCGGGATCTCATCGATGTGATCGCTCAGAGTGACGGGGTGATCATTGCCAGCCCGGAATATGTCCGATCCATCCCGGGCGGCCTCAAGAACGCGATCGATTGGCTCGTGTCAGGAGAGCAGATCGTCCATAAGCCGATCGCCCTGCTGCACGCATCACATCGCGGCGACGACATGCTGGCGGGTCTTCGCACCGTTCTTGCGACCATTACCGACCGGTTCGCGGGCGATATTTTCCTCAGGCTTCCTTTGATGAAGCTGGAGCCGGCCGAGGTGTTCAACACCATTGAGGCAGCGGAGAACCGTTTCAAGGTGCAGGCCTATCTTCAGTCATTCTCGGCCTATTGCATGGCAGACAGTAAGACCGCCTGAGGGTTCGCTCGCTGCATCATCGGACGTCCATCAGCAGGCCGTTCTCGAATGCCGTCTTTTCGTGAAGCGTGTGCAGAATGACGAGTGGGGCTGCGAGCAGCGCGGCAAGGATGAAGGCGGAGAGAAAGTGTCTCGTCAGGAGACGGAGGATAGGTCGGATCATCTTGATCTCCAGCTGCTGCGGAAAGTCTTTGTGCTGGACCTCAACAATTGCAGCAGCATGACCGGCTGCCTTGCAAGCTCCGCAATGCTGCCGCAACCCTTGTGGCAGACAGAAGGGGTGAGCGAGACAATGGACGGGCGATGCGGATACTGCTGATAGAGGATGAGAGGGAGCTGGCCGAGGCGCTGTCGGCCGCACTCGGCAAACATGGGATCGTCACCGACCACACGATGCATCTGGCAGACGCCGTCGAGCTGACGCGGCAGAACCTCTACGATGCGATCCTGCTCGACCGGCGCCTGCCCGACGGCGAGGGGCTGAGCTTCATTCCGGAGCTCAGGCGGACGGGGAAAGATACGCCGATCATCGTGCTGACGGCGCTGAACGAACCGAAGGAGCGGATCGAAGGCCTCGACCTCGGGGCCGACGACTATCTCGGTAAGCCGTTCCTGGTGGAGGAGCTGATGGCGCGGCTCAGGGCCGTGCTGCGGCGATCGCCTGAACTGGCGGAACTCAAGATCACGGCCGGACGAATGGTGATCGACCCGCTGCATCTGAGCGTCACCGTCGATGCCGTGCCGCTGGACCTGCCCCGACGCGAACTTTTGGTGCTGGCCGCACTGGCTAGGCGCAACGAGAAGACCGTGCTGCGTTCGACGCTGGAGGCGGCGGTTTATAATTACGAGGAGGAAATCCAGTCGAATGCGCTCGACGCGCATATATCGCGGTTGCGCAAGCGGCTGATCGATGCCGGCGCCGGCGTAGCGATCCATAATATCCGCGGCGTCGGCTATCTCATGAAGGAAGAATGATGCGCGAGGCGACCAAGTCGAACCTTTCACTCTGGTGGACGCTCAGCTGGCAGCTCAGTATCGTTTTCGTGGCTGTTGTTGCGACTGTCATCATCGGGCTTTGCATTTACGCCACCAGCATCCTCTCACCCAATGAAGGAATGCAGGTTCAGCTGACTGCAGCCCTCGAGGAAGCTCTTACGCGTGACTCGCGGGGCAGGATCGTCATAGCTGATAGCCCGCGTCTCAGGTCGTTCAAGGCTGAGAACAACAGGCTCTGGTTTTTCGTCGCAACACCCAGTGGAGAAACGGCCTCCTATGGCGTAATACCGGCGCCCTATGCGGACCTAGCCCGGTACGTTTACCTCATCAAAGACGCCGACATACGAGGGGCGTCTGGTACGACCGAGGTCGCCTCCATCGACCGTGTCGACACGGCAGAAGGCGAGTACAGAGTGATGTACGGCGGAAACGCCAGCAGAAGCTCCGCATTTCTGGCAATACTCGGCAAAACCTACCTCATTTACACACCACTTTTGGCCATCGCTTTGCCCGGGGTTTTTCTAACGATCCCCCGCGTCGTAGCGCGCGCTTTGGCCGGCGTGAAGGATATAGCGAGCAAGGCATCGGAAATCGAACCCCGCCGGCAAGGAGCCCGATTGCCGGTGGATGGTATTCCCACGGAAATCGCACCATTGGTGATTGCTTTTAACGGAACGCTTGAGCGGCTTGAGAACGAGTTTAAGAAACGTCAGCGCTTCCTGCTCGACGCGGCGCATGAGCTCCGGACCCCGATCGCCATCATGCAGACGCGGATCGACGGCATGCCAGACGGGCGCGAGCGGCAGCGGCTGCTCGATGACGTGGCGCGGCTTGGGCAGGCGGCCGAGCAACTGCTCGATTTCGAGCGCAACGATCAGGCGGCTGACCTCGACGAACCGGTCGATCTCGTCGAGATCGCCCGAATGACGGTTGCCGATCTCGCGCCGCTGGCGATTGTCGCCGGCTACCAAATTTCGTTTCAAAGCGAGGTCGAGAGGCTCGAACGCAAAGGCAGCCCGTCGGCGCTACCGAGGGCGGTGAGCAACCTCGTACGCAATGCCATCGACCACGGAGGCAACAGCGGTATGATCGCGGTTTCTGTGTCGGGTTCACCTTCCGGCGGCGAGCGGATCACGGTCACCGACGAAGGGCCGGGCATTCCGGCTGAACACCGGGAGTTGGTTTTCGAGCCCTTCTATCGCGTCACCCCGAAGAGCAAGGGCGCCGGTCTCGGCCTCAGCCTCGTCAAGCAGATCGTCGCAAATCATGGCGGCGAGGTTAGCATCGAGAGCAGTGCTGCAGGGACGCGGGTGACGATCGAACTCGTATAAAGGTCGGGCCTGCTTGAGCAGTATCCGCCCCCCGAGCCTTTCCTGGTTCTGATCAGGAAAGGCTCTGGATCTGTAATGTTGCGGCAATTGTCGACCGCCACTTTCGCCTGAGTTCATCGGCGACGGAGGCCAGACAGCGTGCGCAGCAATCCATTCCCATTTTCCTTCCCCGTGGCGTCGAGAGGCTTGTCCCTCGCTCTGCCGGTGGCGCTCGCCATGGCCGCGGCCGGGTGCAGCTCGGTGCCGCTAAAGGAGGCCGGCACGCTTTCTTCTTATGGCAAACTCGGCGCGCCGAAGGGCAAGCTGTCGAAATCGCGCGTCTATGTCGATGGCATGCGCCTCAGCCCGGCAAAGACGGTCAGCATCGTGCCGACGACCTTCGCCTTCAACGCCGCGACCCGCGTCAAATCGGACGCCGACCGCCTGATGGTGGCAAACGCTCTGGACCGGGCGCTCTGCATTTCGCTCAGCGACAAATACCAGCTGGTCTCTGCCGGCCAGCCGGCGGATCTGACTATCCGCTCGGTCGTCACCGACATTGTGCCGACCAACAAGGCGATGGCGGGTGTTTCGACCGTCGTGACCGTCGGCACCGGTTTCGTACTGCCCGTCAGCGTGCCGCGGATGCCGGCCGGCCTTGGCGGACTGGCGGTCGAGGCGGAGGCCGTCGACAGCGGTGGCGTGCAGCGGGCGGCGATCGTCTGGTCGCGGGGGGCAAATTCGCTGCAGAACACCCCTCGCGTTTCCGAAGTCGGCGATGCCTATAGCCTGGCTTCGAAATTCAGCAGCGAGTTTTCCCGCATGCTGATCAAAGGCAAGGAGCCGAAGGGCTTGGATATCTCGCTGCCCACGGGGCAGCGGATGAAATCCTGGCTCGGCGGCAAACCGAAATATGCCGCCTGCGACGCCTTCGGCCGGCCGCCCGGATTGATGGGGGCTGTGGCCGCCAAATACGGCGCGCCGCCGCAGTGGACCGAGAAGAAGCCAAAACCAGCGGCGACCTATTGAGAGACAATACGCAGCGACGCCGCGAGCTGCTGCGCGACCAGCACTCAGCCCCACCCCAGGCTGACGGGACGGACGGAGCAAGGGCGGGCAAGGCCCGTGCTCCGTCCGTCTGAAAATCCGTCGGCTGCACGTCAGCCGGCGATTCCGGGCCTCAGCCAGAAATACAGTTTGATCTGATCGGGCCTGTCGGAGAGGTGCGGGCCGCGCATGAACAATTCGCCGCCATTACGCTCGATCACGCGCCGCGAGGCATCGTTATCCTCGTTGCAGAGGATGACGAGGCGGTCGAGCCCTTCCTTCGATGCCAGTGCCAACAGCAGCCTCAACGCAGCGGTCGCGTGGCCGTTGCGCTGTTTCCACGGCACGACGGAATACCCGACATGACCCGACACCTCGGGCGGCAGCTCCTCTGTGCCCGCTTGAAAACGCAGGCTGATGCTGCCGCAGAATTCGCCGTCCCAGATCCAGAACAGACGGATGGTGAGAGGCGGCGATCCGGACCCGGCGTGCGGTTTGCCATCACGAATGAGATCGTCGAGGAACTTCGCCCGGTCCTGGCGCAGCCGCTGAAGTTCACCGCGAACATAGGTTTCGTCGCCTGCGCGGCGCGGATCGGGAGACCAGCCGGCGGCGAGCGCCGCTTCGAAGCCCGACAGGTTTTCCATATCCGGCGGCAGCAGGATGACGGGCCCGGCGGGCTTTGTTGTCTCTCCGGATGTCATTCCGCACCTAAAGCACGTCGCGATCTTTTAGATTCGCTCCTGACGCATCTTTCTATCCAACGCATGTCGTTATCGCAAAACGGCTGCGCACTATTGCGCGACATGCTTTAGGTTCGTGTCGCCCAACTGAGCGAGTCGACCATGACCGCGCAGACCAGCACGGCCGACCGGCGATCAAAAAAGCCCCCGCATCTTCATGCGAGGCTTGCTCTGATGCGTGGGCCGGATTACCGGCACTGGCGGCGCGGGCCATAATTCGGCTGATAGGTATTGTCATAGGCGCGGTATGACCGATAGCGGCTATAGCAGTATTCAGCATGCGAAGAACCATAGGCACGTGCGCGCGGCTGCGAAGCAATGATGCCGCCGAGGAGGGCGCCTGCTGCCAGGCCGCCGATGATGGCGCCGTTATTGTCATATCGGTTATCATATCGGCGATACCGGCGATCGTGACGGCGATCCCAGCCATAACGGTCGTCGCGGTCGTAGCGGCGATCGCGGTAGCTGCGGCGGTCGCGGTCTCGATCGTTGTCGCGGTCGCGGTTGCGGTAGGATCTGCGGTTATCGCCGTTGCCCGAGCAGACGATGGAGTAAGGGTTGCAGGCGACTGTCATGATCCGGGCATCGATACTTTGAGGCGCCGGCTGGGCCGATTGCATCGGGCTCGCCACGAAGGCCGGGGCCGCCGAGGCCGGCATTCCCGAGAAGGCCGTCGCTATCGACAGGGCAATGATGCCGAATTTGTTCATTTCACTCACCTTGGGTCAACGGATGTATTGGGGGATAACGCGGGGGAAGGGAATAGGTTTCATTTTGGGATCGGGAGGGATTATGTATGTGCGTATCTGCTAACGTACCGTGCTTTCATACATATAGAGCTGGTCGATAGGGGGCGAGGCGATTTGCTGGACGGCGTGACAGTCTACGGTGTCCCCGGGAGAGCCGCGTAACGGGCATTCGGGTATCAAAAAGCCCCGCATCTTCATGCGAGGCTTGCTCCAATGGAACGGGCCGGCTAGCGGCACTGGCGGCGTGGGCCGTAGTTCGGCTGGTAGGTATTGTCATAGGCGCGATAGGACCGATAACGGCTATAGCAATACTCCGCATGCGAACCAGAACTGTAGGCACGCGTGCGCGGCTGCGAAGCGATGATACCGCCGAGGAGGGCGCCGGCCGCCAGACCGCCGATAATGGCACCGGTATTGTCATGGCGGCGATACCGGCGATCATAGCGACGATCCCAGCCATAACGGTCGTCGCGGTCGTAATTCCGGTCACGATAGTGATTGCGGTTGCGATACCACCTGCGATTATTGCCGAACTGACCCGGGCAGTTCGTGAAGTTATTGCAGCCGACGGTCGTGATGCGGGCATCGGTGCTTTGAGACGTCGGCTGCGCCGATTGCACCGGGCTCGGCACAAAAGCCGGGCCTGCCGAGGCGGGCATTCCGGAGAAGGCCGTCGCTATCGACAGGGCAATGATGGCGATTCTGTTCATTTCACTCACCTTGGGTAAACGGATGTATCGAGGGGGTAACGCGGGGGAAGGGAATAGGTTTCATTTTGGGATGGAATGAGGCAAGGTATGTGCGCGATCACTAACGTAGGTAATAATAGGCCAAGGCGACAGGCCACCGGTCCTTCCGTCCGCAGTCGGTTCAACCCCAGACGCCGCCGCGTCGAGACTGGCCTGCCCGATCAGGTGGGAGCCGTGGGCTCGTGAGCCTTTCGACCAAGTCGTCACTGGGCGCTCCACCGTCATCTATCACACCAAAGCTGTCCGGAAGGCATGCACCCAATCCCGCGATGGTGGCGGATGAGGGCAGGCTTGACGCCAAGGGAAATGGAGAAGCTGCAGATAACTTGACGTCTCGCGCTATCAGGCTCACCTTCCGCCGGCCAGCAACCGAAGCTGGCTTTCGTCATGCACACCCTGGCGGTAAAGCTCGATGATGAGGGCGCCCAGGCGGTCGGCCTCCTTGCTCGATCTGTCGATCTTTAGCCCGCTACAGAGAGCTTCGTGGACACGCCTGCACACATCGAGGTCCTCGGAGGCGAGCGGTTCGTCACGCGTGCTGAACAGCTTGTCTGACATCGCAATCTGCCCTTTTTTGGATGCCGTGAATCGCTTTCGTGAAAAAAGATAATTTCGCGATCTTTGCTCTGCAAGATGGGCGAAGGTCCGAAATTCAAAAACAATTCGGGGCACGCACGGGAAGATGCGAGTGAGGGCGGCAGGGCATGGATATGAGACCGATAGGCTTGTCGACCGGATAGTGTGGGCGTGAGATCTACTTGGTTGCGGGGCCTTTGGCGTCTTGCTGCGACAGGCGCAGCTCTTTCAGCCGCTTGGTTTTTTCGAGGCGGGCCCGCTGCTCCGCCTCGATGGTTTCCTTGGCGGCGCGCTCGGTGTTTTCGAAACGATCCTGCCGGTAAGCCTTTGATGAGGGTTCACGTTCTCTTTTCATGGCCGCTAAACGCAAATCGACGAAAACGGTTTCATGGGAAAATGAGTCTCTGGCCGTCAATCGATCGACGTGGCCAGAACGCCGGCGTGCAGGATGGCAAGCCATCGTGGCAACCGGGCGCCTCATCGGCGCCCGGCAACATCACGGATCAGCCTTTGATGAAGGCGAGGATGTCGGGGTTTATGATGTCGGCATGGGTGGTGCACATGCCGTGCGGGAATTTCTCGTAGACCTTCAGCGTGGCGTTCTGCAGGAGCTTGGATGAGAGCAGGGCCGAGTCGGCGATCGGCACGATCTGGTCGTCGTCGCCGTGCATGACGAAGGTCGGCACGGTGATGATCTTCAGGTCTTCGGTGAAGTCAGTTTCCGAAAAGGCCTTGATGCCATCGTAATGCGCCTTGGCGCCGCCGATCATGCCCTGGCGCCACCAATTGTTGATGACCGGTTCCAGGACCTTCGCGCCCGGCCGGTTGAAGCTGTAGAACGGGCCGGCCGGCAGATCGCGATAGAATTGCGAGCGGTTGGCGGCGAGCTGCTTGCGCAGGTCGTCGAAGACTTCGATCGGCAGGCCGCCGGGATTGGCATCCGTTTTCACCATGAGGGGCGGCACGGCGCCGATGATCACCAGCTTTGCGACGCGGCCCTGCGGCTGGCCGTGCCGGGCGACATAATGGGTCGCTTCGCCGCCGCCGGTGGAGTGGCCGACATGGACGGTGTTCCTGAGATCGAGATGCTCGACGACGGCTGCGGCATCGGCGGCGTAGTGATCCATGTCGTGACCGTCGCCCACCTGGGTCGAGCGGCCGTGGCCGCGCCGATCATGGGCGACGACCCGGTAGCCCTTCTCAAGGAAGAACAGCATCTGGGCATCCCAGTCGTCGGAGCAGAGCGGCCAGCCGTGATGGAACATGATTGGCTGGGCGCTCTTCGGCCCCCAATCCTTGTAGAAGATCTCGACGCCGTCCTTGGTGGTAACCGTGCTCATCTTTTGGCTCCGTTGGTTGGGGTTGGTTGGATTAATGCGGTCAGAAGTTTGCGCTGTTGCCGGCAGAATTGGCGAGACCACGAGCGCCGTTGCGCCGGAGGCTGGGGGCAAGAAGGTCGCACTTGATCAACCGGCTCGGTATATGTTGAAGTGCTTATTGAATGCCTCTTTCTATTCTGTTGATATGACAGAAGTTTGTACGTCTCCGCGAGATGGGTATAGCACCCGCCCATTTCGCATGACGCGCGGGAGCCCGGGTGATCCTCGCCTGGCTGCTTTGCGCTGCGAACATTGTTTTAATCCACTGTATCTCGGCTGTCGGCCACCTCAGGCTAGTTCGTCACGGGCGAGACGAACGTCTGTAATGAGCCATCTTTTTATTATTCGTTCAATATATCCGTCCGGGTAGTTCAATATATCTGTCCGGGGTAGGTGTGTTCCCATTCTGCCGCCGTGCATGCCGCTGCTGGCGCGCACTTGAACGCGGTTCATCGCCCAACCATCTAATCCTCATACAACAGCGCCATGGCGGACCGTCGCAACCGCGACGGCTCCGCCGGCGGCGGGACGGCCGTTACTGCCGCCTGAGGATTCAATAATGGGTTACATGGACAAGCAGATAGCGCCTCAGAATGATGGGGCGCTGATCGATGCCTATTCGCAATCGATCGCAGCAGCAGTCGATACGGTCGGGCCAGCAGTCAGCCGGATCGAGAGGGTGGGAGGCCGGCAGGGGCAGGGGTCCGGCTTCGCGGTCTCGCCTGATGGCCTGATCATCACCAACAACCATGTCGTTGACGATGCCAAGGTCGTTCGCATCACCACGCCTGACGGTTTCGTTACCGAGGGCCGCGTGCTTGGCCGCGATGTGGATACCGATATCGCCCTCATTCGCGCCAATACAAGCACCGGCGCCTGGGCGAAGCTCGGAGATTCCCAGCGCCTGCGCAGGGGCCATATCGCGATCGCGATCGGAAACCCGCTCGGCTTCGAATGGACGGTTACGGCCGGTATCGTCTCGGCGCTCGGCCGGTCGATGCGGGCGGCCAGCGGCCGGCCGATGGAAGATGTCATCCAGACCGATGCGGCGCTCAATCCCGGCAATTCGGGCGGGCCACTGGTGTCTTCGGGCGGGGAGGTCATTGGCGTCAACACCGCCGTCATCCAGGGCGCGCAGAGCATCGCCTTTGCCGTGGCGTCGAATACGGCCAATTTCGTGGTTTCGGAGATTCTTCGCTATGGCCAGGTCAGGCGCGCCTTCATCGGCATAGCAGGCGATACGATCGTGCTGCCGCGCCGGGTGGCGCTTGCCGCAGGCACGGTGCAGACGACCTCGGTTCGCATCCGGCGCGTCGAAGCCGACGGGCCGGCGGCAAAGGGAGGGCTGCAGGAGGGCGATTATATTCTCGCCATCGATGGCAGCCCGGTCGGCGGCGTCGATGATATCGTCCGATTGATGGATGGCAGCAGGATCGGCACGGATACGGAAATCCTGGTGTTCTCGGTGGCGCGCCGGATCGAGAAGAAGATCTTGCTGCCGATGGCGCGGTCCTGACGCCGCGCTTCGGCGCCGTGACAAGACGTCACTTACGTCAGGCGCTGACCGCCTCCTGCTCGGTCCCCGAAAAATCCACTGCCGCAAAGGCTGCCGCCAATACCTCCGGCCCGGCGCCGCTTTTCGCCGCGTCGGTCGAGAGGATCTGGCGGTAGCGGCGGGCGCCCGGCAGGCCGGTGAAGAGGCCGACCATGTGGCGGGCCACGTGCTGTAGCCGGCCGCCGCTGGCGATGTGGCGTTCGGCATAGGTCATCATCCGGTCACGCAACGCCTCCCAGTCCGGCGCGCTCGCCGGCGCGCCGAAGAAGCGCTGGTCGATGTCGGCAAGGATCGCGGCATTCTGATAGGCGGCGCGGCCGAGCATGACGCCGTCGACATGGTCGAGGTGGGCTGCGGCTTCGTCGAGCGTGCGGATGCCGCCGTTGATGCCGATAAAGACGTCGGGCCAGCGCTGCTTCATCCGGTAGACGATCTCGTAGTCGAGCGGTGGGATCTCGCGGTTCTCTTTGGGGCTCAGGCCCTTCAGCCATGCCTTGCGGGCATGGATCCAGATCGCGTCGGCGCCGGCATCGAGAACGCGGCTGATCAGCTCGGGCAGCGCCCGTTCCGGGTCCTGCTCGTCGACGCCGATCCGGCATTTCACCGTCACCGGCGCGGTCGCGACTGCCTTCATCGCAGCGACGCATGCGGCCACCGTCTCCGGCGTCAGCATCAGGCAGGCGCCGAAAGTGCCCGACTGCACGCGGTCGGAAGGGCAGCCGACATTGAGGTTGATCTCATCGTAACCGTAGGGCTCGGCGATCTTCACCGCTTCGGCAAGCTTTGCCGGCTCCGATCCGCCGAGCTGCAGCGCCAGCGGGTGCTCGGCGGCGTCATGACCAAGCAGCCGATCGCGCGGGCCGTGGATGATCGCATCGGCCACCACCATCTCGGTATAGAGCAGCGCCTCGCGGCTGATCTGGCGGTGGAAATAGCGGCAATGCCGATCCGTCCAGTCGATCATCGGGGCGACCGCAAAAATCGGCCTCTTCTGCGTCATCGACGTTCCATTGTTCCTTGTTACCGCGCCGCAGTGCGGTGCCCCCGCCGCAGGGGCGGGCATCTATAAAGGGCGCATATAACACCTGCCAATGTGATCGACAAATGACCGCCGATCACCACAAACAGAAACGGCGCCCCTTGCGGAGCGCCGTTCATGCCGCCGAAGCGATGTCTGACTTACGAAGCCGAGATGTTGACAGCCTTCGGGCCCTTGCCCATGCGGTCCGGCTCGGTGTCGAAGGTAACCTGCTGGCCTTCGCGCAGCGACTGGATGCCAGAAGCCTGCAGCGCAGAGATATGGACGAAAACGTCCTTTGCGCCGCCGTCCGGCGTGATGAAACCAAAACCCTTGTCCTGGTTGAAGAATTTTACGGTGCCCTTGGTGGCCATTGGGATCGTCCTTTTCCCTTAGTCTGTGTAGTATCCGCGCCCCCGAGAGGAAGCGGACGGCTTTAGCTTTCGCCCCGATCGATTGGGACGAAGGGTCAGTCGGAGAAGTCACGTACGGGGAAAGAACGTCTACGTAGGCGGGTAGTCCCGCGCCGCCTTCCAAACGGAAGGGATTACCACATCAGTCCAGTCACCGGCATGCAAATGCCCGAGTAAGTCAATTCGTGCCAGCATTTCGGGCAAAAAGCAAGCGGGATTATTGTGCCATGCCCGCATCGATGTCGGGAAATGCCGAAGATTCAGATACTTGACGATGGGTTAACGGATTCTTGCACGGCTGTACCATATCGGGATTCCGTGCCGAAACGGGACACGGGCGGATTCGATAGCCGGACAGGGATTTGGTGGGGCGGCGGTCGGGGCGGCAGGCACACCGATCAATCTTCATGGTGAAGAGGATCGCAGAGTCTGCGCTCCAGTGTTCCTCGCGCCGTCTTTGCTCCGCCCTCATCCTTGTGCGCAGGCCAGAGGCCGGAGCCTCGGAGGACGGGAGCGGCCATCGGCGCCATTGCCTTCGATTTTGCATAGGGGCTTTGTGGAATGCAGGTAAGGAGCTTCCACGCCCGCCCTCGTGGTTCGAGACGGCCCCTTGGGCCTCCTCACCATGAGGGCTCTCTTTGGCGCCTGCAGCTTTTATTCTACCGCTAGTGCAATTGTCCGCTCCATCCTCGTTGTAGGCGAGCCCCCAAAGGCTTCCCACCTACTGCGCATCCCCCAGCAACCCGCTCAAGCTCCACGGATTATCACCCTTCTGGTTGGCGATGTCGTCGACCTTCCAGCCGCCGTGTTCGCGGACCAGGGTGTAGAAGAGCGTCACCTCTTCGCCGTTTTCGAACTGCACCTCCACCTCGGCCTTGTCATCCAGCAGGATCGGTTGGCCGATCCTGACGTCGCTCGCCGCCCCGTCCTGGCCTGCGATGACGGGATCGAAGTCGATCGCGCCGACATCGCCTTCCGGCGTGTTGTCGAGATCGGTCTGGAGCAGCTTGTTCAGGTGGTCGGAGAAAAACGTCGAATAGGGCGAGGGCGCCTCGGCGTCGCTGTTGTCGGTGTCGTAGCTGTAGAGCGCCTTGAGCAGCGCCTTCGGCATCTTGTAGGTCGCCGCCGATGCGGGCAAGGCTGCGAGCGTCAACGCGGCGAGGGCGAGGATGACTGTGGGCAGGCGCATGCGGACTCTCCTCGGATGAGCGGTGAATCATAGCGGAATCGGGCGCGGAGGTGGAGCGGCATTTTTGGAGGGGGCTTGGCCCGAACTCCCTCTTCTCCCCAGTGGGGAGAAGGTGGCCCGAAGGGGCGGATGAGGGGGCCGCACGGCACACCCTGATTGTTGATCTATTGCTCTTCGCTTATGCTCAGGGCATTCGCGGCTTTGCCGCTCACCCCCTCATCCGGCTGCCGCCACCTTCTCCCCGCTGGGGAGAAGAGATTCGTGGCGGCGCCTTGTTCCGACGCCACTCGGCGTCGCAGGCAATCCAGCCGTGGCCTAGATCAACGCCTCATGCGACAGCGCAAACGACGGCTCGAAGACGTCCTTCACGGCCAGCGTGAAATCGTGGCTGGTGATGTTTCCGGCCGCGTCATAGGCTTCCGCGGTGAAGGTCAGGCTGTGGGTGCTTTCGTAGTCGATCGCCGCCTTCGTCTGGATCTTGTTGCCGACGAGCTTGAAGATGCCGTCAGCATCATCGGTCAGCCGCCACTTGACCGCCCCACCTTCGGGATCGACGGCGGAGAGAAGGCCGACCGAGGTGCCGATCGCCATATTCTCGGAGACCGAGCTGCGCGAGAAGGCGAGATTGGTCGGCGCCTTGTTGACAGGTACTTCGTTGACGTCGAGGACATTGATCGTGATGTCCTTTTCGACCGTGACCTTGCCGTCGGAAACGGCAACCTTGATCGTGTGCGACTTGTCGGTCTCGTAATCCAGCGCCTTCGAGGTGACGATGCGGTCGCCCTTTATCCGGAAATGATCGTTGGCGCCGTCGAGCAGCGTATAGGTGAGGGCGTCGCCATCGGCGTCCTTGGCGCTGAGCAGGCCAACCGTGGTCCAGATCGGCGTGTCCTCTGAGAGGGCGGTCTTCGAAAGCTGGATATTGGTCGGCGCGGCATTGCCCTTAGGCGTAAAAGTTTCCGTGGCGAAATCGTAGACGCCGTCGGCAAAGCGCGCCAATTCGACGTCTGTCAGCGTATCCGTCCCTTCCCCGGCGCTCGTCAGGATGTGATCGCCATTATTCAATGCGAAGGAATAATTGGCGAAATTGCCGGAGAATATTGCCGTATCGATGCCGTCGCCGCCATTGATGGTGTCGTCGCCGGCGCCACCGGTCAATTTGTCATTGCCGGCATTGCCATTGAGGATATCGTTGCCGCCGTTGCCGTCGAAAATATCGTTGCCGTCGGTGCCTGTGAACTCGTCGTCGCCGCTGCCGGTCTTGACGTCAATGCCGAAGGCGTGGCCGTCGATGAATGATCCGAGATCTCCCAGCTCGTCGGAGAGATCGAGGTGGGCGCTGTCCGTCAGTGCCACTGAGGCGCGAAAATCGCCGAAGGGATCGGTCGACCAAACGATCTTGTCGAAGCTTTCGAGCTGCGCGCTCGATCCGGCAACCGACCATCCGGCCGTTTCAAGAATCTCGACGTTCTTGATCGTCAGGCCCTGGAGCGAGCTTATCTGCAGCGTATCGATCCCGGCGCCGCCATCGATCGTTCCGGAATTCATTGGGGCGAATGTCTCAAGAGTTATGGCATCGTTACCGTCGCCTGCATCGATATCAACCACTTCAGAGGCAAGGCCAAAAAGCTCACCATCGGAGATCGTATCGTTACCCGCGCCGCCTCTGATAACGTCGTTTCCAAGGTCGCCGGATATGTGGTCGTTGCCGTCACCGCCATTCAGCGTGTCATTGCCATTTCCGCCCTGGATCAGATCGTTTCCGGCGCCGCCGTTCAGCGTGTCTGCGCCGTCACCGCCATTGATGTTATCGTTGCCTGCGCCTGTCGTGATCGCATTATCGCCACTTGAGCCCGTCACATTTGCGGAGCCGGAGCCCAGTTCGTCGGCAAGGTCCACCGCCCCGGAATCCGAGACGACCAGATTGACCGCGATGAGAGGATTGATTTCGGAGTCGCGGATGACGTCGTAAGCTTCGAACTCAGCGCCGGTCTTGGTAATTGCGGCGCCGTTTGTGTCCAGGATATTCAGCGGAGTACCCGGCTCGGTGCTGTTGAGCGTGAAGGTTTCCGTCGCGAAGTCGTAAACGCCATCGGCAAAGCGCGCGAATTCGACGTCTGTCAGCCTATCCGTGCCTTCCAGCGCGCTCGTCACGACACGGCTGCCATTGTCGATCTCGAAGGAATATTCGGCAAAATTGCCGGCGAATGCCGCCGTGTCGATGCCGGCGCCGCCATTGATGGTGTCGTTGCCGTCGCCGCCGGTCAATTTGTCATTGCCGTCGTTGCCATTGATGAGGTCGCTGCCGCCGCTGCCGTCGAAAATGTCGTTGACGTCGCTGCCCGCAAACTCATCATTGCCGTCGCCGGTTTTGACGTCAATGCCGGAGAAGCCGCGGACAAGGGTCCCGAGATCTCCCAGTTCGTCGGAAAGATCGAGGTGGGCGCTATCCGTCACTACCAGTGAGGGGTCAAAATTGAAGACTGGATCGGTCGATCTGGCGATCTTATCAAAGCTTTCGAACTGTGCACTCGAACCGCTAACCCGAAAATCTGCCAATTCAAGCACTTCGACGTTCTTGATCGTCAGGCCCCGGAGCGCCGAGGCACGCAACGTATCGATCCCGGCACCGCCATCGATCGTTCCCGATATCAGTGGAGCGAATCTCTCAATGGTTATCAAATCGTCGCCGTCGCCGCCGTCAATGTCGACGATTTCTGACTGGAGGCTGCCATCAGGTCCGAGCACAAAGCCAAAACCACCATCAGTGATCCTGTCGTTGCCGTCACCGCCGATCAGTTTGTCGTTGCCGGCGTTGCCGTAGATCGTATCGTCGCCGCCGCCGCCGCTCAGCGTGTCCGCGCCTTCGCCGCCTGAGATGTTGTCGTTGCCGGCGCCCGTCGTGACCGTGCTGCCGCCGCTCGATACCGTCACGTTCGCCGATACCAAGCCCAACTCGTCGGCCAGATCTGCCGCCGAGGAATCGGAAACAGTGAGAGAGACAGGTGCGGAAGGGCTGGTTTCAGAGTCGCGGATAACATCGTAAGCTTCGAACTCAGCGCCGGTCTTGGTAACTGTGGCGCCGTTCGTGTCCAGAATATTCAAGGCCATATATATCTTTCCCCAAAAGATGCGTTGTACTCGGCAATATGAGACATCCCCGAAAAAACTGTTTTATTGCTCGGCGGACGACAACCCGTCGGGGATCTATGCCAATCCCTGATTAAGTTTTCAATGCAAAATTGTGTCTTTTCATTGCTTTTTTAATGAAAAACTAAGGATGAAATACTGGGGAAACGAATTTTAATTTGAGAACTCAAAGTCATGGTTTGGTTTCGTAAATAGTATTATCTTTCATTTTCGGGGCGGGATGCTCTCGCGAAAATTGTGTTTTCAGCGGGTTTGTCGGTAGCGCTGCGCCGCGCGACCATTCGCGTCACTATCGCAGGTTGGTGTTTGGCTTCGACTTGTTCAGACTTCCCGCGCGGAAGAACTACACGAGCTTGATGAGTCCTGCCTTCGTCGGCCTGAATCCACAGGCGCGGTAGAAGCTGGTCAGATGCGGTTCGAAATCGACATGCAGCCACTCGGCGCCGCGCTCCCCCGCAACCCGCGTCGCTTCCCTGACCAGCCGCGTCGCGATCCCCTGCCGGCGCATGTCAGGGTGAACCGAGGTGTCGAGGATGAAGGCATGGATGCCGCCATCCCAGGCGACATTGACGAAGCCGACGAGCCGGTCGTCCTGATAGGCGCCGATATGGGCGAGGCTGCGGGAGAGGATGGGGGTGAAATCGCGGTTGTGCGGGCTGCCCCAGGCGGCGGAAAAGAGCGCGTTCAGTTCGGCGGCGGAGGGGAAGGGGTCGATGCAAATTTCTGGCATGGGGAATTCCGTCTGTGGACACGCTGCAAGCCAGAAAGGCTGATCCATAAAATCGCCCATGGTGTCTCCAAAGCGATTGCCTAGACACGCACCCATGGTGTTAGCATCCGAGATTCGTCAACCGCGCCGATTACGAAAGGCGCGGCTGACCCAGCGACACACAAACCATCTTAAACCAGGCCGCCTGGTTGGCCGGTTTGTCGTTACCGCCCCGGCCGCCCAGTCTTCCCCTTCGTCCGCCCCTTGCGCTTCTGCTCGCCCGGGTCCTCATAGCTCCCCACGCCCGTCTTCCCACGCACGACCGGCCGCACGTCATCACGCTCCGGCTGGCCTTCGAGCAGCGGTGAAAACCGCTTCGTGCTTTTGGCGGCATCCGGCTTTTCCGGCAGTGCGCCGGTGACCGGCTTTTCGGTTCGGCCGACCGTCATTTCATCGAGGTCGTTCTTGCGGAAGAGGGTCTTCTTTGTGGGCTCGGCAATGTCGCGGCCCATCTCATCCAGAGCGGGTTTGCGGAAGAGGGGGGTGGTGGTGTCGGTGCCTGGGCCCATGTCGTCGAGGCTGGGTCTTGAGAAGTAGGAGGGGGTGGCCCCCTCATCCGTCCTGCCGGGCACCTTCTCGCCAGCTGGGAGAAGAGACTCGCGGGTCGCTTTGGCGTTCCGTCTGACGCCTTCCATCGCCTTCGACTCTTCTCTAGCCATCGGGTCGTCCATGACCGCCAGCTCTGCGGCCTTGAGGCGTTTGATTTCGTCGCGGAGGCGGGCGGCTTTTTCGAAGTCGAGGTCGGCGGCGGCGTCGCGCATGCTTTTTTCGAGCGCGTTGAGATGGGTCTGCAGGTTGTTGCCGACGAGGTTGCCGCCATCGGCGAAGCCCTTGCCCGAGGCGCCCGAGATATCGGCGCGGACGTGGTCGCGTTCGTAGACGGAGTCGAGGATGTCGTTGATCCTGGCCTTGACCGATTCCGGCGTGATGCCGTGTTCCAGGTTATAGGCCATCTGCTTTTCGCGGCGGCGGCCGGTTTCCTCCATCGCCCGCTTCATCGAGCCGGTGACTTGGTCGGCATAGAGGATGACCTTGCCGTCGACGTTACGCGCGGCGCGGCCGATCGTCTGGATCAGCGAGGTCTCCGAGCGCAGGAAGCCTTCCTTGTCGGCGTCGAGGATGGCGACGAAGCCGCATTCGGGAATGTCGAGGCCTTCGCGCAAAAGGTTGATGCCGACCAGCACGTCAAAGGCGCCGAGGCGGAGATCGCGGAGGATCTCGATACGCTCCAGCGTGTCGATGTCGGAGTGCATGTAGCGCACGCGTACGCCCTGCTCATGCAGATATTCGGTCAGGTCCTCGGCCATGCGCTTGGTCAGCACGGTGCAGAGAGTGCGATAGCCCTTGGCCGCGGTCTCGCGGATCTCGCCGAGAACGTCGTCCACCTGGCTGCGCGCCGAGCGGACCTCGACCGGCGGATCGATCAGGCCGGTCGGGCGGATCACCTGTTCGGCGAAGACGCCGCCGGACTGTTCCATCTCCCAGCCGCCCGGCGTGGCCGAAACGGCAATGGTGTCGGGGCGCATGGCGTCCCATTCCTCGAAGCGCAGCGGCCGGTTGTCCATGCAGGAGGGCAGGCGGAAGCCGTATTCGGCCAGCGTCGCCTTGCGCCTGAAGTCGCCCCGGTACATGCCGCCGATCTGCGGCACGGTGACATGGCTTTCGTCGATGAAGACGAGGGCGTTGTCGGGGATATATTCGAACAGTGTCGGCGGCGGATCGCCGGGGTCGCGGCCGGTGAGATAGCGGGAATAGTTCTCGATGCCCTGGCAGGAGCCGGTCGCCTCGAGCATTTCGATATCGTAGCGGGTGCGCTGCTCCAGGCGCTGGGCCTCCAGCAGGCGGCCGGCCTTCTCCAGCTCGGCGAGGCGAAGCCTGAGCTCCTCTTTGATCGACTTGATGGCGCCGTTCAGCGTCGGGCGTGGGGTGACATAGTGCGAATTGGCGTAGATCTTCACCGATTTCAGGTCGCCGACCTTCTGGCCGGTGAGCGGGTCGAACTCGGTGATGGCGTCGATCTCGTCGCCGAACATCGAGATGCGCCAAGCGGCATCTTCCAAGTGGGCGGGGAAGAGTTCGATCGTGTCGCCGCGCACCCGGAAGGAGCCACGGGTGAAATCCATGTCGCGGCGCTTGTATTGCTGGGCGACGAGGTCGGCCAGCAGCTGGCGCTGGTCGAGCCGGTCGCCGACCGACATCTGGAAGGTCATCGCCGTATAGGTTTCGACCGAGCCGATACCGTAGATGCAGGAGACCGAGGCGACGATGATGCAGTCGTCGCGTTCGAGCAGCGAGCGCGTCGCCGAGTGGCGCATGCGGTCGATCTGCTCGTTGATCGAGGATTCTTTCTCGATATAGGTGTCGGAGCGCGGCACATAGGCTTCCGGCTGGTAATAATCGTAGTAGGAAACGAAATATTCCACCGCATTGTCGGGGAAGAAGTTCTTGAATTCGGAATAGAGCTGGGCGGCCAGCGTCTTGTTCGGCGCCAGGATGACGGCCGGGCGCTGCGTTGCCTCGATCACCTTGGCCATGGTGAAGGTCTTGCCGGAGCCGGTGACGCCGAGCAGCACCTGGCTGCGGTCGCCATTCTCCAGTCCCTCGACGAGGTCGCGGATGGCTGTGGGCTGGTCGCCGGCCGGCTCGTAATCCGACTGCATGCGAATGGCGATGCCGCCTTCTGACTTGTCGGGCCGGGCAGGGCGGTGCGGCGTCCAGATCTTGCCGTTCTTGTGCAGCGGATTGCCGCTCTCGATCAGCGCCGACAGCGCCTCGACCGTGGCGGTGACGGCAGTGCCGGCCTGCAGCGACGAGGCCTCCTCCAGCGTCGTATCCATGCCGGAGACGGGATTGAGGCCGGCGGCCGCGCGCGTCTTCGGGTCGGTCGAGCCGCCCATGGAGGTGCCGCGCGCCGATTTCGACGCGCTGACGCCGCCGTCGCTGGTTTTCGTCCTGGCGGCGATTTCCACCTTCTTGCGATGTTTGCCGGCCTTGGAGGCGATCTGGCGCTGGGTCTCGACGCCCGAGGTTTCGGCATCGGCCTCCAGCTGCTTCACCCAATCGGCAACCGAGCCTGAGAGGGGGGCTCCCTCAAAAGACGATTGAGGGGCTTCCTCGAAGCCATTCGGGGCGGGGGATTTCTTCGGAGATTTGGCCATGGCGCGAATATGGAGAGAGTCAGCGCGAAAGTGAAGAGGGAAAGAGTACAAAAGGGAAACGAATGAATCGTTCGGATTTTTGAATAGTGGGGTGGTGTCTCTTAAGGGCGCTAACCTCGCCTTACCACTACGTCGGGTGTTCTTCCGCCGGTCTCCCAATGACCAAGCCGAGCATATCATCAAGCCGAACGCTGGTCCGCCGGCCCCTCCAGCCGCGCGAGGTTCAACGCACTGTTGATCAACCCGACATGGCTGAAGGCCTGCGGGAAGTTGCCGAGCATGCGGCGGGCGGCGGGATCATATTCTTCCGCCAGAAGCCCGACATCGTTGCAGATAGAAAGCAGCCGCTCGAACAGGCGCAGCGCATCGTCGCGGCGGCCGATCATGCCGAGGGCGTCGACGAGCCAAAAGCTGCAGGCGAGGAACGCGCCTTCGCCTGGCGGCAGGCCGTCGTCCACCTCCTGCGTCTCGTAGCGCAGCAGCAGGCCATCACGCAGCAGCCTGCGCTCGATCGCCTCGACTGTCGCGACATAGCGCGGATCATCAGGCGGGATGAAGCCGACCATGCCGAGATGCAGCAGGCTGGCATCAAGCGCCTTGGAGCCGTAGGCCTGCACGAAACAGCCGAGTTCGGGATCGAAAGCCTTCTCGCAAACCTCGGCATGGATGTGATCTGCGAGCGTGCGCCAGCGTACGGCGGCCTCGGGCTCGCCGTCCGCCTCGGCAATCTGGACGGCGCGGTCGAAGGCCACCCAGGCCATGACCTTCGAATAGGTGAAATGCTGGCGTTGGCCGCGCACCTCCCAGATGCCTTCATCGGGCTCCACCCAGATTTTTTCGAGAAAGGGCAGAATGGCCGCCGCCAGTTCGCGTTCGCGGTGATGCGGCGGAAGCCCGCCCTTGCGGGCCTGCAGCATGGCGTCGGCCACCTCGCCGTAAACGTCGAGCTGCACCTGTTCGGCGGCGGCATTGCCGATGCGCACGGGTGTCGAGCCCTCGTAGCCACTCAGCCAGGGAACCTGCCATTCCAGCAGGTTTCGCTCGCCGGCGACGCCATACATGATCTGTATCTGCGCCGGGGCGCCGGCGACCGCGCGCAGCAGCCACTTGCGCCAGGCGCTGGCTTCCTCGTAATAGCCGAGTTTCATCAGGGCGAGCAGGGTCAGCGTCGCGTCGCGCAGCCAGCAATAGCGGTAGTCCCAGTTGCGTGGCCCGCCGATCTTTTCCGGCAGGGAGGTTGTCGCCGCGGCGACGATGCCGCCGGTCGGCATGTAGGTCAGCGCCTTCAGCGTGATGAGCGAGCGTTTGACCTGTTCCGTCCAGCGGCCCACTTTCGGGCAGGTCGCGGCAAAGGATAACCAGAATTCCTCCGTGTCCGGCAGCGCATATTCCACCTGCCGCTGAGCCGGCTGCGGCATATGCGAAGGAGACCAGGTCAGGGTGAAGATCTGGCTCTCGCCAGCGGCAAGCTGGAAGGAGCCGACCGTGCTCAGGCCGCGGCCTTCGAGCGGGACGGCGCAATTCAGGGTTAGCCTGTCCGGGCCGGCAATGGCGGTGATGCCGCCATCCTCGCCATGCGTGACCCAGGGAACGGTTCGGCCGTAATCGAAGCGAAGGTTGAGCTCCATATCGAAGGCGACAGTGCCGCTCTTGCCCTCGACGATGCGCATCAGATCGCTCGTGCCATCGCGAAGCGGCATGAAGTCGATGAGAACGGCGGTGCCGGTCTCGGTCTGAAACTCGGTTTCGAGAATGAGCGTATCGTTGCGGTAGCGGCGCGTGACGCGGACATTTTCACCTGACGGTGACAGCGACCAGAAGCCGTTATCCTCGGCGCCGAGCAGGGCGGCAAAACAGGCGGGGGAATCGAAGCGCGGAAAACAGAGCCAGTCGATCGAGCCGTTCTTCGAGACGAGTGCGGCGGTTTCGCAATCGCCGATGAGCGCGTAGTCCTCAATGGGTACCGACACCGGAGCCTCCTTTGCATAGCAGTCGGGCTTTTAGGTAGAGGCCGTGCGCGGAGGTCAAGCGCGGAAACTAACGGGGCGGTAGGCGTGCCGGCTATCGTGCAAACTCCGGATATCAATTGTGGGAAGACCGCAGCTTTGACTGCCGCGCTCTGACGGATGATATCTCCACTGAAAGCGCGTTTCCCTTGTTCGCCATTGCCCAGGTGAATTCCGACGACCGCCGGGCGTCCGTCGTCGCTCGTGGTCAAGAGCGGACCTCCACTAGCGCCACTGCCGCAGTCGCAAAGGTGGCGAAGCTCAGGACCACCGGTCGGACTGACTTGACACAGGCTGAGGACGATTTGGTTACGGTCGCTTACGAAGCCGGCAAACCGAGCCGGAAAGCGGCGCGCCCTCAAAAGACGATTGAGGGGCCTCCTCGAAGCCATTCTGGGCGGGGGATTTCTTCGGAGATCTGGCCATGGCGGGAATATGGAGAGTCAGCGCGGAGGGAAGAGGGAAAGAGTACAAAAGGGAAACGAACTGTGTGTTCGGAAGATGGAATAGTTTACAAACTTATGGCGCTGCGAGCCGACGCACCCGCCCCGCCCTTCGAGGCCCCTTGCGGGGCGCCTCAGGGTGAGGCTCTCTTGAGCGTTGGCGCGGCATCCTCCAGCGCCGGCTATCGGCTACGGCATGCTCCAACGCCCCTCATGCTGAGGTGCGCAGCCCTCAGGGCGAAGCCTCGAAGCACGCGCCGCAGCGTGGCTGCTGGCAGCCATTGCTTTAGCCTGGAATGGATTACCGGCGCCCGTGATGTCCGGCGGCGATCATTCGGCCCAATACTGGAACCGAGATCGGTCTCCCGCAGTTAGTTTCCCAGTCACTTCACTTCTAGGTGCAACTGCCATTAGCGACCATTCTGCCTTCTGGGAAACCCCCATCTCGATCGACCTTGATACCGGAGAGCGGCTGGTTCTGCGCTCACCGCAGGATGCGCTTTATGCACTCGTCTCCGACTGGCCGGTCAATGGCGGCGTCCACCAGCAAAGGGCGATCGATTTTTGCCGCGCCTGGCTTGCCGGGCGGATGCCGGCCGAGACGGTGCGGCAGGCTTTCATCCTGGCCGCGTTGGAAGCCGGCGTTACGATCAATGATGATGAAGATGAAGACGGGGCCGGAAGCTCTGTTGTGAACCCTTCAGTGTAGGTGTGCCGACACTGATATATCCACGTCACGCGGCCGGCATCCTGCAGTCGCAACAATATTCCTATGATGTATTGCAAATATTATTCTCGCTGTGTTTGTAGGAATACGCAGCGTTTATTTGCGCTCCGATTCTTTTAGGGATTCAGCTGAATGAAAATGAAAGTCCTTGTTTGCGTCGCGCTGCTGGCTCTCGCCGGCTGCAATGCGCCGGTGTCGCAATCCGTTGCGGATTCCCAGCGTCCTCCCTCGAGTGACGTCCGGCAGAATTTCATCAACATCGTGTTCAAGAGAAGCTACAGGCACGAAGCAGGAGAAGTCGTATGGGCCCGCATTTCCAGCGTGGTGGTGCTTGAACCTGAGAAAAAGATCTATGCTTACTGCGTGCGTTTGGTGGCCAAGCGCGGCTGGGGAGACTGGGCCTACCTCGGCGTCTCCTTCACGGATGGCAAAATATTAGGGGCGACGGTGAATGACGATCGCTGCCGCGACAAGCGGCTGCGCTACTACCCGTTTCCTGAGCTGACCGGCATGAAGACCTGACGCAGGGCGAAGGTTCCGGCCGCGTCGTCGTTCAAGGCTTTGTTGAGCGGCGGCGCGACGGCGGCGTTGGGGGGCGGCACCTCCAGCCTTCTTCATGCTGCGGTGCGCAGCCTGCAGGGCGGAGCAATGGCATAGAGATAAGCCATGTTCGTTTCCGGAAGATTAATTGGCTTGCAATCTGACGAGTTCGGCAACCACAGCGTGAGAAACAGCGGCTGCCACGTTGAGGACAGATAGACGCTGGGAAGAGGTTGGCAGCTCAGCGCTTGGCCAGCACTCGTGCCTGCACCGGCTGCTCAATCCCCTTGAGCACAAGCATGCGGGTTTCGGCGCCTGCCGCAAGGTCGGCGGCCTTCGCGGCTGTTTCGGAGGAGATCAGGATCTCGCCGGCGGCGGCCTGGGATTCGAGCCTTGCGGCCTGATTGACAACGCCGCCGATGGCGGTGAAATCGCTGCGAAAGCTTGAGAATTCGCCGATCTGGACCTCACCGGAATGGATGCCGACGCCGACGCCGAGGGTGCGGCCGGGTAATGCCTCGAGCACCAGACCGCTTAGCGCGGCGGCGCAGTTTCGCTGGATCTCCTGCGCGGCCAGGATCGCGGCGCCGGCGTGATCCTTTCTGACGATCGGAAAATTGAAGATCGCCATCAGGCCGTCGCCCATCTGCTTGTTGACGATGCCGTCATGCGCCCAGATCGCCTGCGCGCAACGATCCTGAAACAGGCTGACGATCTCGCTCAGCTGCACCGCCTCGATGCGCTCCGAAAGATCCGTGAAGCCCCTGATATCGGCAAAGAGGATGGTGGCGTCAACGGTGATCTGGCGCTGCTTCTTGACGTACTGGAAGGAGCGTTCGCAGATCGTGCAGATATCCGGGTTCATCTTGCTGCGGGTGATGCCGAGGGCGCGGAAGGGCAGGGCAAGTGGACCGCCGATCGGGATCGGCACATGCATCTGGTCCCAGCAGCCGCGACAAATCCTGGCGCTGCCGTGCCTGGTTGGCTCACTCGATGAGGCTGTCGTCATGTCGCGCAATCCATCGCCTGATAACCAAGAAATAAGCTTCCGATACTCGCCTGCTTTTTGCAACTCTGCTGATGGTCTGGGGTGACGATGACCTGAAGTATTTCATATCGAATTATGATGCGTTCATTTTGTTGAGGATGTCGAAACCCATCTTGCAAAATGCTATTCCCGGTAGATAAATTCGATCCAGTGTCATCGCCTTGTCTACAAGGTGCAGTCGATACTTTTTTAGCGAGAAGTTTGGATGACGTCTGAAGAATTGCGCAGATCGGAATATGCCTACAACAAACGTAAATTGCTCCTGATCTTCCTGGTTATAGTTGCCATCACGGCAGGAATCATTTGGCTAGGCTTCCATCCACCTGGGGATAAGGACCCTCGTGTGGCTTGGTTCTTCGTGGTGCCGGGTGCAGCGTTTTTTGGCATCCTAGCATTGCTGCTGCTGCCCAAGCTATTCTCCGTGGAGCCGGGACTCGTCATGTCGACGGCCGGAATCCGTTTGCCGAATTTCTCCGGCCAGATACTGCCGTGGTCTGCCATTCAAAGCATTGGCAGAGTCCAGACCAAATATGCGGATAACATCATTCTTCACCTTGATCCCACTGCCGCCAGGACCTTGGTCAGACGGGGGCTGACGAGCCGGCTGCCGGAATGGTTTGTTGGTTCACGCGCCAAGGTCGGCGTTGCTCTGAAGCTCTTGCGGGGCAATTCGGACAGGATATTCGATGAGTTCGTCGAATTGCTGTCCGAAGCTTACGAAGCCGAACGCCAAACCATGCAGGAAGATGGCTCGACCGCCCCGGATGATGAAGACGAAGCGTTGGAACCCGCTCTCAACAGCGGCGGGCATCCTATATTCACCTACATTCTTCTCGCCACTCTGATTGCGGTCTATGCCGGCGAACTAACCTTCGGTCTCGAGCCGCCCGTCGCCGGCACTCCCACCAATTGGACTCTCTTCGTCCTCGGTGGGACGTTTCGTCAAAGCATTGTCGAGCATGGTCAATGGTGGCGGCTGTTTACCGCGCCCTTCATGCATGGAGGTTTCCTCCATCTCGCGTTCAATTGCGTTTCCTTATGGTTGGCAGGAGGGCTCTTTGAACGGCTGATCGGCTGGCGCTGGTTTGCAGCGATTTTTTTCGCAAGCGCGCTTGGCGGGTCTGTCGCATCGGTGTGGATCAATGCGCCGAACACGATCGGGGTCGGCGCCTCCGGCGGGATTGTCGGTCTTTTTGCAGCCGTGATCGCTGCCAGCTTCCGTTTCCGCTCAGGGCCGATTGCAGATACCCTGCGGATCGGGGCAGCTCAAATTCTGATTCCCTCGCTGCTGCCATTCCTTTCGGCAGCAAGAGGCGGTGAGAACATCGATTATGCCGGACATTTCGGCGGCGCCTTGACCGGGGCCGCGCTATCGTCGCTGCTGTTGGCTTTCTGGCCGAGAGAACGCCCGACGCCTCGTTTCGGCGCCGCGGCAACAGCCTTCAGCACTCTGTTCGTTATTATAGCGGCGGCGTCGCTTTGGCCGATCAGCAACACACGTCAATTCATCGTCAATGACCCCATGGCGAACTATTTCGCAGGAAAGTACGAGCAAGCCGCTACAGGGTTCGCCATTAGGACAACCGAGAATCCCCCGACGGCTCCCTATTATCATCTCTGGCGCTTTATGGCTCAAAGCCGGGGCAATGATACAAAGGCAATCGCCGATCTCAAGATCGCGGCCAGTAAAACCGACCAGGGAACATGGCCCTATCCCGTTTTCAGTCTCTTTCTCGGCGATTTGAAACCAGATGAACTGATGGCGAAGGCGGCCGATAGCAACCAGCGTTGCGAGGCCACATTTTACAATGGCGAATGGTATCTGTTGGGCGGCAACACCCAGGAGGCGCGCCGACGTTTCGAGGCCGCCTTGTCCTCCTGCCCCACGACATACATGGAATATGACGGCGCGAAGGGTGAATTGAACAGCCTCGGCGTGCAGTAATTCTGTGCCCGCTCGGGCCCGAAACCGACCGGGATCGGGAAAAGGCGGATGAATTCGCCAGTATCGATCACACCGCCGTGGCAGGCGGCAGACGTCTGCTTTATCTGTGTGATCGACAGCATCGCTAAGTTGAATATCGCGAGCGCCGACGATAGCATCGCGGCAGGACATACTGTAGAATATTTTTAGTAATACATTCGCTCTCCAGGAAAGACCGGGGATGGAGCGCCGTCTTGCAGCAATCCTGATCGCTGATGTCGTCGGTTACAGTCGATTGAGCCAGATCGACGAAGAGGGCACCCGTGCGCGTTTTCAGGCGGACCAGAACGATGTCTTCGAGCCGGCGATTGCGCGTCACCATGGCCGGCTGGTGAAAACCATGGGCGATGGTCTGCTGGTCGAATTTCAGAGTGTCGTCGATGCCTTGCGCTGCGCGGTGGAGGTTCAGCAACTGAAAGCGACGCAGAGTGCCGCGGCGCTGCCGGAGCATCGGCTCGAGTTCCGGATCGGCATCAATCTCGGTGATATCATCGTCGAGGGCGAAGACATCCAGGGCGACGGTGTCAATATCGCCGATCGAATTCAGGCGCAGGCGGAACCGGGCGGTATCGCCATATCGGGCACGACATACGACCAGGTGAAATCGAAAATCCCGGTCGGTTTCGCTTCGCTCGGCGAACAGCGGTTGAAGAGCATCACCGAACCGATCCGGGTCTATCGCATCCTGCTTGACCCGACTGCTGCCGGCAAAACCCTCAAAACCCGCAGGCGGCTGCCGAGACGCCGTCTTGTTGCTGGCATCGCAGCGGCCGTTGTCCTTGCTCTTGCGGGCGCAGGACTCTGGTGGCAGCCGTGGATGCCGGCAGAACCGCCGGGGCCTGCCGAACGTTTCGCCTATCCGTTGCCGGACAGGCCCTCTGTCGCGGTTCTGCCATTCATCAATGTCAGCGGCGACACCGAGCACGACCATCTCGCAGAGGGTTTGACGGACGATCTGATCACCGAATTGTCCAAAGTATCAGGCCTCTTCGTCATCGCCCGCCACTCGGTCTTCGCCATCCAGGGCTCCGTCGGCAAGATCCAGGATGTGGCCACCGAACTCGGCGTCCAATATGTGCTCGAAGGGACCCTGCAGCGTGCCGGGCCGCGGCTGCGGATCAATGTCAAGCTGATCGACGCAGTCACCGGCCTGTCGCTGTGGGCCGAGCGCTACGACCGCCAGTATGCCGACCTCTTTGCCGTTCAGGACGATGTGATCGGCAAGATCATCTCGGCCCTGTCGGTGAAGCTCAGCGCGCGCGAGCGCGATCAACTGGCCCGGATCCCGACCGAAAATCTCGAAGCCTACGATTATTACATGAGGGCCGAGCAGGAGGGCTTCATCTTGAGGGATGTCGATACCTATCGCCGGACGCTGTCCTTCTACCAGAAAGCGATCGATCTCGATCCGGGCTTTGCCAATGCCCATGCGGGAATCGCGCGCGTGGCCGTCGATGTCTGGCGCAACGACTATAATTACCTCTGGTCGGCTGCCGTCGCCCGCAAGATCGCCTATGATGCCGCCGGACAGGCGCTCAAGCTGGATCCCAACAATGCCAGGGCGCACACGGTGCTTGCCCTGCTGCAATGGGTGGATGGACGCGAGATGGAGGCCAAAAATTCCGCCAACATGGCGGTTGCGATGGAGCCGAACGATGCGGAGGCCGCCGCCAACCTCGCTCTCATCCTGGTTCACACCGGAAGCAGCGGGCAGGCGATCACGGAGATGGAAAAGGCTTTGCGGCTCGACCCTTCGCCGGCGTCGAGCTTTCAACTGCTGGCGGGGATCGTGTTTTATACCGCGGGCGATGATCAGCGCGCGATCTCGCTGATAGAGCCGACTCTCGACAGCCTGCCGAAGGTCGAGCCGGCACGCGAATATCTGGCGGCGGCCTATGCCGACCAGGGCAATGAAACCAAGGCTGCAGTGGAGACGGCAAAGCTGCTGGAGCTCTTCCCCGAAAGCAATCTCACCTATTACGGTTATCTCTATGATTACTGGCGGGACGGCGATCTGCGGCGCCATCTAGCCGCATTGCGAAAGGCCGGCATTCCCGAATGGCCCTTCGGTTTTACAGGCAGTCAAGCCGACAGGCTCGGCGAGGCAGATCTGCGCAATCTTGTCGATGGCAAGAGCTGGACCGGCAAGCACAAGAACGGCACGGATTTCACCCAGTATTTCGACAAGGCTGGAAACACTGCCTATCGCAGTGCCAATACCAACATCACCGGTATCGTCGAGGTGCGGGGCGACAGTCTCTGCGAAAAATTCGACGGCTATTTCCTCGACCGGATGGTGTGCGGATATGTTTACCGCAACACGTCAGGTGAACAGCGCGACAGGCCATACGTCCATGTCACGCCGCGCGCCTTGACGTTCTTTTCACCCACACCCTGACGGGTCGGGCGTTGCGGCTTCATTTCGTATCCGGTTGCTGCCAGACGGTGTGCATCTTCTCCGAAATCAGCGTCTGCTGAACTTCGGACCAATGCTTCTTCGAGTCGGTCACCTTGGTCGGATTTTTCTCCATGCCTTCGGCCGCGCCGGGGTCATAGCTCAGGTACAGTTTGCCATCGATGATCCGCCAGGCTTTCGGATCGATATTGGTGGTCACTGTCCCGAAAGACACGCCGTCGGCGCAATAGCCGCCATATTGCGGCGCATATTTGGACGGATCGCCCTTGAAGAGGTCGCGATTTCTCGCGCTGGCGAAATACCAGGTCGCGCCAAGCCAGTGGTGGGAATAGGTCTCGGATCCTTCGACGGCTTGGTTTTCAGTGAAATAGGCGACCGGGTCATAACCCTTGATCGCGACATCGCCGAAATAGCCGGTATTGACGAGTTCCTCGGCCCCCGCAGGCTGAAGCAAGGAAAGGACCATAACCGCAGCGCCAACAGCCACGCCCATTCGCTTTCCGGATTTTTGCGCATGATAAGACATAACAAGCTCCATTCCTGGACGCGGTCTGTTACCTCAAGCGAAATGCTATTGCCGTTTGGTGCATTCTTTGTAGAGCGGTTCGCCCACAAGCTCGGCTTTCTGGCAAACAGCACCGGCTTCCATGAGTAATTTGGCCGTATCCCAATGCGCCCGCCACCCGGCTTGAGTGAGAGGCGTGTACCCGTTTCTTTCCGTCGCGTCGACATCCGCGCTCTTCGTCAGCAGAAAAGCCACCACGTCGGTGCGGCCCTCTTCGGCGGCGCCGTGCAGCGGCGACATCTGATAGAAATTCTTCCTGTCGTTGACATCAGCTCCCTCGGCGACAAGCCGTTTCACCACCTCCAGATTTCCTCCATAGGCTGCTGCATGCAGTGCCGTCAGCCCACCCTTGTTGCGAACTTCGATGTCGGCGCCGCGATCCAGCAAAAGAACGACGACATCGGCATGGCCCGCCAATGACGCGATAATCAGCGCCGGCTCGCCCGCCTCATCGAGCTCCGACAGATCGGAGCCCTGGTCCAGCAACTGTGTGACGCGGGCGATATCGCCGTCCTTGGCGGCCTGATGCAAAGGACCTGCCCATGCCGGCAGGACGCCAATGACAAGCGTAGCAACAGTCGCGATAAAAATATTCACGGGCACGATCTCGGTTTGATCAGGGTTCGTATGCGCCGTTTTGTGGCGTTGTAGCACGTGTGCAATTCGTAAACAAGATTACGCTAATGGACGCGCTCCCGGTCAACCCCACTTGCGCGCTACGGCTGCGACCGGCGGTATTCAGGGAATACGGTCACACTTGTTACTCCCACTGTTCGATTTCCGATGCGAAACTATCTCAGACCAATGCGCGATGAACCGGGCTTCCAAGCCTGGGAAATCGCCCCAATGAGGAGATTGAAAGCCATGACTGCTTCAGCCGAGAATGGGAAAAGCGGACAAGCCATGCACATACCGCCGGTCGTGTCGCCGCAGACCTGGGAGGCGGCCCGCGCGCAGTTGCTCGTCAAGGAAAAGGCTGAGACCCGCGCCCGCGACGCACTCGCCGCCGAGCGCCGACGCATGCCGTGGATGGCGGTGGAGAAGGCCTATGCGTTTGAGGGGCCTCAGGGCAAAGTCAGTCTGCTCGACCTGTTCGATAACAGACATCAGCTCATCCTCTACCGCGCGTTTTACGAGCCTGGCGTGTTCGGCTGGCCCGACCATGCCTGCCGCGGCTGCTCGATGGTGGCCGATCAGGTCGCCCATGTCGCCCATCTCAACGCCCGCGACACGACGCTGGTCTTTGCCTCGCGTGCGCCGCAGGCCGACATTGCACGGCTGAAGGCGCGGATGGGCTGGACGATGCCGTGGGTCACGATCACCGACAGCTTCGACAAGGACTTCGGCGTCGACGAGTGGCACGGCACCAACGTATTCTACCGCGACGGCGAGCGCATCTTCCGCACCTATTTCATCAACAACCGCGGCGACGAGCAGATGGGCGGCACCTGGAACTACCTCGACATCACGCCGCTCGGCCGCCAGGAAGTCTGGGAGGAATCGCCCGCGGGCTATCCGCAGACCCCGACCTACAAGTGGTGGAACTGGCACGACAGCTATGTGCCGGACGCCGAGCCCGACAAGAAGTGGGTCGAGGTGTCAGATGCGGGGGAGGCGGCGTTTCGGGCCGAGAGTGCAAACGAGAAACCGTAGGGTCGGTTCGGCCGTATCCTCCGTCCTCGCGGCAGGAGGATACGGCGGTCCGCATGAAAGTCTGGCGAACCGCAGATTTCTTTCAAGGCAGCGCCGGTCGTCGACGATCGAGCCAACGATTGACGACTGTGCGACAGGGGCAACGTCCCCGAACGCGCTTGCGCCATACCGCCTCCTCCCTGCACCTTCTGCGCGCAAAATTTCACCGACATATCTCCTTACTGTCACGGAACCGTGCTAGATTTCGCCCGATTTCCAGGGGAGGCGGGCATGGATACGGATTTTCGTGTGACCGGCGGGAATGCGGCTGCGCTTTTTGCGCTGACCATCCATCGCGGCGACGGCATGGTGCTGATCGGCATGGACTGGAAGAATGGCCGGCCGCCTGCCGATTTCGTTGGTTTCGCCATCCAGTATCGTGAGCCGGATACTGATTTCTTCAAGACGGTGCATAACCGCATCGGCTTTCCCGGCCAGCTGGTTCCCGAAGATGGCATCCGCACCACGGAAGCGCCGATCCAGAAGTTCCGATGGGTGCATTTTCCCTTCAATGCCGATCTGCCCGGCAAGTTCACCTACCGCGTCACGCCAAAGTTCATGGATGCCGCGGGCGCGCTGACATCGGGCGAGGCGCAGGAGGCGGAGCTGGCGCTGATGCGCGAGACCATTCCCGGCAAGCTCAACGTCGCCTTCACCCGTGGCTTCGTCTCGTCGCAGGCCTTCGTGCGCAATTTTGCCGCCGGCGCGCCGACGATCATCACGTTGGTGCCGCCTGTCGGCGATGAGGGGCTGGACTTCGTGCCGACTCATGCCGATGCCGAGCGGGCGCTTACCTGGATGGGCTTCGAGGCGCGGGCGGAAACCCTCGCGCTGCTTGACAAAGCGCGCGACGCCGGCGCCGAGGTGCGCGTCATCGCCTATGATCTCAACCTGCCCGAGGTGGTCACCCGGCTGGAGGCGCTGGGGCCGAAGCTCAAGATCATCATCGACGACAGCGACCGCACCAAGGGCCATGGCCGCCCGAATTCGCCGGAGACGAGGGCGGCGGAGCGGCTGATCGCCTCGGCGGGTGCTGCCAACGTCAAGCGCCAGCACATGGCCAACCTGCAGCATCAGAAGTCGATCGCGGTCCGAGGCGGCGGCATTTCGACAGTGCTCTACGGTTCGACCAATCTCAGCTGGCGCGGGCTCTATGTGCAGTCGAACAACAGCCTTGCCGTCCACAGCGAAAAGGCGATCGACGATTATTTCACCGCCTTCGAGAGCTATTTCACCGCCAAGCGCGCCGACGATTTCCGCGACTCGCCAAGTTCCGCCGGCTGGATCGATCTCGGCCTTGACGGCGTCGACGCCAAGGTCGCTTTCTCTCCGCACAGCGACGCCAATGGCCGGCTGGACGAGATCGGCGCCGATATCGATACTGCGCGGTCCAGCGTGTTCTTCTCGCTCGCCTTTCTCGGCCAGATGACCAAGGGAGCGATCGGCCCGGCATTGGGGCGCGCCCTGGAGCGTCCCGATATGCATGTGATGGGCATTGCCGATGCCGAGGTGCGGGCGGGCAATCTGGGTCTCACCGTGCTCACTCCCCACAACCGTCGGCGGGTGGTGCGGTCGGCGGCGTTGACGGGCAACGTGCCGCCGCCCTTCGTGACCGAGCCCTCGGGTCTGTCAGGCGTCGACGGCAAACAGCGCGGCACGAGGATGCACCACAAGTTCGTCGTGCTCGACTTCGACAAGCCGACGGCGCGGGTCTATCTCGGCTCCTACAATTTCTCCGAACCCGCCGATGACGAGAACGGAGAGAACCTCGTCCTCGTCCGCGACCGCACGGTGGCGACCAGCTACATGATCGAGGCGCTCAGGATGTACGACCACTACATCTTCCGCGTCGCCTCCGAAGCGAGCGAGGGCGCTGCCCGCCCGCTGGAACTCAAACGCCCGCCTCAGCCCGGCGGCACGCCCTGGTTCGAACGCGACTGGACCGACCCCATCCGCGCCCGCGACCGGCAGTTGTTTGCGCGGGCGGAGTAAGGTTGCTGGTCACGACGGCTCTTGAACCTCAACCATTCCACGCGGGCGATATCGTAAGGCGCAACAGGCGTTCGACGGACGGCTGAGGTGAGGCGGTCTTTCGCTTGGGGACGATTGCCTTGTCCGGCGATGGGTATGCATAGTGGTGCGCGGAGGGACCGACGACCAGATTGCCTGAGATTTCCGACCTGACGAGCGGCGAATATGTCTATACGAATGCCGGTCACGGCTATGACTGCGCCTGCATGGACGTGGGCACGGATGACGAAGGGGCGATCACCCGGATTCATTCCGTGCGGCAATTGCCGCATTCCCGATGGCGGAGCGACCGCGCCATCGGCTGGTTCCTCCACAAGGATCAGTAGCGGGACCGGTAACGCGGCGCCGCCCGCGGCTCGCCAACTTATTCTTCTCAAAGTGGAAACTTTCCGGGGACGGTTGCGTTGTAACCGCTACCGGCAGTGCGCCTGACAGGCCGTCTATGGGGAGGCTTATTCATGAAGGTCATGATCGTTGAAGACGAGAATTTTATTGCTCTGGAGCTCGAGCGCATCGCGCAGGAGGCCGGACACCAGACCATCGGGCCGGTTTCGACGGTGGAGCAGGCTCTCGCCCACGCTCAAAGAAGCGATGTCGCGCTCGTCGATCTCAGTCTCTCCGATGGGCTGAGCGGCGCCCAGCTCGCGCGCCGGCTGATCGACCGCCATCGGGTTGACGTCATCTTCGTGACCGGCAGTCCCGAGAATGTCGGTCACGGTATCGAAGGCGCGCTTGATGTGATCTCCAAGCCCTTCACCGATGAGAGGATCGCCAGCGCGCTCTCGCGGGCGGAGGAGCGACGTAAAAACTTCGACCGCAGCAGGACTGCGCCGTGAACAGCAGCAAGCTGCGTTGTGATAAGAAGGAGATCGACGTCGTCAGGCCGCTACTGCCTGCCCGGGGAGATAGTCCGGATGAAACACGCGCTCATTGCCGTTCTTTTCGCTCTCTCGGCCTGCGCCAGCGCAGGGGATCCGCAGCCGCTTCCGGGCAGCCTCACCTATGGCGGAAAGGTTCTCCGTTCGCCCTATCGTCCGGGAACGGTGGTCAAGAATACCTTTCTTGGCGATTTCGGCTACCGTGTATTCGAGACCTATGTCGTCCAGCCGGATAGAACGCTCAAGCTGACGTCGCAGAGCACCGGGCCGGATTTCCTCTGGCAGTGAGGGTTCCGCAATCCAGAGGGGGCAAGGAGCGCGCGCTTCGGTTGTTTGAGGCTGCTCGTCGACTTCTGCGTTTTTCATTTCAGCGCAATCGAATGTTGCGCTGCGGCAAAAATCTCGTTTATACAGCAGGCATTCACCACGGACCCGGTGAGACCCCGGGTGGCTCTTCTGGCCGCCGATCCGCCAGACAACGCAAAACCTGCATGCCATCACGCGACCGCTCGACAGATTAGGGCTGGCCATGCTTTGCGAGAATCCATCCTATGCTGCTTTCCTCCATCCGCCGTGATTGGTCCGCCAATCCCATGCGCGAAATGCTCGCCGGAGCGGTGGCGACCTTCGCCCTGATCCCCGAGGTGATCGCTTTCTCGTTCGTGGCCGGCGTCGATCCCGAGGTCGGTCTGTTCGCCTCTTTCGTGATCGGCATCGTCATCGCCTTTGCCGGCGGACGCCCGGCGATGATTTCGGCAGCCGCCGGATCGGTGGCGCTGGTCGCGGCACCGCTGGTGCATGCTCACGGCTTGCCCTATCTTTTTGCGGCCGGGCTGCTGGCGGGGTTAATCCAGATCGTCTTCGGCCTGCTGCGGCTAGGCGTGCTGATGCGCTTCGTGTCGAAATCGGTCCGCACCGGCTTCGTCAATGCGCTGGCCATTCTGATCTTTGCCGCGCAGATGCCGCATATTGTCGGCGCCGGCTGGATGGAATATGCCGTGCTGGTTGCCGGGCTCGTCATCATTTACCTGACGCCGCGGATCACCACGGCGATCCCGTCGCCGCTGATCTGCATCCTGATCCTGACCGTCGCTTCGCTGGCGCTCGGGCTTCCCGTCCTCACCGTTGCCGACCTCGGCAAGCTGCCGGATTCGCTGCCTGTTTTCGGCTGGCCGGCGGTGCCGCTGACGCTGGAAACGCTTCGGATCATCGCCGGACCCGCATTTGCCATCGCCATGGTCGGGCTGCTGGAATCGATGATGACGGCGAGTGTCGTCGACGATCTCACGGATACGCCGAGTTCGAAGAACCGCGAATGCACCGGTCTCGGTCTCGCCAACGCGGCCGCGAGCCTGTTTGGCGGCATTGCCGGCTGCGGCATGATCGGCCAGACAGTCAGCAACGTGAAATATGGCGGGCGCGGCCGGCTTTCCACGCTGTTTGCCGGCGCGTTCCTGCTGATCCTGATGGTGCTCCTGAAGCCGTGGGTGTCCGAGGTTCCCGTCGCCGCGCTGGTGGCGATCATGGTCATGGTATCGATCGACACGTTCGACTGGTCGTCGCTTAGATCCGTTGTGGTTCATCCCCGGATGTCGAGCGCCGTGATGGTGGCGACCGTCATCGTTACCGTCTTCACCGCCAACCTGGCGCTCGGGGTGACGGTCGGCGTGCTGCTCAGCGGCGTGTTCTTCACCTTCAAGGTTGCCAGCCTGCTGCGGGTGGACGTCGCGCCCGACACAACGACCGGGCGACTGACCTACCGCGTGTCTGGCCAGGTGTTCTTTGCCTCCGCCGACGTCTTCGTCGAAGCCTTCGACGTTCAGGACGCGATCGGTGGGTCCGTGCTGATCGACGTGTCCGAAGCGCATTTCTGGGACATCACCGCCGTTGCCGCACTCGACAAGGTCGTCCAACGGTTCGGGGCGCACGGCATTGCGGTGGAGGTCGTCGGCCTCAACCAGGCGAGCGCGACCTTGATCGGGAGCCTCGACAGCAAGGTGGTGCTGAAAGAGGTGTGACGGCGCGAGCGAGGGCGGATTTCCTCGAGCATGATGTCGACAATTGTGAGCGGTTTTCGGGCGACATCATGTTCTGACTATATGATGTAGAACAGGATTCAAATTTTTGGGCCGACCCGGCCTAAAATCTTCCTGTTCTAGCGCGAGACGATTGCGAAATCATCGCCCCCGCCGGTTCCTGTGGCGTTCAGCCGTCTGACGGCCAGTTCAATGAATGCCTTGACCAAAGGCGGCAGGTGTCGGCTGCTGGGATAGACGACATGCAAGCCGCCGGCCGGGGTCGTATAGCCGTCGAGAACGCGGCGCAGCCGCCCGTCCTTGATGCAGGCTTCGGCGAATCGGTGCGGCAATTGGGCGATGCCATGGCCGGCGATCGCGGCGGCCATCACCGCCTGCATCTCGTTGGCGGCGAAGCGGCCCGAAACCGCGACCGTTTCCTGACCGTGCGGACCTTCCAACAACCATTGCGCATGGGCAGCCTGGCCGGCGATGACGCAGTCGTGTCGGACCAGATCTTCAGGTGCAGCGGGCGGGCCGCGGCGGGCGAGATAATCCGGGCTTGCGCAGAGAAGGCGGTGCAACGAGCCGAGTTTGCGGGCGACCAAGGTAGAATCTTCGAGGATGCCGGTGCGGAAGGCGAGGTCTATACCGCTTTCGACGAGGTTCAGCCTGTCGTCGGTCAGGCGCAGTTCGACCCTCGCCTTCGGGTAGGTCGAAAGAAATTCGAAGATCGCATCCTGGAGGAAGTGGCCGCCGAAGCCGACTGGTGCCGATATGCGGATCGTGCCGGCAGGCTCCGCACGCGCTTCCGCAAGCCGCTGGTTGGCTCCCTCGATCGTGCGCAGCGCCTGGCTGCTTTCTTCGTAGTAGAGACGCCCCGAAGCCGTCAGGTTGAGGCTGCGGGTCGTGCGCTGCAGCAGCCGCACGCCGAGTTCGCGTTCCAGCGCGGCGATGCGGCGGCTGACCGTCGTCTTCGGCATGCCGAGCAAGCGCGCGGCGGCGGTGAAGCTGCCCGCTTCGACGACGCGGGCGAAGATCATGATATCGTTGAGATCGAGCATTGTATCCTTGAATGGCACGATGTTTTCCAATTATATGCCATTATGGTTCAATGCGACAGGCCCTAACTTTGCTGCATCAGTCACAACAAGGAGCAGGCAGATGAGCAACACACGAAGCGTACTGGTCGCAGGCGCCACCGGCCAGCAAGGCGGCGCGGTTGTACGCGCGTTGATGACGCGGGGACACCGCGTCAAGGCGATCACCCGCCGGCCCGAGAGCGACGGCGCGAAGCGGCTGACCGCGGCAGGAGTCCAGGTCGTCGCCGGCGATCTTGACGACGCGGCATCCGTGGCGGCAGCAGCAGAGGGCGTCGACGCGATGTTCCTGATGGGCAACAGCTACGAAGCCGGAACGGAGGCGGAAACCCGTCAGGGTATTGCCGCCGCCGATGCGGCAAAGGCCGCCGGCATCGGCCACCTGATCTATTCCTCCGTCGCCGATGCCCACAAGACGACCGGCATTCCGCATTTCGACAGCAAGTATCTCGTCGAGAAGCACATTGCAGGCCTCGGCATCCCTTACACGATCAGCGCACCCGTCGCCTTCATGGAGAACACCGTGGCGCCCTGGGCGATCGACGGGCTGCGCCAGGGCGTCTATGCCGCAGCGCTGCCGCCCGCCCGCGTGCTGCAGCAGATCACCATCGACGACATCGGCGCTTTCGTCGCGGCACTGGCCGAGCGGCGCGAACAGGTGTTCGGCAAGCGTTTCGATATAGCCGGTGACGAATTGTCGGGCGAGCAGCAGGCGAAGATCCTCACCGAGGCGCTCGGCCGCCCCATCCGCTTCCAGGAATTGCCGATCGCGGCGATACGACAGCAGAGCGAGGATACGGCGCTGATGTTCGAATGGTTCGATCGTACCGGCTACGACGCCGATATCGCCGCCTTGCGCCGCGACTTCCCCGACGTCGGCTGGCACAGCTATGCCGACTGGGCGAAAGGCTTTGATTGGAGTGTTCTCGATAAGGCGGCTGGGTGAGTTCGCTGTGACACCGGTGATCTGACCGGTGTCACCGACAGGCTTGATGGCCTTAGCCACATTCTCCGGCCGCTGCCAACGATACCTCACGCCTGAGCGGTGGGCCTAACAACGATGTCGCTGATATCGACATCGGCGGGTTGCTCGATGGCGAAGGCGACGGCGCGGGCGATGGCATCGGGTGAAATCGCGATCTCGTCCATGCGCTTTGCCATCTCGGCCTTGATCTCTGGGCTGGTCATGGAGCCGGCGAAATCGGTTCTTATAAACCCCGGCGAGATGTTGGTGACGCGCAGATGCGGGCCGGCCTCCAGCCGCAGGCCCTCGGCGATGGTGCGCATGGCGTTTTTCGTGCCGGCATAGACGGCCATGGTCGGCTTGATGATGAGGCCGGCGGTCGAGAGCGTGTTGACGAAGTGGCCGGAACCCTGCCGGCGGAACACCGGCAAGGCTGCGGCGATGCCATAGAGCGGGCCCTTGATGTTGACGTCGATCATCTCCTCCCAATCCTCGACCCGCAGTTCATCAAGAAGGGAGATCGGCCCGATGCCGGCATTGTTGATCATGACGTCGATCCTGCCATAGCTGTTGCAGGCAAGCGCCACGAGAGCTGTGAGGTCCTCGCGCTTTTTCACGTCCATGGCGAGGCAGATGGCCTCGCCGCCTTTTTCGGCGATGCGTCGTGCCAGGGCCTGCAGTCGGTCGGCGCGGCGGGCTCCAAGCACGAGCTTTGCGCCGCGCTCGGCCAGCAGCAGCGCCGTGGCTTCGCCGATGCCGCTGCTGGCGCCCGTGATTGCAATAACCTTGTCCTTGATATCAGACATCTTCGTTCTCCTTTGTGCCTTTGAGGATTGCAGGTGCTGCCTGGAGAATCTATGCTAGTTGCTCCATGATTTCGTCTAGATCGTCCAGAACCCATGATCGATCCCTTGTCCGATGTCTTTTCGCTGCTCGACATAGAGAGTGCGCGCTGCACACGTTTCGAGGTCGGCGGGCAATGGGCGTTTCGTTTTCCGGCCAAGCCCGCGCTCAAATTCGTTGCTGTCCTCCGCGGCGCGTGTTCGATCGTTCTGCCGGGTGAGCCGCCATTTTCGCTTGTCGCGGGCGACACCTTCCTGCTTGCCAATGCGCCCGCCTATGTGATCGCCAACGATCTCGATAGGGAGCCGGAGGACGGGATCGCCTTCTTCGACTGGGAGCATTCCGACATCGCCCGGCACGGCAGTGACGAGACCGCGCTGATCGGCGGCACCTTCGTCATCGGAGGCGGCAACGCCCGGCTGCTGCTCGACGCGCTGCCGCCGTTCATTCATATCCCGGCCAGCGACCGCGCCGCCGCGCTGCTCAGCACTACGCTCGCAACTCTCGACGATGAACTCGGGGCGGGCCAGATGGGCTCAACGCTGATGACGCGGCGTATGGGCGACATCCTGCTCGTGCAGGCGCTGCGGGCCTATGTCGGCCGGAAGGGGGCCGCCGAAACCGGATGGATCGGCGCGCTGACAAATCCGCAGATCGGCGCTGCGATCAGCCTGATCCACAACAGCCCCGGCCACCGCTGGACGGTCGAGGCGCTGGCGACCCGGATCGGCATGTCGCGCTCCGCCTTTGCACAGCGCTTCAAGGAACTGGTCGGCGTAGCGCCGCTCGACTACGTCACGCGCTGGCGCATGCATCGCGCCCGCGAAGCCCTGCGCCGAGAGGATGTCTCGGTCGCCGGCCTTGCCGCGGCACTCGGATATTCCTCCGAAAGCGCCTTCGGAAACGCGTTCAAGCGTGTCTTCGGGCGCGCACCGAAGCGCTACTGGTCGGACGCGAAGATCGGGTGAGAACGGCTGTTCCGCTTGCTAGGGTTGCTGGGGAATCCTATTGTCCGGCGGCGGACCATCGTCCTTGAAGGGGGAGACTTCAATGCCGTCGAGTTTCAATGTCGAAAGTGCGGATGGTTATGAGCGGCTGATGGGGCGCTGGAGCAGGAGGCTGGCGCCGATGCTGGTCGATTTCGCCGGTCTCGCGGATGGCGATCGCGTGCTCGATGTCGGCTGCGGCACCGGCAGCCTGGCGTTCACTTTGGCGGAAACGCCCGGCCTGGAGGAGATCGTCGCTATCGACTATTCGCCCGTCTTCGTCGAAGCGGCCAGGCGGCGCAATACCGACCCGCGCATATCCATCCAGCAGGCCGATGCCTGCGCGCTGCCGTTCGAGGACGGCCGCTTCGACAGGGCGATGTCGCTGCTTGTACTGCATTTCGTGCCGGAGGCGGGAAAGGCGGTATCCGAGATGCGCCGTGTGGTGCGCCCGGGCGGCGTGGTTTCCGCCGCCGTCTGGGACCATTATGGCGGCATGTCCGGCATGCGGATGATGTGGGATACGGTGGCGATGCTCGACGAGAACGCGCTGGCGATGCGCCGCAGATATTGTTTCCAGCCGATGATGCGGCGGGGGGAAATGAAGGAGAGCTTCATCGCGCAGGGCCTAGCCGATGTCGAGGAGACCTCGCTGTTGATCCGGATGGAATATCTTTCCTTCGAGGATTACTGGGATCCGATCGCCTCCGGCGAGGGACCGCTCGGCAAATATGTTGCCGGTCTGGACCCGGCGAAGCGAAAGGCCGTCGATGCCGCCGTCAGGGCCGCTTATGAGGCTGGGGAGCCGAATGGGCCGCGGTCGTTCGCGTCGGTGGCGTGGGCGTGCCGGGGCAGGGTGCCGGGCGGTGGATAGCGGTGTGTGATGCCGGCGACGGTTGATAGACAGAGAGTTTGCGCCACGTCCAAGAGAGCCTCATCCTGAGGCGCCCCGAAGGGGCCTCGAAGGGCGGCGCGGGCGCGCCGGCGTCAAATGGACACACGGAGCAGCGTTGCGGCGTGTCCTTCGAGGCGCCCTACGGGCTCCGCGTCTCAGAATGAGGGATGTTGGAGGATGCCGCGCCCAAGGGCAGGGCGCAGCACGGTCGTATGCCTGCGACAAGGAGCCGCGTGGGACGTCACCCGATCACGGCAATCGTGATGGAACACGGGCAGCATTGCTGACGTTATTGCCCGCTGTCGCCGACTGCAAACGCAGCCGCAACAGCATCACCCGCCCGTTTCGGGCACCCCTTCCGACGGCATCCGGAATTGCCCGCCTCGCCGCCGCTTTCGGACGGAGGAATATCAGATGTCCGCTTTGGAAAGCCTGCGCCGGCTGACGCCGCAGCAGCGCAACACCGTCATCGCCAGCTATCTCGGCTGGACGCTCGATGCCTTCGATTTCTTCATTCTCGTCTTCGTTCTCAAATATATCGCCGAGGAATTCCACACCGACGTTCCTGCCGTCTCGGTTGCGATCTTCCTGACGCTAGCCATGCGGGCGCTCGGCGCGCTGATCTTCGGGCTGGCGGCCGACCGTTACGGGCGGCGCATCACGCTGATGGCCGACGTGCTGCTTTATTCGCTGTTCGAATTCCTGACCGGCTTCTCCACGGGGCTCACGATGTTTCTCGTGCTCCGAGCGCTCTACGGCATCGCCATGGGTGGTGAATGGGGCGTCGGCGCCTCGCTGGTCATGGAGACGGTGCCGGAGGAAAGCCGCGGCATCGTTTCCGGCATCCTGCAGGCCGGCTATCCCTCGGGCTATCTCATCGCCTCGATCGTGTTCTTCCTGCTCTTCCCGGTCATCGGCTGGCGTGGCATGTTTTTTGTCGGCGCGGTGCCGGCGCTGCTGGTGCTGTATATCCGCCGCAATGTCGAGGAGAGCCCGGCCTTCCTGAAACGGCAAGCCGAGGGGCGCCGGCCGTTCCTGACGGTCCTGCGCGAAAACATTCCGCTGTTTATCTGGGCGGTGTTCCTGATGACGGCGTTCAACTTCTTCAGCCACGGCACGCAGGATATCTACCCGACCTTCCTCGAAACCCAGCGCAACTATTCGAGCTATACGGTTGGGGCTGTCGCCATCGTCTACAATATCGGGGCGATCTGTGGCGGGCTGTTCTTTGGGGCGCTGTCGCAGCGGATCGGCCGGAAGAAGGCCATCGTCATCGCAGCACTGATCGCGGTACCCGTCGCGCCGCTCTGGGCCTATGCGCCGGGGCCGGTGCTGCTTGCCATCGGCGCCTTCCTGATGCAGTTCTTCGTCCAGGGCGCCTGGGGCATCGTGCCGGTGCATCTGAACGAGCTGTCGCCGGACGAGGTGCGCGGCACCTTCCCCGGTTTTGCCTACCAGCTCGGCAATCTGCTGGCGTCAGGCAATGCGACGCTGCAGGCCGGGTTGGCCGCCCGCTGGGACGGCGACTATGCCTATGCGCTCCTGATCGTCGCGGCCGTGGTGGCGCTCATCGTCGCGGCCCTTGCCGGCTTCGGCTACGAGAAGAAGGATATCCGCTTCGGCACGGAGGAGGCCGAGGAACCGCGTGGCGCGATGCGAATCTAGCGCTGCCTGCGGTTACGAAGGCCGGCGGCAGTTGTCGCCGGCCTTTCTTTGTGCCCTGTGGCCCGATCCCGGATGCCTTTCAGGCACTCACCACCTTGCAGGCGCAGATGCGATCGTAAAATGTCTGTCCCTTCCAGACGATGAACGGCCATACCCACCAAGCCACGACCGCTATAGTCCAGATAAAGTACGATTTGGCGGTGCCATGGTCCTCAGGCGTGTATCCGCTGCGGAACATTCCAAGCAACGCGTCGAAGTCTTCCGTGGGATAGACCGGGAGCAGCGAGATTGCGAAAACGGCAGCGCTGAAAAGGAGATTCGGGCTGAATTTCAGGATCTCGCGTTTAAACGCGGTGCCGAAGTCGGGATTTTTTCCATCGACGGATTGGACTCTCAGGAAGAAAACCGCCTTTCCGAATGTGCGGCGGCTATTGGCAGAAAAACAGGCGAAAGCCAAGGCTATCAGCGCGGTGTTGGCTATGCCTGACATCAAGCTGGAATATGCAGGTATGGTTTTGGTCAGCGGATTGTTGTTTGCGTGGTTAGCACCTGCGCCGGTGTCACGTAGTCCCATGGCTCGATGGCAACATTTATTTGCAAATATCTCTGTTTTCGCCAATCGATTTGACTTACCTCGCAAATCTCACTGGTGCGAATTTCAGTGGCTCTCAACGGCCATCCCGCGTCAATTCGCTGTGCAAGTTGATCGGGCACCGCCTCGCTGCATTGCATGGACGTCCGGCCGTGCAAAAGGAAGTCCAGGGGAGAAATCGTTGAAAAGTAGTAGACGGCTATGAGGATGGCAGCCTGAAAGATGATGATGTCGACGGTATAAGCAGCGAAGCGTCGCCAGAAGTGGCGGGAAGGCAGACTGACGTTTTGCGGCATCTGCGGTGTAGTGTCCATGTCGCCCCCAATGTCCACGCTAGCTGATCCAACACGTTGATTCGTTTCAACATGAAGTAGCAAAAATGCATGATCTTATCACAGAGGCATCATGCTCTTGCGAGTCCAGTTCTGGTGCGATTTCTAGGCCTGGAAGGCGAGCCGCCACGCGACCTGCCGGCCATCCGCATCGCCTCGATGGCGTGACGATATGCCGACCGTCCTCGAGCGTTGTGGGGCTTGTCGCCGAACGCCACCATGCTAGGTAAGGGCTGCCGGCATCGATCTCCTGCTGCCGGATGAATCCTTCCCTCCGCAGCCCCGAGTTTTTCTATGTCATTTTCTCCCGCCGCCCTCTGGCCCGTCGTCATGCTGTTTGCCTCCAACATCTTCATGACCTTTGCCTGGTACGGACATCTCAAGCACAAGAGCAGCGCGATCTTCCTTGCCATCATCGTCAGCTGGGGCATTGCCTTCTTTGAATATTGCCTGGCGGTGCCGGCCAACCGTATCGGTTCGGCGGTCTATACGACGGCGCAGTTGAAGACGATGCAGGAGGTGATCACGCTGATCGTCTTTGCCGGCTTCTCGATCTTCTGGCTCGGCGAGAACCTGACCTGGAACCATGCGATCGGCTTCGCCCTGATCGCAATCGGAGCATCCTTCATCTTCCGTGCATAAACTTTAGCCTTTTCAATAGATTACAAATCGTCCATGTCTAGGTATCGCCACATTTCCTACAGATTGGCGTCGCAATCGGCTGGCAGCTTGTCACCTCAAGCATTTCCGGGCCACGGAAATGCTCTGACTTTTGTTTGACGCAATTCCGGACGCAAAACCGCGACGCACTTTTGTTGGAATTGCTTTAGCGGTGATCACGAGGTGAACGGCCATGAGCCTGTCTTTCCCGACCATGGCGGCGATCCGGTTTGGCTATGGTTTCCGGCCGGGCGAGGCGCCGCCGAGCAGCAAGGACGATCTCATCGGCCAGCTGCGCATGGGGGCGGCGGCAACGCCGGACTTTCCCCTTGGCGGCCCCGACATGCGCCACCAGGCAATTCTCAGCCTGCAGGAGCAGTTGAAGCAGATCCGGCAGGACGCCAAGACGGTGACGGACGATACGACGCAGCGCGAGATGCGCAAGGGCGTGCAGCAGCAAGTGCAGCAGCAGTTCCAGCACGATGCGAACCTGCGGCTGATGCAGGCGGTGCTGTCGCCGTACGGCTTCTACGAGCGGCTTTCCACCTTCTGGACCGATCACTTCTCCACCAGCGCCAATAAGAGCCTGCCGATGCGCCTCATCGTGCCGCTCTACGAGGCCGAGGCGATCCGGCCGTTCATATCAGGCACGTTCGGCGATCTCTTGCGCAATGCCACCGCCCATCCGGCCATGCTGATCTATCTCGACCAGGCGGATTCGCTCGGGCCGGATTCGGCCGGCGGCATCAAGCGCAACAAGGGGCTCAATGAAAATCTCGGCCGCGAACTGCTGGAACTGCACACGCTCGGCGCCGGCAGCGGCTATAGTCAAGCGGACGTCACGGCGGCAGCCATGGTGCTGACGGGGCTCACCATCGACCGCAAGGAGATGGACATCGCGTTCCGGCCGAATATTTCGGAGCCCGGGACACATGAGGTGCTCGGCGTCAGTTATGGCGGGCGCAGGCGCTCGCGCGACGATTATCTCGACATGCTCGACGATCTCGCCCTCCATCCGAAGACGGCGGCGCATATCAGCCGCAAGCTGGCGGTGCATTTCATCGCCGACCAGCCCGATGAGGGGATGGTGTCCGACATGGCCGAAGCCTGGAAGAAAACGGATGGCGACCTGACCGCCGTCTACACCGCCATGCTCGACCATCCCGCCGCCTGGCGCGACGAGGGCGCCAAGGCGCGCCAGCCTTTCGACTATGTCGTCACCGGCCTGAGGGCGTTGAATGCGGGACCGGTCAACGGCGTTGTCGGCAGTTTCCTGGCGGCCAACCAGCAGGGCACGGACGAGGGCGACATGGCGGCGAATACGCCTGGCATGGCTGGATCGCCGGTGACGACCGATCCCGCCGGCGAGGCAAGGGAGAAGCGCCTCAAAGCCTTCCAGACGGCGCGGGCGCTGGGGCAGGGGGCACTCAGGCGCATGGGCCAGCCGACCTGGCTGCCGCCGAGTCCGGCCGGTTTCGAGGAAGGCTTCTCCGCCTGGATCACCGGCAGCCAGCTCGCCGAGCGGCTGGCCTGGGCAAGGCGGGCCGCAGCCCAGTTCGGCCGGGATGAGGATCCGCGCGAATTCCTGAAGTCGACGCTTGCCGATGCCGCCCGAGACGAGACGATCCGCGTGGTGTCGCAGGCGCCGAACAAGATCAGCGGGTTGACGCTGGTGCTGGCATCGCCCGAATTCAATCGCCGCTGAGCAGACTTTCGTTGGCAAGCCAACGCTTCGTCTGCTTAGCTCCTTTGTTTTGTCGCAGGTCTGGCTGGAAAACCGTCGGACACTTTTCCGGAACCTGCTTAGGAGGCCCGCCAATGACGCTGCCCATGAACCGGATTTCGCTGTCCCGCCGCGGCTTTCTGACCTCTGCCTGCTGTCTTGCCGCTGCCCCCGCCTTCACGCCGGTCACTTTCGCGGCGATGCCGGGTGACAAGCGTTTCGTCACCATCGTGCTGCGCGGCGCGATGGACGGGCTGGATCTGGTGCAGCCCTATGGCGATGCCGGCTTTGCGGCGCTTAGGCCGACACTGGCGCTGACGCCCGATACCGGACTTCTCGATCTAGATGGCCATTTCGGCCTCAATCCGGCTGCCGCAGAGCTGATGCCGCTGTGGAAGAGCCGCGAGCTTGCCTTCGTGCACGCGGTGTCGACGCCCTACCGCGACCAGCGCAGCCATTTCGACGGGCAGGACATGCTGGAATCCGGCGGCGAGCATGTCGCCGAGGAAAAGACCGGCTGGCTGAACCGGGCGCTCGCCGTCATTCCGCGCTCGGATGCGCGCAAGGCGATCGACATCAACACTTCGACGGAGCTGATCCTCTCCGGACCCAACAATGTCGATGTCTGGGCGTCGGATTCCAATCTGGCGCCGGCGCGTGACGAGATGCAGTTCCTGGCGCGGCTCTATGCCAGCGATCCGCCGTTCGCCGAGGCGCTTGCCGAGGCGACGCGGGCCAATAGCGCCTCGATGATCATCGAGCCGGAGGGCCAGCGCGGCGCAAAGATCGCCGATGTGGCGGCGCTCGCGGCCAACATGCTGAAGGGCGATTACCGCATCGCCAGCTTCTCGATATCAGGCTGGGACACGCATATCGGCCAGGCCGGCCAGTTCAAGCGGCCGGTGCAGGACCTTTCGCAGGCGATCAATACGTTGAAGACCACGCTCGGGCCTGAGATCTGGGCAGAGACGGTGGTGCTTGCCATGACCGAGTTCGGCCGCACTGTGCGTCAGAACGGCTCAGCCGGCACCGACCACGGCACCGGCGGCTGCGCGCTGCTATCAGGCGGCACCATCAACGGCGGCCGCATCCTCGGCCGTTGGCCGGGCATCGGCGACGGCCAACTGCTCGACGACCGCGACCTGATGCCGACCGCCGACGTGCGCGAGCTCGCCGCGGCAATGCTCTACCGGCAGTTCGATGTAAGCGCCGATGATTTGACCGGGAAGATCTTTCCGGGGCTGGGGTTCGACAAAGGGTCGCAGTTTCTGCGTGGGTGAGGCACGGTCCCGCAAAGCGGGAGCGATCGATCCAGTGAATCGATCGCAGGGCCGAACGCCCTGAGCCCAAGCGAAGGGCCGGGCGGCATCGGCGACAGGCGCTATCGGCCGGTCATCTTGAGCGCTGCCTCGGGAAGCCGCTCGCCGTGAACCTCGATGCCGGAGAGGGCGGCATCGATTTCGGCGAGGTCCTCGGGCAGCAGGTCGACGTCTATCGCCCCGAGATTTTCTTCCAGCCGGTGCTGCTTCGTTGTACCCGGGATCGGGACGATCCATGGCTTTTGGGCCAGCAGCCAGGAGAGGGCGATTTGCGCGGGCGTTGCGCCCTTGCGGTCGCCGATACGCCTGATCAGGTCGACGAGTGCAAAATTGGCCTTGCGCGCCTCGAGCGAAAAACGCGGCACGCTGTTGCGGAAATCGCTTGGATCGAACTTGGTGTTCTCGTCGATCTTGCCGGTCAGGAAGCCTGCGCCGAGTGGGCTGAAGGGCACGAAGCCGATGCCGAGTTCCTCAAGGGTGGGCAGCAGTTCCGCCTCGGGGCCGCGCCAGAAGAGCGAATATTCACTCTGGACGGCGGTGACTTTTTGAACGGCATGGGCGCGGCGGATCGTCTGGACGCCGGCTTCGGAAAGACCGAAATGCTTGACCTTGCCCGCTGCGATCAGGTCCTTGACGGCACCGGCCACGTCTTCGATCGGCACGTCGGGATCGACGCGGTGCTGGTAGAACAGGTCGATGTGGTCCGTCTTCAGACGGCGCAGGCAGGCATCGGCAACCGCCTTGACATGTTCGGGGCGGCTGTTGGTGCCGCCGCGGCGTTCACCTGTTTGCTGATCGATATCAAAGCCGAATTTGGTGGCGATGACCACCTGGTCGCGGATCGGTGCGAGCGCTTTGCCGACAAGCTCTTCATTGACGAAAGGGCCATAGGCTTCGGCCGTGTCGAACAAGGTGACGCCCCGCTGATGGGCGGTGCGCATCAATTTGATCATCTCGCCCTCGTCGGCGGGCGGGCCGTAAGCGGCGCTCATGCTCATGCAGCCGAGACCAAGTGCCGAGACTTCGAGGCCGCCGATATTGCGTCTTTTCATGGTCGTATCCGTTCCTGGTTTTGCATGGGCTCGGGCAGTCCGTTCCGCGGTGCGGGAGCAGCCGGGCTTGCCGTCGGGTTGACGCGAACTTAGTCCTCGTGTCAGCTTTCGATTAGATGCTGTAATGCGCATGGACCTATAAGACGGACTAATGAATGCCCCTGGACAACAATTTCAACGAACTCGTGGCCTTTCTGACCGTCGCCCGGGAACGGAGTTTTACCCGGGCGGCCGCGAAGCTCGGCGTGTCGCAGTCGGCGTTGAGCCAGACGGTACGCGGTCTCGAAGAGAAGCTCGGGCTGCGCCTTTTGACTCGCACGACCAGAAGCGTGTCGCCGACACAGGCAGGAGAACGTCTGTTGGAGCGGGTCGGACCCAGATTCGAGGAGATCCAGTTCGAGATCGCCGCCTTGAGCGAAATGCGTGAGCGGCCGGCTGGCACGATTCGCATCACGGCAGGCGAGCATCCTGCGATTTCCGTCCTCGCCCCGGCATTGGCGCGGTTTCTTCCTGATCATCCGGATATCAATGTCGAGGTGATCGTCGACTACGGCCTGACCGACATCGTCGCCGAGCGCTACGACGCCGGCATCAGGCTCGGCGAGCATTTGGCAAAGGACATGATCGCGGTCCGGATCGGTCCTGAAATATGCATGGCAGTTGTTGGAGCGCCCTCCTATTTCGAGCACCATCCGCGCCCGGATATCCCGCAGGATCTGACGGCTCACAACTGCATCAATATGCGGCTGCCGACACACGGAACGATATATCCCTGGGAATTCGAGAAGGATGGACGTGAACTGCGCGTCCGTGTCGAGGGCCAGACGGTGTTCAACAACATCGCCATGCGGATCGGCGCCGTGCTGGACGGACTGGGGCTGGCCTACATGCCTGAGGACCAGGTTCAGTCCTACATTGAAGACGGGCGGCTGATCCGGATTCTGGAGGACTGGTGCCAGCCCTTTCCAGGATACCATCTCTACTATCCGAACAGGCGGCATGCATCTCCCGCCTTCACCCTGTTCGTCGATGCGCTCCGCTATAGAGGAAAGTAATGCCGATTTTATTCCATCACGGCTTATCAACAGCTTGTGATTAATTAGTCTACCTAATAGACCCTAGCTGTCCGAGGCGTCTAATCCTTTCGGTCCGATGCCGTTACCTTCTCGCCATCTGAAACGAAGCGAGAAGCCGACATGCGATATGGATTGTCCAACACCCTGGCCGCATTGCTGCTTGCCTCAGCGCAGCTTGCCGCGCCATTGGCGACGGCTGCCGATGCGGCAAAGCCCGAGCCATTGGTCATCCAGGAGCAGGGCAGCTTTGCCGTCGGGGGAACCAGTACGACGGCGCCCGGAACCTTCGATCCGCTGAAACCTCTCGATCCCTCAGGGCAGACCTATCACGGCGATCATGCCTTTGCCTTCTATCAGGTGCCGGCAAACCCGCGTCAGTATCCGATCGTGATGTGGCACGGTGCCGGACAATTCTCCAAGACCTGGGAGGCGACGCCCGACGGCCGCGAGGGCTTCCAGAACATCTTCCTGCGTCGAGGTTTCTCCACCTATCTCGTCGACCAGCCGCGCCGGGGCGGCGCCGGGCGGAGTATGGCCGAGACGGTGGTGAAGCCGACAGCGGACGAGCAGCTCTGGTTCAACCAGTTTCGCGTCGGCACCTGGCCGACCTATTTCGACGGCGTGCAATTCTCCCGCGATCCGGAAGCGCTGAACCAGTACTTCCGCGCGATGACGCCGAACACCGGGCCGTTCGATATGGACGTTGTGTCGAATGCGGTGGCAAAGCTGTTCGAGAAAATCGGTCCCGGCATTCTTTTCACCCATTCGCAGGGCGGCGGACCGGGCTGGCTGACGGCCATCAAGAGCGACAAGGTTAAAGCCGTCGTCGCCTTCGAACCCGGCAGCAGCTTCGTGTTCCCGGCAGGCGAGGTTCCCGCCGATATGCCGAGCGCCTTCGACACGCTGAAGGGCGTGCCGGTACCGATGGATGACTTTATCAAACTGACGAAGATCCCGATCGTCATCTATTACGGCGACAACATCCCAGACCAGCCGACGACGATGCCGGCGCAGGACAGCTGGCGGGTACGCCTGGCAATGGCCCGCCTGTGGCGCGATACGGTGAACAAGCATGGCGGTGATGTCACCGTCGTGCACCTTCCCGAGATCGGCATCCGCGGCAACACCCACTTCGCGTTCTCCGACCTGAACAACGTAGAGATCGCCGACCTGGTCTCGGCTTTCCTTAGCGAGAAGAAGCTCGACTGATCTCGGAAATTATGAGGTGAAGACCATGAAACAACTGTTGGGAAACTTGATGCTGTCCGCCAGCATGATGCTGGCTGTTCTGCCGGGCGTCGTCAGCGCTCAGGCACCGGCCGAAGGCGACGACAAGTCCCGGCGTTCGCGCGCCCAGCAACTGATGGGTGCGACCGCGCCGAAGCTGGCTGAACTGACCGACGACGTCCTCTATGGCGACATATGGGAGCGCCCGCAGTTGTCGAAGCGGGATCGCAGCCTGGTGACCGTTGCCGCGCTGATCGCAATGAACCGGCCCGACCAGCTCAGATCCCATCTAGCCATGGCCCGCCAGAACGGTGTGTCCGAGGACGAGCTGATCGAGACGATCACCCACCTTGCCTTCTACGCCGGCTGGCCGAATGCGGTCTCGGCCGTTGCCGTCGCTAAGGACGTCTTCGGACGTGAATGAGGCGATTGGCCTGCCGCTTTTGCCGAAGCCGGTCGCCCGAATGTTCCGCACAAAACCAGGAAAAGGCATCCATGCGTCATCTCATCAAGCGCATTTCCATTCTCTTTGCCATGGCCGGCGCCGTAGTTCTGGTCGGCTGGAACGTCGATGCCGAACCGAACCGGACGACGCTGCCCGAATTGGCGGGCCTTGTCCATTACACGACCGTCAGGCGCGGCAACGTGACCGAACACATCATGACGACGAACGAAGCGATCGAGGCTGTGAAGAATGGGCAGCCCGTTCCAGACGGTACGCACTTCGTGCTGGTCGATTACCGTGATGGGGAAATCTATCGCACCTTCGTCATGGAAAAGGGTTCCGGCTGGGGCAGCGATTATGACGAAGACCGTCGCACTGGCGACTGGCAGTTCCAATGGTTCAAGCCTGACGGCGGCGTCAACATGGCCGAGAATACGGCGCGATGCCAATCCTGTCATTCGTCCAGGGCCGACGAAGACTTCCTCTACACGCTCGACGCTCTCAAGGAGTTTGACGGAGCCGTCATTGACTAGGCCGGATCGAATCTCCGGCGAGGGCGTCGCATCGTGAGTCCTTTTTTCGTGATCCGCCTCGTGCTTGACTTCACCGCCGCTGGGCTGCTCTTGGCCGCGCTCGCCTACTGGTGGCTCGACAACACCTCGCATGAGCTGATCGGCACCAGCATGTTCATCCTTCTCCTATCGCACAACGTCTTCAACAGGCGGTGGTGGGCGAGGCTTCCGAAGGTGGAGCGCGGCAAGCGGAGCTTTCTGACAATTGCTTCGAATATCTCGATCGCCTTGGCGATATCAGCTTTGCTGGTGACCAGTCTGCTGATATCGCGCAGCGTGTTTGCTTTCCTTCCCGTCAGCGGCCGGCCGACGGCGCGCGAAATTCACATCCTTGCGGCCTATTGGGTGTTCATCCTCGCAGCCGCCCATCTCGGCCTCCACTGGTCGATGATCATGGCGGTCATAGGCAGATTGCTGCGGGTCGGTGCCCCAAACCCGATCAGGACCGCTTCCCTTCGCGTAGCCGCGAGCGCAATAGCGGCGTGGGGCATCCACAGCCTGTTCGTCATGGGAATCGGAGACAGGCTCATTGCCCGGCCATCGATCGATTTCTGGGACTTCCAGGAGTCCACGATCGGGTTCTTCCTGCATCACATCGCGATCCTGGGGACGTGTGCGTGCGCTGCTCATTATGCGGTCGTCTGGCTTCGGCGGCTGATATAGGGTGCCCGCGCGTGTGATATTCGCGCTGGCGGTGATGCTGTGGCGGTGAGGGGGCAACCTCTCTTCCGTCATTCCTGTGCTCGTCACAGGAATCCAGCCACGGCGTGTCCGCGCCGTGAATGACTTGCCAGAACGAAGGGACTCTCCCGCACCCAAGGACTTGGGCGCACTGGATTCCTGTGACAGGCACAGGAATGAAGGAGAGGCTGTGTATCGCCGCCGCCCGGCCCTTCGCATGGCTCAGGGCGTTCGGCCCTGTGATCGATCCACTGGATCGATCACTCCCGCGAAGCGGGACCGGGCCTCACCCCAACACATCATAAAGCCTGAAAATGAAGCTGATCTGGTAGATCAGGTTGGCGATGATGAAGGCGGTGTGGAAGCGGCGGTTGGGGGTCCAGGCGGCGATGGCGCAGAGGAGGATGTAGATGATGTTGCGGGCTGGGTACTCCCAGCCGAGCGAGAGGATGCGCTCATGGCCCTTGATTGCCGTGTCGAGAATATCGACGGCGTAGGTGAGGCCGAGGATGCCGAAGAACCATTTGCGCCGCGAGATGAAATATTCCTCGTAGCCGCCATATTCGTCGAGCGAGGCAGGAAAGAGCAGGGCGCAGAGCAGGAAGAACAGACTGCAGAAGCAGATGAGGAAGAGATAGATGCCGAAGCCGATCGCCGGCACCGCCTGCAGGCGATATTCCCACCACCAGATATGGATGATGAACAGGAACATCGACAGCGCCCAGCCGAGATGGATGGGATAGACCTTGGCCTTGGCGGGATGCTGGACGATGCCGGCAAGGCCGGTGAGCACTCTGGCGAGTGAAAGGCTGATGACCATGCCCATCACCACCTTGATGTGAAGGAAGACCTCCGGCGAGCCGACCGTTTCCATGCTTTCGATCCTTAGGCTGTCACTCCTCGGGGACTTGCTTCGGTTTGCCCTCTTCGTCGAGTGCCACCATGATGAAGGTGCCGGCGGTGACCTTTTCCTGCTGGTTGTAGCGCGAACGATGCGCCCAGGCTTCGACGATCAGCGTGATCGAGGTGCGGCCGACACGGTCGATATCAGTATAGACGGAAAGCGTGTCGCCGATCTTGACCGGCAGCTCGAAGGCCATCTCTTTGACGGCGGCGGTGACGACGCGGCCCTTGGCGCGCTCGGCCGCACGGATGCCTGAGGCAAGGTCCATCTGCGCCATGACCCAGCCACCGAAGATATCGCCGGCCGGATTGGCGTCGCCCGGCATGGCAAGCGTCCTCAGCGTCAGTTCGCCTCTCGGCTTGGCGGCATCGGTCATCAAGTCTTCTCCATCTGGTGCGGGCCACGGGCCGGCGATTCACTGGGAAGCACCCTAGTGCAAAGGCTGTGGGGTGTAAAAGACGGCAAGGCCAAGCGCTACGGACGGCCGACGGGAAAAATGTTGCTGCCGTTTCCGATTGAAATTTCATTCGATTTCAAATGGTTGAATTTTGCAGCTTTCACCTGACCTTACGTTATTTAATATTTTTCTAATTAAGCTTTACGCTCCAGTAATTCCGGCAATTCAGAATGCGATCGATCTCAAATACAAGAATCGCCGGGAACCTCATGCGCAACGTCAAGATTTCCACCCGCCTTTACTGCCTCGTCGCATTCGCGCTTGCCGTGCTCGCTGCGACGATGGTCTTCTTTCTGAACTATTCCTATTCTGAGCTGGAAGCGGAGCGGAAGGCGGGGCTGGCGCAAATGGATGCAACGGCGCTCGGCATCTTCGACAAATATTACAAGATGGAACAGGCGGGCACGATGACCCGCGAACAGGCGCAGGCGGCCGCCAAGGACGTGATCGGCGCGATGCGCTACGGCGCCGACGGTTATTTCTGGATCAACGACATGCACCCCACCATGGTGATGCACCCGATCAAGCCGCAGCTGAACGGCACCGATATCTCCCAGATGAAGGATCCGACCGGCAAGTTCCTGTTCGTCGAGTTCGTCAACAAGGTGAAGAAGGACGGCAAGGGCTTCGTCGATTATCTTTGGCCGAAGCCGGGCGCCGACCAGCCAGTGCTGAAATATTCCTATGTCGCAGGTTTCGAGCCCTGGGGCTGGATCGTCGGCACCGGTGTCTATGCGGATGACCTTGCCGCGCTCTATCGCCAGAACGCGATGTGGGCCGCGCTGCTCTGCCTGCTTGGCGCCGCCGCAACGATTGCCATCGCCTATGCCATCGTGCGTAGCGTGACTGCACCGATCGCCCGGCTGAAGGCGGCGATGAACGCGATTGCGGCCGAAGAAGCATCGGTGGAGATATCAGGCAGCGACCGTCGCGACGAGATCGGCCAGATGGCCAAGGCGCTGCTGGTGCTGCGCGATTCCGTCGACGAGCGCAGCGCGTTGCGCGGGCGGGAAGACGAAAGACAGCAGCAGATCGAGGAAGAGCGCCGCGGCAACGAGGCAAGCCTGCGTTCAGCATCCGAGCGGCAAACCCAAGCGATGCAGGCGCTCGGCGTCGGCCTTGAGAAGCTGGCGGGCGGCGACCTCACGGTTGCGATCGGCGATATCGGCGAGGATTACGCCAAGCTGAGGAGCGATTTCAACGCCGCCGTCGATGCGCTGAACGGCGTCATCCATGCGATCGCCGAATCGAGCCATGTCGTCAACGAAAGCGCTTCCGACATCAGCGAGGCAACCGGCAACCTGTCAAAGCGCACGGAGCAGCAGGCGGCCGCACTCGAAGAGACGGCGGCAGCGCTCGACGAGATCACCGCGACGGTCAAGACGGCATCCGAACGGGCGAACGAGGCGCGCGAGATGGTGGCCGAGACCAAGGCGAGTGCCGGAAAATCCGGCGAGATCGTCCGCAATGCGGTGACGGCGATGGGCAGGATCGAGGATTCCTCCAACCGCATCGGTCAGATCATCTCGGTCATCGACGAAATCGCCTTCCAGACGAACCTTCTGGCGCTGAATGCCGGCGTCGAGGCTGCGCGGGCGGGCGAGGCGGGCCGCGGCTTTGCCGTCGTCGCCCAGGAAGTGCGCGAACTCGCCCAGCGTTCCGCCAATGCGGCCAAGGAGATCAAGGAACTGATCAGCCGGTCGGCGACGGAGGTCGAGGGTGGGGTGGCGCTGGTGCGCTCGACGGGCGAAGCGCTGCTGGAGATCGAGGCGCTGGTCAACCAGGTCAACGATCACGTCGCATCAATCGCGACGGCGGCGCGCGAGCAGTCGACCGGGCTGAACGAGATCAACGGCTCCGTCAATCACATGGACCAGATGACGCAGCAGAATGCCGCCATGGTCGAGGAGACGACGGCGGCAAGCCGCACGCTCGCCGACGAGAGCACTCAGTTGAAGACGCTGCTTTCGAATTTCCGCCTGCGCGCCGAGCAGTCGGCGGTGACCCGATACACACGGGCAGCGTGAGGAAGCGGAGAGATGAAAGGCCGGGAAACCGGCCTTTTTCAATTCCGTCGCGTTCAGATTGTGCCGGTAAGTTTTCATTCACCGTTTTTAATTAAAATTGGAGTGAGTTTTTTCGGTCACTGCCCAGCCAGCCTGCGGAAGCGATAAGAGTATGGCGTTTGTTTCCTTTCCTCGGCGAACCCTTTTGCCCGTTATCCTCTCGGCGGCGCTGACGACCTGTTCGATCAGCGACGGACTGGTGCCGCCCGCCAATGTCGACAACGGCACCAGGGTCAGTTCGATCTCGCCCGCGCGGGCACCAGCGGCGCGCATGGCGCCTTCGGTCCGAATGGCGCCGGTGGAAAGCCAGGCCTCCTATCCGGTTTCCAGCGCGCCCGTCGGCAATAGCCAGGGCTCCGTCGATTACCTCGACACGCCAAACCTCGCCGGCACCGGCCACGCGGCACGAGCCGCTCCGCCGCAAACCGCACCGGGACGTAAGCTGCCGATGATCGACAGCGACGAGGCGCTGGCGCAGCAGAACCAGAACTGGGGCGGCACGCAAGATCTTGCGATCCCGTCCGGCGGCGTCAACATGGATGACGATCTCGGGGCGGAGCCGGTCGTCGGGCTGGCACAGGAACAACAGCAGCAGATCGCCGAGGGCAATGCCACCGAGCCTGTTGTCGACGGCATCGGCACCGACAATCCAACGCAACTCAACCAGCCGATGCGCCAGCCCGTACCGCAGGCGATGCCGCAGCCGGCGGCCGAGGCACAGATGAGCCGGGCGCCCGCCTGGAACGACGGCAGCCCTGTGGTGGCGCCATCACGTGTTCCCGAAGAGGACGAGAGCGAAGAGGTCGCGATGCTGCGGCCGAATAATCCGATGATGAGCGAGCCGGCAGCACCCGTCGATCCCAGCGTCATGCCGTCCTCCGAGCTTGCCTGCCGGCGCGAGCTGAAGCGCATGGGCGTGCTCTTCGACGACAAGCCACCGATCTCGAATGGGCCGGCCTGCCAGGTGCCCTATCCCGTGTCGTTGAAGGGGCTTTCCGGCAATATCGGCGTCCGCCCGGCCGTAACGCTGAACTGTCAGGTGACGCTTGCCTTCGCCAAATGGGTGAAAAACGAACTGGCGCCGTCCGCCCGCTATCGTTACTGGTCCGGCATCAAGACGATCCAGCCGCTCGGCGGCTATTCCTGCCGGCGCATGAACAACAGCCGGCAGAAATACAATCCGATGTCGGAACACGCCCGCGGCAACGCCATCGACGTCGGCAAGTTCGTGCTGAAGAACGGCCACGAGATCGACGTGCGCAAGAAGGGCCTGTTCTCGCTGCGTGAGGGGCGGCTGCTGAAGGCGGTGCGCAGCGACAGCTGCCGCTATTTCAACACCGTGCTCGGCCCCGGCAGCAACCCGGAGCATTGGAACCACTTCCACTTCGATCTTCGCTCCCGCAAGAGCGGCAAGGCCTATTGCGACTGATGCATGTCCTCCAAAACCATGCGGCGGGTGCCGATGTTGTGGCCGCAATTGGGTCGGGCTGGCAGAAAACGGTTCATCCCCGCCGCAGGGCACGCTATAGATCGGCCAGACGGATTGCCGTTTCGAGAGTTTGATCCATGAGCTATGATTTCCACGTCGGCCAGAAGGTCGTCTGCATCAACGATACCTTCAAGCATGTCAGCATCGACCAACTGATCCGCAAGGGCGAGATCTATACGATCCGCTGGGTGGGCGAATATACCCATTATATCGACGGCACCTTCATCGGGGTGAAGCTCGCGGAGATCAACCGCGGCAATGATGACGGGCCGGAAGGTTACGGAGCGGCCGACATGCCTTATCGCGCGACGCGGTTCCGACCGCTGGTGAAGGACAAGATCTCGTCACTGCGCAAGCTTCTAGCGCCGACGCCCGATGCACCGGTGGAGCCTAAGGAAAAAATCAGGAAGAAAGAGAAGGTCTGACCGCCCCACGACAATCGATCAGGCCGTCTTTCTGCTCAGGAACAGCGCAGTCTCTTTGCTGACCTCTAGCACGCCGTTGCGTTGGCTGAACGCATCGGCAATGGCTTGACGGAACCTGGTGAGCTGGAGCTCGCCGGCGCCATCGCCGGGCGGATAGGAGGTGAGCGCCAGGAAGACATCCTCGGGCTCGGTGATCCGGAGGCTTGCCGGATGCTGCGACATGGTCACGTTTCCAAACTGCGACCGCATCGATCGCTCGGCAGCGTCATATCCGAAGGCTTCGGCAGCCGGATCGGAAGGGGCACTGCCGAATACGGTCGTCAGCGCATAGATCTCGCGCATATTGCCGGCACCGTTGGTTGTGACCGCGAGTAAGCCGCCCGGCCTCAGCACTCTCGACATGTCCGCGATGCCGGCGGCCGGGTCGGGCAGGTGATAGAGCATATGCATCGCGACTACCGCATCGAAGGCGCCATCTTCGAAGGGGAGCGCGGCGGCGTCGGCCTGGCAGCCCCGAACTGAACCGAACGGCAGTGCGCTGCAACGCGCCACTGCCTCGTCGACCATGCCTTGCGAAAGGTCGGCGAGCGTCAGGTTAATGTCCGCCGGCAGGAGACCTTCTGTTGCCGCCCAGAACCAGGCTGTGCCGCAGCCGACATCGAGGACACGATCGCCTGGCTTCAGGGACAATTGCGCGGCAACCCATGGAAACCAGGCCGTCTCGGCGATGGTGTATTGGCTATGCAGTCGAGCCCGCGCAGTGAGCTTCCGGCTGTCGCCATATTGCCCCGCATTGTCTGCTGTTATGGAGGACATATCATCTCTCTGGGTTTCTTCATGCGCCCCGGCTCTAAAGCGCGTCGCAATCTTTCAGATTCGCTCCTTGCGCTTTAAGTCTTTGTTTTTACGTATGTCGTTGTCGCAAAACCGCTGCACACTTTTGCGCGCCATACTCTAGTTCGCCGGCAGAGCCTATAGATGGCCCGATTCCCGGACAAGACGTGACCTTGCGCAGCGGGCCGGCTTGTTCGCATAGCTGCCGCTGAGGGTTGTGCGGATATGGCGCGTTTCCGCCTATGGAAATAAATCGCATCCGATTAAATCGGAATGGTGTTGACATCGGTTTTGGCTGGGCGTATTAGAGCGCATCCGATTTAATCGGATACGAATAAAACTAAAACCGAAAGGATATCACCATGACCGAGAAGCTTCTTTTTACCGGCAAAACCCACATCTCCGGCGGCCGCGACGGCTCTGCACGCAGCAGCGACGGCACGATCGACATCAAGCTGCCGCAGCCGCATCCGGCCGCCGAAAACCTGTTCGGCATCGCCTGGTCGGCCTGCTACATCGGCGCCATCGAACTTGCCGCTGCCCAGAGAAAGATCACGCTGCCTGATGGTCCCGAGGTCGACGCGGAGATTACCCTCAACGCCGACAACGGCTCCTTCTTCCTGAGGGCGCGCCTCAATGTCAGCCTGTCCGGCATCGATCGCGACATTGCGCAGGAGCTGATCGAGGCAGCCCATGGCATCTGCCCTTATTCCAAGGCGACACACGGCAATATCGACGTCGAGACCAAGCTTGTCTGAGCGGGCGAGGGCAAACCTCATCGCCGGAGGATTTGATGCGGAGGGCCTGCCGGTCGGCCGGCAGACCTCTTTCTGAGGTAGCAGGCACCGAAACCTTGCCGATCTGGAGAACATGCCATGATCAATAGCCACGTCCAGTCGCACCAGGCCTATGACGAGTTTTCACTGGTGCTCGACCCTGATGTCTATGAGCCATTGCCCGATGACTGGCTGGTCGGCATCACTGATGTCGTCAACTCGACCACGGCGATCCGCTCGGGGCGCTATGAAGACGTCAACTATGCGGGCGCATCTGTTATCGCCGCCCTCGGCAATGCCTGGGGATCGTTCGATTTCCCCTTCGTGTTTCGCGGAGACGGGGCAGCATTCGCCTTGCCGCCACAGGGCATCATGGCGGCGACATCGGCATTGCGGCAGGTGGCGAGCTTTGCAAGAGCCGATCTCGATCTTACCCTTCGTATCGGGCTGCTGACCGTACGCGAAATTCGCACCAATGGGCGCGACGTCAGAATTGCCCGCTATGCCGCCTCCGAGAACGCGACCTATGCGATGTTTACAGGGGGCGGGCTCAAATGGGCGGAGCAGCAGATCAAGAGCGGCCGGTATCTGGTCAAGCCGGGCCGCTACGCGACGAAGCCTGATCTGACCGGCCTCAGCTGTGACTGGACCCCGTTCCCAAGCCAGCGCGGCGAGATCCTGTCGCTGCTGGTCGAGTCTCGCGACCATATCAGTCCCGAGGTCTTTGCGGCGCTGGGGAAACGTGTGCTTGCGGTTTTCGATGCCGCGCCGCGCCAGTCTCATCCGCTTCCCAGCGGTGTTCCCTTGTCAGGAGACAGCGGGAAGCAGGTCGATGTGAAAGGCTGGTCGCAGGTCGCCGCCAATTCGGATTTCCGCAAGTTCGACGACGGTTTGCGCCTGACGCTGGACTGCACGCCGGAACAGATCGACAAGGTCGAAGCGATCCTCGTTCCGGCAAGGGCGCGCGGCGAGATCAACTTCGGACTGCACCGCCAGTCGCATGCGCTGATGACTTGTCTCGTACCATCGGACAGGTTGGATTCGCACCTGCATTTCCTCGACGGAATGGGCGGCGGTTATGCGAGGGCCGCCGAGATGATGGAGGCTGGTGCGCTTGGCGACGTCCAGCATCATGCGCGCTGAAGACCCGTTCAGCCGGCGAGACGTCGTGACCGCCAAGAGACCTAAGCGGGCGTGCCTGTTGTCCGCATGGCCAGGTTTGCCAGCATCTCAGTGAGCTGAGGCAACGCCAATTCGGCTTCTTTTTCTATCGCGGCGGCGGTGAACCATCTGAGCTCGGTGTGTTCATCACCGATAAGTCGCGGCCGGCCGTGCCATTTATCGACGTGATAGACATGGAACGTGACGGATGCTTCGGGCGGGCCTTCCGATCCGACCCGTCCTGCAAACTGCCAGAGTTCCGGCGTCACACCTATTTCTTCCATCAATTCCCGGCACATTGCTGTCTCGGCGTCTTCACCCTCTTCGATATGGCCGCCCGGGAGGCTCCAGCGATCCGGGTGCACCTTGCGCTCGGAACTGCGCTTGGCCAGAAGAACGGTTCCGTTCTGGCTCAAGGCCCCCATCACGATCTCGGGCATATCGTCTTCTCCGCTATGCCAGCAACTGCCGACTGATGCCGCGATCACGATTTCCCCGGCTCGCCCTGCGTTGACCGCAGGAGGTTGTCGCGTAGCGTCGTCACTGATTTCTGCACGACGGGAAAGTCGTCGCCGAGGCCGGTGGCCCCAAGCAGCGCGTTGCCGGGATCAGTTTCAACGAGTTGGCGCCCTGCCGACGTCAGGCTGACCCGCACCTGCCGTTCGTCGGCGGGATCGCGGTGACGAGTGATATAACCATTCGACTCCAGCTTCTTGAGGATGGGCGTCAGCGTGTTGGATTCGAGAAACATCTTTTCCCCCAATAAGCCGACGGTCTGGTCGTCCTCTTCGGAGAGGGCCACCATAGCGATATATTGGGTATAGGTCAGGCCAAGCTCGTCCAGGATTGGCTTATAGGCGCGGCCGAAGGCGAGATTTGCCGAATAGACCGCGAAGCACAGGAAATTCGAAAGTTTCCGGCCGTCCTTGCCCGCCGGCGGGGAGGCGGGCGCGGGCATATCCGGCCCCTTAGCTGCTTTAGATGTCGGCATCGGTCCATCCTGTCAGGGCTTTCTAACGATGAGACCTATATAAGTCGTATCCGATTAAATCGCAATGGTGTCAAATTCGGTTTTCGATCCTGCCGTGGTGACTCGACAAAGATCAGCGGAAACTCCTGGGAGGCTTCCCATACTTCTTGCGAAAAGCGGTCGCGAAATGGGCGGAGTCGGAGAAACCGATTTCAAAGGCGATCGCCGTCATGGGCAGTGTGCTGTTTTCGACCAGAAACCGGCCATAGCGCAATCTCGTCTCGACGATAAAACGCTTCGGAGTCATGCCGATATTGTCCTGGAAGAGACGTGCGAACTGACGTGGTGACAGGCCGACCAGAGAGGCCACCTGTTCCGGTGAGACGTCGCGGCCCTTCCGACTCTCGATGAGAACGACGGCTCGCTGTATGCGCGAATCTTCGGTGCGGCGAAATGTTGTGGCGCGGCCGTGATCGAAGGCGCTCATGCGCTTCTGTTCCGTGAGCGAAAGCTGGTGCACGGCCTTGGCCGCCCGATCCGGTCCGCAATGCGTGCGGATGAGCTCCGTCATCAGCGACAGGATCGATACGCCGCCAGGCACGGTAATGCGGCCGTTTTCGATCAGGAAGTCATCGCGCGTGGAGAAGGCAAGACGCGGGAAGGCAATCCGGAAATCTTCCGCGTGAAAGGGATGGACGCACGCCTTGCGCCCAGTGAGCAGTCCCTCCTGCGCCAATATGAAGGCGCCCGTACAAACACCAATGACCGGGACACCTGCCGATGCCGCCACCCTCAGATAGTCGCGATGTTTGCTAGGTGCGGCGCGCAGATGTGGCAGGAGGCCACCGATAACCACGACGTAGTCGAAGTCGGTCGGGTTGATGTAGGGCGCATCGGCATGAACCCGGATGCCGCAGCTGGCGACCGCTGCATGGCCCGGAGCCCCCATGATCGACCAGCGACAATGTAATGGACGGGAATTGTCGGCAAAGTCCGCCGCATGTCTTAGAGGCTCGACGATACCTGTCAGCGACATCATCGGGAAGGTCGGCCAGAGGAGAATGCCTACGGAGAGATCGGCCTTTCGGTCGCGTGCGACCAGAAGCCGCTCGGCCCAAAGATCGTCGAGCCAGCGCACATAGTCCGGCTCGTTGGCAGATATTTCGGAAGGTTCCTCGGATGTGATCATGGCGTAAGGCGATGATAGAGCCTTCATGTCCTTTTTTCAAAGAAAATGTCTGATTTATAAAATTCAGCAGCAGCTTTCAGTGTCAAGTTTTCTCTCGTCGAACGCGACATCCGGGGAGCAGAAACCACCGGACCGGGGAACCAACAAATCAAGGATCAGAACAATGGCACTTTCTCTTTCGAGAAGGATGGTGACGTGCGCTCTGCTGGCAGGCAGCTTCATGTCCCTTTCATCTATCGCCAATGCTTTCGAACTTGCCGAGCAGGGCAAGCTGACGGTTGCCTTCACCGGCGACATGCCCGGCTCCGGCTGGCAGGACGGGAAGCTGGTAGGCTATGACGGTGAAATCATGCAGCGCATTGCCGACAAGCTCGGGCTCAAGATTCAGCCTGCCCTCATGGAATGGTCGGGTACGATCGCCTCCGTTCAGTCGGGCCGCGTCGACGTCATGCTCGGCACCATGGGCTGGACTGAAAAGCGTACGAAGATCATGAGTCTGTCCGAGCCGATCCACTACTTCAAGAACGGCATCATGCAATCGACGAAGACGAGCTGGGACAAGCTTTCTGATCTGGAAGGCAAGAAGATCGGAACGATCACCGGCTTTTCGTTCGTCCCGGAATTGAAGAGCATCAAAGATCTTCAGCTCTCGCTCTACGACACTTCCGATGCGGCAGTGCGCGATCTTATCGCCGGGCGCATCGACGCTGTTATCGGCGATCCGCCGGTGGTCTCCTATGCCATCAAGCAGAACCCTGATTGGAATATGCACTTCCTTGCCTTCACCGACAACAGTCCGGATTTCCCGCTGCTGACCGGTCTCGGGCAGGTCGTCTATGGCCTCAATCAGAAGAACGACGATCTGCGCCAGAAGATGGACGCCATCATCGCCGACATGTGGAAGACTTGCGAGATGAAGGAAATCGGCGCCCGCTACGGATTGTCGTCGGATGTCTGGTTCAAGCCGGTGGGCCAAAACTTCCGCGCCGGCGTCGATCGCCCGGCAGATTACAAGCTGCCGTCTTGTGCAGCTGGCGGCTGAACGGCCGTGCGGACGGAAGCTGCACGGCAGCTTTCGTCCACCCTCTTCGCCTACTGCATAATTCCTTAAATCGGAATCGATTTCAGGAGAAAATTATGCAGCAATTCAAAGTGCTACAGCGTCCTTGGCGCGTCTGAAAAGACGCGCGGCGCTGTAGATATGATCGCATAAGGAAACGGCGATGAATGCGCTTCTCAGCGTTGCAGGCCTACGCAAGAGCTACGGTCCTATCGAAGTTCTCAAAGGCATCGATTTCGATGTCGCGCCAGGTGAGAAGATTGCCCTGATCGGTCCGTCCGGCTCCGGGAAATCCACCTGTCTGCGCTGCATGAATTTTCTGGAAAAGCCCAGTGCCGGCGAGATCCGCCTCGATGGCGAGCGGATCGGCGTCCGCAACGGCCAGGTTATGAGCGACCGGCAACTTGCACCGCAGCGCGCCGAGATGGGCATGGTCTTCCAGCTCTTCAATCTCTGGCCGCATCTGTCGGTGACGGAAAACGTGGCGATCGCGGCGCGCAAGGTGCGCGGCCTGCCTGCTGCCGAGGCACGCGAACTGGCTTTGGAGATGCTGGCCAAAGTCCATATGACGCACCGCGCCGAAGCCTCACCACTCGAGCTGTCCGGCGGTCAGCAGCAGCGTGTCGCGATTGCGCGGGCGCTTGCCCAGAAGCCGAAGCTCATGCTGTTCGACGAGCCGACATCGGCACTCGATCCCGAACTGGTCCAGGAGGTCCTGAAAGTGATGGAGGAGCTGGCGGGCGAGGGGCGCACGATGCTGATCGTCACGCACGAGATCGCGTTTGCGCGCGACATTGCCGACCGCGTTCTGTTTCTCGACGGCGGCACGATCGTGGAATCCGGCCCGGCACGCCAGGTCATAACCGCCCCTCGGGAAACGCGCACGCAAGCGTTTCTCAACAAGATCCGGCACTAGGCGTGTCATGACCGGATTTTCTCTATTCCTCTCGGTCGTCCAGGGGCTCGTCGCCGGGCTTGGTGTAACCGTTTTCGTCACGATCGCCTCACTGGTGTGCGCAGCCGCCTTCGGGTTCCTTCTCGCTCTGCTCAGGCAATTTGCCGGGATCAAGTTCATCAATCTCGCGATCGATGCCAGCTGCGAAATCCTCTGCAATGTGCCGGCCTTGACGCATCTGTTCATCCTCTACTTCGGGCTTGCCAGCCTCGGCGTGAAATTGACGTCGATCACGGCGGCCATCCTGGGCCTCGGGCTCATCGGGGCGGCGATCACCTGCGCAATCTTTCGCGCCGGTTTCGCTGCGCTGCCGAGCGGGCAGGCGGAGGCGGCGCTTGCTGCAGGGCTGACCCCATTCCAGACCATCTTTGGGATCCTGACGCCACAGGCCATGCGGATAGCGCTTCCGGGGCTCGGAAACTACGCGGTGCAGCTTCTCAAGGATACATCCGTCGTCTCGGCCATTGCGGCGCCGGAAATCATGTTCTTCGCCCGTTCAATGGTGACGTCGTCCTTCCAGACAACAATGATCTACGCGACGGCGGCGGCACTATACCTGTTTCTGAGCCTGCCATTGATGCAGGTAACGCGGTTCCTTGAAAGACGCTACGGGAGGTTAAAGGGATGAGTGCTTTCCTGGCGCCCTATGGCGATTATGGTGCCGAATGGCTGCCTCTGCTGCTGCGGGCGATGGTGAATACGGCCCTGCTTTCCGTTTGTGCCTTTGCCCTGGCATTCGCTTTCGGCCTGCTGCTTTCGCTCTGCCAGAAATCCAGTTTCGCAGCGCTGCGGTATTTTGCGGCTCTTTATGTGACGATCGTGCGTGGCGTGCCGCTGCTGGCGGTTCTGTTTCTGCTTTATTTCGGCTTGCCGGGCATCGGGGTCGTCTTCGATGCTTTCGGTGCGGCGATCGCCGGCCTGGCGTTGTGTTTCGCGGCCCAGGTCGCAGAGCTTTTCCGCGCCGGCCTGAAGGCTATACCGGCCGGGCAGAGTGAGGCAGCGCTGGCCGCGGGCTTCACCCCGGCCCAGAGCTTCGTCTGGATTATCCTGCCGCAGGTCGCGCGTGTCATTCTGGCGCCGATGATCATCACCTTCGTCTCGCTGCTCAAGGATTCTTCGCTCGCTTCGCTGATTACCGTCAACGAACTGGTCCTCACCGGGCGGTCAATGGCGACCGAGTATTTCCTGCCCTTGCAAATCTACATTGCCGTCGGCCTCTGCTATTTCGCGATAGCGTGGCCTTTCTCGGTCCTCTCGCGCCGGCTAGCCCTTCCGGCCACCCGCTAACTCGTCATCACAAGGCCAAGACCATGACCATTGAAACGACCGTTGCCACCGGCGACGCCCGTCGGCATGCAACGCAATCGCATGAACCTCGTTGGCCGGTGATCCTTATGACGCCCGACCTTAGCGAAGCGCCTGATGCGCCGACCGAGAAGGAGTATGTGGTACGCGCCAACTACGCGGACGCCATAGCCGAGGCAGGGGGAATTCCGTTGATCCTGCCTTACAATACCCGGAACCTGGCACCGGCCTTGGCGCTCGCCGATGGAATCGTCCTCACCGGTGCGCGGCCGGGGACTGAGGTGACAGGCGCGCGCAGGCAGTTCGAAATTCAGCTGGTCGAGCAGGCCTTGAAAACTGGCAAGCCGCTCCTTGGCATATGCCACGGCATGCAACTGATCGGTGAATGCCTTGGAGGCAAATTTCAAACCGAACTGCCGGCCGCCGCCGTATCCCACATCCCGCAAGATATCCCCGACGTTTTGGCGCACGAGATCATCGTCGAGCCGGGCAGCGTGCTGATCGATTGGGTGGGGAAGGGCCCGGTACGCGTCAATAGCCTGCACCGGCATGCTTTGGCTGGCCACGGGCGCTTCCGTATCGCTGCAAGGGCGCCGGACGGCACCATCGAAGCATTCGAAGGGGAAACGGACGGCTTTTGCCTCGGCATCCAGTGGCACCCCGAATACCGGCTGACCGAACTCGACAGGAATATCATAGGGGCCTTCGTCGACCGCAGCGCAGAAGCAGCAGTCCGCAAGGTACGCGATGCCTCATCGGCTGGAAGCAATCGCGTACGCGAGCGGCTGGCACAGCTCGCGCTTGCCTTGCCGGAAGCATCCTCGCCGCCAGGCGCATTTTCCGGGGCTGTGCGGACCGGCAATGTCATCACCGTTTCCGGTCAGGTGCCGCTGAAGGACGGCGTAGTGCTGCAGACGGGACATCTCGGAGTGGACGTCTCCATCGAAGAGGGACTGGAATGCGCGCGCTGGGCGCTTCTCAATGCGCTTGCGCAGTTGGAGAGGGCTGCGGGTGGCTTTGACAACATCCTGGGCTTCGTCCGTCTGGCGGGCTATGTGGCGGCGGATGCTGCTTTCGAGCGCCACGGCGCCGTCGTCGATGGCGCTTCGGAACTGCTCCGAGAGCTTTTCCCGGATCGATGGGTGCATGCCCGCATCGCGATCGGCGTAACATCTCTGCCGCGCGGGGTTCCCGTTGAGGTCGAGTTGACGGCCGTCGTCGGCGACGAGGCTTGAGATGGCGCGCATTGCGGTGATCGGCGCGGGCGTCATCGGCGTATCGTCGGCCTATCTTCTGGCCCGGGCGGGGCATGACGTGACGCTTATCGATGCGGCAAGCGAGCCCGGCATGGGGGCGAGTGCCGGCAACGCCGCGCAGCTGTCCTGGGCCTACGGTGACGCTATGGCATCGCCAGCCCTGCTGAAGCATCTGCCAGCCATCGCGATGGGCCGCGATCCGGCCTTCCGGATCCGCTGGCAACTCGACCGGGACTTTCTCTGCTGGGGCCTGAAATTTATTGCCAATACCCGGTTCAGTTGTTGGTGGAACAATACGCAGGACATCCTGCGCCTTGCCGAACAATCCCGTCACGAGCTCGCAATCCTGCTTAGGGAAACCGATGTCGAATTCGATTACCGTGTCGCTGGAAAACTGCATCTCTACGCCGATCGGCAAAGTTTTGCTGCCGCCGATTCCGGTGTCGCGCGCAAGAACGCCCTTGGCTTCGAGCAGCGCCTGCTGACGCGGGTGGAGGCGGAAAACATCGAACCTGCGCTCGCCGCGTATCAGGGAGAGATTGCCGGGGCCGTTTACACTCCAGGTGATGCCCTCGGCGATGCGGCCGGATTTTGCCGCCAGCTCACCGCCTGGATGATCGAGCGCCGGCAGGTGTCGGTGCTTTTCGGCAGGAGGGTCTCGAGCTTCGTCCAAACGGGAGGCGTGCTGACAGGATTGAGGTTCGAGGACCGCGACGAGCTTCGCGTCGACGCGGCCATCGTTGCCGCAGGACCGCAGATCCGTTCCCTCATATCCGATTTGCCCGAGGCTCGCGACATACGCCCCGTCAGAGGCTACTCGCTCACCATTCCAAGAACTGGCCTTGCACCAAGTATCAGCCTGACAGACGTCAAGCGAAAGCTTGCCTTTGCAGCCATCGGCGATAGTTTTCGTGTCGCCGGACTGGCAGACATCGAGCGTCCGGGGGCCGGTTTTAATGCCAGACGTTTCGACACGCTCAAGCTGGCCGCGTCTGCAGTGCTGCCCGACCTTTTCGAGCGATCGGACGAACTGATGAGATGGTCGGGCGAGAGGCCGATGACTCCGACCTCCAAGCCCATTATCGCTGCCTCCCGACGCATCAAAGGTCTCTACATCAATGCCGGTCACGGCATGTTGGGGTGGACGCTTGCATTAGGCTCTGCCCGCCGCGTGGTCGATCTCTTTCAATAAGTCGGTGGCTGGCGCCCGGTGCTTATCGTTGCTGACGCTCTCCACCTGCCGCAGCGTTCCGGCAGAGGCTGCCGAGACTTCGCTCAATTCATACCTCTTCACATCCATCTGATCGTTCCGGATCATAAAATCCGGAACGAAGGAAGTCAGAACTCATCACCAAACGGAATCCGGAATGCGGGTTGGTCCTAGCCGAATTTCTCGGTCGTATCGGCCTTGCCGAACACCCAGTAGCCGGATGCCTTGATCCAGCTGAGCGGGCAACCTCGCTCCAGTAGGTAGGCGCGGATATCGCGTGTCACCGAGGCTTCCGCCGCCACCCAGATGAAGGTTTCCGGTTTGATATCGACCGTGCTCAACAGTTTCAGCAGCGCGGTGGCATCGGTTGCCTGAGACAGAGGCCGGTGCACCCAGTGGGCATCCAGTTCGGCTGATGTCTCGAAGACTTGTTCTTCCAACGGGCCGGTGACGGCTGCGATTGTGGTGATCACGGTTCCGGCGCCGCTCTCCTCGATCCGGCGGCCGATCGCCGGCAGCGCGGTTTCATCGCCGATCAGAAGCCACCGTTTGACTGTCGCGGAAACTACGGCGGAGCCCCTTGGTCCGCCGATCTCGAGCCTGGCGCCGGGGCGCGCGTCGATCGCCCATTGGGTCACAGGGCCTGCCTCGTGCAAGGCGAAGTCGATGGTCAGTCTGCGTTCGGCATTGTCGTAGCGGCGCGGTGTGTAGTCACGGCGTTCTTCCCCGCCATCGGCGGCCGGTACGAAAATCTTGATGTGGTCGTCGGGCGCAAGGCTGATGAAATCGGCAAGATCGCCGCCGGTCAATTCGATGCGGCGCATGCCGGGGGTGATGTCGATGACGCTTTCGACCATCAGGGTGCGCCGTCGCGTGTCGTGGCGGATCCGCTCGATGATAGGGGCGGGTGAAGTCTGTTCTTTGAGTTGATTGTTATCCATGTGTCCTTCCGGGGCTTTGAAGCTCGATCCGCAGGACATAGTCGCGCAGATCGAAGCCGCAAAAGCCGTTCGATCATACGCGTTGAGTGACGTTAACGCTTACGTGGCCGGGTGACCCGACCATTGACGGCATCATGTAGCCGACGACGGCGGCATGTGCAACCGCAAGGGAGCCAGCAATGGCGATGATTGCCAAAGTTTAACTTTCCGGCGGTGTTCCGGTTGGGCAATGATCGGCCGATCAGCGGTTATGGAGAAGACAATGGACAGCGGAATCCAGGACGTGCTCGACATCTATCACGCGATGATCGAGACGGAGCATAACAGCCCGCGCGAGCTGCCTCCCGGCGGCCGCGACGGAGGGGAGGATCAGCGGCTGCGCGCGGTGGGACCAGAGACCGGGCAGTTCATCAATATCCTCGCCAAGAGCCTCAAGAGCCCGACGATCCTCGAACTTGGCACCTCCTTCGGTTATTCCGGGATATGGCTGGCGGAGGCCGCGCGCGCTTCCGGCGGCCGGCTGATCACCATGGAAATGCACGACTACAAGTCTGCCTACGCACGCGACATGGCCGTCGGGGCAGGGCTCGCAGAGCATGTGGAATTCAAGGTTGGCGACGCCGTCCAGATGATCGGCGAGCTTTCCCAAGGCATCGATTTCGTGCTGGTGGATCTCTGGAAGGATCTCTACGTTCCCTGCCTCGAAGCCTTCTATCCTAAGCTCAATCCGGGCGCGATCATCGTCGCCGACAACATGCTGCGCCCGGGAGGCGATGATCTCAAACGCTATGGTGAGGCTGTCCGTGCCAAGCCAAGGATATCAAGCGTGCTGCTGCCGGTTGGCAGCGGGCTTGAGGTCAGTCGGTTCGATTGAGGCTGAGGTGAGATTAGCGGCCATTTTGTTTTTAGTTGCAGCAAAAAAGATGACACGTTTGAAGCTAATTTCCGACACTTTCCCGATCAAAGCTCCGCCATCGCGAGCTTTGGAGATGTGATGTCGGGCATTCTTATCGCCACCCTGTTGGCAACGGTTTCAGCAAAGATTCCCGCCGGATTTTCCAGCGGTGACCTCCTTTATTCTGATTGCGGCGGCTCCCGGCAGTTTGTCGTCGGATATGTCGCGGGTTGGTTGGACAAGTGGAACCGGGACGAGTATTTGGCCCGCCGTATTTTCACCGAAGTCGTTCCTGCGCCGAAAGCAATGGTGAACTCGGCGTATTTTGCCAACTCCGTTGGGGTAAACGTCTGTGTGCCGGTTGGAACGACCGCGGAAGCAATCGGCACTACGTTGTGTACATTCCTGGAAGAGAATCCCGGCATTCGCGAGGCCACCGGCGACGAGCTGATGACGACCTTGATCGCCTATAAATACCGCTGCCCCGTGCCGTAGGAACGTCAAACTCCCCCCGGCTTGTTGGTTTCAATGAAACGGCTGAGCGAGGTGGCGGCATTCAGCATGTGGGCGCGCATGCGCCGGGATGCCATCTCGCCGTCGCCTTCGGCGATCGCCTGCATGATTGCCTCGTGTTCGTCCCGGGATCGGCGGAGCCGTTCGCCCTGGCGCAGCTGCGTGCGCCGGAAGGCGTTCAGCCGGTTGCGCACGGCGATCGCCTGTTCGGCAAGGAAGCCATTGTGGGTGGCGTGATAGATGGCTTCATGGAATTGGCGGTTGAAGCTGTCATAGGCATCGAAATTTCCGGCTTCTACGATCGGCTGGGAGAGATCGTGCAGTTCGATCAGATGGCTGCGCTCCAGCGGCGTCATGCGGTAGGTGGCGAGCCTGACGCATACGGCCTCGATTTCGGCCACCGTTTCGAACATTTCCATGATGCGCTCCGGCGTCATACGGGCGACGACGCCGCCGCGCCGGGCGCGTAGCTCGACAAGGCCACCCGCCGCCAGCTGACGCAACGCTTCGCGAACCGGCGTGCGGGAGGCGCCGAAGCGATCGGCAAGCTGCTGTTCGTCCAACGCTGCGCCCGCCGCCAGCGTGCCGGTGGCGATCTCGTCCGTCAGGGCGTTGCGAATGCGGTCGGAGAGCAGCCCGCGATCATCGCCGTCATCCTCGGTTTCGAAACCACTCGCCATTCCGTTATCTCCCGATCTGTTTCAACACCGACGGCTCGATCGATTGTGTATGCAAATGTGATTAACGTACCGCCTCGCGTATACACAGATGACATCACGAAGGTGTTACGTATTCAATAATTGACTTTATGTCGGATGGGAATACATAAATCTCCAGCGAGCAGGCTTCTGCATACACGAAGCCGCTTCAAATACCGATTTGAATACGACGGGAGCCGCAACGCGACGAAGGCCAGCGCCTCGTGCCGGGCAAAGCGAACCGTTCCGACACGGCATCACAGACCAACCGATTTTGACTTGGCTTCGGTTCTTCGGTCCCGAGCCGACATGCTTTCGATCCTTCAATTCCTGGACGCATAAGGAACCAGATCATGATGATGAACAGACGGACATTCTCGGCCGCCCTTGTTGCCGGCGCCGCCGCTTCTCTGCTTGCCACCCGCGGTATGGCCGCGACATCCTCTCCCGTTAAGGCGCGCAACGTCGTGCTGGCGCACGGGCTGTTTGCCGACGGCTCGTGCTGGACCGAGGTGATCGCCCGCCTGCAGGCAGGCGGGCTCAATGCCACGGCGGTGCAGAACCCGCTGACGACGCTGCCCGAGGCCGTAGCTGCCGTGAAGCGGGTGCTCGACCGGCAGGATGGCCCGACGGTTCTGGTTGGGCATTCGTTTTCCGGCATGATGGTCACCGAGGCAGGCGTGCACCCCAATGTTTCGGCGCTCGTCTATGTCGCGGCGCGGGCGCCGGATGCAGGTGAGGATTATACCGCTCTCGCCAAAACCTTCCCGACGCCGCCGGCTTCGGCCGGCATCGTCTTCGACGGCGACGAGGGACGCCTCAGCGAGGAAGCATTCCTGCGTGATTTTGCCGGCGACCTGCCGGAGGCGAAGGCGAAAGTTCTTTACGCCGTGCAGCAGCCGTTTCAAAAGGCGCTGCTGACCGGCAAGACGACACAGGCTGCTTGGCGTTCGAAGCCGAGCTGGTATGCCGTCTCGACCGAGGACCGGACGATCAATCCCGATCTCGAACGCTTCATGGCCAAGCGCATGGGGGCGAAGACCATTGAAATCAAGGCCAGCCATCTGTCGTTGATCTCCCACCCGGACGAGATCTCAAACCTGATCCTCACGGCGGCGGGGCAGAATACGGACTGATGCCGAGGCCGGGAAGCGGCAGGGCCGCGGCAGCATCCCTGGAGCGGCGAGGGGCCGCCGCTCCTCTCATATCGGTCGGCGCAGCGGCCTGAACGCTGCTCGAAGCTCGGCGGAGAAGAGCTCCGGCTGCTCCCAGGCGGCGAAGTGGCCGCCCTTGTCGACCTTGTGGAAATAGATAAGGTTGCGATAGGCGCGACGGGCCCATGTCTCCGGGGCCTGATAGCTCTCCCCGGGAAAGACGGTGATGGCGACCGGAAGCGCGATCTTGGAGGTCTTCTCCCCGGCCGCAAGGACGGGACTGCGCCCGCCGCCATATTCCCAGTAGATCCGGGCCGAGGAAGCGGCGCTGTTGGTCAACCAGTAAAGCGTGATGTCGTCGAGCACCTCGTCGGGAGACTTTTCGGGATCGCTGCTGTCGTAGGTCCAGTGCGTGAAGCCTGGATGACCGAGCGTCCATGCCGCAAGGCCGGCCGGGGAATCCGATATGGCGTAGCCGATCGTCTGCGGTCTCGTGCCCATCATGGTGGCATAGGACCTGTTCCCCATCTTGGCTGCGGCGCTGAGGGCATCGAACGCCGCGCGTTCCTCGGTGGAGAGTCGTTGCGGCGCTGGCCCGCCCGCGGCGAGCACCGCGGCAACTTCGGGCGGCACGACAGCCGGCAGGTTGATGTGGATGCCGAGCAGACCTTGTGGCGCGAGCCGTGCCATCGCGCCGGAGACCGGCGAGCCCCAGTCGCCGCCCTGGGCGACGTAGCTGCTGTAAGCGAGGCGCTTCATCAGTTCCGCCCAGGCCCGCGCGATGCGGTCCGGCCCCCAGCCGGTGCCGGTCGGCTTGCCGGAGAAGCCGTAGCCCGGCATCGACGGAATGACCACGTCGAACGCATCTTCGGCGCGTCCGCCATGAGCGGTCGGATCGGTGAGCGGGCCGATGATCTTGAGGTTCTCGAATACCGATCCCGGCCAGCCATGGGTGATGATGACGGGCAGGGCATTCGGATGTTTCGAGTGGACGTGAATGAAGTGGATGTCTAGGCCGTCGATCTCGGTGATGAATTGCGGCAGCGCGTTCAGCTTCGCTTCCGCCTTTCGCCAGTCGTAGCCGGTGCCCCAATAATCGACGAGCGGCTTGATCTTTTCGAGCTGTATGCCCTGCGACTGATCGTCGACCGTCTCGCGTTCGGGCCAGCGTGTTGCCAGCACGCGCCGGCGAAGGTCGAGGAGGTCCGCCTCGGGAGTGTCGACGCGAAACGGGCGGATCGCATCTCCCGTGGCAGCCGATGCCGGATAGGACGGAAACAGGCTGGTCGCGCCCGCGGCGGCGATCCCGATCGCCGCGGTGGTCAGGAACCTGCGCCGGTCGCGGTTCGGGGATTCCGAGCCGGCACTTGTGAGCATTTTGAAGAGCATGGTCATGGCATTGTCCTTTGAAGCAGACGCCTTGGGCAAGACTTCGATGAGTTCGGCCGTCGTCAGAATAGCATGGGCGTAGGTCGGGCCGTTCGGCTTGTGCGCAGCATGCATCATTAGGTGCGAGAAGGCGGCCGTCGCGTCGCTCGCCAGGGTCGCGAAATAACCGAGTTCCATGACGAAGCGGGCGGTGGATTCGATACAGGTATCCCCGCCGGATCATCTCGATGCGAGGCCGGCCGTATTGCGCAGGTGATCGGGATGCGCGCCGCCGCCCATACTTCTCGCCACCATCGCGACGATGGTTTCGAAGAGTTCGTTCTTTGCCTCGACGGCGGTGATGTCGCCCGACGCGGCGGCATAAGAGAGGGCTTCGGCGGCGCCGAGCATGGCCCAGAGGCCGGCTGCGGCGATCGTGCCGGCACCGGTAAAGCGCGAAAGCGCGATGCGGCATTTCTCGATGAAGGCCGCTTCGTATTCGCGCTTGATCCTTTCGAGTTCCGGCGAGCCGGCAAGTGCTGCGATCACACCGGGGATTTCGCGGCCCTGAAGAAGCACGCAGTCGACATAGGAGGTGGCGATGACTGTGGCCCGGTCGGCGAGCGACGGCTGGCTTGCCGCAAGGGCTGCGTCCATCACAGCCGTCTGGCGGGCGTCGAATTCGCGGTAGAGCGCTGCGAGCAGGCCGGGGCGGGTTTCGAAATGATCATAGACCACGGGTTTCGTTACGCCCGCCAGCTCTGAAAGCCGGCCGAGGGTCAGCGCTTCCGTTCCTTCGTCACGGACGATCTGCCAAGCGACGTCGAGCAATTGGCGATGCCGATCCTGCCGCGACAGGCGGCGGCGCGGTTGCGGATTGGTCGGCTGACCTGTTGTTTCGGCGCTTGACATCGCTATATACCAAAAGTAACTTACTGAAAGTAGCTTACCAAAGGTATACAGCCCGCGACTTCCGTCCGCAATCATTCAACAGGAGTTTTCTGCATGCACGCGCTCATCGTCGTCGCGCATCCCGATCCCCGGTCGCTTACCCATGGCGTTGCTGCGCATCTCGCCGAGGGCATCACTCTTTCCGATGCCGGCCATTCCTTCGAGATCGCCGATCTTGCGGCCGAGGCCTTCGATCCTCGCTTCAGTGCTGCCGATATCGCCCTGCATCTCAGGGAAGGGGTGTTGCCCGCCGATGTTGCCGCCGAGCAGGCAAGAATCGATCGCGCCGATGCGCTGGTGCTCGTCTATCCCGTCTATTGGTGGTCGATGCCGGGGCTGCTCAAGGGATGGATCGACCGGGTCTTCACCAATGGCTGGGCTTACGACTACGGCGCGGATGCTAGGCTGGTGAAGCGGCTTGGCCGACTGCCGGTGCATCTGGTCGGCCTCGGCGGCGCTGATGTCAGGACCTATGCGCGGCACGGTTATTTCGGCGCGATGAAGACGCAAATCGATCATGGGATCTTCGACTATTGCGGCGCCCGGGTCGTGACATCAGAGGTGCTGTTCGAAGCCGGACCGGACCATGCGACCGCTCATCTGGAGGCTGCGCGCGTCATCGGCCGCAGGCTTTTTGATGCCTCCCGGCAACGCAAGGCGGCCGACGCGGCGTAACGATGTAGCGCGAGATCCGACGGCGCGGTTTTGCTGGCTGGCGCGGGCAGAGTCTTGCGCCGCCGGCTTTTTCACGAGACAAGCCTTGGATGAGTATTCCGACGACACATCCCTTCGATTTCGATCCGACCTACGGAATGCAGCTCGAAGAACTTCTCGCGGTCGAGCCGCCCGGGGCGCCTGCCGGCTTCGATGATTTCTGGAAGGCGCGGTATCTCAAGGCGCTGGCGGTCGATCCGCAGCCGGTGCTGCGCCGGAGCAAGATCACCCATGCCGACTGGCACGTGCTCGATCTCGTCTATATCTCGACCAGTTCATTCAGGATCGGCGGCTGGCTCATCCTGCCGCGTAAGGGGGAGGTGCGGCGCGGTCTTGTCGTCGGGCATGGTTATGGCGGGCGGGATCGTCCCGATTTCGATCTGCCGGTCGAGGAAACGGCGGTGCTCTTTCCCTGCTGCCGCGGGCTGTCGCTCAGCGCCCGTCCGCCGATTTCGCAGAATCCCTCCTGGCATGTGCTACACGATATCGACAAGCCTGGATCCTATATCATCGGCGGCTGCGTCGAGGATCTGTGGCTTGCCGTCTCGACGCTGGTTGCGCTCTATCCCTGGGTGTCAGGACATATCGGCTATAGCGGCATCAGCTTCGGCGGCGGTCTCGGGGCGATGGCGATCGCTTACGACCCGCGTATCGATCGCGGTCATCTGGCGCTGCCGACCTTCGGGGACCAGCCGCTGCGGCTGACGCTGCCGACCGTCGGCAGCGCGCAGTCGGTGCAAGCGTATCATAAGAAACACCCGGATGTGCTGGAGACGTTACGCTTCTACGATGCGGCGACCGCCGCCAGCCGGATCAAGGTGCCGATGCTGACGGCCGTCGCCCTTTTCGATCCTGCCGTCGCACCGCCCTGCCAATTCGCCGTCGCAAATGCGATACCAAAATTTAATGAAATCTTCATCCTGGATGCCGGGCATTTCGATTACCCTGGAAGTGCTGAGCAAGAAGCGGTTCTCCGCGACAAGATCGGACAGTTTTTCAGGGTGCCATGAACCGCGAATATCTGCGCTGGTACAGTCAGCGGCTGCATCGAGACATGGAGATGCTGGTGTTCGGCCATGCCGGCGCCAAGGTCCTGGTATTTCCGACGCGGGACGGGCGCTTCTTCGAATATGAACAGCTCGGCCTCGTCGCGAGTCTCGCCGACAAGTTGGAAGCCGGCCATCTCCAGCTCTATTGCATCGAGGGCCTGGCGACAGAAACCTTTTACGGCTTTCACCGTCACCCGGCCGAGCGAATCCGCCGGCATGGCGCCCTTGAGGATTATATCCTGCACGAAGTGCTGCCGCTGATGGCGGCGAAGAACCAGCATGACTGCACCATCGTGCACGGATGCAGCCTCGGCGCCTTCCAGGCGGCGAGCCTGTTCTTTCGCCATCCGCATCTCTTCCGCAAACTCGTCGCCTTTTCCGGCCGTTACGATCTGACGATGAGGGTGGAATCCTTCGGCGACCTGTTCGACGGCTATTACGACGACAGCGTCTATTTCCACACGCCGGCGCATTTTCTGCCAGGGCTCGGCAGCGACTGGCGGCTCGACAGGCTGCGTGAGCGCGACATCGTTCTCACCATTGGCGACGCCGACCCTTTCCTCGACAACAACCGCTATCTCAGCCGGCTGCTCGGCGAAAAGAATATCGGCCATCAGCTGCATGTCTGGGATGGACGCGCCCACCGCGCCGGCGCCTGGCGGAAGATGGCAGCGCTTTATATTTGACGGGGCGCCGTTATGGCCAATGCAGCGCCGCCGTCGCCACCGGCGCGTCCCAGAGTGCGATCTCCTCGTCGCTCAGCAAAGCAAGGGTGACGGACAGTCCCTGCATGTCGAGCGAGGTGACATAGGTTCCGACCAACGAACGCTCGATCGGAATGCCGCTTTGCTCGATAAAGCGGCGGGCGCCGTTATAGGCGAGGTAGAGTTCGGCCGGCGGCGTGCCGCCGAGGCCGTTGACGAAGAGCAGTGCGCGGGTACCCGGCGCCACCGCGATATCGCCGGCGATGGTTTCGCAGAGATGGCCGATGATGGCGTCGGAGGCGGCGAAGGGCTGCCTGGCATGGCCGGGTTCTCCATGGATGCCGACGCCCATTTCCATGTCGCCCGGCCCAAGCGAAAATGTCGTGCGCTCGGTCTGCGGCACCGTCACGCCGTTCAGCGCGACACCCATCGAGCGGATGCGGGTGTTCAATCCCTCGCCAAGCTGCTTCAATTCGGCAAGCGACATGCCGCGTTCGGCCGCAGCACCCAAGAGTTTTTCGACGATCAGCGTTCCGGCAACGCCGCGCCGGCCATTGCCTTCGCCGGACCTTGATGTCTCGATATCGTCGCTGACGACGACCATGTCGATGTTGTGGCGGTCGCCGGCCATCTCGATCGCCATTTCGAAATTCATCAGATCGCCGTCGTAATTCTTGACCACGAGCAGGCAGCCGGCGCCGGTATCGGCCTCTTCGATCGCAGCGATGATCTGACTCGGTGTCGGAGAGGTGAAGATATGGCCGACGCAGGCGGCATCCAGCATGCCGTGGCCGACGAAGCCGATATGCATCGGCTCATGGCCGGCGCCGCCGCCAGATATAAGCGCCACCTTGCCAGGGGTGAGATGGCGGCGGCGGATGCATCTGCGCTCAGGCCCGAACACCACCAAGGCCTCATGGGCGCGCACGAAGCCTTCGACGCTTTCGGCGACCATGGTTTCCGCAGTGTTCATGAACTTCTTCATCAAGCCCCTCCCAAGGCCAAAAGCATTACGTTACGTCAACCCGCTCACTACTCACTGCTCACTCGCCCCTGAAATCGCGACGATCTTCTGCACCAGATCGGAGATCGCCTCTTCCAATAGGCGGTTTTTCCTGTCGTCGCCGAAGTCGGGCACCATCAGCGAAAGGTGCCGCAATTTCTCGGAATGGCCGAGGTCCGGCAGCTTGCCGGGATGGGCGGCCTGATAGGCTTCGAGAAAGCGCTCCTGTTCGGCGGCGCTAAAATGGCAGACGCGGACGATGGTGGCGAGATGGCGCGCCGGCAGCGGCGTTGCATAGGTCGGGCTGGTGATCTGGGTGACGAAGCTGCGATGTTTTCCAAGCGCCGTCGCCAGGCGCTGGCGCGTGCCGGATGGCCTGTTGTCGATGATCTGCGCCAGAATGGACTTGTAGGCGATAATGGCGTCTTCGGTGTCTTCGCGCGCCATTCTACTCTCCGGCAGCCTTTGTGCCATCGGCGTTGAGGCCGATGATCGCCGATCTTATCGCGGGACGCCGGGCCGGCGCCACGGAAAAATGCCTAAGACCGGCGGCGAGCAGGCCGGGCAGATAGTGCGGATTGCCGGCCATGTCGCCGCAGATGCTGACTGGCTTGCCGGCGGTCAGCTTCACCGCCTGGGCAAGCAGCCGGAGCACGGCGGGTGCAGCCTTGCCGGCATCGGCGTCGATATCGTCGCGGGCGGAGGCGGCAAGATATTGGGTGAGGTCGTTGGTTCCGAACGAGAAGAATGCCGCCGCCCCGAAGGCGTCGAGCATCAAAGCGGCAGCCGGCACCTCCACCATCATGCCGATCGGCGGCATTCGGTGGTGCAGGGCGCGGCGGCCGAGCTTTTCGGCTTCCTCCCGGAAGATGTCGCGCATCCTGTCGATTTCGTCGGGAAAGGTCACCATCGGCAGCATTACGGACAGCCTACCGAAGACGGCGGCGCGCAGCAGGGCGCGGGCTTGGACGCGGGCGATTTCCGGCCGGGCAAGCAGCAGTCGGATGCCGCGTAGGCCCGAGGCAAGAGCCGGCAGATCTTCCAGGCCGCGGAGCGGCTTGTCGCCGCCGATATCGAGCATGCGGATCGTTACCGGCCTGTCGCCTGCCTGCTCCAGTACGCGGCGATAGATCGCCAACTGCTGTTCCTCATTGGCGGCATCGGCCACTGAGGTTATCGAAAATTCCGAGCGCATCAGGCCGACGCCTGCCGTTGCCGGATCGAGCGCATCGATCTCGGCGGGATCGTTGATGTTGATCGAGAGCAGGATCGGCACGCCGTCCGCCGTGCGCAACTCGCCGCCGGTGGTTTGCGTGTCGCCGGCGGGTTCTTGTGCAGGCGCGAGCGGCGGGATCAGCATGCTGCCCGCCTGCAGGATGACCGCACCGGCGTTGCCATCCACGCTGACAGGATCTCCGTCTGCGGCTGAAAAGCGGCCTGTGCCGATCACCATCGGCACCGATTTCGCCCGGGCGAGCAGGGCGACATGGCCGGCGGTGCTGCCTGCGAACAGCGCGATGCCGCCGCCTTTCGACCAGTCATGGGCGAGAAAGCGGCTCGGCTCCATGTCCTTGCCGACGAAGACCGAGCCGGGCGGGAAATCGGCAATCGGGGTGCCGGCGAGCGCGCCGAGCACGCGGTTCTTGATGTCGAGAATATCGACGGCGCGTGCCCGCATCTGCTCTTCATCGGCCGCTTCGAGTTCGCCGATATAGGCGTCGAGGGTGGCGACCCAGGCAAAGACGACATTCTCGTCGGCTTCCAGGCGTGCGCCGGTCGCTTCCGCGATCGTCGGATCGCGCAGCACCTCGATCTGGAAATCGATGATATCCCGGCTTTCGGCGTCGGCTCCATCGGCAAGGTGCTCGAGTTCGCTGATCGAGATGTCGATCGCCTTCTCCAGCGCGCCGTATCCCCCGACGGCTCGGGACGCAGGGGCGGTGTCCGGCTGCTCGGCAGCGGAAGGAGCCTTCGGCTCCTCCGCGAGAAAGGCCGGGCCGGATGCGATGCCCGGGGATGCGCTCTTGGCTTTCAGTCTAAGCGGTTCGGCCATGTTTCTTTTCCTCATCGAAGTTGCGCTCGATGAGTTCCTTCAGGGCGCGGATCGCCTCTTCGGCGAGAATGCCGTCGGCCCGTATTCTAAGGATCGACCCTTTTCGGATTCGCGCGCCCATGATCTTGATGATGCTCTTGCCGTTCAGCCAGACATCGCTGCCGTTGACGGCGATCTCGATCGAACAGGGGAAGGACTTGGCAAGCCGCGTGAAGGTGACGGAGGGGCGGGCATGCAGCCCGACGCCGTGCTTGACTTCTACCTCCGTCTGGCAATTCACATGCAATGGATCGGGCTCCTGTTTTTCACTACGCAATCCTGTTGTCATCAGGGGGACAGTTCCTCGGCTGTGGCGACGACCTTGGCCAGCGAAGCGCCCCCCGACGCCTCGGCGGCGGCGATGACGGCGCCTTCAACCAAAGGCGCGTTGCAGATGGAGACGAGGGCTGCGCGGGGAAGGCCCAGCATTTCGATCGCCATCTCGCTGTTCGTTTCAGCACCGCCGAGATCGACGAAGACGGCGACGCCGGCATCGGACCAAGCGGCCTCGATCGCCCTGAGGATACCGCCGGCATCGGTGCCGAGTTCGCCATGGACATTGCCGCCCGACCAGGCGAGCGGCACGCTGTCGCCCACCATCTGTCGCACCATATCGGCGATCCCCCTTGCCACCAGCGGCGAGTGGGAGACGATCACGATACCCACATTTGCGGTCTTTCCATTCATTGCGGGCGGTGCTCCCCGAGATAGCGGCAGATCGCCGTGGTCAGTAGCGCGCAGCTCGACGCGCCGGGATCGACATGGCCGATCGAACGGTCGCCGAGATAGGCCGCGCGCCCGCGCATCGCCTTCATGTCAGCCGTGCGGCTGGCGGAACGTTCGGCCTTGCGGGCGACGTCACCGAGCGGAGACCGCTTCGCCAGCGCGGCATGGACGGGATAGAGCACGTCGAGCAGGGTCTTGTCGCCGGCATGCGCACGCCCGCGTCTGGCGACGGCATCGATCGCCTGTTTCAGCACCAGGGAAAAATCGGCCTTCTCGTCGTTTTTGCGAAGCTCGCGGCCGATCTCCATCAGCAGCGTGCCGTAGAGTGGCCCGGCGGCACCGCCGACATTCATCACCAGCGTCAGGCCGATCTTTTCCATGGCGTCGGGGAAGGGCAGGCTGGACAGGCTTTCGCCTTCGGCGCTCACCGCCTCGCAGCCGCGCCGCATGTTGGTTCCGTGATCGCCATCGCCGATGGCGCGATCGAGCGCGCAGAGATGATCGGTGTTTGCCGCGATCGTCGCGCGGCACACCTCGATCAACCCTGCCACAAGCACCGGTTCCGCCTGCACTGTCATCCTCCCTGTCGCCGCGCCTCCCGCGGGCTTTCAAGCGTCTCTTTGGTCAGGCGAGGCTTGCCGCCACACCGAACGCGCCGGCAACCGCGACGGCGCCGGGATCGGCAACGCCCGCCAGATCCCTTTCGCCGACATAGGAGGCGCGTCCGGCTTTCGCCTTCGTCATCGCCTTCGTCGACTCCGCCCCCGCTGCCGCAGCCTTTGCCGCGGCGGCGACATCGCCGGATGCGAGCGCCTGCAGGGCAGGCGACAACGCATCGACCATCGTCCGGTCGCCGACTCCGGCTCCGCCATAGAACGTCATCCTGTCGAGCCCGGCAAGAAGGGCTGCTGATATATCGGCCTTGTCAGCCATCGCCTTTGCTGCGGCGGTGAAGAAGATCGATAGCAGCACGCCACTCGATCCGCCCATGCTGGTGCCGAGGATATCGCCAAGCGAGGCAAGGGTTGCGGCCGGCCGGTCGAGCGGCAGTGTGTCGAGGCGGGCCAGCACGCTGCGGGCGCCCGTCGCCACCGTCGAGCCGGTATCACCGTCGCCGACGCGGCCATCCAGCCGGTTGAGTTCGCTTTCCTGCGAGATCAGATGTTCGCAGAGTGCCGTGATCAGGCGCCGGTTGTGGGCGTCATCTCCAGCTGCGCCGTTCGCGCCGTTCAATCCGGCTGATGTTCTCGGTGCGGCGATGATCTGGATCTCGTGGCGTTCGACGGCCGGCATCCAGGCATGCGGTTCGACCGCTGCCGTTAGCGCGGCCTCACGCACGGCGTCCAGCCGGATCAGCGACAGCGAGAAGCCGTTCATGTTGAGCGCGGTCATCATCGGCGCCGGGCCAATGATCAGCCGGACGCGGCGGCCAAGCGGCGAGGACAGCACGGCATTGGCAATGACGGTCATTTCAAGTGGCGGCACGGCGCCGAGATTGTTGATGAGGAGGGCGTGGCTTGCCCCTTCGCGCAGCGCAGGCGACAGGCGCGCCACCATGGTGGCGACGATATCGGCGACCGGCTGCAAAGTGATGCGTTCGACGCCGGGCTCGCCATGGATGCCAAGGCCGAGTTCGCCCTCGTTCTCGCCGAGACGGTCCTCATGCGCCTGACCGGGTACGCTGCAGGTGGAAAGCGACATACCGAGCGAGGCGATGTCGCCGGCTGCCGCGGCGGCATGGGCTGCGACCGTCTTCAGGTCCTCGCCCCTTTCGGCATGATAGCCAGCGATCTTGTGGACGAAGAGCGTGCCGGCGACACCGCGGGGCTGGTTGATCTCGGGGATGGCGATGTCGTCGGCGACGATGACCATTTCAACGTCGAAACCTTCGGTGCGCGCCTTTTCGGCGGCGAGGCCGAAATTCAGCCGGTCGCCAGTGTAGTTCTTGACGATCAGCAGGGCGCCCTTTTCGCCGGTCACGGCGCGGATCGCCGTCAGCACGGCATCGACGCTCGGCGAGGCGAAAATCTCGCCGGATACGGCAGCCGTCAGCATGCCCTTACCGACGAAGCCGGCATGGGAGGGCTCATGGCCGGCGCCGCCGCCGGATATGATCGCCACCTTCGACTTGTCCCAGTCCGCGCGCAGGATCACCTTGATGTCGGGAAAGCTGTCGAGGCGGGCAAGACGACCCTTGCTGCTCGTCAGAAGCAGACCGTCCAAGGCTTCGGTGACGATGTTTTCCCTGCGGTTGAAGAAGTGTTTCATCGATTGAGACCCGTCTGTTTGTTTTTCATGCCATCATCAAGTCTGTTTGCCGGTCAGGACAGGCGCTGTCCAGCCACATCGAAATAAAGCGGATCACGTAGCGTCAGGCTGATCCGGTCGCCCGGCGCAATCGCCAGATATGGATCCGCAAGTGTGACGAGCTTGTGTTCCCGCGCGGCCTGCCTGGGATCGCGGACCCTGATGTGCAGATGGTTCTGGTCGCCCAGATGTTCGATCCAGTCGATCTCGGCGTTGGCATCTTTGCCGACGACGATATCAAGATGTTCGGTGCGGGCGCCGACGGTTTTCGTGCCGGCCGGCGGCTGACCGCCCGGGAGCAGGTCCGCCGGCAGAAGGTTGATATGCGGCTGGCCGAGGCGGGCGGCGACATGCAGGTTGGCGGGATTGCCGTAGATTTCGCGCGGCGTTCCCACTTGCATCAGCCGTCCCTCGGCGACGATGCCGATGCGGTCGGCCATGGTCATGGCTTCCACCTGGTCGTGGGTGACATAGAGTAAAGTCGAGCCCAGTTCCTTCTGGATACGCTTGAGCTCCAGGCGCAGTTCGGCGCGCAGCTTGGCGTCGAGCGAGGACAGCGGCTCGTCCATCAGGTAGATCGCCGGCCGGCGCACCAGCGCCCGGCCGATCGCGACACGCTGCATCTCGCCGCCGGAAAGCCTGGTAGAGCGGTTCTCCAGCTTGTGGTCGATCCGGACCATGCGCGCGACTTCGCGCACGCGCCGGTCGATCTCCGCAGTGCTGAGTTTGCGGACCGGCGCCTTCAGCGGGAAGGCGAGGTTCTCGTAAACCGTCATATGCGGATAGAGCGAATATTGCTGGAAGACGAAGGCGACGTCGCGTTCGGCGGGCGCTTCGGCGGCGACATTGCGGCCGCCGATCTCGATGCCACCGCTGTCGGGCTTTTCGAGGCCGGCGATCAGCCGCAGCGTCGTGGTCTTGCCGGCGCCTGTGGGACCGAGCAGCACGACGAACTCGCCGTCGCGGATCGAAAGATCGAGGTCGGCCAAAGCCTGGGTGTCGCCGAAGCGCTTGGCGAGGTTCCTGAGGACGACATTAGCCATGCCGGGTCTCCTGATAGAGCGAGGACGGTACGGCACGGCCCGATGTGCAGTCGAAGAGCGCGAGTTTCGCCGGGTTGAATTCGAGGCCGACCCTTTCGCCGATCTGGAAGCTGCGATTGGCGGGAACGCGGGCCTTGATCAGGCCGCCCTGGGTTTCCACAGCCACGACCTGGTTAGTGCCGAGATATTCGCTGCCATAGACGGCACCGCGCAGCGCCGAGGCGTCGCTGAAGCGGATATGCTCCGGCCGGACGCCGAGCGCCAGTTGGCTTTCGGCCATGTCTTGGTGGATCTCAGGAACGGCGACATCGACGCCGTCGAGCAGGATCGACTTGTCGCCGCTTTTCAGGCCCGAGGTGAAGCGCATGAAGTTCATCGGCGGCGAGCCGATGAAATCGGCGACATACATGGTCGCCGGCTTGGCATAGATCTCCTGCGGCGTGCCGAACTGCTCGATGACGCCATGGTTCATGACGGCGATCTTGTCGGCCATCGCCATCGCCTCGTGCTGGTCGTGGGTGACGTAGACGGTGGTGGCATGGATGCGGTTGTGCAGTTCTCGCAGCTCGTGGACCATGATCTCGCGGAACTCGGCATCGAGCGTGCCGAGCGGCTCGTCCATCAGGAAGCATTTCGGGCGCCGGACGATGGCGCGGCCGAGCGCCACGCGCTGCCGGTCGCCGCCGGCAAGGCCCGAGACCGAGCGGTTGAGAATATGGTCGATCTGCAGCAGGCGGGCGGTCTCTTCGACGCGTTGACGGATTTCGGCTTTGGGCATGCCCTGCGACAGCAGCGGGAAGCCGATATTCTTACGCACGTTCATATGCGGGTAGAGCGCGAAGAGTTGGAAGACGAAGGCGATGTCGCGGGCGCTGGCGCGGTTGAAGGTGACATCCTCGCCGTCGAGATAGATCTTGCCGCTCGACGGCAGCTCGAGGCCGGCAATCATGCGAAGCGTCGTCGTCTTGCCGCAGCCTGATGGACCGAGCAGTGCCAGGAACTCGCCGTCATGGACGGTGAAGCTCGAATCCTCGACGGCGACGAAGCTGCCGAATTCCTTGCGGAGATTTTCGATCCGGATATCCGCCATGGTTCACTCCGGGAATTTCGAGACGATGATGAACATGACGGTGCCTGCGAGCAGGGTCACCAGCGAATAGGTGTAGAGCACCAGCAGGAAGGGCTGGAACAGCATCAGGAAGCCGAGCCCGATCAGCACGGTGGCGATGGTCTCCATCGGGCCGCGGCGCAGGAAGAACGGCCGCTTCGGACGGGCAGGGGTGCGTGTTTCGATCAGGTGGCTCATTTGCGGACGGCTCCGAAGGTGATGCCGCGCAGCAGCTGCTTACGCAGGAGAATGGTGAAGACGAGGATCGGGATCAGGAAGATCGTCGTTCCTGCAGCGACCGCCGGCCAGTCCTGGCCGCCTTCGCCGATGATCGTCGGGATGAAGGGTGGCGCGGTCTGGGCCTCGCCCGAGGTCAGAAGCGCGGCGAAGGCATATTCATTCCAGGCGAAGATCAGGCAGAAGATCGCGGTGGCGGCAATGCCGGTCGTTGCCTGCGGCAGCACGACCTTGCGGAAGGCCTGCAGCCTCGTATAGCCGTCGATCATCGCCGCTTCTTCATATTCGCGCGGGATTTCGTCGATGAAACCCTTGAGCAGCCAGACGGCGAGCGAGACATTGACGGCGGTATAGAGCAGGATCATGCCCAAGGCCGTGTCCGACAGGCCGAGCTCGCGGTACATCAGGTAGATCGGAATGGCGACGGCGATCGGCGGCATCATCCGCGTCGACAGGATGAAGAACATCAGGTCGTCGGCGAGCGGTATCTTGAAGCGGGAAAAACCGTAGGCGGCGAGCGTGCCGAGGAAGACCGCGAGGAAGGTGGAGCCGAAGGCGATCACCAGCGAATTGACGAAGCGCGGCAGGAAATTCGACGGGCCGGCGATCACCATATTGCGCTTGCGCGTCACCTCATCGCAGGTGCCGACCGGCGCCGGCAGCGAGGCGATATAATCAGGGGTCTGTCGCGTGCGCGTCGTGAACAGGTTACAATAGCCTTCGAGCGACGGCGAAAAGACGATCTTCGGGGGATAGCTGATCGAATCCGGCGGCGACTTGATGCTGGTCAGGAAGATCCAGACGAGCGGGATGAGGGTGATCAGCGCATAGAGGACGACGATCGTGCCGGCGATGCGCTTGCTGGACAGGCTCGGTTCGACGACCGAATGGGCTGAGTTGGCGGCGCTCATCGTTGCTTCACCTTGTTCAATGCCTTGACGTAGATGTTGGCGAGGCCGAACACCGCGACGAAGAGGATGATGGCGAAGGCCGAGGCCCGGCCGGTCGCCCAGCTTTCAAAGGCAGCGCGCTTCAACGTGATCGAGGCGACCTCGGTGACGGAGCCCGGACCGCCGCCGGTCAGCAGCGTCACCATGTCGAACATCTTGAAATTCTCGATGCCGCGGAAAAGCACGGCGAGCATGATGAAGGGCAGGGCCATCGGCACGGTGATCGACCAGAACTGGCGCCATGGCGAGGCGCGGTCGACTTCGGCCGCCTCGTAGATATAGTCTGGGATCGAGCGCAGGCCTGCCAGGCAGATCAGCATCACATAGGGCGTCCACATCCAGGTATCGACGATGATGATCGCCCAGGGCGCCAGTGTCACGTTGCCGAGCATCTGGATATCTGATGTCGGAATGCCGGATACCATCGACACGGCGTAGGCGAAGAGGCCGATCTGCGGCTCGTAAAGAAAGCGCCAGAAATTGCCGACCACGGCCGGCGACAGCATCATCGGGATGAGGATGATTGTCGTCCAGAAGGCATGGCCGCGAAACTTGCGGTCGATCAGATAGGCGAGCGTGAAGCCGATCACCGTCTGCAGCACGATCGTCCAGAAGACGAAATGCGCGGTGGTCTGCATCGCCTGCCAGATATCCGGATCGTTGAGGACGCGCTGGTAATTTCCGAAGCCGACACCCAGGACCGGCGCATTCGGCCGGTTGGCGCGGTAATTGGTGAAAGAGAGATAGACCGCCCAAAGCAGCGGAAAGATGTTGATCGCTAACAGCAGAGTGATGGCAGGCGCAATGAATAGCCAGGCGATCGCCCTGTCGGAGAGGCCGCGGACGCGCCGGGCGACCGAGGAGGGCGTTGCCCTCGCAGTCGCATCGGCTGCCTTCTCGACGATGGAGGAATGGGAAATGGTCAAGTCTTCACCTGGTATTTTTGGGGTACGGGGTCTATTAGGATATGAGAGATCTGGCGGCCCGGCTCGTCTGCCGATCCGGGCCGCCATCCTGACGAGGATGGCACGCATCAGGGATGACACGCGTCAGATCTTGCCGTCGTCCTTGAAGACGTCGCTCCAGTCTTTCACCAGACCGTCGAGCGCTTCCTTGGCAGTGCCGTTGCCGGCGACCACGTAATTATGGACGCGCTTCTGCATGGCCTGCAGCAGCGAGGCGTAGCTCGGCTCGGCCCAGAAATCCTTGACGATCGCCATCGAGTCCAGGAAGGCCTGGGCATAGGGCTGGCTCTTGGCAAAGCCTGGCGCATTGACGACGGAGTTCAGGCAGGAAAAACCGCCGAGTTCCCACCATTTGGCCTGTACATCGGGCTGTGCGAACCACTTGATGTATTGCAGGGCGGCATCGCGTTTGTCGGAATAGGAGACCACCGAGATGCCCTGGCCGCCGAGCTGGGCGAAATGCGCCTTTTCAGCCGGATTGGGGAAGAAGCCGATCCTGTCGCCGCCGACCTTCTCGTCCTTGTAAAGGCCGGGCCAAGTGAAGGCGAAGTTCATCTGCATGGCGACCTGGCCGGATTTGAAGGCGTCGGCGGATTCGACCATGTAGACGTTGGAGCTGCCGGGCGGGGTGCAGCAATCATAGAGCGACTTGTAGAATTCGAGGCCCTTGACCGCGTCGGCCGAGTTGACGAAGCCTTCCATGTCATAGGGCTTCTTCGGGTTCTCGTACTGGAAGCCCCAGTCGTAGAGCACGTTGGTGACGCCCATGGTGATGCCTTCGGAGCCGCGCTCGGTATAGATCGAGGCGCCGTAAACGGTCTTGCCGTCGATCTCACGCTTCTGGAAAAACTCGGCGATCTGCTTCAGTTCGTCGTAGGTCTTCGGCGCTGCGAGATCGTGGCCGTATTTCTCCTTGAATTCCTTCTGCAGTTCCGGCTTCTCGAACCAGTCCTTGCGGTAGGTCCAGCCGACGACGTCGCCCATGGCGGGCAGCGCCCAGTAGTTCGGGGTGTTCTTCGGCCATTCCGAGTAGCCGACGACCGTCGCCGGCACGAAGTCATCCATCTTGATGCCTTCCTTGTCGAAGAAGTCGTTGAGCTTGACGTAATGGCCGTTCTCTGCCGAGCCGCCGATCCACTGGCTGTCGCCGATGATCAGGTCGCAGAGCTTGCCGTGCGAATTCAGCTCGTTGAGGAAGCGATCGGCATAACTCGTCCAGGGAACGAATTCGAACTTCATCTGCGTGCCGGTCTTGGCGGTGAAATCCTTCGAGAGCTCGACCAGCGCATTGGCGGGGTCCCATGCGGCCCAGCACAGCGTCAGTTCATCGGCTTTGGCGAGATTGGGCAATGCCGACGACATGACGAATGCCGTGGCCAGCCCGAAAAGGGCTTTCGATGTTTTCTGCATAAGTTCCTCCCAGAACCAAGGGCCGGCTCCCCGCCGGCGTCGCATGTTCACCCACTTCAGAGAATGCTCACATGAACTCCTCAATCATCATGTTTAGCAATATGTTTAGTGATATCTATTTTTATAAACATTGCAAGCGCCAATCGTTGCTGCAATGCGACAGGTGTCGCGCCACATCGGCGGATAGTTTTGGGGCCGATCGTTTTTCGGCAGATCGCGAAAAATTCTTTGGCGAGCGTACCGATGCAGCGACATCTGGCCTCGCTGCGACATGGATCACACGGTATGGACTGCGCGCCGCTCCTGTTTTTCCCCGGAGCGGATCAAGCTTGGCCTCGCTTCGGCGGGGCCTTTTTCTTGAATCCTTTCTTGGGATCGATAGTGGCCAGCTATCCGGCTGCATCGGGAATATTCCTGCGTAGTGCGAGATTTAGCCTTTCCGGCCGGATGCAACGGGCGTATTCAGCCAGTGCGCGGCTTTCCATGTCCGCGCACCTCCGCGCGTCAGATCTTCGATCGGCTTCCTTCCCGTTTCCCTGCCGCGTCATCCGGAATTTTTATTGGCAGATCGATGACCACGGCAGAGACGAGCGAGAATGGGCAAGAGGCGGCGAGCGGCCGCCAGGCGAAGATCGTGGCGCTGGTCGTTGCCGTTTCCTTCTTCATGCAGATCCTCGACGGCACGATCGTTACCACCTCGTTGCCGCAGATGGCGGCAAGTTTCGGCGTGCAGCCGGTGTCGATGAGCATCGGCATCACCGTTTACATGCTGACGATGGCCGCTTTCATTCCGCTGTCCGGCTGGCTTGGCGATCGGTTCGGCGCACGCCGCATCTTCCTGATGTCGATCGCTGTCTTTACCGGCGCCTCGCTGTTTTGCGGGCTGTCCGGCAGCCTTGCGGAATTTGTGCTGTGGCGCGCCGTCCAGGGGGCGGGCAGTGCGCTGATGACGCCGGTCGGGCGCATCATCGTACTGAAAAATGCCCGCAAGTCGGAACTCGTCCAGGCGATCGCGCTGATCACCTGGCCGGCACTGACGGCGCCGGTGATCGGCCCGGTGCTCGGCGGCTTCATCACCACCTATGCCAGCTGGCACTGGAACTTCCTCATCAACATCCCGATCGGCATTCTCGGCATCGCGCTGGTGCTGCGTTTCGTGCCGGAGCAGCGCGAGACCAATCCGGGCCGGCTGGATCTCCTGGGCTTCGTCCTCAGCGCTGCGGGACTGACCTTTCTGCTCGCCGCGCTCGAACTCTCGGTCAAATGGGACGGCGGGCTTTTGCCCGTCATATCAATGCTGGCGGCGGGCATCGTACTGTCTGTCATGGCGACGCGGCATTTCCTTGCCGTCGACAATCCGCTGCTCGACCTTTCTGCCTTCCGCATCCAGACCTTCTCGATGTCGACGCTGTCGGCGGGCACGGCCTGCCGGATGGCCATCAATGCGACGCCGTTCCTGCTGCCTCTGCTGTTCCAGCTCGGCTTCGGCCTCAGCTCGATTGCCGCCGGCACCTATCTGCTCGTCTATTTCCTCGGCAATTTCAGCATGAAGGCGGTGACGACGCCGCTGCTGCGCTTCTTCGGCTTTCGCACAGTGCTTGGGGTCAACGGGCTGATCGCCGCGCTTTCGATCGTCGGCTGCGGTTTCCTCTCGCCGCAGACGCCGCCATTTTTCATCCACGCGCTGCTTTTCCTTGCCGGCCTGTCGCGCTCGATGGAATTCACCGCTTTGAACACGTTGGCCTTCGCCGATATCGGCCCGGCGCAGCGAAGCTCGGCCTCGACGCTGTCGAGCATGCTGCAGCAGGTATCGATGCTGCTCGGCGTGGCGGTGGCGGCGGCCGTGCTCAACATCGGCTCGGCTCTCAGGGGCGCCGACAATCCGGTTCTTGCCGATTTCCGCTGGGCTTTCGTCGTGGTCGGCGCGATCGGCGTCGTCTCGTCGCTGCGCTTCCTGCAATTGCCGGCGGAGGCGGGGGCCGAAGTATCCGGCCATCGGAAATTCCAGAAAAGTTAGCTTGCTGCGGAACCAATCGGGCCGCTCGGCGTTTATGCATCTCATTTCAGGTTCTTCGTTTCCCCATCTCCTTCAACGGCTTCCATGGGATCCTCCCCAGGCCAGGGTTATGTTCTGAAAATGCCGGATTCCCGACATCCTTCTTCCGCGCCGCCTGCAACAAGAGCGAGGGATAACCGCTGTTTACCCCGGGCGGCCAATACAATACGACATTGCCATGCGGACGACTCGGACGCTTGCGGGCGGTCGTCGCTGCGAGAGAACGCCGGGAGACCGAATGAGCAATTCTAGCGGCGATGCGGATGCCCTGATCCACATCCTCTATATCGACGACGACGAGGGGCTTGCCCTACTGATGCAGAAAAACCTGCGTGGGCGTGGCTTTTCGGTCGAGCGGGCCGAGAGCGGCGCGGCCGGCCTTGCGAGACTCGGCGAAGGCGGTATCGACGCCGTCTTGCTCGATCATATCCTGGCCGGCGAGACCGGCCTCGACATTCTGCCCTGCATCACGGCGATGCCGGATCATCCGCCGGTGATCTATGCGACGGGTTCGGACGATACCAGCATCGCGGTCGCGGCGCTGAAGGCCGGCGCCGACGATTACATGCTGAAGGGGATCTCAGCCGATTATTTCGACCTGCTCGCCGCCGCCCTCGAACAGGCGCTGGAGCGGGCGCGTTTTCGCCGCGAGACGGCGCAGGCGCAGGAGGTGATCCGCCAGCAGCGCGACCTTGCCGAAATGCTGCTTACCGAAGTCAATCACCGCATCGCCAACAGCCTCGGCCTCGTCGGCGCGCTGATCCGTATGCAATCCTCGATGACCACGGATCAAGTGGCGATCGACGCGCTGCACGAAACGCAGATGCGCATCAATGCCATCGCCAGCGTGCACCGCCGGCTCTATACCAACCGCCAGGTCGGCTCGGTGCAGGTCGACGAATATCTGAACAGCTTGCTCACCGAACTCGAAACCTCGATGCGCGACGACAAGCGACCGCACCGGATCGTGCTCACCGCGCAGCCGGTCAATCTGGCGACAGACAAGGTGATCACGCTCGGGCTGATCGTCAGCGAGCTCGTCACCAATGCCTTCAAATATGCCTATCCGGACAGCGTGCCGGGCGAGATCCGCGTCATCGTCGACCAGACGGACGAGGCATTGCGTGTCATCGTCGAGGATGACGGCGCCGGTTTCGACCCATCGAGCCCGGCCAGGGGAACCGGCCTTGGTACACGCATTTTGACGGCGATGGCCGCCAGCTTGAAATCGGATTTCGCCTATGACCCCGGCCACGACGGAACCAAGGCGACGCTGGTGTTTTCGTTGCACGAGGTGAAGTAGCGTTTGACGCTGGACTCGACGATGTTTCTCTCGTTCGCCGCTATACAACAGGCCGTTTGTCCCATCTCTACAATAGTTTACCGACATCACAGCAAGGAACATGACGCTAGGGGAGGAGACATGACGACGATTCGCACACCGAAGGAAGTCTATGATTTCTGGTTCGTCAGATGCGGCCGGGAGCTGTGGTTCCGCGCGACGCCTGACCTCGACGCGGAGATCAGCACGGTTTTTCGCGATACCCATCAGGCCCTTGCCGCGGGTGTTGACGCCGAATGGCGGGCGGATGCGGAGAGCCGGCTGGCGGCTGTCATCGTGCTCGACCAGTTTCCCCGCAACATCTATCGCGGCACGGCGCTTGCCGTTGCGACCGATGGGCTGGCGCTTCGGGAAGCCAAAGTCGCGCTTGCGTCGGGCGCCGATCAGGCGGTCGAACCCGCATGCCGGACCTTTTTCTACATGCCGTTCGAACATGCCGAGGACCTTGGCGAGCAGGAGCGATCGGTGGAACTGTTCGGCGCGCTCGGCGATGCCGAATATCTCGATTATGCGATCCGCCACCGCGACGTGATCGCCACCTACGGCCGTTTTCCGCACCGCAATGTCATGCTCGGGCGGGAGTCCACGGCTGAGGAATGCGACTATCTCACCCGGCCCGATGCCGGTTTCTAAGGGTTTCCAGGGAGCTTCCGCCTTTCTGTCGCCTTTCTTTACTAAGACAAGCTGGCATTCTATTCCGACGACAACCTTTCCCGGAGGCGCTTTTGCGGCTGAGACCGATCCTGCTTCGCACCATTCTTCTGCTGACGCTGGCGGTCGCGGGCGCGCATTTCAAGGGTGTTGCGGCTTTCGCACAGGAGCCGCAGGCACCGACGGCCGTGCAGGCGCCGCTCGCCGATACGCCGTTCGACCAGGCGACAAAGGAGATCGACAAGGCGAAGGTCCAACTGACGGCGCTTCAGGACGGCGTCAAGCAGAATGCCGACAACGACGATGCCCTGGTCGGGCTTGCGACCAAGGCCGACGAGCTCAGCCGCGCCGTCATCACCATATCGGTCAATCTTAGGCCGCGTTTCGACCAGATCAAGAACCGGCTTGCCGAGATCGGCGATCCGCCGAAGGACGGACAGCCGCCGGAAGCCGAGGTCGTCACCCAGGAGCGCAACGCGCTCGCCGCCGAACGCGCGCAGATCAACGCGCTGACGGGCGATGCCGAAAACCTCTCGATCACGGTGACGAAGCTCGTCAACGAGATCACCGAGATGCGGCGGCGGCTGTTTGCCGATACGCTGCTCAGGCGCACCGAGATTTCGGTCTCGGTGCTCGACGATGCCGGCAGCGCCTTTGTGCACGAGGCCAGCGAATTCTCGCAGGCGCTGTCGAGCTGGGCCACCTTCGTCTGGAAATTCAAGCGTTTCCCGATGTTTGCCGCGATCTTCCTGTCGCTTGCCGCGGCGCTGATCCTGCTCTCCGGCAGCTACCGGCTGTTCGGCTCCTACCTGCAGCGCGACGAGGCTGTCGAGAACCCGTCCTATATCGGCCGGCTGTCGATCGCCTTCTGGTCGACGTTGATCCGCACCCTGGCGCTCTCGGTGCTGCTCGTCACCTCGTTCTTTTTCCTTAACGGGTTCAATGTGCTGAGGCCCGACATCGCACCTGTCATCGGCGCGCTGTTCGGGGCGATCGGGCTCGTCTATTTCGTCGGCCGCTTCGTCAATGCCATCTTCGCACCGCACGAACCGCGCTGGCGCCTCGTTCGGCTTTCCAATCTCGGCGCGCGCTCGATCGGCTACTGCCTGCTGGCGATGGCGATCGTCAACGCGCTTGATTATCTGTTTGGCACGATCGGCGAGGCGATGGGCTCGCCGCTGGTGCTGACCGTGGTCAGAAGCCTGATCGCCGCGCTGATCATCGGTCTGATCCTGATCGCGGTCTCCTTCGGCAAGCCGATGCTGGCCAGGAACGGCGATCCCGATGCGCCGGGAAGGCATTGGCCGCGCGGCATGGCGATCATCCTGCGGGTGGTCGGCGCCGGCCTCATCCTCACCGCGCTGACCGGTTATGTCGGGCTCGCGCGCTTCGTCGCCACACAGCTCATCATCACCGGCGCCGTCGTCGTCACCATGTATGTCGGCCTGCTCTCCGGCAAGGCGATATCCAGGCAGGAAAGCTTCGGCGACACCTTCTTCGCAAGCTTCCTGACACGCCGTTTCAAGCTCGGGCCGGTGGCGATCGACCAGGCCGGCCTGCTTGTCGGTCTTGCCATCTATGCGGTGGCGCTTCTCGTCGGCATCCCGCTGATCCTGCTGATGTGGGGCTTCCATGTGCAGGACCTGCAGATTCTTGCCTATAGGCTATTCACCGAGGTCAGGCTCGGCGGTATCAGCATCTCGCTGCTCGGCATCTGCACCGGCATCCTCTTGTTTGCCGGCGTCTACCTGCTGACGCGCTGGCTGCAGCGCTGGCTCGATGGCAATGTGATGGCCAGAAGCCATGTCGATCTCGGCGTGCGCAATTCGGTCAAGACGGGCATCGGCTATCTCGGCGTCGGCATCGCGGCGATCATCGGCGTTTCGGCGGCCGGCATCGATCTGTCGAGCTTCGCGCTCGTCGCCTCCGCACTTTCGGTCGGTATCGGTTTCGGCCTGCAGAACATCGTCTCCAACTTCGTCTCCGGCCTGATCCTGCTCGTCGAACGGCCGTTCAAGGTCGGCGACCATGTCGTTTCCGGCACGGCCGAAGGCATCGTCAAACGCATTTCGGTGCGCGCCACGGAGATCGAGACCTTCCGCAAGCAGTCGATCATCGTGCCGAATTCGGAGTTGATCAACGGCCTCGTCGGTAACTGGACACACCGCAACAAGATCGGTCGCTCGGAAATTCCGGTTTCCGTCGCCTACAACGCCGATCCGCAGCAGGTGATGGACATCCTGCTGGAACTGACGGCCAAGATACCGCTCGTCATGCGCAATCCGGAGCCGCATGTCGAATTCCTGCGCTTTGGGCCCTATTCGCTGGATTTCGAGCTGCGTTTCTTCCTCGCCGATATGGGTGACGGCATGGCGGTGCGCAACAATCTCAGGATCGAGATCCTTAAGCGCTTCAAGGCCGAGGGCATCGAGATCCCGCTGCCACAGACCGATCTTACCATCCATCGAGAGGCTCGTCCCGCGCTTGCCGATGCGGGCAGGGATCAACCCAACGAGCAGGAAAACTCGGCCGACACGCCCATGGAGGAGGAAGAGCAGCCGGTGCGGCAATTGCGCAGCAAGACGGCAGACGGCAATCGGAAAGGCTGAACGGGTCATTCAGCCATCATTCACAGCTATATGTGCATGATCTCCACTATCGGGATCGCTGCCGGGGGCAGCACCGATCGTTCGAGGGGAGGGCGCGCCAGCGCCGCCGCACATGATGGCAAGATTTGCCGCCGTTCTGCTTGTCCCGCTGCTTGCCGCACCCGCGGCTGAAGCGGCATCCATCACCAACACCGATCCAGCCGCCGTCGTGCTCGTCATCACCGAGAGCGGCCAGCGCGTCGAGGTTGTGGTCGATGCCGGCGCTTCGGAAAACCTCTGTGCTTCCGGCTGCTTCATGACGACGCCCGACGGCGACCGCATCGGGCTCGACGGCGGCGAGACGATCGACATCGTCAAGGGCTCGGCCGTCGTCAAGTAGCGCCTGTCCTGATTAACCCGCTCAAGCTTCTCCGGGATTGGGAACAGGTTCCGGCCGGGCAACAACCGGGCGCGTCAGCCGCGTGATGGCGAAGAATGCGGCAACGGCGACGGTGCTGAGCAATGCAGCGATCGATAGTGACCATGATACGCCGAGATAGCCCATCAGGAAGGCAAGCGCGAACGGCGCCATCGAGGAGACGACGAGACGAACCGACATGATTTGTCCTTGCCGCCGGCCGTAGCCATCGCTTCCGAAGAGCGCGAGCGGCAAGGTTCCGTAGACGATGCTGTTAAGCCCCGAGCCGAGGCCGAAGACGACGGCGAAGACCAGCGCACCAGGCACCGAGGGTGCGGTGGCGATGAGGATGACAAGGGCTGTCGGCAGCAAGATGGCGCAGATGATCGCGAGCATCACTTGCGACAAGCTCTCGCCAAAGACCATGTTGATGAGGCGGCTCAGCACCTGTGACGGGCCGAAGAGCGTTCCGACCACCACTGCCATGGCGCCGAGGCCGAGGGCCGACATCACAGGCACCATGTGAACCAGAAGCGCCGAGTTCACGAAGCTTTCCAAAGCAAAGCCTGTCACCATCAGGATAAAGGCCAGCCTGCGCACCGACGGCGGAAGGCTCGGCTCGGCGCGTTTTGCGGCCTCCTCTCCGGTCCGTCCCCTGGTTTGGCTGATGCCACGGGAGAGCCAGGCATGAATGGGAAGGCAGACAACGAGATTGAGCGCGGCGAAAATCAGATAGACGTTCTGCCATGAGAGATGCGCATGCAGCGCCGTGGTGATCGGCCAGAAAATGGTTGAGGCGAAGCCGGCGATTAGGGTCAGATAGGTGATGCTGCGCTGGGCGACCTGCGGCCTGATCTGCACGAGCAGGGCGAAGGCTGCGCCATATTGCACCAGGTTCGAGGCGATCTCGATGCCGATCAATGCCGCGACGAAAGCGATCTTTCCCGGCGCGAAGGCGCAGGCGACGAGGGCGGCGGCGGCAATCGCCGAGCCCGACGTCATGATCCTGCCTGCGCCGAAGCGATCAATCCACGTGCCCATGAGAGGTGCGGCCAGACCGCCGATCAGAAGGGCCACAGAGAGCGCGCCGAAGATCCATTCAGATGACCAGCCCAAATCACGGGCCATGTCGGGGGCGAGGATGCTGAAGCTGTAATAGAGCGATCCATAACCGATGATCTGCGTCAGCCCGAGCGCGGCAATGGCCGCTACCGGTGGTCGTTCGGTGCTGATTGTCATAGGGATCTGAGGCTCACGCGCTGTTCGAGCTTTTCGGCTTCTTCCTTCCTCTCGCTGTAGCGGTCGGTCAGATAGTTCGAGGCATCACGGGTCAGCAGCGTGAACTTCACCAGTTCCTCGCAGACGTCGACGACGCGGTCGTAATAGGACGAGGGTTTCATACGGCCGTCCGCGTCGAATTCTTGGAAAGCTTTTGCAACCGAGGACTGATTGGGAATTGCGATCATCCGCATCCATCGTCCAAGGATGCGGAGCTGGCTTACCGCATTGAAGGACTGGGAGCCGCCAGAGACCTGCATCACCGCCAGCGTCTTGCCTTGCGTCGGCCGAACAGAGCCGACCGACAATGGAATCCAGTCGATCTGCGCTTTCATGATGCCGGTCATCGCGCCATGACGTTCGGGGCTGACCCACACCTGGCCTTCAGACCATGCCGACCATTCGCGCAACTCCTGAACTTTCGGGTGGCTCGCCGGCGCCGCATCAGGCAGCGGCAGACCTTCCGGATTGAAGATGCGCACTTCGCAGCCGAAATATTCGAGCAGCCGCGCGGCCTCCTGTGCGAGGAAGCGGCTGTAGGACACTGCTCGCAACGAGCCATAAAGGATCAGGATGCGCGGCTTGTGCGTCGAGAACGCCGGCCTGAGCGCGTCCATATCCGGTTGACGCAGATGCATCGGTGATATGGCAGGCAAATCAGACAATGCGCTTGCCTCCGGCATCGAGCACCTTCTCGCCGTCTTCCTTGGTGAAGGCGCCCTGATGCGTTTCCGGCAGGATTTCGAGAACAAGTTCCGAGGGCCGCGACAGACGCGTGCCGAGCGGCGTGATGACGAAGGGCCGGTTGATCAGGATCGGGTTTTTCAGCATCGCGTCCAGCAATTGCTCGTCGGTAAGATCAGGGTTGTCGAGGCCGAGCTCCGCATAGGGCGTGCCCTTTTCGCGGATCGCCTCGCGAACGCTCAAACCGGCATCCGCAATCACCTTGATTAGCTGGTCGCGCGACGGCGAGTTTTTCAGATATTCGATAACGTTGGGCTCAATGCCGGCGTTCTGGATCATCGCAAGCGTGTTGCGCGAGGTGCCGCATTCGGGGTTGTGATAGATCGTAACATCTATGGTCATGAGGCGGATTCCGTCTTGGTGAGAGTTTCAGGATCGCGGGCTTCCATCAGCAGCCATCCCGCAAGCATCAGCGCCAGCAAGGCGCCGAGGACTTCAGCGGCGATAAACCCCGGTAGATCGATCGGGCGGATGCCGGAAAAGGTGTGCGTCAGCGATCGAGCAATCGCGACGGCGGGATTGGCAAAGGACGTGGAGGCGGTGAACCAGTAGGCGGCGGTGATATAAAGGCCGACCAGCCATGCCACGGCATCGGCGCGAAAGCGCACACCGGCTAAGATGACGAAGACGAGGCCGAAGGTTGCCGTCACTTCAGAGAGCCATTGCGCGCCGCCGGTGCGCACGGTTTCCGAGGCCTGCAGCACGGGAAGGGCGAACATCGCATGAGCGAGCATCGTTCCGGCAATGCCGCCGACGATCTGCGCGGCGATATAGGGGGGAACGGAGGAGGCAGGCAGTTCGCGCCGGAGCGCAAACACCAGCGACACGACCGGATTGAAATGAGCCCCGGAAATCGGGCCTAAGATCGTAATCAGGACGACGAGGATTGCCCCCGTTGCCAGCGTATTGCCGAGCAGCGCAAGCGCCGTATCGTCCGTCAGGCTATCCGCCATGATGCCCGAGCCGACGACGGTTGCTACGAGCAGCAGCGTGCCGAGCGCTTCGGCGACCAGTCGTCGAGACGGGGGAAACATCGGCGCGCTCATGCCGGCAGGCTCCGGACCATCAGGGCGGCCGATGCCGGGCACAGGCTTGCGGCCTGCCGCGTCGTCAGGATCTCGGCCGGCGCTTCATCGCGGGCGATCGGACGAAAGCCGAGCGATTGAAAGAAGGAGGCGGCTGTTTCTGTCAACAGATAGGCGGCAGTGGCGCCTTTCCTTTGTGCCTGATCGAGCAGGCTAAGGGTGATCGCATGGCCGAAGCCAAAGCCTTGCTGATCGGACAGCACGACAATGGAACGCAGGAGTACAGTCTCGCCATAGAGTTCCAGCCCGCCGAAGCCGACCGTCTCGCCGCCACGTGAAAACCGATAGAAGCTTCGGCCGGCGTCTGTGAGGTCATCGACCGGAAGCCCGGCGCCTGCGAGCGCGCCGCGAAGTCTGTCGTCGTGCCCTTCCAAGGCCTGCTGGTTCAAATCGAAACCCATCAGCTCGCCTTGGGCTGTTTAATGCTGGCGCCTTCCATGGTGCCGATCTGGCGCAGGTGCGATTCCAGGGCGAGCTTGTCGATCGAGGAAAGAGGCAGGCTCAAAAAGGCGCTGATCCGGTTCTTGAGGAAGCGGGCGGCCTGCGCGAAAGCGCGGCCTTTGTCGACTTCGCTGCCCTCGACGACAGCCGGGTCCTCGACGCCCCAATGGGCGGTCATCGGATGACCGATCCAGACGGGACAAGCCTCGCCGGCAGCGCTGTCGCAAACCGTAAAGATGAAGTCCATCTCCGGAGCGCCCGGCTCGGCGAATTCGTCCCAGCTCTTTGAACGGAGGCCGACTGTTGGGTAGCCCTGCGCCGCAAGCTCCTTCAGCGCATAGGGATTGACTTCACCCTTCGGCTGGCTGCCGGCCGAATAGGCCTTGAATCGACCCTTGCCTTCGGTCTCAAGGATGGATTCAGCCAAGATCGAGCGGGCAGAATTGCCCGTGCAGAGAAAGAGCACATTGTAAATGCGGTCAGGGGTCATTGCAATTTCTCCTTCATTTTAGGGGCGCAGCAGGCCGCGACCTCCGCGGCAGGTGCGCAGATTTCCGGATGCCCGGAACAGCAATCTTCCATCAGAAAGCGAACCAAGCCACCAAGTGCCTCGTAGTTCGCGGTGTAAATGATCGATCGGGATTCACGCTGTTGCGCGATCAACCCCGACCGTTCCAGCTCTTTCAGATGGAAGGAGATATTAGAGGGCGAGACCTCCGCCTTCTCAGCGATCGCGCCTGCCGCCATGCCGTCGGGACCCGAAACCACGAGCATGCGGACGATGTGAAGGCGGGTTTCCTGCGAGAGCGCGCCGAATGCGATGAGGGCTTGACGTTGATCCATATTTCAATAATCCTTGAATCATTGAAACGAGGATTAGCGCAAATGAACGTCATCGACAACAGCAAAATTCAAGAGAACGAAATCGATCTCGGCCTGCTGCTCAGTGTGCTTACCGGCGCCAAGGATTCTCCGCTGATTTTCTATTACGACGGCAAGGCGGTAAAGCCTGGCTATCATGTCACCGAGGTCAAGGCGGGCCAATTCTCGGCGTTGGATTGCGGCGCCAATCCTGAAGCGTGGGCGGAAATCTTCATCCAGCTCTGGGATATCGAGGAAGGCGACCGCACGCATATGCCGGCCGGCAAGTTCCATGCAATCATCCGCAAGGTTTCCGATCATGTGCAACTGGATGGTTCGGCGAAGCTGACCTTCGAAGTCAGCGACGGCGTGCGGCCAATGCAGCTTTATTGCGCAGCGATGCCGGTTCTCCGTGCCGGCGCCGTCCATGTTGCGCTTTCGCCGCGGCCGTCAAGCTGCAAGCCGCGCGACCGATGGCTGGCAGAGGAGAACAGCAAGGCGGCGGCCTGCTGTGGGCCGCAAGCGGCAGCGAGCGGCTGCTGCGCGTAACGACACATAAGAACGCGCGGCAGGGCAGGTGGCAGAGAGATCGGGATCGTATTGACTGACCACCAGTCAGTTATGTAGATGGAGGCTGCCGGTTTGATGCCGGCGCCACCCGTTTCATGCCCGGAGATTGCCATGAGCGCGCAGACCCTGTTGAACTCTCTGTTCCAATACAAAGCCAGCGTCGACGACGAGCTACTCGATGCCTTGAACGCGCTCGGCGTGGAGGCGCGATCCGATGAGTTCCGATCGGCCCTTCGCGTGTTCAATCACGCCCATCTCGTCGATCGCATCTTCACCGCCAATCTTCAACGGCTGGATCACTCCTATGCGGCGAGCTGGAGCAGCGAAGCGCCGCCCTTGGCACAGTTGTCCTCCGATATCCGGGATACGGATCGTTGGTATATCGATTATACCTCGCGTATAACGCCCGAGGAAATGGAGGAGGTCGTCGACTTCACCTTCACCGATGGCGGACGCGGGCGCATGTCCCGCGAGGAGATGCTGGCCCATGTGGTGACGCATGCCGGCTATCATCGCGGTGAAGTCGGTCGCCTGCTGCCTGATATCGAGAGCACCGCAATGCGCGACGTGTTTACCGGCTACCTGCACAGGACCGATCCCGCGCGCCGTCAATGAGAGTGGACCAGTCTTGCCGCCGGCCAATCCTGTTTCAAAACCGAGAACCAAGCCACCCGAAGAACGGCGCGACGAGCTGATGACCGCGGCTGAGCGGCTGTTTCTGGAAAAGGGCCTGGAGCAGACCACGATCGAGGAGATCACGACCGGGGCGGGGGTCGCCAAGGGCACCTTCTACCTGCACTTTTCCTCGAAGGCCGATGTTCTCCAGGCGCTGCGCGCCCGCTTCTTGCAGGGCGTGCTGGATGGCATCGTCGCGGCGGTCGAAGGACTGCGGTATGAGGATTGGCGCGGGAAGCTGGCGGCCTGGTCGACGGCATGCGCCACTGGCTATCTCGACGCGGCTGGGCTGCATCATCTCGCCTTCGTGGCGGCTCCTCCTGCAACGCGGGAGGGGCTTTCGCGCAACATCCTGATCGACCATCTGAACGAATTGCTTGCCGCTGGTGCTGGCGAGAATGCCTGGTCGGTCAGTGATCCCCGCTTTACGGCGGTGTTTCTGTTCAACGCCCTGCACGGTGTGGTCAATCAGCCCGGCATCGGTGAGACGCCCGCGGCCCGCGCCGAATTGCTGCGGGGGCTTGAGGGGCATTTCCTACGTGGGCTGGGATTGCCGTCAGGCATTGATTGAGAGCTGGGCATCCCACCATCTGAGCACCCGCATCGCCCGGAGCGTGATCCACCGCGAGGGCTTGCCTTGCCCGTCATCGACCTCGAACCACACTCGACCGGCAGGGCTGTTGTCGAGCGGCCAGCTGCCGTCCTGCAAGCGTCTGGACCGAAGGTGGTCGATTGCCTCACCGAGGCGCGGATCGGGGTCGGCGCCGGTCAGGATTGCGCTGGCGCGGAAATAGTCGAGCGCGCGCAAAATGTCGTAGCGCCACCGGTTCGGATGTAGGAAGTGCAGGAAGCGTTCGTCGGCCGGCTCGCCGGTGCCAAGGCGGCGGAAGAGGTTGCGGGCCAGCAGAAACTCCTCACCCGTCCTGCGCGCCTCTCGAGACCGATGCGTGCCGCCGGTCGATCTCTGGTATTCCAGCAAACCTTCCAGCACATTGATGGTGCTGGCGAAAGACGAGCGGACGGAGCCATTGATCCGCTCGCAGTTCCAGCCACCGTCGTCGAGACGCTCGCCGGCCAGCCTGTCGACGATGGGCGAGACGTCGATCCCCAAATAGGCGCCATCGGCAACGGTGCGGCCGTTGATGCACTCCTCTACTTCGCCTTCCCAGTAGGGCTGGCCGCCTTCTTCCCAACGGGCGTTGGCGCCGATCAATTTGACGGCGCGCCTGGCGCAATCGCAGGCGGGATCGAGACCGAACTCGCGCAATTGCGACAGCGAGAAGGTCGTGGCCGTCCACGGCTGGCCACGCTGCTTCCACTCGCGCGGGTCGAAACCGGCGGGCAGGAAGGCGCCGCCTGCCCATTGCCCGTCCTCATCCTGGCAGGAGAGCAGCCTGGCGCCCCAGCCCTCGGTCTCGACTTTGGCCCGCTCAGTCATCCACTCCCGCTCCGGAGCATCGAGCAGGTCGCGCATCACCTGCCATCGGATCGACGGGTCGGAGTCGAGAAGCCATTCGATCACCGTGTCGGATTGGATCATGGGCGAACCTGTCGGCGGGTCGGGGTCGATGGCTCGTTTATAATCGCTTCGGCCGAGCGGTGCCAGCCGGGTGGGCTCGTCGGCGGCCGGCTTACGCCAAGGAAGGCACGAAGCTGAAGATCAAAACCTCGGTTCGACCTATAATGCGACGGTTGTCGGCGAAAGCCTTTTCGATGCCGAGAATGCGGCGCTTCGCGCCCGATTTCTTAATCATATCCGCAAAGAAGTCGGAGGCGGCTCGATCGGGCCGCCTCTTCATTTATATCCAGGCGCGCCGATTAATAATTACTCAAATCAATTGATGTATCAGTTTGATCCGGGGACAGATTTTACATCAAAGGTTTGCTATGGCGTTTCTAGGTATTTCGGGGATGCAATATTCCGGGGAAATGTTTGCGGGTGCGCGCATTATTGTCGCGGAAGATTCCAACGTATTCACCTCGATGATCAGCAAACGCCTGAAGGAGCTGTTCGACATCGATGTCGAGATCTGCCGCAACTTCGAGGATCTGCAGGTTTCCTACGACAAGTCTTCCGATCCGATCACGCTGGCGATCTCGAATATCAACCTGCCCGGCGCCGAAAACGGCGAAGCGCTCGAATATCTGGTCGATCTCTCCATCCCGACCATCGTCTTCACCGGCACATTCCATGAAAACATGCGCGACAAGCTGATGGCCAAGGATATCGTCGACTATATCCTCAAGGACAATATCTTCGCCGTCGACCTGCTGGCGGAATCGATATGCCGCTTCCTCACCAATCATCGCCACCACGTGCTGATCGTCGACGATAGCGCGACTGCGCGCGCCCTGCTGTCGAGCCGGCTGAAGCGCTACAATTTCCGTGTCAGCGTCGCCGAGAGTGGCGGCAAGGCGCTGGAGATCCTGAAGGCCAACCGCGATATCGGCCTTGTCATCACCGACTACAACATGCCCGACATCGATGGCTTCGAACTGACGCGGCGCATCCGCGCCAGTATCGGCTCGCACGAGCTGCGCATCATCGGCGTTTCCTCCTCCTCGAACCGGCTGCTTTCGGCGCGATTCCTGAAGGCCGGCGGCAATGATTTCATGCTGCGTCCTTTCATCGACGAGGAGTTCTACTGCCGCGTCAACCAGAACCTCGATACGTTGCTGCAAATTCAATCGATGCGCAAGGAACGGGCGGTTGCCTGACGGCCCTTCCAGTATCGGTGTCGCCAGGGGGGCGGAAATGACGGTCGGGGACAGTCGTCGAATTTTTGCAATTACAAGTAACAGCGCCATTATTTGTCCCCTTCACGCGCACAGGTCTCTCGGTTATCGTCCCCACCGGGGAGAGGGCCGAGTCGTGCCCGTCAGGCGCATGGGGGAATAGCGGCTGTGGCTTTTCAAGCGGATTTTCTGCGGGATGGCATCGGGTTACGCTCCGGCGGGCTCAAAATACTTCTGGTTGAAGATTCCCGGATGTTTTCCGCGGTGCTCTGTCACCGGTTCCAGACGGAGCTCGGCCTTGCCGTCAAATCCTGCCCGTCGCTGAAGGCTCTTCGCAAGGAACTTGCCGACGACGCTCACGGGTACACCATGGCCGTCGTCGATCTCAACCTGCCGGATTCGCCCTATGGCGAAGCGCTCGACTGCACGATCGAGCACGATATCCCGGCGATCGTCTTCACCGCGACATTCGATCTCAACACGCGCAACAAGATCATGGAGCGCAATGTCATCGATTACGTGCTGAAGGACAATGAATTCGCGCTCGACAATCTGGTCGCCACCGTCCGGCGGGCGATCTCCAACCGCAAGACACGGGTGCTCGTCGTTGACGATGTCGTCTCGGCGCGCCAAGTGCTCGTCGATCTCCTGAAGGCACAGCAATATCTCGTCGTCGAGGCAAATTCGGGGCTCGAGGCGCTGGCGGCGCTCGAGGCCTACAGCGATATCGAGCTCGTCGTCACCGACCATCACATGCCCGATATGAGCGGCTACGAGCTGACGCGGCGCATCCGCCATCGTTTCGGTTCGGACAGGCTGCGTGTCATCGGCGTTTCCTCCTCCAACGACCGCATGCTTTCGGCGAGTTTCCTCAAGGCCGGCGCCAGCGATTTCGTCTACCGGCCCTTCGTCGCCGAGGAGCTGCAATGCCGCATCGCCAACAATGCCGAAACGCTGGCGCAGATGCGGCAGCTGAGGGCAGCGGCGGCCTGCGACTATCTGACCGGTCTCTATAACCGCCGCTATTTCTACGACAACGGCCCGAAGCTGGTGAACGAGTGCCTGCGGCTGAAGGTGCCGAGCTCGGTCGCCATTCTCGATATCGACCATTTCAAGCGGCTGAACGATACCTATGGCCACGAGATCGGCGACAAGGTGCTGAAGGCTGTCGCAAACAGGCTGTTTACGATCTTCGAGGGAAGCGACAATCTTCTCTCGCGGCTCGGGGGTGAGGAATTCGCCATCCTCTTCCCGCAGATGGATTCTGCAGCCGCAACCAAGCTCTGCGACGAGATCCGCTCGGACATTTCGCGGCTGAAGGTCACGGCCGACGACGAGGAACTCGGCGTCACGATTTCGATCGGCATCGCCGAAATCGCCGGTTACGAAACCTTCGAGAACTACCTCAACGCCGCCGATCAGTTTCTCTACATGGCCAAACACAGGGGCCGCAACCAGGTCTATTCCGACGCCAAGATGACGGAAGAGGCGGCGCAATAGCGCCTCTGGGGCGAGGCCAAGCCGCCGCCCTTAATCTCAGGCGGCGACGATCCTTTCGCATCAGGTGAGATCAGCTTTTAATGTCTCAAGCGGCGACGGGCCGTCTTATTGTCTCAAGCGGCAACGGCCTGGCGAGCGGTCGCCATCGTCATCTTGCGCTCGGCGCGCTCCTGCTGCGGTGAGCGATGGTAGAGTTCGCGATAACACTTGGAGAAGTGCGAGGCCGAGACGAAGCCGCAGGCGACGGCGACCTCGACGACGGGCATCGACGACTGCACCAGAAGGTGGCGCGCGCGGTCGAGGCGGATTTCCAGATAGTAGCGGGCCGGCGAACGGCCCATCTCCTGGCGGAACAGCCGTTCGATCTGGCGGCGCGAGAGGCCGGCGCCGTCGGCGATCTCGATCAACGAGAGCGGCTCGGCGAGATTGCCTTCCATCAGCTCGATGATCGACAGCACCTTGGCATTCTGCACACCGAGACGGGCGCGCAGCGGCAGACGCTGGCGGTCGTGCGGGTTGCGCACGCGGTCGGTCAGGTGCTGCTCGCAGATGCGGTTAACAAGGCTTTCGCCAAAGTCCTCGCCGACGAGGTTCAGCATCATGTCGAGCGAGGCGGTGCCGCCGGCGCAGGTGTAGAGATTGCCGTCGATCTCGTAGAGATCTGCATAGACTTCCGCCTGCGGGAAGGCTTCCGAAAAGCCCGGCAGGTTTTCCCAGTGGATGGCGCAGCGCTTGCCGTTCAGGAGGCCGGCCTGGGCAAGCACATGCGCGCCCGTACAGAGGCTGCCGACGGCGACGCCGCGATTGTAGCATTCACGCAGCCAGGCATTGACCGACTTGTTGTTGAACTGCTCGACATCGATGCCGGAACAGACAAGCACCATGCCGGGCCGGTTTTCGCCGCCGAGATGACGGCGCTCCTCGGCAAGCGAGGAATTTGCCTCGACGCCGATGCCGCAGGAGGAATAGACCTTTTCTCCATCGACGGAGGTCAGCCGCCAGGTATAGGCCTGATAGCCGAGCATGCGATTGGCGATGCGCAAGGTGTCCACGGCCGCCGAAAAGGGCAGCATGGTGAATTGCGGTACCATAAAGAAGACTACCGAACGCTTCTTGATCTGCATCCTGTTCATAGCGAAATCCATGCTCGAGGGGCGATGACACATTCGTTGCGCGGAATGCGTCGCGCCGATGTCCTGAAAGCGACACTGGCATGGAAAAATGCGGCCGGGAAGAGCAAATATGCGACATCGCCGGCGATTTGGCCGATCAAACCGTGGGAACGGCTGCGGGTAATGCAAAAGAGAGGCTCATAGGCGACTGAAATTCAATGTTGAAAATGGCTTAGGAATGGACGATCAGGCCACGAAAAAGGCGGCGTTGCACGAGGCAGGCGCCGCCCTTATCTTGGGAGGAATGTCGCATTCATTACATGGTCCGGTGTTTGTTGTCGTCCGTGCTCGGCCAGCCGATGTCCTTGCGAATGTCGAAGGGCATGGCTTCGATTTCACGGGCCGTCTGCCAGCGCGTCCAGGCGAGCACAAGCTTGCGGGCATAATGTGCCAGGTCGAAGCGGCTTTCGCTGGAGGTGAGGGACTTACCACCACCGCGATAGGTGAGAGTGGTCATTTTCCGGTTCCTTTCTAGGGTCTGGGGCATGGTCGTCAATGGGAGGTTCGTCCATGTCCATGATCCTAATATGGGCCTTGAAAACTCATCATTCAAACGAATAGATCTTATGGATAACATCAGAGATATTGAATGATCGTTGCGTGCCCGCCGGCCGTCTGTGGCACCTTTGCAGCCTGGCATCGAGCTTAATCCCCCGGCTTTCCGTGCAGGGGGATCGCAAATCTGCAGCTAAATATGATGCCGAAATGCGTGAGAGGTTTCGGACGACATCACGCTCTATTTCTTTGATTTAGAATCCCGGTTCAAACTTTAGGCCGGTCCGGCCTAAAATTGTCGGATCTAGTGTGCAGCGGCCGGGGTGATGATCCCGAGATTGCCAAGCCCGACGACGATCAGCTGGACTGCGACTGCGGTCAGCAGAATGCCGAAGACGACCTCCGAGACGATCATGGTAACTGGCTTCATACGCTTGGCGAGCTTGTCGATGTTGGTGAACACCAGATAGTCCAACGCGCCGACGATCAGGATCAGGCCGATGACGAGTATCGCGCTGGCGATCGAGACGACTTCGCCCGACGCGATGATGATGACCGTAATGCCGACAGGATTGAGCAGGTATGGGACCGCAAGCGGAAATACGGCCAGCTTGTCCGGATCGACTGGCGCCGCAATGTCGTCATGCGGCTTTTCTGTCGGTCCTGATGCCATCTTGATGGCGATCAGCGCGAGGATGATACCGCCGGCGACGGCGACGGCGCCGCCCGTGATGTGGAGAAGCCGCATCAGCAGAGCGCCGGTGGCAAAAAGGATCAGTGCCGTGACAACGGCGATCATAACCATCTGGCGGCCGATGCGCACTTTGGTTTCGGTATCGAAGGCGTGGGTCTTTTCCAGAAACGGCACCAGGGCAATCTTCGGCCCCATGCCGATCAGAAGCAGCAGCAGAAGTTTTCCGACGAGTGCGGCATCGATGACTGTGAAATCCATGGAACGTGCCCTCTAAATTTGTGACGCGGAAATCGAGACCCTCCCCGCCCGGGGGAGGATAGTGACGAAGAGAACCAAACGAACTCGCCAGTTTTTCTGCGAGCACTCAGCGCGGGCATACGTCCCAGAAGCCCGTCGTCTTGGCGGGCGAGGTGTAATACCAGCATTGACCGGATTGCGGCGGCGTGCCTGCCAGTGAAACGGCCGCAGCTCCGGCGACGAAGCCGATGGCAGCACCTGCGGCGATGGCGGTCCCCGGACGCCAGTAGCGGCGAGGGGTGACGACCACGACACCGCGCCGGACGGGCGGGCGAACGACGGGAGCGGTTCGGCGTCCGACCGCAGCGCATCCGCGTGGTCCGCAGGCTGCAGCGCCGCAGCCTCTCGGACCACATGCCGCCACGCCACGACGGGCGGCTTCGGCCGTTGCGGGAACGAGGACGGGCGCGCTGACCGTCATCATGACGGCAAGTGTCGCAAGCATGTGCGATAGGATGACCAGGATCTTCATTTCATTTCCTCCCATTGCTCTCGTGTTTCGTTTCATTGCCTAAAAGCGCCGGCCTCAGGCCGGGCCCGCAGCGGTGGCCGCGTTGTGAGCGGCGAGCGTCTGCTGGGCAGCGGCTGCAATAGCGTCGTCCCTGCCGCCCGAGACCTGGACAGTCGGCACGGCGAGCTTAATGCCGTTTTCGTTGAACGCCTCATGGATCATCCGCAGGGCCCGCCGCTTCAGCGTGAACTGCTGGCCCGGAAGCGTCATGACCTTCATCCGCAGGAGCAGGCCTGAGTCGCCGAGGCTGTCTATCCCCTGCATCTTCAACGGCTCGATCGTCGTCGGTTTGAACTCCGGATCCTCGAACAGTTCCAGGCCGATCTTCTTGATGATCTTGCGGGCCTTCTCGATGTCGGAATCGTAAGTGATGGTGATCGTCATCTTCTCGATCGCCCAGTCGCGGCTCATGTTCTGGACTGCTCCAAGCTCGCTGAAGGGCACGATGTAGACCGCGCCGCGCTGGTGCCGGAGCTTGATGGATCGCAGGCTGAAGGACTCGACGGTGCCCTTGTAGCTGCCGCTTTGGATATACTCTCCCACTCTGAAGGCGTCATCGAGCAGGTAGAACATCCCGCTGATCACGTCCTTGACAACAGTCTGCGCCCCGAAGCCGATCGCGACGCCAACCACGCCGGCGCCTGCGATCAGCGGACCGATTTCGACCCCCAGCGATGACAGTGCCATCATGATTGCGACGGCACTGAAGAGGATCATCAGGAAATTGCGAAGGATCGGTAGGAGTGTTCTGAGACGCGTGCGCCGCCGCTCTCGTTCGCTACCGACTTCCAGGACGGCCTCGGTGTCGCCGAGCTTGCGATCGATCAGCACTTTCACGACGCTCCAGGCAAGATCGACGACCAGAAGAATGATCCCGGCGCTGAGGAGGCCACGCACGAGGCGTAGAAGCGGCGAATCCTGCATCGTCATTTGCGTCAGCCTGATATCGAGCGCATCGGCAAGCAGGATGATGGCGCCGACGATCAGCGCCGCCCTGATGCCGCGCTCGACGATCACCGAGACGACGGTGCCTTTCTTGTGGCCGTCCTCTTCGTCCGTGGAAGAGCGCAGAATATTGTTGACCGACGCCTTGGTGAGGGCGATGGCACCGGGCAGGGCGGCGCAGACCACGGCGATCCAGAACAGTCTCATGGCGCCGACCACCCACAACAGCCAGACGGCAACGAAATAGACTGTCCAGAGCCAGTTCCGCGTCCGCAGGCCGATCCGGCTCGCTTGACCGGCAGCCAATTGAAACGGCCGTCTCCAGACGGCTTCGATACCGATGAAAAGCAGCACGAGGCCGAGAGAATAGGCGGCGAGCTGTCGGGCCGGGACCGAAAAGCCGAGAGTACCGAGCAGGCGGATGCTCACCCAGCCAAAGGCATACCAGCCGACGAGATAGCCCAGGCGTTTTGCCCAGTGGCCGGCGGTATCGCTTGTGATCGGGACGACACGAAATCCACCCCCTTCCTCCGCCCGCGGCGCCAGGAACACGTCGAAAAGCGCGCTCGCCAGACGGAAGACGACAATTGCGAAGAGGTACCCGACGACGATCTCCCTGATGACTGGCGGCCATTGGAACAGCAGGAAGAAGCCAATGCTGCCGAGACCGAACGAAAGGACGTAACATGCCGCCCACAGAAGCCTCGCAGTCAATGCGGTCACTCTTTCCAGAACCGTCGCATAGGGTGCACGTGCCATCCATGAGCGCCAGCCGGCGCTGATCCACCAGAACAGCCATTGCGCGGCCAGCCCGACGGCGACGAAGGCCGCGACCAGGAAGATCGGCCGCGTCCCGCCGTTCGCCTGGACGTCCTGGTCGAGTATGGCCGCACCACGCATCATCTCCGAAGGAAAGGACTGGATAGCCCCGAGAAGGTTGGAAGCGTGGACACGGAACCGCATCGTGAATTCCGAGAATGAGGGCTCGGCGTTCGGCGTTGCGACGGGTGGTTCCGTTACTGCCTTTGCTGCTTCCGATTGCTGCTGCAGGAAGCGCTGGACGTCAGGATCAGAAAACATGCCGATAAAGCGCTGGACACTTTCAGGCTGTGGGCTCGCAGGCGTGGCGCTCTGCGCCACGGCACTGGAGGCACAAAGGAGAATGGACGCCAGGATGGCCCCGGCGAGAAGCGGTCTAACCATGCGGATCTTGGAAAGTGGTAGCATCGTCTATCCTGATCTCGATGAAGCTGTTCCGTCTGCCGGTTGCTGACGCGCTATTGCCTGCATGTCTCCTTCGATCGACCTGCGGCAGTGCACTCGGATGCCTTCGGCTGCCTACCCACGGGACCCGTGAGGCCGCTGACCTGGCCGGCGTAATTATCTCTGGTATCCGCATCGACGACCGCGACCGGGGCGGCCAGGATCAGGCCGGCTGCACTGCCCGCCGCCGCCGCCGTGCTCGTCGTCGCGGCGAGGATCTTATCCCCGAGCCCGACCTTGCTGTCGGTCAGCGTCTGGCCGTCGGAAATCCGCGCGCCGATGAGCTGAACGACCTCCGGCGATTCCGCAAATTTTCCGTGGTTCAGCCTGTCGCCCGCCTTGACCTTGGTGAGGTCGATGACTGTGATCTGGCTGTCGGCCAGTTCCTTCTTGAAGGGGGCCTGCTCGGGATCGATGGCGCCGAGTCTGGCGACGTCGCCCCATACCCTGCGCGATACAGCGAGCGCGCGATCGTCTCGCGAAACGAACAAGGTGAACTTCGGATGCTGCTTGCCCATGTCGACGATCTGCTGGCGGAAGACATCGACATCCACGTCGGGCGAGGCCAGCATGACATTCTCGAATTTGGCAGGGAGGCGGCCGTTGCGGATCGCCATCTGCCGAAGCGCTTCCAGCGCCAGCCAGTTCCCCATCGAATGCGCCAGGATCGAGACTTCCTTCACCTCTGGATCCTTCGCGAGATACTGGAAGAGCATCTCCAATGCGTTGCGCGTGTAGTTGGTGCTCTCCCTGTCATAGCCATATGCGAGCAGACTTCCGCGCGACGGCCACGTCACCAGCACGGGCGCACTGTGGACGCCAGAATCCTTGACGATCTGAGCGAAGCGATAGACGGAATCTTCGAAACGGTTGTTGAAGCCATGGATGAACACCAGCACGCTGCGGTCGCGGCTCTTCCTGACAGAGGCGCTCAGCCATTTCTTGGCGTCGTCGCGCGTGATCTCCTCGGCTTTCAAGGTTGCGAAGTCCGTTGCCGGATTGGATGGAAGCCTTTTCGGCCAGGCGACTTCGCCGATCTTGCGGACGTTCGCAGGCGGGATGGATACGGTGATGTCGGCAAAGGCCGGGGCGAGTGCGCGTTCGCCCGTGAACATTTCGCCTTGGATCGTGGAGCGGCTGCGCGTCGTGGTCACGAGCATGGCGACCTTGGTGGCGTTCGGCGCGCTATCGGCAACCGGGATGAGCACGTTCTTCGGGTGGCCTCCGCATCCGGCCAATGCGCAGAGCAGCAGCAGAGCCGATATCCATTTCAAACCCAGAGCATTACCTAGTTTCTCCGAGCCACGGAAATGCTCTGTCTTTTTGTTTTCACGCAATTCCGGACGCAAAACCGCTGCGCACTTTTGCTGGAATTGCGCTAGGGAAGGGCTTGGTTGAATTCGGCCGTCAAGACATTTTGCTGTGCTCACTGGCGTTCCTCATAGCCCTGTCAAGTTTGTACGGGCCTCGACGCCGCACGCCGCGGCGGTCGAAGTCGGCACTGAGGTCAGACTATGCGAAGACGAGATGGCGTGCCCGTATGATCGGGTATGTTACGGTCGGGGAGACAGTATCAGCGAGGTTGCAGGTCCGAGGTGGCGGCAGTCGACGCAATTGCGTCGGGATCGGGCACCGTCATCCCCGCTTTGCGAAGTCCTTCGATCAGACGATCGCGATCTTCGGGCTGCATGTTGCGCATTGCGAGTTCCGTTACAATGTTCGGCAGGAAGTCTGGTCGCATGCCGACGAACACCTGTCCTTCCCGGCGGGCGTCGTCCATCATGCCAGCTTCTGCGTAGATGATGGCGGCAACAACATGGAAGAGAGGGAACTTCTGCATGTTCGCCTGCCTGATCTCCAGCACGGCGGTGTGGTTGTCGCGGAGCATGTAGGCGGCCAGGGCTCGCGTTCCGTGGTAGAAGCCGCCGCTGCCTGGATTGAGCGCGATGGCCTGGTCCAGCAGGCTTGCTCCACGTTGCCACTGGCCAGCGATCGCAAGCCGCGTTCCGAACTCGCCCATCAGTTCGGTGTCATTGGGATTGGTGGCGAGCGCCTGCTCGCCCACACGAAGTGATTCAGCCAGCTGCCTGTCGAAGAACAGCGCCGTCATCAGTGCTTGAAGTCCGCGCGTATTGTTCGGATCGATCTGGGTTGCGCGCCTGGCGGCATCGAGTGCACGCTGTATGGCTGAATCCTGGCCTGGTGTCGGATTGAACTTGTACCGGTCCTCATCGAGATAGACGATCGACAGCATTGCCCAGGCGGTCGCATAGCTCGGAAACCGCGCGACCGCAGCTTCTAGGCAATCCCGGACGCGCGCATGCGCTTCGGCGCTCAGTTCCGAACGATAGGCATAGAAGCGCAACGTGCACTCATACGCGCCGAGGTCGTCCGGCGGCGGACCGGCGGAGTCGATCTGTGCCATGACCCCGTAGGGTTGGGCGATGGCGGTCGCGACCTTTCTGGCGACATCCGTCTGGATCGCAAACAGGTCTCCCGATGCGAGATCATTGTCATAGTTCTCCGACCAGAGGATCTCGCCGTCCGAGGTATCGAGCAGTCTCGCCGTCACACGAAGACGCTTGCCCGACGTGCGTACCCCGCCGGCAAGGAGGTAGCGTGCGCCGAATTCGGCCCGAATCTCCGATGCGTCCACATCCGCGGGGAGGGACTTGGACGTTTCGCGGCCGAAGACCTTGATCTCCTTGAACCGTGGCAGGATGGTCATCAGTTCCTCGGTCAGGCCAGCCGTGTAGAGCTGTGCCTCCGGCCCTTCGCCGAGATTGGCAAAGGGAGCGACCACGAGGGCCGGACGATCGGGCGACAGGCTTGCAACGCGTTCGAGCGACGGAGCGGGAGATCGCGTCCCGATCCAATAGAGCGAAATAGTCACCGCAGCGAGCGCAGCAGCACCCGGCAACAACACCCGCCTTGCGCGCCACCAGCCTCCGGGGCGGACCTCAGAGGGCGATGTTTCGCCAGCGTCTTCGTCTCCAATTTCGGCTGACTCCGGACAGGACCAGGCGAAGGTTGGAACATATCCGCCTTTGGGGATGTCGATCCTGACAGGGTCATGCTGCCCGGCGACGAGATAATAGCGCTCGAGCGACCGCCGCAGCCGTCCGGCCTCGATCCTGACCACCGGATCGTCCTGGGTGAAGCCGGGATCCCGGCCGAACACCTCGATCGCGATCGAATAGGCTTTGATCCGGTTGCCCCGACCCTCGAGGGTTTCCGAGACGACATAGCGGAGAAACGCTGCCGCGCGACCGACGCCCGGAAATTCAGGGCTGGAGACGACACGTTCCAGTTGCTCGCTGATATCGTCGGCTTGAGGCGCCGGCCTTGAAGAAATGGGTGCAGCAGACCCCTCTGCTGGTATCGATGTCTGCATGTCTGTCCCCAATCCCCCGTGGAGTCACATCGCTGCCAGACCGTATGTTACGGTAACATACTCCACGAACCGATCGTCGTCCATGAAGATCGGGATCTGGCACACGTTGCAGTGGCGACGTCTCGAATGCCGGTAAGGAGTGGACCATGGACGAAGACGTGACCGCAGTCCGTCGGCAGTTTCCAGCCAGGATCAAGGCGATCGACGATCTCTCTGCCCGCAGTGAGGATTTTCGGGAAATCTGCAGGGACTTTGCCGACGCCCAATCGGCGCTGCAAAAATGGAACGTCTCAACCGATCCGAAACGCGAGGAGCGCGTCGTCGAATACCAGGAACTGATCGCCGAACTCTCCAAGGAGATAGAGGGCGCGCTTGACGCCTCGGTACCGCCAACCGCTCGCTGACGAGGCGAGACTACGCACGCGGCAAGCCATCGCGAGGCGTATGTTACGGTTACCTACTTGCGTTCCATCGCCCGGCAACGACCATCGCGACAAATGTCCGGCGCTGAAACTTTGCGCTTCCACGAAACGAAACGCCTCCGAAGGATATTGCCGTGGTTTCCGAAAACTTGGACGAGCCTGCCATTTCCCCAACGCCTCGGAATCCCCTCCGCAGGATAGCACTCATCATCGTCCTTTTGGCGCTCGCCCTGTTCGTTCTCTCCATCTTCATGGAGCGGCGCACGCCATCAACCTCACAGGCTCAGGTCCAAGCCTATATCGTCGGCATCGCGCCCGAAGTTACCGGCCGGGTGGTGGAAGTCGGCGTTGCCGACAACTCGCGCGTCGAGGCCAATCAGATTCTCTTTCGTATCGATCCCGAGCGCTATGAACTCGCGGTCAGTGAGGCCGAGGCGGGCCTTGCAAGTGTCGGCCAGTCAATGGGCGCGTCAACGGCTGCTGTCGATGCGGCGCAGGCAAAGCTCGTAACGGCCCAGGTCGATCGGGACAATCTTCGCGAACAAGCTGCGCGCGCCGCAGAGCTGCAAAAGAGGGGCGTGTATTCCCAAGCGCGGGCTGATTCAACCAAATCGGCTTTCGGTCAGTCAGAGGCGGCCGTCACCGGTGCTGAGGCTGAGTTGGCCAAAGCCAAGGAGCAGCTCGGGCCGAGCGGAAATGACAATCCGCAGCTCCGGGCAGCTCTGGCAGCGCTCGAAAAGGCACGACTCGATCTGGTGCGGACCACCGTTCAGGCACCTTCGGCCGGGGTCGTGACCAACCTCCAACTTACAACCGGTAAGGTCGTGTCGGCCGGACAGTCAGCCATGACCTTTATCGATGTCGGAACGATCTGGATCACCGCCGCCTTCAAGGAGAACAGCCTCGAGAAGGTGGCAGTCGGCAACCGGGCGGAAGTCCTTTTCGACGCGCTTCCCGGCCGGTTGTTTCCGGCGCAAGTCGAGAGCGTTGGTTTCGGCGTATCGCAAGGCAGCACGGACCCGAACACCGGACTGCCGACGATCCGGAGCGATAGCGGCTGGGTCCAGGAGCCGCAGCGGTTTCCAGTCCGGCTCATCATCGAGGAGGCGCAGAGGCCCAAGGACGGCGTACGCTACGGATCGCAGGCGACCGTCGTCATCTACACCGGCGACAACCCGGTCACCAATGCCTGGGGATCGCTCTGGATCCGCATCATGTCGGTGCTGACCTATGTCCGCTGAGAGGAGCCCCGCGGTCGAGGAGCAGAAACGCAAGGGGCTGCGGGTTGCGTTCGCGGTCTCGATCGGCTTTACGCTCGCAGTCTATGCGGGGGCAATCGTGCCCTTCCTCGGTCCGCTCTTTGCCGCCCAGTTTCTGCTCGGAAGTTCGCGGCCGATGCCGCTCGGAAAGACCATCGGCGCGGCGATGATCATCCTGATCGTCGGGATGGCAATGATGGTTCTGACCAACGTGCTCGGCGCCCGTCCGGCGCCCTTCCTTCTGATCCTGGGGCTGACCTATTTTGCGTGCTTCGCCGCACAGTCGACGGGAAAGGGAGGACCGGCCGTCTTTCTCGTGCTCGTCGTTTCGATCATCGTGCCTCTGCTCGGCATCCTGAACAAGGAGCTCGCCAATTCCATCCTGTCCATCCTGGTCGCCGGGGTATTATCAGGCACGGTTCTGATGTGGTTCGCCCATGCGGTCTTTCCCGAGCCGTTCTCCCAGCGGGTCGAGGTGGTGGCAATCGACGAGCGGCCGCCGGCCTTACTTCGGGCACTGGCAAACACGGTCATCCTTCTGGGCTCCGTCGTGATCTGCCTGACGAGCGACAACCTGACCGCTGCGGCGGTCATTCCGATCACCGTGGCGTCGCTGCTCGGGCAGCTCGATGTTGCCGCGAGCGCGCGGACGGCGATCGGGCTCGTGCTCGTCAATCTCTTCGGTGGCGTGCTCGCCTCCGTTGCCTATGCCGCGCTATCGCTGCGCCCCAATCTCCTCTCGATCTTCCTCATTGTTCTCGTCGTCGTCCTTTTCATCGGTGGGCGCGCGGCTGCTCGCTCGAAGGACGCGCCGGTGTTTGCCGGCGCCCTGACGACCTTCCTGATCCTCTTCGGCCTCGGGGTCTCGCCTCTGCCGGGGAGTGCTGCAGAATCCTTCGTCACCCGCATCGTCTATGTCGCAGCGGCATTGATCTACGCGCTGCTGTTTGCCGCGATCCTGTGGCCGCGGACAAGGGAAACGAAGAGGATATCGGCATGACATTTCCTCGCCACTGGAATGAATGTAAGTATATGTGAATATACTAAAGCCGGCAGCCTACACACCATGTCTGACCGCAAGGAGGATTTGAGATGGCTAGACCTCATGCATTGTTACTCGCCACGGGACTGTTCCTGCCTTTTGCGGGGTTCCCGTTTTCGCCACATCCGATGCCGACCGCCGCCGCCCAGGAGCCTGCCGCTTCCAGTCCCGTCGCTGCGGAAGACGACGCGCCGGCACCGCTGAGCGAGGACGAACTCGAAATCCTGGTAGCGCGGATTGCACTTTATCCGGACGAACTGGTCGCGCTCGTCACATCGGCGTCGCTCTATCCGCTGCAGGTCGTGGAAGCAGCCCGGTTTCTCGAAACCTTGAAGAAGCAGCCCGAGCTCAAGCCGAAGACGACGTGGGACGGCAGCATCGTATCGCTGCTGAACTATCCTCGGATCGTCACGATGATGAGCGAGGATCTGGACTGGACGCAGTCTCTCGGAGAGGCGCTTTCCTACCAGCAGAAAGACGTTCTGATCGCCATACAGCAACTGCGCGACAAAGCGGTCGCCGACGGCATCATCAAGACCGACGACAAGATCAAGGTCAGCCAGGAGAACGACAACGTGGTGATCGTCTCCGCCAGTCCCGACAAGATCTACGTTCCGCAGTATGCGCCGGAGATGCTGTATGAACCGAACTATGTGGCCGCGCCGATCGGCTACTATTCCGAGCCGTATCCGAACTACTACTATCCGACCGCCACCTTTTTTGCCGGCGTGGTGACGGGAGCAGTGTGGGCCGCCGCCGTCGACTGGAACCGTTGGGGTGTATGGGGCGGGCGCTGGAACGGCAATGTCGATATCGACTGCAACAACTGCTTCAACAACATCAACGGCAAAGTGAATATCAACGACGTCGACTGGAAGAAGGTCGACCGCAGCAAGATCGGGTTCGACAGTGCGCAGTTCAACAAGATCGACCGCAGCTCCTTCCGGACCAGTATCGAGGCGAACGGCAACAACAGGGTCGGAGCAAGAGGCAACGACCGTGCGAACACGGTCCGCGACCAGCCAGGCAAAGTCAGCGTCAACGATGTCCGCAAGAGCAAGATCGATGCGGACAGGGTCAATGCTGCTCGCAACAAGGCAGGCAATTCGGGAGTGGCTCCCGGGGGCGGGAAGGGCGCGCAGGCTGCGCAGAACCGCAGACCCGAGGCGAGGACGCCGAACAGGGCTGCCGAAAACGCAAGGCCCGGGGTCAACGCCAAACGCCCGGTCGCAAAGCCGAAGCCTGCGGCCCGGGTCGACAGCCGGCCGAGAAAGCCGTCGGCCCTCGGCCAGGTCGACAGCGGCAGACGCGCCGAGATGCAGTCCAACCGCGGCAGACAGGCCATGGCCGGAGGCAATCGCGGCGGCGGTCGTGGAGAAATCCGCCGCGGCGGTGGTGGCGGCGGCCGTCGTCGATAACCGGAAGATGGAGGAAAGTCATGACCAAGTCAGTCAGAAACATGCTTCTGGGTTCGGTGTTCGCCTTTGCGGCTCTCGCCACCAATCCGGTTCCGGCATCTGCAGCGGAGCCATCCGATGCGACCGTCATCTCGGGCTTCGCCGCGCAGAGCGATCCGCCCGTATTCGAGACGGCGGAACAGGCCATCGACGCTTTCAAGGCGGCCTTGGCGGCCGACGACTTCGACAAGTTTACGGCGCTGCTGGGTATCGATGCAGCGAAAGCAAAGGCAGGCGAAGGGGTGATGGACACCTACGCACAGATCCGGGACGGCACAAGCAAGAAGATCGTCGTCAAGGACGTCGATGACCGCAAGATCATCGAGATCGGCGACAAATTATGGCCTCTGCCATTTCCGATCGTGAAGGGCGACGATGGCAAATGGGGTTTCGACACCTATGCCGGGTTCGAGGAGATCATCAATCGTCGCGTCGGCGAGAACGAATTGCAGACCATCGACACGATGCAGGCCTATGTCGACGCCCAAAAGGAATATTCTTCCGCCGATCACGATGATGACGGCGTCCTGGAATATGCCCAGAAACTGATCAGCAGCGACGGCAAAACCGACGGTCTCTATTGGTCGCCTGATCTCGGCGAAGGTGATAGCCCGGCGGGCAATGCCCTCGAAGACAATGCGGCGCTTGATAAGGCCAAGGCCGGCGAGGGCTATTACGGCTATCGCTACAGGATCATCGACGGCCAAGGGCCGAACATCGCGGGTGGAGAGTTCGATTATGTGATCAACGGCAATATGATCGCGGGATTTGCCCTTATCGCCTGGCCGATCCGATATGGCGAAACCGGCGTGCACACATTCGCGGTCAACGCGAACGGCACGGTCTACCAGGCCGATCTCGGCAGGGAGACCGAAAAAATAGCTGCCGGCGTCAGGACCTTCAACCCGGGTGACAATTGGGACGTGACTGCCGATTGAACACGGTCGCGCGTGTTGGGAACCAAGTCTGCTCCACCTCGTTGCCGCTTGGTACCTGACAATGTTGCAAAGGAGGAAACGATGATTTCCGCAGAGCAGATCCGTGAACATATGGAAGTGCGGGCTGCCGACGGCACCCATGTCGGCACAGTCGATCATCTCGACGGCACCACCCGCATCAAGCTGACCAAGATGGATTCGGAGGATGGCAAGCACCACTTGATCCCGATCGATTGGGTCGATCACGTGGACGCACACGTCCATCTGTCTAAGAACGCCAGGGATGTCCGGATGCAGTGGGCTACCATCAACTGACAGCCGGTCGGCTGCGGCTTGCGGGCCGCAGCCTCCTTGGAACAGCATGATCGGAGCACGATGTCGTCCAAAAACCACTCACTCTTTTCGGCAAAAGGAGCCCGCCAATGTCGAAGCAATTGAAGAGGGGCGATGAGGTAAGCTGGAATACCAGCCAGGGAAAGACCGAGGGCAGGGTGGTCAAAAAGCAGAGCAGTCCGACGAAGATCAAAGGCCACAGCGTGAAGGCATCGAAGGCCGAGCCGCAATATATCGTCGAGAGCGACAAATCGGGAAAGCGCGCGGCACACAAGCCTGAGGAACTCAAGAAGCTTTGACGCCAGCGGCCGTTCTGTTCGAGCAAAAGGAGATCGATATGCCAGCCAAGTCCAAGGCCCAGCAGAAGGCGGCAGGCGCCGCACTTTCGGCCAAGCGTGGCGAGACGCCGAAGAGCGAACTCAAAGGCGCCTCGAAACAGATGGTGGAATCCATGAGCGAGAAACAGCTCGAGGAATTCGCATCGACCAAGAGGAAGGGCAAACCCCAACACGTTTCGAAATGAGAGTGTCGAACTGGCGGCAGAGCGGGTTCAGCGCTGCCGACAGGTCGGAGATATTGCCGTTCGAGGCGCGGACGACAAGCGTTGCCTACTGTTCGCAGCGCAGGACGTTCCCCTCTCCCAGACTACGGGGGCATAACCGGAAAAGCGGCTGTCGGTGAGGCCAGATTGGCTGTTCGTCTGTAGTCCGTGTATGAGTCTGACAGAGGTCTGGGGCAATTGCCCGTCAGCTACAAGACCGCATCGCGCTAAAACGGAGTTCGAGATTGGCCGTCGCTTTCACCAAGGAAGAGAGTTTCGAAACCGCTTCGGAAACCCTGCTGCCCGATCGTCCGATTTCTCCGCATCCGAACCTGGTCACGGAAGCGGGATTGAAGGCTCTGGAATTACAGTTCCAGCAGGCTCGCGAGGCCTATGACGCTGCGAGCCCCATCGAAGACGTGAACGAAAGGCGGCGGCAGGCGGCCAGTCCTTTGCGTGATCTTCGCTACTTAGCGGCAAGACTTCGCACCGCTCAGCTCATGCCTTCCCCCACGTCAATCGATACCGTCGCCTTCGGCACCACGGTGACTTTCCGTCGTGACGACGGGCGGGTGCAGACCTATCGCATCGTCGGGGAGGACGAGGCTGATCCGAAGGCCGGATCGATTTCCTATGTCTCGCCAGTCGCACGGCTTTTGATGGGCAAGGCTGTCGGTGATATGGTGGAGACAGGCGGCCAGGAACTGGAGATCATCGCCATCGCGTAGGAGAGCGCTATTCGCGTAGCCCTCTCATTATTTTGGTACCGTACGGTACTTTATTTATCGAACATTTACCATCCGTGGCTAGAACGATGACATTCCATCATCGAAAGTCATGCTCATGGTTAGCGCAATTTCCAGTTCTGCATCCACCATTTTGAGTTCAGCCGCTTCCACCTCGTCTTCCGGTTCTTCAGACCAACTTGCCTCTCTCGAGGCGCAGCTTGCCGAAAAGCAGGCAGCCCTGTCGGAAACGCAGGACGAGCAAGAGAAGGCCACGATCGAAAAATCTATCGATACGCTGGAGGCGAAGATCGCCAAGCTCGAAGCGAGCGAGAGCAGCCAAACTCAGGCGTCTGCTGCATCGAAGCCTGCCGGTGACGTTCCGAAAGAACTTTCCGGCGAAAGCGAGCGTATCGGCACGACGAATTTTGACGAGACCAGCGAGTTCGGCAGCCGCACGGCTTACGTCTGATAAAAGCGACCCGGTCACCGGGATGATGCCGCATTTTTGAGTGATGCATCAAAGACGGCGCTGGGCCACGGTGACGACTTCGCGCGTCAGATCCGCCAGGCGGTCGGCGGCGAGGCGATTTATCTGCCAGTAGAGCGAGACATCGAGCGGAGTGTCGGGCACCAGCTCGACTAGCCGTCCGGATGCGAGGTGCTCGCGGGTCAGCTGTGTCGGGTTCATTCCCCATCCCATGCCCGAAAGGCTCGCCTCGACGAAGCTCTGCGGCGACGGCAGCCAGTGGGTGGGATAATCGAGATCGCGTCCGAACGTTCGCCTGATCCAACTGCTCTGCAGCCTGTCCTTCTGATTGAAGGTGAGCGCCGGAGCGTTGCGGATCGCCTCTGATGTCACGCCCTGTGGAAAATGGCGCGCGACGAAATCGGGCGTTGCCGTGGCGTGGTAACGCAGAACCCCAAGGGCAAAACGCCTGCATCCGCGGACCGGCTTTTCCAGGCTGGTGACGGCGGCGATCACCCGCCCGCGCTGCAGCCATTCGGCGGTGTGGTCCTGATCGTCGACGGCGATATTCAGCAGATAGGAAGAGCTTTTGGCAAAATTCGACATGGCCTCGACGAACCATGTCCCGAGGCTATCGGCATTCGTCGCGATTTGAAGCGTGACCCTTTGGCGTGGTTCGTTGGGATCGACGAGGGCCGGCAGCTGCCCGAAGAGTTCTGCTTCGAGCATGCCGACATTTTCCATATGGCGGCAGAGCCATTCTCCCTTTTCGGTCGCCGTGCACGGCGTGCCTCTGACGATGAGGACGACGCCTAGACGCTCCTCGAGTTGCTTCACGCGCTGGGAAATGGCCGAAGGCGTGACGTTCAGCACGGTCGCAGCTCTTTCGAAGCTGCCTGTCTGGACAATGGTTGCAACTGCGCGAAGAGCGGGATAGTCGAGCATGGATTAGTTTCACTTAATCTGGGTAAGCTGGATTAATTAGCCTAATTCTTGAAATAACGATAGCGCAACCTCACCGAAATGAGGGGCGTTGGCCGAAGCGATGAATTTTTCGATCTATGGAACCGGCCTGATGATGGGCCTCAGCCTGATTGTCGCCATCGGCGCGCAGAACGCCTTCATCCTCCGCCAGGGCTTGCGCAACGAACATGTCTTCGCCGTCTGCCTCGCATGCGCGGTATCGGATGCCGCGCTGATCGTGCTTGGCGTGACCAGCCTGCAGCAAATAGCCAGGTTCATGCCCTGGCTCGATCCGGTCATGCGCTACGGCGGAGCCGTATTTCTGGTCTGGTACGGGGCAAAAAGCCTCTATTCCGCCTTGCGGTCGTCCGCCGCTCTCACGGCTGGGGAAGCCAAAACGTCGAGCTTCCGGCAGACGCTCACGACTTGCCTCGCGCTCACCTGGCTCAATCCGCACGTTTATCTCGACACGGTCGTGCTGCTCGGCACGATATCGACCCGATATCCGGGAGAGCAGGCTTCTTTTGGGGCAGGGGCGGTGACGGGTTCCTTCCTGTTCTTCTTTTCGCTCGGATATGGCGCTACACGGCTGCGGCCGATCTTCTCGAAACCCTCATCCTGGCGCGTGCTGGAAACGCTCGTCGCTTTCACGATGTGGATCATCGCCTTCAAATTGCTGGGCGGGACGTGATCGCCGTTCGGCTGTCGGTCAGCCGGTGCGGCGCAGGTCGAGCGGACGTTGCAAGTGGCCCGGCATCGATCTGAGCAGATCGTGAGCGGATTCAAAGCGATCAAGCGTCTCTACCGCGTCCCATCGCACGCGCGGCGCTCCGGGACGGTCAACTCTAGCTCGCGCTGACAATCTGCCAGCAGATGTGGCGGAAAACGCCTTAGCTCCCGGAGCGCATGCTCATGGTTCGCATCCCTGCGCCTCTGCGACTTGAATGCGGAAAGGGCCTGTACGATATTCCAGATGCTTGTTTGAGACATGTCGGGCCTCCTTTGCTGCATTTAGCTGCCGACACCCGGAATATGGTGGTCAATTGACATTCAATCAAACAAAATGATATGGGGTTATAAATCAGAAAAATTGAAAGATGCGACGATGAGCATTCCATTTCGCCGTCCCATTCCGCTGCTTGACAACGAAGTGCTGCGTACCTTCGTGGCGATCGCCGAGACAGGCAATTTTTCGACCGCCGCAGAGGCGGTCTTCCGCACGCCGTCGGCGGTATCGATGCAGATCAAGAAGCTTGAAGAACAGCTGGGGGCGACGCTCTTTCTGCGCGACGCCCGCTCGGTATCGCTGACGCGCCACGGCGAGATGTTGCTGTCCTATGCCCGCAACATCCTGGCGCTATCGAACGAGGCGGTGTCGCGCTTCATCATGCCGGAGCTCAGCGGCGTCGTGCGGCTCGGTGCGCCGGAGGATATCGGCGAACGGCTGCTGCCGAGCATCCTGAAGAGTTTTGCCGAAAGCTATCCCGGCATCATGGTCGATGTGACGATCGACATGAGCATTGGGCTGAAGAAGCGCATGGAGGAGCAGCGGCTCGACCTGGCCTTGATCAACTGTGCGACACGGCCGTTCCCGACGGGCGGAGAGGTGGTGTTCCGCGAGCGGCTGGTCTGGGCCGGCGCCAAGTGCGGTTCGGCGCATCGCCGCGATCCGCTGCCGATCTCGATCTGGGAGGATGGCTGCATCTGGCGCCAGGAGGCGCTCTCCCAGCTCGAACGCAACAAGCGGCATTATCGCGTCGCCTATCTCAGTGGCCACACGATGGCGCAGCGCGCCGCCGTGCTTTCCGATCTCGCCATCGCGCCGCTGCCGCTGTCCTATGTTAATGAAGACATGGCGATCCTCGGGCCCCAGGAAGGGCTGCCGGAGCTCGGCGCCTTCGATATCCGCCTGCTGACCGCCTCGCAGGTGTCGGGGCCGATCGAGACGGTGGCTGACAGCATTCGCGGCGCTTTTGCTGAGAGAGCCAAGGCGGTCGCTGCCTAGCTGTATCGGACAGATTATGCGCCGATCGAAAGCGATAGCGCGTCCTATGGGACGCGTGTCTCTAGCGGGTATATTTATAGCCAGTGAACCTTTTGGTTTGTCGTGCGTTATTGGCGCGGGACGGCAATTGTCGCCGTTCGGGGTTGATTTCAAACAAGGATATCCGAGATGACGACAACGGCCAAAATTGCCGCAGCTTTTATGGTTCTTCTTGCCCTTTCCTCCTGCGGTAATACGATCCGCGGCATCGGAAAAGATACGGCAAATACCGTGAACGCCACGCAGGACGCCGGCCGCTCAGTCGACCGCGCCGCGAAGAAGTAACGACCGTTCAGATCGCTGCTAGAATCGCCGGATCAGGTGCTGACCCAGGGGATCAACTATCGGCCGCGTCCGGATCATCCTAACGGATGACCGGGGGATAAAGCTTTTCCAGCCCGCCGGATCGGTCGAGACCGGTCCGGAAGGCCTGGTAGGCGGGATGTTGGCTGGAGCGGGCGGTTTCCATCAGCCGGATCTGCAGCCGGTCCGGTGCATGACTTCCGAGCCAGATTCCCAGATTTTCGAGCTTCAGCGAGTTCAGGAAACGCGATCCGGCGGCGAGATCGAGATGGCGGCGCAGGCCGTCGAGTAGGTTGTCGTCCTGGGCGGCGTTTTCCATGAGCAGCGCCAGGTATGACTTGTCGGCCTCCGACAGCGAGGCGAGCTTTTCCGCAACGGTATCGCGGTCGGGAAAGGGAACATTGCCTGTCATCTAATCGTCCATGCTTGATCGTGTTTTGGCCGTTATAAGCTCGCCTTAACCTTCTCGGCTACATCGAGTGGCACCCATTTCGTCCACAGGCTCTCGTAATTGCGAAGGAAATAGATCGCGGCATCCTCGTTGCTTGCGCGGTTTTCGTCCTGCCAGGCGAGCACCTGGTTGATCGTCGCATTGTCCCATTTGCGGGTCTTGAGATAGGTCGTGACAGGTCCGGCGCGGCTGGCGAAAGATCTGGTCATCAGTGTGAAGGCGCGCGAGACTGGGTAGGAATTGAGCTCGGGCCTGACACAGCCGGCAACCGCGGTACAGCGGTCCCATTCGCTCTTGTTGTGGCCGACGCCGAAGCTAAGGCGCGTCATGTCGTATTTGCCGAGGATGGCAGTCGGCGCCCAGTAATAACCGAGCCAGCCGATCTTGTTGTCGAAGGCACGGGCAATCGAGGCATCGAGCCGTTCGGGGCTGCCGGTCTCGACAAGCTCGAAGCTCTTCTTGTCGGCGGCAAGCGCCTTGAACAGGTTGGCGGTTGATATCTGGCAGCTCCAGTCGGCGGGACAGTTGTAAACTGCGCCCTTCGACGGGTCGTCCTCGGCGGGGAAGAGTTCGGGATGTTTCAGCGCGCCTTCGACCGAGCGGATGTCGGGGTGGGCGTCGGCGATGAATTTCGGTATCCACCAACCCTCGACGGCGCCGTCGGCAAGGATTTCGGCCCCCTGCACCAACCGGCCGCTGTTGACGGCTTGATCGAGCAGGGCCCTGACGGAATTGATCCAGTATTCCGAGGCGATGTCGGGGGTGCCTTTCTCATTCATCGAGGCGAAGGTCGGCAGAGTGTCGCCATCGACAATGGTGACGGAACAGCCGTATCCCTTTTCCAGGATGATCTTATCGAAGCTCGCCGCAATGCCTGCGGAGGCCCATTTCATTTCGGCGATCGAAACGCTGCCGCATTCGGCGGCTTCAGCCGGCGCGACGATAGAAAGAGCCGCGGCAAAGACGGCCGGAATCAGAAACGTCTTCATCGTCATTCCCCGAATTCTTCTTAGGTGGACGTGCAGCAGGCTCTGAAATTCACCGACAAATCTCTCCGAGCACCCGAATGCCGGGGCGATACCGCAACAGGCTTTCCGGTTCATAGGCAAGCCATGTTCAACAATGGCGTGTTATGACGGAGCCTACGCGTTCGCTCGCAGAAATCAACTATCTTCTGCTCATGGTTGCGTGACTAAATTATTGAATTCGAAGAATTTATGTCGGCATCTTCAAAATGGCGCCCTTGCGCGAAATGCACGCCCTTGGTGATTTTCGGCGGATCTTCGGCAGAAATTTCGACGAGAATGTCAAAAAAGATCAAAATTAACATTTGCGTAAGCCTTCAATAACTCTCCGGTAAGAATGTGCCGTTATCAGTTGGGGCGTGGCAGCAATGACCGCCGCTTCTCCGGTTCAGGTAGTGCGTACCGGAGAAAGCGAGCTTCGCCGTGTAAGGGCGAAGACGCCTGAGTTTTTCGGCAAACCGCGCAGAGCCAAGGCCATGCGCGGTTTTCGCGTTTGCGTGGGTACTTGTCCCAAGCTAAGTCTTACGCCGGGCCAAGCTTGACCCGAGGTTGCCGCCCATTGTAGGCCTCGCCTGAACGAGAGGCGAATGCGGGCCATCATGGCAAGAGCGATCATGCTGCAGGGAACCGGCTCCGATGTCGGCAAGACGGTGCTGGTCGCAGGGCTCTGCCGACTGGCGGCCAATCGCGGGCTGACGGTCCGTCCGTTCAAGCCACAGAACATGTCGAACAATGCGGCGGTCGCCGATGACGGCGGCGAGATCGGCCGGGCGCAGTGGCTGCAGTCGCTGGCCGCGCGCACGCCATCCTCGGTCCACATGAACCCGGTGCTGCTCAAGCCGCAATCGGACAATGGCAGCCAGATCATCGTCCAGGGCAGGGTGTTCGGACAGGCAAAGGGACGCGACTATCAGCGGCTGAAGCCTGAGCTGCTCGGCGCCGTGCTCGAGAGTTTTGAAAAAGTGGCTGCGGGGACCGACCTCGTTATAGTCGAGGGCGCCGGATCGCCGGCCGAGATCAATCTCAGGGCTGGCGACATCGCCAATATGGGCTTTGCGACGCGGGCCGGCGTGCCTGTCGTGCTCGTCGGCGATATCGACCGCGGCGGTGTCATCGCCTCGCTGGTCGGCACGCATGCGATCCTCGACGAGGGCGACCGGGCGATGATTGCGGGCTATATCATCAACAAGTTCCGCGGCGACGTCTCGCTGTTTGACGACGGCATCCGCGCCATCGAAGGCTTTACCGGCTGGCCGTGTTTCGGCGTCGTGCCCTGGCTGAGGGGTGCTGCGCGCCTGCCGGCCGAAGATTCGGCCGTGCTCGAACGGTTGGCGAGGGGCGGGGCGGGCGCGCTGAAGATCGCCGTGCCGGTGCTGCCACGTATCGCCAATTTCGACGATCTTGATCCACTGAGGACCGAGCCGGATGTTGAGTTGGTCTTCGTTCGCGCCGGCGAGCGGATGCCAGCCGATGCGAGCCTCGTTGTGCTTCCCGGCTCGAAATCGACAATATCGGATCTCGCCGACTTCGGGGCGCAGGGCTGGGACCGCGATCTCCAGGCGCATGTCAGGCGCGGCGGCCGGGTGATCGGCATCTGCGGCGGTTACCAGATGCTCGGCCGGACGGTGCACGATCCGCTCGGCATCGAGGGCGGGACGCTGGAGACACCGGGGCTTGCGCTTCTCGATGTCGAGACCGAGATGGCGCCGGAAAAGACCGTGCGCAACAGCCATGCCCGCTCGACCGAATATGACGCGCCGCTTGACGGCTACCAGATCCATCTCGGCATCACCCGCGGCCCGGATTGCAATCGGCCTTCGGCAATCATCGATGGAGCACCCGACGGGGCGCTTTCGTCCGACGGCCGGATCATGGGCACCTATCTGCATGGGCTCTTCGGCAGCGACACTTACCGCGCTCGACTGCTCCAAAGTTTCGGCCTATCAGGCGAGCGGAGGAATTACCGCGAGAGCGTCGAGCAGGCGCTCGACGACGTCGCCGGGGAATTGGAACGTCATCTCGATCCACGCTGGCTGGCCGGGCTGCTTGGTTAGGTCGGATGTGTACCGGACGGGGCTGCCTCACCATCATCCGGTCTCGTCGTTCGGCTATTGCCAAATTAGTTGACTGAGTCCATTAATTGTCGCGGCGGACCCGGTTGAGAGCGACGAAAACCATGAGCATATTGGACAGATTTTCGCTGGCAGGGCAGGTGGCGCTGGTGACCGGCGGTGGCCGTGGTCTGGGCTTCGAGATGGCGCGCGCCCTTGCCGAAGCCGGCGCGCATGTCATCGTCAACGGACGTACGGCGGCGACGCTGGAAAACGCCGTATCGACCATCCGGGCCGCGGGCGGCACGGCGGAGGTCGCCGCATTCGACGTCGCCGATCGCGAGGCACAGCGTGCTGCGATGGCCGATGTCGACAAGAACCATGGCCGTCTCGATATTTTGATCAACAATGTCGGCGCCCGCGACAGGCGGCCTCTGGCCGAATTCGACGATGATGCGATCATCGAGCTGCTGCGCACCGACCTGGCGGCGGCGATGACGCTTTCGCGCGACGCTGCCGTGTTGATGAAGCGGTGCAATCACGGCCGCCTGATCGCGGTGACCTCGATCAGCGGCCATGTCGTCATGCCCGGCGACTGCGTCTATCCGGCAGCCAAGCAGGGCCTGACCGGACTGATGCGCGGCATGGCAGTCGAATTCGGCCCGCACGGCATCACCAGCAACGCAATTGCGCCCGGCTGGTTTGCCACCGAGACGAACGCGGCGATGGCTGCGAACGAGGAATTCATGCCCTTCGTGCGCCAGCGCATCCCGGTCCAGCGCTGGGGACGGCCGGACGAGATCGCCGGCGCGGCGCTGTTTCTGGCAAGCGCCGCCGCTTCCTTCGTCAACGGCCATGTGCTGACGGTCGACGGCGGTATGACGGTCAGGATGTGAGCGGAGCCCGCAACTGCCGTGGCGCCGGCGTGCCTTTTCGCGTAATCCGCCCAATCGACCGAAGTTTGATGTCGACTTCTTAGGCGCGCCTGACAGGTGGGCTGAGTTCGCGTACGAGCTGCTGCAGGCTGCGCTGGTCTTCCGCTCCCGTCTTGTCGTAGATGGCGGCCAGTTGCGATTTCACGGTGCCGTCGGCAACGCCCTGCGCATTTGCAATCTCGGATCGCGTCATACCTTCGGACACGTAGCCGACCACGCGCCGTTCGGCAGGCGTGAGAGCAAAAAGGGCGGCAACGGCTTCGACGGCAGACTGGACCACCGTTCCAGCCGCGGCGAGAAAGATCGCCGCCGCCGCCCGGCTTTCGAAGCGTCCCCTTTCGGTGCGCCGCTGCAACGGCAGAACGTGGGCGACGGCGGGGCGCTCCGCCGAGGCAAGGGGAACATCGATCCCAGCGGCTGCGAGACTGATTTCGTCGCGCGCGCCAAGCGCCACTGCGTTGGAAAGGGCGGCGCCTGCATAACTATAGCGAGCGGCCAGACGGCCTGAAAGCGAGTGGACCACGTGCTGCTCGCGCAGCCGCGCTTCGGCGGCTTCATTGGCGAAGAGGATTGTCATGTCTTCTGCAACGATGAAGACCGCATGATCGAGGGCGTCGATGACCTCCCTGAGGACGGCGGCTTCGGTGCGCTCCATCTCGAACATGTCGTGGATCGTCACGGCACGGCGGATATGCGGACCGAGCAGCCCGATGATGTCGAAGACACGTCGCTCGCTCGGTTCGTATTGCACCGAAATGTTGATCGTCCCGACACGGGTCGGGCGCTTCAGCACGGCCATGTCGATCGAGTTTAGAACCCCATACCTGGCATGAAAGTTCTGGTGTAGCGCACCGCTTTTCCAGACGGCTTCGCCATCGGGTCCATAGAGGGAAAACATCCGCTCCAGCGTATCCGGCTGATCGATCTCCATTCGGTGGAGAAGGTGGAAGAACGGGACGTCCTTCGCATGCGCGACGAGGGTGCGGATGGCCTCTCCGTCGTCGCAGGCGATCTGGGCCAGCCGTGCGGAACGCGTGGTGGTGTCGAAGACGGCAAGCGTGGTTAGAAAACCGTTCACCTGACCATTGATCAGACGAAGAGCGTTTGGCCAGGCATCCTCCCGGGCCACGCAATCATAAATAGCGCCAATAATTTCCGACAGCTGCTGTTCCATGATCACAATCCTGCATCAGCCCGGCCAGCCCGGTCAATTGTCGCCGGCCACGGCGCCTTCATTTCCGGGATTTGCGGAAGATTTCATCCCCCATGCGGGAGATGTTTCATCGCGCGGATTTTTTACAACGCACTGCCGGCCGGAATCCAATCGGCTTGGACAACCAGAAATTGGAGGGCAATCTTCATGAAAGCGACAAAAGCGCCGATCGCGGCGCTTCTCATTATGGCAGCTCTTCCGGCTGCAGCGCTCGGCGGCGGCGGCCTGCCGGAACAGGTCCGGGAGGCCAATGCGCGCTTCCGGGACGTCAACCAGGCCGTCAAGGAAGGCTATTCGCCGATCCCGTGCACCAGCGGCATAGATGGAGGTGCGATGGGTATCCACTATGTCAGTGCCGACCTCATCAAGGATGAGGCCATTGATCTCTCCAGACCGGAGGCCGTGATGTACGAGCCTGACGAACACGGCAAGATGAAACTCGTCGCTGTCGAATACATCACGACGAAAGGTCCCGCCAATCTCGGCGGCCAGCTGTTCAGTTTCACGAACGCACCGAACCGCTACGGCCTTCCGGCTTTCTACGAGCTGCACGTCTGGGCATGGAAGAACAATCCGAGGGGACCGTTCGCCGACATGAACCCTGACGTCAGCTGCCGGCATGCGCACGGTTGATGAAGCTCCAGCTCACTCAAAACATCATGAAAGGATAAAACAATGCCGCAATTCGTTGTCGAACGAAACATTCCAGGTCTCGGGGACATGGACAAGGAAACTCTGCGCGAGATCTCGGCGAAATCCAACGCCGTCGTAGCGTCCCTCGGCGAACCCTATACCTGGATCACCAGCTATGTGACCGGGGACAAGATGTACTGCGTTCATGAGGCCGAGAGCGCGGAAGCGGTCTATCGGCACGCGGAAAAGGGTGGCTTTCCGGCGGACCGGGTGACGGAGATCACGACGCTCATCGCCCCACATTCGGCGCGCTAGGATGTCGGAACCGGCCGGCGAACGAGTCGCCGACCGGTTCTCCGGGTTGCGATCTTGCCATCGGCACGCGCAAATTCACGGGATCACAATGAACGAGAAGCTCTTGTCCAGCGCGGTCGAGCTGCGACTGCGCAAAGTGATGGCGCTGCTTACCTCTCCGCTGCGCGCCCTTGTCGTCTGGCGACGCAGGCGATCGGCGGCAAATCAGCTTGGCGCCTTGCCAGATCACATGCTGAAAGACATTGCCTTGTCGAGGGGCGAAATACCCTTCGTCGCCTCCCAGGATGCAGACTGGAGCAGGTTCCGCTAGCGTCTCGTGGTGGGCGTCCGCATCGGGCGTAAAACCTCGCAATGCGTCGATAACGGTATCAATCTCTCTGCCATCTGCCCCGCGGTTGTGGTGGCCGAGCTCGATGGCTAGAAACATCGGTTTGGCCGGGCTATCACTGGATGTCGTGGCGACCCGGTTCGGATTGCCGCCCATTTGCCCGATTTGCCATCATAAGATTGTGGCGGCTCATGTGGAGGTTTAAAAATTAGCAATCATATTCAGTGGCTTATAGAACATGGAATCACAGCTGAGCATATCGCCGAGCTGATAGCCGGATTGTGCGATCGGTTGATCGCGGATGGCTTTCCGATTTGGCGGGGAAGCATTTCAATGCCGTCAATTCATCCCATGTATGGCGGCGTCTCGGCCAATTTCGTGCGCGGCGGTGCGACCACGATCGAGAATGCCGAATATGGCACTGCGGGAGTGCTGAATTTCGAGAAGACCCCGATCTATTTTCTTTTGGGCCGTGGCGAAACGTCAGGTCGCTGGAACATCGCCAAGGGTGAGGGTGTCGATGACTACCCGCAGCTTGCGGAATTCGCGCATAGCGGCGGCACGGATCATCTGGTCAGCCTGCTGGAGTTCCCGAAGGAGGCTGCGCTACGCGGAGTCAGTCTGTCTCTCACAAGCGACAGGCCGGGCGGATTTTCTGATGATCAACTGGCGATCGTCGCGAAGCTCTTCCCGGCGCTGGGGCTGGCTTGTTATCGTATCGCGGCAACGAAAACCGCATCGGATATCCTCGCCGTCTATACAGGCGCCAAGACAAGTGCACGCATCCTTGCAGGCGATATTCAGAGGGGAAAGGGAGGGGCGATCAATGCTGCGATCCTGCTTGCGGACCTGAGAAACTTCACGGCGCTGACCGAGGTTTATCAGCCGGGCGAAATCGCCGGGTTTCTGAATGAACATTTCGAGCTGATCGGCTGGCATGTCGAGGAAAATTCGGGCGAGATACTCAAGTTCATGGGCGATAGCGTGCTGGCGATCTTTCCGACCGATGCTGAAGATCCGCAAAAGGCCTGCATGGCTGCACTGGCTTCCGCAAAGAATATTCTGGAAGCCAACAAGGTGCTGAATGGTCAGCGGAGGAATGATGGAGGTCCTGACATCGGCGTCGATGTCGTGCTGCATCTCGGCGAGGTCTTCTACGGAAATATCGGCGCACGCGGCAGGCTTGATTTCACGGTGATCGGCAGCGCCGTCAACGAGGCTTCGCGCCTCGAAAAACTCTGCAGCACGCTCGGACATCACCTTCTGATGTCGGAAAGCTTCGCCGTCACCTGCGCCGTCGCCAACGAATGTCTGGGATCCTTCGAGTTGCGCGGGGTTTCGAAAGCGGTAAACGTGTTCAAGCTCGCCGACGCCGTATCCTGAAGCGTCGATCCGATGGCGCGACGACGGATCAGATCTCGCCTGAGACCTCGCGGCGGCGGCGGTCGAGTTCTTCGCTGTAGCGGCGCAGCGTATAGCTTTCGCTGAGCTGGCCGATCACCTTGCGTTCGATCAGGTTGTTGACGACGGCGAGCGCTTCGCTTTCGCTCTTGTCGAAGATCGCCGCCGCCTGCCTGGCATTCATCTGCGGCTGCAGGAAATCGTTGCGGTAGTGGATGAAATCGGCAAGCGTCTTGCCCTCGTCCTGGGCGTCGGTCGGGTTGGCATAGATCTCCGGCACCAGCACGAGGCCCGCATATTTGTCGCTCTCCTCGACGAGGATGACGCGCTGGGTCGAGCCGATCGGGAAGGCCTGCTTGAATTCCTCCAGCGAGATGCCGGCCCTTGCCGTCTTGACGTCGGCGCGCATCAGCTTGTCGACCGTCAGGTTGCGGATCCAGCCGACATCATGGGCGCTGCGGATGCTTTCGCCGCGCAGATGGAATCGCCATGTGGCGAAGGAGTAGCCGAAGGTCGAGCGCACGACGAGCGAGGAGGTGATGACGGCAGCGAGCACCAGCGCCGTGATCGGGAAATCGCCGGTGATTTCGAGCGCCAGGAACGTCATGGTCAATGGACCGCCGATGACGGCGACGGCAAGCGAACTCATGCCGACCACGGCGTAGATGACAGGCGTCAGCGTCGCATCGGCGAAATAGGGGCCGCAATAGGCGAAGAGTTTGCCGAGCAGGGCGCCCATGAACAGAGAGGCGAAAAACAGGCCGCCCCTGAAGCCGGAGCCGATCGAGATCGCCGAGGCGAAGGATTTCAACAGGAAGAGGCCGATCAGTGTCGGGATTGCCACCTCACGGGAAAGGTTGAGATGCAGCGCGCCGTGGCCGGCCGAGAGCACCTGCGGCGAGATCATCGCCAAGAGCCCGACGATGATGCCACCGAGTGCCGGGCGGAAGGGTGGGGCGATCGAACTCTTGCGCGCCAGTTCTTCGACAAAGGCGACGCCCTGCATGATCAGGATGCCGACGCCAGCGCAGAAAGCACCGAGCAGCAGCGCCGGGATATAGTCGGCCGGCACGACCGAGCCGAAGCTGCCGATATCGATGGTGAAATCGCTGCCGGCAAGCAGCCTTGCGATCAGGGTGGAGACAAGGGCGGAGACGACGACAGGCGTCAGCGAGACGATCGTATAGGTGCCGATGATCAGCTCGAAGGCATAGAAAGCACCGGTCAGCGGCGCGTTGAAGGCGGCGGCGATGGCACCCGCCGCGCCGCAGCCAACGAGGGTGCGCAGGTCCGAGCGGCGAAGCTGCAGCTTCAGGCCGAATTTCGAGGCGAGGCCGGCGGCAAGCTGGGTATAGCCGGCCTCCAGGCCGACCGAGGCGCCGAAACCGTTGGAGATCAGGTTCTGCACGGCAACGATGATGCTGTCGGTCAGGGACAGGCGGCCGCCATGCAGCGCATTGGCCTCGATCGGGTCGACCATCGGTTTCTTGCGCCGTTTCGCCAGCACCAGGAGCAACAGGCCAAGCAGGGCGCCGCCGATGACGGGGGCGGTGAGCAGCAGCATCTTATTCTCGATCTCGGACGAGCTCAGTCGTTCGCTGTCGGCGATGCCGAAGACCAGTTGATGCAGCTCATTGGAGACGTAGCTCATGCCGGTGACGGCAAGACCCGAGATGATGCCGACAACGGCGCCCGCTAGCGACAGGCCGACCTCGCTACGCCGGGTCAGCGCCCGCAGGCGTCCCGGATCGAAGAAAACACGCAGCGCGCGGAAACGGCGCCGATCCAATTTCATAAGCATGGCTAGACAACTAGGCGGGGAGAGGCCCGGTCAAGGGCGGAGATGGTCGGGCACTCCGCTTGCGACGCAATTGCGGCGAAAAGCCGGCGCGCGGGATAAATATTTATGACGTAAGTCTCTGATAAAAGACGATATTTTAGGTAGAGTAAGTCGTGTTGGCGTGGCAACGCCTCGTAGCCGGTGATCGAGCGGCCGCCAAGGCCGGTTGACTTCACCCCTGCGCTTGCCTAACCATCCCGATAACGGATGGTCGACTGACCATCCTGACATAACGGATGGTTCCGGATCGGTGTTACGCCCTTCTGGATGAAAAGGGAATGTGACGGGGCGGACCCAAGCCGGGCGCCTTCATCACAGCCGACCCCGCGACTGTAGAGCGGTCAGGGTCTTCCATCCGGCATCAAGCCCTTCCGGCTCGGAGCCTGCAATCGTGCGGGCGGGCGGGATGGGCGACATGCCGGGAAAGCCACTGGATATGCATGGTGATCAACCGGGGTCGGACGCCTCTCAAGTCTACGAATCGTCCACCTTTTCACTGATGCAGCCGGGAAGGCGAGGATGATCCGCTGGCACGATCAGGGCGACCGGTTTCCGGTCTGCCCCGATCGCGGCCGATAACCGCGAGCCAGGAGACCTGCCATGCGTGCCGGGCGAGAAGCCCACACCTGGGCACTATGCCCGTTGCCAGCACGGAGGTTGTCTTGGCTGAACGATTGAATTCGGCGCGGCCTGGTGCGGCGCGCGCGACGCCTCCAAGCAGTGCTGCAAGAGGTGTGCTTTCGGCCGTTTATGTCGAATGCTGGATCCCCCCCTCTGTCCTGCCGGACATCTCCCCCACAAGGAGGGAGATCGGCAAGCAGCACGACCGTCGTCCCACATCAATTGTTTGGAGAAAAGCTCTCGGCGATTCAATCTCTCCCCTTGTGGGGGAGATGTCCGGCAGGACAGAGGGGGGTGTCACACCCTCAGTAGCCGAGAAAGGTGCACTCGGAACAAGCCACGGCTACGCACTCTCCCTGAGAGGCGTTTGAGCATGACTGCCACCTTCATCCTCGGCGGCGCACGTTCCGGCAAATCCCGCTTCGCCGAAGACCTCGTGACGGCAAGTGGCCTCGATCGCCACTACCTTGCCACCGGCCGTGCCTGGGACGAGGAGATGCAGGCGCGCATCACGCAACACAAGGCCGATCGCGGTCCGTCCTGGACGACGCATGAAGAGCCGCTCGACCTCGTCGGCAAGCTCGCCGCCATCGATGGCGAAGGGCGCATCGTGTTGATCGATTGCCTGACGCTCTGGGTCACCAATCTGATGATGGAGGAGCGGAACATGGCGGCGGAATTTGCCGCACTTGCCGATTTTCTGCTCGGCGCGAAGGCGCGGCTCGTTTTCGTTTCCAACGAGGTCGGTCTCGGCATCGTGCCCGACAATCGCATGGCGCGGGATTTTCGCGATCATGCCGGCCGCTTGCACCAATCGATCGCGGCGAAGGCCGCCGAAGTTTATTTCATCGCGGCAGGTCTGTCGCTGAAAATGAAGGGTTAAGTCCATGAACCAGCAGAAGATTCCCGCAACCGTCATCACCGGGTTTCTCGGCGCCGGCAAGACCACGATGATCCGCAACCTGCTCACCAATGCCGGCGGTAAGAAGATTGCGTTGATCATCAACGAATTCGGCGATCTCGGCGTCGACGGCGACGTGCTGAAGGGCTGCGGTGCGGAGAATTGCACCGAGGACGACATCATCGAGCTGACCAACGGCTGCATCTGCTGCACCGTTGCGGACGATTTCATTCCGACGATGACCAAGCTGCTCGAGCGCGAACAGCGGCCCGACCATATCGTCATCGAGACTTCTGGCCTTGCCCTGCCGCAGCCGCTGGTCGCCGCCTTCAACTGGCCCGACATTCGTACCCAGGTGACCGTCGACGGTGTGATCACGGTGGTCGACAGCGCCGCTGTTGCCGCCGGCCGCTTCGCCGACGACCATGATGCCGTCGATGCGCGCCGCGCCGAGGATGAATCGCTCGATCACGAAAGCCCGATCGAGGAGCTGTTCGAGGATCAACTGACCTGTGCCGACCTCATCGTGCTCAACAAGACCGACCTGATCGATGCTGCAGGGCTTATCAGGGTGCGAGACGAGGTCGCCTCCCGCACGGTGCGCAAGCCCGTGATGATCGAGGCGAGGAACGGCGAGGTGTCGGCCGGCATCCTGCTCGGCCTCGGCGTCGGCACGGAGGACGATGTCGCCAATCGCAAGTCGCATCACGAGCTGGAGCATGAAGACGGTGCGCCGCACGACCATGATGAATTCGACAGCTTCGTCGTCGATCTCGGACCCATTGCCGATCCCGCCGGCTTCGTCGAAGCGCTGAAGAGCATCATTGCTGCCCATGACGTGCTGCGCCTCAAGGGTTTTGTCGATGTCTCGGGCAAGCCGATGCGCCTGCAGCTCCAGGCCGTCGGCAGCCGGATCGACCATTATTTCGACCGCGCCTGGGGCGCGAGCGAAAAGCGCGCTACGCGCCTTGTCGTTATCGGCCTGCACGAAATGGACCAGGGTGCGGTGAGGGCAGCGATCGCAGCGCTGGCATAGACCGATGCATCTGCTTCTGGCCCAGCAGGGAACGATCAGCGACGGCGAGGAGGCAATCGACCTCGGGCAGACGCCGGGCGATATCCTGTTCCTGTCGGCGGCGGACAGCGAGCTTGCCGCGATCGCGGCCGCCCATCGCGATCGCGGGGCGGGGCCTTCGCTCCGGCTCGCAAGCCTGATGAGCCTCAAGCACCCGATGTCTGTCGATACCTATGTCGAGCGCACGGTGCGGCATGCGAAGCTGATCATCGTGCGTGCGCTCGGCGGCGCCAGCTATTTCCACTATGCGCTGGAGGCGCTGCATGCAGCGGCAGCGCGCGCCGCTGCGCTGATCGCGGTGCTGCCGGGCGATGCCAGGCCGGATGCGGGGCTGGTGCCGTTTTCCAATGTCGGTCTCGATGATCTCAACGCGTTGTGGGCCTATCTGATCGAGGGCGGCGACGCCAATGCGCGGGCCTTTCTCGATTATGCCGGGGCGATGTTGTCGGGTGCCGAGAAGCCGGCGCCGGCCGTGCCTTTGATGAAGGCCGGCATCTGGTGGCCGGGGCGGGGGCTGATTGGGGTTGAAGAGTGGCGGCGGGTTCTGGCGACACCTTCACAGATGTCTTTGGATGTGGCACCCCCCTCTGTCCTGCCGGACATCTCCCCCACAAGGGGGGAGATCGGCAAGTCGCGTGGGCTTCTCGCAAAAGAAACGTTTGAGGATGCCGCATCTTCGGTCAGGGAGATGGAGCGAGACCTCTCATCCCTGATCTCCCCCCTTGTGGGGGAGATGTCAGGCAGGACTGAGGGGGGTATCCCGAACTCGGCGGCAGACGCAGGATCGCAACCCATCGTCGCCATCAGCTTCTACCGCGCGCTCGTCCAAAGCGGCGAGACCGGGCCGATCGAAGCTCTGATCGAAGCGCTGATGACACTCGGCCTCCGGCCGCTGCCGGTCTTTGCCTACAGCCTCAAGGATCCTGTCTCGACAGGCATTCTCGAAAGCGTGTTTTCGGCACTGAAACCTGATGTCGTCATCAATACGACGGGTTTTGCCGTCTCCGCACCGGGTGCGGACCGGCAGGCGACGGTGCTGGAGGCGAGTGAGGCGATCGTGCTGCAGGCGATCCTGTCGGCCTCGTCGAGGGAGGCATGGGCGGCGTCCTCGCAAGGCCTGTCGGCGCGCGATCTCGGCATGAACGTGGCGCTTCCCGAGGTGGATGGCCGGGTGCTGGCGCGGGCGGTCTCCTTCAAGACGGCGGCGCGCTACGATGCGCTGGTCGAGACGAATATCGTCGCCAGCCAGGCCGATGCCGGCCGGGTGCGCTATACGGCGGAGCTTGCCGCCAATTGGGCGCGGCTGCGGAAGACATCGGCGCGCGACCGGCGCATCGCGCTCGTCATGGCGAACTACCCGAACCGGGACGGCCGACTTGGCAACGGCGTCGGCTTGGATACGCCGGCCGGCACCATCGAGGTGCTTCGCGCCATGCGGGCGGCGGGTTATCCGGTCGCTGACATTCCGGCCGATGGCGACGCGCTGATCCGCCACCTGATGGAAGGGCCGACCAATTCCGGTCATGACGGAAAGATCATCCGCGAGACGCTTTCTCTGAGTCTGTACAACAGCTTCCTGGAATCTCTTCCCGATAAGATTCAAGATGAGGTGAGAGCCCGCTGGGGCAATCCGCAAGACGATCCGTATTTTCGCGAGGGCGTCTTCGCCCTGCCTTTTGCCCGTTTCGACGAGGTGCTTGTCGGCATCCAGCCGGCGCGCGGCTATAATATCGATCCGAAGGAAAGTTATCATTCGCCGGATCTCGTGCCGCCGCACGGTTATCTCGCCTTCTATGCTTTCCTGCGCCGCGAGTTCGGTGCCCATGCCGTCATCCATATGGGCAAACACGGCAATCTCGAATGGCTGCCCGGCAAGGCGCTGGCGTTGTCTGAAAGCTGTTATCCCGAGGCGATCCTCGGGCCGCTGCCGCATCTCTATCCCTTTATCGTCAACGATCCGGGCGAGGGCACGCAGGCCAAGCGCCGCACTGCCGCCGTCATCATCGACCACCTGACGCCGCCCTTGACGCGGGCCGAGAGCTACGGACCGCTCAAGGATCTGGAGGCGCTGGTCGACGAATATTACGAAGCCTCGGGCAGCGATCCCCGCCGTATCCGTCTGCTCAGCCGGCAGATCCTCGATCTCGTGACCGATATCGGCCTCGACCGGGATGCCGGGATTGCGAAGGGCGAAAGCGAGGGCGAGGCGCTGAAGAAGCTCGACGCCTACCTCTGCGACCTTAAGGAAATGCAGATCCGAGATGGACTGCATGTGTTCGGCGTTTCGCCCGAGGGGCGGTTGCTGACCGACCTCACCGTGGCTCTGGCGCGGGTGCCGCGCGGGCTCGGCGAGGGCGGGGATGCGAGTTTGCAGCGGGCGATTGCGGCGGATGCTGGATTGGGTGGCGGCGTGCGGGGGATACCCCCCTCTGTCCTGCCGGACATCTCCCCCACAAGGGGGGAGATCGGCAAGTCGCTTGGGTTTCCCGAAAAAGAACCGTTTGAAGATGCCGTACATTCGACGCATGAGATTGAGCGAGGCCTCTCATCCTCGATCTCCTCCCTTGTGGGGGAGATGTCCGGCAGGACAGAGGGGGGCGCCTCCATCTTCGACCCTCTCGATTGTGACATGGCCGCCGTCTGGACCGGCCCGCGTTCTGATATTCTCGCAGATATTCTCGATGCCCCCTGGCGAACCAACGGAGACACCGTCGAGCGTATCGAACTGCTGGCGGCGAAATTCGTGTCCGGTGAAATCGAATGCCCCGGAGACTGGAAGGCGACGCATCCAGTCCTCTCCGAGATCGAAACCCGCCTCAAGCCCTCCATCCTCGCCTGCGGCCCCGCCGAAATTCACGGTCTACTCAACGGGCTCGACGGCCACTTCGTCGCGCCCGGCCCCTCTGGCGCACCTACACGCGGGCGGCCTGACGTCTTGCCGACGGGCCGCAATTTCTATTCGGTCGACAGCCGCGCCGTGCCGACGCCGGCGGCCTACGAACTCGGCAAGAAATCCGCGGAACTGCTGGTGCGCCGCTATGTGCAGGATCACGGCGAGTGGCCTGTTTCCTTCGGGCTGACGGCTTGGGGCACGTCAAACATGCGGACCGGCGGCGACGATATCGCCCAGGCGCTGGCGCTGATCGGCGTCAAGCCGCTCTGGGACATGAGCTCGCGCCGTGTCACCGGCTACGAGATCATTCCGCCGGCGATGCTCGGGCGGCCGCGCGTCGACGTGACCCTCCGCATTTCCGGCTTCTTCCGCGATGCCTTTCCCGAGCAGATCGCGCTGTTCGACAAGGCGATCCGTGCCGTCGGCGCGCTTGAAGAGGACGAGGCCGACAACCCGATCGCAACGCGCATGTGCGGCGAGGCGGCAAGGCTTGGCGCCGCCGGCCTGGACGAAGTCTCGGCGAAGCGCCGGGCGGGTTATCGCGTCTTCGGCTCGAAGCCCGGCGCCTATGGCGCCGGATTGCAGGCGCTGATCGACGAAAAGGGCTGGGAGCGGCGCGCCGATCTCGCCGAGGCCTATCTCGTCTGGGGCAGCTATGCCTATGGCGCCGGGGAGGAGGGCAGGGCCGAACGCGGCCTGTTCGAGGAGCGGCTGCGCTCGGTGCAAGCCGTCATTCAGAATCAGGACAATCGCGAGCACGACCTGCTCGACAGCGACGACTATTACCAGTTTGAGGGCGGCATGGCGGCGGCGGCCGAACAGCTCGCCGGCGCGCGCCCCTCGATCTATCACAACGACCATTCCAGACCGGAAAAGCCGGTGATCCGCTCGCTGGAAGAGGAGATCGGCCGGGTCGTGCGCGGGCGCGTCGTCAATCCGAAATGGATCGCGGGCGTCATGCGCCACGGTTACAAGGGGGCGGCCGAGATCGCCGCCACTGTCGATTATCTCTTTGCCTTCGCAGCAACGACGGGTGCGGTCGGCGAACATCATTTCGAGGCGGTCTACCAGGCTTTCGTTGGCGATCCCGGCGTGCGCGATTTCATGATCGAGAAGAACCCGGCGGCGTTCAACGAGATGAAGGAGCGGCTGCTCGAAGCGATCGACCGCAGCCTCTGGACGCCGCGCAGCAATTCGGCCCGGTTCGACCTGGCTGCTACAACACAAAATGAGGTGACCCAATGAGCGACGAGACCCCTGATAGCGAGATCGCAGAAGGCGGAATTGGCAAGGACGATGCGCGCCATGCCGAGAAGATGGCGAAGAAGAAGGCCGCGCGCGACAAGATCATGGCCACCAAGACGGATGGCAAGGGCCTGATCATCGTTCACACCGGCAAGGGCAAGGGCAAGTCCTCGTCTGCCTTTGGGATGATCTTCCGCCACATCGCCCATGGCAAGCCGTCAGCCGTCGTGCAGTTCATCAAGGGCGCGATGTGGACCGGCGAGCGCGACCTGATCGAGAAGCATTTCTCCGATCTCTGCCAGTTCCACACGATGGGCGAAGGTTTCACCTGGGAAACGCAGGACCGCGCCCGCGATGTCGCCGCAGCCTCTGCCGCCTGGGAAAAGGCCAAGGAGCTGATCCGCGACGAGCGCAATTCGATGGTGCTGCTCGACGAGATCAATATCGCGCTGCGCTACGACTATCTCGACATCAACGAAGTCGTCGCCTTTCTGAGGAGCGAGAAGCCCCATATGACGCATGTCGTGCTGACGGGGCGCAACGCCAAGGAAGAATTGATCGAAATCGCCGATCTGGTGACCGAGATGGAGCTCGTCAAACACCCCTTCCGCTCCGGCATCAAGGGTCAACCGGGCGTGGAGTTCTGAGGCGGTCAGTTGAGCGCGAGGCTGCGCAGGATGGCGGCCGTTTCCTCATCCGCCGGGAAGAAGGATTCGACCGCGAGTTCCGACAAAGTGATTTCGACGGGCGTGCCGAAGACAGTCGTTGTCGAGATCAGGGAAAGCAAGCCGGCCTTGGTCGAAAGCTGAAGGGGAACGGCGATGCCGGCATAGGCGGTATGGACCTCGCCAGCAGTTTTAGGCGCTGGATAGGAAAGCAACTCCGTCAAAAGCTTGTCTAACATTGGATCGCCGGAAGCCGAGAACTGTTGGCGCAGCCTGCCGATAAGGTGGGCGCGCCACTCGGAAAGGTTTTTGATATGGGGCGCCAATCCTTGTGGATGCAGGCTGAGGCGCAGTACGTTGACGGGTGGCGTGGGCAGAGACTGGTCGGAAACGCCTGAGAGCAGCGGAGCGATGGCCGCATTGGCCGCGATGAGTGTCCAATGGCGGTCGACAGCGATTGCCGGGAAGGGCTCGTGCCCTTTCAGCACCATGTCGATGGCGCGACGGGCCGGTTCCAATGCGGGATCGTCGAGCGCGCGTTCGGCAAAAACAGGAGCGAAACCCGCCGCGAGCAGCAGCGGGTTCCGATCGCGAAGGGGCACGTCGAGCCGTTCGGCAAGATGCAGCAGCATGTCGCGGCTCGGTGTCGAGCGCCCGCTCTCGATGAAGCTCAGATGCCGCTGCGAGATCTCTGCCTCCAGCGCGAGGTCGAGCTGACTCATGCGGCGGCGCTGGCGCCATTCGCGCAGATGGTCTCCAAGGGAGCGGGCGGTCGGCGTCATCAGGCGGCTTCCGGCAGCAAATCTATGAAACCGCGGACGGATTTCAGCTTGCCGCCTTCGAGCTCGGCGAAATCCGTGCCCTTGATCAGCGCATCGCCGTTTTCCGGGCCGAGGCCCCAGGAGAAGCGCAGGTTGTCGCCGTAGCCGTCGGCCGCCCCGATCAGGGCGAAGCGGAAGCCGGGGAAGCGGCTTTGCACCGCCTCGACCAGCGAATTGATCTGCTCATGGCCTTCGCCGCGCATCAGTGGGTCGATATAGGTGGCGGCTTTGCTCCAGCTCTCGGCGATGAGAGCGCGACGGCGAACGGCATCCGTCTCATTCCAGATGGCGAGATAGCGCTCTGCGTTGGTGTTTGCGTCGTTCATCGGGTCATCTCCTTTTGATCGCCCGTCAGTTCCAGGCAGTCCGATCATGCGGGAAGGCGATGCACCTTATCAATTACGTCAGAGGTAATGGAAGATGGTCGAACCGCCCATGACAGCCATCAGCGCCATCGGCAATTGTTCCGCAAGCTGCACATGGCCCTTGCGGGTATAGGCGATCGTGGCCGAGGCCGCGCCGAAGAGGGACTGCACCTTGTTGGTGCCGAGGGTCTGGAGCGGCGGAATGCCCGCGATCAGCATGACGGGGACGCTGATGAGGCCGCCACCGCCGGCAATGGAATCGACAAACCCGGCAAAGAAAGCCGCTGCGCAGAGCAGCAGAAGCAGATGGAAGGCGATATCGGGCAAGGTGGTATTCCGGGCAGGGATTTCGGACGGCCTTGTTGCATTTGCCGCCCCAAGCTGCAATGGCTGCAAAGACATGGGCAGGGCGTATTTGACGGTTTCCATGAGCGATATCTCTTTCGATACGGCGAGGCGCCACGTGCTCGGCCTCGGCTGCGAGCGCGGGACGCCGCCTGCCGAGGTGCTGGCGCTTGCGATCGAGGCGCTCGACGTAGCCGCTATCGGCGCGGCGGAACTCACAGCCATTGCCTCGATCGACAGCCGAAGACTGGAGCCGGCGATCCTTGCCGTTGCCGCGCATTTTTCCGTGCCTGCCATGTTCTTCGGTGCGCTGCGGCTGGAGGAGGAGACGCCGCGGCTCACGAATCCTTCCGCGATCGTCTTTGCCCGCGTCGGCTGCCATGGGGTCTCCGAGGCAGCTGCGCTGGCGGCTGCGGGGCCGGATGCCGAGCTCGCTGTCGCCAAGATCAAATCTGCACATGCGACGGCGGCAGTCGCCCGCAGCGGGTTGCAGAAAGCCTAGTGGACGTTATGGTGGCGGCAATTCGCGGTGCCGTCCGGCAGCCTCACGGTTCACATCTAGAGGATATCTCATGCACAAGGTCATTTATGACACCGACCCTGGCGTCGACGACGCCATGGCGCTTCTCTTCCTGCATCGCCATCCCGAAATCGACCTTCTCGGCATCACCACGGTCTTCGGCAACGCCTCGGTCGAGACGACGACGCGCAATGCGCTCTTCCTCAAGCGCGAATGGAATATTCCGGCACCCGTTTCCAAAGGCGCCAGCGTCACCATCGATTCCTCGCGCGCGGAGCGGCCATGGCCGGCCATGGTGCACGGCGACAACGGCCTCGGCGATATCGACGTGCCGGAGACGATCGACCTGCCGCTCGATCCGCGCCCGGCGCATCGCTTCATCATCGACACGGTGCGCGCCCATCCGGGCGAGGTGCGCCTCGTCGCCGTGGGCCGAATGACCAATCTGGCGCGGGCACTGAAGGAAGATCCCGAGATTGCGACGCTGGCCAAGGACGTCGTCATCATGGGCGGCAATTTCTATGTGCCGGGCAACGTTTCTCCGGTCGCCGAGGCCAATATCCACGGTGATCCCGAGGCTGCCGACATCGTCATGACCGCGCCGTGGAAGGTGGCGGTCATCGGCCTCGACGTCACCGCGATCACCACGATGAGCCGCAGCTATCTCGGCGAAATGGCAGCTAGGGGTGACAAGGCGGTCAAGCAGCTCGACGCACTCTCGCAGTCCTACATCGACTTCTACAAGCATGCGGTCGAAGACGGCATGATGGTGCATGACAGCTGCGCCTGCGTCTATGCCGTGGCGCCGGAGCTGTTCTCGTCGATATCGGGTGCGGTGCGCGTCGTCTGCGGCGGCATCGCCGATGGCCAGACGATCGTCAGGCGAGATGGGCGGCATTTTCCGCCTGATGGCGCCTGGGATGGCTTGCCGAGCCAGATCGTCTGCACCGGCATCGAGTCGGAGAAGGTCCTCGACCTCATTCGCAATACACTGCTTGCAGCCTGACAAGTTCGAAGGCCGGCCGCGATGCTGCCGGCCTTCGGGATATATTGTAATATATTCATTGCGTTGTGCGGGTTCTCCGAGGATTTGAATCCGACGCTTCACAAAGTGAGTCACGATCATCTCAGCAACTTCAAGTGAGGTGATGGGCGCGGCGTTGACCTTGCCCTTTGCGGGGCCTAGATCAGCAAGATGATCGATGCCGCATTCTCCCATCTTCCGGCGCTTGAGCCGGGCAACGTCTGGCTCGTCGGCGCCGGTCCCGGCGATCCCGGGCTTTTGACGCTGCTCGCCGCCAAGGGGCTTTTCGAGGCCGACGTCATCGTCCACGATGCGCTGGTCAACGAGGAATGCCTGGCGCTGGCGCGGCCGGAAACGCTGGTGGAATATGCCGGCAAACGCGGCGGCAAGCCCTCGGCGAAACAGCGCGACATTTCGTTGCGGCTGGTGGAGCTGGCGCGCGCCGGCAAGCGGGTGCTGCGGCTGAAGGGCGGCGATCCCTTCGTGTTCGGGCGCGGCGGTGAGGAGGCGTTGACGCTGGTCGAACACAATATCCCCTTCCGCATCGTGCCCGGCATTACTGCCGGTATCGGCGGGCTCGCCTATGCCGGCATTCCGGTGACGCATCGCGACATCAACCATGCCGTGACCTTCCTCACCGGCCATGATTCCTCCGGCATCGTACCCGACAGGATCAACTGGGACGCGATCGGCCGAGGTTCGCCCGTCATCGTCATGTATATGGCGATGAAACATATCGCCGAGATCAGCGCCCGCCTGATCGCCGCCGGCCGGCTGCCGTCCGAGCCCGTCGCCTTCGTCTGCAATGCCGCCACCGGCCGGCAGCAGGTGCTGGAGACGACGCTCGGAGAGGCGACCGAGGCCGTTGCCGCTTCAGGGCTCGAACCGCCGGCCGTAGTCGTCGTCGGCGAGGTGGTGCGGCTCCGGGCTTCACTCGATTGGCTCGGTGCGCTGGCTGGGCGGCGCTTGCTGCCCGATCCGTTCCGCCGGTCAGGCAAGGTGAGGGCATGAGCGGCCTCCTGATCGCAGCACCTTCCTCCGGCGCCGGCAAGACAACGGTGACGCTCGGGCTGCTCCGAGCGCTCCGCCGGCGCGGCATCGCGGTCGCGCCCGGCAAGGCCGGCCCTGACTATATCGATCCCGCCTTCCATGCGGCCGCAAGCGGCACGCTCTGCCTGAATTTCGATCCCTGGGCGATGCGCCCGGAATTGATCTCGGCCAATGCCGCGCTTCACCGCTCCGGCGACCGCATCCTCGTCATCGAGGCGATGATGGGGCTTTTCGACGGCGCGGCCGACGGAAAGGGAACGGCGGCCGATCTCGCCGCCCAGCTCGGGCTTTCCGTGGTGCTCGTCGTCGACGCCTCGCGCATGTCGCAGTCGGTGGCGCCGCTGGTTGCCGGTTTTGCCGGTTTCCGCGCCGATGTCCGCGTCGCCGGCGTCATCCTCAACAAGGTCGGCAGCGACCGGCACGAGGCGATGCTGCGACAGGCGCTGGAGGCTATCCGCATGCCCGTCATCGCCGTTATCGGCAGCGACAAAGGGCTTTCCCTGCCGGAGCGCCATCTCGGCCTCGTCCAGGCCGGCGAACATGCCACGCTTGACGGTTTCATCGACCATGCGGCGGATGCGGTCTCCGAGGAATGCAATTTCGAATTCCTGCTGCGCATTGCAAAGCAGGGGCTCAACCGGCCATCGGCCGCCAATATCGACCGGCTGCCGCCGCTGGGCGCACGCATCGCCGTGGCGCGCGACATCGCCTTTGCCTTTTCCTACGAGCATATGCTGCTCGGCTGGGGCCGCCGGGGTGCTGCGATCTCCTTTTTCTCGCCGCTCGCCGACGAGGCGCCGGCTTTGGATGCCGATGCGATCTATCTGCCCGGCGGTTATCCCGAGCTGCATGCCGGACGGCTTGCAGAGGCGCAGAATTTCCGCGCCGGCATGCTCGATGCGGCAGCGCGCGACATCCGGATCTATGGCGAGTGCGGCGGCTACATGGTGCTTGGCGACGGGTTGATCGACGCGGAGGGGCAGCGCCACGAAATGCTCGGCCTGCTGCCCGTCGTCACCAGTTATGCCGAGCGAAAGCGCCATCTCGGCTATCGCCGCGTTGTGCCGCTCGACGGCGCCTTCTTTGCGCGGATGATGACGGCCCATGAATTCCACTATTCCAGCGTCGTCTCCGAGGGCGAGGGCAAGCGGCTTTTTCAGGTGCAGGATGCGCTCGGAACCGATCTGGGTGCCGCCGGTCTCAGGCGCGACCAGGTGGCCGGCTCCTACATGCATCTGATCGATCTTGCCGGAGCTGCAGGATGAGCGCGCCGATCGTCCACGGCGGCGGCATCACCGCGGCTGCCGCTTCCTTTGGCGGCAGGCCGGACGACTGGCTCGACCTTTCCACGGGCATCAATCCGTGCCCTGTCGCCCTGCCTGACATTCCGGCAAGGGCTTGGCACCGCCTGCCGGACCGGCATCTCGTCGACGAGGCAAGGCGCGCGGCGCGCGATCACTATGGCAGCGGTGAGATCCTGCCGCTCCCGGTGCCCGGCACGCAATCGGTTATTCAGCTTCTGCCGCGCCTCATCGAGGACGGTAGGATCGCGGTGACGGACGAACGCGTCGCCGTGGTGTCGCCGACCTATGGCGAATATGCGCGAGCCTTCGCCTCCGCGGGTTTTGCGGTCGATGCGGTCGACGATCTTGCCGCGATCGGGAGCGAGCATCGGCTGACCGTCGTCGTCAATCCGAACAATCCCGATGGGAGGGTCTGGCCGACCGATACGCTGATTGCCCTGCACGACAGGATGAAGGCAGCAGGCGGGCTTCTCGTCGTCGATGAAGCCTTCGGTGATACCGATCCAGCGCTCAGCCTTGCATCCCATGCGCCGCAGCTTTCCAACCTCATCATCTTCCGCTCCTTCGGCAAGTTCTTCGGATTTGCCGGCCTCCGGCTCGGTTTCGCGATTGCGCGCGGCGATATTCTCGCGCGTTTCGAAGACTGGCTCGGCCCCTGGGCGGTCTCCGGCCCGGCTCTTTCGATTGCAGGTTCGCTGCTGCGCTCGGATGTCTCTCCGATCCGCGGCCGCATCGATGAGCGCAGCGCCGGCCTGCATGCGGTGCTGAAGGGCGCCGGGTTGCAAATCTCCGGAGGGACGGCGCTCTTTACCCTTGTCGCCGATGCGAGAGCCGGCGACATTTACACGCATCTCTGCCGCCATCATATTCTCGTCCGCAAGTTCGACTATGCGCCGGATTGGCTGCGTTTCGGGCTGACGCCCGATCCGGCGGCCGACAGGCGGCTTGGCGAAGCCCTTCAGAGATTTGAGCGATGACGATCGACGAAAACCTTCTCGTACTGCTTCTGGCGCTGCTGCTCGACCGGATCGCCGGCGATCCGCGATGGTTGTGGTCGCGGATGCCGCATCCCGTCGTCATGTTCGGCGCGGCGATCTCTTATGCCGACCGGCAGCTCAACCCGGAAAGTCTTACCGGGTCGCAACGCCGAATGAACGGTATCGCCGCCATCCTAGTGCTGCTTGTGGTGGCTATAGCCGCAGGCTTCGTGTTCAACCGGTTCTTCGCGCTGTTCGGCCTTGCCGGCATCTTGCTGGAGACCGGGCTGGTGGCGATCTTCCTGGCGCAGAAAAGCCTTGCCGATCACGTCGCGGCCGTCGCCGTCGCCTTACGCGACGAGGGGCTTGCCGGTGGGCGGACCGCCGTTTCCCGCATCGTCGGACGCGATCCCGAGACGCTGGACGAGCCAGCCGTCTGCCGCGCGGCGATCGAAAGCCTTGCCGAGAATTTCTCCGACGGCGTCGTGGCGCCGGCGCTCTGGTATGCCGTCTTCGGCCTGCCGGGGCTCTTCGCCTACAAGATGCTGAACACGGCGGATTCGATGATCGGCCACAAGTCGGAAAAATACATCGATTTCGGCTGGGCGTCCGCCCGGCTCGACGATGTCGCCAACTGGCCGGCCGCGCGGCTCTCCATCCTGCTGATTGCCGCCGGCGCCTGGATCCGGCGGGGAACAAGCGCCGGGCGCGAGGCGATCCGGGTGGCGATGCGCGACGGAGCCCTGCACCGCTCGCCGAACTCCGGCAGGCCGGAGGCGGCCATGGCAGGCGCGCTGGACGTCCAGCTCGCCGGGCCGCGCATCTATGGCGGCGTCATCGTGCGTGAACCGATGATCAACGACACCGGTCGCGACGTGGCGACCTCAGGCGACATCGAGGACGGCGTGTCGGTATTCTATGCCAGCTGCATGGTGCTCGCCGGTGTTACGTTCGGGCTTTTCTTGTGTTTTCTGTAGAGGCGGCAGGGTACGATCACGCCTCGGTAGACAGCTCCCACTCAAACGTTTATGCGAAACGCCTCCTACCTCCACCAGACCGGAAGCAGAGCGATGACAGTTCAGGTTGAATTACCGTGCCCGAAGTGCAAGAGCACCAAGATGAAGTTCGAGCGTCCCGAGATCCGGGAAACCGACATCATCACCTGTGCCGCCTGTGGCCATAATCTCGGCACCATGGCCTCGATCCGCGAGAAGATGAACAAGGCCTACCAGCAGCTCAATCAGGCTGGGGCGAAGCGCAAGCTTCAGTAAGCCTGCGGCGTACCCGCTTGCTGCCATGCGCCGTTAGAGTTGTGATTACCATTCGGATTAAAGCAATATAATAAGTATTGCCGTAGTCTCTCTTTCGTGGGGGCGCAATTAAACTGCGCCGAGGCGATAAGAGGGTATCATGAAGACGATTTTGGCGGCCGCGGCCGCAAGTTTATTGCTGCAGTTTTCTCCTGTTGCCGCTCAGGCTGCAACGCTGGTCGCCAATATCAGCATCGGCAAGCAGACGATGACTGTTTCCGAGAACGGCTTCGTCAAGTATCGCTGGAAGGTTTCGACCGCGCGCAACGGCTATGTCACACCGACCGGTTCGTGGAGCGCCAAGTGGCTGTCGCGCGATCACCGCTCGAGGAAATACGACAATGCGCCGATGCCATACGCCGTGTTCTTCAACGGCGGTTATGCCGTTCACGCCACTTTCGACCTGAAGCGCCTGGGCCGGCCGGCCTCGCATGGCTGTGTTCGCCTGCATCCGGACAATGCCGCCCAGTTCTTCTCGCTGACGCGGCAGGCCGGCCTTGCCAATACCCGCGTGGTCATTACGCGCTAACCCAACGGGTTGCGCCGCGCTGATCCCTCTTATGCGCTGATCATCCGCTCCAGTTCATCCATGTCGGGGACGATGATATGTCGGAAATTCTCGATGCGAATGACGCCGCTCTTGCGCAGCCTGGTCATCTGACGGCTGACGGTTTCAATCGTCAGCCCGAGGAAGTCGGCGATCTCGGCGCGGGATAACGGCAGGTCGAAGGCGGTGCTTGTGGCCGTTTGCGGTTCGGCGTGGGTGGCGATGAGGTGGAGCAGGCTTGCGACCTTCTCCTCGGCGGTGCGCCGGCCGAGCGTCAGCATCCATTCGCGCGCGGCATCCAGCTCCTTCAGCGCCTGATCGTGCAGGCTGCGCTGCAGTTCCGGCGTCTCCGATATCATGCGGTCGAGCAGGTTGCGCGGGAAGACGCAGATTTCGGAATCGGTCGCAGCCTCGGCCGACAGCGTGCTCTCGCGCACGAAGGGCCTGCCAACGAAATCGGGGGCGAATTGCAGGCCGACGATCTGCTGGCGCCCGTCCGGCATCACCTTGCAGAGTTTCACCACCCCGCGCATGATGTTCGAATAGAAAGAGCTTTCCGAGCCTTGAGCGATGATCTCGCTGCCGGCATCGACCTTGCGGCGCAGCGAGTGGCGGCCGAGTTCCCGGAGCTGGCTGCTCGATAGCGCGCCGCAGACGACGCCGTGCCGCGCCTGGCAGGAACGGCAGGCGACGAGAGTGCCGGCGTCGGAGACCTCACTGCGTGCGACGTCCATGTCCTGATCCCTTCGAAATCCGCGTGTGCCGGGTGTGGCTGCGCATGCCGGGCATGCTGGGCATACCCTAGACGATTACGCCGCGATTGCGGGTTCGGCTATCCCGATTTCTTCCGGCGCGGCTTGATGATTATCAATTTCGCCGGGATCGCGATTTGATCCAGATCAAAGTTTCCGTGCCCTGGCTGTTGTTGGAAGCGCCTGCGCCGAGAAGAGGCCGTCCGCGGGTTTGATTCGGACGGCTTCTTCGCCCCGCCGGCGGGGCGAACTTTCTGCTGCGGCATCGCCTTGCGCCCTGGGTGACGGCAAAGGCCGGCATTCCATTGCTGTTTAGGCAACACCCAGCCGGCAAATTGCCGCAACGCCGGGACGAAAGCATTGGCTTTTGAAATGGATTTGCCTATGAGGGGGTTTAAATCGTCATTTCATGAGGTACAGCGCGTGACCGCTACATTCGATAAAGTTGCCGACATTATTGCAGAAACCAGCGAGATCGACCGCGCGACGATCACGCCGGAGAGCCATACGATCGACGACCTCGGTATCGACAGCCTGGATTTCCTCGACATCGTCTTTGCGATCGACAAGGAATTCGGCATCAAGATCCCGCTCGAAAAGTGGACGCAGGAAGTCAACGAAGGCAAGGTTTCCACCGAAGAATACTTCGTGCTGAAGAACCTCTGCGCCAAGATCGACGAGCTCAAAGCAGCCAAGGCCTGAGCGATATAACAGCCTTTTTTGAACGCCCTGCCGCCCTGAATATGGCGGCCGGGCGGTTTCGTTCCTAACTAGTGCATGCCGCCCAAAAGTGCGCAGCGGTTTTGGGACAACGGCATGCATAAAACAAAGACCTAAAGTGCGAACCAGACGCGCTTTTGGCGTCACCGGCGGGCGGATCTGGCCTGTCGGGTCGGAGGATCCGAATGCTGCTGGAATATTTCCAGATGATTGACCGCGTCGAAGCGGTGGACCTGAAGAAGGGCACGCTTAAGGCGCGATCCGTCGTGCCGGCGAAGAGCCCCGTCTTCGAGGGTCATTTTCCCGGCATGCCGCTCGTTCCCGGCGTGCTTCTGATCGAGACCATGGCCCAGGCCTCCGGCATGCTGGTGCTTGCCGTCACCAATTTTGCCGCCATGCCCTTCCTGATGACGGTCGACGGCGCCAAGATGCGCACCTTCGTCGAACCGGAAGCCGTGCTCGACATCGAGGCGGTGCTGGAGCATGACGGTTCGGGTTTCGCGGTCACCAAGGCTAAAATCACCAGCGGCGGCAAGAAGGTCTGCGATGCGCAGCTGAAACTGCGCACCATGCCGTTTTCCGAGGTGCCGCTCGGCGATATCGTGAAGAAACGTGCCGGCGAGATCGGGCTTCTCGAAGCGATCGCGGCGCAGGGAGTGATTGGATGAGTAAGGCTGCAAACGACGTCGTTATCTCGGGCATCGGCATCGTCACCTGTCAGGGCGTCGGCAAGGATGCGCATATCGCGCTGCTTTCGGCCGCCAGCACGCCGAAAGTGATTGTCGAGACCGAAAAGTTCAAGCCCTATCCGGTGCATCCGCTGCCCGAGATCGACTGGTCGCAGCAGATCGCCAAACGCGGCGATCAACGCCAGATGGAGAACTGGCAGCGCATCGGCGTCTTCGCCGCCGGCCTTGCGCTCGATGATGCCGGTTTCAAGGATGATATCGAAGCCTGCGGCACGATGGACATGATCGTGGCGGCCGGCGGCGGCGAGCGCGACATCAATGTCGACACGCTGATCGTCGACGAGGCGCTGAAGCGCAATGACCGCGAATTGCTGCTCAACGAGAAGCTGACGACCGAGCTGAGGCCAACGCTGTTCCTCGCCCAGCTTTCCAACCTGCTCGCCGGCAATATCTCGATCGTGCACAAGGTCACCGGCTCGTCGCGCACCTTCATGGGCGAGGAAGCGGCGGGCATATCCGCCGTCGAGACCGCCTTCTACCGTATCAAATCGGGCGAATCCTCGCATGCGCTTGTTGGAGGCGCCTTCGCGGCCGAACGGCCTGACATGATCCTGCTCACCGAAGCGATCGGCGCTCATGCGCGCGGCGACTGGGTGCCGCTCTGGTCGCGTAGGCCGAGCGATGGCGGCGGCATGATCACCGGTTCGGCAGGCGCCTTCCTGGTGCTCGAATCGCGCAAGCATGCTGAAGCCCGCGGCGCCCATATCTATGCCGTCATCGACGCGGTCGAGGGCGACCGCGGCAACCGCAATTCCGGCAATCTCGAAGTCCGGCTGGAGCGGCTTTTGGCACCGGCCGCCGGGCTTGCCGCTGAGAGCACGGCGATCTTTTCCGGATCGACCGGCATGCACGATCTTGCCGCCCGCGAGCGGGCGGTGCTCGAGCATCAATTGCCCGACGTTGCGATCCGCGGCTTCGGCGGCGTCACCGGCCATACGATCGAGACGCAGTTCACGCTGGGTCTGGCGCTCGCAGCCCTTGCCGTCGACGGCAAGGCCAAGGTTCCGCCGTTCGATGCCGCCCATGAGGCGCCGATGCGGACAGGCGCCACCGCCGCCGTCGTGACCACGGTCGGACACCAGCGCGGCGAGGGCGTTGCCGTTCTTTCCGCAGATGCGTGAGGAGTGAGAGATATGACAGCTTCCGCTTATAGAGATCACCTCGGCCGTCCGATCGTGGCTGTTACCGGCATGGGCATTATCACCTCGCTCGGCCAGGGTCTCAGCGACAACTGGGCAGCGCTTTCGTCAGGCACGTCCGGCATCCACGAGATCAACCGCTTCCCGACCGAGGGCCTGTCGACGCGGATCGCCGGCACCGTCGATTTCATCGGCATTCCGGTGCCGAACGCCGTCGAGCGCTCCTATGCCTTCGCCCGCGAAACGACGATCGAGGCGCTTGCCGATGCTGGCCTTTCCGGCGATTTCAACGGCCCGCTATTCCTCGCCGCCCCGCCGATCGAGCCCGAGTGGAGCGCGCGCTTCGAGCTTGCCGACCGTTCGCCGGCTTCCGACCATCCGGGGGATGCCTATGAGCGCTTCCTGACGGCGCTGCGCCAGCGTCCGGACCCGGCCTTCCATGAGGCCGCATTGTTCGGCGCGATTTCCGAGCGCCTTGCCGACCGGTTCGGCACCCGCGGCCTTCCCGTCACGCTGTCGACCGCCTGCGCCTCCGGCGTCACGGCGATCCAGCTCGGCATCGAGGCGATCCGCCAAGGCCGCACCGATCGCGCGCTGACGGTCGCGACCGACGGATCGCTGAGTGCCGAAGCGCTGATCCGCTTCTCGTTGCTGTCAGCCCTTTCGACGCAGAATGATCCGCCGACCAAGGCTTCCAAGCCGTTCAGCAAGGATCGCGACGGCTTCGTCATCGCCGAGGGTGCGGCGACGCTGGTGCTGGAATCGCTGGAATCGGCGGTCGCCCGCGGCGCCAAGGTGCTCGGCATCATGAAGGGCGCCGGCGACAAGGCCGACAGCTTCCACCGCACCCGGTCGTCGCCCGATGGTGGCCCGGCAATCGCGACGATCCGCGCGGCTCTTGCCGATGCCGGCATCGACGAGAGCGGCATTGGCTACATCAATGCGCACGGCACCTCGACGCCGGAGAACGACAAGATGGAGTATGGCGCGATGTCGGCCGTGTTCGGCGACCGGCTCGTCGGCATTCCGGTTTCGTCGAACAAGTCGATGATCGGCCATACGCTGACGGCGGCGGGCGCCGTCGAGGCGGTGTTCTCGCTGCAGACGATGCTGACCGGAACGCTGCCGCCGACCATCAATTACAACAACCCCGATCCGTCGATCGTTCTCGATGTCGTGCCGAACAAGAAGCGGGAAGCCCAGGTTTCAGCCGTGCTTTCCAACTCCTTCGGCTTCGGCGGGCAGAATGCCAGCCTTGTCATGGCGCTCGAACCGGCTTAAGCGGTTCGCGACAATTTCAAAACAAGAAGACCGTCTTGAAGGCGAGGGATTTTGCCATGCGCGCTTTGCAACTGATCGATGACCGCAAGCTTGAGATCACCGACCTGCCGGAACCGGACGCTCCTGGTGCCGGCGAGGTGACGCTGCGCGTCAAGGCGGTGGCGCTCAACCATATCGACGTCTGGGGCTGGCGCGGCATGGCATTCGCCAAGCGCAAGATGCCGCTCGTCATCGGCGCGGAAGCTTCCGGCGTCGTCGAAGCGATCGGACCGGGCGTGGCGAACGTGCTGCCCGGCCAGCTGGTGGCGATCTACGGCGCGCGTACCTGCGGCCTCTGCCGCCCCTGCCGCGAAGGCCGCGACAACCTTTGCGAACATGTCTCCGGCGTGCACGGCTTCCATCTCGACGGCTTCGCGCAGGAGAAGGTCAACCTGCCGGCGCGCCTGCTTGTGCCGGCCCCTCCCGGCGTCGACGCGATCGGCGCGGCGCTTGCTCCGGTCACCTTCGGCACGGTCGAGCACATGCTGTTCGACAATGCCAAGCTTGAGCCGGGCGAGACGATCCTTGTCCATGCCGGTGGCTCCGGCATCGGCACGGCGGCGATCCAGCTTGCCAAGAAGATCGGCTGCACCGTCATCACCACGGTCGGTTCGGACGACAAGATCGAAAAGGCCAAGGCGCTCGGCGCCGATCACGTCATCAACTACCGCACCGACCGTTTCGAAGGCGTGGTGCGCAAGCTCACCAAGAAGAAGGGGGTCGACGTCGTCTTTGAACATGTCGGCAAGGACACCTGGGCAGGCTCGATGCTCTGCATGAAGCGCGGCGGGCGCCTCGTCACCTGCGGCTCGACCTCGGGTGTTTCGACAGAGATGAACCTGATGATGCTGTTTCAGCAGCAGCTGAAGCTCTTCGGCTCCTTCGGCTGCCGCATGGAGAACATGGCGGATGCGATGCAGAAGATGGGCCGCGGGCTCGTCCATCCCGTCATCGATACCGAGGTCAGCTTCAGCGATATCGACCGGGCGCTGGAGCGGATGGAATCGCGCCAGATCTTCGGCAAGATCATCCTGAAGATGGATTGACCGCGTGAAGCTGTTCATCACCCGGATCGTTCTGGCGCTGAGGAATTTCCAGCAATGGCTGGTGGCTCAGCTGATGTTCGGCTTCATGAATTTCCTGAAGCTGTTTCCGGCCGACGGCGCGATCCGCTTCGCCGACAGGATGATGCGCCGCCTCGGCCGGCTGACCAGCCGCCACAGACTGATGCTGACCAATCTGCGCAACGCCTTCCCTGAGAAGAGCGAGGCCGAGATCGAGGAGATCGCGCTCGCCAGCTGGGGCAATATGGGCCGACTTGCGGCGGAATACGTCTTCCTCGACCAGCTGTTCGACTATGATCCCGAAAAGTCGGAGCCGGGCAGGGTGGAGGTGTCGGGCGTCCCGATCTTCCTCGACCTGCGCGACAATCCGCGCCCCTTCATCGTCTTTACCGGCCATACCGCCAATTTCGAGCTGCTGCCGGTGGCGGGTGCCGCCTTCGGGCTCACCGTCACCGTGCTCTTCCGGCCGCCGAATAATCCTTATGTCGCCAAGAAGGTGTTCGACTTCCGGAGCGCCCGCATGGGCAAGCTGGTGCCCTCGCATGCAGGCTCGTCCTTCGCGCTCGCCCGTCAGCTGGAAGCAGGCCAGGGGGTGGGCGTGCTGGTCGACCAGAAATTCCGCAAGGGGCTGAAGGGCACCTTCTTCGGGCGCGACGTCAAGACCAATCCGCTACTGCCGAAGCTGGTGCGCCAGTTCGACTGCGAGGTCTATCCGGCGCGCTGCATCCGGCTGCCCGGAAATCGCTATCGGCTGGAAATCGAGCCACGCCTGGACATGCCGCGCGACGCCAAGGGCAATCTCGACCTGCCGGCCGCCGCCCAGCTGCTCAACGACAAGGTGGAAAGCTGGGTGCGGGAATATCCGGAGCAGTGGCTCTGGTATCACGACCGCTGGCAGATCAAGCAGACGCTCGCGCCTTAGAATAGGATGCTCCAAACGAGTGGTTGGAGCACGATGTCGCCCGAAAACCGCTCACACTTTTCGGCATCATACTCTAAAAAAGGTCCACCCCCATTTATCAGCGGTGAAAAGCGGCAGGTGCTCTCGGATTGAAACTGAGGGCACTTCATGTTACCCGTCACCACCAAGACGCGAATAATGTCTACCGGAAGGCGCATTTTTGGGAAATGCAGCCATGTGAGGTTTCGGACTCGTCTCTTGGGACAATGGGAGTGGGAGGCGTCTTGCTGGAGCTTTTTCGAGCTTTTTCTTTGCGTTGCGTGCAAATCGAGGAAGCCATACGCCTGGGCGACGACCAGCGCGTCACGGCGCTCGACCGCCATGTCGAGCCGCTGGTCGAGGCAATCCTCGCCTGCCGGGCAGCCAATCTGCTTGAAGTTTACATGCAGCTGCAGTTCGTGAGTCACCTGATCAGCCAGGATGCCGACGACAGCGCCAGCGTCACGGAGCACACGTCGGTGCTTTCCTATCTGCTCGACCGCTATTTCGGGGCGCATGGGCCGGACTGGCGCGTGCCTTCTCCGCAGGATGTGCGCATCGAGCCGCCGCCGGCCTATGTGCCGGATACCGACAATGGCCAATTCCTCAACGCGGTGATCCTCGAAAGCCTTCCCGACCGCGTGGCGGTGCTGACAAGGGACTATCGCTACCTCTATTCCAATCCAGCCAACAGCGCCCATCTCAACAGGAAGCCGATGGAACTCATCGGCCGCCACCTTTCCGAATTCATCGGCGAGGAGCGGTTTGCCGAATGCGCCAAGCATAAGCTCGACGCCTGTTTTGCCGGTGACCAAATCGACTATACCTATGAGCGCTCAGACGGCAGCGGCGGGTCGCGGCATGTGCGCTGTCGCATGTCGCCGCTACGCGATGCGGGTGGCACGGTGATCGGCGCCCTGCTCGTCATGGAAGATATCGACCGGCTGTCGCAGGCTGCCTGATCCCGGTCGCCAGCCTTAGGCAGCCTGACCAATTGGGCAGCCTCGGGTAATCCGGCTAAGCGGCGGCCCAGACGGCGAGCTCGTAACCGTCGCGGTCGAGGAAGTGGAAGCGACGGCCGCCGGGAAAATCGGTGATCGGCCGGACGATCGTGCCGCCGGCCTTCTCGACTGATGTCAGCACCTCTTCCAGATCCCTGGCATAAACGACGACCAGCGGGCCGCCGCCCGGCCGCACCGGTCCGAAATCGGAAAAGCCGCCCTTCAGCCGGCCATCGTCGAATTCGCAATAATTGGGGCCGTAATCGGTGAAGCGCCAGCCAAAGGCCGAGCCGTAAAAGGCTTTGGCGGCGGCGATGTCGGCGACGTTGAATTCGACATAGTCGATGCGGCGGTCGTGGTTTTCTGTCTTCTCGGCCATCTATCTCTCCATCAGGGCTTTCAGCATGGCGAGATCCTTCTCGACATGGGCGGCATCGGCGGAAAACTGTGTGTCGGTCATGCCGGGTAGGCGCAGCAGCGTGAACATGACCTCGCAGCCATCGCCGTTCGGCACGATGCGCAGAGCATTATAAACCCTGAGGCCGGATTCGATCGTCACCGTATGGTCGATCACGCCGAATTCATTGGCAGGCACGAAGCTCACCCTGATTCTTCCAAGAGCGCCATCGGCGATCCAGTCGGCACCATCAGGATCGAGCCCGCTCGCAAGGCCGGAGGCCCAGAGCGGCATGTTCTCCGGCTTTCCGGCGAATTCATAGACGTCGCGCCAATCGCGCTCGATCGACCGGTGGATGATTTTCGCGGGCATTGTCGTCATGGCTTGCAGGTCCCTGTCATTTGCTTTCGTCAGAATAACGGACCGGCCGGCAGCGTCTTGAACAAAACGGTCAGTCGGCTCTTTTCCGCATGTCGAACTGGTCGAGAATGACGGCGGGCGTCAGCGTCGACAGCTCACCGACCTCCCGCGTCATGTGGGGCTGGTCGGCAAAGCCCGCTTCGAGCGCAAGGCGGGCAAGCGGCATCGTGCCCGACTTGCGGCAGAGGTCGAGGAAACGCTGGAACCGGCGGATCCGTTCCAGTGTCTTTGCGCCGTAGCCGAAATGATGGTGGCAGCGACGGCGCAGCTGCCTTTCGCTCATGCCGAGCCGGTCGAGCAGGCCGGATGCCGGGCGACCGCCGTCGGCGGCGGCGAAGATCATGGCGGCGTCGCGGGCGGGCTCCTCCGCATCGCGCGCGGCCCCTTCGAGCAGACGGCTAAACAGCGCCATCGCGGCCGACGGGTCGGGACAATCCGCAAGCCGCGCTTCGAATTCGGCGGTGTCCTTCCGGCCGATGTCGGCAAGGGGCACCGAGCAGCCGACCAGCGCCGAGAGCGGCGTCTTCAGCCAGGGTGCTGCAGCGCCAGGCGCAAAACGCGCGCCGATGACAGTCGCGCCCGGCTGGATGACGGGAAAGGCCGCCGTCCTGTCGGGGCCGGCGACGACCAGCCGGCCGTCGATCCAGAGCAGATCGCAATAGCCATCGGGCACGATCGCCACCATTGCCGACGGTCCGTCATGCAGCGTATGCGACCAGAGGCGGTTGAAATGGCGTCGCAGCGTCGGCGGCGGTGCATATTCGCGGTAGCGGCCGGCGCGGGCCGCCAGGAGCGCCGTGTCTTTTCGTTTTTCCGATGCCAATGCCATATCTCCGAGGCACTGATGATAACATGAGATAGGGCATTATGGGCAGGACGCGCTAAAAACTTGCGGCTTCCGAATTGGACGGCAGCCGGCGGGGTTGTCGGACAAGCGGCGATATTGCACGCTTCATTTCATTGGCTTTTGCGAACCGATTAGACCCTTGCGAGACTTGCCGTTTGACCGAGACAGTGCCACAACACCGGTCCAATTGACACATCGGAGGTTTGTCGTGGAAAAGGCAGAAATCGGACTGATCGGCCTTGCGGTCATGGGCTCCAACCTGGCGCTCAACATCGCGGAGAAAGGCAATAAAATTGCGGTGTTCAACCGCACGCCGGAGAAAACCGACGAATTCTACGAAAGCGCCGGCGATCTGAAGAAGCAGATCATTCCCTGCAAGACCATCGAAGAGTTCGTCGATGCGATCCGGCCGCCGCGTCCGATCGTCATCATGATCAAAGCGGGTGAGCCCGTCGACCAGCAGATGGAGCTGCTGCGCCCGCATCTCTCCAGGGGCGACATCATGATCGATGCCGGCAACGCCAATTTCCGCGACACCGTCGCCCGCTTCGATCGGCTGAAGAATACCGATCTGACCTTCATCGGCATGGGTGTTTCCGGCGGCGAAGAAGGTGCGCGCCATGGCCCGTCGATCATGGTCGGCGGCACTGAGGAATCCTGGAAGCGCGTCGAGAAGGTGCTGACCTCGATTGCCGCCCGCTACAATGACGAGCCCTGCGTCGCCTGGCTCGGCAATGACGGCGCCGGCCATTTCGTCAAGACCATCCACAACGGCATCGAATATGCCGACATGCAGATGATCGCCGAAATCTACGGCATCCTGCGCGACGGCCTCGGCAAGAGCGCTTCCGAAATCTCCGGCATCTTCGGCGAATGGAACAAGGGCCGCCTGAACTCGTACCTGATCGAAATCTCCGAGAAGGTGCTTGCTGCAACCGATCCGGTTTCCGGCGGGCCGATGGTCGATATGATCCTCGACAAGGCCGGCCAGAAGGGTACCGGCAAGTGGTCGGCGATCGAGGCGCAGAACATGGGCATTCCGGCAACGGCGATCGAAGCCGCGGTCGCCGCCCGCAGCCTCTCTTCGATGAAATCGCAGCGCGAAGCCGCCGAGAAGATCTTCGGGACGCAGGCCGTGTCCTTCCCGATCGCTTACGGCCCCGAGCTCAACAAGGATCTGGAGCTGGCGCTGTTTGCCGCCAAGATCGGCGCCTATGCGCAGGGCTTCGCTGTGATGGCGGAAGCGTCGCGCGAGTTCAACTGGTCGCTGCCGATGCCGACGATCGCCAGGATCTGGCGCGCCGGCTGCATCATCCGTTCGCAGTTCCTCGACGAGATCACCTCGGCCTTCACCAAGGCGCCTGACGCTGCAAACCTCATCGTCACACCTGCTTTCTCCGACATGGTCAAGGAATCGATCCCGGCGTTGCGCCGCGTCGTCGGTGCCGCGATTGCCGCCGGCCTGGCGGTGCCGGCGCTGACCTCGGCGCTGACTTATTTCGACGCCTATCGCCAGGGCAGGGGAACGGCAAACCTCATCCAGGCACAGCGCGACTTCTTCGGCGCTCACGGCTTCGACCGCCTGGATGGTAAGGATTTCCACCACGGCCCCTGGGGCAGTGGTGCCTCGACCTTCTGAGGTCTACCGATTTTCAAGGAGAGGCCCGGCCACTGTGCCGGGCCTTTTGCTGAGATGCCGCGGCCGAGAACCCGGAGATCTAAGTGACGAGCATTCGGATAGCCGCCGCGCAGACGCCGGAATTTCGGGAGAATGTCGAGGCGGCACTGGATTATGCTTGCGGGATCGCCGCTCGTGCCGAGGCTGAGGGTGTTGCCCTGCTGGTCTTTCCAGAAGGTTTTCTGCAGGGCTACCTGACCGATGAAGCATCGGCGCGGCGTGTTGCCCTCGATCTCGCATCAGCCGAGTTCGCGGCGGTCCTGGATCTGTTGCGGAAGTCGGGACCGGTGCTGGTCATGGGGCTGATCGAGATCGATGATGGGCGATTGTTCAACACCGCCGTCGTCGTCGAGCGCGGCGTTCTCCTCGGCCGCTACCGGAAAACCCACCTGCTGCACGGCGAACGGGCCTTCGAGGCTGGAAAGGACAGTCCGCTCTTTGCGATCGGTGCCCTGCGCTTCGGGATCAGCATCTGCTACGACACCAATTATCCGGAGGCAGCCGCAAAGGTCGCCGCGTCTGGCGCGTCGCTGATCTTATGCCTGTCCAACAACATGATGCCACGGGAGAAGGCGGAAATATTCAAGCCGCTGCATAATGCCGTTCGCGGTGAAAGATGCCGCGAGGCAGGCTTGTGGTTGATATCGTCCGACGTAACGGGCGAGCGCGATGGGCGCATCGCCTGGGGACCGACGGCCGTGCTGAACCGGCAAGGGGAGGTCGTGGCGCAGCTCCCGCTGGAGGAGCCCGGCTTGCTGGTCTTCGACTTTCCCTGTGATGGACAAGATGCAGGGGCTCGACTCAAATGACGAGCACTGCGGAATTCGGGAATGTGCGAAAGTTGGATGGGGACTGTATCCCCATCCACTTCTCATGGCTGGCTTAGATCCGCTGGCCAACGTCAATACGGTTGCCGTCGGGGTCTTCGAACACGAAGGCCCGCAATCCGTAGTCCTTGTCCTGAAGGCTCTTGATGATTCTCAGCCCATATTGCTGGCAAACCGCGTGCAAGGCATCGACATTGTCGACCATCAGGTGGGCAACATTGAAGTCCGCAGCCTTGTGGTTCGGCTGCAAGGTGAGATGCACTTCGCCCTGATCGCGCTTCAGGATCATGAAGCCGACAGGATTGCCGTTCTCGAATATTTTCTTGAAGCCGAGGACATTGGCGTAAAAATCATAGGCCTTGGTCATGTCCTTGACCGGCAGCATGGCGGCAATTCGTCCGAAACGAACACCGTGATCGGCGATATCATTCATCGCAGAACCTCTGATTGCGAAGACGCAGATACCCTTCGGACGGTGCCGACAGAGATGGTACGCTCCGATGTTTCGATCAGCAGGACGGTGCCCAGGAGCTTAGGTCTATAGCCTCGAAATCTTCTGCGGAAGAGGGGTAGCGGAATCCCCGCGAGATTTTCTGGGATCTACGACACTTCGTTTCAGTGGGATAAGACACTGTTTGTACAGGCAGCCCTGACGACAACACGCTTGAGGAATTGACAGAGATGCTTATCCGAGACGAAACGCCTGATGATATCGATGCGATTCATGATCTGACCTCGACCGCCTTCAAGCCGATGCCCTACAGCGACGGTACGGAAGCGGAGATTGTCCGAAGACTTCGTGCGGCGGGCGATCTCAAGATATCGCTGGTGGCCGAGCAGGATGGCGAAATTCTCGGGCATGTGGCGTTTTCGCCGGTGACGATCAACGGCGCGCATGACGGCTGGTTCGGGCTGGGGCCGATATCGGTCAAGCCGGAGAGACAGCGGCAGGGCGTCGGCAAGGCGATGATTGCACGGGGTCTCGAATTGTTGAACGAGATGGGCGCCAGCGGATGCGCCCTGATCGGCAATCCCGAGATCTACAGCCGTGTCGGTTTCAGCAGCGATGGACAATTGGAGTATCTCGACCTCGATACGCGGCTCGTGCAGAGGATTGTTTTTCGCGGATCTCCGCCAAGCGGGACGTTGCAATTCGCCCCGGCATTTGAAAGCTAGAATATTCCGTTCAACGGCCGAAACTCCAAACCCAACCTGACAGAGAAGGCGACGACATGTCCGAAGCGGGCGCGATAACCATTCGAACCGAGCGTCTCAAGCTCCGCATGCCTGACATCGACGATTTCGCCGCCTATGCTGCGATCATGGCGTCGCCGCGATCCATCGGAATGGGTGGTCCGTTCGATCTGCGCGCGGCGTGGGGGATGTTCTGTCACGATGTCGCTCTGTGGCAGCTTTTCGGGCACGGAGCGCTGACGGTCGAGCTTGGCGAAACCGGCGAATGCGTCGGTCAGGTGGGGATCAATCACGGACCGCTCTTTCCCGAAAAGGAATTGGGCTGGTTCGTCTACGAGGAATACGAGGGCAGAGGCTATGCGACCGAAGCGGCCTTGGCGCTGCGCAACTGGGCCTTCGCGACGCTCAAGCCGCCGTCGCTGGTCAGCTATATTGCTCCCGGCAATGCTGCATCCGCTGCCGTTGCCGAACGGCTGGGCGCGCGCCTCGATCCCGCAGCACCCCGAACGGATCCTGCCGATCTCGTTTACCGTCACCTCGCTTCCTGAAACGCGGAACATGGGTCTTGAGCGTACTGCGATTGGTTGCAGACGTCTCAGTTCTCACATGTTGATCGGTTAGGATATCGGGCTCTGCAAGAGATGGGGATATCGGATGACAGGCGATAAGCGGGAACACTGGGACGAGGTCTACCGCACGAAACCTGCCGACAGCGTCAGCTGGTATCAGCCGACGCCTGGGCCTTCCTTGCGGGCGCTTGACGAGCTGCAACTGCCGGCCACGGCCTCGCTGATCGATGTAGGCGGCGGCGCATCGAGCCTTGTCGACCGTCTTGTCGAGCGCGGGTGGTCCGACCTCACCGTCCTCGACATCGCCGCGCCGGCGCTCGAAGTCGCCAAGGCGCGGTTGCGGGATGAAGCCGCCCGCGTCGCCTGGGTGGTTGCCGACGTCACTTCATGGCAGCCCGACCGCCATTACGATGTGTGGCACGACCGCGCCGTCTTTCACTTCCTCACCGAGCCCGAGCAGCGGCTGGCATATCGCCGCGCGCTCGAAACCGGCACGGCGCCGGGCAGCGTGGTGATCATCGCGACCTTCGCGCCGGACGGGCCGGAACGGTGCAGCGGCTTGCCGGTCCAGCGTTACGACGCGGTGGCGCTTGCGACCGAATTCTCGTCCCCCTTCGCGCTTCAGCGTGACTGGCGCGAGGAGCACGCCACACCCACTGGTGGCCGGCAGTCGTTCCAGTGGTGCGTCTTTCGCAGGCGCTGAGCCCTTGGAGACGGCGGCCGAGAGGCACGACCCTGATGATCTCGTCTACGGCTGGCTCGTTTCACGAGAGAGGCAGTCGAGGATGAAATCCGCCCGGTCGGCGATCGCAATTTTCGGCAGCGTGACGACGTCGTAGCCGAGCGTGGGATAGACGGCGGCAAGTCGATCATATTCGCCGACCGCCTCGTCGAAGCCATGGCGCCGCTCGGGGTCGGTCGTGTAGATTTCGCGCCATGGCGGGGTGAGAAAAATTCTCGGGTGATAGCGGTGGGTGGCGCTCAATTTTTCCAGGACCGGTTCTCCAGTCAGGTGCTGCAGCGCTGCCGCCGCATCGATCAGCCCGCGATCGAAGAACGTCCAGCGGGTCTGCTCACGCGCCGTCGTGTAGTCAGTCATCGCCATCTCGATTGCGCGGCGAGCAAAGGCCGCCATGTCGACCCAGGGCAGGGCTGCGCCGTCGCCTTCAAGTTCCTGTTTGACGATCCGTCGGCCGGGCTCTTCGACGATGGCATGACCGCGAGCGGCAAGTTCCGCAAGAAGCGTCGATTTTCCGCCGCCGGAACATCCCGAAATCAAGACCAGCCTGTTCATGATCAAGCGCCCGTCTCAGTCGGCCCGTCGGGCCCGCGCCAGGCCGTGGTCCACCAGGCGGTCGATGATTTCGGCGTAGGTGACGCCGCTTGCCGCCATCGCCTTGGAATACATGCTGATATCGGTGAAGCCGGGGATGGTGTTGATTTCATTGACGAGGAACCGCATGTCATCCGTCAGGAAGAAGTCGATGCGGGCCATGCCATCGCAGCCGACGGCTCTGAAGGCTTTTGAGGCCACGTCGCGCATGGCGGTCTCGATCTCCTGCGGTAGTTCCGCCGGCACTTTCAACGCCGCCCCTTTCTCGTCGATATATTTGGCATCGTAACTATAGAAGCCGTGGCTTTCCGCCGGCACGATCTCGCTCGGCCGAGAGACGAAGAGTTCTCCTGCCGTATCTTCCAGGACGCTGAATTCGATTTCACGGCCGCGCACGAATTCCTCGGCGAGCAGCGTGCGATCGTGACGGAAGGCTTCGGTAAGGGCGGGCGCGAATTCCTGGCTGGCATGGACCTTGGCGACACCGACCGACGATCCCTGGCGCGCAGGCTTGATGAAGAGCGGCAGGCCGAGCTCACCTTCCAAGGCTGCCAGTGAAGGGACGGCACCCTCATGGATCGTCACCGCGCGCGCCACCGGCAGGCCCGCTGCCCTCAGCAGGCGTTTGGCGATGTCCTTGTCGAGCGCTGCGGCGGAGCCGAGGATGCCGCAACCGGCGAGTGGAACGCGAGCCACCTCTGCAGCGCCCTGCACTGATCCGTCCTCGCCATGCGGGCCGTGGAGGACAGGAAACAGGATATCGACCTTTGCTAGGTCATGCGGCGCGTCATGAGCTGGGATCGCCAGCACGCGGCCGCACCCACCCGGCACCAGGCAGATTTCCGTGCCTGATGAAGGCGTCGCCAGCACGCCGTCCTCGAAACTGCTCAGCAGCCATTGTCCGTCGCGGGTGATGAAGACAGGGACGGCGTCGTATTTCTCGGGCTTGAGCGCGCCCATGACATTGGTTGCCGAGAGCACGGAAACTTCATGCTCGGCCGAGCGGCCGCCGAAGAGCACGGCAATGCGCAGCCTGTTTGGGGATGGGGTCATGAAAGTCTCCAAAACGATCTGGTGTTGAAAAGGGTTAGGCGTCGACCGATATGCCGCGATTGGCGAAGAAACGGTCGAAGATGGCGAGCGGCAGTGTCACATCGGCCTGGCTCGCTTCGTCATGACCGGACGGGTTGTGAAAGCGGATTGTCTCGTTGCTGGCTGCCGTCACCAGCACCAGGTGTCCGCCTTTCGAGGGCGGCTCGCGCTCCGGCCAGCGGATGCCCGAGTTCACCGAGGCGATGAAGAACCGGCGTTTCGACAGAAGCTCGGGAATGGCCGATGTCTCAACGCCGGTCATCGTCTCCGCGCTAAGCGCGAAACGGTCGGCGGCGAAGCGGACGAAGGGCGCGTAGACCAGCCCTTTGATCGAGGCATCGATCTCGTTGACGACATAACCGCCATAGGCAGTGCAGGCGCGGGCAAGCTCGAGGGTCGGATGGATCTCGCCGCGGGCAGCAAGGATCATCTTCAGGCAGGCCATGCCGCAGACATTGACCGCCCAGCGCGCATATTCCTCGATCGTCGCGGCTCCCGAATGGCGCCAGAGCGGATCGCCGAGCAGAGCCTGCGATCCCTCGGCAAGCACCGGCAGTGTCATGCCGGGTGTTTCCCATTGACTGAAATAGGGCACGCCGCTCTGCTGCATCCTGTCGATATCCCCGTGACTCGTCTCATGAGATGGCGGGCAATCTTGGCTTTTTTCGAACCGATGCCCCGCTTGCGAATCCAAGGCTAAGGTGCAGTTTTCTTCAGGTCCACTTAATTAAAATAAGCATATAGGTTAGAGATTATGGCCGATTGATCAACCGGAGAAACGGGCTTGGATTTCTTCCGATTGCGCACGCTTCGCGAGCTCTCGCGCCGCGAGACGATGGCGGCGGTCGCCGACGCGCTCGGCATTTCCTCATCCGCCGTTTCCCAGCAGATAGCCCAACTGGAGGACGAAGTCGGCATTGCGCTCGTCGAGCGGCGCGGGCGAGGGGTGACGCTGACACCGGCCGGACAGCGGCTCGTTGTGCATGCCGACCGGATATTCGGCATTGTCGAGGAAGCCAAGACCGATATTGCCGAGCTGCAGAATATCGTCGCGGGCGACCTCAGGATCGCCGCCCAACCCTCCGCAGCTTCTTCCTTCATTCCCGCCGCGATGCGCCAGCTCGCCATCGACCATCCGCATCTCGACATCGTCATGACGACGATGGGACCTGCCGAAGGCGTGGCGGCGCTCCGGGCCTGGCAGGCCGATATCGTCATTGCCGACGACATATCGCTCGATCCGCATATGCTGGAGGGCACGGCCGACACGCTGTTTCTGTGTCGTGACCAGCTCTTCGTGCTTCTGCCCGCTGGCCACAGGCTGGAGAGCGAGCCCGTCATCGAACTCGCACAGCTGAGGGATGAACATTGGGCGCTCGACGTCGCTTCCAGCGCCTATTCCATGGCTATCCGTCAGGCCTGCCGCGACATCGGTTTCGAACCCGTCATCAACGGCTTCAGCGACAGTTTCGAAGTGGTGTTCGCACTGGTGGAAGCCGGGTGCTCGATTTCGGTGATGCCCGGCTTGGCGCTCAGAGATTTCGGCGGAGCGCTGGTCGTCAAACCCTTGGTGCCATCCGTTTGCCGTCGCATCCATGCGATTACCCGGCGGGGCGAGGTGCGTAACCCGAAGGTCGCGGCGGTGCTCGATCAACTGGTAAAGAGCGCGCCGCGGGATTTGAACAGATCCTGGTTTTCGCGCGAATGCACTCTTGGCAGGAGCGATCATATCGGGCACTCTTGGTTCATGATTATGGCAACTCAAGCAGCAGACGTTCGCGCACGCGACGCACGACTTACCACCACGGCCTCCTGATCGGAGCCGGTTAATACTGTCGTTTGCTTTCTCCTTATTTGCCTTGAGCCACCGTCCATGGACACCAGATCGTTTCCAAAGCCACATCGCGTTTTTTTCGTCCGTAGCGTCGCGCAGACGTCCTGCGCCGCAACTCCGCGCGCGCTTCGACTTAGCCGCGGCTGCCGGACGTCACCGGAGCACCGGCAGCCGTAGCTGCTCCTGAACCAAAGAACGCCTCCATTTTTCAGGACACGCCGCCGCAAAGCCGGCCGGCGCCAGGAGTGATGCATGCCTTATGATCCCAAGACGATCGAACCGAAGTGGCAGGCCTATTGGGCCGACCGCAATACCTTCCGAGCGGAAATCGATCCGGCCAGACCGAAATTCTACGCACTCGACATGTTCCCATATCCTTCCGGTGCGGGCCTGCATGTCGGCCATCCCCTCGGCTATACGGCCACCGATATAACGTGCCGCTACAAACGCATGCGCGGCTTCAACGTCTTGCATCCGATGGGATGGGACAGTTTCGGCCTGCCGGCGGAGCGCCACGCGATGCGGACTGGCGTGCATCCCGATATCACGACGAAGCGCAATATCGAGACGTTTCGCGGGCAGGTGCAGAGGCTGGGCTTCTCCTATGACTGGAGTCGTGAGTTTGCCACGACCGACCCCGCCTATATGCGCTGGACGCAGTGGATCTTCCTGAAGCTGTTCGAGAAGGGCCTCGCCTATCAGGCGGAGGTCGCGGTCAACTGGTGCCCGGCCCAGAACGCGGTGCTTGCCGACGAGGAGGTCAAGGACGGGCGTTATGTCGAGACCGGCGATCCCGTCATTCGCCGCAGGATGCGCCAGTGGATGCTGCGAATCACGACCTATGCCGATCGGCTGCTGCAGGGACTGGACGGCCTCGACTGGCCCGAAAACCTGAAAACCATGCAGCGCAACTGGATCGGACGCTCCGAGGGCGCCGAAATCCGGTTTCCGCTCAAGCACGGCAAAGAGGTCATCACCGTCTTCACGACGCGCCCCGAGACCCTGTTCGGAGCAAGCTATATCGTGCTCGCGCCGGAGCATCCTGCAGTTGCCGCCATCGTCGAGCCGGAAATGCGCGAGGCGGTGGCCGCCTATATTGCCGAGGCCGAAGGACTGGAAGAGACGGTGCGGGCCGATGCCGGGCGCGAGAAGACGGGCGTCTTCACCGGCGCTTATGCGAGCAACCCTGCCAACGGAGCCCGGCTGCCGGTTTGGGTGGCCGATTACGTGCTGGCTGGCTACGGCACCGGCGCCCTGATGGCGGTGCCGGCTCATGACGCGCGCGACTACGCTTTTGCCCATGCGCACGAGCTGCCGATCATTCGCGTGATCGACAGCAAGGACGATAGCGAAAAGGCGGCTTATGAGGGCGAGGGGGCGATGGTCAACTCCGGCTTCCTGGATGGCTTGGGCTCGCCGGAGGCGAGATCCGCCACCATCGCCTGGCTGCAGGCGAACGGCGCGGGCTGGCCGAAGGTCATGTACCGCCTGCGCGACTGGCTGTTTTCCCGCCAGCGCTACTGGGGTGAGCCGATCCCGGTGCTGCATCTGGCGGATGGCTCGGTGATGCCGCTGCCCGAGGAATGCCTTCCGCTGCTGCCGCCTGAACTGGACGACTACGCTCCGACGCCGGATGGCGAACCGCCGCTTGCCCGAGCGCAGGCCTGGGTCGAAACGATCGTGCCGGGCACCGACTTTCCAGCACGGCGGGAGACCAATACGATGCCGCAATGGGCGGGTTCGTGCTGGTATTATCTCAGATTTCTCGATCCGGAGAACACCAGTGAACCCGTCGGGCGCGCGGCCGAGCGCTATTGGATGCCGGTCGATCTCTATGTCGGCGGCGCCGAGCACGCGGTTCTGCATCTGCTCTATGCCCGCTTCTGGCATAAGGTGCTCTACGACATCGGCGTCGTTTCGACGGAAGAGCCGTTCCAGCGGCTATTCAACCAAGGCATGATCCTTGCTCATTCCTACCGCGATGCGGCGGGCCGATATTGCGCGCCGTCTTCCGTCGTCGAAGAGGAGGGCAGATGGTTGGCTGGGTCGGTCGACGTGCAGCGCGCCGTCGAGAAGATGTCGAAGTCGCGCCTGAACGTTGTTAACCCCGACGATGTCGTCCATCAGTTCGGGGCCGACGCCTTGCGCCTGTACGAGATGTTCATGGGACCTCTGGACGCGGCAAAACCCTGGCAGACCGCTGGCGTGATCGGCGTGCGTCGGTTTCTGGAGCGTGCCTGGCGCATTGTCTGCGACGAGAGCGACGGATTGTCTCCAGCGGTGCTGGAGGCGGCCCCCAGCCCGCAGCTTCTGCGCTTGCGCCACCAGACGGTGAAGACCGTGACGGCGGATATCGAAGCAATTCGGTTCAACACCGCGGTTTCCCGGCTGATGGAACTGGCCAACGCACTGACGGCGGAAGCAGCGCGTCCGCGTGAAGTGGTGGAGACATTCGTGCTGTTGCTCGCACCCTTTGCGCCTCACATCGCGGAGGAGTTATGGAGCAAGCTTGGTCAAACACTGACATGGGTTTCCTGGCCAACCTTCGATCCTGCAATGATCGAGATGGAGACCCGCGAATATGTCGTGCAGATCAACGGCAAGGTTCGCCACCGCTTCGAAGCCGCCGCCGATCTCGGCGAGGCGCTGCTTGCAGCGGCGCGATCCGAACCTTCCGTCATGGCCTTGCTCGACGGCAAAACGGTGGTCAAGGAAGTTCTGGTCCCGGGGCGACTGGTGAATTTCGTCGTCGAAGACCTGTGATGATCCAAAGCGGATCGCCGGGGATTTGAGCCCGACGATCCATTCCCTCAACCGACCGCCTACCTGCCGCTCTCCGGCCAGGTCGGCTGGCTTACGCTCTGCAGCAGTTCCGGTTCGACGCCGTCGATGCGGGCGATGACGGCTTTGGCCATTTCGCGGCCGGCGTGGCGGACGTCCTCCTGGGCGGTGATGATCTCGGGGCGGATCCAGTTCAGGATCGGTACCGATTGTTTGGAGACCATGTCGAGATCGCGGCCGAGCGCCTTGCCGGCGGCTTCGATGCCGGCATTGACGGCGATTGCAGCACTGCCGGCTGAACAGACGATGCCGTCAGGTGCGTTGGCCGAGCGCATCATCACCTCGACGACGTCGCGGATGTCGGCGAGCGGGGCGTCGGTGTTGATGCGCAGCGGCACTTCCTCGGCGCCGTAATCATGCAGGCCGGTCTGGAAGCCGATGCGGATATGGGCGTAGTAAGTGAGCTTGCTCGGCGGCTGCAGCAGGGCGATGCGGCGCCGGCCGCGCTTGACCAGCTTTTCCACCGCCTTATGGGCGAAGGCCTCGTTGTCGAAATCGTGGAAGGGATGCGTGAGACCCGCATCGGTGCGCCCATGCGTGGCAAAGGGCATGCCGCGCTCGCTCAGCAGCCTTACGCGCGGATCGTCCGGCTCGATGCGTGAGATGATGACGCCGTCGGCCGAGCCGGTATCAAGGATATAGCGCACCGGCAGCATTGGGTCCTTGCTGTGCGAATGCGGCGTGATGACGATATGATAGGGCGTGCCGGATAGCACCTCGGAGATGCCGAAGACCATCTGGCTCGAGAAGCCCATGATCTCCTCGTCGATGCTGAGGACGAGGGCGATGACGTTGGTCTTGCCGGTACGGAGGCGCACACCCGCCCTGTTCGGCTGGTAGCCGAGCTGGCGGGCGACCATGCGCACGCGCTCCTTGGTTTCGGCCCCGATATCCGGCGCATCCTTCAGCGCGCGCGACACCGTCGTCACGCCAAGGCCCGTCATGAAGGCGATCGTCTTCAACGTCGGGCGCTCGCGCGCTGCCGGCGGCGATGCCGCGTTCCCGAAATTTCCCTTGTTTTCCATCCCTTTAGGCCGTCCTGCGCGAATTGGTGTCGCTTATAGAGGCTTTTTCCAGCGTCGTAAGCCCGCCGCATGCCAAAATCGCACCTCCCTGAAGAATGCAATCTGTAACGATACAGTAGAAATGTCGAGTGCTTTTTGTTGTGTGCATTGCAACATTGTACGTATAGGTTGAATCGGCAATCCGTGCTCTGTTTTATTGCGATTGCGAAGAGAGTGAATTGGAAGGCTAAATTTCTTGTGTAAAATTATTACGCAAATTCAAATTGATAAAGTGGAAACGCATGTGCGAGAACGCCCGGCCTGGTATCGTTTCACGGGGATGCAGTGCTCCTGATGCAAACAGGCAGAAGTAGCAATTCCGGTTATAGCGGAAAAATTTGCCTGCGGGCAGTTGCGTGGAGAAATCGATTGATCTAAGTTTTTCCGGCAACGTTTCAGTGAGGGAGGAGAACTCATGAAAATCCGTATAATGGCGGCCGTGCTTGCCGCTTCGGTCGCGCTTCCGTTCAGCGCCGCCAACGCCACCGATCTCGAAGTCACCCATTGGTGGACGTCCGGCGGTGAAGCCGCAGCCGTCGCCGAACTGGCTAAGGCGTTCGACGCCACCGGCAACCACTGGGTCGACGGCGCGATCGCCGGTTCCGGCGGCACTGCTCGCCCGATCATGATCAGCCGCATCACCGGCGGCGATCCCATGGGCGCAACCCAGTTCAACCATGGACGCCAGGCCGAGGAACTCGTCCAGGCCGGCCTGATGCGCGATCTGACCGACGTGGCGACCGCCGAGCACTGGAAGGACATTATTCGTCCGTCGAGCCTGCTCGATTCCTGCACCATCGACGGCAAGATCTACTGCGCTCCCGTCAACATCCACTCCTGGCAGTGGTTGTGGCTTTCGAACGCCGCCTTCAAGAAGGCCGGCGTCGAAGTTCCGAAGAACTGGGATGAGTTCGTCGCTGCGGCTCCGGCTCTCGAAAAGGCCGGCATCATTCCGCTCGCCGTCGGCGGTCAGCCGTGGCAGGCCACTGGCGCCTTCGACGTGCTGATGGTTGCGGTCGCCGGCAAGGATACCTTCAACAAGGTCTTCAAGGACAAGGATGCGGAAGTTGCTGCCGGTCCTGAAATCGCCAAGGTGTTCAAGGCGGCCGACGATGCTCGGCGTATGGCCAAAGGCAGCAACGTCCAGGATTGGAACCAGGCCACCAACCTTGTCATCACGGGCAAGGCCGGCGGCCAGATCATGGGCGACTGGGCGCAGGGCGAGTTCGCGCTGGCCGGTCAGAAGGCTGGCACGGACTATACCTGCCTGCCGGGCCTCGGCGTGAACGAGATCATCTCGACGGGTGGCGACGCTTTCTACTTCCCGCTGCTGAAGGACGAAGAAAAGTCCAAGGCGCAGGGGGTGCTTGCCAAGACCCTGCTCGATCCCAAGACCCAGGTTGCCTTCAACCTGAAGAAGGGTTCGCTGCCGGTTCGCGGTGACGTCGATCTCGCTGCCGCCAACGATTGCATGAAGAAGGGTCTCGAAATCCTTCAGAAGGGCAACGTGATCCAAGGCACCGACCAGCTGCTTTCGGCCGACAGCCAGAAGCAGAAGGAAGACCTTTTCTCCGAATTTTTCGCCAATCCTTCGATGACGCCGGAAGACGCTCAGAAGCGTTTCGCCGGGATCATCGCTTCTGCTGACTGATCAGCAGACTTGCTGCCCTTGCGGTCCGGCCCCCATGGTGCCGGACCGTTCCAGACGGTCGGTGACGGTCGGTGACGGTCAGGCGGGCGGCGGCGTATCTCTGGTATCTTCAGCAGGTTTCAGAGGTGGAGACGACAGGCGGCGCCTTGCCGTTCTGTTACTTGTCGCAGTGGCGATTGAGGAGAAGTGTTTATGACGGGTCAAGCGCGAGCAGGCCGGCCAAACAAGTTACTGCGCAATCTGAATGCCAAGATTGCGTCTATCCCGATGATCCTGACGGCGCTGGTGATCTTTGTCGGCGGCACGTTTTGGACGGTCTTTTATTCCTTCACCAATTCCAAGCTCCTTCCGCGGTTGAGCTTTGTTGGCTTCGATCAGTACGAGCGCCTCTGGGCTGCGCCGCGCTGGGTGACGGCGATCGAGAATCTGGCCGTCTACGGCATCCTCTCGCTGATCTTCAGCCTGGTCATCGGTTTCATGCTCGCCGCGCTGATGGATCAGAAAATCCGCTTCGAAAACACCTTCCGTACCATCTTTCTCTATCCCTTCGCGCTGTCCTTCATCGTGACGGGCCTCGTCTGGCAATGGGTTCTGAACCCCGATTTCGGCATTCAGGCGGTGGTGCGCTCGATGGGATGGACGAGTTTCACCTTCAATCCGCTCTATACGCCTGAAATCGTCATCTACGGCATTCTGATCGCGGCGCTGTGGCAGGGGACGGGTCTCGTCATGTGCCTGATGCTTGCCGGCCTGCGTGGGATCGACGAGGACATCTGGAAAGCGGCGCGCGTGGACGGCATTCCGATGTGGAGGACCTATCTCTTCATCGTCATCCCGATGATGCGGCCGGTCTTTATCACCACGATCGTGATCATCGCCTCCGGCATCGTCAAGGTCTACGACCTCGTGGTCGCCCAGACATCGGGCGGACCGGGCATTTCTTCGGAAGTGCCGGCGAAATATGTCTACGACTACATGTTCCAGGCGCAGAACCTGGGGCAGGGCTTTGCTGCCTCGACCATGATGCTCGTCACAGTCGCGATTATCATCGTTCCGTGGGCCTATCTGGAATTCGGCGGAGGGCGCAAGCGTGGCTGATGTAGGAACTCTCAACACCACCGCCGCCGGCATCGACGCCGTCGCGCCGAAACTCGGCGAAGGCCCCAGCGGCCCCCGGCCGCGCCCGGCGGTGTCGGCGCGCAACATCATGCTCTATGGCACACTGACGATCGCAGCGCTCTACTATCTGCTGCCGCTCTATGTGATGGTCGTGACGTCGCTGAAGGGCATGCCGGAAATCCGTCTCGGCAACATCTTTTCTCCGCCGATGGAGATCACCTTCGAGCCCTGGGTGAAAGCCTGGGCGCAGGCCTGCACCGGGCTTAACTGCGATGGCCTGTCGCGCGGCTTCTGGAATTCTGTGCGCATCACGGTGCCGTCGGTGATCATCTCGATCGCGATTGCCTCGGTGAACGGTTATGCGCTGGCAAACTGGCGCTTCAGAGGATCCGAGCTTTTCTTCTCGATCCTCATCGTCGGCGCATTTATTCCCTATCAGGTGATGATCTATCCGATCGTCATCATCCTGCGCGAAATCGGCATCTACGGCACGCTGACCGGCCTCGTCATCGTGCATTCGATCTTCGGCATGCCGATCCTGACGCTGCTCTTCCGCAACTATTTCGTGTCGCTGCCGGAGGAACTGTTCAAGGCGGCGCGTGTCGACGGGGCGGGCTTCTGGCAGATCTTCCTGCGGATCATGCTGCCGATGTCGCTGCCGATCTTCGTCGTCGCGATGATCCTGCAGGTGACCGGCATCTGGAACGACTTCCTGTTCGGCGTGGTCTTCACCCGGCCGGATACCTATCCGATGACCGTGCAGCTCAACAACATCGTCAATTCCGTCCAGGGCGTGAAGGAATACAACGTCAACATGGCGGCAACGATCCTGACGGGTCTCGTGCCGCTCATCGTCTACTTCGTGTCGGGACGGCTTTTCGTCCGCGGCATCGCCGCCGGCGCAGTGAAGGGTTGATCTCATGAATATGAATGCAAGCGTTTCCATCAAGGATCTGTCCCTGAACTTCGGTGCGGTGAGCGTGCTGAAGGATCTCAATCTCGACATCAATGACGGCGAATTCCTCGTGCTGCTCGGCTCGTCCGGCTGCGGCAAGTCGACCTTGCTGAATTGCATCGCCGGCCTGCTCGATGCCTCGGAAGGGCAGATCTTTATCAAGGGCAAGAACGTTACCTGGGAAGAGCCGAAGGACCGCGGCATCGGCATGGTGTTCCAGTCCTATGCGCTCTATCCGCAGATGACCGTCGAGAAGAACCTGTCCTTCGGTCTTCGCGTCGCCAAGGTGCCGCAGGCTGAGATCGACAAGCGGGTGGCGCGTGCCTCCGAAATCCTGCAGATTCAGCCGCTGCTGAAGCGCAAGCCGGCCGAGCTTTCCGGCGGCCAGCGCCAGCGCGTGGCGATCGGCCGGGCACTGGTGCGCGACGTCGACGTCTTCCTGTTCGACGAGCCGCTGTCCAATCTCGACGCCAAACTCCGCTCGGAGCTGCGCGTCGAGATCAAGCGCCTGCACCAGTCGCTGAAGAACACGATGATCTACGTCACCCATGACCAGATCGAGGCGCTGACGCTTGCCGACCGCATCGCCATCATGAAGAGCGGCATCATCCAGCAGCTCGACGATCCGACGACGATCTACAACAGGCCGCGCAATCTGTTCGTTGCCGGTTTCATCGGCTCGCCGTCGATGAATTTCCTGCACGGCGAGCTGATCAAATCAGGCGACGGCATTGCCTTTTCGGCCAATGGCGTCATTTTCTCGCTCGCTGACTACGACGCTGGCGAGACGCTGCAGCCCGGCCGCAAAGTGGTGCTCGGCGTTCGTCCGGAACACATCAAGGTCAACGAGAATACCGGCGGCGAAGAACATGACGCCACCGTCGATATCGAGGAGCCGATGGGCGCGGACAATCTGCTGTGGCTGAAACATGCCGGTCACACGATGTCGGTACGTGTCAACGGCGCACGCCGCTTCAACGTCGGAGCCAAGGTGAAGCTCAGCTTCGACATGACGGTCGCCTCGGTCTTCGATGCCGAAAGCGAGCTGCGTCTTTAGAAGGTTCTGCGGGCGGCGGCGAATTCGGCGAGAGGGCCTACCCCACTCTCCGTCATCCTCGGCCTTGTGCCGAGGATCCATGCCCGTTGCTGCTGGTGGATGCGGTGTGGATCCTCGGGTCAAGCCCGAGGATGACGGAGAGTGAGGCGGGCGGTAGGAGCCCTGACGAACGACAGCTACCGGACGACGACCATGCGCCGTCTCTTTCAAAAACGTAAATCGGAAACGATATCGTGACGCATCGATCAACTACTCCCAACATCGACCTTTCCGGTTCGTGGCAGCTTGCCTCCGTCGACGGCGAGATCCGCACTGCGATCATCTTGCCGGGCGATGTGCACACCGCGCTCCACCGCGCAAGCCTGATCCCCGATCCCTATTTCGGCCGCAACGAGGAAAAGGTGCAGTGGGTCGCCGAGCGCGAATGGGCAGTCGAGCGCAGCTTCACGCTTCAGGAGATCGAGGGCGACTGGTATCTCGATATCGACTATCTCGACACGGTTGCCAGCGTCCACGTCAACGGTTTTCTGGCGCTCGAAGCCGACAACAGCTTCCGCCGCTATCGTCCTGACGTTTCCAGCATGCTGAAATCAGGCGACAACAGCATCCGCATCGTCTTCGCCTCCAACGTCGCTGTCGGCGCTGCGCGACAGAAGCAGCAGCCCTTCTACATCCCCTACAGCACGGGCAACTCGCCGATCCCCGACGGCAACATGCTGCGCAAGCCGCAATGCCATTTCGGCTGGGACTGGAACATTGCCATTGCCCCGCTCGGCCTCTACGGGACGATCGCGCTGAAGAAGCTCGAAACCGCGCGCATCGAACATGTGGTCACCCGCCAGACCCACAATAACGACGGCTCGGTGGACCTCAAAGTGACGGCAACGCTGTTTTCAAAGGGGCCAGACATTGCCCAGGTCTATTTCGACCTCGACGGCGAGCGGGTGCGCCTGGATGTCGGCGTCAACGGCGAGACGCATGTCAACCACCTCTTCCATATCGACAATCCGCGCCTCTGGTGGCCCTCCGGCAGCGGCGAGCAGGCGCTCTACAGGCTTTCCGTCGAATTGCCGACTGATGAGGTGACCAAGCAGATCGGTCTTCGCACCATCGAGCTGATCACCACGCCGGATGCATCAGGCAGTCGCTTCGCCTTCGAGGTCAATGGCCGCGAGATCTTCTGCCGCGGCGCCAACTGGATACCGGCCGACGCGCTGTTTTCGCTGTCTTCGCCCGAGAAGACCGAAGACCTGCTGCAATCGGCCAAAGCCGCCAACATGAACATGATCCGCGTCTGGGGCGGCGGCTTCTACGAGCAGGATCATTTCTACGATCTCTGCGACCGGCTGGGCCTCATGGTCTGGCAGGACTTCATGTTCGCCTGCAACCTCTACCCCTCGACCGAAGACTTCCTCGACAATGTAACGATCGAGGTCGATTACCAGGTGCGCCGGCTCTCCTCGCATCCCTCGATCGTGCTCTGGTGCGGCGACAATGAGCTGGTCGGGGCGCTCACCTGGTTCGAGGAATCGAGAAAGGACCGCGACCGCTATCTCGTCTCCTATGATCGCCTTAACCGCACCATCGAGCAGGCAGTGAAACAGGCGCTGCCCGGCGCGCTCTGGTGGCCGTCGAGCCCGGCTTCCGGTTATCTCGATTTCGGCGATGCCTGGCATGCGGACGGATCCGGCGACATGCATTACTGGTCGGTCTGGCACGAGAACAAGTCGTTCGACAATTACCGCTCGGTGCGTCCACGCTTCTGCTCGGAATTCGGCTTCCAGTCCTATACCTCGCTGCCTGTGATCAGGACCTATGCCGAGGAGAAGGACATGAACGTCGCTTCCCCGGTCATGGAGCTGCACCAGAAGAATGCCGGCGGCAACGAGCGCATCGCCGGCACGATGTTCCGTTATTTCCGTTTCCCCAAGGATTTTCCGAACTTCGTCTATCTCTCCCAGATCCAGCAGGGGCTGGCGATCAAGACGGCGGTGGAATACTGGCGGTCGCTCAAACCCCATTGCATGGGCACGATCTACTGGCAGCTCAACGACACCTGGCCGGTCGCCTCCTGGTCGAGCCTCGACTATGGCGGCCGCTGGAAGGCGATGCACTATCTCGTCAAGCGCTTCTTCCAGCCGGTCGCGGTCGCGGCCATTCCTTCCGACGACGGCAAGACGATCCGTTTCTCGCTGGTCAACGACACGCTTGCCGATGTCAGTGTCGACCTTTCGATCTCGCTGCTGACGACGAAGGGCGAGCGCCGACACCTGAGAGACGTACGGGCCATATGTTCGCCGGATGCGGCCGTCACTGCCACGAGCATCGACGTTTCCGATATTCCCGAGGGAACGTTGCTTGCCTGGCGTTTCACCGCGTCGAACGGCACAGGCGGCGAGGGGCACCATGTCAACGGTACCTACAAGGCGCTGGAGCTGGAACCTACGGGGCTGACAGTCACCCACGACTATGTCGAGGAGAATGGCTCCGTCGACATAAACGTCACCGCTAGGGGACTTGCGCTTTTCGTGATGATCGAAACCGAGACCGACGGCAAATATTCCGACAACGCCTTCGATCTTGCGGCCGGCGAGAGCCGCCGCATCACCTTTACCCCGGCACGGCCGCTTGATCGTGGCGCGCTTCCGGAGTTCCGGTTCTACGACCTGTATTCCTGCCAGTCGGCGGATTGATCTTGCAAGAATGGGCACGAGGCCCAAGGAGAACATGATGACGAAACTCAGCTACCAGCTCTATAGCGCCCGCAACTTCCAGCCCTATTCGGCGATCTTCGAAAAGCTCGGCAAATCAGGTTATGCCGAAGTCGAGGGCTTCGGCGGTATCTATGCCGATCTCGACGATGCCGGGCTGAAGAGCCTTCGTGCTGAACTCGACAAGAATGGCCTGGTCATGGCGAGCGGCCATTTCAGCCCCGATTTCCTGGAGAAGGAAGTTCAGAAGTCGCTGAACATTGCCAAGATCCTCGGCATGGATTCGATCTATGCGCCGCATCTGGCGGCCGAGGAACGGCCATCCGACGCTGCCGGCTGGGCCGCCTTCGGCAAGCGCCTGCAGGAAATCAGCAAGCCTTACAAGGCTGCCGGCTACGAATTCGGCTGGCACAATCATGATTTCGAATTCTTCAAGCTGCAGGACGGCTCGCGGCCGATCGAGCACATCTTCGAAGGCGCGCCCGACATTTCCTGGGAAGCCGATATCGCCTGGGTCATCCGCGGCGGCGCCGATCCCTTCGCCTGGATCGAGAAGCTCGGACCGCGCATCACCGCCGTGCATGTCAAGGACATCGCACCGGCCGGCGAAGCGACGGATGAGAGCGGATGGGCCGATGTCGGTCACGGCAAGGTCGAGTGGGCCAGGCTGATGACAGCGTTGCGCGCCACCAAGGCCAAGCACTACGTCGTCGAACACGATAACCCGAATGACATCGACCGCAATATCAGCCGCTCGATCGCATCCTTCCAGACCTACTGAGGCTTCATCATGACCAGGGAACTTGGCGTCGGCATCATCGGATGCGGCAACATCTCCACCACCTACTTCTCGCTGGCACCGCTCTTCAAGGGGCTTAAGGTGCTGGCTTGCGCCGATATCAACGCGCAGGCGGCCGAGGCGCGCGCCAAGGAATATGGCGTCAAAGCGCAGACGATCGACGAGCTTCTCGTCAATGACGAGATCGACGTCGTCGTCAATCTGACGATCCCGGATGCGCATTTCCGGGTATCGAAGGCGATCCTCGAGGCCGGAAAACACGTCTATTCCGAAAAGCCGCTGGTGCTCTCAGTGGAAGAGGGCGAGGAGCTTCGCCGCATTGCCAAAGAAAAGAACCTTGCCGTCGGCTGCGCGCCCGACACTTTCCTCGGCGGCGCCCATCAGCTCGCCCGCAAGTTCATCGATGACGGCGGCATCGGCCGGGTGACCTCGGGCGCCTGTTACGTGATGAGCCCTGGTATGGAAATGTGGCATCCGAACCCGGACTTTTTCTTTCTGCCGGGCGGCGGCCCGATCCTCGATCTCGGCCCTTATTACATCGCCAACCTGATCAACCTGATCGGCCCGGTCAGACGTGTCGGCGGCATGACCTCGATGGCGTCGCCCACCCGCACCATCACCAGCCAGCCGCGCAACGGCGAGATCATCCCGGTCAAGACGCCGACGACGATCCAGGCGCTGCTCGAATTCGTCAACGGCGCCACCGTGACGCTGACGGCGAGTTGGGACGTGTGGTCGCATCGGCATGCCAATATGGAGCTCTACGGCACCGACGGCTCGCTCTACGTGCCGGACCCGAACTTCTTCGGCGGCACCGTTGAGGCAAGCGGCCGCGACAAGGACATCAAGCCGCTCGATGCCTGGGAGCATCCGTTCGGCAAGATCAACCAGGAAAGCCCGAACGGATCGCGCGCCAACTACCGCACCGCCGGCCTTGCCGACATGGCGATGTCGCTGATCGAGGGACGCGACGCGCGCTGCTCGCTCGACCGCACGCTGCACGGCGTCGACGTCATGACCTCGATCCTGAAATCGGGCGAGGAGGGCCGGTTCATCGACCTGACCACGACCTGCACGCAGCCGGCGGCTCTCGGCATCGAAGAAGCGCAGGCGCTTCTGAAGTAGAGAGCACGCGCGCCTTGGGCTTGCCGTATCGGCGCGCTTGTTACAATAGTTTCGTCAACCTCGGGCCTGTCCCACGGCTGTGCGGTTCGCGCCGATGGCTGCCCCTCACCCTAACCCTCTCCCCGTAAAAAAAACGGGGAGAGGGGACGTGCCAAACGCAGCGTCGAGGTTGAGGTTGAGGAAGACGGCGCGGCATGTCCCTTCGCCCCGTTTACGGGGGTCCGAAGGGCGGGTCGAGACACGTGGCTCGACCCAGGCAAAGGTGGCGGCAGCCGGATGAGAGGCAGGTGTCGGCAATCTCTTGGGCCGATAATGTCGCATGACGACCATATAGCTATTTTATCAAGGAGACATTCAGATGAGCTGGCAACCAGCCGCAGACCGCTATTCGAAAATGAAATATAACCGCACGGGCCGTTCCGGCCTGAAGCTGCCGGCCGTCTCGCTCGGCCTTTGGCACAATTTCGGCGGCGACACGCCGCATGACCGCAAAATCGACATGTGCCGCACGGCCTTCGACCTCGGCATCACCCATTTCGACCTCGCCAACAATTACGGCCCGCCTCCCGGCAGCGCCGAGACCGCCTTCGGCGAAATCATGCGCACCGAATTTGTCGGGCTTCGCGACGAGCTGATCATCTCCTCCAAGGCCGGCTACGACATGTGGCCCGGCCCTTACGGCGAATGGGGCAGCCGCAAGTATCTGATCGCCTCCTGCGACCAGAGCCTGAAGCGCATGGGCCTCGACTATGTCGACATCTTCTATTCGCACCGCTTCGACCCGGAAACGCCATTGGAAGAGACCTGTAGCGCGCTCGACCATATCGTCCGTTCCGGCCGGGCACTCTATGTCGGCATTTCCTCCTATAATTCGCAGCGCTCGCGCGAAGCTGCAAAGATCCTGAAGGATCTCGGCACGCCGTGCCTGATCCACCAGCCGAGCTATTCGATGCTCAACCGCTGGGTCGAGGACGACAGGCTGCTCGATACGCTGGATGAGGTCGGCATGGGCTCGATCGTCTTCTCGCCACTCGCCCAGGGCATGCTGACGACGAAATATCTCGGCGGCATTCCCGAAGACAGCCGAGCGGCGCAGAACCACTTTCTCAAGCGCGACTACATCCGCCCTTCAATTATCGACAATATCCGCAAGCTCAACGAGATCGCCGAAAGGCGCGGCCAGACGCTGGCGCAGATGGCGATCGCCTGGGTACTGCGCGGCGGCCGTGTGACCTCGGCTCTGATCGGCGCCAGCCGCTCGTCGCAGATCGTCGATTGCGTCAAGGCGCTCGACAATCTCGAATTCACCGTCGAGGAACTGGCTGAGATCGACGTCTATGCCCGCGAGGCCGACATCAACCTCTGGGCCAAGTCCGCCGAACGCGAATAGTCATCTCAGGCCCGGAGGCAAGTCTTCCGGGCCTTTTTCTGCTATGATCTGATGTACGTACAGCAAAGCACCGCCGGTCGGAGGAGACCCTGTCATGATCCGCAATCCCATCCTGCCCGGGTTCAATCCCGATCCGTCGATCTGCCGCGTCGGCGCGGATTATTACATCGCCACCTCGACCTTCGAATGGTATCCCGGCGTGCAGATCCACCATTCGCGCGACTTGGTGAACTGGACGCTGGTGCGCCGGCCGCTGGAGCGCAGATCGCAGCTCGACATGCGCGGCAATCCCGATAGCTGCGGCATCTGGGCGCCGTGCCTGTCCTATGCCGACGGGCAGTTCTGGCTGGTCTATACCGACGTCAAGCGCTACGACGGCAATTTCAAGGATGCGCCGAACTACATCGTCACGGCACCTACGATCGAGGCCGATTGGTCCGAGCCGGTCTATGTGAATTCCTCCGGCTTCGATCCCTCGCTCTTCCACGACGATGACGGCCGCAAGTGGTTCGTCAACATGCAGTGGAACCACCGCACCGAAAGCTATGGCGGCTCGCCGAAATCGCCGGCCTTCGACGGCATCCTGCTGCAGGAATGGGATCCGGTGGCAAAGGCGCTGAAGGGGCCGATCAAGAACATCTTCGCCGGCAGCCCGCTCGGCCTCGTCGAAGGCCCGCATCTCTTCAAGCGCAATGGCTGGTACTATCTGACCACCGCCGAGGGCGGCACCGGCTACGACCATGCCGTCACCATGGCGCGGTCGCGTAATATCGACGGGCCCTATGAGATGCATCCGAACATGCATCTCATCACCTCCAAGGATCATCCAGGCGCGGTATTACAGCGGGCAGGTCATGGCCAATATGTCGAAACGCCGGAGGGCGAGGCCTATCACACCCATCTCTGCGGCCGGCCGCTACCGCCGAAACGACGTTGCACGCTGGGGCGCGAGACATCCTTGCAGAAATGCGTCTGGCGCGACGATGACTGGCTCTATCTTGAAAACGGCACCTCGGTGCCCGATGTCGATGTGCCAGGCCTCTTTGGCGCGGCGCCGGTGGAAAAGCCGATGCGCAGCGAATACAGCTTCGATGGCGGCACGTTGCCCGCCGATTTCCAATGGCTGCGCACGCCAGAGCCCGCGCGCATCTTCAACCTGACGGATCGTCCCGGCCATCTGCGCCTGATTGCGCGCGAAAGCATCGGCTCCTGGTTCGAACAGTCGCTGGTTGCCCGCCGCCAGGAGCATCACAGTTTCCGCGCCGAGACCGTGATCGACTTCTCGCCCGACACCTATCAGCAGGTTGCGGGGCTGACGCATTACTACAACCGCCACAAATTCCACGCCGTCGCGGTGACGTTGCACGAAACACTCGGCCGCTGCGTGACGATCCTCTCCTGCAACGGCGACTACCCGAACGGCCGGCTGAGCTTTCCCGCCGACAGCGGGGTTTCGATTGCCGCCGATGGCCGCGTCCAGCTTGCCATGGAAATCCGCGAGAACGACCTGCAATTCTTCTGGCAGACCGAAGGCAAGGGCGCCTGGCAGCCGATCGGCCCGGTCCTCGACGCCGGCGTGATTTCCGACGAAGGCGGCCGCGGCGAACACGGCTCCTTCACCGGCGCTTTCGCCGGCGTGTTTGCCTTCGATACGTCGGGCCGGGCGAAGGCCGCGGATTTTGACTGGTTCAATTACGATGAGTTGTGAAGGGTGCACCCTTAGTCGCTTTCATCCACAGTGGATCATGGAAAGAGCGAGGGGCGGAGAAGAGGCACATAAAAAGAAAGCCGGCGCAGGGCCGGCTAAGACGGAACGCGGCTGGACAGGGGATACTGGCCGGTTCCAAGCATTTCGTGACTGAACAATAACTTTGACTACATGCCGAGACAGCGAAAAATGGGCGCATCGAGAACACCCGGACGGCTCCGCAAAGGGTGGGCGGCGGGGCGGATGCCGGTGCTGGCCTCGGCCCTCTTATCGGGCACGAACATCACCGGATGATGACATCTGAAACCGACTGCCGCCTTTCTTTCACCGGCGAGCTGCCTTCGTATCGCAAAGACCCGATGCCGGCTACTTCGCCTGCGCCAGAGGGCCGCTTGCGCCAGCAGGCCAACTGTGTGTTGGCCTGGAGCGAATGCAGTGTTCACGTTCCCAAGGATGTCAAAGCGTCATGAAGGAACTATATAGCGGGCCGAAAGACCTCGAGAATCCACAAGAGTCCTGCATGACCCCCATCATTTCCGTTCAGAACCTCACCAAGACCTACGGCAATGGGTTCGAGGCCCTGAAAGGCATCAATCTCGACGTTGAGAAGGGCGAGATCCTGGCGCTGCTCGGGCCGAACGGTGCGGGCAAGACGACGCTGATCTCGATCATCTGCGGCATCGCCAATCCGAGCCGCGGCCGGGTGCTGGTTGCTGGCCACGACGTCGTGAAGGATTTCCGCGCCACCCGCGGGATGATCGGGCTGGTGCCGCAGGAGCTGACCACCGATCAGTTCGAGACGGTGTTCAATACGGTGAGCTTTTCGCGTGGACTGCACGGCAAGAAGGCCAATCCTGCCCATATCGAGAAGGTGCTGCGCGCGCTCTCGTTGTGGGACAAGAAGGACAATATGCTGCGCCAGCTCTCCGGCGGCATGAAGCGGCGGGTGCTGATCGCCAAGGCGCTTTCCCATGAGCCGGAAATTCTTTTCCTCGACGAGCCGACCGCCGGCGTCGACGTGACGTTGCGCAAGGACATGTGGCATGTCGTTGAAGAGCTTCGGGCCTCCGGCGTCACCATCATTCTGACTACCCACTATATCGAAGAGGCCGAGGAAATCGCTGACCGTGTCGGCGTCATCAATGGCGGCAAGTTGCTGCTCGTCGAGGACAAGGCGGCGCTGATGGCCAAGCTCGGCCGCAAGCAACTCATCCTCGATCTCACCGAACCGCTCAGCCGCCTGCCGGATTGTTTTGCCGGCAATGGGCTGACGCTGGAAGCAGACGGCAACCGGCTGACTTATGATTTCGACGCTGGCAACGAACAGGAAAGCATCGCGGCCCTGCTGACCCGGCTCGGTGAGAACAATATCCATTTCAAGGATCTCTCGACGCGGCAAAGCTCGCTCGAGGACATCTTCGTGGCGCTGGTGGGAGCGGAAAAATGAACATCGAGGCCGTCAAATCGATCTATTTCTTCGAGATGGCGCGCACGCGCCGCACGCTGCTGCAGAGCGTCATCTCGCCTGTCATCTCGACCTCGCTCTATTTCATCGTCTTCGGCGCCGCTGTGGGATCACGCATTCAGGAGGTGGAGGGCGTGTCCTACGGCGCCTTCATCACACCCGGCCTGATCATGCTGACGCTGCTGGGCCAGTGCATCAGCAACGGCTCCTTCGGCATCTATTTCCCGAAATTCACCGGCACGATCTACGAGGTACTTTCCGCGCCGGTGGCGATGACGGAGATCCTGCTCGGTTATGTCGGGGCGGCGGCGACCAAGGGGATGCTGATCGGCTTCATCATTCTCCTGACTGCCAATCTCTTCGTCGACGTCAGGATCGAGCATCCCTTCATGATGATCCTGTTCTTCCTGCTGACGGCGATTACCTTCAGCCTGTTCGGCTTCATGATCGGCATCTGGGCCGGCAATTTCGAACAGCTGAACCTCATTCCCATGCTGGTCGTGCCGCCGCTGACCTTTCTCGGCGGCAGCTTCTATTCGGTCAGCATGCTGCCGCCCTTCTGGCAGGCGGTCAGCCACCTCAACCCGGTGCTCTATCTCGTCAGCGGCTTCCGCTGGAGTTTTTACGGGATCGCCGATGTCAATCCGGCGATCAGCCTGGCGATGATCACGATGTTTCTGGTGATCTGCCTGGGAACACTCGCCTGGATCTTCAAGACCGGTTACCGGCTGCGCAACTGATCCGGCCCTCAGGAAGTGCCGCAATTTCAACATGAAAGATTGCTCAGCAAGAGGTCATCGGTCATGGGGCAATCTGATGGTCAGCAGCAATGTGCTTGGATGCCTCGCAATCGCATCCATCTATTACCTAGCACCGCAGCAAGGCCCATCGCAGGAGGCCGCCCATCCCATCAAGGTTACCTTTGCTGTGGTGGTCGAGGGAAAGGAGCCTTTCTCTGCCGAGGTGTCATGCCTTCCCGACGACACATGCAGTCTCGCCAAGCATGACGATCTCGGCATTAATCTTGCAATTACAGTGTTTTCGGGCTCAGAGGCGCATGGTGAATTGAGCATCTATTGCTCGCCCAATTCTTGTTCCTTCCGGAATTTGCGATCACGGATCGAGTTCTTCGGTCGGCGTGCTACCGTCGATATTTTGTCCGGTGAGGCTGACTCTGGTGTCACGACTCTGCTGGTTGCAAGGCAACGCCCGAGGATCGGTGAAGTCCTCATCTCGTACTGAGCGCATTGCGCCAGTTTTCCGTCAGGCGCTGCTGACGAGAAGGGCGCCCGAGATGATGAGGAGGGTGCCGGCGACGAGCTTCATTATGTCGAGCTCGGAGGCTTCGCCGAGTCGTGCCGCCAGCCACTTCAACCCGGTGCCCTATCTTCAGCGGCTTCCGCTGGAGTTTTTACGGGATCGCCGACGTCAACCCGGCGATCAGCCTGGCGATGATCACGGTGTTCCTGGTGATCTGCCTGGGAACGCTCGCCTGGATCTTCAAGACCGACTACCGGCTGCGGAACTGATCAATCACCCGAACACGCGCCATCGGAAAACCCGATGACGCCATCGGTTTCTTCCGTTTTTCTTTCGCTCTGATCCGAGGCATCTGCTGCATCAGCCGAGAAGGAGATGGCAGATGACGGATATCAGGATCGAAGGCGCGAGGATCATTATTGTTGGCGGCAGTTCCGGAATGGGGCTGGCGCTTGCGGCGCGGTTGCTCGGGGAAGGGGCGGCGGTGACGATCGCAGGACGCCGCGAAGGTAAGCTCATGGCGGCTCGCCGCGATCTCGGCGAGCATCCTGGATTGGCGACGGTTGCCGTCGATATATCGCGCGAGGAAGAGGTCGCGGCGCTGTTCCGCAATAGTGGGCCGGTCGATCACATCGTCAGCACGGCGGCCGATATCGAAGGCGCCTATCAGTTGCTGCCTTCGATCGAGCTTGCGGCGGCGCAAAGGGTGGTCGAGAGCAAGTTCTACGGGCCACTGCTGCTGGCGAAATATGGTGCCGCCCATTTGCCGCCGTCAGGATCGATCACCTATACGTCAGGTATCGCGGCCTACCGGCCGGCGGCGCGTGGATCGGTGGTCGCAGCCGTCAATGCGGCGCTCGAAGGCCTGGTCAGGGCGCTGGCGATCGAGCTGGCGCCGATCCGGATCAACGCGGTGTCGCCCGGATGGGTGGATACGCCGATCTGGAGCTTCGTTGCGGGCGAGGCCAAGCAGGCAACGCTTGATGCGATGGCACAGCGCCTGCCGGCCGGACGCGTTGGACGGCCCGATGATATTGCCGATGCGATCCGCTTCCTGATTGGCAACGGCTTCACGACAGGCACTATCCTGCATGTCGAAGGCGGGCATCGGCTGGTCTGAGCGGCGAGAGTTCTTCGCTTGCCGATTGCAGCAGGAGGGTAAGCGCCGGCGGCTGCACGCGCCTGCGCCGCCACATCATCACCAGTGAAGCGGCAGGTGGATTGCCCGGCCATGGCAGTTCGACGACGTCGCCCCGTGTTGCGGCCGGGCCGACCGCAAGGCGCGGCACGAGGCCATAACCGGTGCCGGATGCGACGAGCCGGATGATCGTCGCGATGCTGTCGGCTTCGGTGACGATTGATGGTGCTGCAATCTGCGCTTCGGCAAAGGCAGTGTCGAACAGGTGACGGTAGACGCAGCCGGTTTCGGTGGCGACGAAGGGGGCGGTGCTCAGTGCCGCGAGGCTTGCAGGTAGCCGAGCTTGCGAATCGCGACCGCCAATCAGCACCAGCGGTTCGCTGCAGATGCGGCGCGTCAGGAAGCGCTCATCCTGCTGCCCGCGATCGAAGGTGAAGGCGACGTCGATCGAGCCGTGCTGCAATTGCGCAGGTAATTCGCCGCTGCCGCCGACCTTGAGCTTGAGGCCGACGTCTGGGTTCTTCCCGCGAAAGAGTGACAGCCACGGCGCCAGTCTTTCGGTGGCGATGGTTTCGAGCGTGCCCAAGGTGACGGACTGCTCCGCACTGCCGGCTGCGGCGCTGACGGCGGCCTTTGCTTCGTCGTTCAGCGCCAGTATCTCTTCGGCGTAGGCCTTGAGGACCGAAGCTGCCGCTGTCGGGACGACGCCCTGCCGGGAGCGGAGGAAGAGTTCTGCGCCCAGTTCCTCTTCCAGCGCCTGTATCTGGTCGCTGAGACTTGACTGAGCGAGATTGACCTCGGCAGCGGCGCGTGTGAGATTTTCGTGCCGGATCACCGCAAGGAATGTCTTCAATTGTCGTGGGTTCATGTCGAGCTCCGGTACGGCGCGCAGAGGCGCCTGGACGCAGGATATCAACAAAGCAGAAGGCGCTGCAACGCAGGAGCATGTGGCGGCGCACCAGTTCCCGTCAAGCGCTGCTGACGAGAAGGGCGCCCGAGATGATGAGGAGGGTGCCGGCGACGAGCTTCATTATGTCGAGCTCGGAGGCTTCGCCGAGAAAGACGGCGCCGATTGCCAGTGTCACCAGCACGTTGCAGCTCCAGATTGGGGCGAGTTTCGAGACGGGGACGCCGTAGGTGAAGAGCGTAAAGCTGATGAGGCCGGTACCGACGGCAAAGCAAGCGCCTGATGTGGCGGCAAAGCCAAGGCCCTCGGCGGTCCAGGGGGCAGGGCGCCAGATCAGTGCGGCGATCACGCCGGCGAGCGCGCAGGCAGAGCCGAAGGCGATCAGATAGACGGCGGAGCCGGTGGCGGCGGTCGCACTCTGCTTCTGGAAGATGGCGGTGATGCCCCAGAAAATGGCAGGCAGAATGCCGCCGATGACGATCGGCCAGAGGGAATTCATTGCGAAACTCCTGTCGCACCCATGGGTCAAGGCCTCGCATTGGGCAAAGGCCGGTCGAACATGCGGTGCCACCAGACTACAGCGCCGCGCGTCTTTTCAGATGCGCAAAGGACGCTGCAGCACTTTGAATTGTTGCAAAATTCCTTAAATCGATTCCGATTTAAGGGATTATGCGGCAGGAGTTTCTTTTTGGTCTCTGTGGTCTTGTTGTTCTTGCGCTCAAGCTGCCAGATCCGGTCGTCGCCGTAAAGCGGTGGAGCCGCAATTAGTCGCGCATGCGGAGTTCGTCGGTCTGCATCTGCAGCGAGCCCAGCGTTTCCAGGAAGCTCATGCCGAGAAGGCTCTGGTCGAGCCGGCCGTCCTCGGAGACGCTGGCTGCGACATTGTTGCGGACGATCGGGCCGATCGCCACCTGGTCGAGGGTGACGGGTGCTGCGCGGCCGCGGCCGTTGGCTGTCATGACAGTCATGGAATAGGTGAGGCGGGAGAGGTTGATGCCGATCCGTTCGGCATCTTCGCGCGACAGCGCCACCATGCTGGCGCCAGTATCGACGAGCATCTCGATCGTCTGGCCGTTGACCGCGACATCGGCTTGGAAATGGCCGTTCAGCAGCTTGTGCAGGATGATCTCCTGACCGCCCTCGCTTGTGGTGACGACGACGGCGCGGCCGGGAAGGAGGCCGGCGAGCAGCCTGTTGCCGACGCCGAGCGCTTCTTGGCGATAGAGGTAGACGGTCACGAGCGCCAGGATGATGACCAGCCAGATCATCATCTGGCGCATCGTTTCGCCGACGCTGCGCCGGCTCGCCCAGATGCCGGCCGACAGCATCAGCGCGATCGGCAGCAGATAGACGACGCGGCCGAAGTCATCGCTCTGCAGGCCAAGGATGCGGCTGCTGTCATTGTTGACGATCAGCACGGCAAGGCCGATGCCGATCACGACGAGGAAGACGGTCAAACGGATCATAAAGGCCGCTCCGACTCACCGGCGAGGCTCGTTTTCATATGGTTCGACAGCGTGGCGGCGCCTGCGAGCCTTGCCGGCAGCAGCGCCATGATCCGTCTTCGCTCGGTGTCGGAATAACTCATCCAGCTGCCGATTTCCCGAAGAGTCCGGCCGCATCCGGCGCAAAATCCGGTGGCGGGTTCCAGCGAGCAGACGTGAATGCAGGGTGTTTGCATGGAGGATATATCGGAGTTTCAAAGGGCCGTGGCAAGGGCGCAAAGAGTGGCGATCTCGCAAATTTGCTGCGTGGCGCCCAGCGTATCGCCGGTGTGGCCGGCGAGCTTGCGGCGGATGAAGGCGGTGAAGGCAAACCCTGCGATGCCGGTGGCGAGCAGGCTTGCGACCAGCGGCCGCAGGCCGAATGCCGGCCAGATCAGAAGCGCTGCGACGAGGCCGGCTGAGGCGAGCGCAAACTGCATCGCCGCCTCGTCCGGTTGGCCGGTCGAGGCGGCCACGCCATCGGCCTTTGCCGGTGCCAACCGCTGCCAGTGCCAGGCAATGGCGCCACGGCTGAGAGCCGCGACGGCCGGAATGGCGAGGGCTGCAGCCAGCGGCGCGGAATGGCGGGCGATGGCGGCAAGTGCGGCTGCGCGGATCGCGAAGGAGAGGATCAGGGCTATCGCGCCATAGGTGCCGATCCGGCTGTCCTTCATGATGAGCAGGCTCTGTTCGCGGCTCTTGCCGCCGCCGATGCCGTCGGCCGTATCGGCCAGACCGTCCTCGTGCAGCGCGCCGGTGACGAGGACCTGGACGGAAAGCGCGATCAGGGCTGCCATCAGCGGATCGGCGCGCAGCCCCAAAAGGAGGAAGAGGGCGAGTGCGGGGATGAAGCCGATGACGATGCCGGCAAAGGGAAAGGAGCGCACCAGCGGGCCGAGCATGCCGTCATAGCCCTTGAACAGCGATTGCCGCATGGGAATGCGGCTGAGGAAGGCGACGGCGCGGGCGGTATCGACCGCATAGTCCTTGATCTTCATTCTGTTTCGTTCTGCCGGAGGTCTCGGCTTATGGTCGCGGCTGCGCTTTTGGAGTTGTTCGCCTCGTCCGCCCGCTTTAAGAGAGTTGCCATCCGCAAAGAAGCTGATTTGCGGGGAAAAAACAAGAATACCCGGATTTATAGGAAAACCGCACAGATGAGCGTTTCAGGCCTGCCGTTCGACGATTTCCGTACCCTGCTCCGCGACCTGCCGGGGCCGGACGCCCGCGCGCTGGTGGCCGCGCGCGAACGTGACGCGCAGCTGACCAAGCCGCCGGGTGCGCTCGGACGGCTCGAGGAGGTCGCCTTCTGGCTTGCCGCCTGGACGGGCCGCACGCCTGCCGTCAACCGGCCGCTGGTGGCGATCTTTGCCGGCAATCACGGCGTCACCAGGCAAGGTATCACGCCCTTTCCGCCAACGGTGACGCAACAGATGGTCGAGAATTTTGCAGCCGGCGGTGCTGCAATCAACCAGATCTGTGTCGCCTATGATCTCGGATTGAAAGTCTTCGATCTGGCGCTCGATTATCCCACCGGCGACATCACCGAGGAGGCAGCACTTTCCGAGCGCGATTGCGCCGCGACCATGGCCTTCGGCATGGAGGCGATCGCCGGCGGCACCGACCTGCTCTGCATCGGCGAGATGGGCATCGGCAATACGACGATTGCGGCGGCGATCAACTATGCGCTTTACGGCGGTTCGGCGCGCGACTGGGTGGGACCCGGCACCGGTTCGGAAGGCGAGATGCTGGAGCGCAAGATCGCGGCAGTGGAAAAGGCGGTGGCGCTGCATGGCGACCATCTCGACGATCCGCTGGAGATCATGCGCCGGCTCGGCGGCCGCGAGATCGCTGCGATGGCCGGCGCCATTCTTGCGGCCCGCATGGAGCGCATTCCGGTGCTGATCGACGGTTATGTCGCGACCGCCGCGGCGGCGATCCTGAAGGCCGCCAATCCGTCCGCGCTCGATCATTGCCTGATCGGCCATGTCTCCGGCGAGCCCGGACATCTTCGCGCAATCGAGATGCTCGGCAAGACGCCGCTTCTGGCGCTTGGCATGCGGCTCGGCGAAGGCACCGGTGCCGCACTTGCCGCCGGTATCGTCAAGGCGGCCGCCGCCTGTCATTCCGGCATGGCGACCTTCGCCCAGGCGGGTGTGTCGAATAAGCATTAAGGCCGCAGTGGGCGCCGTCGATCCGCGCGCGTTCGCTTGCGCCGCCCAAATGGATTCGGTATTTGCGTATTCGCTCATTGATGGGGAGGCTCCCCGGTTTGATGCAACAGGAAGAGGAAGGGCATCTTGATGAAGCCTGCGGTGACGAAAGAGACCGGACTTCGGCATTTCATCGCCGCCGCCAGCTATTCCTGGGCAGGCTTTCTGCGGGTGCTGAAAGAGGCGGCCTTCCGTCAGGAACTCGGTTTTTTCATCGCTTCGATCGCAGCGCTGGCGCTGGTGGGAGCCACTGCGGGCGAGATCGTCGTCGCGGTGCTTCTGTTTCTCGGGCTCTTTTCGATGGAGGCGATGAATACGGCCGTTGAAGAGGTGATCGACCGGATTTCGCCGGAGATTTCGATTGTCGGCAAACATGCCAAGGATCTCGGCTCCTTCGCGGTAACCTGCATGATTGCCGCCTGCTGCCTCTATCTCGGCTTCGTCCTCGGAAAGCAGCTGTTCTTTAGCTGATTCAGGCAAAACTCTTGCGCTTGCGCGCAACGGCGTGAGCCTCCTCGACGGCCGGCAGGCTCTGGAGCACACGCTTGGCGGGCAGGATGGCGATGACCTCGGTGCCCTCGCGCAGTTTCGATTTCAGCAGGAACTGTCCGTCATGTTTGGCAAGGATCGCCTGGACGATCGGCAGGCCGAGGCCGGTACCCTGTTCGGCGCTCTTGATGGCGATCGAGCCCTGGCCAAAGGCCGACAGGACGACGGGAATCTCTTCTTCCGGAATGCCGGGGCCGTTGTCCTTGATCGAGATGTACTGGCCGCCGCCAGCTGTCCAGCCGACCTTAACGTGGATCTCGCCGCCCTGCGGCGTGAACTTGACCGCATTGGAGAGAAGGTTGAGCACCACCTGGCGCATCGACTTCTCGTCGGCCCAGATGGCCGGCAGCTGCCGCTCGAACTGGTCCGAAATGGCAATGTTCTTGGCGCGGGCGCGCAGCTGGACCATGCCGATGCAATCTTCGGTGATATCGAGAAGCGAAATCGCCTCCTCGCTCAGCTCGTATTTGCCGGCCTCGATGCGCGACAGGTCGAGGATCTCGTTGATGAGATCGAGCAGATGCTGGCCGGAGCGGTGGATATCGCCGGCATATTCCTTGTAGGTCGGATTGGCGAGCGGCCCCATGACTTCGGCCGACATCACCTCGGAAAAGCCGAGGATGGCGTTGAGAGGCGTTCGAAGCTCGTGCGACATGGAGGCAAGGAAGCGCGACTTGGCGAGGTTCGCCTCTTCGGCGCGGCGGCGAGCCTCGTCCGACATCGATTTCGCCACTTCCAGCTCTGCGATCAGGTCGTCCTTCTCCGACTGATATGAGAGAATCCTGAGGTTCGACTTGAAGAGCCGGTCGCTGATATAATTGAAGAAGACAAGAGTGGTGGTGAAGGCCACCGTCAGGCTGATTTCGAGCAGGTCGCGCGACAGGCCGCTCTTGGCGGCGAGCGCCAGGACCGCCGGTGAGAAGGCGGCGAGCACGGCAGGCGTCAGCATGAAGTTCGACATCGCCGTGACGGAGAGCGCGATCAGCAGCGTCGCGCCCTTATAGAGAATGAAACTCGATGGCTCGCAGGTGTCGCAGCCTTGCAGCGCGAAGACGGCCCAGCAGCAGCCGAGCAGGAACTGGCCGGAGAGCAGCAGGCGGCGCCATTTGCGGGCGTTCTCGGAGGTGATTTCCTGCCGGCGGGCGCGGCGCGCCAGCAGGATATTGCCGGTATGACAGGTGAGCGTCAGCAGCGCCCAGAAGAGCAATTGGGTGTTCTGGGTGAAATAGACGCCAAGCGCGGTGATGATGACGACGAAGAGCGGCATGAGCGACGCGCTCTGCAGCACCGATGCCACATACATGTTGAGCACGTCACGATCGAAGGAGGAATTTGACGCATGACCGGACTGAAGACGTTCGCGCGTCTGCCGCACGGCCTTGGAAACGGCCTTGTTGCGGTGGCTGCGCGACCTGTCGACGATGATCTTGTCGGTCGATGTGCTTACGCCGGTACTCATGTGCACGTTGAAACTTCATCCCAGGGTGGATAAGAGCTTAACCGACAATTCTTAAGAAGATGTTTGCCATCTTTGCCAAGGATTTGTTTTTTAAGGAGGCGAAAGCGTGACACGGGGCCTGCGCCTGATTCGCGACGGCGTGACCGCTTTTGCCCTGCTGGTGCTCGTGGCGCTGATCGCCGCCAAGCTCAACGATGCAGCAAAAATCGAGCATGCCGGCGCCTTTCATGCTGCCGACGGTGACAGTCTGGCGTTGGGAGGCGAACGGTTGCGCCTCGAAGGCATCGATGCGCCGGAGCTCAACCAAAGCTGCGAGCGGGCGGGGAAGGCCTGGGCCTGCGGGCGCGCGGCGCGCGAGGCGCTGCAGGATATGGTGCTGGCATCGGGAACTGTTTGTCAGGGCAGCCGGCGCGACCGCTACGACAGGCTGCTCGTCGTCTGCCGGAGCGGGGCGGGCGGCGACATCAATGCCGCCATGGTGCGCCGGGGCATGGCCATTTCTTATGGCGATTATGGCAAAGAGGAGGCCGAGGCAAAGGGCCAGAAGGCGGGCCTCTGGGCCGGGACTTTCGAGCGGCCACGCGATGTGCGCGACCATGCGCGCCAGAGTTCCGGTTTCGACGGCGTCCTGCGCTTTATCGGGCAGGCTGTCGGATGGGAGTAAAGTCATGAGCGACGAAGCCATGCTGGAGATGCTGCGGCAGGAGATCGGCTCCTGTCGCATCTGTCGAGACGCACCGGGAAAAGGCCTCGAACACCGGCTGCCGCACGAGCCGCGGCCAGTGGTGGTGATCTCATCGAACGCGCGCATCCTGATCGCCGGGCAGGCGCCCGGGCTTCGGGTGCATGAGAGCGGCCTGCCGTTCGACGATGCATCGGGAGACCGCCTGCGATCATGGCTCGGTGTTGACAGGGCAAGCTTCTACGACCGCGACCGATTCGCTATCGTGCCGATGGGCTTCTGCTTTCCCGGCTACGACGACAAGGGCGCGGATCTGCCGCCGCGGCGTGAATGCGCGCCGTTCTGGCGGCAAAGGGTGATCTCGGCCATGCCGCAGATCGAACTGGTGCTGGTCATCGGCCAATATGCGCAGGCCTGGCATATGGCCGGTGAAAGGCGGGACAATATGACCGAGACGGTGCGGGCATGGCGTGACTGTTTTCTGTCCAACCGATCGCCGGCGGTGCTGCCGCTGCCGCACCCGAGCTGGCGCAACAGCGGCTGGCTGAAGCGCAATCCTTGGTTCGAGGAAGAATTGCTCCCGGTCTTGCAGGAACGGACGAAAATGCTGCTTTCCTGAAACAAAATTCTTTTAGTTGCACGGAATCGAGTTATACAAAGAAAATAATTCGAAAGGACTGTTGTGCGCATGGACCGCCTCGACCGAAAAATACTGCGTCTTCTGCAAGAAGATTCGACGCTTGCCGTTGCCGATCTCGCCAAGAAAGTGGGGCTTTCGACGACGCCATGCTGGCGGCGCATCCAGAAAATGGAAGAAGACGGCGTCATCAAGCGCCGAGTCGCCATCCTTGATCCAGAGAAGGTCAACACCAAGGTCACCGTCTTCGTGTCGATTCGCACCGCCACCCATTCGATTGAATGGCTGCGCCGCTTTTCCGAGGTGGTCGCCGAATTCCCCGAAGTGGTCGAATTCTACCGGATGAGCGGCGATGTCGATTATCTCCTGCGAGTCGTCGTGCCTGATATTGCCGCCTATGACGCTTTTTATAAGCGGATGATCGCCAAGATTGAGATTCGCGACGTTTCCTCCGCCTTTGCGATGGAGCAGATCAAGTATTCGACGCAGCTGCCGCTCGACTACATGATTCTCGACAATGCCAAATCCAACGAGGATTGAGGTCAAGCGTGCGGTCATGACCGCACGCGATAATGCCAAATCCGAAGACTGGGACCACGCGTGAGTCTGACCGGGGATATACCTATTGGGTGTGTTCTGGCCGCAAGCGGGAATGCCGGTTCCGCAAAACCAAGTTTTGGCCAGTGCGGTCGGCGATTGCAAAAAAGCCTCAAAAATAGCAAAAAAACGCTCAAATCGACCCAAATTCCTGGAAAAGTGAATAGCCTAGTAAGGATTCCGGGGTTATGGTTGATGAAACCACGGGGCGATATGTCATAATTTCGTCTCATTGGTATCGAATTCAGAACACCATGTTCTAAACCGCTGCCTTGTTTGTGCTTGTTAGCCGGCGGTAGAGTTTATGCGCTTCACCAGTATGTTCGACGGGGGTCGAGCGGTGGAGAATTTGACAGATGGGGTGTAGCGTTTTGCGGCTTGCGATGGAGGATTTCCGTCGCGGAGCCGTTTGTCGTGTTTTTCGCCTAAATATTTGAAGTTGTTGTATAAAAATCACGTCACCGGGGAAAGTTGCTCGAAGGAGCCCACCTGGCGTGTATCGAGAATTGCTTGATAGGTCCTTGTATGTGATGACGGTTTGGCGGTTCGATCGATCCGCACGCCGAGATGGCTGTTCAAACTGGGCCGGCTTCAAATCGACTACCCGATCTGAAGCCAGCCCCGATCGACAAAGGAATGGATTGGTAAATGAACATCAGAATGGTTTTGCTTGCATCAGCAGCAGCATTTGCTGCATCGACGCCGGTTCTTGCAGCTGACGCTATTGTTGCTGCTGAGCCGGAACCGGTTGAATATGTTCGCGTCTGCGACGCTTACGGCACCGGCTACTTCTACATCCCGGGCACCGAAACCTGCCTCAAGATCGAAGGCTACATCCGTTTCCAGGTTAACGTTGGCGAAGATGTCGGCGGCGATTCGGACTGGGATGCCGTCACCCGCGGTCAGGTTCAGTTCACGGCCAAGAGCGACACCGAGTATGGTCCGCTGACCGGCGTCATCGTCATGCAGTTCAATGCTGACAACGCCACCGATCAGGACGCCATTCTCGACTCCGCTTACCTCGACGTCGCGGGCTTCCGCGCCGGTCTGTTCTACAGCTGGTGGGACGATGGTCTCTCCGGCGAAACCGACGACATCGGCTCGGTTGTAACGCTGCACAACTCCATCCGTTATCAGTATGAAAGCGGCACCTTCTACGCTGGCCTCAGCGTCGACGAACTGGAAGACGGCGTCTACAAGGCCGACGAAGAAGCCAACAACGTTGGCGTTGCCTTCGGCGTTGGTGGCACTGCCGGTGCGTTCAGCTACCAGATCACCGGTGGCTATGACGTCGACAACGAAGACGGTGCTGTCCGTGCAATGGGCACGGTTGACATCGGTCCCGGTACGCTCGGCCTCGCCGGCGTATACTCTTCCGGCCCGAACTCCTACTACTCTTCGGCTGAATGGGCTGTTGCTGCCGAATACGCAATCAAGGCAACTGACAAGCTGAAGATCACGCCGGCCGTTCAGTACTACGGCAACTACTTCGGCGGCGACAAGGCCGTTCCGGATGACTTCGACGGTCTCGGCGATGCCTGGAAGGTCGGTCTGACGGTTGATTACCAGATCGTCGACAACTTCTACGCCAAGGCTTCGGTTCAGTACCTCGATCCGGATGATGGTGACGACTCCACGACGGGCTACTTCCGTCTGCAGCGTTCGTTCTAATCCACTTAGTGGATGCTCCCGGTCTTCGGACCGGGAGCACTTAAATCAGTTTCTGATCCGAGTGACCTCCGATCAGCTACGGGGACGGGTCCGGTCTTCCCTGCCGGACCGTCCTTGCAGCGTTTTTGAAGCGCCGTCTTCAATGCCGTTTTTCAGAATCGCCTTTTGAGGTGAACCCAACAGGTACGTTGCGTATCGCACGTCGGCATCTGCCAGCCTCGCCTCTCGAGGCACTCCGTTTTTCAATCTTTCAAACGAGCTGGATCCACCGATAGAATTATCGTGCGGACGGCTGTTGGTCTGTCTGCCTATGCGGCGTCGGCTGGCTTTGCCGCAATAGGTCGCGAAAAGAAAATCCAATGCCGACAATGTGATCACAGCTTTTTGGGAGAGAGGATACAACCCTTGCTGGGGGCCGGCATTCATTCCTACTCTCGGATAGCTTGTTCTTATGGACGATCTCAACGACTACTATTATTTCGCCGCTGTCGTCTCCAGCGGCGGTTTCGCTTCTGCAAGTCGCGATCTAAAAATACCACGTTCGAAGCTCAGCAGGCGGGTCAGCCGGCTTGAGGAAGGGCTTGGCGCAAGGCTCATAGAACGCTCGACTCGCCACTTCCGGGTGACTGAGATCGGCCAGGCTTTCTACGAAAGATGCCAGACCATCCTGCAGGAGGCCGATCGCGCCAAATCGATCGTCAGCGAGGCTCAGTCCGACCCGCAAGGTGTGGTGCGTATGGGCTGCCCGCTCGGTCTCGTCGACATATCGATCGGGGGGATCCTGCCCGAATTCCTGGAACGTTATCCGAAGATCAAGCTGCAGATCATCGGCTCCGAGCGGCGCGCCGATCTCATCAACGAACGGATCGACCTCGAGGTGAGGGCGACCAACGAGCCGGAGACGCAGACGAGCCTGACGATGCGTAAGCTCGACCGTATCAGGCGTATCCTGGTCGCAAGTCCGTCGCTCGTCGAACGTACCGGCAACTTGCATTGTGTGGACGAACTCGCGGACCTGCCGACGCTGGCGATGACGTCATGGGTGTCGTTCCACACCTGGGAACTGGTCGGTCCGAATGACGCCAAGCAGGTGATTCGGCATCAGCCGCGGCTCACCTGCCGCAGTATGACCGCCATCCTCGACGCAGCCCGTGCCGGCCTCGGCTTCGGGCTTTTGCTCGAAAGTGCCTGCGAGGCCGATCTCCAGGCCGGCAAGCTGGTGCGGGTGCTGCCGGAATGGCAGTCGGAGGAGAGCCAGTTCTACATCGTCTTCACGACAGCGAAGGGCATGCCGCCGGCGGTGCGGGTCCTGATCGATTTCCTGGTCGAAAAATCCAGGCAGCATTGATTTAGAGCCTTTCCGGGTTAGATTGAAGCATTCTGCCGGAGCAGGTTTTCGTCAGGGCAAAGGCGATTGGCGACGGGCATACCCCAGGGTACGTCCGAGCCGATCGCCTTTGTCCTGGCGGAAAGATGCCCGGCCCTTCGGGTTGGCTGAAACGGGCCGGCTGATCGACCGGCCGGCTTGGCCGTAGAGCTTGGCTACGACGCGCGCCGGCCGGCCAACCATCCGACTCCGTTTGAGCCAACAGAATGCTTCAATCTAACCCGGAAAGGCTCTAGTTATTCGAGCCGGCATCCCGCCTCATCTCAACCGTGCCAACAGCTTTTCGTCGGCCAGTTCCCTGGCGGCATCCTTGCCGATCCAGTGGGCGGTTTTATCAGGGCTTTCCGCCAGGATCCTTGCGAGTGCCAGGGCCGGCGCATGGCAGGCGAGATTGCGCTTGCCGATACTGCGCAGGGCCCAATTCACGGCCTTGCGCACGAAGTTTCGCGGGTCGTCGGCATGGGCCTCGATCAGCGGCAACCAAGCGAGGATGGTCGCATCAGGTTCCTTCTTCAAGTGAACCGCGGCACCGGCAATCATGGCGAAGGCGGTGCGCCTGATAAATTCACGCTCGTCGGCGGCGAAGTCTGAGATGAGTTCATCCAGCCGGGCTTCAACGAAGAGATCGGCGGCGCAATCGACGATCTCCCAGGAGTTGAAATCAGCGGCCCAATTTCGGGCTTCTTCAGACGTCAACCGCTTCGGCTCGGCTGTGTAGAGGGCAAGCAGGCGGGCTTCGCGGATATCGCTTCGCCAGAGCTGCATTGCCCTGAGGTGATCCTTCTTCGCCAGTCTGGCGACCGCCCTGATATCGGGATTGGAGATACCGAGGGCGTGATCGGTAACGATGCCGAAGCGCGCCATGGCGGCGACATTCTCCTCCGAACGCAGGGTTTCGAGATGCGCGATCAGTTCGGCCGCATCGGAGGAGGGGTCGATCATTTTTCGAGGCGGGCAAGCAGCGAGGATGTGTCCCAGCGATTGCCGCCCATTGCCTGCACGTCGCCGTAGAACTGGTCGACGACGGCGGTGACCGGTAGCTTGGCGCCATTGCGGCGGGCTTCGGTGAGCACGATGCCGAGATCCTTGCGCATCCAGTCGACCGCAAAGCCGAAGTCATATTTGCCTGCGTTCATGGTCTTGTGGCGGTTTTCCATCTGCCAGGAACCGGCCGCACCCTTGGAAATCACCTCGACGACCTTTTCAATATCCAGGCCGGCGCGCTTGCCGAAATGCAGCGCTTCGGCAAGTCCCTGGACGAGGCCGGCGATGCAGATCTGGTTGACCATCTTGGTCAGCTGGCCCGAGCCTGCCGGCCCCATCAGGCCAACCATGCGGGCATAGGCGTCGATGACAGGCCTGGCGCGTTCGAAGACGGCCTCGTCGCCGCCGCACATGACGGTCAGGACACCGTTTTCGGCGCCGGCCTGGCCGCCGGAGACGGGCGCATCGATGAAATCGACACCTTTTTCCTTTGCCGCGGCATGAAGTTCGCGGGCGATCTCAGCGCTGGCGGTGGTGTTGTCGATCAGCACCGAACCCGGCTTCATGCCGTGCAGGGCGCCGTTTTCACCCAATGTCACCGAGCGGAGATCTTCGTCATTGCCGACGCAGACGAAGACGAAATCGGCTCCAGTGGCTGCCTTGGCCGGAGTGGGAGCGGCGTGGCCCGAAAATTTCTCGGCCCAGGCGGCGGCTTTTGCCGGCGTGCGGTTATAGACGGTGACATCGTGGCCGCCTTTCGTCTTCAGATGGCCCGCCATGGGAAACCCCATGACGCCGAGACCGATGAACGCGACTTTTGCCATATGTCCTATCCTTTTCCTGAAGTGCAGGCCCGAGGATTAACCGAAACGGCGGGAGCAGAAAAGCCCGTGAAGACGGACTTCCCTCCGATTGGCGCATATGAGGCTGGCCGCCGTTCGGCCGAGCCCTAGATTAGCGACAGGGCATTATGTTTCCGGGAGGTGACATGAGCGAAATTCCGACGATCAAGCCGCGGCGCAAAGGCCGCAGCGGAATGCAGGCGATGCTTATTCCATCGCAGCAGATGGTCGCAGAGCAAATTCGATCGGCACCGGAAGGTGTCCTCACCGACGTCGGCCTTCTCCGTCGCCGTCTCGCTGCTCAATACGGGGCAGACGCCTGTTGCCCGGTGACCATGCAGCGGCATTTGCGTGCGATCGCCGAGCTATCCTTCGGGGCACTGGAGAAGGGCGAGCCGGTGTCGACGGTTACGCCCTATTGGCGCATGGTCGATCCCGCAAGTCTGCTTGCGAAGCGTCTCACAGGTGGCCCCACCTTCATCCGGGAGCGGCTGGCCGCGGAAGGTCGGGAGTGAGCCGGGATGGTAGGCAGCATATGGCGCGCGAAAAAAAATCCGCTCAAGGGCGATTTCCGAGCTGCAAAATTTCAGCAAAGGCGGAAACTTGCAAATAAAATTGTCGATATAAATTATAGATTTCATCATCATGGAATTCACCACTGACGGGGTCGACCAGCCGAAAGACAGGCCCGACACCATAAAAAAAGGGGAAAGTCATGATTTCACGTCGACAAACGCTCGGGCTTTTCGCAGCAGCTGCGGCCACGGCAATCCTGCCGGCTGTCAGGCCGGCACGCGCTGCCGCCAGCGAGTTCCGTATCGGCTGGCAGAAGAACGGCGTGCTGGCGCTCGCCAAGCGTCGCAGCGCACTTGAAAAGCGGCTTGCCGATCACGGCATTACCGTCAGCTGGTCGGAATTCACCTCCGGCCCGCCGCTTCTCGAAGCGTTAGGCGCAGGCGCTCTCGATTTCGGCGCGACCGGCGATGTACCGCCGCTCTTTGCCCAGGCGGCCGGCGGGCAGCTCTATTATGTCGGTCTCTACAAGGGTAGCCCGGCAGCCTCGGCCATCCTCGTGCGCAAGGATTCGTCGATCAAGACACTTGAAGACCTCAAGGGAAAAAAGGTCGCTTTCAAGCGCGGCTCCAGCGCGCATAATGTAACGGTCAAGGTTCTGCGCAAGGCAGGCCTGAAGCCCGAAGATGTCGAGCAGCTCGACCTTTCGCCGCCGGATGCTGCCGCCGCTTTCAAGAATGGCAGTATCGACGCCTGGTCGATCTGGGATCCATATCTGGCGATTGCCGAAGCTGATCCGGAGACTCGTATCATCACGACCGCTGAAGGCATCGTCGACTCCTACAGTTTCTTCCTCGCCAATCGCGATTTTACCGATGCTAATGGGCAAGTGATCGTCGACGTGATCGATGAGCTTGCCAAGGTCGGTAAGTCGGCACAGAGCAATCTCGACGAAACGGTGAAGGAGCTTTCCGAAATTACCGGTGTGCCAGCTGACGTGACGCGCGTGACATTGACACGCAAGGGCGCCGATCTCGGCAGCGTCTCGACCATCACCGATGCCGCCGCCGCCTATCAGCAAGCACTCGCAGACGAGTTCTACGGGCTCGGCATCCTGCCGAAGAAGCTCGTGACCGGCGATATCGTCTGGCGTCCCAAGGCGAGCTGATTTTCCGGCCGAGCCAAGATTTCCGCGAGGCGGCATGGAGAGGGCCTCCATGCCGCTGAACCGGAAAAATATTCTCCAAAACGGATTAGAATAGTAAATTGATATTGTCGATCTAATTGATAGTCTATGTCAATATCCTCGCGATCGAGCGGACACCGAAAGGCATCTGCCTGCTGCCATCCGATCGACAGGGATATTTCAGATGCTCGCGCATAGACAGACAGCCGGCCTTCTTGCCGCCCCGCCCACTACGATCCTCCCAAGCATCTGTGCGGCGGCGGCGCTACGCAAGGCAGACAGAGAGCTATCTCGACCACGCGAGTTGATTTTCGAATTCCGCAGCTAAAGGACCGTCTTCCAATGACCACCTCCCATACAGGCACATCCGAGCCCATCAATTTCCTCTGGTTCATCCCGACATCGGGCGACGGCACCTATCTCGGCTCCTCTGATCTCAACCGCGCGCCCGAGATCGGCTATCTCACGCAGATCGCTCAGGCCGTCGACCGGCTCGGCTATTCCGGCGTGCTGCTGCCGACCGGGGTTGCCTGCGAAGAATCCTTCGTGACGGCGGCAGCCCTTGCCGCCAAAACCGAGAAGCTGCAGTTCCTGGTGGCGATCCGTCCCGGCACCGCATCGCCTGCCTATTACGCGCGTCTTGCGACGACGCTCGACCGCATCTCCAACGGCCGCCTGCTGCTCAACGTCGTCGTCGGCGGTAGCCCGGCGGAGCTAGCCGGCGATGGCATCCATCTCGAGCATGACGAGCGCTATGCCCATGCCGAAGAGTTCTTCACCGTCTTCGAGGAACTGCTGGAAAAGGGAACGGCAAGCTTCGACGGCAAATACATCAAGGCGACCAATGCGCGCCTCGGCTTTCCCTCGGTGCAGAACCCGCGCCCGCCGCTCTATTTCGGCGGCTCGTCGGATGCCGGCATCGATTTCTCCGTCGGCCGTGTCGACAAGTACCTGACCTGGGGCGAGCCGCCGGCACAGGTTGCCGAGAAGGTCACCAAGGTGCGCAAGGCTGCCGGCGAACGCGGCCGCGAGGTGAGCTTCGGCATTCGTCTGCACTTCATCGTGCGCGAAACCGATGATGAAGCATGGGAGGCGGCCGAGCGACTGATCCGCCATCTCGACGACGATACGATCCGCGAGGCGCAGGAGCGCTTCGTCCACGAGTCCGACTCGGTCGGCCAGAAGCGCATGGCCGCCCTTCATGGCGGGCGCCGCGACAAGCTCGAAGTCTCGCCGAACCTCTGGGCCGGTGTCGGCCTGGTGCGCGCCGGTGCGGGCACGGCGCTTGTGGGATCGCCGAAGACGGTGGCTGCGCGCCTTCGCGAGTATCAGGAGATCGGCATCGATACGGTCATCGGCTCCGGCTATCCGCATCTCGAAGAGGCCTATCGCGTCGCCGAACTGCTTTTCCCAGAACTCGGCATCACCCGCGAGCAGCAGCGCCTGGGCTTCAACAACGAGTTCGGCCGCAAGCAGGTCTTCGCAGGCGGCAGCCATGGCGGCAATCTGAAAGTCGTCTCCGGCTCCTGAGCTCGAACGAAGACGCCGAGCGTGACACCGTCGCGAGCCGCTTACGGCTTGCGACATCCTGCTCCCGATAAGCGCGAGGACAATGCATGTCGACTTTCGATACTCCGTTCGTACGGTCGGTCGCTTCCGAAAAGGCCGGGAAGGCGGGTTTGCGCCTGCCGCTGCCCGGCCTGGACAAGCTGACCCCCTATCTGGTGCCGGTGGCGATCGTGGCGTTGTGGCAGCTTGCCTCCTCGGCCGGCTGGATCTCATCGCGCATTATGCCGTCGCCGGCCGATGTCGGCCTCGCCTTCTGGTCAACGACGGTTTCCGGCCAGTTGCCGAACGACGTGCTGGTGAGCGCCGGCCGCGCCTTTGCCGGCCTTCTCGTCGGCGGTTCGATCGGCTTTCTGTTCGGTATTGCCAATGGCGTATCGCGCATTTCCGAGCAGTTGACCGATACGACGCTGCAGATGCTGCGCACCATTCCGCATCTGGCGATGATCCCGCTTGTCATCCTGTGGTTCGGAATCGGGGAGGAATCGAAGCTGTTTCTCACGTCGCTCGGCGTGCTCTTCCCCGTTTATCTCAACACCTATCACGGGGTGCGCAATGTCGATCGCGACCTGATCGAAATGGGCAAGGTCTATGGCATGGGCAACTGGACGCTATTCCGCAAGGTGATCTTTCCAGGCGCGCTGCCGTCGATCTTCGTCGGCCTCAGATATGCGCTCGGCATCATGTGGCTGACGCTGATCGTATCGGAATCGATCGCCGCATCGTCAGGCATCGGCCACATGGCCAACAATGCCCGCGAATTCATGATGACTGACGTCGTCGTGCTCGCCCTTGTCATCTATGCCGTGCTCGGCAAGCTTGCCGATGTCATCGCCCGGGTTCTGGAGAGGCGGCTGCTCGCCTGGAACCCGGTCTATCAGAAATAGGAGAGACGCCATGACATCGATCGCGCATGAGCGTTTTCACGCCGTCGCCGAAGAGCCAGCTTATGCGCGTGAGAACGCACCCGCGGTGGGCCATAGTGCGCCCGCGGCGATCAGCCTGACGGGACTTGAAAAGAATTTTGGGGCCAACCGCGTACTGCGCGGCATCAATCTGCATATTCCGGCCGGCCAGTTCGTTGCCGTAATTGGCAAGAGCGGCTGTGGAAAGAGCACGCTGCTGCGCATCCTGATGGGCCTTGACGAGCCGAGCGCCGGCGAATTGCATTTCGAGGATGCCGGCGGCGCGCAGGCGAGCCCGAACGCGCGCATCGTCTTTCAGGAGCCGCGGCTGCTGCCCTGGCTCAGTGTCGCCGACAATGTGGTGGTCGGGCTGGGTGACGGCATCGACAGGCGGGCGGCGCTGAAGGCGGCCGACGCCGTGCTTGCCGAAGTCCAGCTTGGCGAAAAGACCGGGGAATGGCCGGCGCGGCTTTCCGGCGGGCAACGGCAGCGCGTGGCGTTGGCGCGGGCGCTGGTCAGCCGGCCGGGCGTGCTGGCACTCGACGAACCGCTCGGCGCACTCGACGCGCTGACGCGGATCAGCATGCAGGAACTCATCAACCGTGTCTGGTGCGAACTCGGCTTCACCGCAGTGCTCGTCACCCATGATGTCAGCGAGGCGGTGCATCTCGCCGACCGGGTCATCGTGCTCGACGAGGGGCGGATCGCACTCGATCTTGCCATTCCCTATCCGCGTCCGCGCCGGCACGGCCATCCTGGCCTCGCCGAGCTGGAAGGCCGGCTGCTTGCCGCGATTCTCGGCACCGACGGCGGCCATTGATCTTAGCGCGATTCGCGATGCTGCATGACCTCGGCATAGGCGAGGCGTATTGGTGCGAGCATGCATGACCAATGGCGAAAATGCATAGCCGCTTGGGTATGTGAAGTTCACCTATCTCTGCCACGCGCGCTGCCATGCGCACCAAATTTAGCAATACTATTTTCCTCAATTCGTTTTACGTTCAGCTTGACTCATTCATACCTCCATGGATATACGTTAATCCATAGCCAACGAGGTATGGATTGTAGATGTCGGACACCCAGGACGTGCTCTTCAGAACGCTCGCCGATCCGACCCGGAGGGCTCTTTTCGAACGGCTGTGCCGCGAAGGAGAGAAGACGGTCGGGGCTCTGACGGCTCGGGCCGGGGTCTCGCAACCGGTTGTCTCGAAACATCTCGGAATTCTAAAGCAGGCGGGATTGGTGCGCGACCGCCATGAAGGGCGGCAGACACATTATAGCGCCCAGCTCGGCGCGCTGGCGCCGCTGGTCGACTGGACAAGCGAGATGGCTGGCTTTTGGCAAAACCGGTTCGACCAGCTGGAAGATCTATTGAAAAGGATGGACCAATGACCGAAATTTCAAACGAAACCCGTTCCGTCATCGTCGAACGAGAGATCCCTTTTCCGCCGGAAAAGATCTGGCGCGCGCTCACGCAGCCGCATCTGATTGCGGACTGGCTGATGAAAAACGACTTCGTGCCGATCGTGGATCAGCGTTTCAAGCTGAGCGCGGATTGGGGCTCGGTCGACTGCCAGGTCCTGGAAGTCGAGCCGAATAAAACCCTGTCTTACACCTGGGCTGCCTATGATCTCGAAAGTGTCGTCACCTGGACTCTCACGCCCACGGGCGCGGGCACGCAGCTGCGCATGGAGCAGTCGGGCTTCCGGCCGGATCAGCGGCAGGCCTACGGGGGTGCCAAAAGCGGTTGGCCGCAGTTCTTCGCAAATCTCGAGCAGGTCCTGACGCGGATCGAGTGAGGCCGCGGCCAAAACGGATCACACCATCGGCTTCGCTTGTTTTCGCAGGAGGGTCCCTTGAATTGGAATAACTGGCTTCGGCAGATCCACCGTTGGCTGTCCATTGCCTTTACGCTGGCCGTCATAATTAATATCATCGCGATGGTGCAGGAGAAATCGTCCGTCTGGGTAGGTCTCACGGCGCTGCTGCCGCTGACCTTGCTGCCGCTGACCTTGCTGCTGCTCACCGGTCTCTACCTGTTCGCGCTGCCATATGCCACCCGGTGGCGCGGCGCGGGACGCAGCGGAGGGTAGGAGTGAAGGCAATGTCCGGGAAGACATCCAAGGCCGTGGCAAAGGTCACGAAGAAGACAGCCGCCAAGCCTGATACCGCGGAGCCGACCCTTCTCTCGGGCGGCAACCCTCAGATCGCCAAGGGTTACGGCGACGCTCCCGTGCAAGCCTACATCGCCGCCATGCCGGGCTGGAAAAGCGACGTCGGGCGCCGTCTCGACGCGCTCATCACCCGTACCGTTCCCGACGTACACAAGGCAGTCAAATGGAACTCGCCCCTTTATGGCATGGAAGGGCAGGACTGGTTTCTCGGTGTCCATTGCTTCGCAAAATACATCAAGGTTGCTTTCTTCCGCGGCACGTCGCTCAGTCCCGTTCCGCCCGGCGAGTCCAAACAAAAGGAAGTGCGTTACTTCCACATTCATGAGGAAGACCGACTCGACGAGGCCCAGCTCGCCGCCTGGGTGGAACAGGCAAGCCAATTGCCCGGCGAACGAATGTGAGCGGACGCGTAGATTTAAGCGTTAGAGCGTCCTTTGTTCGTTCGAAAAGACGCACGGCGCTTAGGCCATCAGCATTTAAGGGATGAAGGGGAGATATCGATGAATAAAGCCACGGCAACCCTGAAGAAGAGCGGCTCCAGCGAAGAGAAGGACGGAGACTCTCCTTCTCGTTTGATCGATGCGAGAATCGAGGAGTTGAGCGATTGGCGCGGCGAGATGCTCGCTCGGGTCCGAACTATCATCAAGCAGGCCGTGCCCGACGTGGTCGAGGAATGGAAGTGGAGAGGCGTTCCGGTGTGGGAGCACGCCGGGATCATCTGCACCGGCGAGACCTACAAGAGCGTGGTGAAACTGACCTTCGCCCAGGGCGCCTCGCTGGAGGACCCTTCAAGCCTCTTCAACTCCAGCCTTGACGGCAATACCAGGCGCGCCATCGATTTCCACGAAGGCGATGAGGTTGACGAGGAGGCGTTGAAGGCGCTCATTCGCGGTGCTGTCACACTCAACACTTCAAAGCGGGCCGCGGCTCGTCCTGCCGGCTCGCGGAAGAAAGCAAGCAACGCTTGAGGCTTGGCTTATTTCGCCTGAAACGCATCGCGTCAAACTTGATTCATGCGAGACGATTCAGTTTTGTGCGCCATGCGATCAGTGGATCGGGCTTTCCTCGCGCTCGAGGAAGAGTTCCAGATTGTCGAGGCCGATCTCGGTGCCCTGGAGGCGGGCACCGTTATCGGCGTAGCCGTCGAGGAATACCACCTGTTCGGTGAAGATCATTTTCGTGCCGCCAGGTGCGGCTTCGAAGGCAACGGTTGTGAGAGACGCGGAGATGCGGCTTTCCCCAAGCTTCATCTCATAGGCATAGACGATGCGGGCATCGGGCACGATATCGATATAATGGGCGTCATAGGCGTGCAGAAGGCCGTCAGTATCGGCGACGTAGTTCCTTTCCGTGCCGCCGGGGCGGAAATCGAGCCCGTAGTCCAGCGGCACCCACTCGCCATGGCATGCGAACCATTGGCGTTTGGCCTCTGGCACCGACCAGGCGCGGAAGACGCGGGCGACGGGCGCCTTCAGGTGACGCTCGATGACGAGGGTGGCGTGTTCGGCGGATCGTGTCGTCATTCGGGAAGGCTCTCCGTTTCATTGGCGAGAAAGTGGTCCAGCCTGTCGAAGGTGGTCGTCCATTGGATCTTCCGCTGTTCCACCCAGCGCTCGACGGCGGCAAACGCGTCCTGCTGCAGGCGGTAGGTTCGCACCCGGCCTGATTTTTCGGAGAGAACGAGACCGCTCTCCTCCAGCACCTGCAGATGTTTCATCACCGTCGGCAGGGCAACCGCGAGCGGTGCGGCCAGTTCGGTGACGGAGGCTGGGCCACGGCCGAGGCGGTCGATCATGCCGCGGCGGCTGCGGTCGGAAAGCGCATGGAACATGCGGTCGAGATTTGCCTGGCTTTCGATCATCCCGCCGCATCCCGGAAGCGGGCCGGCAGCCTCTCTTTGTAGGGATAGAACTTGAAGTAGGGGCTGGCCTCATCCAACGCCCTTGCAAAGGACGGGCGTGCCAGCAGCCGATCGTAATAGCCGCGAAGGTTCGGGTGTTCCGATGAAAACGGAACCAGCGTTTCGGCATAGAAAAGGGCGGGGGCGGCGGCGCAATCGGCCATGGTGAAGCCGTCACCTGATATCCATTGCTTGTCGGCGAGCTGCTTTTCGATCATTGCATAGGCGGTGGCGAGTGTCGCCCTGGCGGCGGCTACCTCAATCTCGTCCGCCGTGCCGTCGGGGCGCCGGCGATTGCTGACGATGGTCTGCATCGGCGCCTGGACATAGTGGTCGAAAAAGCGATCCCAGAGACGAACCTGCAGCGCCCGGTCGATCTCCGGCGGCAGCAGGCGAACGGGGCCGGCATAATATTGCTCGAGATATTCGATAATGATCGATGTCTCGGGAATGGTGCTGTCGCGCGCCTCGTCCCGCAGCAGCGGCATCTTGCCGATCGGCCAGAAGCGAAAGAGATCGGCGCGCGAGCTTTCGTCGGAAAGATCGACGATGCGATTCTCGAAGGGAGTGCCGTTTTCATAAAGCGCGATAAGTACTTTGTGGCAGAAAGAGGCGAGCGGATGCCCATAGAGCACGAGCGACATGCGGCGACCTTTCCTATCGTTGCGGTAAACTTTACCGATCGACTAACTATCAGGTCATGACACATTTCGCAACAGATACTTCGCCAACCGTGCAAGTATTCCGTCAGCCGATCTACCAGGTGTTGGCGTCAGCCATTATACCGGGCGATCACCAAATGGCCTGGTGTCGGCCGGCCTTCTTCCATGCGCACGTTGATATCCGATATCTCGACGAGTTCGAAACCCGTGGCCGTCAGGCGTTCTCTGACATAGGCGTCGGCATGAGCGAAGCGCTGGTGCGGGCCGACCATATAGGCGCGGCCGGCGAGAATTTCCTCAGGCAGGGTTTCCGAGGAGAAGATGAACAATCCGCCCGGCATTATGTTCTCGGCGGCGCCGAAGAACAGCGGTTCGAGTGCGCCGAGATAGGGCAGCACGTCGGTGGCGGCGATGATGTCGAAGGCTTCCTCGTCGTTGTCGTCGAGGAAATCCTCGACCTCGGCGACGAAGAGCGTCTCGTAGAGATCCTTCTCATGGGCGATCTCGACCATTTTCTCCGATATGTCGATGCCGGTCATATCAGCGCAGAGGTCGCGTAGCGCGCCGCCGGTGAGGCCCGTGCCGCAGCCGAGATCGAGCAGCCGCTTGAACGGTCCGAGCTTCAGCGCCTGCAGGCGCTGGCGCACCAGCATCGGCACGTGATAGCCGAGCTGCTCGACGAGCACGTCCTCGAAAACCTCGGCATGCTGGTCGAACAAGGTCTCGACATAGGCATCGGGCGCCTTGACCGGCGTTTCGCCGCGGCCCATCGCGGCGATGCGTACGGCCGCACCACCGTGATCGTCGGGATCGAGTGCCAGGACTTCCTCATAGGCTGCAACGGCCGCATCAACATCTCCGGCCTTTTCCAGCTCCAGCGCGCGGTTGTAGGCCTCGCCAAGGGCATCTTCGTCGATCTTCTTTGCCATCACAGTCCATCGTCCTTTTGTTTCAGGCATGCGTCTAAGACGGCTTTCGATGTTTTGCAATGGCGCGATTGCGGGCGCAGAATGGCCGAAAAGAAGACGAAGGGAGGAATGAGCCATGAAAATGGAGGAAGACGGGACTTCATCGGCAAGGGAAGGAGAGGGCGGGTGGCCATTGCTGCTGCCTAGCACACCAGGCGAGGTCACCAATACGCTCTGCCATTATTACCGCGGTGAACTCGGGCGGATGACGAGCTGGCGCGACCGCATCGACCGGACGTCCAACTGGGCGATCACGGTGGTCGCCGCACTCCTCTCGGTGTCGCTGTCGACGCCGACCTCGCATCACGGAGTGCTGTTGTTCGGGATGATGCTGGTGACGCTGCTTCTGATGATCGAGGCGCGGCGCTACCGCTTCTTCGATATCTATCGCGCTCGCATTCGCCAGATCGAGCGCTGCTATTTCGCACAGATTCTGGCGCCCGACCCCAATGCCGGCAGCGAATGGGCAGTGGTGGTCGCCAGTAGCCTGCGCAAGCCGCGCTTTCTGCTCAGCTATCAAGAGGCGATGCACCGCCGGCTTAAACGCAATTACGGCTGGATGTATTTCATCCTGTTGCTCGCCTGGTGCCTGAAGATCTCGACGCCGAAACTGCAGACGGAGGGAATGCCGGCGCTGCAGGCGCAGTCATGGGCCTATGTCATCGACAATGCCGTGCTCGGGCCGGTTCCCGGCCTTGCGGTCATTGCAATCGTCATCGCCTTCTATGTCGGCATGCTCGGTTTCGCCCTGCGCTCGGATCGCGACGAAGGCGAATTCGGCCATGGCGAAGCACATGTCTGATCTGGTGAGCATGATGTTCTACGAAAAGCCGTTCACACTTTTCGGCATCATGCTCCAGAACCGATCAGTGCAGGATCAACTCGCCCTTCAGTGCCCGCCACTCGGTTGCCGAGATCAGCTTGCGGTGGATGTAGCGCACCGAATGCAGCGGTCCGTCGAGCTTCTCTTCCCAGAATTTCAGGAAGCCGCGCATTTCGGGAAAATCGGGGGCGAGGTCGTAATCCTGCCAGACATAGGTTTGTAGGATCACCGGGTGGTCCGGCAGGCGGTAGAGGATCTGGGCGGTCGTCAGACCATAGCCCTTCAGTTGTTTTTCCATTTCCTTGTGCATCGTATTCCGCTTCTTCTTGTTCCCACTCGCGCGCTTATTAGCGCTGCATGATATGGAAACATGCGAGTGGTTAACGGAAGCTTTACAGATACTTCGTAAAAGGGCAATTTATTTTTAATATCAATGGTTTGGCAGCATCGTCCCGAGAGTGCTGCCAAAGGCTCAGCGCTTGAGATGCCGGGTCAGGCGGCGCTCGAACCAGGCCCAGAGATGGCGTAAGGCTTCGACGATGGTGAGGTAGAAGATCGCCGCCCAGAGATAGGTCTGGTAGTCGAAAGTGCGGGAGAAGGCGTAACGGGTTTCGCCCATCAGGTCGAGTACGGTGATGATGGCGACGACCGCCGAGCCCTTGATCAGCAGGATGATTTCGTTGCCATAAGGGCGAAGTGCGACGATGAGAGCCTGCGGCAGGATGATCTTGCGGAAGGCGATGAACTTGTGAATGCCGAGTGCGGCGGCCGCCTCGTGCTGGCCATGCGACACGCTTTCGATGGCGCCGCGCAGGATTTCCGCCTGGTAGGCCGCGGTGTTGATGGTCATGGCAAAGAGGCCGCAATACCAGGCTTCGCGGAAGAACCACCAGATGCCGACGGCCTCAAGCTGCGGCCGGAATATGCCGAGGCCGTAATAGACCAGGAACAGCTGGGCAAGCAGTGGCGTGCCGCGGAAGAAATAGATGTAGCCGTAGGCCAGCGCATTCAGCACCCGGTTCTTTGACATGCGCGCCACGGCGAGCGGCAGCGACAGGATGGCGCCGCAGATAACGGAAATGAAAACGAGGCTCAGCGTTATCCAGAGGCCATGGAGATAACGCGGCCCGTAGCGGGTGAATTTTTCCGGATCCCAGCCATTGATGACGGAGATCACCAGGAGCACCCCAAGCAGAGCCCAGAGAGCGACGAGGATATAGCCGGCCATGCGCGCCGGTGTCATCGGCTTCATCACTTCCCGGGGTGCGGGCTGCGGCGGGATCAGTGTTTCGGCGTAGCTCATCGGCGGATCTCCGAACGCTTGGCCCAGCGCTCGACATAGACGAGCAGAAAGGAGGAAAGGATGGCGAGCACCAGATAGAGGCAGCAGGCCAGACCATAGAAAAAGAAGGGTTCCTTGGTCACGCGTACGGCGACACTCGTCTGGCGCAGGATATCGGCAAGGCTGATGATCGAGACGTAGGACGTGTCCTTCAGTAGGACCATCCAGAGGTTCGTCAGTCCCGGCAGCGCGATGCGCACGAGCTGCGGCAGGACGATGAGGCGCAGCGTGCGGCCGCGATGCAGCCCCAGCGCGTCGCCCGCCTCATATTGTCCCTTGGGAATGGCGCGGAAGGCCGAGAGCAGCACTTCCGAGCAGTAGGCGGAGAAGACGACCGAAAGCGCGATGACGCCGGCGAGGAAGGCGTTGATCTCGATCGGCGGTCCGTCATAACCGACGAAGGTCAGCAGAGACTGGATTAGCATCTGCATGCCGTAATAGATGATGAAGAGCGTCAAAAGCTCCGGCAGGCCGCGGAAGATCGTGGTGTAAATACCGGCCGCCAGGCGCAGCGGCTTTTCCTCCGACTGCTGGCCGAGCGCCACCAGGAAGCCGATGGCGAGGCCGATCGGCAGGGTGACGATCGCCACTGAAATGGTGACCTGCAGGCCAAGTGCAATCTCGTCGCCCCAGCCGGTATCGCCACAGGCAAGGATCGTCGACTGACCTAACCACGTGAAGATGCCAACGGGTCCGCACAGCGGATCGAATATGTGCACAATCCAGCTCCAGAAGGAGCTCAGCGCGGAAAATAATCCGCCCATGCGAGAATTCCCCTCACGGCTTTTGCCGTTTTAATCTTGCAATCCTTGTCAAACAAAAATGGCGGAAGAGCAAGCCTTCCGCCATTACCTTCGTCGGCCAGATAACGAATTTCTTATTGGCCGTAAACGTCGAAGTCGAAGTACTTGTCCTGGATCTTCTTATATTCACCGCTGGCGCGGATCGCAGCGATCGCCGTGTTCAGCTTTTCCCTGAGCGGATCGCCCTGGCGGATAGCAATGCCTGCGCCGTTGCCATTGATTTCCTTGTCGACCGGCAGGGTCGTCAGGATCTTGCAGCAAGCGCCGGCGTCGGACTTGACCCATTCGGAAAGAACGACGACGTCGTCGATGACGGCGTCGACACGGCCGCTGGCAACGTCGAGCTTGTATTCGTCAGCGGTCGGATAGAGCTTGAGCTCGGTGTCGGCGAGATGCTTTTCGGCGTAGTTGGCGTGCGTCGTGGAGGTCTGCGCGCCAATCACCTTGCCTTTGAGGCCGGCGACGTCTGATATCGTCGAATCCTTCGGCACGGCAATGGCCGGCGGGGTGTTGTAGTACTTGTTTGAGAAGTCGACGAGCTTCAGACGCTCCGGCGTGATCGACATGGAGGAGACGATCATGTCGAACTTCTTGGCGTTGAGCGCCGGGATGATGCCATCCCAGTCGGTGCTGACGAAGGTGCATTCAGCCTTCATCTCGGCGCAGAGCGCCTTGGTGATATCGATGTCGAAGCCTTGGATGGTGCCGCTGGCATCGACGAATTCGAAGGGCGGATAGGTCGAATCGGTGCCGATCACATATTTCTCGCCATCGGCCATGGCCGATCCGGCAAAAAGGGACATCGCCGCGATCGAGGCTGCCGCGAAAATACGGGTAGAATTAAGCATGAGGATCCTCTCTGTTGGTAGCCGTCGCTCCTTATTTCTGTTGGGCTGACGGCCGCAGTTCAACGGTGCCGAGACCGCCTTGCGGCGATAATCAGACTTTTTTTCATGGAATTGCAACACAAATCCCATCGCAATTGTGCGGTGCAAATAGCAGGCGAGATGAACGCCGGCAGACTGCAACATTCACGCGAGGTTAATCCCCAACTTCTTAGAACCGGAACAAATCGGCGGCTCGGCAATTGCCATTCCGCCGTTTCGCCTCAATGCGAAGCTAGGGGCGGAACCAGGGCCTGGCGGCCTCAAGAAGCTCAAACAGGATCGAGGAAACCCGATGGGCATGAAATCAAGATTGTTCGCAAGCGCGGCTTTTCCGTTGCTTTCTCTTTCGCTGGCTTTGCAGCCGGCAGCGGCGATGGCGGCCGTACGTGACGTCGCGACGCAGGCTTCGCCCGTGCGGCAGGCCGAGCAGGGCAGCTTCCAGGTGGCGCAAGATGCGCCAGCCGAGGTGGCGCAGGATGCGCCTTCCGAAGAGGAGTTGCTGAAGAAGAAGCGCAAGCAGAAGGAGGAAGCCCCGGCCGAACAGGCGCCCGCCGCCGAGAAGCCGGCGCAGCAGGAAGCGCCCGCGGAAAAGCCGAAGGCTGAGCGCAAGGAAGCTCCGGCGCCGGAACCCAAGGCAGAGCCGGAGGCGCCCAAGGCCGAAGCAGCGCCGAAAGAAGAGCCTGCTCAGCAGCCGGAAAGCAAGCCCCAGCGGAAAGCCAAATCAGAAGCGCAGCCCGAGGCCGAGCAGCCGGTAACCCAGGAAAAGCCGAAAAAGCCGAAGAAGACGGAGGCGCAGCAGGCCGAACCAGAACAGCAGCCGGCAGCAAAGGAAGCTCAGCCGGAAGCGGAGCAGGCACAGCCCGAAGCCAAGCCGGAAGGCGGCAAACGGGATAAAGGACAGGACAAGGCCCAGGGCCGGGATAAAGGCAAGGGCAAGGCTGAAAAAGAAGCTCGGCCTGCCGCTCCCGAAGCCGTGAAGCCGACTGCGGAATCGGCCAAGCCCGAAGCCACGCCTGAAGCAAAACCCCCCGCCGAGGCGCCGGCCGAGAAAAAGCCGGCAAAGGGTGAGACTGCAGCACCAGCAGACAAAGCACCCACAGACAAGGCGACCGAAGACAAGGCGGCGGCACCGGAAGCTGCCCCCGCCGAAAAGCCCAAAGATGGCACGGCAGCAAAGCCTGCCGGTGAACAGCCCGCCGGCGCACAGCCGACCGCGCCCGCAACTGACACTGCCCAGCCGCTGCCGGATGCCAGCGGCGGCCAGCAGGCGGAGCAGGCTATTCCGGCGCCGGAAAAGGCTTCGCCCGAGGAGCTGGAACGCCGCAAGAAGATCGCGGCAGATCCGGCCAAGAGCAGCGAGACCGTCGTGCTGCCCGTGGAGAACGGTGCGGCCGTGCTCGACAGCGACAAGGATGCCGACCGCAGCAAGGGCCGGGAAGGCCGCCGCGACCGCGACAGGCAGCGCGCCGACAGCCAGGAGGTGAAGGTGCCGACCTCGGATGCCGATGCACAGGCCGCCACCGGCGGCAAGGCGCCGGCGCCGGTCAAACTCGAGGCGGTGACGCGCGAGAAGGGCAGGAAGCTCGACGAGCGGCCACGATTCGTCCGTCCCGACGGTGCGCGCTTCGACGACCGTGGGAGCGACGACAGCCGTGTGATCATCCAGTACGACAACAGGACGATCGTGCGCGGCGACGATGACAGGCGCTTCCTGCGCGACGGCGAACGGCCGAGCTACGAAGAGCTGTCCGGCGACCGCTACCGCGAGACGATCACGCGGCCGGAAGGCTATCGCATCGTGACGATCCGCAACCGCTACGGCGACATCATCCAGCGGTCGCGCGTCGATGCCCGCGGACGCGAGAACGTGCTCTATTATTCGCAGGATCTCTATGACGATCCGGACCGCGACTATTTCGAGGATCCGGGTGCCGACCTGCCGCCGATGCGGCTGCGTGTGCCGCTCAGCGACTACATCATCGACACCCGCAGCGACCCGAACCGGGACTATTACGAGTTCCTGAGCGAGCCGCCAGTCGAGCCGGTCGAGCGCGTCTATTCGCTGGATGAGGTGAAGTACTCGGCCCGTATCCGCGACAAGGTACGTCGCATCGACCTCGACACGATCACCTTCGCGACCGGCAGCGCCGATATCCCGATGACCCAGGCGCGCACCTTGCGCAAGGTCGCCGACGCGATCAGCCAGGTACTCGAGAAGGATCCGAGCGAAACCTTCCTGATCGAAGGTCATACCGATGCCGTCGGCTCTGACCAGAGCAACCTGATCCTCTCCGACCAGCGGGCGGAATCGGTCGCCAACGTGCTCTCCGACGTCTACGGCATCGCGCCGGAGAATCTGGCGACGCAGGGCTATGGTGAGAGCTACCTGAAGGTCAACACGTCGGCCCCTGAGCAGGAAAACCGCCGCGTCACCATCCGCCGCGTCACGGCACTGGTCCGCCCGGTCGCTGCCAACAAGTAACGATGTTGCCCCTCCCCATTTTCGGGGAGGGGCATTTCGGTCTTGCTTCTTCTTTCCAAGTGGCTTGAAGGATGGTTGAGAAGTGCGGCTCGCTCTTCTCCCCGGCGGGGCGGTGCCGGCAGGAGAGCGGATTGTCGTCGACTATCGAGGCATTGCCACGCCCTTTAGCGCCTATGCGGCGCTGCCGACGCCACGTATCTTTTGATTCATACGGCGCAGATCGCGGTGTCCGAATGTCCTCTTGGGGGATTGCCGTATAAGTTCACGATGCTTCTTAGCCCACCGTGTCTCCGGTACTTTTAAGGAAAAAGTGCATTTTTTGAGTATCAATTGGAACGCTAATCCTGTCATCCGGTCCAACGCGCGATGACGCGTGGATCTGGGCAGTAAAGGGTGCTGACCCGACCTTGCCGATCGCCAGTGTGTATGGACCGAGAGGCTCGATATCGGCGACCTGAAGGCTCACAGTTGGAAAGTTGGGATCCCCAGCCATAGTATGCTCCGGTCGAATTCCGAGAACCACTGACTGTCCCACTGCCGCCGAAAGGCGCTCCGCTTTTTGCGTAGGAACTGCAATGTCGACGCCACCTTCAGCTTGGAAGGCAATTCCACCGGAGTTTTGCACAAGTCGCCCTTCGATGAAATTCATGCTTGGCGAGCCGATGAAGGCAGCGACAAAGAGATTCTTCGGGGATTCATAAAGGGTGATCGGATCAGCGGCCTGCTCGATCCGCCCTTGATTCATAACCACGACCCGATCTGCCATCGTCATCGCCTCTACCTGATCGTGTGTAACGTACACGATCGTGGTTTTGAGTCTGCGGTGTAAGAGCTTGATTTCTGTTCGCATTTCAATGCGCAATTTAGCGTCGAGGTTGGACAGTGGTTCGTCGAACAGGAACACATCCGGCTGGCGAACGATCGCTCGGCCAATTGCCACTCGTTGGCGTTGGCCACCTGAGAGCGCGTTCGGCTTGCGTTTCAAATAGGCACCGAGATTGAGAATGCGCGCCGCATTTGCAACGGCGGCATCGATGTCCTGCTTCGGCGTTCCGCGCACCTTCATGCCGTAGCCGATGTTTTCGGCGACTGTCATATGCGGATAGAGCGCGTAATTCTGAAACACCATCGAGCAATTGCGCAGACCCGGGCGCAGCGCAGTAACGTCCCGCTCGCCAATACGTATTTCCCCTGATGTCGTCTGTTCCAGCCCCGCGATCATCCGCAGGGTGGTTGTCTTCCCGCAGCCGGAAGGCCCGACAAGAACCACGAATTCCTTGTCGGCAATTGCCAAATCGAGCGGAGGAATGACCTCAACGCTACCAAAGGATTTGGTGACCTGATCCAAACGCACCTGGGACATGCTGTAACCTTTTCATGAGAATTCCATCGCCTGGCCCAGCGCATCGGCCCGAAAATCGGAATCGATTTTCGGAAAGCACGATGCGAGGATTGAAAGAGTTAGAGCGGCCTTCGTCCGAAAGGACGCACGGCACTCTAAGCGGCGATGGTTTGCTTCTTCTTTCCACGATGTCTGATCTCATCCCGGCACCGCCGGGATGAGATGTTGAGGATGGGCTTACTTCGCAGGCAGGCCCATCGACGAACGATAGGCTGCCAGTTGCTTGTCGCGGCCGAACTCGTCCGTCAGCTTGTTCCATCCGGCAGCCACGGTATCCAGCGCCTGCTGCGGCGTCACCTCTCCAGCCAATGCCTTGGAAAGCTCGATTTCGAGAATTTCCGTATAGGAGAAATAGCCCGGCAGGCGCATGTCGAGCGCCGTGTTCTTGGCGGTCACCGCGTCCTTCTGGCTTCCAAGATATTCCTTGGCCTCACGCTCGGAAAAGATCTTCGACCACAACGCTGTATTCGTCGTGTGCGAAAGACGGTATGGATTGACGCCTGTGCCGCCGGTAATCGCCGCCTGACCGGAAACCGCCGGGCTCGTCAGGAACTGGATATAGTTCCAAGCGGCCTCCTGGTTCTTGGAGGACGACGGTACGGCTGCCTGCCAACCGCCGAAGGCCATGAAGGAAGTCTGGACGACCTCGGGCTGCTTGTCCCACTTTTTGGTCTTGTAGTTCCAGATCTCGTCGGATCCCGGCAGCGATGCCGAACCGACATTGCCAGCAACCTTGGACTGCTTCGGGTCGGCGGCGATGACGCCGGTATCGCCCCAGCCGATCGATTCCGCGACCTGGCCACCGGCAAAGGCTGCGTTCACTTCGCCGAACGAGAAGTTCAGCGCATTTGGCGGTGCCAGTTTGGAGGCGCGAATATATTCCTCCAGGCCGCGCACCCAGCCTGGATTGTTGACCTGCGCATCCATCGTGTCAGGATCGAAGAACATGCCGCCGGGATTGTCGGGATGGCTGGTGTATCCCGCCACGTGACTGAACAGGAACCAGAATTGCTGGCCACCACGGCGGAAGGCTTCCGCCGTGCCCCAAAGGCCCTTGTCCGGCTGCTGGAAGAATTCAGCGATGTCGAGATACTGCTTCCATGTCTTCGGTGGGGCCAGATCGTAGCCATACTTCGCCTTGAAGGCGCTCTGGTTTTCCGCGTTTTCAAACAGATCAATGCGGTAGGTATAGGTATGGGCGTCACCGTCCATGGTCTGCGACAGGACCTTGCCGTTCCAAACCATCAGTTGCTCGCGGTAAACCGGCGCGATGTCCTCCCAGTCGGCACCTGATTGCATCGCCTTGGGCATTTCCGAGAGAAAATCGGTGAAGTCCGGTGCCCAGGCCGGCGCAAAGGCGACCACGTCGAACGTGTCTTCGCCCGAGGTCAACGAGGTTACGATTTTCGGATAGAGTTCCGACCACGGAAATTCGACGACATTCACCTTGCCGCAGGTCTTTTCTTCCCAGCCCTTGGCCGCGAGTTGTAGCGCAGAGGCGATATAGGGGCCTGTCTGCGTCGTGGCGGTGAGCGTGACACCGGTGTAGTCCGGTTCGCACGCGAGCGCGGATGTGACGCCCGCCGCAGCAAGTAGTCCTGCGGCCGTTGAACTCAATAGGAATCTTCTCATGTTTTCCTCCCCGGAATTGAACAATGACTAGGCTTGTCGAACGGTCACTTTATTGCTCCTAAAAGCAGGCCAGACCGCATCAGCCTGCTCAAAATGCCCGCCATGACGACCATGGGTATGATCGCGACCAGGGCGGCTGCCGATATCGACCACCACTCGTCGCCGCGCTGGCTGTTTTGCCCTGCGACGAGAATGGGAAGGGTCTGCCATTTGGAACTGGTCAGGAAGAGTGCGAACAGGAACTCGTTCCAGACGAAGGCGAGCGTGATCATGAATGTCGCGATCAGGCCCGGCTTGGACATGGGCAGGACGATACCAAAGAAAATTCTCCACGACGGCACATTGTCGACCATCGCCGCCTCTTCGACTTCCACCGGCAGTGCCGCAAAGAAATCGCGCATCAGCCAGATCACGATCGGCAGCGAGAAGGCGACATAGGCGAAGGTGAGGCCCGTATAGGTGTCCACCAGCTTGAACCCCAACTTGCCCATTTCCGTGTACATCAGGAACAAGGCAAAGGCGGCGACGATCGGCGGAAACATGCGCTGGCTGACAAACCAGAAGACGATATCATCATTGCCAAGAAGCGGCCCTGGAAGCTTCATTCGGCTGGAGCCGATGGCGAGCGCAAGCGCTGCAACAAAGGCAAAGATCAGCGAAATAGCCTGCCCGTAGCCCAGCACGTGACGGCCGAGAAGATATCCGCCAAAGGCAACAACGACGAAAATCACGCCGGACAGCAGCTTTACCTCGAAGGTGAAGCGCACCAGCGCATAGGCTGCCATGGATCCGATGAAGGTGGCCAGCACCGATGCGGAAAGCCCGATGATCGTCGAGGCGATGAAGGTGTTGTAGAACTGGCCGCGCGCGCCCGACAGAAGCTCGCTCCAGGCTGTCAGCGTCGGGTCGAAGTCGACGAATGGTATATAGGTCGGCCCGCCGACGACGCCGAGCGGCGACTTGAACGAGGTGATCGCGACCCAGTAAAGCGGAAAGAAGGTGAAGGCCAGCCAGAGCAGGCAGCCTGCGAGCGCCCACCAGCGGCCGGATCCTTTGAGGTCACGCACACTCATTTGTGCTTCTCCAGATAGGGCTTCAGGATGGCGAGATAGACGAGCCCGATCACGGTGATGACGATCAGGAACAGGAAGGACAGGGCGGAGGTGTAGCCGAGGTTGAACTTCTTGAAGCCCTCCTGATACGCGAACAAGGTCAGCGTTTCGGTCGAAATGCCGGGCCCTCCGCCTGTCATGACAAACACCGTGTCGATGATCTTGTAGCTCTCGATGAGGCGGATGAAGACCACCGCCACCGAAATCGGCAGCATCATCGGGAAAGTGATCCCCCAGAACTGCTGCCAGGGACTGGCATTTTCAAGCGCGGCAGCCTCGTAGACGTCCTCCGGCAGGGTTTGCAGCCCGGCAAGAAGCATCAGGATGACGAAGGGTGTCCACTGCCACACTTCGACGGAAATGATGGCGCCGATAGCCCATCTGGTCTGAGTCAGAAACGGCAGATTGGGAAAGCCGAAGGCGGTCATCAACTCATTGAGCGGGCCCATCGTCGGGTTGAGGATCTGGCGGGCAATGAGTGCAACGGCAACGGGCGCCACCAGCATTGGCACCAGGAAGCTGACCCGGAACAAACCTTCGCCAGGCACCCGACGGCTGAGCGCCAGCGCCACGGAAAAACCGATGACATACTGCAGCGACACCGCGACAAAAGCGATGATCGTCGTGGTCCAGGTGACACTCCAGAAGCGTGGATTCTGAAGCAATTCCGTATAGTTGCCGAAGCCGACGAAATGCGCGGGGATCGGCGGCACGAGGCGCAGGCTCATGAAGCTGGTGGTCAGCGAATAGATCAGCGGGAAGATCGAGATCACCAGCACGATCAGCAACGCCGGCCAGATGAAGAAGTGTTTGACCGGATCGTTGCGGGTCATGCTGCGCCTCCTTTCTGGAGAAGCGCCTCGATTTCCTCGATCGTCGGCATTGCAGGCGCGGTACCCCGCCGCGTCACCGCGATACCGGCGGTCGCGCAGCCGAAACGCACGGCCTCGACCGGACTAAAGCCCCGCGAGAGAGCTGCCGAGAAACCACCGACAAATGCGTCGCCGGCGCCGGTGGTATCAATGACTGCTCCCGCCGAGATCGCGGGAACATGAACCGGTTGCCCGGCCGTATGATAGAGCACACCGCGACCACCCAGGGTGATCAGCGCGGCTTTCACGCCTTTGACAAGAAAGGCGTCGCCAGCCCGTCTGGCGTCGTCGAGCGTGTCGAGCGGAAAGCCGACGATCGCCGCCGCCTCGGTCTCGTTTGGCACGATATAGTCGCAGAGCGGATAGATCGTGTCCGGAAACGGCTCGGCCGGTGCTGGATTGAAAACAGTGGTAACGCCGGCCGCATGGGCGATTTCGAGGGCGCGCTGCGCCGCTTCGGCCGGTTGTTCGAGCTGGGTTACGAAAACGGCCGATTGCTCGATGGTTTCGCGTGCCGCCTCGACATCACCAACGCCGATGGTGCCTGCGGCGCCTGGATAGACGATGATCGCATTGTCGCCGTTACTGTCATTGACGTAGATGAAGGCAGCGCCGGTCGGCATATCGTCCATCTGTACAACCTTCGGCGTCACGCCTGCTTCCGCATAGGTCTTCAGCGCCATATCGCCGAAGGTGTCGCGGCCGATCTTCGAGATGAAGGAGACTGTTCCACCGGCGCGAGCTGCAGCGACAGCCTGGTTGGATCCCTTGCCGCCCGGGCCTACCGCAAAACCGGTCCCGGTGATGGTTTCGCCAATGTTTGGCATGCGCTTGGCCAGATAGGCCGTGTCGGCGACGAAAATCCCGAGGATCGAAACACCCACCTTCATTTCGTTTCCCCTCATACGGTTTCCGGCGGAATCACGCCTTTGGTGAACAGGAAGCAGCCGTAGAAGCGGTTTTCGCCCGTGGTGATGACGCAATAGGCCTTTTTGGCTTCCTCATAGAAGGCGAAACGCTCGATGCCATACATTGGCGCCGGCTTGCCCTCGGCGCCGTCGACAACGACCTGGACTTCCTGCTGCACCGGAGGGATCTCGTCCGGCGCGCCCATGATTTCCATTCGCCCGGCAGACGGCTGCAGCGGCGTATCCAGCGGCATTACCGAAAGGATAGCTTCGATGGCGCGGGCAGAGGACACATTGTCTATGCGCAACAGCTTGCCGAGCACCGTTTGCCGGGCAATGGAATCCGAAGGAAAATTGGTGTCGGAAACGACGGCCGTGTCGCCATGCCCCATGGACCGGAGCGCGTGCAGCACATCCGCATTCAGAGCCGGATCGATATTCTTCAGCATGGAAATCCTCCCTTAGTTGCACCATTTCGCAGCACCTCGTGCCGCAAAACAGAACCCGATAACCGCAGCTCCGTTACAGCTCTGCGATTCCCTCAAATTCCATTGTTCTCGCCTGCCGGTGCGGTTCTCCTCCCGCCCGAATGACCAGAGTTGGAGCCCTTATTCTCCGTAGGGGATCCAGATATTCTTCACATCTACAGCGCGCCGAAGGTATAGCGCGCCTTCGGCAGCGGCTCTGTCCATCCAGTCCGTCGCCTTGCCATTGTCCACGAAGGTTCGCTTGAGATTGCCCGAAGACAGCTTCTCCACCGTCGTCGAAAGTTCCGTCGAGCCGAAGGCCCACAACGCATCAACGTCATTGTGCGCGGCAAGGATCTTTGCCAGTTCGATCGCCGAACCGGTGACGATATTGACGACACCGGCAGGCAGATCCGACGTTTCCAGAACGGAATAGAAATCCGTGGCCGAAAGCGGAAAGGCCTCACTCGGCACCACGACGACACGATTGCCGCTGGCAATCAACGGCGCAAACAGACTGATAAAGCCGAGCAGCGGCGCTTCCGGCGGGCAAATGATGCCAACGACGCCGATGGCTTCCGGCATGGCCAGGGCAACGCCGCGAAGCGGCGGCTGGTGAATGCCGCCTTCATATTTGTCCGCCCAGGCTGCGTAGGTGAAGAGACGGGAAATCGCGGCCTCGACCTCGGCATTTGCATTGGCTGCGGAAGCTCCGGTCATCGCTGTTATCCGGGAGGCGAATTCGTCGGCGCGGCCACTGAGGTTTTCAGCGATGTAATAGAGAATCTGGGCGCGGTTATGAGTGGTCGCATTCGACCAGGCGGAGGCGGCCTGTGCGGCAACCACCGCATTGCGGATGTCCTTGCGGTTGCCTTCGCCGACCTCCCCGATCGCCTTGCCCTTGGGTGAGGCGATGACACGGGAATAATTGCCGTCCGGGCGCGCCTGCTTGCCGCCGATGAAGAGCTTTGCCGTCCGGTCGATGCTTGGCAGGGCAAAATCGCCGGCCACCGGCTTTACTTGCGAAAGTGCGGGCATTACCGCGCGCGCCTTGCGACCGACCCAAGCCTTCGGCTTCAGATATTCGTAGCAACCTTCCCGTCCGCCTTCGCGGCCGAATCCGGATTCGCGCTTGCCGCCAAAACCGACGGCGGCATCGAAAAGATTGGTGGCATTCACCCAGACCACGCCGGCTGCGAGCTTTGCCGCAACGTTCAGCGCCAAGCCGATCGTCTCGCTCCAGACGCTGGCGGCGAGGCCGTAGCGGGTGTGATTGGCAAGCTGGATAGCCTCTTCCGGCGTGCGGAAAGTCATGGAGACCGCAACCGGCCCGAAGATTTCCTCGGTCGCGACGATCGATGTCGGCTGCACGCCGCTCAGAAGCGTCGGCGGGTAGAAGCTGCCGCCCTTCGGCAGGTCGATCTTGGCCTGATGCAGTGTCGCGCCTTCTGAAACTCCCTTTTTCACCAGCGCTTCGATACGCGTCAATTGCACGGGCGCTATGATCGCACCCATATCGATGCACTTGTCCAAAGGCTGACCGACCCGCAATGTCTCCATCCGGCGCTTCAGCCGCTCGTGGAAAAGATCGGCAATGCCTTCCTGGACCAGAAGCCGCGAACCGGCGCAGCAGACCTGTCCCTGGTTGAACCAGATCGCGTCGACCACGCCTTCCACGGCGCCGTCGATATCGGCGTCGTCAAAGACGATGAAAGGGGACTTGCCGCCGAGTTCCAGCGTCAGCGATTTACCGCTGCCTGCGGTACGCTCGCGAATAACGCGCCCGACTTCGGTCGATCCGGTAAAGGCAATTTTGTCGATATCCTCATGCCCGACGAGCAGCGCGCCGGTTTCGCCTTCTCCCGTCACGATATTGAGGACGCCCGGCGGAAGGCCCGCCGCGGATGCCAGTTCGGCAAAGAGAAGCGCCGTCAGCGAGGTGAATTCGGCAGGCTTCAGGATGACGGTGTTGCCGAGCGCCAAAGCCGGCGCCACTTTCCAGGCCAGCATCAGGAATGGGAAATTCCACGGGATGATCTGGCCGACGACGCCGACCGGCACATGATCGGCAAATTCCGTGTCCTGGATTTGCGCCCATCCGGCGTGATGATAGAAATGACGGGCCGCCAGGGGCACGTCGAGATCGCGGGTTTCGCGGATCGGCTTGCCGTTGTCGATTGCCTCGACCACAGCAATCAGACGCGCATGGCGCTGGATCATCCGGGCAAGTGCATAGAGATGGCGCGCCCGCGCATGGCCCGGCAGTCGTGCCCATGAAGCCTGTGCCTTGCGGGCCGCCGCAACTGCGTTGTCCACATCCGCCGCGCCGCCGTTCGCGAGCTTGGCCAGGACCTTGCCGGTGGCTGGCTCGAACGTGTCGAAGTTCTTGCCCGACGCGGAGGGCACGAATGCGCCATTGATGAAGTGACCGAAACCGGAAGCGTGGCGCGCCAGCCAGTCGCGAGCTTCGATATCGGATTCAGGGGCGGGGCCGTAGGACATTTCGTCGAAATACTTTGCAACAGTCATCTGGATCATCCAATCGGGTGTCTGTTGAGGGCCGAATAGGCACCGGTGACGTGATGCTCCAGCTGCCGCTCGATATCCGCAAGCAAGCTTGATGCACCGATGCGGAAGAGATCGGACTCCAGCCACTCGCGCCCCAGTTCGTCTTTCATCAGGAACTGGTAGTTCAACACGTCCTTCGCCGCGGAAATGCCTCCGGCCGGCTTGTAGCCGATCTTGATACCGGTGCGCTCCTGGTAGGCGCGGATCGCCCGCAGCATGGTCAATGTCACGGCCAGCGTCGCATTGACGCCTTCCTTGCCGGTCGAGGTCTTGATGAAATCGGCTCCCGCCATCATGCAGACCAGCGAGGCCCTGGTGACGTTGCGGAGCGTCTTCAGGTCGCCGGTCGCCAGAATGGCTTTGACATGCGCATCACCGCAAGCGGCGCGATATTCTTTCATTTCCTCGTAAAGTGCAGTCCAGTTGCCGGTCAGCACATGCTCGCGGGTGATGACGATGTCAATTTCCTTCGCGCCATCGGCAACTGACGCCTCGATTTCCTTGACCTTGAGATGGTGCGGGCTGAGGCCGGCAGGGAAACCGGTCGAAACCGCGGCGACCGGAATGCCGGAATCTCCGAGCACCTCGACCGCCGTTGCAACAAAACGATGGTAGACGCAGATGGCGCCGGTGGTGATCGAACGGCCGCTCATGCCAAGCGAATCCAGAATGTCGGCGCGTATCGGATTCATCGCCTTCGCGCACAATCGCTTGACGCGTTCGGGGGTATCGTCGCCGTTCAATGTCGTCAGGTCGATGCAGGTCACCGCCTTCAGGAGCCAAGCCGCCTGTGCGTCCTTTTTGACGGTGCGGCGTCCAGGAAGCGAGGCTACGCGGCGCTCGGTGGCAGACAGGTTGACCCGGGCATCAAGCACCCACGACAGATCGAGTTCCATCCCGGTATTGCGCGGCCGGTTATGGGTGCCGCCCGGCAATCGCGAAGGGCCTCCATGATGCGCCGCGTTTGCCGCATTGTGAACAGCAACGGTTTCCAACTAGAATCCTCCCGATCCGAGCGTGAAGATCCTGTTGCCATCAGTGAAGAGGCACGCAGACGAAGTTTCACGACTGGCTCAAATGTGATTTTTTTTTCACTGTTTGTGAAGTTTGCATCACCGCGCCGCTGCGTCAAGTTTAGATTTCGCCAGACGCAGAAAAAATGCGGGATTTCTCAGTCGAAATCGTCCATGCCGTTTTCGGTGATGACCACGTCGAACGACTTCATGTCGCTGAAAAAGGCTGGCTTGAGCTTGCCGATTTTGCTGCTGTCGGCGAGAAGAATATTCTTTCGTGCCCGGGACATCGCCTTTTTCTTGATCTCCGCTTCGTGAAAATGCGCGCAGGTCGCGCCACGCCGGGCATCGACACCGGCTGCTGAAAGAAATGCCACGTTGATCACAAGCTGATCGAGCATTTCCAGCCCCGAGGCACCGGAAAAGCTCGCCGATGCTGGGTGATAAAGACCACCGAGCATAACAAGGCGAACGTTGGGTTTTCGCGTCAGACGATCGGCGACATTCATGGCGTAACAGATCGCCGTTATATGAATCTGGTCTGGGAGGAGATCGACCAGATAGGGTAACGTGGTGCCGCAATCGAAAAACACCGTATCATCATGGTGAATGTAATCAATGGCTTGTATGCAAACTTGCCGTTTTGCAGCGGCATGACTGTCGGCTGCCTTGGAAATTTCATAGGGATCGTTTTCCGCTTCGATAGCCGGAACGATATGGCCGCCGAGAAACGCGAATTGGTCTGCATTGGCGCCGACATCACGCCGAACCGTCATCTCTGAGACGCCCAGGATCTCCGCAGCATTCTTGATGTGCAGAATGCGATGTTGTGAAAGGGCCTCGGATAAGACTGCGATGCGCCGGCCCTTGCGACTATCCATATCGCATCTCTCCCTTATCGTTTACACCTGGAATAGTGTTCTGATCAAAATTTAACAAGGGACTGCCATTCTCATCTTGTCTGTCCCTCGAGCTACGACTCGGCATTTGCGCCGAGCTACAGCTTCTGCACCAGCCAGTTGCGCGCAACATGGCATATCGTCACAATTTTACAGGGAAACCCCGCAATTTGAAATGAGAATTTGTGACAAATCTTCCATTTTCGTGATGAAATAATCACAAAACTGCATAGATGGTGCCTCACTTCGGCTGCGGGGAAGCGGGTGACGACGAGATCGACATTCTCGGCCGGCAGGGGCGAGTTCGTCACGCCTCTGGTCGGGGTGGCCTTCCGACCAGAGGCTTCATCCTCGCGGCTGCTTAGGACATTCCTGGCTGCGCGCGCTACTCGCCGGCTTTCCTTGCTGCCGTTTCGATCGCATCGGCAACCTTTTCCGGTTGGGATGCGAAGACGGCGTGGCTTGCCTTTATTTCAGTCACGTTGCTTCCGGCATGTTTTGCCATGTCGCGTTCAAGCTCGGGGTTGATGGAGCGATCCTCGGTGGCGACGATCGACCAGCTTTTCTTTGTCCGCCATGCCGGCTGAGTGATCTTGGCGGAGAATGCCTGCTTTGCGGCGAAGACCTGTGACTTTGCCATGAAATCGGCGTCGGCTTGCGGAAGGTCGGCTGCGAAATCCGCGGCGAAGGCGCCTGGATCGAGATAGAGATATTTGCCGTCCTTCGTTTCCTTTATATCCATGCTGCCGGCGGGCTTCGAGCTGGCGAGGCTCAGCAGGCTTTCGCCCTTGTCGGGCTGGAATGCGGCGACATAGACCAGGCCCGCGACCGCGGGATCGTTGCCGGCTTCGGTGATGACCATGCCGCCATAGCTGTGGCCGACGAGCAGGACCGGTCCGTCCTGAAGGTCGAGAACGCGCTTGGTCGCCGCCACATCGTCATCGAGCGAGGTGATGGGCTGCTGGACGATGGTGACGTTGAAGCCGCGCTTCTCGAGAATGTCAGTCGCCTTGCGCCATCCCGAGCCATCGGCCAGCGCGCCGTGGACGATCACGATGTTCTTGACCTCGGCAGCCTCCGCCGCGAATGCGATGGCGGTGGTGGCAAAGGCAAGGGCTGCAGTGAAAAGAAGACGTTTGTTCATGACTATCACTCCTTGGGGTCGTTGTTGATGATTGGGATCGTGATGCGTTTCAGGTTCAGCCGAATGTGAAGGCGTAAGCCTGCACGCCGGGATCGAGAAAGCGGATCTCGAAGTTGCGGGCGGCGACCGTGTCGGACTGGCGGACGAGTTGATAAAGCCTCGTCGCGGTCACCGTACCGTTGCCGTCGGCATCGATGTCGGAGCCGTGGTCAAGCCCTGGCGCCTTGCCGTCGACCTTCACCTGGAAGCGGACCGGTTTGCCGCTGCCGCCAGGCCCGAGAACGAGATGCAGATCGCGGGCGCTGAAGCGATAGGTGATGCCGCCGCCCGACTGATCAAGCGTCGCCTGATCCCGGCCGACGGTCCAGGTTCCGGACAGGCCCCAGCCATTGAGGCCGGGTTCGGCGATCGAATAGCTTTTCGCCGTATCGGCCTGCAGCCCTTCGGGAGAGGCGAAGTTCGCCGCCTGTTCGTAGCCGAGATAGGTTTCGCCCGAGCGGATATTGCCGAGATCAGGACCTGCTTCCACACCCTTGGCATCCGGTACGACCGGCGCACTCGCCGTCGTTTGGCTGCCGGCTTCGCGCAGCAGGTCCTGGATGGCTTTTTCGGTCCTGCTGTAATTGCCTTCGCCGAAATGGTGGTAGCGGATCTGGCCCTTGGCATCGATCAGATAAGCGGCAGGCCAGTAGCTGTTTTCGAAGGCGCGCCAGATGCTGTAATCATTGTCGATCGCAACGGGATAGCCGATCTGGAAGTCGCCGATCGCCTTCTTGACGTTGTCGATCTTCTTCTCGAAGGCAAATTCCGGGGCGTGGACGCCGATGACGACCAGACCCTGGTCCGCATATTTTTCGGCCCAAGCCCTGACATAGGGGATGGTACGAATGCAGTTGATGCAGGAATAGGTCCAGAAGTCGACGAGGACGACCTTGCCGCGCAGCCGTTCTGTGGTGAGAGGCTCAGAGTTCAGCCATTCGACCGCGCCGTCGAGCGAAGGGGCGTGGCCTTCGACGGGCAAGTCGCTACGGAAGGGTTTGTTCGCATCGGCTGCGGCGATCATCACCTCGTTGCTCGCCAGCTTGGAAGATGCGCCACTGAGCGGCTTTGCATGCAGCCTGTCGAGCACGGCCTGTTCCACCGATGCGGTGCTGGCATAGGAGAGCCGGGCGAGCAGGCTGGTGTCGAGGCCGAGCGCGATGACGGCGACACCCGCCAGCACGGCAGCGCCGAGCACCTGGCGAATCCGGTCGCCAAGGCCGAGGGAGCGCTTCATGGCGGCGAAGAGCTTGCCGCCGACAAGCAGGGCGACGGCAAGCGAACTTGCAGCACCAGCGGCATAGGCGGTCAGCAGGAAGGTCGTTTGCAGATTAGCGCCCTGCAATGCGGCTCCGGTCAGCACAAGGCCGAGAATCGGACCGGCGCAAGGCGCCCAGAGCAGTCCGGTGGCGACGCCGAGAAGAAGCGCGCTCTTCACTGTCGTGGTGCCGCGCCCGCCGCCGGTGGCGTTCACAAGATTGTTGCCAAGGTCGACGACCGGCCGGGCAAGCGTGCTTGCGAAACGCGGCGAAAGCAGGCTCGCGCCGAAGAGGGCAAGCAGGACGATGGCGGCAAGGCGGCCATATTCATTGGCGCGAATGGCCCAGCTGCCACCGACTGCAGCAAGCGTGGCGACCAGCGCGAAAGTGGCGGCCATGCCCGCCAGCATCGGCAGCGTGCTTCTGACGAAGGGCTGTCCGGCGCGTGCGAAGGCAAAGGGCAGGATGGGGAGGATACACGGGCTGAGGATCGTCAGCGCGCCTCCGAGATAGGCAATGATCAGAAGTGTCATCATCGTTTCCTTTGAAACCGATTGATCGGGCTCTGGGCGGCGATGGGGCCTGAACCAGCAACGGCGGGGATATGGCCGGTGTGAAGTATCCTCGATGTGTCCGGCTTTGCGGGAAAATGTACCGAAGTGTCGGGGTAGGGGGCGGCGATACAAAGCGGTACAAACTGCCGCGGTGGCGAGGAAACGGCTGCGGCCAATGCGACCACTTGCTGAGGCAGCGCGATTGTATCGGAATGTATCCAGGCGGCCGGAAGCCACATCCGCATTCAAAAAACGGTTGCTTACGACATATCGGGGATACAAGTAGAGCGCCTTTTCGCGACCGTGATCCATTCGACAGGAGAGACCGATGTCAGAGCAAATCAACCATCACCGCCGCCGTTTCTTCGGCATGACGGCAATCGCCCTTGCGGCCGTCGAATTCGGCGTGGCAGGCAGGGCCGCCGCCCAGTCGTCTGCGACGGCCGCTTCGGTGCCAGCTGTAAAGCCCGGAACCAACACGTCCTTCGAAGCGCTGAAGCAGGTCAAGGCAGGCGTGCTCGACATCGGTTATGCCGAGGCGGGAAAGGCGGATGCCCCTGTCGTATTGCTGCTGCATGGCTGGCCCTATGACATCTATAGTTTCGTCGATGTCGCGCCCCTGCTTGCCGCGGCGGGCTACAGGGTGATTGTGCCTTATCTACGCGGTTACGGGACGACCCGCTTCCTGGACGATCAGACGCCGCGCAACGGCCAGCCGTCAGCGCTCGCCGCCGATATGATCGCGCTGCTCGATGCGCTGGATATCGAGAAGGCCGTCATTGCCGGATACGACTGGGGCGGGCGGACCGCCAACATTATGGCGGCGCTCTGGCCCGAGCGCTGTAAGGCGATGGTATCTGTAAGCGGCTACCTGATCGGTAGCCAGGAGGCCAACAAGAAGCCGCTTCCGCCCAAAGCCGAACTCGCCTGGTGGTACCAGTTCTATTTCGCCACCGAACGCGGTCGTCAGGGATACGAGACCAACACGCATGATTTCGCAAAGCTAATTTGGCAGACGGCATCGCCGAAGTGGAACTTCGACGATGCGACATTCGACAGGTCGGCCGCTGCCTTCGACAATCCCGACCACGTCGCGATCGTCATTCACAATTATCGCTGGCGCCTGGGGCTTGTCGAAGGCGAGGCCAAGTACGATGCCTACGAGACGACGCTCGCCGCAACGCCCGTCATTTCGGTGCCGACCATCACCATGGAGGGCGATGCAAACGGTGCGCCGCATCCGCAGCCTTCCGCTTATGCCGGAAAATTCTCCGGTAAATACGAGCATCGCACGATCGGCGGCGGCATTGGCCACAACCTGCCTCAGGAAGCGCCGCAGGCCTTCGCGCAGGCGGTCATAGACGTCGATCGTTTCTAGGTCGACGATGCCGGTTGCAGCGCCTCGTTGCTCCGGCCAGCGGAATATGCGTAGGTCGCGTCTGTCGCTTCGGTCGGGAACGAAGCGACCGGCGCGGCCGCTTCTATCGATAAGGAACAGGGAAATATGGATCATGTCGATCACATCCTGATCGTCGATGACGATCGCGAAATCCGCGAGTTGGTATCGGGCTATCTGCAGAAGAACGGCCTGCGCACGAGCGTTGCCGCCGACGGACGGCAGATGCGCAGTTTTGTCGAAGCCAATGCAGTCGACCTGATCGTGCTAGATGTGATGATGCCCGGCGATGACGGGCTGGTGCTGTGCCGCGAACTGCGCGCCGGCCGGCACAAGGCGATCCCGATCCTGATGCTGACGGCCCGCACCGACGAAATGGACAGGATCCTCGGGCTGGAGATGGGCGCCGACGACTATCTTCCCAAGCCCTTTGCTGCGCGTGAGCTGCTCGCCCGCATCAAGGCGGTGCTGCGACGCACGCGGATGCTGCCGCCCAACCTGCAGATCAGCGAAGCCGGGCAATTGCTGACTTTCGGCGACTGGCGGCTCGATACGGTGGCCCGGCACCTTCTCGACAAGGAGGGGACCGCGATTGCGCTGAGCGGCGCCGAATACCGTCTGCTTCGCGTCTTCATCGACCATCCGCAGCGAGTGCTCAATCGCGACCAGCTTTTGAGCCTGACGCAGGGGCGCGACGCCGATCTCTTCGATCGCTCGATCGATCTTCTGGTCAGTCGCCTGCGTCAACGGCTGGGCGACGATGCGCGCGAACCGACCTATATCAAGACGGTGCGCAGCGAAGGCTATGTGTTTTCGGTTCCGGTCGAAATATCGGAGCCGCGCCGATGAAGGCGGCAATCCCCTTGCGTTCGGGGCTGACGTGGCCGAGCACGTTGCGGTCGCGGATCTTCCTGATCCTGCTGATCGGACTGGCCCTCGCCTACGGTCTGTCCTTCAGTGTGCTCTATATGGAGCGGTACATGTCGGCCAAGGCGGTGATGCTCGGCACGCTGGAAAATGACGTGGCAACATCGATTGCTGTTCTCGATCGGCTTCCGCCAAGCGAACGCGGCGAGCTGCTCGACCGGCTGAGCCGCGGCAATTACCGTTTCGTGCTCGGACCCGGTCTTCCCGGCGTGCCTGATACGTCAAGCAAAGGGGCAGAAATCTCAGGAAAAATCGAGGAGGCCATCGGGCATCGCTTTCCGATCCGTATCGAACGAATTCCTGGCGATGTGAACCGATTGCAGGCGCATTTGACGCTGAGCGACGGAAGCCCCTTGACGATCGACGTAACGCCGAAGGGCGTCATGCCGATCGCCGCATGGCTGCCCTACGTCTTCGTTATCCAGATGGCGCTGCTCATCCTCTGTACCTGGTTTGCTGTTCGCCAGGCAATCCGGCCGCTCGGCGAGCTTGCTGCCGCCGCCGATGCGCTCGACCCGAACAAGGACGGCCCGGCTTTGAGTGAGGCAGGCCCGAGCGAGGTCGCGCATGCGGCACGGGCTTTCAATGCGATGCGGGAGAGGATCGCCCATTACCTCGAAGAGCGTGTCCAGATCCTGGCGGCAATCTCGCATGATCTGCAGACGCCGATCACCCGCATGCGGCTGCGTGCCGACATGGCGGAGGATTCGCCTGAGAAGAACAAGCTGGTGCACGATCTCGCCGAGATCCAGCGCCTCGTTCAGGACGGCATTGCCTATGCACGCAGTGCGCATGGCAATGGCGAGAAGAGTGCCCGCATCGATCTCGCCTCGTTCATCGACAGCATAGCCTACGACTACCAGGATACCGGAAAGGCCGTCACGGTCGTCGGCCTGGTTCAGGGCGCCGCCATTACCAAGCCGCATGCTCTTCGCCGCATCCTGTCGAATTTCATCGACAATGCGCTGAAGTTTGCCGGTGCTGCCGAGATCAGCGTCGAGCGTAGCGCCGAGAACGATATCGTCATATCAGTCATGGACCGCGGGCCTGGAATTCCGGACGATATGCTGGAAGCCGCCATGCAGCCTTTCTTCCGGCTGGAGCAATCCCGCAACCGGGAGACCGGCGGCACCGGTCTCGGTCTTGCGATCGCCCAGCAACTGACGGCCAAGATCGGCGGGTCGCTCCGGCTCTACAATCGCGCCGGCGGCGGGCTGGCTGCGGAAGTCACCATCCGCTGACATCGGCAGTCACCACAAAATTCGAGATGTTTGTATGTAAAGATGTCTTCGATATCGGATGCTACGTTTTGTGACATTTCGGGCGATTTCGGAAACATGGCGGATATATCCGTCGGTCAAACCACACTCCGTCAACCCGGCCGCGCAGCGCGGCCAGTCGCCTGGAGCGACGCAACAAAGGAGTGTTCCATGACAAAGATCGACAAGGTTCTCTATACCGGCAAGACCCACACGACGGGCGGGCGCGACGGCGCGTCGCATAGCGACGACGGGCAGCTTGATATCAAGCTTTCGCCTCCGGGCAGCAACCGTGCCGGCACCAATCCCGAACAGCTTTTCGCCGCCGGCTGGTCTGCCTGCTTCATCGGCGCGATCGGCATTGCTGCCGGCAAGCTGAAGGTCAAGCTTCCTGCAGATGCCGCCGTCAACGCCGAGGTCGATCTCGGGGCGACCGACGGCGACTATTTCCTGCAGGCTCGCCTCAAGGTCAGCCTGCCGGGCATCGAAGCGGATCTGGCAAGCGCGCTTGTGGATGAAGCGCACCGGACCTGCCCCTATTCGAAAGCAACCCGCGGCAATATCAATGTCGAATTGAGCATTGCCTGACAGATGGGATCGATCGCCAAAAGGAAACATGACGAGGCCAGTCGGGCCTCGTCGATGGAGGAACCAATGAGACTGATGATCATCTGCATTCTGGGGGCGACGATTTTCGCAGCGCCCTGCATCTACGATGTAACGTCACAGGAGCCGTCGCCGCTTGCCGGCCTGGTGACGGCGGCATCCGCAGCTTCATCCTCAGGGGAGCGGCTGCCGCTCCAGCTGTTCTTTTAGATCACCAGGGAGAAAGACAGTGAAACTCTATCAGAACGAAATTTCCTCGGCGACATCTCGAGTCCGCATCGCACTTGCCCTGAAAGGATTGATGGCCGAAGCGCTGCCGGTCACCATCCTCGGCGAAAATTCCGAGAGCCGGCAGGCCGGATATCGCAGTATCAATCCGCAGGGGCTCGTGCCCGCCTTGCTGACGGATAATGGCGTCCTCATTACCCAGTCGCTGGCGATCGTCGAATATCTCGATGAGATAAAGCCTGAACCGCCGCTATTGCCTGACACCGCGGAAGGCCGGGCGCAGGCGCGGTCGATCGCGCTTGCGATCGCAGCCGAGATCCACGCGCTGCTGCCGCCGCGGATCGGTCTGCATCTCGGCAAGGTCTTCCAGGCGGATGCCGATGCCATTACTGCCTGGAATCGTCATTGGGTCGGTGAAGGAATGGCCGCGGTCGAGGCGATGATCGCCGGCCACAGGCAGGGGGCTTTCGCTGTTGCGGATCAGCCTGGTATTGCCGAGATCTTTCTCTTCCCGCAGGCGATCAGCGCTCGGCGCCTCGGCTTCGATCTCGCCCGCTGGCCGAATATCGCGGAGATTGTCGCCAGACTGGAGGCGATATCGGCTTTCCAGGAGAACGCACCGGCCCCGAGACAATGATCCAATCTATGAAGAATCGGCCGCAAGTGACTGCGGCCGATTCTCTTCTGGTGTTCTAGCCTTGGCGATAAGACGTCACCTTCATGGCCCGTCGGCCGCTTTTAGCGGTTGACCCTTGCCTGCAGATGCGCGGGATAACGATCGCCTTCCACCTTGATCGTGGCGAGCGCGCTTTCGATGCTACGGAGATCCTCGGCCGTCAGTTCGACTTCAGCGGCCTGGATGTTCTCCTCGAGGCGATGCAGCTTGGTTGTGCCGGGAATCGGCACGATCCAGGGCTTCTGCGCCAGCAGCCATGCGAGAGCCACTTGGGCGGAGGTTGCCTTCTTGCGGGAGGCGATTTCTCCGAGACGATCGACGAGTGTCTGGTTGGCTTTTCGCGCCTCCTGAGAAAAGCGCGGCACGACGTTGCGGAAATCCTTGCTGTCGAAGGTGGTCGTTTCACTGATCGCGCCAGTCAGAAAGCCCTTGCCGAGCGGGCTGAAGGGCACGAAACCGATGCCGAGTTCTTCAAGCGTCGGCAGGATTTCCTGCTCTGGTTCGCGCCACCACAGCGAATATTCGCTCTGCAACGCCGCCACCGGCTGGACGGCATGGGCGCGGCGGATCGTCTGGGCGCCCGCTTCCGAGAGGCCGAAATGTCTGACCTTGCCTTCCGCGATCAGCGCCTTGACCGTGCCGGCGACATCCTCGATCGGAACATCGGGATCGACGCGATGCTGGTAGAAGAGATCGATGACATCAGTCTTCAAACGCCTCAGCGCCTGGTCGGCCACCGCGCGTATCTGCTCGGGCCGGCTGTTCATGCCGCTCTGGCCGCCATTGGCATCGAAGTTGAAGCCGAATTTCGTGGCGATCACCACCTCCTCGCGGAACGGGGCAAGCGCCTCTCCCAGAAGTTCTTCGTTCTTATAGGGGCCGTAGGCCTCGGCCGTGTCGAAGAAGGTCGCGCCGCGTTCAAATGCCCGCCGGATCAGTGTGGTCGCTTCCTGAATATCTGTCGCCGGGCCATAGCCGTAACTCAGCCCCATGCAGCCGAGACCGATGGCCGAGACTTGAAGTCCACTCTTTCCAAGTTCACGCTTCTGCATAGAAGTTTCCTTTTCTAACCTTGGTATTGCGTGTCGGTGACATGCTCCATCCAGTCGACGACCTTGCCGTCGAGCTGTTCCTGGATGGCGATATGGGTCACCGCCGTCGTCGGCGATGCGCCGTGCCAATGGCGTTCAGCCGGTGCGAACGAGACGACGTCGCCGGCGCGGATCTCCTCGACGGGACCGCCTTCGCGCTGCACGCGACCGAAGCCAGACGTGACGATCAGCGTCTGGCCGAGCGGATGGGTGTGCCAGGCGGTGCGGGCGCCGGGCTCGAAGGTGACGCTGGCGCCAGCCGCGCGTGCGGGGCTGGTCACGGCAAACAGCGGGTCGACACGCACGCTGCCGGTAAACCAATCGGCTGGTCCCTTGGCCGAAGGCTGCGAACCGCTTCGCTTGATATCCATCTTTATCTTCTTCCTTTCGATGCCGGGGTGGACGTGTCCACTCGAGTAGCAAGGTATTTAGGGCGTGCGCCGGGTCGCGATTAGATGGTATAAACGGCAAGAACCCATGAGAAAGTTTCATAAATGCCGCGCCCCGCCGTCAACGACCTCATCGCCTTCCTCGCCGTTGCACGCGCACAGAGCTTCACAAAGGCGGCGGGCAAGCTGGGTGTGTCGCAATCGGCGCTCAGCCACACCATCCGCGGGCTCGAGGAGCGGCTTGGACTGCGATTGCTGACACGCACGACCCGCAGCGTCGCGCCGACGGAGGCCGGCGAACGCCTGCTCGTCTCCATCGGACCGCGGCTCGACGAGATCGAGAGCGAGTTGGCTGCCTTGAGCGCGTTCCGGGAGAAGCCGGCAGGTACCATCCGCATCAATGCCGGCGAGCATGCGGCCGATACCGTCCTCTGGCCCGCCTTGGAAAAGCTGCTGCCCGATTATCCCGATATCAATGTCGAGATCATCGTCGACTACGGTCTGACCGACATCGTCGCGGAGCGTTACGATGCCGGGGTGCGGCTTGGCGAACAGGTGGCGAAAGATATGATCGCGGTGCGCATCGGCCCCGATATGCGCATGGCCGTGGTCGGCGCTCCCGCCTACTTCGACACCAGGCTGCAGCCGCTGACGCCGCAGGAGCTTACGGATCACAATTGCATCAATCTGCGTCTGCCCACCTATGGCAGCGTTTATGCATGGGAGTTCGAGAAGGATGGGCGCGAGCTCAGGGTTCGGGTCGAAGGGCAGTTGGTCTTCAACAATATAGCGCTCCGGCTAAACGCGGTGCTCGCGGGTCTTGGACTGGCCTACATGCCGGAGAACTTGGTCGACGCGCATCTAGCCGATGGACGGCTGGTGCGCGTCCTCGAGGATTGGTGCCTGCCGTTTTCCGGTTACCATCTCTACTATCCGAGCCGCCGGCATACGTCGCCGGCATTTGCTCTGCTCGTCGATGCACTTCGCTATCGACCATAACGCCCACCGTTTCGAGTCGCCCGGACAGGCAGCCACCAGTGACCGGCTCTTGTCGGAAGCGAAATCATGCCTGCCAGTGATTTGACATTCCATCACTCGCCGCTAATTCACACTTGAAATCGAAGGAAACAGTGAATGAATACTGCGGCACCTGCCACGAAAGCTCGGACCGGCGTGTCCGGTTTGGATACAGTTCTGGCGGGGGGCCTTTCGCCGGGCCACGTGTTTCTCCTGGAAGGAAACCCGGGAGCGGGGAAGACGACGATCGCGCTGCAGTTTCTGATCGAAGGTGCACGGCTCGGCGAGCAGGGGCTCTACATAACCCTTTCAGAGACCGAGAGCGAACTCCGAGCCGGGGCCGCATCGCATGGCATGGTGATCGATGGCAATATCGAGATCTTCGAGGTCGTGCCTCCGGAAAGCCTGCTGGATGCCGACCAGCAGCAAAGCCTGCTTTATTCATCAGATCTTGAACTCGGAGAGACGACAAAGGAAATCTTTGCCGCTTTCGAGCGGGTCAAGCCACGTCGCGTGGTTCTCGACAGTCTGTCGGAGATCAGGCTGCTCGCACAAAGCTCACTACGCTACCGCCGGCAGATCCTCGCGCTCAAGCACTATTTTGCCCGGCAGGGCGCGACAGTCCTTCTGCTCGATGATCTGACCTCCGACGTGCTCGACAAGACGGTGCACAGCGTTGTTCACGGCGTGATCCATCTCGAAGAGATGGCGCCGAACTACGGCTCCGAACGCCGACGTCTAAGGGTCATAAAATATCGCGGTCAGGCCTTCCGAGGCGGTTATCACGATTTCATCATCCAGACTGGCGGCGTTATCGTCTTTCCGCGGCTCGTCGCCGCCGAACACAGGTCGAGCTACACCCGCGATCAGATTTCCTGCAATATTGCGGAACTGGACCTTCTTCTGGGAGGTGGCCTCGAGCGAGGTTCCAGCACACTCATCCTTGGTCCTGCCGGCACCGGCAAAAGCACTTTCTCGTTTCAATTCCTGGTGGCTGCGGTCGCGCGCGGCGAGAAAGTGGCGGCCTTCATTTTTGACGAGGAGCTGGGCCTGCTCTTCACGCGGCTGAAGGCGCTCGGAATAGATCTCGAAGCAATGCGGGACGCCGGTCATATCCACATCGAACAGCTCGATGCCGCCGAACTGTCGCCGGGCGAATTTGCCCACCGCGTGCGCAGCTGCGTCGACAAGTCGGATGCGAAAACCGTTATCATCGACAGTATCAATGGTTATCAGGCTTCGATGCCGGATGAGAATTCGCTGATCCTTCATATGCATGAGCTGCTGCAATATTTGAACAGGCAAGGCGCCAACACCTTTCTCACCGTTGCCCAGCACGGGCTGGTCGGTGACATGAAAGCCCCTGTCGACGTCACCTATCTCGCAGATACCGTCATTCTGCTGCGTTACTTCGAGGCTGCGGGAAAGGTGCGGCGGGCAGTCTCGGTGATCAAGAAGAGGACCGGCTTTCACGAGGATACCATCCGCGAGTATCGTATCGACGCCTCCGGGTTGAGGTTTGGAGATCCTCTCGTCGGGTTCCAGGGCGTGCTTCGCGGCGTTCCCGAATTTATCGCGACCTCAACGCCGCTCCTAAAGACCGATGGCGGGGACAGCGGCAATTCCTAATTCCGGAAAACCGAAAGCATTGATCTACACCCCCGCCGGTCGTGATGCCTGGGTGGCGAGATCGTTGGTCGATGAGGCCGGATTGGCATCGATTGCTGCCACCGACCTGTCTATGTTCGCGTCATCGCTCAGCGACGACGTTGCGCTTGGCGTCTTGACGGAAGAGGCCGTTCGCTCGAGCGATCTCAAACCGATCGCCGCCTGGGTTTCAGCACAGCCGAGCTGGTCGGACCTGCCGTTCATCGTTCTCACCCAACGCGGCGGGGGACCTGAACGAAATCCGGCCGCTGCCAGGCTTTCCGAGGTTCTTGGCAACGTCACTTTCCTGGAAAGGCCGTTCCATGCGACCTCCTTCATCAGCGTTGCCCGGACCGCATTGAAGGGGCGCCTGCGCCAATATGAAGCGCGAGCCCGGCTCGAGGCTCTGGGCGAAGGAGAGCGACGGTTGCAGACGGCGCTTGCCGCCGGTCGTCTCGGGGCGTGGGAGCTGGAGCTGTCCTCGATGGCCTTGTCGGCCTCGGCGACCTGCAAAGCGGTCTTCGGCCGAAAGCCGGATGATGATGTCACGCGCGACGATCTGATCGCAAGCATTCACCCCGACGACCGGGACCTTGTGCTGGCACGCCTGCGCCAGACGATCGATACCGGACGCGACTATTCGATCGAGCACAGGACGATCTGGCCGGATGGATCACTGCATTGGACCGAGGTCCATGCGCAGCTTTATTCCGACAGATATGGTTCCGCCAGGAAGCTCGTCGGCGTCTGCTCCGATACTACCGTCCGCAAGACCATCGAGGAAAATCTGAGGCGGCTCAATGAAAACCTCGAAGAGCGCGTGAGGGAACGGACCAAAGAGGTCAACGCCGCTCACCAGACCCTGCTTGAGGAAGTCGCCCAGCGTGAAAGAGCCGAGGAGCAGCTTCGCCAATCGCAAAAGATGGAGGCGATCGGCCAACTGACCGGCGGCGTCGCCCACGATTTCAACAATCTGCTGATGGTCGTTCTCGGAAATCTGGAGCTGCTCGGCAAGCACGTTGGCGGAGATGCCAAAGCGACGCGTCTGGTCGACGGGGCGATCCAGGGCGCGCGGCGCGGGGCGGCGCTGACGCAGCGGCTGCTGGCTTTTGCCAGACAGCAGGATCTGCAGGTCAAGCCCATCGATCTGGCCGAGCTGGTCTCCGGCATGAACGACCTGTTGCGGCGCTCGGTCGGATCCTCGATCAGCATCGAAACCATCCTGCCGGCGACGCTGCCACCGGCGCTGATCGACGCGAACCAACTCGAGTTGGCGCTGCTCAACCTCGCGGTCAATGCCCGCGATGCGATGCCGGATGGCGGGACCCTGTCCATATCGCTGCGCGAGGAGCAGGTGCCCGGCGATGACGGCGCTCTCGGCGAGGGGGCCTATCTGGTGCTGGCGGTGGCCGACAGTGGCACCGGCATGGATGCGGAGACGCTGAAGAAGGCGATCGATCCGTTTTTCTCGACCAAGGAACTCGGAAAGGGCACGGGCCTAGGCTTATCGATGATCCACGGACTGGCCGTTCAGCTCAATGGTGCACTTCGTCTGACCAGCGAGCTTGGAGTGGGAACGACCGCCGAGCTGTGGCTTCCGGCGACGGAACGGCGCCCCGAGCGGGCGATCGAAGCGGAATTGCCCGTTCCGCAAGCTGCGTCCAGACTGAAGATACTTCTGGTCGACGACGATGCCTTGATCGCCATGAGTTCGGTCGACATGCTTGAAGATCTCGGCCACGAGGTCGTCGAAGCAAATTCCGGCTCGCAGGCACTGGAACTGATCAGCAGCGGCCAGCATTTCGACCTTGTCATCACCGATTATTCGATGCCTGGCATGACCGGCGCACAGCTTGCCCAGGCCGCGCGGGACATTCATCCGGGGTTACCGATCGTGCTGGCGACAGGTTACGCCGATCTTCCTGCCGGCACCGATATCGATCTTCCGAGATTAGCAAAGCCCTATGATCAGGCTCAGCTCGCCAAGGAAATCGCCAAGGCGATGGCAAGCGAAACGGTTCCGCTTCTGAGGTCCGGCGGCAACGCAGGTGGTTCAAAGCCTCGCCTGTCCAAGGCCAACGATGTCAGCGATGAAATCGGCGATGGCGCCTGTGTCGTCTAGATCGAAGACCGGCAGGGCCGTATAGGTGACGGCATGATCGGCGGCGATGGCGCAGATATGGGGATCGCTCGGCGCCAACGGTTCGCGATTTGCCGCTTCCAGGCGGCGGGCCTCGATCTTCGGGATCGGCTCGCGCTTGTATCCTTCGATCAGCACGAGGTCGCAGGGGGCGAGGCGGGCGAGGATCTCCTCGAACTCAGGTTCCGGCGCACCGCGCAGCTCGTGCATGATGGCGTAGCGGGTGCCGGAGACGATGGTGACCTCATGAGCGCCGGCCTGGCGGTGGCGGTAGCTGTCGGCCCCGACCTTGTCGATGTCGAAATCATGATGGGCGTGCTTGATCGTCGAGATCTTGTAGCCGCGGCGGGTGAACTCCGTCACTAGCCGGACGGCGAGACCCGTCTTGCCCGAGTTCTTCCAGCCGGCGATGCCGAAGATTTTCGGTGCAGTCATACGCGAAGGGCCTCCAGCCAGCGTTCCGCCTCGACGAGATCGTCGGGCGTGTTGATGTTGAAGAAGGGATCGAGCAGGCTGGCGCGGGTCGGATGCAGCGGAAACGCCACTTCCGTAACGTCATGCCGCAACAGGAAGTCGCGCACACGGCGCTTCTCGTCGGTGGCGATCCAGGCTTCGAGATCGGCGGCCAGCGTCACCGGCCAGAGCCCGAAGACCGGATGGCTACGGCCTTCGGAGGTGGCAATTGCGATCTGCGACGCGTGCTCGACCGCGGCCGCCAGCCGGGCGACGAGATCGGCCGGGAAGAACGGGCAATCCACCGAGACGGTGACGACATGGGTGATCGAGGGCAGACCGGCGGCATAGACCATGGCGGCATGGATACCGGCCATCGGCCCGGCCTTGCCGGGAAAACGGTCGGGAATGACAGGCACACCCTCGGCGGCGGCATCGGCATTGACGGCAACGTGGAAAGTTTGCTGCGAGAGGCGGGTCAGCACATGGCGGAGCAGGCTCTCGGCCCCAAGCATCATGCCTGCCTTGTCGCGGCCCATGCGCTGCGAACGGCCGCCGGCCAATACGACGCCCGCTATATGAGATTTATCCAACGAGAATTGAGCCATCATCTTTCCTCAAACCGGCGCACGCGGCGCGGATTCCTGCGCAATCGGCGACACACGGCGCTTGGCCTCACGATAGAACGTATAGAGGCCGGAGGCGATGACGATCGCAGCCCCGACGAGCGTCCAGCTGTCAGGCACTTCCGCGAAGAAAAAGAAGCCGAGCACAGAAGAGAAGATCAGGCTGGTATAGCGAAACGGCGCGACGAAAGAGATTTCGCCGGTGCGCATGGCGAGGATGACCGACTGGTAGCCGACGAGCACCAGCACCGATGCGAGTACGAGATGCCCAAGGGCAGCGGCGCTGACCGGCTGCCAGCCGCCGAGCACCGGGATGAGCAGCGCGCCGAAGAAGGAGGCTGATATGGCGGTGATGACGGTGATCATCAGCGAGGGGATTTCCGGACTGATGCTCCGGGTGGCGAGATCGCGGCCGGCCGTCGTCAGCACCGCAGCGACGCAGAGGAGGGCGGCGGCGGTGAATCCCTCAGGGCCGGGACGGATAATGATCATCACGCCGACGAGGCCGACAAGGATCGCCGACCAGCGCCGCCAGCCGACCGGCTCGCCGAAGAAGAGGGCAGCGCCGAAGGTGACGACCAGCGGCAGCGACTGCAGGATCGCCGAGGCATTGGCGATCGGCATCATGCCGAGCGCGGTGATATAGGTGACGGCGGAGAGCGTCTCACAGATGATCCTGAAGATGATCATCGGCTGCAGCATGATGCGCCAGGAGCGCAGCGCGCCCATTTTCCAGGCGATCAGATAGACGAGCAGGCTGGTGAAGAGGCCGCGCAGGAACATGATCTCGCCGGCGTTCATATAGGCGATCACCGATTTGGATAGAGCGTCGCTTGCGGAAAAGCCGGCCATCGCCATGCTCATATAGATGGCGCCCTCAGTATTGCGTGACCGCGGCATGAAGAGATTCCCGTTACCTGTGCGCTCCTTTTAATCGCGAAGACGCATGAAGGGAATCGGATGAATGCCACACCAGGCATAAATCGATGATGCGGTGCACAACGGCACTGACCTCAATGCAGGCGTGTGGATGAAGGTCTCGGCAAATCTCGGTTTTATAAGGCGAATTCCGATGTTTCCGACGCCGTGATCAAGGCGTCGATGAGGACGCGCCGTCGCGCTGCCGGTTCGGCCATAGGCGTTTTTCTCGTCCTGCGCGGGAAACGGGTGGCTGCATCGCATGATGTTTGAGCATGTCAAATCTGGCAACAAACCAGGAGAGACCGATATGACACTTCTCAACGACAAGATCGCCATCATCACCGGCGCAAGCTCAGGCATCGGCCGCGCAGCGGCGAAACTCTTTGCACGGCAAGGTGCCAAGCTTGTGGTCACCGGCCGGCGACAAGACGCGCTCGACGCCGTCATCGCGGAAATTGAGGCGGAGGGTGGGCAGGCCGTCGCCATATCAGGCGATGTCAGGGACGAGGCGCTCCAGGAAAGGCTTGTCGAAACGGCAGTCTCGCGTTTCGGCCGGCTCGACATCGCCTTCAACAATGCCGGCATCATCGGTGAGATGGGGCCGGTCGCCGGGCTGTCGGTGGAGGGCTGGCGCGAGACGATCGAGACCAATCTCACCGCCGCCTTCCTCGGCGCCAAACACCAGTCGGCGGCGATGGGGAAAGGCGGCGGATCGCTGATCTTCACCTCGACCTTTGTCGGCCACACCGTCGGCATGCCTGGCATGGCCGCCTATGCGGCGAGCAAGGCGGGGCTGATCGGCTTCGTGCAGGTGCTCGCCGCCGAACTCGGAGCGCAGAAGATCCGCGTCAACGCGCTGCTTCCCGGCGGCACCGACACGCCCGCCAGTATCACCAACGCGCCTGATGCCACGCCGGAGGTGCTCGCCTTCGTGGAGGGGCTGCATGCGCTGAAACGCATGGCGCAACCCGACGAGATCGCCAATGCGGCGCTTTTCCTCGCCTCCGACATGTCGAGCTTCGTGACCGGCACGGCGATGCTGGCAGATGGTGGGGTTTCGATCAGCCGAACATAGGGGCAGGAAATAGGGTGTGCTGTGGCAACCAGCCGTGCGCGTCTGGGACCCAGCCACCCGGCCCTCGTCCTTCGAGGCTGCGGCCTGCGGCCTGCGTGCCTCAGCAACCGTGTTGTTGGGGCTGGTTCCATGGGGTTCGTCTTTTAAGAATAGTGTTGATCATGATGATGAGCTTTCGCATGGCGGCGACGATGGCGACCTTGGGCGGTTTGCCCGCGTCGCGCAGCCTTTTGTGGAAGGTCTTGATGGCCGGGTTGCAACGGATGGCCGAGAGCGTAGCCATATAGAGGGCGCATCTGACGGTGGCGCGGCCGCCGGCGATATGGCGTTGTCCACGCCATGTGCCGCTGTCGTGAGCGATGGGGGCGACGCCGACGAGGGCTGCGAGCTTCTTGTCGTCGATGGCGCCGAGTTCGGGCAGTTCGGCGATGAGCACGGCGGCACTGACCTCGCCAATGCCCGGCACGGTCAGCAGCAGATTGCGGCGTGCGGCCATGTCGGGCTCGGCCTCGATGGCGAGCGCGATGGCGGCATCGACGCGGGCGAGCTGAGCCTTGAGGGCGGCGAGGGTCTCGCCAATCAGCGCTGCGACGGCCTCAGGCGCATGCTCGAGGCGGTTCTTCTCGGCGACCGCCATGTCGATGAGTTGGCGACGGCGGGTGACAAGCGCAGCAAGCGCGATGCGGCCGTCGTCGATATGGGGGATCTGTGCCGGCCGCATCGCTCTGGCGAAGTGGAGCGTGACGCGGGCGTCGACCTGATCGGTCTTGGCCAAACGACCGCTGGCCCTGGCGAAGTCGCGCACCTGGCGGGGATTGACGACGGCGACGGCAATACCGGCGGCCATAAGCGTTCTGACGATTGCCATCTCGTAACCGCCGGTCGCCTCGACGACGACAAGCTCTGCGCCGGCCACTGCCGCAGTGAGTGCGGCACAGCCTGGCGCATTGTTGTCGAAGCGGACAACGGCGCGTTTGCCCTCAACGGCAACGTCGAGATGGGCCTTCGAGACATCGATACCGACCATGAAAGATTGCTGGATATGCATGACTGCTCCTCCTTGCAACGCGGGCTCGAAGCCCAACCAACCGTTCGAGCGAAGACATGGCGACGGAGATGCTTGCTGAGGTACGAGTTCAAGACCCAAGGATGACACGCATCCCCGCCGCACAGCCCCTTTATACAGCAACGGCAACGTACAAGGATGAGGGCTGGTCCGTGTGCCATGCCGCTGCGCTTCCCGTTGAACCAGGTCGCAACCTCTCTCCAGCCTCATCCTGAGGTGCCCCGCAGGGGCCTCGAAGGACGGGGCTGGCCGCTTTGCGCAGATCAGGCGACTTCGCGTATGTCTTTTGCCGCCTGGCGGTCGAGATAGGCGACCAGGTCCTCGATGGTGACGAGGGGGAGGTTGTGGCGTTCGGCGAAGAGCGTGAGTTCGGGCAGGCGGGACATGGTTCCGTCGTCGTTGGCGACTTCGCAGATGACGCCGGCGGGGATCCGTCCGGCGAGGCGGGCGAGATCGACGGCGGCTTCGGTGTGGCCGGGGCGGCCGAGCACGCCGCGGGGGTTGGAGCGCAGCGGGAAGATATGGCCGGGGCGGGCGAATTCGGCGGGCTTTGCGCGATCGTCGACCAGGGCGCGGACGGTGGCGGCGCGGTCGGCAGCCGAGATACCGGTCGTCGTGCCCTTGAGATAATCGACCGAGACCGTGAAGGCGGTTTTGTGCGATTCCGTGTTGTTGGGCACCATGAGCGGAATATCGAGCGCATCGAGACGCTCGCCTTCCATGGCGATGCAGACGAGTCCACGGGCGTGGGTCATCATGAAGGCGATTGCCTCAGGGGTGACGGCATCGGCCGCGACCACGATATCACCTTCATTTTCCCGGTTCTGGTCGTCGACGACGACGACCATCTTGCCGCTGGCAATGGCTGATATGGCATCTTCGATTGTTGCGATAGTCATGCTGTCTGGCCTTTCAAGGGTTATGTCAGCTGACTGACATGGTCTGCTCGGCTCAGTCCGTGAGCGAGCCTTCTGCCCTTGGGCGAACAAACGTCGGCCGACTCCGGGATGGAGTGCGACTGCCCGTGTTGTCCTCTTCCATCCGGACTATACCGTCGGCTCCGGCATCTCACCGGATCTGCTGACCTTCCGACAGGAGGTGCCGGAAGCGCTCGCGGGCTCCAGGATTGCTCCTGATACCGCCGGTGGGGAATTACACCCCGCCCTGAGAACACTTCAAAGATAGGATCAAAAACAGGCGGATGGCAAGGTCACTCGACCAGGCAAAAATGCAAAGCTGCCCTGACGCCGATGGACACACTGTTCACACGGAGGCGACGACCGTGTCGCCTTCCGCACTTCGCTGGTGGTTTGCTCTTTGTTCGATGCATGTCGTTGTCCCAAAACCGCTACGCAATTTTGGGCGCCTGCATCAGGACATGATCAGGCCGCCGTCGACATTGATCGTCTGGCCGGTGATATAGGCGGCGTCATCGCTGGCGAGGAAGGTCACCAGGCCTGCGACATCTTCCCCAGAGCCGGCCCGTTTCATCGGGATGCCCTCGACCCATTCCTTCATCAGCTCGCCGGGGGCGTAGTTGCCGAGCAGCTTGCCCCAGGCCTGGTCGTTATAGGCCCACATGTCGGTCTCGATGATGCCGGGGCAGAAGGCGTTGACGGTGATCTTCTCGGTCGCGACTTCCTTGGCCAGGCTCTGGGTGATGCCGACGACCCCCATTTTCGAGGCGGCATAATGCGGGGTGTAGATGAAGCCGTCGCGCGCCTGGCCGGAAGCGGTGTTGATGATGCGGCCGCCGCGCTTGTGCTTGCGCATTCGTGATATTGCCTCCTGGGCGCAGAGGAAGACGCCCTTGGTGTTGACGGCCATGACCTTGTCCCACTCGTTTTCGGTCAGGTCCTCGACGCGGGCGATGGTGATGACGCCAGCATTCTGGATCGAAACGTCGACCGAGCCGAATTCCTTCTCGGCGGCATCGTAGAGGGCGGTGACGCTTGCCTTGTCGGTGACATCGCCGATGAAGGAGATCGCCTTGCCGCCTTCGGCCCGGATCTGTTCGGCGACGCCGTGGACCAGGTCCTCATTGGCCGAGACGACGAGATTGGCGCCTTCTTTCGCGAAGCGTTTGGCGATCGCCGCTCCGATGCCGCGGCTACCCCCGGTAATGACGACAGTCTTCTGCTCAAAGCGTTTCATGCTCTTTCCTTGTCCGTCGATAAACAGCAAATCTGGGTGCGACGTACCATGCGATCATTATTGGAGATCAAACGGTTGTCGCGAATTCAGGCAGTCTAGAGCGCCGATGACGATCCGAGCCCTCGGTCCGTTCGACAACCCGTTCGATCAGCGTGAAGGGCGGGCAAGACGGCGATATCGCACGCCGTCTTGCCCGTTGGTCCCTTCAGCGCCTCGATCTCAGCCAGGGAGGAAGCGAGATCGGTCACTTTCCAGCAGCGGCAATGAGCTTTCTCATCACCAGCAGCAGAAACCGCCGTCGACGAGAAGATCGACGCCGGTCACGAAACTTGCTGCATTCGACAGCAGAAACACCGCCGGGCCTACCATCTCGTCCACCGCTGCCATGCGCTGCATCGGCGTCTGCTCTTCGAAGAGCTTGGTCTGGTGGACCATCTCCGGACGGGTGTTCATGGGCGTTGCCGTGTATCCGGGGGAGATGGTGTTGACGCGAATGCCGCGGTCGACCCATTCCATCGCCATGGACTTCGACATATGGATGACGCCCGCCTTGGAGGCGTTATAGTGCGCTTGGCTCAGCCCGCGATTTACGATCACGCCGGACATGGAAGCGATGTTGACGATGGAGCCGCGTCCATTCTTGAGCATGGCGCGGGCCTCGGCCTGGCAGGAAAGAAAGACACCTTTCAGGTTGATATCCATCAACGTCTGATATTGGTCCTCCTCCATCTCTTCCGCGGCGTTCGCGTTAGCGATGCCTGCCGCGTTGACTGCAAGCGTCAGCGTGCCGAGATCGGCTTCGGTCCGTGCTATTGCCTCTCCAAGGGAAGATTTGCTGGTGACATCCGCCGCGATCTGGATCGAGCGGCGGCCGGCGGCGCGAATATGTTCAGCCGTCTTGGCCAGCCCGTCGTCGGTTCGGCGGTCGAGCAGCGCCACGTCGGCGCCGCATTGCGCAAGGCCGATGGCAATGCGCTGCCCAATGCCGCTCCCGGCTCCTGTAACGATGGCAACCTGGCCGCTGAGATCGAAAAGCTTCGGGGCGTTCAGAGTGATGTCGGACACCGCTCTTCCTTTCTGTCTGTTTAGATGGTGGCTAGCTCCATGACCGAAACGTCATTTGCCTGGTCACGATTGAGAATGCCTGCCTGTTTGCCTTGCGCAAGCACGAGAATGCGATTGGAGACTCCGAGAACTTCCTCGAGGTCCGAGCTTACGACGATGACCGCCACGCCCCGTTTGGCAAGATTGACGATGATGTCGTAGATACCGGCTCGGGCGCCGACGTCGATGCCTCTCGTCGGTTCGTCGAGCACGACGACCTTAGGATCGCGCATCAGCCATTTCGCGATGACCACCTTCTGCTGGTTGCCGCCGGACAGGTCCGAGGCATATTGCTCCGCACGGCCCTTCACGCCGAACTTGGCCACTGCCTTTTCCGCAAACGAGCGCTTGACGCTCGGCGTAATCCAACGCCCGCCCAGCTTGTCGAGATTGGCGTAGATAATGTTCTCGCCGATCCGGTGCCCGACAACGAGGCCTTGCTCCTTGCGGTCTTCCGGAACCATCACGATGCCCTTGGCGATCGCGTCCGCCGGATCGCGCAGCCTGAGTTCTTCGCCTTCCAGCTTGATCGAACCTGCACTGATTGGGTCCGCGCCCGAAATGGCGCGGACAAGTTCCGTGCGGCCGGCGCCGACCAGTCCGGCGATTCCGAGAATTTCCCCGGCGCGCACATCGAAGGTAACGTCGCGGAATGAGTTGTCCGGCGAGCACAGCCCCGACACCTGGAGTACTGGATGCTCTGTCGGAACCGGCAGGGCAGGGAACAAGCGGTCAAGCGGGCGTCCGACCATGCTCTCGACGATCGTTCGCACCGGTGTCGCGCTGTCGGAGAATTCCTGCACGCGCTCGCCATCGCGAAGAACGACGATCCGATCGGTTATTCGCTTGATCTCTTCCATGCGGTGGGAAATGTAGACGATGCCGACACCTTCTGAGCGAAGCTTCCGAACCTGTTCGAAAAGAGCTTCCGTCTCCGCGCCGCCAAGGGCGGCCGTCGGCTCATCGAGGATCAGGAGCTTTGCATTGAGAGCCAGCGCCTTGGCGATCTCGATGAGTTGCTGATTTGCCGTGGAAAGGCCGGCGACCGTCCGCGTTGCAGGGATGTGAAGGTTCAAGCGAGCGAGCTGGTCCTGGGCCCGGCGAACCATCTGGGCGCGGTCGACGACGCCGTTCTTCATCGGCCAACGTCCGATGAAGACGTTTTCCGCGATCGACAGCTGCGGCAGAAGCTGCAGCTCCTGATGGATCAGGACAACGCCCTTGTCGATCGCTTCCCTTGGGGTGGCCGGGGCATAAGGCTGCCCCAGCCATGTCATTGATCCTTCGGACGGCGTGCGTGACCCGGCGATAATGCCCGATAGCGTTGACTTGCCTGCGCCGTTTTCACCGAGAAGTGCAACCACTTCGCCGGGATAAACGTCCAAGCTGACATTCTTCAGAACCTGGAGCGGCCCATACCATTTGGATATGCCCCTCAGGGAAAGAACTGGATCAGTCACGGCACACCTCCTCAAGACATCAACTTCATTACGGATGGTTGGCGATGAAGCCTGCGACGTTTTCCTTGGTTGTCAGCGTGGCATCCAGGAGCTGGACCGGCGGCACCTTTTCTCCGGCGACAAGCTTGGCGGCGTTTTCAACCGCGTCGCGGCCCATCTTCTGCGTCTGCTGGGTCGCCGTTACGTTGAAGACACCCTTGCTGAGCGCTTCGAGAGCTGCGGTGTCACCATCGAAGCCGCCAACCACGATCTTCTGGGAAGGATTGGCGACCTTGATCGCCTGCGCGGCGCCAAGGGCAAGGCCGTCGGCCTGGGCGAACACGATCGAAACGTCCGGATTTGCCTGCAGCATATTCTGCATGATCTGGAATCCTTCGTCCTGGCTCCAGATGTTCGAGAACTGCTCGGCGACAACCTTGACGTCCGGATATGCCTTGAGAGATTCAGCGCAACCCTTCGAACGATCGACTTCCGGCGTTGTGCCCTTCTGGCCGTGGATGATGACCATCTTCCCCTTGCCGCCGCCTTCCTTCAGAATGTAGTCGCACACGGCCTTGGCAGACGCGACGGAATCCGTTGCAAGGAAGGTATCGCCCGGTGCTCCCTCGGCGTTGCGGTCAACGTTCACGACCGGAATACCAGCGCTCTTGGCGAGCTTGACCGGAACGGTCGCAGCCGCCGCACCTGCCGGAATGTAGATCAGCGCGTCGATCTTCTGGGTCAGGAGGTCCTGGATCTGGTTGACCTGCGTCGGCCCGTCGCCCTTTGCGTCGACCGTGATGACTTCGATGCCGCGCTTCTTGGCTTCGGCTTCGACGGATTGTTTGATCTGGTTGAAGAAGTTTGCCTGAAGGTTGGCAACCGCCAAGCCGAGCTTCTTCAGTTCCGCCGCGTGTACTGGGCCGAGCATGAGACCGAGCAGGGCGGCAGACGCGAGCATGGTGCGCGCTATTTTCATTGTATTTCCTCCGTTGTTTGATGGAACCCTCGGGTATGTCCTCCCCCTCGGGGTATTGATCCGCCCCAAACCCTTGGAGCGGAATTCCTGGTCCGCCGACGCGGCGGACCCCGCTCGTCAGGCGCGACGCCGACGAATAGTCTCCGCGCCGACCGCGAGCACGATGACGATGCCGATGATCACTTGCTGCAGGAACGGCGAGACGTTGAGAAGATTGAGCCCGTTGCGAAGGACGCCGATGATAAGAACGCCGATCAGTGTTCCTCCGATACCGCCCGCCCCCCCCGAAAGCGAAGTCCCGCCGATGACGACTGCTGCGATGGTGTCCAATTCATAGCCCAGACCGCTGGACGGCTGGACGGAATCCAGCCTGGCGGCGAGTACGATGCCTGCGAGCCCCGCAAGGACTGAACTTGCGACGTAGACGCCAATCGTCACGAGCGGAACGTTGATACCCGCAAGGCGCGCGACTTCCGGATTTCCTCCCACCGCGTAGAGCATGCGACCTTCGGACCGGAAGTGCAGGAAAAGCCAGGCCGCAAGAACAACCGCAAGCATGAGAAACACAGTGGCTGTCAACACGCCGAAATGGCGATCGATTGCCAGCATCATGAACCAGTCGGGGAATCCGACGATCTGCTGGCCGTCCGTGATCATATTTGCGACGCCGCGAGCCGCGGACATCATCGCAAGAGTGGCAATAAAGGCTGGAACCCTGAACTGCGTCACCAGAAGTCCGACGATCAGGCCCGAAATGCCCGATGCGACCAGAGCAAAAACGATCCCGACCGGCAGCGGTAGGCCGGCGACATTCGCAGTCCAGCCCATGACCATCATCGCAAGAGCGAGTGCCGAGCCGACGGAAAGATCGATGCCGCCGATCAGAATGACAAAGGTCATTCCGACAGCCATGATGCCGAGGACAGTGATCTGATCGAGGATGTTGAGACCGTTCCGAACCGAAAGAAACGTGTCGGTGCTGAGGCTCAGGAAGACGCAAAGCAAGAGCAGCCCCACGAGCGGGCCGGTGGCTCCCTTGAGCTTGCTCAACCAGGCGCCGGACGAAAGCCCGTGTTCATTGATATCGAGCGCCACCATTGTTCCTCCCTATGCCTAGGCTGATTGCTAATTCATTCTACGAATAAATATTCACTGATGCTGGAAAATTCATTAACAAGTTGCTTTCGGGCTGTCAACAGGATTTCTAGACTTGCAACTGTTGGTGTAGCACTTAAAGGACTTGACTAATCGGTGTCTTGTGCAAAAATATTGATAATTGAATATTTATGCATGAGAGGAATCCATGAATACGACAGAACTCGAGCGGGTCGCTCGCGAGATCCGATTGCGCGATCTCCAGGCGGTCTTTGAAGCGGGCGCCGGCCATATTGGCGGGGAAATGTCGGTCATCGACATTTTGACTGCCCTCTATTTTCGTGTGCTGAATGTCTGGCCCGATCAGCCGAAGCACCCCGGTCGCGACAGGTTCGTTCTTTCGAAGGGACATACTGCATGCGCTCTGTATGTGACGCTCGCAAAACGCGGCTTCATCCCGGAGGAAGAGATTTCCACCTTCTTGCAGCCGCATTCGAGGCTGAACGGGCATCCAAATTGCAACAAGGTTCCTGGCGTCGAAACGAATACCGGGCCGCTCGGCCACGGTCTTCCAGTCGCAATAGGAATGGCAAAAGCCGCCAAGCTCTCAGGCGCGAAATATCACACCTATGTCGTCACCGGCGACGGTGAGATGCAGGAGGGTTCCAACTGGGAAGCGATCATGGCGGCCGCGCAGTTCAAGCTCGATAACCTGACGCTGGTGATCGACCACAACAGGTTCCAGCAGGGCGCCGCCCTGGCGGAAACCAACGATCTCGCCCCGCTTCGTCCGAAGCTTGAAGCTTTCGATTGGGAAGTCACCGAGATCAATGGGAACAATATGAGCGAAGTCGTTTCAGCCCTCGAACACCGGGGATCGAGACCGCATTGCATCGTGGCCCACACCAACAAGGGGCATGGAATCTCGTTCATGCAAGACCGAGTCGACTGGCACCACAAGGTACCGAGCAAGGAACAATACGAAATCGCATTGGCAGAATTGTCGGAGGCAGTGTAATGAACGCGTCAATAAACGCATCCAAGCTCTACGATTGCCGCGACGCATTCGCCACCACGCTTGAGCGGCTGGCAGCCGAAAACGAAACGATCGTTGCCGTCTGCAACGACTCCGTGGGCTCCTCCAAGCTCGGCGGCTTCAAGGCGAAATTTGGAGAGCGCCTCGTCAATGTCGGCATCGCCGAGCAGAACATGGTGGGGGTTGCAGCAGGCCTCGCCAATGGCGGACGCCTTCCGTTCGTGTGCGCCGCCGCTCCGTTTCTAACGGGACGGTCGCTGGAGCAGATCAAGGCCGATATTTCGTATTCGAATGCCAACGTCAAGCTGGTCGGCATTTCTTCCGGAATGGCGTATGGCGAACTCGGCCCGACCCATCACTCGATCGAAGACTTCGCCTGGACGCGGGTTCTGCCTAATCTTCCGGTCATTGCGCCTTGTGACCGCATCGAAACAGCTGCTGCGGTTGAGTGGGCCGCGGCCTATAACGGCCCCTGTTTCCTGCGTCTGTCTCGCGTAGGTGTGCCTGATCTCCTTCCGGAGGGTCACAAGTTCGAACTTGGCAAGGCAAACCTCCTTCGCCAGGGTTCCGACGTCACCCTTATCGCAAACGGCACTTTGACTCATCGAATCTTAAAGGCCGCCGAGATCCTCGCAGAACGCGGCATCAACGCCAGAGTGCTCAACCTTGCAACGGTTCGTCCGATCGACGAGGAGGCCATCATCGCCGCGGCGAAGGAAACCGGAGCGATCGTCACAGCCGAAGAGCATTCGATTTTTGGCGGGCTCGGTTCCGCGGTCGCCGAAGTGGTGGTCGACAATGCTCCGGTCCCGATGAAACGTCTCGGCGTTCCCGGCGTCTACGCTCCGACCGGTTCGGCAGAGTTCCTGCTCGACGAATTCGGGATGGCGCCGTCCGCAATCGCCGACGCCGCGCAGTCGCTGATCAGGCGCAAGTAAGTGGGATGACGTGATCAGCCCGGACGCTTTTTGTCGTCCCGGCTGCCGTCTGATCTGGGGAGGATAGAATGCGGGCAATTCTGGCAATTGACCAGGGAACCACCAATTCAAAGGCAGTTCTGGTTTCCGAAAAGGGAGAAATTGTTGGCAGAGGTTCGGCTCCAGTCGGCATCACCTATCCGAAACCCGGCTGGGTCGAACAAGATCCGCACCGGCTCTACGCATCCGTCTGCGAGGCGATCGACGCCTGCCTGAAGGCCACCCCCGACGTGGCTGTCGAGGCCGTGGCGATTTCCAATCAGCGCGAGTCAGTCACTGCTTGGGACGCCGAAACGGGAGAAGCACTTGGGCCGGTGGTAAGCTGGCAGTGCCGTCGAACGGCACAGGATTGCGAACGTCTCATTGCCGAAGGCCACCTTGACCGTGTGCAGGCGCTCACGGGCCTGCCGCTGGATCCGATGTTCCCGGGTTCGAAATTCCGATGGCTGCTCGACCGTATTCCGGCCGGGCGATCGGTGCGGCTGGGAACGGTCGACAGTTGGCTCGTCCACTGCCTGACCGGCGGGCGCCGGCATGTTTGCGACGCTTCGAATGCCGCCAGGAGCCAGTTGTTCGATCTCCTGGAGCAGAGATGGAGCGAGGAACTTGGCGAGATTTTCGGCGTGGATATCGCGCTCCTCCCCGAGGTACTCGACAGCTCTGCCGACTTCGGCAGGACGCAAGGGTTGCCAGGCGTGCCGGATGGAACTCCGATCATGGCCGTGATCGGAGACAGTCATGCTGCGCTGTTCGGTCATGGAGCATTCAAGCCGGGTGATGGCAAGGTAACCTTCGGAACCGGCTCGTCTGTGATGACGACGCTTTCGCGATTTATTCCTCCACGCAATGGCGTCACAACGACCGTCGCATGGCGCCTCCATGGAAAGCCGACTTTCGCTTTCGAAGGCAATATTCTCGTTTGCGCCGCCAGTCTCCCCTGGATGGCAGGCATTCTCGGCCTTTCGGACGTGGCGGCCCTTGTCGAACTTGCGGCGAGCGCCGAACCGGGCGGACCGGGCTTCGTGCCAGCATTCGTGGGACTGGGCGCACCCTATTGGAATTCCGACGCCCGTGCCCTGTTTTCCCAGATCAACTTCAATACGACACGTGCACAAATGGCGCGGTCGGTCACCGACTCGATCGCCCTCCAGGTGCACGACGTGATCGCCGCCATGCGAGCACAAAGCGGCGGCGAGCTCGGGGCGCTCTATGTAGACGGCGGACCGAGCCAAAACCGCTTCCTGATGCAATGTGTCTCGAACCTCATCGAACATCCCGTGATCCAATGCGAAGCACCCGAGGCGTCGGCTTTGGGGGCCGCATATCTCGCGGGTCTCTCACTTGGCCTGTGGAGCGATCTTCAGGTTATCGCAGAGCTGCCCCGCAGCTCACATATCATTGACCCGGAACCCGTGGATCGAGTGGTGCTTCTGGATACTTGGAATGATGCACTTGCCCGCTCGACGGCACGCGAAACAACGGCTAATGATGAATAAAAATTCACCCTAGGATTAGCGATGACTCGCCTCAATGAACTCCGCCTCATCTCACGGGTCGCCCAAATGTACCACTTAGAGGGACGGCGACAGGCGGAGATCGCAGAGCACCTTCGCCTGTCGCAGGCGACGGTGTCGCGCATGCTCAAGCGTGCCGAGGCCGAAGATATTGTGCGAACCAGCGTGACCCCTCCCGTTGGCACCTACAGCGAGCTTGAGAGCGCACTTCGCGAGAAATATGATTTGCCGGAGGCGATCGTCGTTGAGTGTACGGAAGATCGGGACGGAGCCATCATGGCCCGTATCGGAGAGGCAGCGGCTCATCTCTTGGAGGTAACGCTAGCGCCAGGGGAGATCATCGGCGTTTCGAGTTGGAGCCAGACCATCTCCAAGATGGTCGAGAACATTCATCCCCTGAAGAGCGCTCAGGCGAAATACGTCGTCCAAACCCTTGGAGGCATGGGCGATCCTTCAGTGCAGACGCATGCGACGCAGCTTACGACGCGGCTTGCTCGGCTGACTGGCGCTGAGCCAAAACTGCTCGCTGTGCAGGGCGTTACGACGTCCAGAGAGGCAAAATTTCTTATGCAGGCCGATCCATACGTTCGGGAGACGATGGACTTGTTCGGCAGCATAACGCTTGCGATCGTCGGAATCGGAGCAGTCGAACCGTCCGAACTTCTCGCACGGTCCGGCAACATCTTTTCGTCTCGCGAACTCTCTGATCTCGCGGAAGCGGGAGCCGTCGGCGATATCTCGCTTCGCTTCTTCGATAAAAACGGCAAGCCGGTCAAGACACCTCTGGACGACCGAGTCATAGGGCTTCCACTCGAGGATCTCGAACGGGTGGACCGGGTCATTGCTCTTGCCGGCGGGTCCAAAAAGACTGACGCGATTGCAGGCGCGCTCCGTGTGGGGGTCATCGACATGCTTGTTACGGACAAGTTTACCGCGCAGCGATTGATCAACTGATGAGGCTGGCGGTTGCCATCCTCAATGCGCTGTCCCATCCACGATCACGTGGTCGTACTCCATCGAGCATTTCTCCACCCGGGCTTCGACCCGGTAGATCTCCCGCAGCATTTCGGTGGTGACGACATCCCTTGGGGTGCCGCAGGCGTGCATGCGGCCGTTGGCGATGACGAGGACTTTGTCGGCGAAGCGAAGCGCCTGGTTGAGGTCGTGGATGGCGATCAGCACGATCATGCCTTTGGTGCGGGCCTGGCGGCGCATGAAATCGAGGACCTCGACCTGGCGGTGAAGATCGAGCGCGCTGGTCGGCTCGTCCATCAGCATGATCTCCGGCTCGCGGACCAGGGCCTGGGCGATCGAGACGAGCTGGCGTTGGCCGCCGGAGAGAGCGCCGAGATCGCGGAAGGCGATGGCGGTGATATCGAGCGCTTTCATGATTTCGTCGATGAAGCGCAGGTCGCTGTCGCTGACGGCCCAGGACTGGCCCTGCTTGCGGGCAAGCAGGATGGATTCGTAGACCGTCAGCACCGCATTTGCCGAGGTATCCTGCGGCATGTAGCCGATGGCGTTTTTCGCCTTCGAGCCTTCGACGACGACATGGCCCGGCCCCTTGAGCAGGCCGGTGATGCGCTTGAAGAGCGTCGACTTGCCGGCGGCGTTCGGGCCGATTACCGCCACGACCTCACCCGATGTCATCACCGGCGTCGTCACGTCTTCGACGAAGAGCTTGCGGCCGTGATAGGCGCCGACCGATTGCAACTGAAGCGCTACCACGACCGGCTCCTGTTCGAGAGGATGAGCGAGAAGAAGAAGGGCACGCCGACCAGCGCGGTGATGATGCCGATCGGAAAGACGACACCTGGTATGATCGACTTCGAGACGATCGAGGTCAGCGACAGCAGCAGTGCGCCTGACAGGATCGAGCCCGGCAGGAAGAAGCGCTGATCCTCGCCGAGGATCATGCGCGCAATATGCGGCCCGACGAGTCCGACGAAACCGATCGTGCCGACGAAGCTGACGGGGACTGCGGCGAGCAGCGAGACCACAAGCATAGTTTCCAGCCGGATGCGGCGGACATTAACGCCAAAGCTTGCAGCCTTGTCCTCGCCAAGGCGGATCGCCGTCAACGCCCAGGCATTGCGGGCAAAGAGCGGCAGGGCGATCAGCAGAACGGCAAGCGTTACCCAGATCTTCGGCCAGGTCGCCTTGGTGAGGCTGCCCATCGTCCAGAAGACGACAGCCGACAGCGCCTGTTCTGAGGCGAGATATTGCAGGAAGGCGAGCAACGCATTGAAGGTGAAGACCAGCGCGATGCCGAGCAGCACAACGGTCTGCACCGAGACGCCGCGGGCCTGCGAGACGAAATGGATGAAGAGCGTGGCGATCAACGCCATGATGAAGGCATTGACCGGCACCAGCAGGCCGGCTGCAACAGGCAGAAGCGGAACGCTGGTGACGATCGCAAGGGCGGCACCGAAACTTGCCGCGGCCGATATGCCGAGCGTGAAGGGGCTGGCGAGCGGATTGGCGAGGATCGTCTGCATCTGCGCGCCGGCGACGGAAAGCGACGCGCCGACGACGATCGCCATCACGGCAACCGGCATGCGGATGTCCCAGACGACGGCCCGCACCTGATCCGAAACGGAGGAGGGGTCGAGAAGGGCGGCGACGACCTCACTGAGGTTGTAGCGGGCCGGGCCCCAGGCGAGATCGACCGCAAAGGACAGGCAAAGCGCAGCCGTCATGGCGGCAAGGATCAGCAGCTTGCGCCGGGCGAGGGCGCGGTAGCGCTCCCTCCCGGCTTCGGCTTCGATCGATATGGCGGCGATCTCGGCCATGTCGGATTACTGACCCGCCTTGGCGTCGACCCAGTAACCCGGCTGGTAGGCGACCGGCAGGAATTTTTCGTGGAATTCCTTGAAGGTGGCATCGGGATCGAGATCGGCAAAGAGGTTCGGATGGAACCACTTGGCCAGCTGCTGCACGGCGACGAACTGGTAGGGGCTGGTATAGAACTGGTGCCAGATCGCGTGGACATTGCCGCCGGCAACCGCCCGGGAGCCGGTGAAGGCAGGGTTTTCCATCAGCGTGTTCAGCGCCTTGCGGCCGTCGTCGAAGGTGGCTGCTGCATTCGGGCCGACATTCACAAAGTCCTTGGCATTCTTGGTCTGGCTCCAGTTGGAGCCGGTGACGACGATGACGTCAGGATTGGAGGCGACAACCTGTTCGGCATTAATCGAGCCGGTATAGCCAGGCAGGAAATCGGAGCCGAGATTGTGGCCGCCGGCCCAATCGACCATCAGGCCGAAATTGTCAGGACCGAAGGTGCCGCAGCACTCCACCAAGCCGGCGGCGCGGTACATGAAGACATTCGGCTTCGGCGGATTGGCGGCCTTGAGCTTGTCGGTCACGCGGGCCAGCTGCTCTTTCCAGAAGGCGGCGACGGCTTCGGCGCGGTCTTCATGGCCGAAAATCTGGCCGAGGATCTTCAGGCTCGGCTCGGTGTTGGCAAGGATGTGCTCGCGGAAATCGATATAGACGATCTTTACGCCGATGCCGTTCAGCATGTCCTCAAGCTTCACCTCGTCAGCGGCCGCCTTGTTGCCGATCGGCAGCAGCAGCACATCGGGATGAAGCTTGACAACCGTTTCGGTCTGCAGCGTGCCGTCGGTCAGGTTGCCGAGGAAGGGCAGGTCCTTGCCCTTCGGAAACTTCTCGACATAGGCGTTGAAGCCGTCCTTGTCGGTGGTCCAGAGATCGTTGCGCCAGCCGACGATCTTGGCGAAGGGATCTTCCTTCTCGATCGGCGCGACGGCGTAGAGCATGCGGCCTTCCCCAAGGATCACACGCTCGACCGGCTTGTCGAAGGTCACTTCACGGCCGGCCACATCCTTGACGGTGAAGGATTGCGCCCAGGCCGAAAGCGGCATCAGGCTCGCCATCGCAGCCGCAGAGACTGCGAGTATTTTCACGAAATTCATCTGGAAATTCCCCCGAGGTCTGAATAATGTCCGCAGGCATAAGAAATATGACTTTATGAATCAAGTTCTATGTTTTAGAGCGTTTCCAAACTGATCCGATGCCGGGGTGCCTCAAATGAATTCCATGAATACGAACTACTCGATCCGCGACGAAATCCGCGACTTCTGGTCGGAACGGGCGGCGACCTTCGACCAGAGCGTCGGCCATGAAATCTTTTCGGAAGCGGAGCGGAAAGGCTGGCAGCGGCTGATCAGAAAACATCTGGGCGAGGGGCAGGCGCGCGCGGCGCTCGATCTCGCCTGCGGCACCGCCGTCATCTCGCATCTGATGCATGATGTCGGCTTTGCGGTCACCGGCCTCGACTGGTCGGATGCGATGCTGGCGCAGGCACGTGCCAAGGCGAAGAAGCGCGGCACCGATATCCGCTTCGTGTCCGGCGATGCCGAGAACACGATGGAGCCCAAGGACAGCTACGACGTCATCACCAACCGCCATCTCGTCTGGACGCTGGTGGACCCGGCTTCGGCCTTCAAGGAATGGTTCTCGGTATTGAAGCCGGGCGGCAAGGTGCTGATCCTCGACGGCAATATGGGCAAGGAAACCTGGGTCAAGGGCCTGCAGAAGCTCTGGACGAAGGTGACCGGCAAGCCGCCGGCGAGCCACATGTCGCCGGAGATGATGGCGCGGCACCAGAAGATCCGCTCACGCGTGCATTTCTCCAGCCAGATGCCTGCTGAAGCAGTCGTCGATCTTCTGCGCCAAGCCGGCTTTACGGATATTGTCGTCGACCGCAAACTCGCCGATATCCATTGGGCGCAGGCGCGCAAGATGCCGTTTCTGCGCGGGCTCGAGCGCATGGTGCAGGACCGGTTTGCGATTTGTGCGCGTAAGCCTGAGTGATGGGTTGGCGCTTGGGGACGGTCGGCCCTGCAGCAGGCGACGTTCCATCTACCTACGGCAGAAAATCTAGCGCGAGGATCAACCCAGCCTCCCTCATTCCTGTGACGTGCACAGGAATGAGGGTGGTGCGGGTAGGCGTACGGCCCTATTTTTCACCCACCAGTAACACTCATATGCCGCGCTACCGCTGGACGGTTATGCGTGCGGTCGATGATGAAGTCGTGGCCTTTGGGTTTGCGGGTGATGGCCTCGTCGATGGCGGCGTGGAGGAGGGCGTCGTCGTCGGTGGCGCGGAGTGCGGCGCGCAGATCGGCGGCGTCGTTCTGGCCGAGGCACATGTAGAGCGTGCCGGTGCAGGTGAGGCGCACGCGGTTGCAGCTCTCGCAGAAATTATGCGTCATCGGCGTGATGAAGCCGAGGCGGCCGCCGGTTTCTTCGACCCTGACGTAACGCGCCGGGCCGCCGGTCTGGTAATCGATGTCAGCAAGGGTGAACTGGTCCTCGAGATCGGCGCGCAGTTTCGACAGCGGCAGGTACTGATCGGTGCGGTCTTCTTCGATCTCGCCCATCGGCATGGTTTCGATGACGGTCAAATCCATGCCGCGGCCGTGGGCGAAGCGCAGCAGCTCCGGCATCTCGGCATCGTTGAAATCCTTCAGCGCCACGGCGTTGAGCTTGATCTTCAACCCTGCCTTTTGAGCTGCGTCGATGCCTTCCATGACCTTGGCGAAATCGCCCCAGCGGGTGATCTTGCGGAACTTGTCGGGGTCGAGCGTATCCAGCGAAACGTTGATCCGGCGCACGCCGCAATCATAAAGCTCCTCGGCGTGGCGAGAAAGCTGTGAGCCGTTGGTGGTCAGCGTCAATTCGTCGAGGCCGGCGCCGATCTTCCGGCCGAGTTGGCGAACCAGATACATGATGTTCTTGCGCACCAAAGGCTCGCCGCCGGTCAGCCTGATCTTGCTGACACCCTTGGCGATGAAGGCGGAACAGAGCCGGTCGAGCTCTTCCAGCGTCAGCAGATCCTTCTTCGGCAGGAAGGTCATATTCTCCGCCATGCAATAGGTGCAGCGGAAATCGCAGCGGTCGGTGACGGAGACGCGGAGATAGGTGACCGCCCGCCCGAAGGGGTCGATCATCGGGTCCGCACCTGCCGCCAGCGGCGATGCATTGCCTATCGTTCCAACTCTAGTATTCACCTGCATCTCCGTACTCTCGTCAATGTGGGCATATGCTGTTGTCGCGTCAAGGGAAACTGCCCGCGCGAGCATGCCAATTTCAGCTTGCGCCGAAAAAGATCAACGCCTACTCCTCGCATGAGAAGAGGACAAAATGATGAGCGATATCTGGCCGAGCGAACTTCGCGTATCGAAAGACAGGCAGCGGCTGGTGGTAACCTTCAACGACGGCCAGAGCTTCGACCTGTCGGCCGAGCTCTTGCGCGTGCTGTCGCCCTCGGCCGAGGTGCAGGGCCATGGGCCGGGGCAGAAGGTGACGGTGCCGGGCAAACGCAATGTCGCGATCATCTCGATGATGCCGACCGGCAATTACGCGGTCCGGATCGGCTTCGACGACATGCACGATACCGGCATCTACACCTGGACCTATCTACGCGAGCTCGGCGAACAGGGACCTGAGCTGTTTTCGGCCTACGAAGCCGAGCTGAGCGAAAAGGGCATGAACCGCGACACGGCGGAGAAGCCGCGCTGACGCTCACCTGAGCCGCTATCACTTTCAATCCATGCATAATCCAGCCATCGGGGGGCCATATGGCGAAAACGAACGGAAAGAACTGGCTGCGCGCCAAGGGCAGCGCCAGCAGCAACAAGGTGACCTTCCTCGAACTGTTCTTCGACCTGGTCTTCGTCTTTTCGATCTCGCAGCTCTCGCATGCGCTCGCCGCCCACTACACGCCGCTCGGTGCAGCCGAAGCAGCGCTGATGACCTTCGCCGTCTGGTGGGTGTGGATCTTCACCGCCTGGGTGACGAACTGGCTCGATCCTGACAAGATGCCGGTGCGCGGGATGTTGGTGGCGCTGATGATGCTCGGCCTGCTGCTGTCTGCCTCCATCCCCGAGGCTTTCGGCGACAAGGGCCTGCTGTTTGCCGGCGCCTATGTGGCGATGCAGGTCGGGCGCTCGCTGTTTACGACCTATGCGATGACGCGCGTCGACCGCGCCAATACGCTGAATTTCGTCCGCATCACCGCCTGGCTCGTGGCAGCAGGCGTCTTCTGGATCGCCGGCGGGCTGCTCGAGCATGAAGCCCGGCTGATCGCCTGGGTGATAGCGCTTGCGATCGAATATGCCGGGCCCGCCGCGGGCTTTGCCGTGCCGGGGCTTGGGCGTTCGACAGCGCGGGACTGGGACGTTTCCGGCGCGCACATGGCGGAGCGCTGTGCACTCTTCGTGATCATCTGCCTCGGCGAAGCGATCCTCGTGTCCGGCCGCACCTTTTCGGAGCTGCCGTTCTCAGGGCTGACCAGCGTCGTCTTCGTCACCGCCTTCATCGGCACGGTCGCCATGTGGTGGCTCTACTTCCGCTTCGGCCACGGGCGCGCCGCCCACCGCATCGAGCATGAGGAGACGCCGGGAAGCTTGGCGCGGCAGGCCTTCACCTATGGACATATCCCAATTCTTGCCGGCATCATCGTCCATGCGGTCGCGGTCGAGTTCATGTTCTCGCATCCGCATGAAACCGGTGATCTCGGCATCGCCGCAGCCGTGCTCGGCGGCTCCGGCCTATTCCTGATCGGCAATCTCTGGTTCAAGGGCGCGACCAGCGGGCGGATGCCGCTCTCGCATCTCGCCGGCCTGGTGTTTTTGATCCTGCTTGCCTTTGTCGCGCCTTTCATCGAGGTCTATCTGATGGGCATTCTGGCGACGCTGGTGCTGATCGTCGTCGCCGCCTGGGAATACCGCTCGCTGACGGGCACGGAGGCGGCGCCGACGCTGCATTGAACATCAGTCCTCGTCGCGCAGATCTTTCAGCAGCACAGTGATGATCCGCTCCATCGAATCGGCAGTCGCCATGCATTGCTCTATCGGCTCGTCCGACAGCACGCGGTCGATGAGGCCGGTCTGGATGGCCATGGCTTCCTCACTCAGTTTCCGACCCTCTGGCGTCAAATAGAGGCGCAGCACGCGCTTGTCGCGCTCGTCATCGCGGCGAAGGATCAGGCCGCGCTTCTCCATCTGCGGCAAGAGCATGCTCATATTGGAGCGGCCGACCAGCAGTTTGCGCGCCAGCTCCTGCTGCGAGATGCCTTCGAAACGATAGAGATTGACCAGGATATCGAGGTGCGGCGGCTTGATATCGAGATCGGCAAGCGAGCGGGCCAGGGATTGTTGCATCAGCTGGCAGGCGCGAGCCACCGCGATCCAGCTGCGAAAACGCGGATGATCCCAGGGAAGGGATTGATTTTTGTTCATCGTTGTACTTTATTGTTCAGTGTTGAACAGTCTTTTGGAATCCCACTATGGCAAACTTTGCGCTTGACGTCACCCGCCTCGGGTTTTCGGTTCTGCAGGCGGTTTCTCCTGATCTGGCAGGCAAAGCGGCGTTCCAGCTGTTCTGCCGGACGCCATCGACAAAGCCGAAGGGAGCAAAGGCGAAAGCGGTGCATGCAGCGGGTGCGCTCCGGCTTGCCGGTGCCGAACGCTTCACCCTCCGGCTTGCCGGCGGGCGCCAAGCGCATGCCTATCGGCTGAACGGCGGGGCGAGGGGTAAACGCAAGCGCTATCTGGTGACACATGGCTGGGGATCGAGCGCGGCATATATGGCCGAACTCGTCTCGATGCTTGCGGCAATGGGCGCGGAGGTCGTGGCGCTCGATTTTCCCGGCCACGGCCGTTCCGGCGGACGCTTCCTGCATATGGGGCTTGCGGTCGAGACGATCGCGGCGGCCGAGGCGCGCTTCGGCGCATTCGATGCGGCTATCGGCCATTCCTTCGGCGGTGCGGCGCTGATGGTCTCGGCGGCGGGGCTGCTGCCTGGTGTGGCGCCTGTCACCGGCGAGAGACTGGTGCTGATCGGCGCGCCGAGCGAGATGGGCTCGCTGTTTACCGATTTCGGCGGGATGATCGGCCTTCGCCCTACAGCGCAAGCGGCACTGGAGAACGAGGTCCATCGCATCACCGGACGGAGACTTGAGGATTTCGACGTCGGCGGGGCTGCGGGCGGCATCGGCCGGCCGGTGCTCGTCATCCATGCCGAGGACGACAAGGAGGTGTCGTCTCTCCATGCCAGGCGCTATGGCGCAGCGGGGAAGGGCGTTCGGCTGTTCTGGGCGAACGGCTTCGGCCACCGGCGCATCATCGGCGCCGAGCCGGTTCTTGCCGCGATCGCGGCGTTTCTCGACGGCGATCGAGGCGTGGTTGAAGTGCCCGATGAAAGCATCAAAAAAGATGCGGAGATCATTCCGTTTTTTGAGCTTCCGGCAAGGCGCGCGGCATTGTAGCGTCCGTCGCGAAGATCAAGCCGCGGCGGGACGCCTCATGAAAATCATCAGCAGCATCGAAGAGCTCAATACGATCTACGGCGCCGGGCTTTCGCCGGCCTCCGTCGCCAAGGTGACGAAGCAATTGACCCCCCTCTATCGCGAGATGATCGAGATCTCACCGTTTGCGGCGCTTGCGACCGTCGGCCCGGAGGGTCTCGACTGTTCGCCGCGCGGTGATCTTGGCGGCGTGGTGCGCGTCGCCGACGACGAGACGCTGCATCTGCCGGATTGGCGCGGCAACAACCGGGTCGATTCGCTCTCCAACATCGTGCGCGATCCGCGCCTGGCGCTGATGTTTCTGATCCCCGGCTCGAACACGACGATGCGCATCAACGGCCGCGGCGTCGTTTCCGACGATGAGGCGCTGCTTTCAAGCTTCGAGATGGACGGCAAACATCCGCGCACCGTCGTCGTGATTTCGATCGACGAGGTCTATTTCCAATGCGCGCGCGCCGTGATGCGGGCCGAGCTGTGGAATGGAGAACACTTCGCCGATCCGGCAAAGCTGCCGACGCCCGGGCAGATGCTGAAGGCCGCAACCGGCGATTTCGACCAGGAAACCTACGATCGGGAATGGCCGGGGCGGGCGGCGAAGACGATGTGGTAGGGTGTGGTGCCGAGAAGCGGACACCCACCTCTCTTCCCTCATTCCTGTGCTTGTCACAGGAATCCAGTGCCCAAGTGCTTGGGCGCGGAAGATATTTTCACGGTCGCAAAGAGTTATTCACCGCGCAGACGCGTGGTGGCTGGATTCCTGTGACAGGCACAGGAATGAGGGAGCAAGCGGCTACCTCGTCCGTTCCCTCGGACTCCTGGCGGACAAGGGAGCCATCGGCGCGAACCGGACAACAGTCTAAGCCGTCACGTTGTGGTGACAGCGTGCGCACGGCGACCGATTACCCTCACGTCTTATAAATCAGCCAGCTCTTGGTGAAATCCTTCTGCATGCCGTCCTGATAGAGGATGGTGCAGTTGCGGCCGGCATTCTTGGCGCCGTAGAGCGCGATGTCGGTCTTGCTGTAGAGTTCGCCGGCATCCTCGGCATTGGAGGCCATGCAGATGCCGATCGAGACGGTGACCGGGCCGTAATTCACCCGCGTGCGGGAATTCTTGAAGGGCGTCGTCTCTAGCGTGCGGCGGATGCGCTCGGCGATGCCGGTGACTTCCTCAGGCGTGTTGCCGTCGATGATGAGGGCGAACTCCTCACCGCCGGTGCGGGCGACGAAGATGTCGCGACGGACATTGCTGCGGATGACGGAGGCGACGGTGGCGAGCACCTTGTCGCCGACCGGATGGCCGTAGGTGTCGTTGATCTTCTTGAAATTGTCGATGTCGCAGAGCAGCAGCGCCGTCACCGGCCGCATGCTCGAATTGTCGAAGATGGCGGCGAGGCGGTCGTCGAAGGCGCGGCGATTGGAAAGGCGGGTCAGCGAGTCGGTGTTGGCGATGCGCTTGTATTCGTCGAGTTCCTTGCGGACCTGATCCATCTCCTGCGAGCGCTGGACGACGTCCTCGACGGTGCGTTCACCATGCGCCATTGTGTCTCCGGTTGCCTGGCTCAGCAGATCGATGGCGTTTTCGATCAGTTCGACGCTGGCATTGCTCTTTGAGGTAATGCGCTTGTGGGTTTCGCCGAGCAGCTTGGTATAACTTTCGAGCGAGCTCTGCTCCTGCTTGAGAATGCGCAGCAGGCCATCGAGTTCGCCTGATATGCGCGTATGGGCATCGTCGAAGACACGGGCCGGGCTGTGGGTGAAGTGCTGCGCGCCGAGCGCATCGAGTTCGGCCTGGGTCACCTGGCCGCCGAGGGCCGCGAGCTCACGGGTCAGGGCCGGATTGGAGCCGATATAGGCCTCGTAGAAGAGTTCGTAATTGCGCGGTATCGGCGCAACGCCCATGGAGCGCATGGCATAGGTGATCTGACCCGCAACGTCGGGAACCTGCACCTTCGGCGCGACAGCCGTATTCATCCGGCGAACTCCTCATATATTCAAAGGCAATATTCCATTTGTTAGCTTAAATTTCTTGGGAAAAGATTAAAGCGATATATACCAAAGATTACATACGACAAATGCCCCATGGGTCAATACTTCGATCAGGCCTATGATTTTCCACGGGAAAAAGTATCTTTAGCGGCACAGTGCGTACTCGCTGAGCGGGAGCGTTGTCTGGAAAACTTACAGTTCTTCTCTGCCGGAGACCGTATTCATCTTGTCGACAGTTGGTTTTGGCCGTTTCGTATTGCAGTGGCAGTATTTCGGGTTGATATTTCTTGGTGGCAAACCCGATCGTAGCCTGCAAGCCAGGGCGTGAGATCGTGGAAACCTCCCGCCATATTTCTTTTGCCATCCTTGCCTTCACCGTCTTCGCCGCCGGCACCTTGTTGCTGGAGCACACCGGCTTCTTCGCCGGCGCGTTCCGCACGGAGATCCTGGCGAGGGTCGATGCCTGGGATGTGGTGAGTGCGAGCGAGGCGGTGACGGCGCGGAACATCGGCGCGTCGGATAAGGCGTCGGCACGGTAGAGCAGGCGCAGCCTGCCCCGTCACCCCAAATTCAGCTCCTGGAAGAAATCATTGCCCTTGTCGTCGATGACGATGAAGGCGGGGAAGTCTTCGACTTCGATCTTCCAGACCGCTTCCATGCCGAGTTCGGGATATTCGAATACTTCGACCTTGCGGATACAGTCCTGAGCAAGACGGGCGGCGGGTCCGCCGATCGAGCCGAGATAGAAGCCGCCGTGCTTCTTGCAGGCTTCGCGCACGGCGCGCGAACGATTGCCCTTGGCGAGCATCACCATCGAGCCGCCGAAGGACTGGAACTGGTCGACATAGCTGTCCATGCGGCCGGCCGTGGTCGGGCCGAAGGAGCCGGAGGCGTAGCCGGCGGGCGTCTTGGCGGGACCGGCATAATAGACCGGGTGGTTTTTCAGGTAATCGGGCATGCCTTCGCCCTTTTCCAGCCGCTCGCGGATCTTGGCATGGGCGAGGTCGCGAGCGACAATGATGGTGCCCGACAGCGACAGGCGCGTCTTGACCGGATGCCTGGAGAGTTCGGCAAGCACGTCTGCCATCGGCCGGTTGAGATCTATGCGCACTGTCGATTCCGACAGTTTCGCCTCGTCGATCTCGGGCATGTATTTCGACGGATCGGTTTCGAGCTGCTCGATGAAGATGCCATCGCGGGTGATGCGGCCCTTGGCTTGGCGATCGGCGGAACAGGAGACGCCGAGGCCGATCGGCAGCGAGGCGCCGTGGCGGGGCAGGCGGATGACACGCACGTCATGACAGAAATACTTGCCGCCGAACTGGGCGCCGACGCCCATCTGCTGGGTCAGCTTGTGGATTTCCGTCTCCATCTCGATGTCGCGAAAAGCGTGGCCGCTCTCGGACCCTTCGGTCGGCAGCTCGTCGAGATAGCGGGTAGAGGCGAGCTTGACAGTTTTGAGGTTCATCTCGGCCGAGGTGCCGCCGATGACGATCGCCAAATGGTAGGGGGGACAGGCTGCCGTCCCTAACGTCAGGATCTTCTCCTTAAGGAAGTCGATCATTCGGTCATGGGTCAAGAGCGAAGGCGTGCCCTGGTAGAGAAAGGTCTTGTTGGCCGAGCCGCCGCCCTTGGCGACGAAGAGGAATTCGTAGGCATCGGTGCCTTCCTCGTAGATGTCGATCTGGGCCGGCAGATTGTTCCTGGTATTCTTTTCCTCGAACATTTTGATCGGCGCGAGCTGCGAATAACGCAGGTTCTTCTTCTCATAGGCATCCATGACGCCGCGGGCGAGTGCGGCGGTATCCTCCCCCTCCGTCCAGACCCTGCGGCCTTTCTTGCCCATGATGATCGCCGTGCCGGTATCCTGGCACATCGGCAGCACGCCGCCGGCGGCGATATTGGCGTTCTTCAGCAGGTCGTAGGCGACGAAACGGTCATTGTCGGTCGCTTCGGGATCGTCGAGGATCGAGGCGAGCTGCTTCAGATGGCCGGGACGCAGCAGGTGGTTGATGTCGGCAAAGGCGGTTTCGGCCAGCAGGCGGATCCCCTCCGGCTCGACGGTCAGGATCTCCTGGCCCTTGAACGTGTCGACCGAGACATGGTCGCCGCTGAGCTTGCGATAGGGGGTGGCATCCTTGCCGAGGGGAAAGAGATCGTCAGCCATCGAAGTGACCTTTCTGGTAGGGCGTCGCTAGATTGGAAGCGGTCTAAATCCGCCACGGGGCAAATGCAATCGGGATGCGGCGGACTCTGGAGTGGGGGGCATGTCGTGCCGCGTTTTGCAGTCGGCACGTCACACGCGGTAAGCGAGTGAAAGAACAGGCGAAATCGACATTTGTCGCGAAACAGACGACTTCAGGTTGCCTTCGGTCCGCGGCCAGTTCATATTCCCGGCAGCGTTAACCTGCCGGGGCTTCCAATGACAAATGCAAAGCCAACTGCTGTCGACGACCTTCTCGTTTTTTTCGAAGACAATTGGATCCGCGGGAATCTGCTGCGCCTCTCCAGCGATCCCGAGGGAGCGGACATGTATGTTCGCTTCGTCAATGGCGTGCGTATCGACGCCAAACATGGACCTGACCACGAAACGATCATAAGGGGCGAATACGGAACCTTCAGACTTAAACCTGACGGTCACTTCGAGTACGAGCTGGACTACACGCTCGACGTCGTGAAAAATTTAACGAAATACGATCAGCTCATCGAGAAGCTGAGCTTCAAGATGTCCGATGGCTCAGGAGGCACGGACCTCGGCGTGTTGACGCTCGCGATCGACGGCGTCAACGAAGGCGATAAATACCACGAAATCCTCGATTTCGACGATTTGGGCGTCACGTCGAGGGCCGATAATTTCTCTCTGCCTGATTATCGCAACTTTGCGCTCTCGGTGAATGGAAGCCACGAGGTGACGCTTCTGAACGGGTATGTCTACGATACCATCCCGGGTGTCGACGCCATCACCGAGGACGGTTTCAGCGATACCGTTCTATCGCCGGGTTCTGCGCCCGTAAGCTTGAAAATGCTCGATGGCGGGGAATTCACCTTTCAGAGCGTTTCGATTGCCGAATTGTCGGCAGCGCCCTTTCACCTGACGCTCACCGCGCTGAACGACGGCCAGATCGTTTATCAGCAGGAGCTCGAGGTCACCGGCCCCACTCTCGAGGTCAATCTCGAAGACATCGAAGAAATCAGGTTCGATTTCATGGGCAATTCCGTCGTGATGGACAATTTTTCGCTGTTTGCCTTGCTATAGGCTGGAGGGAGTTGCGGCATATCACCTTCCCCCCGCGAGCGGGGGTCCGAAGGACGGGTCGAGACCTGTGGCTCGACCCCGGTTGGTGGCGGCAGCCGGATCAGGGGCTGTGGCCTATGCGACCTTCCTACTTCGGCCCGATCATCGATTCCGGGCGCACGATCTCGTCGTACTCTTCCGATGTCACCAGGCCGCTGGCGAGGGCCTCTTCCTTCAGCGTCGTGCCGTTCTTGTGCGCCGTCTTGGCGATCTTCGCGGCTGCGTCGTAGCCGATCTTCGGGGCGAGTGCGGTCACCAGCATCAGCGAGCGTTCGAGGCCTGCCTTGATATTGTCCTCGCGCGCCTCGATGCCGACGACGCAGTTGTCGGTGAAGGAGACGGCGGCGTCGGCGAGCAGTTGCACCGACTGCAGGAAATTATAGGCCATCATCGGATTGTAGACGTTGAGTTCGAAATGGCCCTGGCTGTCGGCGAAGGTCAAAGCCGCGTTGTTGCCGAAGATATGGATGCAGACCTGGGTCAGCGCCTCGCACTGAGTCGGGTTGACCTTGCCGGGCATGATCGAGGAGCCGGGCTCATTTTCCGGCAGCGCCAGCTCGCCGAGGCCGGCGCGCGGGCCGGAACCGAGCAAGCGGATATCGTTGGCGATCTTGAAGAGGGCGGCGGCTGCCGCATTGATGGCGCCATGGGAAAAGACCATGCTGTCATGCGAGGCGAGCGCCTCGAACTTGTTCGGCGCGGTGACGAAAGGCATGTCTGTGATGGCGGCGATCTCCTCGGCGACCTTTTCGGCAAAGCCCACCGGCGCGTTGAGGCCGGTGCCGACGGCAGTACCGCCCTGGGCGAGCTCGCAAAGGCCGGGCAGGGTCATTTCGATGCGCTTGATAGCGGAGCCGACCTGGGCGGCATAACCCGAAAATTCCTGGCCGAGCGTCAGCGGCGTCGCATCCTGGGTGTGGGTGCGGCCGATCTTGATGATGTGACTGAATTCGGTGACCTTCATGTCGAGGGCGGCATGCAGGTGCTTCAGGGCCGGCAGCAAGTGATGGGCGATCTGCTCGGCGCAGGCGATGTGCATGGCCGTCGGATAGGTGTCATTCGACGACTGGCTCATATTGACGTGATCGTTCGGATGCACCGGTTTTTTGGAACCCATGACGCCGCCGAGCATTTCTATCGCACGATTGGAGATCACTTCGTTGGCATTCATATTGGACTGCGTGCCTGAGCCGGTCTGCCAGACGACCAGCGGAAAATGGTCGTTCAGCTTGCCCTCGATCACCTCCTGGGCGGCGTCGACGATCGCTTTGCCGAGGCCAGGATCGAGCTGGTCGAGCGACATGTTGGCGCGGGCGGCGGCCTGCTTGACGATTCCGAGCGCACGCACGATCGACAGCGGCTGCTTTTCCCAGCCGATTTTGAAATTGCCGAGCGAACGTTCGGCCTGGGCGCCCCAATATCGGTCGGCGGCGACGTCGATCGGGCCAAAAGTATCGGTTTCGGTGCGGGTTGCGGTCATCAGCCTTGCCTTCCCTTTACATGCTGTTTTCGGGCATCTTCGAAAGATGAGGTCTTATAGGTTGGAAAGTCCGACAAGAAAACTGGATGCCGTGCGAAATATTGAAACCGGAAGTCATGTTTGCGCAGGCTTTTCGGCGTGCCTTTTAAGCCACTTTGGAAATTTTATGCATCCTGGCGTTTTCGCCGCACTGGTCTGGCGGCGAAAATTCGGTAAAAAATTAACCAATAATTTCATAATTTTGTGTGAACTGCTGGGCGGCGCCGTGCAGGATCTCCGTCACACAAAATTGAGTCCGCCGGCGCTGGCGGCGCAGGCCGGTTTCTGATCAATGAGGCCCTACGCTGCTTGAGTTTCGCGGGATTTGAGCTTGAGCCTTGCGCTCGTGACAAGAACAGCATGACACCGGGACTGGAAGATATATGACGTTCGTTTTGAAAAGCGCGGCATCCGCATTGGCAATTTCCTGCGGCGTGGCAGCAATGAGTGCCGCACCCGCGCATGCTTATACATTGATGGACATGCTGCGCGGTGACAGGCAGCGGACCCAGAGCACTATCTTCATGGACCAGATGCCGCCCGGCCGTGTGGGTCCGCGCGGCGGCGTCGGCGGATCGCTCGGCGGGCTCGATCCGGAAGCGCCGCTGCCGAAGGTGAGCGGTCCTCGTTATTATACTTATAAAACCGAGACGCTGCAGTTCATCGATACCGGCAGGTTCGCCGATCCCGTCGTCACCGGCGCGGTCGCCGATGTTTCGGGCAGCGGCGATGCCAGCGCCGAGCCGGCCGTGCAGCGCCGTTTCCTGGCGCAGGCCAAGGTGCGCGCCAATGCCGACGTCGCAAAGGCGCTCGAAGCCTATTACGGCGACAGCCGCAATCCGCTCGTCTGGGTCGAGGGCAATCAGGTCAACGACCGCGCCAAGTCGGCGATGCTGGCACTTGCCGATGCGACCTCCATTGGCCTCGACCCGGCGGACTACGCCGTCCAGACGCCTGATATCGACCCGGCCAATCCCGATCCCGCCTTCCGCGATCGGGCGCTGACGCAGTTCGAACTCGATCTCTCCGCCAAGGTGCTGGCTTTCGTGCAGGACACGGTGCGCGGCCGCATCGATCCGAACAAGATCTCCGGCTATCACGACTTCCAGCGCAAGGTGGTTAACCTGGCCCCGGTGCTGAAGCTTGCCCGCCTGAGCCCCGATGTCGGCGCCTATATCGCCAGCCGCTCGCCTGATAGTTCGCAATTCCAGGCGCTGAAGGCGGAGCTTGCCAAGCTTCGCGCCGCCGACGGCGGCAATGAGGAGCGAATCGTCGTTTCGCTCGACAGGCTGCTGAGGCCTGGTGACAGCTCGCCGGAGATCGCCAATATCGTCAAGGCGATCGGCAAGCACGGTTCCGAAACGCTGAGGACCGATCATGCGGCAACGCTTGCTGCTTACGCCGGCAGCATCGACTATTCGCCTGACATCGTTTCGCTGGTCGAGGGATTCCAGAAGGAGCGTGGGCTGAAGGCCGATGGCGTCATCGGCCAGGCGACCGTGCGCGCCATGACCGGCGGCGACACCAATGCCTCGAAGATCGACAAGCTCGTCGTCGCCATGGAGCAGGCGCGCTGGCTGCCGGAAGATCTCGGTTCCCGTTATGTCATGATCAACCAGCCGGCCTACATGGTCTACTACCACAATGACGGCAAGGAACAGCTGTCGATGCGCGTGGTCGTCGGCGGCAAGAACAACCAGACCTATTTCTTCGACGACGAAATCGAGACGGTCGAGTTCAACCCTTTCTGGGGCGTGCCGCAGTCGATCATCATCAACGAGATGCTGCCGAAGCTGCGCTCGGATCCGAACTATCTCGACCAGCTCGGTTATGAGGTCGAGGTGAACGGCCACGCTGTCGCCTCCTCGAGCGTCGACTGGTACGGCTCGACCAACAATGTTTCGGTGCGCCAGCCGCCAAGCAGCGACAATGCGCTCGGCGAACTGAAGATCCTGTTCCCGAACAGCCACGCGATCTACATGCATGACACGCCGTCGAAGAGCTTCTTCAAGCGCGACATGCGGGCGCTGAGCCACGGTTGCGTACGCCTTGCCGATCCGCGGGCGATGGCGGCGGCCGTGCTCGGCACGACGGTCGACGACGTCGCCAAGCAGATCGCCAGCGGCCAGAACCATGCGGTGCGCGTGCCGCAGAAGATCCCGGTCTACGTCTCCTACTTCACCGCCTGGCCGAACAAGGACGGCGTGGTGGAATATTTCGACGACGTCTACGGCCGCGACGCCTATGTCGACAAGGCCTTCGACGCGACGACCAAGGCGCGTGGAGCGCAGATCTGATAATTGGATTTGATTAGTGATGCCGGCGGGCAGTCTTTGGGCTGCCCGTTTTTGTTTTTTCCCGCGCGCAGGGAATGGGAGTAAAGTGGAGAGGGCTTGCCGCGTGGTACCCCCCTCTGCCCTGCCGGGCATCTCCCCCACAAGTGGGGAGATCGGCAAGCGGCCCGACCTTCCGGCCCATGTTCCGCTTTGCCGGCTGCCACGATGATTGTTTGGGGAAGCCGGCGCGCCTATCCAATCTCCCCACCTGTGGGGGAGATGCCCGGCAGGGCAGAGGGGGGTGCCCACGGTACGCCAGCAGAAAGTAAGGAACGGCTCCGCCTCAAACGGCAACCTTCTCCGCATATTCCCGCAACAGCGTTTCCACCAGATCCGGCGTCAACTCATCGAAATGGGTGATGATAAGATCCGGATCGAGGCTCGAAACCGGCACGTCGGAATAACCGAAAGGCACCGCGATCGACGGTATGCCGGCGTTTCTTGCTACGGCAATATCGTTGACGCTGTCACCGATCATCACGGTGCGGGCGATGTCGCCGCCGGCGCGTTCGATGGTGCCGGTGAGGTGGCGGGCGTCGGGCTTGCGGTATTCGAAGCTGTCGCCGCCGGTGATGGTGTCGAAATATCTGACGAGGTCGAGCTTGTCGAGCAGGCGGACTGCCAGGCTTTCCATCTTGTTGGTGCAGACGGCGAGGCGGTAACCCTGAGATTTCAGCCGGTCCATGGCGGCGACCAGGCCGGGATAGGGTTCGGTCCGGCCGGGCATGTTGCCGGCATAATGAGCGACGAAGCGCTCGACCAGCGGCGGCAGGGCGTCGCTTTCGAGCGGATGGCCGCGCAGCCGGCAGGCGCGCTCGATCATGACGCGCGCGCCCTGGCCGACGAGATGGGTGAGGTCGTCGTAGCTGACCGGCTCGAGGTCAAGGGCCGCGATCGTGTGGTTCAGGCTCTCGACCAGGTCCACATGCGTATCGAGAAGGGTGCCGTCGAGATCGAAGACGACGAGCGCCGGGCGAGTGGGGGCAGGGGTCAAGGGCATGTCTCTTTGAGCGATGGTCGTTTTGAGGAGCGATGTATCGTTCTGAGGAACGGTGGATCGTCCCTGAGGTAGGCGATCGTGCGGCGGAAAGCAACGTCCGGCGATGGCCGGGAAGGCCGCAGGCCTCTGTTTCGGCTTTTCATTTTCCGTGATGATTTTGACTTTCGTTTGCCAGGCGAGCCGTGTAAACAGCACATCCAACGCAATATCAGGAGCTGGCGGCGCATGGATGCCCGCGAAATGAAGATCAAGGCCGCCGAGGCCGCACTCGCGCATGTCGAAAGCGGGATGCGTCTCGGGATCGGCACCGGCAGCACGGCGGAAGAATTCGTTCGCCTGCTGGCGGAGAAGGTTGCTGGCGGCTTCAGGGTCGAAGGCGTCCCGACGTCCGAACGAACCGCGCGGCTCTGCGTCGAACTCGGTGTGCCGCTGAAGTCGCTCGACGAACTGCCGGCACTCGATCTGACGATCGATGGCGCCGACGAGGTCGATCAGGCGCTCAGGCTGATCAAGGGTGGCGGCGGTGCGCTGCTGCGCGAAAAGATCGTCGCGGCCGCGTCAGAGCGAATGATCGTCATTGCCGACGAGAGCAAGCTGGTCGATACGCTCGGTGCCTTCGCGCTGCCGATAGAGGTCAATCCGTTCGGGCTCGTCTCGACGCGGATCGCGATCGAAAAGGTCGCGGCCCGGCTCGGCCTCTCGGGTGAACTCGCTCTGCGCCAGTCGGGTGACGGAGAGTTTACCACGGATGGCGGCCATCACATCATCGATGCATCTTTTGGCCGCATTCCTGATGCAGAGGCGCTTTCGAGCGAGCTGAATTCCATACCCGGCGTCGTTGAACACGGGCTCTTTATCAATATGGCGGCACTTGCGATCATTGCCGGTCCTGCGGGTGCGCGCACGCTGCAGGCAAACAGATAACAGGAGCATATACTCATGATGAACATTGCAGGTCTTGGCCGTCTCGCCGCTGCCACCGTCGTTCTTTCCGGGCTTGCCTTCGGCTCCGCCGTCAAGGCGCAGGAAGTCTCCGAGGATCAGCTGAAGGCGTCTCGCGCGGCGATCGACGCCATTGGCGCCACCGCCCAGTTCGACAACATCCTGCCTGGTCTCGCCGAGCGCCTGAAGGCCGGGCTGATCCAGGATTCGCCGAACTACCAGGACATCATTTCGTCCACGGTCGACGCGCAGGCGCTGGCGCTGGCGCCGCGCCGCGGCGATCTGGAGAAGGAGGCGGCACTCACCTATGCCAAGACCTTCACCGTCGACGAGCTGAAGGCGATCGCCGACTTCTATAATTCCGACGTCGGCAAGAAGCTGCTGCGCGACGGCCCGGTCGCCTCGCGCGAGACGGCGAAGGCTGCCGACATCTGGGCGCAGGGCATTTCCCGCGACCTGGAAAAGCAGAGCAACGTCGAGCTTTCCAAGGTCATCAAGGCACCGCCGCCGGCAACCGACAGCCCGACCGCTCCGGCTCCGGCACCGGCTGCCCAGCAGTAAGGCTGCCCCATCTAATTTGCGAAAGCCCGGCATCGTCCGGGCTTTTTTGCTATGATACGGCAAATGCCGCCGGCGAGGCTTCAGGTGACCGCAGACATGTTTGATCATGACAAGGCCGTCCGAGTGCGGATATCCGGCAAGGTCCAGGGTGTCGGTTTTCGCTATTGGACGCGCGATGAGGCCGTACGGCTCGGTTTGACGGGTTGGGTTCGCAATGAAGAGGACGGGGCCGTCGTCGCTGTGATCGCAGGACCCGACAGCGCCATCTCGACGATGATCGAGCGTTTCAGGCGCGGGCCTTTGGGGGCGTCGGTTTCGGGCGTCGAGACGGAAGCAGCCCAGCTTGCGAAGAACCCGACGGATTTCCGCATTACCCGCTGACAGCGCTAATCGCTAAGCAGATGCAATTGGCATCGCATATGCGCCGCACCTCAGCCCCTATGGGTTCGGGTTCTTTGCAAGTTGCCACACACCCTCTTCATCCGGCTCCACGCGCTTGTTGCCGCGGTAGAAGATCGGCAGTCGCGTCTTCTTGTCGATCGAGAAACGGCTCGGCGTGTATTTTTCGTCCTCGTGGCCCTGAATGGCGAGGCCGAGCGCTTCCTTGAACTTGCCAGCCTTGCACAGGTTGCTGAAGAGAGTTTGATCCATCTTTTGCTCCGCCATTCTTTTCCATCCCATGGATTGCCTGCCAGCCTCGGCCGACCGGGTCAACCGTAAACGGTGACTGGTCAACCGAAGACGGTGTCTGGGCCAACCTAGACGGTGACCGGGTCAACCGTAGACGGTGACTGGGTCAACCGTAGACGGTGACTGGGGTCAGCCCTTTACAATGAAGATTCGGCGATGGGAACCGGATGATGCAGGAGCGGGCTTTTGTTTTCATGATGATCGCCCCTATATCAGGAACATCCTTCCTGCGATTCCCTTCCGGAGCTCCTCATGTCTTCCTACGACTACGACCTCTTCGTCATCGGTGGCGGTTCAGGAGGTGTGCGCGGCGCCCGTGTCGCCGCCTCGCTCGGCAAGAAAGTGGCGATCGCCGAGGAGTATCGCTACGGCGGCACCTGCGTCATCCGCGGCTGCGTGCCAAAAAAGCTCTTCGTCTACGCCTCGCAGTTCCATGAGCATTTCGAGGATGCGGCGGGCTTCGGCTGGACGGTCGGCGAAAGCAGCTTCGACTGGATGAAGCTGGTGGCGGCCAAGGATGTTGAAATCGCCCGGCTCGAAGGCCTCTACAAGAAAGGTCTCGCCGGCGCCAATGCCGAGATCCTGGAAACGCGCGCGGAACTCGTCGATGCCCATACGGTCCGGCTGCTGAAAACCGGACAGACGGTGACGGCAAAGACGATCGTGATCGCCACCGGCGGACGGCCGAACCCGCATGCGGCCCTTCCCGGTCACGAACTCTGCATCTCCTCCAACGAGGCCTTTCATCTTGAAGAACTGCCGAAATCGATCGTCATCGCCGGCGGCGGCTATATTGCCGTCGAATTCGCCAATATCTTCCATGGCCTCGGCGTCGAGACGACGCTGATCTATCGCGGTGCCGAGATCCTGTCGCGCTTCGACGAAGATTTGAGGCGCGGGCTGCACGAGGCGATGGTCGCCAAGGGTATCCGCATCCTCTGCCACGACACGCTGCAGAAGGTTTCGAAGGGTGCGGACGGGCTCGTTCTGGAGACGCTGAACAACGGCACGCTGCAAGCCGGCGTCGTCATGCTGGCGCTCGGGCGCGATCCGAACACCGAAGGCCTCGGTCTTGAGGCGGCCGGCGTCGCCGTCGACGAGCGTGGCGCCGTTATCGTCGATGAATATTCCCGTACCAATGTCGAAAACATCTATGCGCTCGGCGATGTCACCAACCGGGTACAGCTGACGCCGGTGGCGATCCACGAGGCGATGTGTTTCATCGAGACCGAGTACAAGAACAATCCGACCCGGCCGGATTACGAGCTGATCCCGACCGCCGTGTTCTCGCAGCCGGAGATCGGCACCGTCGGCCTTTCGGAAGAGGAGGCGGGCAAGCGTTATCCCGAACTCGAGGTCTACCGCGCCCAGTTCCGGCCGTTGAAGGCCACGCTTTCCGGGCGGGCCGAGCGGATGATCATGAAGCTGATCGTCGATGCGGCGAGCCGCAAGGTGGTGGGTGCCCATATCCTCGGCCACGATGCCGGCGAGATGGCGCAGCTGCTCGGCGTCACGCTGAGGGCCGGCTGCACCAAGGACGATTTCGACCGGACGATGGCGCTGCATCCGACGGCGGCCGAAGAGCTCGTCACCATGTATGCGCCGAGCTATCGGATCCGCGACGGTAAGCGCATTTGAGCCGCAACGTGCTTTTGCCTTGCATGTCGTTGACCCGGAACCGCTGCGCACTTCCGGGCGACATGCATTAGAGCGCCCTGCGTCCTTTCGGACGCACAAAGGACGCTCTAACTCTTTGAGCCTACGCATCGTGCTTTCCGAAAACCGATTTCGATTTTCCAGCCGATGCGCTAGCTGGTGATGCGCGGTGCCCGGATGACCTTGAGGAAAAGCGCCTTCATCGCATCGGCGATGCCTTCGGTCGGCGTCACTTCGAAATAGAGGCCGGGCGAGGCGCATGCCTGCATCTTCGTCGGGATCTCGCCCTGGAAAGGCTTGATCCACGTATTGTACCAGCTGTTTTTCGGCAGCGGCAGATAGGTGGTGTAGAGCACCGCGATCCTGATACCCTTGTCCTTCAGTGGCTGACAGAAGGACGTGTCGATCGGCTCCTGGCAACGGTTGCCGGTGAGTTTCTTGGTGCAGCCTTTCGGTTTTTCGCTGTCGCCGACGCCGTCCGAGACGAAGAACAGAATCTTCTGCGGTGTCGTGGCGGTGCTGCCGTCGCCGGGGGTGGTGATAATGGTTTTCATCTGCGTCAGCGCGCTGTCGAAGCTCGTCTGCTGGTCGTTGTTATAGCCCTGAAACGGAATGGTCATGAGATCGACGGCGTCGGTATAGCTGCGCACCTTGTCGAGATCGTCCGTCGGGTCGGATATGGTGGTCAGCTTTGCATCCTCGGCCTTGGTGCCGAACGTATAGACGCCCATGCGGAACTGATTGCTGGAAACACGCGTGGACTTGGCGGTCACCGTCAGTTCCTTGGTCGCCTGGCGCACGACGTCGATGCGCATGCTGACGCCGAGCTTCTTGGCGAGATTGTAATAATTGTTGTTGTTCTGCGTTTCATGGCACGCGAAAGCGCAGGTATCGCTGGTGTTTTTTTCCATCGTCGAGACGTCTGTCGCGGTGGCGCCAACGCCCATCGAAGGGGTGTTGTCGAGGAGAATGTAGAAATCCATAAAAGACGCGGTCTGGTATTCGGCCGTCGCTGTACCAGAGATCGTGATCGAATCCCGGCCAAGAATGCGCATGAAGGTGGTAGGCACAGTCGCACTGAAGGAAACCTGCGAATTCAGCTTGTTGGCGGTCTTGGTGACATCGATTCCGAGATCGACCTGAACGTCGATCAGCTCCCCGGATATTTGAGACATGAAGATGCTGCGGGCGTCGTCCTTGCCGAGCGAGATCGTGCCGTTGCCGCTCATGGTCATGGCGGCTGCGACGGCGCCGGATTTTTCGGCGATCGAACCGACGGCGGCAGCATCGGCAGCGGCGTAGAGCTGCGTCCTCAGGCTGAGCGCGTGGGCGAAATCCACCGCCATGCCGGCCGCACCGAAGAGCGGCACCACCAGCAGTGCCGTCATGATGCCGAAATTGCCCGAGCGGTCTGATATGAAACCGGGCGGAAGGATCGCCATGCCATGTCCCCGAAGTTGAAACTCTCTCCGGTTCTACATTGAAAGTCTAAAGTATGGGAAAATCGACATGGTATACGCTGGTTTAACTAGAGCAGGGCGGGCGGCGGCGATGAGGCGACAACTGTCGGCGAATGGTCTTTGCAAGCCTGACCTAAAGGTCTATAAGCCGCCGCATATTGAGGGCGTCCTGAGGTATGGATGTGAGAACAGGTGAGTGAGATGGCAGACAATTGGACCCCGAGCAGCTGGCGGCAAAAACCGATCCTGCAGGTTCCCGAATATCCCGACGCAGCCGCTTTGGCGGCAACGGAAGCCACGCTCGCCAGCTATCCGCCGCTTGTCTTTGCAGGTGAGGCGCGCCGCCTGAAGAAACATCTCGCCAATGTCGCCGAAGGCAACGGCTTCCTGCTGCAGGGCGGCGACTGCGCCGAGAGCTTCGCCGAACACGGTGCCGACAATATCCGCGACTTCTTCCGCGCCTTCCTGCAGATGGCCGTGGTGCTGACCTTCGGGGCTCAGCTGCCGGTCGTCAAGGTCGGCCGCATCGCCGGCCAGTTCGCCAAGCCGCGGTCGTCGAATGTCGAGAAGCAGGGCGATGTGACGCTGCCGGCCTATCGCGGCGACATCATCAACGGTATCGAGTTCACCGAGGAATCGCGCATTCCGAACCCGGAACGCCAGGCCATGGCCTATCGCCAGTCGGCTGCGACGCTGAACCTATTGCGTGCCTTTGCGATGGGCGGTTATGCCAATCTCGAAAACGTGCATCAGTGGATGCTCGGCTTCGTCAAGGACAGCCCGCAGGGCGAGCGCTACCGCAAGCTTGCCGACCGCATCAGCGAAACCATGGATTTCATGAAGGCGATCGGTATCACCTCGGAAAACCAGCCGGCGCTGCGCGAGACCGATTTCTTCACCAGCCACGAGGCGCTGCTGCTCGGCTACGAGGAGGCGCTGACCCGCGTCGATTCCACCTCGGGCGACTGGTATGCAACGTCGGGCCACATGATCTGGATCGGCGACCGCACGCGCCAGGCCGACCATGCGCATGTCGAATATTGCCGCGGCATCAAGAACCCGATCGGCCTGAAATGCGGCCCGTCGCTGCAGGCCGACGATCTGCTGCAACTGATCGACATCCTGAATCCTGCCAACGAGGCCGGGCGCCTGACGCTGATCTGCCGCTTCGGCCATGAGAAGGTCGCCGACAGCCTGCCGAAGCTCATTCGCGCCGTCGAGCGCGAGGGCCGCAAGGTCGTCTGGTCCTGCGATCCGATGCACGGCAACACGATCACGCTCAACAACTACAAGACCCGTCCCTTCGAGCGGATCCTGTCGGAAGTCGAAAGCTTCTTCCAGATCCACCGCGCCGAAGGCTCACATCCGGGTGGCATCCATATCGAGATGACCGGCAAGGACGTGACCGAGTGCACCGGCGGCGCCCGCGCGGTCTCCGCCGAAGACCTGCAGGATCGCTATCACACCCATTGCGATCCGCGCCTCAACGCCGACCAGGCGCTCGAGCTGGCCTTCCTGCTTGCCGAGCGCATGAAGGGTGGCCGCGACGAAAAGCGCATGGTCGCCAACGGCTGATCGCAGCCCCAAATGGATGAAGAAAAGCCCGGCGATGCCGGGCTTTTTTATGCTGCGAAGGTGGAACAGGCAGTCAGATGCTGGCTTGGACGCTGTGCAGATTGGCGTAGACGCCGTCTTGCGCCATGAGCTCGTCATGAGTGCCCTGTTCGACGATGCCATCAGCCGTCAGGACCAGGATGCGGTCGGCATGGCGGACGGTCGACAGACGGTGGGCGATGACCAGGGTGGTTCGGCCGTTTGCCAGGCTCAGCAGCGCCTGCTGCACCGCCCGTTCGCTCTCGTTGTCGAGCGCGCTGGTTGCTTCGTCGAAGATCAGGATTTCCGGATTCTTGAGGAAGGCGCGAGCGATGGTGATGCGCTGGCGCTGGCCGCCCGAGAGCTTGACGCCCCGCTGGCCGATATCGGTGTCATAGCCATGCGGCAGGGCGATGATGAAGTCGTGTGCATTGGCCGCGCGCGCGGCCGCTTCCAGCGCGGCATCGCTGGCGTCGGGCCGGCCGTAGCGCAGGTTTTCCGCCACTGTACCGGCAAACAGGTAGACATCCTGCTGCACCACCCCGACATGGCGCCGGAGCGAGGCCAGCGTCACATCGCGGATATCGATGCCATCGATCTGGATCGCCCCGGCCTCGACATCGTAGAAACGCGGTATCAGCGCGCAAAGCGTGCTCTTGCCGACCCCAGACGGGCCGACCAGGGCGACGAACTCACCGGGCGCGATGGTGAGCGACAGCTGCTCGAGCACCCGCGGGCCATCGGCCTCGTAACCGAAGGCGACGTTGGAAAAACTGATCTCGCCCCTTGGTGTCAGCATCGGACGCGCGGCCGGTCGATCGGTGATATCGGGGGCTATCTCCAGGATCTCCATGGCCCTGCTGAAGCCGGTGTAGCCCTCCTGCCAAAGGCGCACGAAATTGGCGAGCCGCTGCACCGGATCGACCAGCACGGCGACGCAGAGCAGGAAGGTCAGCATGTCGGGCACAGTCAGTTCCGCCGCCAGGATGCGCAGGCCGCCGATGATGATCACCAATATGGTGACGAGTTGGGCGAAAGTTTCGGTGCCGACCGAAAACCAGGCTTCGCTGCGGTAGCCCTCGGCACGGCTTTGCAGGAAACGCCGGTTCTGCTCGGCGAAGCGTTCCTTTTCCAGCGCTTCATTGGCGAAGGACTGGACCACGCGGATGCCCGCAAGAGCATCCTCCACCCGCTCGTTGACGGCGGCGATCTGCCGTTTGCTGGCTTCGAGCGTGCGGTTCATGCGCCGGTTGAAATAGAGCGCATAAGCCACCGCTACCGGGGTGAGCAGCAGGATGAGCCCGGCCAATGGCGGATCGATGAAGAACAATACCAACATGGCGCCGCCATATTTCAGCACGGCGATGGAAAGATCCTCGGGGCCGTGATGGAAGAGCTCGCCCAGCCACAGGCTGTCATTGGTGATGCGGCTCATCAGCTGGCCGGTGCGCTGGCGGTCGTAGAAGCTGAACGAGAGCTTCTGGCAATGCTCGAAGAGTTCCTGCCGCACCGTCGCTTCGATGCGCGCGCCCATCACGTGGCCGCGATAATCGACGAAGAAGATGGCGACGATCTGGACCGCCAGAACGACCAGCATGACGCCGCCCATCGTCAGGATTTGTGCGAAGGCCTGCGGTATGTCGGGCAGAGCCAGAAGGCGGCTCGTGACGATGTTGGCGCAGAGCGGGAGGGCGACCGCCGTGCCGGCGACCAGGATGGCGCAAAGCAGATCCGCCAGCAGCAAAGGCAGATGCGGACGGTAGTAGGAGAGGAATTTGCGCATACGCGACCAGCGCCGCTCGCGGTCGGCGGCATTCGCATCGTCGCGGAAGAATCTCGGGAAGACGTTATGGCGTCGCGAGCTTTTCCTCGCGCGGGAGAACCGAATGTTCATGAAGCTGAATGTCCTTGTGGGGGATGTTTCCTTTCTGTTCGGACAGGGTCGCTCTCATGTCAGTCTCCCGAGGGTCGAGTGAATTGGACCTTAAGTATCACCGACAACAGCCGGCGATTCAATGCCGGGATGAGATGAGGTTGGCAGCTGTTGTCGTCGAGCAACACGTGCTCGCGCCGACCAAGCATGGATAAGGCTGGCGATTTTCAAGATTTCTGATGATTTCGTTGAGCGGAATGGATTTGACGCCAAGGGCGATCGGCGGCAACGTTCCGTCGTAAACGGGAGAGCGATCATGACCGAACAGCATACAGGCGGCTGCCTTTGCGGCGCCGTACGATTTTCAACGACGGCGAAGCCAGGACCTGTCGTCGGCTGCCATTGCTCGCAGTGCCGCCGGCAGACCGGGTTTTATTACGCCGCGGTCAACGTGGCCCGCGCGGCTCTTTCGGTTGATGGCACTGAGGCGGTCCGCTGGTACCGGTCAAGCGAAGAGGCGCAGCGCGGCTTCTGCTCGAATTGTGGCTCCGCGCTGTTCTGGCAGGCGGATGGATCGGCGGAGATTTCGGTGATGGCCGGCGCCTTCGACGCGCCGAGCGGCCTGACCTTCGGCCATCATATCTACTGTGCCGACAAGGGCGATTTCTACGAGATATCGGACGGCCTGCCGCAATACGCCGTGAATCCCCCATCGTCATCCTCGCCGGCCCGTGATTGACAAAGGTTGATCGCCGAGGCTAGGTTTACCGTGCTGCGTAGGGCGCTTCGTCGAATGTCGAAAGGGCAATGCCCGCCTACAATGTATCAACAGTTGCGCCCATGCCGAATCTCGAAAACCTCAAAAAGCAGGCCAAGCAGTATTTGCGATGGCACAGCGAAAGATACTATCCTGTTGCAGCCGAGATCAGAGCTGCGTTGCCGCGCTTCCGTCATCTCGATGACAGCCAGGTGCTGGAGGCGCGCTTCAAGCTTAGCGACGCGCAGGACCTGATCGCACGTCAAATGGGTTTCGAGGGATGGCAGGCGCTCAAGACAGGAGCCGCAGCCATGACAGATCCGAAAAAACAGCCAGCACCACAAGCCATCCTGAGTTCGCTATCCGCGCAGTTGTTCGTCACCGAAATCAAAGCGTCGTGCGAATTCTTCACCGGCAAACTCGGCTTCAGGGTCGACTTCGTCTATGGCGACCCGCCGTTTTACGGACAGGTCATCCGCGACAATGCTCAACTCGCTCTGAGGCTGGTATGCGAGCCCGTGTTCGTCGGCGATATCAGGCAACGGGAGCATCTGCTTTCAGCCTCGATCACCGTCGGTACATCAGACGAGATCAAGCGCCTGTTCCTGGATTTCCAGGCTGCAGGCGTATCCTTCCATCAGCCCCTCAGGAAGGAGCCGTGGGGCGCCAGAAACTTCATCGTGCTGGATCCGGACGGAAATCTCATCCTGTTTGCTGGTCCGGGCGGCTGATCATTGCGCAATAAGCGCTGCCTCAGCTTCTGGCGGAAAGTTCGGCGCTGAGGCGGGCCACATCCTCGCGCAGCGCCGTCAGTTCGGTCAGCACGCTCATATCGATCTTCTGGTGCAGGGAGAGCACTTCGAGCTCGGCCTTGAGATTGACCTCATAATCCTTGGCGGCCTCGAAGCGGTCGCGCTCGGCCTGCCGGTTCTGGGACATCATGATGATCGGCGCCTGGATGGCGGCGATCATCGACAGGATCAGATTCAGAAAAATGAAGGGGTATGGGTCGAAGGGATTCGCCACCAGACCGATGGTGTTCATCAGTGTCCAGACGGCGAGAAAGGCGAGGAAGGCGAGTATGAAGGACCAGGAGCCGCCGACGCGGGCGATGCCATCGGCGATACGCTCGCCGAAGGATGACTCGGCGGATAAGGCGGCATTGACGTCGGTCGAGATGATCTTGCGCGCGTGCGTTTTCGCCAGCACGCGCTTCTCGATGTCGCCGAGTTCATCGGCCGGCTTGTCGAAATGATGGTGCACGAAATTCGAAAGATTAGACATTGCCTGTTTCCGATACCGGTTATCGATGCGGTCGCTTTCGGCGCCAGTATTCCGCTCCAGAGGCAAATTGCAATGCGTATCAGTGCCGCGCGGGAGCACGCGCGATCCGTTCAGAAAAATTTCGTCGTTGCGAGGTGCCGCTTTCGGCCCGAACGTGTTGCGGTCGTGAAAGGTGCAGTCTAAATAAATGACATGACACAGGAAAACGCTCTTTCTGATATCTTCCGCATCGCCATCGGCCAGCTCAACCCGACGGTCGGCGATGTCGCCTGCAATCTTGCCAAGGCGCGCGAGGCGCGCACGGATGCTGCCCGGGAGGGCGCGCATCTGCTCGTGCTGACCGAGCTTTTCATTTCCGGTTATCCGCCTGAAGATCTGGTGCTGAAGCCCGCCTTCATCCGCGCCTGCTGGAAGGCGGTCGAAAACCTGGCCGCCGATACCGCCGATGGCGGGCCGGGCGTGATCATCGGCTTTCCCCGGCAGGACGAGACCGGGCGCTACAATTCGGTCGCGGTGCTCGACGCAGGCAAGGTGATCGCGGTGCGCGACAAGATCGACCTGCCGAATTACGGCGAGTTCGACGAGAAGCGCGTCTTCGACCAGGGCGCCATGCCGGGGCCGGTGAATTTTCGTGGCGTGCGCATCGGCATTCCGATCTGCGAGGATATCTGGGGCGATCTCGGCGTCTGCGAGACGCTGGCCGAAAGCGGGGCCGAGATCCTGCTGTCGCCGAACGGTTCGCCCTATTATCGCGGCAAGGTCGATATCCGCCATCAGGTGGTGCTGAAGCAGGTGATCGAGACCGGTCTGCCGCTGATCTATGCCGCCCAGCTCGGCGGCCAGGACGAACTGGTTTTCGACGGTGCGAGTTTCGCCTTCAATGCCGACAAGTCGCTCGCCTTCCAGATGAGCCAGTTCGAAACGGCGCTGGCGGTGACCACGTGGAAGCGCGGCGAAGATGGTTGGCATTGCGCCGAAGGGCCGATGGCGCATATTCCTGAAAGCGAGGAGGCCGATTACCGCGCCTGCCTGCTCGGCTTCCGCGACTACGTCAATAAGAACGGCTTCAAGACCGTGGTGCTCGGCCTTTCCGGCGGCATCGATTCTGCGATCTGCGCAGCAATCGCTGTCGATGCGCTCGGCGAAGAGCGGGTGCGCACCGTCATGCTGCCCTATCGATACACCTCTGAGGATTCGCTGAAGGATGCGGCCGATTGCGCGAGGGCGCTCGGCTGCCGCTACGATATCGTGCCGATCGAACAGCCGGTGACGGGTTTCAGCAGCGCGCTCGCCAGCCTTTTCGAAGGCACGGACAGCGGCATCACCGAGGAGAACCTGCAGAGCCGGGCGCGCGGCGTCATCCTGATGGCGATCTCCAACAAGTTTGGCTCGATGGTGGTGACGACGGGCAACAAGTCGGAAATGTCGGTCGGCTACGCCACGCTCTACGGCGACATGAACGGCGGCTTCAATCCGATCAAGGACCTCTACAAGATGCAGGTCTATGCGATTTCGCGCTGGCGCAACGAAAACGTGCCGCCGGGTGCGCTGGGACCGTCGGGCGAGGTGATCCCGCAGAATATCATCGACAAGGCGCCTTCGGCCGAGCTTCGTCCCGACCAGAAGGACCAGGATTCGCTGCCGCCCTATCCCGTTCTCGACGATATCCTTGAATGCCTGGTGGAAAAGGAAATGGCGGTCGAGGAGATCGTCGCGCGCGGCCATGATGTTGCGACCGTCCACCGGGTCGAGCACCTGCTCTATCTCGCCGAATACAAGCGCCGGCAATCGGCGCCCGGCGTGAAGATCACCAAGAAGAATTTCGGACGCGACCGGCGCTATCCGATCACCAACCGTTTCCGGGATCGCTGACGCAATCGAGATTGCTGACGGCATCAAGCTTTGGGAGGAATCATGCGCAGCTCGGTTGAGATCTACAATGTCCGAACGGGCAGGGCCCGCGAGGTCTGGCAGACGGACAAGCTGGTGGAGGCGCCGAATTTCTCGCCGGATGGTTCCTACCTGCTCTTGAACGGCGATGGGCTGCTTTACCGGTTGCCGCTCGATGGCGGCGAGGTGGTCAAGGTTGATACCGGCTTTGCCGTCAACTGCAATAATGATCACGGCATTTCGCCCAATGGCAGTGAGATCGTCATTTCCGACAAGACCGAATTCGGCAAGTCGGCGATCTATATTCTGCCGATCGAAGGCGGCACGCCGAGGCTGATCACCGAGAACCTGCCATCCTACTGGCATGGCTGGTCGCCGGACGGGCGCCAACTCGCCTATTGCGGCATCCGCGACGACCTCTTCGATATCTACACCATCTCCGTCGACGGCGGCGCCGAGACGCGGCTGACGCATGGCGAGGGGCGCAATGACGGACCGGATTATTCCGCCGACGGCCAATGGATCTATTTCAATTCCAGCCGCACCGGGCTGATGCAGATCTGGCGCGTCCATCCCGACGGCACGGGTCTCCAGCAGGTGACATCAGACGATTACGGCAACTGGTTCGCCCATCCGTCGCCCAACAACGACATGGTGCTGCTCTTGTCCTACGACCCGTCGGTATTCGACCATCCGCGCGACCTCGACGTACGGCTGCGGCTGATGGATATGGATGGCGGCAATCTGAAGACGTTGTTCGAGCTGTTCGGCGGGCAGGGCACGATCAACGTGCCCTGCTGGTCACCAGACGGTGACGAGTTTGCCTATGTGCGGTATTTCCCGGTGAACTTTTGAGAGCGACGCACGGCCATTTAGTGATCGAGTGGTGGGTATCTGATGATATCGAGAGACCACCTACTCGAACACTTTGCTGGGAACCGTTTCAGAAACGGGCTGTCTTTTAACGCCAGCGGCGGCCATTAGCCAGAACAGTCCACCAGCAGCAAAGCCGAATACAGCTGTCACTGCGAGGAATTTGAGGGTCTCCAGCAATCCCCACCATGTCATCATGCCGTTTTGGTAAGTGATGTGGTCACCAGTATAAGCCTCGTCAGAGCCGAAAAATGCAACTAGGCACATCCAGGGGAAGGTCGCAACAAAGGCCCCAACCATCGCGCAATTTGCAAGGGACGGCCATACACGTCGCCTGAAGTAGAATAGCAATGGAATCCCCAACACAGCAGTTGGCGGATACGCACCAATGAGCGCGACGGCCTGAGTTGTTCGGATAACGCGCTCGGTCATATCCGGCAGGCCCTGATACAGTGGGCTGTAAAGAGCGTATGCGAAGGACGCGATTAAGGGAACCACGATCAACGCAATCGCTACTCTCCACCAAGGTGGAGACGGAAGAGTTTCTACAGGCATGCGTCCGCTATCGAAAAAGTTTATTCGGCAGGATTGCACGTTACAGTGTGCGTGACAACGTCGCGCCTGGGCTCATCTCCGAATTGCTGATGCGAACGCTTTTGAGGGGTGGGTGATTGGGGGACTGCCAAGGTTTGATTGCAGTTGCTGCCTCCGGTTCCGTGCACCTCGCCGAAGCGGACGAGGTATTCTATTTCAGGATGAGCTGTGGCATTCATTCATCTTCTTAATTGTGGGGAAATATCGTGACCTGAATATCAGTGCTATTCTGGCTGTTAACGACTGGTCGTCCACTGCTCCAACTCGCTCTTTTGGCATCCGCAAACATGAAGATGAAACTGGAGGTGGAGACTTGCTGGCTCTCTTGAGATGCGCGTGGACACTACGTGGTTTTATGATCGCCGGCTCCGTGGTGGCAATGGGTTTCACGCTCGCAGGATGTTCATATCTTTTTGTCCGTGGTGTCGAGGGAAGCTACCTTGCAACGGGTACTCCGGTGGTCGGAAAGGTGACTGCGAGGAACGAGAGTGAGGAGATGGGTGGAACGATTGAGATCGGCTCTGCCGAAAGGCAGCAATGCAAGGGTCGCTACAGCGTGTCGCAGGTGAAGACAAATTTCTGGAAGCTGGAGACCGGCGAGCGAACCTATCGCGGGAAAATCTACTGTCTGGATGGTCGAGCAGGGGCGTTTGAACTCATATCGAAGGATAAGGGGAAAACCGGCTCGATCACCGGCGAAATCAATGGCGAGGCATTTCAACTCGATATGTTCGAATCGAAGAGCCGTGACTGCATGACGGAAGAATGCAGATGGGGCTTGAAGTGGACTTACGAAAAAGAGCGCGACGGCATGCGTACTTATTACAGGGTCGCGACTGAACACGGGCCCGATTCAGTGCATCCACGGCTGCTCTATTGAATCTGCTCCTATTCCGCGTGCCGATGATCCGGCCTCGGGCTCCACCCATGATGGCGGACCGGTTGGTTGGTAACCCCACGTTGCTCGTACCAGTTTTCAAATCGGAACTTGGATCGATCATCCGGGCGTGAGTTATGAAGCCGTATCCGGTAGACGTACCCATGAGATAACCGGGGTTGGCCCCCACCGCCCTGTTGGGCGGCGGGATATCTGCCCGCCGCGCTTGATAGTGCCGCTCAGGCCGCGACGGCGGCCTTGCGACGATCGCGGACGGCGTGGGCCAGATTATCGAGCACGTCGACCGACATGTCCCAGTCGATGCAGCCGTCGGTGATGGACTGGCCGTAGACCAGCGGTTTGCCGGGCACGAGATCCTGGCGGCCGGCGACGAGGTTGCTCTCGATCATCATGCCCTTGATGTGGCGGTTGCCGGCGGCGATCTGCGAGGCCACGGATTTGACGACGCGCGGCTGGTTCATCGGATCCTTGCTGCTGTTGGCATGGCTGGCATCGATCAGGATGCGTGGGGTCACACCCAGTTTGACGGCTTCGCCCACGACAGCTTCGACATCGGCTGCTTCATAGTTCGGCTGTTTGCCGCCACGCAGGATGATGTGGCAGTCCTCATTGCCCTTCGTCGAGGCAATGGCGGCTTGCCCGTCCTTGGTGACGGCGGGGAAATGATGCGGCTGCGAGGCGGCCAGGATGGCGTCGAGCGCGACACGGACGCCGCCGTCAGTGCCGTTCTTGAAGCCGATCGGGCAGGAGAGGCCGGAAGCGAGCTGGCGATGGATCTGGCTTTCCGTCGTGCGGGCGCCGATCGCGCCCCAACTGACGAGGTCGGCAATGTATTGCGGCGTGATCGTCTCGAGGAATTCGACGCCGGCGGGCAGCCCCATGGCATTGACGTCGAGCAGCAGGCGCCTGGCAATCCGAAGCCCCTCCTCGATGCGGTAGCTGCCATCGAGATGCGGGTCGTTCATTAAGCCCTTCCAGCCGACCGTGGTGCGAGGCTTTTCGAAATAGACGCGCATGACGATTTCGAGATCGCTGGAGAAGCGCTGCCGCTGTTCCGCCAGTCGCTCGGCATATTCGCGTGCCGCAGCAGGATCATGGATGGAGCAAGGGCCGATGACGACGATCAGGCGGTCGTCTTCTCCCTCGAGAATCTTATGGATCGCATGGCGGTTGCTGGTTACCGTCTCGCTGACGGCAACGGTTCGGGGGATTTCCGCGATGATATCAGCGGGTTTGGTCAGCGGTGTGATCTCGAGGATGCGGAGATCGTCAATGGTATCGGACACGGTATGGCTCCTGTTTGGTCATACCGTGCGGAACAAAAAAGCCGCCAGGTAGACTAGCGGCTGTTCGGGTTGTCGTCGCGTCGACTTCAGTTACGCATAGACCCGCATCCGCTGGGAGCAGCGGTACCAATAAAATCGCGAGGCGTAGATCGAAGTGGTCGACATCGGGCGTGTGTATCGTCGCGGCAGCATTTTGTCACGCAGAATTTGCGGCTTAAAAACCAGGGCGCGGTATCCTTCCCGCAGGGAGCAGAAAGCATATCGCCCGAAAGCGCTGGGCTTCAGGGCGATATGAAGGAGAAGCCGAGATCAGAGGGCGTCGACGTTCACGCCGACGGTGATGGCGCCGATCGGCGTTCCCTTGTCGTCGGAAATCGTGACGCTTGCCTGCGACTGCAGCGTCTGGGTCGACTCATCCTTTTCGATCTCATCGACGAAGACGGCGTCCTTGCCGGCGCCGAAGGACTTCTGGAATTTGCCCTCGTCGCCCTGCCAGTAGTCGGATGTAGTGTCGCTTTGACCGACATTCAGGCCTTTTGCATCCATGACGAAGATTTCCGTGATCTTGCCGCCGGAAGCCTCCTTCTTTCCCTGAAGGAATTTCGACAGTGCATTGTTGAGCACGCCGTCGATCATCGAGTGGTCTGAGCCATCGACTTCGGCACGCCACTTCTTGTCGAGGGCGTCAACCTCAGCCGCGCTGAGATTGGCGTTGGCAGTGTTCTGCGCCTTGACAGCCTCGATGATGGCTGGGTCGTTGAGCCAGGGCTTGACGTCGCTCGTCACGTAGTCGGAGATCGGGGCAAGCTTGGCATCTTGCGCCATGGATACGCCCATGGGCATGGCAAATGCCGTGCAGGCCAAAAGAAATGCGGGCACGATTTTCTTCATAAGCGTTTCCTTCCTGATTATAGGTTGCTGAGAACTAAGGCTTATCGGATGCAGACGACGTCAGAACTCCTCCCAGGCACCGGGAGCAGCGGCAACGGCGGCATTTCCTGTATGACGCTGCGCGAAGGCTCTGGGCTCAGGACGAGCTTGGCGGGCGGCTTGAACGGGTTTGGGCTGGCTGGCGGTAGACGCACTGACGACGAACCTGCCGGCCGAGTCCTGTAGAAGGCGTCCTTGCGACAGCAGTTCGTGGCAGGCCGCGTTGGTTTCCTCGACCATTGCCGCGTTCTGCTGTGTCGTCTGATCCATCTGGTTGATCGCGCTATTGATTTCCTGCAGGCCCGTCGCCTGTTCGCGATAGGATTGGACGATGGAAGCTATACTGTCGCTGATGCGGTTGATCTGCTCCTCGATCTTCAGGAGTGCGTCACCGGTTTCGTTCACCAGCCCGACGCCCGCGGCAACTTCCTGGCCGGATACGTTGATCAGGTTCTTGATTTCCTTTGCGGCATTTGCCGACCGCTGGGCGAGTTCACGCACTTCCTGCGCAACGACCGCAAAACCCTTGCCGGCCTCGCCGGCGCGCGCGGCCTCGACGCCGGCATTCAGCGCCAGCAGGTTCGTCTGGAAGGCAATCTCGTCGATGACGCCGATGATGCGGCCGATCTGGCTCGACGAGGTTTGGATCCGGTCCATCGCCCCGATCGCATCGCGCACCACCGTCGCCGACACATGGGCGCTCCGTTTTGTCTCCTCGACCAGCTGCCCGGCATTTTCAGCCCGTTGCGACGATGTTCTGACCGTGGTGGTCACCTCATCCAGTGCGGCGGCGGTTTCTTCCAATGCGGCTGCCTGTTGCTCTGTGCGTCTTGCGAGCTGATCCGCGGAGGTCGCCAGCTCGCTCGAGCCAGTTTCGACAGCCACGGAGGCGGTCTTGATCTCTGTCAGGGCGGCTGCGACCGCATCGACCATGTTGTTGAAGTCCTGCCGCAACTTATCGAATTCAGGACCGACATCGGCCAGATGTATCGAGAAGTCGCCAGCGGCGAGCTGTTCCAAGGCATTTTCAAGAGCGTGCATCACCAGCCGCTGCGTGTTGCTGGCCTCTTCTGTCAACATTGCGTTGCGCGCCCGCTCGGCGTCGAGCGAGGCACTCTGCTCGGCAGCCGCCTGCTCTCTCTCGACCTTCGCAATCGCCTCGTGACGGAAAACTTCCAATGCGCGCGCCAGAAAGCCGATCTCGTCGCCATTTTCCCTGTAGGTAACGGGAGAGACCAGATCGCCTTTCTGCAACGCGCTGATTCGTTCGCTGATCACCCTGATGGGTCGGCCGACCAGGTTGCGCATGGCGAGAAGGAAGGCAACGACGGCCATGGCGGTGATCGCGGACTGCGTGAGCAGCGAAATGAGAACTTTCTGCCTGACTTCGGAAGCGATTTTTTCGACGGACCAGTTCGTGACGATGTAACCGGTGGCCTTGCCCGACTTATCCAGCGGGAGCGGCGCGATGATCGTCACGACGCCGGCAGATATTCTACCGTCATCGATGGTCGTCTTTTCCGGTTTCGCGGTGAGGCTCTTCGCCAGATCGGCTGGTGCGGGCAAACCACTGACGCCATCGCGCGCCCAGGTATCGACGGCGGCAGGTTCGGCGTTGAATGCGGCAAACTGCACGAGATCGAGCGAGGGGTCGTCGCGGTAGAGCGAATAAGCCTCTCGAACGGCATTCGCCTTCCCCCATTTCACGCCGCCCGCAGCCAGAGATGCAAATTGCTCGGCATCCTTGGACCAGTTCGCCTTCGCGCCATCGATCAACGCCCGGGTTTCGTACATCCAGGTATAGGTGGCGAAAGCGGAAATGCCGCAGAGGTTGACGGCAACGATAATCGCCGCCAGCTTGGCGGTCAGAGGCATCGTTTTCAAAAAATGAAACATTCCGCGGCGGCCTAGAATTGCGGCTCAGTCGGACATGTTCCCGACTGGCGTATCAATACGGGCATCGACGCTGACGGTCACATCACGAGCCCTCATGCCCATGTCCTGATAGCAACCCAAAACGCGCAAACGCAGTGTGTATTTGATGTGTGAATAAATCATAAAGTAGAATGGGGTGTTGGGGTACACGTGGGTCATTTCACCCTGGCGCCTGCCGGTGCCGAGTCTTGCGAACCGGCGGGTGAGGAATGCTTCCATCGCGCCAGGCAGATCTGTCTCAATCAGCTATTTTCCGCCACGGCCTCTTCGGGCTCGGCATGCCTGCGCTTGCGACCGCGCGCCGTCAGTTCCGCGCCGGCATCATGCGGCAGGCGCAGGAAGGTGATGCAGGCCAGCGCCGAAATCGCCGAGACGCTGAAGAAGGCGATGTGGAAATCGGAGACCAGCAGCCTACCGTCGTGAAAGCTGCTGGAGATTTCGAGGATGCCGCCGGCGATCGCCACGCCCATCGCCATGGAGATACGCTGGGCAACGGCATTGATCGCGGTCGCCTGGCTGCTGTCGGCGTCGTCGACATCGCCGAAGGCCATGGCGTTGACGCCCGAAAAAGCCATGGAGCGGAACAGGCCGCCGATCAGCAGGCAGGCCATGATCAGGAACAGCGGCGTTTCGGCGGTGAAAAGGCCGTTGATGCCGAGGAAGATCGCCGCCAGCAAGGTCGTGATTGATATGACGGTGCGGAAGCCGAAGGCATTGAAGGTACGCGCGGCGGCGAATTTCGAGCCCATGGAGCCGAGCGCGCTGACGAAGGTGACAGAGCCCGATTGCAGCGGCGTCAGGCCGAAGCCGAGCTGCAGCATCAATGGCATCAGGAAGGGCAAGGCGCCGAGCCCCATGCGGAAATTCGAGGCGCCGAGGATCGCCGCCCGGAACATCGGATAACGGAACATCTTCGGATCGAGAAGCGGATAGGGCGCGCGGCGGGCATGGAGGAGGTAGATGAGGCCGGCAAGGATGCCGATCGCAACCGTGACATAACCGTAAATGACGGGCACGGCCGGCAGGCTGATCACCGACACGCCGAAGACGAAGCCAGAGAAGCCGATGCCGCAAAGGAAAAAGCCCGGGAAGTCCATCGGCCGCGGACTGCGTGGCTCGACGGCCGGCAGGAAACGCGTGACGAGGATGATGCCGAGCACGCCGATCGGGACGTTGATCCAGAAGATCCAGTGCCAGGTGAGGTAGGTGGTGAGGAAGCCGCCGATCGGCGGACCCATGATCGGGCCGATCAGAGCGGGAATGGTGAGCCAGGCCATGGCATCGACGAGTTCGTGGCGCGGTGTTCCCCGGACCAGCAGCAAGCGGCTGACCGGCGTCATCATCGAGCCGCCGGCGCCCTGAATCAGGCGCGAGATGACAAAGGCCGTGATCGAGTTTGAAAAGGCGCAGGCGATCGAGCCGATCATGAAGACGAAGATCGCCATGCGGAAGATGTTGCGCGCACCGAAACGATCGGACATCCAGCCGCTGATCGGGATGAAGATCGCCAGCGCCACGAGATAGCTGGTGACGGCGAGCTTCAGCGCGATCGGCGAGGTGCCGATATCGGCGGCGATTGCCGGCAGGCTGGTGGCGATCACGGTCGAATCCATCTGTTCCATGAACAGGGCGACCGCAAGGATCATGGGTGTGAGGCGGGGCACGGGCAACCGGGATGCTGCGATGGACTGTCTCAGTCCATACGCCTTCGGTGGCCATAAGGCCATAGGAACGATGGGGTGAAGAGGCTTGCCAAGCCGCTTCAAACCGACGCGGGGCGGCTGTCTGTTCGCTGCTGGATAGAGGGGGTGCGCGGTGACGTCTTGCTCCATTCTCACCTCCAGAGCATAGCACTGCCTCATCCTCAAACCACAGTCGAATTGCATGCCTCATCTTCGGCGCAGCGGCGAATCTTTCCTGAGCCGAAGACGAGGAAGCTGGCCGTGGCCAGCAGCCACACACCGAGGCCACCGTAGAGCATCACCCGGCCGAATCCCTCGACGAGCGCGTCGCGGATGATGTCGGCGGGCAGATCGGGAAGGGAGGCGATGTTTCCAGCGGAGATGCGTTCAGCCATAGCCCGCAGTTGTTCCGGGCCGAGCGTCGCCGGCAGGACGTTTTCTAGATGTGAGAACACCCCGCTGACCAGGATGAAGCCCATCACCGCGATATTGATCGCGAGTGAGATCATCCGGGCGCTCATATCGATCCCCGATGCCATGCCGGCGCGGTCACGCGCAACTGCGCCTGTCGTCGTGTTGGTGACGGGGGTATTGGTCATTCCGAGGCCGAGGCCCGACAGCAATGAGCCGGGCAGCATGGTCAGCCAGCTTGCTGCGGCGGAGGCGGCTCCAAGCCGCATCAGCAGGAAACCGAGGCCGATCGTGAATAGGCCGATTGGAATGACGAGACCGGGGCGATAGCGCAGCGAGAGCCGCTCGGCCAGCGGCGGGACGATGAGCGTGGGAAGCGTATAGGCGAGCAGCGACAAACCGGCGGCGAGACTACCATAACCAAGGCCTGCCTGAAACCAGATCGGCAGATAGATCATGAAGGGCCAAAAGCTGATATTCATTGCGATCGAGCCGATTATGGCGCCGGAGAAGGCACGGATTCGAAAGACCGAGACATCGAACATCGGCCGCGAATTGATCTTCTCTGCGACGATGAAGGCTATGAAACTTGCGGCCGAAAGGCAGATGACCGCAAGTGCCGTAGTACTGCCAAAACCGAGGGCCGGTCCCTGGGTGATGTAGAAGGCAAGGCAGAAGACGGAAAGCGACAGGCTGGCGATGCCCGCGATATCGAGGCTTTTCGCCTCCGGGTCACGCGATTCGCGGACGCCGAAGACGGCGAGCGTGGCTGTCACGACCGCCAGCACGACATGGACTAGGAATACCCATTCCCACGTCGATAAGGCCGCGATCGTAACGCCGATGAGCGGCCCGAATCCCAAGCCGATGCCGAAGATAATCCCCCACCAGCCGAAGGCCATGCCGCGCTGCCGGCCCTCTGGAAACTGGTGCGAGAGGACGGCCACCTGGCAGATCAGCATAGCGCCGCCACTCATGCCCTGGAGGAAGCGGGCGACGATCAGAACGGATGCATTGTCCGCGAGCCCGCAGATCAGCGAGGTCAAGCCGAAGGCAATGATGCCGATCAGGAAGACGCGCTTGCGGCCATAACGGTCGGCCAGCGTGCCCGTTGCCATAAGCACCGTTGTCACCGCGATCGTATAGGCATTCATGATCCATTGAAGTTGCTGGAAATCGGCATGCAGCACCGCCTCCAGCGTCGGCAATATCGCGGGTACGCTTGAGATCTCCAGGCCGAACATCAGGGATGAAAGGCAAGCAGCTGCCAAGGCGACGATGCCCTGCAGCCTGGATGAGATGATGGAAGCGGGTGACATGGTTATCCTTTCAGCACGGGATGAGCGACGGCGAAATCCCGATGACAGGTGAAATCGATGCGCTGCCGGGAGCCACCATAATCGTCACTTGACCATAACTGAATTGGATGATTTTCTATTTCAGAAACAACAATTTCGGATGATTGATATGACGATGCTCGATGTGGATGCGGTCCGGGCGTTCGTGACTATTGCCGAGCTGCAGAGCTTCACCCGCGCCGCTGAGGCGTTAGGCAGCACCCAGGCCGCAATTAGCGTCAAGTTGAAGCGGTTGGAGGAGCGGCTCGGCCACAGGCTGATCGAGCGGACCCCGCGTTTGGTGCGCCTGTCGGCGCAGGGCGCGGTCTTTCTTCAATCCGCGCGGGATTTCATCGGCGCTCATGATCGTGCGGTCGCAGCTCTTTCCTCGACAAGCCGGCACTTCACGCTCGGCATAGCCGCGCATGTGGCGGGGCCGGAGGTTCCGACGATTCTGGCGCGTCTCAGCGCTCACGATCCAGGGCTGACGATCGAGGTGCGGCTCGACAATTCTCGAGTGTTGCTCGATGCATTCGATCGCGGTGAGCTGGATGCGGCGATCATTCGCCGGGAGGAGGACCGGCGTGACGGCGAGGTGCTGGGGCCGGAGCATTTCGGGTGGTTCGCGGCACCGCAGTTCGAGTATCGCCGCGGCGAGCCGCTGCGTCTTGCTGCGCTGTCACCGTCCTGTGGCGTCCACAACATCGCCACCCACGCGCTCGATGGTGCAGGAATCGCCTGGAACGAGGTTTTCCTCGGCGGGGGCTCGCTGGTGATGACGGCGGCGGTGTCGGCTGGACTTGCGGTCGCGGCATTCTCCCACCGTCTTGCGCCGGTGGGCTCGATTGAAGTGAGTCAGCGCTTCAGCCTGCCGCCGCTGCCCTCGTCGGAGATTGTCCTGCATTCGACACTAACGGATGCAAGATCGCGCTCGGCGCTCAGAACGCTGGCTGCGGCGTTCAGGGAACATCGCGCCGCTGCCAAACCGAACGCGGCTTCAACGCCACATCGGGTCCAGCTTGCCGCCGCGCCGGTTTCCTGAAATAGATGCGCCGTCAGGTGCCCGCCGGTAAGGCGGGAGAATCGGGAATCTGGTGCAAGACCGGAACGTGCCCAACGCTGTAAGGCCGACGCCTGCCGCTTCATCACGCCACTGGCTTTTCGCCGGGAAGGCTGCGGCAGACGGATGACGCCGAGTCAGAAGACCGGCCTGGCAAGATAGACCGATCCGCGCGGACGGCGGGGCGGTCGCGTTGTTTGGGATTTGACGATGCGACCCTTTGATGAGGATGCCCTTTCGGCGGCATCCGGTTTTTCCTTGATCGAACGCGAGGCCGTCTATCACGCGATCATGACGCGGCGTGACGTTCGCAGTCAGTTCCTCCCCGACCCTTTGCCCGACGATGTCGTGAAGCGGTTGCTGACGGCAGCGCATCACGCGCCGTCGGTTGGTTTCATGCAGCCGTGGAATTTCATTCTGGTGAAAAGCCCAACTGTGCGGGCGCGCGTCCGGGACGCCTTTGCGAGCGCCAACGAGGAGGCGGCGCAGATGTTTGCCGGCGAGCGGCGGCAGGCCTACCGCGCCCTCAAGCTCGAAGGCATCGTGGAGGCGCCGCTCGGCATATGCGTGACCTGCGATCCCACGCGTAGTGGCAGCGTGGTGCTGGGGCGCACCCACAATCCGAAGATGGATTCATATTCGACCGTCTGCGCCATCCAAAATCTCTGGCTGGCGGCGCGGGCGGAAGGGGTCGGCATCGGTTGGGTCAGCATTTTTCGCGAAGGCGATCTAAAGAGCATTCTCGGCATACCCGAGCATATCGAGGTGGTCGCCTGGCTCTGTGCCGGTTTCGTCGACCGGCTCTATGACGAGCCGGAACTCTCCGTCAAAGGCTGGCGGCAGCGGCTACCGCTCGAGGAACTCGTCTTTCATGATGGATGGGGACTGAACGCCTAGGGCAGTGCGGTGGAGCATCGCCTCAATCGCACAGTCACGCCATTGACAGTCAAGGTGAGCAAACCGGTATCGCCGACGCCGTGCGAGGCCGAGATGTCTTTATTCCTGACCGTCATATCGATACGCTGAAGGCGAAGTCCCGGAATTGGATATTCGGCTATCGGCGGCTCAATCGGAGGATAACGGCCCAATGAACATGATCGACTTGAAGGAACGCATCATCGTAATCACAGGCGGTGCGCGCGGCATCGGCTACGCGATCGCAGAGCGCGTCATCCAGTCTGGTGGCAAGGTGGCCATTTGGGACCTGAACGAAAACATGGCGAAGGACAGCGCTTCCGCTCTCGGATCCGGCACGGTTGCTTTCGGCGTCAATGTCGCAGATCCCGTATCAGTGAAAAACGCGGCGGGGAGGACCGAGGAGATTTTTGGCCGTATTGATGGCCTCGTCAATTCCGCCGGGATTACCGGTCCGGTAAAACCCACGATCGAATACGATGTCAGCGAGTGGAAAGATGTTGTCGATGTCTGCCTCACGGGAACCTTCAACTGCTGCCGGCACGTCGTTCCGGTTATGTTGAAGCGCGACTACGGGCGGATCGTGAACATCTCCTCGGTTGCGGGCAAGGAGGGAAATCCGAACATCGCCGCCTACAGCGCAGCGAAAGCCGGGGTGCTGGGCTTCACCAAGTCTCTTGGCAAGGAACTCGCAAAGACGGGAATCGCCGTGAACGCGGTAACGCCGACCACAGCAAAGACACCCATATTGGACGGGCTGACAGCCGAGTTTATCGAATATATGCGCGTCCGCATTCCGCGCGACCGTTTTGCCGAACTTCACGAGATCGCTTCGATGGTCGTCTGGCTGCTCTCTGAAGAGAACTCCTTCACGACCGCATCGACGTTCGACCTGAGCGGCGGTCGTACGACCTACTGACCATGCTCAAGCGACCCGCATTCACATCGCGCCGCACGTTCACGTGACATAGCTGTCATCTCATGCACCTTGGCACAACGCCGCTATAGCTCGGCCACCGCCGTTCCAGCTGTTCGATCACTGCTGCTGTTGCGGCTGCGGACCTGACGTTGCCGGGTTGGCGAGATCGATCGAGCCCTGATCGCCGGCCAGGAACTGCGGGCCGACCTGACGGACGCGGTTCTGCGCCGGATCGTAGGGGCGCTCGGGAACGGACGGCTGCGGTGCGATCTGCGCTGCCGCATCCTTCGCCGGGGGATTGGTGCGGATGGTGGTGATCGAGCCCTGCTGCGGCGGTTCGCTCAACGTCTGCTTGCCGCGCATCTCCTCGTAATAGGCGGTGAGATTGCAGGTGCAAGCGGACTTTTCCCCGGGCGTGCGGTTCTTGTAGGCAAAGGCATTTTTCATGGCGCTGTAGGGCGTGCCCGTTGCGACCGCGATCATGTTCGAGGCTTCGGTGCTCGTCACGTCACGATAGAACAGTTCGGTCTCGATGCCCGGGCACATCTTGGCGCAGGTCTGGGCGTCGCGGCCGAAATCGACCGAGGTGGCGTTCGAGCTGATCGGGAAGAAGCCACCGTCGCAGCTGCGCACACACATGGTGCTGACCGGCGAGAGCATCTCGGCCCGCGGCAGGTCGTAGCGCGGATCGACCTCTTCACCGCCGCCGAGCGGAATGAAGGTATCAGTGCGCATCGCCTGTTCCTCGACGCTCGGAGCCGGTTCGTTGGCGCTGCGATCGCTCGGAGCATAGAAATTTTCGCTGTTGCAGCCATTGCGGTCGAGAGCCGCGACCAGTTCGCGGCGCGCGCCGTCATCGGCACCGTTCTGGCCGGCCAGTTCGTTGCGGCGGTCCTGGAGATAGCGGATATTGTCGATCATGCGGGCTTCGGACTGCGAGAGTTCGGCGCAATAATCGGCATTCTCGCCGCCGATCACGACCATGCTGCCCGAGGTGCAGTCATTGCTGCGCAGCTCGTTGCGAACCTTGCGCAGCTCGAGGTTCTGTTCGGCCATGGCACTGGAATATTGGCGCGCCTCCGGGCCGTTGCCATTGCCGATCGATCGCGGCAAGTCGGCAAGGCGACCGCGCAGGTCCTCACAGACGGCGCTGCTTTGCGCGGCGGCCGGCGCCGCAAGGGCAAGGAGAAGGGCAAGAGACAGGTTTCGGCGTTTCACGGCGTCGTCCCGGAATGAGCAAAAGAATCGATCGGTCGATTGCGGCCTCGATCGCAGCGGGTTTCTCTTAGGGTATTTCTCTTAATAAGCTGGGATAAATTCCTAGCGTATTTTCGCGATTTTAGCCAGCGGACCGCCAGAGACCCAGTGTTCGATTATGAGGAGGCTGCCGGTGGTAATCAACGAGGCTAAGTGCTCCACTCCAATCTCCTCAGCGGCTTGGGGAACGTACTCATATCCGGACGTCGAAAATGACAGGTATTGCCAACGAACTCAGCTCCCCCGCAACGACAGTCGGGCTGCCGGAAACCCAACACGGCTTCCACGTCTTCGTGGACGGTTGTTATGAACCCGGTTCCGGGCGCGGAGGGTGGGCCTTTGTCGTTTACCGCGATGCGGCGGAAATCGCGTCCGGCTTCGGGGGCGCCGAAGATTCCGCCAATAATTCGATGGAATTGACCGCCGTGCTCAGGGCGGCAATCTGGATCAACAGCGAGGCAAGCGGCGAGCCCGCGACCATCTGGTCCGATTCCGTCTATGCCGTCAAAGGCTGCAACAGCTGGCGACATATCTGGAAGAACAACGGCTGGAAGAAAAGCAGTCCGAATGGGAATGCCCGAAGGCGAACGATCGCCAATGCGGAACTCTGGAAAGCAGTCGATCTTCAACTATCCCAGAATGCGCTCATGACCATTGCCTGGTGCAAGGGCCATTCCGGCATTGCCGGTAACGAACGCGCCGATGTGCTCGCGGATAAAGGGCGCCTGTCGATACGGAGTGCCTGAGACGGCATCAGGACATGTGTCGGGACGACTTCAGGGTCTTTACGCTGTGTTGCGGGCAACCGGCTCAAGCCGGTTGCGATGCCTCGACGACGGCGAGTGCCGCCATATTAACGACGCCGCGGGAAGTGACCGAGGGGGCGAGGATATGGGCGGGCAGGGCGGTGCCGAGCAGGATCGGGCCGACATGCAGGCCGTCGGTCATCGACTTGACCACGCCGAGGGTGATGTTGGCGGCATCGAGGTTCGGGAAGACCAGGAGGTTCGCCTCGTCGTGCAGGGTCGTGTCCGGCATGACACGCTTGCGCAGTGCTTCGGTGATGGCGCTTTCGCCGTGCATCTCACCGTCGACCTCAAGGTCGGGCGCGGCTTCGCGCACGAGCTGCAGGGCGTTGCGCATCTTCGTGGCGCTTTCGGATTCACGCGAGCCGAAATTGGAATGCGAAACCAGGGCGGCGCGCGGCGTGAGGCCGAAACGGCGGATTTCCTCGGCCGCCAGCACCGTCGCTTCGGCGACCTCTTCGGCAGTCGGATTGAAGGTGACGTAGGTGTCGGTGAAGAAGGTGGCGCCGCGCTGCGAAATCATCAGGCTCAGGGCTGAGAAATCGCGGACATCTTTGCGCTTGCCGATGATCAGGCGGACGTCGCGCAGATGCTTCTCGTATCGCCCTTCCAGGCCGCAGATCAGCGCATCGGCCTCGCCGCGCCTCAGCGCCAGCGCGCCGATGACGGTGGTGTTGGTGCGCACGATCGTGCGGGCCGCTTCCGGGATGACGCCGCGGCGGCCGACGAGGGAGAAATAGAGATCGACATATTCGCGGAAGCGCGGATCGTCTTCCGGATTGATGACTTCGAAATCCTGCAGCGGCCGGATGCGCAAGCCGTATCGCTTCAGGCGCGTCTCGATGACTTGCGGGCGGCCGATCAGGATCGGTTCGGCAAGGCCTTCCTCGAGCAGCACCTGGGCGGCGCGCAGCACGCGCTCGTCCTCGCCTTCGGAAAAGATGACGCGCTTGCGTTCCGCGGCCTTGGCCGCGGTAAAGATCGGCTTCATGACGAAGCCGGAGCGGAAGACGAAGCGGTTCAGCTGGTCGAGATAAGCGTCGAAATCCTGGATCGGGCGGCGCGCGACGCCGCTCTGTTCGGCGGCCTTGGCGACTGCAGGTGCGATGCGCAGGATCAGGCGCGGATCGAAGGGCGAGGGGATGAGATAGTCAGGGCCGAAGACCGGAGTTTCACCGGAATAGGCACGGGCGGCGACATCCGACGGTTCTTCGCGGGCAAGGGCTGCGATGGCGCGCACGGCCGCCATCTTCATTTCCTCGTTGATCGTCTCAGCGCCGCAATCGAGCGCGCCGCGGAAGATATAGGGAAAGCAGAGGACGTTATTGACCTGGTTGGCGAAATCCGAGCGGCCGGTGCAGATCATCGCGTCGGGACGGGCAGCGCGGGCGAGATCGGGCATGATCTCCGGCGTCGGATTGGCAAGCGCCATGATCAACGGCTTGTCGGCCATCTGCGCCAGCAGCTCCGGCTTCAACACGCCGGCGGCCGAAAGGCCGAGGAAGACGTCGGCGCCGCCGATATTTTCGGCGAGCGTGCGCGTATCGCTCTTCTGGGCATAGATGGATTTCCATTCGTCCATCAACTCGATACGGCCCTCATAGACGAGGCCTTCGAGATCGTGGACCCAGATGTTTTCGCGTTTTGCCCCGAGAATGACCAGCAGGTTGAGGCAGGCAAGGGCGGCAGCACCGGCGCCAGAGGCGACGATCTTGATGTCGGCGATGTTCTTGCCGGCGAGTTCCAGCCCGTTCAGGATCGCGGCGGCGACGATGATCGCCGTGCCGTGCTGGTCGTCGTGGAAGACGGGGATCTTCATCTTCTCGCGCAGGCGCCGCTCGACCTCGAAACATTCCGGCGCCTTGATGTCTTCGAGGTTGATGCCGCCGAAAGTCGGCTCCAGCGAGGCGATGGTCGAGACCATCTGCTCGACGCCCGGGGCATCGATCTCGATATCGAAGACGTCGATGCCGGCGAATTTCTTGAAGAGCACGGCCTTGCCCTCCATGACCGGCTTGGAGGCCAGCGGGCCGATATTGCCGAGGCCGAGCACGGCGGTGCCGTTTGAAATGACGGCGACGAGATTGGCGCGCGAGGTATATTCGGCCGCCATCTCGGGATTGTCGCGGATGGCAAGGCAGGGGGCGGCAACGCCGGGCGAATAGGCGAGCGCCAGGTCGCGCTGGTTGCCGAGCGGCTTGGTCGCCTGGATCTCAAGCTTGCCGGGGCGGGGATAGCGGTGGAAGAAAAGCGCCTGTTCGTCGAGATCACCGCTCGTCAGGTTCTTTTCTGTCTTCGATTTTTCCGGGTGATCCATCGCCGCCTCCGTGCACGTCTTTTGAGCTCCCTCCATACATCAATCGGATACCGGCGACAGTATGGAAATGGCGGAGTTGGCGAGTTTTTGTCCGGGCAACAAAAACATCCCGTCCGTGAGGACGGGATGTCGGTCCTGCCGATCGATGAGATGACCTCAGGCGGCGAGGTTTATCCAGGCAGGGGCGATGACGGTTCCGCGGCCGAGGCCGTAGCCGAGGCGGATATTGAGCATGCCGAGCGGCTCCAGGAGCTTGGCAGCGTCGAGGCCTCCGGTCTTTTCGACGGCAAATCCCGCGTCCACGATCAGTCTGGAAACCTTTTCCACCGCGTCTTCGTCATTTCCGGCGACGAATACCGGCACCTTGGCCGTGGCGTCGCGGGACGCGTTGAAGAGCTCGGCGAAGATGGTGTTGAAAGCTTTGACCACCTTGGAGCCGGTCGCGGCATTCTGGATTTTGTCGGCGGCGGAGGTCTCGTGGCCGAAGAGCAGACCGGAGAAATCGGGCTTCAGGGGATTGCTGATGTCGACGACGATCTTGCCCGACAGCGACGGCGAGGCGGCGATCTCAAGAGCGCTGGCATAGGGAACGGCGAGGATGACGATCCCCGCGGCGGCGATCGCGTCTGCAATGGTAGCACTTTCAACACCGAGGCTTTCGGCAAGGCTGCGCGCGCCCGGATCGTTACGTGCCGCGATGATCAGGTCAGTCTTCCCTGCAAGGCGTGAGGCCAGGCCCTTGCCCATGTTTCCGATGCCGATAATTGCAGTCTTCATCGTTCTGTCTCCTGTTTCCGATGTGATGGTCACAGGGATACATCCGAAATATTCCGTCGTTAATTGCATTGATCCCGGTAACAGAGATGCATAAAAGTATCGAATGCCCGATCTTCTGAACTTGCAGACCCTCATTGCCGCCGCGACGTCGGGGAGTTTCGCCGCTGCCGCGAAACGGCTCGGCATTTCGCCTGCCATGGTCGGCAGGCGCATCCAGGCGCTGGAGCAGGAGTATGGGGTCAAGCTGATCGAACGCACGACGCGTACGCAGCGGCTGACCGAGGTCGGGTCCCGCTTCCTCGTCAAGGCAAACAGAATCATCGACGAGTTGGAGGAACTCAACGACATCTCCCGGCCTGACGCCGAGGCCATGTCGGGACGCCTGCGTCTAAGCGCTCCGACGACACTGGGGATCAAGCGGCTTGCGCCTGTCATGGCCGAACTCGCGGAGCGGCATCCGGCACTTTCGGTCGAGCTCAATCTCAGCGACCGCAATGTCGACTTGGTGGCCGAAGGGTATGATCTAGCGATCCGGATCGGCGAATTGAAGCCTTCGTCGCTTATCGCGCGGCGTGTCGGCAGCTATCATTTCGTCTGCTGCGCCTCTCCCGCATATCTCGATAGATTTGCCGTGCCGGAGAGGCCCGAGGATATTCGCCTCGGCCGCTGCATTCTCAACCTCAATCTCGTGCCCCGCGACGAATGGCCGTTCGAGACAAAGGGCGGTGAAGGTTTCACGGTTGGGGTTCGCGGCAACATCGAGATAGACAACGGAGAGGCGCTGCGAATGGCAGCGCTCGCCGGGGCAGGCATCATCTACGTCCCGGTGGATCTCGTGGCGGAAGACATAGCGGATGGCAGGCTCGTGGAAGTTCTCGCCGGCTGGCGGAAACTGGTGCTGCCGATCCACGCCATTCATCCGTCACGCCGGTTCGTGCCCGGCAGGGTTGGCGCGATCATTGATGCCATTGCTCGGGGGCTGCGGGATTAGGGATTGTTCCGCCGCGTGCGGGATTGCCGCCGCAGTCATCGATTTCCGATGAAAATTCAATAGGAAGTCGCTTCCTTTCTTTGCTGCCGCCGAGGGCTAATCCTTTTCGAAACTTGTTTGAGGATCGTAGCAAGCGCAAAATGCCGGCCGCGACGGTGCGGGGCGCCGGTCGCATGGAGGAAACCATGGACAATTTGAACCTCACGACCCTGCAAAGGGGGCAGACGATGGTCAATGACGTGGCCATCGATGCCTTTGCCGCCGGATTTCGCGGCAGTCTCCTGACCAGTAAGGACTTGGATTACAATGAAGCGCGGACGATCTGGAATGCGATGATCGACCGCCGGCCCGGGATTATCGCGCGTTGCGCCGGTGCTGCCGATGTTGTGCGGGCGGTAAGGTTTGCACGCGACAATAATTTGCTCCTTTCGGTGCGTGGCGGCGGCCACGGCATTGCCGGCAATGCGGTCTGCGAGGGCGGTATCGTCATCGACCTGTCGGCGATGAAATCGGTGCGGGTCGATCCGCAAACGCGGCGCGCCAGGATCGAGCCGGGTGCAACGCTTGCCGATGTCGACCAGGAAACGCTGGCCTTCGGGCTGGTGCTACCGACTGGTATCAATTCCACCACCGGCATCGCCGGCCTGACGCTCGGCGGTGGTTTCGGCTGGCTGACCCGTAAATTCGGGCTCACGATCGACAATCTGCTGTCGGTGGACGTGGTGACGGCCGATGGCGAGCTGGTCAAGGCGAGCGAAACGGAAAAGCCTGATCTCTTCTGGGCGTTGCGCGGCGGAGGCGGCAATTTCGGCGTCGTGACCTCCTTCGAATTCAAACTCAACCCTCTCAACACGGAGGTTCTTGCTGGGCTGGTCGTGCATCCCTTCGCTGACGCGGAAAGCGTGCTCAAGGAGTACCGGCAGGCGCTGGAGACGGCACCTGACGAACTGACCTGCTGGGTGGTGATGCGCCAGGCGCCGCCGTTGCCGTTCCTTCCCGCGGAATGGCACGGCAAGGAAATCGTCGTGCTCGCCATGTGCTATTGCGGAGACATCGCGGCGGGCGAAAAGGCAACGGCCAGATTGCGGGCGATCGGAAAACCGATTGCCGACGTCGTCGGTCCGGTGCCGTTCACCGGCTGGCAGCAGGCATTCGACCCGTTGCTCACCCCCGGTGCGCGCAATTACTGGAAGAGCCAGGATTTCGCCTCCCTTCCGGATGCGGCGATCGACGTGCTGCTCAACGCCGTGCGCAAGCTGCCCGGCCCGGAATGCGAGATCTTCATCGCCCATATCGGCGGCGCGGCCGGCCGTGTGCCGACCGAGGCCACCGCATTTCCGCAGCGCAGCTCGCATTTCGTCATGAATGTGCATGCGCGCTGGCGGGAAGCCGGGATGGATGGAAGCTGCATCGGTTGGGCGCGGGAGCTTTTCGAGGCAACCAAGCCGCATGCGGTCGGCACCGCCTACATCAACTTCATGCCCGAAGACGAAGGCGACCGCGTCGAGACTGCCTACGGCGCCAACTACGCTCGCCTTGCCGAGATCAAGCGGCGCTACGATCCGAACAATCTGTTCCGGATGAATCAGAACGTCAAACCGATGGCGGCCGTGCGCGCTGCCTAGCCCGACCATCCCGCGCTCGGGTGATATACTCGGGCGCGGGATGAGGCGTCAATCGCTTGTCACCCTTCGGTGAGTTCGATCAATTCGTGCAACAGCGCCGTATCATCGGACGCGGCATGGTCGTCAGGCCTCAGAACATGGGCAAGCCATGCGCCGTCCGCCGCCAGGCGAACGATCTCGAGCCGCATTCCCACGTCGGTTTCAGCGTGCCTGACCAGCCGGTCATTCATCCATCTATGCCAGAGGCTCTTGGAGTAGGGGTCGGAAAGCACCGTCATCGTCTGCGCCGACCACGGGCTGTTGTTGAGGGCACGGTCGGAAAACAGGGTGCGGACGTAGGCGCGGGTGAATGTGCCGTGGCCGCCCTTGTCCCTTTCCAGTTCCTCGTCGATCTCGCGGTCGAGGTTTTCCATCATGCCGTCGAACACGGCCTCTATAAGAGCCTGCTTATTGGGGAAGTGGTGAAACAGACCCCCCTTGGTCACGCCGGCAGCACTTGCGACTGCCTGCAGGCTGACGGCGGCGAGACCATGTTCCAGCGCCAGCTTGGTGGCGCAATCGAGAAGAGCCTGCCGCACGACATCCGGCTGTTTCTTTCTGTTGCGGGGGCTATCTACCAATGCATGACCTGTGTTCGAGATAAGCTTCGCGCCGAGGCGCGCGAGAGGATCAGTATCACTCCCGGGATCGCCGAGCCATGGGAGTTCCGACCATGATAATGCTATCATACCAACCGGTAGGTATCTTGCAAAGCAAAAAAAGATCGACTATCTGTCGGCTGAGGAGGCCCGCCGAACGTCATTTCGGCGGGCTGTGCTTTTTTGGACCCCAGCGGGACTAGCAGGAAGGCTAATGAACATGCTTTTTCGAACGAAATCATTTGGTTGTACGCTTGTCCTGGCGCTAATATTCGGCGCCGGCCTGCCGGCTTACGCGCAGGAAGGCGGCGCGATGCCGCCTGCTGCCGTCAGCGTCCTGACGCTTAGCGCCCGCCCGCTTCCCGTGGTCAGCGAGCTGCCCGGCCGCATTGCGGCGACGCGCGTTTCCGAAGTGCGGGCCAGGGTTTCCGGCATCCTGGAGGAACGGATCTTCGAGCAGGGCAGCTTCGTTCATCAGGGCGATGTGCTCTACCGGATCGATCCGGCGCTTTTTCGGGTGCGTGTGGCAAGCGCCGAGGCAAGCCTCGAGCGCGCCAGGGCGACGCAGCTGAATGCCCGCCAGCAGCTGGACCGGCAGAAGTCGCTCCGCGACCGCGATGTCGCAAGCGGTATCGAATACGATGCGGCGGCCGTCGCCCTTGCCCAGGCCGATGCCGATGTCGCGCTGGCGCAGGCCGCACTCGACGAAGCGAAGATCAATCTCGGCTATACCGAAGTCCGCGCACCGATATCAGGCATCATCGGCGGCGCGCTGGTGACGGAAGGCGCGCTGGTGACGGCCGATGGAGGCGACGCGCTGGCGATGATCCAGCAGATCGACCCCGTTTATGCCGACTTTATGCAATCCTCCGGAGACCTGCTGGCGTTGAAGCGGGCGGTCGAGAACGGCAGCCTCACATCGACCGAACCAGGCAAGGCCGACATCAAGCTCGTCTTCGACGACGGCACCGTCTATGGCGAAGCCGGGAAGCTGCTCTTCAGCAGCGCCAGCGTCGATGCGACGACGGGCCAAGTCACCCTCCGCGGTGAATTCCCCAATCCGAAGGGCGACCTGCTGCCCGGTCTTTACATCAGGGTGCGCATCGAACAGGCCGTCCGGGAGAAGGCAATCCTTATCCCGCAACGCGCCGTCATCCGCACGGCCGATGGCAAGGCGCAAGTCTACGTCGTCCAGGAGGGAGACGTGGCACAGCCGCGGGACGTGGAGCTCGGTCAATCCTTCGGCAATGAATGGGTGGTCGAAAGCGGTCTGTCATCAGGTGAGCGTCTCGTTGTCGACGGCAGCCAAAAGCTGCAGCCGGGCGCAAAGGTCGCGCCGGAAGAGTGGCGGGATGGCCAGCTCGCGTCCGGTGACGCCAAGAAGCCGGAGTAAGGTCGATGGCACGTTTCTTTATCGATCGCCCGATCCTAGCCTGGGTCTTTGCGATCTTCATCTCCATCGCTGGCCTGATCGCGCTGCCGTTCCTGCCGGTCGCCCAATATCCCAAGGTCGCGCCGCCGCAGCTCAGCATCACCACCAGCTATCCCGGCGCTTCGCCCCAGGATATCTATCAGGGCGTCACCCGCCAAATCGAGGAAGAGCTGAACGGGGTCGAGCACCTTTCTTATTTCGAGTCGACGTCGGATACATCGGGCGCGATGACGATCACCGCGACCTTTGCGGCCGGCACCGATATCGACCAGGCCTCCGTCGACGTTCAGAATGCCATTCGCCGCGTCGAACCGCGGCTGCCGCAATCCGTCAAGGATCAGGGCATCACGGTCGAGGAGGCGTCGTCGGGCTTCCTGATGTTCATCTCGCTGACATCGACGGACGGGAAGACCGACGAGGTGGCGCTCGGCGACTATCTCAACCGAAACGTCATCGGCGAGCTGCGCCGTCTCGAGGGTGTCGGCCGCGCCCAGCTATTTGCGTCGCAGAGGGCGATGCGCATCTGGATCGATCCCGACAAGATGGTCGGCCTGAACCTCACAGCATCCGACATCAGCGCGGCGATCTCGGCGCAGAACGCCCAGGTCGCGGCGGGCCAGATCGGCGCAGCACCCAATCCGATCTCGCAAGACCTGACGGCGACGGTGCTGGTCAAGGGGCAACTGACCGACATCAAGGAGTTCGGAGACATCGTGCTGCGCGCCAACGCCGACGGATCGAATGTCAGGCTGCGTGATGTCGCGCGCATCGAAGAGGGCAGCGAGAGCTACAGCTTTTCCACCCGCTTGAACGGGCAGCCGAGTGCTGCCATCGCCATCCAGCTGTCGTCGACAGGAAATGCCGTCAATACCTCCAACCTGGTCAAGGCCAAGATGGAGGAGCTCTCACGCTTCTTCCCTGATGGCGTCGAATATTCCGTTCCCTATGATACCAGCCCGTTCGTCTCGGCATCGATCGAGAAGGTGGCGCATACGCTCGCAGAAGCCGTTGCACTTGTCTTCGTCGTCATGCTCATTTTCCTGCAGAGCTTCCGCTACACGATCATTCCGACGCTCGTCGTGCCCGTCGCGCTGCTCGGGACGCTGGCTGTCATGTATGCCGCCGGCTTCTCGATCAACGTGCTGACGATGTTTGCGATGGTGCTTGCCATCGGCATTCTCGTCGACGACGCCATCGTGGTGGTGGAAAACGTCGAGCGGCTGATGGCGGTAGAAGGGCTGTCACCGAAGGAAGCGACCAAGAAGGCGATGCGGCAGATCACCGGTGCGATCCTCGGGATTACCCTGGTTCTCTCCTGCGTCTTCGTGCCGATGGCGTTCTTCCCGGGTTCAACCGGCATCATCTATCGCCAGTTCAGCCTGACCATGGTTGTTTCAATCCTGTTTTCCGCCTTCCTGGCGCTGTCGCTGACGCCGGCGCTCTGCGCCACTTTCCTGAAACCGATCAAGGGCCATCACGAGAAGAAGGGCATCGCCGGCTGGTTCAACCGCAACTTCGACCGGCTGACCGGGCGCTATGCCCGCACAGTCGAGGGACTGGCCAAGCGCTCCTGGCGGGTCATGGCCGTTTATGTCGCGCTGCTCGTCGGCCTTGGCTATCTCTTCGTCAACCTGCCGAGCAGCTTCGTGCCGGATGAGGATCAGGGCTTCCTGATCGTCGACGTGCAGGGACCGCCGGAGGCGAGCCGCAACCGCACGGTGGCCTCGCTTGAAAGCATCGAAGCGATCTTCAAGAAGGAGCCGGCCGTTGCCAACGTCGTCGCGATCCAGGGCTTCAGCTTCTCGGGGCAGGGACCGAATGCCGCCCTGGTGTTCGTCACACTCAAGGACTGGGCCGAACGCGGCGCCGGCAATTCGGTACAGGAGATCTCTAACCGCGCCAACATGCAGCTGTTTGGGCTGAAGGACGCCACATCCTTCGCGCTGTCGCCGCCGCCGATCGAAGGTTTCGGCACGACCAACGGCTTTACCTTCCGCCTCCAGGATCGCGGCGCGAAAGGCCAGGCGGCACTGACCGAGGCGGCGGGAATGCTGATCGGCAAGGCATCGCAGAACCCCATCATCGCAGGTATCCGCCCGGAAGGCATGCCTGACTCGGCCCAGCTTGTGCTGGTCATCGATCGCGAAAAGGCAAATACCTTCGGCGTTGCCTTCGCCGACATCAACAGCACGATCACCGCCAATCTCGGCTCGAGCTATGTCAACGACTTCCCGAATTCGGGCCGCATGCAGCGCGTCATCGTGCAGGCGCAGGACAAGAGCAGACTTCAGGCGGAAGACCTGATGAAGCTCAATGTCCGCAATGCGAGCGGCGGCATGGTGCCGCTGTCGTCCTTCGCCGTCGCCGAATGGCAGAAGGGACCGGCGCAGATCGTTGGTTATAACGGCTACCCTTCCGTGCGTATTTCCGGCGCTCCGGCGCCGGGATATTCATCGGGGGCGGCGATTACCGAAATGGAGCAACTGGCCTCGGAACTTCCCGACGGTTTCGGCTTCGAATGGACCGGCCAGTCGCTGGAGGAGCTGAGATCGGGATCGCAGGCGCCGTTCCTGTTCGGCCTCAGCATTCTCTTCGTCTTCCTGCTGCTGTCGGGGCTTTACGAAAGCTGGTCCATCCCGTTGTCGGTGATGTTGGTCGTGCCGCTCGGCGTCATCGGCTGCGTGCTTGCGGTGATGAGCCGCGACATGTCCAACGACATCTACTTCAAGGTCGGCCTGATCGCGATCATTGGGCTGTCGGCGAAGAACGCCATCCTGATCGTCGAATTCGCCAAGGACGGGTTTGCCGAGGGCAAATCGCTGATGGATGCCGCGATCGAAGGCGCCCGTCTGCGCTTCCGACCGATCATCATGACCTCGCTAGCCTTCACTTTGGGCGTGATGCCGCTGGCGATCGCCACCGGGCCAAGTGCGGCCAGCCAGAATGCCATCGGCACGGGCGTGCTTGGCGGCATGATCTCGGCGACGGTGCTGGCGATCTTCTTCGTTCCCGTCTTCTTCGTCTTCGTGCTGCGTCTCTTGAGGACGAAGCGGCCGGAGACTGTGAATGAGGAGACGCCGGCCGGGCAGGAGCCCGCGCCGGTAACGTCGCCGAGCTGAGGTGAAGAGTTGGCGGTTTGCCTTGCGCAACCCACCACAGCTTTGCGCCGTTCCGATTTAAGGAATTATGCAGTCGGCTTCGGCGTGATCGTCACGTCGGCGCCATAGGCATCGCGCAGTTCGCCTTCCTGTCCCGGCTGCCGATCGGCCGCCTGATGCAGCAGGATCGACTCGTATCCTTGCGAGCGCGTCCCCTCGATCAGCGTGATATCGGCGTTTCCGGGATTGTCGGAGCGCTCGAACCACTCGACGGGGCGGTGCAGAAAATTCATTTCGACCGCCCGGTTGGTGACGCCATGACCGACGATCACCACGTTGTGGTCGCCATTTTCGGCACCGTGCATGACGGTCTGCAGGAACAGGCGCACCCGCTGGGCCACATCCGCCCGGCTTTCGCCATCCGGCGGCCGTGCGTAGAACTTGCCGCTGTTACTGCGCAGCCTCGCCCATTTTTCGAACTCGTCGGGAAACTTCTGCTTCTGTTCGGCGTGGTCGTAGATTTCGGTGAAGAGACCGAAATCCTGCTCGCGCAACAGATAGTCCTCCCTGATGCCGCCGACAAAACTTTCCGGCAGTGCTTCGAGCAGCGCATCTTTGCTCTGCCGGGTCCTCAGAAAGGGCGAATACCAGATATGCAGCTTGCCGAAACCCGCGCTCGGCAATGACCTGAGATAGGACGCGATCACGCCGCCTGCTTCGAGAGCCTGCCGATGGCCCCACTGCGTCAGCGGCACGTTGTGATCGCCGAATTGGCGGTAGGCCTGTTCGTTGATGTTGCCGAGGGATTCGCCGTGGCGAACGAGAAAGAGACGCATCAGCCATCCCGCATTGTCGGATATGGAATCGGCGCCATCATGAACGCCCTGAATGAACAGGGCAACCTTGTCGCGGGACCTGGCGGCGACGGGCATACTGCCCGCGTGGCGACGGGACTACTACCCGCGCGGAATGAACAGGTTTGCAGGGCTTTTCCCCAGCTTGTCATCTTCCTGAAACACGAGTCTGGTTTTGGAAGGCTAGATGAAAGATGGGACATGAGCGGTAGCTCGTGAAAGACATGATGGAACCCAGACATTTCCGCACGCTCTTCATTTCCGATGTCCATCTCGGCTCGAAGGCCGCGAAGGCCGACTTCCTCTTGGATTTCCTGCGCCACCACGAAGCCGATACGATCGTGCTCGTCGGCGACATCGTCGACGGCTGGCGCCTGAAGCGCAGCTGGTACTGGCCGCAGGTCTGCAACGACGTCGTCCAGAAACTGTTGCGCAAGGCGCGCAAGGGTACGCGCGTCGTTTATATTCCCGGCAATCACGACGAATTCCTGCGCGCCTTCCCGGGCATGCATTTCGGCGGCATCGAGGTCGTCGAGCGTATGATGCATGACGGCGCCGACGGCAGAAAATATCTGATCCTGCATGGCGACGAGTTCGACGTCGTCGTCCGCAACGCCCGACTGCTCGCCTATCTCGGCGACTGGGCCTATGACACGGCAATCCGCATCAACATCATCCTGGCGGCGGTGCGCCGCCGACTCGGCATGCCCTACTGGTCGTTCTCGGCCTGGGCGAAGCTGCAGGTCAAGCATGCTGTCAACTTTATCGGCGAATTTGAGCGCGTCGTGGCCGAGGAAGCCCGCAAAAACGGCGCCGATGGGGTGATCTGCGGACATATCCATCATGCCATCATCCAGGACATGGACGGTATCCGCTACATCAACACCGGCGATTGGGTGGAAAGCTGCACGGCTGTCGCCGAGCACGAGGATGGCACGTTCGAACTGATCACCTGGCGGGCGCTCGCCAGCAGCGTGCCGGCGCTTGCCGCTATCGAAATGCATGACGAGGGCGAACTGGCCCCGCAAGCCGCCTGATTTTGGCGCCGGCGCATCCGCGCCTGCGCTCCCACGAATTTAGCCGTTACCGTCAGGCGACAGGCCCTATTTATTTTCTAAAACGTTTCAGAACGGCTATTTCTCGCAATAGTCGCCTCCAGGGTGGTGTGTTAGGACAACGTCCAGTTTCCTTCAGGTCCACCCATGATTCCCGCTCAAAATTCCCCGACGGGTGAGGGAGCGCCGCCGCGCTTCCGGCTTCTCAGTGCGCTTTCCTATTGTGCGCCGCTGCTCGTCAACGGCATCGTCCTGCCGTTCTTTCCCGTCTGGCTCGCAACCCATAGCTTTAGCGATCATGAGATCGGCATCATCCTTGCCATACCCATGGTGGTTCGCGTGCTGGTGGCGCCTGTCGTCGCCATGATCGCCGATCGATTGAAGGAGCGCGCCGACGTGCTGCTCTGGTCGGGCGGCCTTTCGCTGCTGACGGCGGTCGCGCTGTTCTGGACGACGACTTTCTGGCCGGTGACGATCGTCTATGCGCTGCAGGGCGCCACCTTCGCACCCTATGTGCCCGTCGTCGAATCCATCGTCATCTCGGGCGTGCGCCGCTGGGGGCTCGATTACGGGTCGATGCGCGTGTGGGGCTCCATCGCCTTTATCGTCTCGACGCTGGTCGGTGGCCAGATGATCAGCCGGTGGGGCGGCGGAATGGTGCTCGATGTCATGGTGTTCGGCTTTGTCATGACCGTTGTCATGGCGATCTTCTGTCCGCGCATCGGGCCAACGCGACGGCGGGGCCAGCCGATCAACATCCCAGCCGCTACCGGCAGTGGCCTGCGCGAGCCGCACCTGCTGCTGCTTTTGATCGGCGTTGCCATCCAGCAGTCGAGCCATGCGGTGCTGAACGCTTTTTCCTCGATCTACTGGCATCAGCTCGGCTTCTCCGGGACTGAGGTCGGGCTGCTCTGGAGCGCCGGCGTCGCCTCGGAAGTGACGGTGTTCTTCCTGTCGAAGCGTCTCAACCGTCGCTTCGATGCCTGGACGCTGATCCGCTTCGGCTGCGCCATCAGCGTCTGCCGCTGGATCCTGTTTCCGATGAATACCGGTTTTGCCGGTTTCTTCCTGCTGCAATGTTTCCACGGCTTCACCTATGCCTTCGTGCATACCGGCGTGCAGCGACGGATCATGGCGACGGTGCAGGAGACGCAGGAATCTTCGGCACAGGGCGCCTATTTCTTCTATGTCGGCATGGCGATGGCGCTGATGACCCTGGCGTCGGGTTATCTTTATGCCTGGCTCGGCGTCGTCAGCTATTACGTCATGGCGCTGGTCGCGTTTTCCGGCCTCGGCCTCGTCATCTTCGCCTACTATCTTCAGCCCCAAAGGGTGCTTTCCGGCGGAAGGACCAGCGAAGCGGCGTAGCGCAGGCCGGGATCGCGGTCGCGGGCAAGCAGCAGCGGACCGTCGAGATCGACGAAATCGGCATTCTGGGCGAGGAGAACGGCGGGCGCCATGGCAAGCGAGGTGCCGACCATGCAGCCGATCATGATACTGAATCCGAGCCGTTCGGCCTCGGCCTTCATCGACAGCGCCTCCGTCAGGCCGCCGGTCTTGTCGAGCTTGATGTTGATCGCGTCGTAGCGGTCGGCAAGGCTTGCGAGATCGCCGGTGTGGTGGACACTCTCATCGGCGCAGACGAGGAGCGGGCGGCGGATTTCGGCGAGCAGCCCATCGCGGCCAGCCGGCAGCGGCTGCTCGACGAGGGCGATGCCTGCTTCCGCGGCGATATGGAGATGACGCTCCAACACGGCCTCCGGCCAGCCCTCATTGGCGTCGAGAATGATGGCGGCATCGGGCGCGGCGGCGCGGACGGCGCGGATGCGGCTTTCATCGTCGCCGGTGCCGACCTTGACCTTCAGCAGGGCGCGGCCGGCATGTTCGCGCGCCTGGGCGGCCATCACCTCCGGTTCACCGAGCGAGATGGTGTAAGCGGTGGTGAGCGGCTGCGGAGCGGCAATGCCGAGGCGGGCGGCGACGCTGTCTCCTGTCTGCTTTGCCTGGAGGTCCCAGAGGGCACAATCGACGGCGTTGCGGGCCGCGCCCGGCGGCATGGCCGACAGCAGGTCATGGCGTGAAATGCCGGCTTCGATCAGCGGTCGCGCCGCCTCGATCTGGGCGAAAACGCTCTCCATGGTCTCGCCGTAGCGGCGGTAAGGTACGCATTCTCCGCGCCCCTGCGCACCCTCTTCGACAAGCGTGCAGGTGATAACCTCGGCTTCGGTCTTTGCCCCGCGCGAGATGGTGAAGGTCCCGGCAATCGGAAAGGAATTCATCTGGATATCGAGGGTGCGCGGCATTATTGCTCTCCTGCAAGCATGGAAATTGCACGGTGCTTCTGTATATTGACGCGCCGGGCGAACGATCTGCTTCGCGATTCGGCAATGTCGCTGTAAGCCTTGAAAGACACAAGTATCTTGAACGCCGAGAATCGCAACGCCGCCTCCCTTGATGTGGACGACCAGGCTGATGGATCGGGACAGCGTGTGCGTCTTCAGGGCAATTGGCGCAGCGCCTACATCCATCTGGTGCTACGCGATTTCGAAAAGCTTTTGCAGAAGAAGACTGGCGACCTGACGGTAGACCTCTCGGATATTTCGGAGATCGACACCGCCGGCATCTGGCTGCTGTGCCGGCTGAAGAAGCAAGAAGAGGCGGGCGGGCGGACGGTTCGCTTCGAAGGCACCAACTCGCATATCGACGAAATGCTGGAGATGTTTTCCGAGGAGCCGACCAAGGTCGAGCCGGAGCAGACGGAGAAAGTCTCGCTTGCCGCGCGCATCTTCGCGCCGATCGGCAAAATGACCTACGAGGTCTGGGACAATTTCGCCGCCGCCATGTATATCCTTGGCTCGGCGGTGCGCGGCGCGCAGATGAAGTTCGGCCGCGGCAGCGGCGTTTCGCCGGCCTCGATCGTCAACCAGATCGACCATATGGGCGTTCGCGCCGTTCCGATCATCTTGCTGATGTCTTTCTTGATCGGGGCGATCATCGCCCAGCAGGGCGCCTTCCAGCTGCGCTACTTCGGTGCTGAGGTTTTCGTCGTCGATCTCGTCGGCATCCTGCAATTGCGCGAAATCGGCGTGCTTCTGACTTCGATCATGATCGCCGGCCGCTCGGGCAGCGCCATCACCGCCGAAATCGGTTCGATGAAGATGCGCGAAGAGATCGACGCGCTGAAGGTGATGGGGCTGAACCCGATCGGCGTGCTGATCTTTCCGCGGCTGGTGGCGCTGACCATTGCGCTGCCGCTTTTGACGGTGCTGGCGAATTTCGCTTCGCTCGGCGGTGCTGCCGCTGTCGCCTGGGGCTATTCCGGCATCACCTTCGCCAATTTCCTGTCGCGCCTCCACGAGGCGGTCACATTGTCGACGGTGCTGTCAGGCATGATCAAGGCGCCGTTCATGGCGCTGGTCATCGGCATCGTCGCCGCCGTCGAGGGGCTGAAGGTTGGCGGCAGTGCGGAATCGCTCGGCCAGCACGTGACGGCCGCGGTGGTGAAGGCGATTTTCGTCGTCATCCTGATGGACGGGCTTTTTGCGATGTTCTATGCAGCGATCGATTTCTAGGATGGCGGACCGCGTGGACGAGAAACCGATCGATATGGAAGACAAGGACGAAAGGGACATCGTGCTGTCGGCGCGCGACGTCACCGTCGGCTTCGGCTCCAAGGTCGTGCTCGACAATCTGAACCTCAATATCTACCGCGGCGAGATCCTCGGATTCGTCGGCGCGTCGGGCACGGGTAAATCGGTGCTGATGCGCACGGTGCTCCGGCTGCTGCCGCGCCGCTCCGGCACGATCAAGATCCTCGGCCAGGATTTCGACGAACTCGACGAGCCGCAGCGCAACGCCCTCGACATGCGGCTCGGCGTGTTGTTCCAGCAGGGGGCGCTGTTCTCGTCGCTGACGGTCAAGGAAAACATCCAGGTTCCGATGCGCGAATATCTCGACCTGCCGACCTCGCTGATGGACGAACTGGCGCATCTGAAGATCCGTATGGTCGGGCTTGCAGCCGATGCCGCCGACAAATATCCATCCGAACTGTCCGGCGGCATGATCAAGCGCGCAGCCCTTGCCCGCGCACTGTCACTCGATCCGGAACTCGTCTTCCTGGACGAGCCGACCTCCGGCCTCGACCCGATCGGTGCGGCCGAATTCGACGAACTGATCGCCAACCTGCGCGATAGTCTGGGATTGACCGTGTATATGGTCACGCACGACCTCGACAGCCTGTTTTCGGTCTGCGACCGTATTGCCGTGCTCGGAAAGAAGCGAGTAATGGTGGAAGGCACGATCGACGACATGCTGGCCTATGACGATCCGTGGGTGCAGGCCTATTTCAAGGGCAAACGCGCGCGGTCGATTGTGCCGCAGAACGATGCTGCCGCGCGGCACGACAGCAGCGGAAAGTGACCGGATAAGATGGAAACCAAAGCCAATTACACGATTGTCGGTTTTTTCACGGTGCTGGTGATCGCGGCTGCCTTCGGCTTCGTCTACTGGATGGCCGAATATGGCCGCGGCGGCCCGATGACGGAACTGATCGTGCGTATTCCGGGCTCGGCCAACGGCCTCAGCGTCGGCTCGCCGGTGCGCTTCAACGGCATCCAGATCGGCTCGGTGCAAACGCTGTCGATCGATGCCGACGATCCGCAATATTCGCTGGCCTTCACCCAGGTGCGCACCGATGCGCCGATCTACCCCTCGACCAAGGCCGCCCTTGAAATCCAGGGCTTGACCGGGGCTGCCTATATCGAACTCTCAGGCGGCCGCAAGGGCGAGGAAAGCATCCTCCAGCATGCGATCGACAACGGCAAACGCGCCGTCATCGTCGCCGACCAGTCGAGCGTCACCAATCTCCTGGCGACCGCAGACAAGATCCTCGATCGCGCTAATGACGCGGTCGGCGAACTTCAGGGTTTCATCGAAGATTCGCGTGGGCCGCTGACCGAGACTTTCAAGAATGCCGAGACGTTCTCCGATGCACTTGCCAAGAATTCCGGCAATATCGACGCCTTCCTGCAGAGCGTGGGTGAGCTCTCCAATACGGTGAAGGCGGTCTCCGGTCGTGTCGATTCGACGCTTCAAGCCGTCGAATCGCTGGTCAAGGCGGTCGATGCGCAGAAGATCGACAACATCGTCTCCAATGCCGAGAAGATTACCGCCAATGTCGCCGATGCCTCGGGCGACCTCAAGGGTGCGATCCAGAAGTTCGACCAGACCGCCACCACCTTCAACGATTTCGGCAAACAGGCGCAGGCGACACTCGATCGCGTCGATACGCTCGTTGCCCAGATCGACCCGGCGAAGGTGAAGGGCTCTGTCGACGATATCGCGCAGGCGACCAAGGATGCGCGCGCCGCCGTCGCCTCGATCCGCGAGGTCGCCAACACGGTTTCGGCGCGTCAGAAAGATATCGACCAGACGATCCAGGACGTGTCGCAGCTTTCCAACAAGCTGAATTCGGCCTCGACCCGCATCGACGGCATTCTCATCAAGGTCGATGCGCTGCTCGGCACCGACAATACGCAATCGCTGTTCACTGAAGCGCGCAATACGCTGGAATCCTTCAAGAAGGTCGCCGACAACCTGAATTCGCGGATCGGGCCGATCGCCGACAATCTGCAGAAATTCTCGAGCGGCGGCTTGCGCGACGTGCAGACTCTCGTCAACGACATGCGCGGGACCGTGAGCAATCTGAACGATACGATCACCAACTTCGACCGCAATCCGCAACGTCTGATCTTCGGCGGGGACACGGTGAAGCAATATGACGGCCGGACGCGGCGTTAACTGGGAAATCAGGGGTAGCCTAATATGGTCGCATCGCATCTGTTGTCGCGCCGTTCTCGGATCAGGGGAACGGTGATCGCGCTGCCGCTGACGGCGCTGATCCTTTCGGGGTGCGGCACCGCGGCCAAGAACGACACCTATGACCTGCCCGCCGCCGTCGATGGCAGCGGGCCCGCGGCCAAATCCCGCCAGATCCTGATCGCCAGCCCGACGGCGCTAAGGTCGCTCGACAGCGAGCAGATCGTCATCCGTGTTTCGCCTTCGGAAATCCAGTATCTCTCAAAGGCGCAGTGGGGCGACAAGCTGCCGCGCATAGTGCAGTCCAAGCTGGTGGAAGCCTTCGAGAACTCGGGCAAGCTCGGCGGCGTCGGCATGCCGGGGCAGGGGCTGGCGATCGACTACCAGATCGTCACCGATATCCGCTCCTTCGAGATCGATGCTTCGAACGGCAACCAGGCGGTGGTCGAGATCTCCGCCAAGATCCTCAACGATCGCAATGGTTCGGTGCGCGCCCAGAAGGTGTTCCGCGCCTTGGCGCCGTCCGGCGGCGACAATGACGGCTTCGTCAAAGGCCTCGACCGCGCCTTCTCCACGGTCGCCTCCGAGATCGTCAGCTGGACGCTGCGCTCAATTTGAACTGGAATTTCGAGACCGCCCCTTGAATATCGGGGGTTGTCGATTGTGAAAAATATTTGATCCCATGGCATAGGGGTCGTCATCGTATTCAATTTCTTCACGAATTTATGGAACGCATCATACAGTCCCTTTCAGGAGGAATGCTGCATGGTGGTTGCACGGGTCTTCGGGAAATCGTCATCGGAGGCGATCCAGCGCGAAAATGATCGCCTGGCTGTGTTGCAGCAGCTCGATATCCTCGACACTCCGAGGGACGAGGGCTTCGAGCGGATCGTACGCCTGATAAAGGAGATCTTTTCCATCGACATCGGCATCGTGTCGCTGATCGATGCGCATCGGCAATGGTATAAGGCTTGCTCCGGCCTCGCGGGCGACGAGGTGTCGCGCGAAGACACGTTCTGCCGCTACGTTGTGGATTGTGAAAGGCCTGTTGTCGTGCAGGACGCTACCAAGGACCCCCGGTTTTCACAGCATCCTTCGGTGACGGGCGAGGACAATATTCGTTTTTATGCCGGTGTGCCGTTGAGAACAAAAGCCGGGCACATGATCGGAACGGTTTGCGCGATCGACCGCAGGCCAAGATCGTTCGGCAACAGAGATCTCGGCATTCTCGAGGAACTGGCGGGAGCGGCGATGGACCGCATCGAGCTCATGCAGTCGGCCGCGATCGACAGCCTGACCGAGGCGATGACGCGGCGTGCCTTCAAGCAGGAGGCCGAGCAGCTCATTTCGCTTGCCGTGCGGCATCAACACGACTTGTCATGTATCGTCTTCGATATCGATCATTTCAAGAAGGTGAATGATACGCATGGGCATGCGGCCGGAGACGAGGTCCTCAAGGCGGTGGCATCGACCTGCAAGGCGACCCTTCGAGCCGGCGATCTGTTCGGCCGTCTTGGCGGCGAGGAATTTGCCGTCATCCTGCCGCATGTCGATCGGGAAGGTGCTGCCGCAGTCGCCGAGAAACTCAGAGCCGCCATCGCCTCTCAGATCATACGCGGCGATCATGGCGCCCTGACCGTTACTGCCAGCTTCGGAACGTCCGCACTCTCCATTGTCAGCAAAGAGATCGAGACCTTGCTGGCTCAGGCGGATGCGGCGATGTATCAGGCCAAGCATGGCGGGCGGAATCGTTGTGTGTCGTGGAGTTCGATCCACGCCGATCACGCCATTGGGGCTCGACGGCGAGTGCTGAAGGCGGGTTCGATCCTGTTCAACGATCGACGCTCGACCATCGACTGCACCGTCAAATCCATTGGATCGGAGAGCGCCGGCATCTCAGTCTCCAATACATCAGGCATTCCTTCGGAATTCGTCCTGGCCATCAAAGGCGAAGGTTTCGAAACGAATTGCAGGGTGATCGCGCAAGACCGGCAGCATCTGGAAGTCGCTTTCAGATAACTCGGCAGCGAAACCTGCCGGCAGGTCTCTGCTCATCGGGCCTATTTGGTCGGCTGCGAATCCGTCATCGTCGCTCCCGGCTGGCTGCCCGGTGTCGTAGAAGCTGTGGCGGTCGATGACGGCGACAGGGTGCTGTCCAGCAAGCTTGCCATTTTGTCGTCGCGTATGCTCGCAGTCTTTTCGCCCATGACGACGCCGACCACGCGGCGGCCATCCTTCAGCGCCGAGGTCACGACATTGTAGCCCGATGCATCGGTATAGCCGGTCTTGATGCCGTCGACGCCGTCATAGCGATACATGAGGTTGTTGTGGCCGCGCAGCTTCATGCCGCGGAACTGGAAGCCGCGCATGGAGAAGAGCTTGAACTCTTCGGGGAAGTCCCGCATCAGCGAAACGCCGAGTGTCGCCATGTCCCGCGCCGTGGTGACCTGCTCCGGATCGGGAAGGCCCGACGGATTTTTGAAGACCGTATCCTTCATACCGAGCTGGTGTGCCTTGTCGGTCATCGCCTTGGCGAAAACCTGTTCGGAGCCGCCAAGCTGTTCAGCGATCGCCACAGCCGCATCATTGGCAGAGAGCACGACAATTCCTTCGACCGCTTCGCGCAGCGTCACCTTGCGGCCGGCGCCGACAGCGAGCTTGAAGGGCTCCTTGCTCTCGGCATTTTCTGACATGGTGAGCTTCTGGTCCCAGTTGAGGCGTCCGTCATGCAGGGCTTCGAAGGCGAGATAGAGCGTCATCATCTTGGTCAGCGACGCCGGATAGTTCAGATCGTCCTGATTGGAACCTTCGAGGACCTGGCCGGACTGGGCATCCACGACGAAGCTTGCCTGGCCTGCCTGGGCCAGAGTGAAGGCGCCCATCAGGAAAACGGAGGAGAGCGCGGTGGCAAGGAGCCGGGATGTCGTCTTGGTCATCAATGTTGCTGTCTCGATCGTTTGGATGGTGGAGTGAGCTATTCGCTTTAATGTGAGCGGATCAGAAAAGTTTGTGACGGAATGAAGGACAGGGGGCAATAAAAAAGGGTCATCCACAGCTGATTCCTTTTGTCTCACCCTCTTCGGTTTTGACAATGATGCGCACGGCTCGTAGAAAACTCGCCATGAGCATGAAGCGCGCGTCTTTCTCTCGTCATATCAGCACCTGCCTGCAGGTCGCGATCGTGCGCGCTCTTGGCGGGCGAGGTCTTCGCGTCCTGCTGTGACGTCAGGGCGCTCCGCGTCCGGCGCGCTGCTGGACGTAAAGCCCCTCACCACGTCAATCAAGGTTGCCAGGGAGACAGGCACCGTGCTCAATATTTATCATGTCAATTCGCTCGTCCATTGGGAGGAGCGCGAGATCCAGCTGCGCGATCATATGATCGGCTTCTTCTCGCAAGAGGTCCGCAGCTTCCTCAGATCCGTCAATCCAGCCTGGGATGTCAGGAGGGTCGAGGCGCCGGCGTTGATGCCGCGGTCGCTGGTTTCAAGCGCCTATTCGAACGCCGATATCTGGGTCCAGGAACAGCTCTCCACCAGCGAGACCGCGCTGGTGCTGAGACCGGAGACCACGCCGTCGACCTACATCTACATGCAGCATATTCTCGGCAATCATTCGAAGACACGGTTGCCGCTCTGCGTCTGGCAGGCCGGCAGATCCTATCGTCGCGAGCAGGAGCAGCCGACCAAACACATGCGGCTGAAGGAATTCTGGCAGCTCGAATTCCAATGCGCCTTCACGGCCGACAGCGGCAACGACTATCACGCCGCCTGCCTCGAGCCGGTCCGCCGGATGATCGCATCGCTGATCCATCTGCCGACCCGGATCGTGCCCTCCGACCGGCTGCCGGCCTATTCGGAGGTGACTGTCGATATCGAGGTCGACAATGGCGACAAATGGATGGAGGTCTGCTCGATCTCCCGACGCACGGATTTTCCGCAGCGCTACCGGTCGCAGCCGAGGAAGGGAGCGGCCGTCGACCACGACGTGCTGGTGCTTGAGATCGCCATCGGCCTCGATCGGTGCGTCTACAACTGGAATATAGCGGCCGATCGGTGAGATATCGGAACCCGGGGCCGCCAAACGGTCCCGGGTTCCCATGTGGTCCGAAAATTTAGGAAAAGTCGATCTCGGCAGCGGGGCGGATTTCTACCGTCGCCTTGCCCGCATCGAAACCATCGAGTGTTTCATTGTGATGGGCAATGATCTCGGAGAAGGCTAAGGTCGCCGTGTCGCTGGTCGTGTGACCATCGGCAATCAACGTCACATCATATCCGAGCGACACGGCTCGCCTGACTGTCGTGTCGACGCAGAATTGGGACATGCATCCACCCACGACGAGGTGAGTGACCGATCGTTCGCCCAGGCGTTCTCCAAGATCGGTCTCGAAGAAGGAGTCGGCGCTTTTCTTGCGCACAACGACCTCGGCCTGCCTCGGCGCGATCTCGTCGCGTAGCGCCCAACCTGGCGTGCCGACAGCCAATCGATGGCCGCTGTCGCCGTCATGCTGAACGAGTACGATCGGCGCGCCCGCCTGCCGAGCTTTTTCCTGTAGCGCGGCCAGCCGTGCGACGGTCTGGTCGAGTGCGGCATCGACTTGGGGCTGCCGCTCTGGCGAGGCTTTGCCGGAGAGGATGGCATTCTGGACGTCGATGATCACGAGGGCTTTGGTCATTTCGGGCGAAGTTTCCGTGGCTGGATGGCGAAAGCCGCCTGACACATGTTCAAGCGGCTTTCCCGGGTAATTCCAGTTCAGATCAGCGAGTTCAGCCGAGCCTGCCTGCGGCATGAGCGAGCATGGTGTAGACCTTGCCCGTGTCCGAGGTGAGGTAGGACTGCGTCACCGTCCGGTTCGGGTCGGTGCGGGCGACGTCGGCGAGCAGCTTTTCGAAATCACCGATGTAGCGGTCGACGGCGGTGCGGAACTCCGGTTCGCGGTCGTATTTGCGCTTGATCTCGTCGAAGGTCTGCTGGCCCTTCAGCGTGTAGAGGCGGCGGGTGAAGACGTCGCGCTCGCCGCGCTGGTAACGGCGCCAGAGATCGACCGAGGCGTCGTGATCGATGGCGCGGGCGATATCGACCGAGAGCGAGTTCAGCGATTCGACGACGTGGCGCGGATTGCGGCTGTCGTTGCTGCGCGCGGCCGGCGCGGCAGTTTCCGCCGGGCGGGCAGGAACACGGGCGGCCGCGGCCTCGTCGGCGGCGTCCTCACGCGATGCGCCACGCAGGAGATCGCTGATCCAGCCGCCGCTTTCCGGACGAGCCGGCTCTTGGCGACCTGTTTCCGGGCGGCCTGTTTCCTGGCGAGCGGGGGCAGGCTGCGGCGCGGCGCGCTGGGGGGCGGCAGCCGGCGCAGACGGTGCGATCGCTCCGCGCAGACCTGTCGCTTCGATCGGCGGCGGTGCTGCCGGCTGCGGCGGCTGGGCTGCGACCGGCTGGGCAGGACGCGGGGCCGGCTGCACCTGAGCGAGTGTGCGGGCGACGGGCTCGGAGATCTCGAGCTGCTGGCTGGAGCGGCCGACCAGCTGGGAGATATCCTGCAGCGCCTTGATCTGCTCGGCGACGGCCCGGCGCATGGCCGAGGCGCTTTCCTTGGCTTCCTCGGGAAGATCGAAGGCGCCGCGCTTCAGTTCGGCGCGGGTGGCGTCAAGCTCGTTGCGGATGTCGGCCGCAGAGCGACGGATATCCTCGGTGGCGCCGGAGAAGCGGCCGACGGCATCATCGATCGCCTCGCGCAGCGCTTCCCGCATGTGCTGGGCGGCGCCGTCTGAGGCGCGGCCAGCTTCGCCGAGCATGCGATCGACTTCCGACAGCGAGGCGGTGAGACCGCCGCGAATGCGATTGGAGAGATCGCCGGAGCGGCGCTCGACATTGGCGAAGGTGCCGTCGATCGTCGTATTGGCCTCGTCGCCGGCGCGGGTGATCGCCTCGCGCATCGTCTCTGCCGCTTCCTGGGCACGCTTCTCGGTTTCGGTGAGAATGCGGCCGATATCGGCGAAGGAGGACTGCACGCCCTGGCGCAAATTGCCGGTAACCTGGTTGGAGCGTTGCTCTGCCCGCTCGAACACGGTCTCGATCATGCTGCCGAGGCCTTGCATGGTCTTTTCGATCTCGGCCGAGCGCGAGACGAGGCCGACCGAGAGCGTCTGCAGCGCGCTCTCGCGTTCCTCGAGCGTCGAGGCGAGGTTGGACTGGGCGGCGCCGAGAAGCTGCGAAGCCTGGGTCAGAACCTTGGAGTGTTCGTCGAAGCGGCCGATGATGCCGCCGACCTGTGCCAGCGTCTGGCCCGAAATGTCGGAGAGGCGGTCGACCTTGCCTTCGAGAAGCCTGGTCGAGGCGGAGACCATTTCAGCGGCCTTGGTGGCGGAGTCGGCAAAGCGCGTGGTGGTATCGCCGAGACGACCGTCGACGCTGGTCAGTTGCTCGGCGGCGCGGTTCATCATCATCGCCATCGCCGCGCTGCTTTCCGACATGCGCTCGACGAGGCCGTTGACGTTGCCGACCAGGCTGTTCTCGATGGCGCTGACGGCATTGGCGACATTCTCGGTGCGGGCGGCAACGGCGCTGGCGAGCGCTTCGTTTTCGGCGCGCAGGCGGTCGGCGCTGAGGTTCGCCGCGGCGGTGATGCGGGCGGCGGCCTGCTCGCCGGCATCGGTGTAGCGGTCGATGATCGGGCGGGCCGTTTCGTCGAGGATGCGCGTCAATTCGACCGAACGGCCTGATAGCATCGAGTTGAGGTCGCGGGTGCGCTCCTCGAGCGTCGAGCGGATCGAGTTGCCGCGCGCTTCGAGCGCCCGGTCGATTTCGGAGAACGTCGTATCGATCTCGCGGGCACGCTCTTCAAGGTTGGTGCGAATGGCGCTGCTGCGTGCTTCCAGCGAGCGATCGACATCCGCCATGGTGGCGGAAATCTCGGTGCCGGCGCCCGACAGGGTCGAGCGGATGGCATTGCCGCGTGTCTCCAGAGACTGGCCGGCATCCGACAGCACCTTGGAGATGGCATTGACCTGCGTGCCGACGATGGTCTCGGCCTCGGCGACCTTGTTGACGATGGCGTTACCGGCTTCCGAGAAGGTCTGGGCAACGGCAGCGGCCTGGCTTGCCAGCCGATTCTGAGCTTCGGCGACGCGGGTGACGATCTGTGACGAGCGCTCATCCATGGTGCGGGTGAATTCGTCGCTTTTCACATTGAGATCCTCGGCGAATTGCTGGCCGGTCTTGCCAAGCAGTTCGGTGGTTCTCGTCGCTTCGCCTTCCATTCCCTGGGCCGCGTCGGCAACTGCGCTGCGCAGCGTCGAGGCGAGACCGGCGGCCTTGCCTTCGATGGTGCGATTGACGGCATCGAGGCCGACAGTCAACGCACGGTCCATGGTGGAGAGGCGTTCCTCGATGCGTTCATTGCCGCGGTCGAGCGTTTCGGCGAGGCTCGCGGTGCGGCCATCGATGGCGCCGGTCAGGCTGGTGGTGCGGCTGTCCAGCGTCTCGGCCAGATTGGCGGTGCGGCTGTCGATCGCCTGAGTGAGGTTTGCGGCACTGCCTTCGAGCGTCGCCGAGATGCGCTGTGTGGCGTCGTTGCTGAGCGCGCCGATACGGGAGACGCCGTCGGCAAGCACGCCGGACAGTTGGCCGCTGGCCGCTTCGACCTTTTCGGCAACGCCGCCGACGCCGTCGCGGATGCGGGTCTCGATCGCCGCAAGGCCGGCTTCCACACGCGATCCGGTTTCTTCAAAACGGCCCGTCAGGCTTTCGACCGACCGATCGAGATGGGTGGACAAATCCTGGGTGGAGCTCGAAATCGCACGTGCCGCCTCCTGGAAGCGACCGGCGATCTGGCCGGCGCCGGCATGCATGCGATCTTCCAATGTCTGGGCGCCGGCATCGATCGCCTGGCGGATCGCCGCTTCACGGTGCTCCAGTGACAATTCGAGCATGCCGACGCTTGTCGCCACCGAGGTGCCGATGCTGGTCGCCTGTTCGGCCAGCGTATCGCTGATCAGCGCATGGGCCTGGTTCAGCGATAGGTCGATGGCGTTGGCGCGGTCTTCGAGCGTCGTGCGGATGCGCTCATGGGCAGAGGCGAGCCCGCCCTCGATGCGCGCTGCGGCCTCGTCGGCGAGGCCTCCGAGCCGTGTATGTGCATCGGTCAGACGGCCTTCGATGCGGCCGGTCAAGCCGCCGACGAGATCCTCGAAGCGGGCGCCGCCGGTATCGAGAACGCCTGAGAGGGCGGCGCTATGTTCGGAAAGCGCATTTTCGAGCCGCTGCTGATTGTCAGTATAGGCGGTGCGGATTGCATCGGTCTTGTCGGAGAAGGCGCCGGCGACTCGGGCTTCGGCACCGGAGACGGCCTCCATGATGGCGTTGCTGCGGGCTTCGAGCACACTGTCGAAGCGGCTCTGGTTATCGTCGAGCGAAATGGCGAGCGCCATGGTCTTTTCATCGAGCGTATCGGTGAGCCGATCGTGGGTTGCCGTTACGGCGCCGATGATCGCGGCGGTGCGGTGGCCCAAGGCCTCCTCGAGGCGAGCCTGGCCTTCGGTTAGCGAGGCGGCGAGGGCGGCGGCCTTCTGGTCGAGCACTCCGTTCAGGCCGACATGCGTGCCGGAAACCGCATTGGTGATCGCCTCGGCGCCTGTTGTCAGCGTCTCCTCAAGACGGCTCTGGCTCTCGTTCAGCGAAATGGCAAGCGCCATCGCCCGATCGTCGAGTGTCTCGGACAGGCGGTCGTGAGTGGCGGAGACCGCATTGAGTAAGGATTCCGAGCGGCTCTCCAGGGTGTCCTGCAGGCGGCTCTGGCCCTCGTTCAGGGAGGCGGCGATCGCCGTCGCCTTTTCGTCGAGCGTTTCCGAGAGTCGGTCGTGCGTGCCGGACACGGCCTTGAGGAAGGCTTCAGAGCGTGCTTCCAGCGTGTCTTCGATCCGCGACTGGCTCTCATTGAGCGAGATGGCGAGCGTCATCGCCTTCTCGTCCAGCGTCTCGGACAGGCGGTCATGGGTGCCGGAGACCGCATTCAGCAGGGCTGCCGAGCGGGTTTCCAGCGTGTCTTCGATACGCGTCTGGGTTTCGTTGAGCGAGATGGCGAGGGCCATCGCCTTTTCGTCCAGCGTCTCGGAGAGGCGATCATGGGTGCTGGAGACGGCGTTCAGCAGCGCTGCGGAGCGGGTTTCGAGCGTATTCTCGATCCGGGCATGGCCTTCGCTGAGCGAGGTGGCAAAAGCTGCCGCCTTGCCGTCCAGAGTCTCCGAGAGACGATCATGGGTGCCGGAGACGGCGTTCAGCAGCGCCGCGGAGCGGGTTTCCAGCGTATCCTCGATACGGGCCTGGCCCTCGTTCAAGGAAATGGCGAGCGCCATCGCCTTTTCGTCGAGCGTTTCGGCAAGACGGTCGCGCGTGCCGGATACAGTGTTCAGCAGTGCCTCGGCGCGCGTTCCAAGCGCATCCTCGATGCGGGCATGGCGCTCGTCGAGCGAGGTCGTAAGGGCCGCCGCCTTGCTGTCCAGCGTTTCCGACAGGCGATCATGCGTGCCGGACACGGCGTTGAGGAAGGCCTCGGAGCGGGTCTCGAGCGTGTCCTCGATGCGAGCCTGGCTCTCGTTCAAGGAAATGGCGAGCGCCATCGCCTTTTCGTCGAGCGTCTCGGCAAGACGGTCATGGGTGCCGGAGACGGCATTGATGATGGCGTCGGAGCGGGTCGTCAGCGCTTCCTCGAAGCGGCCGTGATGGGTGGTGAGCGCCTCGAGCAATGCGCCGCCGCGCTCTGCCATGACGCTGTCGATACGGCCGTGGGCCGTGCCGAGCGCCTCGCTGATTTCGGCCGCACGGGCGGTAAGCACGCCGCTCAGCTCCTCGGCGCGACCGCCGAAGGCAGAGGTGACCTGTTCGGTGCCAGCGGCAACGGCAGTCGTCAGATCGGTGGTGGTGGTGCGCAGCGCGTCGCGGAATTCGGCCGAGCGTGTCTGAAGGTTGTTCTGCAGCTCGGAGGTGCCCGATGCGAGCGTCAGCGCGATGTCAGACGTAGCGCTCTGCAGCGCCGAGGTCAGTTCGCCGGTGCGGCTGGTGAGGGCTGTGGTGATTTCGTCCGCGCGGCTGCCGAGCGTGCTTTCCAGGACTTCGTGGCCGGTGGCGAGGGCGGTGGCGAGCGCCAGCGACTGGTCTGATATCGACGAACCAAGGCGGTCGATACCGGAATTCAGGATGCCGTCGATCGAATCCGAGCCGCCGGTCAGCGTCTCGTTGATACGAGCGAGGCTCTCCATCAGCTTGGTGTCGAGCGAGCCGGTGCGCTTGTCGAAGGCGCTGGTGAATTCGGAGACGCGTTCGTCGAAGGCGGTCGACAGCTGGGCGACGGTCGTCTGCAGCCGCTCCTCGAAGAAGCCGGAGCGCACGTCGAGATCCATGACGGCATCGTCGGCGGTGGTCTGCAGGCTCTGGCGGAAGCTTGCGCCCTTTTCATCGAGCGCGCTGTTCAGCTTCGACAACACGTCGTCAAGCGTGCCGCCGATGGTGCGTTCGCCTGACGTCAGGCTCTCATTGATCTCGCGGGTGCGGGCGATCAGGATCTCGTTGAGCTGGTGCGTGCGCTCATTCAGCGCCGCATTCAGCTTTTCGGTGCTGCTGTCCATGGTCGAGGCGCGCGTCTCGAACTGGCTGAGCAGCCTTTCGCCATGGTCGTTGAGATTGACGGAGAGGGCTTCGAGGCGGTTGTCGAATTCGGTGGCCAGCGCAAAACCCGATGCGTTCAGGGTCTGCAGCAGGGTATCGGTCTTGGCAGCGAGCAGGCTGCCCATCGACTGCAGGGCGCTGTCCGACTTTTCCAGGATCGTGGCGGCGCGTGTATCGATCAGCGAGGCGAAGGCTTCGCCAGATGTGGCAAGCCGCACCGCGATCTCTTCGGTCGCAAGCGACAGCTCTTCCTTCAACTGGTCGTGCACGCTGCCGATCGAGGTGCGGATACGGTCGGCATGGTTGACGATCGCCTCGCGCTCGGAGCCGAGCTCGTGGACCAGGCCGCGAACACGCAATTCGTTGTCGGCATAAGAACGTTCAAGCGCATTGACTTCGGAATGGACGAGCGTTTCCAGCTCGGAGGCACGCGCGATGGTGCGCTCGATGCCTTCATTCATGGCCGAGACCTCACGGCGCACGGCCTGGCCGACCGTCATGATGCGCTCGGAGGCGATGGTTTCCGGCTCTGCCAGGCGTAATGCCACCTCTGCCATGGAGCGGGCGGCGTTGCGCATGTCCTGGGCGCGGGAGATCATGATGGCGAATGCATAGAACATCATCACCGGAATGATGATGCCGACGAGGCCGGCGATGACGCCGGGCAGGGCGACGAGATCGGCGAGCGAACGGATCTGCCAGATCTGCGGAGCATAAAGCAGCGACATCAGGCCGAGGCCGGCCATGACCCAAAGCACGGAAAACAGGGTGGCAGTGCGCACCGCCGAGCGGCTGGAGGCGCCGTCAAAGGATTTCAGGATCGAGGCGGGCGTATTGCGGCTGGCATCGTTGGCGGGCGTGAAGGCCGGAGCCCTGGAAGCCTGCTCGCCGGCGGCACCGCGGCGGCTGCGGCGCTGCGCTTCTTCCTGGGCCTGCTGGTTACGCGCATTTACTGGATCAGACACATTAGCCTCCGGGGCCTGGGGCGCGTCGCCGCGGCGAGACGGTACGTTATCCTTGCTGAAGTCGATCTGGAGCGCCTCGTCCAATGCCTTGAACGCCTTGTCCTCAATCGACTCGTTATATTTGTTGTTCGCCATTCGGGTATGCCTCGTTACTGTCAGCCGGCCCAACCGCGCACCCCGGGCTTCGGCCCACCGGGAACAACTTTGCCGTTCCAGCCTTCCATCCCAACGAAGGACGGATAAGCATGTCATTTCAGAGTAGATAGCCGCTTTTTCAAACGGAAGGTATCAAAACACTACCATTATCCACTCGCTCGGCAAAGGCGCGTACCATAAACCCGCTCCACCAGTATCGTAGTGACACATCTGGGCTCTTCACACAATTAATGAAGGCTTGAGATTCACGGTCCGTTAACCCGTTGTTAACATCTTTGAATCCTGGACACCGCTTAAAAACCAATAATTTAGGGATATTTAACGGACGTTAACCATGTGGCGAGATTTCCGCCCTGAATGTGCCGGAATTTAACGTGATGGCCACCCTCCTGACGCAGAACTGTTGCAACTGCGGACGACAAAGACGGGAGAATTGGCAATGGCAGCCCAGATGGCAGCATTGAACATCGTATTCGAGGCGCCGGATAATGCAAAGGGACCCTGTCCCTCCAAGGTCCGGCCGATCGATCTGGTCCATCTCGCAAAGCAGACGATGGGTGACAAGACGCTGGAAATCGAGGTCCTTCAGATGTTTGCGCGCCAGGCCCGCGCATGCCTTCAGGATATTGCCAGCGGCGAAACCATCCGTATCGGCGCAGCCGCGCATCGGCTGAAGGGCGCGGCAAGCTCGGTCGGCGCGTTCCGCGTGTCGCAGACAGCGGAAGCCGTCGAGGAAAACGGCGGCGATGCCGGCGCGACGGCAGCGCTCGGTGCTGCGGTCATCGACGCCGAGAATTTCATCCTGAAACTCTGCCGCGGCTGATCTCTAAATTTTTATCTGATGCATGTCGTTGTCCCAAAACTGCTGCGCACTTTTGGGACCCACAAAAGATAGCGTTCGAACGAGCCCGTTGTTCCATTGCGGAACCGCGGGTCTTTTTGCGACGCCCCTTATGACGCTTTGAAGACGGCGGGCGAAGGCTCGATCTGCGAGGCTGCGGGGGATTTCCCAATATTGACTGACGCGTCGAATTATCGGAAGAAAATCCGCCCACCCACCTGAAGACCGGAAATAGTCCTGATGCCCAAACTTACCATCGTCGCCTTCGACGGCACGCGTTTCGACCTCGACGTCGACCAAGGCTCCACCGTGATGGAGAATGCCGTGCGCAATTCGGTGCCCGGCATCGAGGCCGAATGCGGCGGCGCCTGCGCCTGCGCGACCTGTCATGTCTATGTCGACGAGGAGTGGACGGAAAAGGTCGGCCAGCCCGAAGCGATGGAAGAGGACATGCTCGACTTCGCCTTCGATGTGCGCCCGACCTCGCGGCTGTCCTGTCAGATCCGGATGAAGGCTGTCTATGACGGGCTCGTGGTGCACGTGCCGGAACGCCAGGCCTGAAGCGCGCTGCGCTTCAAACGTCGTTGAAAAATTCGATACCAAAAAAAGACGCCTCGCGCGCTAGAGCGAGCGAGGCGAGGCGGGCGCATTACCTACGGATGAGGGAGGAACATCCGCGGCTTCGGAACGCGCCAGGAGAACCCAGCGATGAAAGTGCAGATGCCGTACCTGAACTTTCGAATGTGTTCATATTAACGCGTTGCGGTTGAGTCTGCCAGGATGAAAAATGACCATTCAATCGCTGGGGAGGGTGCAAGTTTCGCACAAGTTTCGTTGCGCGGCTAAGGTTTTCCGCTCGCAACCCGACTGGAAAAGCCTTATTTTGCGCCGGCTCGGCCGTTGATTCGATTGTTCAGCAGCCTCAGCATGCGCTTCTGAAAATTGACCGCCTCGACCCGGTCGAATCGTGCCTGCTGTCGGTCGTGCTCCTCTATACCGCGAGCTGATTCGTCGGAGACGAGTTCCTGCATGACTTCGCAGCTACGCTGCTGCCGCAGCGAGCGGATGGCGCGCTCCATCGCGCGTGCCTGATCGCGGGCGATCTCGGCATGGCGCTCCTCGTGGCGCTTGATATCGCTCGACAGCGCGTCCCAGATCATCGACAGCTCCTTGCTGGCGCCCTTGCGGCTGCTCCAGCGCGGCAGGATGATCTGGGTGTGGACCGTGACCTTGACGTTGCCGACGCGGCAGCGCCCGTTATCCTGGATATAGGTTGCCTCGCCGCCGAAGCGGATCTTCGTGGCGCCGGGATGGCGCGCAGAGGAGCCGCTCGCCGTCGGGCCGCGCCGGCTGAGTTCGCGGTCGAGCTCATCCGCGGTTTTGCCTCGAATGTCGAAATAGGAATAGCTTTTCGATGCGATCACTTCGGCTGCCGCGGGGCTGCAGAGGGAAAGAGCAATGGAAAAGGCGATAGGAAGGACCATATAACGCACTGCAAGCGGCATTCTGAACGCAACCCGTGTTGAAATCGACGGGAGCTTGGGGCATAGCCACCGCAAGCGCAATATCGGATGGCGCTTTTTTCGTCATCAATGGGATAAGTCTGGTGACAGGGCTCGAAGGCAGCATATGGCGTGTCGGCCATGGCCGGGAGATCGAACTCGGCCGTCGTTCGGTGATCATGGCGATCATCAACGTGACGCCGGACTCCTTTTCCGACGGCGGACGCTTTGAAACCGTCGATGCGGCGGTCGAACAGGCGCTGCGGGCGGTAGGCGAGGGTGCCGGCATTGTCGATATCGGCGGCGAATCGACCCGGCCGAACGCAGCAAAGGTCAGTCCTTCCGAGGAGCAGGCGCGCGTGCTGCCCGTGATAGAGGCGTTGCGCGGGCGCACCCAAGCGCTGATCTCGATCGACACCTATCGCGCCGAGACGGCGCGGCTTGCGATAAGTGCCGGCGCCCATATCGTCAATGACGTCTTCGGGCTGCAGAAGGAGCCCGATATCGCCGATATTGCCGCGGTGACCGGAGCCGGGCTCTGCATCATGCATACCGGCCGCGACAGGGTGAAACTTGTCGATGTGATTGCCGACCAGGTGCATTTCCTCGAACGGTCGCTTGATGTCGCCGCTGCATCAGGCGTCAACCGCGACCGCATTGTGCTCGATCCGGGCTTCGGCTTCGCCAAGGAGACGGCGGAGGAGAACCTGGAGCTGATGGCGCGGTTTTCCGAACTTTCCCGCTTCGGCCTGCCGCTGCTTGCCGGCACGTCGCGCAAACGCTTCCTCGGCACGGTGACGGGGCGTGAGGCGCAAGACAGGGATGCAGCGACGGCTGCGACCAGCGCGCTGCTCAGACTTCAAGGCGCTGTGGTTTTCCGGGTGCACAATGTCGCAATCAACAGGGATGCGCTTGATATCGCCGATGCTATGCTCAATGCACGCCAGGAATTCGAGAGGAAGCGGCCGACATGACCACCTACACGATCACGCTGCAGAACTGCGCCTTTTTCGCGCGCCACGGCGTGCATGACGAGGAGGAATTCCTCGGGCAGCGCTTCTTCGTCGATGCCGAGCTCGATGTCGTCGCCGGCGAGGCGCTGGAAAGCGATTCGATCAACGATACCGTCAATTACGGCATCGCCTTCACTGTGATCGAGCAGATCGTCACCGGCAAGCGGCGCTACCTGATCGAGTCCCTGGCGCTCGATATCGCCAAGGGGCTCTGTGAGACATTCCCGCAGATCCGGCGGGCGAAGATCACGGTGCGCAAGCCGAACGCGCCGGTGCCCGGCGTGCTCGATTTCGTGCAGGTGAGCGTTGAGCACTTTGCCTGAGGCCGCACTGCAATCCGCCGCACTCGGTCTCGGCGGCAATATTGGCGACCCCGTGAAGGCGATGGCTGCGGCACTGCAGAATCTAGACGGACGGGATGACTGCCGGGTTACGGCGGTCTCGCGGCTCTATCGCACGCCGCCCTGGGGCAAGACTGACCAATCGTTCTTCTTCAATGCCTGCGCCGCCGTCGAAACCAGGCTCGAGCCCGAGGCTTTGCTCGATGTCTGCCTGTCGATCGAACGGGAGATGAAACGCGAGCGCATCGAGCGATGGGGTCCGCGCACGCTCGATATCGACGTGCTGACCTATGGCGACGTGATCCAGGACGCGCCGCGGCTGGAACTGCCGCATCCGCGAATGACCGATCGCGGTTTCGTGCTGATGCCGCTTGCCGATATCGCGCCGGGTCTTCTGGTCAGGGGCAGGACGGTCAGTGACTGGTTGTCCGATGCCGAGGTGACCGGTATCGAGATCGCCGACGACAGCCGTGACTGGTGGCTGAGCGCCTGACGCAGGGAACCTGAAACGGAAAACGGCGGGAAACCCGCCGCTTCAGGAAAATCCGATGTGCGTTTTGTCTACTGGATGGAGCCTACGGCCATCTCGTCGACCTGGCGGGTCAGCGTCAGGCCGATCACCGGGATCATCTGGCTTTCGACCTTGACCGAAACGGTGACGTTCATCGTCTTGTCGTCGCGCACGCGGGCGATCATCGCGCCGTTCAGCTTGGCGCGGTTGATGCCGACGACGACGGTGTCCTCGCTGACGGCGCCGGAGACGACGTCAAGACCCTTGCCGGCGGCGCCGTCGAGAAACTTGCCCTTGTAGCTCGAGCCCGACTGCGAGATGACGGCGGTCATCGGCTGCTTGAAGACGCCGACGCGGCAGGTGCCGTCGAGCTTGATGCCTGCGCTGCTGTCGCCGGTGGGCTCACCGATCAGGTTGCAGGTGAATTTCGTGCCCTTGTACTTGCCGGCGACGATTTCGCCGGGGCCTTTCCATGAACCGGCAACGGAATCGAAGAAGGCCTTGTCACGGGTTGCAGCGGTGGCTGCCGGAGCGACATCTGCGACGGGAGACAATGCCGCGGCGGCCAAGCCGCATACGATAAGAAATTTGCGCGAATACATGGATTTTCCTTGGCAAACACCACTCACGAACTGGCTGTAAGTTTTGCCGAAGAATGGTTAATCCTTCCTTTCGATTGTGCCGAAATGCAAGGCAATACAGGGATTTTGCAAGGCAATGATTTCAAGATTTTGACACTATTGCCTTGAATCCGCTTGTGTTTTACTTGCCTTACGCCGGGGAAGGCGAAAGTCCCGCAAAGCGCTCGTCGTTCAAGGATTGTTGCCGCGCGGCGACATGGAGGGGGTGAGATCGCCGATGAAATCACCGATTCCCGGCCGCTTCAGAGCGCGGAAGGCGAGTGGGCGGCACAGATCCATCGCCGCGATTCCAATGCGGGCGGTCATCAGGCCGTTGATGACGCCTTCGCCGAGTCGGGCCGAGAGTTTTGACGCCAGCCCATGGCCGAGCACCTGCTGGACGAGGCTGTCGCCAACGGCGATCGAGCCGGTGACGGCGAGATGCGCCAGCACATCCCGCAGCAGGCGGAACATGCCGAGCGTGCCGGGGCGGCCGCCATAAAGCTCGGCCATGGCGCGGATAAGGCGGACAGCCTCGTAGAGCACATAGAGCAGGTCGACCACTGCACGTGGACTGACGGCAGTGACGATCGAGACGCGCTTGGAGGCGTTGACGATCAGCATCCGGGCCTTGCGGTCAAGTGGCAGGAGAAGTTCGCGTTCAGCGAGCGCGATCAGATGCGGGGGATCGATGACCTCGCCTTCGGTCGCCTTCAGCGTCGCGCGGCCCTTCGATGTCTCGGGATTTGCCGACAGCAGCGCGGTCAACTGCGCAACGACAGCGCGCGCCTTGACTGGGCGGGTTTCGAGGATCGCCGCCTCGGCTTCGGCCTTGATCTTCTGGACGGCGGCAAGGCGCATCATGCCTGATGTTTCGCGGATGACGAGCGCCAGCACGGCAAGGATGCCGACTGCCAGCACGGCAAGGGCTGCATATCCCAACCAGTCGGCGCGGGTGAAGAGATCGCGGATCAGGCTATCGGTCCAGAGGCCGATGGCGAGCGACAGCAGGATGCCGAAGGCGCCGGCGGCGATCTTGCCGAAGGAGGTCCGCCGCTTGCGCGGCGCTGCAAAGGGGACCGCACTCAGATCCTTGTCGGGATTGATGAAAGGATCGTCCTCGTCAGGCGTCACGACGATATTTTCGGAGAAGCTTTCCGGCTTGCGCCGCTCACCTCCTTGCCGGCCGTTGTCGCGCGGATCGGCAGCCTCGTCCTCGTAGGTGAAGGCGGCGGGTGCGCGGCGCGGCGGATCGGACGGGGGCTTGCTCATGCGAGACGATCTCCGAACAGGAACTGCATGGCGCGGTCGAGGCGGATATGCGGCACCGACAGCTTGATGCCGCCGCCCGTTTCCTCGAGATGCGGCGGGCGGAACCTGACGACATTGACATCGGGCAGCTGCAGGCCGGTCTCGCCCGCGGCGATGCGGTCGAACAGGCTTTCCGGATCCTCCGGCAGGTCACCGGGGAAGATCGCGGTCTTTCTCTGGCCGTCGAAGCGTTCGCCGGCGATGGTTTCGCCCTCCATCGGCGTGCCGACGATGACCGGAAGTTCATGGCCGTCACGTTTGACGGTCGCCTCGCGGGTGGCGCGCACGGAAGCAAGCGCCATGACGTCGATGCCGGCGCCAGCCATGCCGATGCGGTCGATGGCGCGATCCACCAGGCGGCGGGTCAGCGCATCGAGCCGGTCGTGGCTTTCATGATGGAGATGATCGGCTTTGGTGGCGGCGACCAGCACGCGGTCGATGCGGCGCCCGAGCAGGGAGGAGAGCAGCGAATTGGTGCCGGGGCGGAAACAGGCGAGCACATCGGTCAACGCGCGTTCCAGATCCTGCACTGCTTCGGGGCCGCGGTTCATCGCCTGCAGCGCATCGACGAGGACAATCTGGCGATCAAGCCGGGCGAAATGCTCACGGAAGAAAGGTTTGACGACGACCGATTTGTAAGCCTCGTAGCGCCGCTCCATCATCGTCCAGAGCGAGCCGCGGCCGGGACGCCCGTCCGGCGGCAGAGCCAGCGGCGCAAAGGTCAACGCCGGCGACCCGTCGAGATCGCCGGGCAGGAGCAGGCGGCCAGGCGGCAGGGTGGAAAGCGAGCGTTCGTCGGCCTTGCAGGCTTTGAGATAATCGGCAAAAGCGGTGGCGAGGTCGCGGGCGATCATCTCGTCGGCGCCGGCATGGATGTCAGTGGCGCGCGTCAGCGCCAGCCATGGGCGCGACAGTTCGGAGCGGACGCCGGTTTCGGCAAGTGCCAACGTTTCCTCGCTGAACGTGCGATAATCCTTGCCGAGCAGCGGCAGGTCGAGCAGCCATTCGCCGGGATAATCGACGATATCGATCGACAAGCGGCCGGGCGAAAACAACCGGTTCCAGCCGCTGGCGCTCTGATAATCCAGCGTGATGCGCAATTCTGATATGGCGCGGGTCGAATCCGGCCAGATACGGTCCTTCACCAGTGCGCGGATATGGTCCTCGTACTGGAAGCGCGGCACGGCATCGTCCGGTTGTGGTTCCAGCCGCACCGCCGAGACGCGGCCGGATTGGACCGGCTCGAACAGCGGCAGTCGGCCGCCATGTAGGAGATTGTGGACCAGCGAGGAGATGAAGACCGTCTTGCCGGAGCGGGAGAGGCCGGTAACGCCGAGCCGCACGGTCGGATTTACGATCCCGCTCGCCCGATCGGCGAGATTGTCGAAGGCGATGCGGGCGTCATCGGCAAAAGATGTCAGGCGTGGCGGCAAGGCGCAATTCCGGTTGGTGACTGCCCGCAATATAGGGAGGGCGCCCCGCCTGCAAAAGAAGCGGCGCGAAAGTCTTCAGACGACCACGAAATCGATGAGGCGCCAGACGGCGCCCGAAGCGTCGTAATCGACAACGGCAAGGCCTGCCGTCGGGAAGCCGCCAGGAAGGGCGCTTGCCATCGCCTCATGGCCGATCAGCGCCTCCAGCGTCTGCTCCATGGTCGGATTGTGGCCGACCAGCATAACGGCAGATTCGTCCTGCGCATCGATGATCTCGAGATAGGTGTCGACCGTGGCGTTGTAGAGCGCGTCGACATAACGAACCTCAAGCGTGAGGCCTGTCGCCCGGTAGACCGCATCGGCGGTATCGCGGCAGCGCAGCGCCGTCGAACTGATCAGAAGATCGGGACGGTAGCCTTTGTCGGCGGCCTTATCGGCGATGATCTCAGCATCGCCGAAGCCCTTTTCATTGAGCGGCCGGTCGAAATCGCGCTGTCCGGATTCGGCCCAGCCGGCCTCGGCATGACGCAGGAGATAGATGCGGTTGGGCGGAGGCACGGGTACGGTCATGGGCAAATCCAGGATCGGGCGGGTCTTTTCAGTAGCGGTTGTAATTGGCCGCCGTCAATCGCCAGTCAGGCCGCAACTCCCTAAAACCTGGCTGACAACACGGCGTTTTGAAGGCGAAGCAAAAAACGGCGGCCGGAATAACCATGACAAAATAGATCGTTAGCCGAAAATTGTAACAGATTTAAAAATCTGTTTACCTGTCGTATTTGGCTTGAATCGCGACTAGCGCTTGGGATATACACCCGGCCAGATGAGATGTTCTTCAGGAGAATCGCGTTGAGTGAGAAGATCGATCTTAGCAATTACGTTCCCTCGGAAGAGGAAGAGTTCATGAACGTAAACCAGCGCGCCTATTTCAGGGCCAAGCTGGTTGCATGGAGAAATGATATCCTTAGAGAAGCGCGTGAGACACTCGACCATCTGGCCGAGGAAAGCGCAAACCATCCCGACCTCGCCGACCGGGCGTCGTCGGAAACAGATCGGGCGATCGAACTTCGCGCCCGTGATCGGCAGAGAAAGCTGATTTCGAAGATCGACGCGGCAATGCAGCGCATCGACGACGGCACCTACGGCTATTGCGAGGAAACCGGCGAACCGATCGGCCTCAAGCGTCTCGATGCCCGCCCGATCGCGACACTGTCGATCGAAGCGCAGGAGCGTCACGAACGCCGCGAAAAGGTCTATCGCGACGAATGAGAGTTTTCATGCAGGCATGAAAGCAAAAGAGGCGCCGTGATCAGATCGCGGCGCTTTTTCGTTTATCCATTGTTCTCGCGTGTTGGGCGGGTTTCGACGATTACAGCGGATCTCCGGATGCCAGAGGTTTCCACGATTGCTCTCGATCGGCCTGCATGGCGAGGTCGATCACAACAAGGGTGCCATTCCTGATTCGTCGCCGCATCACGTCTGATCGGTCAGGATCTGTCCGAACCATGCCTTCTTCATGAAGAGCCTGCAGCCGCGCGCGTGAAACCTTCAGCTCGGACGCCAGCAGGCGGTCAAGCCGTGTGCTGGTTGGAAACGGGACCATCAGTTCGATAGCCAATCTCGTCCAATTTGCAGTTTCGCTTTGCATCTCCTTTGCGATTTCAAATTCTGCAAACTCGTCCACACGCTGTGATTTGTGTCGGAGAGCATCGAGCTTGAAGGTTTCTGCCCGGATCCAGTCGGGATCGTTGGACTGTAACGCGTCAAGGACGGCAGGATCGATGTCGCGAACATTGCGGCGCTCGAGGATTGGCCGGTTCCACGTCCTGTCACAGGTCAGGCATTTGTAGATAAGCCAGGCATCAAGCTTGCGACCGTTGGCGTTGAGCCGGATCTTGCCGCTGGATTGGAAAGCTCTCAAGCCTCCGCATCCGCCACATGCAATCCACGGCTGGGGAGCTGTCCTGGGAATAATGGTCCATCGGACCCGAAGCGTATTGCACATACCGTCTTGGTCTTCCGTTCGGAAGTCCACCAAGATGGTGCATGAGAAAACCCCTTGCGGGCGCGGTGTGGCGATGTTGTGGGCGGCTGAAGAGCTGAGATAGCGGAGCTGCACATGGCACATTGTAACAATGCCAAACCGGTCTCTCGCCACCACCCGATGAACATGTTCGCATGCCGCCAGCGTGTCGCTCTGCGGCAGTACGGGTGAAACTGGAGTGAGACCGGTATTTACTTAGGCAAAGTGCAACCTCAAATGCGCCAACGCTCTTCAACTCAAGCGATAGCAAATGATCGGCCCGAAAGGGAGTCCTCTGACGCATCGGGAACTGAAAGTCGCCGCATTGCGGCTTTTATGCAACTTTGTGATCAGGAAAGGTCGCAGTGCGTTTCGGTCACTTGTCGCGGTTGACGCTCATTTCGCCGAAGATGCGGGCGACTTCTTTTTGCAGATCGGTATCGGCGCCGGTGATCGGGGCCATTTCCGGATCGCGGCGCGGCAGGTTTCCGGGTTGCGGTGCTCCGGGCCGGGGCGCCTGGTTTGCCGGCGCCGGCACGATGCGTTCGGCCGTCAGATTGTTCGACATTTCCTGTTCCAGCACCCGCTGGAAATCAAGACGGCTCGCTGCTGCCGACTGCGCAGCCGAATCGTCTTCGGCGCTACCTGGTGCGGCGCGCGCGGCCGCCGGCATGTCCTGGACAGGCGGGGCGGAGACCTCGGTTTCGATGCGCTGCTGCGGCAGCACGCGCTGGCGGGCGGCATCGAGGATCTCGGCGGCACTTGAGGCATCGTGAAACTGTGCGGGCTGCGCGGCGGGGGGAGCGACGGGACGCTCCGGTGGGCGTGGCGGCAGCGGGGCGGCACGCAGGAGATTGTCGCGTTCGGCCGACAAGGGAGCTGTCACAGGCTCTGCCGGCAGAGGGCTCGTGACCACCAGCGGTGCCACGGCTGGCGGGGACGGCGGTTGAGCCAACGGTTCTGGGCGAGGGCGCGGCTCTGGCGAAGCCGGTGCCGAGAAAGAGGGCTCGGCGGCCGGCTCTACGCGGGCTGCGACCGGCGGGCGCGACGGAGCAACCGGTGGCGTCTCCGGTCGCGCGACCGATATCGGACGCTGCTCGACGGGCTGCGGGCGGGCGGCGCTTTCCGGTTGTTCGGCCGCTGCCGGCAGGATACGGCTTTCGATGACGATATCGCTCGGGCCGCCGATCATGATCAGGTGCTCGACATCGTCGCGGCGCACCAGCACCAGCCGCCGACGAGCATCGACGGCTGCGGCATCCAGCACTTGCAGGCGTGGTTGGCGGTTGCGGCCGCCGCGCACGAAGGGAGAGGGCGCCCGGCTGCGGATCACCCAGAGCACGATGATGAGTAGGAGAAGCGCCAGACCGACGCCACCGGCCGCAAGCAGGAAACGGCTGCCATAAGCTCCGACAACATCATCCAACATAATCACTCACTCCATTTCGCATTCAGCACATATTGACGACTTTTCCGTTCCTTAGGCAAGGGCCGCCGGTGCTGTCCAGTCACGCGAGAACGCGATTTCGTGTTCCGCTGCTTGGCACTCGGCGACCTCACACACAGGCGGCAGCTTTGGGTTTCTGGGGCAGATGGCGCTGTTGCCTGTGAATTCAAGCAGTCTTGCCGGCTAGCGGTGTTTTTGCCGACGCGGCAAATTGCTAAGAAGGAAAGAGTGCCTGATTCCTGCTTCGTGTTCGTGCTACGAAGCGGGAGGGCTTTTGTGAGGAATACATGACGAAACCGCGTCAGGCCGACGACTATAACGCACCGCTTGTGGATCGTGGGGGGCGTTCTGGCACGGTCTTGCGCATTCTTCTGCTGGCGCTCGTGCTGATCGCGGCTGCCGGCGCCTTCGTCTTCTTCAAAAAATCGCTCGACAACGAGGTCGTGCTTGGCGGTCTCGGCGTGCTCGCCATGGTCGGCATTTTCTTCCTGGTGTCTTCGGTCATCGGCTTCATCGAGGTGATGCCGCAGCGCCAGTCCGACAGTCTGGCGCGCGCCTTCCTCAACAGCCATCCCGACGGCACGCTGATCACCGACGAAAAAGGCCGGATCATCTATGCCAATGCCGCCTATGGCGCGCTGACCGGCGCGCGCAAGGCGACCGAGGTGCAGACGCTGGAAACGCTGTTGTCGCGCCACCGTGAATCCAACGAAGCGCTCTACAGGCTGGTCAACGGCCTGCGCGAGGGCAAGGAAGGCCGCGAGGAGTTCCGGCTGCTGCGCGCCGTCGGGCCTGGCAGCAACAGCTCCGGTGCGCATTGGTACCGGCTGAAGGCGCGGCTGCTGCAGCCGGAGGAAAACGGCGGCAAGCCGCTGCAGATCTGGCAGATCACCGACATCACCACTGAGCGCGACGACCAGGAGCGCTTCTTCAAGGAATTGCAGAACGCGATCGACTATCTCGACCACGCGCCGGCCGGCTTCTTTTCCGCCGGCAGGAAGGGCGAGATCTTCTACCTGAATGCGACGCTTGCCGAGTGGCTCGGCCTCGACCTCACCAAGTTCGTGCCGGGCTCGATGACGATCGGCGATGTTGTGGCGGGCGAGGGGCTGGCGCTGATTCAGTCGGTGCAGGCCGAACCCGGCCTGAAAAAGACAGTGACGCTCGATCTCGACCTGCGCAAGAGCAATGGCCAGAGCCTGCCGGTGCAAATCATCCACAGCGTCACCTCGATGCGCGACGGCGCACCCGGCGAAAGCCGGACGATCGTGCTGGCACGTGAAAAGAGCGATGCCGGCGGCCAGTCCGCTTCGGCCGCCGCCATGCGCTTCACCCGCTTCTTCAACAATACGCCGATGGCGATCGCCTCGGTCGACGGCAACGGGCGCATCTTGCGAACCAATGCGCCGTTCCTGAAGATGTTCTCCGGCGTCGTCTCTCGCGACGATCTCGAAAAGGCGCCGCATCTTGAAACCATCGTGCAGGAAAGCGACCGGCCACAGCTGGCCGCGGCGCTGGCGGCGGCCAAGGATCGGCAGGGCGACATCGCGCCGCTCGACACCCGCACACCGACCGACGAGGCGCGCTATTTCCGCTTCTATGTCAATGCCGTCATCGACCAGAGCGACGAGGCGCCCGAGGAAGCGGCGATCGTCTATGCCGTCGAGGTGACCGAGCAGAAGGCGCTGGAAGCGCAGATGGCGCAGACGCAGAAGATGAATGCGGTCGGAACGCTCGCCGGTGGCATCGCGCATGATTTCAACAACGTGCTGACGGCTATCCTGCTTTCCTCCGACCATCTGCTGCTGCAGGCGCGGCCGGCCGATGCCAGCTTCGCCGATCTGATAGAGATCAAGCGCAACGCCAACCGCGCCGCAGTGCTGGTGCGCCAGCTGCTCGCCTTCTCACGCAAGCAGACGATGCGGCCCTCGGTGCTGAACCTCACCGATGTCGTCGGCGACCTGCGTATGCTGGTCGATCGGCTGCTATCAGGCACCAATGTCAAGCTCGACGTGCAATATGGCCGCGACCTCTGGCCTGTCAAAACAGACCTTTCGCAGTTCGAGCAGGTGCTGATCAATCTCTGCGTCAATGCGCGCGACGCGATGCCAGAGGGTGGCACGCTGACATTGCGCACCCGAAACCTGACCGCTGCCGAGGTCTCGGCCTTCAATTACTCCTACATGCCGGCCGAGGACATGGTGCTGGTCGAGGTTGCGGATAACGGCACAGGCATCGCACCTGAAATCATGGACAAGATCTTCGAGCCGTTCTTCACCACCAAGGATGTCGGCAAGGGCACCGGTCTTGGCCTCGCCATGGTCTATGGCATCGTCAAACAGTCGGGCGGCTACATCCAGCCGGAATCCGAAGTCGGCAAGGGCACGACCTTCCGCGTCTTCCTGCCGCGCCACATCCCGGAGCCGGCGGTTGCGGCCGAAGCGGGTTCGATCGACGGCGCCATCGCCGGAGCCGAAGTGGTGCCGCTGCCGGTATCGCCGCAGCAGCCCGAGGACCTGACGGGATCGGCCGTCATCCTTCTCGTCGAAGACGAGGAGGCGGTGCGCCGCGGCGGCAAGCGCATGCTGGAAACGCGCGGCTACACCGTCCACGAGGCGGGCTCGGGCGTCGAGGCGCTGGCTATCTTGGAAGAACTCGACGGCAAGGTCGACATCGTCGTCTCCGACGTCGTCATGCCCGAAATGGACGGCCCGACGCTGCTGCGCGAGCTGCGCAAGACCTATCCCGACATGAAGTTCATATTCGTCTCGGGTTATGCCGAAGATGCCTTTGCCCGCAACCTGCCGCCGGAAGCGAAATTTGGCTTCCTGCCGAAGCCGTTTTCGCTGAAGCAGCTCGCTGTTGTGGTGAAGGAGACGTTGGACGGGTGAGTGAAGGGGGGCGTGGGAGAGCACGCTGTGCCGTGCCGCACCCCCCTCTGCCCTGCCGGGCATCTCCCCCACAAGTCTAAAGCCCGGAGACATAGCTGACAGATGTTCGGAGACATGCCTGACAGTCAGTCTTGACTTTTGAGGTCGATTTTTGCGACCTGTGTTGCGCCGAAGAAGACGCCGTAGAGACCATCGCGCTGGAGCGGGCGGATGGCGAGGCATTCGGTTTTGAAGGCGTTGGGCACGCGCCAGGCTCGTCCCTTGAAACTGACATAGCCCTTGGTTGTTCCGACGCGGCGCACGATCTCCGAGCTGTCATAGGCCGGTTCGGGCAGGCGGTCGGGAAACGGGCGCGGTGAAGGTCTGTAACGGCTGGCCGGCACGGCCATGTCGATACCCTGGTGGGGGCGACAATGTTTGTAGATGTCGCGCCAGCGGTCGAAAGCCCTTTGCGCTTGGGCGTGGCTTGCGAGCGCGGCGAAATCGAAGACCTCGGCCTTGAGGCTGCGGTGGAAGCGCGTTATTGCCGCGGCCCTGGGGGTGGTAGGGTCTGGCATGGATGAGGTCGATGCCGAGCTTGAGCAGCCAGACACGCAACCTTGTCCATTGGTTGGGCACGCCGGTGCCCCATGGGTTGCCGTTGTCGGTATAGATGGCCATCGGCAGGCCGTGGCGGCGCAGGATAGGCTCCAGCCGGCCGCGGACGGTCTGCATGCGCTCGTCGGCGCAGGCTTCGAGGCCGACGGCGAAGCGGGAATGGTCGTCGATGATGGTCAGGGGATGGCACCAGATGCCTGAGACGAGCTGCGTGCGGCCCTTGAAGTCCATCTGCCAGAGCAGGTTGGGCGCCTCGCTCGAAGCGGCCGAGCGCTGGCCGCCCACCCACCTGCGGCTCGATGCGATCGTGGCGCACCAGGATGGCATGGACGGTGGAGGCTGCCGGCGGCTCTGTGCCCAGATCCTGCAGCCGGCGGGCGATCTTGCGCGCTCCCCAGGCCGGATGTTCGTCGCGGATATCAAGCACGGCGCGCTCGAGATCGGCTCCGGTCCGCCGCGGGCTCGCATGCGGCCGGCGGGAGCGGTCCTCCACCGGCTCGCCCGCTTGCAGGCGCCGCAGCCAGACATAGCCTGTCTGCCGGCTGATGCCGAAGCGCTGGCAAAGCTCAGAGACGTTCGTCCCCTCCAGCCCAGCCAACCGGCAAAATTCCAAACGCTCATCCACAACTGACCTCGACCTCCAAACCATGCCGACCTCCCGAAAAATCATTCCGGAAGTGTCAGGCATGTCTCCGAACATCTGTCAGCTATGTATCAAGGCCGTACAACAAGGAGGGAGATCACAAGGGGCGAACGCTTCCCATCACATCAACGCTTCACCGAGTTGAAAGGGATATTTGTTCAGAAAGCCGGTGCTTCCAGCAGATCTCCCCACCTGTGGGGGAGATGCCCGGCAGGGCAGAGGGGGGCTGGAACGGCACCACCTATCTGGAAAGGCGATTCCTGCCGGCCCCGTCAATCCTCATTCACCCAGCGCCACCGCAATCTCAGCGGCAAGCCGCGCGTTGTTCTCGACGAGCGCGATGTTGGTCTTGAGGCTCTGGCCATCCGTCAGGTCGAAGATGGTCGACAGAAGATAGGGTGTGACCGCCTTGCCGGTGACTTCGTCGCGCTCGGCGCTGTCGAGCGCCCGCTCTATGTAGATTTCCATTTCCTCGCGCGCGATTTCGTCGGCCTCAGGCACGGGGTTGGCGACGAGCATGCCGCCGTCGACGCCGAGTTGTTCGCGCACCGTCTGGAAGTTGGCGATGGCGGCCGGGCTGTTCAGCGACAGCGGGCTGCGGATGCCCGAGGAGCGCGACCAGAAGGCGGGGAATTCCTCGCTCTCATAAGTGACGACAGGCACGCCGCGGGTTTCCAGCACTTCCAGCGTCTTCGGAATGTCGAGGATCGCCTTGGCGCCGGCGCAGACGACGATGACGCCGGTGCGCGCGAGTTCCTCGAGATCGGCTGATATATCGAAGCTTTCCTCGGCGCCGCGATGCACACCGCCGATGCCGCCTGTGGCAAAGACGCGGATGCCGGCGCGCGCCGCCGCGATCATCGTCGCCGCAACCGTGGTGGCGCCGGTGCGGCGCTCGGCGATGGCGAAGGCGAGATCGGCGCGCGACACCTTCATGACTTCAGTGGCCTTGGCCAACTGTTCCAGCTCCGCGGCTTCAAGGCCGATATGCAGCGTGCCGTGAATGACGGCGATCGTTGCCGGCACCGCACCCTGTTCGCGGATGATCGCCTCGACGCTACGGGCCATCTCGATATTGCCGGGATAAGGCATGCCGTGGGTGATGATCGTGGATTCCAGCGCCACCAGCGGCGCGCCGCGCTGCTTGGCGCTGGCGACTTCCTTCGAATAGGCGATCGGCAGAAGAGGGGAGATGGGCTTGGTCATGGTCTTGTCCTGTGATCGACAGAGCATGATGCCGAAAAGGGTGAGCGGTTTTCGGTCGACATCATGCTCAACTATTTAATTCGCCGCTTCAATGCAGAATTCTGACCTTGGGGACAAGGGCAAGCGCCTCATTCAGGAGATCGGGCGTCAGATTTTCGTTGACGGCGTGCCGCGACTGCACGGTCAGTATGGCGGCCGCAGTGCCGTGGCGGACGGCTTCTTCGAGCGGCAGGCCTGATATCAATGCGGCGAGCGTGCCGGCTGCAAGGGAATCGCCGGCACCCGTGACATCGGCGACGATGTCGGCAATCGGCGGCTGTAGCGTCACGGCGCGGCCGTCGCAAAGCGCGACGAGCTCGCGCCGGCCGCGGGTGACGACGGCGTTCCTGATGCCGATCTCGTTCAGCAACGGCGGCCAGCCTGCAGCCCCTTCCGGCCGCTCACCGGCAAGGGCGGCAGCTTCTGCCTCATTCAGGAACAGGTAGTCGATATCCCCGATGCAGGGTTTCAGCCTGACGACCTTGGCCGGCGAGATGGCGATTGCCGCGACGGGCTTGCCTAGCGAGTGCGCCTTCGCGACGATCGCCGCGATCGTCTCTTCCGGCAGGTTGGCGTCAAAAAGGATGAAGTCATGGGCGGCGAAGGCCTCCCGCACCCAGCGGATGGAGAGACGCCGTGGCACGAAGAAGCGGTAAAGATCCATGTCGGCAAGGGCGATCACCAGATTGCCGTCCTTCTCGATGATTGCCGTATAGCTCGGCGTCTTGCGGTCGAGGAAGACGAAGGGCCGGTCGTCGATGCCGGCGAAATCGGCAGCTTCTCCGACCGTCTCGCCCATCGGATCGCCGCCGCGCGGCGAGATCATCGTCACCTGAAAACCGAGCCTTGCCAGGTTGCGCGCCGCATTGAAGCCACCGCCGCCCGGCTCCTCGAACCAGGTGCCGGGATTGCTGGCGCCAGGCGCCGTCTCGCCGGAGATACGGCCGCGCCGATCGATATGGGCGCCGCCGAGAACAAGAATCTTTTTCTTCATCCGAGCCGCTCTCCCGATGCCCGAAAGGCGAATCGATGCGATGCGCCTTGTGCCGCTCGTGCCAGCACTTCAAACCTAAGTCGTTGCTTTTCATCGATAAAACAAATACAGAACACGGGTCGTTTTACCTTTTTCTTTCAATTATTTGATCGCCTATTGCGAAAATGGAACAAATAGGGTACAAACTCGACATTGCTAGAGCGGCTTCAATAACCTAAAGGTGGATCGGATGTCTCAGAATTCATTGCGGCTGGTAGAGGACAAATCGGTGGACAAAAGCAAGGCGCTTGAAGCGGCACTCTCACAGATAGAGCGGTCGTTCGGCAAGGGCTCGATCATGAAACTCGGCTCCAACGAGAATGTTGTCGAGATCGAGACGATCTCGACCGGCTCGCTTGGCCTCGATATTGCACTCGGCGTTGGTGGCCTGCCGAGGGGCCGCATCATCGAAATCTACGGGCCGGAAAGCTCCGGTAAGACGACGCTTGCATTGCAGACGATTGCCGAAGCGCAGAAGAAGGGTGGCATCTGCGCCTTCGTCGATGCCGAACATGCGCTCGATCCCGTCTATGCCCGCAAGCTTGGCGTCGACCTGCAGAACCTTTTGATCTCGCAGCCCGATACCGGCGAGCAGGCGCTCGAAATCACCGATACGCTGGTGCGCTCCGGCGCCGTCGACGTTCTCGTCGTCGACTCGGTCGCTGCCCTGACGCCGCGTGCCGAAATCGAAGGCGAGATGGGCGACAGCCTTCCCGGCCTGCAGGCACGACTGATGAGCCAGGCGCTGCGCAAGCTCACCGCTTCGATCTCGAAGTCGAACACCATGGTGATCTTCATCAACCAGATCCGCATGAAGATCGGCGTCATGTTCGGCTCGCCGGAAACGACGACGGGCGGCAATGCGCTGAAATTCTACGCCTCCGTACGCCTCGACATCCGCCGCATCGGCGCGGTCAAGGAGCGCGAAGAGGTGATCGGCAACCAGACCCGCGTCAAGGTCGTCAAGAACAAGATGGCGCCGCCCTTCAAGCAGGTCGAGTTCGACATCATGTATGGTGAGGGTGTTTCCAAGACCGGCGAACTGGTCGATCTCGGCGTCAAGGCCGGTATCGTCGAAAAGTCGGGCGCCTGGTTCTCCTATAACAGCCAGCGCCTCGGCCAGGGCCGCGAAAACGCCAAGACCTTCCTGCGCGATAATCCGGACCTCGCCCGCGAGATCGAACTGTCGCTGCGCCAGAATGCCGGCCTGATCGCCGACCGCTTCCTGCAGAATGGCGGACCGGAGCCCGATGACGGCGATGGCGATGCCTCCGCGGAAATGTAATTTTCGCGCTTAAACTCATCGGACAGTTCCAACCGGCCGCATTCCTGATGAGAATGCGGTCGGTTTTGTTTGTCTGCTGGACAGTGGCGGGGGCGAACGTTAAAAGCCGATGGATTTGTATTTACCTGCCTCCGGCAGCATTGAAGGGCATAGCATGAGCGGCGTGAACGATATCCGGTCGACCTTCCTCGACTATTTCAAGAAGAACGGCCATCAGATCGTTCCGTCGAGCCCGCTCGTGCCGCGCAACGACCCGACGCTGATGTTCACCAATGCCGGCATGGTGCAGTTCAAGAACGTCTTCACCGGCCTCGAAAAGCGTCCCTATTCGACGGCGACGACTTCGCAGAAATGCGTGCGAGCCGGCGGCAAGCACAACGATCTCGACAATGTCGGCTATACTGCACGCCACCTGACCTTCTTCGAGATGCTCGGCAACTTCTCCTTCGGCGACTATTTCAAGGAGAATGCGATCGAGCTTGCCTGGAAGCTCGTCACCGAGGGCTTCGACCTTCCGAAGAACCGCCTGCTGGTGACCGTCTATTCCGAGGACGAAGAAGCTGCGACGCTGTGGAAGAAGATCGCTGGCTTTTCCGACGATAAGATCATCCGCATTCCAACCTCCGACAATTTCTGGCAGATGGGCGATACCGGCCCCTGCGGCCCGTGCTCGGAAATCTTCATCGATCAGGGTGAGAATGTTTGGGGCGGTCCTCCGGGCTCCCCGGAGGAAGATGGCGACCGGTTCCTGGAATTCTGGAACCTGGTCTTCATGCAGTTCGAGCAGACCGCACCCGGCGAGCGTTCGCCGCTCCCGCGCCCATCGATCGATACCGGCATGGGCCTGGAGCGCATGGCCGCCGTTCTGCAGGGCGTTCAGAGCGTATTTGACACCGATCTCTTCCGCACGCTGATCGGCACCATCGAGGACACGATGGGCGTCAAGGCGGAAGGCAGCGCCAGCCACCGCGTCATTGCCGACCATCTGCGCTCCTCAGCCTTCCTGATCGCCGACGGCGTGCTTCCGTCGAATGAGGGCCGCGGTTATGTGCTGCGCCGCATCATGCGCCGCGCCATGCGCCATGCACAACTGCTCGGCGCCAAGGAACCGCTGGTCTACAAGCTGCTGCCGACGCTGGTGCAGCAGATGGGCCGCGCCTATCCGGAACTGGTGCGCGCCGAGGCGCTGATCTCGGAAACGCTGAAGCTGGAGGAAAACCGTTTCCGCAAGACGCTGGAACGCGGCCTGTCGCTTCTGTCAGACGCGACGACGAATCTTTCCAAGGGCGATATGCTGGATGGTGAGACCGCCTTCAAGCTCTACGACACCTACGGCTTCCCGCTCGATCTGACGCAGGATGCACTGCGTGCCCGTGAGATCGGCGTCGACATCTCCGGTTTCACCGATGCGATGCAGCGCCAGAAGGCCGAAGCCCGCTCGCACTGGGCCGGTTCCGGCGAGAAGGCGACGGAAACCATCTGGTTCGAGCTCAAGGAAAAACACGGTGCGACCGAATTCCTCGGCTACGACACCGAAACGGCTGAAGGCGTCGTGCAGGCGATCGTCAAAGAGGGCGCGGTTTCGACCGCGGCCAAGGCCGGCGACAAGGTGCAGATCGTCGTCAGCCAGACGCCATTCTACGGCGAATCCGGTGGCCAGATGGGCGATACCGGCGTAATCTCGTCCGACCACGGCAAGATCGAGATTTCAGATACGCAGAAGAGGGGCGAAGGCCTGTTCGTGCATCAGGGTACTGTCATCGACGGCGTGTTCAAGGATGGCGATGCAGTCGTGCTGACGGTCGATCATGCTCGCCGTTCGCGGCTGCGCGCCAATCACTCAGCGACCCACCTGCTACACGAGGCTTTGCGCGAAGTGCTCGGCACCCATGTGGCGCAGAAGGGTTCGCTGGTTGCGCCCGAGCGCCTGCGTTTCGACGTTTCGCATCCGAAGCCGATGTCGGCCGAGGAGCTGAAGATCGTCGAGGACATGGCAAACGAGATCGTGCTGCAGAATTCGCCGGTTACAACTAGGCTGATGAGCGTCGACGATGCGATCGCCGAAGGCGCGATGGCGCTGTTCGGCGAAAAATACGGCGATGAAGTCCGGGTCGTGGCGATGGGTGAGGGTGTGCGCGGCGCCAAGGCCGGCAAGGCCTATTCGATCGAACTCTGCGGCGGCACGCATGTCGGGGCCACAGGCCAGATCGGCCTGATCCGTGTTCTCGGTGAAAGTGCCGTCGGCGCCGGCGTTCGCCGCATCGAGGCCGTCACCGGCGAATCGGCGCGCGAATATCTGGCCGAACAGGACGAACGCGTGAAGACACTGGCCGCCTCGCTGAAGGTGCAGCCGGGCGAAGTGCTGTCACGTGTTGAAGCGCTGATGGACGAGCGCCGCAAGCTCGAAAAGGAATTGGCTGACGCCAAGCGCAAACTCGCCATGGGCGGCGGGCAGGGCGGCTCGGTCGATGCCGTGCGCGAAGTTGCTGGCGTCAAGTTCCTCGGCAAGGCGATTTCGGGTGTCGATCCCAAGGATTTGAAGGGACTGGCCGATGACGGCAAGACCAGCATCGGCTCGGGCGTCGTTGCCCTCGTCGGCGTTTCCGACGACGGCAAGGCAAGTGCTGTTGTGGCGGTGACACCGGATCTGGTGCAACGCTACAGCGCCGTCGATCTCGTCCGCATCGCCTCTGCCGCCCTCGGCGGCAAGGGCGGCGGCGGCCGCCCCGACATGGCCCAGGCCGGCGGTCCCGATGGGTCGAAGGCCGACGAGGCGATCGAGGCTGTTGCCGTAGCACTCGCCGGCTGATTAGCCGGCTAATCAATGCGTTTCGAAAAGGCGGAGGCTTGGCTTCCGCCTTTCTCATTTCATCGGCTCACTGCCGAGGGCAAGTCAGCAGGATTTGTCAAATCGGGATATGGTTCTCTCAAGCCGATCGATTTGCACGAGGTTCCGAGATGAATGGCGAAACGGCATGGGCACTTTATGAAAACCGTCTGAGACGGGTTTCGGCCTATATTCACGACCACCTCGACGAGGAGCTGGATATGGAACGCCTTGCCGAAATCGCCTGCATGTCGAGCTATCACTGGCACAGGATCTACCGGGCGATTTACGGCGAGACGCTGGCGGCCACCGTCAAGCGGCTCAGGTTGCATCACGCGGCTGGCGAGATCGTCCGCACGGAACTTGCCGTCAGTGAAATTGCGAAGCGATCAGGCTATCCCAATCTCCAATCCTTCAATCGTATCTTCAAGTCGGTCTACGGCATGCCGCCGGCGCGCTACCGGAAAGAGGGAAGCCATACAGCCTTTGAACCCTCACCCAACGGAAAGACCAAAGCAATGTTAGACGTTACCATACGCGAGATCGGACCGATCGAGCTGATCGGCGTTGCCCATACCGGTTCCTACATGCATATCGACGAGGCCTTCGAGACGCTGTTCGGCACGCTTTATGCTCGCGGCCTCGCCAGGCCCGACATGCGGATGATCGGCGTCTATCTCGACGATCCCGACATCGTGCCTGAAGAGAAGCTGCGGTCGATCGCCTGCGTCACCGGCGCTTCCGACGTGCCGGTCGAGGCGCCGTTCGAGCGGCGCACCATCGACGGCGGCGATTATGCGGTGCTGCGCCACAAGGGTCCCTATGCTAATATGCCGAAGTCCTATCAGTGGCTCTTTGCCGAATGGCTGCCGAAATCCGGCCGGCAGTTGAAGGACAGGGTGATGTTCGAGGAATACCTCAACAACCCGCGAGAGGTGTCGCCGACCGAGCTTCTGACGGATATTCATATGCCGCTCGTCTGAGGTCGCTATTTGGGGGGGGCGGCGGATCTGCCGCGTCCCCGAGCTCTCAAGCGGCCTGCATGGTCTTGATGGCTTCGTCATCGAGGGCGTTCGCCCGCTTGTAGGCCTCGCGCTCGTTGATGCGGCCGAAATAGTCGATGAAGGCTTGGCGCTTCTCGATGGAGCCGAAGCCGAGGCCCCAGGCGATATGGGAGCCGACATAGACGTCGGCGGCGGTGAAGCGCTCGCCGGTGACGTAGGTCGAACCGGAGACGGCTTTCTCGAGTGTGTTCATCACGTCGCCGAAGCCGCCGCAGCCGGCCATGCGCAGGCGTTCCTGCGGAATTTCGAAGCCGAGAGCCTTCATGGTCACCGCCGATTCGAGCGGACCGGCGGCAAAGAACATCCAGCGGTAGTAATCCGCGCGCTCTTCCGGCCTCGGCGCCAGCGCCTTGTCGGGAAAGGTTTCGGCGAGATAGGCGCAGATCGCCGCGCATTCGGTAACGACGGTATCGCCGTGGCGGATCGCCGGCACTTTGCCCATCGGATTGACGGAGAGATATTCCGGCGCCTTCATCGTCTCGCCGAAGGTCAGGTATTCGGTGCGGTAGGGCTGGCCGATCTCTTCCAGCATCCAGCGCGCGATGCGGCCGCGCGACATCGGGTTGGTATAGAATACCAGTTCTTCGGTCATGAGATCCTCCTGTTGTTCCTATGTTTGCGGAACCACCCCTTCGAGAATCAACACTTATCAACCCTTGATGTCAAATTTCGGCAGCAGTCAGAGCGCCTTGCGATACTGGATGAAGCCGGAGCGCTCGGCGATGCTGTCATAGAGCCGGCGCGCCGTCGCGTTGGCCTCGTGCGTCATCCAATAGAGCCTGCCTGCGCCGTTTCCGCGCGCGAGATCTGCGACGGCGTCGATGAGTGCAGCACCGGTGCCGAGCCCGCGCTGGCTGCTCTCGACATAAAGATCCTGCAGATAGCAGGTCCATTGCGGCAGCCAGCAGGAACGGTGAAAGATGGCATGGACGATGCCGACGAGGCGGCCGTCTTCGTCGAAGGCGCCGAGCGCATGCATCGGTTCGTCAGGGTCGTGGAAGCGAGCCCAGGTGAGATCGGTGGTTTCAGGCGGGATGACCACTTCATAGAAGTGCTGATAGGCAGCCCATAAAGGTTCCCAGGCGGCACGGTCAGAGGCTTCGAGCGGGCGCACGGTTGCCGTCATCGGTTCATCCTCGCAAATGAAAACGGCGGGGAAAGCCCCGCCGTTTCAATGCTATACCGAAAAGACCGGCTTACGCCATGGCCTTCTGCAGGTTCTCGTCGATCTTATCGAGGAAGGCGGTGGTCGACAGCCACGGCTGGTCGGGGCCGATCAGCAGCGCCAGGTCCTTGGTCATGAAGCCGGATTCGACGGTGTCGACGCAGACCTTTTCCAGAGTCGAGGAGAAGCGGGCGAGCTCGGCATTGTCGTCGAGCTTGGCGCGGTGCGCCAGGCCACGGGTCCAGGCGAAGATCGAGGCGATCGAGTTCGTCGAGGTTTCCTGGCCCTTCTGGTGCTGGCGATAGTGACGCGTCACCGTGCCGTGGGCGGCTTCGGCTTCGACCGTCTTGCCGTCGGGCGTCAAGAGAACCGAGGTCATCAGGCCGAGCGAGCCGAAGCCCTGGGCTACGGTGTCGGACTGGACGTCGCCGTCATAATTCTTGCAGGCCCAGACATAGCCGCCCGACCACTTCAGCGCCGAGGCGACCATGTCGTCGATCAGGCGGTGTTCGTAAGTGATGCCGGCTTCCTTGAACTGATCCTTGAATTCGGTCTGGTACACCTCTTCGAAGATGTCCTTGAAGCGACCGTCATAGGCCTTGAGGATGGTGTTCTTGGTCGACAGATAAACCGGCCACTTACGCATCAGGCCGTACATCATTGAGGCGCGGGCGAATTCGCGGATCGACTCGTCGAGATTGTACATGGCCATGGCAACGCCGGAGCCGGGGGCGTCGAAGACGTCCTTCTCGATAACCGTGCCGTCTTCACCGACGAACTTGATCGTCAGCTTGCCCTTGCCGGGGAAGCGGAAGTCGGTGGCACGGTACTGGTCGCCGAAGGCATGACGACCGACAACGATCGGCTTGGTCCAGCCGGGAACGAGGCGCGGCACGTTCTGGCAAATGATCGGCTCGCGGAAGATGACGCCGCCGAGAATGTTGCGGATCGTGCCGTTCGGGCTCTTCCACATCTGCTTGAGATTGAATTCCTTGACGCGGTCTTCATCCGGCGTGATCGTCGCGCACTTGATGCCGACGCCGTATTTCTTGATGGCGTTGGCGGCGTCGACGGTGACCTGGTCGTTGGTGGCGTCGCGGTTTTCGACCGAGAGGTCGAAATAGTCGATGTCGAGGTCAAGATACGGATGGATCAGCTTATCCTTGATGAGCTGCCAGATGATGCGCGTCATTTCATCGCCGTCGAGATCGGCGACGGGATTTGCGACCTTGATCTTGTTCATGTATCTGCCTCGTTCGAGCTTGAATGGGGACGGGGTCCCGGGTGGGTGATGTGATGAGGAGCGCTATAGCATTGTGAACCGGGAACGCAAAGCTGCAACGGGTTTCAGAATGCGTTTTTGCCGCCATTGCCAAGTGCTGGAATTTGGTTATTGTCCGCCACGATCTGCCGCCCCGGACATTCGACCATGAAGACAATCGCCGTTGTTATCGCATGTCTTATTGCCTTTTCCGGCACCGGCCATGCCGCCGATATCATCGCTCCCGTGAAGGAGATCATGGACGCGACCAAGAGCAATTGGGCCGACAATAACAGCGACTGGACCGACATCTTCGATGCGAGCCGGCTCGACCATCTCTACAGCCGCGATTTCGTCGCGAAATACCAGGCGGCGGCGCAATTTCCCGCCATCGACGACGACGGCATTTCGCCCTTCGACTACGACGTCATCGTCAACGGCCAGGATGCCTGCCCGCTGGAGGATCTGACGATGGCGGCAGCGCCTGTGGTCGACGGCGTGGCCGAGGTGACCGTGCGCTTCAAGAAATCCGCCTGCTCGGACGCTGCTGACGCCAAGGATTATACGACTGTTCATTTCCAAGTGGTCGAAGAGGGCGGCAAAACCGTCATCGACGATATCGTCACCGAAAATATCGAAACGCAGGCGCGCGATTCCCTGAAGGCAACGATGGCGCTGATTGCCAAGGGCCAATAGGCGCGCGACATTCGAGAGCATCTGGATTCGATCTCGGGTGGTTTGATTTCCGCTCTTGCGGCGGTATCTGTCGATCCCTGGGCAGCATGAGGGGCTCTTGCACTTGTTTTCCGGTTTTCAGTTCCGCGACTGGCTGCTTGCCAACGATCCGGCGCTATCGCGCCTGCGGATGGCCTCGCGGGTGACGCTGACGATCGCTTTCTCCTTTTTAGTCCTCCTCGCCATCCAGATGTTCATCCTGCCTTTGCCGACGGCGGCTTTCGGCCTTGGCATCGTGCTGTCGATCGAGGGCGGGGTGGCGGTTCGCGACAAGGGCAATGCGCGACAACTGGTGACGCGGCTCTTCGGTTGTGCCGCAAGCCTTGGCGTTGTCGCCATCGCGGCGGGCCTCGAAGATCACCGCTTTCTCTCCGATCTCGTCTTCCTGGTGGTGATCGCGCTCGCATCGGCGGGCCGCGTGTTCGGGCCGCGCGGTTTTGCGATCGGCATGTTCGCCTTCACCTCCTATTTCATGGGGTCTTATTTCCGGCCTTCTCTTGCCGAGCTGCCTGATGTGGCGATCGGCCCCGTCGTTTCGGTGCTCTTCGGGCATCTGGTGAGAGCCGTGCTCCTGCCGGACGATTGGCGGCGCGACCTGCTGCGCTCGCTCGAAAGCGTGCGTGGCCGGATCAACCAGATCCTCTTCAAGCTCGCCGCCCTTGCCGGCGGCGGCGAGATCGGCGAAGCCGACCGGCAGGAGCTGCGCCAGCTGGAGGACCGGCTGAAGGAAGTGGTGCTGATGGCGGAGACCTTCATTCCACGGCCGCCCGGCGGGGTTTTCGATGCCTCCGCCGATCCCGCCGCAGAGCTGGCGATCCGGCTCTTCGATGCGCATCTTGCTGCCGAGAGCGCGATCGTGCTGAGCTTCCAGAGCCCGCCGCCCTTTGCGCTGGTGCATGCCGTGATCGAGGCGGATGCGGTTGAGCTTGGAAGATATGAGGAAATGGCCGAAACCATCAAGGACCAGCCGCAGGGCGAGACCGTGCGTGCGCTTCGATGGCTCGGTAAGGCCCGGCAGCAACTGACGCAGGCGATCGGCGAGGGGCAGGCGTCCGGTTTCTCCGGCATTGATGCCGCCATGGATACGGCGCAACCTCAGCCGATCGACTTTTCTTTCGCCAATCCCCTGCTGCGCTCGGCGCTGCAGATCACGCTCGCCTCGGCGCTTGCCATGGGCTTCGGCCTGCTTCTGTCGCGCGACCGCTGGTTCTGGGCGGTGCTTGCCGCCTTCCTCGTCTTCACCAACACCGATTCGCGCGGCGACACGGCGATGAAAGCGCTGTCGCGCTCGTTGGGCACGGTGTTCGGGATCGCCATCGGCCTCCTGCTGGCGACGCTGATTTCGGGTGAGCCTGTCATCGCCATTCCGGTCGCCGGCATCTGCATCTTCCTCGCTTTCTATTTCCTGCAGGTCTCCTACGCGACGATGACCTTTTTCATCTCGATCGTGCTCTGCCTGGTCTACGGCATGACCGGGGTGCTGACGCTCGATCTCCTGCAACTCCGCATCGGGGAGACCTTGATCGGCGCGGTGGCCGGAACGGCGGTCGCCTTCCTGGTCTTTCCGGCACGCACGCGTGGCGCGCTTGATGCCGCACTCGCCCGTTGGTTCCAGGCGCTGGACGAGTTGTTGAGCGCGATCGGCGAAGGCAAGAGCGGTTTTGCGCTGATCGCGCTGTCGCAGAAGATCGATGCCTGCTACCGCGACGTGACGGTGGCTGCCAAGCCGCTCGGCTCGTCCTGGTCGGTGGTGACACGGCCTGGCCAGATTCGCCAGACGCTGGCGATCTTCCTCTCCTGCACCTACTGGGCGCGCATCCTGGCGAAGAGTTCCACAGCGCGGGCCGAGGCCGACGAGCTGAAGAGGCTGATCGCGTCAGATCTAGCGCTGATGAAGGATGTGGCCCCGCGCGGCTCGACCTGTTTCTTCATTGAGCGCAAGGCGTCGCGGACGACAGGGCGGCACCTGCCGCTGTCGCGCGAGGGCGCCAGACTCGGGCTCGAAATGATCGGTTCGGCACTAGAAAGGCTCTATCCGCAGGCTGATGTCTTGCCGTTTGCGCCGGGCGAGGTTATTGCGCGCTCGAAACAGGGATAGAACGATGGCAGGCACGAACAGCGAGCGTCAACTTCTGGCCGAAGGGCCGGCCATCATTCTGGTCGAGCCGCAGATGGGCGAGAATATCGGCATGGTGGCGCGCGCCATGGCGAATTTCGGCCTTGCCGAACTCCGCCTCGTCAATCCGCGCGACGGTTGGCCGAACGAGAAAGCCCTGGCGACCGCCTCCAAGGCCGATCACGTCATCGAGGCGACCAAGGTCTACGACACGCTGGAACAGGCGGTCGCCGATCTTAATTTCGTTTATGCGACGACGGCGCGCGAGCGCGACGGCTACAAACCGGTGCGTTCGCCGGTCATTGCCGCCGAGACGCTCCGGGCGAGGTTTCGTGCCGGCGAGGGAACCGGAATCCTCTTCGGGCGCGAGCGCTGGGGGCTGACCAACGAGGAGGTGGCGCTTGCGGACGAGATCGTCACTTTCCCCGTCAATCCGGCCTTTGCTTCGCTGAACATCGCCCAGGCGGTGCTGCTGATGTCCTATGAGTGGATGAAATCAGGCATGGAGGATCTCGGCGCGGTGCCCTTCCAGGCAATGGGGCAGACGCCCTCGACCAAGGACCAGCTGTTCGGCCTGTTCGACCAGCTGGAGGAGGCGCTCGATGCGCGTGGTTATTTCCACCCTGCCGGGAAAAAGCCAAAAATGGTCGACAATCTCCGTGCCGTACTCTCCCGCCGGGCCTTCACGGAGCAGGAAATCAGCGTGCTGCGCGGCGTCATCTCCTCCCTCGACCGCTTCTCGCGCAAGAGCCCGCGCGGCGGCCGGTTCCCGACAGCGGCCAAGGAAACACCGCCCGATGACAGCGCCGACGCATGAGCTGAAACCCGTCCTCGTCTTCGATTCCGGCATCGGCGGGCTGACCGTGCTGCGCGAGGTGCGCGTGCTGATGCCGGAACGCGGCTTCATCTATGTGGCCGACGATGCCGGCTTTCCCTATGGCGGCTGGGAGGAACAGGCGCTGAAGGAGCGGGTGATCGGCCTTTTCGGCCGGCTGCTCGAGGAGCACGATCCCGAAGTCTGCATCATCGCCTGCAACACCGCCTTCACGCTTGTTGGTGCCGATCTGCGCGCCGCCTTTCCTCAGATGACCTTCGTCGGCACCGTGCCGGCGATCAAACCGGCGGCGGAGCGCACGCGCTCCGGCCTGGTCTCGGTGCTCGCGACGCCGGGCACGGTCAAGCGCGCCTATACGCGCGATCTCATCCAGTCCTTTGCGCAGCAATGTCATGTGCGGCTCGTCGGCTCGGAAAACTTGGCGCGCATGGCGGAGGCCTATATCCGGGGCGACGCGGTTTCCGATGAGGCGGTGCTGACCGAGATCGACCAATGTTTCGTCGAGAAGGAAGGCCGCAAGACCGATATCGTCGTGCTCGCCTGCACGCATTATCCCTTCATGGCCAATCTATTCCGCAGACTGGCGCCTTGGCCGGTGGACTGGCTGGATCCGGCAGAAGCCATTGCCCGGCGGGCGCGCACACTCATTCCGCAGATCGCCGATGCCGTTCACCCCGATAATTTCGACTTTGCCGTCTTTACATCCGGCAATCCCGATTTTGCGACGCGCCGACTGATGCAGGGTTTCGGTCTCAGCACGCGATAAGGCACTGCGCGCTTTATTTCACCGATGTCATCGCGCAACATCTCTGTGGGGAATCGCGGGCGGGTGTTTGCCGCTCAAGACATAAAGGGATGCGCCGTGCCGCTGCAAAGACTTGTCATGCTGATCTTCTTTCTGCAGCCGATAGCCTTTGGCGCCTGGTTGCCGCGCATTCCTGATATCCAGGCGAAGCTTGAACTCGGCACCGCCGATCTCGCCGTCGCACTTCTGGGATTGCCGATCGGCACGCTGATCACCCTGCCGTTTGCCGGCCGCCTCGTCTCGCGCATCGGCGGGCGCATGGCGATCATCTATGGTTTCATCTTCTTTCTTGCCGTGGTTTCGCTTCCAGCCTTCGCCCCCAGCGTCATGCTTCTATTCTTCGCCTTGATTGTCGTTGGGGTTGCGCTTTCGACGGTGGAACTCGGCATGAATGTCGAGGCCGATGTGACGGAGAAGGCGACGGGGCTGATCATCATGAGCCGCTGCCACGGCTTCTGGAGCTTCGGTATCATGGCCGGCAGCCTGATCGGCGTTGGTGCCATAGCCCTCGGGCTTTCGCCGCACTGGTCGATCCTGATCACGGCGATCGTTATCCTGCCGGCTGCGCTGATTGCCAGCCTGCGCTTGCCGAAATTGCCGGAAAGTCACCATGCGGAGAATTCGCAGGCAATGACCGGCTTCAAGCTGCCCAGTCTTGCTCTGCTCGGGATTTGCGCCTTCGTCTTCGGCGTGACGATGACCGAAGGTGCGATCGCCGATTGGTCGGCGGTCTACCTCCGCGATGTCATGAATGCAGAAGGAGCACAAACCGGCCTCGGTTATTCGGTTTTCGCTTTCATGGTTGCGGCGGGGCGCTTCAGCGGTGATTACATGAAAGGCCGTTTCGGCGCGGTTGCCATTGCCCGTGGCTGCGGCATCGCCTCGCTTGCCGGTATGCTCGTCGTTCTGCTTGCACCGGCGACGCCGCTTGCGCTACTCGGCTTTGCCGCAGTCGGTGTCGGCGTCTCGGTCGGGTTTCCGCTTGCGGTGACGGCCGTCGCTTCGCTGACTGATCGCCCGCCCGCTTCAAGCGTTGCGACGCTTTCCTTCGCAGCCCTGACCGGTTTTCTCATCGGGCCGCCGATCATCGGCTTTCTCGGCGAACTCCTGGGCTTGCGCGCGGGGCTTGCGGTCTTGCTGGCGCCGCTTTTCGTCAGCCTGCTCTGCACACGTTTGCTGATTCCGACGCAGAAGGACATGGCGGGCGACCTCGTCGAGCGCGAGGCGGTGTAAAGCCTTATTTCCCTGGGCTGGCTTTCCTGTGGGTTCTTAAAGGTTTGACGACAACAGTGCCTGCGAATCTGATAGAGACGGGCCGGGAATTTGTAAGGGGAATGGGACGTGCAGGTTGGCATCGATATGGGATTGGCGTCCGGCAGCCCGGCGACGCTCGATATCGAGGAGCTGCTGGCGACCCGTCTGCTCGTGCAGGGCAATTCCGGATCGGGCAAGTCGCATCTGCTGCGCCGCCTGCTCGAGCAATCAGCGCAATGGGTGCAGCAGGTCATCATCGATCCCGAGGGTGATTTCGTCACGCTCAGCGACAGGTTCGGCCACGTCGTCGTCGACGGCGAGCGCACTGAGGCGGAGTTGGCGGGCATCGCCAACCGCATTCGCCAGCATCGCGTTTCCTGCGTGCTTACGCTCGAAGGTCTCGATCTCGAAGACCAGATGCGCGCTGCCGCCGCCTTCCTCAACGGCATGTTCGATGCCGATCGCGAATACTGGTATCCGGTTCTCGTCGTGGTTGACGAGGCGCAGATGTTTGCCCCGTCGGTCGGTGGCGATGTCTCGGAAGATGCGCGCAAGATGTCGCTCGGCGCGATGACCAACCTGATGTGCCGCGGCCGTAAACGCGGCCTTGCCGGGGTGATCGCGACGCAGCGGCTTGCCAAGCTCGCCAAGAACGTCGCGGCCGAGGCCTCGAACTTCCTGATGGGCCGCACCTTCCTCGATATCGACATGGCGCGCGCCGCCGACCTACTCGGTATGGATCGGCGCCAGGCCGAGATGTTCCGCGATCTGAAGCGCGGCAATTTCGTCGCCCTCGGGCCGGCGCTGTCGCGCCGGCCGCTGCCGATCCAGATCGGCGCGGTGGAGACCTCGGCGCGCTCTTCCAGCCCGAAGCTGATGCCGCTGCCGGATGCGCCGCAAGATGTCGAAGACCTGATCTTCACGCCCGATCCGGAGGAATTCCAGCGGCCGCTGGTGCGCCGCGCACCGCCGGCGCCGCGGCCGACGACCGATATCCTGGCCGAACTCTCGCGCTCGACGCCGGCAGCGTCAGCCGCGCCAGCCGAGGCGAGGGCGAGCCAGGTGGAAGTCTCCGCCGAAGAGCGGGAAGAGCGCCTTGCCGGCGTGCTGGCCGAGATACTGGCCGATCCCACCTCCGCCTTCCGTACCGATTCGGTACTCTACCAGGATTTTCTGGTAAGGCTGCGCATGCGTCGCGTGCCGGGACCGCCGATCACGCTGCCGGATTTCCGCCGGCGCGTGGCGATCTCGCGTTCCGGCGTCGATGCGACGACAGCTGCGACCGATGCCTGGGCGACAGCGCTGTCGCTGTCGTCAGGTATCACCGACGACCTGCAGGGCGTCTTCCTGATGCTCGCCAAGGCCGCCGTCTGCGGCGAGCCGTGTCCGTCGGACGCCCGCATCGCCCGCGCCTACGGCACCCATTCCGCCCGCCGCGCCCGCCGCCTGCTTGGCTATTTCGAGGAGCAGGGCATCATCGTCGTGCACGCCGATTTTTCCGGCAAGCGTATCGTCGCTTTCCCTGATATGGACTGCCAGACGGCGCCGGGCGACGCCAATGCCCCCGACACGGGCGACCAGCCGCTGGCGGCGGAATAGTGGCGCTTTCCGGGTTTGCCGCTGTTGACATTTTCATGACGGACCTCTAAAGACCGCCGCAAGCACCGGGCAGCAATGTCCGGTGTTTCATTTGACATGTCCCGTGGATCGTTCCCGTTCGCTAACTGGAGCATCCTGTCAGATCTCGAAAGAGATCAGAGGAGGGCGTGTTTCCTTCGCGCGGTTTGGCAACAAACCGTCATAAACCTTTGAAAGGAAATACGATGAGCAAGCGCGAATCGTCCAAGTACAAAATTGACCGCCGTATGGGCGAAAACATCTGGGGCCGTCCGAAGTCCCCGGTGAATCGCCGCGAATACGGTCCGGGCCAGCACGGCCAGCGCCGCAAGGGCAAGCTTTCGGACTTCGGTGTTCAGCTGCGCGCCAAGCAGAAGCTCAAGGGTTACTACGGTGACCTGCGCGAAAAGCAGTTCCGTGCGATCTTCGCCGAAGCCGACCGCCGTAAGGGCGACACCTCTGAAAACCTGATCGGCCTGCTGGAATCGCGCCTCGACGCAATCGTCTATCGCGCCAAGTTCGTTCCGACGGTCTTTGCTGCCCGTCAGTTCGTCAACCATGGCCACGTCTCGGTCAACGGCGTGCGCGTCAACATCGGTTCCTACCGTTGCAAGGCCGGCGACGTCATCGAAGTTCGCGAAAAGTCGAAGCAGCTGGTGATCGTTCTGGAAGCCGTCAGCCTCGCAGAACGCGATGTTCCCGATTACATCGAAGTCGATCACAACAAGATGGTCGCAACCTTCGGCCGCGTCCCGACGCTCAGCGACGTTCCGTTCCCGGTCGTCATGGAACCGCATCTGGTCGTCGAATTCTATTCGCGTTAATGCCTTCGTCGCGCAGTCGAAACCGATTGCGAGACAACAGCATGCGTCGATATACGGAAAGCCGCTCTTTCGAGCGGCTTTTTTGCGATCTGGAGAGAAGCAATGGCAGATTTGCAGGCGACCCTCGATAGCATTTACGCCGATATCCAGCCGCGGATCGGCGAGGGCAAGGTCGCGGATTATATTCCGGAGTTGGCGAAGGTCGACCCGCAGCAGTTCGGCATGGCGATCGTGACCGTCGACGGTAAAGTCTATCGGGTCGGCAATGCCGATACCGCCTTCTCAATCCAGAGCATATCGAAAGTCTTCATGCTGACGCTGGCGCTCGGCAAGGTCGGCGAGGGGCTGTGGAAGCGTGTCGGGCGCGAACCCTCCGGATCGGCTTTCAACTCGATCGTCCAGCTCGAGCACGAGAGCGGCATTCCCCGCAATCCCTTCATCAATGCCGGCGCCATCGCTGTCAGCGACGTCGTCATGGCCGGCCATGCGCCGCGCGAGGCAATCGGAGAGCTGCTGCGTTTCGTGCGTTATCTCGCCGATGACGAGTCGATCACCATCGACGATAAGGTGGCGCGCTCGGAAACGCAGACGGGATACCGCAATTTCGCGCTTGCCAACTTCATGCGCGCCTACCGCAATCTCGACCATCCCGTCGACCATGTGCTCGGCGTCTATTTCCATCAATGCGCGCTGTCGATGAGCTGCGAGCAACTCGCCCGCGCCGGGCTGTTCCTGGCGGCGCGCGGCAGCAATCCGACGACCGGCCATTCGGTGGTCTCGCCGAAACGGGCGCGGCGCATCAATGCGCTGATGCTGACCTGCGGCCATTACGACGGCTCGGGCGATTTCGCCTATCATGTCGGCCTGCCCGGCAAGAGCGGCGTCGGCGGCGGCATCTTCGCGGTGGCGCCTGGCATCGCCTCGATCGCGGTGTGGTCGCCGGGGCTGAACAAGGTTGGCAATTCGCAGCTCGGCGCCGCAGCGCTGGAGATGCTTGCGGCGCGCACCGGCTGGTCGGTTTTCGGCGATTGACGCTGTGTTGCCAGGCGGGTTTCTGCTAGAGCAAGTGTGGAATTTCTGTAGGACGAAGCAATGAATATCGCAGCCAATATCGCCGACGATCTGGAAGCCGTCGAGGCCGGGGATGACATCGGCCATGCACTGTTTGCCGAGGCGCCGCGCTCGGTCTCCTTCAACAAGCTGCGCAAGCGGCTGCTGCGGCAGGTGCGCCAGGCTTTCGACGATTTCGACATGCTGAAGGGCCAGAAGCGCTGGCTGGTCGGCCTTTCCGGCGGCAAGGATTCCTACGGGCTGCTGGCGCTGCTGCTCGATCTCAAATGGCGCGGCCTGCTGCCGGTGGAACTCATCGCCTGCAATCTCGACCAGGGACAGCCGAACTTCCCGAAGCACGTGCTGCCGGACTATCTCACCAAGATCGGCGTCCACCACCGGATCGAGTATCGCGATACCTATTCGATCGTGAAGGAAAAAGTGCCGGAAGGCGCCACCTATTGCTCGCTCTGTTCGCGGCTGCGGCGCGGCAATCTCTACCGCGTCGCGCGGGAAGAGGGTTGCAATGCGCTGGTGCTTGGCCACCACCGCGAGGACATTCTCGAAACCTTCTTCATGAATTTCTTCCATGGCGGGCGGCTCGCCTCGATGCCGGCGAAGCTTCTGAACGACGAGGGCGATCTGATGGTGCTCCGGCCGCTCGCTTATGCTGCCGAAGACGACCTCGCGAAATTCGCCGCCGCCATGCAGTTTCCGATCATTCCCTGTGATCTCTGCGGCTCGCAGGACGGGCTGCAGCGCAATGCGATGAAGGACATGCTCGCCGATATCGAACGGCGCATGCCGGGCCGCAAGGATACGATGCTGCGGGCGCTTTCGCATGTGAACCCGTCGCATCTGCTCGACCCGAAACTCTTCGACTTTTCCACCCTTGGTGTCACCGATCCTTCATGAAAGGCCGGCACTGCATAATTCCTTAAATCGGAATCGATTTGAGGATAAAATTATGCAGCAATTTAAAGTGTTACAGCGTCCTTTGCGCGTCTAAAAAGACGCGCGGCGCTGTAAGCAGGCAGGCTATTGAATGAGGCAGGATTTCGCATGACTATTTCAGATCAGGATATTCTCTTTCTCGGCGATTGCGTCAGAGAGGCGGCGCTAGCCGAGATCATGCCCCGCTTCCGTAATCTCGGCGCTGCCGATGTTTCGGAAAAGACTTCGGCAATCGATCTGGTGACCCAGGCTGACCTGCTTGCCGAACAGCGGATCACCACGGCGCTGAGAGAGCGCTTTCCCGCAGCGCTCGTCGTCGGCGAGGAGGCTTATGACGCCGACCGGTCGGTCGTGCCGGCCCTTGCCGATGCCGAGCTTGCCTTCGTCATCGACCCTGTCGACGGGACGTTCAATTTCGCCGCTGGGCTTCCCGTCTTCGGGACGATGCTGGCAGTGACGATCAAGGGCGAGACGGTCGCCGGCATCATTCACGATCCCGTTCTCGGCGACACAGTGACCGCGATCAGGGGGGCAGGCGCCTTTCTGACGCGCCAGGACGGGCAATCGACAAAGCTGAAGGTGGCGGAGCCTGCTAGCCTGAACCAAATGGTCGGCGGCATGTCGTGGGGGCATATGGACGAGCCGGATCGTTCGCGTATCTGCGCCAATATGGCGAAGATCCGGATGACCTTCGCCTTCAACTGCTCGGCCTACGAATATTGGATGGTCGCCTCCGGCAAGCTGCATTTCATCGGCCATACGAAACTGATGCCCTGGGATCACCTGGCCGGCGTGCTGGCGCATCAGGAGGCCGGCGGCCATACGGCGAAATTCGACGGCACGCCCTATCGCCCGGGCGAGACGACGGGTGGCATCATTTCTGCGCCCGACCGGGAGAGCTGGCAGCTCATTCGGCGCGAGATCGTCGGCATCTGATTCAAGCTTCTCCTGAGAGACCTAAGCGTGAGGATTTGACATGACTTCGACTGTCGACGTGACCGTTCTGGCCGATCTGCTGCGCCGCGCGGCGAAGGCAGAGATCCTGCCGCGCTTCCGCCGGCTTGGTCAGGACGACGTACGCGCCAAGAGCGAGGCGACCGATCTCGTCACCGAGGCCGATGAGCAGGCCGAGCGGATGATCAAGGCGGAAGCTGCGCAACTCTGGCCGAGCGCACTGTTCCTCGGCGAAGAATCGGTCGCGGCCGATCCTGATTTGCTCAGCAGCCTCGAACATGCCGATCTCGCGATCGTCGTCGATCCGGTCGACGGCACCTTCAATTTTGCCGCCGGCATCCCGGCCTTCGGCGTGATGGCATCCGTCATCTCTAATGGCGAGACGGTTGCCGGCATCATCTACGACCCGATGGGCGACGACTGGGTGATGGCCGAAAAGGGCGGCGGCGCTTGGCTGCGGCGGCCGGATGGCGGCGCCGAGCGGCTCTCGGTTGCAGCTCCCGTGGGACTGGAGCATATGGTCGGCATGGCCTCGACCGGCTACCTGCCGAAGGAGAAGCGCGCCGAGGTGCTCGGCAATCTCGCCAAGGTGCGCTTCCTCACCAATTACCGCTGCGCTGCCCACGAGTACCGCACCTTTGCCGGCGGTCATGTGCATTACCTCATGTACAACAAGCTGATGCCCTGGGATCACCTTGCCGGCACGCTGATCTCGCAGGAGGCCGGCGCCTATGCGGCGCGCTTCGACGGCTCGCCCTACCTGCCGCATCATCTCGACGGCGGGCTGCTGATTACCCCCGACAAGGCCTCGTGGGACGTGTTGCGGCGTGAGGTTTTTACGGTCTGAACACTCGCCTTAAAGCGTAGAGCCTTTCCTGCTGCCCTCATGCTATAGGACAGCGAGGATGTGTTCCCACGCCAGTCGTCCCAACTGGGCGTCGGCCTCGTCACTTCCACCATGAGCGCGTAGCGATGATCGGGAAGTGGTTTCGCCCGGCAGCAGAATGCGATGGCCCGCGTGTTCTCCCAAGATAAGCTGGGTGAGCAAGCCTGAAGCTGCGCGCCGCCGAACAAGTGATGCGGCAAATTCGTCTGATGGCCAGAGCGCGTCATCGCATCCTGCTACGAGCAGAATTTCGGCATTCGTTCTCTCCAATGGGATAGCCGCTGCCTCGATCTCAGACTCGTGCACCCGAAGGCATCGTTCGAACAGGCCGCGATAGGCAACGAGCCCGTCTCTGTATTCTCGCAACCATTCTGGGGCCGACGAAACAAAAGGAAGCGGTGTACCTCGCAATGTCCACGACGAGCGCTCGGGCCAACTGATGCCGTCAAGCCCTGGTCCAATATTTCCCCATACGACTGAGGAAGGGCTCATGGCGACGACCGCGCTGACGCGCGGATCGCATACGGCCGTGAGCAGCGCAGCTTCGGCGCCTTTCGAGGTTCCCACCAGGACGATGCGTTTACAGCCCAGCCCCACCAGGTAGTCGGTGGCAGAGAAAAACGTTTCTAGCGGCACCTCGCAAATGCCTGGCACCTGGCCTTCGCCGCCGAACCAGCGAAGCGCTATGACCGTTGCCCCCTGGCTCGCAAACAACCTCGCGCGGGCCACATCGACCCGGCCACTGGAGCCGCCGAGCACCACTACGCCGGTGCTGGCATCCGGTTTGACTTGAAGTAACTCTCCCTGCAATGGCGGAGGGAGACGTTGATATTCTGCATCCAAAATCAGGCTCCTTCGTCCAGGGGCTTCCAGATTCAGAAACGGCAGAGTTTGCCACATAATGTAATGCCGCCGGAGACCAGCCGGTCAAGCAGATTTCCCATTTCAGAAATGGGCTGCACCCGGATCGAGTTGCGGGCTGTCGCCGGGGTGGGTGAACAGCTTGCCGTTTTCGGCCCAGAGGGTGGCTGCGATCGTCACCGCGCCGAACAGCGCGAAGCCGCCGAAGAGCGGTTGCACCGTGCCGTTGAACATCTGACCGACCAGGCCGCCGAGGATGGCGCCGGCCGTCGTCGAGACGAAGCCGGTGATGGCGGTCGCCGTGCCGGCGAGATTACCCATCGGTTCGAGGCTGATGGCGGTGAAATTGGTGGCGATCAGGGCAAACATCATCAGTACGATGGTGAAGATACCGTAGGCGATGGCGAAATCCGGCTTGCCGGCCAGCGAATAGAAAAAGCCGATAGCCGACAGCGCCGTGAAGATCAGCAGGGCAGCGTGCGAGATACGGCGCATGCCAAATTTGCGGACGAAGAAGCCGTTGGCGAAATTGGCGACGGCGATGCCGCCAGCGGTGGCCGCAAAGGCGATCGGCAGCCAGTCGCCAAGGCCATAGACCTCGCCGAAGACCTGCTGCACCGAGATCACATAGGCACTGATGACGCCGGTGAACATGGTGAGGCCGATCATGTAGCCGCAGGTGATGCGGTTGGTGAGCACGGTCTTGAAACCATCCACGACAGAGCCGACCGACAGCGGCAGCCGCTCTTCCGGCGGCAGCGATTCCTTCAGCCGGAGGAAAGCCCAGACGAACAGGACGGTAGCGATGATCCCCAGCAGGATGAAGATCCAGTGCCAGTTGGCATAGAGGATGATGAGCTGGCCGACGGAGGGGGCAACGATCGGAACGATCATGAAGACGATCATCACATAGGACATTACACGGGCCATTTCGCGGCCACCGAAGCAGTCGCGTACCATGGCCATGGTGGTGATGCGCACCGCAGCACCGCCCACACCCTGAACGAAACGCATGACGAGCAGCATTTCGAAGCTGCCGGTCGCTGCAGCGGCAAACATTCCGACAATATAGCAGGCCAAGCCGCCGAGCAGGATGTTGCGGCGGCCGAACGTATCCGAAAGGCTGCCGAAGAAGATCTGCGAGACGCCGAAGCCTAAGAAGAACACGCCGATGATCAGCTGCGCGTCGTTGGTATTGGTGACGCCGAGGGAATGGCCGATATTGGGCAATGCCGGCAGCATGCTGTCGATCGCCATAGCGACGCTGGCGGTCATGATGGCAATGGTAACGACGAATTCGCCAAAGCCCATGCCGATGCGGCGGGAGCCCTGGTTTTCCTGGTGCGGTTTATGCGGCGGCGTCATGTGGTGAAATCCCGGATGCGAAGGAGGCCAGCCGTTCAGACGGCTGGATTCTGCGATTGGAAGAGGCGGCCCTTCTCGGCGATCAGCACGAAGACGAGCCCGATGATCGACACGACGAAGTAACCGGCGACCATCGGCAGTGCAGTGCCGTCGAAGGCCTGGCCGATGCCGGCGCCGATGATGGCGCCGCCGACCGTGCTCATGAAGCCGAGGACCGAGGAAGCGGTGCCAGCGACATGGCCGAGCGGCTCCATGGCGAGCGAATTGAAGTTCGAACCGATCCAGCCGAACTGGAACATGGAAAGGCCGAAGAAGGAGATGAACAAAGCGAAGGGCATCGGCTCGGTGCTCGCCATCTGGACGATCAGCCAGATGGTGTTGATGGCGATGAAGCCGATGAGCGAGCCATGCGACAGGCGCCGCATGCCGAGCTTGCCGACGAAGCGCGAATTGAAGAAGGACGACAGCGACATGAAGATCGCCACGCCGGCAAAGGCGAAGGGGAAATAGACGCCGAGATCGTAAATGCCGACATAGACCTGCTGGGCTGAATTGATGAAGCCGAACAGCGCGCCGAAGATGAAGGTGCTGGCGATGGTGTAGCAAAGCGCGACGCGATTGGTCAGCACCAGCTTGAAGGCGCCGAAGATCGAGCGGGCGGTGAAGGGCCTGACATTGGCGGGATGCAGGGTTTCCGGCAGGCGCAGATAGGCCCAGACGGCGATAGCAGTCGCCATGGTGGCGATGAACAGGAAGATGAGGTGCCAGTTGCCGAAGAACATGACGATCTGGCCGGTGCCGGGCGCAATCACCGGCACGATCATGAAGACCATCATGATCAGCGACATGACCTCGGCCATCTGCCGTCCACCATAGATATCGCGGACGATGGAGATGGTGATGACGCGGGTGGCGGCCGAGCCGATGCCCTGGACGAAACGCAGCACCAACAGACCGGCAAAGGAGGGAACGAAGACGATGCCGATGGCCGAAACGATATAGACGACGAGGCCGAACAACAGCGGCGTGCGGCGGCCGAAGCGGTCGGAAAGCGGTCCGTAGAAAAGCTGGGCGCAGCCGAAGCCGAGCAGATAGGAGGAGACGACGAATTGCCGGTGGTTCTCGCTCTCGACGCCGAGGCTCGCGCCGATCTGCTGCAAGGCCGGGAGCATGATGTCGATCGCCAGCGAATTGATTGCCATCAGGAAGGCGGCGAGCGCGATGAATTCTCGCTTGCCCATGGGCAGGCGGCCCGCGGACACGGCTTGTGAAGAATCTGTCACAATGAAATTCCCAGAAACAGGTCAAGGCGCTGCTGGCCGCAGCGCCTCGAACTCAAGAAACAGATTTGGAAACCGGGCGGACGTCCGGTGACCGGTCAGGAGGCGGCGCGCACGGCGATGCCATTTTCCTGGAGATGCTGCTGCAGTTCACCAGCCTGGAACATTTCCCGGACGATGTCGCAACCGCCGACGAATTCACCCTTTATGTAAAGCTGAGGGATTGTCGGCCAGCTGGAGTATTCCTTGATGCCCTGGCGGATTTCCGAATCGGCGAGCACGTTGACGCCCTTGTAGTCGACGCCGATGTGATCGAGAATCTGCACGACCTGCCCGGAGAAACCGCACTGCGGAAACTGCGGCGTGCCCTTCATGAAGAGGACGACGTCGTTGCTCTTGATTTCGTTGTCGATGAATTCGTGAATGCCGCTCATGGTACCTAATCCTTTCAACAGGCGGGTTAAAGGCCCACCGTTTCAATCGTTGCCTTTAGATAGCATGCGACAGCAGGAATTCCAGCCGCCCGAACCAAAAAAAGACCAGTTCGGGCAGGCCGCTGCCGGGTTGTTGCCGTCGCGTTACGGTCGACGGGCGAGATAGGTCTGAATCTGTTCGATTTCAACATCGGTGAAATGGCTGAAGTCCCATTGGGAAACCTCCGTCATCACGCCGAGATCGCGGCCGCCGACACCCTTGCCGGTGCGCAGCAGCGTCTTGAAATCGGCAGCCGAATAGAATTGCGCCAGCGGCTTAAGCGCCGGCGCCAGGAAGGCTTCCGACTGTTTTGCCGTATCGAGATTGTGGCAATGGCCGCAACCCGTCTTGAAGGCATATTCGCCGATATCGGCCGGGCGAGTGGCGGCAGGGGTGATGACAGCCGGCACCAGATCGGCTTCGAAAGGGATCTTGTCGAGCGCCAGGCCGATGCGTCCGAGCGGTCCCCACTGTGTCGTTCCTTCGACGGCGTCGGGCAGTTGCTTCAGACTGCGCAGCCAGGTGATGATTGCTGCCATGTCGTCGTCGCTGATATTGGCGAAGTTGCTCGCCGGCATGATGACGGCACCGTTGCCGTCCTTCTTGACGCCATGGCGGATGAGGCGAACGAGTTCCGCGTCGCTGTACATCGGCACGAAGCGGGTCAGGTTCGGCGCGACGATCCGGCCGACGCCCGGCTCGTCGAGCAGCACATAGCCGGCGTCGTGATGACAGCCGCCGCACATCAGCGTGCGGGCGCGGCGTTCGGCTTCTTCGGCAGACAGCGTCGTTTTGACGGTGAAATCGGCCGCTGCGACGTCATAGGTCCTGGAGAGACGCATCTCCGACAGGGCATAGACGCCGGCAACGGCGATGAGACAGATCGCGACGACTGTCGCGAGAATGATTTTCACAATGCGCATCATCGGTTCAGGCCCTCAACAGCGCCGCAGAATTCGTCCGAAACCGCTCACTTTTGATCGTGCCTTAGCTGCGTCGCTGGCGGCTGCGACCAGCGGCGGTGCGGCGCTTGCTGACCTGTTTGCGGGCTAGCTTAGGCTTGGCCGAGGTCGTCTTGCGCGCAACCTTCGTTGTCGCGGCGGGGCGTGTCTTACGCCTTTTGCGCTTCGTCGTGACGCGGCCGGTCGTTTTCTTCAGGATCTCCTTCAGCACGCTGTCGACGACGCCTGATATCAATTCTTTGACTAGGTCGGCCACAAAACCCCTCCGTTCGTGATGGAAACGACATGGCTGCTATTGAATTCCGGAAGAGTTCGGTTAGCAAGACGGCTTCGAGACCATAGCTGCTTTTTTGCTGATATCAGTGGCGCAGCAGCTGGATCGCAGCAACATGCCGGCTATTCGCCCGGCCGGAAGAGTGGAATGAAACTGATCGAGAAGCGGGTCGTCCTGCATTTCACGGGCTTCGAGCCGCTCGACGGCGTTGCCCACAGGGCGCGCTACGAGCGTTCGGCCAGGCAGAGTGCCGCCGTCTGGGGCTATTCGGTCGAGTCGGGGGCAGCAGACGAGGGGAGCGATCCGGTCAGTTTTGAGGTGACGACGGCTGGGGTGTCGGCGACGCTCGAACCAGGGATCGGCTCCCCCGGCTGGCAGACGAAGAGCCGGATCCACATGATCGATCATGATGCGCTGGTAAGCAGGCTGCGCAGCGGCAACACGCTGAGCCAGATCATCGCAGGCTTCCGAAGCTGCGCCGAGATCATGCTGGAAGGCGGGATGCGGGGATATTTCCGCCACGCCTGGCGCTTTGGCCTGTTCTTCCTCTTCCCGTTCCTGCTGACGGCGCTGGCGATCGCGCTGACGGCGCAAATCGCCATCTTGCCCTATGCTCTTAGCTTTTCGCCATGGCACATGCTCTGGAGCGGGCCGCTGGCGCTCTGTTTCTTCATATTTGCCTTCCTGCCGTTTTCCGAACGTTTCCATACGCTGCATCTCTTCGCCGATTGGAAAATGGCCGTGGCGCTCGGCCGCATGGACCGGGCCGATTTCAACGGCTGGCTGGAAGACCAGGCCATTGCCGTGCGCAAGGCGCTTGACGAGGAGGCGGACGAATATGTGATCTCCTCGCACAGCATGGGATCGAGCGTCGCCGCCCATGTCATCGGCATATTGCTGGAAAGGGAGCCGGAGATATTCAACGGCAAGCGCGTGGTGTTTGCCACACTCGGCAGCGCCATCCTTCAATGTGTGCTCATGTCATCGGCCACGCTGCTTCGCGCCCGCGTCGGGCTGATCGCCCGCTGTCCCGAGATTTCCTGGCTCGATGTGCAGTGCCTGACGGATTCGATCAATTTCTACAAGGTGCCGGTCGTTGCCGTCTCCGGCCATGGGGATGCGCCTCAGGCGAAGATGATCCTGATCCGCGTCAAGCAGATGCTGACGCGCGAGCACTACCGCAAGATCCGCAAGGACCAGCTGCGCGTCCACCGGCAATATGTGCTTGGGCCGGACCTCAAGGCGGCGTTTGATTTCACGCTGATGACCGCGGGACCGTTGCCGGCCTCGGTCTTTGCCGATCCCGACGAAAAGAGAATGCCCGGCTGAGAGCCGGGCATCGTCATCGGGATTGCGTCGGGCTCTATTCCGGCGCGGAGGTCTGCAGCGCCAGCGCGTGCAGCACGCCGCCCATATTGCCCTTCAGCGCCTCGTAGACCATCTGGTGCTGTTGCACGCGGCTCTTGCCGCGGAAGGCTTCGGCGACGACTTCCGCGGCGTAGTGATCGCCGTCGCCCGCCAGATCGCGGATCGTCACTTTGGCACCGGGAATCCCAGCCTTAATCATATCTTCGATATCGCCGGGTTTCATGGCCATGATCGTTACTCCTTGCGCATCATTCCGCAGCGGCAAGTTCGCCGCGGCCTTCCATGAAATCAGGGAACCATGATTCATGGGCATCGCGCAATTGCTGAATCGGCAGCGAGATGAGATCGCCGACGACGAGCGCCGTTCCTCCGACCGTGCCGAGACGGCGGAAGGGAACGCCGCCACCTTCTGCATTGACGCAGACGAAATCGGCGACATCGGCAGGCAAGGTCAGGACGTAGCGGGCCTGATCCTCGCCGAAAAGCAGCGCATGCGGTTCACCCTTGCCTTCGCTCAGATCGATCGTCAGGCCTTTGCCTGAGGCCATCGCCATTTCGGCGAGCGCCACGGCAAGGCCACCGGAGGAAATGTCGTGGCAGGCGGTTGCCTGGCCGTTGCGGATGACGGAGCGAACGAAATCGCCGTTGCGGCGCTCGGCAAACAGATCCACCTCCGGTGCCGGACCTTCGCGGCTGGAAAGCACGTCGCGGAGATAGACGGACTGGCCGAGATGGCTGCCGTCCACGCCGATCATGATGACCTTATCGCCATCGTTGGCGCTGCCGATGCGGGCCATCTTGCGCCAATCCGGCAGCAGGCCGACGCCTGCGATCGTCGGGGTCGGCAGTATGGCGACACCGTTGGTCTCGTTGTAGAGCGAAACGTTGCCGGAGACGATCGGGAAATCGAGCGCACGGCAGGCCTCGCCGATACCCTTCACCGCCTGAACGAACTGGCCCATGATCTCGGGCTTTTCGGGATTGCCAAAGTTCAAATTGTCGGTGGCGGCGAGCGGCTCGGCGCCTGTCGCGGTGATGTTGCGCCAGCATTCGGCGACCGCCTGCTTGCCGCCTTCGAAGGGGTCTGCCTCGACATAACGCGGAGTAACGTCGGAAGAGAAGGCGAGCGCCTTGGAGGGATGGCCGTCGACACGCACGACGCCGGCATCGCCGCCCGGCAGCTGCAGCGAATTGCCCTGGATCAGCGTGTCGTATTGCTCATAGACCCAGCGGCGGCTCGACTGGTTGGCGGAGCCGACGAGTTGCAGCAGCGCCTGGCCGTAATCCTCGGGTGCGGCGACGAGATTGGCGGGCAGGGGGCCATGCTTGCCGGATTCGCGCCAGGGGCGGTCATATTCCGGCGCCTGGTCGCCGAGATCCTTGATCGGCAGGTTGGCGACTTCCTCGCCCTGATGCATGACGCGGAAGCGCAGGTCGTCGGTCGTCTTACCGACGATAGCGAAATCGAGGCCCCACTTGACGAAGATCGCCTTGGCTTCCTGTTCCTTCTCCGGCTGCAGCACCATGAGCATGCGCTCCTGGCTTTCAGACAGCATCATCTCGTAGGCCGTCATTCTCTCTTCGCGCACCGGCACCTTGTCGAGCTCGAGCAGGATGCCGAGATCACCCTTGGCGCCCATTTCGACGGCGGAGCAGGTAAGGCCGGCTGCACCCATGTCCTGGATGGCGATGACCGCCCCGGTCTGCATCAGCTCGAGGCAGGCTTCCAGCAGGCATTTCTCGGTGAAGGGGTCGCCGACCTGTACGGTCGGGCGCTTCTCTTCAATCGATTCGTCGAATTCGGCCGATGCCATCGTCGCGCCGCCGACGCCGTCGCGGCCGGTCTTGGCGCCGAGATAGACGACCGGAAGACCGACGCCCTTGGCTTCGGACAGGAAGATGGCGTTGGATTTGGCGATGCCGGCGGCAAAGGCATTGACCAGGATATTGCCGTTGTAGCGGGCGTCGAACTCGACCTCACCGCCGACCGTCGGTACGCCGAAAGAATTGCCGTAGCCGCCGACGCCGGAAACGACGCCGGAAACGAGATGGCGGGTCTTCGGATGATCCGGCTCGCCGAAGCGCAGCGCGTTCATCGCGGCGATCGGGCGCGCACCCATGGTGAAGACGTCGCGCAGGATGCCGCCGACGCCGGTCGCAGCGCCCTGATAAGGTTCGATATAGGAGGGGTGGTTGTGGCTCTCCATCTTGAAGACGACGCAATCGCCGTCATCGATGTCGACCACGCCGGCATTTTCACCCGGGCCCTGGATGACACGCGGCCCCTTGGTCGGCAGCGTGCGCAACCATTTCTTCGAGGATTTGTAGGAGCAGTGCTCGTTCCACATGGCCGAGAAGATGCCGAGCTCGGTGAAGCTCGGTTCGCGGCCGATCAGATCCAGAATACGCTGGTACTCGTCAGGCTTCAGGCCATGGCGTGCGATGAGTTCCGGCGTGATCGGGATGGTGTTTGAAATGGTCATGAGCGGAAAGTCCCTGGCGCGTTTTGCGCTGTCTTTAGCTTATGTAGCGACGGCGCGCGACAGGAAAATGCCCGCCGTCAACAGAGGGCGGGCGACTTCTTTGTCTTGGGTAAAGGCGGCTGCTTCTCAAAGTCTGTTTGACAACTTGCTTTCGGTTGTCGATCGATAGCAATGGGGCAAGGCTCCGGCCTCAGCTTTTGTGTGCCGCTGATGTTTCCTATAGGAAACTTTTCTTCTTGGTTGATGGTATCGAGATACAATGCCGGACATACAACAACAGGCAGACGAAAAGGTGTTTGCCGGGCGCGCGCTTGTCGCTGGCTTCGCTACGGGGTCGATCGTATTCAGCGACACGGCGCTCAGCTTCTGGGGCGGCGTCGACTCCCAGACGGGAGAAGTCATCGACCGTCACCATCCCCTGTCGACACAGGTCCTGACAGGAAAGATTCTCGCCATCCCCGGCGGACGCGGTTCGTGTACGGGCAGCAGCGTGCTTATGGAGCTGATCATGAACGGGCACGCTCCCGCCGGCATCGTGGTCTCGCGCCAGGAGGAAATACTGTCGCTCGGAGTGATCGTCGCTGACGAAGTGTTCGGCCGATCGATCCCCGTTGTCCAGCTCTCCGAAGACGACTTCGCCGAGCTGCACTCTATCCCTGAAGTCACCCTCATCGGCGACAAGGTCATCGCGAGCTGGATCGAAACCGCCCCCGGTTTCGATGCCGCCGATCGCACCTATGGAAATTCGATAGCGCTGACATCGAGGGATCGGTCGGCTTTGAACGGGGAGATGGGCAAGGCTGTGCAGGTGGCAATGAGGGCCACGACGCGCATGGCTGAAATTCAGGGAGCGACGGAACTTATCGACATCTCCCAGGTCCACATCGATGGCTGCATCTACACCGGGCCGACCAGCCTGGAATTCGCGAAACGCATGCGGGACTGGGAGGGTAGGGTTGTCGTTCCAACGACCCTGAACTCGATATCGGTGGACCAGATGCGTTGGCGGGAGCAGGGCGTGTCTCCCGGCGTCGCCGGACCCGCATCCGAATTGGGTGAGGCTTACGCCTCCATGGGAGCACGAAAGACGTTCACCTGCGCGCCCTATCAGCTGTCGTCCGCACCCAGGCAGGGTGAGCAGGTGGCCTGGGCGGAGTCGAACGCCGTCGTATTCGCGAACAGTGTTTTGGGTGCTCGCACTGCCAAGTATCCTGACTACCTGGATCTGTGCATCGCTCTCACCGGGCGCGCGCCGCTGACCGGGCCGCATATCGCCGACAACAGGCGCGCCAGCCTCGTGGTCAATGTGTCGGGCTTCGTGTCGTGGGATGACATGGTCTACCCCATTCTCGGCTACCACATCGGCAAGCTTGTCGGAGATGAAATTCCGGTCGTGATCGGCCTCGAGACTTGGAAGCCGAATCTGGACGACCTAAAGGCGTTCGGGGCGGGTTTTGCGACGACATCAGGCTCTCCGATGTTCCATATCGTCGGTGTCACGCCGGAGGCCGACAGCCTTGAGAGCATTGTCGGAAGCAACATCAAGGCGAGCTACGAAATCTGTCCCAAGGACGTCGTTGCGGAGTGGAGGAAACTCAACGGCGGGTCTGTGGATGCCATCGAGTTCGTTGCGCTGGGCAATCCCCATTTCTCTTTCGACGAATGCGAGCGGCTGGCCGCGCTCTGCGAAGGCTTGGCGAAACATCCCGACGTCAAGGTTCTGGTTACCTGCAACCGTGCGACGTTCGAAAGGGCTTCCGCTGCGAATCTCGTCGGCAAATTGTCGGACTTCGGCGTAGAATTCGTAACCGATGCGTGCTGGTGCACACTTGCGGAGCCTGTCATCCCAAAATCGGTCGATACAATTATCACCAATTCCGCGAAGTTCGCTCACTACGGTCCTGGATTGACGGGTAAGGCGCTTCGGTTTGGCAGCCTGGCGGACTGCGTCGCTGCTGCTTGTCAGGGCGAGTTGAAGCCTGTTCGTCCCACATGGGACTGAACGGTTCCCGCCTGCCGATGGCCGATCAGACGGCCGTAATGAGCAGTTCAATCATCCGTCGGCCAACCCGCTGAAATTGTCGAACGGACTCTCAGAATTTGTAGCCGACCTGCAAGCCGGCGCGCGTCATGCCGTCGTTTGGCCCGTCGCAGAGATTGGCGTGCGAGGAATGGGCGACCTGGGCCATCACATTCCAGTGGGCGTTGAAACGATAGCCGGCGCCCAGATATTCGTGGAAAAGGACGCGACAGCCGAGTTCCGGGCCGTCATCATCGCCGTCGAGCTCGCCGGTATGAATGACGCCGCCGAAGCCGGCTTCGGCAAAAAGCTTCTCGTTGAAATCGACCGTCCAGGTGAATCCGGTGAAGAACTGGGTGGCCTCGCCTGACGTGCCGATCGAGGTGCCGAGATGCACACGAGGATGCAGCAGCTGTTGCTGCCAGCCGACCGCCGTATCGTAGCCGAAGGGATCGAAGAGAGCGGTAATCTCCGGAAAGACGCCGTCTTCTCTGGAATGGCCCGATTGTACCGAGGCCGAGACGCCGAAGCGTAATTCATCAAATATCTGCTCGCCGGCAGTTGCCGAGCCCGCAACCGAGATGGCGGCTGCCGCTGCTAATGATGCCATACCCAAAAAACGCAACGCGATCTTTCCGAAGTCGACCCTCATTTGCTGTCCTTTGATTCGCGTCAGACGGGAACAACCAAGAGGTAACATGGAGGTTGAGTCGGTAAAGCGCTCCGAATAGGCGTCAGCGTTTTTTCCGATTTATGGCGTGTATTTGCAACACGTCATATTTCGCCATCATAGGCGGAGCCGCCGTTTTCCAGCAGACGGCGCAGGATCATCAGGCCCGAGATCAGTTCCTGCCCGGTCTTCGGCGAGGAAAAACCGATGCGAACGCGATGATAGGGCCTCTCTCCGCGCGCCGCCTTGAACTCGTCCTCGTCGTCGACGAGCACGCCGTCGCGGAAGGCGGCATTCTTGAAGGTGCCGGACATCCAGGGCTCCGGCAGTTTCAGCCAGAGGAAGGGCGCGTGTACGTGCGATTCGAAATCGAAGCCCTGCAATTGTTCGCGGGCCAGACGGACGCGCCGGGAGAGTTCCTCGACACTTGCCTTGCGGATCTCGTGCGCCGCGCCGCTTTCGACGAGGCGCGCACAGGTCTCCGCCAGGATGAAGGGCAGGCCGCCGGTGATCATCCTGTGCGTTACCTTGATGCGCTGGGCAAAATGCGGCGGGCAGGCGACCCAGCCGCCGCGCACGCCGGCGGCGACCGATTTCGACAGGCCGTTGACGAGGAAGGTGCGATCGGGCGCAATGGAGGCGAGCAACGGCGTATCGTCGTCGGCCATGCCGCCGTAGAGGTCGTCCTCGATCAACCAGACACTGTGTTTTCTGGCGATTGCGGCGATGGCCACGCGCCGCTCATAGGGCATAATCGCCAGCGTTGGATTGTGGACGGTCGGCATCAGGAAGGCGATCTTCGGATGCTGCTGCTGACAGAGCCGCTCGAAATCCTCGGGGATCACGCCGAGCTCATCGGAATCGACCGTCAGCGTGCGGCGGCCGAGAAGGCGGGCGCTGCGGCTAACCTGGGTATAGGTGAGATCCTCGAAGACGATCTTGTCGCCCGGCGCTGAGACGGCGGCGATGACAGCGATCGCTGCCGCATGGGCGCCGAGCGTCGGCACGATATTTTCGACCTCCGGCGTCCAGCCGCTGCGGGCAAGCCATAGGCGGCCGGCCTCGAACCAGTTGCGCGGGAAACTCCGGGAATAGGAAGAGATTTCGGCAAGGTGCTGCTCACCGATCTCGGCGAGGATGCCAGCGATGATCTTGCCCTGGCCGAGATCGGGCGCGGCTGTCGTGTCGAAGCGGATCTTGTCCGCAGGCGCATCCTGGACGCGGGTGCCGCCGAGCGAGACAGTCAGCGGATCGATCTGTTCGCCGGGCTGCGTCTCGGAGCGGTTCAGCACGTAGGTGCCGCGCCCCACTTCGCCGGCGACCAGGCCGCGCTCATGTACCAGCGCATAAGCGCGGCCGATCGTGCCGATCGTCACGCCGATATCATAGGCGAGGTTGCGTTGCGGCGGCAGTTTGCTGCCGGCGGGCAGGGCGCCGCTTGATATGGCGGATTCGATGCTGTCGGCAAGCCGGAGATAGACCGGCCCGGAACCGCGGGAAATATCGGGAAGCCAATTTGTCATGGTGACAATTGTATATATTGGCACATTGTATCGGTCAAGAGTATGAGTCAATTCTAATGGCAAGCCGAGAGGATTCCTGGAATGTCTGCCTTACCTGAGATCAAAATGCCGATTGTACCGATTGTCTCTTACGAAGACAGGAGGCAGATCATCCTTCCCGCCGCGCCTGCCGAGGTGACGACACGCCGGGGCCGGATCTGGGCTGCCATTCTTCTTTGGCATCAGAAGCGGGAAGGCCGGCGCGCGCTGAGGGAGCTGACTGCGACCGCGCTCAAGGATATCGGCGTGTCGCAGTCCGACGCCGCGCGCGAAGTCGGCAAGTCGTTTTTCTGGGACTGAACGTGCTTTCGAGCTGCTGCACAATTCCTTAAAACGGAATCGATTTCAGCAAAAATATCCGGCATTCAAAGTGTTGCAGCGCCCTTTGTGCGTCTTGGAAGACGCGCGGCGCCGTCAGCGGGACGATCAGCTGCAGGCCTTGTTGCCGCCGGACCAGCGATTGACGTCGGTGGTGATGCGGCCGGCGACCGGTTCCTGCATCATCGGACCGAAGGCCTGAAGGCGCGACGGGCTTCCCTCGGCCTGGACGACGAGCAGCGGCCGGCTTTCCGGGCTGCCCTTATGGACGAGCAGGATGCGCGGACGGCCGGAGAAGGAATTGAGCTCCGGCGCAAGCTTATAGGCTGCAAAGGCCGGATCGCCCGATTTGAACCAGCAGGCATTGGCGCCGAGCGCCACGCGTTCCATCGTCGGTAGAGCGGCGCGGTTCGGGCCTGTCGGTGCCGGCGTCTGGCAAGCTGCCACCATGGTTGCGATGGCGGTCAACAGGGCGACGTGTGCGACGGAGAGGCGAGGGCGCATCGATCTTGCTCCAGATCCGGATGAGAGGATTTTGAGTGCCGAGGTTCAGGCGGCGATGACGTCGAGCGCCGAGGCGAAGAGGCCGCGGCCGTCCGAGCCGCCATGGGCAGCCTCGATCAGGTTCTCGGGATGCGGCATCATGCCGAGCACGTTGCCCTTTTCGTTCATGACGGCGGCGATATCGTTGATCGAGCCGTTCGGGTTGGTGCCCTCGGCATAACGGAAGACTACCTGGCCATTGCCTTCGATCGCGGCCAACGTCGCATCGTCGGCGAAATAATTGCCGTCATGATGGGCGACCGGGCAGCGGATGACCTGGCCCTGCGCGTAGGCGCGGGTGAAGTCCGTCTCGGCATTGACGACTTCGAGCTTGATCTCGCGGCAGACGAATTTCAGCGAGGAATTGCGCATCAGCGCACCGGGCAGCAGGCCAGCCTCGACGAGGATCTGGAAGCCGTTGCAGACGCCGAGCACCTTCACGCCCTTTGCAGCCTTGTCGATGATCGCCTGCATGACCGGCATGCGGGCGGCGATCGCGCCGCAGCGCAGATAATCGCCATAGGAAAAGCCGCCGGGGATGACGATCAGGTCGACATCGGGGATCTCGGTTTCCGTCTGCCAGATCGTTACCGGTGCCTGGCCGGAGATCTTGGTCAGGGCCGCGATCATGTCGCGGTCGCGGTTGAGGCCCGGAAGTTGAACGACGGCTGATTTCATGGGGTCCCTGCGTTTCGCGAAAGATATTGAACTGGAACGCTTTCAGCGAGCCATACTCCATTGTCGGAGACAAAGAAAGAATGACCTTCTGAAAACATGCGGGCCGCGTCCACACGTAGGATGATATGTTCACCCTTGCGGCGCGTTGCGACGATTTTCGCCGTTTCGACATCCGCCGACAGATGAACGTGGTGCCGCTGCATCTTCTTCAAGCCTTCGCGCTCGATCGACTGCCAGTTCGTCAGAGACGTGCCGTGAAAAAGAGCGGCGGGCGGTTCAACCTGGTTCAATGCGAGATCGACGTCGACGCTATGACCTTGGTTTGCGCGAATTCTGTTATCGGTAAGCGTAAAGCGCTTCTTCGGATTGTTCTCGACAATCTCGATGATATCGGCGCGGGAAACGTCGTATTTCGACGCCAACGCTTTTTCGAGTTCGTCAAACGACACCCAACCCTCGCTATCAAGCGTCAAGCCCGCGGCATCAGGCGCATGACGCAAAACATAGCTCATATATTTCGAGACTTCCGTCTCCAGCTTTGCTTTCATCATGACGCCAAATCCTCAAAGTCCGCCAGACGACGGGTCTGTGATCATCAGTCGATCGCGATTGCGTAATTCTCGATCACCGTGTTGGCGAGCAGTTTTTCGCACATGGCCTTGAGGTCAGCCTCGGCCTTGCCCTTGTCGGCGCCTTCCAATTCCAGGTCGAAGACTTTGCCTTGTCTTACATGGCCGACGCCCGAGAAGCCGAGGGCGCCAAGCGCACCCTCGATAGCCTTGCCCTGCGGATCGAGAACGCCGTTTTTCAGCGTGACGGTGACACGAGCCTTGATCACTTTGTCTTTCCTGCCTTACTTGACGAGAACCGGGCCGGTGCCGCGCACAGGCTCGTTTTCATTGATGATGCCGAGACGGCGCGCGACTTCGGAATAGGCTTCGAGCAACCCGCCGAGGTCACGGCGGAAGCGGTCCTTGTCCATCTTCTCGTGGGTTTCGATATCCCAGAGCCGGCAGCTGTCCGGCGAGATCTCGTCGGCGAGGATGATGCGCATCATATCGCCTTCGAAGAGGCGGCCGCATTCGATCTTGAAATCGACGAGCTGGATGCCGACGCCGAGGAAGAGGCCGGTCATGAAGTCGTTGACGCGAATGGCAAGCGCCATGATGTCATCGAGTTCGGCGGGGTTTGCCCAGCCGAAGGCGGTGATGTGCTCTTCGGAGACCATCGGATCGTCGAGCGCGTCGGACTTGTAATAGAATTCGATGATCGAGCGCGGCAGCACGACGCCTTCGTCGATGCCGAGCCGCTTGGCGAGAGAACCGGCCGCGACATTGCGCACGACGATCTCCAGCGGGATCATCTCCACTTCCTTGATCAACTGCTCGCGCATGTTGAGCCGGCGGATGAAATGAGTAGGGATGCCGATCTTGTTCAGATGGCTGAAGATATATTCGCAGATGCGGTTGTTGAGGACGCCCTTGCCATCGATGACTTCGTGTTTCTTCTTGTTGAAGGCAGTGGCATCGTCCTTGAAGAACTGGATCAAAGTACCCGGTTCCGGGCCCTCATACAGAATCTTTGCCTTGCCCTCGTAGATACGGCGGCGACGGTTCATCGTGGTCATTCTCTGTTGTTGGCGCTCTTGGGATAGCGCGAGTGGATCTATCTCGTGGCGTCCCCTTAAAGGAAAAGAGATGGTTTCACAATCCGCCTGTCGCTCCTTCCCTGGTTTCCGGATTTCGCGGCCCGGTTTCCGATTTTACGGAATACTGCCAAGAGAATCGAATGAATTCGCAAGACCAGTTTAGCGCCTTTTCCTCTACGGTGGAATGAAGGCGAAATGGCGGGCCGCTTATGCAGGTTTTTATTTGGCGGCTCTGCCTGGCAGGGCGCGGCGAAGCTGCGCCTGCAAGGCGCGAGCGGCGATTTGCCCGTGGCGCCAGCTTCCGGCGCGGATGAAGGAGGGGATCTGCATGGCCGGCATCGGCCGGGCGAGCGCGTAGCCCTGCAGCGTGTCACAGTCGAGTTCTTCGAGAATGCGGATATGCTCCGCCGTCTCGACGCCCTCGGCGATGACGAGGATGTTCAGCGAGCGACCGATATCGATGATCGAGCCGACCAGTTTGCGCTGCTCTGCCGATTGCGGCAGCATGCGGATCAGCTCGCGGTCGATCTTCAGCGTCTTCGGGCTCAGGCGCAGCAGGCTGACGATCGAGGCATGGCCGGTGCCGAAATCGTCGATCTGGATGTCGATGCCGAGCTTGCGCAGCTTTTTCAGGTTGGCGACCACCGCCTCGTCGCAATCGTCGAGCGAGATCGATTCCAGCAGCTCGAAGGAGAAGGTGCCGGGCTCAATCTTCAAGGCGCGGAGCTTTTTGCCCAGATCGGGATCGGCGAGCCGCCTGGCGGAGACGTTGACCGATATCTTCGGGATCGGCAGCCCGTCCTTCAGCCACACCTTCCGGTCGGCAATGGCACGCTCCAGGATGAGGGCGTCGATGGTCGAGACGACGTCGAGATCCTCTGCAATGTCGAGGAAGCGGTCGGGCGTCAGCAGCCCGTGCACAGGGTGCTGCCAGCGGGCAAGTGTTTCGACGCCTGCGACATCGAGCGTGCGGGCATCGAACTGCAGCTGATAGAAAGGCACGAATTCATTGCGCTCAAGACCGATCAAGATCTCGTCGGCAAGGTGCTTGGCGGAGATGATGTCGCGGCGGGCAGCGGCCGAGAAGAATTCGAAGCGGTTGCGGCCCAGGCCCTTGGCACGGTAGAGGGCGATATCGGCGTCGAGCAGCATCTGCTTGGCGTCGAGCGTCGGTCCGCTATCGATGGCGATGCCGATGCTGGCGCCGAAACGGCAATCGTGTCCCTCATATCTGACGGGTTTGCGCAATTCGCGGATGACACGTTCGGCAAGACTGGCGATCTTCTTCGATGCGGGATCGACGATGCAGAGGATGACGAATTCGTCGCCGCCGATGCGGGCCACGAAGTCGACGGCGCGGACGGACGTTCTCAGCACGCTTGCGGCATGCTGCAGCATGGCGTCGCCGGCCCGGTGGCCGAGCGTGTCGTTGATCTGCTTGAAGCGGTCGAGATCGATATGCAGGATCGCCATCGCCATGCCCTTGGCCCGGCATTCGGCCGCACGCTCGTCCAGCATCTTGTCGAGATAGCGGCGGTTCGGCAGGCCGGTGAGGTAATCGTGCAACGCCAGATGCTCGATGCTCTCCTTGGCGGCTTCGAGCTCGCGGTTGCGCGCCTCGGCCAGATCCTTGGCACGGCGCAGCTCGTTGCGCAGTGCGACTTCCTCGGTGACGTCCCAGTTGGCGCCGATCAGCTTGCGGTGGCCGTTGCCGTCGATGAAGAAGGCCGAGCGGGCGCGGATGACGCGTTCGGCGCCGTCGCCGCGGATGATGCGGTATTCCTGCTGGAAATCACTGCCGCTTTCGACGCTACGGTCCGACAAGCCAAGCACACGCTCGCGGTCGTCGGGATGCAGGCTTTTCGCCCAGGCGTCGCTGGCGATCTGGCGTGAGGCGCCCTGCAGCCCGTAAATGGCAATGAGGCGGTCGTCCCATTCGACGGTATCATGCTCGATATCCGCCTCGAAGACGCCGATGCGGGAAATCTCCAGCGCCAGATCGAGCCGGCGCGACAAACGCGACAGCGTCTCCTCGGCCTGCTTGCGGGCGGTGATATCGGTATCCGTGCCGACGATGCGCGTCGGCACGCCATTCTCGTCCCATTCCACGCAGGCGCCGCGACACTCGATCCAGACCCAGTGGCCATCCTTGTGACGCTCGCGATATTCGAAGATCTGGTAATGCGGATCGCCGGCATTCTGCCGGTCGATCGCATGGACGACGAAATCGCGATCATCGGGATGGACCAACTGCAGCCAGGTATCGTATTCGCCGGCGGCTTCTTCGTCGGGTGCCATGCCGCGGATGGTTTTCCACGTCTGCGAGTAATATTTCCGGTCGAGACGGTAGTTGTGATCCCATACGCCAAGGCCCGAGCCGACGAGCGCATGGTTCCAGCGGGTTTCCCGCTCTGCCAGGTCGGAATCGTCGGTCGGCCCATTGCCGATACCTGCCTCAGCCGCATCGCCATGCGGATCACCGGCCTCTGGATGGGCTTTCTTCACGGGCATTCTCGCTTATCTCACCTCGGCGCAGTCTGCTGTCATTCCATTAAGAAAGACTTAGAAAGCACTTGCTCAACAAGCGGGATAGCGCCTTTTCCTCGATCAGGGGGAGAGCCGGCCGAGGAACTGGGCAAAGACCATGGTGCCTTCTGGCCACGGGCCGTGACCGGAATCGGCATTGATATGACCGGACTCGCCGGCATCGACGAGGAAGGAGCCCCAGCTGCTGGCGACATCGTCGGCATGCTCGTAGCTGCCGAACGGATCGTTGCGGCTGGCCACCGTGATCGACGGGAAGGGCAGCGGATCGCGCGGATAGGGGCCGAAAGTCATCAGGTGCTTCGGGCGAATGTCGGGATTGGCAACATCGGGCGGGGCGACCAGGAAAGCGCCCGCCACGCGGTTGCGGAAATGCGGGATGGCGTGGATCACCGAAGGCACGCCCAGCGAATGGGCGACGAGGACGACCGGGCGGGTCGAGGCGTTCACCTCCTCGGCGATGCGGGCGATCCAGTCCTCGCGGACCGGCTTCGTCCATTCGGCCTGTTCGACGCGCCGCGCCGTGCTGAGCTTTGCCTCCCAGCGGCTTTGCCAGTGGCTCGGGCCGGAATTGGTGTAACCGGGGATGATGAGGATATCTGCGTCTGAGGCTTTCATAGTGCCGCCGATGTGAGAAAGCTGGTCCAAGATGTCAAGAGGGAGTGTCAAGGGAGAGAGCGACACAGGCGTTGAAAGTTGCTATATTGCTCCAGTGCCGGTTGCGGAATTCGTATCGGCTTGCCCGCCGATGCTGTCCGCCGCCGATCAGGTCTCGGCTGAGGAGGAGAAAACCATGGCGGCATTTCATGTCATGACGGGTGCCAGCGAAAGCTTGGCGCGGCCCGTTGTCAATCGCATCGGTATCGCTGACGTCTTCGACGCGCTAAAGCGCGGATACGAAGATTTCATGGAGAAACCGTCCCATTATGTGTTCCTGTGCCTGATGTACCCGATCGCCGGCGTCTTCCTGACGCTGTGGACCTCGGGCGCCAACCTTTTGCCGATGGTCTTCCCGCTGATGGCGGGTTTCGTGCTGATCGGCCCGATCGCAGCGATTGGCCTCTATGAGATCAGCCGCCGGCGCGAGGCCGGCCTCGACGCGTCCTGGACGCATGCGCTGGACGTACGCCATTCACCGGCGCTGCCGTCGATTGTCGCGGTCGGGCTGATGCTCTGCGGCCTCTTCGTCGTCTGGCTGGTGACGGCGCAGACGCTCTATAGCAATCTGCTCGGCGAGGTCTTTCCGCGCAGCATGGGGGATTTCTTCCGCCAGGTCTTCGGCACGTCAGAGGGCATGCAGTTGATCATCTGGGGCAATCTCACCGGCTTCGTCTTTGCGCTCGTCGTGCTGGCGATGACCGTGATCACCTTTCCGCTGCTGCTCGACCGCGATGTCGGGGCAGTCGCTGCCGTCACGGCGTCGATCCGCGCGACGATTCTCAATCCGGTGCCGGTGCTGCTCTGGGGCCTGATTGTCGCCGCGCTACTCCTCATCGGCACGATCCCGGTCTTTGCCGGGCTTGCGCTCGTCATCCCGATCCTCGGCCATGCGACCTGGCATCTCTATCGCAAGCTGATTGCGCGGGAAGCCACAGCGTAACCACGGCGCTTTCTGCGGGGAATCCCGGACCGGGAGGAATCTCGATTCCGGGGGGAACCTCGAACCTGCCTCGGAGTTTGTTTAGCCGAGAGCATGATGTCGTCGGCATCGTGCTCTGGAGACTTCGAGGGAGGATCTTTGAGGTGACGATGAAGCATCTGTTTGCCCACTTCGCAACCAAGGTATCGGAATGGGCGGGCAAGCCTGTCATCTTCATCCTGGCACTGATTGCCGTCGTCATCTGGGCGGCACTCGGCCCCTTCTTCGACTATTCGGAAACCTGGCAGCTGGTCATCAATACCGGCACGACGATCGTCACTTTCCTGATGGTCTTCGTGCTGCAGAACGCCCAAACGCGCGACACCAGGGCGATCCAGGCAAAGCTCAACGAAATCATCCTGACCAGCCATGCCGAGAACCGTTTCATCGGCATCGAGAATCTCGACGAGGAAGAACTGAAACGTCTCGACGAGCTGGTCGCGAAGGCCGCAAAGGGCAGGGGTGAGAGGGAGGCTTGCAGGACATCGGACTCAACCGAAGCAGCAAATGCGGCGCCGTCGAAAAAGGCGGAGGTGCGCAAACGACGGGTTTCAGCCAAGCCGGTGAAGCAGAGGTAGAGATCGGTCGGCTATTTTTACCAGGCTTATCTTTCCTGCATCGCTTCCGATCCGATCTCCGCTAACGCAAGAGATATTCAAGGATGCGCCGGCTGCCAGTCTTGACTTCAACGGTGACGGACATGCCCGGCGAAAGCGCCAGGCCCAATGCTTCGGCAGTGAAGTCGCCGGGGGATAAGCATGCAGGCCTGACAAAGCTCCCTAAAACCCTGTCAGTCAACGACAGTTACACGGGCAGTGATCTCCCAAACGCCAGCCTCAGACTCGCTCGACTCTCGCAACTTGATTTTATCGGATCCAGTGAACTTGGCGCCTGGCGTATAGTAGACCACAGCTCCCTCGACCTGGCGGCCATTGCATTTGAAGCGGGGATTGCTTCGCTTGAAAATCGGAAACACCTTTTCATGGACGATTTGAATCTCTCCATGTTTGCCGCCGTCCAGAATCTTTAGACGCGGCACAGCGGCCAAGCTGCAGTCGGGATTCACAAATGACGATTGATAAATGATGGTTCGACTGCCGGAGATGACTGTAGCGGAAGTATTTACCTTTTTGATCTCCTGCGCTTGGGCATGTCCCCCGGCAATGAGAAGAAGGGCCGAACCCAAAAGTCCGTATCGGATGTTCATGGAATTCTCACCAGTATTGAAATTGGGTTCTGGGGCAGGCGGCATCATAAGATTACGATACCGGCCGCCAACGCAGCATGACTATTCGACAACCGTAATATTCAGCACCCCTTCGGTGACAATGCCGTTTTTATCGGACGTGCGAATTACAATTCTGTCCTTGCCGACAAAGCCCTTGTCAGATGTATAGTACCCTACCGTGGTAGGTACCTTTGTGCCATTGCACTTCTTATATTCACCCTTGCCATGGGGGAACGCGAGTTCGCGCAGGCTCTCCACGTTGCCATGTTTTGGGGCCTCGCGGATGCGGACCTCGGGTACAACTTTCGCGCTACAGTCAGGGTTGAGGCTGAAGGCAACGCCAATCTTGGTGCGCTCGCCGCTCGCCACGCTGATATTCCTTTGGTAATGCGACAATCCATCCGGACCGGTCGTCGTGCAACTCGCCAATGCTGCACTGGCGCACACCGTGGCAACCGACAGAATGAATGCTTTCTTCATGAGAACCTCTGTTGTCATTGTTGATATTGTGTTTTGGGCGGCACGCATCACCGCGTCAGCGGCTGAAATCCGGTCATAGCGAATTGTGAAGCAGGGGGCGACTTTCACCTCTCATCAAATCCAAAAACGCGAAATGCGTCGGCCGGGCGTGGGGATATCATCATCACTGAGATCCAAAGCGCTACTTCCGAAGCAGGCGTCGAGCTTATCGCTCGCTTCCATCGATAAACACCGATCTCAAGCCCGCTTACGCTCCTCCAAACACGCGCCGGAAGATCGTGTCGACGTGTTTCGTGTGGTAGCCGAGGTCGAATTTTTCGCGGATGTCTTCCTCCGAGAGGGCAGCGCGGACTTCGGCATCGGCGAGCAGCTCTTCCAGGAAATCCTTGCCCTGTTCCCAGACCTTCATGGCGTTGCGCTGGACGAGGCGATAGGCATCCTCGCGGGAAGTGCCGGCCTGGGTCAGTGCCAGCAGGACGCGCTGCGAATGGACGAGGCCGCGGAACTTGTTGAGGTTCTTCTCCATGTTCTCGGGATAGACCAGCAGCTTTTCGATGACGCCGGCAAGCCGCGACAGGGCGAAATCGAGCGTCACGGTGGCATCGGGGCCGATCATGCGCTCGACAGAGGAATGCGAGATATCGCGCTCGTGCCAGAGGGCGACGTTTTCCATCGCCGGCATGGCGTAGGAACGGACCATGCGGGCAAGGCCGGTCAGGTTTTCGGTCAGAACCGGGTTGCGCTTGTGCGGCATGGCCGAAGAGCCCTTCTGGCCGGGGGAGAAATATTCCTCGGCTTCCAGCACCTCGGTGCGCTGCAGGTGGCGGATTTCGGTCGCCAGCCGCTCGATCGAGGAGGCGACGACGCCGAGCGTGGCGAAATACATGGCGTGACGGTCGCGCGGGATGACCTGCGTCGAGACCGGCTCGGCCTTCAGGCCGAGGGCTTCTGCGACATGTTCCTCGACGCGCGGATCGATATTGGCGAAGGTACCGACGGCGCCTGAGATGGCGCAGGTCGCGACTTCCTCGCGGGCGGCGACGAGACGCTGGCGGCAGCGCTCGAATTCGGCATAGGCAAGCGCCAGCTTGACGCCGAAGGTGGTGGGCTCGGCATGGATGCCGTGCGAACGGCCGATGGTGACGGTTTCCTTATGTTCGAAGGCGCGGCTTTTCAGCGCTTCGAGCAGCCGGTCGATATCGGCAAGCAGGATGTCGGTGGCGCGTACCAGCTGGACGTTGAAGCAGGTGTCGAGCACGTCGGACGAGGTCATGCCCTGGTGGACGAAGCGCGCATCCGGGCCGACGATCTCGGCGAGATGGGTGAGGAAGGCGATGACGTCGTGTTTGGTGACGGCCTCGATCTCGTCGATGCGGTCGACGTCGAAGGTGGCGGCGCCGCCTTTCTCCCAGATTGTCTTTGCAGCCGATTTCGGGATGACGCCGAGTTCGGCCAGCGCGTCGCAGGCATGCGCCTCGATCTCGAACCAGATGCGGAACTTGGTTTCGGGAGACCAGATGGCGACCATTTCGGGCCGGGAATAACGCGAGATCATGGGCGGCTGCCTTTCAAGAGGTTTGTTAGCGCCCCTGTAGCAAAGACAGGCGGCAATCTCAACGCATGCGTTTGGCAAGATGATAGCTGCTTGCGACAAGGCAGACGAGGCCGAGCGGCAGGAAGAGGCGCAGGCCGATCACCAGGAACTGATAGACTGCGCTGATACTGGTGAAGACGAACTGGAAAGCCCAGACGATACTGCCGAAGGGCGCATGCCAGCGCGAATAGAAGATCCGGTATTCCATGGCGAAGAGGAAGGCGGTCATCAGGATCGTGGCCGCTGTCAGCGTCACGAAAAAAGCGGCAAAACGCGTTTCCAGCGGCCTGTCAAAGGCAAGGAAGCGGGCAACCGGCAGGGCGAACGGCCAGGCGAACAGGCCGCCGGCGAAATAGAGTGCGGCGATCTCGGCAAGGCGGCTCGTCTGCAGGCCGTTGCGCAGGTAAAGGCCGAGCATTGCGGCGGCAAGCATCTGCATGCCCCAAAGCAACGCACCGGCAATCAGATCGGGATAGGGCGGCCGTGCAGCTCTTAGACGATCCATCCTGGGGCGATCCGTCCTCGGGCGATCCATGCTCAGGGATGAACCGGAACGGCAATCCAGCGTCCGTTCCTGTCGGCATCGAAGGCCAGGACGAGGGCGATGTGAACCTGGTTTCCGGCCTCCGGCTGATAGACCACGGCGCCGCCGATCCGGTATTCGACGGAACATACGCGCTCGGCCGGAACTGCGGTGGCCTGGCGCGCCGCCTGCCGGTTCGGAGCGCCTTCCTTCTCGATCATCTGCAGGCTGAAGCTGATGACCCGCTTGTCGACTGCAGCGCAATCCTTCGGCGTCGGCACCGGCATCTCGCCGAGCGAGAGCGTGTAAGGCGCTTTCGGCGGGCCGTCGGTCGCAAGCGTCGTGTAGCGGATCGTCTTCGAAGGGGAGCCGAGTTCGGTCGGCGGATTGAAGGCGGCGATCAGGCCGGGATTGGTCAGGAGATCGTATTTGTCCATCTGGCTGCGCGCCGCCGTCAGGTTCTGCCGCCGCGCCTTGGAGAGATTGGCGTCCTTATCGGTCAGTTCGGTATGGAAGGGCGTGCCCTCGAGATAGTGGCCGTCTTCGGTATCGATGAAATAGGTGTTGGAGTAGGGAAGGTTGCCGCTCTCCTCGATGCCGAACTCCTGAAATCCAAAGACCTTGCCGTCCGCGGAAAAGCCGATCGGCTGGATATTGGCGATGTCGCCGGCAAGTGACAGGCCGGGCAGGCCGGCAAATGCGGCAGCAAGCATGCCACCGATGATCAGACGTTTGTTCATGCTCGTGCCCCTTCGGCTGCCTGACGCAGATCGGCGACAGTCCGGCGATAATCCTCGACCGTATCGCCCTTGAAAATTGCCGAGCCGGCGACCAGAACGTTGCCGCCCGCCCGCGCGATCGCAGGCGCCGTTTCCACCGTGACGCCGCCGTCGACCTGGAGTTCGATCGGCCGGTCACCGATCAGTGATTTCGCCGCCGCGATCTTCTTCGCCATCGCCGGAATGAATTTCTGCCCGCCGAAACCTGGATTGACCGACATGATCAGGATGAGATCGACATCGTCGAGCACGTTTTCGATAGCGCTGAGCGGCGTCGCCGGATTGATCGTCACGCCGACCTTCTTGCCGAGATTGCGGATGGTCTGCAGCGAGCGGTGCAGATGCGGTCCGGCTTCGGCATGGACGGTGATACGGTCGCAGCCGGCCTTGGCGAAGGCTTCGAGATAGTCGTCGACCGGCGAGATCATCAGGTGGCAGTCGAAGGTGGCCGATGTATAGGAGCGCAGCGACTTGATGACATCGGGGCCGAAGGAGATGTTCGGCACGAAATGCCCATCCATCACGTCGAGATGGATCCAGTCGGCGCCGGCGGCCGTCACGTCGCGCACCTCCTCGCCGAGCCTGGCGAAATCCGCCGCGAGGATCGAGGGGGCAATGCGAATGGGCAGCGTCATCAAATCTTACTCCGTATGGGCCGCCATTTGAGCGCCGGGCCCGAATTCAAGGCTGGCGCGCCGCTCATTGCGTCGGCGCGGCCGGTGGAAAAAAGCCGTTGCCCCGCCATTCGAGCAGGCGGTAGGGATTTTGCGAAAGTTCATGCGCACCGGTGAAGGCAATGGTGCCGACCGCTGTCTGGAATGTCGTGCCGAGAAGCGTCTCCTGGAGGGGCTTGCCCGCCGCAGCGGCGGCTTGCCCGGCCTGGCCGGCAATGAGGGCTGCGGCCAGCGACGGCAGGACATAACCTTCCGGCTCGATGCCTTTGGCGCGTAGCGCGTCGGCCGCAGCCGTGCCTTCCGGCAGGATGGCGTATTCGGGCAGGGCGACGGCACGCACGCCGGCATCCAGCGGCAGCGGCTGGTCGGCAGCGCGCATGGCATCGCCGCCGAGGATGGATAGCTGGATGTTCTCGACCTTGGCGTCGCGGGCGATGACGGCGACATCGTTGCGGTCGCCGCCGATGAAGACCCTGGTGGCGCCGGCTCGTTTCAGGCGGCGGACGAGGGCGATCTGCTGTTCCTGTCCCGGCCGGTAGGTGTCGGTAAAGACCGGCTTCAGGCCGTTCTGCTCCAGCGCATTGCGCACCGCTTCCGTCAGTTCGCGACCATGGATGGTGCCGTCCTCGATCAAGGCGATCGGATCGGCGGCCCAGTCCTTCAAGATCACCTCGATGATCTTTGCCGCTTCGGCACCGTCGGCGGGCGCTGCCCGAAAGAGCGGCCAACCGTTCTTCAGCGCATCCTCCATCAGGATGCGGGAGCGCACGGAGACGGTGATCGCGGGAATATTGGCGTCCTTCAGCTTCGGCAGCGCGCCTTCCAGCGTTTCGCTGCAGAGAAAGCCGACCGCGACCTGCACCTTGGCATTGACAAGCGCATCGGCGATCGCGGCACCGCTATTGTCCTCGCAGGTCTCGTTGATGGCGACGAGGGTATTTCCGGATTGCTGGATCTCGAAACCGGCGCCGGCGGCAATCTGGGCGCCGAGGAGGGCGAGCGGTCCGTTCTGAGGGGCGACGACACCGATCGTCAAGCCGGCCGCATGGCTTTCAGCCGCCGCTCCCAGCAGCGCCAGAAAAGCTGCTATGCCACGCAGGTTGATCATGAAAGGCGGAGATCCCTAGCCATCGTCCATGCCCTTTTATCCGCAAGGCCGCGATCGTCAAAGAAAAACAAGCGCAACACAGCGCTTTTCACCGGTCCTATTGTAGAAAAGGTAACCGATGCTCGCCATATTGGCGCGATAGCAAGTGGATCCAGACAGAGTAAGCGCGTACGGGAGAAGCAGGTGTTGAACAGGCAGCATATCGACCCCGGCCTTTATCGCGATGCCATGAGCCGTTATGCCGGCCATGTGCAGCTCGTGACGACGGCGATGGGCGAGCTGCGCCGCGGCGTCACCATCACCGCCGCCTGCTCGGTCTCGGACAATCCGGCCTCGGTGCTGATCTGCCTCAACAACACCAATCCGAAGAACGAGATCTTCTTTCGCAGCGGCATTTTCGCGCTGAACACGCTCGGCGCCCACCATCAGGGTGTTGCCGATGCCTTTTCCGGGCGCACGTCGCTTGCCAATGACGACCGTTTCGCCAGCGCCCGTTTCGAGATGCTTGCCACCGGTGCGCCCGTGCTAGCCGACGCACTTGCCGCCTTCGATTGCCGGGTGATCGATATCAAGGAAATGCCGACGCACAATGTCATCTTCGGCGAGGTCGCGGCTGTCCGCTTCAGCGAAAAGCACCCGGCGCTCATCTATATGAACCGGGATTATCACGCGCTGTGATAAGAGCGCCGTGCATCCTTTCGGAAGCATTTCGAGGGTAGTAGAGAATGGACAATGCCGGGATCGAGGAAATGTTTCAGGGGCTCGGCCCCGTCACGGTCAAGCGCATGTTTGGCGGCAAAGGTATCTATCATCTCGGGCGGATCATCGCGCTTGAAGTGCGCGACGAGATGCTGCTGAAGGCCGATGAGACGAGCGCCCCGGAATTTGCCGCTGCCGGCGCCACGCAATGGACTTATGAGGGCAAGAAGGGCAAGCCGGTAAAAATGCCCTATTGGTCGATCCCCGACGAGGCCTACGACGATCCCGATCTGATGGCGAAATGGGTGAGGCTTGCCTATGAGGCGTCGCTTCGCGCCGAATAGTTAGCCGCGTTCAGCGGGCGACAAGGCTGCGATCGCCGCCTTGGTGAAGGCCGACAGTGGCTCGGGTAAATCCGTCAGCGGAAACCAGCCGAAATCCGAAAGCTTGTCCGGTTCGGTCAGCTGCGGCTCGCCCTTGACGTCGCGGGCGAGATAGAGAATCGAGATCCAGTGTTGGCGGTCGGCATCGATGATCTGTTCGGTCATGCCGATTCGTTCGATGCGGCCGATCGTCAGACCGGTTTCTTCTTCGGCCTCGCGGCGCGCGGCAGTCTCAGCCGGCTCCATGTGATCCACCTTGCCGCCAACGATATTCCAATAGCCGGCTTCAGGTGGTCGCATGCGTTTGTAAAGAAGGATCCTGGCGTCGCGCAGAATCACCAGGCCAACGCCGAGACCCGGAAAATCAATGCCGGGCCTACCCATGATAATGCTTAGACCTTGGCGCTGCCGGCGATCAGCATGAAGGCGGGGATATCGTCGCCGAAGCCGACCGGGGTCGGGCCATCGTCGTGGTCGCGATGACGGCGGCGGTCGCGGCTGTCGTCGTTTGCCGGGTAAGGCCGACTGTTGCGCGCGTTGTTCTGCGGCTTCTGCTCTGCTTTGCGCTCGTTCTTCACGATGTCGGCCTTTACTGGTGCTGCTTCAATCACGTCGACGCCATTATCCTGTATGTCGTTATCAGATTTATGACTCGCGGCGGCGCGATTGCCTCGTCCGCGTCCACGATCCTTGTCGCCATTCTCTCTCGGCGCACGATCTCGGCCTGCACCATCTCTGGCGCCACGCTCGCGGCCGTTGCGGCGCGGGCGTTCGCTGTCCCGGCTGTCTTCTGCCGGCGGCGGCAGCGACGTCAGGTCACCGCTCAGCCATTCGACCTTTTCGCCGATCAGCTTCTCGATGGCATCGACGAACTTAGTGTCGCGCTTGGTGACGAGCGTGAAGGCGGCACCCGAGCGGCCGGCACGGCCGGTGCGGCCGATGCGGTGGACGTAATCCTCGGAATGAATAGGCACGTCGAAATTGAAGACGTGGCTGACATCAGGGATATCGAGGCCGCGGGCGGCGACGTCGGAAGCGACCAGAAGCTGGAGATTGCCGTCACGGAAGCTTTGCAGCGTCATCGTGCGGGAACGCTGGTCCATGTCGCCATGCAGGGCGCCGACCGAGAAGCCATGACGCTCGAGTGACCGGAAGAGATCGGCGACATCCTTCTTGCGGTTGCAGAAGACGATGGCGTTCTTGAGCTCGGTCTGGGCGCGGACGAGTTCTCGCAGAACCGCTCGCTTCTCGTAATCCTTGCCGTGGGAGGCGACGAAACGCTGTGTCACGGTCTCGGCCGCGGAAGCCGGCTTTGCGACCTCGATACGTTCGGGATTCTGCAGGAAACGGTCGGCGAGCTTCTGGATCTCCGACGGCATGGTTGCCGAGAAGAACAGCGTCTGGCGGGTGAACGGGATCATCTTGGCGATGCGCTCGATATCGGGGATGAAACCCATATCGAGCATGCGGTCGGCCTCGTCGATGACGAGGATCTCGACGCCGCTCATCAGCAGCTTGCCGCGCTCGAAATGGTCAAGAAGGCGGCCGGGGGTGCAGATCAGTACATCGGCGCCGCGTTCGAGCTTGCGGTCCTGGTCCTCGAAGGAAACGCCGCCGATCAGAAGGGCGACGTTAAGGCGATGGTTCTTGCCGTATTTCTCGAAATTCTCGGCGACCTGGGCAGCGAGTTCGCGCGTCGGTTCGAGAATCAGCGTGCGGGGCATGCGCGCACGCGCACGGCCCTTCTCCAGAAGCGACAGCATCGGCAGCACGAAGGATGCCGTCTTGCCAGTGCCGGTCTGCGCGATACCGCAAATATCGCGGCGCTCAAGCGCAAACGGGATGGCTCCCGCCTGAATAGGCGTGGGGATCGTGTAGCCCGCGTCCGTAACAGCGGATAGCACTTTTTGGCTTAAGCCAAGGTCAGCAAATGTCGTCAAAGGGAAAACTGTTTCCATTCCGTTCGGCCGAGCTCTGAACGAGTCGGCGGGATTGCATGCCGCAATGCAGCGCGACATAGCCCCGAATGGCCGGCAAGTCAAGAAATAGAGACGCCGCACCCATTGCAGAGTGAAGCGTTGGTTACCGGGCAGGAGTTACTTGATATAGGTGGCGAGTTTAAGGCCGGCATTCATGAAATATACTGGATCGACGGCATGGCCGTCCTGGCGCACTTCATAGTGCAGGTGCGTGCCCGTCGAGCGACCGGTGCTGCCGGCGAGGCCGATGACATCGTTACGGCCGACCGTGTCGCCGACCTTGACCAGAACCTCCGACATATGCCCGTAGCGCGTCGAGATGCCGTTGCCGTGATCGACCTCGACCATGTTGCCGTAGCCGCCGGTCCAGCCGGCCGAAACTACCTTTCCAGGTGCCGCCGGGCGAATTCGTTCGCCGGGCGAAAAGCGGAAATCGATGCCGGAATGGAGCGCGAGGCGGCCGAGGAAGGGATCGCGGCGATTGCCGAAGGGGCTGGTCACGTCCTTGCCGATAGCGGGATTGCGGAAGGGCAGGGATTCGGCGGTGCTGCGGACCTCCTCAAGACGAGTCAGCGCGCCGTCGAGCGCCACCAGAGAATTGTTGAAGTCGTCGTTGCTTTCGGGCTCGACATAGGGGCCGCCGACGGCATCGTCATCGTCTTTCTTGGCAGCGGTCTCTTCCGGTACCGGAATCTTGAAGCGGGTCAGCACGGTCTCGATGGCATTGGCGGCATTGCCGGCATCGCTCGTCAGCTGTTCGACACGGCTGCGCTGATCCTGTTCGACATCTTTAAGCGACAGCGTCACCTTGGAGAAGATGCGGTCGGCACGATCGCCGACGGTGTCGGTGGCCGGCACATAAGCAAGCGTCGAATTGTCGGGCGTCGCATCGGCGGGGGCGCCGTTCGCCAGCTGTTTCTCGATCGCCTCGATGCCGCTACCGGAGAGCGAAGCACGCTTGTCCTTGACATCGGGCGCATAGGACTGAACGGGCGAAGACGGCGCAGGCAGGGCGCCGTCCTTTTCCGTCAGGCCGGAGCTTTCGGCCCGGTCGAGCAGATTGTCGAGCTTGCCATGGCGCGAGGTCAACGCCATCTGCTGCTCCATCAGCTTGTCGACCTTGTCTTCGACCACCTGCTGGTCGAGAAGCTGGCGGGAGGTGATGCGGTCGACCTGGGCGCGGAGGGCGGCGATGCGGTCTTCATAGTCGTGCTGCATGCGGGCCTGGCGGGCCATGGTGGCGCCGATCAGGTCGTCGCGCAGCACGAGATAGGACGTGGCCAGGAGGTAGCCGATCGAGAAGACGCCGACGAAGCAGAAGGCAAGCGCGGCCATCCACGGCCGGACCGTCATATGGCGGACTTTGTCGCCGCTTGCGAGGATGAGGATATGTTCCTGCGCCCGCCTGCCGAATACCCGGTGCTGATGTCCGCTGTTCACGCAGGCTCTCCCGATTGATGCTCTACGCCTCTTTCGGAAATTAGACACCGTTATGGTTAATGAATGCTTTCATTGTCGTCGTCGCGTCATAAATTTCAGTGACTTCAAGCGTAGCTGATCGATGCGAGCGAGCGGTAGAAGGACGGCGTCAGCCCGGCCTCGGCGCGGGCAAGATCGTTGAAGGGCGGCTTCAGCGGTCCGCGGAAGTTGGCGCGCACCAGCTCCTGGAAGGCCTTTGCTGGATCGCGCTTCTCGCGGGCGCAGAGGAAGCGGAACCATTTGGCGCCGACGGCGACATGGCCTTTCTCGTCATTGTAGATGACGTCGAGCACCGCAGCACTTTCGAGATCGCCTGTCTGGCGCATTTTCGCCTGCAGCGACGGCGTGACGTCGAGGCCGCGAGCTTCCAGAATCAGCGGCACGACGGCGAGCCTTGCCGTCAGATTGTTGCGCGTCGAATGGGCTGCCTGCCAGAGCCCGTCATGGGCGGGAAGATCGCCGTAATCGGCGCCGAGATCGTTGAGCCTGGCGCGCACCATGCGGAAATGCTTCGCCTCCTCGAAGGCGACCAGCATCCAGCCGTCGAAAAAGGAATTCGGCACCTGCTCGGTCGCGAATCGCGCGACGATATCGAGCGCCAGATCGACGGCGTTGAGCTCGATATGGGCGATGGCATGGAGCAGGGCGATCCGGCCTTTGAGCGTATGCAGCGAGCGCTTCTCCACCTGGGTCGGCGGCGTCAGCACCGGTTTCTCAGGACGGCCGGGCCTGTCGGGCAGGGCTGCATCGAGCGGGGAGCGCAGCGACACCCGGCGCGCAAACCAGCGGGTGGCGCTTTCCTGTGCAAGTGCCGTCTTGCGGTCGAGATCGGCGGACGAGATTGCATCGATGGCGCCGCCGCGCAGCGAGGTTATCGTCAGATCCCCTATCACGCTGCCAGGTTCCTCACGGCCTCGAGCACGGTTTCGGCATGGCCCTGCACCTTCACCTTCTGCCAGATGGTGGCGATCGTGCCGTCCTGGCGGATCAGGAAAGTGGTACGCTCGACGCCCATGAAGTTGCGGCCGTACATGCTCTTTTCCTTCCAGACGCCATAGGCCTGCAGCGTCGTCTTTTCCTCGTCCGAGGCGAGCGCCACCGAAAGACGGTGCTTCTTGATGAACTTGTCATGGCAAGCGGCCGAATCGGGTGACATGCCGATGACGGCAGCACCCGCCGCTTCGAACTCGGCTGCTAACGCGGTGAAAGCCAGCGATTCGGCGGTGCAGCCCGTCGTGTCGTCCTTGGGATAGAAGAACAACACCAGCGGCTTGCCGTGGAATTCGGCCAGCGAAACGCGGCCGCCGCCGTCGCGGGGAAGGTTGAAATCAGGGGCCGAAACGCCGATGCCGGGAACCGCCATTAGGAAAACCTTTCTTTTGCCGGGTTTGTGGATGACACTTTCTCTCCCCGAATTATATAGTGGACGGATACCCGTCCAGCATGGCCGGGTTCAATTCTTCACTTAAAGGGAGAGCCCGAGGGCGCATGTCAGCCATCCGCGGCGAAAAGGTCACGTTTCGCAAGAAGGATATCGTTGCGCTGGACCGCTTGCCGTCCGCCCAGGCCGAGGATCCGATCATCGTTCATTGCCCGCCGCCGCGTTCGCCGATGCGCCGCACGGCGAAGCTGACCTGCGGATTTCTGGGGCTGATCCTCGTTATTCTCGCTGGCATCGTTTTCACCGTCGAGAGCGGCATGTTCGACAAGCCGCTGTCGCAGCAGGCGCAGGCGGCGCTGAACGGGGTAGCCGGACCGCGCTATCGCGCCGAGGTCGGTTCCACCGTCATCCGCTTCACCTCGGATTTCCGGCTGGCGCTGGAAGCGCGCAACGTCAACATGATCGACCAGGAGAGCGGCCAGCACCTGTCGACGACGGGTTCGGTGCGCCTGGGGCTCGATCCGCTGCAGCTTTTCCGCGGCCGCATCGCCGTCGCGGACATCGAAGCGGAGGATATTGCGCTCGATACCGCGCTTCTGCCCTCCGGCAATGCCGTCAAGCTCGACGATCTGCGCATCGACGCCATGCCGGCGGCGATGGAAAAGATCTTCTCGCAGTTCGACATGTTCGACAGCATCGTGACGCGCGGCTCGACCAATTCGGTGCGCATCTCCGGCCTCGACATCAAGCTTGCCGATACCGCCAACGGTCCGCTGTCGCTCGTCATCGACAATCTCGTCTTTGCCCATGCCGGCCCGTCCTCGCTGCAATTGACCGGCGAAGTCGCGCTCAACGGCGAAGTGGCGGAGCTCGACGTGCGGGCCGAGAAAGACGACGGCCACGTGTCCAAAGTCGTGGCGACGCTCAGACATGCCGACCTCACCCCCTTCGCGCTGAAACGCAACGATCAGGGCATGATCCGGCAAGGACTGAGCGCCTTTGCCGATCTGACAGTGTCGGCCACCCGGGCGCGCGATGGCGCGCAGCCGGCGCTGACGGCGACGGTCGACATCAATCCCGGCCAAATCTATGCGGACGGCGATCCGCAGCAGCTCTCGGGCGGGCAAATCAATCTCGTCTACGATTTCGCCAAGCAGAAGCTCGAGATTGCCCGATCGAACGCCCGGTTCGGCGCGACTACGCTTCCCATCAATGGCGCGCTGATTGATCTCGACAAGCTCGACCCGCAGGCGGGCAAAGGCTTCGGCATCGACCTGCTCGTCAGTGGCGGCACGGCTGCCCCCGGCGGCTCCGGCGAGGAGCCACTCTCCTTCGACATCCAGGCGACCGGGCGCTACATGGTCGCCGGCCGTGAGTTCCAGTTTCCCAACATAACCGTTTCCAGCCCGCTCGGCGCGCTCTACGGATCACTGCACGTCAAACTCGGCGACAAATCGCCGGAGATCAGCTTCGCCGGCCAGTCAGCGCAGTTGCAGACGATTGCGATCAAGCAGCTCTGGCCGTTCTGGATGGCGCCCAAGGTGCGCACCTGGGTGCACGGCAATCTCTTCGGAGGCACCGTCACCGACGCTTCCATTTCCGTCTTCATTCCCTTCGGCAGGCTGGACGAGGCAGCCGGCGGAAAAGGATTGAAGCTCGACGCCAACCAGATCCGCATCGGCTTCGACATCACGGGCGCGCGGATGAACGTCGCCGGCGACATTCCGCCGATCCGCGACACGTCAGCGCATTTCGACCTGACAGGCCCGGTTGCGACGATCGCGATCAAGAGCGGCACCTCCTATTTCCCCTCCGGTCGGTCGGTCGGTCTCGGGCAGGGGACGTTCATCCTGCCCGCCACCTACGATAAACCGCTGATGGCCGATATCGATCTCGCGGTCTCCGGAGCCGCGGACGCCGTCGGCGAGCTTCTGACCTACCGGCCGATCCGGGTGCTGCAGCGCGCCGGCTTTACGCCCGACGATCTCAAGGGCCGGATCGAGGCGAATGTGAAGGCCCATTTCGGTCTGCTTTCCTCGCAAAACCCGCCGCCGGCCGAATGGTCGGCGGCAATGAAGCTCACCAATATCGATCTTGCCAAGCCGTTTTCCGGCAGGATGATCAGCAATCTCGACGGAACGCTGAACGGCAATCCTAAAAGAATCACGCTTGACGCCAAAGCCCAGATCGACGGCGTCCCGGCCGATATCGATCTTACCGAACCGGTCGAGGCATCCGACGCGGCGGCCAAACAACGGGTGATCACCGCGACCCTTTCCGAGGACCAGCGCAACAAGCTGATACCCGGCCTTTCCGGCATCGTCGGCGGCAGCGTGAAGATGGTGCTGACGCGGATCGACGACGACCGGCAGGACGTCCAGCTCGACCTCACCAAGTCGCTGCTCGAACTGCCCTGGATCGGCTGGGCGAAGGGCAGCGGCATTGCCGCCACGGCCGAATTCGAAACATCCGGGCCGGCCGACAATACCCAGATCAAGAACTTCCGGCTGAAGGGCGACGGTTTTGGCGCCAATGGATCGTTGAACATCGGCAAGGGTGGGCTGATCTCGGCCGATTTCGACAGCGTCAAGCTCTCCTCGCTCGACGATTTCGCCCTGTCGGTGAAGCGCAGCAAAGGCAATTTCGACGTCTCGGTCTCCGGTGACAGCGCCGATGCGCGACCGGTCATCCAGCGGTTGAAATCGGGCTCGGACGGCGATGGTGACGGGGATGGCGGCGACACCGGCGTCTCGGTGCGCGCCAGGCTGAAAAACGTCATCGGTTTCAACGACGAGAAGGTCGGCAATTTCCAGGCGCAAATATCACTGCGCGGCGACAAGCTGCAGGCGCTCAATTTTTCCGCCATTACAGACAGTGGCGAGGCCGTGGTCAGCCAGATGAAGGACGGCGGCGTCATCAACATCACCAGCGGCGATGCCGGCGCGGTATCGCGTTTCGCCGATCTCTACCAGCACATGCAGGGCGGCCTGCTCAACCTGGCGATCCGGCTAGGGGCGGAGGGCGGCTGGGACGGCTCGCTCGACGTGCGCCGCTTCGCGATCGTCAACGAACAACGGCTGCGCTCGATCGTCTCGACACCGGTCGGAAATGAGCAGCGCAGCCTCAACGAAGCGGTCAAGCGCGATATCGATACCTCGTCGCAGCGCTTCCAGCGCGGCTTTGCCCGTGTCGTATCGCGCAATGGCATGGTCGGCATCGAGAACGGCGTGCTGCGCGGCGATCAGATCGGCGCGACCTTCCAGGGCATCGTGCGCGACCGCAAGGGCAACATGGACATGACCGGCACCTTCATGCCCGCCTACGGCCTCAACCGCCTCTTCGCCGAACTGCCGCTGATCGGGGTCATCCTCGGCAATGGCAGCGACCGCGGCCTGATCGGTATCACCTTCAAGCTGACAGGCAAGTTCGACCAGCCGAACCTGCAGATCAATCCGCTGTCGATCATCGCGCCGGGCGTCTTCCGGCAGATTTTTGAATTCCAGTGAGGCGGGAAGCGGTTACGGCAGAGGTCGAGGCGAGACCTACCTAAATCTCCGTCCGCCTGAGGAGATAATCGAGACCGCCGACGCGATACCAGCGATAGCCGTAGGCATCGAGCATGACGGTATGAAATCCTTTTTCGTCCGCTTTGCTGCTCGCGCCATCGGCGATATCGATTAATTGCCGCCCGTCTTCGCCTATCTCGGGATCGAAGGTCACTTCCGCCGGCTGCGCATGCAGATTGTGCAGGATCAACACGGAATTGCCGCGCCAGTCATAACGAAGCGCCAGCACGCCGTCATCCCCGGTGTCGATTACAGAAAAGTCGCCCCAGCCGATCTCAGGGGCTTCCTTGCGCATCCGGATCATCCGCTCGGTCCAGTTCAGCAAAGAATTGGGATCGCGCCGCTGTTCGGCAACATTGACATGCTGGAAACCGTAGGGACCGTCCTTGATAACGGGCGAGATCGGCTTTTCACTTTTGGTGAACCCGCCTTCCGGTTCGGTCGACCACTGCATCGGCGTGCGTGCGCAATTGCGCTCGGGCAGGCCTAGATCGTCGCCCATGCCGATTTCGTCGCCGTATCGGATGACGGGCGTTCCAGGCAGCGAAAACAGCAGGCTGTAGGCCATTTCGATTCTGCGTCTGTCACCGCCGAGCATGGGCGCCAGGCGACGACGAATGCCCCTGTCGTAAAGCCGCATGTCCTTTTCAGCTCCGAAGGCCGCAAATACCGCGCTGCGTTGCTTTTCCGTCAACCGCCCCAGATCCAGTTCATCATGGTTGCGGAGGAAGAGGCCCCATTGCGCGGTCGCCGGGCGCGGTTTCGTGGCCTCCATGGCTTTCTTGAGCGGCCGGGTATCGGCGCTGGCGAAAGCATAAAACAGCGCCTGATTGACCTGGAAATTGAACATCATCTGCATGCGGTCGCCGTCATCGCCGAAATATTCGAAATTGTCCTTCGGCAGGATATTGGCTTCTGCCAGGATGATGGAATCGCCCAGGCGCCACTGCAGGAATTCGCGAAATTTCCTCAGCATATCGAACTGTTCGACAGGCTTGGTAACGTCGGCGCCTTTCGTCGCGATGATGAAGGGGGCCGCATCCATCCTGAAGCCGGAAACGCCGAGCTGAAGCCAGAAGCCCATGATCTTGAGGATTTCCGCCTGCACCTCGGGGTTCGACGTATTGAGATCGGGCTGATGATCATAGAAGCGGTGAAAATAATAGGCCTTGGCCTTGTCGTCATAGGTCCAGGTCGTCTTCTGGACCCCCGGGAAGACCATGCCCTGATCGGCATTATCAGGCTTTTTCTCCGACCAGACGTACCAGTCGCGATAGCGCGAGCGCGGATCGGTCCTGGCGTCCTGGAACCAGGGATGATCCTTGGATGTATGATTAATCACCAGATCGATCAGCACCCGGATACCGCGCTGCTTGGCGCCGTGGGTGAATTCGACGAAATCGCCCAGCGAGCCATAACGCGGATCGACGTTGTAATAGTCGGAAACGTCGTAGCCATCATCGCGACCGGGCGATGCCTGGAACGGCATGAGCCAGATCGCCGTCACGCCGAGGCCGGAGAGATAATCGAGGCGCCGCATCAGACCCTGAAAATCACCGACGCCGTCACCGTTCGCATCCATGAAGGTCTCGACGGACAGGCAGTAAATGACAGCGTTCTTATACCAGAGGTCGTTGATCATGCCGGCACTCCAATCCAATCTGGTCGCAAATCCCGGCGGGCGGAAAAGGTTCCGATAAAGCATTCGCTATGTGGGTCGTGTTGCTTTCCAGTAGAAAATGCGGGGGCTCCTCCTCGGCAAGGCCGAATCCAAGCCAGGCTGACAAATCCGGCAGTGATGCTTTGCCTATTTTAGGAAAATCTGATGTACTATACTGCCCCGGTCAGAACGCAACGGCCGGTGCAATGTCGGAGGATGCCATGCAGTGCGCCCGGACAGTTTCTTTTGCATCGGCCGCCATGATGGCCGTCACGATTGCCGACGTGTCGCTTTCTGCGGAAAAGAGCGTGCGGCTGAAATCGCAAGAGGCGGTCATCCGTTCCGACCACGTCCTGATGGTTCCTCTGGACGCGGAAATGACGCCGCCAATCTTCTCGATCAGCTGGTGGTCGCGGGTGAAGCCCGCTTCAAGCGTCGATCCGCCCGGTTATCTTCTCAAGAGACCAGACGAGATGACGCGGAATACCGGCGGGGAGCTGAATGATCTTGCTCGCCGACCCGAATAGTGAGGCAAAGAAAAGCCGGCGCGGACGCCGGCTTCGATATCCGTTCAAAATTTGACGCCGCTTACGCCGCGCGGCGGATCAGGATGTGTTTCTTCTTGCCGAGCGAGAGCTTGATGACGCCGTCGGCGGTGATTTCGCCGCTGCCGATCATCTTGCGTTCGTCGTTGACCGCCTCGTCGTTGATGCGGACCGCGCCGCCCTGGACGTGACGGCGGGCTTCGCCATTCGAGGCGGCAAGGCCGGCACGAACGATCAGCGAGAGGAGGCCGATGCCGCCGTCGAGTTCGGTGGCGGGGATATCGACCGAAGGCAGGTTCTCCGAGAGGCTGCCTTCCTCGAAGGTCTTGCGCGCGGTTTCGGCGGCCTGCTCGGCGGCCGGGCGGCCATGCAGGATTGCCGTTACCTCGGTCGCAAGGATCTTCTTGACCTCGTTGATCTCCGAACCGCCGAGAGCGGAGAGACGGGCAACCTCATCCATCGGCAGCGTCGTGTAGAGCTTCAGGAAGCGCGAGACGTCGGCATCCTCGGTGTTGCGCCAGTACTGCCAGAAATCATAGGCCGAGAGCATGTCGGCGTTCAGCCAGATAGCGCCGGTCGCCGACTTGCCCATCTTGGCGCCCGACGACGTCGTCAGCAGCGGCGATGTCAGCGCATAGAGCTGCTGTGTCCCCATGCGATGACCGAGATCGATACCGTTGACGATATTGCCCCACTGGTCCGAACCGCCCATCTGCAGGCGGCAATCGTAGCGCTTGGCAAGCTCGACGAAATCGTAGGCCTGCAGGATCATGTAGTTGAATTCCAAGAAGGAGAGGGACTGTTCGCGGTCGAGGCGCGTCTTGACGCTATCGAAGGACAGCATGCGGTTGACCGAGAAATGCTTGCCGACATCGCGCAGGAATTCGAGGTAGTTCAGCGAGCGCAACCATTCGGCATTGTTGATCATCAGCGCGTCCTTGGGACCGTCGCCGTAGTTCAGGTAATTGGAGAAGACACGCTTGATCGAGGCGATGTTGCCTTCGATCGTATCGACGGTCATGAGCTGGCGCGCCTCTTCCTTGAAGGAGGGGTCGCCGACCATGCCGGTGCCACCGCCCATCAGAGAGATGGCGCGATGACCGGTCTTCTGCATCCAGTGCAGCATCATGATCTGAATCAGCGAGCCGGCATGAAGGCTGGGTGCCGTGGGATCGAAGCCGATATAGGCCGTCACGGTTTCCTTGGCGAACAGGTCGTCGAGGCCGCTTTCGTCGGAGACCTGATGAATGAAGCCGCGCTCTTTCAGCGTGCGGAGGAAATCGGACTTGAACTCGGACATAGGTTTCGTCTCTTGGTGTCTGCTCCGCACCCCATGGGGGCTAGGCGCAAGTTCGTTGTTGTTGATCTGTCGCGGCGCGTTTAGCACTGTTTTTATAAATGTGCATCCGGGAATCGCATGGGAGGCAAGCCTCATGGATGTCATCAGGACCGCGATCGGGCTGATGAGCGGCACGTCGATGGACGGAATCGACGTCGCGTTGATCAGGACCGACGGCCGCGGCTTTATTGAGCGCGGCCCGTTCATGGGCGTGCCCTATGACGCGGATTTTCGCGGGCAGCTCAAACGGGCGCTGGAACTGTCGCGTCCACTCAGTGAGAGAAGCCAGCGACCGGCTGAGCTTCGCGATATCGAGCTTGAACTGACGTTGCGGCATGCAATTGCCGTTACGGTATTCCTGGAGCGTTTCGGGCTTTCTGCTGATGCCGTCGATATTCTCGGCTTCCATGGCCAGACGGTGCTTCATCGCCCTGATGAGGGATTGACGATCCAGATCGGCGACGGCCAGGAACTTGCGAAGAGAACCGGCATATCGGTGGTCTACGACATGCGCGCCAACGACATGGTCCATGGCGGGCAGGGAGCGCCGCTGGTGCCAGCCTATCACGCAGCACTTGCAGGAAAATTCCAGCAGGCGGGACAGGCGGTGTGCTTCGTCAATATCGGTGGCATCTCCAATCTCACCTTTATCGGCACGGACGGCCGGATATCGGCCTTCGACAGCGGTCCGGGCAATACGCTGATCGACCAGTGGGTGGAGATGCAGACCGGCAAAACCTATGATCCCGGCGGCGAGATCGGCGGACGCGGCAGGGTGGTGGCCAGCCTGGCGGAACGTTATCTGCAAAGCCCGTTCTTCCGCGGCAATGTTCGCCGTTCGCTGGACCGCGGCGATTTCGCGCCGCTTCGGCCGGAGGACGCGAGCCTCGAAGACGGCGCACGCACGCTGGCCCATGTCGCCGCCGCGTCGATCATCATATCTGCCAACTTCCTTCCCGAGACCCCAGCGATCTATATCGTCTGCGGCGGCGGGCGGCTGAACGCCACCGTGATGGCGGAGTTCTCGGCCATGGCCGAACGGCTGGGATCGAAGGTGTTGACGGCGGAGGAGGCAGGCTTCGACGGCGATGCGATGGAAGCCGAGGCCTGGGCCTATCTCGCCGTCCGGTCGCTGGATGGGCTGCCGCTGACATTTCCGGGCACGACGGGCGTCGACGCTCCCGTCAGCGGTGGGGTGCTGGCAACGGCATGAGAGAGCAGAGGGTCATGCTGAAGACGCCACGGCTCAGCCTCGTCATGTGGGACGAAGGCGATGCCGCCCTGGTGCAGTTGCTGCATTCGACGATGGCAACGACCCGATATCTGTCCGGCAATGCGCCGTGGAGCCTCGAGAAGGCTGAGCAGTGGCTGCAGGGCTGGTTCGAGGAGCAGGCGCGCGACGGCACGACCAAATTCAAGCTCCTCGCCGAGGACGGCAGCTTCGTCGGCCGCGCGGGGATTTCGAGGTTCAGGAACGAGCAATTCGAACTCGGTTATTCCCTGCGCAAAGAGGCTTGGGGCAAGGGCCTGGCGACCGAAGCGGCGAGCGCGTTGGCCGACTGGTTCTTCGAACGGCAGTTTGCATCCGGCTTCATCGCCTTCACGCATCCCGAAAACATCGCCTCGCAATGCGTCCTCAGAAGGATCGGCATGCGCGAACGCGCGCCGATCCTGATCGATGGAGTGCTTGGCACCGCATTCGAACTTATCGCCAGTATGCGGCCGGCAAAGCTCTAACTCTTTACGGCGACCGGCCGGACATGGGATTCGCGCCCAGCCTGATTGCCATCCTCGACGCCCCTGACCTGGGCGATGAATGAGAACTTCTTACGAAGGCCGAGGATCGGCTTCTCGATGAAATGCCAGGACAGCACGGCAACGGCGAGAGCCGATGGCAGGCCGACGAGATAGAGCGCCAGCGCACCGTATCTCGGGTAGAGAAACACTGATGGGAACGAACTGATCCAGATCTGAAAAAACGGGTCGTGATAGAGATAGACGCCGTAGGAATAGTCGCCTTTCCTGAAAAAGGCCGGAATGGGCACCTCGGACAGGCCGACGAAGACGGTGATGTAAACGAGAGAGGTGATGACCAGGGGCCGGTTCATCACCGATTCCGTCGCACTGCTGTCGAGGGTGAGGATAGCGACGATGCAAACCAGGCAGGCGGCGGCAAACAGCCAGCGAGAATGCGGAATGACCGCTTTGAACTGAAAGACGACGATGCCCATCATGAAGGCCGTTATCAGCTGGGAGCCGCGGCTCATGAACAGGAAGCGAGCGATCGGCTTGATCGAGCCTGGCAGCAGATAGGGCATCTTCTGCACGATAAGGCCGATGACGATGTAGGCGATCGTCACCGCCAGCAGCTTGTAGCGCGTCTTGACGATGGCGGTGATCATCAGGAACGACATGATGATGTAGCAGAAGATTTCCCAGGGAACCGTCCACAGAGCGCCGTTGACACGCTGGCTCGGATTGTCCTGGAAGACGCCCGGAAGCTCGTAATGGATCCAGCCGACGATATTCAGGAAGTATTTGAAAAACCGCTGATCGGTAAAATATTCGGAGTGGTAAACGACCGTAATGATCGGCCCGATGATCAGCGAGCAAACGACGATATCGACGGCAAGGGCCGGGACGATGCGCAAGCCTCGGTTGATCAGAAAATTCCGAAGGCTCAAGCGCTGGGCGCTACCGGCAATCAGAAATCCGCTCAAAGCGAAGAACATCGGAACAAGAGCGTATTCAGTAAACCAGAATACTGACCCCCTGATGAAGTCATTGTTGTCGGTTAACAAAAAGGAATGGGTCAATACGATGGAAAAGGCGAGCCCTATTCGAAGAAAATCGAACCCCGGACCAATTCCCCTATACTTATCCAGGACTTCCCCGAACGACTTGGTCATTACGGACCTCGCTTTTGTTAGGATCGCGAGGACCCTACCGCACTGCAACATGGATTGCAACACGGTAGGTGATCTGTTCCGGGACAGCCGGCCCGGTTGTGTTGCGGACCGTCATGGCCTCGATGAGGCCGAGATTTGGGTGTCAGCGAATCCGCTTGGCGGCGGGTTCCGGCACCAGTTCGCCGTTGAGACGACGGTCGAGGTAATCCTCGCATTCGCCCATCAGCGTTTCCACCTGGCCATTGAAAAAGTGGTTGGCGTTGGTAACGGTGCGGTGGGTGATGAGGATGCCCTTCTGGGTCTTCAGCTTCTCGACCAGGCCGTTGACATCCTTTTCCGGCGCCACCTTGTCGGCCTCACCATTAATGATCAGGCCGGAAGAGGGGCAGGGCGCCAGGAAGGAGAAATCATAGGTGTTCGGCTGCGGCGCGATCGACATGAAGCCCTCGATCTCCGGCCGGCGCATCAGGAGCTGCATGCCGATCCAGGAGCCGAAGGAATAACCGGCGACCCAACAGGTCTTGGAATCAGGATGCAGGCTCTGCACCCAATCGAGCGCCGAGGCAGCGTCCGAGAGTTCGCCGGCGCCGTGGTCGAATTCACCCTGGCTGCGGCCGATGCCACGGAAATTGAAGCGCAGCGTCGTGAACCCACGCTTCTGGAACATATAGAAGAGCTGGTAGACGATCTGATTGTTCATCGTGCCGCCGAACTGAGGATGCGGATGCAGAATGAGCGCGATGGGCGCGCTTTTTTCCTTGGAGGGCTGGTAGCGGCCTTCAAGACGGCCGGCTGGGCCGTTGAAAATAACTTCGGGCATTGGTACTCCGGGTTTTATTTCGCGTTCGCGCTGCGTTGGATGACAACATGACTTGACTAGTGTTGTCAGCTTTTCTAAAACGCAGTTTAGAACAATTCGAAACTTGCATGGCGATCCACGCATCGTGGAATGTGTCATAAGGCAAGCCCGGCGGAAATTTCAAGAAAAATGAGCCGCGGGTGCCGAAGCAAGCTCGTCAAGCGCAGGACTGAAGATCATGGCGCCGCCACGCCTTTATCTCGACTGGAATGCCACAGCGCCGCTGCACCCCACGGCACGCGCGGCGATCATGCGCGCCATCGACATTTTCGGCAATCCAAATTCCGTTCACGGCGAAGGGCGTGCCGCCCGCGCTGCGATCGAAGGCGCACGACGCAAAGTGGCGGCACTGGTCGGCACCGACGCCGGCAATGTGGTCTTTACCAGCGGCGCGACTGAGGCCGCCAATCTGGTGCTGACGCCGGATTTCCGCATGGGCCGCACGCCGCTTCGGCTCGGCCAGCTTTATTTTTCGGCGATCGAGCATCCGGCGGTGCGCGAAGGCGGCCGCTTCGCCAGAGAGACGATGACGGAGATCCCGGTGACGGAAGCCGGCATCTTCGATCTCGATGCGCTCGGCCGCTTGCTCGAAGCGCATGACAAGGCTGCCGGCCTGCCGATGGTCGCTATCATGCTCGTCAACAATGAGACGGGCATCGTGCAGCCTGTCGAGGCAGCGGCAAAGATCGTCCATGCCCATGGTGGCCTCTTCGTCGTCGACGCCGTGCAGGCGGCCGGCCGCATCGCGCTCGATATAGAGAAGATCGGCGCCGACTTCATGATCGTTTCCTCGCACAAGATCGGCGGGCCGAAGGGGGCCGGCGCGCTCATTGCGCGCGGCGAGGCGCTGATGCCCAGGCCGCTGATCCAGGGCGGCGGACAGGAGCGGGGTCACCGCTCGGGGACACAGAATTCGCTGGCGCTGATCGGCTTTGGCGCGGCAGCAGAGGCGGCGGTCGACGAACTCGAGGCGCGCAATGCGGCAATCGGCGCGTTGCGCGAGCGGCTCGAAGCCGGCATGCGTCAGACGGCAGCCGACGTGATGATCCACGGCGAGGGTGGCGAGCGTGTCGCCAATACGATCTTCTTCACCCTGCCGGGGCTGAAGGCCGAGACCGGACAGATCGCCTTCGATCTCGAAGGCGTTGCACTTTCCGCAGGTTCGGCCTGCTCATCGGGCCGGCTTGGCGAAAGCCATGTGCTGACGGCGATGGGACGTGACGCCAAGCTCGGAGCGCTGCGCATTTCACTCGGCTTTTCGACGACGGAAGAGGATATCGACAGGGCGATTGCGGCTTTCGCAAAGATCGCCAACCGACGCAGGTCGGCTGGCGAGGCGGCTTGCCCTGTGTCAAAACTTGCGGAAACGCAAATTTCTGCTTGCCAATCGGGCTGAAAAGTCCCTTTTGGCCCCTTACATAAAGGGCAAGACAATTGCCCAAACACTACAAGCTGCCGGACCTTGTATCCGGCGAGATTGGAGAATGAGATGGCTGCCGTGCAGGAAACAATCGACCAGGTCCGCCTGATCGATGTGGACCAGTACAAATACGGTTTCGAGACCGTCATCGAGATGGACAAGGCGCCGAAAGGCCTGTCCGAGGACATCATTCGTTTCATTTCGGCGAAGAAGCAGGAGCCTGAGTGGATGCTGGAATGGCGTCTCGAGGCCTATCGTCGCTGGTTGACGCTGGAAGAGCCGACCTGGGCGCGCGTCGACTATCCCAAGATCGATTTCAACGACATCTATTATTACGCCGCGCCGAAAAGCACGCCGGGTCCGAAGTCGCTCGACGAGGTCGATCCGGAGCTGTTGAAGGTATATGAGAAGCTCGGCATTCCGCTGCGTGAGCAGGAGATCCTTGCTGGTGTCGAGAGGCCGAAGATCGCCGTCGACGCCGTTTTCGACAGCGTCTCGGTCGTCACCACCTTCAAGGCAGAGCTGAAGAAGGCCGGCGTGATCTTCATGTCGATCTCGGAAGCCATCCGCGAATATCCGGAACTGGTGCAGAAGTACCTCGGCTCGGTCGTGCCGACCACGGACAATTATTACGCGACGCTGAATTCGGCGGTCTTTACCGACGGTTCCTTCGTCTTCGTGCCGAAGGGCGTTCGCTGCCCGATGGAGCTGTCGACCTATTTCCGCATCAACGAGAAGGGCACCGGCCAGTTCGAGCGCACGCTGATCATTGCGGAAGAGGGCGCCTACGTCTCCTATCTCGAAGGCTGCACGGCGCCGCAGCGCGACGAAAACCAGCTGCATGCCGCCGTGGTCGAGCTGGTTGCGCTCGACGATGCCGAAATCAAATATTCGACGGTGCAGAACTGGTATCCCGGCGACAAGAACGGCAAGGGCGGCATCTACAACTTCGTCACCAAGCGCGGCGATTGCCGTGGCGACCGCTCGAAGATTTCCTGGACGCAGGTCGAGACCGGCTCGGCGATCACCTGGAAGTATCCGTCCTGCATCCTGCGCGGCGACGATAGCCGCGGCGAGTTCTACTCGATCGCCGTGTCCAACGGCCATCAGCAGATCGACAGTGGCACCAAGATGATCCATCTCGGCAAGAACACGTCGAGCCGCATCGTCTCCAAGGGCATCGCGGCCGGCGTTTCCAACAACACCTATCGCGGCCAGGTCTCGGCTCACCGCAAGGCATCGAATGCGCGCAACTTCACCCAGTGCGATTCGCTGCTGATCGGCGACAAGTGCGGCGCCCATACCGTGCCCTACATCGAGGCGAAGAATTCGACGGCGCAGTTCGAGCATGAGGCGACAACCTCGAAGATCTCCGAGGACCAGCTGTTCTACTGCCTGCAGCGCGGCATCCCGACCGAAGCGGCGATCGCACTGATCGTCAACGGCTTCGTCAAGGAAGTCCTGCAGGAACTGCCGATGGAATTTGCCATCGAGGCGCAGAAGCTGATCAGCATTTCGCTGGAAGGCTCTGTGGGCTGACATGAGCGAAGCGGACAAGAAGCGCATTCTTGAACGTCTGACGAATATGCGCGGGGAGATATTGGCGAAAATTCGCCCCCGCGAGCTAAGAAACGAGACCGAAACGCCGCCGGAGCAGCCTTATGTGTTTCTCCGGCAGCGCATGGAAAAACCGGGAATGATCTTTCAGGGGATCTCGGATTTTCTCGAATGGGTTGGGCTCGTAACGGTCGCGGTTTTCCGCGTCGTCCGTTTTTTTGCTCGATAGCGCCGAGCGCAACATGTCGATGTCCCTTAGAAATTACGCGAGGCTCCTAGTGAGCTGCGCAGAGAAAAACGCAGGAACCAAAGATGCTTGAAATTAAGAACCTTCATGCCCGTATCGCCGAAGACGGCACCGAGATCATCCGTGGCCTGAACCTGACGGTGAAGGCCGGTGAAGTCGCCGCGATCATGGGGCCGAACGGCTCTGGCAAGTCGACGCTCTCCTACGTCCTTTCCGGCCGCAGCGATTACGAAGTCACCGAGGGTGACATTCTCTACAATGGCGAGAGCATTCTCGAGCTCGATCCGGCCGAACGCGCCGCCAAGGGTATCTTCCTTGCCTTCCAGTACCCGGTCGAAATCCCGGGTGTTGCCACCATGCAGTTCCTGAAGGTGGCGATGAACGAGCAGCGCAAAGCGCGTGGCGAGGACGAGCTGACGACGCCGGACTTCATGCGCCGCGTCAAGGATGCCGCCGGCAAGCTGCAGATCAATACCGAGATGCTGAAGCGCCCGCTGAATGTCGGCTTCTCCGGCGGCGAGAAGAAGCGGGCCGAAATCCTGCAGATGGCGCTGCTCGAGCCGAAGCTCTGCGTGCTTGACGAAACCGATTCCGGCCTCGACATCGATGCGCTGAAGATCGTCGCCGACGGCGTCAACGCGTTGCGTTCGCCGGACCGCGCGGTCGTGGTCATCACCCACTACCAGCGCCTGCTCGACTATATCGTGCCGGATACCGTCCACGTGCTCTACAAGGGCCAGGTGATCAAGTCGGGCGACAAGACGCTGGCGCATGAGCTGGAAGCCAACGGCTATGCCGACATCATCGGCACGGCGGCCTGAGTTTCGGGTGGAAAGGACGACGTCCATGAACATGCAGACGACGAGCCGCCTGACTGCGGCCGAGACGGCGCTGATCGAGGCCTTCAATCAGCAGATCGGCGAACTGCCGGGCAATGGCGCGGTGACGGCCCTGCGCGACCGGCTTCTCGACGACCTGAAGAAGGCCGGCCTGCCGACGCGCCGGATCGAAGCCTGGCACTATACCGACCTCAAGAATCTGCTGCGCACCGTTCCGCAGCAGGCGGGCGATGCCGGCTCGGAGGCTTTGGAGCCGCTCGTTGCTGATGCCACGGTGCTGGCGGTGATCCAAGGCCATTCCAACCAGAAGGCTACGGCCGACGGTCTTAGCGTTTCGGCATATTCCGAACATCTGCTCGACGGCTCCGCCGCGGATGGCCTGGATGCGCTCGGCAGCGACGACGTGGTCGGCCGCATCAATGGCAGCTTCGTGCGCGATGGCTATGTCATCGACGTGCCTGCCGAGACCGAGCTTGAAAATCCGCTCGAAATCCAGTTCATCCATGCGGGCGGGCAGACGCATACGCGCTTGCCTGTGTCCTTCGGCGCCGGTGTCAAGGCGACCGTCATCGAGCGTCACCTTGCGGTGACCGGTGGTGCGGCCCTTGTGTCCCACGTCACCGACATCACGGTCGGCGAAGGCACGGAACTGACCTGGATCATCCTGCAGCAGCAGGGAGCTGACGATACGCATCTCGGCCAGATCCGCATCGATCTCGGCGCAGACGCCAAGCTCCGGCTTTTTGTCATCAATGCCGGCGGCAAGCTGGTGCGCCAGGAGCTGCATATCAAGGTGACAGGCGAGGGCGCCGACCTGACGCTGCGCGGCATCAATCTGCTCGGCGGCGACACGCATACCGACGTGACGATGGTACTCGGCCACGACGTGCCAAATACCGGGTCGACCGAAGTCATCCGCAACGTCGTCTTCGACCGTGCCAAGGGTGTCTTCCAGGGCATGATCCGGGTGGCGCCCGATGCGCAGAAGACCGATGCCAAGATGGCCTGCAACACGCTGCTGATGTCCGACGATGCCGAATTCTCGGTCAAGCCCGAGCTCGAAATCTTCGCCGACGACGTGCAGTGCGGCCACGGCGCCACGGTGACCGATATCGACGCCAACCATCTCTATTACATGATGGCGCGCGGGATTCCGGAGAACAAGGCGCGTGCGATGCTCGTCAACGCCTTCGTCGCCGAGATCGTCGAGGAACTTGATGATGAAGCCCTGGTCGAGGCGCTGGAAGGCGTGATTTCGGCCTGGCTCGAAAAGCACGCCTGATCGGATATATCAATGGACAAGATAGTGCCGGCCACGCAATACGACGTCGAAGCCATCCGCCGGGATTTCCCGATTCTCGCGGAGAAGGTGCATGGCAAGCCGCTGGTCTATCTCGACAACGGCGCATCGGCGCAGAAGCCGCAGGTGGTGATCGACGCCATCTCGCATGCCTATTCCCATGAATATGCCAATGTGCATCGTGGCCTGCACTATCTCTCGAATGCGGCCACGGACGCCTATGAGGCAGCGCGCGAGAAGGTGCGCCGTTTCCTCAATGCGCCCTCGGTCAACGACATCGTCTTCACCAAGAATTCGACGGAAGCGATCAACACCGTCGCCTATGGCTGGGGCATGCCGAAGATTGGTGAAGGCGACGAGATCGTGCTGACGATCATGGAGCATCATTCCAACATCGTGCCCTGGCACTTCATCCGCGAGCGGCAGGGGGCCAAACTGGTCTGGGTGCCTGTTGACGACGACGGCGCCTTCCATATCGAGGATTTCGAAAAGAGCCTGACGGAGCGCACCAAGCTCGTCGCCATCACCCATATGTCGAATGCGCTCGGCACGATCGTTCCCGTCAAGGAAGTCTGCCGGATCGCGCATGAGCGCGGCATCCCGGTGCTGATCGATGGCAGCCAGGGCGCCGTGCATCTGCCTGTTGACGTGCAGGATATCGATTGCGACTGGTACGTCATGACCGGCCACAAGCTCTACGGCCCATCGGGCATTGGCGTGCTCTATGGCAAGAAGGAGCGGCTTTTTGAGATGCGCCCCTTCCAGGGCGGTGGCGAGATGATCTTCGAAGTCGCCGAGGACGTGGTTACCTATAACGACCCGCCGCATCGCTTCGAGGCAGGCACACCGCCGATCGTGCAGGCGATCGGACTCGGTTATGCGCTCGATTATATGGAGAAGATCGGCCGCGAGGCGATCGCCCGGCATGAGGCCGATCTTGCCGCCTATGCGGTCGAGCGGCTGAAATCCGTCAATTCGCTGCGAGTCTTCGGCACGGCGCCCGACAAGGGCAGCATCTTTTCCTTCGAACTTGCCGGCATTCATGCCCACGACGTCTCGATGGTGATCGACCGGCAGGGTGTTGCAGTCAGGGCCGGCACGCATTGCGCCATGCCGCTCTTGAAACGCTTCGGCGTCACCTCCACATGCCGTGCATCCTTCGGCATGTACAATACCCGCGCCGAGGTCGATGCCCTGGCCGATGCGCTTGATTATGCGCGCAAGTTCTTTGCTTGAGGAGTGTCCGTGATGAGCCTGGACGAAAGCGAACAGAAGATCGACGTGCGCGAAGGCATCGTGCATTCCAGCATTCCGGCCGATGAGCTGGCGCGACTCAGCGACGACGTCATCAGCGCGCTGAAGACGGTCTACGATCCGGAAATTCCCGCCGACATCTTCGAGCTCGGTCTGATCTACAAGATCGACATCGAGGACGACCGGATGGTGAAAATCATGATGACGTTGACTGCACCCGGCTGCCCGGTTGCCGGCGAGATGCCCGGCTGGGTCGAAAACGCCGTCGGCGCCGTCGAAGGCGTGTCGGGCGTCGAGGTTGCCATGACCTTCGATCCGCCGTGGACGCCGGACCGCATGTCGGAAGAGGCGCAGGTCGCCGTCGGCTGGTACTGATACGGCACCGTGGTATTGATCCGTTTACCTCGGAAGACTACATTTGAATCACGAAGCGCCGGATCTTGACCCCGGTTGCGGAAGGAGAATGGGGCCGATGGGCTTTGCAATCATGAGCATGACGGACGGTGCTGCGGCCCGCGTCAAGACAATCGTCGAGAACTCGGGGCCTGACGCCAAGGGTGTGCGCGTCGGCATCAAGAAGGGCGGCTGCGCCGGGATGGAATATACCATCGACCTGGTGACCGAGCCCAACGCCAAGGACGACCTGATCGAGCGCGACGGTGCCAAAGTCTGGGTCGAGCCATCCGCAGCTCTCTATCTGCTCGGCACCGAGATGGGCTTCGAGATGACGACGCTCCGCTCCGGCTTCACCTTCACCAATCCGAACCAGACATCGGCCTGCGGCTGCGGTGAATCCGTCGAGCTGAAGCCTGCCGATCTCGCGGCCCTTGCCGCCCAGCGCCAGGGCGAACCGGCGCATTCCTGACAGCTTCAGAGCGGCGGAAAATTCTCGGCCAGCAAGTCTCCGATGAAATCGGGCGTGTTCAGTCGCGCTTGATGCTCATGAGAATTTCCCACATGTCGGCGCCGGTCTCGAAGACCACGGCGTTCGCCTTGTAGCTCTGATCGGCTTCGATCAGGTCGGTCAGTTCGGCAGCCGGATCGACATCTGACGCAGTCGGGCTGACGACGGCCTGCACGCCGCCTGACTCAACGGAGGTGAGGCTGGTGTTCAGCCTGGCATAGCCCGGCGTGCTGCTATTTGCGATGTTGTTGGCAATCGCGCTAACTCGCGTCGTCTGTGCCCGCATTCCCGAAAGAGCAGTGCTCGTAATGCCCGATATGCTCATCAGCCGTTTCCCCAGAACTGGATGGTAAGCTTGTAGCTGCGAGGCTTTAGGAAATGCTGAAGGCTTTGCGTTAGCAAAAGCCTTAGGTCAGGGCCTCGTGCCGTCGCCTCTGTTCAGGATCGGCACGGCACTGTATCCAGGATAAGCGGCAGTGGAGCCTGCGGCGGCGATAAGAGACGCCGCCACCAGGGCCGACATGGGCGATGCGGCGGCTGCAAATGCAAGCGCCGCAGCCAGGATGAGCAACTGGCCGATGATCAGCCGGCGTCGATTGACATGGTTCCCGAACGACCGCAACGGAGGCCATTCGCGTCCGTGACATAGCGCTTCATAACAAGTGTCGACGAAAGCTGATCCGTTGGCGGCCGCCTTCGCCAGAAGACCAAATCTTCCGAGTTGAGGATCCTCAAGTGTCCGGATAGTGGTCATGACATTACCCTTTCCAGCGGACGGTCAGCCGGTTATGCGGCGTTCCGGGTTGTTTCGAACAGGAACCAGGCGCGGCGTTCCGTCTCGTCGATCCAGACTTCGAGCAGACTTGATGTGGCGACGTCGTTATGCTCGGCGCAGACCTCGTGCGCCTGCCTCATGAACGAGATGAGCTGCTGGTTGTCGTCTTTCAGTTCTGCGAGCATGTCGCGCGGCGTGACGAAATCGGCGTCATTGTCGAGAAGGCGCTGCAGCCGGCCGATATGACCGATCGAGCGAATCGTCATGCCGCCGATCTTGCGGGCGCGCTCGGCGATCGCATCGGTCATCGCGAAAATCTGGTCGCCCTGTTCGTCGAGCAGGAGGTGATAATCGCGAAAATGCGGGCCGCTCATATGCCAATGGAAGTTCTTGGTCTTGAGATAGAGGGCAAAGGTATCGGCAAGCAGCGCTGCCAACGGGCCCGAGATGTCGGCGGTCGCGTTGGAGGCAAGGTCGGACGGAGTGGCAAGCGACGCCTTGCGACGGTTTTCGAGTTCGATACGGTCCATGGCTGTTCTCCCTGGCATTTCGGGAATGAGCGATCTGGCTGCGCGGCCGTCAATTTGGCGTTCCTGCTTCGCTGGCCTTGAAAGAACCGTAGAGCAGGTTTGGAAAGCAGGACATTCAATGCTGGTGTAGCCGGACCTATCCTTCTGTTTAGGTCTCAGCGGGCACCACGAGCTTGGGCAATATGGTATCAACAAGATCCCCCATACCTATGTATAGTTTCGTGGTCTGCTGCCGGGACGTAAGGTCTGGCTGTCTCTCGGAAGTGACTTCCATGTGGAGACCGGCACCGCGAATGTGCCGATAGACATCGGCATGTCCCCTCCCGCGCCGAGTCTCGTGGATCCCATGATCCGCCACGACCGCTCCGCCCCCTCGGAGCGGTCCGATCTTTTAAAAGGATGTCCGCGCCATCTATCGCGTGGCATCCCTTTGCATTGATAATAGGCGCTGGCCCTCGGACGGATTTGTGGAGCAGGTGATGACCAAGAAGCGGCCGAAAGGCATCGAGAAATACACGGCCCCTGCCGGCGGTTGGGGTGCACTCAAAGCCGTCGCCGAAACCCTTGCGCGCCAGCAGGTCATTGCGCAGGGGGCTGCGACGCTGCTGAAAGCCAATCAGCCCGAGGGGTTCGATTGTCCGGGCTGCGCCTGGCCCGATCCCAAACATACGAGTTCATTCGAGTTCTGTGAAAACGGCGCCAAGGCGATCACCTGGGAATCCACGGCGAAACGTGCCGGGCCTGACTTTTTCGCGGCGCATACGGTCGCCGAACTGTGGCAATGTAACGACCATCAGCTGGAAGACCAGGGCCGCCTGACGCATCCGCTGGTCTATGATCACGCCAGCGACCGCTACCTGCCGATCGGCTGGGAGGAAGCCTTCACGCTGATCGGCGCCGAACTGCGCAAACTGCCCGATCCTGACATGGCCGAATTCTACACATCGGGACGCGCCTCGAACGAGGCAGCCTTCCTGTTCCAGCTTTTCGTCAGGGCCTACGGCACCAACAATTTTCCCGACTGCTCGAACATGTGCCATGAGGCGACCAGCGTCGGTCTGCCCGACTCGATCGGGGTCGGGAAGGGCACGGTGACCTTGGAAGATTTCGATCATGCCGATGCGATCTTCAGCTTCGGCCACAATCCCGGCACCAACCACCCGCGGATGATGACCACTCTGCATGATGCCGCGAGGCGCGGCGTCCCGATCGTGGTCTTCAATCCCCTGAAAGAACGCGCGCTCGAGAAATTTGCGGCACCGCAGAACCCGGTGGAAATGGCGACGATGTCTTCGACGCCGATCGCATCTGCTTATCATCAGCTGCGCACCGGAGGGGATCTCGCTGCCCTCAAGGGCCTGATGAAGCAGATATTCGAGCGCGACGATGCCGATATCGCGGCAGGCGGCAAAGGCTTTCTCGACCGGGAATTCATCGAAACCCACACGATCGGACTGGAGGCTCTTAAGGCCGATATTGCAAAGACGGAGTGGGCGTCGATCCTGAAGAGATCGGGATTGACGCTCGAGGCGCTCGACAGCGCCGTTGATGTCTATCTCAACGCCCGCAACGTCATCCTCTGCTATGGCATGGGCATCACCCAGCACAGCCACGGCACTGCCAATGTCCAGCAGCTTGCCAATTTCCTGATGTTGCGGGGAAATATCGGCCGCCAGGGCGCCGGTATCTGCCCGCTGCGGGGGCATTCGAACGTTCAGGGCGACCGGACCGTCGGAATCACCGAGATCCCCAACATGGCGCTTCTCGACGGCATGGAGAAGGCCTTTGGCTTTCGCCCGCCGGAGGAGAAGGGCCATAACGCCGTCGAGGCCATCGAGGCGATCATCGAAGGCCGGTCGAAGGCGCTGGTCTGCCTCGGCGGCAATCTCGCCGTCGCCATATCCGATCCGGAGGCGACATTCGCCGGCATGCGCAAGCTCGACCTTGCCGTCCATCTGGCGACAAAGCCCAACCGCTCGCACCTGCTGATCGCCCGAACCTCCATCATCCTTCCCGTTCTCGGCCGCACCGACCAGGATATTCAGACGACGGGACCACAATCGGTGACCGTCGAGGATTCCATGTCGATGGTGCACGCCTCGCGCGGCTTCCTGAAACCACCAGGCGAAGAGCTGAGATCCGAACCGGCGATCATCGCCGGCATCGCCAAGGCAACGCTCGGCGTCAAATACGGTATCGATTGGGACGGGATGATCAGCGATTACAATCGCATTCGGGAAAAGATCGAAGTGGTCTTTCCCGATTTCCATGATTTCAACACACGGGTCAGGAAACCCGGCGGCTTCCGGCTGACGGTGGCGGCCTCCGACCGGCAATGGCGCACGCCCTCAGGAAAAGCACAGTTTCTCATCGCGCCTGGGCTGGAGGAAGATCCGCGCCTTGCAGACGCAGACACACTGGTTCTGACAACGCTGCGCAGTCACGACCAGTACAACACGACAATCTATAGCCTTGACGACCGCTATCGTGGCGTCTTCGGCCGCCGTGACGTGATCTTCATGAACAGCGGGGATCTCTTCGCACGCGGCCTCGCCGATGGCGATAAGGTTGATATCGAGTCGGTCGCTGAAACCAGCAGCAGGGCGGTCAGAGGCTTCACCGCAGTGGCCTACGACATCCCTGTTGGCTCCATCGCCGGATATTATCCCGAGATGAACAGGGTCATCGCGCTTGGCGATTACGACCGGAAATCGGGAACGCCTGCCTACAAAGGCGTGCCGGTGAAGGTGCAGAAGTCCGCGTGAGGACGGGGCGCGGAGCCATTGCAAGCTTCGGCTATCGCGACGCCACCCAGTCGTGCCAATCGCTTTCATTGCCGTTGAACACGTTGAGGTCGATCTTGCCGTCAACGCCATCGGAAAGGCCGGAGCCGGAATATTGCCAGAACAGCCACTTGCGACCCGGATAGACCTTGGAGGGGTGAGCGGCCACAGAGCGCAGCCAGAAGGGGTAGTCGAGCAGTTGGCCCTTCAAATTGTCGCGGTAGAAGTCCGGCGCCGTGTAGATGATCGGGCGCTGGCCGTAGTAGCGCTCCAGCTTGTCCATGAAGACCTGCATCTTTTCCCGGACACGTGCAGGCGAGATGTGCCTCTTGCAGCTCGATTCGCCGTTCCATTCGACGTCGATGACGGGCGGAAGAGCGTTGGCTTCCCTTGGCACGTTGCGGATGAACCAGTCGGCCTGCTCGCCTGCCGTCCGGCACCAATAGAAGAAGTGATAGGCGCCGTGTTTCAGGCCGGCTTCCTTGGCGCGGCGCCAGTTTTTCTTGAACATCGGATCAAGGTGATCGCCGCCGTCGGTCGCCTTGATGTAGACGAAATTGGCGCCTTGCCGCCGCAACGTTTCCCAGTCGATCTCGCCCTGCCAACGCGAGACATCGACGCCATGCACGGCAAGCTTTCTCGGCGAGGTGGAGCCGAAGTTGATCGGCTTGGCATCGCGGAAGCGGTGGCCGTAAATTTGGCCGCGTGTCGGCGATCTCGTGCCGACATCGGGCATTGCATTGCCGGCGGGATTGGCCGGCATCAGCAGCGCGACCGGTTTATCTATCGGCAGCGGCATGCCAACCGGCCTGTCGGCGGGCACGAGCGCCTGCGGCTCCGGAACCTCTCCCGCCCAGCGCAACGCTTGCTGCGGCGGGCTTGCCTGCGGCGCAGGATCGCCCACGGCAGCGGCAGGAATCGGGCCGCTTGGCTGGGCGATGGCATTGGTCGTTTCCGACGACGGCACGTTGCCCAGCACATCTTCGGCGCCAGAACTGGCGGCGCATCCCGACAGGATCAGGGCGGCGAGGAGGATTGCTGGCACTGCCGATGTACGCATAAGAACCTGCACGCAGAACAAGGGATCGACGGAGATCCATGTTGATGGAAGCCGCCTTTCTGAATTGCTAACAGAGACTTGCTAAGAAAGGTTAAATTTGATCCTTGCGCACCAAAAGCATGCAGACCCTCCCAACCTTGGGAAGGGCTTTGCCTCACTGCTGCTATTCGGCTGCCTCTGCGTAGCTCAGCGACTGGCTCTCATACCCGCAATCAGAATATCGATGAGTTGCCTTGCCGCCTCCCGCCAGGCGGGGCCACAGCTGATGCTCGCGCCGCCGGCCAGGGCGCGCAGGATATCGAGCGGGTCCATCGCCAGACGGATTTCACCGGTGGCGACTGCGCGATCCACCAGCAGATTGACGGCACCTATGATCAAATCGGCAGAATCGGCATAGAGCTCGGAGGTGCCGCCGACCAAAGAATCCAGCACTTCGGACATGCCGTGTTTCGTCACGACATAGTCGACGAACTGCACCAGCCACAGGCGAAGCGCTTCGACAGGCGGATGTGTCTCGGCAAGGCTTTTGGCGGCAGCGGCAAGCTGCGCCGTCTCGTTGCGGTAGATGGCGGAAACCAGTGCGTCGCGGGTCGGGAAATGGCGATAGAGCGTGCCGATGCCGACGCCGGCGATGCGGGCGATTTCCTCCAGGCTGGCGCTGGAACCCTTGTCGGCAAAGACGGTCTTTGCCGTCTCCATCAGCAGAAGACGATTGCGTTCGGCATCCGCACGCGGCTTTCGGGCGGTGGGCTCGTCGCTTTTTTCGGCCATTTCCGAGAGGTCCCCTTGATAAGCGGAGGTACCCTCCATATTTATCTGGAGGCATCCTCCTTTTATTTCATTTGAGGCCGGCGGGCAATGGTCCACCAGCCTGGAGCGGTGCGTCCATGATCAAGGAGATAATCATGAGTGGACTTTTTGGCGCGACATCGACCACCGATGAGGTGCTCGCCGGCGTCGATCTCAAGGGCAAGCGTGTTCTGGTGACGGGTGTTTCGGCCGGCCTCGGCGTGGAAACCGCGCGTGTGTTGGCAGCCCATGGAGCGCAGGTGACGGGTACGGCACGTGACCTTGCAAAGGCGAGGGCGGCAACGGAAGTCGTGCGTGCCGGTGCGGCCAATGGCGGCAGCCTTGATATCGTCGAGCTTGATCTTGCCTCTCTGGCAAGCGTGCGCGCCTGTGCCGATGCGCTCATTTCGGATGGCCGGCCCTTCGATGTCGTCATTGCCAATGCCGGCGTGATGGCCGCTCCCTTCGGCCGCACCGCCGATGGCTTCGAAACGCAGTTCGGCACCAACCATCTCGGTCATTTCGCGCTGGTCAACCGCATCGGACCGCTCGTCAAATCGGGCGGCCGAGTGGTGATCGTCGCATCCTCGGGCCATCGCATGGCACCTTTCAGCCTCGACGATCTCAATTTCGAGAGCAAGACCTATGAGCCCTGGGCGGCCTATGCCCAGTCGAAAACCGCCAATATCCTGTTCGCGGTGGAACTCGACCGGCGCCTCAAGGAGCGCGGCATCCGTGCAACGGCACTGCATCCCGGCGGCATCCAGACCGAGCTCGACCGTCATCTCGACCCTGACATGATTGAAGGCATGATAACGCAGATCAACGCAGCACTCTCCGCCGAGGGCAAGCCGCCTTTCCAGTGGAAGACGATTCCTCAGGGTGCGGCTACCTCCGTCTGGGCAGGTTTCGTCGCCCCTGCAGACGCGGTCGGTGGCAGATATTGCGAGAATTGCCACGTCTCCGAAGTGACGGATGCGGAGATCAGCCCGATTTCCGAAGGCGTGCGTACCTACGCGCTCGATCCCGAGACGGCCAGGGGATTGTGGACGAAAAGCGAGCATATGGTCGGCGAGCGCTTCTAGAGCATGATGCCGAAAAGTGTAAGCGGTTTTCGGACGACATCATGCTCTAACTATATAATGTAGAACAGGATTCAGATTTTAGGCCGACCCGGCCTAAAATCATCCTGTTCTAGCCCGCAAATCGGCACGCTTCGACGCTGATAGAGAGCAGGGGAACTGGGAAACTGGTGCCCCTGCCGAGGAATTGAACCTGGATCGGCTAACAAGACAGGTTAGCCGCACATTTCTATCAGAATTAGGAAAGCCCCTCCCTTGATGGAAGGGGCTCAGATTGCTGGGCCCGTCGCTACAGCGTCAGGCTTGACCGCTATTCGGCGGCCTCTGCGTAGCTTTCCACCGGCGGGCAGGTGCAGATCAGGTTGCGGTCGCCATAGACATTGTCGACGCGGTTGACCGGCGACCAGTATTTGTCGACGCGGAAGGCACCGGGCGGGAAGCAGGCTTGTTCGCGTGAGTAGGGGCGGTCCCATTCGCCGACGAGGTCTTCCACCGTGTGCGGAGCGTTCTTCAGGGGGTTGTTCACCTTGTCCATGCGGCCATCCTCGATGGCGCGGGCTTCCTCGCGGATCGCCAGCATCGCCTCGCAGAAACGGTCGAGTTCGGCCTTGGTCTCGCTTTCCGTCGGCTCGATCATCAGCGTGCCGGCGACCGGCCAGCTCATGGTCGGCGCATGGAAGCCGCAGTCGATCAGCCGCTTGGCGACGTCGTCGACGGTGACACCCGAGCTGTCGACCAGCGGACGGGTGTCGATGATGCATTCATGCGCGACGCGGCCGGCAGACGACTTGTAGAGCACGTCATAGGCGCCCTTCAGCCGGGTGGCGATATAGTTGGCGTTGAGGATCGCCACCTTGGTCGCCTGCGTCAGGCCTTCGCCGCCCATCATCAGGCAATAGCTCCAGGAGATCGGCAGGATCGAGGCGGAGCCGAAGGCGGCGGCCGAGACCGCACCCGGACGGCCGTCGGTTTCGGGATGGCCGGGCAGGTAGGGGGCCAGATGCGCCTTGACGCCGATCGGGCCCATGCCGGGTCCGCCGCCGCCATGCGGAATGCAGAAGGTCTTGTGCAGATTGAGATGCGAAACGTCGGAGCCGATGTCACCGGGGCGGGATAGGCCGACCATGGCGTTCATGTTGGCGCCGTCGAGATAGACCTGGCCGCCATGCTCGTGCACGAGGTCGCAGATTTCCTTGACGGTCTCCTCGAAGACGCCGTGCGTCGAAGGGTAGGTGATCATGCAGCAGGAGAGGTTTGCCGCATGCTGCTCAGCCTTGGCGCGGAAATCGTCGAGATCGATATCGCCATTTTCGCGCACCTTGACGACGACGACCTTCATGCCGACCATCTGAGCCGAGGCCGGGTTGGTGCCATGCGCAGAGGTCGGGATCAGGCAGACGTCGCGATGGCCGTCGCCATTGGCGATATGATAGTTGCGGATCGTCAGCAGGCCGGCATATTCGCCCTGCGCGCCGGAATTCGGCTGCATGGAGAAGGCGTCGTAGCCGGTGACGGCGCAGAGCTTTTCGATCAGGTCGTCGATCATCTCGCGGTAGCCGAGCGCCTGGTCGGCCGGCACGAAGGGATGGATGTCGGAAAATTCCGGCCAGGTGATCGGCAGCATTTCCGCCGTCGCATTGAGCTTCATCGTGCAGGAACCGAGCGGGATCATCGAGCGGTCGAGCGCCAGATCCCGGTCGGAGAGCCGGCGGATGTAACGCGTCATCTCGCTTTCGGCGCGGTTCATGTGAAAGATCGGATGGGTGAGGTAATCGCTGGTGCGGAGCAAGCCCTTCGGCAGGCGGTAGGAAGGCTCGAAATCGGCAATGGTAAAATTGCCGCCGAAGGCGCGCCAGACGGCTTCGAGCGTCGCCGGCCGGGTGCGTTCGTCGAGGCTCATGCCGATTTTGGTTTCGCCGACCTTGCGCAGATTGACGCCTTCGGCGACGGCGGCACGCAGGATGAGACCCTGCATATGGCCGACATCGACAGTGATCGTGTCGAAGAAGGTCTCGGGTTCGACCTTATAACCGAGCTTTTCCAGGCCCTTGGCCATCAGCACGGCCTTCTGGTGCACCTGCTGGGCGATCGCCTTGATACCCTTCGGGCCGTGGAAGACGGCGTACATCGAGGCCATCACGGCAAGCAGTACCTGGGCGGTGCAGATGTTCGACGTCGCCTTTTCGCGGCGGATATGCTGTTCGCGGGTCTGCAGCGACAGGCGATAGGCGCGGTTGCCGCGGGCATCGACGGAAACGCCGACGAGGCGGCCGGGCATGGAACGCTTGATGGCATCCTTGACCGACATATAGGCCGCATGCGGGCCGCCGTAGCCGACCGGCACACCGAAGCGCTGCGAGGATCCGACGGCGATATCGGCACCCATTTCGCCGGGCGATTTCAGCAGCGTCAGCGCCAGGATATCGGCGGCGACGATCGCTATGGCGCCGGTCTGGTGCAGGCGCGAGATCAGGCCGGTAAAATCATGCACGTGACCGTGCGTGCCGGGATATTGGAAGATCGCGCCGAAGACGTCGACGGGATCGAGATCGGTGAAGGGATTGCCGACGATGACGCTCCAGCCGAGCGGCTCGGCGCGGGTGCGGATCAGGGCAATGGTCTGCGGATGGCAGTCGGCATCGACGAAGAAGGCCTTCGCCTTCGACTTGGCGACGCGCTCGGCAATCGCCATGCCTTCGGCGGCGGCGGTCGCCTCGTCGAGCAACGAGGCGTTGGCGACGTCGAGGCCGGTGAGGTCGCAGACCATCGTCTGGTAGTTCAGCAGCGCTTCCAGGCGGCCCTGGCTGATCTCCGGCTGGTAAGGCGTATAGGCGGTGTACCAGGCCGGGTTTTCCAGGATGTTGCGCTGGATGACCGGCGGCGTGATCGTGCCGTAATAACCCTGGCCGATCAGCGAGACCAGCACCTTGTTCTTGTTGGCGGTCTCGCGCAGCTTGTCGAGCGCCTCGCGCTCGGTCATCGGCGCGCCCCAGACGAGCGGCGCCTTCTGGCGGATCGAGGGCGGCAGCGTCGCGTCGATCAGGCCGTCGAGGCTGTTATAACCGATCACCTTCAGCATGTCGGTCATCTCGGCCGGCGAGGGGCCGATATGGCGGCGATTGGCGAAATCGTAGGGCTGATAGTCGGTGAACTGGAATTCTGTCGGCGTCGTCATTACGCAGTGAGCTCCTTGTAGGCCGCCTCGTCGAGCAGGCCATCGGCGTCGGCAGCATTTGCAAGCTTCAGCTTGAAGAACCAGCCGGCGCCCTGAGGATCGGAATTGACCAGCGATGGATCTGCAACGATGGCCGGATTGACCTCGGTGATCTCGCCATCCAGCGGACAATAGACGTCGGAAGCAGCCTTGACCGATTCAACGGTCGCGGCATTGCCGTTCTTGGAGAAGGTCGCGCCGACTTCCGGCAGTTCGACGAAAACCAAGTCGCCGAGCTGATCGACGGCATAAGTGGTGATGCCGACCGTCGCAACGCCGCCTTCGATCTTCAGCCATTCGTGTTCTTCGGTAAATTTCAGCATGGTTGGTCCTCTCTGGAAAAGGTTTAGCGTTTGTAGGTCGGTGTGACGAAGGGCAGGGCGCTGACGGTGGTCGGCAGATATTTGCCGCGCACCTCGGCGTAGACGAGCGTGCCTGCCGCAGCATGGGAGAGCTGCACGTAGCCCATGGCGACGGGGCCTTCGACGCTGGGGCCAAAGCCGCCCGAGGTGACCTCGCCGATTTCGATCTTGCCCTCGGCATCGGCATAGAGCTTGGCATGGCCGCGCACTGGCGCCTTGCCTTCTGGCTTCAGGCCGACGCGGCGGCGTGCGGCGCCGTTTTCGAGTTCGGAGAGGATGCGGCCAGAGCCCGGGAAGCCGCCGGCGCGCGCACCGCTGCCGCGCCTTGCTTTCTGCATAGCCCATTCGAGTGCGGCCTCGACCGGCGAGGTGGTCGTGTCGATATCGTTGCCGTAGAGGCAGAGGCCGGCTTCGAGGCGCAGCGAATCGCGAGCGCCAAGGCCGATCGCCTGGACGTCCGGATGTTCGAGCAGCCGCTTGGTGACATCCACGGCCTTGTCTGATGGAATCGAGATCTCGAAGCCGTCCTCGCCGCTATAGCCGGAGCGCGAGACCAGACAGGAAACGTCGTGCAGACGGCAGTGGCGCACGTCCATGAATTTCATCGCTGCGACATCGGCCCAGAGTTCGGCAAGAACCGCAACGGCGCGCGGTCCCTGCAGCGCGATCAAGGCGCGATCGAGGACGGTGATGTCGCATTGGTCGCTAATGTGTGCCTGCAAATGGGCGACGTCGGCCTCCTTGCAGGCGGCGTTGACCACGACGAAGAGGTGGTCGTCGACATGGGCGATCATCAGGTCGTCGAGAATGCAGCCGGTATCGTCGGTGAAGAAGCCATAGCGCTGGCGGCCTTCGCCAAGGCCCAATATGTCGACGGGGACCAGGCTTTCGAGCGCGAGAGCCGCATCCTCATAGCTGCCCGACTTCGCCTTCACGATGACCTGGCCCATGTGGGAGACATCGAAGAGGCCGGCTTCGGCGCGGGTATGAAGATGCTCCTTCATCACGCCGGCCGGATATTGCACCGGCATGTCGTAACCGGCGAACGGCACCATGCGGGCGCCGAGCTGGAGATGCAGGGCATGCAACGGGGTTCTTTTCAGGGCAGCAGTATCGTCCAAAAGACGCCTCCGGGGTTTGCGCCTTCTTCACGAAGGCGCGGGCTCAAATCTGAAGGCGCGGCTGCGCACTTCTCTCCTGAGCCCCCTCTGTCCCTTTGCCTGAGATTGTTATCCCTTCGGCGAGCGTTTCGAGAACGCTTCTCTCCAGAGTTCCGTCTGCCCCGTGCTGGTCCTTTTGCCTGAGAGTTTCCGGGGCGGTTGCTCCTTCGGCACCGGTGGCGAAAGCACCGGCTTCTCCCAACAAGGTTGGCGCAATTATCCGGCGGGTGCAGCACTTGGCAAGACTAAATGTCGTGACCGGGCAAATTTTTGTCGTCTTATTCCCAGCAAGCGTTGATCTCAGGCAAATCTGCTTTTGCATTCCGTGCTAAAACCGGCTATCGCGGCCTTCTGTTGAAGGGGATCTCATGCGGCAGACCGGACTGAAAGCGACGCTCTTCCTGCGCATGCTTTGCGCATTGAGCCTGCTTTTGCTCGGCCTCGCCCATCAGGTGCCACAGGCTGTCGCCGCCGAAGGCTATGATGCCGCGGCCTATGTGCTGCCCGACGGCACCTTCGCCTCGCTCTGCGTCACCGTGAAGGATGCCGACGGCAAGACCGTCGCCTTCAAGCCGAATTGCGAAGCCTGCCGGCTGTCGGCCTCCACCATCCTGCCGACGCCGGATGCGGGCTCGTGGCTCGAGCGCAAACTCGCTTCGCTGATGAATTCGCCGATCGAAACATCAGCCGTTTCAGGCGCAAGCGCTGTCAGCCGGCCGAATTCCCGCGCGCCTCCCATCCTCGCCTGATCTGCCTTCGCAATCCATGATGCAGCATGCCGGTCCGCCCGAGAGAGGTCCGTGGCCGGCGAGGAGACATCCGATGAAAGCCATCAAGAAATTTGGCAAGACATTTGGCAAGTCATTCGGGCTTGCCGCCCTTCTTTCCGTGACCGCGTTGGCCAGCGCTGAGGCGCATGTGACCTTCCTCGACAGAGAGGCGACGCAGGACAGCACCATTCTCGCCACGCTGCAGGTGCCGCATGGCTGCGACGGCAAGGCGACCACGGAAGTGCGAGTCAAGCTGCCTGAGGGATTCGTCTTCGCCAAGCCGCAGCCGAAGGCCGGCTGGGAGCTCGAGGTGATCAAGGGCGACTACCAGAAGACCTACGACAATCACGGCGACAAGGTGAAGACGGGCGCGATCGAAGTGCGCTGGAGGAACGGCAATCTCTCCGACGATTTCTACGATACCTTCGTCATCCAGGGTAAGGTATCGGGTGTCGAGGCCGGCTCCTCGCTCGTCTTTCCGGTGACGCAGATGTGCGGCGAGACGGTCACGGCCTGGGATCAGGTGGCGGCGGAAGGCGGCGACGCGCACGGACTGAAAAGCCCGGCGCCGCTGTTGAAGGTCGTCGCCGGCGAAGGTGGCCATGACCATGACGACATGGCCGGCATGGATATGTCCGGTATGAACATGAGCGGGACGGCGGGCATGGGCGCTGCGGCGCCGGCCGGCGAAACGGTCAAGGCCGGCGATCTCGAAGTCTCCGGTGGCTTCGCCAAGGCAATGCTGCCCGGCCAGCCGGTCGGCGGCGGCTTCTTCACGGTGAAGAATAACGGCCAGACGGACGATCGCCTGGTGTCCGTCAGTTCGCCCGCAGCTGGTGAGGTTCAGATCCACGAGATGGTGACGAAGGACAACGTCATGCGGATGCGCCAGCTGAAGGACGGCATCGCCATCGCCGCCGGCGAGACGGTCAAGCTCAAGCCCGGCAACCTGCATCTGATGTTCCAGAAGGTGAAGACGCCGTTCAAGCAGGGCGATACGGTGCCGGTGACGCTGATCTTCGAAAAGGCCGGCAAGGTCGATCTGGTCCTGCAGGTGCTCTCCGCCCAGGGCAAATGAAAGTAGACTCGTTAAACAGAAAAGCCCGCGACTGTGACGGCAGTCGTGAGCTTTCGTTTGGAAGGCGATGGCCTCAGAAGTCTTCGTAGGATCGCAGCGCCTGTTTCAGGCCGGCCTGCGGCTGGCGATTGCCCTTGGCCATCAGGTCGAGGGCCACTTCGGTCGACTGGATGATGCTGGAGGGCTCGTCTATTTCCTCGGTGCCTTCGGCCTTCAACTGCCGGTCGGCAACGCGGCGCGCATCGCGGGCGGCGGTGCTCGTCGCGACACGCTGCGGGATTCGGAGCGACTCGAACGCAATAGCGGCGGTGTTGGCCGATATGGACAGGAGCTGGGTCATGCCGTCACGGTATCGGCACGATCTTGGCGCCATTATAAGAAAATCATCGGCATTTTACCGGATGGTAAGAATTCATACCTTCTCGATTGGAATCGCTGCGGAGTTGCGATAAATCCGGCTGATGATCCAGGCTCTTCTCGTCGCCGTTGGCGGCGCCATCGGTTCTCTTCTCAGATATTATGTCGGCCAGTGGGCGCTGAGACTCATGGGGCCGGCATTTCCGTGGGGCACGCTCACCGTCAATATTGTCGGCTGCTTTGTCATCGGCGTCTTCGCCGAGCTGATCGCGCGGAAGTTCAACGCCTCGGTGGAGCTCCGCCTGCTGCTGATCACCGGCTTCCTCGGCGGCTTCACAACCTTCTCGGCCTTCTCGCTGGATGCGATCTCGCTGTTCGAGCGCGGCGAGGCCGTCGCCGGTGGTATTTATATCGCTGCGAGCGTTGGACTTTCGATGGCGGCCGTCATCGCCGGTCTCGCCGTCATGCGCGCTTTGGCCTGATTTCTTTTCCGGTTTCCGTTTTGCTTGAAAATGTTCTAAAGGCTGCGGCAAGAACGCCGGCTCGGCCTGCGCTGCAATTTCCGAAAGATCGTTTATGGCTGGCATAGAACATATCAAGGTTGAACCCGACGAAGCCGGCATGCGGCTCGATCGCTGGTTCAAGGTGCATTTTCCCGGGCTCGGCTTCGGTCCGCTGCAGAAGCTCTTGCGCTCCGGCCAGGTGCGCGTCGACGGTGGGCGTGTCAAATCCGATGCGCGCGTGCAGCCCGGCCAGACGGTGCGCGTGCCGCCGATGGATGTCGATGCGAAGCTGAAATCCGGCCCGATCGCCGGCAAGGATCTCAAACATTCGACGGATTTCCAACTCTTGTCGCGCATGGTGCTGCACGAGGACGAAAAGGTGATCGTGCTCAACAAGCCACCCGGTCTTGCGGTGCAGGGCGGCTCGGGTGTGGCCCGGCATATCGACCAGATGCTCGAAGCCTGGACCAGCCCGAAGGGTGAGAAGCCGCGGCTCGTCCACCGCCTCGACCGCGACACATCGGGTGTTCTCGTCATCGCCCGCACCCGCGGCGCGGCGCAGAAGCTGACGGCTGCCTTCCGCGAGCGCGACACCAAGAAGACCTACTGGGCGCTGGTCAAGGGCGTGCCGCGCAAGCACGAGGACAAGATCTCGACCTGGCTGGTGAAGGAGCCGACCGCCGACGGCGACCGCATGCGCATCGCCAAGCACGGCGAGGACGGCGCCGACCATGCGATTTCCTTCTACCGCGTGCTGGAGACGGCGGCACAGAACCTCGCCTGGCTGGAGATGGAGCCCTATACCGGCCGTACGCATCAGTTGCGCGTCCATGCCCTGCATATCGGCCATCCGATCATCGGCGATCCGAAATATTTCGACGACGATCCGAATTGGGATTTTCCAGGCGGCGTCCAGAAGAAGCTGCATCTGCACGCGCGTCACATCGACATCCCGCATCCCTCCGGCGGCCGCCTGCGCATCAGTGCGCCGCTGCCAGCGCATATGGTGCAGACCTGGAACCTTCTCGGTCTCGACCTTGCCGGTGCCGAAAGGGACGCCGAATGAAACTGGCGCTTTTCGATTGCGACGGCACGCTGGTCGACAGTGCTGCGTTGATCCACGAAACCATGCGCAGGACCTTCGACAAGTTCGGCAAGCCGGAACCGCGCTTTGAAGACACCAAGGCCATTATCGGCCTGTCCCTCGATATTGCGATCGCCCGCATGCAGGGCAGGCCGCATGTGGAGCAGCAAGATATCGACATGACCGCGCATTACAAATCGCTGTTCTCGATCGTGCGTCAGGATCTTGACTATAAGGAGCCGCTGTTTCCCGGCATTCGCGCGATGATCGACGCGATCAGCGGACGCGATGACCTGCTGATCGGCGCGGTGACGGGCAAATCCCGCCGCGGGCTCAAGGTCGTGATGGAGACGCATGGCTTCGACAAGCATTTCATTGTCGCACGCACCGCCGACGATTGCCCCTCCAAACCGCATCCGGCCATGGTGACGGAATGCTGCGATGAAACAGGCATGAATGCTGCCGACACCATTGTCATCGGCGATGCGGTTTACGATATGCAGATGGCAAAGGCTGCCGGCGCCAAGGCGATCGGCGTTGCCTGGGGCTATGCCAGCGTGGGTGAGCTGATCGCCAACGGCGCTGATGCGATCGCCTACCATCCGAACGAGATATTGCGTCATTTTTCCTGAGGTGAGCCCATGCGCGATCTGCTGAACGACCTTTCCGAAGGCCTGAGCCATCCCGATCCCATCCGCCGCGCGCAGATTCAGATGAAGAAGCCGCTGCCGAAGCGCTTCTATACCGACGTCTCCGTTGCCGAGCACGAGGGTGGTTTTGCGATCACCCTCGACGGCAAGATGGTGCGTACGCCGGTGCGCCAAGTTCTCGCCGTGCCGACCGAGGCGCTCGCGCGGCTTGTCGCCGCCGAATGGCAGGCGCAGGGCGAAGAGATCAATCCCGTAAGCATGCCGGTGACCCGGCTCGTCAACACCGCACTCGACGGCGTTGCCGCCAACGCGCAGGCGATCTTCGAGGATATATTGCGCTTTTCATCCAGCGACCTCATCTGCTATCGCGCCGAGGAGCCGGAACTGCTGGTCGAACGCCAGGCCGAGCACTGGGATCCGGTGATCGATTGGGCAGCGAATGATCTCGGCGCCCGCTTCATCCTCGTCGAAGGGGTGATGCCGCAGGAGCAGCCGCGCGAGGCGACGGCCGCCTTCGCCGTCACGCTCGCAAGATATGATAGCCCGATGGCGCTGGCCGCCCTCCACACAGTCACCACTCTGACCGGCTCAGCGATCCTGGCGCTTGCCTTCGCCGAGGGCCGGGTGACGGTGGAGGAGGCTTGGTCGCTTGCCCATCTCGACGAAGATTGGACGATCGAGCATTGGGGCAGCGACGAGGAAGCCGAGCAGCGGCGGGCCAAGCGCTTTGCCGAGTTCAAGGCCGCAGCGGATGTTTTTTTTGCCCTAAGCGCCTGAAACATATTGCCTTCCAATGCATTATGACGAAGTCTGCGACTCCAACGGGGTGGTGCGGGATTTTTGCAATGAATTGGCTGAGGTCGTGTTTTTGCCGGGCGACACTCGTCTGTGTCGCGCTCACGGCCTGCGGCAGTCTCTCGGCCACCAAGCCGGCGGCGCCGGTCTATGATGTGCGCAGTGCCGTCGTTCTCTCCGGTCCGAACATGCCGGCCGAGCTGCTTTCCGGTATCAACGACCGCGTCAACGCAGCGATCAATGCCACCGTGCGCGACACCGTGCTGCCGCGGGTGGTGCTGACGATCCGCGTGGTTTCCATCCAGAAAGGCCTCGGCTTCCAGAAGGACCGCAACGTCGTCAAGATCAGCATCGATGCGGCCTCGGTGGAGGACGGCTCGGTCATCGCCGTCAGCGCCTTCGACGTCACCAGCATCGCTGCCGATCCCAAGCTTGCCGACGAGATCCTGGCTGAGGACGCCGCTGCTAGGATACGCTCGGTTTTCTCACTCAGCGGGCGCGCTCATTAGCGCGACGTTTTAGCCGCCGGATTGCCGCCCGCAGCGGCGAGGGAGATCGCATGAAGGAAATTCTCGAAGAACTGGAACGGCGCCGCGACATTGCCCGCCTCGGCGGCGGCGAGGCGCGTATCGACGCCCAGCACAAGCGCGGCAAGCTGACGGCGCGCGAGCGCATCGACCTCTTCCTCGACGAAGGTTCCTTCGAGGAGTTCGACATGTTCGTCGAACACCGCTCCACCGATTTCGGCATGGACAAGAGCCGTATCGCCGGCGACGGCGTCGTCACCGGTTGGGGCACGGTCAATGGCCGCACCGTGTTCGTCTTCGCCAAGGACTTCACCGTCTTCGGCGGCTCGCTGTCTGAGGCGCATGCCGAGAAGATCATGAAAGTGCAGGACATGGCGCTGAAGAACCGCGCGCCAATCGTCGGTATCTACGATGCGGGCGGCGCCCGCATCCAGGAGGGCGTGGCGGCCCTCGGCGGTTATGCCGAGGTGTTCCAGCGCAATGTGCTGGCCTCCGGTGTCATTCCGCAGATCTCGGTGATCATGGGTCCTTGCGCCGGCGGCGACGTCTATTCGCCTGCGATGACCGATTTCATCTTCATGGTGCGTGATACCTCCTACATGTTCGTCACCGGTCCCGATGTGGTGAAAACCGTCACCAACGAGACAGTGACGGCAGAAGAACTCGGCGGCGCTATCGTGCATACGGTGCGCTCGTCGATTGCCGACGGCGCCTATGACAATGATGTCGAAACGCTGCTGCAGGTGCGACGGCTGATCGATTTCCTTCCGCTTTCGAACACCGCGCCATTGCCGGAGATCGAATGTTACCAGTCGGTGACAGAGGTCGACATGTCGCTCGATACACTGGTGCCGGCGAGCTCCAACAAGCCTTACGACATCAAGGAACTGATCCGAAAGGTGGCCGACGAGGGGGATTTCTTCGAGATCCAGACGAGCTTTGCCAAAAACATCGTCTGCGGCTTCGGCCGCGTCGAAGGCTCCACCGTCGGTTTCGTCGCCAACCAGCCGATGGTGCTGGCCGGTGTTCTCGACAGCGACGCCTCACGCAAGGCCGCCCGTTTCGTGCGCTTCTGCGACTGCTTCAATATTCCGATCGTCACCTTCGTCGACGTGCCGGGCTTCCTGCCGGGTACGGCGCAGGAATATGGCGGCCTCATCAAGCACGGCGCCAAACTGCTCTTTGCCTATGCCGAGGCGACGGTGCCGAAGCTCACCGTCATCACCCGCAAGGCCTTCGGCGGCGCCTATGATGTGATGGCGTCGAAACACCTGCGCGGCGACCTCAACTATGCCTGGCCGACGGCTCAGATCGCCGTGATGGGCGCCAAGGGAGCGGTCGAGATCATCTTCCGCAAGGATATCGCCGATCCGGAAAAGATTGCCGCCCATACCAAGATGTACGAGGATCGGTTCCTCTCGCCCTTCGTCGCCGCCGAGCGCGGTTATGTCGACGAGGTGATCATGCCGCATTCGACGCGGCGGCGGCTGGCGCGCGGTTTGAAGATGCTGCGCAACAAGGATCTAGCCAATCCCTGGAAGAAACACGACAACATCCCGCTCTGACCATGGCGCGGGCGAATAAGACCGTCCATTCAGGTGTTTACCCGCTGTCGAAAAAGTGAACGGATGTCAGCAATCCGTGTGTTCAATCCTTGGCGAGGACAGGCTAACGCTCGGCTGTGTCTTTTAAAGAGGGGTTTTAATGTCAACTTTCGACCGTCTTTCCGCCTATCAGCCCTATGGGCTGGCTGCGCTCAGGATCATCACCGCATTGCTGTTCATCGAGCATGGCACGATGAAGCTTTTCGGCTTCCCTGCTTCGCAGATGTCGGGCTCGCTGCCGCCGCTGATGCTGTTCGCCGCCCTGCTTGAGCTTGTCGGCGGCATCCTCATTCTCGTCGGCCTGCTGACCCGTCCGGTCGCCTTCCTGCTGGCCGGAGAAATGGCGGTCGCCTATTTCATGGCGCATGCCCCGAGCAGCTTCTTCCCGGCCGTCAACCAGGGCGACGCCGCGATCCTGTTCTGCTTCGTCTTCCTCTACCTGTTCTTCTCCGGTCCCGGCGCTTTTGCCGTCGATAACCGCAAAGCAGCCTGAACGATAGACTGAGGGGCGTCGCGACGCCCCTCAACCTTCACATCAGGCGGTAAGCTTCAGACCAGCGATGCCGGCGACGATCAGCGTGATGCAGGCAAGACGGGAGACACTTGCCTCATCGCCAAGCAGCCAGATGCCGAGAAATACGGTACCGACCGTGCCGATGCCGGTCCAGACCGCATAGGCGGTGCCGATCGGCAGGTGCTTCACCGCCAGGCCGAGCAGCACGATGCTCACCACCATGGATATGACGGTCAGCGCCGTCGGCAGCGGCCGTGTGAAACCCTCGGTATATTTAAGGCCGATTGCCCAGCCACATTCGAAAAGACCGGCGAGAAAAAGCAGAAACCAGGCCATGCGACTCTCCTTGTTCAAGAGCGAGGCCGTCCCCGCGACAGTTGCATCCCAGAGGATGCCGCAGTCGTCTGCGATAGCGCTTATATGCGTGAGGAAACGGCCGACTTCAAGATAGGAATCGGCATGGCTGCCATGCCACCCGTTTCTTGCGGTCTACAGCGCCGCGCGGCTTTCAGACGTGCTAAGGACGCTGTAGCAGCTTTAGTTGCTGCATCACGGCTGCCCGCCAGCCTCCGAGGCAAGGCTCTTGGCGCGGCGGCAGAGGCGATCAAAGGTTTCGAGGAAGCGTGAGCGGTCCTTCGGGCTGAAGGCGGCGTTGTAGCCCTTGCTCTCGCCGGTTTCGCGCAAGTGCGCGCCGAGATCGCGCATGGCGCTCGCCATGCCGATATTGGTCTCGTCGAAGACGCGCCCTGTGGGGCCGCTGACGAAGGCGCCGGTCGCGACACAGCGCACGGCGAGCGGCACATCGGCGGTGACGACGACATCGCCCGTGCCGGCACGTTCGGCGATCCAGTTGTCGGCGGCGTCGAAGGCGTTGGAGACGATGACGTTGTGGATCATCGGATCGCGCGAGGGGCGCAGGCCGGAATTGGCAACGAAGGTGACCTCGAGGCCGTGACGTTCCGCGACCTTCAGGACTTCCGGCTTCACCGGGCAGGCATCGGCGTCGACATAGATCATGGCAATATCCTCATGCCGGTTGCGTGGCCTGCTGGCGGACCATATCGATGTGGGGAATGCCGTCTTCCAGATATTCCTGTGACACCGCTATGAAACCGAAAGATTCGTAGAACCGCCGCAAATGGGCCTGTGCTGACAAGGCAATAGGATTTTCCGGATAAAGCCGCTCGCAAGCGGCAATCGCCTCGCTCATCAGTGCATCGCCCAGCCGCTTGCCGCGATGGTCAGGCGAGACGACAACGCGGCCGATCTTCGACGGATCCTGTGGCTCATACGGTTTCAGGATTCGCGCCGCGCCGAGGAGTTCGGCACCTTCCAGCAGCCGCAGATGCAAGGCATCGATATCCTTGCCGTCAAGTTCCGGGTAGGGGCAGTTCTGCTCGACGACGAAGACATCGACGCGCATTCTCAAGAGGTCGTAGAGTTCCCGCGTGGTAAGTTCATCAAGACTCCTGAGGTCTGCCCTATAGGTGGCCGCAGCCCCCGTCGCCTTGACCTCCACCGGCACTTCGCCGGCCCGCGGCCCCTCCAGCTGCACGGCCATCACTTCCAGCGGTTTTCCTGCCTGAAGGGCAACGGCGGCGCGAACGTCCATCTTGATATCTCCCTGCTGATTTTGTCGGTACCCAGCTGCTTGTCGGGCTGAGCTTGGCATGCTCGGCAAGCCGGGCCGATGTGAATCCGACCAGTTGGCTTGTCTCTCAGGCGAATTCCATGATCACGGCATCGACGGCCAGGCTTTCGCCGGCTGCGGCATTGATCTTCGAGACGACCAGATCGCGGTCGGCGCGCAGCACGTTTTCCATCTTCATCGCTTCGACGATCGCAAGCGTCTCACCGGCCTTGACCTCCTGGCCCTCGGCCACCGCGATGGCGACGACGAGGCCGGGCATCGGGCAGAGCAGGAGCTTGGATGTATCGGGCGGCAGCTTCACCGGCATCAGCCTGTCGAGTTCGGCATGACGCGGCGAAAAGACCTTGGTCGTCACTGAAAGTCCCTGCCAGTCGATACGCAAGCCGTTCAGAACGGGGCGGATCTGCGCGGTGATGTCGCGACCGCCGACCTTGCCGCTCCAGACAGGGTCGCCCGGTCTCCAATCGGTGACAACATTCTGGCTCTCGCCCTCTGTCGCCCCATCGATCGCGATATCCATATCGAACGGGATGGTGACGAGGCCGTCGAGCAATCTTGCCGCGACGTGGTTGTCGCCGATCTTGACCACCCAATCCTCGCGCAGCGCGCCCGCTGCGGCGCGCAGACGATCGGCGAAACGTTCGCGGCGGTTGGTCTCGATCAGCGAGGCGGAAAGCGCGATGCCGGCAAGCACGGCTTCTTGCGCCGGGTCCGGTTTCATCGGCGCAAAGCCATCGGGATATTCCTCGGCGATGAAGCCTGTGGAAAGCCGGCCCTCGCGCCAGCGCGGATGTTTCATCAGCGCCGACAGGAAAGGAACATTGTGCTCGATGCCGTCGACGACGAAGCCGTCGAGCGCCTGCCCCATGGCCTCGATCGCTTCCAGCCGCGTCGGCGCCCAGGTGCAGAGCTTGGCGATCATCGGATCGTAATACATCGAGATCTCGGCGCCCTCGAAGACGCCGGTATCGTTGCGGACGACGACATTGCCGGTCCTGCCTTCTGCCGGCGGCCGGTAGCGCGTCAGGCGGCCGATCGAGGGCAGGAAGTTGCGATAGGGATCCTCGGCATAGAGCCGGCTCTCGACCGCCCAGCCATCAAGCCTGATATCCTGCTGGGCAAAGGGAAGGGCCTCTCCCGCTGCGACACGGATCATCTGCTCGACGAGGTCGATACCGGTAATGAGTTCGGTCACGGGATGCTCGACCTGGAGGCGGGTGTTCATTTCGAGGAAATAGAAATGGCGGTCGCGGTCGACGATGAATTCGACGGTGCCGGCGCTCTGGTAATCGACGGCTCTCGCCAGCGCCACCGATTGTTCGCCCATCGCCTTGCGGGTCGCTTCGTCGAGGAAGGGCGAGGGCGCCTCTTCCGCCACCTTCTGGTTCCGCCGCTGGATCGAGCATTCGCGCTCGCCGAGATAGACGACGTTGCCATGCGCATCGGCCAGGACCTGGATCTCGATATGACGCGGCTCGACCACGAACTTCTCGATGAAGACGCGGTCGTCACCGAAAGAGCTTTTCGCCTCCGAGCGGGCGCGCTCGAAGCCGTCGCGCACTTCCGCCTCGTTCCAGGCAATGCGCATGCCCTTGCCACCGCCGCCGGCCGACGCCTTGATCATGACGGGATAACCGATCCCGCCCGATATTACTTCCGCATGGGTGGCATCCTCGATGATGCCGAGATGGCCGGGCACGGTGGATACACCGGCGGCATTGGCGAATTTCTTCGATTCGATCTTGTCGCCCATCGCCATGATGGCTTTCGGCTTCGGGCCGATGAAGACGATGCCCTGTTTTTCCAGTTCAGCGCAGAAGGAGGCGCGTTCGGACAGGAAGCCATAGCCGGGATGCACCGCCTCGGCGCCGGTTGCCTTGCAGGCGGCAATGATCTTTTCGGCAACCAGATAACTCTCCGACGCCGCGGCCGGGCCGATATGAACGGCCTCGTCGGCCATCTCGACATGCAGCGCGTCCCGATCCGCATCCGAATAGACCGCGACGGTCAAAATACCCATGCGGCGCGCAGTCTTGATCACGCGGCAGGCGATTTCGCCGCGATTCGCGATCAGGATTTTCTTGAACATCGAGACTCCACCCAGAAATGCATCCCGGAGTTTTACGCACAAAACACCGGAACGCACAATCAGGCTTGCGGAGCGTCAGGCGACGGCGGCTTCTGCGACGGGTTCCTCGTCGACGATGCGCAGCCAGCGGCTGCGCCGCGGCTCGGCATAATCGCGCAGCTCGACGGCAGCCATGATCCCCGCCCAGTGCGGATGATTGGCGCCGCGCAGCGTTGCCTGCTCGATCTGCTGGAGAACGCCGTATTCGACCGACGAGACCGGGATGACGCCGCCTTCGGCGACGCTTCTGAAGATGCGCATCGCATAGTCGATGTCCTGGCGGGTGATGCCCCGGCGATCGATGGCGCGCGACAGCTTGTAGCCACCGATATTGTCGGTGATCGCCAGGCGGAGCTGATCGAGGGCGAGCGCTCTCAACTCGACTGGAACATCGGCCGAAATCTCCATGACGTGGAGAATGAGTTCGAGCTCGAGCGCCGAGTTGACGACACCATCGGTCGTGAACATGCGCATGATCCAGGCGACGTTGATTTCATCCAGCGAGCCCTGCGGATAGGTGTAATGGACGATGAAACCGGCGAGCTGCTCCACGAAGAAAGCGTTCCAGTCGGCACATTTTTCAGGGCAGGAATTGTTGAGCGCCAACATCGCCACGACATCGTCGGATGTCCGGATACCCTCCGGAAAACTATGTTTGCGCAGCAGTACTATATCTTCGGCCGTCAGCCGATGCTTGCCGGCCACGACACAGGCCGGAAAAGCGAGACGAAATTCGCTCATGTTTTAACTCCAGGCTTCATCATGAAGCCGGAGACAGTTTTACCGTCTGCGAATTGACGATCCCTCAAGAAGAGGAGTTAACCCGATATTGCCCGGGTCAGGAAGATTTTAACGATTGCGCCTGCAGCCGCTCGCGCCAGATGATGAAGAGGCCTGACGCAACGATGATGAAGATGCCGATCCATTTGGAAAAGCTCGGGAAATCGTTGAAAAGCGCATAGCCGAGAACGGTCGCCGAGATGATCTCGAAGTACTGGAACGGCGCAAGCAGCGACAGCGGCGCGAGGCGGAAAGCCCGGACGATGAGCATATGCGCATATCCCGAGATCGAGCCGAGGGCGAGAAGCAGAACAAGGCCGAGGCTGGAGGAGGGCAGGGAGACGGTAAAATCGGCACTGCCGGAGCTGTTGCCGAGGAAAAGGGCGGCCGCCATGAACACCGTTCCGCCGATGCCGGCCATCGTCTGCATGGTCAGTGGCGAATCGGCCTCGCCGATTGCGCGATTGAGGAAGAGATAGAGCGAGAACAGAAAGGCGCAGGCGACCGGCAGCAGCGCCTTCAGGCCGAAAATCTCGTAGCTCGGCTGAATGACGATCATCGCGCCGCCGAAACCGACGACGATCGCCACCCAGCGCCGCCAGCCGACCTTCTCTCCGAGAAACAGCGCCGACAGAGCGGCCAGCATGAAGGGCTCGACGAAATAGATAGCGAAGACATCGGCAAGCGGCATGTATTTGACGGCGACGAAGAACAGCAGGCTCGCACCACCATGCAGCACGCCGCGCAGCAGGTTCATCCACGGCCGTTGGGCCGAAAGCGCCTTCAGCCCGAAAAGGGCGAAAAGAATCGGCAGGGTGCAGGCGATCTGGAAGAAGAATCGGTAGAAGGTCACCTGACCCGGCGACATCGCCTCGAAGGTCGCCATGTATTTGGCGATGGCATCCATGATCGGCAGGATGAGCATGGCGCCGGACATGATGGCCATGCCCTGCAGGGAATTTTGATGGGGCTCTGACATGGCTGCTGATTCTTGCGAGGATGACGCCATCAACCATGAGAAGGCCGGGCAATCAAGCCGAGCTATCGCAAATGGCTTCGAGGTGAAAACGAAATCGTCGCTTACAGAGCGTTTCCCTGAAGGGAAATGGTGCGGTCGAGAAGACTCGAACTTCCACGGGTTGCCCCACAGCGACCTCAACGCTGCGCGTCTACCAATTCCGCCACGACCGCATCGTGGTAGGTGCCGATTTGCGTCGGCGGGGCAGCATGTAGCAAAAGCATCTGGGGTGCACAAGGGCGATATGACAGTTTTTTTGAAAACCGCTCACAGCATTTGAATTGGCCCCGAAACGGGTCCATATAGCTGTCCTGCCGCCCCTATTTTACAGGCATTTCGGGGAGAGCGGCAAGGAATGGCCATGCTTCGCACCGATCTCGAATTTTCCATGCTTCCCCAACTCGGTACTCGGCCGGTACGCTGGCGCATTGCCGACGGTCTCGTTCCCTATGAGGAGGCGGTGGAGACGATGGAGCGCGAGGTGGCGATAATCGCCGATGGCGGTGATGAACTCGTCTGGCTCGTCGAGCATCCGCCGCTCTATACCGCCGGCACCAGCGCCAATGCGAGGGACCTCGTCCAGCCGAACCGGTTTCCGGTCTTTGCGACCGGGCGTGGCGGTGAATACACCTATCATGGACCCGGCCAGCGCGTCGCTTATGTCATGCTCGATCTGAAGAGGCGGCGCCAGGACGTGCGCGCCTTCGTCGCCGCCCTCGAAGATGTCGTCATCCGCACGCTGGACATGATGAATGTGCGCGGGGAGCGACGTGAAGATCGCGTCGGCGTCTGGGTGCGCCGGCCGGAAAAGCCATTGCTGGCCGATGGGACGATGGCCGAGGACAAGATCGCCGCCCTCGGCATAAGGCTGCGGAAATGGGTGACCTTCCACGGACTGTCGCTCAACGTCGACCCTGATCTCGATCATTTCGACGGCATCGTGCCCTGCGGGATCTCGGCCTATGGCGTGACCAGCCTCGTCGATCTTGGCTTGCCTGTGATGATGGCTGATGTCGATATCCGGCTGCGCACCGCCTTCGAGGCGGTTTTTGGGGAAACGACGCGCGAGATGGATTGAAAAAGAGAAGGGCCGTTTCCGGCCCTTTCTTTTGTCGGATCCCAGCCTTTATCGGATCAATGCGTCGCGCGGCATGCTTCGGTGCGGGAGGCGCCACTGTCTGCACCCTTGGTGTGGGAGCCCTTCGGGCCGATCATGCTATGGCACGGAGGCAGGGAATTGATGCTGGCCGTTGCGGTCTTGTCGACGACAGGAGACGCCATGGCGCTCGGGGCGAAGCCGTCGCTGTCATTGGTGTAGTCGCTGGAATAGGCCGGCGCCTTGCGACTGCTGTAGTGGACCGGAGCAGGCTTCGACATGGGGCTTGGGGCGAAGCCGTCGCTGTCGTTGTTGTAGTCGTCGGAATAGGTCGGCTGGGCGAAGGCAGCGCCTGCAAGGCTGACGGCGAACAGGGACGCGGCAAGGGCGAATTTGATGCGCATGGGTCTATCTCCTCAATCTGCTGTTGAATTCCACAAACGTAAACTAACCCTCGGCACACACGAGTTCGCGCTCCAATTCAGGCAATTTTGTGATAATATGGCGACGCAGCCGCGACCATTTGTCCAAATGAAATCACAGTGTTGTCAACGAAACTAACGTTCTTGTGACAGAAGTCGCCTAACAAAAATCGGCGATTGGTCTCAGAAATAAGACAGTTGTTGCTACAATCTTAAATTGTTAACTTTTGGTAATGTTGATAAAGATCATCAACAGGCGACGGTAGCCCGCCGCCCGTTGATGATCTGCGCTTTGGCGTGAAGTTCAGTCCTCGTTCGGGATATGCGCATCGACACCGGTCAGCTGCAGTTTGTTGCGGACATGATGGACGCCGTCGACCGAAAGCGCCCCGAGTTCGACCTTGCGGGCGATGCCGATCGTCTCCACCGAGCCTTCCAGCGTGACGACGTGACCATCCGCATGAACCTCGATACTGTCGATGTCGACCTCGGGAATGTTTTCGAGATTGTCGTTTACCCGCGCTTCGAGCTCGTCGCTTTCATCGCGGTCGATCGTATCGGCACGCAGCGAATCTTTCAGGCGGTTCTCGTTGCCGTCTTCATCCGTGCCGTCTATCCGGAAGCCCTTGTTGGGGTCGCTGTCGAAATTGGCCGTGGTCTCGCCGTAAGGACGATTATCCGGACCGCCGGTGCCGGCGCCGCTGCCATCGGCATAGGGCCAGCCGTCGTCGAGATTGCGCTCTTCGAGATCGCGATAATCTTCTTCCCGGGAAAGCTCAGGCTTCTCCCGGGAAAATTGGGTTTTGTCACCGATCCTTGCCATTGCATTTGCTCCTTGTTTCTCTGCTGGAAACGCCGGCAGCGGCGAATGGTTCGGCGTGGACGGCGATTTGTCAGCCGTGATTGTCAGCCCTGATTGTCAGCCTTGGGCCTTCTCCCATTTCTTCACGAGACGGTCGCGCTTCAGCCGCGAGAGGCGCTGCAGCCAGAATATGCCGTCGAGCTGGTCTACTTCGTGCTGGACGCAGATGGCGAGGAAATCTTCGGCACCGTCTTCGTGCACGGCGCCCTCGGCATCCTGATAGCGGAAGCGGATCGCCCGAGGGCGCGTGACCTCGTCGGTCGCGCCGGGCATCGAGACGCTGCCTTCGACATGGCTCATCGTCTCCTGCGAAAACCAGGTGATATGAGGGTTGACGTAGAGGCGCACGCCGTCGGCCTTGTCGAGCTCCAACACCGTGACACGGCTGAAGACGCCGATATGGGCGGCGGTGATGCCGACGCCGGGGGCTGCGCGCATCGTCGCCAGCAGGTCGCCGGCAAGGGCTGTAAGCGAGGAATCGAAGGCTGTCACCGGCGCGCAGACAGTCTTCAGGCCCGGATGCGGATAGCGCAGAATCGGACGGATGGGCATGGGGAAGGTTTCCTCTGCTTGGACGGGGGAGGAAACTATCGCCGGCCGCGGGCATTGTCATCACGAAGCACGTTTGCCGCTTTACGACACGGATGCTTTGGGCTAGCAGGAGCCAAGAATTCCGGCTGCGGGAACCTCGCGCCGGATTCGCTTATCCGCTTGTTGATAATGTGTTTTCGGCCGACATTTGCGAATGCGGCGCGGCAGTCGTTGAAATTCGAACCAGATGCGAGGGCGGCAGATGACGACGACCGATGGGGAAGACCGCATTCGCAGGCGTCCCGATGACGAGGAAGCCGATATCTACGACGAGGACGGCAATGTCCGCGGCGATTTCCTGGCGCTCGTGGGTGCTGCGATCGCCGACCGCGACACACTGTTCCTGCGCCAGAACGTTGCCCGCCTGCATGAATCCGAAATAGGCGACCTGCTGGAATCGATCCAGCCGGATCAGCGCCTGGCGCTGGTGCGCCTGCTCGGCGACGATTTCGACATGACGGCGCTGACCGAGGTCGACGAGGCGATCCGCCGCGAAATCGTCGACCAGATGCCGAACGCGCAGATCGCCGCCGCGATCGGCGAGCTCGATTCGGACGATGCCGTCTACATTCTCGAAGACCTCGACAAGGAGGACCGGGAAGAGATCCTCGCCCAGCTGCCGTTTACCGAGCGGGTGCGGCTGCGTCGGGCGCTCGACTATCCCGAAAGCTCGGCCGGGCGCCGCATGCAGACGGAATTCGTCGCCGTGCCGCCGTTCTGGACGGTCGGCCAGACGATCGACTACATGCGCGACGAGGAGGATCTGCCCTATTCCTTCTCGCAGATCTTCGTCATCGATCCGACCTTTAAGCTGCTCGGCGCCGTCGATCTGGACCAGATTCTCCGCACCAAGCGGCAGACCAAGATCGAGCAGATCATGCGGGAGACGAACCATCCGATCCCCGCCGAGATGGACCAGGAGGAGGCGGCCCAGCTCTTCGAGCAGTACGACCTTCTCTCGGCCGCCGTCGTCGACGAAAACGGCCGGCTGGTCGGCGTGCTGACCATCGACGACGTCGTCGACGTCATCCACGAGGAGGCGGACGAGGACATCAAGCGCCTCGGCGGCGTCGGGGACGAAGAACTGTCCGACAATGTGCTTTCGACGGTGCGTTCGCGCTTCCTGTGGCTTTTGATCAATCTCGGCACGGCGATGCTGTCGGCAAGCGTCATCGGCCTGTTCGACGCCTCGATCGAGAAGATGATCGCGCTTGCGGTGCTGATGCCGATCGTCGCCTCGATGGGCGGCAATGCCGGCACACAGACGATGACGGTGACGGTGCGCGCGCTCGCCACCCGCGATCTCGACATCTACAATGCCGGTCGCATCATCCGCAGGGAGGCGGGCGTCGGCGTCCTCAACGGCATCGTCTTCGCCTCGATCATGGGCATGATCGCCGGCACGTGGTTTCACGACTACCAGCTCGGCGGGGTGATTGCGGCGGCGATGATCATCAATCTGATGGCGGCAGCCCTTGCCGGCATCCTGCTGCCGCTGCTGCTCGACAAGATGGGGGCCGATCCGGCGATCGCCTCTTCCGTCTTCGTCACGACGGTGACGGACTGTACCGGCTTCTTCGCCTTTCTTGGTATCGCCACATGGTGGTTCGGCATCTGAACCGCCCAAAAATTGACTATTACGTAAAAGTCAATATTATCGTCTGTCCGACGACGGGGAACACATGCCGGTGAACAAATATTATAGCATAACGGAACTGACGCGCGAATTCGGGGTCTCGACGCGCACGCTCCGCTTCTACGAGGACGAGGGACTGATCCATCCGGAACGGCGCGGGCGTACGCGTCTGTTCCGGCAAGCCGACCGGCGGCTGATCGGGGAAATCCTGCGTGGCCGGCGCATCGGCTTCACCATCGCGGAGATCCGCGAGATCATCCAGGTCTACAAGGAGCCGCCAGGCGAACTCGGCCAGCTGAAGCTCCTGATGAAGCGCGTCGACGAGAAGCGCGACGACCTGCGCCAGAAGCGCAAGGATATCGACGACACGCTGGCGGAACTTGACGCTATCGAAGAGACCTGCCTCGGCCGCCTCGCCGAAATCGGCGTCACTACCTGATCACGCGCCGTATTGTCGGCGAATTCATTCAGCCTCGGCGCTGCATTCGGCAGCGATTGTCTGGACCCGCTCGTCGTTCTGTATATCGATCGCGCCCTCCTGCAGCGGCGTGAACAGGGCTTGCGCCTGCAATTTCCCCAGCGTGCACTGGCAGAAGCTGTGGCAGAGCGCTTCGCCTTGCTGCATGACGCAAGAGGCGTTGCATTGCCTTAGGTAAGTCGCGACCGGATCCGGCGCCTGTGGCGGGAAGACGAGGGAAAGCCCATAGGCGATGGCGATCAATACCGGCTGGTGTATGAGGTAAAAAGCAAGGCTGTGGCGGCCAAGCTTTGCCAGCCACCAGGAGCCGGTGCCGACGGCGGCAAGCCGGTGCAGCAGCCTGGTTCTGATGGCGATCGAGGCGATACTCAATCCAGCGAAGAAGGGCGTTGCCCAAGGAAACAGCGGCACGTAGTCGTTGGAGCGCTCCGGCGTCACCGCAAGGCCGATCCAGGCGAGATATCGGGGATCGAAGAAGGATGAGCGAAGCAGGCCGGGTGGTCCGAAATTATCGGTTATCCAGGCGGCAAGGAGCGCGAGCGTGGCGATGAGCGTGAAGGCGAGCGGCAATCTCAAAAAAACGACGCCGATGAGCGTGAGCACCGCGATGCAGTGCAGGATGCCGAAATAGATCCACTCGTTTGGCATGGCGATGCGCGTGGCGATCGAGATCACCGCGGCTGCCGCGGCAATCATGCCGAAGCGCTTCCAGAAGGATGGCCAGCGAATCTCAGGCTTGCTCGACAGCACCAGGCTGACGCCGACGATGAAGAGAAAGGTGGTGGCGATCGCCCGGGCATAGATCTTCAGCCAGCCTGTCTCGGCCGTGCCCGGCGCGAGATAGCCCATGAACTCCATGTCCCAGCTGAAATGGTAGCTCGCCATGGCGATCAACGCGACGCCGCGCGCCGTATCCAATAGGCCGATGCGCGGCGGTTTTGCCGCTGCATCGGTTTCCCTTGCCGGCAATGTCATCAAAGTTCCTCCGGCAAATCACTTCCGTCGCTCGACGGCCTATCGCGGCGAATAGCAGAAAGGTGGAGATTTGATGGCGGGCCGGTATCCATGATCGCCAGTCGCGCTTGCGAGAAAAATTGCCGGCGTGTCAGCACGAAGATGACGATCGCCGTCGTCATCATGAAGACATAAGGGTTGATGAACCAGCCGAGATAGCCGATCGACAGGAAGATCGCTCTGAGGCCCTCGTTGAAATTGCTGCCGGCAATGACATTCATGCGGATGACGCGTTCGGCGGCCCGCTCGGCGGCGATGATGTCGCGCTCGCTGTCGCGCATCATCGGGATCGAGCCGAAGAGGATGGTGCAGTAGTTGAACAGCCGGTAGGACCAGCCGAATTTGAAGAAGGCATAGCCGAAAAGCGCTGCCAGCCCGCCGACCTTCATCTCGAAGACGGCATGGCCGCCATGGAAGACGAAGGGCAAGTCGGCGAAGACGGCGTCGACCTTCTCCGTCGCGCCGAGCAAAGCAAAGCAGCTGCCGATCGCGAAGATCGAGGTCGAGGCAAAGAAGGCGGTGCCGTTCTGCAGGCCGGCCATGATCTGTGTGTCGATCATCTTCAGGTCGCGGCGCAGCGAATTGTAGATCCACTCCCGGCGCCGTTCGGTCATCGCGTGAGTCAGGCTGGTGCGTCCGAAGAAGGTGCGGCCGTGCAGCAGCCAGGAATAGCCCACCCAGACACAGGCAAAGAAGGCCAGAGCGATATAGTCCGCCGTCGTCATCAGTGTTCAGTCTCCGCATGAACGCGGCCATCGTGCCGCAACCCGGATTATGCCGCATGGCCGAGTTCGGCGGCTCGGCGCAGGCTTTTTGGCCATGCGGCAGTTCGGCATAATCGAGGCGTCGGGAAACGACAAGGCTTGGTGGATCGCCGACCGCATCTTCTGGAGCTAACTGCAGCGGTCATTCGTCGCTTGGGGGTTCGGGACGGCGCCCAAAGAAGAAGAAAAGGACGGCGCTAGCCCTCCAGCGCCTCAATCATCCCCACCCGCGTCGCATGACGGCCGCCCTCGAACTGGGCGGTCAGGAACGCATCCACGATATCGAGTGCCAGCCCTTCGCCCACCACGCGCACGCCAATCGAAAGCATGTTGGCATCGTTGTGCTGGCGGATCATGCGGGCTGAGAATGTGTCGACGCAGACGCCGCAACGGATGCCCTTTACCTTGTTCGCCGCCATCATGATGCCCTGGCCGGTACCGCATAAAATGATGCCAAAGCGGCAATCGCCGGAGGCGACGAGACGCGCCGCCGCTTCGCCGTGCTTGGGATAGTGTGTGCTCTCCGGCGTCGTCGGTCCGATATCGACCGCTACCCACCCCTGCGCCGCGATATGACCGGCAATAGCCTGTCGGAGCTGAATGGCGGCGTGGTCGCTGGAGAGGGCGATGCGGTTGGTAGCTGTCATGGAGAAGTGGTCCCGTTTTCCAAAGCAATTTGCCGTCTTGAGGATGCACGCTAGCGCATCGGCCCGAAAATCGGAATCGATTTTCGGAGAGCACGATGCGTCGCTCTAGCGCCACACCAGTCTAGAGGCGCACGAGCAGGGCGCCGCGTTAACCGCTTGTAAAGTCGTGATGGCCAATTGTTCAGGACTGAACCTCAACTCCGAATTCAAAAGTGACCCATGAGTCGGCCGGATTACATCCCGAGTCTTGATGGCCTGCGCGGTGTCGCTGCGCTTCTGGTCGTTGGAGCCCATATTGGCCTTATCTTTCCGATCAGAGCGCCGCATCTCGTGACGATGGGCGACGAAGCCGTCGGTTTGTTTTTTGCTCTCAGCGGCTTCCTGATGGCTCATCTCTACGGCTCACGGCCGGTCACGAGAGACAACGTCCTGGATTTTCTTGTCAGCCGCTTTGCCCGCATCTATCCGGTTTACCTAGCGGCTGTCGTTCTCGTAGCGATGCTGTCGATCATGCAAAATCTGGATTTTGTTCAGCCGATCGTTAGCGGCACGGATTTTGTCCGTCATATCGTCCTTCTCGGCTCGAGTGGTGTTTTCTGGTCGATACCACCCGAGATCCAGTTCTATCTGCTCTTTCCCGTCCTGTGGCTTTGCTTGGCCCAGCCGCGCCGCTATAGCGGCGTGATTGTGGGCCTCACCGTGGTCGTCGTCGTGGATGGCCTGGTTGAATTGCCAGGCCCGGGAATCCTGCTCGTCTCGAAGCTCCCCTACTTTCTTTTCGGGGCACTTGCCGGAATCATGCATTCCTACTGGAACAGCTGGGTTCCATCTGTCCTCACAGGTATTTCAACGCTTTTCCTTCTGGTGGTGTTTTTCACTTACCGGCATATCTTGCCCGGCTTTTCCCCGGAATTTTGGAGCCTGCAAAGTGCGGTGGCTGCATCCGTCATTGTCGGGCTCGTCGCTCGAAAGCCGCCCATCGCAACCCGTGTCCTGGCAGCTGCACCAGTACGGTTTTTCGGAAAGATCAGCTTTTCACTTTACCTTTTCCATGTCCCCATCATGTTCCTGGCGCGTCTGACCTTTGATGCCTTCATGCCCGAACCGGCGCTCATCCTGGTGACGCTTTGCGTTGCGGTCGTCGGGGCATGGTTCATCCACGAGACGATAGAGGTTCCGGGCCGGCGGCTGCTGGTCCTGATATGGCAGGATAATCGCTGGCGTCTGGTTTCGCGCGAAACTCCGGCCGACCAAATGGACCGCGCAATTCTCGGACTGCAGGAGATCGAAAAGCGCATGCTGAGCGGCGCAACGTCAGCCATGGCCGATCAACGACAAATCTCGACGACGCCCGAACCCCGGGATGGAGCCGACGGCACGGTCATTCAAGACGAACGCGACGAGAAGCTTCGCGCATAGCTCAGCTAAGTTCTTGGGCGAGTCCGATGAGAAGCCCTCCAGGCCCGCGGATGTAGCAGAGCCGATAGGTGTCTTGATAGTTCACGACTTCGCCAACCAGCTGCGCGCCGCGCTTGCGGAGCCTCTCAAGCGTCTCGTCGATGTCATCAAGTGCGAACATGACGCGGAGGTAGCCTAGAGCGTTCACCGGGGCATTGCGGTGATCCGCGACAGCAGGCGGCCTGAGGAAGCGGGAGAGCTCGAGCCGGCTATGGCCATCAGGCGTGCGCATCATGGCAATCTCGACGTGCTGATCGCCCAGTCCAGTGACACGTCCAGCCCATTCTCCTTCGATCATGGCCCGCCCTTCGAGCTCGAGGCCGAGGTCGCGAAAGAAATCAATCGTCTCTTCGAGGTCATCGACGACGATTCCCACGTTGTCCATCCGTTTGAGCGCCATGTGTCCAATCTCCCAATCTACAAGGTGTCGTCTAGCATCGACGTCAGCAGGACATTGGGAGCTGGTGCAGACTGTCAAGATAAGGCCACCGGTTCTTCCTCCGCATAGGCTTCATTGATTGCAGCAATGAGTGGCAAGGCGGACCACTTGGTTTAGCGCATGATCCCGAAAATCGGATTCGATTTTCGGGGAGGATTATGCGCACACTCAAAGTGCCTGCGCGTCCTATTGGACACGCGGCGCTCCAGTGTGCAGCCGGAATGTCGCACCGGCTCCATGCGATGTCGGTGTGCTGCACGGATTCGAAACCGACCTCGCTTAAGCTTGCATCCTCGTATTCAGAAAGCGCACCCATGTTTCTCTCGGTATTCGATGTCTTCAAGATCGGTGTCGGGCCGTCGAGTTCACACACGATGGGTCCGATGTCGGCGGCCAACCGGTTTCTCGAGCTGATCCTCTCGAACGAATGGCCGCGCCCGTCATCGGGCGCGCAGGTCACAGCCATCAAGGTCAGCCTGCACGGCTCGCTCGCCCATACCGGTATCGGCCACGGCACGGGCAGGGCTGTCATTCTCGGGCTGATGGGCGAAGCGCCCGACAGCGTCGATCCCGACAGAATGGACGGCATCGTCGACACCGTGGAGCGCACCGGCCGCATCACGCCGGACGGCCATCCCGGCTATCAGTTCCAGCCGAAAACCGACCTGATCTTCGACAAGAAACAGCCGCTGCCCGGCCATGCCAACGGCATGGTCTTTTCCGCCTATGACAGGGACGGCCGGCTTCTCGTCAAGCGCATCTATTATTCGGTCGGCGGCGGCTTCGTCGTTACCGACACCGAGCTCGAGCAGATGCGGGCGAAGAAGAACGCGCCCGGCGGCACGCGTGTGCCCTATCCCTTCTCCACCGCCAAGCAGATGCTCGAGATGGCGGAGCGCTCGGGGTTGTCGATCGCCCAGATGAAGCGGGCGAACGAGGAGAGCCAGCGCAGCCCCGAGGAACTCGACCAGGGGCTTGACCGCATCTGGGAGGCGATGCGCTCCTGCATCGAACGCGGCCTCAAGGTCGAGGGCATCATGCCGGGAGGCCTCAACGTCAAGCGCCGCGCGCGCAGGATTCACGACAAGCTGGAAGAGGAATGGCGCAGCAACCGCATCAACCCGCTGCTCGCCAACGACTGGCTGAGCGTCTATGCGATGGCCGTCAACGAGGAGAATGCGGCCGGCGGGCGCGTCGTCACGGCGCCGACCAATGGTGCCGCCGGCGTCATTCCGGCGACAATCCGCTATTACGAGCATTTCCACGAGGACTGGGACCAGAACGGCATCCGCGACTATCTGCTGACGGCAGCCGCCATCGGCGGCATCATCAAGCACAATGCCTCGATCTCGGGCGCCGAGGTCGGCTGTCAGGGGGAGGTGGGGTCGGCGGCGGCGATGGCTGCCGCGGGCCTTGCCGCGGTCATGGGCGGGACGCCGGAGCAGATCGAGAACGCCGCCGAAATCGCGCTCGAACATCATCTCGGCATGACCTGCGATCCGATCGCGGGCCTCGTGCAGGTTCCCTGCATCGAGCGCAACGCGCTCGGCGCGGTCAAGGCCGTCACGGCGGCCTCGCTCGCCATCAAGGGCGACGGCCAGCATTTCGTGCCGCTCGATGCCTGTATCGAGACGATGCGCCAGACCGGCCACGACATGAGCGAGAAATACAAGGAAACCTCGACCGGCGGTCTTGCCGTCAACGTCGTCGAATGCTGAGTTTGTGGACATCAGGTGCTTGACGCTTGACGCTCGCTGCCAAAAGGATTTCAACGGCAGCATGGCATTGCATCTCATCAAACTCTGTGTTGGGGCCGACTCGATAGACGATCTGCGCGAATGGGTGGCGGAACGCTCGTTGCGCGCCATCGCCGCCGGGCTCGAGCCGCATTCGGTGCATACGACGCGCATGGCGCCGAAACGCATGGATGAGCTGCTTGACGGCGGCTCGCTCTACTGGGTGATCAAGGGGCAGGTCCAGGCGAGGCAGAAGCTGCTCGACATCGAGACCTTCACCGACGGCGAGGGGATTTCGCGCTGCCGCCTGATGCTCGGCCCTGAGGTCATCGAGACGTCCGTGCAGCCGAAGCGTCCGTTCCAGGGCTGGCGTTATTACACTGAGGACGATGTGCCGCGCGACCTGACAAGCCTTGGCGCCGGCATTGCCGAAATGCCCGCGGATCTTCGCCGCGAGCTTACGGACCTTGGTCTGCTCTAATCCCCGAAAATCGAAGCCGATTTCCGGAAAGTTTCATACGTGGATTGAACGTCCTCCGCGGGGCCTTTCGGGCGCGCGGTCCTGTTCAGCGCAGGCGCAGCTGCACCGGCGCGCTGCCATCCGGCGAGGTCACATGCAGATGGATGCGGGCTTCGGGCTGGGAATAGCGCCATGCGCGCGCACCATGGCACAGCAGCAGATTGATGAGATCCCGGGTCTTCGGAGACTTCGCCTTCGGCCGCTGCAGGCCGATCTCGGCGAGGCGCAAAGCCGCCTCGTGCAGCGGATGCAGAGATGAGCGCCCCTTGGCCGCCATGCGGCGGTCTGAAGGCATTCCCGGAACATTCTCATTGATCGCCATTGTTTTCCCCGTACGCAATACTGATCGAGTTCAAGAACGGTGGCCGGAAACGCAAACACCGATTCCGGCCGTCACCGATGCCGCCAACCATCTTGCAGGCAGCATCGAATAGCTCATTGGGCAGCCGCCCAGCACTTGATGCCGGCCTTCTTCAAGGCCTTGCAGGCGTTGACGGCGTCGCGCTGATCGTCGAAGCCGCCGAAGCGGGCGCGGTAAAGCTGGTCACCACCAGCGGCATAGGCAACCGCGAAGGGCTTCGCCGAGGCCAGCGCCTTGCCGCCCTTGCTCTTGGCGCTTTCCAGAAGATCCATGGCCATCTGCCGGTTCGGCGAGACGCCGACCTGCACCACCCAGCCGGTCGGACCGTTGCTGGTTGAAGCGGCACGAGTCGGGGAGGGAGTGGTCGAGGCGGTGGTGACGTTATCGACCGACGTATCGCCCTGTTCCGGCGGCATATAGGCGGGTGCCGGCGTCGGCACGGCGACCGATGCCTGCTGCTTGAAGGCCATGGTCTTAACTTTGGTCGGCGCCGGCAGCGGCTGGGCTACCAGCGGATTGTCGGATTTCGGCGCAGCGGTCTCGGCATAGGCGACCTCGGTCTCGGCGACCTGATAACGCGCATCCGGCAGCGGGCCTTTGTGCGGCAGGCTGAGATCGGCAGCGGCGGCCGAAACCGGCGGCTGCGCTGCGGTGATGGTCTTTGCGACCTGCTGCTGGGCCTTCTTCGGCTGAACCGGAGCGGGTGTCTCGATCATCGCCGGGGCAGGGGTTGCCTGGGCGATCAGCGCCGACGATCCGCCGCGGCTCGATGCCTTCGGCAGGTAACTGGCGATCAGATTGCGCATCTGGGCATCTCGAGCAGGCGTCGAGGCGCCGCCGAGCACGACACCGACGATCGATTTGCCGTCGACCTGCACCGAGCTCACCAGATTGAAGCCGGCGGCGCGCGTGTAGCCGGTCTTGATGCCGTCGACGCCGCGCACCGAACCGACCAAGCGGTTGTGGCTGCGGATCGTGCGGCTGCCGAACTTGAAGGCGCGCGTGGAGAAATAGCCGTAATATTGCGGGAAATGCTGGCGAAGGGCGATGCCGAGGCGGGCCTGATCGCGCGCCGTCGTCATCTGCGCCGTATTCGGCAGGCCGTTGGCATTGCGATAGGTGGTGCGCGTCATGCCGAGTGCATGCGCCTTGGCGGTCATCAGCTGGGCGAACCGATCCTCGCTGCCGCCGCCCAGCATTTCGCCGAGCGCGGTTGCCGCATCATTGGCCGACAGGGTGACGAGACCGAGAATGCCCTGCTCGACGGTAATCGTGCCGCCGGCGCGCACACCGAGCTTGGTCGGCGCCTGGGCTGCCGCATGGGCGGAGAAGGGGACCGGCGTGTCGAGACGGATGCGACCCTGCTCCAATGCCTCGAAGGTCATATAGAGGGTCATCATCTTGGTCAGGGAGGCGGGGTATTGCAGCCGGTCGGCATTCTCGCTGTAGAGAACGTTGCCGGTCTTGGCGTCGACGACGATGCCTGCATATTTCGAATTTGCCGCTTCCGCGTCGGCATTCACCGAGTCGACCATGACGATCGTGACGGCCACCGAAAGGATCGCCAGCAGCCTTGCGAAAAAGCTGCCGGATCGGGACGATGATACGGAGGAGACTGACCTTGACACTATTCCACTCTTCGCTTGCATTTCAGATATTTGGCATTTCAGAATTTGGCAGGAACGGCACACCTCCCGCCGCGCAGCTCATCTGCTAAAACTACCGGTTGGGCGTTACCAATCCGTTTATGATGAATCGTTTATTTCGCTGTCCCTGGAGCATTTTAGGGACCTGTCGCAGAACGGTTCACAAGACGCGCGTCTACAAAGGTGCGGATAGCGGCATCAATATGTTCCCAGTCGTCGAGATGGCTGCTCGAAAAACGATAGAGAACACTGAGATCCCTGCCGACTTTGATATCGCGCTGACAATCTCCGCCCCCCGCCTTATCCGGGGCTGACGGCAATATGCAGCGCACGACGTAATCCGGCCCGCCCTTGACGGGCGCCGTCAGCAGCACCTCATCGCCGTAGCCCGCATCGGCGCGAAGACGATGCAGCGTCAGCCCGTCGCGGAAGGGCTCGGCCGGGCCTTCGAGCAGATGCGAATAGATCGGCTCCAGCCGCCCGGACATGTCGCGCGACATGGTGCTCTGGGTGATCTGCAGGAAGATCAGCCCGGAGGACTGGGCGATATCGTCGAATCGAAGGTGATTTTCCTTGCCGTAACCCTGCATCTCCGGCCAGGCGAGGTAGAGATCGACGCGCTCGGCGGCGCCTTCATGCCTTTGGCTCGGGAAGCGGATGGTGTTCTCGGGGAATTTCACGGTGTCGCGGCCAATGGCCAGCTGAATTTCAACCGTGCTGTCGGTGTTGCCGGCAAGCGAGATATGCCGGCCGAACCAACGGCCGCCGATGCTGATAGCAACAGTCAGGACCGCCAGGACGGCGATCACCGCCATCGTGCGGAGGAGAAACCCCATGGAAAGAAGCGGCTGCTCGTCGGGTGCGCTGTGCGCAGCATGGCTCATGGCAGTTCTTCGCGTTTCGGTCCGCCGCAGGAAGAACATGAGCCGCCGGTCCGATGATGATTCTCATCGCCATGATCGGACCGACAGGGTTAACAATTCACTAAGATACTAAAGCCTGCCGCGCAAAAATATGCAGCGGTTTGCGATAACGGCATGCGTAAAAACAAAGACTTAAAGCGCAGGAGCGCAGCTTAAGATCGCGAAGCGCTTTCGTAAGGGAAGTCTAGGAAAGGGGCGAGCCGTTCCCGGGACAGCGGGAACGGCTCTTGGGCACCGGTCGGGGACGGGATGCGGGGACTGACCGGGCCGCAGGTTGCAGCCGGCATTGGCCGGCAGGCTGTTCTTACTTGACGCTACCGACCGCGACAGCGCGGCCGTCCTGAAGCTTCGACCAGCGGGCCGGATCGTCGGCGGACTGGCGCTTCAGATAGGTGTATTCGGTATCCGACCACAGCAGTACCTTGTTGCGCATGTTGTCGAGAATGAAGTCGCCGTGATCGGTACGGACCGTCAGCACGGCATGGCCTTCGCCATTCGGCTGCAGCACGACGGTGATCAACGTGTCGGACGGTGAAAAACCGTCGTCGATCAGCATCTTGCGCTTCAGCAGGGCGTAATCCTCGCAGTCGCCGACGGTGCGCGGATAGGCCCAGCGCTCCTCGACACCGTAGATCTGCTCATCCGTCATCGGCTGGATCGTCGAATTGACGGTGTAGTTGACCTTGAGAATTTCCTTCCAGCGATCCTCGGTGAGGATGGCCGGTCCGGCATCGCCGCCGACTTCGACACATTCCGTCGGATTCGCCTTGCAGAATTCGTAGTGTCCGATCGGCGGGCTGGCATTGCCTGCCAGGGCCATGCTGGCGGGCATCGCCTGTCCCGAACCCGCCATTGCCATCATGATCGCACCGGCCAGAAGGCCGCCTTTCAGGATATTCGCAGTTGTCATTGCCGTCTCCCCGTAAGTTGAGGTGACAATGGCACAGACGTTTTTATCTAACGCAAAATTACGTAATAGAATTAAAGGCTTAGTTGATTCAAATACCGATAAAGCTTGGCTAAAAACAGATTCGAATACGCATAAAATTCGATGCGAATTTGTCTTGAATTCGATTAAAATTGTAATCCACGCAACAAGGCTTTCGCCCGTGAAAAGGTTGCGTTGCCGTCCTCATGTTAAGGATTTTCGTTGAGCCGGGTAAATTCCGCCGGCCGATAAGCGATCTGCGGCGGCGTGCCGCCGGTCGACGATGCCGCCGGAAACGACCGATTCGGCCGGTTCGAAAGCAGAATATCGCTCAGATCGCCGATGTAGGCGGGAAAATTATTTTGGAGGAAAATCGCGAAATCGATCGGTGGCAGTCACAATCGCCGCGCTCATATCCGGATTTGCGATGGAATGGGCAGCATGCGGAAGGATGCTGAGCTCGCTTTGCGGCCAGGCGCGGGCGAGTTCCCAGGCCGTGACGAGCGGCGCCTCGATGTCGAGCCTTCCCTGCAGCAGGATACCGGGAATGCCGATGAGCCGCGCGGTGTTCTTCAAAAGCTGGGCGTCCTCCAGCCATGCGCCGTTGGTGAAGTAGTGGGTGATGATGCGGGCGCGCGTCAGCAAATAGGCCGGATCGGCCCAGCGGCGCGGCCGGCCTTGGGGATCGGCGAGCAGGATCGAGGCCGCCTCCCAATCATGCCAGTCGCGCGCCGCTTGGAGGCGCGTTTCCGGGTCCGCATCGCTGAGGAGACGATGATAGGCTGCAACCATGTCCTCGTCCCGTCCCTGGCTGCCAGGAGGAACAGCCTGGCGGAAACGTTGCCATTCTTCCGGAAAGAGCGGCGCCATGCCACGATAGAGCCAGTCGATTTCCGAGCGCCGGGTGGTGGTCACGCCTGACAGGACGATCGCGGCGACACACTCCGGATGGGTTTCAGCATAGGCCAGCGCCAGCGTCGAACCCCAGGAATTGCCGAAAAGGAGCCAGGTATCGATGCCGAGACAGGCCCGCAGCCGCTCGATATCGGCAACGATATGCCAGGTGGTGTTGAGGGAGGGATCGGTTTCGGGATCGGCAGCGCTCGGCAGGCTGCGGCCGCAATTGCGCTGATCGAACAGAATGATTCGGTGGGCGTCGGGATCGAAATAGCGGCGCGCCGCGGTCGTACAGCCGGAACCAGGGCCGCCATGAAGCACCAGCGCCGGGCGGCCCGCCGGATTGCCGCAGGCCTCCCAATAGATCAGATTGCCGTCGCCCGTATCGAGCAGGCCATGATCATAGGGTTCGATTTCGGGATAGAGAGCTGACATCGGTCCGCCTGCGGTCGAAGCGGATCTTATCCGTCATATCGCTGACAAAGGGAAGGCGGGCGAGGGCGGGGCACTCCGGGACGCAACAGCACTGCACAATTTGGGGCGACCTCATTAGGGTGCCGATTGGTGTCGCAGCTTGTTCCACTCATAATTCTAACTACCGACTGGCTGGAACGACTTGCGACAGGATTCGCGCTTGCTTTCCAAAGCCAGATTTGTTGCCGCTTGCAAAGCTCTTGCCGTGAAGTGCCGGCTTTTCAACACGACCTGACCGGGTGCGCACCGGACTTGGCAATCGCGTTCGATGGAAGTCCGTCGAGAATTTGCACCCGCCACGGAATCCCCGGCAGGCAACGCCATTTTCAGCAGCTGTTAAAGGAATTCGCGCAGCGTCTCGCGGGACTGGATCGACAGGAATTCGATTGCCACGCCTTCGACGAAGTGGCGCACGACGCGCCCACGCATGTTGCCGAGGCGCACAGCCGTTCCGATCGAAGGGCGCATTTCGACGTCGACGGCGGCGCCCGACAGCGAAAGGTCCATGATGCGGCAGGAATAAAGCGTGCCGTCCTCCAGCGTCAGATCGGTCTTCGTGTCGCGTGGCGTCAGACGGTCGTGGCGGCGATCCTCGGGCAGGCCGAGTTCGTGTTTGTTGGCAAGCCAGGTGAGCTGGGCCGCGAGTTTCTCGCGCTTCCGGTCGGTGGCATTGATCGACATGGTGAAGCCGCGGCCATCGATCGTCTGGACATAGCCTTCGACGCGGCCGAGATGGTCAATATAAGCGACGACGCGTTCGTTGGCGCGCGGCCGGCCGAGGCAGGTGACGTACATATCGCCAGGCGACATGTCGATCACCATGCATTCGAATTCTTCGTAGTTCGCAAGCATCAGCCGGCCCTGCATATTGATGGGCACGCGCTGGAATACGCCCTGTTCAGGGCGCGGCGCAGGTCGTTGCGTCTGAGCTGGCTGGAACGAGTGCATCAAGGGGCTTCTTCATGAAAATCACAGAGACCGATCTTTACCCACAATCCATTAACAGAAGGTTGTTCTGCCCCACCCCGACATAGCGGAAAACGAGTATGCAAGATGTGCCGAAACGGGACCGTCAACGAGCCTCCACGCTCAGCAGCTGCGACACCATGCGGCGCATGACCTGCCCGAAATGGATGCTTTTGCCGGCGACGATCCTGTTGATGGGGCGCCGCAGTTCGGCCGGTGCTGCCTTGTCGAATTTTCCGGGCAGCAGACGGCTGCGGTCGAGCGCCAGGAATTCGAGCGGTACGATCTCCAGCCAGCTCGCGGCCGCTGCCGGCGCGATCGCGCCGAGCAGCCGGTCGCAGGCGCCGTCCGGCGAACGCAGCGGCATCATGATAATCTCGAAGGAGGCCTGATGACCGACAGTGCTGTAGCCGGTGGCGTTGAACAGGGCCGGCATGGCATGGTCCATGACACCCATCGCCGTGCGTTCGATGTCCGCGAGCTGACCATTTGCCCAGAGAGACGAAAAACGTTCGCCGCGGAGGTCACGCCCGAAGAGATCACAGATACGGGTGCCGGCGAGCCGAAAGCCGATATCTCCACCCTTGCGCGTCTCCAGAATAAAGAGACTTTGGAGAAGATGGGGGACGGCGGAGGGTTCGACCTGTGATTTCAGCGGCGCATCGGCAGCGCCGCGGATACGGTTCCAGTAGTCAAAAATTTCGATGGTCGTTTGTAGCCGCATTTCACACCAACCTGTTCCATTCCGGAGCATTTTTGGGCAGTCATTGCCCGTACAAGCTCTACCTTGCGGATTTCATGCCAAATCACGGCGGTTAAGGTTAAGAGATGGTTTCGGTTGAGATGCGATGCCCGTCGTGAGACTGTCCTGCCATCGCTTCGACTTTCGAAGTTCAGCACAACCTGCCCGGGCCGAGGTCTTTTCCTGGAGCTCCCGGTATGCCGTCCGACCCTTCGGACGGCTTTTTTTTTGACAATCGCTCCTGTATGGCTGTGGCCTCAACGAGGCGAAACACAGATGAATGAGCAGACGGCCGAGCCGCACAAGGCGCCCGAACCTCCCGAGGTCCAGCCGCCGGCACGGCCACCGCGCGAACCGGTCTTCAACCTCCCACCGGCACTGTTCTTCAGTCTTTGCCTGCTTGGTGTCATTTATGCAGTGCAGGAACTCCTGCTCTCCGACGATGCGCTGAACTGGCTGTTCTTCACCTTCGGCTTCGTTCCCGCCCGCTATGTGATTCCGCTGTCGCAGCAGGGGCCGGAGCTGTTCTGGACACCCGTCACCTATTCGCTGCTGCACGGCAGCGTCCAGCATATCCTCTTTAACGCCTTCTGGCTGATGGCCTTCGGCGCGCCGGTCGTGCGCCGCATCGGGACGCTGCGTTTCGCGCTCTTCTGGCTTTTTTCCGCCGTCGCGTCCGCCGCCCTGCACGCGGTCCTGAACTGGGGGGACGTGTCATTGCTGATCGGCGCGTCGGGCGTGATCTCCGGGCTGATGGGCGCCGCCTGCCGATTCGCCTTTCCGGCCGAACGGCGACCGATGGCGCCTGCGCATCTCAATCCCCGGCTTTCCATCGTCGAGGCGCTGAAGAGCCGCACCGTAATCATCTTCATGCTGCTCTGGCTGGTCGGCAACGCGCTGATCGCTGTCGGCATCCCGCTCGTCGGCGACAGCGACCAGGCGATTGCCTGGGATGCGCATATCGGCGGATTTGTCTTCGGCTTCTTGCTGTTTTCGTTGTTCGACCGGGCGCCGCGCCCGCCGGTGATGGAACCTGACGGAACCGAGAAGGATATGTTGCAATCCTGAGCCGAGCAGTGCACGATCGACCTATATCCGTGCCGGGGGGAGAAACCGCCGCGGATGCCTGTGACAAGTGTTTCACGGACATAGGAGGTTCGAATGACCAGTTCAGTCAAAGCAATCCTCGACCTGAAGGGCAGGGACGTCGTCACCGCCGGGCCGAACACCACCGTCGCCGAGGCGGCGGCCATCCTCAGTAAGAAGAAGATCGGCGCCATCGTCGTCGTCGGCATGGAGAACCGAATTTCGGGGATGTTCACCGAGCGCGATCTCGTGCATGCGATCGCCAAACACGGTAAGGAAGGCCTCGACCACTCGCTGGCCCAGGTCATGACCGCGAAGGTCTATCGCTGCCATGAGGAAACGACCGTCAACGAGTTGATGGAGCTGATGACCAGCCGTCGTTTCCGTCACGTGCCGGTGGAAAGCAACGGCAAGCTTGCCGGCATCATCTCGATCGGCGACGTGGTGAAATCGCGTATCGCCGAAGTCGAGCGTGAGGCCGAGGAAATCAAGGCCTATATCGCCGGCTGAGGTTTTCGCCGACCGTGCTTGAGCGATGTCGTTGCCGCAAAAGCGCTGCAGGCTTTTGGACGACGTGCATCAGGGGTTGCTTGCATAGACTTCCTGCATGCGCTTGATCTCGGGGAGCCGGGCTCTGGCTTCCTCGTAGCCGCGTTCGATCGCCTCGCCAGCCCGGTGGAATTCGGAAAGGCCGATATAGCTGAGCCGCGGCTGCAGCGAAATATCCGGTGGGTCGCCGGCAAGGCGGGCGCGGGCGATCCTGTCCTGGATAATGTTGAAGGCCTGCACCATGACGCCGGTCATGCCGAGGCGCGCATAGGGCGCCTCTTCCTGCTTCTGCACTTCCTGCGGCGACAGGCTGGCATTGTGCCGGACGACGGCCGAGCGGCCGTAGAGATCGTAATTGAGATTGACGGCGACGACGAGCGGCTGCTCGTAGGCGCGGCAGACGGAGACGGGGACGGGATTGACCAGCGCCCCGTCGACCAGCGTGCGGTGATTGCTGCGCACCGGCTCGAAAATGCCGGGCAGGGCATAGGAGGCGCGCAGCGCCGTAATCAGCGAACCATTGGCAATCCAGACTTCATGACCGGTATTGACCTCGGCCGCGACCGCCACGAACGGCCGGTCGAGATCCTCGACGTTCAGGCCCTCGAGATGTTCCTGCATGCGCTTGGTCAGCCGCATGCCGCCGAACAGGCCGCTGCCGCCGATCGTCAGGTCGAGCAGACTTGCGATGCGGCGCATCGTCAGCGAGCGCGCGAAACTTTCGAGTTCATCGAGTTTGCCGGCGAGATAGCAGCCGCCGACCAGAGCGCCGATCGAGGTGCCGGCAATCATGCCGATCTCGACCTTTGCCTCGTCGAGGGCGCGCAGCACGCCGATATGAGCCCAGCCGCGGGCAGCGCCGCCGCCGAGAGCCAGAGCGATCTTGATTTTCTTGAGGGGCGAGGGAGGCGGGATCGTCTCGAGCGTAGTCGACATGCCGGAACCGGCACCTTCGCCTTCAGAGCTTTGACGATGCAAACTCCAGCTCAGCATGGCGTTCTCCCCTCCCAACACTTGGTTCCGATAGTCTGCCCGATCAGTTTCCAAATGGTATATAGAGACGGTTTCTGGCGCAATAAGGGGCAAATGCCCGGGAGGTACAGCCTATTTTCCGTAAACGTCCGCGGGATCGAATTGGCGCTCGTCGTCAACGATATCGAGCATCGGCTTTCCATCTCGGAGCGTGATCGTCCGGTAGAAGCAGGAGCGGCGGCCGGTGTGACAGGTGGCGTCGTGGCCGGCGACCTCGACCTTCAGCCAGATGGCGTCCTGATCGCAATCGGTGCGGATTTCCTTCACCGTCTGGAGATTGCCCGAGGTCTCGCCCTTCTTCCAGAGCTTGCCGCGCGAACGGCTGAAATAATGCGCCGTGCCGGTCTGGATGGTCAGCGCCAGCGCTTGGGCATTCATGTGCGCCACCATCAGCAACTCGCCGTCGCCGGCGTCGGTCACGATGGCGGTGATCAGGCCGCGGTCGTCGAAACGCGGCGTGAAATCGCCGGCGTCTTCCAACGCCGACTTGTCCTCGGATGGTTGATTGAAGATCAGTTGACTCATCGCGGCCCTCCTGAGGGAGCCGGTATCAGCGGCTCCGCACCATGGTCATGAAACGGGCCTGATCGGCCGGCTCGGTCTTGAACGTTCCCGTAAAGGTGGTCGTCAACGTGGTCGAGCCCTGCTTCTGAACGCCGCGCATCGCCATGCACATGTGTTCGGCCTCGATCAACACGGCGACACCGCGCGGATTCAGCGTATCGTCGATTGCCCGGGCGATCTGGGCGGTCATCGTTTCCTGCGTCTGCAGGCGACGGCCATAGATCTCGACGACACGGGCAATCTTCGACAGGCCGAGCACACGCCCGTCCGGCATGTAGGCAACGTGGGCCTTGCCGATGATCGGCACCATGTGGTGTTCGCAATGCGAGTAAAACGGAATGTCCTTGACGAGGACCATGTCGTCGTAACCGGCAACCTCCTCGAAGGTGCGGCCGAGCACGTCTTCCGCCGCCATGTCGTAACCGGAAAAAAGCTCGCGGTACGATTTGACGACGCGGGCCGGCGTTTCGAGCAGACCTTCACGCGCCGGGTTGTCACCGGCCCAGCGCAGCAGGACGCGAACGGCTTCCTCCGCCTCCTGCTGGGAGGGGCGATCCGAGTCGCGGTTCGTCTGCGGAAAATTCTTTACGATGGCGTCCATGAACAATGGTCTCCTGGTCCGCACCGCGGACCCATCTGTCGGAATCGCCACTGGTCAATCCCATGCGGGAATTCATGCACCTTTGGCAGGCTCCGGGGCTTTCAGGGCAGTTCAGCCCGTCCGGCACGGTTTCCCAATCAAACTTACACGAGGCCATTGCATTTTAATGGCCTTCGAACGACATACATATAGGAAGACGGCCATCGTATGTAAGTATCCTCACACGACACGGTGTGTTTTTTGTTTTGATGACAATAACGCCCCCACAGAGGCCGATCCGCAGTGATTTTGGAGCGGAAATCCAGCATGGACGATATCTACAACAGCAAAATCCTCGAATTCGCCGGCAATATTCCATTGACCGGCGCGCTTGATGATGCCGATGCAAGCGCCCAGGCCTATTCCAAGCTCTGCGGCTCAAAGGTGCGGATCTGGCTGAAGATGGATGGCGACACCGTGACCGGCTTTGCCCATGACGTAAAGGCCTGCGCGCTCGGCCAGGCCTCGTCTTCGATCATGGCCCGCCATGTCGTCGGTGCCACATCGGACGAATTGCGCCAGGCCCGCCAGGACATGCTCGCCATGTTGAAGGCGGACGGGGCGGGGCCCCATGGACGATTCGAAGACATGCGCTATCTGCTACCGGTGCGGGACTACAAGGCCCGCCATGCCTCGACGATGCTGACCTTCGATGCGGTTGTCGATGCGATCGGGCAGATCGAGGCAAAACGGGCGGAAATTGTCGAGGCGTAACTGACATGTGCGAGTTCTGCGCTCGGCAGGCTGACGATGAGGACGACGGCGGTGCCGCCGGTTCAGCAAAGCCGCGTGAAAAGGCGGCACTCACTTCCCGCAATTATACCGGCCCGTTCCGCAAGTCTCCCGACCGCCTGCTCGGCATGGGGCTGATCCGCCTCTACCAGCTGACGCTTTCCGGCTTTGTCGGCAATTCCTGCCGGCATATCCCGACTTGCTCCGAATATGGCTACGAGTCGATCGCCCGCCATGGCCTCTGGGCCGGCGGCTGGATGACACTGTTTCGCGTCGGCCGCTGCGGCCCCGGCGGCACCAGCGGCCTCGACCAGGTGCCGGAGATGCTCGGCGACAGCTTCCGCTGGTGGACCCCTTGGCGCTATCTCGCCCTCGGACGCAAGAGAGGGTGACCGCCATGAGCACCTTCATAGCCCTTCTGCACAGCATTGTCCTGACGCCCGACCGCCGCGTCATCATGCAGGATTTGCGCGCCCTTGCCGAAGAGCTCGGTTATCGCGAGCCGCGCACGCTGGTTTCCACAGGCAATCTCGTCTTCGAGGCCGACGAAATGCGGCCGCACGAACTCGAGGTCACGTTGGAAGAGGCCTTTGAAGAAAAATTCGGCAAACATGTCGACATTATCGTGCGTAGCGACTGCACTTGGATGGCGCTTTGCAGCACCAATCCCTTCAAGGACGGCAATGGCGACCAGGTGATCGTCCGGGTGATGCGCCTGCCGGTCGACCCGAAGAAGGTGGAGGCGCTGAAACCGCTGATGACGGAGGGGCAGCGCATCGCCGTCGTCGGCGGCGATCTCTGGATCGATTTCGGAGGCAAGCCGAGCCAATCCAAGCTGCTTTCGGCCCTGACGACGAAGCGGATCGGCGTCGGTACGATGCGCAACTGGAACACCGTGTGCGGCCTTGCCGAAATGATCATGTAGCCCGGCTTCGTCTTTACTCACACAGCAAATCTGAGTATCAGGCGGCAGCGCATCCAAGGACGGAGGCGCTGTCGTTGCAACCACCCGCATTCGTTGGCGGGACTGGACAAGGAGAATTTCGATGTCCCAAGCTATTTCCCTGACATTTCCCGATGGTTCCGTGCGCGGCTATGATGCCGGCGCAACCGGCCGGGATGTCGCCGAATCCATTTCCAAGTCGCTCGCCAAGAAGGCGGTCGCCGTTGCGATCGACGGCACCGTGCGCGACCTTTCCGATCCCGTGACGACCGGCAGGATCGAGATCATCACCCGCAATGACGACCGCGCGCTCGAACTCATCCGCCATGACGCGGCGCATGTCATGGCCGAAGCGGTGCAGGAGATCTGGCCCGGCACCCAGGTGACGATCGGCCCGGTCATCGAAAACGGCTTCTATTACGACTTTGCCAAGAACGAGCCCTTCACACTCGACGATCTGCCGAAGATCGAAAAGAAGATGAAGGAGATCATCGCCCGCAACGCCGCCTTCACCAAGCAGGTCTGGTCGCGCGAGAAGGCGAAACAGGTCTTCGCCGACAAGGGCGAGCAGTACAAGGTCGAACTCGTCGATGCGATCCCGGAAGGGCAGGATCTCAAGATCTATTACCAGGGCGACTGGTTCGACCTCTGCCGCGGCCCGCACATGGCCTCGACCGGCCAGATCGGCAGCGCCTTCAAGCTCTTGAAGGTGGCTGGCGCCTATTGGCGCGGCGACAGCAACAATCCGATGCTGAGCCGCATCTACGGCACGGCCTTCGCCGAGCAGTCGGAACTCGACAACTACCTGCATATGCTTGCCGAAGCCGAAAAGCGCGATCATCGCCGGCTCGGCCGCGAGATGGATCTCTTCCATTTCCAGGAAGAGGGTCCCGGCGTCGTCTTCTGGCACGGCAAGGGCTGGCGCGTCTTTCAGACGCTGGTTGCCTATATGCGCCGCCGGCTGGCCGGCGACTATCAGGAAGTCAATGCGCCACAGGTGCTCGACAAGTCGCTGTGGGAGACCTCCGGCCACTGGGGCTGGTATCGCGACAACATGTTCAAGGTAACGGTTGCCGGCGACGACACCGACGATGATCGCGTCTTTGCGCTGAAGCCGATGAACTGCCCCGGCCATATCCAGATCTTCAAGCACGGGCTGAAATCCTACCGCGAACTGCCGATCCGGCTGGCCGAATTCGGCAATGTCCACCGTTACGAGCCGTCGGGCGCGCTGCACGGGCTGATGCGCGTGCGCGGCTTCACGCAGGACGATGCGCATATCTTCTGCACGGACGAGCAGATGGCCGCCGAATGCCTGAAGATCAACGACCTGATTCTTTCGGTCTATAAGGATTTCGGCTTCGACGAAGTCACCATCAAGCTCTCGACAAGGCCGGACAAGCGCGTCGGCTCGGACGATCTCTGGGACCGCGCCGAAAGCGTGATGATGGGCGTGCTGGAGACGATCCAGCAGCAGTCGAACAACATCAAGACCGGCATCCTGCCGGGCGAGGGCGCCTTCTACGGTCCAAAGTTCGAATATACGCTGAAGGATGCGATCGGCCGAGAATGGCAGTGCGGCACGACGCAGGTCGACTTCAACCTGCCGGAACGCTTCGGCGCCTTCTACATCGACAGCAACTCCGAAAAGACGCAGCCGGTGATGATCCACCGCGCCATCTGCGGCTCGATGGAGCGCTTCCTCGGCATCCTGATCGAGAACTTTGCCGGCCATATGCCACTCTGGGTATCGCCGCTGCAGGTGGTGGTCGCAACGATCACCTCGGAAGCCGACGCCTACGGGCTTGAAGTGGCCGAGGCGCTGCGCGAGGCCGGTCTCAACGTCGAAACCGATTTCCGCAACGAGAAGATCAACTACAAGGTCCGCGAGCATTCGGTCACGAAGGTTCCTGTCATCATCGTCTGCGGCAGGAAGGAAGCCGAGGAGCGCACGGTCAACATCCGCCGCCTCGGCAGCCAGGACCAGGTTTCGATGGAGCTCGACGCCGCCGTCGAGAGCCTTGCCCGCGAAGCGACACCGCCTGACATCCGTCGCAAGGCCGAAGCAAAAAAAGCCAAGGCGGCCTGAAAACGGCCGAGAACGACAGCGCCTTCGGCGCTGTCGGAAGCTGATCTCTGGCCATAATGTTTATCGGAACGTGTCACCCCAAGACCGGGGTGCGTTTCAGAGAAATACTCTATGCCAATGATGGAATCCGCGCCTGAGCACTGCTGAGCTGCACGGCCGGGGGGCTTCTGGCCGCGATCCGTCTTCTCAGTGGCGCCGACGTCGGCTCGAGCCGAAACCGCTCACGGAAAAATCAATCGAGGCTGGTGTCGTCGCCGCCCTGCGGCACGAGCTGTTCGTAGGAGGGCAGCGGTGCCACCGGAGCTGGCTGGACACCCGGCGGCGGCGGTGTGCCGACCGGCACCTGCTGTACCGTGCGGGCCGCGTCGCTCACGGGCGGCTGCGGCTGCTGGTCCTTCATCAGAACCTCGACATCGGTGTTCCTGCCGGCGACGACAGTGAAATCGCGCTGGTAGATCTTGTCCTTGTTACGGGCGACGGCGGAATATCCGCCTTCGGCGAGAACCATGGTGGGGAAGGCGCTGACACTTTCGCCGACGCTGTCGCCGGCCGCCGTCAGGATCGACCATGCGGTATCGGCGATCGCCTCGCCGCCGGCATCGGAGACCAGCTTGAAGGTGATCTGCGCGGCGCGATGCTGGATCGTCGCCTCGGTCAGCTTGCCGGCCTCGACCTGGATGTCGGCGCGGATCACGGCGTTGACGCTGCCATATTCGGAAACGACGTGATAGGTGCCGGCATTGAGACGGACGACGGTATTCGGCGAGATATCGGCCATAACGAGGCCACGCTCGCCATCGTCGCGCACTTCCGAGGAATAGATCGAGAAGCTCAACTGGTCGGGGCGGATGCGGGCATCGGCGCCGGAGACGGCATTGAGCAGCAGGCCGCCGGCATCGAGCACCATCACCTGCTTGTCGACCTCGCCGTCAGCGGGCACGGTCAGTTTCTTGGTGACGCCGGCGCGGCCGAAGGAGACGTTGACGAAATAATCGCCGGGCGCGAGCTGGAAGGCGGCAGGCCCGCCCTTGGCGCTGGCGATCAGCGGCAGCTTGCCGTCGGCTCCGGCGATCGGGCTGAAGACGTACCAGGAAAGGCCCTCCTCAACCGGCGTGCCGTCCGCCGTCAGCTTGGCCTCCATCGGGACGTCGCGCAGCTTGACCCCTTCGGGCACAGTGCCGGGCGCGATGAAGGCATCGAGCTTCGGCATCTTCGGCGTCGATTCAAGCTGTTTGAATTCCTTGAAGGCATCCTGAGCGCCGGCGCCGAGGGGCATCAATACCATCAGGGCAATGGCAAGGCCGATGCGTGCAAAAGGCAAAATGCCAAACATCTGTTTCGTGAACCGATTGACTTCTGAAATCGCAAAGGTCACTTCAAGACCAACGCGATGGCAAATTCAAGACCCACCCTTTGCGGCAGCATAAAAATGAGAGCTTCTCCCATATGAAATCCGATATCAAGCTGATCGACTACCTCGCCGTGCGCCGCTCCATCCCCGCTTTCCAGATGTGCGAACCAGGTCCCGAAAAAGCTGAGATCGAGGAGATCCTGCGTCTTGCCTCACGTGTCCCCGATCACGGCAAGATCGCGCCCTGGCGCTTCATCGTCTATCGCGGAGAGCAGCGCGTGCGTCTCGGCGAGGAGCTTCTGGCGCTGGCACTTCAGACAAAGCCAGACCTTTCCGAAGAGATGATTCAGGTCGAGCGCAGCCGTTTCACCCGTGCGCCGGTGGTCGTCGCCATCGTCAGCAAGGCGGGGCCGCATATCAAGATCCCGGAATGGGAGCAGCTGATGTCGGCCGGCGCGCTTTGCTTCAACGTCATCCTCGCTGCCAATGCCAATGGTTACGTCGCCAACTGGTTGACGGAGTGGTTCGCCTATGACGGGCGCGCCTATCCGCTGCTCGGCGTCGGGCCGGATGAAAAGGTGGCGGGCTTCATCCATATCGGCTCGACGACATTTCCGGCGATCGAGCGGCCGCGGCCGGAGCTTGTCGATACCGTAACCTGGGTCGGCGGAGAAGACTGATGTTCTACACCACCGACAGCAACCAGCATGGGCTTGCGCATGATCCGTTCAAGGCGATCGTGTCGCCGCGCCCGATCGGCTGGATCGGCAGCAAGGGCAGGGATGGCTCGATCAATCTCGCGCCCTATTCTTTCTTCAATGCCGTTGCCGACCGGCCGAAGCTGGTGATGTTTTCTTCCGCCGGACGCAAGCACAGCCAGCGCAACGCGGCCGAGACCGGCGTCTTCACCTGCAATTTCGTCAGCCGCGATCTTGCTGAGAAGATGAACCTCTCCTCGGCGGCGCTACCCTACGGCGACAGCGAATTCGACTTCGCCGGCCTGACGCCGAAGCAGGCCGAACTGATCGACGCGCCCTATGTCGACGAGGCTTTCGCGGTCCTCGAATGCAAGGTGACCGAGATCATCGAGCCGAAGACGCTGTCGGGAGAACCGTCCGAGAACGTCCTCGTCTTCGGCGAAGTGGTCGGCATCCGTATCGATGAAGCGATCGTCAGGGACGGCCGCCTCGACATGTCAATCGCCCGACCTTTGGCCCGGATGGGCTACATGGATTACAGCGAAGGCAGCGATGTTTTCGAGATGATCCGGCCGAAGCCGCAGGAAGGCTGAACCCAACTGGCAAGGGGTCCAAAGGCTTACGAAACATGGTGAACCAATCTTAAACCTTTTGCCGCTACGGTCGCAGCATTGAATGGAGCGCGAGGGAATCGCGTTCAAGTGCTGGGGCGTCGCGTGATCGTAGAAGCTTTCCTTCGTTGGATCGAAACGGCCAAGACCGGTGACCGGGCTCGGGCCGCAAACGCCCTCGGGCGCGCCTATCTGCAGTGCGAAATGTCCGCAGACGAGCGGGCGGCGGCCGAAATGGCGATGACCTTTCTTCTCGACGATCCGTCGCCGCGCGTGCGGCTTGCACTTGCCGAGGCGATCGCCTGGTCGCCCGACGCGCCGCGCAACCTGATTCTTTCGCTTGCCGAAGACCAGCCCGAGGTCGCCTGCCACGCGGTGACCTGCTCGCCGCTTTTGAGCGATGCCGATCTCGTCGACCTTGCCGCGCGCGGCAACGGCGCCACCCGCATGCTGATCGCTGCCAGAGCGCATGTGACGCGCCCGGTTTCCGCAGCCCTTGCGGAGGTCGGCGACGAGGAAGAACTGCTCTGTCTGCTGGAGAATGACGGCGCGGTGATCTCCAGCCTGTCGTTGAAACGCATTGCCGAACGGCTCGGCGACTGCTGCGATGTCCGCAATCTGCTTCTCGACCGCAGCGATCTTCCCGCCGATGCCCGCCAGCTGCTCACTCAGCACGTCAGCAATGCGCTGATCGGGCTGCCGCTGGCGCAGGCGGCGATCGGCCTGCAGCGGCTTCAGCGCATCAGCCGCGAGGCGACCGAGGCTGCCATCGTTTCGATCGCCGGTGACATTGCCCCACGCGAAATACCAGACCTCGTCCAGCATCTGCGCCTCAACGGCCGGCTGACGCCGTCCTTCCTGATGCATGCGCTCTGCGCCGGCAAGGTGGACTTCTTCGCCGGCGCGATCGTCGATCTGACCGCATGCAGCGAGCGCCGCGTGCGCTCGATCCTGGCCACCGGGCGCATGCATGCCGTGCGCGCGCTCTACGAGTCCGCCGGCCTGCCGAGGGATATCAGCGTGATCTTCGTCGAGGCGACGATGCTGTGGCGCGATGCCGCCAGAAAAGCGCCGGGCAGCGTTCTCGGCAATGTCTGCGGCCGTCTTCTCGAAAAATTCCGCCACCACGACGCGCATGGCGCGATCGGCGAACTCCTCGACATGGTGGAAAAGCTGCACGTTAACGAACAGCGACAATCGGCCCGCGTCTATGCGGCGCTTGCGGCCGCCTAATCAGCCAGCCGCGTCACCACCCAGGAATAGCTGGCGGAGACGAAATGCACCGGCTTGGTGAGTGTGTCCCTGACGCTTCTTCCAGAGGGCAGATGGGCGCGGACCTGCCCGGCGATGCCTTCAGCAAAACCGGCAATCCTTCCTGCGGGTTCCTCGGGCGCTGCGACAGCGACCTCAGGCGCAGCGGCAGGCACGGGCGCCGGTTTCGGCGGCTCGGCGGCGGCGATGGCTTTCGGCGCCTCGCACACCGCGATCACCGAGGGATAGTTGACATTCACATAGGTCTTCAGCCGTCGTTCGGCTTCGGCATCGCAGGCGGAAACGGTTTCCCAGCGTTTATCGACCGTCGCGACATAATTGCACTGGCTGATGGAATCGTCGCAGCCGAGAATGGTCATCGCGATCAGCACCGCTTGCATATTCTGCTTCCTTAATTATTGAGCACATCATCGTCTTAGAGGGCGCAATTCCAACCGAATGAAGGCAACGACATTAACTCTTCGTTATATCGGGGAAATTTTGTCTCGGGCCAGCAGAGGGAGCCAACATGTCCGTCACTATCACCCTGGAGCCGCCGCGCCAGGAGGGCGTCATCCGGCTTCTCGATCTTTCCGATGCCTATGCGCAATCGCTCTATCCGGCGGAGAGCAACCATCTGGTCGACCTTTCCGTGCTGGAGAAGCCTTCGGTGAGCTTCCTCGTTGCGCGCAACGGCGATGCGATCGTCGGCTGCTGCGCTCTGGTCGAGGCCGGTGACGGCACGGCTGAGATCAAGCGCATGTTCGTCGATCCCGAGGCGAGGGGGCTGAGAATCGCCAGCGGCCTGATGAATGCGCTCGAAGCAATCGCAGGAGAAAAGGAGCTGACGGCGATCCGGCTCGAAACCGGCATCTACCAGCCCGAGGCGATCGCTCTCTACCGCAAATACGGATATCGGGAAATCGAGCCTTTCGGCAGCTATCTGCCGGATCCGCTCAGCCTGTTCATGGAAAAGCGGCTGGGTTAGCCGGTCTGCGAAGCCATGTTCAGCCTTCGGCGACGCGCGGCATGGTTTTCGGCGAACCGGGGACCGGCGGCGGGGCCTGTTCGTCGATGATGATCTGCGGCCCGGTTTCGCTCTTATCGGCGTTGCGGGCCTCGTGGATCCACTCGCGCCAGATGGCGACGATCAGCGCCATCAGCACCGGGCCGATGAAGAGGCCGAGGAAACCCATCGTCTTGACGCCGCCGACGAGGCCGAAGAAGGTCGGTAGGAAGGGCAGCTTGATCGGACCGCCGACGAGTTTCGGCCGCAAGGTCTTGTCGACGATGAAGAGCTCGACCGTCCCCCAGACGAAGAGACCGATGCCGGCGACATGCGAGCCGCTCGCCAGCAGATAGATGGAGACCAGCGTGAAGGAGAGCGGCGCACCGCCCGGTATCAGCGCCATCACACCGGTCAAAACGCCGAGCGTCACCGGCGAGGGCACGCCGGCAATCCAGTAGGCAAGGCCGAGCACGATGCCTTCTCCGATCGCGATCAGCGTCATGCCCATGACGGTGGAGCTGATCGTCGCCGGCACGACGCGGGAAATGCGCTCCCAGCGGTTGGGCAGGATGCGCTCGCCCAGCATGTCGATCTGCTTGGAAAAGGAAAAACCGTCGCGATAGACGAAGAACAGCGCGATCAGCATAAAGAGCAGGGTCAGCAGCAGATGGAAGGCGCCGCCCCCGGCCGCGAGCACGGCGCGGTATATGTTGCCGATATTGGCGCCGCTGACCGCCTGGATGACTTCGCCGAGGGCGCCGGGGCTGCCGATATATCTCGTCCAGACTTCATTGAGATAGGCACCGGCCCAAGGCAGTGCGACGATCCAGTCGGGCGTCGGGGCGCCGACGCGGTTGGCATGGATCGCCCAGGTGACCCAGGTGCGCACTTCGCCCGTCGTATAGGTGACCGCAAGCCCGATCGGGATGACCAGGAAGGTGATGATCATGATGATCGCGATGGTCGCGGCGATCGTCGTATTGCCGCCGACGCGGGCAAGAAGTTTGCGGTAGAGCGGCCAGCTGGCAAAGCCGATGACGAGGGCTGCGAGCACCGGCACGAGGAAGCCGTAGAAGAAATAGACGCCGGCAGCAACGACCAGGACCAGCAACCAGCGCGCCGCCGAAATGGAGGGAATCAGAGGCGTGCGCGTTTGCGCCGACGATCCGAGCCATCGCGGTTCATGATTGCTTTTCTGACGGTCGAACACACCCACGCGCGCCTCTTCTTTTTCTTGTACTCTGGTTATGGGCCATCAACCCGGCGGTTTCAAGGTCCGCACCATGAAAGCGTATACAAAGCGTCGCTATTCGACCCGCAGACCCGAGCGTCTTACTGCTGCGGGCGGTTGAGAACCTTGAAGGCATAGAATTGCGTCTTCTGGCTGGTCGAAAAATTATTGTCGGAGCCGAGAATGAGAAGATCGGTGCCGTCCTTGGCCTTGCCGAGCGACATGGCCTCGATATTGTCGGGAACGAGGCCGATCGCCCTCAAATCGAGGACCTGGCTCTTGCGGACAGGGACGACGCGCTGGTCGTTTTTGGCGAGGGACGCGATGGTGGATACATCGGTGGCATCAGTCAGATCCATCATCATGATCTCGATGCTGTTGCCGAAGCCCTGGGCATAACTCCGCTCGACGGCGAGCAGGCGGTGATCGTCGAGGGCAAGCATTTCAGACATGCCGTTGTCATTACCGCCGTCGGCCTTGGTGGCGGCCTGCGGGATCGGCGAGACGGGATAGACGTACTCGGCTTTCGGCGCGCCGGTGGCGCCGTCGTAGCGGACGATGCGCGACACGCTGCCCGACGTCAGCGAGGGGTTCGGACCGTCCTGGTAAAGGGCCGCTTCGACACCGACGAAAACATCGCCGGAGGGCGCGACCGCGAGATCCTCGAAAGCGAGGTTGTCGCGGATGCCTGTTGACTTGTCTGCGGTCGGTGCAAAGCCCTCCGGCAGCTTGAATTCGCGGACGAAGGAACCGTCCGGCGATGCGACGCGGATGAAGGGCGCCAGCAGCGCCTTGCCGTCGCCCTCACTGCCCCAATAGATGCCATCCTTGCCAAGGCGGATCGATTCTGGATCGACGGTCCGGGCAACGAAGAGCTCGCCGTTCTTGTCTTTCAGCGTCACCTGCTTGACGACCGAAACGCGCTTAAGGCCCGACGCGTCGACATCGACGTTGAGTTCATAGAAGCGGGCCGGGCCTCTTTCCGAGCGGTCGTCGCTGATGGCGATATAATGGCCGGTGGCGACATCGAAATCGAGGCCAGAAATGCCGCCGAATTCGACGCCGTTTTCGATATGGCCTGTGGGGATGACGAATTCACCGAGATAGGAGAGCGAGATGCCAGCGGCGCAATCGCCGAAGGGGCAGGCGGTCGCGAAGGTGGCGCCGATATCTGTGGCGCTGGCGGAGACTGTGCTTGACAGAAGGGCGAGAGCGGCAGCCGCGAGAAAACGCTTGGTCATGACAAATATCCGGCAAGGGTTGAAAACGGTTCGACCGGCGCAAATGCCCTCCGAGGAAGGCGCGCCGACCGCTTCATGCGCCGGTTGTTTGACGGAGTTGTTACGGTTCTTCATCAGTTCCGTGAAATCGTGAATGCTAAAATGCGGCGCGCTACACTGTTTCCATCCGCCCCACAGGCGCATTCAGCCTTTCGACCCTAGAGTGCATTTTTAATACATTATTTCTTCTGATGAGGGTAAAAATGTAAGTTTCACTTGTCATTTATAAATTCAATTTATAGTCATCTTTTGATGATCATCAGCGCTGAATTGCAACTTGGAAGATGGTGCTTGTGATCTAAAGCGAGGGCTAAGCGTGGCCGCGGACCAACGTTCGCGTCTCATTTGCTGTGTCGTCCGGGCTGAGGTTTCCGATGGCGAGTGGCAGATGCTTGGTCGGGCGGCGCCTGTTCCGGGCGTGCCGGTGGAGGCCTTCATACAGACCGGTGAGCGGCCAGCGCTCGCATATCTGACGAAGCCATCATGGATCAGGTGAGTTCAAGATGCGTGGCGTTCCGGCTGATCAAAGACATGGGTAAGAAGGGCTCCCAATTGTGGCCGACGAGTTGACCGCTTCAGCATTCCGTAGGGCAGTGGATCCTGGTTCGGCCGATGATTCCCATCTTGCTAGCCGAGCGGTTCAAGCAAAGAACCACTTTATCTTTCTGGACGAGCTTCGGGGAATAGCTGCGTTATCGGTGGCTCTCTTACACGCCAGCCAGATTTTTGACTTCGGTCTTTCCTACGCCTACCTGGGCGTGGATTTCTTCTTTTGCCTTAGCGGCTTCGTTATCGCAAATGGGTACGACCAAAAATTGAAGTCCGGTGTTTTGCCGAGCAGTACATTCTTCCTGAAGCGCGTGGTACGGCTTTATCCCATGATCGCGGCTGGCGTCGCCTTGGGCGTACTCGCGTCGCTATTTGCTTCCACGGCAAGTCTTTCTTTCGCCGACGTTTCAATTCTTGCGGTTGGTGCAATGCTCCTATTGCCCCTGGGGCTTCTGGTGGGGCAAGAGGCGTTCGCGATTTGTGGCATGAGATAGCAGTTCTCGTATTATTGGCGGCGGCGCTTTTCCAGATTGTCGCGATCGAGGGTACTATCGGGCCAGTTGGATTTGGCAGCTGGCGGGCGTTCTCTGAAGGATTTGTCAGAGTTGGGTTTTCGTTCCTTGCCGGCGTTCTCATCTTTCGCTGGCAGATCCATCGTCGCGTCGGAGCGATACCGCCTCAAATCCCACTTTTCGTCCTGATCGGTGTTCTGTTCTTTCCGGTGACGGTCCCGAGAGAGATCTACGATTTCATCTGCATCGCTATCGTGATTCCGATCGTGGTGGCGCTAGCGGCTGCAGTCCCACTGAGTGAGGAGCGGCCATTCGCTGGATATCTCGGAAAGTTGTCTTATCCCCTCTACATGGTCCATCAGCCTGTTTTTCAACTTGGTGCTCAATTCGAACACTTTGCCGATGGCTTCATTCCACGGTTAATCACCGTGAGCGTCACCGTCTTGGCCGCTGTTGGAGTGGCACATGTTTTATCCATTTGTTTCGATGCGCCAATTCGCGCTTACCTGGGCCGCAAGTTCTCCCTGGACTAGTCAAATCGGGCACGGCGTTTTGGACAATGTAGAAAATCTATCGCAAAACGGCTCGGCGCGATGAGCCCATTTTTTGGAACAAGCTGAAGGTACTACTAGGTAGCATCATGCCCTAAATATCGAGGTTTTCAGCGAAAGCCGCGCGATCCTGGATGAAGCGGAAGCGGGCTTCCGGCTTGGTGCCCATCAGATCGTCTACGGCGGCGCGGGTGCCTTCGAAATCCACCTCGTCGATCAGCACCTTGAGCAGGGTGCGCTTGGACGGATCCATGGTGGTTTCCTTGAGCTGGGCGGGCATCATTTCGCCGAGACCTTTGAAGCGGCTGATCTCGACCTTGGCCTTGCCCTTGAACTCCGTCTGCATCAGCTCGGCGCGATGATTGTCGTCGCGGGCATAGGCGGATTTCGCCCCTTGGGTGATTTTGTAGAGCGGCGGCACGGCGAGGAAGAGATGGCCGCCGCGCACCAGCTCCGGCATCTCCTGATAGAAGAAGGTGATGAGCAGCGATGCGATATGGGCGCCGTCGACGTCGGCATCGGTCATGACGATGATGCGCTCGTAACGCAGGTCTTCGTCGCGGTATTTCGAACGCGTGCCGCAGCCGAGAGCCTGGACGAGATCGGCGAGCTGCTGGTTGGCGCCGAGTTTTTCGCGGCCGGCGCTGGCAACGTTGAGGATCTTGCCGCGCAGCGGCAGAATTGCCTGGTTGGCGCGGTTGCGCGCCTGCTTGGCCGAACCGCCTGCCGAATCGCCCTCGACGATGAAGAGTTCGGCACCCACGGCGGTGTTCTGCGAGCAGTCGGCGAGCTTGCCCGGCAGGCGCAGCTTGCGCACTGCCGTCTTGCGGTTGACTTCCTTTTCCTTGCGGCGGCGCAGGCGCTCCTCGGCGCGCTCGATCACCCAGTCGAGCAGCTTGGCCGACTCGTTCGGATTGTCGGCAAGGTAATGGTCGAAGGGATCGCGCAACGCGTTCTCGACGATGCGCTGCGCCTCGACGGTCGCAAGCCTGTCCTTGGTCTGGCCGACGAATTCCGGCTCGCGAATGAAGACCGACAGCATGCCGACGGCCGAGATCATCACGTCGTCGGTGGTGATCTGCGCGGCGCGCTTGTTCTGCGTCAGCTCGGCATAGGCCTTCAGGCCCTTGGTCAGCGCAATGCGCAGCCCCGCTTCATGTGTGCCGCCTTCGGTCGTCGGGATGGTGTTGCAATAGGAATGCACCTGCGGATCGCCGCCATACCAGGTGATCGCCCATTCCATCGAGCCGTGGCCGCTTACCTTCTCCGTCTTGCCAGCGAAAATCTCGCGGGTGACGGTGAACTCCTTGCCCATCGTCGCCTGGAGATAGTCCTTCAGGCCGCCGGGAAAGTGGAAGACGGCCTTGTCAGGGACCTCGGAGCCTTCGGGCAGCACGCCCGACTCACAGCTCCAGCGGATTTCGACGCCGCCAAACAGATAGGCTTTCGAGCGCGCCATGCGGAAGACGCGGGCGGCATCGAACTTCATGTGATCCCCAAAGATCTGGGGGTCGGGATGGAAGCGCACGCGGGTGCCGCGGCGATTGTGGACGTCACCCAGCTCTTCGAGACCGCCCTGCGGCAGTCCGCGGGAGAAGCGCTGGCGGTAGAGCTTGCGGTTTCGCGCCACCTCGACTTCGAGGTCGTCGGAAAGCGCGTTGACGACCGAAACGCCGACGCCATGAAGGCCGCCCGAGGTCTCATAGGCCTTGCCGTCGAATTTACCTCCGGCATGCAGCTTGGTCATGATGACTTCGAGCGTCGACTTGCCCGGCACCTGCGGATGGTTCTCGACCGGGATGCCGCGGCCGTTGTCGGAGACCGTCAGATAACCCTCTAGGTCGAGATAGACTTCGATGAAATTGGCGTGACCGGCGACCGCCTCGTCCATCGCATTGTCGATGACTTCGGCAAAGAGGTGGTGCAGCGCCTTTTCATCGGTACCGCCGATATACATGCCCGGGCGCATGCGCACCGGTTCGAGGCCTTCGAGGACGCGGATCGACGAGGCGCCGTAATCATCCGAGTTCGAGGCGGCGGGTGCCGGGCGCGCTGAGGCTCCGGCAGCAGGGGGCGCTGCGGCGACCGGCGCAGCCGGAGCCGGCGGCCGTTCGACCGGAGCGGCGGGCTTCTGCGCCTCCTCGCGTTTTTCAGAGAGGGGCATTCCGGAAAAAAGGTCGTTGCTATCGTCCATGGAGCCGTTCAGATCTTCATCCTGTCTTAGGTCTGGCTTGGGCGGGCATCCGCCGCCGACCCAAAATCACCGCATTTCATGCCACGTTTGCGAATCAGGCAGATTTTGCCAGAAAGCACACCTATACGCGACACCGCCGGACTTGGCGGCCTTTTCCTCAATGATTTGCGTTGCCGGGCGCAGAATGGCAAGCGGCGGCCGGCTTCAGGAACCATCCGAATGCGAATGTCCACAAGTCATTGCACGATCATCACCGCAATTGCGGCGTTTTTCCTATCCGCAGCCGTGCTGTCCGCCAGTGGACCAGCGCAGGCAGCCGATGTGCTGACGCCGTTCAAGGACGATCTGTTTTCGAAGCAGACCGTGTTGCAGACCGGCGATAACGGCGCCTTCGAGCTCATCGACTATGACGAGATGCGCGATATCAACGGCCGCGACCAGATCCCGCAAAAGCGGGTGCAGCAGAAATATGTGGCGCTCGGCATCCGCAAGGCGCAAGCGGACGAGACGCTGTCCCTCGATGGCATCAAGCTTGATGTCACCAGGGTGGGACCTGCTCAGAGTGCCGCTTTCACGGTGATTTTCATCCATGGGCGCGACGGCGACCGCCGGCTCGGCGCCAACGACTATAGCTTCGGCGGCAATTTCAACCGGCTGAAGAACCTCGTCGCCGGCAATGGCGGCGTTTATTATTCGCCGACGGTCAAAAGCTTCGACAGCAGCGGCGTTGCGGCGATTGCCGGCCTCATCCGCCATGCCGGCGCGCAATCGCCCGGCCGGCCCATCATCCTTTCCTGCGCCTCGATGGGCAGCCAGGTCTGCTGGGGCATTGCGCGCGATGGTGACAGCGTCAAGCGGCTTAAGGGCATGCTGATCATGAGCGGGGTCACTGATCCCGATTTCACCAGGAGCGCCTTCTACAAGGCGAAGCTGCCGCTCTGGTTCGCCCATGGCAGCCGCGATCCGGTCTATGCAGCCACAGACCAGCAGGCGCTGTTCGAAAGCCTGCACAAGGCAAAATATCCGGCGCGTTTCACGCTTTTTCAGACCGGCAATCACGGGACGCCGATCCGGATGATCGACTGGCGTCGGGTTTTGAACTGGATTCTGGCTGGCTAAAGCATGTCGCGCAAAAATGTGCGGCGGTTTTTGCGATCACGCCATGCGTAAAAATGCCGAAAGGGCGGTTTTCGGCAGAAATATGCGCGGGATCGACGAGATTCCCCTTACGTCAGGGGCATGATGCTTTTCTTTGCCACAAGCTTTTGATATTGCCCAAGGCATATGCAGATTGTGGAAGGCCAGCATGACCCCTGACGTGCGCCCGCTTGTGGCGGGAAACTGGAAAATGAATGGCATGCGTGCCTCCCTGGATCAGATCAAGGCGATCGCCGAGGGTGTTCATCCGCCGCTGGCCGACAAGGTCGAAGCGCTGATTTGCCCTCCGGCGACGCTGCTCTATGTGGCGACGGCACTGTGCACCGACAGCCCGCTGGCGATCGGCGCTCAGGACTGCCATCAGAACCCATCCGGTGCGCATACCGGCGACATCTCGGCCGAGATGATTGCCGATTGTTTCGGCACCTATGTCATCGTCGGCCATTCCGAGCGGCGCACCGACCATGCCGAAACCGACCATCTGGTCCGCGCCAAGGCGGAGGCCGCCTTTGCCGCAGGGCTGACGGCGATCATCTGCATCGGTGAGACGGCGGATGAACGCCGGACAGGCCAGGCGCTCGACGTCATCAAGCGCCAGCTTTCCGCCTCCGTTCCGGACGGCGCCACCGCCGAGACCACAGTTATCGCCTACGAGCCGATCTGGGCGATCGGTACCGGTGTGACGCCGACATCAGGTGATGTCGAGAAGGCGCATGCCTTCATGCGGGCAGAGCTCGCGGCCCGCTTCGGCGACGAAGGCCGCAAGATGCGTCTTCTCTATGGCGGATCGGTCAAGCCGGCCAATGCCCATGAGCTGATGGGCATCGCCAATGTCGACGGCGCGCTGATCGGCGGAGCGAGCTTGAAAGCGGCCGACTTCCTCGCCATCTACCGGGCCTATGAGGCGCTGCTCGCCTGAGGCATTGCTTATTCCTAGTTTTATTCCGGGCCGAAGGGCTTGGAATAGATGAAAGCCTCATGTAAAGAGCCGCCAGAATTCTTACTTATGTCCGTCTCCAGGCGGGCAGGACTGGACCCATGCAGACCGTATTGATTGTCATCCATCTCATGATCGTGCTCGCCCTTGTCGGCGTCGTGCTCATTCAGCGCTCGGAAGGCGGCGGCCTCGGCATCGGCGGCGGTTCCGGCTTCATGTCGGCCCGCGGCACGGCCAATGCGCTGACGCGCACCACCGCGATCCTTGCGACCCTGTTTTTCCTGACCTCGCTCGGCCTCGGCATCCTGACGCGTTACGAGGGCCGTCCGAGCGACATTCTCGATCGCATTCCGGCTACAGGCGGCCAGGGCAACGGCATTCTCGATTCGCTCGGCGGTGGCGCACAGGCTCCAGCAACCCAGCCGGCCGGCAACGGCGTTCCGAGCAGCGGGGCGGCGACGCCCGCACCGCAGGCTCCCGCCGCTCAGACGCCGGCAACTGGGGCTCCGGCAACTCAGGCCCCGGCAGCCACCGCACCTTCAACGACTGCTCCGGCAACGACTGCTCCGGCAACGCCCGCAGCTCCGGCCGCGCCGGCACCGGCTCAGCCCTCCGGCGTCCCGACGGGACAGTAAGCCGGTCTTCGACATAAACGCCGGCAGGCCCTCGGGTCTGCCGGTTTTCTTTTGTTCAGATTCCTGCGCCACGCATCGAAAGTTCTGGAAAAGAATTTTTGGGCTGGTGGAATCGTTTTTGAAAAGGTATCCGGTGAATCCCATGGCGCGATACGTATTCATCACTGGCGGCGTGGTTTCCTCTCTCGGAAAAGGAATTGCGGCCGCGGCTCTCGGAGCGTTGCTGCAGGCCCGTGGATATCGGGTTCGGCTTCGCAAGCTCGACCCCTATCTGAACGTGGACCCGGGCACGATGAGCCCGACCCAGCACGGCGAGGTCTTCGTCACCGACGACGGCGCGGAAACCGATCTCGATCTCGGTCACTACGAACGCTTTACGGGGCGTTCGGCGACCAAGACCGACAACATCACCACCGGCCGCATCTACAAGAACATCATCGACAAGGAACGGCGCGGCGACTATCTCGGTGCGACCGTGCAGGTCATCCCCCACGTCACCAACGAGATCAAGGATTTCGTCATCGAGGGCAATGACGACTACGATTTCGTCATCTGCGAGATCGGCGGCACGGTCGGCGACATCGAAGCGATGCCGTTCATGGAAGCGATCCGCCAGCTCGGCAACGACCTGCCGCGCGGTACCGCCGTCTACGTTCACCTGACGCTGATGCCCTATATTCCGGCCGCCGGCGAGCTCAAGACCAAGCCGACGCAGCATTCGGTGAAGGAACTGCAGGCGCTCGGCATTCATCCCGATATCCTGCTGGTGCGGGCCGACCGCGAAATTCCGGAAGCCGAGCGCCGCAAGCTCTCGTTGTTCTGCAACGTTCGCCCGTCTGCCGTCATCCAGGCTCTCGACGTCGCCAACATCTACGATGTACCGATAGCCTACCACAAGGAAGGCCTCGACGACGAAGTGCTCGCGGCCTTCGGTATCGAGCCGGCGCCGAAGCCGCGGCTCGACCCGTGGGAAGAGGTCTGCAATCGTATCCGCACGCCGGAGGGCGAGGTGACGATCGCGATCGTCGGCAAATATACCGGCCTCAAGGATGCCTATAAATCGCTGATCGAGGCGCTGCATCACGGCGGCATCGCCAATCGCGTCAAAGTCAATCTTGAATGGATCGAGTCCGAGGTCTTCGAAAAGGAAGATCCGGCGCCCTATCTCGAAAAGGTGCACGGCATCCTGGTGCCCGGCGGCTTCGGTGAACGCGGTTCGGAGGGCAAGATCCATGCTGCCCGCTTTGCCCGCGAACGCAAGGTGCCGTATTTCGGCATCTGCTTCGGCATGCAGATGGCGGTCATCGAGGCGGCGCGCAATCTCGCCGACGTTTCCGGTGCCTCCTCGACCGAATTCGGCCCGACGAAAGAGCCGGTGGTGGGCCTAATGACCGAATGGGTCAAGGGCAACGAGTTGCAGAAGCGCACGGCAGCCGGGGATCTCGGCGGCACGATGCGCCTCGGCGCCTACAAGGCGGCGCTGAAGAAGGGCACGAAGATCTCGGATATCTACGGTTCCACCGATATTTCCGAGCGTCACCGCCACCGCTACGAGGTCAATATCGATTACAAGGATCGGCTCGAAAACTGCGGCTTGGTCTTCTCCGGCATGTCGCCGGACGGCGTGCTGCCGGAGACGATCGAATATCCGGATCATCCCTGGTTCATCGGCGTGCAGTACCACCCGGAACTGAAGAGCCGGCCGCTCGACCCGCATCCGCTGTTTGCCAGCTTCATAGAAGCGGCGACGGAACAGAGCCGCCTCGTCTGATGCATGCAAACCAGATCGCGTTGTTTCAGGCGCGATCTGGATAACATCCGTGCCTGCGCTAACTTGCCGCCATGACCCCTTCACGCAGCACGACCGTCTCACGCTTCATCGCAGCGCCGCGCGAGCGCATCTACCGCGCCTTCCTCGATGCAGACGCGGTCGCCACCTGGCTTCCGCCCGATACGATGAAGGGCATTGTCCATGCCTTCGAGGGCAGGGAAGGCGGCGCCTTCTGCATGTCGCTCGTCTATCCCGACGACGAGACATCGCAACCGGGCAAGACCTCCGACAAGACAGACAGGTTCGAAGGCCGCTTTGCCAAGCTCGTGCCGGATGAACGGATCGTCTGGGCAACGGTCTTCGATTCCGAGGACGAGGGCTTTTCCGGCGAGATGACCGTCAGCACGATGTTGTCGCCTGCGGATGGAGGCACCGATGTGACGATGTTCTGTGACAATATTCCGTCCGGGATCCGCCTCGAAGACAATGAGGAAGGGTGCCGCTCGACGCTCGGCAATCTGGCCGCTTTCGTCGGCGGTTAGGGATCGGCGGCAGGACATGCTGCCGCCGAATTCAATCTTCAGGCAGCCGCCGGTAGCGGCCCGATATAGACCGAGCGCGGCCGGATCAGCCGGCCGTCGAGCGCCTGTTCGCGGGCATGGGCCAGCCATCCGACGGTGCGGCCGATCGCGAAGACGCCGGTGAAGGCCTCGCGGGGAAAGCCGAGCGCTTCGAGCAGCAGCGCGGTATAAAACTCGACATTGACGTCGAGCGGCCGGTTCGGTTTGCGTGCCTTCAGGATCGCCAATGCAGCGACCTCCACGGCTTCCGCCAGAGCGCCGCGGGCGCTGTTCACCTGTCCGGTTGATATCAGCGGCTTCAGCGCTCCCTTCAGTGCATCGGCGCGCGGATCGCGGACGCGATAGATGCGGTGGCCGAAGCCCATCAGCCTTTCGCCGCGGTCGAGCGCTTCGCCGAGCCACGAGTAAGCATTCTCCGCCGTTCCGATCGCATCCAGCATGTCGAGCACAGGACCGGGCGCGCCGCCGTGCAGCGGCCCTTTCAGCGCGCTCAGTGCGGCGAGCACGGAAGAAGTGAGGCCGGCCTGCGTCGAGGCAATGACGCGTGATGCGAAGGTCGAGGCATTGAGGCCATGGTCTGATATCGTCACGAGATAGGTGTCGAGTGCCGCCGTCTGCTCCCTGGTCGGCAATTTTCCGGTCAGCATACGCAGGATATCGGCCGCCTGCGGCAACGAGGCGTCGGGCGCGATCGGTCTTTTGCCGCTTTGCATGCGAAGGATCGCCGGCAGGAAAACTGCGGGCGCAGCCAGAAGGCTGAGCGCAGTATCGAAATCCTCGCCGTCGGGCAGGCGGGCGATCAGCGCCCGCTTCGCATCAACAGGAGGCAAAGCGAGCAGGGCGGCATCGGCGGCCTTGATATGGCCGAAAATCCTCGTTCGCGCCTGCGCCAACCAGTCGCGCAATTCCGCTTCGTCGAAGCTTTTTTCCATCAGCCCATCGAGCAACAGGGCGGCGACGCCTTCATAGGTGCCGTCTGCAACTAGGTGATCCAGCGATACACCGCGGATGATCAGTCGTCCCGCTTCGCCATCGACATCCGAAAGCTGCGTTTCGGCAGCAATGACATCTTCCAAGCCGTTTTTCATGTTGTTTCTCCTTTACGGTCCGGATGATCCGACCTAGTTTCATTGACGTCAATCTTGACGCAATTGATCAATGTGAGGCTCCGATGTCGTGGCTGACCGCCGAGGAGGCGCTGCAGGCGCTGAAGACCAAGCCGCAGACGCTCTATGCCAATGTCAGCCGTGGGCGCATCCGCGCCAAGCCCGATCCCGCCGACCCGCGCCGCAGCCTCTACCAGGCTTCCGACGTGACGCGGCTTGCCGAACGCCATGCCGGCCGCCGCAAGACTGAAACGGTGGCCGCCGAGGCGATCCGCTGGGGCGATCCGGTTTTGTCGTCGGCAATTTCCACCATCATCGGCGGACGGCTTTTCTATCGCGGAAAGGATGCGGCCGGTTTCGCTGAAGTCGCGACGCTGGAGCAGACGGCGGCGCTGCTCTGGAACGGCGCGGAAATACTCTCCTCCGGCAGCGGAACCGGGCATGCCGCTCCGTCGCTTCAGGCGGCGTTCCTGGCGCTGGCAGGGCGGGTGACATCGGATCTGCCATCGCTCGGTCGCTCGCAGGCAGCACTTCGCCGTGAAGCAAGTGGCGTTCTCCGTACCGTCGCCGATGCGCTCGCGCCGGGACCTTTCGACCAGCCGCTGCATTTGCGGCTTGCGGCAAGCTGGCAGCGGCCGGATGCTGCCGATTGCCTGCGTCGCGCGCTGGTGCTGCTTGCCGATCACGAACTCAACGCCTCGACCTTTGCGGCGCGGGTCACGGCATCGGCAGGTGCTGCCCTTTCAGCCGCCGTGCTGTCCGGTCTGGCGACGTTGACAGGGCCGCTGCACGGCGCCGCCTGGCAAGGCGTCGACGCCTTGATCGAGACCGCTTCCACGCTCGGGGCGGAGCAGGCGATTCGCCGTACGCTTGCCCAGGGCAATCGCCTGTCGGCCTTCGGCCATCCGCTCTATCCCGATGGCGATGTCAGAGCCTTGGCGCTGCTGTCGCACTTCCCGCTGCCGCCGCAGTTTGCCGAGGTCCGGGAAGTGGGCGAGGAGATGGTCGGCGAGAAGGTCAACGTCGATTTCGCGCTTGCCGCAATGGCCGCCGCCTTCGATCTCCCAAGGGAGGCGCCGATCATCATTTTCTCGCTTGCCCGTTCCGCCGGTTGGCTTGCACATGCGATGGAGCAGATCGACAGCGGCGAATTGATTAGGCCGCGGGCGCGTTATGCCGGACCGGTGCTTGAAACGGATAGTAGAACGTAAGAATTCCGCCGGCGATTGCGCCGGTTTGCTTTTTTGCCTAGGGAAATATTTGAATTCGGCTATCATGCCTCATATGGAAGAAGACGGTTGGCGGGCGCTTTCCAAAAGAGCTGTTCCGCACGGTCAAGGGGACTTTCCATGAATACGACGCTTCGCAGCCTGCTTGCCGCAGCGCTCGCTATCGGCCTCATTCCGCATGCGGCGGCCTTTGCGCAGTCTGCCGGCTGCACCGTATCGCGTGATGCCGGCGCCCGCCAGGTGCTCAGTTGTCCCGGCGGCGTCACGGTGACGGCAGAGGCCGGAGCCGCCTACAGCCTCGTCGACCGCAACCGCGACGGCAGCCCTGATTCGGCGTCGCTGCGGCGCAAGGCCATCCTCGTCGATGTCGACAGCAGTCAGCACGCGGGTGGTTTCCAGGTCGTGACGCCGCAGGCGATCGCTGCCGTGCGCGGCACCCAATGGGCTGTCGATGTCGCAGGCGGCAAGACCTCGGTGCTGGTCGTCAGAGGCAGCGTCGCAGTCCGCCGGCCGGCCGGCGAGGCGGTGGTGCTGTCGCCGGGCGAGGGCGTCGATGTTACCGGCGGAACGGAACCCCTCGTCGTGCGTCGCTGGCCGGCGCCGCGCGCCGCTGCCCTTCTTGCCCGCCTCGGCCAATAAGTCCCATGAACCATCGCTTGCTGACAGTGATCGCGCTGCTGCTCGCCGGTCTTTGGGGAGGTGCGCTCGGCTATGTCAATCTCAATGCCGAAAGCGGCCTTCTCGATCGGATGGAAGCCTCGCTTGTCGATATCCGCAGCGCCATCGTCGGGGCGAAAACACCGCCTCCCGTCGTCTCGATCGTTGCGATCGACGACCGCACCGCTAGGGCGCACGGCTATCCGCTCGATCGGGCGACACTTGCGCGCCTCGCCGGCGCGATCACCGCGTTGAAGCCGAAGGCCCTGGCGATCGATATTCTGCTGGTCGATCCGGGGCCGGAGGCGGGTGATGCGGCGCTGACTGCTGCCTTGCGCCAGGGGCCGAGCGTGATTGCGGCTGCGGCCACTTTCGCGCAAAGCCGCCAGCGGGTCACGGATACAGCCGGCGATCCGCTTGCAGCCATCCCTGAGGCAAACCAGCTGCTGTTGCCGCTTCCGCGCTTTGCCGAGGCCGCCGCGGTCGGCATCGTCAATGTCGCAACCGATCAGACTGGCACGCCGCGCTTCATTCCGCTGATCTCGCGTGCCGCAGACCGGCTGGATCCAGCTTTTCCGCTACGTGTCGCGTCGGTGGCGCTCGGCGTCGATCCCACGATCGAACCCGATGCCATCATGCTCGGAAAGCTGCGAATTCCCACCGATGTCGGCCAGCGCCTGCCGGTGACCTTTTATGGCGGGCATGGCAGCATCGCCACCTTCAGCGCCGCCGATGCGCTTGATGGCAAGCTTTCGGCGGATGCGGTCACTGGTCGTATCGTCGTCATCGGTTCGACGGTGACTGGCGGCGGCGACGTCTTCCCGACGCCGTTCGATCCCGTCATGCCGGGCGTCGAGGTAATGTCGACGGCGATCACCCATCTCGTCACTGGCGACGGCATGGTGCGCGACCACCGGATGCGGCTGATCGATGCCGCCACCGCCGTCGGACTGGCGATCGTGCTCGTGTCGCTGGTCGCCTGGCGCCGGAGTGCGGCAGGCTACATCATCATCGTGCTGACGCTGATCGTCTGGGCGATGCTCAATTTGTCGGCCTTCGCGCATGGCTACTGGCTGAGTGCGGCGCTGCCGATCGCCGCAGCACTGCCGCCGGCGCTGGCTTATGGCGCGGCCGAACTCTGGCTCGACCGTGGCCGCGCCCGTCATTTCGCCGAGCAGAGCGCGCTCCTGCAGCGCATCGAGGCGCCTGGCCTTGGCGAGTGGCTGGCGCGAGATCCGAATTTTCTCGCCGCGCCAGTACGCCAGAACGCCGCCGTCATCTTCATCGATCTCTCGGGCTTCACCGGCCTCAGCGAAAATGTCGGGCCGGTGGCGGTGAGCGAGATGCTGAGCGGCTTCTTCGAATTGGTCGACGAGGAGGCGCGCGCCCATGGCGGCGCCATCACCAGCTTCATGGGCGACGGGGCGATGATCCTGTTCGGCCTGCCGGAGCCCGCCGATGACGATGCCGCCCGCGCCGCTGCCTGCGCGGTCAGCCTGTGCCAGCGCACACGGGCCTGGCTTCAAGCGCATGCGGGCTTTGCCCCGAAGAAGATCGGCTTCAAGGTCGGCGCCCATTGCGGCCCGATCGTCGCCTCGCGTCTCGGTACCGGCGACCGGCAGCAGATCACGGCGGCAGGCGACACCATCAATGTAGGCAGCCGGCTGATGGAGGTCGCCGCCCGCCATGGCGTCGAACTTGCCTTGAGCGCCGAAATCGTCCGCGCCGCCGGCCCTAATAGCGTGCTCACGCAGTCCGGCCGGATGGAGGGACCGTTGGAAACAGCGCTGCGCGGCCGGGCAAGCCGCATCGACGCCTGGCTGTGGCGCAGCCGCACGCTTTGACAATCGCCGCGGGAGCGGCTAGGAACGGCGCAAATACCCAGCCGGCTGGCTCCGGCCATGGCGCAGCAACGCGCCTGACAGCTCCGAAAGATCGAACTCATGACAGAATTTAACGGCGTCGTTCCGGCGATCGCCAAGGCGTTGCAGAAGCGTGGTTACGCCGAACTCACCCCGGTGCAGAAGGCGATGCTCGATCCGGCGCTTGCCGCTTCCGACGCGCTGGTCTCGGCCCAGACCGGCTCCGGCAAAACCGTCGCCTTCGGCCTGGCGCTGGCGCCGACGCTGCTCGAAGGCAGGGAACGCTTCGGCAATGCCGCCGCGCCGCTCGCCCTCGTCATCGCCCCGACGCGCGAGCTTGCCCTGCAGGTGAAGCGCGAGCTCGAATGGCTCTTTGAGATGACCGGCGCGGTGATCGTCAGCTGCGTCGGCGGCATGGACATCCGTAGCGAGCGCCGCTCGCTCGAACGCGGCGCCCATATCGTCGTCGGCACGCCCGGCCGGCTTTGCGACCATATCCGCCGCAGGGCGCTCGACATGTCGGAACTGAAGGCCGCCGTGCTCGACGAGGCCGACGAGATGCTCGATCTCGGCTTCCGCGAAGACCTTGAATTCATCCTCGATGCGGCGCCGGACGAACGCCGGACGCTGATGTTTTCGGCAACGGTGCCGGCGGCGATCGCCAAGCTTGCCAAGAGCTACCAGCGCGATGCCGTGCGCATCAGCACCGCGGCCGAGGAAAAGCAGCATATCGACATCGAATATCGCGCGCTGATGGTTGCCCCGAGCGACCGCGAGAACGCGATCATCAACGTGCTGCGGTATTACGAGGCGACCAATGCCATCGTGTTCTGCTCGACGCGCGCCGCCGTCAACCATCTGACCGCACGCTTCAACAACCGCAATTTCGCCGTCGTGGCGCTGTCCGGCGAGTTGACGCAGAACGAGCGCACTCACGCGCTGCAGGCGATGCGCGACGGGCGCGCCCGTGTCTGCATCGCGACCGACGTTGCCGCCCGCGGCATCGACCTGCCGGGGCTCGATCTCGTCATCCATGCCGACCTGCCGACCAATCCGGACACGCTGCTGCACCGCAGCGGCCGAACCGGCCGGGCCGGGCGCAAGGGCATCAGCGCCATGATCGTGCCGCTGAATGCACGGCGCAAGGCAGAGCGCCTGCTCGAGAATGCCGGTATTTCGGCTGCCTGGGCGCGACCGCCTTCGGCCGAGGAAGTGAGCGAGCGCGACGACGAGCGGCTGCTCGCCGATCCGATCTTCAACGAAACGCCGCAGGAGGAAGAGCAGGGGCTGGTACAGCAGCTTCTCGCCAGCCACGGCGCCGAAAAGCTCGCCGCCGCTTTCTTACGTCTTTACCGCACCAATCATTCGGCGCCGGAGGACCTCATCGAGGTTACCGTGCAGGACGACCGCAACCGCAAGCGCCGCGACAATGCCGAGCCGTACGAGCCGGCGCAAAAGGGACCGCGCGAAGATTTCGGCGCCAGCGTCTGGTTTTCCGTCTCGGTCGGGCGCAAACAGAATGCCGAGCCGCGCTGGCTGATCCCGATGCTCTGCCGCAACGGTAATGTGACGAAGCGCGAAATCGGCGCGATCAAGATGCAGCCCGAGGAAACTTTTGTGGAGATCGCCGCGGCGAGTGCCGAAAGCTTCCTGGCGGCGATAGGTCCGAACAAGGCGCTCGAACGCGGCATCCGCGTGACCAGGCTTTCCGGTACGCCGGATTTCAGCCGGGCGCCTGCGCCGAAACCTTATGCCGGCAAGCCATCTCGCGACGAGCGGCCGGACGACACATTCCGCGGCGAGCGGCCGAAGAACAAGTTCGGCAAGGGTCCGGGCGGCGGATATGCCGCGGCCGATAATAGCGGCGGGGACAAACGGGATAGCAAGCCCTGGAGCAAGAAGCCGGGCAAGCCCGCTTTCGATGGCCCGAAGTCCGACAAGCCGAAATACGAAGGCCCAAGATCCGACGCCCCAAGATATGAGGGTAAGGGCGGCGCCGGACCAAAAGCTAAGTTCTCAAAGAAGAAGCCCGGCTGATTTTGCCGGCAGCCCTTCGCTAGTCAGGCGGAGGGCTTTGGGTCGTATCCCTGAGGGAGGCAAGGATGGTGATGGAAACGGCGATCCTCAGCGTCCCGGTTTTCAGTATGCTCTGCAATGAGGCCTTCCGGCTGCGGCGCGCTATCTTCGTGCATAAGCAGAAGGTTCCCGAAGCCGAGGAATTCGATGCCGACGATCTCAACGCTCATCATCTTGCCGCCGTCACGGCGGGCGAAGTCTCCGGCACCCTGCGGGTCATTTACGCCGAGGAACATGTGAAGATCGGCCGGGTTGCGGTTGCAAGCCAATGGCGCGGCCAAGGCGTTGCAGCCGCAATGATCGGGCAAGCGATGGACCTGCATCGCGCTGCCCGCGACAACCGCTTCTATCTGACAGCGCAGGCGGACAAGTTGCCGCTCTACGAGCGTTTTGGCTTCGTTGCCTATGGCGCGGAATTTCTTGACGGCGGGATGCCGCACCTTGCCATGAAGAACTACTGAGCTTCAGCAAAGCGTAGCCTCAGGCTTGCGTTTTCACGTCGAAGGCAAGCGAACTTGAAAGGTCCCGATAGGCGTCGATCTGCTGCAGCAGCAGCGCGATTTTCTGTTCCACCATGCCAACAGCATCAGCTCCGGCGATGAACCGGCGGGGTAGCTCCGGTTGGTTGACCAGGGCGATCAGCGCTTGCGCGAGTTTTGCGGGATCGCCGCTCTGCTGGCCGTCGGCGGATTTCCAGAATGCCAGGTGTTGGGCGCGTCTTTCGTCGTAGTCGCTGACAGATGACCGAGCATATTGGGTTGATTCGTCAGTCAGCAATTCCGTGCGGAAGAAGCCCGGATTGACGATCATCGTTTCGATACCAAACGGCGCCACTTCGGGCTGCAGCGATTCCATCCAGCCATCGAGGGCAAACTTCGCGGCAGAGTAAGCGCTGCAAAACTCAAAGCCCAGCAGGCTGGCCGTCGATGAGATCGAGATGATCTTGCCGGATCCCTGCCGGCGCATCACCGGCAGGACAGCGCGGGTGACGCTCATGGGCCCGAGGAGACTACTGGCCAGTTGCAGATCGACCTGAGCCGGCGTCAGCTCCTCAAAATAGCCTGAGTAGAAGTTTGCGGCATTGTTGACCAATATGTCGATGCGACCAAAGCGTTCGAGTGCGGCTTTGACGGCAGATTCCGCGTCGGTCGGCTTGGTTACATCCAGCGTGACGACAAGCAGATTTTCCGACTGGCCGATCGCCTTGGCAACGCGCTCCGGATTGCGGCCGGTTGCAACGAGTTTGTCGCCAGCAGCCAGAACCGCCTTTGCGAAATCCAGGCCCATGCCGCGCCCGGCTCCTGTGATCAACCAAACCTTAGTCATCGAATTTTCCTTCATGCGAGATTGTGTGCCGATGCTGCCGATGCTCTATGCGGTGGCCTTCTGCCGCTGCGCTTCGTGATCATCGTTGATGTTGAACCAGCCGGTGGCCGCCTCGATGACGCCCCAGAGTTTGGCCGGAAGGGCAATTTCCGGGATTGTCGTGGTCCTGATCTCGTTCTCGATCAGTTTCTCTTTGCCACTCCGTGAAAGTTCGACCCACTCCGGGTTTATCACCAGCCCTTGGCCTACAGCCACAAGCGAAAGGCCCAGATGAAGGGCGCTTTCCGCCTGTTGGGGTGACTTGATCTGGCCAGCGGCGATAACCGGAACGCGCCCCGCTACCCTGGCAGCGATCAGTTCAGCGATAGGCTGATCAGCGATGGCTTCGAGTGGTTGGGCTTCGAGTACGCTCGTCAGCGAAGCATGGATGTAGTCCACGCCGCCGTCGATCAGATGCTCGATGAGTTCGTAGGTGTCTTCAATACGGAGGCCGCCCTCTTCAGGTTCTTCGGGCGAGACCCGGTATCCCAGTAGAAACGGACGCGTCGCGTGTGTGCCTATCACCTGCCTCACGTTGCGGACCACGGCGAGCGGAAACCGCATCCGGTTTTCCGGCGTGCCTCCCCATTCGTCGTCGCGATGATTGTGGAGCGGCGAGTAAAAGTTCTGGATCAGGAAGCCGTGGGCCGCATGCAGTTCGACCCCATCGAAGCCGGCTTCGATAGCGCGGCGGGTTGCTTCGCCGAAAGCAGAAATCACATCAAGGATTTCGTCGTGGCTGAGCGCGCGCGTCGTGCCGCCGCCTGGATTGAAAGGACCGGGTGAGACTTGCAGCGAACTGGCGCTGACAACGTCTCCGTCCGGAACAAGCGCCGGCACGGCCTTGCTGCCGGCGTGAAAAATTTGAAGAATCGCCGGTGCACCCGCCGCTTTTGGCCGCCTCGGCCAGACGCCGGAGGCTTGGTGTGAAGCTGTCATCATAAGAAGCGAATTCGCCCGTGAACCCGATGCCGTTGGGCGAGACATGCGTGCAGCCGGTTAGAACGAGGCCAACGCCGTTCACCCTGCGTCGATAGTACGACACTTCCTCATCCGAAACTGTTCCGTCGTCATTGGCTGACCACGTCGTCATCGGAGCCATGACGACCCTGTTTCGAAGCGTGATCCCATTGGTGAAAACGAAGGGTTCAAATAGTGCTGGGGTGGCTTCCATCATCATTGTCTCTCTTGCATGCCGTTCAAGCGGTTTGTGAAATGACAGGTAGCAATGAGGACAAACTTTGATTAGTTGGTATAATCTGCATGAAGTTAGAAATGAGAGAGATAAATGAGGCACGGTGATTTCAGCGAGCTTGCAGCCTTCATCGCCGTCGCCGAGGCCGGAAGTTTCACGCGCGCCTCCGCCAAACTTGGACTTTCCCAGTCTGCCGTCAGTTACTCAGTCAGAATGCTGGAGCAGAGGCTGGGGGTGCGGCTGATCTCACGCACCACACGCAGCCTATCGCTGACCGATGCCGGAGAGCGTATGCTTCGAAGCCTCCGCCCTGCCTTTGAACACATCGAAAGCGAGATCGCAGCCGTCACCGCACTTCGTGACAAGCCGGCCGGCACTATCCGCATCACGACGTTTCGATATGCCGCCATGAGCGTGCTTTGGCCGGTCATGACAACGTTCTTGGCGGAATATCCGGATATTGAAATGGAGGTCATTCTTGACGAGGGCCTGACGGATATCGTGGCCGGCCGGTTCGATGCCGGTATTCGCATTGGAGAACAGGTTCAAAAAGACATGGTTGCCGTCAGGATCGGCCCTGACCTTCGCATGGCAGTCGTCGGATCGCCGTCCTACTTCCAGAACCGCACAATCCCGATGACGCCCCGCGATCTCGGCGACCACCGGGGTATTAGCTACCGGCAGACCACAGGAGGTGGATTGTATGCCTGGGAGTTCGAGCGCGACGGCGAGGAGCTTGTGGTCAGAATGAACGGGCCGCTCATCATCAATGATAGTTTGATGCTGGAAGCCGCTGCTTTGGATGGGCTTGGTCTTGCCTATACGTTCGAAAGTCAGGTTTCACAATACATTGCAGACGGGCGACTGATCCGGGTCCTCGACGATTGGTGTCAGCCGTTCCCTGGCTATCACCTGTATTACCCAAGCCGACGTCAGCATACGGCTGCGTTTGCGCTCCTCGTCGAGGCGCTTCGTTTCAAAGGCTGACGCTCCTGCCAGATGGTCGCGATGCGTTGGGGGACTTTTCTCAGTTGCGCGATTGCCGATAGACGTGAAGTCCAGCCTGTCCTGATTGCTGGTGAAGCGCGCGGTCACCGCCGACCGCGAAGTCTTAGCGCTATGGTTGTCGAGACGTCACGCGACAGGAACATCGCGGCCCTGTGCGGCCCGCTGCATTCAGCGGCACACAGGACCGGGGCAGGCTCTCGTCCGAGCCAGGTTCTAAGCGAGGTTGAAAGGCATCTGCCGGACTGGCTTGCCTGTCAGACGCGAGATGGCATTGGCAAATGCCGGCGCCAAAGGTGGCAGGCCGGGTTCGCCCATGCCCGTCGGTGCATCCGCGCTTGGTACGATGTTGACGTCGAATTCCGGCACATCCGTGATCCTTGCCACCGTGAATTCGCTGAAGTTGCTTTGCTCCACAACACCGTCCTTGAGCGTGATTTCCGAGCCGGTAAGGCACGTCGACAAGCCCATGATCGCCGCGCCTTGGACCTGCGCTTCCACGGTCCGAGGGTTGACGGCCAGATTGCAGTGCACCCCCGCCGTGACCCGATGCAGCTTCGGCTGCCCATCGACGACGGAGGCTTCCACCACGTAGGCCACCACGGATGAAAAGGATTCGTGCACGGCCACACCCCAGGCCCGGCCTTCTGCCAATGTCCTACTGCCGTAACCGCTCTTGTCTACGGCGAGTTGCAGTGCATCGCGATGACGAGGATGCTCATCGCCAAACATCTTCATTCGATATGCGACCGGATCCTGGTCGGTGGCTCTCGCTATATCGTCGAGCAAGGTCTCCATCACGAAAGCCGTATGGGTGGAGCCAACGCTGCGCCACCACAGAACCGGCACGTTGGCAGCAGGATGATGTACTGTCAGGCGCATGGGAAGCGGGTAGGGGCTCCGCATCCCCTCTGTCGTGGCGGCATCGATGCCGTCCTTCACCTGGAACTTCTCGAACACGGTTCCCGTCAGTATGGACTGGCCGACGATGGTGTGGTCCCAGGCCAGTACATTGCCCTCTTTGTCGAAGCCAATGCGAGCGCGGTGAAGATGCGTTGGACGGTAGTAGCCGCCCCTCATATCGTCCTCGCGGCTCCAAAGCGTGCGCACTGGCGCCTTCAGCCCCGCCGCCCTGGCGGCTTTGGCTATCTGGCAGGCCTCCATTGCCGTGTCGCTGCTGCTGGAAAAGCGCCGGCCGAAGCCACCACCCGATGTTTGCACATTCACCACGACCTGTTCCGGCTTGAGGCCGAGCACGTTTGCGGCAACGCCGGCATCGAGCCCCGCACTTTGGCTTCCCATCCAGATCTCGGCACGATCGTCGGAAAGCCGAACCGTGCAGTTCAGCGGTTCCATCGCCGCGTGGGCGAGATATGGAAACACGAACTCGGCTTCCAGACTCAAGGGTGCGGTTTCCAATGGCGCCATGTCGGCATCGAACTGGCGCGGGCCGGGGCGATTGGCGATCTCGCGAAACTGGGCAAGTTGCTTTTCACTATCGACCTTTTCGACAGCCGATGTGTCCCACTCCACCTTAAGGGCGTTGCGGCCCTGAGATGCCTGCCAATATCCGTCGGCCACCACGGCCACGCCCTCTGCACCGCGATCCAGCGGCACCCGCAAAACAGCTTTCACGCCCTTTACTGAACGCGCTGCGCTGTCGTCCAGGGAGGCTATCTTGGCTCCGAAGACCGGAGGGCGAGCCACCACGGCCGTCAATTGTCCCGGCAGCTTGAAGTCGATGCCAAAACTCTGTTGGCCACTGCTCTTGGCTTGTGCGTCCAGACGCTGGGTGGGTTGGCCGATGATGCGGAAATCCTTCGGATCTTTCAACGCTATTTTCTGAGGCACGGGCAGGGCCATGGCCGCTTCGGAAAGTTCTCCATAGCCGAGCTTGCGGCCATCAGAAGCCAGAACCACACCGGCCTCGGTTCGCAGCGTCGAAACATCCACGTTCCAGCGGTCCGCCGCGGCTGCGAGTAGCATGGCGCGGACGCGGGCACCCAACTCGCGATACTGCGTAAAGCTGTTCTTGATGGTGTTCGAACCGCCGGTAAGGTGCATTCCGAAGAGCGGATCAACATAGGCCATGTCATTGGTGCCGAGCTGGCTGCGTACTAAATTCCAGTCCGCGTCGAGTTCTTCGGCCAGGATCATCGGCAATGCCGTTTGGACGCCTTGACCGAACTCGAGCCGGTTGATTGTGACCATAACTTCGCCATTTGGCGCAATTTGAACAAATGCAGAAGGCCGCTCGGTCGGCTTCAGAGCGGTGGGCACCTCATCCGCGTCGGTGGACTGGGCCGCGGCCAGATGCGGGAAAATGCCGACAGCCAGACCGAGGGCCCCCGTCAGCTTGAGAAAGCTGCGGCGTGGCAACGCCTGAACCGCCGTCGAACGACCCCGTTCCAGCATGTGCTGCAGCGCACGTGGTAATTCGCTATTCGGCAACATATGGCGTCTCCTTCAGACGAGATTGCTGGCAGCATCGGCTATGGCGGCGCGGATGCGGACATAAGTTCCGCAACGACAAATATTGCCTTCCATTGCCGAATCGATCTCCGAGGCAGTCGGCTGCGAACCGGAGGGCAGGGATGCGAGGAACGCCGTGGCGCTCATGATCTGACCGCTCTGACAATAACCGCACTGCGCTACATCGTGCTTGACCCAAGCTGCGTGCACCGCTGCGCCGACACGGTCGCTGCCGTCGGTCGCTTTTTCTATGGTGGTGATGGTCAGGCCCTCGGCAGCGGAGAGAGGGGTGCTGCAGGAACGGACGGCCTCACCATCCAGATGTATCGTGCACGCGCCGCAAAGCGCGGCGCCGCAGCCGAACTTGGTCCCGGTCATACCGAGCGTGTCGCGCAGGACCCAAAGGATGGGTGTCTCTGGGTCGGCATCGACCTTGTGCTGATTACCGTTGATATTCAGTGTGATCATGACTGGTCGGTTCTCCGATGTTTCATACTGGATGTGCTCGTTGACCGTCGATCTCTAAGGAGAGCGACGGCGACGGGAGTGCCGCCAGCACCTCCGGGATGATGAGACGCCGTCGACCAAGAGCCTGCTCTCCGCGATAACGTTAGCTTGTCCGGCGCCGCCGAATTAGTTGGCGAAACCTGCACGACGTTAGAAAGGCGGCTTCTGAATGCGAAGCAAAAGCACGAGCTGACACGTCAACCCAAGACGGGGTCAGCGATGATCAGCCGGGTCGGGTGCCCATCGATCGCCGGCTTGCTGAGCCACGAGGTTCGCCGCTACTCCGACAGGGACTTCAGGTAAGCGATGATGTTTAGCCGATCCTCAGGCTTGGACACGCTCACGGTCATTGTGGTTGTCGGTACAACTTCGCGGGGCGCTGCTAGAAACCGGTCCAACGTCGCCTCGTCCCATACTAATCCCGACGCTTTCATAGCCGCCGAATAGCGGACGCCCTCCACAGAGCCGGCTGCGCGCCCGACAACGCCACCGAGCCCCGGTCCAGCCTTTTTCTGGTCCGTGGTCGAATGACAGGCGGAACAGCGCTGAAACGCTTTTTGTCCCAAGGCGACATCTCCCTCCGCTGCGGCAGGAGCCGTCGCCGACACCAGGATCAAGGTGGAGATCACAACGGACGCAAAAATTTTTGTCATGCGTGTTCTTCCCGAATACAGGCTTTCGAAGCCCTGAAAGGACGGTGGATTTGCGCGCGCCAGCGCCGTTGCTGGCAGGCCGCGCTAAAGACCTTAGACCCAAGACGCGCCTCATCTTCTCCGGACATGGCATCGCACTGGAGACGGCGGTTGGTTGGGGACGTTACCTCGCCTCAGCATGGAGCATTAGGCGGTACTATCTGCATGATGTTAGAAATGAGGTTCATAAATGCCCGACAGCCAACGATCGTCGACGAAGGTTGTCTGCCTTTTTTGCACCAGCAGGACTCAACCCTCTTGATGCCTGCCGCAGCATGCAATCAGTTGAGCTTAAGCTTCCCTTGGAGAGGTTCTGCAGACATCGGTTGCAGCGCGGAAGTTCGCCTATTTAGAAACCACATTCATAACTTCATGCGAGCAACGACGGCTAATCCAGACGTTCGTTCTTTGCTATCGCTCTTCACTGCCCATGGTGGATCTTCCACCCGGAAGAACGATCGGCAGTGGAACGTGACAGAAATGCGAACAGGAAGTTCCGCGATGCAACGTAAGCTCGCAGCGATTCTCGCCGGGGACATTGTCGGCTACAGTCGGCTCATGGCGGAAAACGAAGCGACGACGTATGCGGAGTTGCGTTCCGTGTTTGACGACGTGATCGATCCAGCGGTCCAGCACCATGGAGGCCGAACATTCAAAAACTCTGGCGATGGCTTCCTCGCTACATTCCCGAGCGTTAACGAAGCGTTGAATGCGGCGGTGGAGATTCAGAACGGCTTCGATAGGCGGCCCTTTGAATTTCGGATCGGCATCAATCTTGGTGACGTCATCGAAGACAATGGTGACATGTACGGCGATGGCGTGAATGTCGCATCGCGCCTTGAGGCAATGGCAGATCCTGGCAGTATCTTTGTTAGTGGTGCGGTGGTCTTGAGTGCTGACCGGGGTCGAGGCGACGAGTTTTTCCGCATTGGACGTCGGAATGCCAAAAACCTTCCTGAACCACTCGATGTCTATGCGGTCACGCGCGCTGGACGACGGAGAAGCAAATGGAGCCGGTACGCGGCTCTTGTCCCGCACGTGAGCGCTCGCCTTGGCTATTGTCTTGGGGCTGCGTCGCTCGTGCTCATCGGAATCGCAATCCAGCCGCTTCCTCTCGCGGCAATGATCGGCCGGATACCGGCTGAGCTTTCGGTGCTTGCCAGCGGTGAACGGCCGGACCCTCGGCCGTCTGTGGCTGTTATGCCTTTCGACAATATGAGCGGCGAGGCAACACAGGCCTACTTTGCCGATGGGCTGACGGAAGACATCACGACTGAACTTGCCCGAAACTCGGAACTTCAGGTGATTGCCCGCAACTCGGCTTATGCGATGCGAAGCCAGGAAGCCGATGTCCGCAAGGTCGGCGAGAAATTGGGTGTGGCCTACGTCATCGAAGGTAGCGCTCGACGGGTGGGTGATAAACTCCGCGTCGCCGCTCAACTTATTGACGTGAATAGCGGAGCTCACCTCTGGTCGCGCAGCTATGACCGCCATATCGATGATATATTCACGGTCGAAAGCGAGTTGACATCCGAGATCGTTGCCCACCTTGTTTCCTTTGTCCGCAAGTCTGAAGCCGCAGAGGCGATGAAACGCCCAACCAAGGATTTGCAGGCCTACGATCTCGTTCTTCAGGCACGCGCTCGTTTCACGCACGATTCGAAAGATGCCGAGGGGCTTCTTTCCGCCCGAGGACTTTTCCAGCGGGCTTTGGAATTAGACCCGGCTTATGCCGTGGCGCGTGCCAATCTCGGTATGACCTATATCTTCGATGTCACGCAAAACGTCAGCGGCCACGCCACAGACCGAGACCTGGAGATTGGCTTGAGCGAGGCGCGTCAATCCATCCGACTCGATCCAAATCTGGCGATGGGATATCAGGTATTGAGCTACGGCTTGGCTGCAAGCGGCGATCACGCTGGTGCTTTACAAGCGGGACACCGGTCGGTGGAACTCAATCCGAATGATCCTGACAGCATGATGGCGCTCGCAAAAGCCCAGGTTCGTTTTGGTGACTACGATGGAGCATTACGGAATGCTGAGCGTGCCCGCCGTCTTCATCCCATAGCTCCCGAATATTATGCTTATGTGCATGGTCAGGCGCTTTATGCGGCTGGTCGTAGCGATGAAGCTGCGAGCGTTATCCAAGAGTGCCTGATCCGCGCGCCGCAGGATTCGAATTGCCTGCTCATTCAAACCGCGTTGCAGGCTGGTCGCTCAGAGCTGGACAAGGCCAAGGCGACCATGGCCAGTTTGGTCAAAGCAAAGCCCGACTTCTCGCTTGAAACAGAGCGCAACTATCGTCGGTTTGGTGATTCCCCGCTAATGGAACAATTTCTCGCAGATCTCGCGCGCGCCGAGGCTCCCAAGACGGTCTCGCTTCAACGGCCTGTGTTGCGTTCTTAAATGGCATACGGCACACCTCATCACGAATAGCGGTGCAGTTCCTTGCGAAAAGCCTGGCTCGGCTTCATTATTCCACCCAAATCATAGCGTGCATAAATGGCGCGGAATTTTACAACGGCGGCCTGCTCTTGCTATTAAAAACGATAGGCAGTTACAGCGCCGGCAGGAGCAGATGACGATGAAACGCCCGGGCATGTCTCAACCCGATCCGGCCGTCTTCATCCGTGCCAACCTGCCTATATCACCCGTTCCATCCATCCCCGAGATCCGGATTCATACGGCAGGGCCCGCGAGCGGGCTCTGGCGGCTTGCCGGCCGCGGAGAGGCCGATCCGCCGCCTTACTGGGCCTATCCCTGGGCCGGCGGCGCAGTGCTTGCCCGCCATCTGCTCGATCGACCGGAAATGGTGACCGGCCGCCGGGTGCTCGATCTCGGCGCTGGCTCCGGGCTCGTGGCCATTGCCGCGGCGAAGGCCGGAGCAGCCACGGTGACCGCTATCGACATCGATGCCAATGCCATTGCCGCAATCGGGCTCAACGCAGCGATCAACGGTGTGAACATCGTGGCCTTGGCCGCCGATATTATCGAGGATCAGCCACCAGCGACTGACCTTCTCGTGGTCGGCGACCTGTTCTACGATCCCTCGCTTGCCTTGCGGGTGATGGCCTTCCTGCGGCGTTGCCAGGCGAGCGGCGTCGAGGTGCTGATCGGCGATCCCGAGCGGGCCTACCTGCCGCAGGGAGAACTCAACCGAATCGCCACCCATGCAGTTGCGGATTTCGGCGGGGGCACTGGCGGCGGTGCCGTGCAGGCGGGTGTCTTTGCGCTCTCCGGCAAAGTTGAAGGCGAGATTATGCCAGGAGGTCAGGCCGCAACAGCATGACCGGGCAGGGCGCTCCGGCCGGCAGCTCCGGCGCATGTGGCGGGCGGATGACGAGGCAATCGGCTGCGGCGAAGACCTTCATCATCGAGGAATCCTGCTTGCCGAAAGGCTCGGCGAGCCAGTGGCCGGCGGCGGATTTCGAAAGTTTCGCCCTGATATAGTCCTGCCGGTGGTCGTTGGCGCGCAGCGTGACAGCCGCCTCCACCGTTGCCTCGCGGCGCACCGGCGGCAGGGAGGCAAGCCTGCGGATCAGCGGCTCCAGGAAGAGCAGCGAACAGACGAGGCTCGAGACCGGATTGCCGGGCAGGCCGAGCACATGCGTCTCGCCGAAGCTGCCGACCATCAGCGGTTTGCCGGGGCGCATGGCGATGCGCCAGAAATCGAGCTGCATGCCGGCCTCGATCAGCGTGGCCTGCACCAGATCATGGTCGCCGACCGAAGCGCCACCGAGCGTGACGATCACATCGACCCCGGCATCCCGGGCCGTGTCGATCGCCGCGGTGATCCTGGCCTTGTCGTCAGGCACGATACCGAGATCGAGCACATCGGCGCCGGCTTTGCGGGCAAGGGCTGCAATACCAAACGTATTGGATGCGATGATCTGTGAAGGGCCGGGCGTGCTTCCGGGCGGCAGCAGTTCGTCGCCGGTCGCGAGGATGGCGATCAGCGGGCGCCGCAGCACTTCGACATCAGGCCGGTTCATGCCGGCAGCAACCGTCAGCCGCGAGAAATCGAGCACGGTGCCGGCCGACAGAACGGCTTCGCCTTCGGCGAAATCCTGACCGCGCGGACGCACATGCTGGCCCTGCCGCACAGGGAAATTCGTTCGGATACCGCCTTCGATCTTCTCCGCATCCTCCTGCAGCAGGACGCTGTCGGCGCCCGGCGGAACAGGCGCGCCGGTGAAGATACGGACGGCTTCACCCTGGCTGACGCTTCCCTCGAAGCCGTGGCCGGCGGAAGACGTGCCGATGACCTTCAGCTCGGCGCCCGGCTCCGGCGCGTCTTCGCGGCGCAGCGCATAGCCATCCATGGCGGAGGCATTGAAGGGCGGCTGGGTCAGGCCGGCCGTCAGATCGACGGCCAGGACGCGGCCCTCGGCTTCGGCTAGCGGCAGCGTCTCGGACGCAGCAATGGGTTTTGCGCGAGAGAGCAAGCGGTTCAGGGCGTCGGCGACCGGGAGAAGGTTCATCTTGCCTCCGGATGACGGAAATCGCCGGATTTTCCGCCGGACTTTTCAAGAAGCCGGATGCCGCCGATCTCCATTGCCTTATCGGCGGCCTTGGCCATGTCGTAGATCGTCAGACAAGCGACCGAGACGGCGGTCAGCGCCTCCATCTCCACACCGGTCTTGCCGGTCAGCTTGGCGGTCGCCGTAACGCGCAGGCCGGGCAGGGCGGCATCTTCCTCGATCTCGACCGTGACCTTCGTCAGCATCAGCGGATGGCAGAGCGGGATGAGATCGGCGGTGCGTTTTGCCGCCATGATGCCGGCAAGGCGCGCCGTGCCGATCACATCACCCTTCTTGGCATTTCCTTGGACGATGAGAGCAAGCGTTTCCGACGCCATCTTCACATGGCCCTCGGCAGTGGCGATGCGCACCGTCTCGGCCTTATCGGAGACATCGACCATATGTGCCTCGCCGGAGGCACCGATATGGGTCAGACCGGGCTTTGCGCCGCTCATATCATTCGGCCGCGATGGCGGCTTCGCCGAAGAGCAGTGCGCGGGTGGCGGCGGCGACGTCCTCCTTGCGCATCAGGCTCTCCCCGACAAGGAAGGTATTGATGTCGACGGCCTGCAGGCGCTGGCAATCGGCATGGGTGAAGATGCCGCTTTCGCCAACCAGGAGCCGGTCATCAGGCACCATGGGGGCAAGCGCCTCGCTGACGGTGAGGCTGACCTCGAAAGTACGCAGATTGCGGTTGTTGATGCCGATGAGCGGCGAGGAGAGTTTCAGCGCCCGCTCCATCTCCTCTGCGTCGTGGACTTCGACCAGCACGTCCATGCCGAGGGCGAAGGCCTCGTCCTGCAGGCGTTCGGCTTCATCGTCGGACAGCGAGGCCATGATCAAGAGGATGCAATCGGCGCCCCAGGCGCGGGCCTCGTGCACCTGATAGGTCTCGAACATGAAATCTTTGCGCAGCGCCGGCAGCGCGCAGGCAGCACGGGCGGCTGTCAGAAATTCCGGCGCGCCCTGGAAACTCGGACTGTCGGTCAGCACCGAAAGGCAGGCGGCACCGCCGGCCTCATAGGCGCTGGCCAGCGACGGTGGATCGAAATCCGGGCGAATGAGGCCCTTCGAGGGGCTTGCCTTCTTGATTTCGGCGATCAGGCCGAAGCGGCCGGCATCACGCTTGGCAATGAGCGCCTTGTGGAAGCCGCGCGGGGCGGACTGGCCGGTCTGCATCGCCTTCAGATCGGCAAGCGACACTGTCGCCTTGGCAACGGCGATCTCTTCGCGCTTGTAGAGTTCGATCTTCTTTAGGATATCGGTCATCGGGCAATCCTAGTCGATATCGTTGGAAACGGCGATGAGTTTGTCGAGGGCGAGCGCGGTGGAGCCACTATCCAGCGACTGCGTGGCCAGCGTCATGCCGTCGCGGATCGTCTCGACCTTGCCGGCGATGACGAGCGAGGCGGCGGCATTGGCGAGCGAGACATCGCGATAGGCATTCTTGGCGCCGCCGAGCACCTCGCGAAGGGCCGCGGCGTTGGCGACACCGTCACCGCCCTTGATATCCGCAAGCACGCAAGGGCTGACGCCGAAATCGGCGGGCGAAAGCTCGAAGGTGCGGATCTTGCCGTCTTCGAGTGCCGCCACTTGTGTGACGCCGGTGGTAGTGATCTCGTCGAGGCCGTCGCCATGGACGACCCAGACGCATTCGGAGCCGAGATCGCGCATGACTTCGGCAAGCGGCACCAGCCATTGCGGCGAGAAGACGCCGAGCAACTGGCGGCGAACGCCGGCCGGATTGGAGAGCGGCCCGAGCAGGTTGAAGATCGTCCGCGTGCCGAGCTCGACCCTTGAGGGGCCGACATGGCGCATGGCGGAATGATGCATCTGCGCGAACATGAATCCGACGCCGGCCTCGGCAATGCAGCGGGAGATGATCTCGGGGCCGACGTCGAGCTTGACGCCGAGTGCGGCCAGATTGTCGGCCGCGCCCGATTTCGAACTCAGCGCCCGATTGCCGTGTTTGGCGACGGGAACACCAGCGCCGGCGACGATTAGCGCCGCCAGCGTCGAGATATTGTAGGTGCCGCTGGCATCGCCGCCGGTGCCGACAATGTCGATCGCATCGGCCGGCGCCTCGACGGTCAGCATTTTCGAGCGCATTGCGGTGACGGCGCCGACGATCTCGTCGACGGTTTCGCCGCGCACGCGCAGCGCCATCAGGAAGCCACCGATCTGCGAGGGTGTCGCCTGGCCCGACATCAGGATGTCGAAGGCAGCGCGGGCCTCGTCACGCGTCAGCGGCTCGCGGCTTGCGGCCTTGGCCAGGAACGGCTTCAGATCGGTCATAAAGCCTCCTAGCGGGTCGTCGCCTGTTCAGCGAGCGTCTGGTTGATCTCGGCGCCGTACTGCGTCTGCAGCAGGTTGACCATCTGATCGAGAATATCATCGCCGGCGGCATTAGCCATGGCGGTGATCTGGGCATCGCGGTTGTTCAGCACGTCGCCGGTCGGCTGGGTGTTGACCTCGGTGACCTTCAGCAGGATCTGCGTCGAGGGATCGGCGCCGACAGCGCTCGCGACCGTGTCGAGCGGGCCGGAGAAGGCGGCGGTGACGCCGGCCCGGCCGAGGACCGCATCATCGGTGGAACGGGTGACGCCGCTCTTGCTTTCGACGGCAATGCCGAGCGGCGTTGCGATATCGGCAAGGGCAGTGCCCTTTTTCGCCTCGGCCTTCAATGCATCGGCCTTCTTTGCGAGCTCGGCCTTCTGCTGTTCCGCCGTCCAGTCCTCGACGGCCTTTTCGCGCACTTCGGCGACCGGGCGGTCGCGGTCCGGCGTGATTTCGCGGACGTTGAACCAGACATAGCCGTCATTGCCGATCGGCAGCGGCGGCGCATCGACGCCAACCTCGGTCTTGAAGGCTTCGCCGAGCAGCTGCTGCTTGACGGGAATATCCTTGACCTCTTGGCCGTCCTTGTCGGCGCCGGTCATATCGACGGCATCGACGGTGACGGCTTTGAGCTTCAGCTGGCCGGCGATATCCTCGAGCGTCGAACCGCCGGCGCGCAGGTCCTCGATGCGGTCATGAACGTTGATCACTTCCTGGGAGGCGTTGGAGAGCGACAGCTGCTTGCGGATATCCTCCTTCACCTCATCGAAATTCTTCGCCGTTTCCGACTTGATGTTGGTGACGCGCAGGATGACCGAGCCGAAGGAGCCATCGACGACAGGCGTCGTGCCGCCATCGCGCGAAACTGCGAAGGCCGCATCGGCAACCGCCTGGTCGGGAACCTTGTCCTTGGTGAATTCGCCGAGCAACACGTCACTTGCCGTCTTGCCCTGGTCGGAGACCAGCTGGTCGAAGCTGGTGCCGCTCTTCAGCGCCGTTTCGGCGGCGGTGGCGAGATCCTTGCTGGCGAAGGTCAGCTGTTCGATGGTGCGGCTTTCCGGCGTGCGATAGGTATCCTTGCTCTTGTCGAAGGCTTCGTGGATCTGGTCGTCGGTGACGGTCGCGGCATCGGCGATATCGGCAGGCTGCAGCTTGAGATAGGCGACCTTACGGTATTCGGGCGCCCGGTAGCGCTGCTTGACACCTTCGAACCAGGTTGCCAGCACGTCGTCGGCAGGTGCCTTGATCGGCTCGATATTGGCATTGGTGAGCAGCAGGTAATCGATGCTGCGGCTTTCATCACCATAGAGCTTAAGGGCGTCGACCAGGGTCTTCGGTGCGGTGAAACCATTCGAGATGGCATCGACCACCTGGCTGCGGACAGCGACCTTGCTGCGCTCCTTGATGTAATCGTCCTGGCGGATGTTGGCATTGCGCAGACGCGAGATGAAGAGCTCGCGGTCGAACCGGCCGTTGACGGCCTTGAAAGCCGGATCGTCAGCGATCAGCTGGGCGAGGCGATCTTCGGAAAGGCCGAGGTTCATGTCTTCGGCGAGCTGGTCGAGCGAGGCGCCGGCGACGAGCTGGGCGAGCACCTGCTGCTCGACGCCGAAGGCGCGGGCCTGCTCGGGGGTGAGGCGCGTGCCGAACTGCTGGCTGAGGTTTGCCACCTGGCGCTGATAGGCGAGGTGGAATTCGTTGACGTCCACATGCTGATCGCCAACGGTCACGACCGTGGTGCTGTTACCGCCTGTCAGCAGCTGATGCGACACGCCCCAGGCGCCGAAAGACACGACGAGCAGAAGCAGGAGCAGCTTGGCAACCCAGGTCTGAGCAGCTCTTCTCAGGATATGGAACATAGAAACGCAAACCTCGCAGTATCATTGACCCGCGCGCGGGCGGACATTCGACGTTCCTTAAAACAAACCCGACAGGAAATGAAGGGTTTGTCACGCGAAAAGCTGCACAAGTCGACCGCTCCGCCGCGGCGGCTTTGCGGAGAACAAAAGATCGGTTGCGACGGAACCTTTCGGGCCGCCATTTCGTTGAAGCGGCATCCCATGAAACAGGAGCAGACCATGGCAGAATTGAAAACCGCTTCCGCCGAATCCACCGCTGCGCGCGTCAAGGCTGATATAGCAGCAGACGATCTGTCGGCGCAGGTCGCAGCCCTTCGCAACGATCTCTCCCGGCTAACGGAAAGCGTGGTCGCGCTGGGGCAGGGGGCGAAGTCGGCGGTGACCGACGAGGCTTCGGTGATGACGGAACGGCTGCGCGACAAGGTACGCGAAGAACCGCTCGTGGCACTCGCCGTGACGGCAGGCATTGCCTACGTGTTCGGCCTGCTCAGCCGCCGCTGAACGGCAATTCAGAGTGAAGAAAAGCCGGGCGCCATGAACGCCCGGCTTTTAGTATTTGCATCCGTCCAAAAGTAGCCGGGCCAGCTGACGCGACCGGGCTCAGTTGGCGCGACCAAGTCAGCGGCGGATGACGCGCCCGATCGCGATCAAGATGCAGGCACCGACGAAACCGGTGATCAGATAACCCAGCCAACCGGCGAGCGGCTGGATGTGCAAAAGACCCAGGATCCAGTTGGCGACAATAGCGCCGATGATGCCGAGCAATATGTTCATGAGCAGGCTCATGCTGCTGCGCATTGCCTTTTCCGCCAGCCATCCGGCGACACCGCCGATAATGATGGCTGCAATCCAACCCACGCCTGCGCTTTCCATGGTTATCTCCCTCCTGGCAAAACGAGTCACAGAATGCACGAAACGAAACGAAGTTCCACTCCTAGTTACTGAGATTGCTTTGCGGGTTCAGCAACTTATGTGACTCACGGCTGCAGCAGGGTGACCGGGGAGTGCACCGCGTATGCGACGATCTGAAACAGGAGGCCAGCAATGGCCAGCAATGCGAAGCCAAAAGGCATAATCAAGCTTTTGCTAAACATCTTTCCTCTCCCGTTTGCGTAAAGCATAAGCGGAAGCGGAAGGAGCGCAAGAATATTGTTAATAGATAGTTAAGCATGGCAATTAGTTAAAATTTAATACATCCGCTGACGTCGTAATACTTTCGGATGTCAAAACGTTTATTTTTGCAGCCCTGCCGTGTCTGCTGGCGGATCATGCTACTTTCGCTCCAGACCTTCCACACTCTGCCGGCTCGTCGCCTTTGGCGCGAGATGCTTTAGATGCAGCTGGAGATGCAGTCTCTCTGGCTCGCAGACACGCGGCCGCAGAACGGGCCGGCGCTGTCGCGCGCCGTCGGGCAATCCGCGTCGCGGGCGATCAGGTCCGGTGTACGATCAGCATAAAGACGAGGAAAGACGCTGTTGCGACCGTCGCGGCGAAGGCAAGCTCATAATCCATGTCATTAACCCGGTTGGATGGCACCCCTAAACGCCGATCCGCGTCAGGGAGTTCCATACCGCCACTCGCGCTTATCGCCTGCCGATTGATTTTGTCGAGGAGTGTATCATTTTCCCTAGAACAGGATGATTTTAGGCCCAGTCGACCTAAAATCTGAATCCTGTTGCAAATTAAGAGTTAGAGCATGATGTCAAAACCGCTCACACTTTTCGCGATCATGCTCTGAATCGCCATTCAGCCAAGGGGACCACTTGATGCCAAAAGCTGCAATCGCCATCGCCTGCATCGGCTTGCTGACACTTTCCGGCTGCGGCAATACCGCATACGGGCTGAAGAAGGATGGACAGGAAGCAAGCCACGCAATGGACAATGCAACACATCGGGTGCTTTCGGCCGGCGCCAAGAAGTGATGCAGGCGATGGAATAAAAAAGCCCGCCTGGGGTGAGGCGGGCTTAGGATTAACAGGGAGAATGGGCGGATAGGCTTCCGCCTCGACTAATAAAGCATTTTCTTAAGCGCATGACTTTACGTCATTCGACGTAATGGCGATCGGCAACGACCAATGCGGCCAGGATTCGGAATCGAATCAGAGATGTCCGGATCGAATCAGAAGTTGCCCCAGTTCTGAGCGCGGGCACGAGCGCGAATAATCCGGTATTCGCGACCGCCATAGAGGGAGCCGATTGTCAGCAGAAGCGTCAGAACGTCCCAGATGATATGCATGTTATCCTCTTAGGTTGGACGGCCCCGCCGCCGATCGGTGAAGATACAATAGCAATCTTTCGAACGTGCTTATATGACAAGAAATCGGGATGAGCGGGAAAGCCGGCAGGGCGCTTCCGCAGAGGAGAGGCGGCGTTGCCGCCTTGGAGCAGCAAAGTGAACAGATTCGACGGCGGCTTATGACGATTTTCTCTGTCCGCCACATCACGTCCTATCGTTACGTCAGGGACGTCGATTTCGGCGAGCATCGCTTGATGTTCCGGCCGCGCGACAGTTTCGACCAGCGGCTGATCGAAGCGTCGTTGACGATCTATCCTGAGGAAAGCCATGTGCGCTGGATCCACGATGTTTTCGGCAATTGCGTGGCGCTCGTCGATTTTTCGAGGCCGGCGTCCGAACTTCGTTTCGAAACCTGGATCACGCTCGATCATACGCCGCAGGTCGCCCTGGATCTCAAGGTCGACGATGCGGCCCTGACCTATCCATTCTCCTACGACAAGGACGAAATTGCCGATCTGACGCCGGCGATGCAGCGCCATTATCCCGACCCGAACGACGAGGTCGGGCGCTGGGCACGCCAGTTCGTGCGCCAGGGGCGTCCAACGGAGACCGGGCATCTGCTGATGACGCTCTGTTACGCCATCCGCGAGAGCTTCGTCTACGCGCGGCGCCAGGAACATGGAACCCAGACGCCGTTGCAGACCTTGCAGCTTCGCTCCGGCACCTGCCGGGATTTTGCGCTTCTGATGATGGAGGCGGCACGGGTGCTTGGCCTCGCGGCGCGGTTCGTCACGGGCTATGTCTATGTTCCCGACCGGGACGGTTCCACCGTGCTCGGCGGCGGTTCCACGCATGCTTGGTGCCAGGTCTATCTTCCAGGCGCCGGCTGGACGGAGTTCGATCCGACCAACGGCATCGTCGGCAACCGCGATCTCATTCGTGTCGCGGTTGCCCGAGATCCGCGCCAGGCCGTCCCGTTGAGCGGCAGCTATGATGGGGACGGGAAGGATTTCGACAGCATGACGGTGCAGGTCAACGTCACCACGAGGTGATCTCGACTACGTCTGAGGTAATCTTGGATTACTCCGGCCTGGCCGCCCGCAGCCATGGGAACCGGGTCGCGCGATCAACGTTCCCTACTCACCTCCACCGATGCGGAGACGCGAGAAGGAAGCCACAATGAAGATACGCGCCGGGTTTCATCTGGGCTACGAATGCACGCAGCCGACGCCGATGCTGCTCGTCCTCAACATCCATCCCTCCCGTCGCGCTGATCTTCTCAGCGATCAGATCCTGACATTCGACCGGCCGATCGAGGCCTGGGGCTATACAGATGGGTTCGGCAATGCCTGCAGCCGGATCGTCGCTCCGCCCGGGCTGACGACGATCTCCACGGAGTTCGAGATCTATGACAGCGGCCAACCCGACATCGTTCCCGACGATGCCGTCCAGCACGGGATCAATGATCTGCCGGACGATGTGCTGGTCTTCCTGCTCGGCAGCCGTTATTGCGACACCGACAGGCTTGCGGATTTCGCCTGGGCAAGGTTCTCGTCGACGCCGCTCGGCTGGGCGCGTGTCCAGGCGATCTGCGATTTCGTCCATGACCACATCACTTTCGATTACCTGAAGGCCGACGTGCTCAGGACCGCGCATGGCGGCTTCACCGACAAGGCGGGCGTTTGCCGCGACTTTGCCCATCTCGCCATCGCGCTTTGCCGATGCATGAATATTCCCGCACGATATTGCACCGGCTATCTCGGCGATATCGGCGTTCCGATCGATCCCAATCCGATGGATTTCAGTGCCTGGTTCGAGGTCTTTCTCGGCGGTCATTGGCATACGGTCGATGCCCGCCACAACACGCCTCGCATCGGCCGGATCCTGATGGGGACCGGCCGCGACGCCACCGACGTCGCGATGTCGACAGCCTTCGGCCCGGCTACACTCTCCCGTTTCGAGGTGATCACCGAGGAAGTGCCGCAGGAGGCGATGAAAGCCGATTGATCGTCGGAGTCGGACTTACGAAGCGTCGACCGAGCATCGCAGGCGAGGCAGATCCTATGCCTTCTTCAAAAACTCGGTTTTCAGCACCAGGCCTTTGACCTGCTTGGTGCTGCACTCGATCGCGCCCGGATTGTCGGTCAGGCGAATGCCCTTGACCAGCGTTCCACGCTTCAACGTCTCCGAGGTTCCCTTGACCTTGAGGTCCTTGATCAGCGTCACGGAATCGCCGTCGTGCAGCTGGCTTCCGTTGCTGTCTTTTACAATGATGTCGGTCATAACGTCCCCGTTTGGTGATCCCGACGGGAAATCATGGCGACGCGGGATAGTCAACCACACGAACGGATCAATCGGCCCGACCTCAGATCCTACGCACTCCTTCAATCAGCGCGCGCGCAGGCGTCCCGAACGCAGCCGCGCAGCCAGCGATGCGCGGGATCGGCATCCATCCTGGGGTGCCAGAGCAATGACACCGTGATCTCGGGCGTCGGGACGGGGAGGGGGAAACTATGCATTCCCGCGCGCAAGGCTCCGGTGTGCCGTTCGGGCACGCTGGCGATCAGATCGGAGGTTCGGGCGAGCGCCAGTGCCGTGGAAAAGCCGCTGACGATGGTGGCGATCTGCCGCTCCAGCCCGAGCGCGGTCAAGGCTTCATCGATCGGTCCCTTGTCGAACCCGCGCCGCGAGACGTAGATGTGCTGGCCGGCGGCATAAAGGGAGGGCGTCAACTCGCGCTCGCAAAGCGGATGCCCCAAGCGCACGACGCCGATGAAACGATCGCGGAACAAGGCCTGCGCCCGCACCTCCGGCCCGGTCGTCCCGCCGACGACGCCGGTTTCCAGATCGACGGTCCCGTCGCGAAGCGGGGCGCTGTCCTTGTCCGGCTTCTGCACGAAGCGTAGCCGCACGCCGGGCGCTTGCCGGCCGAGGCGTGCGATAAGATCAGGTCCGAAGCTCTCGGCAAAGCCTTCGCTGGTGCGCAAGGTGAACGTCCGGACCAAGCGTTGAAGATCAAGCGCCTCGGCAGGACGCAGGACCGCCTGCGCGTCCTCGACAATCCGGCCGACCCGCTCGCGCAGTTCGAGCGCGCGCGGCGTGGGGACGAGGCCGCGGCCGGCGCGCACCAGCAGCGGATCGCCCGTCGTTTCGCGCAATCGCGCTAAGGTCCGGCTCATCGCCGACGGGCTGAGCCGCAGCCTTTGTGCCGCACGCGCAACGCTGCCCTCGGCAAGCAGCACATCGAGAGTGACCAGCAAGTTGAGATCGGGTGTCGACATGCATCAGCTATAACACGCTTTCATCGTGATGTGGCGCCAAACGCATGAATGAAGTGAAAATCATGCGCCTTCCGCCATATCAAACATAGGACTAGGTTTTCACCAGTTCCATTTGGGGAACTAAGAGAAAACGGAGTTCACGTGGTGAAATCGATCATTGCAGAGCGAAGCGAGGCCATCGCCGAACAGTCACCCTCCGTACGATGGGCGCTTGCCAGTCTTTCCCTCTCGATGTTGTTGCCGTCACTCGGCACCAGCATCGCCAATGTCGGCCTGCCGAGCTTGGCGCAAGCGTTCAATGCGTCCTTCCAGGATGTGCAGTGGATCGTTCTCGCCTATCTCCTTGCCATCACCACCCTGGTCGTCAGCGTCGGACGGCTCGGCGACATCACCGGCCGACGCCGGCTGCTGCTCATCGGCCTCCTGCTCTTCACGCTGGCCTCGATCCTCTGCGGCGTCGCGCCGACGTTATGGCTGATGATTGCCGCGCGCGCCGTGCAGGGGCTGGGTGCGGCCATCATGATGGCGCTCACCATGGCCTTTGTCGGCGAAACGGTGCCGAAGGAAAAAACCGGGAGCGTCATGGGGCTGCTCGGAACGATGTCGGCGATCGGCACCGCTCTTGGGCCTTCGCTCGGCGGCCTGCTGATCGCCGGGCTCGGCTGGCCGGCAATCTTTCTCGTCAACGTGCCGCTCGGCGTTCTGACCTTCGTTCTCGCCTATCGCCATTTGCCCGCCGATATCAGCAAGGGGAAGACGGATCGGAAGGGCTTCGACTTGGCGGGCACACTGCTGCTTGCGCTGACGCTTTCGGCCTATGCGCTGGCGATGACGATCGGGCACGGCCGCTTTGGGCCGCTGAACGTCGCTCTGCTCTCGGCCGCCGTCTTCGGCACCGGTTTGTTCGTCTTAGCCGAGGCGAGAGCGGCATCGCCGCTGATCCAGTTGACGGTATTTCGCAATCGCGTCCTCAGCGCCAGCCTGGCGATGAACGCGCTGGTTTCGACTGTGATGATGGCGACGCTGGTGGTGGCGCCATTCTACCTTTCCCATGCGCTCGGGCTCAATCAAGCTCTCGTTGGCATCGTCATGTCGATCGGGCCCGTCATCTCCATCTTGAGCGGGGTCCCGGCTGGCCGGCTGGTCGACCGTCTGGACACGTCCTTCGTGGTTGTCGCAGGGCTCGTTGCCATGGCGGCAGCCTCCGTCGCCATGGCCGTGCTGCCCGGGATATCAGGCTACATCGCCGCCATCGCCATGCTGACACCCGGTTATCAGCTGTTCCAGGCGGCCAACAACACTGCCGTCATGGCGGATGTCCGTCCCGAGCAGCGAGGCGTCATCTCCGGCATGCTCAACCTGTCGCGCAATCTCGGGCTGATTACCGGCGCATCCGTGATGGGCGCCGTCTTCGCGCTCTCTTCGGGAGCACCCGATATCACAGCGGCGCATCCCGAGGCCGTCGCCTCAGGTATGCGGGTCACCTTCGCCGTTGCGGCAGCACTGATTATCGTCGCGCTCGCCATTGCGGTCGGGACTTACCGCCGCCGCCGAGCGCTCGGGGAGAGTTGAGCCCGGCAGGCCGCGCGAGCGAAGCTCAGACCAAGGTCCGATCCATCCCGGACTTCGTGCCCATAGCAACTTTCGGTCAACGCGATAGGTCCTTGCGGCATACGTGGAGGTTTCGGAGTGTTGCTGTGACTAAAATGTTCGTTGCGGGGATGATACTGACACCGCTTATCTTCTGGGGTTCTATTGGCGTCCTGATATACGCGTACTTTTCGTGATGGCTGTCCGGCAATCATCGACTGAGGTCGGCCGCGTCCCGCTTATCTGCCGATATGAGCGACGGTCAAGATTTCGACCAGGGCATCCCGCTTCACGAGGCCGCATTGGTATCATGGAATGAGAATGTACCGTGCGTTCCGCGCACTCCATATCTTCGCGCACTTGGCCGCATCGCCGAGCCAATATTTCGAAACATTCTGCGCCTTGACGATGCCGGCTGATGGCGCCGAAGAGATTCCGAACTGCCGCCTGGCCGCCGACATCTAGGCATCAGTTCGATTGGCCACGGAAGATCGCAACGGCCGCAGTGACCAGCACGACATTGTCGTTCGCAATCGTCCCATCCGGAAGGTGCTTGCCATCTTCCAGGCCGATACGGGTGGAGTAGCGCCGCTCGCGCGCCAACCTGACGAAGGGCCAGACGGTGTCGTCGAAACCGTGCAGAAGAATGGGCCGATTGACCCCGCTATCCCTGAGCACCTTGATAATGCCGCCCGCGATATCGCATGCGCGCTGCAAATCCTGTTCGTCATCGAGCTCGATGAGCACGCGAAAGACCCGGTCATGATCATCGAGGCCGATGTAGCGCTCCGCATCGGCGACCGATGCCAGCCCGACTTCAATGCCGACACCCTTCTGCCGCAGCAGCTGCATGACGCCGGGGCCATCGTCTTCCGAGAGGTTCACCGAGGCATAATCCGGCAGGACATCCCATCGGCGGATGGCTTCCCGCGTTGTCTCCCGATCGCCTTCGATCCAGGCGCCGGTGGACACACCGATCAGCGTTCCCGGGCAGGCCCGGCGGATTGCACCAACCGTCTCGTCGACGGCGGCAAGGCTCTCCTTGCCATCGGCTCCGCGCGGATGGACGTGAAGCTCCGCAGCGCCGGCAGCAACCGAAGCCGTGGCATCACGCACCATGGCATCGATCGTCAGCGGAAGGAGGGGATGGAAATCGCTCGGCCGCGCGCCGTTGATGCAAGCTTGGACGATCATAAAAGGAGCCTCGCGCTTGTTGGGCCGCTTGAGACACCGGGTATACCAGATTGGAAACCTGAAGACCTAGGGTGCTGCTGACAAAGTCATTTCCCTTGCCGTTGCAGCCCCAACAATATCAAATCAGTCGAGTAGGCGACTGCTGCTCGTGCAGGGTCAAGGTGCGCGCACGCCGACCACAGGACGGCCACGTGATCTCGTGGCAGCGACGTGACGTCAATCTGCCGCCCGACCCCATTCTTAAGTTAATGGCGGTCGCGTCCTGTTGCTGCCTGTACATCATCTCATCGTCGACGCAAAGGAGGAGGGTGAAACTCATCTGTTGCCCTTAGGGAAGGCCAACCTTCCTGAGGTACAAAACCGCAATTTTCGGAAAACGACGGATGGCGGAAGGCTCGTGAACTCTACGACATCAAAATTCTTAGCTCAGCTCACGGCAGGCAGCGGCGAACAGTCGTTGACCCGGCCATCGAACCCATCACCGGCTGATCATGACCCGCCACATTTAGAACAGCATCAAGATACGCGAGAAACAGGGCGGCCGCTGCGGCTACTGCCTCCGGCCTATGGTTTTGCGTGACAAACCGCCTCATAAGCAGCCGCGGAATGCCGAAACCCTTGAGCACCTGCGGCGCCGCTCTAATGGCGGCCGCAACAATCGAGACAACATCGCTTTGGCGTGCAAGCGTAGCAACGAAGAGCGCGGCGCTGCCGAGCCGCATCGGCGGCGGGACCAACACCATAGGCCGGCGCGATCACCACCCGCGACCACACCAGCGGCGCGCCGGCCGGTGTTTTCTGGGATGTTCGCAGCTGTTCATCGGAGGTTAATGCTTATTAACCCAGAATCGCAGCCTGAAAGGATGCGCCGATGAAGATGCTTTTTTCCTCACTTGCAGCCATGATCTTGTCTGCATCTTTCGCCCTGCCGCTGAACGCCGCGCCGATCGTTGTGCCGAACGCAGTACATATGCATACCCCCGACGTCGAGCAGGTCAAACACCGGAGCCACGGTAATGGACATGCGTATGGCCACCGGAAGAAACACCGGTACGCTTACCGCGACTGTCGGTATTACGGCTCGTGCTATCGTCCGCGGTATTACGGCAGTCGCGACTATTACGGCTATCGCGACCGTTACCCCGATCGTCGTCGGTCAGGTGTGACCGTGTATTTCGATTTTTAGCCGGCAGTGCCACGGAAACCAACCTTGGTGCTCAACAAATGCGCCGCCGGCCTCACCTGCCGGCGGTTTTCATACCAGAAGCGGGGTTATGACAAGCGTGCAATTCTCAGGCGGAAAGTAGAAATTATACAACAAAATCAATACAATATGGCGGAAGAGGTGGGATTCGAACCCACGGTACGGTTTCCCGCACGCCGGTTTTCAAGACCGGTTCCTTAAACCACTCGGACACTCTTCCATCTGATTGAAAAGGTTGAGACATCAACATGCTGTCGATGTCTACGAACCGGCCATTGCTACCGATTTGCGACCCAATCACTCGATGGCTGGCTTTTTAGCAGCTTTGTTAGCAGCGTCAACGTGCTCTGCAGCATTTGCCAGCATCTTCGCCATGACGTGCAACTAGCTCGAGAGAGCCGCGCTTCCGCTGTTCTTCAGCCCGCGCGAGCCGGTAGCGGGTCGGGCGCAAGGACGCTGGAGGTCAACCCGACGCTGCTGAACAACTCAACCCTGTTGCGACCCTTGTTTTTGGCAATGTAGAGCGCCTGATCTGCACGCTTCTGAATGTCTTGTTCGGTCAGGCCCGCTTCCCAAAGAGCCACACCTGCACTGACGGAAGGGGTGACCTGATTTCCTTCCAAGACAAGGCTCACGGCGTTGACAGCCTCGCGTATCCGCTCAGCGAGCGCAAAAGCAGAGGCTGCCGTTTGGCCGCGAAAAAAGAGGCTGAACTCCTCGCCGCCCAGCCGGCCGAACACACAGGAAGGGGGGACACTCAGAGCAATCGTCCGAGCAACATTTATGAGAACGACATCGCCTTTGTCGTGTCCATACATATCGTTAACACGTTTGAAAAAGTCGATATCGATGAGGATGAAGGCGTCTCCGGAGCCGAGGCTTTTCGGAAGGGAATTGAAGAAATGCTGCCGGTTGGGAATGCCGGTCAGCATATCGGTATTTGCAAGCCTGATAAGCTTTTCTTCGGCTCTTTCCTGCACGAGGACGAGCACGAACAGAGCCACTGCGAAATGACAGATGATCAGCAGAAAGAAAGCGTAGCGCGGGGGAAGAGGCGCATCGTCTGGAAAGATGAAACCAACGACGACCAAAGCCGAGAGAGACGTCGCCACCCAAATTGAAGCGGAGAGGCCGAGCCGCGCGGTAAGACGCTCGTGGAAGAAGTCGCGGGCGATCACGAAACCTGACAAGGCAAGCAGGATGGTGGCGTTGCCATTGAACACGGATGCTCTCGATCCATTGTTCAAATACCATGGCGTGATCGCCGCACTCAGCATCAGGACGACGGGCAGGAGCAACGGCCACCAGTCTCGTAGAGAATTCTGACGCCGGCTGAGGCCGAAAAGACCAACCGCCATCAGCCCGTAACCATTGGCGCCCAGTGAAAAACTCCAGAACGTCCTGGCATTATCGGACATGTGAAGGCTCTCGTCCCACCCTGCCAGCGTTGAGGCGATCGCGAGCAAAGTAAAACCCACGGCAAGTACGCCGAGCCCCGGCGTCGCTCCGGAACGCCATCTCACATAGAAGAAGCAGATCGCTCCGACGATGAAGGAAGACTTGTGTAGAAGAAGGACTGTCGCAAGATCCATTGCCGGAACCCGATGTGAGATGAGAAGCGGGGTCCGAATAACTGCTAAAATCTACTTTTCGATGAACGCCGCGCGACCTTCTGACGGCGGAACTCGCTGCTCTTCTGGAGACTGCCGACCGAGACCGTTGGGAGCCCGTTCCATATATTGGAAATGACTCGCGTTCTCCCCGACTTGAGCGTTAACTGTGCTGTTCTGGCGGAGGAAACAAACCATGGCCATGTATCTCACGCGCTTCAGCTACACGCCCGAGACCTGGGCACGGATGATCGAAAACCCCGAGGATCGCCGAGAGGCGGCACGCAGTTACATTGAATCCGTGGGCGGAAAGCTCCATGGCTTCTGGTACGCGTTCGGCGAGCATGATGGTTGGAATCTGTGGGAAGCGCCTGATAACGTATCGATGGCGGCTGTCGCGCTGGCGATCGGCGCAGGAGGCGCGCTCAGTTCCATGGAGACCACTGTCCTCCTCAGCGTCGAGGATACGATCGAAGCCTTGGAAAAGGCGAAGTCGATTCGCTATCGCCCACCGGCAGCATAGGCGGCGACCACGGCTTCCCATCCACGTCGAAGATGAGCGCGTCGCGCGTATCGTTCCCGGCACAGGCTTTGTGTGATTTGCTGCGGACATAACAGACTTAGCTTCCGTCAGATCCAAGGCCCTTTGGACCGTTGAGCTGGTTCATATCCCCGCCGAGAGATCGAACCGCCTCCATCGTCACGGCGAGGGCCGACATCAGGATTGCGATGTCGTTATCTTTATCCGGCTGGGAAAGCTGGCGAGATCGGGCATGCAACTGATGGCTGATCGTGTCGAGCTGCGTCAGGGTTTCATCGTTCATGGTGATCCTCCAAAGGTCTAAACCTTCAAAGCCCGTGGCGGACAATTCGTTCCCATGCAGAACGAAGCGTCGCCGCTGCGGCGCATCAAATACGCGCAGAGCGCGTTTCAGTATGGAGCATTTGGGCCGTCCGGAACCGCCCGGATGTTCACCATATGCTCCGCATCGGCACGATGATTTCGGGCTTCATTGCGGCGGCGAAAGGGCAGGGCGGCGGGGCTTTTGTTAGTGATTTATAAACCATAATCATTAGAATTGTCGCTATCGCTGCGAAATCGTTCGTAAATTTGCCACGAAGTTAGCAAGATTAAAGCCTCGTTAGGCGGGTGGGAATAAGGCGTTGTTGGCCCAAGATGGGGCAAGGTTCTTTAACCATAACGATCTTTGAGCGGCGTGGGGCATATGAAACTGGATTACGGGGCGGCGTCTTTCGCAACGACAGCACGGTGGCTGGCGATCTCGGCGATGTGTGCGACGGTTGCAGCGTGCGGCACGACACAGGCGGTGCCGAAGAAAAAATCCCACGGCAAAGAGTACTTCTCCGAATCCGAATACGGCGTGAAGGCGAGCCCGCGGGTCGCCACCGGCAACAATATCCCGAAGGGCGGCGGCCGCTACATCGTCGGCAACCCTTACGAGGTCAAGGGCAAGTGGTATTATCCGAAGGAAGATTTCGCCTATAACAAGGTCGGCGTCGCCTCCTGGTATGGTTCGGCCTTTCATGGGCGCCTGACGGCGAATGGCGAAGTCTACGACCAGATGCATCTTTCCGCCGCACATCCGACCTTCCCGCTGCCGAGCTATGCGCGCGTCACCAATCTCGAAAGTGGTTCCTCCGTCATCGTGCGCGTCAACGATCGCGGCCCCTATCACGAAGGTCGCATCATCGACCTTTCGAACAAGACGGCCGACATGCTGGATCTGCAGCACAGCGGCACCGGCAAAGTGCGCGTGCAATATGTCGGCCGCGCCCGCATGGACGGCCACGACATGCCCTATCTGATGGCCTCCTACGCGCCGAAGGGCAGCCGCCTTCCCGGCGTCAATCCGGAAGGCCAGATCGCAACCGGCGTCATGGTCGCCTCCAACAGCCGCAAGATCACCCGCGACCAGCTGCAGAGTTCGGAAGACTACGAGACGCCGGCCAACGTGCCGGTGCCTAGGTCGGCGACTTCTTATGCCGGCTCGACGCCGAGCGCCCGCAACAATGCGGCAGCCGCCGCGGCACCGGCGGCCCATGTTCTGGTGGCGCCATCAGCGCCGTCCTTCAACAATGGCGCGCAGGTCATGGACCAGATGGTCGTGCTGCCGGAAATCGGTCCGATGCCCTATGAGCGGCCCCAGAATTCGCTGGCCCTCGGCTACCAGAACGAAGAGGTGAAGACGGTGACCGTCGATCTCGCCTTCGACGCGGTGATGGTGCGCAATGACGGGCTGACGCAAGAGTCCATCCTTGCCTCGGCCAAGCGCCAGCACGCAAAGTCCGCCGCCCGCTGAGCATGGCATTGCATCGAATACCCCCTCGCTCTAACCTCCCGACATACGCCGCTCCATAAATGGAAATTGCGATGCTGAAGCCCGCGCTTCGCCTGCTTGCATGCCTGATGCCGTTCGCCACCGGCGCCTTTGCAGCCGATGGCGGTGCCGCCGGTTTCGCCACCAAGGCGGCGCAGGCCTATATGATCGAGGCCGCCACCGGCACGGTGCTTCTCGCCAAAAACGAGGATCAGGGCTTTTCGCCGGCCTCGCTCGCCAAACTGATGACGATGGATCTCGCCTTCGAGGCGCTGACCAAGGGCCAGATCACGCTCGACACCGAATATCCCGTTTCCGAATATGCCTGGCGGACGGGCGGCGCGCCGTCGCGGACGGCAACAATGTTTGCCAGCCTCAAATCGCGCGTGCGCGTCGAGGACCTGATCAAGGGCGTCGCCATCCAGGGCGCCAACGACAGCTGCATCATCCTCGCCGAAGGCATGGCCGGAAGCGAGCAGCAATTTGCCGTGTCGATGACGCGGCGCGCCCGCGAGCTCGGCATGGAGAAGGCCGAGTTCGGAAATTCCACCGGCCTTCCCGACGGCAAGAGCAAGGTGACGGCACGCGAGATGGTGACGCTCGCCGCCGCCCTCCAGCAGACCTATCCAAACCTCTATCCCTATTTCGCGCAGCCGGATTTCGAGTGGAACAAGATCTTCCAGCGCAACCGCAATCCGCTGCTCGGGCTCGATCTCGGCGCCGATGGGCTGGCGACGGGCTTTACCGAGGGCGAGGGCTATTCGATCGTCGCTTCGGTTGAGCGTGACGGCCGGCGGCTTTTTGTGGCGCTTGCCGGCATCGCCTCCGACAAGGAGCGGACGGAGGAAGCGAAACGCGTACTCGAATGGGGGCTGACGGCCTTCGAGAACCGGCAGATCTTCGGCGAGAAGGAAGTGATTGGTGCTGCCAGCGTCTATGGCGGCACGGCGCGTACCGTCGACCTCGTCGCCAAGGCGCCGGTCAGCGTCTATATCCCGATCAGCAATCCCGACCGGCTGTCGGCGCGCATCATCTATCGCTGGCCGCTGACGGCGCCGGTCAAGCCGGATACCCAGGCAGGAACGCTGAGGATTTTCGCAGGCAGCCGGCTGCTCAGGGAAGTGCCGCTTTATACCGTGCAGGCAGTCGGCGAGGGATCGCTCAGCAGCCGGGCGGTCGATGCCATGCTGGAACTCGGCGAATCGCTGTTCTTCTCCTGGCTCTGGGACAAGCCCGCGCCCGTCTGACGAGCTGTATCCAACGCAATTAGCCGGGAAAGGTGAATATGTCGCCGCGGCGAAAGGTTTTCCTCCGTGATATCTTCGGATAGATAGAAGGAACGAGGCGCTTGCGGCGCCTGGAATGCGGGAAGTTGTCATTGTCATCCGGTACGGGATTGTTCGTTACGTTTGAAGGCGGGGAAGGCGCGGGGAAATCCACGCAGATCCGCCGCCTCGCCGAGGCGCTGAAGGGCGAAGGTCACGACGTGCTGATGACGCGCGAACCAGGCGGATCGCCGGGCGCGGAGGCCGTGCGCCACGTGCTGCTGTCGGGAGCTGCCGAAGCCTTCGGCACGCGGATGGAAGCGATCCTCTTTGCCGCGGCGCGCAACGACCATGTCGAAGAGGTGATCCGGCCGGCCCTCGCATCGGGCAAGGTCGTGCTCTGCGACCGCTTCATGGATTCCTCCCGCGTCTACCAGGGCATCACCGGCAATCTCGAGCCTGATTTCATCGAGACGCTGCAGCGCATCGCCATCAACGGCGTCATGCCGGATTGCACCGTGATCCTCGACATCCCCGCCAAAGTCGGGCTGGAGAGGGCGCAGAAGCGCGCCGCGGCCGATGCTCCCGATCGCTTCGAGAAGGAGCGGCTGGAAACGCACGAAAAACGGCGCGAGGCCTTTCTCGATATCGCCGCCCGCGAACCGGAGCGCTGCCACGTGGTCAACGCCATGCAGAGCGAGGAGGCGATCGCCGCCGAGATCCTGGCGATCGTCCAACAGCTGCTGTCGCCGTCAGGCCGTTTGCGAATGCCGGAAGCCGCCCATCATGAGTGAGGAAAGGCCCGGACTGCTCGACGGCGCCATCTGGCCGGGGGAAAATACCAGGATGTTCGGCCATGCGGAGGCAGAAGCCTTCCTTGCGCAGTCCTACCGGTCCGGCAAGGGCCACCACGCCATCCTGATCGAGGGGCCGGCGGGCATCGGCAAGGCGACGCTCGCCTTCCGCTTTGCCAATCACGTGCTCTCGCATCCCGATCCCCAGACAGCGCCGGAGACGATCGGCGATCCCGATCCTGCCTCTCCCGTCAGCCGGCAGATCGCGTCGGGCGCCTCACATAATCTGCTGCACCTTGCCCGGCCGGTGGACGAAAAGACCGGCAAGGTGAAATCGGCGATCACAGTCGACGAGGTGCGCCGCGCCGGCAAGTTCTTCTCGCAGACCTCAGGCACCGGCAACTGGCGGATCGTCATCATCGATCCGGCCGACGACATGAACCGCAATGCGGCCAACGCCATCCTGAAGATCCTGGAAGAACCACCGAAGAGGGCGCTGTTCCTGGTGCTGTCGCATGCGCCGGGACGGCTGCTGCCGACGATCCGCTCGCGTTGCCTGCCGCTGAAGCTGGCGCCGCTTGCCGACGATGAACTCGTCGCGGCCCTTACCCATCTCGGCATATCAGGCGAGGGCGGGGCGGTGCTTTCGGCCGCCAAGGGCAGCGTCGGCGAGGCGCTGAAACTCCTGAACTACGGCGGCGGCGAGATCATTGCCGCTTATGACGAGATGCTTGCCGCCGAGGGGCCGACAGCCCGCAAGGCGATGCATCGGCTGGCCGACGCGCTTTCGGGCCGGGAAAGCGACACGATTTTCGATTTCTTCGTCAGCCATGTCGGCGACGACATCATGAACCGCGCGTGCGCGGCGGCCGGCGAGGGGCAGATCGCGGCGGCGGAGCGGCTGGCGCGGCTCTATTCCGAGATCACCGAGCGGCTGACCATTTCCGATGGCTACAACCTCGACCGCAAGCAGACGATCATCAGCATTCTCGCCGATATCAAGCAGCCGGGCCTCTAAAGCGCGTCACCGCTGACACTTTTCGGCATCGCGCTTTGATCAGCCGGTCAGCAGCTTCAATGCAACGACGGCAAGCGTGGCGGCAAGGACGATGCGGATGGTGCGTTCGTGCAGTTTCGGCGCCAGAAGGCTTCCGATGATGATGCCGGGGATAGAGCCGATCAACAGGGCAAGCAGCATCGGCCAGTCGATCTCGCCGATCAGCCAATAACCGGTGCCGCCGATCAAGGTCAGCGGTACTGCATGGACGATGTCGGAACCGACGATTTCGCGCACATCGAGCCTGGGATAAAGGACCAGCAGGATCGTCACCCCCAGCGCGCCAGCGCCGACCGAGGTCAAGGTGACGAGGACGCCGAGAACGAATCCGAGAATGACGGTGAGGGCGAGGATGGTTGTCGGCTTTGGCGGTGTGCGATCGCCGACGGCGCGGCGCGCCAATTCGAGGATCGGGCCTCGGAAGACCAGCATGATCGCGGTCATGACGAGAAGCCAGCCGAGTGCCGTGGTGATCGTATTGGTCACGCCGATGCTTTTGCGATCGACGCCGGCTAGCAGCCAGAGCATCAGCAGGGCGGCCGGCAGGCTGCCGGCTGCGAGGCTGCCGACGATCTTCCAGTTTACCCGCCCATGCATGCCGTGAACAGCGGTACCGGCTGTCTTGGTGATCGCCGCATAAAGAAGATCGGTGCCGACGGCGGTGGCGGGATGGACGCCGAAGAGCAGCACCAGCAGGGGCGTCATCAGCGAACCGCCGCCAACGCCGGTAATACCGACGAGGGCGCCGACGAACAGGCCGGAAAGCGAATAGAGCGGCTCGAATGTCAAGCAAGCGCCCCTGACGGCGCGCGGGCACGACCATTCCGATAGATGAAAACTGGCACTTCGTTCTTGTCCCGCCCTCTTTCCCAAGACGGGTAGATTGGGCGAGAAGCTGAGTCAAGTTCACGCCCCCATCGTCCGGAAATCATTGGCGGCGGCGAAACTTGAGGTTTCGCTTGACGGTGACATGCGCTAAGAGCGGCTGACCATTTTTATAGAGTTAGCCGGACATTGGCCGCCATGACAGACAAGACACCCTTCTACATCACCACCGCGATTTCCTACCCTAACGGCAAGCCGCATATCGGCCATGCCTATGAGCTGATCGCGACCGATGCGATGGCGCGCTACCAGCGCCTGGATGGCAAGGATGTGTTCTTCCTGACGGGCACCGACGAACACGGCCAGAAGATGCAGCAGACGGCGCGCGCCGAGGGCATCACCGCGCAGGCGCTCGCCGACCGCAACTCCGGCGAATTCCAGGCGATGGCGACGCTGCTCAACGCTTCCAACGATGATTTCATGCGCACCACGCAGGAGCGCCATCACGAGACGTCGCGCAACATCTGGAAGCTGATGGCCGACAATGGCGACATCTACAAGGACAGCTATGCCGGCTGGTATTCGGTGCGCGACGAGGCCTACTACCAGGAAAACGAGACCGAGCTGCGCGCCGACGGCGTGCGTTACGGGCCGCAGAGCACGCCCGTCGAATGGGTGGAAGAGGCAAGCTATTTCTTCAAGCTCTCCGAATACCAGGAGAAGCTGCTTGCGCATTACGAGGCAAACCCTGATTTCATCGGTCCGGCCGAGCGTCGCAACGAGGTGATCTCCTTCGTCAAGTCGGGCCTCAAGGACCTCTCGGTCTCGCGCACGACCTTCGACTGGGGCATCAAGGTGCCGGACGATCCCGCCCACGTGATGTATGTCTGGGTCGACGCACTGACCAACTACATCACCGCGACCGGCTATATCGAGGACAAGAACGGCCCGCGGGCGAAATACTGGCCGGCCGATGTGCACATCATCGGCAAGGACATCATCCGCTTCCACGCCGTCTACTGGCCGGCCTTCCTGATGTCGGCGAAGCTGCCGCTGCCGAAGCGGGTCTTTGCCCACGGCTTCCTGCTCAACAAGGGCGAGAAGATGTCGAAGTCGCTCGGCAACGTCGTCGATCCGGTCAATCTGGTGAACCATTTCGGCCTCGACCAGGTGCGCTATTTCTTCCTGCGCGAAGTCTCCTTCGGCCAGGACGGCAGCTACAGCGAAGAGGCGATCGGCACGCGCATCAATTCCGATCTCGCCAACGGTATCGGCAATCTCGCCAGCCGCTCGCTGTCGATGATCGTCAAGAACTGCGATGGCAAGATCCCTGAATGCGGGGCGCTCAGCGATGAGGACAAGGCCATGCTGGCTGAGGTCGACGCGCTGCATGCATCGACCCGCGAGGAAATGGGTAAGCAGCAGATCCACCGGGCTCTCGCCTCGATCATTTCGGTCGTCTCCGAGACCGACCGTTATTTCGCCGGCCAGGCGCCGTGGGCGCTGAAGAAGACCGATCCGGAGCGTATGGGCACGGTGCTCTATGTGACCGCCGAAGTCGTGCGCCAGATTGCCATCCTGCTGCAACCCTTCATGCCGGATTCATCAGGCAAGCTGCTCGATCTGGTCGCGGCACCTGCAGACAAGCGCGATTTTGCTGCCCTCGGCGAAGCCGGCCGTCTCACTGCCGGAACGACCCTCGAAGCGCCGACGCCGGTCTTCCCGCGCTACGTGGCTCCGGAGGCTTGAGGCCGTGCTAATCGACACGCACTGCCATCTTGATTTCGCCGACTTCGAGGCGGAGCGGGACGAGATTGTCGCGCGCGCCTATCAGGCCGGTGTTGCGCAGATGGTGACGATCTCGACGCGGGTGCGTAAGCTCGAGACGCTGCTTGCCATCACAGAGAAATATCCTTCGGTGTTCTGCTCGGTCGGCACGCATCCGAACAATGCCGACGAAGAGCTGGATATTGAGACGGAAGACCTGGTGCGTCTCGCCAATGCCCATAAGAAGGTGGTGGCGATCGGCGAGGCCGGCCTTGACTATTTCTACGACACGCAGAAGCCCGAGGATCAGCAGACCGGCTTTCGCCGGCATATTGCGGCGGCGCGCGAGACCCAGCTGCCGCTCGTCATCCACAGCCGCAGCGCCGACGAGGACATGGCTGCCATATTGACCGCGGAAAGCGGGAAGGGGGCCTTCCCCTTCATTCTCCACTGCTTTTCCGCAGGACCGGAGCTGGCCAAGACCGGCGTCGCGCTCGGCGGCTACATCTCCTTCTCGGGCATCCTGACCTTCCCGAAGTCGGAAGAGCTGCGCGAGATCGCCAGGACGATCCCGCATGAGCGGCTGCTTGTGGAAACGGACGCGCCCTATCTGGCGCCGAAGCGCTGGCGCGGCAAGCGCAACGAGCCGTCCTATGTCGTCAACACGGCCGAGGTGCTCGCCGATACGATCGGCCTTTCCACCGAAGAGGTCGCGCGGATCACGACGGAGAACGCTTTCCGCCTGTTCTCGAAGATGCCGAGGATCTAGCGGCGTGCTCTACCGGCGGCGTTTCACCATTCTCGGCTGTTCGTCGTCACCGGGCGTGCCCCGCATCACCGGCGACTGGGGCGCCTGCAATCCCGACAATCCGAAGAACCGGCGCACGCGCGCCGCCTTCATGGTGCAGCAATTCGCACCCGATGGCGGTGTCACCACCGTCGTCATCGACACCGGGCCGGATTTTCGCGAGCAGATGATCAGGTCAGGGGCCGACCATGTCGATGCCGTGCTCTACAGCCATCCGCATGCCGATCATATTCATGGCATCGACGATCTGCGCGGCTATTTTCACAATACCCGCCGCCGGGTGCCGATCTTTGCCGACCAATTTACCATGGACAGGCTGCGGGAAGCCTTCGGCTACTGCCTGGCAACGCCGCCGGGCAGCAATTACCCGCCGATCGTGCTGCCGATCGTCATCGAAAACCTCGACGCGCCCTTGGAAATTCACGGCCCCGGAGGCACGATCGCTTTCCATCCCCATATCCAGCAGCATGGCGACATCCACTCGCTCGGCTTCCGGATCGGCGATGTGGCTTATTGCAGCGATATCAGCGATTTCCCGCCGCAGACCGTCGAGAAGCTTCAGAACCTCGACGTGCTGATCATCGACGCGCTGCAATATACCTACCATCCGAGCCATCTGTCGCTGGAACAGTCGCTCGACTGGATCGGCCGGCTGAAGCCGAAACAGGCGATCCTCACCCATATGCACACGCCGCTCGACTACGACGTAGTGATGGCCGAGACGCCGGACCATGTGGTGCCGGCGTATGACCAGATGAGCTTCGAGACCGAGGTCAGGCTTAAAGCTTGAACCCGCTCGCTTGCACGTAAGGCAGCACTTCGACGCTGCCGCGGTGGATCATGTCGAGCGAGACATAGAGGATGATCAGCAGACCGACATAGGCGATCCAACGATGGTTGGTGAGCAGGCGGGCGATCAGGTTTGCGGCGATACCCATCAGCGCGATCGACAAGGCAAGACCGATGACCAGTACGCTCGGGTGTTCGCGCGCTGCACCGGCAACGGCGAGCACGTTGTCGAGCGACATCGAGACGTCGGCGATGACGATCTGGGTCGCCGCCTGAAAGAAGGTCTTTTTCGGCGCGCCTTCAGCACCTGCCGCCTCGTGGTTCTCGCCATGGCCGGCGCGAAGCTCGCGCCACATCTTCCAGCAGACCCAGAGCAGCAGCAGGCCGCCTGCCAGCAGCAGGCCGACGATCGCCAGCAGATAGACCGCGACGCTGGCAAAGAGAATACGCAGAACGGTCGCGGCCACGATGCCGACGATGATCGCCTTGCGGCGTTGCGTGGCCTCGAGGCCGGCAGCGGCAAGACCGATAACCACGGCATTGTCGCCGGCGAGAACGAGGTCGATAGCGATGACCTGCAGCAAAGCCGTCAGACCGGCCGCGGTAAAGATGTCCATGTGAATTATCCCCAATGCATCAAAGCCGTGCTAGCGTCTCGAAGGTTTTCCGTCAACCGCTGAGGGATTTCGCGAGCGGCGCAATTTGCGACTCTGCGCGCCGAAATGGCAGGCGGCAATGAAACAGCGGGCGATACGGCGGAGCATCGCCATTCCCTTGGAACATTCAACTCAGCCACCGGTTCTTCAAGTCAGGAAGCCAGACGCCCGGCCGAATTTCGTATTGGCTGCTGGATCTGCACATCGAGAGGAGAGTCCCATGGGCAGCATTTACAACGATACCAACCCGGCCTTTTCAGGCCCGACAGGCGGCAGCAGCCTTGCCGCATTTTTCGATAACCAATCGGAGGCCGAATCCGCCGTCTCCCGTCTCGAGGATGCAGGCGTGCCGGTTGCGAGAATAAGGCTGATGCCCGGATATGAGGCGGATGGAAAAAATGCCGGCGCAATGAGCGAAGACCGCAGCGGCGTCTTCGACGCGCTGGCGGACTTCTTCTTCCCCGACGAGGATCGCGCGGTCTTTGCAGAAGGCCTGCGACGAGGCGGCTTCCTCGTCCAGGTCAATGATATCGATGACGCGCTCTACGAGACCGTCCACGATATTCTGGACGACGAGGGGAGCATCGACATGGATGAACGCGCTGATCTCTGGTCGTTGGAGGGCAGACAGCAAGGAGCATCCAATACCGGGTTTGTCGGATCGGCGCAGGGCGGCAAAGCCTCGGAAAACCTCGCCGTGTCCGAGCGCGCATTTGACGATGCGCGCCCGGTGGCAATGCGGGACACCGCGCATGGAAGCGCCAAGGTGCGTGCCTATACCTTCCCCGAGCCGGGCACCGCGTCATCGGACGAAACCAATCGCCAATCTCAAGACCAGTCCCAAACCCAATCGCAAGGTGGATCTCATCAGAGCCAGGGTTTCCGGCGCGACCATTGAAATCATGAGGCCCGGCCGCAACGCCGGGCCTCATCTCTCGCTCACCTATTCGAGGATACGTCGATGCAATCATCCATCAACCGCCACGGCCTTGCGCCTGACCCCGACGAACTGATCGCGGAAGGCGATCCACCCTTCGCCGACGCCGCTGAGCAAACTGCGCGTGAAAAGGCCGACGAGAGCCTGAACGCCCTGCAACATGAGGTCAGGCTGCTGAATGCCCGCATCGGCGCGCTGCGCGAGGATGCCGAAGCGGCGCTCAAAGCCAAAGCCACATCGGTCGATGCAAGTGCCCATGTCCAGCTCGGCGAATATCCTTGGCTGAAACTTACCGCGGCGATCGGCGCAACCTTCATTGCAGCCAGGCTGGTTCGGCGTCTTCCGCTCGGGGCCATGCTTGCGGGATTTGCCGGTCGTTTCTCCGAGGCGAGACCGCGGTGACGATCGTTGATGGTGACTGCCTGATGCGGACGAATATCGTTCCAGACACCGATGCGCTCATGCCAAAACCAAGCCGGCAACTCCGGCCAAGGTCGCGACACTACCTGCGATCGCAAAACGAACCGCATAAGCGATGCTCCCCGTACTCGCTGCAAGAACGGTTTTCGCGAGAAGATTGGCGAAAGCGGCGACCGCTATGGCTCGAGCGGCCGCGTCTGCAGGCAGCTGGACGGATGACAGTTTCGCAACAGCAAGCGTTATCGCATCGAGATCGCCCAGTCCTGTGATAAATGCAAGGGCGATCAGCGACTGAGTTCCAAAGCCGATCAAGGTCATTCGCGTCAGGACTGTCACGACGGCGAGAACGAGTGCGAAGCGCAGCACGACCATCACCTCGAGCGGGTTTCGGGGTGAAAAATCGGTGCTGTCATCCGGGCGTTGCAGCAATGCGGCAAAGCCGCCTGCTATGGCGAGGGTGGCAGCAGCCGGAGCGAGTGATGGAGCAAGCTCCCTGAAAACTGCCGGTGCTATGACGCCGCAAATCAAAAGCACGCGGGCGAGAGAAACGGCTCCCGCCAGCATTGCTCCCGCTGAGAGGAGTGGCGAGAGGCCAGGCATCTGCTTCGACTGACGGGCGAAGGAAAGCGTCAAGGCCGTCGAGGAAACGATGCCGCCGCTGGCCCCCGTCAGCAGTATTCCGGCGCGGGCGCCGCTCAGCCTGATGAGGATATAACCGGCAAAGGAAACGGCTCCCACCAGGATTGTCATCATCCAAAGCTCGAAAGGATTGATTATCTGCCAAGGATCAATCGGCCTATTGGGAAGGATAGGGAGGATGACGATGGTCATCGTCAAAAGGATCAGAGCGGCCCTGAGTTCAAGCCAGGTCAAACGGCGAAGAAATCCATGCAACGGCTCCCGCGCTGCAAGAAGGGCCGTTATGGCCACAGCGCTTGCGGCCGTTACCGTCATATCCGCCACGACCGCGCCAAAGCCCAACGCAAAAACCGCCAGGGCCGCAATGGTGCCGGTGGCGCTGTAATCCTCTTCTTGTGCCGCCTGCATGAGGCTGAAGAGGAGAACGGTGATGCAAAAGAATATAAAGATGGCTGTCGGCAGAATCGGCCCTGTCAGAGGCTGCAGAAAACCGCAGAAGCCGCCGAGGAAACTTGACAGGCCATAGGTGCGGATACCGGCTACTCTTTTGCCCGGAGCAGCCTCACGATCCTGCCAGCCGCGCTCAATACCGACAAGAATGCCGATTGCAAGCGCCAGACTGAGGCGCTGGAATGCTTCTGTCGTCACCAATGATGTCATCATCCGATGGGTCCAGGCGCGCCGGCCGTTTCATCGAAGGCAGCTGCGCCGTATATGCCATTGCTGTTCATCCGCAAGCTGCTGCCCGGCGGCGTCCGGACGGGTCTGCTCCGCGAAGTGCTGATATTCAATCGCTGATCGCACTTCATCGCTTAGCATAGATCTTTGCCGCTTCGCCCTATGAATTCCGCTTCCTTCCTCATGAGGACGTTCAATATCACGCTCGCGCTTTCGCGGTGGAACGACCTTGATCTTCATCAAAGCGCGGGAGACACCTTTACGCTATGATACCTCCAACCATTGGGAGGACTTCAGCCATGAAAGCGCAATTCCATTTACCGCTGGCCACCTATCCAGACGCAAGCTCCTTCTCGCTCCTTCAGAATGCTGTCGATGTTTCCCTTCACCAACAGGCCGGTTTAACGGCAAGTATACCGCAGATCAGGATCGAACCCGTTCAGCCGCGATTTCCATCACTCCTTGACATAGACAAAATGCGTGCGGAGGCGGAGCGCTTGAGTAAAGACAATGGAACCGTTCTCGGGCAGACGCTCCGTGATTATGCGAAAAAAGCCGAGGTCGAGGTCGAGATCCAGCCATTCGATGTCAGGCAGCCGTTTGTCGCACAAACTCTTGCCGTGCTGTCGCGCGCATACGATCTTTCCATTTTGGAAGCATCTGAACTGATGAGACCGCTGATCGAGAGCGTACTGTTTGAAAGCGGACGACCGCTCCTGCTTTTTCCCGCAGACAATTTCTGCAACCGGATCGATGCTGTTGCCGTCGCCTGGGATGGAGGAGCCACTGTCGCGCGGGCACTGGCGGGTGCCAGGTTCTTGCTTGAACGGGTTTCGCGTGTCGTCCTGATTTCCGTCACCGATGACAAGCAGATTGACGAGCGCAGTCGAGATCACCTTGCGGCTGCGCTTCGGAAGGCTGGTCTTGCCGTCGAAATCGCAGCCGTGCAAGCGAAGGGAGACTCACCGGCCAGCGTCATTCAAGGCGCAGCCCTGGAACGCAAGGCAGATTTGCTCGTCGCCGGCGCATACGGCCATTCGAGGCTGCGCGAATTCATCTTGGGAGGGATCACACGATCGCTGTTGACACGCCTCGAAATGCCCACTGTCCTTTGCCACTAACTGCGGTGCGCGCGGCGCGTTGCCGATAGTAGCAATATCGCCATCATCGAAAGTCTGATGCCACAATCAACGCTTTGGAAGGAATCAATGAACCTGCGCGACGTCTGAAGGCATCGGCTTGGCAAGCTCTTTGAGAATCGCTTCAAGCGCATCGGCCGTCGTCTGCAGACCGGATGACCGCGCAATTTTCAGTGCCGCATTGCAGTGAGCGGACAATTCGTCTTTCTCCCCGTGATCATTCGTCGGAAATACGATGCCCGCATATTGCGACGGGTTTCCGGCTTCATCCCTGAAGCAGCGGCCCAAGGCCGCGACGGCGACTATTTGCCCGCTTCGATCAAATACCCGATAATCACAGCGATACGGATTTCCGGTGATCACCGATTCTGAAATCGCCTTGGCGACAGATGGCTTGTCGTCCGGATGAATCCGGTCGAGGTATCTTATGACCGGCAGCCCCGTGAGAGTCTCTTCGGGATCAAGCCCAAAGAGGTTTGCCAGCGCCGAATCCGCATAAACCTTGTCGGTCGCCAGCTCCCAGGTGAAAATGCCCGGCTCGTCGGTAAAGGAAAATTCGGACGTTCCCAAAGCTCTGTTGACAAGACTCATTTCGTATCCCCGGTCTGCACGCCAATGCCGCCGGGTGGCTAGGTCCCCCGGTTCTTGAGAGAAACCGACGCGCTCGATCTATGACAGGGCGGTCGACCATTCATTCCCGATCTTAGCCGCGTTTCCATCGGACGCAACTGCAAGGACATTTGGAGCCCAGACCGCCAAACACGCTCGTGGCGCGCGGCCAGCAGCGTCGTTTTCTTGACGCGCACGGCGAAGGTGTGCTCCACCTCGGCTTCGACGTTCCAGCATGCGACGAAGCTGACAAGACCAGCGCGAACGGTTGACGGAAATTATGACGAAAATCGATCTCAATTCTGATCTGGGGGAGGCGTTTGGACCTTGGCGCATGGGCGATGACAAGGCGATCCTTGACGTCGTCACCAGTGCGAACATCGCATGTGGCGGGCATGCCGGGGATCCAGCGACCATGGTGGAGACGCTTGCCCTCGCAAGCGAGCGGGGTGTCGTCGCCGGAGCCCATCCGGGCTTTGCAGATCGCGAGGGTTTCGGACGACGGCTGATCCCCTTGAGCATCCGGGAAGTGGAGCAGCTTGTCGCAACGCAGACAGGGGCGCTGATGGGAGCTGCAGCCCTGGCGGGCGCCCGCGTCCGTTACATCAAACCGCACGGCGCACTCGCCAATTGGGCGGCCGACGAACGGCCGGTCGCCGACGCCATCATCCGCGCAACCCGAGCGGTCTCGCCGGAACTTGCCATACTGGCGATCTCCGGGACAGAGCTGCAGCATGCGGCCCGCGATGCCGGGATGACCGTCTTTAGCGAGATTTTTGCCGACCGCGGCTACCTATCCACGGGTCGGCTCGTTCCGCGCAACTTGCCGGGAGCGATGATCGATGATCCCGCAAAGGCGGCAGCGAGATTGATCGGATACCTGTCCAGCGGCCTCATGCCGACGGTCGACGGCGTTCCGATCCCTCTTAATGCGCACTCGATTTGCGTTCATGGGGACAGCCCAGGAGCACTTGCCATGGCTGTCCACGTACGCCGGGAATTGCAGAAGGCAGGCATCGAGGTGGCACCATTCCTCCAACCGACACAGGAAAACAGGTGATGGCCAAAGGCTATCTTATCGCCCAGGTTACCGTCACCGATCCGGACGCCTACGGGACCTGCGCGCGGGCCGCGGATGCGGATTTCATTCTGATCGAAGGCGCCGACTGAGGTGTCACAGGACCCCTCCGCATCGTCCGGCAGCGTTCCGAACTACCGCCCGGTGGGCGGGCACGCGTTGCTCGTCGAATTTGGCGCGACCATCGATAAGCGGATCCACGATCAGGTCGTCAAGTTGGATGCCGCCTTGAAGGCGGCACCCTTTGAAGGATTCGTCGAAGCTGTCCCGGCCTATGCCAGCATTCTCGTATGCTTCGATCCGCTTATGGCCGATCACCGGACGACGGAGGTGGCCATTGCCGAGCTTCTGGGGGCCGAGGTTCCAGAGACGATTGGAGCGATGCGCGAAGTCGAAGTTTGCTACGATCCTGATCTTGCGCCCGATCTTGCCTCCATCGCCGAGGCAAGCGGATTATCGCCGGAAGACGTTATATCCGCCCATCTCTCCGGCGACTACAGCGTCTTCATGTACGGCTTCGCTCCGGGATACGCTTACCTTGCAGGCGTGCCCAAAGCCATTCAGCAGCCGAGGAAGCCGGCGCCTATTCGCGGCATCGCCGCCGGAAGCGTGCTAATCGCCGGTCCGCAGTGCCTGGTCAGCACGCTCACCATGCCGACCGGCTGGTGGATCATCGGCCGCTCGCCGACGAAGATCCTCGATGCCGCGTCCAACGACCGTCCGTTCCTTTTCGACGTCGGCGACACGGTGCGTTTCCGCCGCATATCGAGGACCGAATTCGACGCGAGGTGCCTTGCATGAGCCAAGCCGTCCTTGCAATCAACTTCGCGGGTCCTCACGTCGCGGTCCAGGACGGAGGACGCCACGGATTGATGCGTTACGGCGTTCCGCCCTCTGGTCCGATGGACAGGATCTCGTTTGCCGCCGCTAACGTCGCCGTCGGCAATCCTGCCGGTCAGCCCGCAATCGAAGTCTCCATGGGCGGCCTGGTTCTCGACTGCCTGTCGGGAGACGTTACGTTTGCCGTCGCCGGAGGAGGCTTCATCGTAGAGCATGCCGGCGACAAGCGCGGCGCATGGATGGTCGCCACGCTGAGGGCCGGGGAGCGGCTGGCAATCCGCCCGGGACATTGGGGAAGCTGGACGTATCTGGCCTTCGCCGGTCATATCGAGGCGAAGACCTGGCTGGGCAGCATGTCGACTCACAGTCTTTCCGGCCTCGGCGGAGGGCGCCTTGCAGCCGGTCAGACGGTCACTCTCGCCGATCCGGACGTGCGGGATGATCGAAATGGTCCGATCACATGTCCGGTCATCGCAAGACCGCGATCCGAGCTGCGTGTGGTGGTCGGTCCACAGGATCGGTTCTTCTCGAAAGAAACCTTGTCGAATTTCCTTTCATCGCCTTTCCGCCTGAGCGACGCCTATGACCGCATGGGCGTACGCCTCCAAGGTCCGTCGCTTGCACCAAGTGCTGCGCTGGACATGCCGTCGGAAGCGATCGTGCGGGGTTCGGTGCAGGTGGCCGGAGACGGCGTCGCCACCATTCTGCTGGCCGATCACCAGACGACCGGAGGCTATCCCAAGATCGCCACGGTGGTGGATTCGGATCTGGACGCTTTCGTCCAACTGCGCCCACGCGACCACGTCGGTTTCCTGGCCGTGACGCCACAACAGGCGATCGAGCACATTCGGCTTCGTGCTGCGACGATGTCCCGTTACCTCGCGGCAGTCCGCGATGGACCATGACGCGCGAACATAGACGTGTCGATCTGAAGGGTAAAGCGGCGATAGACGCTTGGAGCTGCCGTTAGCTCGAAGTACTGTTCAGAAAAAATCCACATTCGGTTCGGGGGCACCATGGATTTTCTGAACATCGCGGCGATCGTTTTCTTCCTTCTCGTCTGGGTGGCGGTCGAGCCTTTGATGGCAGCGGGGTGGCCGAGGAAGAACGACAGCCTTTCCGTTGACATGGTGCGCATTCGCGCCGCCTGGATGCGGGAGGTTCTGACGCGCGACAACAACTTCATCGGTGATGCCGCGATCCTTGGGCACACGATCAATTCGGCGTCCTTCTTCGGCTCCGCCAATCTCATCGTCATCGTCGGGCTCAGCGGCGCGCTGTTCATGGAGCCGAACTACGGATCGGGTGGTGGCTTGATCGCGATGTTTGCGGCCCAGGACCCGGCGTGGTTTTTCCAATGCAAGGTCCTCCTGATCATAGCGACGCTGCTGCGGGGCTTATCCGATTTCATCTGGGCGGTCCGGCAGATCAACTACTGCCTGGCGGCGATCGGGGCCAGCCCATCCCGCGATGAAGAGAGGGACATCGCCGGCTGGACGAACGCCCTGACCCTGGTTTTGAACCCGGCGCTTCGATCGTTCAGTGTCGGCGTCCGGTCTTATTACTTCACCTTCGCAGCCGCCTTCTGGTTTCTCGGGCCAATCCCCTTCGCTGTTGCGACCATCCTGAGCGTCGGCATTTTGATCTGGCGTCAATCCTGGTCGGATGCCGCAAAGGGGATCATGGCCATACGCAAGCTGCTTGACTAGAACAGGATGATTTTGGGCCGGTCGACCTAAAATTTGAATCCTGTTCTAAATCTGAGAGTTAGAGCATGATGCCGTTCGAAAACGCGCACACTTTTTGGCATCATGTTCTAAAGCCTAGCCTTAGGCTGGGTTGCACATAAGCGGTATTGGCGGTGTCCGATGGATCGTCTCGAAGCGATGCGCATGTTGCTGGCCGTCGTCGACGCCGGAAGCATCTCGGCCGGCAGCAGGAAGCTCAACGCGCCTTTACCCAGCGTCAGTCGCAAGGTGGCCGAACTTGAACGCCATCTTGGGGCGAACCTCATCGTTCGCACCAGCCGTAATCTTCAGCTTACCGATGCGGGGCGCGACTATGTCGACGCCGCCCGAAAGATCATGGCGGATCTGGAGGAGGCCGAGCGAAGGGCGTCCGGGGAATACCAGACACCCAGAGGCGTGCTGACGATCACGATGCCGGTCGAATACGGGAGCCGCTACGTCCTGCCCGTTGCTCTGAGCTTCATGGACAAATATCCCGAGGTATCGCTGAACCTACTGTCGCTCGACCGCACGGTCGATCTCGTGGCCGAGCAGGTGGATATCGCGATCCGTCTCGGCAACCTCGCCGACAGCTCGCTCCATGCCGCCAAGGTCGGGGAATTCCGTCTGATGACCTGCGCGAGCCCTGCCTATCTCGAGCGGCATGGCATGCCGGAGCGTCCCGGCGATCTCATCGATCGCGACGGGATCATCTTCAACAAGCGGACATTCTTCTGGACCTTCGACGTCGACGGCACGCCGATTGAGGCGGTGCCCCGCAACCGGCTCGAGGTGAATACGGCGGCGAACTGTGTTGCGGCGGCCATCGGCGGGGCGGGGATCGCGCGGCTATTCGACTATCAGGTTCCCGACGAGCTGGCGTCCGGCACGCTTGTTCCCATCCTCCGCGATTTCGACGGTGCGCCGCAGCCTATTCATATCGTCTACGCCCGCCAGGGGATTCTCGCCTTGAAGGTACGGGCTTTCGTCGACTGGGCATTGCCGCGGCTGCGCACGTCATCACAAACATAACAAACATTATCTGAATGATGTACGGATTTCTTCAACCGTTTGTTTCGAAGCCTGAAGATGCGGAAAGTGGCCGATGCCTGGCAGGACGTCGAGTTGTGCACCGATTTTGCCAGCGAACTCGATGCCCATCTCGCTGCTGATATAGATGTCCTTCTCGCCCCAGATCACCTTCACGGGCGTCTTCAGCCGGGTGAGGTTGGCCTCGAGATAGTGCTGATCGCGGGTGAAATTCGCGTAGTAATGAGCGAAGGCATCCGCTGAAGTCATCCCGTCAAGGCTCCACGAACGGGTCATGTCCTGCTGGACGTCGATCGGCAGATCGAATTGTTCAGCGGGTGAGAGGCCGCGCCTGTGCACGTTCTCGAGGATCTCGTCGCTGGTCCTATTCATGTAGGCACGGGTCGGCGAAGCGGTCGGCTCGGCTTTGAGGTTCTGCAGGTTCTCCCACATGTATTGCGGCCGATCGAACGGCGCGAAGTCTCCGACGATGATCTGCCTGGCGATCGTCGGCTCGTCGAGAGCAAGCAGCAGGACGGGCAGGGCACCGATGTCAGTCGCGTAGATCACGAGGTTCGACCGATCGATGCCTGCCCGTTCGATATAGGCCTTCAACACCTGGGCGTACGCCCTCGGCGCATAGGAAAACCGTCCCGAAGCCGGGCGCGACGACTGCCCGTAGCCCGGCCAATCGAAGGCATGGACGTCGTAGTCGAGAGCAAGCGTTGTCGCGATGTCCTTCCACACCGTCAGTGTTTCCGGAAATCCATGCAGGAAAAGCACGGTACCTTTTGGAGAGGCGGTGCGGACAACCATCCTCCTCAGCGTCAGGATCTCATTGATCTCGATGAAGCCGACGGCGTCGCGCGCGGCTTGCGTAAAAGCGAAGGCTTCAGGCGTGTGGGAAGACGGAGTTGTCGCGACTGAGGCAGCATTTACGGTTTTGTCCCTAGACATAGGATGTCCTTTCTGAACGACGATCAGCCAAAGCCCAAAGAGCCGGCTGTCTCCACAAATAATTGGGCACGGCGTCAGCTCGCGGTAGCCGGAGAAAGCGAGAGGAACCCTCTCGACGGCGGCAGCGCTGCAACCCGCTGCCCAAGGCTGACATCTGAACGAGAGGGTGCCTCTCACTTTCCCGAGGTGCCGGCCGGCCGTCGACCCGCCCAAATATTCACCAGCCGCCGATTTGAGACAGCTCGTTGGCGTTTGCGTGCGGAAGGCAGAGCGTCGGCCGCGACAATATAAGGAAGAACTGATATGAACGACATTACCCAAAGCAGACAGCTGGCAGCCGACCCCGACAAGGTCCGCAGCCTCCCTGGCCACGCCACTGTCGGCACGAATGATCTGGATGCCGCGTCGGTATTCTACGACAGACTTCTGGCCGTGTTCGGGATCGGACGAGTCCTCGTCCAGCCTAACCGAGCCATCTACTACGGTCATCGCACGCTCGAATTCGGCATCATCAAGCCGTTCGATGGCCGCCCTGCCACCGTCGGCAACGGTGGAATGGTTGCTTTCGAAGCTCCGTCCCGTTCAAAGGTCGACGAAGCCCATGCAACGGCATTGGCAGGGGGCGGCTCGGACGAAGGGGCTCCTGGTCCGCGTGGCGAGAACGGTGCGGGTCCTTACTGCGCATATTTTCGCGATCCGGAAGGCAACAAGTTTCTGATCTTTCGTTCCGGCGCCGACGCTGCCTGACGTTTTCGGCATTGAAGCGGGGCAGGGCCATCGTTTTCCCCTCCTCGATATCACGAAAGGACACGGCATCATGGCAATGCTGAACGTTTTGAAACACCGCGACGTATCGCGCCGCTCGCTGCTGTCAGGCTTTGCCGCGGCCGGCATAACCGCTGTTCTCCTTCCGCGCGCGTCCGACGCCGCTGATGTCGTTGTCGCGTCCGAGGAGATCCGACCGTTCAAGGTTGATGTCTCCGAGGCGGCGCTTACAGACCTCAGGCGGCGTCTTGCCGCGACCCGGTGGCCCGACGGCGAAACCGTCATGGATCGCTCGCAGGGGGTGCAGCCCGACAGGCTGAAGGAACTGGTGCGCTGCTGGCAGTCGTCCTACGACTGGCGGAAGGCGGAGAGCAGATTGAACACATTTCCGCAGTTTCTCACCACTGTCGACGGACTGGACATCCATTTCATCCATGTCCGTTCCCGTCATGAAAACGCGCTGCCGCTAATCATGACCCACGGTTGGCCAGGTTCGGTCTTCGAGCTGCTTAATGTCATCGGGCCGCTCACGGATCCGACGGCGCATGGCGGCACGGCTGAGGATGCCTTCCATCTGGTGATCCCTTCGATTCCAGGATTCGGCTTCTCCGGCAAACCACCAGCAACAGGTTGGAACCCCCAGCGGATAGCGGCTGCCTGGGACGTGCTGATGAAGCGACTGAACTATGACCGCTATGTCTCGCAAGGCGGCGACTGGGGCGCGATCATCAGCGACGCCTTGGGTCGCCAGGCGCCGGATGGGCTGCTCGCAATCCACGTCAACAGGGTCGAACGCGCCACGACGTTTCCAGCGGACGCAGCGCAGGCTCTCAAAAATGGAGGGCCAGCTCCCGATAGCTTGTCTCAGGATGAGAAGGTCGTCTTCGACGAGGCTCGGGACTTCCTCAACAACGGCTTCGGCTACGCAGCGATCATGAGCACACGGCCGGAGACGATCGGTTACGGCATTTCGGATTCTCCAGTCGGCCTCGCCGCCTGGCTTTACGACAAGATCGCCGACTGGGTGTATACACGCGGCGATCCCGAACAGGCTCTTGGCGAGGATGCGATCCTCGACAACATCACGCTGTACTGGCTGACGAATACCGGCCCCTCCAGCGGTCGGATCTATTGGGAAAACGTCATGTCGGGCGCCAAGCTTACGGCCGTCAAAGTCCCGGTCGCCGTCACAGTGTTCCCCGGCGAGGTCTACAAGCCGCCAAGGCATTGGCTGTCGAAAGCCTATCCGACGCTCATCTACTACAATCGCGCTTCCAAGGGTGGTCACTTTGCCGCCTGGGAGGAGCCAGAACTCTTCAGTCAGGAGATCAGGGAGGCCTTCAGAAGCTTGCGGTCTTAAAGCCGTCCGGCCCTTGGTTCGCAGTCTGCGTCCGCCAGACGGGTTCGTCGATTGACGTTGGTCGTGCAACGCTTCACAAAGTCCGAAGTTTCGACCAACCCAGCAAAAGCGACGACACCGTCGCGGGGACCACGGCTATATGCGCATCAACGACGACCGTCATCCCCGCCGAGGAGTGTGCGCATTCCTGACGGTGGTATTTTCAACGCTTCTGCTGGCGAGTGCAAACCCCGCATCGGCGGCTGAGCCGACCAATTCCTCGGCGCCGATCCGGGTTATTATCGAATTGCCGAATGATGATTCCGGACGAGCGCTGGTTAATCGGATCGTTCCGGGCAATCAGGAACCGGCGCAGCCGGTAGCAGTCTCGCAAGAGGCGGCACCGACGTCGATTGCAACGTCACTACAGGATTTGCGCCAGAGGTTGCTCACACTCGTCGGTGCCGTTCCGACCCTTCCCGGGCAGATCCAGTCGGCGATCCGGGTCTTCCAAACGGATGATCGTATCGAACCGGTCGGCCTGATCTTGGCGGTCATACTCTTCGTCGCAGGCGGGTTCGTTGCGCAGCGCCTTGCCTGGTGGTCAGGGCGAGGGCTGCTCCATTTCGTGCTGAACGCGCCTGCCGACACAGTCCGGCAGCGGATCAGGCTCCACGCCGCCCGGCTTTCAATGGGTCTTCTGGCGTTGGTCGGTTACCTGATCGGAAGTCTCGGCGCGTTTATCCTCTTTCCATGGCCTGCCGTGTTTCGCGATATCGCCCTCATCCTGCTATCAGCGGCGCTCATGGTGCGCCTTGGCGTGCTCGTGGGCCGTATTGTCATCGCACCAGGCGCCCGCCTGCCGCATATGCGGCTTCTGACGTTGGTCACCTCACTTGCCTGGTTCTGGTACTACTGGCTCCTCGGAATCGTCGCTGTGCTGGCGGCTGGCTGGGCCGCTATTGAAGTGATCGGGACGATCGGGGCTTCACCCATCTTGGTCGACCTCTTTACCGCAGCATGGCTCGGTGTCGTTTCAATCGCTCTGATCGTTATGATCTGGCTGCGGCACTTTCGTTCCGACGGGCCGCCGGTGAGCCGGCTGGTCTGTGTCGGCTTCAGCGCGAGCATCATAGTATCGTGGCTGTTATGGGTGTCCGGGCTCCACGGGGCATTCTGGACGGTGGTCATCATTACGCTTCTGCCTCTTACCGTTGCGGTGGCTCGTGATATCATTCGGCGCATTATTCAATCCGGGGAGGGGCAGGCGGTCGAGGATCCGGCCATCGTCGGATGGTCTGTTGTCATCATGCAAACGCTGCGGAACGGCCTCATCGTGGTCGCCGCGCTGCTCATTGCCCGCGCGTGGAATGTCAATCTCAGTGATCTCGCCGCAGCCGAAACGGTGACCACGCGTTTGATCCGCGCAGGAATCCGCATCGTTATCGTGCTGCTGGTGACCGACGTTATCTGGAAGCTCGCAAGCACGTTGATCGACAGTCAGATGGCGGTGGCGTCGCGAAGCGTGCAGGCGGGGCATCAGGAGGGACCCGACGCACGCCGGCGTCAGCGGTTGAATACCCTCCTTCCCATTCTTCGCAATGTGCTGTTTCTGGCGATCGGCGCTGTCGGCTTCCTGATGATCCTGGATGCCGTTGGCATTCAGATCGGACCGCTGCTGGCGGGCGCCGGGGTCGTCGGCATAGCCGTCGGCTTCGGTGCCCAAACACTCGTCAAGGACATCATCTCCGGCGTCTTTTATCTGTTCGACGATGCCTTTCGCATCGGCGAATACATCCAGGCGGCGAAATATAAGGGGACGGTCGAAGGTTTCTCGCTGCGATCGATCCGCTTGCGCCATCACCGCGGCCCGGTCACCATCGTTCCCTTCGGCGAACTCGGCGCGGTGCAAAACCTCAGCCGTGACTGGGTCATCGACATCATTACGCTCACCCTGAACTATGACAGCGACCTCGAGGAGGTCCGCAAGACCATCAAGCGCATCGGCGTTGAGCTTCTGGAGGATGCCGAACTCGGGCCTAACATCATCGAGCCCTTGAAAATGCAAGGGATCGAGCAGATGGCCGATTATGGTGTGCAGATACGGCTGAAGTTTATGACCAAACCCGGCGAACAGTTCGGCGTTCGCCGAAAGGCCCTTGCCATGCTCAAGAAGACATTCGCGGAAAAAGGCATCCAGTTTGCAACGCCGACCGTTCATGTTTCCGGCGGTCCCGCCGATGCAGCGGCAACCGCCGCCGCCTCGGAGCTGCAAAGACCATCGAAAGTCATCTCGACACTTGAGGAATAGCCGCGGCGAGCCCCACGTGCTTGCTTTCCATCAAATCCCGTCAAAGCAACACATAGGTCTGGTCTCAAACTTCCGAGAGCGGCCTCCTGGCAGCTCGCCGCATCAGCGGTTCCGCCCATACTGCGCGCCGCCAGCGCCAGCAGGGAGCGTCCGGGAGTCCATTCCAATGTCGTTCGCCGCCCGAACATTGCTGCCAACCGGCGGCACCGGCCGCACGAATCGCTCTCCGGGAAGAGCCAACTGACCTAACATGACTACACGTCCTGCTAGACTGATTGATCGATTTACTGCATCTAAAGGTTAGCAGGGAGCGAGAATATGATCGACATGGCAGACGGCGCATCTGAGCAGAATGAAACGTCCATCTTTCAAAGTAATCTGTCCGTAGAAGCCAAGATCGAAAAGGCCAGAACCGAACTACTTGACCTTTCTGCGCGCAACCGCCTTTTGAACGTTCCCCGCTTTTCGAAAAGTGCGAAAACCATCGACGTTGTCGACGAGAAGTCGTCCGAAGTGTTTCGGATCCTTGTGACCGATGGAAGGACCATGACTTTCCTGGCGGGGGCGAAGGGGCGGGAATCCAAGGATGACGGCGACGGTGACGAACTGATCGAACTCGCGCTCCCGGACGATGATGAGCGCGACGGCGACGGTCGGCTTGTCCGTCATGGCGACACCAAGCTCCAGACCCGCATGACGCCAAATGCTCTCCAGAAGCGTCTGCTGGACCTTTACTTCGATGCCCGGACATTAGAGGAAGAGCAGGGGGTGAATATCCTGTTCCTCGGGCTGGGCACTCTGAAGTGGATCGATCCCAACAATGCGGAGAACGTCCGCTACGCACCGCTCATCCTCGTGCCGGTGTCGTTGGAGCGTGGCAGCGCAGCCGAGCGCTTCAAGCTTCGAGCGCGCCAGGAGGACCTCGCTTCAAACCTCTCCCTCGAGGCCTTTCTCGACCGTGTCCATCAGATCTCAATGCCGGCGTTCGAGGCGAGCGACGACTTCACATTCGAGGACTACGCCGCGAAGGTGGCGGCGTGCATCTCGATGAAGCCAAACTGGTCCGTCCAACCCGACGACATCGTGCTCGGTTTCTTCAGCTTCGCCAAATTCCTCATGTACAGAGACCTTGATCCCACGCTCTGGCCTAAGGATGCCAAGTTCACCGAGCTGCCACTCATCATCGGTTTGGTTTCCGATGGCTTCGAGGGCGGCGAACAGCTGCTTGGCGAGGACGTCAAGATCGACGAGCACATTTCGCCTTCCGAGATGACGCATATCGTCGATGCCGACAGTTCGCAGACGGCCGCGATCCACGAAGTCAGGCGAGGGAGGGACCTCGTCATTCAAGGCCCGCCGGGCACGGGAAAATCCCAGACAATCGCCAACATTATCGCGTCGGCGGTCGCCGACGGCAAGACGGTGCTGTTCGTAGCCGAAAAGATGGCGGCGCTCGAGGTCGTGAAACGACGCCTTGACCAGGCGAGCGTCGGTGAAGCCTGCCTCGAACTCCATAGTAACAAGGCGAACAAGCGCGCCGTCCTCGCAGAGCTGCAGCATACTTGGGAGCTCGGCACGCCCAAAGGGGAATCCGGCAGTGCGCTCGACCAGCGCCTCACGGACGCACGCGATTTACTTAACGCCCATCCGGCACGCATTCACCGCGTGTATCAACCCTACTCGCTTTCCCCGTTCCAAGTCATGGGACACCTTGCAAGGCTGCGTCGCGAGGGCATGGCTCCATCGGATATCGATCTGCCGGTTGCTGCGGACTGGACGCCGGAGGTGCGCGAGCGGGCGAAGGCGCTGCTGACGGAACTTGCTGAACGCATCAAGGACATCGGCCTGCCAAAGCACCATCCGTGGTACGGCGTCGGGCTTACCGGAGTTACCCCGCTCGATCTTGAACGTCTGACGACGAGATTGAAAACGGCGGCCACGGAACTGGCTGAATTGCGCAGCCAGATGGATGACGTATCGCAGACGCTCGAACTATCATCGCCTCACTCGCTGGCAAACTTTATGGACATCGCGTCGACCGCGGAAAGGGTCGCCTCGTGTCCTTCGGAGATATCTTCGGAGGCATTGGCAAACGACGCATGGGCGACCGAACTGGATCGGGTACGCGATCTTGTCGTTGGCGGCGCCGAATTCTCGACATACGCGGCCGAAGTCGCGGCCCGCATGACGAGGTCCGCATGGGAATCTGATCCGGAGCCGATTGCCACGCAATTCGTCCGTCTTTCTGCAGACTTCTCACAAAGCGGGTTTGCCACGATCGAACAGCTTGCGTCTGTGCTGCCGCGCTTCCTGGCGGGCGCGGGCGCGTTGCGTACCCTGCTCGGCGTCAATGCTTCTCCGACCTTGGCATCGATTGATCGGCTCATCGTCATCGGACAGCGCGTAGCCGAAGCCCCGGACGCGAGCCCCGACGCCTTCGTTGCCGCCATCTGGGAACGAGGCCTTGACCAGGCCTCCGATCTCGCTGAGGCCGTGGGAGACTTTCGGCGTATTCGTGCCGAGCTTGAAGGCAAGATCTCTGAGCAGGCCTGGGATATCGACCTTATGCAGGTGCGGGCAGCGGTCGCCGTCCATGGCAAGCGTCTCTTCAGGTTCATGAGCGGTGAGTGGCGCAAGGCAAAGGCGCTTCTGCGCAGCGTGATGCCCAACGAGACTTCGCCCGACGAAACTGTTCGAATCCTTGATCTTCTCCAGAAGGGCAAGAGCGCCCGCGCTGCGATCAAGGACGGCGACAGCCTCGGCAGATCTGCTTTCGGAGCGGACTGGCGCGGAGAAAAGTCGGACCCGAAGCCGCTTGAAAACCTCGTACTTTGGATGCGAAGCCTGCGCGGTGTCGGTGTCGAAGCACGGTTGATAGCCGGCCGTCTCTCCGACAGGACGTCGGTAGCGGGCCGTTGTGAGCAGGTGAGGGCGCTGCTGGACGAGTCGCGACGTCTTCTGCTCAGTCTATGGAAGGATCTTGGTGAGAAGGCGTCAGTTTTGTTTTCGGACGCTCCAGGCCCAGATGGCGTCTCGCTTACACAGACATCGCAATTCGCCCGCGAAATCGCCGATGCCCACAAGGTCTTCCTGACGCTGGTCCGCTCTGTTCCGGAAACCAACGCACACCGTCTTGCGCTATTGAAGCTGCTCGCATTGGCGCGCGGCCTGAAATCCACGCTGGAGCGGCTGGACTCCCTCGGCCGGGCTTCCTTCGGTCCGCTTTGGAAGGGGACGGAGTCGGACTGGTCGCTGCTGTCTCGCACGACTGAGTGGATTTCACACAACTCCGACATCCGCCTGCTAAGCTCGCGCGTATCCGACCGCCCCGCGGTGGCTGTGAAAGCTCGCGATGCATTGGCGAGAGGAGCGATCCTTCAACACGATCTCCAAGCTTTGCTCGGCTTCCTGAAGGCGGATGTGTCGATTGTGTTCGGCGCGCACGAAATCGGACAGACGGAGCTTGCGACGGTCGCGCAAAAGCTCGCGAAATGGGTCGAGACCGAGGAGCACCTATCCAAATGGGCCGCCTATCGCGGAAGAGCGGAAGACGCTGCGAACGCCGGCGTCGGTCTTGTTGTTGAACGCCTCGAAGATGGGCGGGTGAAGCCGGATGACGTCGTGCCATATGTGGAGATGGCGATCTACGAAGGGATCCTCAGACATCAGCATTCCGCCGACCCCGAATTATCTCGTTTCGACGGCGAGGTGCACGGGCGACTCGTGAACGAATTCGCGACATTGGACCGGAGCAGAATGGCGCTATCCCGTCTTGAGGTCGTCCGCGCTCACCACAAACGAATTCCTGCCGTCAGTGGGATCGGTCCTGTCGGAGTCCTTAGGGGAGAGATGGCGCGCCGTCGCGGTCACATGCCGATCCGCCAGCTCATGCAGCGCGCGTCCGTAGCGATACAGGCCCTTAAGCCAGTCTTCATGATGAGCCCGCTTTCCATAGCACAGTTCCTGCCGCCCGGTCTTCTGCAGTTCGATCTCCTCGTCATGGACGAAGCCAGTCAAATTCAGCCGGTAGACGCGTTGGGAGCGGTAGCCCGCGCTAAACAGGTGGTCGTGGTTGGGGACGAGCGTCAGTTGCCGCCGACCCGTTTCTTCTCGAAATTGACCTCCAGCACGTCGGATGACGACGACGCCCAGGACGGCGCTCAGGTGTCAGATATTGAAAGTATCCTGGGACTCTTTTCCGCCCGAGGCCTTCCGGAAAAGATGCTCCGATGGCACTACCGAAGCCGCCATCAGTCTCTGATCGCGGTCTCAAACAGCCAGTTCTATGATAACAAGCTCTTCATTGTACCGAGTCCTTATACGGCCGAGGCGGGCATGGGCCTCCGCTTTCAGCATGTGCCTGGCGGCGTCTTCGAGGATGGCGTCAACAAGGTAGAGGCTAAGGTCGTCGCCGAAGCGATCATACGGCATGCGCTTCAATCGCCGAGCCTGTCGCTCGGCGTCGCGGCATTCTCCATCAAGCAGCGTCGAGAGATCCAGGACCAGTTGGAACTGCTGCGACGCCTCAACCCAGAAACCGAGGAGTTCTTCCACTCGCATCCGAGCGAGCCTTTCTTCATCAAGAACCTTGAAAACGTTCAGGGCGACGAGCGCGACGTCATCCTCATTTCCGTCGCCTATGCCAAGGGGCCAAGTGGCGCGCCAATGAGCATGCGCTTCGGGCCGTTGGGAGCCGAGGGAGGCGAACGTCGTCTCAATGTTCTTATCAGCCGCGCGAAGCGGCGCTGCGAGGTATACGCTTCGATCACCGACGAGGACATCGATCTCGAACGTGGAAAAGGCAAAGGCGTCTTCGCATTCAAACTGTTTCTCCATTACGCTCGGACGGGCAGGCTTTCGATGACCCAGCGCACCGACCGTGGCATGGACAGCGTCTTTGAAGAACAGGTCATGGCTGCGCTTAAGGAGAGGGGCTATCAGGTCCATCCGCAGGTTGGAATCGCCGGGTTCTTCATAGATCTGGCGGTGGCCGACGAGCAGATACCGGGCAGATATATTCTGGGGATCGAATGCGACGGCGCCGCATACCATGACTCGCGTTCGGCTCGTGACCGAGACCGGCTTCGACAGGCGGTCCTCGAGGATCATGGCTGGAATATCTATCGCATCTGGAGTGCAGACTGGTTCCAAAGGCCCAAAGCGGAACTTGAACGCCTCGTTGCCGCCATCGAGCGGGCCAAGGCCGACGTCAGGTCGGGAACAGAGGAACACCTGTCGAGGCGAGCGGTACCGGTCGAGGTCGTCACTATCGAACGTGCGGACGTTACAGAGATTGGTCTGCAGCCGGTTATCGTCGACGAAATTTCGAGCGCAACCTTGTATCAGGAGGCCGTGCTGCGACCGAATATCGTAGGCGAACTTCACGAAGCGCCGATCGGCGTGGTGATCGCGCTGGTAAAGCAAACGGTCGGAGCAGAAGGACCAGTGCATCAGGACGAGGTCGTCACCCGCATCAGGTCGGCCTGGGGTCTTCAGCGGGCGGGAAACCGGATCGATGCCCATGTCGGCGCGGCGATCACGATCGCCCAGAATTCTCAGGAGATCGTGCGCGACGGAGAGTTTCTGCTTTGGCCGGACAAGGACATCACGCTCAGAGATCGTAGCGGCGTCACGTCTCTCAGCCTGCGTCGGATCGAAATGCTGCCGCCGATGGAAATTGACGAAGGGCTTATCACAGTCATCAGAACGAGCCTCGGGGCCACCGTAGATCAGGCGGTGAATGCGGTCGCGCGCGGGCTTGGGTTCAAGTCAACGAGTAGTCAGTTAAAGGAACTGGTGGAGTCCCGGATTGTGCTCTTGCAAGAGAAGGGTTCCTTGATCGATTTCGGAGGCATGCTGACTGTTCTCAATCAAACCTGATGTGTGTAATGCCGAATTGGACGCGCAGCCTCAGGCAAGACATCTCGACAGTTGTACATCGGGAAATCTCGAATTCATACTCTACCGAAATCGTAACTTCGCCAGCGAACACATTGATATCTAAATCGTAACGCCAATCGGCGATAGCCGCATCTTCAGCGGTCTGAGAGGCTATTTCATTAGGCTGCATGTTCCATAATCTATCTTATGCGATATATATGTGTAGCCGGGTGGGTTCAAGGATGAAGTGCGACTTGCAATAGATAACAACGGTTTATCCCTGCAAGGAACGAGACATGAAGCGCACCTACTCCCAGATCGATATGGATGAACGCCGCAAGATCGCTCGTTGGCGAATGGCCGGATGCTGCCCTCCTGAAACGGATTGTCTCAACGGGGCAAGATCACGACACGCATGGCCCCATCCACTGACCTAGTCCTGATTGGCAACCACTGGCAAACTGCCTTCGTTCGAAAGACGGGTTTCGGTCTGCCGGGCAGCAAAGACAAGGCGGCGCTTTGCACGGATCGCGTGCCATTGTTGGTCGATCAGGACGCCGATGAGGATGACGCCACCCATGACAGCGAAATTCAACGACGAGGGTATACCCAGTAGATTCACGAGATTCTGCAACTCCTGGAGCAGGACCGTGCCCAGCACGACGCCGACGATCGACCCCTCGCCGCCGCGGAGCGAAAAGCCGCCGAGTACGGCAGCGGCAATCGCGTAGAGTTCGTAGAACTGGCCATGGCTCGCCGGCGAGATCGAGCGCGTGTACATGGCGAAATAAATTGCCGATAGCGCCGTCAGCAGCCCGCAAATGACATAGGCCGACATGATCATGCGGCCGGTACGGATACCGGAATAGCGGGCCGCCTCCTCGTTCTTCCCGATCGCGTAAAGATAACGTCCGAAGACAGAGCGATGCAGCATGATCCACATGACCACGGCAATGATGACGAGTGCGATGAAGGTGTTGGGAACGCCGTAAAACCGTCCGGCGGTCAGGAATTCGAGGTCAGGGAAATTTTGGCCGAAAGCAAAGCCCGCCGTTCCGTCGGCCGTATAGAAGCGCGCTGCCCCACGATAGATCAGGAGGCCGCAGAGGGTGACGACGAAGGGCTGCAGGTTGAGCCGGGTGATCAGCCAGCCGTGGACGGCGCCTATGACCGCGCCGAGCGCGAGAATGAACGGCAGCGCCAGCATCCATGACATATCCTGGACCGCGATGAAATCGACGAACAGCACACCGAGAAGTGCTACGAGCGAGCCCACGGAAAGCTCGATACCGCCTGTAATGATGACAAAGGCTTGACCGATCGACAGGATGCCGAACAGGCCGATCAAGTTGGCGGTGTTGGCCAGGTTGATCGGCAGCAGGAAGCGCGGATTGATGATGGCGACGACAATGCCGACGACGACGATCAAAAGCAGCAGTCCGAGATCTTTTTTGACCATTCGCGATTCATCCCCGATACTTATTTATATGGGCCGCAGCCGCTATTTTACCCTTTTGCCGACAGCAAGCAAAAGGACGCTTTCCTGGCTGATTTCGTCCTCTTCCAATATGCCTGCGATCTGGCCCTCGTGCATGACGGCGATGCGGTCGGAAACCCCGATCACCTCTTCCATGTCGCTTGATATCATCAGGATCGCCACTCCGGCATCGGCAAGCGCTCGCATCAGGCCGTAGATCTCGTTCTTCGCGCCGATATCGATGCCGCGTGTCGGCTCGTCGAAGATCATCACCTTCGGGTTCATCGACAACCATTTGGCAAGCACCACCTTCTGCTGGTTGCCGCCGGACAGAGTGCCGGTTCGCGTCGAAACGGAGGGCGCCTTGATACCAAGGCGAACGCGCTGCTTTTCGGCGGCCGCCCTCTCCCGCTCGGCAGAAAGCATGAAGCGGCTGGAGAGCTTGGGGAGATCGGCAAGAGTTATGTTCTGGGCGATCGGGAAATCAAGAAGTATGCCGTTGCGCTTGCGATCCTCCGGTACCAGGAAAATGCCACGAGCGACGGCGTCCCGGGCAGAGCTGACCGCAATTTGCCGCCCGTCCTGCAGAATGGCTCCGCCGTAGCTCCGGTCGATGCCGAAGAGTACTTTTGCAAGCTCGGTGCGGCCCGACCCAACGAGCCCTGCAAGCCCCATGATTTCTCCATACCGGATTTCCAGATCAACGGGACGGGCGGGATAGGCCTCGGTGCGCACGCCGCTTGCCTTCAGCGCAACCGAGCCGGGCGAGCGCTGCGGTTTTGCGGTCCGGGCCGCAAGCACCCGGCCGATCATCAGCTTGACCATCTGGTCGTGGCCGATGTCTTTCTTGGCGAGCGTGCCCACAAGCGTGCCGTCGCGTAGGACTACGACCCGGTCTGCCACCCGCTCAACCTCGTGAAGGCGATGCGAGATGAAAATTACACTGATGCCATCGGCTTTCAGCGATTTGATGATGCTCAGGAGCCGCTCGGTTTCGGCCAGCGGCAGGCTGGACGTGGGTTCGTCGAAGATGACGAGCCTGGCGTTGATGGACAGCGCCTTGGCGATCTCCACCATCTGCTGCTCGGCAAGGGAAAGCGATGCCACGGGCGTGTCGGCGGAAAAATGCGCCCCTACCCGCTTCAAGAGCGGCTTCACCATGTCTCGCAGTCGATCGCGATCGACGAGCTTGAAAGGTCCCGCCTTCAGCGGTTCGCGGCCCAGGAAGATATTGGCAGCAACGTCGAGATTCTCAAAGAGATTGAGTTCTTGGTGCACGAAGGCGATGCCGGATGCGATGCTCGATTCCACGGTGAGGAAACGAAGCTCTGTGCCGTCGAGCAGGATCGTGCCTCGGTCTGGTGCGATCACGCCGCCAAGAATCTTCATCAGCGTCGATTTTCCAGCTCCGTTCTCGCCGACGAGGCCGATGACCTCTCCTGGCATGATGTCGATCGACAGGCCCTCAAGCGCAACGACGCCCGGATAGGTCTTGCCAACGCCGGAAAGCGAAAGGAACGGCGTTGTAAGCGGGTCCGGTGACGGGATGTCGGAGCTGTGGTTCATCGCCTGTCCATGGCAACTAATGCTGTGTCGGCATGACACGTCTGTCGCGGCAGCGGCAAGTGCCGCCGCCGCGAAGGAGAGTTATTTTCCAGACATAGCCTTCAGGCTGGCGGCATACTTGTCAACGTCATCCTTGCCGATGATCACCGTCGGGATGATGATCAAGCCGTTGCTGGGAACGCCTGATTTGTCGCCCTTGAGGTAGGCCGCCATCAGCTTCATACCCTGATAGGCCCATTCGAACGGCTGCTGCACGACGGTCGCTGCGATCGTGCCTTCCTTGACGCCGCCGAGCGTGATCGGATCGTCATCAAAGCCGACGACGGTGATCTGGCCCAGTTTGCCGGCGTCACGCAGCGCCTCATAGATGCGCGGCGTATTGTAGGAGTAGAAGCCGACCATGCAGGTGACGTCGGGGCTGGCCACCAGCGCGTCCTCGACATTCTTCTTTGCGCGCGTCTGGTCGATATCGTCGCCGCGGACATCTGTCAGCTCGATCTTCGTGCCCTTCAGGCCGTCCTTCATGCCCTGGATACGTTCTTTGGCATTATCGGCGCCCAGCAGGCCGACGAAGCCGATGCATTTGCCGCCGTCAGGCATCGCTTTCTTGGCGATTTCGGCCGCCTGCATGCCGGCGTCGATATTCGACGAGCCGATATAGGCGACGCGGTTGGTCTGCGGCGCGTCACTATCGGTCGTGAAGAGAGCAGTCTGCGAGCCGATCTTGTTCAAGCCGTCCGTCTGGGTCTTGGGATCGACCGCGGAGACCATGACCCCCTTGACGCCGGCACTGACCAAGTCTTCCATAAGGCGTTGCTGAACGGCGACAGATGCCTGCTCAGGGTACTTCAGCTCCATCTGGTAGTCTGGCATCTCGCCCTGCGCCTTCTTCACGCCCGCCTCTGCGGCTTTCCAGAAGTCGGATGCGCCGTTGACGACGAATGCAAGTGTCGGTTTATCGGCAGCATGCGATACGGCAATCGGCGCCGCGCTCAGCATCAACCCGGCGAAAAACAAGGCTGCATTGCGTTTCAGCTGTTTCATAATACACCTCCCGAGGGGCCGCAGTTGCACGGGCCCGTTTCCGATTTACGGCCGGCCGGATGCGCCCCCTCCCAGGGCCGTCGCAAAGCGACGAGTGGCATAGGTTCCGATCGCTCCCTGACGGTATACAAGAATTTTAATTAGTAAATAGTATTATCAATGCAGATCCAAACATTTCATCGCCCAGTGGTCAGGGCTGCAATTTCGTACTGGAAGCTGCCAATAACCGGTGGTGTTGAATCAATTCATGCAATTGCCAACGCTTTCAGATAGATGCTAATATTATTATCAGAAAACGACAATCAATCACCCTACCCCCATTATCTGAAGCAGAGACAGTTTCCACGAATGCGAAAACCCAAGACCCAAAAGAGGAATAAGCCTGTGCGCGTGACGATGATGGACATCGCCGCGGCGGCTGGCTGCTCGCAGGCGGCCGTCTCCTTCGTCCTCAACGACACGCCCGGCACCCGTATCTCCCAGCAGACGCGCGATCGCGTATGGGAGGCGGCGCGTGCGCTCGGCTACATGGAGAAGACCTATGCGACGAAGGCCTCTTATTCGGGACTGGACAACATCATCGGTTTCGCCGTCGATCAACTCGCCACCAGCCCGGAAGCGATCGTTGCGATCGAAGGCGCGCGGCAAGCCTCCTGGAACGCCGGCAATGTCCTTTTGGTAGCCCAGACGCTCAGTGATCCGGTCATGGAGCCGAAGGCCATCGAGGCTTTGACGAGCGGAGGCATATCGGCGCTCATTTATATGACAATCTATACCCGCCAGGTAGAGCTTCCCTCCTATGTCTGCGAGCTCAACATACCGACGGTCCTGCTGAACTGTTATACGGCGGACCATGCCTTTCCCGCCGTGGTGCCGAGCGAGATCGCCGGAGGCCAGAGCTCCACCCGGCATCTGATCATGCACGGGCACCATCGCATCGCGACGATCACCGGCGAAACCTGGATGCAGGCTGCGCAGGACCGGCTGACGGGATATCGCCGCGCGCTCGCGACCGCCGATATACCCTTCGATCCGGAGTTGGTTATTGAGGGCGACTGGTCGGCCGGTGCCGGCTATGCCGCCACGATGAAACTGCTTGCTCTGAAAGAGCCGCCCACCGCGATCTTCTGCCAGAACGACCGGACTGCCATCGGGTGCTACGAAGCGCTCAAGGATGCAGGGCTTCGCATTCCCCAGGACATGTCGGTGGTGGGTTATGACGACGAGGAAATTTCACGACATCTCGTACCGCCGCTGACGACTTCGGTCCTTCCGCATCTTGCCATGGGGCAATGGGCGATCGAACATCTCAACCCGGAAAGTACGCCCGGCAAGCGCTATCCCATTGCGAAGCTCGAATGCTCGCTCGTTAAGCGTCATTCCGTCGCCGCGCCGCGGCAGATCCTCGATGGCGCACATACCTCTTCATAGAACTTGGGTTCGCGCCGGGACCGACGCCAGCGGCTAGCTCGGAAACCCTGACCGGGGCGCACTGGAAGACGTGGTCGAAATCGCTTAGTGGCGATCGTACGGGCAGAGTTTGCCTTGTCGATAGGTTGCGAACGGGTTGCCCCCTGCCCTTGCCTCGTCACTGATCAACCAACCGATCCAGTATTCTCAACCACAGATACAATCTACGCAGAGACGCCGTTGACGACGTGTAGATTTGGAGCTAGCTCTATCGCCCATGAAAATCGCAATGGTTCTCGTAGTGGTGATATCGCGCATGGGCAGGACGATCTGATCGTCCGGCAATAGCCACCCATGCGCCGAAAACAGGTCCCTGACGGGGCCTTTTTTTACGCCCCGTCGCACCATCACCTCACTCACGACGGAACCCAGATATGACCGGCGAGACAGCCAACTCTTCTCTCAACAACCCTTCTGATCGTCGCATGAACGGCGGCGAGATCGTTCTGCAGGCGCTGCGCGACAACGGCGTCGAACACATTTTCGGTTACCCCGGCGCAGCGGTGCTGCCGATCTATGACGAAATCTTCCAACAGGAGGACATCAAACATTTCCTGGTGCGCCATGAGCAAGGCGCCGGACACGCAGCCGAAGGCTATGCCCGCTCGACCGGAAGAGTTGGCGTCATGCTGGTGACATCAGGACCAGGCGTTACAAATGCGGTTACGGCGCTGCAGGATGCCCTTATGGACTCCGTTCCGCTCGTCTGCCTCGCCGGCCAGGTGCCGACAAGTCTGATCGGCACGGACGCTTTTCAGGAATGCGATACGGTCGGCATCACCCGCCCCTGCACAAAGCACAATTTCCTGGTCCAACACATCGACGATCTGGCCAAAACGATCCATCTGGCTTTCCGGATCGCGGCGGCCGGTCGACCCGGTCCTGTTCTCGTCGACATGCCGAAGGACGTGCTCTTCGCCAGCGGGACCTACGTCTCACCTGACAAAATATCTCCTCTGCCGAGCTACCAGCCGGCAATGCAAGGCGATCAAAACGCGATCCGAGCGGCGATCTCATTGATGGCCGAAGCCCGGCGCCCCATCATCTATACCGGCGGCGGCATCATCAACTCCGGACCGGAGGCGTCGAGAGTGTTGCGTGAGTTCGTCGACCTCACCGGCTTTCCCGTAACGTCCACCGTCATGGGGCTTGGAGCCTATCCCGCCACCGGGCCGAACTGGCTGCGGGTTGCCGGACAGGACGGCTCGCATGAAGCCAATATGGCAATCGGCGAGTGCGATCTGATGGTCGCCATCGGCGCGCGGTTTGACGATCTTGCGATCTCGCGCGTCCATGAATTTTCGCCTCACTCGAAGAAAATCCAGATCGATATCGATACCTCGTCGATCAACAAACGCGTTCCCGTCGATATCGGCATTCAAGGTGACGCCGCGCATGTGCTGGCGGATATGATCCATGCCTGGCGGTCGCTTTCCTCCGTCCCCGACCAGAAGCGGTTGCGGGCGTGGTGGACACAGATCGATCATTGGCGAGCCCACCATTCGTTTTCCTACGAGCGGCTGGACCATGCAATCATGCCGCAACATGCCCTGGAGCGCCTGCATGCGCTGACAAAGCCGCACGACCCCATCATCGCTACGGAGATCGGTCAGCAAATGTGGGTGGCGCAGTTTTTCGGTTTCGACAAACCCAATCGCTGGATTACCTCTGGTGGATTGGGGACGATGGGTTTCGGTCTTCCTGCTGCGCTGGGCGCGCAGCTCGCAAATCCCGGCCGCCTTGTCATCGACATTGCCGGCGACGCGTCGGTGCAAACGACGATGAAGGAGCTGTCGACGGCGATACAGCATCAAGCGCCGATCAAGATCTTCGTCTTGAGCGGTGAGCATCCGGGCATGGCGCGAGAATGGGGTCAGGTACCGGATGGCAATGGTCGATCGCGCGCTTATTCGGCCTCGCTGCCCGATTTCGCCAAGCTCGCGGAAGCCTATGGCGCCGTCGGCCTTCGCTGCGAGAGCCCGAGCGAACTCGATGCCAGGATCGAGGAGATGATCGACGTGGACCGGCCGGTGCTCCTTCACTGCCGGGTTGCAAGGCTCGCCGACACCCTTCGGCAGTAACGGCCGGTGATCGAACACCCCAAAAGCAAGCCGTGCGATCCTGCGGCCCGCAGTCATCGTCTATGCCTAGCCGGGGACCTCATGATCGAGACTGACGTCTCGATCATGTATTTATGCCGAAAGTGTCAGCGGCGCTTATTGCGGCGGATAACGTCTTCAGCGGCAACGGCAACAAACTCGCTGTCTTCGGCACGCATCGCGGGCGCAAGTTCCTTTTGCAGGGCATCCCATGCCTCGTCGCGCGTTTGCAAATCGCGTCGGATCAGGGCGCGAATGTATTCGCTCGCATTCTCATAGAGGCCGTCGTCGCCGATCTGCTGTTGAATGTGATCTTGCAGCACGCCGCCGACCTTCACGTGAATGCTGCCCGATGCCATCGGCCTACCCTTTCGTTCTTCTTCTATCGTGGGATAGCGTAGCACATTAATCGTGACATGGTTTCTCGAACCTCACTCGGCGACCTGGCTGTCTTAAGATCTTCTGACCAGGATCATCATCGTCGGTCCGCCGCTTGTTTAGTGCTTGCGGGCCTGGGGCAGCAGGTTCATGCTTGTTTCCTATTCTGAGGCCTGCTGGTTGCGGCTGAAATAGCCGTACATCGGGGTTTCGTGAGATGCGTCCGATGGAGTGCAGCGGCTGCGGTTTCGATATTCAAAGCGGTTTTGCTTTCTGTCCGCGATGCGGCGCAAGGCAGCCTAAAACCTGCGACGCCTGCGGCCATCCCTGTCAGCCCGATTTTGCCTTCTGCCCCCAATGTGGCGCGTCGATATCAGGTAAAGTCCAACCCGCAACGAAGCCGAAGATCGAGGCGCTACCTCAATCAGAGGGCGATGCCGACCGGCGGCCGGTGACCGTGCTCTTTGCCGATCTCTGCGGCTTCACGACCCTGAGCGAGCAGATCGACCCTGAAGTCATGCGGGTGCTGCAGAACGAATTGTTCGAAGAGATGACCCAGGCAGTCGAAGCCTATGGCGGCTTCGTCGACAAATTCGTCGGCGATGCGCTGCTGGCGCTGTTCGGCGCGCCGGTCGCCCATGAGGATGATCCGGTCCGGGCGCTTGGTGCCGCACTCGATATGATCGGTCGGGCGACGCAGGTCGGCGAGCGCTGGCACGCCCGCGCCGGCGTGCCGCTGCGTCTGCATATCGGCATCAATAGCGGCCCTGTCGTTACCGGCGGCTTCGGTGCGGTCAGTACAAAATCCTATTCGGTGACCGGCGACACGGTGAACACCGCCCAACGCCTGCAATCCATGGCCGGCGAAAACGATATCCTTGTCGGGCCACTGACCTATCGCCTCACCCGCCATGCCTTTGCCTTCGACAGTCTCGGAGCGCAGGCATTGCGGGGCAAAAGCGGCAACGTCCTTGTCCATCGGCTGACAGGGCTGTCGGAAGCGCCGCATACGGCGCGCGGGCTCGAGAGTTTCGGCCTTCAGGCGCCGATGATCGGACGGGATACGGAAATGTCGCGGTTGCTGACATGCCTCGATCTTGCCTGCGGTGGTGCGGCGCAGCTCGTCCGCCTGATCGGCGAAGCGGGCATCGGCAAGTCGCGGCTGGTCAACGAATTCGTCGCCATAGCCAGCAATGCCGCCCGTTTCCAGGGCCTCGCCATCCGCAAGGCGACCTGCTCTCCCCTCGGCGAACAATCCTATGGCACGCTCGGCGCGGTCGTGCGCAGCGCCTACGGCATCGGCGAGCGGGACGATCTCGACAGGGCGCGGCAATCGCTGGCAACGGGCTTCCGCGCGCTCGATCTGACGCAGGAGGAGGTCGAGGGACTTCTGCCGCTTTTTCTGCATGTCCTCGGCCTCGGCGATCCCGATGGCGCGTTGCGGTACATCGAGCCGGAGCAGCTGCGGCGGCAGATCTTCTATGCCGTCCGCACCGTCTTCGAGCGGCGGCTGGCGCAAGGTCCCCTGCTGCTTGTCATCGAGGATCTGCACTGGGCGGATGCCGCCTCACTGGAAGTGCTTCGCTTCATGATGGACCGGCTGGAGCGCAGCCGGTTGATGCTGCTGGCGGTCTACCGGCCGACATCGCAGACCGACCCACTGGACTCCAATCGTGTCAGCGTCACCGTGCAGCGTCTTGCACCACTGTTTGCGGCCGACGGGCAGAAGCTGCTTGCTGCGTTTTTCGGCGAGGATCAAGGCAAGTTGCCGGTCACGATGCGCAAGCGTATCCTCGACCGCGCCGGCGGCAATCCGCTTTTCATCGAAGAAATCCTTCGGGCGCTGATCGACATGGGCACGTTGCACAATGACGGCCAGCGCTGGCATGTCGCAGCGGAAGACACGGACGTCGATATACCGGTGAACCTGCAAGCCCTGTTGCTTGCCCGCGTCGATCGTCTGCCGCAGGACATCAGACGGCTGGCGCAAGAGGCGGCGGTGGTCGGCCCGAAGTTCGATACCGCCCTGCTCCGCACCATCGCCACCGACCCAGCCGCCATCGATGCCGCATTGGATCATCTCTGCGATGCCAATATCATCGAGGAATTGCGCGGGCCCGATGCCGGCGGATCGCCGGGATATCGCTTCAGCCAGACACTGATGCACGACGTCATCTACCATAATCTCCTGCTGCAACGGCGCATGGAGCTTCATCAACGCATCGGCCGGGCTCTGGAACGTCAATATGGCGCAGCGCCCGATCGGCCCGAGCACCTGGCGCAGCTCGGCCATCACTTCAGCCTGACCACCGAAAAGGCCAAAGGGGCCACCTATCTGATGGCGGCGGGTGATCTGGCGCGCAAGGCCTACGCCAATGACGATGCAATGCGCCTCTACCGTCAGGCCCTTGCGGCCTTCGCAAACGAGGCGGAGGTGACACCGGAACAACTGGCGCTCTTGGAGCGCCTTGCCGATCTCTGCGGCCCCGCCGGCCTGCGCGACGCCGCCTTGAACCATTATCAGCGGGCGCTTGCGATCCACCGCACCAAAGACGACCCTATTGCCGCAGCGAGGATATTGCGCAAGGTCGGCCGTTTGCATCTCGATGCAGGACGCCGCGATCAAGCGGAGACATATTTGGCCGAAGCCGAAGCGATAATCGCGACAATCGATGCGCCGGTCGAACGTGCACATGTCCTGCAGGAGCGTGGCCATCTGGCCTTCCGCATGGGGGATCAGGCCGCTGCCGCCGAGTGGGCGACGCAGGCACTTCAATGCCTGCAAACGCTGCCGATCGACGGGACGACCGAGGCCGGACGGGAGACAGCGCGAGCGATGGCGGAGGCGCTGAACACCAAGGGTGCGGCCTTTGCGCGGCTAGGACGTCGCCGCGAGGCCGTGCAGGAAGTGGAGCGCAGCCTCTCGGTCGCCGAAAAAGCCGATCTGCAAAGTGCTGCCTGTCGCGCCTATTCCAATCTCGGCGTTCTCTACACGATTGTTGATCCAGCCAACGCCATCAAGATCTGCCGGCGCGGATTGGAGCTTGCGACCCGTATCGGCGATCTCGGCTTCCAGGCGCGGCTTCTCGCCAACCTCGCAGTTGCCTGCTGCACCTTCACCGATCGCTGCGCCGCTGAGGGTGTACCGGCTGCGGAAAAGGCCGTCGAAATCGACCGGGCGCTCGATCAGCGCGACCATCTCTCCGTGCCGCTGATCGTGCTGGGCCAAATTCATCAATGCCACGGGCAGCCAAAGCTAGCTCGTAAGTATTACGAAGAAGCCCTTGAGGTTGCGAAGGAAATTGATGAACCGCAACTGCTCTTTCCGTGCTATGATGGATTGGCGACACTCAGCCTTGAGCATGACGACATGGACGAGGCGGAACGGTATTTCACGCTGGCACAGGATGTGTGCATCCGCCACAACCTCGATCCAGGCACGCTTGTCGTCCTGCCGTTTCTCGACTGACTTGTCCTCGTTGCAGTGATCGCCGGAGATCGATTAGGCAAATCGATTCAAGAAGATAAAGGGAGGAACGAAACATGCAGGAGAACCACGCCGCAAGACCATTGCAGCCAGGAGATCGCGCGCCGAACGTGGTGCTGGATGCGATCACCCGCCAGGGCAAGGTCGCCATCGACGATTTTCGCGGCCAGAAGCCGGTGCTCGTCGGGTTGTTCCGCGGATTGCATTGCCCCTTCTGTCGCCGGCAGATCGCCGCCATGGCTGAACTCACCGATGCCTTGCAGGAGAAAGGCATCGACAGCCTGACCATCGTCAACACGCCGATCGACCGCGCTCGCCTCTATTTCCGCTACCATCCGCTTCCCAATTTGCTGGCGGCCTCGGACCCGGAACGGGTATCGCACAGGGCCTTCGGCCTGCCGAATCTTCAGTTCACCGAAGATGAGAATGAGTGGCCGCGCAAAGTCAGCATGAACATGGTGATGTCGATGCGCATCGACATGCCGGGCGAGCTTCCAGCGCCTATGGACCCGATGGCGGCGTCGGAATTCCTCGACAAGGCGGACGGCTATGAAATCACCGAGGATGACAAGCAGATGATCGCCACCGGCCACGGCCAACTCGTCGGCGAATTCCTGCTCGATCGGGATGGCGTCGTGCGCTGGTGTTTCACGGAAGTCGAGGAGGATGGTCGCCATATGTTCGGCGGTCCCGCCCCTCGGGAAGTGATGTCGGCAGCGTCGAACATGGCTGTTTGAAACGAATGATCTTTAAAGCGCGCCGCATCGAATCGGATTCATGCGACGCGCCTTCGATGAGACGAACGACACGTTCGGCGTCCGCACCGAGCCCTCTTACCTCAAGGAACAAATCTCGCATGGCGATGTTGTCATTACGACAAACATAGGATCATGGGAGGAACTCATGCGGAAATCTCTTCAGTGCGTACTGGTCGGCTTGGCTGCGATAAGCGGCTTGACGATCTCGCCGACGATCGCGGCCGCGCAGGACTTGGAGTTGCGGGTCCGCCCCGGTGGCGTCGGCGTTTACGATCGGAATCGCGATCGTGACCGATATGACGGATATGATCGGCGCGGACCGCGCGGATGCGATCCGGATGATGCTCTCGACATCGCACGCAGCGAAGGACTTCGCAGGGCGCAGATCGTACGCATGTCTCCCCGCAGTATCGTTGTGCAGGGAATGACGCGCCGCGGACCGGAACGAATGACCTTCGCAAACCGGCGAGGCTGCCCGGAAATCTGACCGCGGCGTGAGCAATTGAGGTGGGCGGCCGAGCCTTCGAGATTGTCGAAGGAATGCGGCCCGCGCGGCCTTGTTTTCAAACCGGCGGAACCTTTGGCCACTCTGGACATTGCTGCCCATGCAGCGCTCTGCCTTGGGTCGCGTGCACGTTGGAGCACCATAGGAGGATTCATCATGATGAGCGGTCAATTGAAGGCGCTTCTCGCCGTCCTTGCCGTTGCCGGCTACCAAAACAGAGACAAGATCGGAGAGCTTCTGCGGGGCATCCAGAACCCTCAGCAGGGTGGCGAGGGAAACCCGCAGCCCGGCGGGCTTGGTGGCCTTCTTGGTGGACTGGCCGGTTCGGGTGGTCTCGGCGGCCTTCTCGGCGGATTGACATCCGGCAGTATCGTCAGCGGCGGTCTCGGCGATCTGCTGAAGACGTTTCAGCAGAATGGTCACGGTGATACGGCGGAGTCTTGGGTAAAGCCCGGTCCGAATGCGGACATCGATGACGGCCAGCTCGCGGAAGCGCTGGGCTCAGATGTTCTGAACGAGATCGCTGCCAATACCGGCCTTTCGCATCAAGAGATTTTGGGGCGACTGAAGCGCGATCTTCCCAAAGCGGTCGACGACCTGACGCCAAACGGAAAACTCCCCACCGCCGAAGAGGATTTTTTGTCTTCCGCGAGCCAATTCACCACCTCCGCGCGGCCCGGCACCATCTAAGCCGGGCCGTCTATGAGGCGCGGTAGCATCACTCCGGAAGACCGGCCTTGCGGTAGCCGTCAATGAAATGCTCAAGCGTCCGAGCGTCGCGGAATGGCTCGGTCGCAGCCCAGTGGCGGGTTGAAAAATGCGGGTTGGCGACGAGGAACAGTTCGGCCTCGGCGCGCGCCTCGTCGAGCCGGCCAAGTTGGGCAAGACTTGCCGCCAGGAAACGGCGTGAGCTCGTGCGATAGGTCTCGTCGCTGCGCAGCGTCTCAACAGCGGCTTCGTATTGGCCGGCGGCATAGTGCGCCTGCCCGAGCGTCAGATAGTACCAACTTGCCGGAAACGGGTTCAGGCGGAAGGCCTTGGCGATATGCTCAAGGCCCTCCCCGACCCGCCCGGCCAGGACGGCAATGTCGGATAGTGCTGCAAAGGTGTCGGCCTCGTTCGGGTCGAGCTCGATCGCCTTGGCGAATTCCGCATCCGCTTCGGCAAAGCTGCGCTCATAGGCAAGCAAGTAAGCCAAAATCCAACGGCAGCCGGCATCATTGGGATCGATCGCGACCGCTTTGCGTGCCAGCTCCAAAGCAAGGCTGCGGGTGGGTTGCGTTGGTCCGCCGGAATGAACCTCTCCCATCCAGTGGTTCATGGCAAGCCAGCGATAGGCCTCGGCATAGTCGGGATCGAGGGAAATCGCGCGCGTCAGCATCAGATGCGCTTCCCGCGCCGCCTGCGGCGTATCATCCATCAGCCTGCGCGCCCGCACGCAGAGATCGTAAGCCTCGAGATTTTTGGGCCGATTGCGCGATGGCGGTGCGCGCAGCCGCCCGAGCAGCGCTTCGACGATCTTGCCGGTGACCTCGTCCTGAACGGCAAAGATATCGTCGAGGCTGCGATCGAAGCGTTCCGCCCATAGATGATCGCCACTTGCCGCATCGACCAGCTTGGCGTTGACGCGCACGTGCCCTGCTACGCGTCTTGCGCTTCCCTCCACCAGGTAGCGTACGCCGAGCTCCTCGGCGATCTCGCCTACGTCCCTCGCCTTTCCCTTGTAGGCGAAGGCCGAGTTGCGGGCGATGACGAACAGGCCCGGCATTCTGGACAAGTCGGTGATCAGGTCTTCCGTCAGCCCGTCGGCGAAGGATTCCTGCTCGGGATCGTTGCTGATATTGACAAATGGCAGCACTGCTATCGATGGTTTGTCAGGCAGCGGCAAAGCTTTTCGCTTCACGCCGCCAAGCTGGTTGATGGCGCCTATGAAGCGGTAGCCGATGCGCGGAACCGTGGAGATCCATTCACCGCCGTTCGCGGCCGGACCAAGCAGCTTGCGCAGCTGCGCAATCTGGACAGTCAGGTTGCCCTCCTCGACTGATATGCCCGGCCACGCCGCGTCCATCAACTCGGCCTTGCCCAAGATTTCGCCGGGTCGTCCGACAAGCGCTGCAAGCAGCTTGACCCCGCGGTGGCCGACGGCAACGGGATCATCGTTCCGAAGAAGCGTTCCCGCAGCCGGATCAAGCACGAATGGTCCAAAGGCAAAACGCGATCCCTGCATAAGGCGCATCCTAGAGTCATTAAAGCTTGGATGGAACTGTTCGCCCTTAGGCCGCGTGGCATCGAGGACGCGATCAGTGTAAATCGTGTTCCAATGGCCGATTGCGGTGACGACCAAATAATGACTGCCTGAAAATAGAGCGTCGAGGTGACTCCCATGGCTTTCTGGATGGCGGGTGCAGTTGGATTAACGATCGCCTATCTCCTCGGTTCCACACCCTCGGGCTATCTGGCGGGCAAACTGATCAGGGGCATCGATATCCGGGAGCATGGCTCTAAATCCACCGGGGCAACGAATGTATTGCGAACGCTCGGCAAATGGCCTGCATTTGTGGTGCTTCTGGTCGACGTCTTGAAAGGTGTGGGAGCAGTCGTCTTTGCCCGCTGGTTTTACCCTTGGTTCTCGACAGTCTCATCGGGCACGCCACCGACAGCGCTTGACCTGCAAAGCCTAGAGCCTTGGGCTGTTTGTCTCGCAGGACTTGCCGTGTTGTTGGGGCATGGCCGTTCGGTCTGGCTCAACTTTACGGGAGGCAAGTCGGTTGCCACGGGGCTCGGCGTGTTGCTGGCGATGTCATGGCCCGTAGGTTTGGGCGCTGTGGCGGTTTTCGGCGTTACGTTGGCGGCCTTCCGGATTGTTTCCCTGAGTTCGATACTGGCAGCATTGACGGCCATCGCTCTCGTCTGCGGCTTGGAACAACCGCTGCCCTATCGTCTGCTGGTGATCGCAGGCGGCATTTACGTGATTGCCCGCCATCGCACCAACATTCGGCGGCTACTGGCCGGGACGGAGCCTCGTCTGGGCAAGGTCGCCTAGAGCGGTTCAGCTTTTAATGGAAGCGCAGGGCCGCTCTAGCTTTTTGTTTTTACGCAATTCCGGACGGAAAACCGCTTCGCACTTTTCCTGGAATTGCTTTAGAAGCGAAAACGCACCGCACCATGCACTGGTTGCTGCCAGAGGAAACAGGGTTTCAATCTTGCCGGACGATGGCGCCGACCGCATTGACCAGAAGGCGTGCGGCGGTCAGGGCCGACAGGCCGTCAATGTCGGCAGGAGGATAGAGCTCGACAAGGTCGAATCCTGCGATTCTGGCCCGCCTGCCGAGGCCCGCGATCAGGTCGATCACCTCAGTGTAGGTGAGGCCGCCGGGCGTACGCGCCACCACGCCCGGCATGATGCTGGGATCGAGGCTGTCGCAGTCGAGGGTGACGACGACCCGCGCTCCTTCCGGAATATGCCGGAGAGCGGCTTTGGGCCCCTCGGCATGAATCTCGCGGGCGGTCACGAAGCGGCTGCCGTAGGCCCGCGCCGCTTCGATGTCGGCGAGGCGTGCGCTGCCGACGCTGCGGAGGCCGACCTGGACCATGCCGGCGACATGCGGCATCTCGCTCGCCCGACGCATCGGGCTCGAATAGCCGTGGCGCTCGCCATGCACCTCGTCGCGCCAGTCGATATGGGCGTCGATCTGCAGGATCCAGACCGGCTCTTGGTCCGCAAAGCCAGCGAGGAAGGGAATGGTCACGGAACAATCGCCGCCGAGCAGGATCGGCACTGCGGGCATTGACAGGACCTCGCGCGTCCTCGCCTCGATCCGGGCTCGATTGCCGGCATTGTCATGAAGGATGGTTGGAACGTCGCCAGCGTCAACGCAGCAGACCGGATTGTGGTCAAACAGCGGACCGCCGAGATCGAAATCCCAGTGCTCGACGAGCGCGGCATCATCCTGGCTCGCAGCGCGGATGGCGCCGGCCGCCAAGACATAGCCGCTGCCGTCCTTGCCGGGATAGATGCTGCCGTGAGCGGCTGCGAAGATCACCGCTCGGGGCAAGCGACCATCGGCGAGGCGATCGGGAAGGCCAAGAAAGGAAGGTGAGGCGGTCATTTACTGATGGTCCTGATGATGTCCGGCTGAAATTGCTGTGGTGAGGACTTTTGAGAATTCGATGCTGACCTGTTTAGTCTGTTTGGACGTTTTTGAGAACTTTTTGGGAAAGCTTAAGTACGACGCTCACCCTATCCTGCAGAATTCGTCCTCTTTCAGGTGAAAGGCCCCCGGCCCTTCAACCCTATGGAGGTTGCTGTGAACGATATTTCCTGCGTGGAGCCGGCGGACGTGTCGGATCGACACTTGCACGGCACGACATCGCCGCGAGTGGATCGGATCCCATGGGCCGCGATGGCGGGCATCATCGCGACCGTCACGGTGTTTGCCGTGGCGCAGGGGCTGACCTATCCGCTGCTCAGCTTCATCCTGGAACGGCAAGGGACGACATCAGGCCTGATCGGCTTGTCGGCGGCGATGACGCCGCTCGGTTTCATCCTATCGGCGCCCTTCATTCCTGCGCTTTCACGGCGCGTGGGTGGGGCGCGGTTGGCGATCCTGTGTTCGATCCTGGCCGCGCTCACTCTAATGACGATTGCCTGGGCGCAGGACGTCTGGGCCTGGATGCCGCTGCGCTTCCTGCTCGGCGTCTTCGCCAATCCGCTTTACGTGATCAGCGAAACCTGGCTGATCTCGATCACGCCGGCGCCACGCCGGGGCCGGATCATGGGTCTCTATTCATCGATCGTTTCGGGCGGCTTCGCCATCGGCCCGCTGTCGCTCTGGCTCACCGGCACGGAGGGTTGGCCGCCCTTCGCGATCGGCATTGCGGCCTTCCTCCTCTGCGGCCTGATCGTGCTTGCGGTCGTCCCACGCCTGCCCGACATGCCTGGTGAAGGCGAGGCAACAACGGTGGGCCGCTTCTTCGCGCTAGCACCACTGCTGTTGTTTGCCGTTTTTACCGCTGCCGCCTTCGAGCAGATCCTGCTTTCCCTCTTCGCGGTCTATGGCGCAGCACTCGGCAGCGCCGAGGAGCGCATCGCTTCGCTCATCACCTGTTTCATCGCCGGCAATGCCGTATTGCAGATTTTACTCGGGCGCTTGGCCGAACGGTTCGGCTCGACGCGGATGATGCTCTTCTGCGTCCTGGCCTGCCTCGCCAGCTGTCTGCTGCTGCCGTCGGCCTTCAATTCGTGGCTCATCTGGCCGCTGCTTTTCGTCTGGGGCGGGGTCTCGTTCGGGATCTACACCCTGTCGCTGATCCTGCTCGGCGAGCGTTTCACCGGCCAGGCCCTGATCGCCGGTAACGCCGCCTTCGCCTTGGTATGGGGCATCGGCGGCATCGTCGGATCGCCCGCGACAGGACTGGCGATGCAACTGATCGGACATCAGGGTCTGCCATTGTCCGTTGGCCTGCTCAGCTGTGGGCTGGCGGTGTTGCTGATGGCCAGGAGATGGCGGGGCTGATCGAGGCACTTGCTCGTGCCGCCCTGCCCCGCTTCGCCTGCCGGCCCTTTGCTCAGAAGAATTGCCATTTTATGTATAACATGTTATATAACTTCCCATACAAATGGAGATCGGCATGGTCGAGGATGTGGTCCGAACGCTCGGGTTTCTATGTATGGGCAGCCGGCTGCGGCGCATCGGAGAAAGGCTGCAGGCCGATACGCAGCAGGTCATCGACGAGGCCGGGCTCAGCATTCAGGCGGGCCAATATCCGTTCCTTGCGGCGATCGACCGGGCCGGACCGCTGACGATCGGCGAGCTTGCGCAGGCGGTGGGCATCACCCAGCCCGGCGCAACGCGCACCACCGGCCAGCTTCTCGAACTCGGTTACGTCGACATGCAACCGGCACCGGACGATCAGCGTCGCAGACTGGTCTCGCTGACCGCCAAGGGACAGGACCTCGTCGATCATTCGAAGAAGGTGATCTGGCCACGCATCGCCGCCGCTGTTGCCGATCTCTGCGGCGATCTCGACGGACCGATCCTCGAACAGCTGGCCGCTATCGAGGACGGGCTTGCGGTGGCACCGCTTGCGCGCCGCAGCCCTGTCAAGGAGGAAACATGATGAAACATATTCTCGACCGACCGATCTGGAGCGCGCTGGAAACCGCACATGCCGATCTCGCAGAAGGCAATGAGAAGGCACGGCGGTACCCGCCGTCCATCGTCCCCTTTGCGGCGTCCGCCGACGATGCGCCGGAAAGCCTCGACGCCCTGGAGGAGCTGCCAGCGCCGGAGGAGAGCATGATCCTCGTCGAGGCGGGACCGATCGCCATTCCACCGGGCTTAGCCGTCGTCACAGAGGCATCGGTGGTCCAGATGGTTGCCGAGCGGCCTCATGAGCGAATTTCGGATCCTCGCATCCAGCCGCTGACGGAGTCCGATGCCGCCGACATGCTGGCGCTGGCGACACTGACCAAACCCGGGCCGTTCACCCTGCGAGCCCAGAGCCTCGGCAGCTTCTGGGGGATCAGAAGCGAGGGCCGCCTGGTGGCGATGGCCGGGCAGCGGATGCGGCAGACTGGCTTTGCCGAGCTTAGCGGGCTTTGCACCCATGCCGATTTTCAGGGGCGCGGCCTCGGCACCCTGCTCTTCCGTTTCGTCGCCGGCGAAATCGCATCCACCGGCGACACGGCCTATCTGCATGCCTATGCGGCGAATACCTCGGCCATTTCCCTCTACGAAACGCAGGGCTTCGCTCTTCGCTCGGAAATGAACATGCGCGTGGTCAGACGTCGTTCCTGAGCGTGCTCAACACCTATCGTACCACCACCGGCAGCACTTCGAATTTCCAGAATTTTTCCGGGATCAAATAGGCCGCGGCAAACGCGCGGATATCCCCGGCGGTGACCTTGCCGTAGCCGCTGAGACTATCGCGTATCCGGTCTAAACGACGCGAATCCTCTTGGGCGTGGTGCAGGTATGCGATCCAATACTCGTTGCTCTGCTGCTGATGCTTCAATGTCTCGATGATGGGTCCCCGGGCGCGCGCGAGCTCGTCTTCGGAGACATCATGCGACCGCAGATCATTGGCGGTCTCGTCGACAAGTTCATAGAAGCGCGCAACCTTTGCCGGGTCGGTCTCGACGTAGAAATATGCGTAGCCGTAGCCGGGAACTTCCCTTGAAAGCTCAACATCGCCCTGCAGGGCATAACTTGCTCCTTCTGCAATGCGAAACTGGTCGATCAACCTGTTTTGGAAAATCTGGGTGGCAATATTGGCGGTGAAGGACCGCGGCAGATCGGAGAGCAAATCTCCGATGGAAGCCCCTACGGCGGCGGCGGCATTATCTGCCCTACCGCTATGGGTCTGCAAAACGGGCTTCTCGGTCGTCGCCGGAAAATGCACGTCGTCCCGATCGTTGCTTGACGCCGTCTCCGGGCGCGGCGGCAAAGCGCCAAAGGTTTCAGCCGTCAGGCGGATTGCGTCGTCCACTGTTACGTCGCCGACGATGGTGATGTCGATGGGGCCATTGGAAACCATGGGCCGGAACAGCGCCTCGAATTCGTCTGGCTTGGCGGCGGACAACTGCGCGCGGTCGGGGAAGGTCCAGCGCGGGTCGCCGGAATGCACGAGACCTGCGAAATCGCGGCTGAAAACGCCGCCGGGCGACGCGTTGTACTGATCGAGGCCGCTCAAATAGGCCTGCTGCACGCGCTTGAACGCCTCGGGGCGATAGGCTGGATCGGAGGTGTATGCGCTCATCAGCTGCAACTGCGTCGCAAGATCTTCAGTCCGTGTACGACCGTCGAACCTGAAGGAACTGTCGCCGACCGAGAAGTCGACGCCGACAATGTTGGCGGTCAGCGCTTTCTGTATATCCTGGTAATCCATGGCCTTTACGCCAGATAGCACGACGGCCGGAGATGCCCAGATCGCAGCGGAACGGTCGTGCGGCAGGTCCAGCCGACCGCGGCCGATATCTTCGCGTACCAGCACTTCGTTGGCACGCAGCCTGGTTGGCTTGACGGTAAGCCGAATGCCGTTGGAAAAGCGCACCATGGTCAAGCCGAGATCTTCAACCGCACGGCGTTCGACCACAGCGCCCGGTTCGCCGAAATGGGTGTAAGGCCAGGCGACGTCAGTTGCACCTGATGGTGCCGAGACGGCAATGGCATTTGAAGCGTCATAGACTTGCCGAACCGTGTCGGCTCCACCCTCAGGTGATTGGTCCGCCTGTAGCACGACCTGCGGACCGTTGCCGGAGAAAGCACGCTGCAAGGCCCGATTGACCTCGTCCGCCGTGACGCCGTTCGTCATCGTCTCGAACATAGAGAGGTCTTCGGCGGGCGAGGTGAAGACTTGATCGTCATCGACGCTGCGAGCCAGCATGGAAGCAATGTCGGTCGTCATCCGCGTCGCGGCTCCGGCCGCAGCAGCTTGCAGGGCCGAGCGATATTCGCGAATTTCGCGATCGATCTCCGCCTGCGCAACGCCGAACTCCTGGATCCGGCGCTGTTCCTGGTCAATGGCCGTGAGCGCCGCCTGCCATTTGTCCGGCTCGGAGTTCGCCGCGATCAGGACGACATGGGCGGAATCGAGGAGATCCTGGGAGCCGACGTCCGCACTGATGAAAGGGGCATCCGCCTTGCTGGCGATGGCGCTCACCCGACGTTTGAGCACCAGGAAACCGAGATCCTCAATAAGCCCAGCGCGGCGCTTGGCGAAGGTGTCAGGCGCGGCGTCATAGGGACGCGTCCAGGCGATCTGTATGCTGGTCATGCCGCCGGGAACGACGATGACCTCGGCGCTTTCGCCTTTCGTCTCCAGCGCGCCAAGATCCGCTTTTGTCGGCGCCGGACCCACGGCCTTCCAGTCGCCGAAGCGCTGCCGGATTTCGACTTCCATGGCGGCGGGGTCGATATCGCCCACCACTATCAGCGTTGCCCGATCGGGTCGGTAATTGGCCCCGTAATAATCACGGACGAGGTCCACGGGCGCATTGCTGATGATGTCGGCTTTACCTATCGGCGCGCGCATGGTCGCGCGCTGGCCGGCGAGCAGCGAATTCATGATTCCGAGTGACGCGCGATACTGCGGCGTGTCGCGCAGCCGCTCCTCCGACAGGATGACACCGCGTTCGCGATCGAAGGCGCCGGCATCGAGGGTCAGCTCGCTCGCCGTTTCTCGCATCAGCATCAGGCCCGTCGAAATTGTGTCTGCATCGACCTCGGGCAGATCGAGCGCATAGACGGTCTCGTCATAGGAGGTATGGGCATTGGTGTCCGGTCCAAAGGCCAAGCCCTTGCGCTGCAAGATACGGATCATCTCCCCTTCGGCGACATGTGTCGAACCCTTGAAGGCCATGTGCTCAAGAACATGCGCCAGGCCCTGCTGGTCGTCGTTTTCGTCGAGCGAACCGGAGCCAATGCGAAAGCGGATCGCTGCCTGTCCGGGCGGCGTGACATTGCGCATGATCGCAAACCGCATACCGTTGGCGAGCGTGCCAAAATGCACGTCGGACTCGGCTTGCATGTCGCTTTGCGTTTGTGGCCAGGGCACGGACGAGGTGTCCGCATAGGCTGGTAACGCGAAGTTTGCGACAAGGGAGACCGTCGCAAAAAACCACCACGCCGTGGAGCATTCCATTTTTTTGTAAGACATTCTTGTCCAGGTGATGAGAATGAAGAGGGGTAGATGGCGTCAACCTGACTATTCCACAGGTTGCATTCCTCAGCAACTTCCATGTTTATGAATAAATAAGAAGTCGATAACTCTGCCTCGAACACGATGATTTTAGGCCCGGTCGGCCTAAAATCTGAATCCTGTTCTCCATTAAAGAGTTAGAGCATGATGTCGTCCGAAAACCGCTCACACTTTTCGGCATCATGCTCTGGGTGTCAGACCATTGTCATCGAACCCGCCCAAGGGGATTGCGCCTCGGAGACGTTTTCGATGGCGACATCGGCGCATGGGTCGCGTTCAGGGCAGGATGGCGGCTAGGACGCAGGCCCGTGGTGGTTGGCGTGCTGATCCCGAACATCACCAATCCGGTCTTTGCCTCGTCGCTGCCAAGCATAAGGCTGCCCACGGGAACCGGGGCAGCCTTTGCCTGCATTTGGAATTGAGATTGTGTTGCAATCAGTGCCGTGGCGCGTTGGCGGGAATGGACGACACCGTTGCCGAGACAGGATCGCTTGCAGGAAAGCTGTCCTCGAGGCCTTCATCGAGTTCCTCTTCCAGCGTTTGCCTGTCACCGGTCGAACGCGCACTCGGCTCACCGATCAAGCCTTTGCTGCCTTCGTCGAAATTGCCGTTGCTCAAGGCATCGTAGCGGTTGATGCTGCCATCTGCTTCGCTGCCGGCAAAGGCGGTCAGCTGAACCATCATGACCTTGGCGTGGTCGACCGCCGTCGTATCGTCGAGTTCGCCATGGGAGTTGTCGATTTTGACAGAAATCGATTCTCCTCCCTCGCCCAGGAATTCGACGGTGAAGATGTCGCCGGCCTGTGTCACCCGAGTATCGATCAGCTGCATGGGAACCTCCTATGTTCATGCACCTCAACGGCGATCCAGGTCCGGAGTTCCACGGCAACGCCATTTCGAGGCAAGGCGACAGGCCCGGGACAATGGGCCAGCTCGGAACAAAAAGCGGCCATGCGAGTTCATTGGCAGTTCAATAGGTCGCATCCATGCCGAAATCGCCGCTGTCGCCTTCCGAGAAACGCTCGTTCTCTATTATTCCCGCAGACCAGAAACTCGCTTTGATATCGAGCTATTCAGAGGCGCTGCGTAAGCTCGCCAGATCGACTGAGGCGGTCGGACGAGCCGATATGCTGCCGAAACTGATCCAGGTGGCGGACGGACTGGACGGTATGGCAACCGCGATTGCCGAGACGGAGGCTGGAACCGAGGTGATGGCGCGCACGGCGCGGCTGATCCGGGCGACCGAGGGGATGCTGGCGTCGATTTCTTCGTCATCAATCGTCCACTAAATGTCACCTTTGCGAGACTGACGGATCGAATGCGGCGGCGCCCTTTGCTCTTAAGCTTTATGGTTAATTTATTAATAATTCGGGGTTTATAAGCGGAACCAGACGACCTTTCCAAATGTTGATGCTGCGCCTGGAGGAACCCCAATGATCCTGAAAATCCTTGCCCCCAAGATCGACGCCGATTGCCATGATACCGGCACCTATCCCGATGGGATCTTTGCCGAAAACCGCATCGATCTTTCCGCTCGCCGCGAAGGGCGCCGGCGCACGCCGCATGAGCGCGATTACGGCAATGACAGGAAAGTCGAGAATCTGCCGCTCGGCTTTGTCTGACCGTTCCGGCCGTGGCACGCGTCACAGCCTGCGAAAGACCAGAACGCCTGATGCCGGCAGCACGGCATTCAACACTCCTTTCGTGGCTCTGATTCTTCCGCCGCCTTGCCCAGAACGCCTCGACGGGAGCACCACCCGCTTCGGGTCGCAGACGACCGAACAGCTTTGCAGGCCACGCTGTCGAAATCGGAAAGTCCGTCGTCGTCGCCGGTTTCAACGCTCCAGAATCCATCAACGGTCCTGCGCATCCCGATGGTTGCGAGCGCTATGGTGCCGTCATCGGCGACATAGCCGACGGCCGGATCGGCGAGCACGAGCAAGACATCCCGGGTGTTCGGCGCCCAGACCGAGAAGCGGATGCAGTCGACACCGTCGCGCCATTCAACGCGGTTCGCCCCCAGGCGGCCGATCCATGTCAGATATAGGTCTGCGGCGCTATCCCCCGCTGGAGATCGAAGGAGCGCTCGCGACGCGTCGAGGTCTCGTCGTCCAGTTCGGCGGCGATCGCCCACAGGTCTGAAATGCCGGGCCGATCGAGTTCGATTCCCCCAGCGAAAATGCGTGCCGATCTCGCCATCGGGAAAGGGCACGCGGGCGACAAAAACATCATAACCATCCTCGTCACGAGAACGCTGCATTGGGTGAGACGCCCAATCGTTCGAGGCTCGGCCTTGCTCGTCCCAACTGCCGCGGAGACGGACATTGTCGAACGCCATCGAGGGCAAGCCGCTGCGAAACCGGACCTGAACATTGACGGTCATCGGATCCTCCAGGCCATGTCGGATTTCGCCAGACTCTGCCTATGGGCCGTCCCACTCGCGCATGATCAGCCGGCCGAACGAAAAAATGCAAGCGCAGATTTCATAATAAATACAATCCGAAACGGGCCACATTCGGAACAATATATCATGGTTAACGAGGCCGCGCCGCACGACCCTCCTCGTGTAAATCGAATTGGCATCAGAAATGGGGATAAAGTCCCATCGCCGATTCCCTCGTAAACTGGGAGAAAAATCTATGGCTCAAGCCGTTAGAATAAACGATATTATTCGTTCCTTTGGAATTGATACGCATATCGACTACACGGATGGAAAATATTCCAACGTCGGAGAAGTTGTTAAAGCACTCAACTATCTTGGCCTTGATACAGTTCGCGATCACGCCCCCAACTCCGCTTCCGATCCCAACGGCCAAACGCATCTCGGCGATGCTGCCGAGGCCGGCGTGCAATTCGTCTTCAGCGCCCAGCGGGAAGTCGACCCCGCCACTGTCGCCCAGCGGCTGCATTCCTTCGTGCAGGCCCATCCAGGATCGGTCGTCGGTATCGAAGGTCCGAACGAAGTCAACAACTGGCCAGTCAGCTATCACGGCCTGAGCGGCCAGGCCGCAGCGGTCGCCTATCAGAAGGACCTGTCTGCCGACGTCAACGCCGATCCCTTGCTGAAAAATATCCCCGTTCTCGGCTTTACCGGATATACCGTGGCTTCCGCCTCCGACTACACGACGATCCACACCTATGCGAAGGATGGCGACCAGCCATATTCATGGCTCTCCCGAGAATCCGGCGTGCAGCGCGCTGCCGATCCGGGCAAGCCGCTGGCGATCACCGAGACCGGCTACCACACCTCGCTGACCGCCGACACCAATGGCGGCTGGGAAGGCGTCATTGAAGCGACGCAGGCAAAGCTCCTGCTCAATACGCTGATGGACGGCGCCGCACTCGGATCAAAACAGACGTTCATCTACGAGCTGCTGGACGCCTATTCCGATCCGCAGGGCACCAATCAGGAAAAGCATTTCGGCCTTTTTCATCTCGACTATTCGGCCAAGCCGGCTGCGACGGCGATCCACAATCTGACCGAAATCCTTGCGGATGACGGCGCCGCGAAGGCAAGCTTCAGCGCGGGGACCCTCAATTATTCGATCGACGGCCTGCCGTCCTCGGCCCGGAGCCTGCTGACGGAAAAATCGGACGGAAGCTACCAGATCATCGTCTGGAACGAGCCCGATATCTGGAGCCAGTCCTCCGACACGGCTATTCAGGCCACGACAACAGCCGTCAAAGTCAATCTCGGGGCCTCGTTTGGCTCTGTTAAGGTCTTCGACCCGGTGACCGGAACGACGGCGGTCAAAAGCCTCAGCAACGTGTCGTCGCTGACGCTCGATGTCGTCGACCATCCCGTTATCATCGAGGTAGCAGGCACCGGCGCCAGCACACCGCCGCCGGCCACCAACCATCTCTATGGCGGCACCGGCAACGACACTTTCACCGTGACCAATGCAAATCAAATCGTCGACGAAAGCCGGGGCGGTGGAACAGATACCGTCAAGGCTTCGATCTCCTTCAGCCTGGCCGATCAGAAGCATACGGTCGGAACGATCGAAAACCTCACTTTGACCGGGACGGGCAATCTCAGCGCGACGGGCAACAATACGGCCAACATTCTCACCGGCAACGACGGAAACAATTCCCTCAACGGCGGGAAAGGAAACGACCGATTGATCGGCGGGCTCGGAAACGACAAGCTGATCGGCAAGGCCGGTGCTGACGTTCTCACCGGCGGCGGCGGCAGCGATTCCTTCGTCTTCGATGTGAAGCCCGACAATACCAGCGTCGACAAGATCCGGGATTTTTCCTCCACGGCGGGCGACAAGGTGATGCTCGATCATTCGATTTTCGCCGAGCTCAGCCTATCCGGATTTTCGGATGAGAATTTCGTTCTCGGAACGAAAGCGATCGAGGCTGATGATAAGCTGATCTACGATAAGGCGAGCGGCATTCTATCCTATGACGCGGATGGAAGCGCGGCGGGCGCGGCCATCCATGTTACGGATCTCGATAATTCCGCAGCACTTAACTTCAAAGACTTCCTGCTTGTCTGACCCGGTCGGCCCGTCGCCTTTCAGGCGGCAGGCCCACAGCGTCACGGGCGGTCGCATCTCTCCCTCTTGCCGGAGCCTAAATCCCGGCCACATTCTCCGTTGACACTACTCGTGCCGCAACGGAGAAGCCTTTGCCCTGGATCGCCTATATCGCCCATTTCGTCGCCGCGGCATTTTTGACCAACGGCGTCCCACATTTCGTCAACGGCGTCAGCGGCAGGCCGTTCCGGATTCCCTTCGCGCAAGGCGCAAAGCTCGGCTCGCCGACAGCCAATGTCGTCTGGGGATGGGCGAATTTCCTCATCGCCTTCCTGCTCTTTGCCAATGTCGGGCCGCTCTATATCGGCACGCCGGGTGACACGATCTTCGTGGCAGTCGGCATGCTCGTCACCGGCATTGTGCTCGCCCGCATTTTCGAGGGCGACAACAGATAGTAACTTGCATGATGATAGTTACTGCTATAGTGACATCGGCCATGCAAAGGACAAGCTTCAGCGACTTCAAATGCCCGGCGGCACGCGCGCTCGACAGCGTTGGCGACTGGTGGAGCATGCTGATCCTGCGCGACGCCTTCCAGGGGCTTTCGCGCTTCGACGAATTCCAGAAAAGCCTCGGCGTGGCGCCGAACATCCTGACGCGGCGGCTCAAACATCTGACGGAAAAGGGGCTGTTCAAACGGCGGCTCTATCATCATCGCCCTGCCCGCTACGAATATCTGCTGACGGAAAAGGGCCGTGATTTCTTTCCTGTTCTGATGACGCTGTTTTCCTGGGGAAACCGGCACATCCCCGAAGAGGACCTCTCCTTTCTCTTGGGCGATGACGCTTCCGGCAGAGTGCGCGAGACGATGCTGGTCGATGCGCGCACCGGCGAACAAGTGACCCCCGAAAACACCAGCCTGCTTGCAGGCCCCGCCGCCGACGACGAGGTGCACGAGCGGATCGCCCGCATGCGCGCCTGGTATCTCGGCATCGACGCATAGAAAGGAAAAGGAAATGGATCGCATCGTTGTCACCGGCATGGGACTTGTCTCGCCACTCGGCACCGGCGTCGAACCTGCATGGAAGCGTCTTCTCGACGGCGTTTCCGGGTTGAGGGTGCTGGCGGAGGATATCGTCGGCGAGCTCTCGGCCAAGGTTGGAGGCATCGTTCCCGGTATCGCGGAAGATGCTGAGGCCGGTTTTGATCCCGACCGTTACATCACGCCGAAGGACCAGAAGAAGATGGACCGCTTCATCCACTTCGCCATGGCGGCGACGGAGGAAGCAGTAAAACAGGCAGGCTGGATGCCGACCGACGAAGGCGAGCGCCAGCGCACGGCAACGATCATCGCGTCGGGGGTTGGCGGCTTTCCGGCGATCGCCGAAGCGGTGCGGATTGGCGAAACGCGCGGCGTGCGGCGGCTGTCGCCCTTCACCGTGCCCTCTTTTCTCGTCAACCTCGCCGCCGGCCAGGTCAGCATCCGTTATGGCTTCAAGGGGCCGCTCGGGGCGCCGGTGACGGCCTGCGCGGCCAGCGTCCAGGCAATCGGCGATGCGGCGCGGCTGATCCGCTCCGGTGAAGCGGATGTGGCGATCTGCGGCGGTGCCGAGGCCTGCATCGACAAGGTGAGCCTCGGCGGCTTTGCCGCTGCCCGTGCCCTTTCCACCGGCTTCAACGAGACGCCGGAGTTGGCGTCGCGCCCCTTCGACGTGGCCCGCGACGGTTTCATCATGGGCGAAGGCGCCGGCATCCTGGTCATCGAAACGCTGGAGCATGCACTTGCCCGTGGCGCCACACCGCTTGCCGAACTCGTCGGCTACGGCACGGCGGCGGACGCCTACCACATGACCTCAGGCCCCGAAGACGGCGACGGCGCCCGCCGGGCGATGGAGGCAGCACTCAGGCAAGCGAAGATCCCGGCTTCGGAGGTCAGGCATCTGAACGCGCATGCGACCTCGACACCGGTCGGGGACAGAGGCGAGATCGCGGCGATCGGCACGGTCTTCGGCCGCGACGGCGGCATTGCCGTCAGCGCGACAAAATCGGCGACCGGCCACCTGCTTGGAGCGGCCGGCGGGCTGGAAGCGATCTTCACTATCCTGGCGCTGCGCGACCAGATCGCGCCTCCGACCCGCAACCTCGATGAGGCTGATCCTGATGCCGACGGCATCGATATCGTCGGCAAGACGGCGCGGCCAGTCGTGATGGACTATGCGATCACCAACGGTTTCGGCTTCGGCGGGGTGAATGCCAGTGCCCTGTTCCGCCGCTGGTCGTAAAGTCCGCTTTCCTTGCGCTAGAAATCGCCTACACTTCTACTCTATCGGAGGTCGTTCCCCGATAGAGCCGGAGATCCCCCATGCGCGCCTTCTTCGCAGTTCTCATTCTGTGTGCCGCGTCCGCCCTCTCCCCTGTATCGGCCCGCGCCGAAGATCCGATCGACACGACGCGGACGATGATCGAGGCCCAGATCAAGGCCTTCCTCAAGGACGATGCCGAGACCGCCTATTCCTTCGCCGCTCCCGGCATCCGGGCACTATATCCCGACAAGAACCTGTTCTTCGCCATGGTGAAAAAGAGCTACGAGCCGGTCTATCACCCCAGCAATTACGCCTTCGGACGCAGCCGCTCGATCGACAACGGCGCGCTGATCTATCACGAGGTGCTGATCTCAGGCCGCGACGGCAAGGATTGGACGGCGATCTACCAGATCATCCGCCAACCGGACGGCGGCTACAGGATCAACGGCGTGCAGATCATGCCCGATGCGGACAGCAAGGGCATCTGACGCGCTGTTTCCACTCTTTGGTGGAAACTCAACCGACCGCACGGTTTCGTTGCAATAACAATTTCGAAATCCTCCTGGAGTAACAAAGTGCCAACGGAGGGTTGTTGCGGTGAACGCTGGTAAGCAATTTTTTACAGCTCTTGAGGCGTTGCGAGGAATTGCGGCTATCATGGTCATGTTCCTCCACACGGGTGGTACTCTGGGTCCGATCCCGGCGAATATCAGTTACCTTGCCGTTGACTTCTTCTTTCTGTTGAGCGGCGTCGTTCTTACAAATTCGTATGAGAAGCGACTGATAACAGGGCAGATTTCGCCCGCCGGGCTTCTCCTACAGCGTATCATTCGGCTTTATCCTCTTTATCTTCTTTCGCTTCCGATTGGCCTTTTGAGCTATGCACTTAAAAACGGGTTGGACTACTCCACCCTGGCGGACCTTCTGCTGAGGGCAATCCTGTTCATTCCAAGCGCAAGCCAGGAAGGTATCTTTCCCTTCAACGGGCCTAGCTGGTCACTCTTCTTCGAGCTCTGGGCCGGAGTGCTGTTCTCCATGCTTCTGATACGACTGTCATTCAGAAGCTTGCTCGCCATCGCCCTGGCGGCGGCCGGCATCACCATCTATGGGGCATTGGTCGGAGGTAATTTCGATATTGGTCCCGAGGCGGGCGATTTCAGATTTGGCTTTTCAAGAGTGCTGTTCTCGTTCTCGCTCGGAATCTGCCTTTACAGGTTATATGAGGTCCAGAAACCGAATACAGCCAATAACGGCAACGTTATAGGCCTTTTTCTCTGTGCTTGTCTGATCTTCATAACCAACATACCAGCCCGCATATTCTTCGGTTTCCCGTATTTTGATTTTTTAATATGCCTCGTGGCCTTCCCGGCCATTGTCTGGCTTGCGATGCGCACGAGACAGACCGGCCTGGTCGAGCTGGTATTCCGTTGGCTCGGGAGGCTTTCCTATCCGATTTATATCCTGCATAGCCCCATCTTCAGTCTGCTGCAGTCACTGCGGCAAAAGGGCTTTGACCTTCCTGCTTCTCCGGCAGCCGGTATGGTCGTCGTAGTCGGAATTTTCATTGTGGCTGGCATCGCCGCTATTCACTTCGACGAGCCAGTGCGCAAAAAACTTAAAATGATGGTTGCGCCAAACCCGGCGTCCGCAGTTCCTGCGGTAAGCAACGCGGGGGCGGAATAGACTTACACTGGTTCGAGATCGCCCCTCGCCCATTCCTCCTGCGTTTCCGCCATGAAATCGGCGAATCGGCCTTCGGCGATCGCTTTGCGGATGCCCTGCATCAGTTCCTGATAATAGGCGAGGTTGTTCCAGGAGAGGAGCATGCCACCAAGCGCTTCGTTGGAGCGGACGAGATGGTGCAGGTAGGCACGCGAATAATCGCGCGAGGCCGGGCAGTTCGACTGTTCGTCGAGCGGGCGCATATCCTCGGCATGGCGGGCATTGCGGATATTGACCTTGCCGCGGCGGGTAAAAGCCAGACCGTGACGACCGGAACGGGTCGGCATGACGCAGTCAAACATGTCGATGCCGCGCGCGACCGATTTCAGGATATCGTCAGGCGTGCCGACGCCCATGAGGTAACGCGGCTTTTCCAGAGGAAGGACCGGCAGCGTCGTTTCCAGCATCTGCAGCATAACGTCCTGCGGCTCACCGACGGCAAGGCCGCCGATCGCATATCCTTTGAGGTCGAGCTGGCTCAACGCCTCGGCCGAGCGGATGCGCAGTGCCGGGATATCGCCGCCCTGGACGATGCCGAACATCGCCTTGCCGGGCTGCTCGCCGAAGGCGACCCTGCAGCGCTCGGCCCAGCGCAGCGACATTTCCATGGCCCGCTCGATCTCCTTCGGCTCGGCCGGCAGCGCCACGCATTCGTCGAGCTGCATCTGGATGTCGGAGCCGAGCAGCCCCTGGATTTCGATGGAGCGTTCCGGCGACATATGGTGCAGGCTGCCGTCGACATGCGACCTGAACGTAACGCCCTGTTCGTCGAGCTTACGCAGGCCGGACAGCGACATCACCTGGAAGCCGCCGGAATCGGTCAGGATCGGGTGCTCCCAGCGAATGAGCTTATGCAGGCCGCCAAGGCGGGCGACACGCTCGGCCGTCGGGCGCAGCATCAGGTGATAGGTATTGCCGAGGATGATGTCGGCGCCGGTCTCGCGCACCTGGTCGAGATACATCGCCTTGACCGTGCCGACGGTACCAACAGGCATGAAGGCCGGCGTGCGGATCTCGCCGCGCGGCATGGAAATCTGGCCGAGGCGGGCGCCGGCATCGGTCATCTTCAGGGTGAATTTGAAGTTGTCTGTCATTTGTCTTTCCGGAAAAGAAGGCTCGCGTCGCCGTAAGAGTAGAAGCGGTAGCCCGTTGAAATGGCGTGTTTATAAGCCGCGTGCATGGTCTCGAAGCCGGCAAAGGCCGCGACCAACATGAACAGCGTCGAGCGAGGCAGATGAAAATTGGTCATCAGCATGTCAACCGCCTTGAAGCGGTAACCGGGCGTGATGAAGATGCCGGTAGCGCCGGCCCAGGGCATGATCTCTCCGCCTTCCTCGGCCGCGCTCTCGACGAGCCGTAACGAGGTCGTGCCGACACAGACGATGCGCCCGCCTCTTTCCCGCACGGCATTCAGCCGGGCAGCGATCTCGGCGCTGACATAGCCGCTTTCGAGATGCATCTTGTGATCGTCGGTATCGTCGGCCTTGACCGGCAGGAAGGTGCCGGCACCGACATGCAGCGTGACGAAATGGCGTTCGATGCCGGCCTTGTCGAGCGCTTCGAACAGCGCAGGCGTGAAATGCAGGCCGGCGGTGGGGGCGGCAACGGCGCCCTCCTCGCGAGCATAGATCGTCTGGTAATCGGCGCGGTCGCGCTCATCCTCGGGGCGCTTGGCGGCGATATAGGGTGGCAGCGGGATATGGCCGACGGCGGCGATCGCCTCGTCGAGCGCCGGGCCCGAGAGATCAAACAGTAGCGTCACCTCGCCGGCCTCGCCCTTTTCCTCGACGGTGGCATCGAGCGAACCGAGGAAACAGCTTTCGCCGGAATGGCCGAAGGAGATGCGGTCGCCCTGTTTGATCCGCTTGCCCGGCTTGGCAAAGGCCTTCCAGCGGTTGGGGCCGGTGCGCATGTGCAGTGTGGCAGACACCTGCTGGCCGCCGGCGCCGTCGCGATGGCGGATGCCCTCGAGTTGGGCGGGAATGACCTTGGTATCGTTGAAGACCAGCGCATCGCCAGCCCGCAGGAAGGAGGTGAGATCGCCGACGCGATGATCCGACAGGTGGCTTTCCGCATTCGGATCAACGACGAGCAGGCGCGCGCTGTCGCGCGGCTCGGCAGGCCTCAACGCGATGCGTTCATCCGGCAGATCGAAATCGAAAAGGTCTACGCGCATCGGGGCACTTTCAGGCAAAGCGAAACCCGCCCCGCGCAGCTATGCGCAAAGGCGGGTTTCAGCAGAAATCACAATCAGACGTCGGCGGCAACCCGCATGGAGACGATCGAGTCCGGATCGGAAACCGGCTCGCCGCGCTTGATCTTGTCGACGTTGTCCATGCCTTCGATGACCTGGCCCCAGACGGAATACTGCTTGTTCAGCCAGGGCGCGTCGGTGAAGCAGATGAAGAACTGCGAATTGGCCGAGTTCGGGTTCTGCGAACGGGCCATCGAGCAGGTGCCGCGCGTATGCGTGGTCGCGGAGAATTCGGCCTTCAGATCCGGCTTCGAAGAGCCACCCATGCCGGCGCGGCCGGGATTGAAGGTTTCCGAGCCCTTCTTGCCGAATTCGACATCGCCCGTCTGGGCCATGAAATCCTGGATGACGCGGTGGAAGACGACGCCGTCATAGGCCTTCTCGCGAGCGAGTTCCTTGATGCGGGCGACATGTTCCGGGGCGACCTGCGGCAAAAGCTGAATGACAACCTTGCCCTTGGTGGTTTCCAGAATGACGGTGTTTTCGGGATCCTTGATCTCGGCCATTTGCCTTCTCCTCTTGTTTCTCTCGTAACTTACTTCTTGCCCAGGGTGACCTTGATCATCCGGTCTGGGCTTTTGACTTCGCCGTTCTGGCCTTCACCCTTCTTGATCTTGTCGACGTTCTCCATGCCGGAAACAACCTTGCCGACGACGGTGTACTGACCGTTCAGGAAGGAGCCTTCGGCGAACATGATGAAGAACTGCGAATTGGCGGAATTCGGATCCTGCGAGCGGGCCATGCCGACCGTGCCGCGCACGAACGGGGTCTTGGAGAATTCAGCCGGGATATCAGGCATATCCGACGAGCCGGTGCCGGCGAGGCTCGCATCGAAGCCCTTTTCCATGTTGCCGTATTTGACGTCGCCGGTCTGAGCCATGAAGCCGTCAATGACGCGGTGGAAGGCGACGTTGTCATATTCGCCCTTCTTGGCCAGTGCTTCAATCTGGGCGACATGCTTCGGCGCCACCTCAGGCATGAGCTGGATGACGACTGGGCCGTTCTTCAGCTGGATGGTGAGATAGTGATCGGCCGACTGGGCAAAAGCATCCCCCGCGAAGGAGGCGAGATACAACACGCCGGCAAATGCGAGATAAAAGAGTTTCATATGAGCTCCATTGCGGCGGGTTCCGCCTGGTCTTTGCGCTTGCTAGTTTGGGCGCTTGGATGTGAGGGCTTGCAAGACGGCGGCCGGCACGAAAGCGCTGACATCGCCGCCCATGGCGGCGATCTGGCGGACCAATGTGGCGGTAATGGGCCGCGAGGCAGTGCCCGCCGGCAAAAAGATGGTCTGAATATCGGGCGCCATCGTCCGGTTCATGCCGGCCATCTGCATTTCGTAATCGAGATCGGTGCCGTCGCGAAGACCGCGGATCAACAGCGTGGCGCCATGGGTGCGAGCGGCATCGACGACAAGATTGTCGAAGGCGACGACGGCGATGTCGCGGGTCTTGCCGGGCAGCGCCTCGGCCAGCGAACAGCGGATCAGCTCTGCTCTCTCTTCGAAGGAGAAGAGCGGCGCCTTGCCGGGATGGATGCCGATCCCGACGATCACCTTTTCTGCGACGTTGAGCGCCTGGACCAGAACATCCACATGCCCATTGGTGATCGGGTCGAAGGACCCCGGATAGAAAGCTGTCGTCATGTGGCCCGACCGTTGGTTTGACGCCTTTTGTCACGGATGACGCCTTCTCGCAAGTGATTTGCCCAGCTCCGGCCAGAGCGCCGCGCGTCTTTTCGGACACGTAAAAGGACGTTATGCGCCGGGCGGTTAAACGACGGATGAATGGCCCGTTCAAGACCGTTTCAGATAGGATCTGTTTAACTCCGATCATCAAAGCAGCCGATGCCATTCCGGCATCCGGCGCTCCCCGAAAGACCAGATCCATGCTGATCGTGCTTGTTGCACTTGCCGTCGTTTCCTCCCTCGCCGCCGAGATGGCCTATGGCTATTTCGCCGATCGATACGAGATGAGCTGGGTGCGGCCGGAGCTTGCCGAGCACGCGGCGATCGTGCGCATCCAGGGTCGGCTGCGCGAAAAACGAGCTGCGAATCTGAATGCCAGATGAACGAGACATTCAAGGTCGCTTCAGATCGGCATTGGTAAACACCCGATCAACATCCGGCGGAACCATTTACAGACGGATGCGTTCATTCAACCGATACATTAGAGCGGCGCGGAAGGATTAAAAATGCCCGGCAAGATTACGATGATTAACGTGCTCTGGATGGTAATGGTCACGGGCATGCTGACCGCAACTGTCGCTCTCTATGATCAGAAGGTTGATACGTCCAAGGTTTATGGACCCTACGCTTCGGCCCGGACGGCCGTGCTGGGCCAGTACTGAGGGGCGAGAACGCAACTCCCCAGGAAAGGAATGCCTATGTTCACGATCTTGACAATGCTCACCGCCCTTATCAGCGTCATGTTCATCGTGTCTGTGGCCTCGACGATTTCAGCGCTCCGGCGCGAAGGCGAAGAGGTGAAGGCTCTGAATGAAAAACATAGAGCATTCTGACATTCCTCGCTTACTGCCCTCTCCCACCCTTGAGCGGCACTCTTCCGTCGCCAGGGCCATTCAAAGCCGGATGCCACACAGCGTCCGGCTTTTTCTTTGGGCGTGTCCCGAACCATCTCCGATTTGAAAAGAAAAGGGCGGCTCGAAGCCGCCCCGTTCATTTGATCATTCCTCGGCAGGCCCGGCCGGATCGCCATCGGCAATCGGCGCCTCGTCGCCGCCACCTTCGTCGGCAGCACCTTCTTCAGTAGCAGGTGAGCCTTCGGCGATCTCGACAGCCTCTTCCGTCTCGTCCTCCTCCGGCTCGCTGATGCGCTCGACCGAGACGACCTTCTCGTCCTTGGCCGTCGAGAAGATGGTGACGCCCTTGGTGGCGCGGCTGGCGATGCGGATGCCGCCGACCGGCACGCGGATCAGCTGACCGCCATCGGAGACCAGCATGATCTGGTCGCCATCATCGATCGGAAAAGCCGCGACCAGCTCGCCGATCTCGGCTGTTTTCGAGGTGTCGGTAGCGCGGATGCCCTTGCCGCCGCGGCCGGAAATGCGGAAGTCGTAGGACGACGAACGCTTGCCGAAGCCCTTTTCGGAGACGGTGAGCACGAACTGTTCGCGTGCTCTCAGCTCGTCATAGCGGTCGTCGGAGAGCTGTCCCTCCTCGATGACCTCTTCACCGACCAGCGCAATATCCTCTTCATCCACGCCCGTCGCCCGGCGTTCGGTGGCGGAACGCTTGAGATAGGCAGCACGCTCCCACGGCTCGGCATCGACATGACCAACGATCGTCATGGAAATGATGCGGTCGCTATCGCCGAGATTGATGCCACGCACGCCGATCGAGTTGCGGCCGGCAAAGACCCGGACGTCGTCGACGGAGAAGCGGATGCACTGGCCGAGCGCCGTCGTGAGCAGCACGTCGTCATTTTCCGTGCAGGTCTCGACGGAGAGGATTTCGTCGCCCTCCTCCTCCAGCTTCATGGCGATCTTGCCATTGCGGTTGACCTGGACGAAATCCGACAGCTTGTTGCGGCGAACCGTGCCGCGCGTGGTCGAGAACATGACGTCGAGATTGTCCCAGCTCGTCTCGTCTTCGGGCAATGGCAGGATCGTGGTGATGCGCTCGCCGGGTGCAAGCGGCAGCATGTTGATCAGCGCCTTGCCGCGTGAGGTCGGCGTGCCGATCGGCAGGCGCCAGACCTTCTCCTTGTAGACAATACCGCGCGAGGAGAAGAACAGAACCGGCGTATGAGTGTTGACGACGAATAGCCGGCTAACGAAATCCGCGTCGCGGGTGGTCATGCCGGAGCGGCCCTTGCCGCCTCGGCGCTGGGCGCGGTAGGTGGTCAGTGGCACGCGCTTGATATAACCGAGATGCGAGACGGTGACGACCATGTCTTCACGCGCGATCAGGTCCTCGTCGTCCATTTCGAGACCGCCATCGACGATCTCGGTGCGGCGCGGCGTGCCGAACTCGTCGCGGACGGCGAGAAGTTCGTCCTTGACGATGGTCTGGATGCGGACGCGCGAGGAGAGGATATCGAGATAATCCTTGATTTCCTCGCCGATCTTGTTGAGTTCGTCGCCGATTTCGTCGCGGCCAAGCGCGGTCAGGCGGGCAAGGCGCAATTCGAGGATGGCGCGGGCCTGCTCTTCGGAGAGGTTGTAAGTCAGATCCTCGTTGATGCGATGGCGCGGATCGTCGATCAGACGGATCAGGCTTTCGACATCTTCCGCCGGCCAGCGGCGGGTCATCAGTTCTTCGCGAGCCGACTGCGGATCGGGCGCCTGGCGGATGACGCGGATGACCTCGTCGATATTGGCGACGGCGATGGCGAGACCAACCAACACATGGGCGCGATCACGCGCCTTGCGCAGCAGGAATTTCGTTCTCCGGCTAACGACTTCCTCGCGGAACGAGACGAAAGCGCGCAGCATGTCGAGCAGGGTCAGCTGTTCGGGCTTGCCACCGTTCAGCGCCACCATGTTGCAGCCGAAGGACGTCTGCAGCGGCGTATAACGATAGAGCTGGTTGAGGATAACATCGGCGTTGGCATCGCGCTTCAGCTCGACGACAACGCGATACCCCTGGCGGTCGGATTCGTCGCGCAGATCGGAAATGCCTTCGATGCGCTTGTCGCGCACCAGCTCGGCCATCTTCTCGATCATCGTCGCCTTGTTCACCTGGTAGGGAATCTCGGTGATGATGATCTGCTCGCGGTCACCGCGCATCGGCTCGATGGCGGCGACACCGCGCATGATAACGGAGCCGCGGCCGGTCTCATAAGCCGAGCGGATGCCGGCACGGCCGAGGATCTTCGCGCCCGTCGGGAAATCGGGACCGGGAATGATCTGGATCAGTTCCGGCAGCTCGATTGCCGGATCGTCGATCAGCGCGATGCAGCCGTCGATGACTTCGGAGAGATTGTGCGGCGGGATGTTGGTCGCCATGCCGACTGCGATGCCGCCGGCGCCGTTGACGAGCAGGTTCGGGAACTTGGCGGGCACCACGACCGGCTCGGAAAGCGTGCCGTCGTAGTTGTCGCGGAAATCGACGGTTTCCTTGTCGAGATCGTCGAGCAGCGAGTGGGCAGCCTTTTCGAGGCGGCATTCGGTATAACGTTCGGCCGCCGGCGGATCACCATCGACCGAACCGAAATTGCCCTGACCGTCGATCAGCGGCAGACGCAGCGACCAGGGCTGCGCCATGCGGGCGAGCGCATCATAGATCGCGGAATTGCCGTGCGGATGGAATTTACCCATCACGTCACCGGTGACGCGGGCGCATTTGACGTATTTCTTGTTCCAGTCGATGCCGAGTTCGGACATGCCGTAGAGGATGCGCCGGTGCACGGGCTTCAGGCCGTCGCGCACGTCGGGCAGCGCGCGGCTGACGATGACGCTCATGGCGTAATCGAGATACGACCGCTGCATTTCCTCCATGATGGAGATGGGCTCGATGCCTGGCGGGAGCTTCCCGCCGCCGGGGGGTGTTTGCTCAGTCAAAACAGATCACGATCTCTTCTAGAATCACTTGAAGATTTATAGCGGAAAGCCTGTTGCCGCGCCAATTTCACAGCGCGTTTTGAACAGGCTTTTGCGGCTTAAAGAGGGTAAAACATGCAAGTTGCGCGGCCGGACCGGACAAATCCGCCGCGGGCCGCCGCGGGATATTTGCCAAATCGGAATCCCCGCTTCACAATCATAAAAACCACGCACCCATATGGGGTTCCGGAGAGCCGATGACAAGCGCCGACCAATTGATCAACGCCTTCACGACGCTGCTCGTCACCATCGATCCACCGGGGCTTGCGCCGATCTTTCTGGGCCTGACGACGGGCATGAGCCGAACCGAGCGCAAGCAGGTGGCGCTGCGCGGCTCGGTCATCGCCTTCATCATCCTTGCCGTCTTCGCGCTTTTCGGCGCGGGCGTGCTCGGGGTGCTCGGGATTTCGATCGGCGCCTTCCGCATCGCCGGCGGGCTGCTGCTGTTCTGGATCGCATTCGAGATGGTGTTCGAGAGGCGGCAGGAGCGCAAGGAGAAGGCGACCGAGGCGGCGATCACCAAGGATCATATCGAGAATATCGCCGTCTTCCCACTCGCCTTGCCGCTGATCGCCGGCCCGGGCGCGATCTCGGCGACGATCCTGCTTGCCGGCACGCTCGCCACCTCGATCGGGAAAGCGCAGCTGATCGGCGTCATTGCCGCCAATCTGCTCCTGACCTTCGTCATGCTGCTCATCGCCGAAAGGCTGGACCGTTTTCTCGGCGTCACCGGCCGGGCGATCCTGACGCGACTCCTCGGCGTCATCCTCGCCGCGCTTGCCGCACAATTCGTCGTCGACGGGGCAAAGTCGGCGTTCAATCTCATCAGCGCGACGCCGCACTGAAAAACCTTGAGCGCCTTTCAATCTAAACTGCGAGAAGTGCGAACGCCTCATTCGGCGTTTCAGGAACCTGCTCCATAGTCAAAGCGCGCACGATAGCTCTCGTCAACTCGCGAAAAATATCTATCGACGAACCTATGTCCGAATGTGCCATTCGATCAAAGGAGAGAATTCCAAAACTAGGTAATGCAGCCTCACCAAGATCCTCTATCCCCTTGAACAGGCCCGGCATGTATTCCGCGGCAAATCCGGTAAGCACTTTGTGGTGACTTGGAGCAAGTGATAGGGACCACCTCTCTCCCTTGGTACGTTCAATCGGGACATTCACCTGCAGACCTTGCGTTTTAGTGGACTTATCCAGGGTAACTGACAGCAGACCATGTACAGTCATGCCTCCAACCGGCCGAGCTATTTCCGCAGCCACGTTCGTCCGATGAGGAGTGCCTTCTCCGCTGGCGAAAACTTTACTCTCCCACAGACGGCATCGAGTTGAATCCATCGACGGCGGTGACTCGTCCAACCAAAGTCGGAGGCGCGTACCGGAAGCTCTATTAAAGATGTGGCAGCTCATTCAGAATTCCCCAAATTCCGGCCGATGTGGTCTGAATCATCTGCCGCGAAATCAAAGAAAAAGAGCATGACGCCATCCAAGGCATCATGCTCTCTCACGTCTCTCACCAAGCCAGGAAAGGCTATCGATCAGAACGGGATATCGTCGTCGAGATCCCGCGAGAAGTTGCCGCCGCCGCCACCGCCGCGGCTCGGCGATGAAGCGGGAGCCGGGGCGCCGTAATCGTCGCCATAATCGTTGCCGCCGGCGCCACTGCCACGGCCGCCGCTCGCGCCGCCGCCTTCACCGCGGCCGTCGAGCATCGTCAGCGTCGAACCGAAACCCTGCAGCACCACTTCCGTGCTGTAGCGATCCTGGCCCTGCTGGTCCTGCCATTTGCGGGTCTGCAGCTGGCCTTCGATATAGAGCTTGGCGCCCTTTTTCACATATTGCTCGACGACCTTGCAGAGGCCCTCGTTGAAGACGACGACAGTGTGCCATTCGGTCTTCTCACGGCGCTCGCCGGAATTGCGATCGCGCCACGTCTCCGAGGTCGCGATACGAAGATTGGCGATCGGCCGGCCATCCTGAGTGCGGCGGATTTCGGGGTCCGCACCGACGTTTCCAATCAGAATTACCTTATTCACACTACCAGCCATGCTTCTCACCCTGCCTGCCGCCCTGCCCGGCGGCGTTTAATCGATCGGCGCACCTTAAACCATCACGGACCGCCGATGCGCATGGGCGGCATTTAATCCACATCTTTATCCATCAGAAAGCCGCATGCATCCATCAGGAATTTTGTTCTTTCTTTGTTCTAATTTATCCGTATGATCCTGTCAACAGAATCGAAAACCTTGACCGTAGTGGACATTCAGCCTCGACTCGCCCGTTGGCATCACTAAATAAGGGCTGTCATCCAGAAAACCAAAGCAGAGACGATGAGCGAACTGAAGACGATCTCCATCCGCGGCGCGCGCGAGCATAATCTGAAGAGCATCGATCTCGATCTGCCGCGTAACAAGCTGATCGTCATGACCGGGCTTTCGGGTTCCGGCAAATCCTCGCTCGCCTTCGACACGATCTATGCCGAGGGCCAGCGGCGTTATGTCGAGAGCCTGTCGGCCTATGCCCGGCAGTTCCTCGAAATGATGCAGAAGCCCGACGTCGACCAGATCGACGGGCTGTCGCCGGCGATCTCGATCGAGCAGAAGACCACGTCGCGCAATCCGCGCTCGACGGTCGGCACCGTCACCGAGATCTACGACTACATGCGCCTGCTCTTTGCCCGCGTCGGCGTTCCATATTCGCCGGCGACCGGCCTACCGATCGAGAGCCAGACCGTCAGCCAGATGGTCGACCGCATTCTCGATTTCGGCGAGGGCACCCGTCTTTATATTCTTGCGCCGCTCGTGCGCGGGCGCAAAGGCGAATACAAAAAAGAACTGGCCGAGCTGATGAAGAAGGGCTTCCAGCGCGTCAAGGTCGACGGCCAGTTCTATGAGATCGCTGAAGCGCCGGTGCTCGACAAGAAATATAAGCACGATATCGACGTGGTGGTCGACCGCATCGTCGTGCGCTCGGATGTCTCGGCGCGGCTGGCCGACAGTCTGGAGACTTGCCTGAAACTCGCCGACGGGCTGGCGGTCGCCGAATTCGCCGACAAGCCGCTGCCGCTGGAAGAGACGTCGGCCGGCGGCTCGGCCAACAAGTCGCTGAACGAGACACATGAGCGCGTGCTGTTTTCGGAAAAATTCGCTTGCCCGGTCTCCGGCTTCACCATTCCCGAGATCGAACCCAGGCTGTTCTCCTTCAACAACCCGTTCGGCGCCTGCCCGACCTGTGACGGCCTCGGCGCCCAGCAGAAGATCGATCCGGATCTGATCGTGCCCGAGCCCGAGCGGACGCTGCGCGACGGGGCGATCGCGCCCTGGGCCAAGTCGACCTCGCCCTACTACAATCAGACGCTGGAAGCGCTCGGCAAACATTACGGCTTCAAGCTCGGCACCCGCTGGAACGATCTCACCGACGAGGCCAAAGACGTCATCCTCAACGGAACCAACGACAAGATCGAATTCCACTACGCCGACGGCGCCCGCTCCTATACGACGCAGAAGAATTTCGAGGGCATCATCACCAATCTCGAGCGCCGCTGGAAGGAGACCGACTCCGCTTGGGCGCGCGAAGATATCGAACGCTTCATGTCGGCGGCCCCCTGCCCTTCCTGCAACGGCTTCCGCCTGAAGCCGGAGGCCTTGGCGGTGAAGATCGACACGCTGCATATCGGCGAAGTGACTGGTATGTCGATCCGTGTTGCCCGCGATTGGTTCGAGACGCTGCCGGCAAGCTTCAACGCCAAGCAGAACGAGATTGCCGTGCGCATCCTCAAGGAAATCCGCGACCGGCTGCGCTTCCTCAATGATGTCGGCCTGGAATATCTCAGCCTGTCGCGCAATTCCGGCACGCTGTCGGGCGGCGAAAGCCAGCGCATCCGGCTTGCCTCGCAGATCGGCTCCGGGCTGACGGGCGTGCTCTATGTGCTCGACGAGCCGTCGATCGGCTTGCATCAGCGTGACAATGCCCGGCTGCTCGACACGCTGAAGCACCTGCGCGACATCGGCAACACCGTCATTGTCGTGGAACATGACGAGGATGCGATCATGACGGCCGACGACGTGGTCGATATCGGCCCGGCGGCCGGCATTCACGGCGGTCAGGTCATTGCCCATGGTACGCCGCAGGACATCATGGACAGTCCGAACTCGCTGACCGGTAAATATCTCTCCGGCGAACTTGGCGTTCCCGTTCCCGACGAGCGCCGCAAGCCGAAGAAGGGCCGCGAGATCAAGGTGGTCGGGGCGCGCGGCAACAATCTGAAGAATGTCACGGCGTCGATCCCGCTCGGCGTGTTCACGGCGGTGACCGGCGTTTCCGGCGGCGGCAAATCCACCTTCCTGATCGAGACGCTTTATAAATCGGCGGCACGCCGCGTCATGGGCGCACGTGAAAACCCGGCCGATCACGATCGCATCGACGGCTTCGAGCATATCGACAAGGTGATCGACATCGACCAGTCGCCGATCGGCCGTACGCCGCGCTCGAACCCGGCGACCTATACCGGCGCCTTCACGCCGATCCGCGACTGGTTCGCCGGCCTGCCGGAGGCAAAGGCGCGCGGCTACCAGCCGGGCCGCTTCTCGTTCAACGTCAAAGGCGGACGCTGCGAGGCCTGCCAGGGCGACGGCGTCATCAAGATCGAGATGCACTTCCTGCCCGATGTCTACGTCACTTGCGATGTCTGCCACGGCAAGCGCTATAACAGAGAGACGCTCGATGTCACCTTCAAGCAGAAGTCGATCGCCGAGGTGCTCGACATGACGGTGGAAGAAGGCGTCGATTTCTTTGCGGCGGTGCCTGCGGTGCGCGACAAGCTGCAATCGCTGAAGGATGTCGGCCTCGGTTATATCAAGGTCGGCCAGCAGGCGAATACGCTCTCGGGCGGCGAAGCGCAGCGCGTCAAGCTCGCCAAGGAACTGTCGAAGCGCTCGACGGGGCGCACGCTCTATATTCTCGATGAACCGACGACCGGCCTGCATTTCCACGACGTCGCCAAGCTGCTCGAAATGCTGCACGAACTGGTCAACCAGGGCAATTCGGTGGTGGTGATCGAGCACAATCTCGAAGTCATCAAGACGGCCGACTGGGTGCTCGATTTCGGCCCCGAAGGCGGCGACGGCGGCGGCGAGATCGTCGCGACCGGCACGCCCGAAGCGATCGTCAAGGAGAAGCGGTCCTATACCGGACAGTTCCTGAAGGAATTGCTGGAACGGCGGCCGGCGAAGAAGGCGGTTGCGGCGGAATGACGATGAGGCCAGCGTCGCCCGTTGATCTGGAAACGATCGCGACGCTGACGTCAGCCGCTTATCGGCCCTATAGCGAACTCTTCGGCGCTCCGCCGATACCCGTGACGGAGGATTACGCGCCGCGGATCGAACGCGGCGAGGTCTGGCTGCGCGAGGTCGGCGGGCAAACGGCCGGCCTGGTGGTCGTCGAGCAGCATGCCGATCACCTCATGCTGTTCAGCATCGCGGTCTCGCCGGCCTTTCAAGGTGCCGGGCATGGACTGGCGATGCTGCGCTGGCTGGAGGGCAAGGCACGGGAATGGGCCGTGCCGGAGATCCGGCTCTACACGAATGCGCGGATGGAGCGGAATATCGCGCTCTACAGCGCCTTCGGGTTTCAGGAAACGGGTCGCCGGCCGAACCCTTATCGGCCAGGATGGACGCTCGTCGATATGACGAAAGAGATCGATGCGGCCTGAGCGGCTGCGAATGGGGAGGACGACATGACGAAATCCGGCACTATCCGCACCGGCATCGGCGGCTGGACCTTCGAGCCCTGGCGCGGGCATTTCTTTCCCGAGAGCCTGAAACAGAAGGACGAGCTGAATTATGCCAGCCGCCAGCTGAAGGTCATCGAGGTCAACGGCACCTATTACAGCACGCAGAAGCCTGCGGTCTTTGCCAAATGGGCGGCTGACGTGCCCGACGGCTTCATCTTCTCGCTGAAGGCGACACGTTTCGTCACCAATCGGCGGGTGCTTGCCGAAGCCGGTGAATCGATGGAGCGGTTCCTGTCATCGGGCATCAGCGAACTCGGCGATCATCTCGGGCCGCTGCTCTGGCAGTTCGCGCCGACGAAGAAGTTCGATGCAGAGGATTTCGAAGCCTTCCTGAACTTGCTGCCGGCAAAACAGGAGGGGCTGACACTCCGCCACGTGGTCGAGGTGCGGCACGATTCCTTCAAGGTGCCGGAGTTCGTGGCGCTGCTGGCCAAATACGGCGTGGCGCCTGTTTGCGCCGAACATTTCGAATATCCGATGATCGCCGACGTGACGGCCGATTTCGTCTATGCGCGGCTGCAGAAGGGCTCGGACGATATTCCGACCTGCTATCCGGAAAAGGACCTGAAGGCCTGGGCTGACCGGCTGGAGACCTGGGCGGAGGGCAAGGTTCCTGATGACCTGCCGCTGATCGATGGAGATCGCAAGGTGAAGACCGAGCCGCGCGACGTCTTTGCCTTCATGATCCATGAGGGCAAGGTCAATGCGCCGCATGGGGCAATCGCCCTGCAGCAGGCGCTGGCGAAGTAGGCAAGGCTGGCCCGCCGATAACGGCAGGCTTCATTTTTTCTCGTTCGCCAGCGCCTCTTTCCGGCGCGGCAGGAGCGACTTGAGGTGCCGCCATAGCGGCGAAACGGCGTAGCCGGCGACCGGAATTGCAATCAAGCCGGCGACGATCCCGACGATGCCAGCTCCTGCGGCCTCGACGATCCAGCTGAGCACCGATGCCAGAACGGGAACTGCATGCGCCGTCGCCTCACCGGCATCATGGATCAGATGCGCAAGGCCGCCGATGCCATAGGCTTCGAGGCCATGAACGATGATGCCGCCGCCGACCCAGATCATGGCGGCTGTTCCGACAATGCCGAGCACTTTCAGAAAATAAGGCATGCCTGTGACGAGCCCCTTTCCGATCGAACGCAGGAATGCGCCGATCGGAGACGCCGTCCGCACACGCGCCAGCATCAGACCCAGATCATCGGCCTTGACGATAAGCGCCACACCGCCATAGACCAAGACCGTGATGCCCAGCCCAACGACGGCAAGGATGACGGCCTGCGTGAACATGCTGCCTGACGGCACTGCGGCGAGCGTAATCGCCATGATCTCGGCCGACAGAATGAAATCCGTCTTGATTGCGCCGGCAACCTTCTCGTCTTCTATGGATTTGGCATCGAGGCTCGTCGCCTCGAGCGCCGATTCATGGGCGTGGGCCGCGTGCGGCAGCACCAGCCCGTAGACTTTTTCCACACCCTCGTAGCAGAGATAAAGTCCGCCAATCATCAGCAGCGGTGTGATCGCCTGCGGTGCGACAAGGCTCAGGATCAGTGCTGCCGGAAGCAGGATCAGAAGCTTGTTCTTCAGCGAGCCGAGCGCGATCTTGCCGATGATCGGCAATTCGCGTGCTGCCGAAAATCCGGTGACATAGCGGGGTGTGACGGCCGCATCGTCAATGACGACGCCAGCCGCTTTCGCGCCTGCTTTGGCCGCCTGGCCGGCAATATCGTCGAGCGAGGCCGCAGCCACCTTGGCCAATGCCGCGATATCATCAAGAAGGGCGATCAGGCCAATACTCATTCGAGCCTCCGTCGGGAAGACAAACTTACACAGCAAAACGGAAAGCCCGTGAACGAGACGCGGAATCCTCCGCCGGGAAGATGCCACGCAAGGATCGCGGCGACAATGGCCGTTATTCAGCCGGCATCGAGTTCAACCCGCCCTCGATGCTGCTTCTGCGTCAGAGGTGCAGGAGGCCATCAGCGGGCAGATCCGGCAGATGGCTGGATCCGCGGCGTCCGCGCTCCTCAATCCTGGCCCATGCCGAGGCGCAAGCGCATCGGACCGAAAATCGGAATCGATTGTCGGAAAGCACGATGCGATTGAAAGAGCTAGAGCGTCCTTTGTGCGTCCCAAAGGACGCAGCCCTCTAAAGGGTCAACACCTCGTCTGCAAGCTCCTCCGCCGTCAGCCCCTTGCCGGCGCGTTGGCCTGCCTCGCCGTGCAGCCAGACGCCGGCGGCCGCGGCCTCGAAGGCCGGCAGGCCCTGGGCCAGCAATCCGCCGATGATGCCGGCAAGCACGTCGCCGGAACCGGCGGTGGCAAGCCAGACGGGAGCGTTGGTATTGATGAGCGCACGGCCGTCTGGCGCGGCGATGACGGTATCGGCGCCTTTGTAGATAATCGCGGCATTGGCGCGGCGGGCGGCGGCCACAGCCTTGTCCACCTTGCCGAGCCTATCGTCGCCGCCGATATCGGGAAAGAGCCGGGCGAATTCGCCCTCGTGCGGCGTCAGCACCAGACGCGGCTCACCCCGGAAAAGATCAAACAGCTGTTGCGGATCGTCCTTGAACGAGGAGATGCCGTCGGCATCGAGCACCAGATGGCGATCGGCAAGGGCCGAGACGAAGCCGCGCGCCCTGGCGCCGATACCGAAACCGGGGCCGAGGACGAAGGTCTGCAGCCGCTTGTCGGAGAGCCAGTCGCCGAGGTCGGCCTCGTCGTCGATGGCATGCAGCATGACGGCGGTGAGATGCGCAGCATTGGCGGCCATCGCCGCGTGGGGGGCGGCGATCGTCACCAGGCCGGCGCCGGCCTTCAGGCCCGAGATCGCCGACATGCGCGCGGCACCCGTCTTGTCGGCCTCGCCTGAGAAGACGACCAGATGACCGCGCTTGTATTTGTGGGTTTCCAGTTGCTCGGCCGGCAGCACGCGCTTCCAGGCATCCGGCGTGTTCTCGGCGATGACACCGCCTGCCTCAGCGCGGATGATGCGGGCGGGAATACCGATATCGAAGACCTCCAATTCACCGCAAAGCTCCCTACCCGGCATCAGCAGATGACCGGGCTTGCGGGTCATGAAGGTGATGGTGTTGCAGGCCCGGAAGGCGGCACCCAGCACCTTGCCGGTGCGACCATCGAGGCCGGAGGGCAGATCGATGGCGAGCACAGGAATATCGGCCTCGGTGACGCGGCCGATCAGCGCGCGCACATCGGCCGGCACCTCGCGGCCAAGCCCCGCCCCGAACAAGCCATCGACGACGACGTCGCCGGTTTCCGGCCGATAGAGGTCGAGTTCCTGTCCCTTGAGCGCGCAGTTCATGTGGGCACGGGCGGCATCACCTTTCAGCCTCATGGGATCGCCGAGGTGGAAGAGCGCCACCCTCGCCCCGCTTTCCTGCAGATGACGGGCTGCGACATAGGCGTCGCCGCCATTGTTGCCCGGTCCGCAGAGTGCGACGAAACGCAAAGCTCCGGGATAAAGGCGCAGAGCAGCGGCCGCGACCGCGGCACCTGCCCCCTCCATCAGACCGAAGGAGTCGATGCCGGATGCCGCAGCGGCCGCGTCGACCGCGGCCATTTCGGCAGGCGTGAGAAGAAGGTCGGACAGATGTTTGATCATCACCCTATTCAATCAAAAAACGCCTAAAAAACAACCGCCTGAAATACCAAAGAGAAGGACGCAATTTAAGCATTTGCCTATATTTTCATCTCCAGACGATGTGTATTCGCAGTTGCGAAAATACCTGACTTTTTCCGTTTCGGATGTGATTTTGATCGGAGACAATGTTTTTCCACCCGTTCCGCCACCAAAACCACATAGAATTCCCCGCAAACGCGCCTGTTTTGACAGAATCGACGTGTTTTTTCGACAAGATGGATTTCAAACTGGCACGATATCTGCATCATATCCGGCGAGCGGGAAAATTCCTGCCATAACAAGAGAAGCGGAGAGACATTTTCTCATGAAAAAGATCGAAGCGATCATTAAGCCTTTCAAGCTGGACGAAGTGAAGGAAGCCCTTCAGGAAGTTGGCCTGCAGGGTATCACGGTCACGGAAGCCAAGGGTTTCGGCCGTCAGAAGGGCCACACGGAACTCTACCGCGGAGCTGAATACGTCGTCGATTTCCTGCCGAAGGTTAAAGTCGAGGTCGTACTGGCCGACGAGAACGCGGAGGCCGTCATCGATGCGATCCGCAAGGCGGCGCAGACCGGCCGCATCGGCGACGGAAAGATCTTCGTATCCAACATCGAAGAGGTTATCCGCATCCGCACCGGCGAGACCGGCATCGATGCCATCTGACCACTTTGCCAATCGCGCAAAGTCCGTTACCGTCATCGCCGACCTACACCGTCATCGCAAATCGGAGGAAACTCATTAATGGCGACCGCAAGCGAAATTCTGAAGCAGATCAAGGAGAACGACGTAAAGTTCGTCGATCTGCGTTTCACCGACCCGAAGGGCAAGCTACAGCATGTGACGATGGACGTCGTCTGCGTCGACGAAGACATGTTCGCTGACGGCGTGATGTTCGACGGCTCCTCGATCGGCGGCTGGAAGGCCATCAACGAGTCCGACATGGTGCTGATGCCCGACACCGAAACGGTGCATATGGACCCGTTCTTCGCCCAGTCGACCATGGTCATCGTCTGCGACATCCTCGATCCGGTCTCCGGCGAGGCCTATAACCGCGATCCGCGCGGCACCGCCAAGAAGGCCGAAGCCTATCTCAAGGCATCAGGCATCGGCGATACCATCTTCGTCGGCCCGGAAGCCGAATTCTTCGTCTTCGACGACGTCAAGTACAAGGCCGATCCTTATAACACCGGCTTCAAGCTCGATTCCACCGAATTGCCGTCGAACGACGACACCGACTACGAGACCGGCAACCTCGGCCACCGTCCGCGCGTCAAGGGCGGCTACTTCCCGGTTCCCCCCGTCGACAGCGCCCAGGACATGCGTTCTGAAATGCTGACGGTGCTCTCCGAAATGGGCGTCGTCGTCGAAAAGCATCACCACGAAGTGGCTGCTGCCCAGCACGAACTCGGCATCAAGTTCGATACGCTGGTGCGCAACGCCGACAAGATGCAGATCTACAAATACGTCGTGCACCAGGTGGCCAACGCCTATGGCAAGACAGCGACCTTCATGCCGAAGCCGATCTTCGGCGACAACGGCTCGGGCATGCATGTGCACCAGTCGATCTGGAAGGGCGGCAAGCCGACCTTTGCCGGCGACGAATATGCCGGCCTTTCCGAGAGCTGCCTGTTCTATATCGGCGGCATCATCAAGCACGCCAAGGCGATCAACGCCTTCACCAATCCGTCGACGAATTCCTACAAGCGTCTGGTCCCGGGTTATGAAGCACCGGTACTGCTGGCCTATTCGGCCCGCAACCGCTCGGCTTCCTGCCGCATTCCGTTCGGCACCAACCCGAAGGCAAAGCGCGTCGAAGTCCGCTTCCCGGATCCGACCGCCAACCCCTATCTCGCCTTTGCCGCCATGCTGATGGCCGGCCTCGACGGCATCAAGAACAAGATCCATCCGGGCAAGGCCATGGACAAGGATCTCTACGACCTGCCGCCGAAGGAACTGAAGAAGATCCCGACCGTCTGCGGCAGCTTGCGCGAAGCACTCGAAAGTCTCGACAAGGATCGCAAGTTCCTGACGGCCGGCGGCGTCTTCGACGACGACCAGATCGATGCCTTCATCGAGTTGAAGATGGCTGAGGTGATGCGTTTCGAAATGACGCCGCATCCGGTCGAATACGACATGTACTATTCGGCCTGATCGGGCCCTGAACACAGAAAGTCCCGGCCCGCCGGGGCTTTCGCCTCCCAGGTCACGAACGGCAAATGGCGAGGATATGACGTTCATGTGACGAACGGCGTGCAAAATCTTGATTTGCGCGGCGCCAATCACCAAATTTGGTGATGAAAGGAAGTCGTACCATGAAAGAAAGAGTAGCAAAGTTCAGCATCGGCGAAGTGGTTCGGCACAAGGTTTTTCCGTTTCGCGGCGTCATCTTTGACGTTGATCCGGAGTTCGCGAATACGGAGGAATGGTGGAATTCCATTCCGGCCGAGGTGCGCCCGAGCAGGGACCAGCCCTTCTATCACCTGCTTGCCGAGAATGACGAGAGCGAATATGTCGCTTACGTCTCCGAACAGAACCTGATGAACGACGAAAGCGGCACGCCGCTTCGCAACCCACAGATCTACCAGATCTTCGATCAGGCCCCGTCAGGGCAGTTCAAACCCAAGATGAGCTTCGCCCACTAACTCACTCGTGCCGATCGTTAAATCAAGGCCTCGCTTCTCCCGGCGAGGCCTTTTCATTGCGCAACAAAAAACCCGGCGCGAAGCCGGGTCTCTGTTTCAAAGAAAGCGGCAGGATTACTGCGCCTTGGCTGCCTTCTGGGCATCTTCAAGCTTCTTGCGGGCTTCTTCGGCCTTCTTCTGCATGCTGTCCTGCAGGCTGCGCTGGCTTTCAGCGAGCTTGGATTCGGAAACCGGTTCGCCGTCATAAGCGCCGGTGAAGCCTTCAAGCGAAATCTTGATCGGGTTCGGGGCGCGGCGGAAGTTGATTGAAGTGAAGATCACGTCGCTGCCCTTCTTGAGGCTGGCGATCATCGCGTCGGTCAGCGGAATTTCGGCTGTGCACTTGTCCGGCAGGCAGACGGCGTAGTCGAGCTTCTGGCCCTTGCCGCCGTCGATCTGCATGATGACGCCGGGAGGAACCAGGCGTGCCGTGGGAACCGAGACCTGCAAGAGCTTGCGGTTGATCTTGCCGGAAACCGAGATCAGGCCGACTGCTGTAACAAGCTGGCCGCCATTGGCGAGGATCAGGTTCTGGACAACACAGATGTCGTTGTCTTCCTGCTTGCTGCAGGTCTTGTACCAGCCGAGCTTCGGCGCTCCTGCGGCCTGTGCCGGGGCATCGGCCGGAGCCTGTGCCGCCGCATCCTGTGCGAAGGAGGAGACCGGAGCCGAAGCGCCGAACACCACTGCCAGAACGGACAGTGCTGCCCGCATTTTCTTTTCAGACTTGAACATCATAACGAATTCCGTCTCCTGATATCCGTTCGGAGCAGCGGTTTGCCGCCCCAACCATCGGGTCGTTCGGCACTCCACCTCTTAAAAAAATAAGGCAAATGCATGACCCCTAAACTTCGGGTTCACCTGTTACATCGCAGCGTTCAAGATATCCAGCATTTCTTTGGCAATTTGAGGTGCATTTCGTCGCGATGCCAAAGAAATCGCCGCTCAGTGTTGGAATCGATCGACCCCATGATAATCTCCGCGGTGAATCATGCCCCGTTTTCACGGATCAAGGATTGCCGAATGCTCCGGATTGTCGTCCCTCTCGTCCTCTCGCTGCTGTGCGGCACTGTCGCTGCCGAGCCGCTGCACGGCATCGCGATGCACGGCGAGCCGGCCTTGCCGGCCGACTACAAACACTTCCCTTACGTCAACCCCGACGTGAAAAAGGGCGGCAAGATCACTTACGGCGTCGTCGGCACCTTCGACAGTCTCAACCCGTTCATCCTGAAGAGCATGCGCACGACGGCGCGCGGCATGTGGGATCCGGAATATGGCAATCTCGTCTACGAATCGCTGATGCAGCGCTCCAGGGACGAACCCTTCACGCTTTACGGCCTGCTTGCCGAGACGGTCGAATGGGACGACAACAGGAGCTTCATCCAGTTCAATCTCAATCCGAAGGCGAAATGGGACGACGGCCAGCCGGTGACGCCCGAAGACGTGATGTTCACCTTCGAGCTGATGCGCGACAAAGGCCTCCCGCGCTACGCAACCCCCCTGAAGAAATTCGTCGCCAAGGTGGAAAGGGTCGGCGAGCGTAGCGTGCGCTTGACCTTCACCGACAAAGCTAACCGTGAGACGCCTTTGATCTTCGGCCTTTTCCCGGTGCTGCCCAAACATGCGGTCGATCCCGAAACCTTCGACCGCACAGCGCTGACGCCGCCGGTCGGCTCTGGCCCCTATAAGGTAAAGACGGTGAAGCCCGGCGAGAGCATCACCTATGAGCGCGACCCGAATTACTGGGGCAAGGACATTCCCGCCAAGGTCGGCACGGACAATTACGACCAGATCACCGTCCAGTATTTCCTGCAGGACACGACGCTGTTCGAGGCCTTCAAGAAAGGCGACGTCGACACCTACCCTGACGGCAATCCCGGCCATTGGGCCAATGCCTATGATTTCCCCGCCGTCACCTCGGGGGCTGCAATCAAGGATGCGTTCACGCCTAAACTGCCGAGCGGCATGCTCGGCTTCGTGTTCAACACGCGCCGGCCGATCTTTGCCGATCTCAAGGTGCGCGAGGGCCTGTCGCTGGTGTTCGATTTTGAATGGGCGAACAAGAACCTCTATTCCGGAGCCTACAAGCGCACGCAGAGCTTCTGGCAGAATTCCGAGCTGTCGAGCTTTGGCGTTCCGGCCGATGCGAGGGAACTTGCCCAGCTCGGGCCGATCAAGGACAAGATCGCGCCAGAGATTCTCGACGGCACCTACAAGCTGCCCGTCACCGACGGCTCCGGCCGCGACCGCAATGTACTGAAACAGGCCGTCGCGCTGTTGAAGCAGGGCGGCTATACGATCCAAGGCGGCAAGATGCTTGACGCCTCCGGCCGCCAGCTCGCCTTCGAGATCATGACGCAGAATGCCGACCAGGAGAAACTCGCCGTCGCCTACCAGCGTTCGCTGCAGACGATCGGCATCGCCGCCGCGATCCGTACGGTCGACGATTCGCAGTATCAGAGCCGGACGAACAGCTTCGATTACGACATGATCCTCAAGTCCTACACGTCTTCGCTCTCGCCTGGAACCGAACAGCTCGGCCGCTGGTCTTCGGCTGTGCGCACGCAGGAGGGGACGGACAGCTTTGCAGGCGCCAACGATCCCGATCTCGACACGCTGATCGACCATCTGCTCGGGGCGCGCTCCGCCGAGGATTTCACCGCGGCGGTGCGCTCCTACGACCGGCTGCTGCTTTCCGGCCATTACGTGCTGCCGCTCTATCATATGGACCAGCAATGGGTGGCGCGCAGCAAGCGCATCGGCCATCCCGACACGGTGCCGCTCTACGGCTACCAGCTGCCGGTATGGTGGGACGTGAGCGCGCAATAGGAAGCAACCGAACCGCTTCCGGCCGAAATGTCGCCGTGCGGAGATGCATGAGAATAAGGAAGATTATTATGGAGCGTATCACCATCGACGTCGTCTCGGATGTCGTCTGCCCCTGGTGCTATCTCGGCAAGGCGCGCCTGGAGCTCGCCATCGCCGAAGTTCAGGACCAAATCGGCGTCGACATCAACTGGCGGCCGTACCAGCTCAATCCCGACTACCCAAAGGAAGGCGTCGACCAGAAGAAGGCGCTGGCGGAAAAGCTCGGCGGCGAGGAGCGTGTGGCCCAGGCGCACAAGATGCTCACCGATTACGGCCGCGAGGTCGGCGTCTCCTTCAATTTCGAGGCGATCAAGATCGGCCCGAACACGCTCGACGCACATCGGTTGGTCCACTGGGCGATGATCGAAGGCCGCGAGAAGCAGGACAAGGTCGTTGCCGCGCTGTTCAAGGCGAATTTCGAGGAAGGCCACAATGTCGGCGACCATGCGGTGCTGCTCGATATCGCCGAAAAATCAGGCCTAGACCGCTCGGTCATCGCCTCGCTGCTTGCCTCCGATGCCGACCGCGATCTGATCGTCGCCGAAATCAAGGCGGCCCAGGAGATGGGCGTCAACGGCGTGCCCTTCTTCATCTTCGACCAGCAATATGCCGTCAGCGGCGCACAGACGCCCGACGTGTTGGCGAATGCGCTGCGCGACATCGCCAAGGCGAAGGCCGAGGCGCGATCAGGCATGAACTAACGCTGCCGGCTCCAGGTTCAGCCCAGAACCGGAACGCAGCGCACATCGGTCTTCACCGAATTTGCAATGAAGCATTCGCCGTGAGCGCGATCGTGTAGAGCTTCCAGCTCGCTCAGCGAGGGCTGCTTTTCGCCGCTGAAGACGACATGCGGACGGAGGGTCACGACGGTCATGGCAAGGCGGCCTTCGGCATTCTTCTCCATGATGCCCTCGGCGGCATCGGTGTAGCTGTCGACGCAAAAGCGCTGTTTGGCGGCGATCGACAGGAACCAGAGCATGTGGCAGCTGGAGAGCGAGGCGACGAAAGCTTCCTCCGGATCGACGGCATCTTCGGCGGAATAGGGCAGCGGAACGACATGCGAGGAGGAAGATGCCCTCACCTCGGTGCCGCCGTCGAAGGTCCAGCGGTGGACGCGGCTGTAGCGGTTGTCGGTGAAGGTCTCGCCGCTCCGCTGCCAGGCGATCGTTGCGCCGTATTTCGCCATCCTTGTCTCCTTTTTCCACACAATTCCGGATGCAAAACCGAGGTACAGTTTTGCTGGAATTGCTCTATTTCGCAAATTCAGCCAGCTGCGTCATGATGACGGCAGCGCCCTGCAGGCGTTTTTCCGGCGTCGGCAGGTCGCGGGTCAGGAACAGGCTGTGGTCGGGGCGGATCTTCGCCATCGTGCCCTGCTTGCCGATATAACCGACGAGGTTTGCCGGGTTGGGGAATTCCTTGTTGCGGAACTGCACGACGACGCCCTTCGGGCCGGCATCGAGCTTTTCGACATTGGCGGTGCGGCAGAGCGACTTGATGTAGACGATCTTCAGCAGGTGCTGGACTTCGATCGGCATGGGGCCGAAGCGGTCGATCATCTCGGCGCCGAAGCCGTCGATCTCCTTGAGTTCGGTGATTTCGCCGAGACGGCGGTAGAGCGCCATGCGCAGGTGCAGATCAGGCACGTAGCCTTCCGGGATCATCACCGTCGTGCCGACGGAGATCTGCGGTGACCAGCCGGTATCGTGGATCTCGTCGACACCCTTGACCTCGGCGACCGCCTCTTCCAGCATCTGCTGGTAAAGCTCGAAGCCGACCTCCTTGATATGGCCGGACTGCTCCTCGCCGAGCAGATTGCCGGCGCCGCGGATATCGAGATCGTGGCTTGCCAACTGGAAGCCGGCACCGAGCGTATCCAGCGACTGCAGCACCTTGAGGCGGCGTTCGGCGGTGGCCGTCAGCACCTTATTAACAGGCAGGGTGAAGAGCGCAAAAGCGCGCACCTTCGAGCGGCCGACGCGGCCGCGCAGCTGATAGAGCTGGGCAAGGCCGAACATGTCGGCGCGGTGGACGATCAGCGTATTGGCGGTGGGTACGTCGAGGCCGGATTCGACGATGGTGGTCGACAACAGCACGTCGTAACGGCCTTCGTAGAAAGCGTTCATGATGTCTTCGAGTTCGCCGGCCGGCATCTGGCCATGGGCGACGGCGACCTTCAGCTCCGGCAAATCCGACTGCAGGAAGGCATGCACGTCCTCGAGATCGGCAAGCCTTGGGCAGACATAGAAGCTTTGGCCGCCGCGATAATGCTCGCGCATCAGCGTCTCGCGGATGACCAGGCTGTCAAAAGGCGAAATGAAGGTGCGCACCGCCATGCGGTCGACCGGCGGGGTGGTGATCAGCGACAATTCGCGCACACCGGTCATGGCGAGCTGCAGGGTGCGCGGGATCGGCGTTGCCGACAGCGTCAGCACGTGCACGTCGCTTTTCAGCTCCTTCAGCCTCTCCTTGTGCTTGACGCCGAAATGCTGTTCCTCGTCGATGACGAGCAGACCGAGATTGGCGAATTTGATGCCGGCGCCGAGCAGCGCATGGGTGCCGACGACGATATCGGTCTTGCCTTCCGCCACTTCCTTCTTGGTCAGCGCCAGTTCCTTGGCGCCGACGAGGCGCGAGGCCTGTTGGATGCGCACCGGCAGACCACGGAAACGGTCGGAGAAGGTCTTGAAATGCTGGCGGGAAAGCAGTGTCGTCGGCACGACGACGGCGACCTGGGCGCCGTTCATCGCCGCGACGAAGGCAGCGCGCAGCGCCACTTCGGTCTTGCCGAAGCCGACGTCGCCACAGACGAGGCGATCCATCGGCCGGCCGGCACCGAGATCGGAGCGCACGGCTTCGATGGCGTTTTCCTGGTCCTCGGTCTCGTCATAGGGGAAGCGGGCAGCGAATTCGTCGTAAAGGCCTTCCGGCGTCGTCAGCATCGGCGCGTGGCGCGTCAGGCGCTCGGCGGCGATGCGGATCAGCGCATCGGCCATGTCGAGCAGGCGCTTCTTGAGCTTGGCCTTGCGCATCTGCCAGGCGCCGCCACCGAGCTTGTCGAGCTGGGCTTCGGTGCCCTCGCCGCCGTAGCGCGAGAGAAGATCGATGTTTTCGACCGGCAGGAAGAGCTTGGCCTCGTCGGCATATTGCAGTTCGAGGCAGGCATGCGGCGCGCCTGCGGCCTCGATGGTCCTCAGCCCGATGAAGCGGCCGATGCCGTGTTCGGCGTGGACGACGATCGAGCCCTCGTCGAGGCCCGCGACCTCCGAAATGAAATCGGCGGCGCGCTTGCGGCGCTTGGAGCGGCGCACCATACGGTCGCCGAGGATATCCTGCTCGCCGATGACGACGAGATCGCCGGCCTCGAAGCCGGCTTCGAGGCTGAGCACGGCAGCGGCCGCCTCGCCTCTCGCCAGCGAGCCGACATCCTTCAGCGCCTCGATCGGCTTGACCTTTTCGAGGCCGTGCTCGTTCAGCACCTGCAGCAGGCGTTCCAGCGAGCCTTCGGTCCAGGCGGTGACGAGCACTTTCGCGCCGGCGGCGCGGCGGTCGGCGATATGCTTGACGACGACGTCGAAGATGTTGATGCGTTCGGCATCGCCGCCGCCTTCGGCGTTCGAGCGGGCCCAGCGCTGGCCCTGGCGGGCGTCGACATTGACGACCCGCCGCGCCTCGCCCTCATGCTCGTTGAAGGGGCTGATGCGGATCGCGCCGAGCGCATCGAGGGTTTTGACGAAAAGCTTGCTGTCGAGATAGAGCTGGCCCGGCGTCACCGGCTTGTAAGGCGTGCCCTGCGTCATCCCCTTGGACGGCTGGCCGGAGTTCAGGCGGGCGTCGTAATAATCGAAAACGAGCTTGGAGCGCTCTTCGGCTGCTTCACGCACCGTATGGTCGATGACGATCCGGAAGCCGCTCAAATAATCGAAGACGGTATCGAGCTTCTCGTAGAAGAGCGGCAGCCAGTGCTCCATGCCGGGGTAACGGCGGCCTTCGGAGACGGCAAGATAGAGCGCGTCGTCGCGTGTGGTCGCGCCGAAAGCGGAGAGGTAATTCTTGCGGAAACGGCTGATCGTATCGGGCGTCAGCGTCACCTCGCTCATCGGATTGAGATCGAGGGAACGCACCTGCCCGATCGTGCGCTGGCTGGCCGGATCGAAGGAGCGGATGCTCTCCAGCGTATCGCCGAAGAAATCGAGGCGGACCGGCTCTTCGGAACCCGGCACGAAGACATCGAGAATGCCGCCGCGCACCGCATATTCGCCGACTTCGCGAACGGTGGCGACCCGCTCGAAGCCATTGCGCTCCAGGCGGCCGGCGAGATCGTCCATGCGCAGCTGGTTGCCGGGACGGGCCGAAAAGCTCAGGCTTTCGATGACATTCTGCGGCGCCACCTTCTGCAGCATGGCATTGGCGGTGACGAGCACGATTGCCGCATGCGGCTTCTTGCGATGGGCGATGAGGCCACCGAGCGCAGCCAGCCGGCGGGCCGAGGTGTCGGCGCTCGGCGAGACGCGGTCATAGGGCAGACAGTCCCAGGCCGGCAGGGTGAGAACCGGAATGTCGGGGGCGACGAAGCTCAGCATTTGCTCCAGATCGGCCATGCGGTGGCCGTCGGACATGACATAGGCGACCGGCTCTCCCGTTCGGGCGAGCTCGGCGAGCAGCAGCGTTTCAAGACCTGCCGGCACATTGCCGATCGTCAGCGGCTCGGCAATGGCCGCAAGCTTCTTCGCATCGAAACCAGGGATCATTCCGGCGTCCTGAGGGGCTTGTCAAAATCGGGCTTATAGGCGGCAATGCGGGCAAACATCGGTGTCTGGAAACGCTCAGGCACCGGCCATGTTCCCATGATCCAGCGGACGAGATCATTGTCCTCTTCCGCCATGATCGTCTCGAACTCGTCGAGTTCGGCTTCCGACAGTCTGGCAACCTCGGCTTCGGCGAACTGGCCGAAGACCAGATCCATTTCGCGGATGCCGCGATGCCAGCAGCGGAAAAGGATCCGGCGGCGGCGCGGGTCGAGACCGGCACTGGTGAGCGTGACACCTGTCATGGCATACCTTCCTGTTGATGCGCCTCTATAGACCCTGGAAAGCGGCTTGTCAGCCTTGCCAAGGCCGCATTGTTTATCGCATTTTGGCCGCATGCGCCCCGCCATTCTCGATCCTCTGTTTTCCCCTATTTCGGGCCTTCCGGGCGTCGGCCCGAAGATCGCCGACCTGCTGGTCAAGCTGCTCGGGCGCGAGTCGCTGGAGGATTGCCGGGTCATAGACCTGCTCTTCCACGCGCCCTTCTCGCTGATCGACCGGCGCAACCAGCCAGGCATCGCCCGCGCGCCGCAGGGCGCAATCGTGACGATCACGGCGCGCGTCGACCGCCACCAGGTGCCGCCGGGCGGCAAAAGCAATATCCCCTACCGCGTCTTCCTGCATGACGAGACGGGCGAACTGACGCTGGTGTTCTTCCGCGGACAGGCGGCATGGCTGGAGAAGCAGCTGCCTGTTGACGCGGAGGTGACGGTCAGCGGCAAGATCGATTGGTTCAACGGCCGCGCCTCGATGGTGCATCCCGATTATATCGTCAGGGCCGACGAGACGGAGAGCCTGCCGCTGGTCGAGCCGATCTATCCGCTGACGGCGGGGCTCTCGCCGAAGACGCTGCGCAAGATCATCGACGCCGGCCTGCCGCGGTTTCCCGAGCTGCCGGAATGGGATGATCTGGCACTGACGCAGCGAGAGGGCCTGCCATCGATCCGCGACAGTTTCCACATGCTGCACGAGCCGCACGACCCTGGGGATATCGACCCGCAGGCCCCTGCCCGGCGGCGGCTTGCCTATGACGAATTCCTCGCCGGCCAGCTGTCGCTGAGCCTGGTGCGGCAGAGGCTGCGCAAGGTGGCGGGCCAGCCGGTCACTGCGACCGGCGCCATCAGCAGCAAGATCCTGAAGGCGTTGCCCTTCTCGCTGACATCAAGCCAGAACGAGGCGATCGCCGAGGTTTTGAAGGATATGGCCGGCAACGAGCGCATGCTGCGGCTGCTGCAGGGCGATGTCGGTTCCGGCAAGACGCTGGTGGCGCTGATGGCGATGGCGGCGGTGATCGAGAGCGGCGGCCAGGCCGTGCTGATGGCGCCGACGGAAATCCTGGCGCGGCAGCACCACGCAACGATATCGAAATTCGCCGCCTCTGCCGGGCTCGGCATCGAGGTGCTGACCGGGCGCACCAAGGGACGCGAACGGGAAGAAATCCTGGAGCGAATCGCCTCGGGTGCCGCCCAGATCGTCATCGGCACGCATGCGCTGTTTCAGGACAGCGTCGCCTACGCCAATCTGATGCTTGCCGTCGTCGACGAGCAGCACCGTTTCGGCGTGCATCAGCGCCTGCGGCTGACCGCCAAGGGCCTCTCGCCGCATATGCTTGTCATGACGGCGACGCCGATCCCGCGCACGCTGGTGCTCGCCGCCTTCGGCGATATGGACGTCTCCAAGCTTACCGAAAAACCGGCCGGCCGCAAGCCGATCCAGACGATCACCGTGCCGATGGAACGGACCGGCGAAATCGTCGGTCGGCTGCAAAGCGCAATCACCGAGGGCAAGAAGGCCTACTGGATCTGCCCGCTGGTCGAGGAGTCCGAAGAGCTCGACCTGATGTCGGCCGAGGAACGGCATGCGACGCTGGTCTCAGCACTTGGCCCCGGTATCGGCCTCATCCACGGTCGCATGAGCGGGCCGGAGAAGGACGCGGCGATGATGGCGTTCAAGAACGGCGAGACCCGGCTGCTCGTCGCCACGACCGTCGTCGAGGTCGGTGTCGACGTGCCGGATGCGACGATCATGGTGATCGAACATGCCGAACGCTTCGGCTTGGCGCAACTGCATCAGCTGCGCGGCCGCGTCGGGCGCGGAGACGAAGCCTCGACATGCATCCTGCTCTACAAGGGGCCGCTCGGCGAGACCGGCCATGCCAGGCTTTCGATCATGCGGGAGACGGAGGATGGCTTCCGCATTGCCGAGGAGGACCTGAAGCTGCGCGGTGAAGGCGAATTGCTCGGCACAAGGCAATCCGGCACGCCGGGCTTCCGCATCGCCAGCCTCGAGGCGCATGCCGACCTGTTGGAGATTGCCCGCAAGGATGCCGCTTACCTCATCGAGCGGGATCCGGAGCTGACCAGCGAAAGGGGAGCGGCGATCCGCACCCTGCTCTATCTCTTCCGCCGCGACGAGGCGATCCGTTTTCTTAGAGCTGGATAAAGCGCGCTGCGGCGCGCTTTAAGTCATTGTTCTATGCATGTCGTTACCCCAAAACCGCTGAACACTTTTGGGCGACATGCATCATTCAGCCTTGGAAACCGCGACCGGCTTCGGCCGCGGCAAATGCTTCTGCTTGGGATCAGCCGGCTTGTGCTCGGGCGCCACGAGCCCGCCTGAAATCAGGAACTTGGCGGCGTCTTCCGGCGACATATCGAGCATGACGATCTTCTCGCGCGGCACGAAGATGAGGAAGCCGGCTGTCGGCACCGGCGTCGGCGGCAGGAAGACGGCGACCATGTCCTGGCCCATAGCATTGAACTTCGAAGCGATTTCGCCCTTGGCGTCGGTGGCGATGAAGATCAGTGCCCAGAGGCCGGGACCCGGATATTCGATGAGGCCGACCTTCTTGAAGGAGTTCGCCTGCTCCTTCAGCACGGTTTCGAAAATCTGCTTCACGCTTCGATAGACCGTGCGCACCAGCGGCATGCGCTGAACGATCGATTCGCCGAACCGAACGATGCTCTGGCCGATGAGGTTCTTGCCGAGAAAGCCGACGACGGTGATCAGCACGATGGCGATCAGCAGACCGAAACCGGGAATGGCGAAATTGAGATAGCTTTCCGGATTCCAACGCGCCGGAATATAGGGCCGGACCCAGCTGTCCGACCAATGGATGAAGGTCCAGGTCAGCCAGATGGTAATCGCGATCGGCGCGCAGATGATCAGCCCTGCGAGAAAATTATTCCTCAGCCGGGTCGCGACCGGCATTCTGGGGGTGTTGTCGGTCATCGTTTCCTGATGATCTCCATCTCAGTCGTGGACAGGCCGGTACGCCGGCCCTTCCCCCTTGTCCGCGGACCAAAACTGCCAGAATTCGGGGCGTCGCACAATATGTTTCGGCGCGTAGGTCCCGGCGTTACAGGCTTATTCCACCGTCACGGATTTCGCCAGGTTGCGCGGCTGATCGACATCGGTGCCCATGAAGACGGCGGTGTGATAGGCGAGCAGCTGGATCGGCAGCGAGAAGATCATCGGCGCGATGATTTCATCGACCACAGGCAGGGTGATCGTCGCCATGGTCGGCAGTTTCGAAGCCGCTGCACCGGCCTCGTCGGTGATAAAGATGATGCGGCCGCCGCGGGCTGCGACCTCCTGCATGTTCGAGACGGTCTTTTCGAAGAAACGGTCGTAAGGGGCGATGACGATGACAGGCATGTTCTCGTCGATCAGTGCGATCGGTCCGTGCTTCAATTCGCCGGCGGCGTAACCTTCGGCGTGGATATAGGAAATTTCCTTAAGCTTCAGCGCGCCTTCCATGGCAAGCGGGAAGCTGGTGCCGCGGCCGAGATAGAGCACGTCCTTGCACTTCGACAGCTCGCGCGACAGGCTTTCCATCTGCGGCTGAATAAGGTTCAGCACCCGGCTCATGATGCGCGGCATTTCGGCGAGATGGCGCACAAGCGCCCTCTCCTCATCAGCACTCACCGTGCCGCGCGCCTTGCCGGCGCCGATCGCCAGCGCTGCCAGCACGGCAAGCTGGCAGGTGAAGGCCTTGGTCGAGGCGACGCCGATTTCGGGGCCGGCCATGATCGGGAAGACGGCATCGGATTCGCGCGCGATCGTCGATTCGCGGACATTGACGACGGCGCCGATTTTCAACCCGTTGTCGCGGCAATAACGCAAGCATGCCAGCGTATCGGCGGTCTCGCCGGACTGGGAGATGAAGAGTGCCGCCTGTGACGGCGACAGCGGCATTTCCCGGTAGCGGAACTCGGAGGCAACGTCGATCTCGACCGGCAGGCGAGCATAACGCTCGAACCAGTATTTGCCGACGAGGCCGGCGAGATAGGCGGTGCCGCAGGCCGAGATTGCAAGGCCGGTCGTCGCTTTGAAGTCGATCGCGGCGGCATTGGCGCCGATCGTGTTCTCGGCGAAATCGACATAGTGGCTGAGCGCGTGGGAGATCACCTCCGGCTGCTCGTAGATTTCCTTTTCCATGAAATGGCGGTGGTTGCCCTTGTCGACGACATAGGCGGTCGCCTGCGAGATCTGCCGGGCGCGTTTGACCGGCTTGCCGGCGAAATCGAGCACCGCGACACTGTCGCGGGTGAGGATGGCGCAATCGCCGTCGACGAGATAGGTGATCTCGTTGGTGAAGGGCGCGAGCGCGATCGCGTCCGAGCCGAGGAACATCTCGCCACGGCCGTAGCCGACGGCAAGCGGCGGTCCGGAACGGGCGGCCATGATCGTGCCGGGATCGGCTTTGAGCATGATGGCCAGCGCATAGGCGCCGGTTACCCGGTTCAGCATCTTCAGCATGGCGGCGCGCGGCTCCAGGCCCTCGCGCAGGTATTTCGCCATCAGATGGGCAACGACTTCGGTGTCGGTCTGGGTTTCGAAGACCGACCCCTCCTCGGTCAGTTCGTCGCGAAGCTCGGAAAAATTCTCGATGATGCCGTTATGGACGACGGCGACGCCTTCGACGAAATGCGGATGGGCATTGGTCTCGTTCGGAACGCCGTGGGTCGCCCACCGTGTGTGGGCGATGCCGACGGTGCCGGGCAGCGGTTCGCTGTCGAGGCGCTTTTCCAGATTGAACAGCTTGCCCTCGGCGCGGCGGCGATCCATCACGCCGTCATGAATGGTGGCGACGCCGGCGGAATCGTAACCGCGATATTCGAGACGCTTCAGCGCATCGACCAGGCGCCCGGCAACAGGCGCAGTTCCGACGATCCCCACAATGCCGCACATATAGTATCCCCATAAAGGCTTCGATGACGAGGCCAGTCCTAACAATTCCTGCTTATTTCTCAATCACCTCGGCGGTCACTTTCAATTTCCGCCGGTTACGCAAGGCCGGTCAGGCTTTCGCCTTCTTCGCCGCCTTGATGGCGAGCGCACGCTCACGCAGCAGCGTCGCGCGGCCGGGCTTGATCTCCTGCCGGGCGCGGCCGAGCGCCAGCGCGTCGGCCGGCACATTGACGGTAATGACGCTGCCGGAGGCGATATAGGCGCCGTCGCCGATCGTCACCGGCGCGACCAGCGAGGAATTGGAACCGATGAAGGCGTTTTCGCCGATCACCGTCTCGCTCTTGTTGACGCCGTCATAGTTGCAGGTGATCGTGCCGGCGCCGATATTGCTGCCGGCGCCGATGACGGCATCGCCGATATAGGTGAGGTGGTTGACCTTTGCGCCCTCCCCGAGCCGGCCGTTCTTGACCTCGCAGAAATTGCCGACCTTCGAACCGGTACCGAGATCCGCACCCGGCCGCAGCCGGGCGAAGGGACCGACGGTCGCGCTCTCGCTGACATGGGCGCCTTCGATATGCGAGAAGGCATGGATGACGGCGCCGCTGTCGATCACCGCGCCGGGACCGAAGACGACGTTCGGCTCGATCAGCGCATCCTGGCCGATGACGGTATCGTAGGAGAGAAAGACCGTTTCCGGCGCGATCATGGTGACGCCGGAAAGCATCATCTGGTGGCGGCGGCGCTCCTGCCAGAAACGCTCGATCACGGCGAGTTCGGCACGGGTGTTGCAGCCGGTCATCTCGATCTCGGGAGCATCGACGGCGGTGACGCGTCCGCCGAGCGAACGGGCGATCTCGACGAGATCGGTCAGGTAGAATTCGCCCTTGGCATTGGCATTGCCAATGCGCGTGAGAAGATCGAGCGCCTTTCTGCCGTTGATCGCCATCAGTCCGCTGTTGCACCAAGTGACGGTGCGCTCGGCATCGGTCGCATCCTTTTCCTCGCGGATGGCGATGAGTTCGCCGTCCTTGACAAGCAGGCGGCCGTAGCCGGTCGGGCGGTCGGTGTGGAAACCGATGACGACGACATCGCTGCCATCGGCAAGGCCCTGGCGAGCGGCCTTCAGCGGTCCGTCGGTCTGCAGCGGCACGTCGCCATAGGTGACGAGAATATCGTCATAGCCCTTGGCGATCGCGTCGCGCGCCGCCTGCACTGCATGGCCGGTGCCGAGGCGTTCCTTCTGCAGATAGGATTCGATGCTGACGCCGCCGATGCTCGCCGCCTTTGCCACGTCCTCGGCATCACGGCCGACGACAAGGGCGACGGACGAGATGCCGGCGGAGGCGACCGCCTCGACCACATGGGCGATCATCGGCCGTCCGGCGACCGGATGCAGCACCTTCGATTTCGAGGATTTCATCCGCGTGCTGTCACCGGCGGCAAGGATGACGGCAAGACAAGTGCGTTCCATGATTTGCTCCGCGAATCCGCGCCATGAGGCGGCTTTATCGCCTCATACTGCAAAAATCCCTAAATCGGAATCGATTTAAGGATAAATCGCTGTCGATATGCAAAGCCTTCACAAAGGTGAAATTGCGGCCGAAATCGATCCTATGATGGCCTCGGAACCGCGGGCCGCGAAGGCTTCGTGCACATGAATGCGACCGTCCAGGATGACGTCCTCCATCGCACGGCGCGCGGCGGCGTTATCGCCGGACACGATCGCATCGACGATGCGCATATGGGTGTCGGCGATATTGGCGAAGCCGTTTTCGGTTGGCGGCGTGCTCATCCGGAACATTCCGACGAGAGCCGCTTCGATGAGGCTGCCCAGTGTCCGCATGAAGGGATTGTGCGAGGCTTCGGCGATCGCCAGGTGAAAATGAAGGTCGGCGAGTGCCAGGCTGTCGGCCGTATGACCCGCCGCTGCCATCTCGAGCGCCAGCCCGCGTAGCGTCTCGATCTCCTCGGCATTCGCCCGTTCAGCGACGAGACCGGCGGCGAAGGGTTCGAAGGCGAGACGAATATCGTAGAGCTGCAGCAGGAATTCTTCCGTCACGCCGTTGTCGAAGTGCCAGGCGATAATCTCGCTGTCGAACATGTTCCAGAGATTCTTCTCGGTCACACGCGTGCCGACCCGGGCCTTGGCGACGACCATGCCCTTGGCGGCGAGCGTCTTCATCGTCTCGCGCAAGACCGTGCGGGACACTTTGAAACGCTGCGCCAGTTCCGTATCGCCCGGCAGGATCGAGCCGACGGGATAGGTGCCGGCGACGATCGCCTTGCCGAGCTCGTCGACGACCTGAGCGTGGCTCGTCCGGGTTCTGCGCCCCGTCTTGCGTGTCTCGTCCAATTTGTAGCGCAAGCGATCCGTCTCCCCCTCAGGCGTACCTCTTGTTCAGACTGGAAATGAACAGGATGGCTTTCTGCATCAGGATGAATGCAAACAGCAGAAGACCAATCAGAATCTTGGTCCACCAGCTCGACAGCGTACCATCGAAGGTGATGTAGGTCTGAATGAGCCCCTGGATCAGGATCCCGATCAAGGTTCCCGCCACGAATCCCGCTCCTCCGGTCAGCAGCGTCCCCCCAATGACCACCGCCGCGATGGCATCGAGTTCGACGCCGACTGCTGCAAGAGAATATCCGGCAGAGGTGTACAGCGAAAAAACGATCCCGGATAGGCCCGCCAGAAAGCCCGACAGCGCATAGATCTGGATTGTCGTGCGGCCGACCGGCACGCCCATCAGCCGCGCCGTCTGCGGACCGCCGCCGAGTGCATAGACATTGGTGCCGAAGCGGGTGCGCTGGGCGATGAAGATGCCGACGGCAAAGACCAGAAGCATGATGCCGCCGATCAGCGTCAGCCGCCCGCCGCCGGGCAGACGATAGTAGAGGCTCGTCAGCGTCGAATAATATTCATGATCGATCGGGATGCTGTCGATCGAGAGCACGAAGGCCATGCCGCGTGCCAGGAACATGCCGGCAAGCGTGACGATGAAGGCCGGCATTTCGAGATAATGGATGATCGCGCCCATGATACCACCAAAGACAGTGGTGATGACGAGCACGATCGCGAAAGCGAGCAGCGGATGGATCGAGGTGTTCTGCAGGATCACCGCGAGGAAGACGCCGGTAAAGGCGATGACCGAGCCGATCGACAGATCGATGCCGCCCGAAATGATGACGAAAGTCATGCCAACGGCGGCAATGCCGAGAAAGGCGTTGTCGGTCAAAAGATTGCCGATGACGCGCGTCGACAGAATGTTCGGATATTGCAGCGCGCAGCCGGCATAGGCGAGCACGAAGATGACGATGGTCGCAAGCAGCGGCAGGTATTTGGAGTTCATTTCGGCTGCTCCCTACCGCCCTGCCGGCGGCTGGCGAAGATGGCGAGCGATTGGACCGCCGGCGACTGGATGACGAGGATGACGATAATGATGACGGCCTTGATGATCAGGTTGAATTCAGGTGGAAAGCCGGCGGACAGGATGCCGGTATTCACCGCCTGGATGATCATCGCGCCGATCAGCGACCCGAGAATGCTGAAGCGGCCGCCGAGCAGCGAATTGCCGCCGACGACAACGGCGAGGATGGCGTCGAGTTCCAACCATAGGCCGGCATTGTTGGCATCGGCGCCCTTGATGTCGGCTGCGACTATGATGCCCGCGATCGAGGCGCAGAGCCCGCTCAGCATATAGACCGCCATCAGCAGCACCGGCGTTTGAATGCCGGAGAGCGTGCTGGCGCGGCGATTGATGCCGACGGCCTCGATCAGCATGCCGAGCGCCGTGCGGCGGACGAGCAGGATCACGAGCAGGCCGACGAGAAGCCAGATGACGACAGGCATCGGCAGGAGCAGCAGCGAACCGCTGCCGAAGAAGGTGAGCCCGTCATTGTTGAAGGTCAGGATGGCGCCTTGGGTGATCAGCTGGGCGATGCCGCGGCCGGCGACCATCAGCACTAGCGTCGCGATGATCGGCTGGATATTGAGGACCGCCACCAGGAAACCGTTCCAGACGCCGCAGGCAAGCCCGATCGCAAGCGTCAGGATAATGGTGTAGGCAACTGAATTTCCGGAGACAATCGACGATGCGGCGACGGCGCCGCAGATGGCGATGACTGCACCGACGGACAGGTCGATGCCCTTGGTGGCGATGACCAGCGTCATGCCGATCGCCAGCAGCGCCACCGGCGCGCCGCGGTTCAGCACGTCGATCAGGCTGCCATAGAGGCGGTCATTCTGAACCACGACATTAAAAAACTGCGGCGACGTTATGAAATTCAACAGAAGAATGACAACGAGCGCAATCAATTGCGGCGCCAAGCGATATGCCAGCGCTTTCAGCGAGGACCTCATGCATCCTCCATCTTGTGTTCGGCGGCGGCGATGGCTTCGACGATGCCGGCAGCGGTGATACGCTCGCCTGTCAGTTCGGCGATATGCTGTCTGTCGCGAAGTACGATGACACGTGAACTATAGGCGACAAGCTCTTCAAGTTCCGAGGAAATCACGATGAGCGACATGCCACCGGCGCAGAGCTCTTCGATGAGCCGGATGATCTCGGCATGGGCACCGACATCAATGCCGCGGGTCGGCTCGTCGAGGATCAGAAACTTCGGATTGGTCGCCAGCCAGCGGGCGAGGATCGCCTTTTGCTGATTGCCGCCTGACAGTAGCCGGATCGGCTTCTCGCGATCGGTGGTGCGGATATCGAGCGCCTTGATGTAGCGGTCGGCAAGCGTGTTCTGTTCGGCGCGCGACAGCGGCCGCGTCCAGCCGCGGCGGGCCTGGAGCGCAAGTGCGATGTTCTCCCTGATCGACAGGTCGCCGATGATGCCATCGGTCTTGCGGTCCTCGGGGCAGAAGCCGAAACCCTTTGCGATCGCGGCGCGCGGGCTCGAAATCGTCACCGGCTGGCCGTCGATCGTGGCGCTGCCGCTGTCGGCATGCTCGATGCCGAAAAGCAGTTCGGCAGTTTCGGTGCGGCCGGAACCGAGCAGCCCGGCGACGCCGACCACCTCTCCGGCGCGCACTTCAAGATCGAATGGTTTGACCTTGCCGCGTTTGCCGTAGCCTGCAAAATGATATCGGACGTCGCCGGCCGCAAGGCTGCGTTCCCTGACGGTCTCTTCTACATGCGCCAGTTCGCGGCCGAGCATCATGGCGATCAGGCCCTGGCGCGGCAGATCGGCGGCGTCGCGGGTACCGACGAGCTTGCCGTTGCGCAGCACGGTGATACGGTCGCTGATCGCATAGACCTGCTCGAGAAAATGGGTGATGAAGACAATGCCCAGGCCGCGCTTCTTCAGGTCTTCGATGATGCGGAAGAGCAGCGCCACCTCCTGATTGTCGAGACTTGCGGTGGGCTCGTCGAGGATCAGCACCTTGCCGGAGAGATCGACGGCACGGGCGATGGCTACCACCTGCTGGACAGCGACGGAAAAACGGCCAAGCTCGGCGGTGACGTCGATATCGACGCCGTAGCCGGCGAGCAGGTCGCGCGCCTTGCGGTTCATCGAACGCACGTCGGTCATGCCGAAGCGCCTTGGCTGGCGTCCGAGAAAGAGGTTTTCGGCGACGCTCAGATTGGAAAGGAGATTGACCTCCTGATAGACCGTGCCGATACCGAGCTTCTGGGCGGCGAGCGTATTGGCCGGATTGATTTCCTGGCCTTCCAGCATCAGGCTGCCCTCGTCACGATGATAGGCGCCGGTGATGCACTTGATCAGCGTCGACTTGCCGGCGCCGTTCTCGCCCAGCAATGCGTGCACCTCGCCTCTGCGGAGCGTGAAATCGACCTTATCCAGCGCCACTGCGCCGGGAAAGAATTTCGATATTCCGGAGGCCGCGAGAACGTTCTCGAAATCGTGAATCATAAGGGTCTGTTTTCCTGATATTGACGGCAAAAGCCGCGCCGCGGCCGGACATGACGTCCCAAGGCGGCAAAGGCAGTTCCGCACCGGTCCATGACGGGCCGGTGCGGTTCTACAGCGCCGCCTGGTCTCTTCGAGAGGCATAGAGGACGCTGTAGCGCTTTGAATTGCTGCATGATTTATCCCGAAATCGAATTCCGATTTAAGGAATTATGCAGCAGTGTCACATCAGATCAGTAGCCCTGACCCTTTTTCTCTTCATAGACCTTCATCGGCTCGTCGGCAGGCGTGTAGAGCTTGGACTCGGTCTGGATCCACTTGGCCGGAGCCTTCTTGTCCTTCAGATAGGCTTCCAGCGCATCGAAGGCCGGACCTGCCATATTCGGCGTCAGCTCGACCGTGGCGTTGGCCTCGCCTTCGGACATCGCCTTGAAGATATCCGGTACGGCGTCGATGGAGACGACGAGGATATCCTTGCCAGGCTTCAGACCGGCTTCCTTGATCGCCTGGATGGCGCCGACGGCCATGTCGTCGTTATGGGCGTAGAGAGCGCAGATATCCTTGCCGCCATTCTCGGCCTTCAGGAAGCTTTCCATGACTTCCTTGCCCTTGGTGCGGGTGAAGTCACCGGTCTGGCTGCGAACGATCTTGAGGTTGTCGTGGCCGGCAAGGGCCTCTTCGAAGCCCTTCTTGCGGGCGATGGCCGGCGACGAACCGGTGGTGCCCTGAAGTTCAACCACATTGCACTTCTTGTCGCCGACGGTCTTGACCAGGAAGTCGCCTGCGACCTTGCCTTCATGGACCAGGTCTGACGTAACAGCCGTCAGATAGAGATCGTCCGGAGCCTTGATGGTACGGTCGAGAAGGATGACCGGAATCTTGGCTTCCTTGGCTTCCTTGAGAACCTCGTCCCAGCCGGTTTCAACGACCGGAGCAATGAGAATGGCATCGACGCCCTGAGCAATGAAGGAGCGCAAAGCCTTGATCTGGTTTTCCTGCTTCTGCTGCGCATCGGCAAACTTCAGATCGATGCCGCGCTTCTTGGCCTGCTCCTTGGTCACTGTCGTTTCAGCCGCACGCCAGCCCGATTCCGAGCCGATCTGCGAGAAGCCGACGGTGAGGCCGGCGGCCGAAGCCGAACCGAACATGCAGGCAGCCAGAATCGTGGCACTCAAAAGTGCAGTCTTCAATTTCATGATTTCCTCCCAATGCCGCATCTCGCGGCGCAGGGTCAAAAAATCATATAGTATTACTTTTGTAAATCGGAATCTTGGGATGCGTTGCAGCAAAAAAAGAGCGCCTACAAGGGCGCTCTTCGCATCTGCGAGATGGCTACGGGACTATTTACCCGGCAGCTTATCGTCGACGCCTTCGACATAGAAGTTCATGCCGAGCAGCGTGCCGTCATCGGCCTTCTCGCCAGCCTTCAGCCAGGGCGTTCCGTCCTGCTTGTTGATCGGGCCGGTGAAGGGATGCAGTTCGCCTGACTTGATCTTGGCTTCGGTTTCCTCGGCCATCTTCTTCACGTCGTCGGGCATGTTGGTATAGGGCGCCATCTTCAGGATGCCGTCCTTCAGGCCGTCCCAGCTCTGCTCGGACTTCCAGGTGCCGTCCAGAAGAGCGTGAACGCGCTTGGAGTAGTAGGTCCCCCAAGTGTCAACGATTGCCGTCAGCTGAGCCTTCGGGCCTGCTGCGATCATGTCGGAGGCCTGGCCGAAGGCGTGGATGCCGCGTTCTTCGGCGACCTGCATCGGCGCAGTCGTGTCGGTGTGCTGCGTCAAGACGTCGACGCCCTGGTCGACCATCGCCTTGGCGGCATCGGCTTCCTTGCCGGGGTCGAACCAGGTGTTGACCCAGATGATCTTCAGCTTGAAGCTCGGATCGACCGACTTGGCGCCCTGTTCGAACGAGTTGATGCCCATCACGACTTCGGGAATCGGGAAGGAGGCGATGTAGGCCGCGCCGTGATTCTTCGAGGTCTTGGCGGCGATCTGGCCGAGGATGTAGCGGCCTTCATAGAAGCGCGAATTGTAGGTCGCAAGGTTCGGGCCGGCCTTGTAGCCGGTGCCATGCTCGAACTTCACGTCCGGGAACTTGGCGGCGACCTTGACGGTCGCGTCCATGAAGCCGAAGGACGTCGTGAAGATCAGCTTGCAGCCGGAACGGGCAAGGCGCTCGATGGCGCGCTCGGCATCCGGGCCTTCCGGCACGTTTTCGAGATAAGGCGTGTCGATCTTGTCGCCGAACTCGGCCTGGATCTGCTGGCGGCCGAGGTCGTGGGCCTGTGAATAACCGCCGTCGGTATGCGAACCGACATAGACGAAGCAGACCTTCGTCTTGTCCGCGGCTTGCGCGGCGGAAGAGATGCCGATCACGGCGGCAGCCGAGGCGGCAAGTGTGAATGCTAACTTCTTCATGGGGACCCCTGTTGGTTTGAAGTTATTGCGTAAACCCGTCTTTGTATTGTTGCTTTATCGCTCCGGCACGAAGGCTTTTCCGAGCGACGCGGGCGTGTTGATCAACGTCGTGCGCCGATTATGGGAAATGATGATGAGAACCACAATAGTCGCGGCATAGGGCAGCATCGAGAGAAACTGCGAGGGAATGCCGAGACCGAAGGCCTGCGCGTGAAGCTGCAGGATGGTGACCGCGCCGAAGAGATAACCGCCGGCAAAGACCCGCCACGGCCGCCAAGAGGCAAAGACCACCAGCGCCAGCGTGATCCAGCCGCGGCCGGCCGACATGTTCTCGGCCCATTGTGGCGTGTAGACGAGCGAAAGCTGCGCGCCGGCAAGACCGGCGCAGGCACCGCCGAACATCACCGCCAGATACCGCGTGCGGATGACGTGAATACCGAGTGCGTGGGCCGAACCGTGATTGTCGCCGATCGCCCTGAGCTTCAGCCCGATCCGGCTGCGGAACAGGAACCAGCTGACGCCGACGACGAGCGCGATCGACAGGTAGAAGATTAGGTCCTGGCTGAAGAGAGCGTGGCCAACGACCGGAATATCCGACAGGGCGGGAATGACGATCTCTCCTAGCCGAATGCCGGGCACGCTGACATAGGCTTCGCCAAGCATGCCTGAGGCGCCGAGGCCGAGAAGGGTGAGCGCCAGTCCAGTTGCCACCTGGTTCGCCACCAGCGTCAGTGTCAGGAAGGCAAACAACAGAGAGAAAAGCGCGCCTGCCGCAATGCCGCAGACAATGCCGACATAGGGCGAACCCGACATCTGCGCGCCGGCAAAGGCGGCGACTGCACCCATGATCATCATGCCTTCGACGCCGAGATTGAGAACGCCGGAGCGCTCGGTCACCAGTTCGCCGAGTGCGGCGATGACGAGCGGCGTCGAGGCGGTGATGACAGTCAGAAGAATGGCTTCGAAGATGCTCATGCCGCCCTGCCCCTTAACCGCGACCAGACAATGCGGATTTTGTAATAGATCAGCGTATCGCAGGAGAGCACGAAGAAGAGCAGTAAGCCCTGGAAGACGCGGGTGACCTTGTCGGAAACGCCGAGCGAAAGCTGGGCTGCCTCGCCGCCGAGATAGGTCAGCGCCAGCACCAGGCCGGATGCAATGATGCCGAGTGGATTGAGGCGGCCAAGGAAGGCGACGATGATGGCGGTGAAGCCGTAGCCCGGCGAAATCGCCGGCTGCAGGTGGCCGATCGAGCCGGAAACCTCGCTGATGCCAGCAAGGCCGGCAAGAGCGCCCGAGAAGAGAAAGCTGAACCAGATCATCTTCTTCGACGAGAAACCGGCAAAACGCCCTGCCCGTTCCGATTGGCCGAGCACGACGATCTCGAAGCCTTTCAGCGTATAACGCAGCATGAACCAGGCACCGACCGCCGCAATGATGGCGAAGATGAAGGCCCAATGGGCGCGGCCCGACTCTTCCCAGATCGCCGGCAGCACCGCCTCCGGCGCGAAATCGCGCGAGACTGGAAAGTTGAAGCCCTTCGGATCCCGCCACGCGCCGCGAATCAGCCAGTCAAGGAAGAGCTGGGCGATATAGACCAGCATCAGTGACGTCAGGATCTCATTGGTGTTGAAATGCGCCTTCAGCAGCGCCGGAATGGCGGCGAAAAGCGCACCACCGAACGCACCAAGGATCAGCATCAGCGGCAGCACGAGCGGCGAATGCCAGTCGTAAAAGACGATCGGCAGATAGGAGCCGGTGATGGCGCCGATGGTGAACTGGCCTTCCGCGCCGATATTCCAGTTGTTCGAGCGATAACAGACGGCCAGGCCGACGGCGATCAGGATAAGCGGGGCGGCCTTGATCGCCAGCTCGTGCAACGACCAGACCTCGAGCAGCGGCTCGATGAAGAAGGCGTCGAGTGCCTCGACCGGGTCCTTGCCGAGCATGGCAAACATGATGGCGCCGAATACCAGCGTCAGGACAAGGGCAAGCAGTGGCGAGACGACGGCGAAGAGCTTCGAGACGTCGGGCCGTTTTTCAAGTTCAATGCGCATGGGGCGCCTCCGGGAGAGAGCTGCTCTCGTGCAGTCCGCCCATCAGCAGTCCGATCCTTTCCCGCGTCAGTTCGCCGGCCGGGAACGGGCGGGAAAGACGGCCTTCGCAGATGACGGCAATATCGGTCGCCACTTCGAAGATCTCGTCGAGATCCTGGCTGATAACGACGACGGCCGAACCAGCTCTTGCGAGATCGACGAGCGCCTGACGGATGCGGCTTGCAGCCCCGGCATCGACGCCCCAGGTCGGCTGGTTGACGACGAGGACTGCCGGCTGACGGTCGAGCTCGCGTCCGACGATAAACTTCTGCAGGTTGCCGCCTGACAGGGAGCCGGCCGCCGGATCATCACCGCTCTTGCGGACATCCATCGCCTCGGAAATGCGCCTTGCGGCGGATTTCACCGCAGCGTGGCGAATGATACCGAGCAGGCCCAGAAACGCCTTGCGGTCCGACTGGCTGCGGGCAAGGACGAGATTATCCGACAGTTTCATGGCAGAGACGGCGGCATGGCCATGGCGCTCCTCCGGCACGAAGCCGGCGCCGAGAAGACGCCGGGCGGTAATGCCCTGGTTACCGACCGGCCTCTTGCGGATGACGATCGCCTCGGCCGAAACAACGGGATACTCGCCGGACAATGCGTCGAAGAGCTCGCTTTGGCCGTTGCCCGCGACACCTGCTATGGCGAGGATTTCGCCGGAGCGCACCGCCATCGACACATCACGCAGCGGCATGGCGAAGGGGGTGCGCGCGGCGACGCAAAGGTTGGCGACCGCAAGCTGCACCTCGCCCTTGTCGCTGCGCTCCGGATGCGTCACGGTCGCCACTTCGCTGCCGACCATCATGCGGGCGAGCGAGGCCGGCGTTTCGTGTTTGGGATCGCATGCGCCGGTCACGCGGCCATGGCGCAGGACTGTGGCGCGGTCGCAGATGCGCTGCACTTCCTCCAGGCGGTGGCTGATATAAAGAACCGAGCGCCCCTCGGCACGCAGTTTGAACAGCGTCTCGAACAGCTTGTCGGCTTCCTGCGGCGTCAGCACCGAGGTCGGTTCGTCGAGGATGATGAGCTTCGGGTTCTGCAGCAGCGCACGGACGATCTCGATGCGCTGGCGCTCGCCGACCGAGAGGTCGGCGACATGGGCATGCGGATCGAGCGGCAGGCCGTAGGCGTTGGACAGCACCCTCGCCTCCTCGGCGATTTTGTCGATCGGGATGGCGTCATCGAGCGACAGCGCGATGTTTTCGGCAACCGTCAGCGCCTCGAACAGCGAAAAATGCTGGAAGACCATGCCGATGCCGAGCTTGCGGGCTTCACCGGGCGACGCGATCGCGACCGGCTGGCCCTGCCAGAGGATATGCCCGCCCGTCGGCTCGAGAACGCCGAACAGCATCTTCACCAGGGTGGATTTGCCTGCACCATTTTCGCCGAGAAGCGCATGAATTTCGCCCGGCGCGATATCGAGATCGATTTCATTGCAGGCTGCAAAGCCACCGAAGAACTTCGTCAGCTTCTGGACCGATAATAACGCGCCGGAATCCGGCACATTCAATGGCGACACGTTCCCCTCATTTCTTCTGCCAACCGGTCCGTTCGGATCTCATGGAATCAGCAGCGTCGTTCCTGTTGTTTTTCTTGTCTCCAGATCCGCATGAGCCCGCCCAACCTCACGCAGCGGATAGGTTTGATTGATATTGATACGCACTTTGTTGCTTTGCACAATATCAAATAGCGCTTTCGCACTGTCGATCAGTTCCTGACGCGTGGCGATATAGGTGAAGAGCGTCGGCCGCGTCGCAAAGAGCGAGCCCCTTTGCGCCAGAGCCGCAAGGGTGAAATTCTCGATCGGTCCGGAGGATTGGCCGAAGGAGGCAAAAAGGCCCCGCGGCTTCAGGCAGTCAAGCGACTGTGGAAAAGTATCGCGGCCGATCGAATCGTAGACGACATCCACGCCCTTGCCGCCGGTGATGTCGCGGACACGGTCGACGAAGCTGTCGCTCTTGTAGTTGATCACATGATCGTAGCCATGGGCGAGCGCCAGCTCGATCTTGTCTTCAGAGCCCGCCGTGCCGATGACGGTGGCGCCCAGCGCCTTAGCCCATTGGCCGGCGATCAGACCGACGCCGCCGGCAGCGGCGTGGAACAGCAGGACGGTCTGCGGGCCGACCTTGAAGGTGCGGTTCAAGAGATATTCGGCGGTCATGCCCTTCAGCATCATCGCCGCTGCGGTTTCGAGCTCGATTCCCTCGGGAACATGCACCAGATGGCGCGTCTCGACATTGCGCTCGGCGCTATAGGCACCATCGGCACTGGCATAGGCGACACGGTCGCCGACCTTGAAATCCTCGACGCCGGGACCGACCGATGTCACGGTGCCGGCGCCCTCCTTGCCGGTGACGAAGGGCAGATGCGGCGCCTTGTAGGTGCCGTTGCGGAAATAGACGTCGATGAAATTAAGCCCAACCGCCGCCTGCCTGATCTGCACTTCGCCCGTCGAGGGTGAGGGAAGATCGATCTCGACATAGTCGAAAACCTCCGGCCCACCCGTTCTCGAAAATGAAACAGCCTGCGTTTTGGTCATCTTGCCTGTCCTATGCTTCGCGTCCCAGGGCGGGGAAGAATTGCAGCACCGCGCCGATGACGTAAAGATAGGCTCCAGTCACGATAAAGAGAATGAGCGCCCATTCGGGCGTGTCGAAATGCATCAGCAGCGAAAAAATGCCGAGCGCCGACCACAGGAAAAAGACGCCGAGGTTGAGCGGGCGCAGCCTTTTGACCCGGACCGGGTGGAGGAAATTGATCGGCAGGAAGGTCAGCACCACCGAGACGATGACGACGGTGAGCGCCGTCGTGGCGCTGGCATCGATGACGAACAGCGTGAAGACGATCATATTCCAGACGACGGGAAAGCCGGAGAAGAAATATTCGTCCGTCTTCATGCCCATATCGGCATAGTAAATGGCGCTCGAGACGACGATCATGCCGGCGGCGACGAAGGACCAGGGCTCGCCGATCATGCCGCTCTGATAAAGCGCGAAGGCCGGCAGAAGCACATAGGTGACGTAATCGATGATATTGTCGAGCGTATCGCCCGACCAGTTCGGCAGCACTTCCTTGACGCGCACCTTGCGGGCGATCGGCCCGTCTATGCCGTCGACCAGAAGGGCAAGTCCCAGCCACCAGAACATGTCGATGAAGCGGTGCTCGGCGGCGGCGACGACGCCAAGAAAGGCAAGGAAGGAGCCGGATGCCGTCAGGATATGGACGGAAAAGGCGCGCATCTCCGCATAAGGAACGCGCTTGTAGTTGAAAATCTTCATATTCCCCCGACCGCCCTATCGCGCTCGCCCCGGCAAGCATCTTTTTTTCGCCACCATCGCCGAACCTGTTACTGAATCGGGTTCGACGCCGTAGGTCTTTGTTGTCGCACCGTTTTTGCCGAAAACCGGCATCCGTTTCCGGCGTGCTGCTCTAATATGCATCCTTTGCCGGGCTTCGCCAGCGGGAAATACGACATTCCCCGCCTGCTCCCTGCTCCCCATTGAATCCTGACAATGACATGCATATTTCCCTTTAGAAGCGTCGTGTGGAATGGAATGCCTTTAATTCCGGCCCGATTTGTAATATCTCGCTCGCATCCGACAGTTCATCCGACGAAACGGGATCCTCTACCGCAATGAACGCGCCTGCAAAGACCGAAGACTTCGCCTCGTCCATCCCCGCCGGCGTCTACGCCGAGACGGTGCTCGATGTCACGCACTATACCGACCGGCTCTTCCGCTTCACTATGACCCGGCCGCAGGGCTTCCGTTTCCGTTCCGGCGAATTCGCGATGATCGGCCTGATGGTCGAGGGCAAACCGGTCTTCCGCGCCTATTCGATCGCCAGCCCCGCCTGGGCCGAAGAGCTTGAATTCTTCTCGATCAAGGTGCCGGACGGTCCGCTCACCTCACATCTGCAGGAGATCAAGCCGGGCGACCAGGTGCTGATGCGCAAGAAGCCAACGGGCACGCTGGTGCTCGATGCGCTGACGCCAGGCCGTCGTCTCTACATGTTCTCGACAGGAACGGGCATTGCGCCTTTCGCCAGCCTGATCCGCGATCCCGAGACCTATGAAAAGTTCGAGGAAGTCATCCTCACCCATACGACACGCGACGTCGCCGAGCTGAAATACGGCTTCGACCTCGTGCACGAGATCCAGAATGACGAGCTGCTGAAGGAAGTCGTCGGCGACAAGCTGCGCCACTATCCGACAGTCACGCGCGAGGATTTCGAATATCGCGGCCGCATCACCGACCTGATCTCCTCCGGCAAGCTGTTCACCGATCTCGGCGTGCCGCCGCTCGACCCGGTGATCGACCGCGGCATGATCTGCGGTTCCTCGGCCATGCTGAAGGATACCAAGGAACTGCTCGAGAAGGCCGGCCTCGATGAAGGCGCCAACAGCAAGCCCGCCGAATTCGTCATCGAGCGCGCTTTCGTCGGCTAAAACATTTCTGACAATCAGACCTGTAGCGGCTCCGGAAACGGAGCCGCTTCTATGTGTGGCTGAGGTAATCGATCAGCACCGCCATGGTGGCGCGCGCTTCATCCGGCCTGCCCTGATGGATGGCGCGGATGACGGCGACGTGCAGCGCGATGGCGCGGTCCATGCGCTCCGGGCTTGCCTTGGAGTACCAGAGGCGACGTGAATGCGTCTGCACCGGGCCGAGTGCTGCCGTGATGAAGCCGTTCGGGCAGGCATCCTCGAGGATTTCGTCGAAGGCCTTGTCGGCGGCGAAGAAGCCGTCGAGATCGCCGTTAACGGCGCATTCCTCCATCGCGCGGGCGCAGTCGAGGAGACGCGCGCGCTGTTCGTCGCTCGCATGTTCGGCGACAAGGCTTGCCGCGATCGGCTCCAGCTCACGACGCACCTGCATGACATTGCCATGATCCTCCGGCGCGATCTCGGCGACCTGCAGCCCGACGCGCGGCTTCACCAGGATCAGTCCCTGCCAGGCGAGCTTCTGGATTGCCTCGCGCACCGGCGTACGCCCGTGGCCCGCCATATCGATCAGCTGTTTTTCGGTGACAAGCGCGCCGGGCTTCAGCGCCAGCGTCACGATCAGATGCTCCAGCGCGAGATAGGCAAGATGGCTCTGAGAAGTCTGCAATACGGAGCTCCGTCGCCAAGTCTGATATATCACATACTGACACGGTCAAAAACCGAAGACAAGTCGGCATTGAAATATCAGAATAGAGACAGATAGATAACATAGGCGAGGCGTGAAACTCGGCGAGGCATTGACGTCTGCGCCGTGAAGGCTCGTGCCACCCGCCCGGCCTACTGAGGTACACCGGCTCGCCTAGTCATCAGGCCGGCACTACCCCCTCGGTCACCCCTTGCGAAACGCCCGGCTGGAAACCGAGATCGAATTTTGACACGGGTCTTTGGCATTGGCGAACAGATAACCGTCGGCTTTATGGATGGCGCCGAACTCCAGGCCGTTCTCCGCGCATCGACTGCAAAAGGCCTCGACGTCCTCCACGTCGAAGACCAGCTTGACGGTGGATTGACCGCTCCGCTGGCCCTTGGCGGCCTGGTGCAGCATGATATTCGCACCGCCGTCCTGAGCGACCAGTTCAACGATCCTGTCGCCCGGCAGGCTGGTCGCCTTGAAACCGAAGTGCTTCTCATAAAACCGCGCCGTTTCCTCGACATTCCCAGCGTAAATCACCAGTCTGTTGAGCGGCATGATGCTGACCTCCGATAGTGCTTGTGTTCGATTGATAGGAGTAGCGAGACATCATGCGTTTTGCCACGGCGCATTATTCGTGCCGCAGCGCCTCGATCGGGTTCAACTGCGCGGCCCTTCTCGCCGGAAAATAGCCGAAGATCATGCCGATCGCCGCGGAGAACAGGAAGGCGACGGCGACCATCAGGGGGCTGAAGACGAAGGGTACTTTCAGCAGCGTCACAGCGCCGAAGCCGAGGCTGAGCCCCAGCACGATGCCGGTGATGCCGCCGAACAGCGACAGTGCCACCGCCTCGACCAGGAACTGGGTGAGCACCTGGTTTTCGAGCGCGCCGATCGCCAGGCGGATGCCGATCTCGCGGGTGCGCTCGGTGACGGAGACCAGCATGATGTTCATGATGCCGATGCCGCCGACGAGCAGGCTGATCGCCGCGACGGCGCCGAGCAGGCCGGTCAGCAGCGTCGTCGTGCCGGTCATCGCCTCGGCGATCTGAGTCATGTCGTTGACGTTGAAATCGTCCTGGCGGCCGGGCACGATCTTGCGGCGCTCGCGCAGGAGATTTTCGACATCGGACTGTACTTTGGCTGTGGAGACACCGTCGCGCGCCGAGATGATGATCTGCGGCACGTTGCTGCTGCCGCTGATGCGCCGCTGAAACACCTTGACCGGCATGATGACGACATCGTCCTGGTCGTTGCCCATGCCGGACTGGCCGCGCTTGGCCAGCACCCCGATGACCGGGCATGAGACCTTGCCGACGCGGATCTGCTGGCCGGTAGGGTCAGCGCTGCCGAAGAGCTGTGAGCGCACCGTCTCGCCGATGATGCAGCGCGCCTGGCCGCGTTCCTCGGCGGGAAGAAAATTGCGACCGAGCGCCAGATTCCAGTCCTGTGCGATGAAATAGTCGTTGGTGGTGCCCGACACGCTGGTCGAATGGTTCTGGCCGCCGAAAATCACGGTCGCTGTCGACTGGTTGAGCGGCGCCACCGCCCTGAGACCGCCGATCTGGTCGCGGATGGCCGCGACGTCCTTGACGCTAAAGCGCTTGGCCTCGGAGCTTGCCCGACCGGGGCCGAACTGGCCGGGACGGACGAACAGCATGTTGGTGCCGAGCCGCGACAGCTCGGTCGAGACCTGTGCGGTCGTGCCGTTGCCGATCGTCACCAGCGCGATGACAGCGGCAACGCCGATGACGACGCCGAGCACGGTCAGGAACGAGCGCAGCATGTTGCGGCTGATGGCCCGCAGCGCCAGTTTCAGCGTCTCAAAGAACATGATCCGCCCTCCTCCGATGCTCGACTTCCGTCTCCAGCTTGCCGTCGACGAAACGCAGCAGCCGTTGCGCATAGGCGGCAATATCGGGTTCGTGGGTGACCATGACGATGGTGATGCCCTGCTCGCGGTTCAGCCGCGTCATCAGATCCATGATCTCGACGCTGGTCTTCGTGTCGAGATTGCCGGTGGGCTCATCGGCGAGCAGCAGCGCCGGCTCGGTGACGATGGCGCGGGCTATGGCGACGCGCTGCTGCTGGCCGCCTGACAGTTCCTGTGTCTTGTGATGTTCGCGCCCGGTGAGGCCGACGAGTGCTAAGGCCTCGCGGGCCCGTTCGCGCCGCTCGCGCACCGCCATGCCGCGATAGATCAGCGGCAGTTCGACATTTTCGACGGCCGAGGTGCGCGACAGCAGGTTGAAGCCCTGGAAGACGAAGCCGAGCATGTGCCGGCGCAGCAGCGTCAACTGGCTGCGGTCGAAGCCGCTGGTCGGAATACCCTCGAAGATGTAGTCGCCGGCGCTCGGCACGTCGAGGCAGCCGAGAATGTTCATCGCCGTCGACTTGCCGGAGCCAGACGGGCCCATGATCGCGACGAATTCATGGGCGTTGATCGCAAGGTCAACATGGTCGAGCGCGCGGATCGCCGCCTCGCCCTCTCCGTAAATTTTCGAGATCTGTCTGAATTCGATGAGCAGCGGGCTTGCCATCCGTCTCTCCGCCTAGTTCGCACGCGTCGTGGCGTCGGTCACCAGTGCGTCGTTTTCCTTGATGTCGCCGGAGACGACCTGGGTGAACTGGCCGTCAGATGAGCCGACCTGGATGACAACAGGCGCCGGGCGACCGTTGCGCAGCAGCCAGACACGGCGCTCAGCGCCCTTCAGCGCCGGACCGGCATTGTTGTTGCGCTGGCGCGGCGGGCCGAAGATGCCGAAAATACCGCGGCCGCGCCTTTCCGCCTGCGCCGGAGCGTAGCGCAGCGCCGCATTCGGCACCATCAGCGTGTCCTTGACGGCCTCGACGGTGACATCGGCCGTCGCCGTCATGCCGGGGCGCAGCAGCAAATCGGCATTGTCGACCGATAGGACCGCCTTATAGGTCACGACATTGTTGACCACTTCGGAGGCGAAGCGGATCTGCTCGATCTCGGCGGGAAAGCTGCGATCGGGATAGGCGTCGACGGTGAACTTCGCCTTTTGGCCGACGGCGATCTGACCGACATCGGCCTCGTCGACATCAACCTGCAGCTCCATCTTCTTCAGGTCGCCGGCGATGGTGAAAAGGATCGGCGCCGAGAGCGAGGCTGCGACCGTGGCGCCAGGATTGACGGAGCGGGTGAGGATGACGCCGTCGATCGGCGATATGATCTTCGCCTTGGCGAGATTGACTTCGGCAAGCTGCAGGTCGGCCTCCGAGGCCAGAACCTCGGCCTCATTGATCTGTTTGGCGGCGACGGCGGAATCATATTTGTAGCTGGCGTCGTCGAGGCTCTGCTGGGTGGAGACGTTGCTCTTGACCAGGCTCTTCAGCCGCTCGAGCGAGGTGCCTGCCGATTGCATATCGGCATTGGCTTTGATGACGTTCGCCTTGGCCGAATTGAGCTTGGCGCGCGAGCTCTTCACATCGGCCTCGAGCTTGTTGGTATCGAGGAGAGCGAGCACTTCGCCCGATTTGACCGTGCTGTTGTAATCGACGTTGACGTCGCGAACTGTGCCTGACAGTTCGCTCGATATATCCACCTGCTCGGTCGGCTGCACGGAACCGGTGGCGGTGACGAGCACCGTCAGGTCGCCGCGTTTTGCCGGCTGGGTGGCATAGCTCACTTCGCTTTGCCCACGGCCCATATAGACATAAGCGGAGACGGCTGCAGCAGCGATGAGAATCAGCAGGATGAGCAGGCGTCCGCGCCAGCGGCTGCGCTTGCCCTGCCGGCCCGATGCAGCAAGGACCGCGGCGAGATCAGACGCTGCGCCTGTCTTTGCTCCGGTTTCGCTGCCGCTTACGATTTTGTTCATGTCGTCCTCAATCCGTCAGTGGCCGCTTGTGGCCTCTGCGGCGAAGTAATCACAACGCAGATGAACCGGCGATTAGCGTTGCCGCCGAACTGGCACGGAATTGCGGATGGGTGAAATGAAATATTGGTAAGGAAAGTCAAGTTTTCGATGAGCAAGCGTCCGTCAGTTCGCATCCTCGGCAAATTGGCCCGCGCCGGGCAAAGGATGCAGCCACGGTTCACGCCGCTTGATCCAGACCTCATAACCAGGCGCAAAGTCGGTTGGCGGACTGTCGAGCGAGCCCAGACGGATTTCCGCCTCGTCTTCCCTGAGGCAGAAAAGCCTGCCGCCGCAGACGGGGCAGAAGCTGCGGCCGGCGAAGGTGGCGATCTCGCCGCTGTGGGAAAAAGCCTGGCGCGGCCAGACCGCGAAGAACACGAAGGCGGAGCCGCTCGATTTGCGGCAATCGGCGCAGTGGCAGAGGCCGGTGCGAAGCGGCTGGCCTTCCACCCTGTAGGCCACCGCCCCGCAAAGGCAACTTCCGGTTCGGATACCCATGGCGCCCGTCAGCCGTCGAGATTGGTCGGCAGGCCCGGCGGGCGCCGCTTTGCTGCCATCAATAGGTCGAGTTCGGTGGCCGACGGGCCGAACTTGTCGTAGAGGCGCTTTGCCTCCTTGTCGTCGAGCCGATATTTCCTGGCAAATTCGCCGATGCTGTAAGGGCGGCCACGCAACACTCTCCGCGCCGGGGTCGCCGTATTCGGTGCGTCGGTCATGGTTTTCTCCTTTTCGTCAGATACTCTCTAAGTTAGAGCGACCCGTCGATTTGGAAAGAGCCGGCGAGCAGCATCGAGGCTTCCGGCACGGGTGGATGCAATTGTTTTTCTGGAACCTTTTCGCCAACATGCGCACTTTTTGATCGATGTTGCGGGCCGCGCCAAGCGGACGCGGCGGTGCTGGAGAACATCGGGATTTTTCCGCTTTCTCACTCTGGCCAACGAAATGGCAGTCGAGCTCCCTACCCGCCCGGTCCACCCCTCGTAGCGCTTTTTCCGAGCGAAGATCACGAAATATTAAAATGCGGAACGCTTGCGCGGGAGCGCGGTTCTCCTCTCGAGGTCGACGTGGCCTCGTTCAAACCAAGGAGAACCGAATGGCAAACCAAGGTGGATCCAATGAACAGCACGTCAAGGCTGGGCAGCAGAGTCCCAAGAATGACTCCAATGCCCGCAACGCCTCAGTTGGCCGCGACGCGCAGTCCAGCGGAACCCGCGGCGGCAGCCATGAACAGCATGTAAAGGCTGATCAACAAAGCCACAAGAACAGCCACTAAAGCTCTGTTATGATATGCAATTAGGCTCGCGCTTCGGCGCGGGCTTTTCTTTTGGACGCATTGTTCCACGCATGTCTTTATTGCAAAATCGCTGCACACTTTTGCGCGTCATGCTTAGGACAAGCGCCTGCCGTCCTTGCCGAAGAGGTGCAGCACATCGGGGTCGAGATGCAGCGGCAGGCTGTCACCCGATTTCATCCGCTGCTGGCCGGCAAAAACCGCAATCAGCTTCTTCCCGCCTGCGTCGGCGTGGACGACAGTCTCCGAGCCCAATTCCTCGACAAGGGTAACGCTTGTATCCAGTCTGCCCGCTGAGCCCGCTTCGGCGAGGGTGATATGCTGCGGCCGAATGCCGATGCTGACCCTTTCGCCCGCCGGGGGGGCCTCCTTGGCAATGACGGAAAGGCGATGGCCGCCGACGGTTTCGACTTCAGCGAAACCGCCCTCGTGACCGACAATCGCACCTTCGAGGAAATTCATGTGCGGCGCGCCGATGAAGCCGGCGACGAAGCGGTTGGCCGGCTTGTTGTAGAGTTCCAGCGGTGTTCCCACCTGCTCGATCCTGCCGCCTCTCAGCACGACGATGCGGTCGGCCAGTGTCATTGCCTCGACCTGATCGTGGGTGACGTAGATCATCGTCGCCTTCAGGCGGGCGTGAAGGGCCGCCAGTTCGGCCCGCATGCTGACCCTGAGTTCGGCGTCGAGATTGGATAGCGGCTCGTCGAGCAGAAAGGCATCCGGCCGCCGCACGATGGCGCGGCCGATCGCGACGCGCTGGCGCTGGCCGCCGGAGAGTTGGCCCGGACGGCGTTGCAGGAAAGGCTCGATCTCCAGCATGCGCGCGGCGTCGGTAATGCGCGCTTCGATCTCGGCTTTCGCCACCTTGGTGTTCTCGAGACCAAAGGCGAGGTTCTCCCTGACACTCATATGCGGATAGAGCGCATAGGACTGGAAGACCATGGCCAGGCCGCGATCGGCAGCGCTGATAGCGGTAACATCCTTGCCGTCGATGGCGATGCTGCCGTCAGTCGGCTTATCGAGGCCGGCAATCAGGCGCAAGAGCGTCGATTTCCCGCAACCGGAAGGGCCGACGAAAGCGACGAACTCGCCGTCATTGACATGAAGCGAGACATCGCGAATGACCTCGACGGCGCCGAAATTCTTGACGATGTTCCTGAGCTCGAGCCCGCTCATGCACTCTCCTGTTTTCTTCTTTTAAGGTGGCCTATTTGAGCCCCGCGCCGGCAATGCCCGTGGTGATGAAGCGCTGCAGGAAGACGAAGATCAGCACGACCGGGATCATCGAGACGACGGTCATGGCGAGGATGTAGTGCCATTGCACATTGAGCTCGCCGGCATAGACGTTGAGGCCGACCTGCAGCGTATAGAGTTCCTTGCGCGAGAGCACGATCAGCGGCCAGAGGAAGTCGTTCCAACGCCAGACGACGGAGAAGATCGCCAGCACGGCGAGAGCCGGCGCCGACAGCGGCAGGATGATGCGCCAGTAGATCTGCCATTCGCTGGCCTTGTCCATGCGGGCGGCGTCGAGCAATTCGTCAGGGATCGTCAGCATGTATTGCCTGAGCAGGAAGACGCCCGTCGGGGTGGCGACCGTCGGCAGGATGACGCCCCAGAGGCTGTCGAAGAGGTTCAGCGTGCCGATGACGGAATAGAGCGGCACGACGATGACCGAAAGCGGCACCATCAGCGTCGCCAGGATCATCAGCATGACGGCGGTGCGGCCGGGGAATTGGTATTTCGACAGCGCGAAGGCGGCCATGGAATTGACGAGCAGCGTAATCGCCGTCGCGACGACGGTGACGAAGACGGAGTTGCGCAGGAACAGGAAGAAATCGAAGCGCTGGAACGGTTCGGTGTAGTTGCCGCCGGCGAATTCGACCTGACGCACCGGTGTGCGGTCCTTGATATTCGCCTTGACGATTTCGCCCGGCTGTTTCGGATCGACCATCTGGCCGATGATGCCGATGCGGCGGACTTCGGCGAGCACACGCGTGCTGCCATCCGGCATCGCGACATTATAGAGCGGCAACGGCTTGTCGTAACCCGGCACCACTGCCTGTTCGGTGACATAGGGCAGGAAGGAGGGCGGGAACTCGGCAAGGGCCGCCGGCGTCTTGAAGGAGGAGAAGACCAGCCAGACGGCCGGGCCGAACATCAGGAAGACGCCCGATATCAGCCAGATCCAGGTGACCACATCCGTCCAATGCCAGCCTCGGCCACGCCGGCGGAGCAGAAAGGCAGAGACAGCGCTCATTGGCGTGCTCCCTTCTTCTCGTTGCGGTTACTGACGCCGAGCTGGACCAGGGTCAGGATGACGAGCACGATGCCCATCAGGATCGAGGCAGCCGACGCCAGCCCTGGATTGCGCAGCGAACTCGCAAAACCGGTCTCATAGATATACTGGGTGATGTACATGGTGCTGGTGCCCGGGCCGCCGCCGGTCAGCACGAAGACCTCGTCGAAGATCTGCACGGCGCGGATCAGCGCCAAGACCAGAACGACGATGAGGTTCGGCATCAGAAGCGGCAGGGTGATGCGCCGGAAGATGCGGATCGGACGGGCGCTGTCCATTGCCGCCGCCTCGTAGAGATCCCGCGGGATTGCCTGCAGGCCGGCGAGCAGGATCAGCGCATAAAAGCCCATATGCGCCCAGACCGAGACAAAGACGGCGAAGAAAAAGGCCCAGAAACGATCGCTGAGCCAGGAAAACGGTTCGAAGCCGAAGGGGCTCAGCGCATAGTTCAACAGGCCCTCACGCTGCAGGATCCATTTCCAGATCAGGCCGACGACGACGGGCGACAGCAGCACCGGAAAGAAGAAGACGGCGCGCCAGAAGCCGCGATTGGAAAGCTCGCGGTTGAGAATCAAAGCCGTTGCGAGCGCCGCGATCAGCATTACGGTCACCTGGAAGACGACGAAGACGGCGGTGTTGCGCACGGCCGCCCAGAAGGTGTCGGCCGCGCAGGTCGAGGGATCGAGATAGCTGCGGCAATCGAAGAGGATCCGGTACTGGTCGGCGCCGACATAGGTCCTGTTCTGCAGGAAGATGGCGCTGCCGCTCGTCGTCGAATAGATGAAGTTGATGACCAGCGGCAGCAGCACGAAGACGGTGAAGATCAGCATGTTGGGCGCCAGGAAGACGCCCGCCATACCGTTCAGCCCGGTCAGTTTCTGCCAGGCGCGCATGGGAATGTCGACGAGCCCCATGACAAGCCGGACAGGCGCAAGCAGCGCCTGCCGCAGACCGGTTTTGACAGGTGGTTCAGAAGAAACCGTCTTCGCTGTCATCTGTTCGTCCGTCAGTTGCCGGCGACCTTGGCCTTGATGTCCTCTTCGATGCGGGCATAGGCGTCGTCGAGCTTCATTTCGCCGGCGATCACCTGGCTGATGCGGGCGACGATGGCGCTGTAATAGGCGTCCGACCACTTCCAGCCGGGCAGCTTCATGGCGGGTGCCGCCGTCTGGCTGGCCGCTTCAACGAAGGCCTTCAGCGCCGCCTGTACATGTGGATTGTCGGTCTTGAAGTCCATCTGGCCGGCGGCAACGCCCTTATGCGCCGGGATGAACAGGCTGCGTTCGGCAAATTCCTTCTGCACGTCAGCACCTGCCAGGTAATCCATCACCTTGGCGACGTCCTTCGGGTTCTTGGTGTATTTGACGGCGACCAGACCGGCGCCGCCCTGCATGCCGGAGCATGCGGCCGAACCGCAGGGGCTGCCCGCCATCACCCAGTCGAAATTGTCGCCGATCTTCTGGGCGAAGCCCGAAACCTGCCAGCTGCCCGAATAAAGATAGGCAAGGCCGCCATTGATGAAGTCCTCGGCGGCGGAGCGGTAGGTGGTGCCGGCAGCACTCACCCAGACATCCTTGTTGATGGTGCCGTCCTCGTTCCACTTGACGAAGCGGCTGAGGAAGTCTTTGGCGCCCTGATCGATCGGCGCCGGCTTGCCGTCGGCGGCGATGTAGTTGGCGCCGTAAGAGATGTTCGGGCCGGAGACGCGGTGGCCGGAGCGGTCGATCGCCATGGCGAAGACCTTCTGGCTGTCGGCAACCTTCTTGGCCGCCGCCGCCCAATCGTCCCAGGTGGCTTTCGGGCCGGGAATTTCGACCCCGGCCTGCTCGAACAGCGTCTTGTTGACGAAGCCGCCGGTCAAGGTCAGCTGCGTCATGAAGCCGGTGATGGCGTTCGAGCCGTCCGGACGCATCCAGTCGGCCTGGGCGCCGAAATTGTCCTCCCAGTATTTCGCGTCGGTGAGATAGGGCCGAAGATCGAGCCAGTGTTGCGCCGGCGCCTTCAGATTGGTGACGCGGGCGATATCCGGCCCCTGCCCGGCTTCGAGCTGCACCGGCAGCTGTTCCTTGACGACGTCGTAGGAGACTTCGTCGAGGATGACGTTGACGTCAGGATTGGCCTTGGAGAAGCGCGAGAGCAGGTCCTTGATCACCTCGCCTTCGCCGCCGTCGGAATACCACATGATGCGCACGTCGCCGGCATGGGCGGCAACGGAACTCAAGAGAATTGCAGCAAAAGCCGCGCCGATCGATTTCATTCTGGTCATTTTTTCCTCCTCTGATCGATCAATTCCTGCGTCCGGCCGGTCCTCCACCTGCCAGACACGTCGTCTACGAGGCCGCGCGCCGAGGCTGCCTGCCCGGTATCTTCAGATGTACCGCGTCTCCCCGCACCGACCAGTCCGTCGGGCGAAGAATACGGCCTTCGGCGCGCACGGTGCCGTCTTCTTCGAAGACGACCCGGCCATAATCCGGATCGATAACGATCAATGCGCCCTGTTCGTCGCGGCGGGCCGAAAGCGTGGCGAAACGCGCCTGCATGCCGTCAAGGCTACCCTCGCGCCCGACATCGGAGAGACGGACGATCCAGCGGCCCTTGCGGCCGGCCAGCCGCAGCTCGATATCCGTTGTCGGCCCTTGCTTCACCGGCTCCAGCGCGCCGTTGCCGATCAGCATCGCAATCCCGTTGCCGGAGCGGGCGAGCGCCAGATTGCCGTCGACCACCGTGTCGTCGAAGGCCTCGAGCGGGAACCAGGCATGGGTGAAATCCGGCTGGCCCTCATGGATCTCGAAATCGAGGATCGCCAGATCGCGATACTGATGCACGCGCGGCAGCGTTCCGCAGCCGCCCCAGAAGCTCGGCCGGCCATAACCGAATTGGATGGTTTCGCCGGGATGGTTGATCCAGATCTGCGCTTCCGGCCGGTCACCCAAGCGCAGATGCAGCACCGTCTCCTGATAGCCCCAGGCGCCGGGGCGATAATGGGCGATGGTGCCGAGAGCGGTGTCGCGGGTCTTATAGTGATAGAGGGCGGCGAAACGGTTCTCGCCCTGGGAAAAGGTCCATTCCTGCGCGTCGTCGGACTGGTGCGCCGCAATCGCCGCAAGCGCTTCTGGAAAACGCAGGCCATGATCGCGAATGCAGACGGCAAGCTGCGGCAAAGCGTGGACACGCCGGCCGTACCAGCCGCGGCCCCAGAGCAGCCGGGCGATAGCTGACAGTTCGACCGAGCGGCCGGGGCGCAGCGTATGTTCGTAGGAGCGGCCCTGGCTGCCGGTCAGCATGCCGTGATGGGCGGAGCGAGCGACGATCTCCATCAGGCGGACGATGCAGGCGCCTGCCCGGTTGCGGATCGTCTCATCCGGCGCGCAGGCGGCCAGCGCCGTCAGCCCCTTGAGATCGATCGGGAAATAGGGAACGGAATTCCACTCGGCCATTTCCCAGCGCTCGAAATGATCGAGCCAGGCGCGGACACGCTCTTCGCCGACCTGCATTTGCTCGGCGCCGGTGCGGCCGGAACGGACGAAGACGGCATCGGGGAACAGCCTGCCGCCGAGATAGGCGGCGGTATGGAAGAGAAGCGCGTGGTTTTCCGAGAAATACCACTGAACGTCGTTGCCGGGCTCATCCATCCAGTAGCGGTAGTTGAGGACGGCGTGCTCGATCCTGTCGCGCAGCGCAGGTGACAGCAGATCGCTCCAGCGCGTATAGGCAAAGAGCAGCGGCACCAGCACGAAATCGGCGCAGTCGTGGCAATCCTCGATAACCGGCAGCATGGCCGAAATCATCGCCTCGGTTTCCTCGCCGCCCTGCCCCAGCGCGAGACGCGCGAAAGCACAGACCGTGTCGGGTTCGGAATAGGCGGCGACCTCGGCCAGCGCCTCGGCGACGCGGTCATCCAGTGCGGCGGGTGCTTCCCCCTGGCGTTGGGGATGACAGATCTCGACGCCGAGCGTGCGACCGAGCGAAAGCTCTCCTGTTTTGAAGGTGATGCGGAAATGGCGGAAATCGGCGGGCATATCCGCCGACGTGCCGAGCTCAAGCTTGGTTGCTCCCGTTTCCAGCTCGAAATCATAGTCGAAGCGCTCGATCGACATGAAGTCGCCTTCGATCTCGACATGGCAGCTCAGCGCCACCGGCAGCGGCGCGGGGAAGAGGATCGTCACGTCTTCGCCGAGATAGGCGGTGCGGTCGAAGTGCATGCCCTCGAGGATGACCTCCAGCGCATCCGCATCACCGGCGGCGATGGGAACAGGCAGAGTAGTTTCAACTTCCGGCCCTTCGACGTAATCCAGCTGGAAATAGAAGCGGGCGTCGCGCTCGGCGAGATCGTCGAAATAGACGCGGATCTCGTTGAGGCCGGCGGCCAGCTCGACCTCGAACAGCTGCTCGGCTTCGAGATTGCGCTCATAAGGCGCCATGAAGCCCTGCTCGCGGCCATTGACGAAGAGGATCGCGCCACCGCAGGTCGACAGACGGAGCGTCGCGGCCCCAGCAGACTGGACATCGAGGAAGGTGCGCGCCCAGCAGCCGATGCGTGTCGGGCGGAACCAGAAGCCGGAGAGATCGACACGCGGGGAAGCAAAGGGAAGCCACCAGCGGACAGCTTCGAATTCGGCAGCCGGTTGCGGCCGCCGGCCGGAGAAGGACTTTTTGAATTCGGTGCGGCAGGGATATTCATGCGGAATGAAGTTCTTCGTCTTGGTGACGAAGAAGAAGGGATCCATGCTGCCGTCCATCGGACGGTCGGCGACGTCATAGCGCTCCTGCCACAGGTCAGCGAGCTGCCAGTAGACGATCGGGCTTTCCTTCACCGTTGCACGGCGGAGATGAGATTGCTGCTCGGCGGTCATGCTTCAGCCCGCCCGAGAACAGCTAGAGCATGAGGTCGTCCGAAAACCGCTCACACTTTTCGGCATCATGCTCGATCCTTGGGACGCCGGGTAAAACGCCGACGCATGGACTGGCGGTCTAGCCACATTTCAAAGCCTCCCTGCTCTGCCGCTTGCCGCGGACTCCTCAGCAACAATTGTGCATAGGCATTCCATTTGCGCAATCTGAAAGATTTTTGCATAGTAACAGACAGCGAGGAGACGACATGGCGGCGGAAGAGAAAAAAGGCAGGCGCACGCGCCTCGACGACATTGCCGCCCGATGCGGCGTCTCGATCAGCACGGTGTCGCGTGCGCTGGCCGGCGAAAAGGGCGTCAGGCCGGAGATCCGCAAGCTGGTGCTGGAAACGGCAAGTGCGGTCAGCTACGCGCTGCCGGCCAGCGTTGCCGGCAAGAAGGTCATGCTCGTCGCCTCCGGCGCGGCGATGATCGACTATGTCCGCAACCAGTTCACGCTCTATGTGCTCGAAGGATTGAACGCGCGTGCCGCCGCCCTCGGCATCGAACTGGCGATGCGCCCCATTGCCGGCAAGGGGGATGAAGCCCGCGTCGTCGCCGAGATGCGTGACGATCCGAGCTTTGGCGGCATGCTGATCCTGACCGTCGACGAAGAGGAGATGCTGGCAGCGGCCGCTGATCTCGGAAAGCCCGTCGTGCTGGTCAACAGCGACGATCCCTATATGCGGCTTTCGAGTGTTACGCCCTGCAACCGTTCAGCCGCCTTCATCGCTGCCGAGCGGCTGATCAAGGCCGGGCATGAACGCATCCTGTTCATGCTGAGGCCGGGGCGGCGGACCATCGAGCGGCGCCTTGAGGGCTGGCGCGATGCCCTGCAGCATCATGGGCTGACGGCCGATGCCGATCTGGTGCTCGAAGTCGATGACTGGCTGCCGGAACTCGGCGCCGAGGCCGTCACCCGTCTTGTCCGCGAGAAAGGCCTCACCTTCACCGCCATCCTGACGGCGGGCGACAGTCTTGCCAATGGCGCGGTGCGCGGATTGCAGGCGATGGGTTATGCCGTGCCGCAGGACATCTCGGTGATGGGCATAGACGACCTGCCGCAGTCGGCCTTTCTCAACCCACCGCTCTCGACGGTGCATATTCCGATGCGCGAACTCGGCGCCACCGCGCTCGATCTTTTGCGCGACATGATGCTCGGCCTTGCTGCCCCACGGCGGCGGGTCGAGCTTGCCTGCCATCTTGTCGAAAGGGGCAGCGTTGCGGCTGTCCGCATCCCTGCCGCATCGGCGGGCCGCTGAATCCACACCGCGATCGAGGATATCAAGCCTCGATAAAACTCGCCTCAAACAGTTCACGCGCATAGGCATCATGCGTGGTGCCGGCTTGCAGATCCGCTTTTGTGAGCTCGTCGACGAAGCAACCATTCTTCATGATCAGCACCCGGTCGCACATATGTGCGATGACCGCGAGGTCGTGGCTGACAAGCAGATAGGTCAGGCCCTTTTCCTCGCGCTGATCGGCCAGCAGGTTGAGGATTTCGGCCTGGACCGAGACGTCGAGCGCCGATGTCGGCTCGTCGAGCAACAGGATGGGCGGCGACAGGATCAGGGCCCGGGCGATTGCAACCCTCTGCCTCTGGCCGCCGGAAAGTTCGTGCGGAAAACGGTTTGCGAAGCTCGCCGGCAAACCGACCTGGATCAAAGCCCTTTCGACCTTCGACCAGATATCGGAATGGCCCATCGCGCGCAGCGGTTCCGCCAGGGCAGTGCCGATACGATGGCGCGGATGCAGGGATCCGTAAGGGTCCTGAAACACCATCTGGGCAAATTTCAGCTCCTCGCGGGAGCGCTTCTTACCGATCGGTTTGCCGCCAAGCTCGATGTGACCGGTCCAACCGGCCTCCATGCCGGCGAGGCAACGCAGCACCGTCGATTTGCCGCATCCGGATTCACCGACAATGCCAAGGGTCTCCCCCTGGTTGACCTGAAAACTGATGCCCCTGACGACATGGTTGCTAGTCTTGCCAGAGGCAAAGACGACATCGAGGTCACGCACATTGATCATTGCGCCGTCTCCAGATCGAGTTTCGTCCTGTCGAGGACTGCAAGCCGGCGAACCGGATTCCTCGGGTCGGGCAGCGCAGCGATCAGCCCGCGGGTATAGGGATGGCGCGCCTCCTCGAGACTGGTCAGCGTTTCCACGATCCGGCCGGCATACATGACGATGATGCGCTCGCAAAAGGCTGCCACCATGCGAATGTCATGGCTGATCAACAGCAGGCCGGAATTATTCTCGCGCACCAACTCATCGAGCAGCAGCAGCACGTCCTTTCGGACGCTGACATCAAGCGCCGAGGTCGGCTCGTCGGCGATGACAAGCTTCGGCCGCGCCAGCAGCATCATGGCGATCATCACGCGCTGGCCCATGCCGCCCGATATCTGGTGCGGATAAAGCGCCATGACCCGCTCCGGATCGCTGATGCGCACGCGCTCCAGCATGGCGCGGGCAGCCTCATGCGCCTGTTTCTTATGAAGACCGAGGTGAAGGCGGGCGGCTTCGGCGATCTGCTTACCGATCGAAAGCACCGGATTCAGCGAATAGCGCGGATCCTGCATGATCAGCGCGATGTCCTTGCCGCGCAGCGCGCCCATCTGACGCTCACTCTTTGAAAGCAACGGATCGCCGCTAAGATCCATGCGTTCGGCCGAGACCACCGCGGCCGGCGGCAAAAGGCGCATGATCGCGCGACCTGTCGTCGATTTGCCGGAACCGGATTCGCCGACAATCCCGACGCGTTCGCGCCCGACGTCGAAACTGACATTGGAGACGGCGGGTACGGCGCCTCGGCCGAAACGGACGGTCAATCCTTCGACGGAAAGAACGGGCTGCAGATCACGATCTTGCATGGCGGGGATCCAAAAGGTCGCGCAGAGCATCTCCGGCGATGTTGAAGGCAAGGCTGGTGAGGAGGATGGCGATACCCGGCATCACGGCGACCCACCAATAATCGAGCATGAACTTGCGGCCGCTGGAGATCATCGCGCCCCATTCCGGCGCCGGCGGCTGGGCGCCAAGCCCGAGGAAGCCAAGCGAAGCTGCCGTCAGAATGATGCCCGCCATGTTGAGCGTCAGCCGAACGATGACGGAGGGAACGCACATCGGCGCGATATAGAGAAGAAGAATGCGCATCGGCGAGGCGCCATAAAGGCGGGCGGCGACCACATAGTCGGCGTTTCTGACGACAAGGGCCTCGGCGCGCGCGAGTCTCGCAATCGGCGGCCATGCGGTCAACGAGATCGCGATGATTGCCGTGGTCAAGCCGGCGCCGAGTGCCGCAGCAAAAGCCAAAGCCAGGATCAGCGACGGGAAAGACAGAACGATATCGGTGGCGCGCATCAGCAGCGCATCGGTGCGCCCTCCGAAGAAACCGGCGACGACGCCGATCAACAGGCCAATCGGGCCGACGATCAAGGAGATCGACAGCACGGTCTGGATGGTGATGCGCGTGCCGAAGATGAGGCGGCTCAAGATGTCCCGGCCGAATTCGTCCGTGCCTGCCAGGTGCGCGAGGCTCGGCGGCTGCAAGGCATCGCCAAGCGACTGTATGACCGGATCGTAGGGCGCCAGGAGCGGCGCGAAGATCGCGATCAAACAAAGCAGACCAAGGATGACGAAACCGGCAAGACCAAGCGGCTCGTGGGCCAATTTGCGGCCGGCGCGCGCAAACGACGCCGCGATACGGGTCGACACACTTGGAGGGCGGATCTCTATTTCGCTGCGGATGACATCGCTCATCGGGCCGCCTCCCGCATGCGCGGATCAAAGACGGCGTAAGCGACGTCGGCCAGGAAGTTCAACAACATGAAAATGAATCCCACAATGATGGTGCCGGCGACGATGGCGTTCATGTCGCCGATCATCAGCGCGTTGGTCATGTACTGGCCAATGCCCGGCCAGGAGAAAACGATCTCGGTCACGACAGCGCCTTCGAGCAGACCGCCATAGGAAATGGCCAGGATGGTGATCAGCTGCACCGCAATGTTCGGCAGGACGTGGTGCCAGATCGTGCCGAGCGGGCTCACGCCCTTGGCTCGGGCCGCGATGACATAATCCTGGCTCAACTGCTCCAGGGTGAAGCTGCGTGTCATGCGGGTGATGTAGGCCATCGCCGCGTAGGCGAGAATGACAGCCGGAAGAATGATATGGCCGAGTGCATTCCAGAAGATTTCCGTCTCGCCCTGCAGCAGGCTGTCGATCAACAACAGCCCGGTGCGCGGCGTGACGAGACCCTCGTAAAACACATCGATCCTGCCCGGCCCGCCGACCCAGTTGAGGCCGGCATAGAAGATGACGAGCCCGACGATGCCGAACCAGAAAACCGGGATCGAATGACCGACGAGCGCGACCACGCGGGCCGTCTTGTCGATGAAGCTATCTCGAAACAGTGCTGCGACCAACCCGAGCGGGACACCGACGAAGGTCGAAATGATCACCGCCAGCGTCGCCAGTTCGAATGTCGCAGGAAAGGCTTGAGCGAGATCCGAAGAGACGGGATTGCCGGTGAGGACGGCGGTGCCGAAATCACCGTGGGCCAGCCCGTTCAGATAGAGGAAAAACTGCTGGTAGATCGGCAGATCGAGCCCGAGACGCGCCCGCATCGCCGCATAGGCGGCGGGATCCGCGAGCTCGCCGACAATCGCGCCGACCGGATCGGTGGGCAGGATACGGCCGATCACGAAGGTCACACATAAGAGGATGAACAGGCTGACCAGCAAATGCGCCAGGCGTCGGCCAAATTCGGCTACGGAGAGTTCCTTCATGATCGGCTGTCCTGGGAGTATTACTGGGTTTCGACCTTGGTGACGTTCTCGAGACGCGTCAGCTGAGACGGATGCCCCACATATCCCTCGACCTTGCTATTGAGGACGATCGGCTCAAAGCGCTCGAAGAGCGGAAGCACCGCCGGCTTCTGTTCGACGAACATCTTCTGCATCTGAACATAGAGTTCGCCACGCTTCTTGGCGTCCGGCTCCATCGATGCTTTCGCCGTCAGCGCCGTGAGTTCCGGAATATCCCAGGCCGAGCGCCAGACGAAATTGCCGGCATTGTTGGCTTCCTTCGAATTGTCGGGATTGGAGGAAAACTGCTCCATCGAGCCGAGCACGTTCGGCATATAGGCGCTGGTCTGCGGGATCAGCAGATCGAAATCCCTGGCGCGATGGGCGGCGATGATTTCCGAGCCGTTGCCCTGCTGGATGTCGATCTTGATGCCAACTTGAGCAAGCGATGCCTGGATGGCGGTGGCAAGATCGATGCGCGGCGTTTGCGCGATGGTCTTCAGCGTCAGCGAAAAGCCGTCCTTGAAGCCTGCCTCGCTCAGCAGCTGCTTCGACTTTTCGACGTCGAGATGCCAATCGGGGTTCGGGATGGCATATTCGAAATTCTCCGGAACGGGGACGTTTCTCGCCCGGCCGTAAGGGCCCATGATCGTCTTTTCGATGCCCTTGTAGTCGATGCCGTAGGCGATGGCTTCGCGAACCTTCGGATTGGCGAGGTATTTGTTGCCGGCATTCATCGACAGCACGTAGAAACCGCCCGTCGGAATACGCTGGATGGCAAAGCCCTTCTTGGTCTGGAACGTCGCGAGATCCGATGCGGTCAAGGCGCTGGCAATATCGATATCGCCGCGTTCGAGCATCAGCCGCTCCACCTGGCTTTCAGGCACATGCCGGACGATGACGCGACGCATCTTCGGCGTGCCGGCCATATAGTCCTTGTTGGCGTCGAGGATCACCAGTTCGTTCGGAGACCAGCGATTGAGGGTGAACGGACCTGAGCCGGCAGAATGCGTTCGCATCCACGCATTTCCGTAGTCGTTATCGACGGCGTGGCTCTCGACCTCGACGCTGTCGACCACGCTGGTCGTCGTCGTTGTCAGCCGATAGAGCAGAAGCTCTGCCGTCACCTGGTCGGAGAGATCGATGCGCACCGTCTGATCGTCGACCGCCTTGACGAGCTTTTCGACATTGTCCTTGTCGTAGCCGACGCGCTTGAGGTTGGCGGCGGCGGCCTGGTCCATCTTCAGGAGCCGCGCCAGTGAATAGACGACATCCTTCGAGGTGACCGGGTTACCGGAGGCGAAATTGGCCTTGCGAAGCGTAAAGGTGATGCCCTTGTCGTCGATCTTCCAGCTTTCCGCCAGTTGCGGAAGGATCTTGCCATCCGCCGTGCTGGCAACCAGCCGATCGTACAGATTCGACATGATCTCGACCGCCTTGCCTTCGGTCGCCTGCTGCGGATCGAGCGACAAAACCTGGGCCAGCGAAGTGCCAATCACCAGCTGGTCCTGCGGCGTGGCGGCCTGCAGCTGTGCTGCCGATATCGTCAGGGCGCCGATGACAGCGCCGACGAACAAGCTCTTAGAAAAATGCTTCATTGTCACTCCTCCCTGGATTACTATAGGAAACATATTATGTCGTCCGTATGTCGTATTATGATTTAACGAAGTCCGATAAGATTGACAAGTCCCGGGCGACAGAGACTTGATGCGAAGGGATTGGGGGAGCCGAAATGACGACACTCAGCCGGGGCCGGCAAAGACTGGCGCAACAGGTTATCGATCAGCTGCGGGCGCAAATCGAAACGGGGAAGCTGCGCGTCGGCGACCAGCTGCCGACCGAGCCGCAGCTTGAAGCGTCATTCGGCGTCAGCCGCACCGTGGTGCGCGAGGCGATAGCCGATCTGAGGTCGGCTGGCTTCGTCAAGCCGATCCAGGGCAAAGGCGTCTTCGTCGCGGATCCGAAGTCGCATTCGATGCTTTCCTTAACACCAGTGGAAATCAAGAGCATTCCGGAAACCCTGGAATTGCTGGAGTTTCGCATGGCCGCCGAGGGTGAAGCGGCGGCGATCGCCGCCTATCGCCGCACCGCCGAGCAGGAAGCGGCGATCCGCGAAGCCAACCGCAGGATGGCGAACCTGATCGAGACGGGACAGCAGACGGTGGAGGCGGATTATGCCTTCCACATGGCAATCGCCGCCGCCACGAACAACCGATTCTATGTTGCCGTCTTGCGCCAATTCGGCCCAAAAGCCATTCCCCGTGGCCAATTTCCGACGCTTCCCGAAGCCAATGACCGCGACTATCTTCAGAAGGTCTATGCCGAACATGTCGAGATCCTGTCAGCGATCGCCGATCAGGATCCGGAGCGGGCGAGACAGGCAATGCGGGCGCATATGCTGGCCAGCCAACGCCGTTATCGCATGCTCGCGGAGCAGCAATAGGGCTCGACACTCTTCGAAATTCATATTATGTCATATGACATTGGATAATTTGGAAAGAGACTCAAATGTATCTGGGAACACAGGTCGCCGCGCGGGACGACGACGATTATCGTATCTTCGCGCAACTGGGCGTGAAGCATATCAATGCCGACCCGCCGGGGAAGCCGAGCAGCTGGACGCTCTCCGATCTCGAGCGTCATCGCGACAAGGTCGAAAGCTTTGGCCTGATCCTCGACATGATCCAGTTGCCGCTGCCCTCGCAGCCGATCGAGAAGGCTTCCTATCCTGATATCCTGCTTGCCGGCCCCGATCGCGACAGACAGATCGACGCCGTCTGCAAGCTGATCGAGAATACCGCCGCCGCCGGCATTCCTGCGGTGAAGTACAATCTCAACCTGATCGGCATTCCCCGTACGCCGGATGAGCCGGGACGCGGCGGATCTCTGAATGCGAGCTTCCGCTGGGACAAGACGGATCAGCAGGCCGAGCCCGGCCTTGCCGGTGTGCTTTCCGAAGATGAGAACTGGGAACGGATCGACTATTTCCTGGAACGCGTCGTTCCTGTCGCTGCAAGCAACCGCGTCCGGCTCGCCTGCCATCCGCACGATCCCTATACGCCGCCGGGCTATCGCGGCGTCACGCGGGTGCTGGGTACGGTGGAAGGCCTGAAGAAATTCGTGCTGATGCGCGAAAACCCCTATCACGGCCTCAATTTCTGCCAGGGTTCGATCGGCGAGATGCTGGAAAATCCCGGCAAGGAAATCGACGATGTCATTCGCTGGTTCGGCCAGCGCGGCAAGATCTTCAATGTTCACTTCCGCAATATTCGCGGCGGCAAGCTATCCTTCATGGAGACCTTCCCCGAAGAAGGCGACATGGACATGGTCCGCTCGGCCAGGATCTACAAGGAGGTGGGCTTCAAATACATGCTGATGCCCGACCATGTGCCGACCGTCAGCGGCAAGGATCCAACCGCCACAGCATTTGCCTTCTGCTACGGCTATATCGCCGCACTTCTGCAAGTGCTCGACAGCGAGTGACCCGGTTTTCAACACGTAAGAAGTAGGACTTCATGATGAACCCGATTGAATTGAAGAAGGCCGTCGGTAGTGGTCTCCTGTCGTTTCCGGTTACGCATTTCGACGATCAACTGAAATTTGACGAAGCGAAGTACCGCCGCCATGTCGAGTGGCTTGCAGGTTATGACGCCGCTGCACTGTTTGCCGCCGGCGGCACCGGTGAATTCTTCTCGCTTAATCCGGCCGAGATTCCGCAGGTGATCCGGGCCGCCAAGGCGTCGGCCGGCAAGACGCCGATCATTTCGGGAACCGGCTACGGCACGTCGCTCGCAATCGAGATCGCAGTCGCGGCCGAGAAGGCCGGCGCCGACGGACTGCTGCTGCTGCCGCCCTATCTGATGTTTGCCGAACAGGCGGGTCTCATCGCCCACGTCAAGGCGGTCTGCCAATCGGTCGGCATCGGCGTCATCGTCTATAACCGCGACAACGCCGTCCTGACCGCCGACAGCATCGCGCGCCTGGCGGAGGAATGCCCGAACCTGATCGGCTTCAAGGACGGCGTCGGCGATGTCGACAAGGTGATCGAGATTACCACCCTGCTTGGCGACCGTCTCGTCTATGTCGGCGGCATGCCGACCCATGAGGTTTATGCCCAAGCCTATTTTGCCGCAGGCGTGACAACCTATTCATCGGCCGTTTTCAACTTCGTCCCCGCCCTCGCCCAGCGCTTTTACGGCGCCTTGCGCACCGGCGATCAGGCAACAGTCGACGAGATCCTCAAGGGCTTCTTCTTCCCCTTCGTCGCCTTGCGCAACCGCAAGAAGGGATATGCCGTCTCGATCATCAAGGCCGGCCTTCGCGTCCTCGGGCAGAACCCAGGCCCCGTGCGCCCGCCTCTGACGGATCTTACCCAGGAAGAGCTCGCGCTGCTGGAAAAGATCGTCCAGGCCAACGGCGTCACACGGATCGCGGCGGAATAATATATCGCGGCAGTAGGCCGCCGGGGTGGCCCGGCGGCTGTTCGCACCAACGACGGACATCGGCTCGGCTTGGATAGACGACCGCTACGGGGCCGGAAGCGGGGCGTCTGTTATCGGGGCGAGTTCAGCAGAAGCTGACATTCGGCATTCGACCCCACGTCGGACATTCGCGCGTTATAATCTGGTATGCATTGCGCCGGATCTACACCATCATCGATCCTGAATAGTTGTCGATTTGGCATTCATGGGCGCAAAACCAAACTGTGCCTTGAAGGCTCGGCTGAAGGCTGCTTCGGAATCATAGCCCACTTGCCTGGCGACCGACCCAACCTTGGCATCAGGCTGGCGCATCAAGCCCAAGGCGAGCGTCAGCCGCCAGCGGCTGTGGTAGGAAAGTGGCGCTTCTTTCACCAATGCTGTAAATCGCGCCGCGAAGCCGGACCGGGACAGGCCCGCCACCCGAGCCAGATCGAGCACGGTCCAGCGCCGATAAGGTTCGTCGTGGATGGCCTTGAGCGCGCGGCTGATGCGCGCATCCCCGAGCGCTCCAAGCCAGCCGACATTGCCGCCCCGCTCGATCCGCACCCAGCTACGCAGGATACTGATCACCAGCACGTCGATCAGCCGTGAAATCATGATGGACGCGCCGGGATACACCTCCTGGGCTTCCTTCATCATGAAGTAGCCAAGGCCCTCGGCCCATCCGGCGGTCTCGCCGCTGGCTTTTGGAATGTGAATGACCGACGGCAGTGCCGATACGAGCCAGGGCACGGAAGCGCTTTCGAACCGAAAGGCTCCGGCGATAAGCTTGGTCTGTTGGCCGCCTCCGCCGTGGGAGACATTGAGTTTTTCGGCGGTAACCTGCGCCGCCATCAGGGCTGCCAAGTCAGCCTCAGTCGCACACTCGCCATCGCTCAAGCCGTGTCCAAGCCCACGCGGCAGCATGATCAGATCGCCAGTTGCCACCTGCAAGGCATGGCCCTGATCGTTCACAACGCTCAGGCCCCCTTCGAGCACGATGAAGAAATAAGCCGCTCCTGGATGAAAGCGTAACGCCCATGGTTGGCTGAGCTCAACTGTAAAGACGATTTCGCCATGCAGGCTGACCATGGCCAAAATCTGGGAGAGCAGATCCACCCGAGAGGCGAGCATGATCGCATTTTTGGACGACGGAGCATGCATTGCGGGGCTCTGGTCATGGTGATCCATCTCGGCAAGCCCTAGTTTGGTTTTGTCTTCAACGAGGAATTATCTGGCAGTTCAAGTGTTTGCGCGAAGGCAAGGCCATCCTGGTCTTCCTGCCGTCGCGTAGGCGATAGCATTGCAGATTATCCGAATTAAGCAATTGCGCTGATGCGCCCTGTAGGAGCTCCAAATGAAATCTCTTCTTATGTCCGCCCTGATGCTGACGACCGCCATGCTTGGTGCTACACCCGCGTGGGCCCAGCCGGCTCTCCCGGATCAAACAATCAAGAATATCGTTCTTGTCCACGGCGCCTTCGTCGACGAAACCAGTTGGGACGGCGTCGCTGCAATCCTGACCGCCAAGGGCTACAAGGTGACTGCGGTAAAGAACCCATTGACCTCGCTTGCTGACGACGTCGCTGCCACCAATGCGGTGCTGGATGCGCAAAATGGCCCGGTTGTCCTGGTGGGGCATTCCTGGGGTGGCGTGGTGATCGGCGAGGCGGGCGACAACGCCAAGGTGGCGTCACTCGTCTATGTCTCGGCCTTTGCGCCCGAGAAAGGTGAAACCATCACAGCATTGGCAGCCAGCGGTCCGGCAACTCCCGGAGCGGCGGCCATTCGGCCCGACGCAAAGGGTTACTTGACCATCGATCCTGCAGTATTCCCCAGTGCAGTGGCGGGCGACCTGCCCAAGAAGATCGGTGAACATCTGGCAGCGCACCAGATGCCGATCAACCACACTGCCTTCGATGCACCTGCTGAGGTCGCGGCATGGCACGACAAGCCAAGCTGGTACGTCCTGAGCTCCAAGGACCTCGTCCTTGATCCCCACGCACAGGCTTTCTTTGCCGAACGGATGAAGGCCAAGGTGACGACGGTCGAGGGTAGCCACGCCTCGCTGGCCTCGCACGCCGAGGAAGTGGCTGCGGTCATAGAAGCGGCCGCAGGAGCAAAGTAGCCCTCGTCATGCGATGCTATCGCCCGCCTCGCGGTGGTCGCTAGCATCGATGCGCAACGATCCCAGTCGCAGGGTAGCACTCGCAGCGCTGACCCCATATCACCGGCAACGCTCTGATATTGGCGACTTTCAAACTGGCCGTCTTAACGCGTCTCCGGCCGCGGCGAATAGCTCGAGCAAAGCCCCGGCCACTGCCCACACGCCATGGCCTCGGACTGCGCAGCACCGGAAACCGCCGGAATAAGACTCAGCCATCACGCCCCCTCACCGCCCATGAGGCGGTATCGTGATCTGGGTGCTGGTTGTTGCTCTCCTTGATCGCCGCCGCCCAGTCGGCGCCGTTGTCTTCAGTCGCACCGGTATCTTCTATGCCCGTGATCGTATCGAACCATGCCACCATGTTCTCGGTGCAGGTATTGGCAAGCGGCGAGAAGGCGTGCGGATCGTCAAGCGAACCGATCATCAGGTTGGTGCGACCGTTTTCAACGTGGTGGAAGAACAATGGCGTGCCGCAATTGGCGCAGAAGCCGCGCTCGACAAGCTCCGAACTCTTCCAGATGCTTGGCTTGCCGCGTGTCCAGCTGAGCGCTTCATCGGGCGCGGCGACGAGCGCGGCAAAGATGTTGCCCGAGGCTTTCTGACACATGCGGCAATGGCAGAGATGCGAATTGTCAAGCATAGCGGTTGCGTGGTAGCGCACGGCACCGCACTGGCAGCCGCCGCTCACCTCCATCTCGATGCGTTTCATTTTTTCTCCTCTTTCAAGAGGCGGGTTTGGGCTTAATCTCTTTTAGGTTTTCGTCACTTTCCCGCTGCCCGAAGCTGTCATGCTGCCTTAGTGGTACGTCACGACGGGATTGAACACCCTTTGCAGGAAGGGCCTGAGAGCTCCCTGCATGTGGTTCCTTGGAATTTGATGTCCACACTCAAAGAGGTGAAGCGTCGCCAGGGCTCCGGCATTGGACAGAGCTTTTGAGAAGAGTTCGGCTTGGGCAACAGGAGCACGGTCGTCATGCTTTCCATGCAGCAACAGCGTCTCAGACCGAACTTCGGGCGCATAATGCAATGCAGAGCGAGCCAGAAAGGCCTCTCTCGATAGGCCCGCCTCTTTCTCGATAGCCCACCGCAAACCGTCTGAACTCTCGTGATAAGCGACTTCAAGATCGTAGACGCCGCTGGATAGAATGACTACTCGCAGATCAGAAACCTGGGTGGCGACCATTGCCGATGCAACGGCACCACGACTGTTTCCATAGAGAACAATTCGGTCAGGATCGACGGAAGGCTGGCCCCGCAGGAAAGCGAGAGCAGCTATGATCGCTTGCTGGGTTTTGGGACCGCAGAAATCTGGAGGGCCATCTGATGCCACAAAACCGGGCTGCGAGACTGCCGCAGCAGTGATATTCAAACCAGAACAGAAGCGAAGCAACGCGCCGCTGTCGACCGCCTCTATCCCTCCAAGCAGACGGCCCCCCTGATTGCCGTGGACAAATAGGATTGCTCCTGCGGGCGTTTCGCTTGCGGCTTGAGCTTGAAAAAGCTCGACCGTGGCTCCGTCACCCCGGTCAATGAGATGTCGAGTTACTACCGGCATAACCACCATCAGGTTTTCGCGTGCCGGACAGACAATAGTGCAACTTGTGGCATTGGCAACGTCCGGTGGCGGCGGATATCGTTGAGAAACCAAATGGCTTAGCCGCTCATCCGTCCGTTTCGGTCTTTTGATCGAAATTCCGGAAGCGACAGCACAATAAAGGCCGCAGATGAATAGTGATCATTTTGATGAACGATCAACTTCCGCACTGTAAGCGGTGTTATGGCCCCACCTTCCGGATCAGCGTGTGATTGTTGATGTTGTTGCCGAACGGGGCTTCGACATATGACGATTACATGATTTACACATAGCACCAGTTCAGACGTGCCGGCGCAGCGGTTTAAGGTTTTCACGGAAACTGGACGTCGGCGCGATTGGAGCGCTGTTTCAGCGTCCTGTGGAACTGATATTCGCGTGTAATTCCGCTTCAGGATTTCGACAAAAGCATCGGACATACCGTTCGAATGGAAGCGCAACTCTGTTGCGGCTGCGGATCAAAGCGGAGGGGTCAATGCCTCATCATCGAACTTCCGGATTTCAATTACTCCTAGTCCGGACTTAAGCTTGACCCCCCACGGCCCAATTCGCATTTTTACAATTCGTCCATCGTCATGCGTAATCCAAAAATCCACTTTAGAGACATGCGGTGCCTCATGACGGATAGCTGAATAGTGCTTTGCTGCGAGATCCGGGTGACTTTCATCACCCTTAAATACACAGTCAGTTATTTTTGGACCAAATCGGTCCGCTGGAACCCACTTTGTCTGTGGGTAACGGATCCATTGCTTTCGCGTTGAATCTTTCAGATAATTAGTACCTAACTGGGTTCGCAAATCGGCAATAAACACTAAAGATCCATCGTCCTGCTCGGCATAAGCCGTCACGCTCGACCGGGTAGCGTTCATGGTTGCCGCGTATGCAAAGTTGACGATTTCACAAGATGGGTCTTCGCCATTGTCACTGTTAGCTTCCGCCGGGTGAACTGCGCTAATAACGACCAACGTCGCTCCCGCCAATCCCATCAAAAGTTCAGAGATGCACTTCATGAATCGCCCCTATCTTGACGGCCTCATCATGTACTCAGATGGCTCTGATGCAAAGCTAGAATGAAGTGCAACGAAGCGGTGTGCCACTCGCACGTTGTCGGGTAGACTTTCGATTTGATGGCAGGCAACTCTGCGCCAGAAGCCGTCGTTAGATTTCAGCCAAGCGGTTTGGGATGAGTTCCGCCTTCATCCAATGGGTCTCTGTCTGGCGACGCCAGGTGGAACACCACCGCCCCACGGTCGGTCATCACGAGCCAGCGCCCAGAAGTATCCTGTTTTGGTTTTGCGGGAGCCGGGATCAAGAACTGGCGCACGGGTCTCGTCCATGAAGAGCTTGGTCGAGCGCTTCAGGTCGGCAATCAGCGCATCGAAGACGGGGCGCAGTTCGAATGCTGCACCACCGACCCAGTCGGCGAGTGTTGAGCGGTCGAGATCGATACCTTGGCGGCTCATGATTTGGGCCTGCCGGTAAAGCGGCAGATGATCGGCGTATTTGGACACCAGCACACGGTTCGATGGAAAGATCATGCCGGAACCGCACAGGCACGGGCGACAGCGGCGATCCGGGCGCATCCGCGATGGCAAGGAAATCGAGCAGATCAAGAAAGACTTTCTGGAAGAAGACAGTTTTATATTCGATGTTATTCAATTTTCGAAAACGCGCCGAGAACGGCTCGCGAAATGGCAAGACAAATCACAGCATTGATTAGCTGGAGCCATGTGTCTCGCCCGTCCTTCTAACTCGGCTTGCGTGCAAACGGGCATCGCGCGAGCTCTCGACTCCCTCTTCTCTCCTCAGGGAGAAGAGGATATGCCGCACCCTCCCCGGTTCCCGCTCGTCGCCGCGAATTGGACAGCCGTGGGACAAACCGCCCCGCCTACAGCGCCACACCAGTACCGCGGTCGAAGACGTGCACCTGATCGCTCGTAATACTTGCCTCGAAGACGGCGCCGTACCGGGCGGGATATTCGCCATCGACGATGGCGGTCACCTGTTGTCCGGCGAGATCGAAGACGACATGGGTCTGGGCGCCTGTCGGTTCCACCAGCATCGTCCGGCCGGCGAGCGGCGTGCCGGCGGCGGCACCGGGAACGAGATGTTCGGGGCGCAGGCCGATGGTGATGGCCTGGCCGGCCTTGACCTTGCGGTCGGGCGCGATGCGGATCGCCGTACCGTCGCTGAGACGAGCCGCAGGCCCACCATTTTCGCCGTCGACCGTGCCTTCGAGCATGTTCATTGCCGGCGATCCGATGAAGGCGGCGACGAAGAGATTGGCGGGTTTCCTGTAGAGTTCGAGCGGCGTCCCCTGCTGCTCCACCCTGCCCTGATTGAGCACGACGATACCGTCGGCAAGCGTCATCGCCTCGATCTGGTCATGGGTGACATAGATCGAGGTCGTCCTGACCTTCTGGTGCAGCGTCTTGATTTCCGAGCGCATCTGCACGCGCAGCTTGGCATCGAGGTTGGAGAGCGGTTCGTCGAACAGGAAGACGGCCGGATTGCGCACGACGGCGCGGCCCATGGCGACGCGCTGGCGCTGGCCGCCGGAAAGCTGTGCCGGCTTGCGGTCGAGGAGGTTGGCGAGATCCAGCATGCGGGCGGCTTCGGCCACCCGGGCCTCGATCTGCGGTTTGGCAACGCCGGCGAGCTTCAGATTGAAGCCCATGTTTTCGGCAACGGTCATGTGCGGGTAAAGCGCGTAGGATTGGAAGACCATGGCGATGTTGCGCTCGCGCGGCGTCATGGCGTTGACGACTTTGCCGCCGATGGCGATCTCGCCATCGGTGATCTCCTCGAGACCGGCGATCATCCGCAGCAGCGTTGATTTTCCGCAACCGGACGGCCCGACGAGGGCGACGAATTCTCCATCCTCAATATGAAGTGAAATGCCGTGGATGACGTCGACGGCGCCATAGGTCTTGCTGATATCGGTGAGTTCAACAGATGCCATGATTGCACCTCCAATGGTTCGGCTCAGGACTTCACGGCACCGGCGGTCAGACCGGCGATGATGTGTCTCTGGGCGACGAAAAAGACGATGATGGTGGGAAGGATGGTGAGCGTAATGAAGGCCAGCACCAGCTGCCACTCCGTGCCGTATTCGCCGCGATAGACCATGATGCCGAGCGGCCAGGGATATTTCGATTCCGAGTTCAGCATGATCAGCGGCAGGATGTAGCTGTTCCAGCTGCCGACGAAGGAGATGATGCTGACGGTGGCGACGATCGGCCGGGAAAGCGGCAGCGAGATATGCCAGAAAAAGCGGAGATAACCGCAGCCGTCGACAAAGGCCGCCTGAAACAATTCTTCCGGAAGGTTGCGGAAATAGTTTCGAAACAGCAGGATGCTCATGCCAAGGCCGAAGGCCACCTGCGGCAGCACCACGCCCCAATAGGTATCGAGCAGGCCGAGATCGCGGATGCGGATGAAGAGCGGCAGGATCGCCGTCGCCGCCGGAAACATCAGGCCGAGCAGGAAATAATTGAGCAGGAACGACGATCCGAAAAAGCGGACATGGGCAAAGGCGAAAGCCGCCATCGACGATACGATCAGCGTCAGGAGGACGGTGAGCGACGCGATCACCAGCGAATTTCCGATCTGCAGCCAGTAGCGCTCGCCGAAGAGAATATCGGTATAGTTCGCCCATTGCCACTCCGTCGGCAGGCCGAAGGGATTGGTGCGCAGGTCGCCCAGCGTCTTGAAGCCGCCGAGCGCCGTCGTCAGCAGCGGCACGAGCACGATCGCGGCAATCAGGCTCAGCGACACATAGAGATAGACGCGTGTGGACGTGCTCATGCGGATGGAAGAGCTCATATCAGTCATGGCGCATGAATATCCTTTTGTAACCGAAGGCGAGCGTCACGCAGATGACGAAGAGCACTACGCCGACGGCGCTGCCGAGGCCGACCTGCATGCGCATGACGCCATAGGTGTAGAGGAAGGTGACCATCGTCTGGGTGGAGTTGGACGGCCCGCCGCCGGTCAGCGGCATGATCATGTCGAAGAGCTGCAGCGAGCCGACGACGGCAAAGAAGATGGAAAGACGCAAGGTCGAGCCGAGCAGCGGCAGCGTGACATAACGGAACTTCTGCCAACCTGTAGCGCCGTCGATTTCGGCTGCCTCCAGCACGCTCTTGTCGACGGATTGCAGGCCGGCGATGAACAGCATCATGTGGAAGCCGAAATATTTCCAGACGATGACCCCAAGCACGGCGTAGATCGCCACGTCCTTGTCGGCGAGCACGTAAGGGTTGGCGAAGCCGAAGAAGTTGGAAACGGCGGCAAACAGGCCATAATCGCCATCATAGACGAAGCGCCAGATAAGGCCCGCGGCAACGTCCGCCAGCACATAGGGCAGGAAGAAGATGAGGCGGTAGCCGACGACACCCGGAATGCGGTGCGCCAGCATGGTCGCCAGCCAGATGGCAAGCGGCACCTGGATGCAGATCGAGATCACGATGATCAGGCCGTTATTGACCAGCGCCTGGGTGAAGGCCGCATTTCGAAACAGGACCTGGAAATTGCGCAGCGCGATGAACTCGGTCGGCGTGCCGTAGCCGTTCCACTTGTAGAGGCTGTACCAGGCCGCCTCGCCCATCGGCATGATGACGAAGAGCGTGAAAAGCAGCAGCGCCGGCGGCAGGAAGATCAACAGCACCGCCAGCCGGTCATGGGCGACCGAGCTCTTGCTGTTTGCGGCTCTTTTTGCCGGCCTTGCGGCCGTGGTTATCGATGGGACTGAAATATTGGCCATGGGTCCTGCTTTCGCTTCTCGTCGGCAGCAATGCTGGCGCTCCGGATTAGCGGAGCGCCAGGAAGGGTCTGCAGGCGCTGGTTATTGTTCCAGTTCGAAAGCGTCCTGGATCATCTGGGCGCCGTCCTTGGAATTCATCTGCCCGGAGACGATTTCCACCGACACGTCGTTGACGACACGGCCGACCGCAGCGCCAAGATCCTGGTCGAAATAGTTCTGATGCCAGGTCGAACCGGCCAGCTGTTTTGCCGATTCGGCAAGCAGCGGATTGGTGACGCCATCGCCGGCGCCGACGGCAACGGGCAGAAGCATGCCGGCCTTGGCCATCGCCCGCTCATTGTCCGCATTCGTCAGGAAAGCGAGGAAATCGAGCGCTTCCTTGGATGCCTTCTTGGTAACGGCCCAGCCGTTCAGACCGCCGAGCGTATCGTTCGGCTTGCCGGCGCCGCCATCGACTGCCGGGAAGGCGAAACGGCCGATATTGTCGGGTGCGAGACCCTTGCCGTCGCCGGCATTCTTGCGCTGGTTGGCCTCGGTATTTTCAAAGCCGAGGATGATTGCAGCCTTGCCGTCACCGAACACGCCGAGCGCCTGCGGCCAGGTCGAGCCGAGATAGCCGGGCTGGAACGGTTCGAGCTTTCCAAGTTCGGCGAGATCGTCGCCGGCCTTGATGATCGCGGGATCGAGGAAACCTTCGCCCTGGCCGGTCTTTGCCGATTCGAAGACCTTCTGTCCGCCTTCGCGCATGACGAGATAGCTCCAGTAGAAATGGATCGGCCATTTCTCACCGCCGCCGCCGGCGATCGGCACGATGCCTGCCGCCTTGATCTTCTTCACGGTACCCAGAAAATCGGCCCAGTTCTTGATGTCCTCGGCCTTCACGCCGGCCTTGGCAAAGAGTTCCTTGTTGTAGAAAAAGCTGACCAGACCGACCTTATAGGGAATAGCCCAGGTCTTGCCTTCGAATGTCAGGCCGCTGACCGAAGCCGGGCTATAGGCGCCGCGCAATTTGCCGCCATCGGCATCCAGCGCCGGCGTCACATCCTGGAGCGCGCCGGTCTCGGACTGCTGCTTCAAGACGCCGCCGCCCCAGCTGAAAAAGAAATCCGGCACGTCGTCCGACTGCAGCAATGTCGGAAGCTTGGCCTTGAAGGCCTCGTTTTCGAGAAACTGCATCTGGATATCGACGTCGGGATGCTGGGCTTCGTATTTCTTGACGATGTCTTCCCAGGCCGCGACATATTTCGGGTCGAGCTCGAGATGCAGCCACTTGACCACCGTCGTCGCCGAAGCGGCACCTGCTCCGGCCAGCAACATGCCGGCGGCCGCGGCCATGGATGCGATACGCCTGCCGCTAGGAGCGGCGCTCTTGAACCTAAAAGTCATGATTTTCCTCCCAGGGGGCTATCCTCACAATTTTTCCCCTATGCGGATTAATTCAACGGAGCTTTGGCATATTGTCAACCCAATGCCTCTATTTTTATCAAATGCGCTTGACAGGACCACTGAATTCCCTGCTATTTATTTCGTAACCCGTTAAAAATATTTGGGTTCCGCCCCAACGAAACGCTCGCCTGGCTAGTTCCCATGAAGACCGCAGATCCCGAATTAATGCGCGCGATCAATCGCTTGAACGTGCTCGATACCATCAGGCGCCATGGTCCGATCTCGCGGATAGAGATCAGCGAGCGTACCGAACTCTCCACCACGACCGTTTCGGCGATCACCGCCTCGCTGCTCGACGACGGGCTGATACTGCCGCGTCACGAAGGCGATATCCGCAATGAGGCTGTGCGCGGACGGCCGCGGGTGATGCTGGAGCTCAATCCCGATGCGGCCCGCGTGGTCGGCGCCAAGATCGCCGCCAACAGGATGGTTTTCGTCGTCACCAATTTCCGCGGCGACGTGCTGTCGAAGCTTGCCTTGCCGATCCGCATCGACCGGCAGCCGATCGGCGTCATCGCCGATCTCGTCGAGGATGGTGTCCGGCGCTGCGTCGTCGATGCCGGGCTTTCACTGGAGGATGTCGACAGCGTCTGCCTCGGCTTTCCCGGCGTCATCGAGCACCGTACCGGCTATATCAGAAGCAGTCCGATCTTTCGCGACACCAATGTCAATTTCGCCGCCGAAATGTCGACGCGGCTGGCAACGCCGACCATTGTCGAAAGCGACGCCCACGCCATTACGCTTGGCCATCACTGGTTTGGAAAGGCGCGCGATCTCGAAGATATGGTGCTGATTTCTCTGGAGCAGACACTGGGTCTCGGGGTCCTGCACGGCAACAGCCTGTTTCGCGGTGCCGGCGGCCTCAGCCACAATCTCGGCGACCTGGTGCTCGGCATGGGACCAAATGGCGTCGTCCGGCTTTTCAGCCAGGCCGGCGAAAGCGCGATCCTCGGAGAACAACAGGCTGACGGGCGGTTTGCCGAGGCGATCCGTCTCGGCCGCGGCATGAACCATGCCCAGGCGCTGATCAAGGCCGATGACGACCGGCTGATCAGTGCCGCCATCCGCGCCGGCGAAGCGGTCGGTTTGACCATTGCCAATATCGTCACGCTGTTTGCGCCGCCGCGGGTCATTCTTGTGGGGTCGAGCCTGGCGCTCGGCGAACCCTTTCTCAACAGCCTGCGCGATGCTTATGCGCTCGCCATTCCGCCGTCGCTGCGCGGGGTGAGCGAACTCGTCTTCGACGATTCGACCGATGATTTCTGGGCGCAGGGTGCCGCTGCGGTGGCGCTCTACGAACTCTACGAATCGCCCTGGAGCACGACAGGGCCGGCGCTCTGACGGGCGGCACAATCAAAATCAATGGCACGATGAATGGAGGAATTCATGGACAAGGTCGGTATCGGCATCATCGGATGCGGCAATATTTCGGGCGCCTATCTCACGGCGATGGCATCCTTTCCCATTCTCGACATTCGCGGCGTCGCCGATCTCAACCGGGAGCTGGCGGAAGCAAAGGCTGCGGAATTCAATGTTCCGGTCAAGACCGTCGAGGAGCTTTTCGCCGATCCCAAGGTCGAGATCATCGTCAACCTGACGATCCCGAAGGCCCATGTTGCCGTGGCGCTGCAGGCGCTCGATGCCGGCAAGCACACCTATTCGGAAAAACCGCTCGGGATTAATTTCGCGGAAGGGAAAAAATTGGCGGAAGCCGCCAAAGCGAGGAATCTGCGCATCGGCGCTGCCCCCGACACCTTCCTCGGCGGCGGCCACCAGACGGCGCGTGGCTTGATCGACCAAGGCGTCATCGGCCAGCCGGTCGGCGGCTCGGCGACCTTCATGTGCCCCGGCCATGAGCGCTGGCATCCGAATCCGGCCTTCTATTATGAAGTCGGCGGCGGGCCGATGCTCGATATGGGTCCCTATTACATCACCGATCTCGTCAATCTTCTCGGACCGGTTTCACAAGTTGCGGGTTTTGCGACGACACCGCGGGCGGAACGGCTGATCACCAGCGAACCGCGCAATGGCGAACGCATTCCCGTGCATGTGCCGACCCATGTCACCGGCATGATGGCCTTTGCCAACGGCGCCGTCGTGCAGATCGCCATGAGCTTCGATGTCGCCGGCCATAAACATGTACCGCTGGAAGTCTACGGGACCGAGGGCACGTTGATCGTTCCCGATCCCAACAAGTTCGGCGGCCCGGTGGAATATCTGAAGAAGGGCGGTTCGTTTGAGGACCAGCCGGTCACATCGCCTTATGCCGACGGCAACTATCGCTCGCTCGGCGTTGCCGACATGGCGCATGCGATCCGCTCCAACCGGCCGCACCGCGCCAATGGCGATCTGGCGCTGCATGTGCTCGAAGTCATGGAAGCATTCCACACCGCCGCCTCGACCGGCCGCACGGTCGCGATCACCACGGCAACGGAGCGCCCTGCGCCGCTGTCCGATTCCATCGTCGACGGACGACTGGCGAAATAAGTTTCAGGAGGAAAGACTATGCGTGAAGCACTGATCGTCTGGGGCGGCTGGAGCGGGCATGAGCCGCAGGAGTGCGCCGAAATCATCAAGACCATGCTCGAGGAAGACGGCTTCAAGGTCTATCTCGAACACGGCACCGAGGCGCTTGCCGACCCCTCCGTCCATGATCTCAGCCTCGTCGTGCCGATCATGACGATGTCGAAGATCGAGAAGGAGGAGGTGAAGAACCTCGCCACGGCGATCGAGAGCGGCGTCGGTATCGCCGGCTATCACGGCGGCGCGGGCGATGCCTTCCGCGACTCCGTCGATTACCAGTTCATCATCGGCGGCCAGTGGGTGGCTCACCCCGGCAACATCATCGACTATACCGTCAACATCACCCGCCCCGACGATCCGCTCATGGAGGGGATTACCGATTTTCCCTATACCTCAGAGCAATATTACATGCATGTCGACCCCTCGAACGAGGTTCTGGCGACGACCAAGTTCACCGGCGAACACGCCTACTGGATCGACGGCGTCGTCATGCCCGTCGTCTGGAAGCGGAAATACGGCAAGGGCCGCGTCTTCTATTCCTCGCTCGGCCATCAGGCCAAGGAATTCGACGTTCCCCAGATGAAGACCATCTTCCGCCGCGGCGCCAACTGGGCTGCGCGGTAAGGTGAGGCTCGATTGAGGCTGCCGCTATGAGGGGCACATGGAGCCCTCTGGCAAGGGTTGCCCCTCATCCGCCTGCCGGCACCTTCTCCCCGCTTGCGGGGCGAAGGGGATTGCCGCTCACCTCTCCGTTCCTCGACAACCTCTCGCAGGGCACGTCCCCTCGCCCCGTTTACGCGGAGAGGGTTAGGGTGAGGGGCAGGCGGCGATCCTCATTGGGCGGGGCGAGCAGACCCCGAGCTCACCCAATGATCAATGCCGTGCCATAAAGCCCCAGCGCAAAAACCGTATGGGCGAGAAGGTTGAAGCACCGAACCTTGTTTGGGGTCGGATGTTTGGAAGCGGCCCAGCCGATGCCGAGGCCCGGCTGCAGCAGGAACCACCCTGCCCCGACGGTGACGATGCCGAAGATCCAGGCGGGAAGAAATGTCGGGGCCGCCAACCAGCCTGAGCCCATGATGATGGCGAAGATCACCCCATAGAGAATGCCGACGGCGTAATGGCTGATCCAGCCGAGCGCCAGCTCATTGGCATAGGGCTCGGCGTCGGCAATGCTCTCGTGAAAGACCTTGCCGCGGCGGAGGTGCCAGAACCAGCGTCCGACCGGTGCCCAATTGGGGGCCGCCTGGCCGAACTGGGTGAGCAGGATCGCCCAGAGGTCCATGAGGATGGTTGCGCCGGCGCCGATCACCAGGCCGCGCCACAGAATATCGAACATTGGGAATCACCGGAAAACGTTGCGATTGCAGGTCGCTACAAGATCATCGTAGACGCGCCGGCGCAATGGCTCCGCTGAATTCACCCGACATATCAAGGAGGAATTTAGAGGCTAATCCGCTTGCCGTCCGCCCTCGCCCGCAGCTTCTCCCGCGCCATTGCCGATATCGCCGCTGATATCCTCGGCAAACTTCCGCATGAGCCGCACCAGTTCATTGAAGTCATGTTCGTCCCAGCTCTCGAAAATGGCGCGGCCCATCCGCTCGCGGGCGATATCGATGCGATCGGTCATTGCCTTGCCCTTCGGGCTGATGACCGCCTCGCGCACGCGGCGGTCGGTAGCATTGCCGCGGCGCACCACCAGATCGAGACTTTCGAGCTTGGCGACCTGACGGCTGACGGTGGTGTAGTCGCGCCCGGCGCGGTCGGCGAGTTCGACTACGCCGATAGGACCGAGCCGTTCGATTGTGACCAGCAGCGGAAACAGCGCACGATCGAGCGAAATGCCCGCCTCGCGGACCATCTGCTCGTCACGCTGCGGGCGGTTCATGACGCTGACGATCTCGATCAAAGCCCCATGCAGATCGCGCAGCTTTCCGCTTATATGTGTATTTTGCACATTCTTTGTTGACGCCATGCCGATTCTCCTATTATGTGCATAATACACACATGGAGAAATCAATGACAGAGAATTCCACAGTCGACGTGCTGATATCAGGCGCCGGGGCTGCCGGCCTGACGCTGGCGATCGAGCTGGCGCGGCGGGGCGTCTCCTTCCGCCTGATCGAAAAATTGAACGGCCCGTTCCGCGGTTCCCGCGGCAAGGGCATTCAGCCGCGGAGCCAGGAAGTGTTCGAGGATCTCGGCATTCTCGACCGGATCGTCGCCCAAGGCGGCACCTATCCCAGGCAGCGGGAATATCGTGACGATGGCAGCGTCAGCGAATCCGACGCTGTGGTGGGTGGCGAGCCGACGCCGGCCGAGCCCTATCATCTTCCGCTGATGGTGCCGCAGTTCCTGACCGAAGGCGTGATGCGCGAACGCCTGCTCGAGCTTGGGCATCGCCCCGAATTCGGATGCGAACTCATCGGCTTCGAACAGGATGAGGCGGGCGTGACTGCTCGACTTAAGGGCACATCCGGTGAAGAGACCATCCGCGTGCGTTGGCTCGTCGGCGCCGATGGCGGCCGCAGCTTTGTGCGCCATGCGCTGGATATCGGCTTTCCCGGCAAGACGCTCGGCGTGCGCGCCATGGTCGCCGATGTCATTCTGACAGGGTTGGACCGAGAGGTATGGCATCGCTTCGGCGATGGCGACATGCAGCGGCAGATCGCCATTTGCCCGCTGGCGGGGACGGACCTGTTCCAGATCCAGGGACCCATCCCGCTCGAAGGCGAGGTCGACCTCTCCGCGGCAGGCTTGACCGCCCTGGTGAAGGAACGCACCGCACGCGACGACATCGAGGTCCGATCGGTCTCCTGGGCGTCAGCCTTCCATATGAACGCCCGGCTTGCCGATCGCTACCGGCTCGGCCGCGTCTTCCTGGTCGGCGATGCCGCCCATACGCATCCGCCGACCGGCGGACAGGGGCTGAATACCAGCATTCAGGACGCCTATAATCTCGGATGGAAACTGGCTGCGGTCACTGCCGGCGCGCCCGACGCGCTGCTCGACAGCTATGAGGAAGAGCGCCGCCCGGTCGCCGCCGCCGTGCTCGGTCTGGCGACCAATCTTCTCGACGCCATGAAGCGAGGCGATATGCGGCGTGGCCGCGATGTGCATCAACTCGATATCGGCTATCCCTCCTCCTCCTTCGCGCTGGAAAAGCCGGAGCGGAGCGCCGGCCTGCTTGCGGGCGACCGTGCACCCGACGCGCCGCTCAAAGGTGTCGCCGGCCAGCCGACGCGCCTGTTCGAACTGTTCAAGGGCGCGCACTGGACGCTGCTCGGCTACGAGGTCGAGCAAGCCGCCGTACCGCCGCGCCCGGGCCTGCATATCCACAGGATCGGCGAGCGCGGAGATGTCATCGATGAAGGCGGGCATTTCCATGATGCCTACGGTCTGACATCGGGCGACTGGGTGCTCGTGCGTCCGGATGGCTATGTCGGCGCTATCATTGCGTCCGCTCACGCCTGGGCTCTGGAAGCCTATCTCGCAAATGTCGGCCTTGCTGCGTAAGCGGCAACTCAAAGCGTCACGGCCTCGGCGCGTCTGAAGACAGGCGCGCTGCTGGGAACCCGGCTGCGGGAATACCCGCCGCGATCGCGTAACGCCGGAGAAGCGAGTTTCTCAGGGCGGCCGGCCGCGTGCACCGTCCTAGCCTCAGTCAGAGAGAAATGTGATGAGCGACGAACTGCGTCCGATCGATGCTGCCGCAAGCGCCGTGTCGCAGAAACTTGACTGGCGGCTGATGCTGCCGGTTTTCATCATCGTCAGCCTCGATGCCGCCAGCAGCGGCGCCATCCTGCCGATCCTGCCATTCTACCTCCGGAATCTCGGGGCGTCGCCGCTCGTTCTCGGGCTTGTTCTCGGTGCGGAAGCGCTCAGCCAGTTCGTTGCCGCGCCCTGGCTAGGTCAACTTTCCGACCGTTGCGGACGCAAGAGGGTTTTGCTCGCCAGCCAGGCCGGAGCGTTGATCAGCCTTTTGCTGCTGGCGCTTGCCAACAGCGTCGTCTTCGTGCTGCTGGCGCGGATCCTGCTCGGCCTGACCGCAGCCAATTTCTCGGCCGCGGCAGCCTATGCTGCCGACAACAGCAGCGCCACCACCCGGCGCCAGGCCATCGGCATTCTGAGTGCGGGCCTCGGCCTTGGCGGAATGATCGGACCTGGCCTTTCCGGATACCTTGCCGATATTTCTCTGACAGCGCCGATCTGGGTCGCGCTTGCTCTGTCGGCGACCAGCATGCTGGTGACCGGGCTTTGCCTGAAAGGTGGCGATGCGCGCGGCCGGTTCGGCGACGACAGCAAAGCGGACGAGACGGTCGGCGAGAAGGTTTCCTTCCGAACCCTGCTCGCCTCGCCGGTCATCCGCGTCCTCGTCGCCGTTCTTCTCTGCCACTATTTCTCATACGGGATGTTCAGTTCGCAGCTCGCCGTTTTTCTGGCGGATACATTCACCTGGAATGAACATGCGTTCGGTCCGAAGGAGCTGGGTTACCTTCTCACCGCCGACGGCGCGATCAACATCCTGGTCCAGCTTTTCCTCCTGACGTGGCTCGGCGGCATTTTCTCTGAACGAGGCCTGATCGTCCTGGTCTTTATCATTCTCTCGATTGGCTATGTCACGGCCGGCCTCGCCACCGACATTGCTACCCTCGCCTTCGCCGTCCTTTGCATCAGCACGGGCGTGGCATTGGCGCGGCCGACATTCGTTGCAGCGCTCTCCGTGCATGTGCCGCAGCAACGCCAGGGCATCGTCATGGGAGCAACGCAGTCGCTTGTCGCGGTCACCGACATCGTCACGCCGGTCCTTGCCGGCATCATTCTCGGGCAGAGCTTGTATAGCGCATGGATCGGCGCCGTGGTGGCGATCGCACTGGTCGGAGCCGTCATCGCCCGCAGCCGGCTGCCCCGGGTCGATCCGGAGACGAATGCTGCAGGCAGCTGACCCCTCTTGCCGGTTCGGATCGCCTCAATTTCAGAGAGCGTCGCGCTCGTATCGCGGCGCCCATCCGCGGGCCATCCCGCGGCTCATCACGCTTTCCGCCAGCGCCAGTTGCTGGCGGAGATGTTTGCAGTCGTCGAGCAGCGAGCGTATCGCCGCCTTGGCATTGTCGTCATGCCAGGCAAGCACGGCTTCGACTTCCCAGGCCTGATCGTGCCAGGCTTGATCGAGCCCGGCTTGTTCGGGGCGTGCCCGATGGGGTTCCAAGGCTTTTGCCGGCTGCATCAGTTCAGCGCCAACGGCAATTGAACCGGGCGTGGCAATGGCGGCAGCGGCCGGCTGAGTTCGACCTTTCTCTGCCAGGCAGCGCGCCGCTGTTGATCCCGCTCGCGGACCGCGCGGGACGCTTCGACAAGCGCGAGGGCGTTGGCGATCACCTGTTCCGTATGCGTCATGATCATCTCCAATGTTCCTGTTTTGTTCTAAATTAGAACTTCAGCCGGAAAAGTCAAGCGTCGGACGATCTGGCGTTGAGGATAGGTGGGGAAGCGCGGAGAGTATTCAGTCCGCCGCTTCTATGACGGCAATGCCGGCCTCCTGCGCAGCCCTGATGAAGGCTGCCCGAACGTGTTCCGGTGGGAGGTCGCCGATAATCGCATCCAGGCACGACTTGACGGCCTCGAAATACTCTTCGCCGTCGTCTACCGGCCAGTCGCGCAGGAGCGTGCGCGCGGCGTCCCACACAGAGTTAATAACGGCATAATGGCCGAGCCCCATTGAGGCCAAGCCAACCGGTCGAAAATGTGCCGTCTGTCTCACTTTGCTACAGCTTTTCCCAATTTCGGTGGAGCTATGGAATACGATGCAATTTGCGTGCCGTTGGCAGGTCGCCTACCGGGACGAAAGCTTGGCTTTTGATCCTAGAACAGGATGATTTAGGCCCGGGTCGGCCTGAAATCTGAATCCTGTTCCACACTATAGAGTTAGAGCATGATGTCTTCCGAAAACCGCTCACACTTTTCGGCATTATGCTCAGGTCAATCATGGCCGTAACAGACGTGTTTCTCCATCCCTCCCGGGTCCGGCAGCCGCCGCGTTTGAGAACATGGAACGCCTGAAGACCCCGACAGCTCCCCGACCAGTCATTAAGCGACTGATTATGGTAAATATCGGGCTTTCATCCCACTCCCGCTGATTAAAACGCAGCCTTTCCTTCTATACTCTATAATGATTACAGCAACACATATGCTTTTCTGGAAGCAAGAGCCTCTCTAATCATTCATGGATTGTGCCAGAGGTGGACGGAGTTTCATCCGGGTCGTACAATACAATCTATCCTGCACGCGGCGGATCTGGGAGGAGCGCGCGATGCCTATTTTCATGGACCGGCACTTTCTTGAGGGAACGTCAGCGGCTGACGTCGCTCAGGCACATCGCATGGATCTCGATATCCAGGACAAGTACGGCGTCAAGTTCCTGACCTATTGGTTCGATCAGCGGCGCGGGACCGCCTTTTGCCTGGTGGATGCGCCGGATGCGGAAACTGCGCAATGTGTGCATCGCGAGGCCCATGGCTTCGTCGCCGGCGAGATCGTCGAGGTCGCCCTGTCCGCGGTTGAGGCTTTTCTAGGCCGAATCCATGACCCTGAGCCGGCCCCCGGCCAATCCTCCGCTCAGGTGGATCCTGGCCACCGGGCAATCCTTTTTACCGACATCGTCGGATCGACGGCGATGACATCGCGCCTCGGCGACCGCATTGCGACCGAAATGGTAAGGGCCCATGACGCTGTCGTGCGCCGATGCCTCAGCCAGAATTCAGGCCGCGAAGTGAAACACACCGGCGACGGCATCATGGCGGCCTTCGCCGCGACAACGGCAGCCGTCGAATGCGCCATGGCGATCCAGCGGGAATTCGAGCGTTACAACGGCGGAAACACCGAGCCGATTCATATCCGCATCGGACTGGACTGCGGCGAGCCGGTCGAGGACAGCAACGACCTCTTCGGCACGACCGTGCAACTTGCCGCGCGACTCTGTGCGGCAGCCTCCAGCGACCAGATCCTCGTCTCGGAGAATATTTTTCGGGAATACGGCGCCGCCGATCTCTTCGCTCACGCAACGCGCCGACGGTTCAAGGGGTTTTCGAAGCCCATGCTCGTCTTCCGATGCGACTGGGCCAATGCCGGCGTGAACTAAGATCTGCTGGATCCGACACCCGAATAGCCGGCTGCCTCTTGCAGGGCTTGCCGCGGCGCCTTGTGGCCAAGAAATAGGCGATCATCCGATCAGCAGATATCGAAACCAGAACGCGCCGCAACTGATGTGACGGCGCGCCCTCCCTGCCATGCAGACGGCCCGCAACAGGCCTATAATCTTACTAAGCATTACCAATTTGGTGGTTCATCGGTCCGTCGAATTTGGGGCCACCCTCGACCTTCGCAAGGACGCCAGCCATCTTCAGGAACCGCCGGAAATTCTCGCGCGCAGCGCTCAGCGGGAAACGCCCATTGGCCGCATCTCTGCACGCCTTCAACAGCGTCTCATACGCCAAACCCCGTTTGTCCTCCGGCCATCCGTCCAGAACATCGAAGATTTCATCGAGGCACGTGACCTCATCGATGATATGTTGACGATGAAGCAGAATCGGATCGAACCGAGTTGACGACATAGTATCCTCCCATTTATATTACTTTTTTATGGTGTAATTTTACTCAAAAATCGCAATATATTCAAGTCGAAATCGCGTCCACTTGACTATTAACGTCGCGAAACTACTTCCATAACGACAGAATAGCCCGACCAGGCTAGACTTACGTGAATTTAATCATCAACTGAGGCGCGACACATCACGATTATAGATTGATTGATCAATCGTGCGAATGTTTCGGCTCAGGTGAGCGTGATCTAGCGGGCCACAAGTTTTCGTATAGGCTCGCGTTGGCATGGTAGATTGCGACCATGACAGGCTTGTGAGGAGACGTTCAGATGAACCGATTTTTTCCATTGGTAGTGGGAGTGCTGATCAGTGTGTCCGCGTTCACGTCTTCCTGCACATCGCCTGCAAGGCAGGATCACCAGGACTTTCAATATCAGCGGAATACATCGGTAAACCCGGCATGTGCGGATGGGTTCAGACCCAGCAATGCTCGCTCGTGCAGCTATTGAAAGGCATAGAGCCGGAAATTGGTCCTGCGCCGAAGGTGGCACGCTACAGCAATTGGACCGGTTGGGAACTCCAAGCCCTGCCTCACCGTTAAGTGATCGGGTCACAATGGCCCGACACTCAACAGGAGAACGCTTTCCCATGAACAATTTGATCTGGCTTGTCGGCGCTGTCGTTATCGTGCTCGCGATTTTGAGTTTCTTCGGCTTCCGCTGATTGCAGACACGTGCTGATGGAAATGTCGTGGCTCAACCGCGTCTTCCCTTTCCGGCGATCGGACGGACGATGAATCCTCCGCGCCGATGGATCGCTGAACAGCGACTTAACAGTACCTTTCCGGTCATAAGACAGTAGGCAAAGGGTTGGGTTGGATGGTACGATGCGACATGGCAAAAGAAACGAAATTAGGTCGATCTGCTGAATCCGGCCGGTTTGTCACACGTCCGATCGGTGAAAAGAAGGCGGAGAAATTCGCCGCGGTCGAAGGTTTGAAGATGAGTGCCGGTTCCAAGGCGCTGTCGCAGAAACTAACGTCCGGCGACCTCAAGGGGGACGCTTACCGCCGAGAGATACTTAAAGCCTTCAAGAAAGTCTGACGGGTGGTCCGTTACAATGCCGTCAAGGATCCGCTCTGTTATCCAGGCACTCACGTCCTACGCAACAAGGCAGATATCGAAGATCAAGACCAGCTTGATCAATTCGAACAGCTGATGTTCGATTCCCGCGGCAACGGAAGCTCTGCCAGAGGGCAATTGGGATTTCGCACACTATCGGGCGCTGCACCATCATTTTTTCCAGGATGTATACGAGTGGGCCGGGAATATCCGAACGATCCGCACCGGCAAGGGTGACAACTGGTTCGCTTATCCTGAATATATCGAGCCGGAGGCCAAGCGGCTGTTTGCTCAATTGGCAAGCCGCGAATATCTCGCCCAGACCGGAAAAAAGGACGCCTTCGCTGAAGACTCAGCATGGTTTCTGGCGGAAATCAACGCGATCCATCCATTCCGCGAAGGTAACGGACGGATCCAGCTGGTCTTTCTGACGATGCTGGCGCGCAATGCAGGATATGAGATCGATGAAGACCAACTGCGCCCTGGGCCGTTTCTACAAGCGATGATCAAAAGCTTCCACCGCGAGTTGGCGCCTCTCGTCAACGAAATCCGGCGAATGATTTAGGCCGCAACAGGCAATCTCCCCCACCGCCGCTTCTTCGCAGAATGACGTGTGATCACCGCAAAAAGTGGATGATCACCCCCTCGGCCTTCCTTTACAATCAGCCGTTTCGGCCCCCCAAGGCAGATGGCAAAGGAAAATTGATGGCTCGTCTTATGGGTCCGGATGAAGCGACTCAATCGGAAAAGCGGACTGCCAAAGCCGATCAGCCGGATGGCTTGTCGCGGAATGTTACGGCCATCAAGGTCGGCGACTGTCTGCTGGGTTACAAGGCCGTCCAGCGCCGTACGCGGGCCAGCCGTTGGAACCATTTCCGCGGCCGGATGCGCGAGATCGAAAAATTGATCAGGCATCGCCACGGAGACATCGTGCCGGAGGCCGATGACGCATTGATTTACGTCGAGGTGATCGCCGGCCTCGCCTTGGTCGAATTCAAGGAAGAGTTTGTCGAGGTGGTCCTCGGCTGGGCGGCGCGATGGCTTCCCTGGGCTGGCAAAGCCGAGATAGAGGACGTCATCTACGAGCGGACAAAGTTGCGCTTTTCCGACTTGTCCGCCGACGCCCTCGGCCATGCTTTGCACTTAAGCTACGCAGAACGGAGCGCCCTCGATATCCGCACCATCGGTGCCTTCGATGTGCCGAAACGGAAGAGAGCAAAACTTCAAAAGGAAAAGCGGCGGCAGCGGGACCGAAGCCGAAAAGAGGAGCAGCGCCGTGCCGCCGGCGCGCTTTCCAGAGCCGATTATCTCGCCAATTCTTTCAACCAAGTGCGCCCCTGGGAGGCTTTCGGCATCAGCCGCCGGACATGGGAACGCCGGGGTAAGCCGATGCCGGATGCCACGACGATATCGGATTGCGATCCGATCTCGCTCGCCGCTTAGGTCAGCGCTTTTCGGCGTTTAGCCGTGTGATCCGAACCAGCTATTCATCGCCTCTTGCAGACCATCCTGCGTCCTGTCGCCTACCCACGCCACATATCCATCCGGCCGGATCAACACTGCCATTGGCGCGGAGACCAAGCCCAGCGCAGGCAGCTCCCATGCGCCGTCATATCCGGCGTCAACCAATTTGATGCGGTCCGAGCACGGCGCGATGTCGAAGCTGCCGGCCGCGCCGAGGTTCAAGAACACCGGCCGCGCATCCTGGAGCAGCTTATAGACGCGCGTGGGACCATCAGGCGTGGTGAGGTCGAGGTCAGGCATGCGGCGGCCGAGCAGCGGATGCCCCTCGCCGAACTCGTAGCGAATCGCCAATCCGGACATTTCGGCAGCGATCCGTTTGCGCGGCTCCTCCATGCCAAGCAACTCCGTCACAATGTCACGCAAGGCTTCGGTGCGATCGTCGGTGCGCTGCAATGCGACCTGCGCCATCGTCGTGCGCAACACGCGGGCCGCAACCGGATGCCGTTCGGCGTGATAGGTGTCGAGCAAGGCGTCAGGCGATCTCCCTTTAACCACCTGGGCCAGCTTCCAACCGAGATTGACGGCATCCTGCACACCGGTATTCAGGCCCTGCCCGCCGACCGGAGAATGCACATGGGCGGCATCGCCAGCGAGGAGTACCAGGCCCTTGCGGTAGGCCGTTGCCTGCCTGGACATGTCGGTGAACCTGGAAATCCAGTTGACGCGATGGAGTCCGTAATCCGTTCCGAATGCAGCAATGAGCGCTTCTTTGAGATCACTGAGCGTCGGTTCAGTCGTCGCGCCGGCATTCGTCTCCGGCACCATCACGCCGATCGGACCCTCTTTGGCAAAGACGATCTTGCCGTCGTGAATTTCATACTCCTCCCTGCCGAAGGCATAGATGCCAAGGGCCGTGCGATGGATGCCCAATGGCGGCTCCTCGTCCATCTCTACTTCGGCGAGAATGTTGCCGGTCGTCGGATCCCATCCTTCAAACGCGATGCCGGCAGCCTTGCGAACCAGACTGCGGCCTCCATCGCAGCCGACGAGATAGCCTGCCCTGAGCAACGCGGCATCGGAGAGATCAAGGGTGACGCCGGTATCGTCCTGCGCGAAACCCGTTACCTCAAGGCCGCGATAGATCGGCACCGCCAACTCGCCGACCCAGCCGGCCAGAATGCGCTCGATATGCTTCTGTCGCAGCGCCAGCCCGTAATTGTGCCGGGTCGGAAAATCGCTGATATCAAGCCGCGTGACCGCAAACCCCGTGACCTGGGCTATCTGCCCTTCCGCGAGGAACCGGTCGACGATGCCGCGCTGATCGAGAACCTCGAGCGTGCGCGCACTCAGACCGCCGGCCCGCGTACCTGCAAGCTCCTGATTGGGTCGGCGCTCGACGATGGCGACGTCGACGCCCGCCAAGGCCAGTTCGCCTGCCAGCATCAGGCCCGTCGGCCCTGCCCCTGATATCACGACTGCATGTTCCCTCATCCGTAAACTCCTCTGTTCCGGCGCACTCTCTCAGGGTTCCAGACAGAGCTGGCCCCCACTGCTTCTCCCCAATCTCATCGCTTCTGCGCAGATGCCGATTTTCTCTGTCGCAGGTTGTTCTCCCTATAATAAGAGTTCTATACTGGTTGGAAGGACTTGCGACAGGATGTCGGGCTTGCTTTCCGAAGCCATATTCTTTGCCACTTGCTGATCTGGTGCCATGGAGCACAGGCGTTTCAGTACGACCTGACTGGGTGGGCGCCGGATTTTGACAGGCATCTTCCCCGGTCATCGTCTGTTCTCGAACGGCGATCAATCAATGACTTGGAAAGAGGTATCTTACTGCGGAGCCGGAGCTTTTTGCGGAATCGTCTCGGCCGCCGGTCGCTCGGACGGATCGGCGGGATGGCCATAGATCGTGTACGCAGCCCCCGCCAGCACCCCCAGGACGAGAAGAGCGAGTACGTACAACATCATGCCGCGGATGGCCGTCTTCGGTGTCTTGTCCATCAGGGATCTCCAGGATTGCTCAGCGGTCAAATTCAATGCGAGCGCTTTTGGTTCTGACGCGGCGGTTGTTCAAGTGAGTAGCCGCTCACGGAACGATCAGGTCCGGATTTGGTTAATCCACATCCTCATCGCTAGCGGAGGCCACCATGTGGGCAATCCTCACCCCGGCGCCAAGGCCTCAGGTTCCTCGGCCTATCGCAAAACTGGCCGGCGCTCGCCGTGATCGCGCTCGGCGTCCTTCTCCTGGCTTTTGGCGGATATTCATGACGTCCGACGGACATCAGCCGCCTTAACTCCACTCCTTCGGCAGCAAAAACCCGGCTTTCACCGGGTTTTTGTTCTGTGACTACCAAGTTTGGCGACCAGACCAGTCATCGATGTCGCGTTTAATACGATCCTTTTCGATGCCATACCGCTCCTGGATCTTGCCCTCCAGCTGGTCGCGCTTGCCGGCGATCTGGTCGAGATCGTCGTCAGTGAGTTTGCCCCACTGCTCCTTGACCTTGCCCTTCGCCTGCTTCCAGTTTCCTTCGATACGATTCCAATCCATGGTGGATTTCTCCTGTTGTTGATGAGGAGAAAACGGACCGCAGCGGAATTTGGTTCCTGTGTCTGAGCCAATTTCTTAAACCGTCGCGTGACCTGTATCGACGCACATAAACGACAGGTTAGGCCATTCGCGCAGGCGCTCGCCAGCAGCGGATCGCCATCGGCTCATTTCAGTGTTTGAGCAAATGCGCACCTATTGTACCGACCATAGTGCGGAGATCATCTTTTGATCGTACCCCATGCTCGAACATGGAGATCAACTCTTGAGCTGCTTTGATTGCACTTGGGCTATCCTTGGCGCAGCAGCGCGCGGCGCACCATTCGTCATAGATGTCTTTGATCATTGTGAGGTCTTCTGGACCCAGTGCCGACTTGGAGCCGTGCATACCTTGAAACATCGCAATCCTCCCAGATGCTGACGTGACACGTAACCACAACGAACTGATTTTATAACAACTTCCAGAAATTTCAATGGGTGGCATGGCACCGAGTGAAGCTCAATTCCTGCGGGAAAGACGCAAGGCGCTACCCATCTCAAATCAAACCCACACTCCAAACAAGGAAATCTGAATAAATTTTTGGAGCTATACTAGATGTTGAAAATATTTATCCAGGCCTAAGCAAATATTTCTTTGCGTGTTATACTGTACCAACGGGAGAGGAACAATGTCACTCAATGTATTCGTTAGCCTCTACAATTTAGGCGGCCTGGACGCACTTAACGTTTCCCTGCGAAGCCTTTCAGATGACGAAAGGCTTGGCGCTTTACTCTCGCTTGAGAAGATAGGGTACGAAGTGATCTGGAATGCCCAGCGAAAGCCGGCTTCTGCATATGTGTGGAGCGGGCCGAACGAGAATTAGTTGCCAGATGGGACAAAGACCTATCACGACAATGAGGGTGAGACCTCACGACCTTGTGTCTCCCTTCACCCGCTTAAAAAGCAGATGTTCCACCCTCCTATCGATCCGAAGGAAGCGAGGGCGATCATGATCCGATCCCAGATAGCCGACGCACAAACCGTGTTGAGCGACGAAGAAGTTGCCCTCTGCCAGAGAGTATTCGACCACATCAGCTCGATGCGACAAATCACAACAGACACCGAGCGCGAAGATCTTGCTCGGCGGGTTATCCATTCGTACCAGCATGGGGTGAAGGACGAGGGCGCGTTACTGCGACTGCTGATCTAAGATCGCGGCAGCTATCTTGAAGATTAAAATGGTGAGAGCGTCGGGGTTCGAACCCGAGACCTACTGATTAAAAGTCAGTTGCTCTACCAGCTGAGCTACGCTCTCCCTCTCCGCGGGTGTGACCACCCCGGCTGGAAGTGGGCGGAACATAGGCAGGCGACCCATGCCGGTCAACCGAAAATTTTGCCTTTTGCAAACGTTCGGCACATTTCTTGCGGGCGCCAAGACAAATGTCTTGCGTGCAGAGACAGATGTCTCGCGCGCGCAAAAAGGTGATTGGCAATCGCTTGCCTGCAAAGCTAGGAACATCACGCAGATTGCAGCCGGAGAGAATGCGTGTCGATTGCCGATATTTCCCTGTGGAGCGCGTTGATTGCCGGGGCGCTTTCCTTTCTGTCGCCCTGCGTGCTTCCCCTCGTCCCGCCCTATCTCTGCTATATGGCCGGCATCTCCGTCGAGCAGTTTCGCGGCGGCGGTGCAGTGGCGGTGGCGCCCGACGTCAGGCGCGGCGTGTTCTTTTCCGCACTGCTCTTCACGCTCGGCTTTGCCACCGTCTTCGTGGCGCTCGGCGCCGGTGCTTCCAGCATCGGCATGGTGCTTCGCCAGCATCTCGACCTCCTGTCGAAGATCGGCGGGCTGATCATCATCGTCATGGGGTTGAACTTCCTTGGCCTCTTTCGAATCGGGGTGCTGGCGCGTGAGGCGCGCTTCCAGGGCAGCGGCAAGCCGGCGACGCTGACGGGCGCCTATATCATGGGCCTTGCCTTCGCCTTCGGCTGGACGCCCTGCATCGGCCCCGTGCTTGGCGCAATCCTCGGCGTTGCCGCCTCGCGCGAGACGGTCGGCTCCGGCGCCGGGCTGCTCGCCATCTATTCGCTCGGCCTTGCCATCCCCTTCTGGATCGCCGCCGGCTTTTCCGGCTCCTTCATGCGCTTCCTGTCGCGCTTCCGCCGCCATCTCGGCACGGTGGAAAAGGTGATGGGTCTGTTCCTCGTGCTTACCGGCCTCGCCTTCCTGTTCGGATGGGTCAGCAATGTGGCGATCTGGTTCCAGCAGACCTTTCCGATCCTGATGCAGATCGGCTAGGCCACCGGCTGCCGATTTTCCAGGCCATGGTGCAGGTGCGCGGGCTCCTCCGCTTCCTTCCGCGCCGTCTGTCGTCGTGTGCAGGTATCGGAAAAAGCGTCCCACGTTGCCGGATCGCCCATTGGTCAAAGAGACACTCCTCAGCATGCTGAGAATATCTGGCATCCGCACGCCGACACTGCCATAAATGGAGCTTCATCGAGGGAGGCATCGTGATGCAGAAGAATGCGCCGGACTTCAGCCTTGAGGGCAAGGTGACTTTGGTGACAGGAGCGAGCCGCGGCATCGGTCGAGCTTGCGCACTTGCCTGCGCCGCAGCAGGTTCCAATATTGTTTTAGGGGTCCGCGATGTCGCGGCGTCGGCGGACCTGGTTGCCGAACTCGAGGGCGCGGGCCGAAAAGTTCTCCCTGTTGAACTGGACATCCCCAACAAGGCCCATATCGCACAAGCCGTCGACGCGGCGCTTGCGACATTCGGCCGGATCGACGTCCTCGTCAACAACGTCGGCGTGGCTCCAGGCAATCTCGCGGAACTCGTCGAAGAGAAGGATCTTGACGAGATACTCGACGTCAACATCAAGGGTACCTTTCTGATGACGCAGGCTGTGGGCCGGCACATGATCAAGCGCAACGGCGGCCGGATCATCAACATCAGCTCACAGGCCGGCACCGTGGCACTGCGCGGCGAGGCAATCTATTGCATGAGCAAGGCGGCCATCAATCACCTCACGCGCTGCCTTGCAGCCGAATGGGCACGCTATGACGTCACCGTAAATACCGTATCGCCGACATTCATTCACACCGATGGCACAGCGCCTTTTCTATCCGACGCCGACAATCGGGAAGCGACGCTCGGTCACATTCCGCTCGGCCGGATCGGTGAGACCGATGATGTGGTGGGTGCCGTCGTCTTCCTTGCATCACCGGCTGCGAGCCTGATTACCGGCGCTAATCTGCTGGTAGACGGTGGATGGTCCGTCGCCTGAGATCGAGGCGGCCCCTGCAGGGCAAGTCCTGTCCAGACGAGAACAACGATTTGCCGGACAAGGATGTCTTCGGCGACTTGCGGACGCCGATGAGGGATCTACATTCCCTGGATGAAAACTTTCGAATCCGACGAGGGCTCTCTGCAGAATTCGCTTCGTCAGGTGCTGCGAGGGCTCGATAGGGCCGGCGGCAGGCAGGCGATTGCCTTTCGGCTGGTATTTGCTGCCATTGACGTCGCCATTCTCGCCTTCTTCCTGCTCGGTCCGTACCTGCGATCCGGTCCGTCCTATCTGATCATCGACTATGCGATAGCAGTGTGGATCGCCGCCGAGATGGTCGGCCGGGCGGTCGCCGCATTCTCTTTGCGCGAGTGGATTCGGCGACCGATGACCTGGATCGACTTCGTGGTGCTGGCCACGCTGTTGCTGCCGGACCTGCTCTTCAATTTCGCTTTCCTGCGGATCATGCGGTTCTGGGCGATCGGCACCAGTCCGCTGCTCAAGGACTTGCTGCGCAAGGCCGGCTATTTGTACCTTCTCGACGTCGTCCGGGCGGTGATCAATCTCCTTGTGTTCCTCTTCATGGCAACCGGGTTCGTCTATACGTCCTTCTTCTACAACAGGGAGGGAAGCGAAGGATTCGTCGATGCGCTATACTTCACGGTCGCGACGGTGACGACGACGGGATTCGGAGACATCACGCTTCCGGGAACGCTGGGCAAGCTCACTTCCGTTGTGACGATGATCGTCGGCATCTCCCTATTCGTCAGGCTTGCTCAGGCAGTGGTCCGCCCTCACAAAGTGACCTTTTCCTGTCACCGATGCGGCCTTCAGCGCCATGACGCCGACGCCGTTCATTGCAAGGCGTGCGGAGAGGTCTTGAACATACCGGACGAGGGATCGTGACCGTCGGCCCTGGCTAGCCGATACGCCAGGAATTCGCACGCAGTCGTTGTCTGAGAGAGCGCCTCAAGATCGTATTGAACGTGGAATCTTGCGAGCGAGTTAATCGTCGCGGCAAAACGCCGACGGCCGCCTTGGCGTGCCTGGCCCTGAAGGGCCCGCATTCTCGTCGATTGAATGCCGAATGATTGATGTGCTTGCCTTTCAAAAGAAAATGCCTAGGATATCTTCAGTTTTATAAGAAATATCTTCAGATTTTTTCTATTTATGAAAGCCATGACCATTGCGAGAACATCTCGATCAGACCGACCGGCGACTGGTTAAACTGCTGTCGGAGGATGCGCAGCTTGGCGTCAATCGCCTCGCCGAGAAGATGGCGATCTCTGTTCCGACAGTGCGTATGCGCTTGCGAAACCTCCTGGGCCGCAACCTGCTCAAGATCGTCGGATTGCTGAACCTGACCGAGCGTCCGGAATTGATCTCGGCCATTGTCGGCATCAATGCCCAGGGGCGCGGGCAGGCCCGGAAACTGGCGGAACGCATCTCCGAGCTGCCTTTCGTGAACTCCGCCTGCGTGGTCACCGGGCGCTTCGACATTATCGTCGACGTGACAGTGGTCGGCGATGTCGCCGATCTCTACCGCGTCACCAGCGAGTTGATCCCGGGCGCGGGCGAGCCGGGCGAAGTCGTGCGCAGCGAGACCTTCGTCGTCATGGCATCATGCAACAAGTGGGTCAGCCTGCCGGAAGGTTGCTGGTCGGACGAGAATCCTCGAAAGGAAAGCGCGTGAAGATCGCGGTACTTGGCGGCCTCGGGTTGCAAGGGCGCGCCGCGATCACCGATCTCGTCGCCAGCGACGGTGTCGAGCGAGTGGTCTGTTTCGATACCGCGCCGGATGGCGCGGCCCTGCTTGCCGGACTGACAGACATTGGCCGCATTCGTTTCGTGGTGCCGGAAGGCCCGATCGGTCCAACGCTGGCGGATGTGATGGAGGACGCCGACGCGGTCATCGACCTCTTGCCGCAGCCGCTGATGCGCGAGGCGGTTCTCGCGGCGATCGCCACAGGCACGCCGCTCGTCACCACCAATTACGGCAAGGCCATCGCCGATCTCGATCCCGCGGCCACGACGGCGGGCGTTTCGATCATGACCGAATGCGGGCTCGACCCCGGCATCGATCTGGTGCTTTACGCGCGTGCCGCCAGGCAGTTCGACACCATCACCTCCATCGACTCCTATTGCGGCGGCATCCCCGAGCCGAAAGCGACGACCGAGCCGCTACGCTATAAGGTGAGCTGGAACTTCGACATGGTCTTGACGAGCCAGAATCGCGACAGCGTGCTGGTCGAAAACGGCGAACGGGTCGACGTGCCCGCCGCCCGGCAACACGACAACCGTTTCATCCATCAGATCGAGTTCGCGGGCCTCGGCAGGCTGGAGGCCTTTCCGAACGGCGATGCGCCGCACTATTCCGACATGCTCGGCCATGCCAAAGGGCTGCGGCGCGGTGGCCGCTATTCACTGCGTTGGCCGGGCTGGTCGGCTTTTTGGGCTCCGCTGAAGGAACTCGGCTTCCTCTCCGAAGACAAGGTGCCGGGCATTGGCACCAGCCCGCGCGAATTTCTCGGCCGGATGCTCGGTCCGAAATTACAGTATGGTGTCGATGAGAAGGATCTTTGCGTGATGCGCAACGTGTTCTCCGGCAGCGAAGGCGGCCGCCGCAAGACAGTGACATCGGACCTGATCATAGAGCGCGACCTGACGTCCGGGCTGTTCGGCATGAGCCGCGGCGTCGGCTATCCCGCCAGCATCGTGGCGCAGATGTTGGCCCGCGGCGAGATCGCTAAGCCTGGCCTGCTCAACCCGCTGATGCATGTGCCGGACGGTCGCTTCTTCGACGAGTTGGCCAGGCGAGGCATTCGGGTTTCCGAGACGGTCAGCTGGGATTGAGAAGTTTCGAACGCGGTCGCCGCCGGGAACGGCGCCGAGGTTCAAAAGGCACCCACGGGTGGGTAGGACAACGACAACCGGGAGGAATATGAAATGAACATTACCAAGGTTTTCGCCGCAGCGGTCGCGCTTGCCAGTATCACCGCCGCCGCCAATGCCGGAACGCTCGACGACATCGCCAAGCGCGGTGAACTGCGCGTCGCGGTGCAGACACAAGGCCCTCCCTTCTCGTTGGTCGACGCGGCCGGCGAACGGACCGGCAGCTCGGTCGAGCTCGCCGAATTGATGGCCAAGGAAATGGGCGTGAAGATCACCTTCCTTGATTTCGACTGGGATGGCCTGATCCCGGCGCTGTTGTCCGGAAAGGCCGATCTCCTGGTCGCCGACATGACGCCGACGCTGGCGCGGGGAATGAAGGTCGCCTTCACCAAGCCCTACATGTATACCGGCAGCACCGTCTTCACCAAGGCCGGCGGCAAGTTCAACACGACCGGAGACTGCAAGGCCAAGGGCACCAAGATCGCGGTACTGCTCGGTGCCACCGGCGAGAAAGAGGCCAAGGCCGCCTTTCCCGATGCCGAGATCAAGAGCTACAAGGGTGGCGGCCCGCTGCTGCTCGATGCCGTCAATAACGGCCAGGCCGATTGCGGCGTCAACGACGTCTCGGCGGTCAAGGGTCAGTCAACGGCTTATCCGGCCGGCAGCTTCACCATTATGCCCGACATGCTGTCGAAGGAGCCGTTGGCATTCGCCACGCGCTATGACGAACCGGACCTGTTGATCTGGATGAACCAGTTTCTCGACCAGGTCACCCTCGACGGCCGTCTGCAGAAAAACCTCGATTATTGGGTCAACTCCGACAACTGGAAGAAGGATCACTAAGCCCGACCCATGGTTCAAGCATCCATCTGATCCGGCCGGTTTCGCGCGCGCTTCGGCGTCGCGAGACCGTCCGGGACATTTCGTCTTCCGCCGTCTGGGATAGGCCATTCGCCATGCTCGAGAACTTCAGCTTCCGCGCCATCGTTGAATATCTGCCCTTGTTCGGGCAGGGTCTCTTCACGACGGTGTGGCTGTCGCTCCTCTCCTTCGCCGGTGCGCTCGCCGTTGGCATCGTGCTCGTCGCCATGAACCTGCAGCCCGCCCGGCTGTTTCGCCTTCCCGCCAAGGCCTTCATCGACGCGGTGCGGGCCACACCCTTGCTGGCGCAGCTCTATTTCCTCTATTTCGGTCTGCCTCGCCTCGGCTTCATCCTGCCGGAACTCGTTGTCGGCATTCTCGCCTTGTCGCTGAACAGCGGTGCCTATATTGCCGAGATCATCCGTGCCGGCATCCTGTCGATCCACCGCGGCCAGGTGGAGGCAGGCATCGCTTCGGGCATGACCTTCATCCAACGCATGCGCTTCGTCATCCTGCCGCAAGCATTCAAGGTGACGATTCCACCATTGCTCGGCCAAGCGATCGTGCTGGTCAAGGATTCGGCCTTGCTATCGTTGATTTCGGTCGCCGAACTGACCCGTGCCGGGCAACTGCTTGCCTCCGACCGCTTCATGCCCGCCGAAGGGTTCATGACCATCGCGGCCTTCTACCTCCTGCTCTATTACGGCCTGAAGGGGCTAGCGGCGCTATCCGCGTACTGGCTCGGATTGGCGCCGACAGGAGCGCGGACATGATCTGGCAGCAGTTGCAGAGCCTCGCCGGCAGCTATCCCCTCGCCTTGCGTGGCCTCGGCATGACCGTCGCGTTGTCGCTGATTAGCCTGGTGCTCGGTACGCTGATCGGCTTTTGCCTCGGCATCCTTCGGACTGGTGGAAGCCGGCTTTTAAGCGCAGCGATCGGCTCCTGGGTCGACCTGATCCGCGGCACGCCGTTCCTGGTGCAGATCTTTCTGATATTCTTCATTCTGCCGGAATTCGGCATCGAGCTCGACGCCTTCAGTGCCGGCATCATTGCTCTGACAAACCTCGCGGCTTGTTTTATCTGCGAGATCGTCGCCGCCGGCATCCGCGCCGTTCCAACCGGCCAGATCGAGGCGGCGCTGGCGTCCGGGCTGTCACGGTGGCAGAGGATGCGCCAGGTCGTGCTGCCGCAGGCGATGCGGATCGTGTTGCCGCCACTGGTTGGCCAGTACGTGCTGCTGATCAAGGATTCCTCCGTCGTCTCGGCCATCGGGCTCACCGACCTCACGCGGGTCGGCTGGCTGGTGGTGCAGCGGGTGCCGAATGGGCTCCTGGTCTTCTTCCTGGTCGGCGTGGGTTATTTCATTGTCTGCTATCCGCTCATCATGCTCGCCCGCCGTCTGGAGCTTCGAATGGGCGCGGCCCATGGCGAGGTGCGATTGTGACGCCGCCGCAGAATCCGAAAGGTTGAACCAGCATGATCGAGTTTCGCGCCGTCAATAAATGGTTTGGCCCACTTCATGTGCTCAAGGATATCACGCTCGACGTCGCGCCGCGCGAGGTCGTCGTCGTCTGCGGTCCATCCGGCTCGGGCAAGAGCACCTTGATCCGTTGCGTGAACGGTTTGGAGACGATCCGTGACGGTGACTTGGTTGTCGACGGTCAGCGTCTCGGCGATCGCACCACCAACATGACACTATTGCGCGCGGAGATCGGCTTTGTCTTCCAGTCGTTCAATCTCTATCCGCACAAGACAGCGCTGGAGAACGTCACGCTGGCGCCAATGCACGTGCGCAAGATCCCGCGCGCCGAAGCCGAGAAGGCCGGCCGCGAGCTGCTGGCCAAGGTCGGGCTCGCGGACAAGGTCGATGCTTACCCCGCGCAACTGTCGGGCGGCCAGCAGCAGCGCGTGGCCATCGCGCGCTGCCTCGGCATGCGCCCCAAGATCATGCTGTTCGACGAACCAACCTCGGCGCTCGATCCCGAGATGATATCGGAAGTGCTCGATGTCATGGTCGCCGTCGCGGAGGAAGGCATGACGATGATGGTGGTGACCCACGAAATGGGCTTCGCCCGCAAGGTCGCGCAACGCGTGGTGTTCATGGACGCCGGCGCCATCGTCGAAAGCGGCACGCCGGATGAATTCTTCGCCCACCCGAAGACCGACCGCAGCCGCGCCTTCCTCGGTAAGATTCTGCGCCACTAGAGCCCGTTGATCGGTTCCCTCCCCTACGCGAAAGGATTATCCGCATCGTTGGCTGTTGCGAGACCGGCCGCCAGTTCATACGTTCTGTCATCCAACCTCACAGGAGCAGAAGATGCAGATCGACCTTACAGGCAAGACCGCTCTGGTTACCGGATCCACCGAAGGCATTGGATACGCAATCGTCCGCCAGCTCGCGAGGGCGGGTGCGAACGTGGTGGTCAACGGCCGGTCCGAGGAAAAGACCGCGAAGGCCGCCGACCGCCTGAAAGGCGAAGGCGCCAAGGGAAGCGTGACCGCGGCGGCAGCGGATCTCGCAACCGCTGGCGGATGTAACGCTCTTGTCGCCCAGGTTCCTCACGTGGACATCCTCATCAACAACGCGGGCATCTTCCAGCCGCTAGACTTCTTCGATGCGGACGACGAGGTATGGGACCGCCACTGGCAGGTGAATGTCATGTCCGCCGTCAGGCTTTCGCGCGCATATCTTCCGGGCATGCAAAAGCTCGATTGGGGCCGCGTCATCTTCATCGCGTCGGAATCCGGCTTTAACATACCGGTCGAGATGATCCACTACGGTGTCAGCAAGACCGCAGACATCGCGGTTGCCCGCGGCCTTGCCAAACGCATGGCCGGCACAGGCGTCACCGTGAACTCCGTCCTTCCCGGCCCCACGCTGTCCGAAGGCGTCGAGGCGATGCTCGCCGAGGAACGTGCGAGGACAGGGAAACCGATCGAGGAGGTGGCGGCGGACTTCGTCAAGAAGCACCGCGCCGGTTCGATCATCCAACGCGCCGCGAGCGTCGAGGAAATCGCCAATCTCGTCACCTATCTGGCCTCCCCTTTAGCGTCCGCAACGACTGGAGCTTCGATGCGCGTGGACGGAGGCCTGATCGACACGCTCTGACGGACTCCACCGACCGGCCACTGCATCGTCTTCGTCGGAAGTTGTCTCCGCGATGCGCTGCCGTGGCGGGCTATTTGCAGCTTTTCGAAGCGGCTTTCGCGCGCCCGCCATGGTCCGCTGGCCCGGCAAGATGCCTCCCGGCAGCGTAGAAAACGGCATCATGTCCGGCCTCGACTGTCAAAGATGACATTTGTGGCGAGCCCAGTCACAGGCATGCCGCGTTCGCTGATCTGATCGAGTCCGCCCATCAGCACGCCGCCGACAGCAAAAAGCGAGGCCTGGACCTATGCCGTGGTATGGCTTGCCCTGTCCCTCGGCCCCACCCGCCCTTATCCCTCGACCCAATCGATCGAAAACACGGCTCCATGTAGCGTCGTCGATGCCGTGTTTAAGGCGGCGGTCAGAAGGAGACGAACATGAACCTTGAGACAAAGATGAGCCTGGAAAACACCGCACACACCGGCAGACCTCGGCTCGACGAATTGGTTCCGTCGCGCTACGCGGTGCAGGTCGGCGAGATTGAGGTGCTGGTGGTCAGCGACGGGGTGCTACCGCTCCCAACCGCGATGCTGGGACACAACATCGATCCCGCCGTCCGAGCGGCCTGGCTGAAAGACATGTTCCTGCCAGCGGACGCTTTCGACTGGGCGCTGAACGTGGTCGTGGTACGCAGCGGCGACCAGACCATACTTCTCGACGCCGGGTTGGGGCTCGACCCGGACCTGCACCTGCCGCGGGCCGGGCAGCTGATCAAGCGACTGGAGGCCGCCGGCATCGATCTTGCGTCGGTGACCGACGTGGTCCTGACCCACATGCACATGGACCACATTGGCGGGCTGCTCGTCGACGGAGTGAAGGACCAGCTGCGTCCGGACCTGCGGATCCACGTGGCGGCGGCAGAAGTCAAGTTCTGGGAGGCGCCCGATTTCTCTCGGGTCTCCATGCCGCCGGGCTTCCCGGACGCGCTTCGGGCGACCGCCAAGCGATTCGCCAAAGAGTATCGCAGCCATCTCAGGCTGTTCGATGATGAGTACGAGGTGGCGCCGGGCGTGGTCGTCCATCGCACCGGCGGCCACACCCCCGGCCACAGCGTGATCCGCGTGGCCTCCGGCGGCGACAGGCTAATGTTTGCCGGCGACGCCGTGTTCGCGGTCGGGTTTGAACATCCGGACTGGTACAACGGCTTCGAACACGACCCCGAGGAGGCGGCGCGCGTTCGGGTCCGTCTGTTGCGGGAACTGGCGGAGACCGGCGAGCAGCTGGTGGCCACTCACCTGCCGTTTCCCTCCGTCGGCCGGGTGGCGGTGGACGGCGACGCCTTTCGTTGGGTGGCGGCCTTCTGGGACTATTGATCGCTTGTTGGCGGTCGCAGAGCGTGTACTCATCGCGTGAATGAGTCCACGCTCTACTGGTTTGTTTTTTTGAGCAATTCCGAACGCAAAACCGCTACACAGTTTCGCTGGAATTGCTCTTGTTTCTGCGCAATTCCTGACGAAAAACCGCTACACACTTTTGCTGGAATTGCTTAAGTCAGATCCTGACCCGCCGATCATCCCCGCGCCCTGGAAGACCTCTTGGCCGATATTGTCAGCCTGCTATTGCCGTTCTTCGGCCTGATCCTGATCGGTTACATCGCCGCCAAGGCGACCAAGCAGCCGGCCGAAGCGCTCGGCTGGCTGAACACTTTCATCATCTATGCCGCCCTGCCCGCGCTGTTCTTCAAGCTCGTCTCGCGCACGCCGATCGAAGAGCTGACGCGCGTCGATTTCATTGTCACCGATATCGCGGCGACCTATGCGGTCTTCATCCTGCTTTTCGTCATCGGCCGCGTCGTGCGCGGCAATTCGCTGGCCGATTGCACCATCCAGTCCTTTGCCGGCGCCTATGGCAATATCGGCTACATGGGACCGGGCCTGGCACTCTTGGCGCTCGGCGAAGGCGCAGCCGTGCCGGTGGCGCTGATCATCTGCTTCGAAAACGCGCTGCATTTCATCGTGGCGCCGGCGCTGATGGCGGCGGCCGGCGACGACAAGCGTTCAACAGGCCAACTCGCCGCCGATATCGTCCGGAAGGTGGCGCTGCATCCCTTCATCCTGTCGACCGCGCTGGGCTTTGCGGTGGCCGCCTTGCACATCGACCAGCCGCCGGCGTTTCAGCGCCTCGTCGACTATCTCGCCCAGGCGGCGGCGCCCTGCGCGCTCTTTGCCATGGGCGTGACGCTGGCGCTCCGACCGTTGAAGCGGATCCCGGCAGAAATCTCCTATATCGTGCCGGCGAAGCTGATCCTTCATCCGATCGCGGTCTTCGTTGCGCTGACGGCGGTTGGCGGTTTCGAACCGGTCTGGATCCAGGCGGCCGTGCTGCTCGCCTCACTGCCGACGGCGACCAACGTCTTCGTCATCGGTCAGCAGTATGGCGTCTGGCAGGAGCGCGCCTCGGCGACGATCCTGATCACGACGGTGTTTTCGGTGGTGACTGTTTCGCTCTGGCTAATCGTGATCCGCTCAGGCCTTCTTCCGCTTCAGCTTTTCCCGTAGCGCCTCCGGAATATCGCGGAAGCCGCGGCCCGGCTCGATGCCCTCACGCATGACGATATTGCGCAGCGGCGGTATGGCCGAGAGGATGTGCAGGCCGGCAGCGCGCAGCATCTGGACGGGCAGCAAATCCGAAAGCAGCGAGCGGTTGAGAATATCGACACTTGCCGTGCGCGTCATGATGTCGGCGCGGCGTTTGCGGTCGAAGCTTTCGCCGGCGTCGGCCGGCACCGGCAATTCCGCCCTGTCGCAGAGGATATCGGCAAGCGCCATGATATCGCGCAGGCTGAGGTTCAGCCCCTGAGCCCCGATCGGCGGGAAGACATGGGCGGCCTCCCCGATCAGCGCGATGCGTCCCTTGCCGAAACGATGCGCCATCATGCCGGAGAGCGGCCAGACCTGGACGCCCTCTTCGACATCGACCTTGCCGAGCATGGACTGCATGCGCGCCTCGACAAGGGCGCCGAGCTCGGCAAGCGGCAATTCCATGCGGTTCGCCGCCTCAGCAGGATCCTGCACCCAGACCAGGCTGGAGCGGCTTCCCGGCAGCGGCACCTGGGTGAAGGGGCCGTGTTTGGTGTGGAATTCGGTCGAGATATTCTGGTGCGGCAGCGAATGGGCGAAATTCAGCACCATGGCCGATTGCGGATAGGACCAGTTGCGCACGGCAATGCCTGAGGTCTCGCGCAGCTTCGAGCCGCGGCCATCGGCGCCGACGGCAAAATCGGCCGACAGCATCTCGCCACCGGTAAGCGTGATCGAGACTGAAACGGCCGATATTTCGATCGATTCGGCCATATCGGTGAAGCGGGTAATATTGCCCTCGCCGGCCGCGGCCTCTTCGAGAATGCCGGTCAGCGCCTTGTTGGGGAAATTGTAGCCGAAGGCATCGAGGCCGACCTCGGCCGCGCGGAAAGTGGTGGTCGGCGCGCGCAGCAGCCGATCGGTGCCGTCGACGATGCGCATGCTGGTCAGAGGAGCGGCTGCGGGGCGGAGCTTTTCCCAGAGCGCTAGGCGGTCGAGGAAGCGGATCGACTGATCCATCAGCGCCGTGGTGCGTCGGTCTTCCTTCGGAGCAACGGGCGCCACCAGCGCCACGCTGCGGCCGCCGCGCGCCAGCGCGATTGCAGCAATCATACCGGCCAGACCGCCACCGATCACCGCCACTTCGAATGTCTTCATGCTACCGTTCCGTCATCATACGAGGACGAACCGGTCGCTCATGCGGCCGGCTTCGCCTGGCGGCGCCAACTATAGCCCTTGCCCGCTTCGGCGTCACGCACCGCCGGCTGATAATGATGGGGAATGGCGGGAAGACGGTTTTCAGAAAGCCGATTCAGCGCCGTGGCGTTGGTGACGGAAAAGCTGTCGATCCCGACGCGCAGCATCAGTGGCACTTGGTCGATCAGCACGTCGCCGACGGCGCGCAGCTCGTTGGTGTAGCCGAGGCGCTGGCGCAGCAGCGAGGCATGGCTGAAGGCGCGGCCGTCGTTGAAAGCCGGAAAGGCGACGGCGACGATTTCGAGGCGATCGAGATAGGGCTCCAGCCGGCGCACATCGTCGGCCGGCTTGATAAGCACGCCGAGGCCGACATCGTTGCTTTCGTCGGCCCTGGCGATCAGTTCGTCGAGACCGAGCAGCGGCTTCTGCTCCTCGGTCGCCTTTACCTCGTCGGTCTCGATCACCCAGGGATCGTTTTCGACAAAACCGGTTTCTCTCCAGATCTTCGTCATCATCCCCTCCTTATGCCGCTTCGGCGGCCGAGCCGTAGAGCGCAGTCTTGAATGGCTGCGGTCCGACGCGGCGATAGGCGGCGAGGAAGTTCTCGGATTGATCGAGGCGCAGGCCGAGATAGGTGTCGACGATTGTCTCGATCGCGTCCGTCACGCGGTCCGGCTCGAAGCCGCGGCCGATGATTTCGCCGATCGAGGTATGTTCGTCGCCGGAGCCGCCGAGGGTGATCTGGTAGAGTTCGGCGCCCTTCTTCTCGACACCGAGCAGGCCGATATGGCCGACATGGTGATGGCCGCAGGCATTGATGCAGCCGGAGATCTTGATCTTCAGCTCGCCGATCTCGGCCTGGCGTTCGGCATTGCCGAAGCGGCGGGAGATTTCCTGTGCCAGCGGAATGGAGCGCGCATTGGCGAGCGCGCAGTAGTCCAGCCCGGGACAGGCAATGATATCGGTGATCAGGCCGGCATTGGCTTCCGCCAGATTGATGGCGACGAGGCCGCGATAGACGGCTTCGAGATCGGCAAGCGCCACATGCGGCAGGATCAGGTTCTGCTCATGGCTGACGCGGATTTCGTCGAAGGCATATTCCTCGGCGAGATCGGCAATCGCATCCATCTGCGCATCCGAGGCATCGCCCGGAATGCCGCCGATCGGCTTCAACGAAATCGTCACCATGCCGTAATCGGGGTTCTTGTGCGGCTGCACGTTCTGCTGAACCCAGCGGGAGAAACCGGAATCGGCCTTCTTCCAGCGGGCAAGGTTTTCCCAACCTTCGGCGCGTTGGGGCAGCGCCGGCGGCGCGAAATAGGCAGCGATCGACTGGACGTCCTTTTCCGGCAGCTTGAGCTCGGTATCCTTCAGCGCGGCGAATTCAGCCTCCACCTGGCGCGTCAGTTCCTCGGTGCCGGTTTCGTGCACCAGGATCTTGATGCGGGCCTTGTATTTGTTGTCGCGGCGGCCGTGCAGATTGTACACGCGCACGATGGCCGTGGTGTAGGAGAGCAGGTCTTCCTCGGGCAGGAAGTCGCGGATCAGCTTGGCGATCATCGGCGTACGGCCCTGGCCGCCGCCGACATAGACGGCAAAGCCGATCTCGCCCTTGTCGTTCGTCTTCACGTGCAGGCCGATATCATGGACCTGGATTGCGGCGCGGTCGCGCTCGGCGCCGGTGACGGCGATCTTGAACTTGCGCGGCAGGAAGGAGAATTCCGGGTGGACCGACGACCACTGGCGCAGGATTTCGGCGTAAGGACGCGGATCGGCGATCTCATCGGCGGCGGCACCGGCGAAGTGATCGGCCGTGACGTTTCTGATGCAATTGCCCGAGGTCTGCAGCGCATGCATCTCGACGCTGGCAAGGTCGGCAAGCGCATCGGGAATGTCGGACAGTTTCGGCCAGTTGAACTGCAGGTTCTGGCGCGTGGTGAAGTGGCCATAGCCGCGGTCATAGGTGCGGGCGATATGGGCGAGCATGCGCAGCTGGCGGGAGCTCAGCGTGCCATAGGGAATGGCAATGCGCAGCATGTAGGCGTGAAGCTGCAGGTAGACGCCGTTCATCAGGCGCAGCGGCTTGAACGCGTCCTCGGCGAGCTCGCCGGAAAGGCGGCGCTCGACCTGATCGCGAAACTGCTCGACGCGCTCGGTAACAAAGGCATGGTCAAATTCGTCGTAACGGTACATCGTCTTCCTCAGACTGCAATGAATTCGGGATCGGCAGGAGCGTAGCCCGGGGCATATTCCATGGTCGGGCCCTGCGCGCGGATGCGCTCGCGAAGGCGAAGAGGCCAGAGAATGCCGTTGGTTTCCTGAACGTCGACAACGGCGACGTCAACCACCTCGTTGTCGGCATAGGATTTCTTGCCGATCGCCTCCAGCGCCTCAACGGCCTCGGCATGACGGGCAACAAGCGCCTCCTGCAGCGAGGTGGACCACTTCCCGTTCGCATCCAGCCAGACGGCAATGCCGTCCGTCAGCCGGTTGGCGGTCAGAACCTTGTCACCCATATTCAGCTCCTTGCAAGTTCCTCGAGCCGGGCGTTTGCGCGCACCAAGGGCTCGGACAGTTCGAAATTGGCACCGGCGACCGCATCGCCGATGATGACCATGACGGGCCCTGTTAATTCGTCGCGGTGCTGCAGATCGGGCAGATCGGCGAGCGTGCCATGCAGCAGGCGGCGATCGGCGCGGCTGGCATTTTCGATGACGGCGACGGTGGTCTCAGACGGGATGCCCGCCTGCATCAGCCGCTCGGCGACGGAGGCGGCAACCGTGCGGCCCATATAGACAGCGATCGTCGCGCCGGAAACGGCAAGGCTTGCCCAATCGGGCAGCACGTCGCCGGTGAGATCATGGCCGGTGGTGAAGACCAGCGAGGAGGCGACGCCGCGCAGTGTCAGCGGCAGCTCGAAATCGGCAGCGGCGGCGAAAGCCGAGGTGATGCCGGGCACGACCTCATAGGTGATGCCGGCAGCGCGCAGTGCCGCCATTTCTTCCCCTGCCCGGCCATAGACCAGCGGATCGCCGGATTTCAGACGGACGACGCGCTTGCCCTGACTGCCGAGATCGACCAGCAGGTCGTTGATCTCTTCCTGGGACTTCGAGTGGCAGCCCTTGCGCTTGCCGACGGAAAGCCGCTCGGCATCACGGCGGCCCATATCGACGATCGCCTGCGGCACCAGCGCGTCATAGACGATGACGTCGGCTTCCATCATCACGCGCTGGGCGCGCAGCGTCAGCAGGTCCTCGGCACCCGGACCGGCGCCAACCAGCCAGACGTGGCCGGCGACCTTGTCCATCGCGTGCAGCAGCCGGTCGGCGGCATGCCGGGCCTGCGGCAGGTTGCCGTTGGCGACCGCATCGGCCACGGCACCGGAGAAGAAACGGCGCCAGAAGACCCGGCGGGAGACGCCTCTGGGAATCAGTTGTTCGACGGCCTTGCGGTAGCTCGTCGCCAGCCCGGCAAGACGGCCGAGCGAGGGCGAAAGAAGCTGGTCGATCTGCGCGCGGATCATCTGCGCCAAAACCGGCCCTGCCCCTTCCGTGCCGATCGCCACGGCGACGGGGGCGCGGTTGACCAGCGCCGGCGTGAAGAAATCGCAGTAATCGGGTTGATCGACGGCATTGGCCGGAATTCTGGCAGCGCGGGCGGCATCGACGATGCTGCGGTCGTCAGCTTCATCGCCGGTTGCGGCGAAGACGAGCGCCGAACCCTCGACCTGTTCGGCTGCGAAGGCAGCGCGTACGGTCTCGATCCGGTTGGCGATCAGGAAAGCGTGGTAATCGGCTTCCGGCCGGTCGGCATAGGCGATAATCCGCGCCCGCGTGTTGAGCAGCAGCCGCACCTTGGCGAACGCTTCGTCGCCATTGCCGAAGACAGCCGTCTTCTGGCCTTCCACGCGAAAGAAGGCGGGAAATACCGAAAGCTGTTCAGTCTTGGGAGGCATCATCAATCCACTTCGAGGTTGCCGGAATATGCCCTTGATCGACAAGGGATTGAAGGAACAGAAATTCGAAAGCCCAAGCAAGCAGGTATTCTTTTGCTCGTGCCGTCAGTGATTTGAGAAAAGTCACCCGTGCGTCCCAAAAGCCGCATGTTCCCAGCCCGCTTGCTGCGGTGCAGTATAAAGCCTGTGACAAAAGACGTCCACCGGTGCTTGACGCATTTCACTCGCGCCGCCAAGGCGATAGACTGAGGAAAACTGGAGTGTCCTCATGCCTGATAAGACCATTGCCTCCCGCCTGCTTTCGGTCATGGAAGACGATATCCTGCCACTGACGGAGCGTGGGGTTTCGCTTGGCAACAAGGTGTTCGGTGCGGCGATCTTAAGGAAATCCGATCTTTCGCTTGTCGTCGCCGAGACCAATAACGAGCTGGAAAATCCGCTCTGGCACGGCGAGGTGCATACGCTGAAGCGTTTCTACGAGCTTGGCGACAAGCCGCCGACCAAGGATCTGATCTTCCTTTCGACGCACGAACCCTGCACCATGTGCATGTCGGCGATCACCTGGGCCGGCTTTGACAATTTCTATTATTTCTTCAGCCATGAGGATTCCCGCGACGCCTTTGCCATTCCGCACGACCTGAAAATCCTGAAGGAAGTCTTCGGGCTTGAACCCGGCGGCTACCGCAGGCAAAACGCCTTCTGGAACAGCTTTGCCATCGCCGATCTCGTCGAGACCGAAGAGGCTCAGCTGAAAAACGCGCTGAAGACGCAGACCGCCCGCATCAAGGCGCGCTACGACGCGCTGTCGACCAGCTATCAGTCGTCGAAGAGCGCCAACGACATTCCCTTGAACTGAGGGCCCCTGAACTGAGGGCCCCTGAACTGAAGCCTGCTGAACCGAGGCAACATGGAACCTTCCAAAGACATTTCCCGGCTGATCGAGATCATGGCGGCGCTACGCCATCCCGAAACCGGCTGCCCCTGGGACATCGTGCAGAACTTCGAGACGATCAAGCCCTATACGATCGAGGAGGCCTATGAGGTCTCCGACGCGATCGAGCGCGGCGATATGGACGATCTCTGCGACGAGTTGGGCGATCTGCTGCTGCAGGTGGTCTTTCACGCCCGCATGGCCGAGGAGGCCGGCGAATTTTCCTTCGGCGACGTGGTCAACGCCATCACTGCCAAGATGATCCGCCGCCACCCGCACGTCTTTGCACGCTCGGCGGCGGATACGCCAGACGCGGTGAAGAGACAATGGGACGAGATCAAGCAGGCGGAGAAACGCGAGCGCGCCGAGCGACGGTCACGGCGCGGCATCACCGAGGACTTCAACAGCGGCTTCCTCGGCTCCGTACAGCGCAGCTTCCCGGCCTTGACGGAAGCACTGAAACTGCAGGAACGCGCCGCCAAGGTCGGCTTCGATTGGTCAGCGCCCGAGCCGATCCTCGACAAGATCGAGGAGGAGATCGGCGAATTGCGGGTGGCCCTTCGCGAAGGCGATCAGGCAAAGGTCAACGACGAGCTCGGCGATCTGATCTTCGCGGTCGTCAATATCGGCCGGCATGTGAAGGCCGATCCGGAACAGGCAGTGCGCGGAACTAATACGAAATTCCGTCGTCGGTTCAGCCATATAGAACAGGTTCTTGAAGCAGAAGGTGAGACTCTGCAAGACGCGACGCTGGAGCGGATGGAGGAAATCTGGCAGGCGGCGAAGGCGATTGAAAGGGCGATCGTGGTTGGAGCGGAGTGAGGTATCGGCTGTCCGGTTTGTGCAGATGGCTGCCCCTCACCCTAACCCTCATATGCGCTAGGTTTAGCCCTGGACATAAGGAATCTGGTTGTGATTCAAGCTTTGGATGAAGATTCGTCCTGAGGTTTTGGATCATTGGCCGGAAGTGCGCGAGCGGCTTCCGGCGGGTTTTGACTTGGAAGCAACGGCGCGGTTGCGCGGTGCTTTTACGCGGGTGCGGGAAATCAAGAATGCCGAGACGCTGTTGCGGCTGGCACTTGCCTATGGCGGCCTTGGCATGTCGCTACGCGAGACCTGTGCATGGGCCGAAGCGGGCGGGATCGCCCGTTTGTCAGACCCATCGCTGCTTGAGCGGCTGTGCAAAGCGGCGCCTTGGCTTGGCGACATCGTGGCCGCGCTGATTGCCGAACAGGCCAAAGTGCCGACGGGGCGCTTTGCGGGATATCGCTTGCGTGTGCTCGATGGAACGTCGATTTGCCATCCAGGCGCTGACCGCACGACATGGCGGTTACATGTCGGCTACAACTTGGCAACGGCTCAGGTCGATCAGCTTGAGTTGACCGACATCCATGGTGCCGAGAACCTTCAGCGCCTTACCTACGCACCCGGCGATATCGTGCTGGCCGATCGCTACTATGCAAGACCGCGCGACCTGCGGCCGGTGATCGACGCCGGTGCAGACTTCATCGTGCGGACCGGCTGGAACTCGTTGCGCCTGTTGCAGACGAATGGCGAGCCCTTTGATCTGTTTGCCGCACTCGCCGCTCAGCAAGAGCAGGAAGGCGAGGTGCAGGTTCGTGTCCACGAAGGCATGACGGGGACGCCGCCACCACCGCCGCTGGCCCTGCGCCTCATTGTCCGACGCAAGGATCCGCAACAGGCCCAAGCCGAGCAGGAGCGTCTGCTCAAAGCCGCCCGCAAGCACGGCAAAAAACCCGATCCGCGCAGTCTCGAGGCAGCGAAGTACATTCTGCTGCTGACCTCGCTGCCGGCCACCACCTTCCCGCCGGCCGATATCCTCACCCTCTATCGCTTCCGCTGGCAAATCGAGCTGGCGTTCAAACGGTTCAAGAGCCTGGCCGGCCTCGACAGCTTGCCGGCCAAGAAGCCGGAACTGGCCCGGGCATGGCTCTACGCCAGACTGATCGTCGCCATCATCGCCGAACAGATTGCCGGGCAAGTCCCGGACTCTCCCCCCTCTGGATGTGGCAACCCCACTGGCTAGCCCCCCATTGGCAAGCCCATCGCGCTGGCGTCTCATGAAGATCGCCCTGGCCACCATTTGCGCCGCCATCCGCGGACCACTTCTGTGGCAGGCCGTCTGTAATCTCGTCACGCGAAGTCGTCGCCACCTCTGTGAGCCGCCGCGACGACGCCGAAAACAATGCGACGATCTACACGCTCGCTTAACCTAGCGCATATGACCCTAACCCTTGTAACTTCCCTTTATCCGCTCCTGGCGCTGTAATGCCTCTTGCGGTGGCGGATGGAAGACCGATGCACCTTTGGGACACCAAGCCCGTGGGAGAGCGTGGGTCTCCATCCGCTGTTCCATTGAACCCGAACAGTCGCCAGGGCCGCTTGCGAAGGCAAAGCCCGATTAGGCAAGGATGGGATCAGATGGAGATTGTTGTTGGAATCGACGTTTCGAAAGAGCGCCTGGATGTTGCGATCCTGCCGCAAGGTGAGGTCTTTGCCGTCGGCAACGACCATGCCGGCATCGATGAACTGGTCGAGCGGCTCAAAGGCATCGGTGTTGATGCGATTGGGTTGGAGGCGACCGGCGGCTACGAGATGCTGGCGGTGGCTGGGCTGTCGGCCGCCGGATTAACCGTCCTCGTCATCAATCCAGCGCAAGTGCGCGCCTATGCCCATGCGATCGGCCGCAGGGCCAAGACCGATCCGATCGATGCCGCCGTCATCGCCGCCTTCGTTTTGGCGACGAAGCCCGAGATCCGGCCGTTGCGCGATGCCGAGACACAGGCTCTTTCCGAGCTTGTGGCTCGCCGGCGCCAGATCGTGCAGATGGTCGTAGCCGAGGAGAACCGGTTGCGCATGGCGCTGGCAAAGCAGGCGCAGAAAAGCATCAAGCGCTTGCTGAAAGCCTTGCGGCGCGAGCTCGAAAGCCTCGATGCCGATCTCGACAGCCACATCCGCAAGTCGCCGGTCTGGCGGGTGCGCGAGGCGCTGTTGACCTCGGTGCCGGGTGTCGGAGCGACGACAGCGCGCACGCTGCTGGCCGAACTGCCGGAGCTCGGCAGCCTCGACCGGCGCGAGATCGCATCGCTGGCTGGCCTTGCCCCATGGACGCGGCAGTCGGGAAAATGGAAAGGCAAGAGCTTCATCGGCGGCGGCCGAGGCAAAGTGCGCGCCGTCCTATTCATGGCCGCCCTCGTCGCCAGCCGATACAACCCCGACCTCAAGGCCTTCCGCGACAGGCTGGTCGCGGCCGGCAAGCCCAAGATCGTCGCCATCGTCGCAACCATGCGCAAGCTACTCACCATCCTCAACGCCATCATCAGGGACGGACGACCATGGCAAACCGCTTGACAAACAAGACAGTCGCTCTCCCCGTGAACGGGTAGAGGGGACGTGTCATACCAGAGGTGCGCGAGAGCCGAGACATTGCGGCTTGTCCCTTCGCCCCGCGAGCGGGGAGAAGGTGGCGGCAGCCGGATGAGAATCTGTGTTGGTTGTCAAGGGGGATTTGGGGTCCAGAGGCGATCCTGAGATAGAAGGCAGTTTGCCAGAACGAGCAATTTACGCATGACGGCGACCAAGATGACCTTCGCTGGTTTTCCTGCGGCTTTGAGTGTGTCTGCGAAACGAGCAAGGGTGGGATTGTAGCGACAGGCAGACAAGGCGGCCATGTAGAGCGCGCGCCGGGGTGCGGGCCTGCCGGCGCGGATGGAACGACGTCCGGTTCGGGCACCGCTGTCGTTAGCGATTGGGGCAAGCCCTGCCAGCATGGCGGCCTGCTTGCCCGAACAACTGCCCAACTCGTCCATGCCGGCCATCAATGCCAGGGCCGTGACGCGGCCAATGCCGGGAATGGAGGTGAGGATCTCGGCCTTGCGGTAGAGCTGCGGATCCTCGCCGACACGTCGCTCGATCTCTTTGTCGAGACGTTCGACATGCTGTTCCAGCCGACGCACGAGACGGTTGAGTTCGCCGCGCAGAAGGGCGGTGGTGGCAGTCTTGCTGCGGTTCTGCAGGGCGGTGATGTCGCATTTGGCTGCCGATCGTGCATTGACCAGCTCCTGCAAGGCCTCAACGTGAGGACTTGGTGGCGTGTCGGCCGGCGGGCGCAGGCTCTCGGCCAGGAGCGCCAGGAAACGGGCATCGAGACGGTCGGTCTTGGCGAGATAGCCGCAGGCACGGGCAAACATGCGGGCGCGCAGCGGATCGACCACGGCGACGGCAAAGCCATCGAGCCAAAGCGAGCGATGGGCGGGGCGATGGAACTTGCCGGTTGCCTCCATCACGATGCTTTTGGGCCGATGCCTGGCCAGCAGCCGTTTCAGCTGGCGGATGCCGGTCTTGTCATTGCTAAACCGCCGGCTTTCGCCCAGCGGATGCAGATGAATATCGAGCCACTCTTTACTCACGTCCACACCGGCATAAACTACCGGCATCGCGTCTTCTTGGAACGAAACCTTGCCTTGCATGCGGGACTTGCTCCCCATCATCTGTTCAGGACAAACGCGAGGACGGCCGGACCAATCTCATCCCCGGTTCAAGCCAAGGGGCCTGCGGTCCCGGCCGTCCGCACTCCGGCGGATGGCCATCCGCCGGAGTGCGCACCGATCATCCAACAATCAGTGCAAATTGAACATGCAAGGGGCTGGTCTCGCCGACCTTACCGCTCCCAATCTTCCTTTGAAGACTTCTGGCCGTTGCCGATGCGGCGCTCGAGTTCGGTGGCTTCGGTTTCGGACAAGCGCAGGTCGAGGGTGATCGTTCCGTCTTCATTATCCTCGCGGCCGTCGACGATCGCGTGATCGTAAAGCCAGGGCAGCAGCGCCAGCTTGTCGACCGGAAGGCGGATCGTTGCCACGGTCATCACGCCGGATAGTCTGCGGCTGATCTCTTCCATCAGCGTATCGACGCCCTCGCCGCTGACGGCCGAAACGGCGACCACGTTGCTGGCGCCGGCCGATTTCTGCACCATGGTGTCGTGCACCTCGGGCTCCAGCCGGTCGATCTTGTTCCAGACCTCAATCAGCCGCTTCTCGGCTTCGGCCTCGTCGATGCCAAGATCGTTCAGGATGCGCATCACGTCGGAGCTCTGCGCCTGGTTGTCGGCATCGGACATGTCGCGGACATGCAGGATGAGATCGGCTTCCAGCACTTCTTCCAGCGTCGCCCGGAAGGCGGCGACCAGATGGGTCGGCAGGTCGGAGATGAAGCCGACGGTGTCGGACAGGATGACGGTGCGGCCGTGCGGCAGTTTCATGCGCCGAAGCGTCGGGTCGAGCGTGGCAAAGAGCATGTCTTCAGCCAGCACGCCGGCGCCGGTGATACGGTTGAACAGCGTCGACTTGCCGGCATTGGTATAGCCGACCAGCGCCACGATCGGGTGCGGCACCTTGCGGCGCTTGGCGCGGTGGAGCTGGCGGGTGCGCACGACCTGCTCCAGCTCGCGTTCGAGCTTGATGATGCGGTCCTGCAGCATCCGTCGGTCGGCTTCGATCTGGGTTTCGCCGGGACCGCCCATGAAGCCGCCGCCGCCGCGCTGGCGTTCAAGGTGGGTCCAGCTTCGGACGAGGCGGCCCTTCTGATAATTCAGATGGGCGAGGTCGACCTGCAGCGTGCCTTCCTTGGTGGAGGCGCGGCGGCCGAAGATTTCGAGGATGAGGCCCGTCCGGTCGATGACCTTGGCGTTCCATACCTTTTCGAGGTTGCGCTGCTGTACCGGAGTCAACGGATGATCGACGATGACGAGACCGGAATCGCGCTCATCGAGCAGTGCCTTGATCTCCTCGATCTTGCCGGTGCCGAGCAGTGTGGCCGGTCGCGGATCGTTGACCGGGACAATGGAGCCGTTGACGACATCGAGGTCGATCGCCTGGGCAAGGCCCGTCGCCTCTTCGAGCCGGCTTTCCGGTGTGCGGGTCGAGGCCGATTCGCCCTGGCCGCCGCGACTGCGCGATTTCAGAACCGGCACGACGACAGTCGCGCGCATGTCGTCCCTGTGCTTGGCGGCCTCAGGGATGATCGAATCGTTCTTGGTATCGCGTGTCGAAATGACGGCTGATCCTGTTAGGACGCTGCTTCTTCGCTCTCGAACATCTGCATGGGCTGGCCCGGCATGATCGTCGAGATCGCATGCTTATACACGAGCTGCGAATGGCCGTCACGGCGAAGAAGAACACAGAAATTGTCAAAAGACGTAACAACGCCCGTGAGTTTCACGCCGTTGATCAGAAAGATTGTCAGGGAAATCTTTTGCTTGCGAACAGTATTGAGAAATAAGTCCTGAAGATTCTGAGAACGTTCCGCCATCGCGCCGCTTCTTTCTTTATTGCCGACCTGATCCGGCCAGTAGAATATCAATCAACCTCACCATGCGAAGACCGGTGGCATCCTCATTCCACCTGTCCAGCAAATCTTGGTATCAAATCGCAATCTTTTCCGCAACGTCGAAAAAGGCCTCGCGGACTTTCTGCGAAACGCTGCCCGGATGACCGTTGGCAATGGGCTGGCCGTCGACGGAAACGACCGGAAAACAAATGCTTGTGGCTGCAGTGAGGAAGACCTCGCGGGCTGCGAGCATCTCCGAAACGGAGAAGTTCCGCTCAGTGATCGTCAACCCCAGCTTGGCTCCGACATCCATCAGAGTGGTGCGGGTAATGCCGCGCAGAATGCCGTGTTCGGCCGGGCGCGTCACCAGCGTTCCATCAGGATCGACGATCCAGACATTGGTCGCCGCCCCTTCCTTCACCATGCCGTCGCCGTCGGTATAGATCGCTTCCTGGGCGCCGGCTTCCTTGGCCTGCTGGCGGGCCATGGCATTCGGCAGCAGGCCGACGGACTTGATGTCGACGCGGTCCCAGCGATTATCGACAAGGGTGATCGCCTTGATGCCATTGGCGTTCTTGGCGGCGATGATCCTGGCATCGGTGCTCTTGGCGGTGATCACGAGTGAGGGCGGCGTTCCCTCGGCCGGAAAGACGTGATCGCGGCGGGCGACGCCGCGTGTCACCTGCATGTAGAAAAGCCCGTTGCGGACATGGTTGCGGCGCAGCGTCTCGCGAATGACCTGCGTCAGCGCCGCCCGGCCCATCGGCCAGGCGATGCGCAACTCACCAAGCGATCGGTCGAGACGGTTCAGGTGGCGCGTGAGATCGACGATATAGCCGTGGCGCACCTCGCAGACCTCATAGACGCCATCGGCGAACTGGTAGCCGCGATCCTCGATATGCACGCTGGCATTGGAATGCTTGACGTAACGGCCATTCACATAGGCAATTCTCGGCATGGGAAACCTGGTCTTCCGGGAAGCAATATGGGACGCGGCGCGGGGTCGGCCGCGCCGGATACACTTAGACGCCGAGCGACTTCAGCTTGCGGTGGAGCGCCGAACGCTCCATGCCGACAAATTCCGCGGTGCGCGAGATGTTGCCGCCGAAGCGGTTGATCTGGGCGATCAGGTAATCCTTCTCGAACATCTCGCGGGCTTCGCGCAGCGGCAGCGTCATGATGTGATAGTCGTTCTTGGCGGACACCTTCGGCAGCATGTCGCCGAGATCGGTCGGCAGCATGTCGGCGGTGATCGGCGCATCCGGGCCGTCGGTGCGGGCAAGGATCATCAGCCGCTCGATATTGTTGCGCAGCTGGCGGATGTTGCCGGGCCAGTCATGCGCCTGCAGCACCGCCATGGCGTCGTCGCCGATACGGCGCGGACGGATGCCGGCCTGCTCCGATATCTGGCGCATCAGTTGATCGACGAGGAAGGGAATGTCCTCGCGCCGTTCGGCAAGCGCGGGCACACGCACCGGCACGACGGCAAGGCGATGATAGAGATCCTCGCGGAACCATCCCTCGGCGATGCGGCTCTCGAGATTGTATGCGGTCGAGGAGATGATGCGGACATCGACCTTGACGCGCTTGGAGCCGCCGACCCGCTCGAACTGCTGATCGACCAGGACGCGGAGAATCTTGTTCTGCGTCTCGCGCGGCATCTCGCCGACCTCGTCGAGATAGAGGATGCCGCGATGGGCTTCTTCGAGCGCGCCGATCTTGCGCGCCTGGCCGGGCGTGCCCTCGGTGCCGAACAGCGCCACTTCCATGCGCTCGGGCGTGATGTTGGCGGCGTTGATCGCAACGAAGGGGCCGTTGGCGCGGGCCGACTTCTTGTGGATCATCCGCGCCACCAGCTCCTTGCCGGAGCCCGACGCGCCGAGGATCATGATGCGGCTGTTGGTCGGCGCAACCTTCTCGATCGTCTGGCGCAACTGCGAGACGGCAACCGAGGTGCCGATCAGCTCCAGCGCATCGCCGGTGCGGCGCTTCAGATCCGACACCTCGCGCTTCAGCTTGGAATTCTCCAGCGCGCGTTCGGCGATCAGGATCAGCCGGTCGGCCTTGAAGGGCTTTTCGATGAAATCGAAGGCGCCGCGCTTGATCGCCGAGACGGCGGTCTCGATGTTGCCATGGCCTGATATCATCACGACGGGCAGTTCCGGATGGCGAGTCCTGATCTCGTCGAGCAGTGAGAGACCATCGAGCTTGCTGCCCTGCATCCAGATATCGAGGAAGATCAGCCGCGGCACGCGATCGGAAATCGCCGCCAGTGCGCTGTCGCTGTCATGGGCCGTGCGCGTCTCGTGCCCTTCGTCGGAGAGAATGCCGGAAACGATCTCGCGAATATCGTGCTCATCGTCGACGACGAGAATATCAGAGGCCATAAACGCTTTCCTTGTCATTGGCTGCGGGGGCAGCAGGCGTCGGATCCAGACGTGGCAGATGCACGCGGATCATGGCCCCTCTTCCCCGGTCAAAATCGGCGGGCGCATCATGCAGCTCGAGCTGCCCGCCATGTTCCTCGATGATCTTCTTGACGATGGCGAGGCCGAGGCCGGTGCCCTTCTCGCGCATCGTCATATAGGGCTCCAGAATGCTGTGGCGGTTCTCCACCGGCAGGCCGCGGCCGTTGTCGATCACGTCGACGGTGAAGCGGTCGCGGCCGGTATCGAGGGCGGCGCGGACGAGAACCTTGCGTTCGTCCCGTTCGTCGCCAGGAACGGCCTCGATCGATTCAACGGCATTCTTGATGAGATTTCCGAAGGCCTGGCCGAGCATGCGGCTGTCGAACAGGCCTTCCAGCGGCTGGTCGCCGAAATCCTGCCCGAAGGTGACGTGATGGTTGCCCATCTCGCGCAGGAAGATCGCGTCGCGCAGGATATTGCGCAGATCGCTCGGCTCCTTGGTGGGTTTCGGCATGCGAGCAAAGGCGGAGAATTCGTCGACCATGCGGCCGATGTCGCCGACCTGGCGGATGATCGTATCCGTGCACTGGTCGAAGACGGTCCGGTCATCCGGGTCGATCTGCTTGCCGTAACGGCGCTGGATGCGCTCGGCGGACAGCTGGATCGGCGTCAGCGGGTTCTTGATCTCATGAGCGATGCGCCTGGCCACGTCGCCCCAGGCGGTCGAGCGCTGGGCGATGACGAGATCGGTGATGTCGTCGAGCGTGATCACGTAGGATTCGCTCATGTCGCGCACTTCCTCGCGGGTGACCTGCACGCTCAGCGTCCTCACCGTGCCGCCGCGCACCAGCGCGATCTGCTTGCGGAAATCGCCGCGATAACGCACCGCAGCCTCCGTCAGCACGTGATCGACCTCCGGCGCGATGTCGACCAGCTGCTTTCCGAGCATTTCGTCGGCCGACAACGACATCAGCGTCTCGGCCGAACTGTTGACGATGGCGATGCGGCGATCCTGCTCGACGCCGATGACGGCGGCGGTGACGCCCGACAGCACCGCTTCGATGAAGCGGCGGCGGTCGTCGACCTCGTCCTTGGCCTCAAGGATCTCGTCGCGCTGGGTGCGAATTTCGGAGATCATCTTGTTGAAGGTGCGAGAGAGATTGGCGACGTCGCCGTCGACGGCATGCACCGGCACGACGATATCCATATTGCCCGATGCAACGCTGTCGGCCGCCGTGATCAGCAGGCGGATCGGCCGGACGATGCGGTCGGCGACGGCGATCGCGGTCCAGATCGCCGCCAGCAGCACGATGAGCGCGAAGCCGATATAGAGCACGGCGAAGGCGACCTGCAGCGAGAAGCGGTTGGCCTCCATCGAGCGGTATTCGGTGGCGTTCTCCTCCATCATGCGCATGGCGCCCATGACCTTGGGATCGACGGCGCGCACCGTATAGAGGAAGGTGCCCTGGATGGCGTCGAGCTTGATGATGGCGCCGACGAGATTGGTAACGCCGGGCGGGATCAGCGTCGGCTGGCCGGCAGCCGCCTTTTCCAATGCGTCCTGCGGAATGGCCGGCAGCGGCTTTTCGGTGGCGATATCGGCTTGGACGATCACCGAGCCGTCGCGCTCGACGAGGAAGGCGCCGAGCAGGCCGCGGCCCCTCGCCTGGCGGGTCATCAGGTCGGCAAAGCCGGTCCTGTCGAGGGTGTAGAGCGCGCGGTTGCGCTCCAGATCGTTGGCCATGGAGACCGTCTGCCCCTGCAGGTAGCTGGCATTCTCCATCATGTAGGCTTGGCCGATGTTGCGCGACGAGCTGACGATCGACTGGGTGCGCAGGGCAAACCAGCGGTCGAGGCCGGCATTCAGCGTGATACTAGCGAAGATGGCGACGAGGATCGCCGGCGTGATCGCGACGATCGAAAAGAGCACGACGATGCGGATGTGCAGGCGGGCTGCCGCACGGCCGCGGGTGCGGGCTTTCAGCAGCCTTGCCACCTCGCGGCCGATCAAGGCGAGCAGCGTCAGGACAAAGAAGGAATTGACGATCACCGAGGTGATGACGACATGCGATGTCGGCGCGATCGGCGTCAGGCCGAGCAGCACGAAAAGCGTCGCTGTGGCGCAGAGAAGCGCCCCGCCGGCGAGCACGAGGCCGGGCACGGCAAAAAGGGCGCGGCGGTCGGTCACTGTCGTCACCGTCTCGCCCGCCGCCGCCGGCGATACCCCATCCTGCGTCATTCGGCCTCTCTTCAGACGGCACCTGCCGCCCTCGCCATCCGATCGAAAACCAAGCAACGCCGGCTTAAAAAGCCAGCGCTGCAACGACTCGATCGGGAGCGAATGTCCAAAACCCTTGCGTGACCTTTAAGCAACGCATTGTGGCGAAAATGCAACGCGTCTGGTCACATTGTCAAGCCGTGTTAACCTTGTCTCGTCGGCCGTGAGTTCGGCTCCGCCGTCGACGTCGGTGGTTTTCCACGCCGCCATTTTGCGTCTCTAATCTAGTTGATTTGCGCATGCACCGAGCTTCACATAGTGCGACGTGAGCCTCCCAACGTATGCCCCGTTAACGGCATTCTCCTTCACGAAGTTTATTCTTACGACCTTCGCCAACGTTCTCGTCATGTACTGCGCGAACGTCTCAGGAGAAAAATAATCATTTGGGAAGCCGCGATAAATAATGCAGCAATCCGGGTGTCTCATAAGGAACTCAGGCGCAAACCCGTAGTTGGACGTCATCCTCGATGACTGGAGGAAATAGGGTGAGTTTTCAGATGCTCGGATGGATTGAGCTACAGCGGCTGTTATGAACTCACTGTCGCTGAGCGGCCCTCGGTCTCCGCAATCGTGCGAGACCTCCCAGGTGTGGCCGGCCGTTTTGAACCTGATGAATGTCCAGACACCGGTAAAGAGCACGATTGCCGCCAGCAAAATCAGGAAAATTCTCAACATCTCGCTCTCAAATGTCTTAACGGCCCGTGCCGACAAAAGACGGCATTGAGAACATTTGGCCCATAAGCTCGCCGCATCCTCCGACCAGTAGAATACCCCGTTGGCCCTCTGCGCGAGCCATCGTGCTGGAACGATTGGCCAGCGACGTCCCTCGACGGGCCTTAATCTGACCCGCCGAGGGAGGTTTGTTTTCTCTAGAAGCGACGTGGTCCTTCGGGCTTGTTTCCGACGATCGTGTCGATCCGCTCCAGCACGTCAGACGTCATCTTCTCCCGGTGCGAGAGGGCCGCGAAATTATCCTGCAGCTGGCTGGCACGCGAGGCTCCAAGAATAACCGTCGAGACGTTCCGGTTGGCGAGGCACCACAAAAGGGCGAGATGGGTGATCGATATGCCGATCTCGTCCGCGAGCTTTGCAAGCTCGCCAACTTGTTTGAGCTGAGCACGGCCGGCATCGCTGGACCACTTTTCCTTCAGCCATTCGTAGCCCGGCAGGTTCATACGGCTGTCGGCCGGCACACCGTCATTGTATTTGCCGGTCAGGACGCCTGAGGCGAGCGGCGACCAGATCGTGGTGCCAAGGCCGATCAGATCGTAGAGCGGCAGGTAGTCGGATTCGACCTTCTGGCGTTCGAAGATGTTGTACTGCGGCTGTTCCATGGTCGGCGGCGTGATGCGCAAGTCCCGGGCGACGGCATAGGCTTCCGTCAATTGCTGCGCGGACCATTCCGACGTGCCCCAATAGAGCACCTTGCCCTGGGCGACGAGGTCGTGCATCGCCCGGACCGTTTCCTCGATCGGCGTGTCGATATCCGGGCGGTGGCAGAAGTAGAGGTCGAGGTAATCGACCTGAAGCCGCTTAAGCGCTGCGTGGCAGGCGTCAGTCACATGCTTGCGCGACAGGCCGCGCTGCGTCGGCTTCTGGCCTCCCCAGAAGACCTTGCTGGAGACGACGAAGCTGTCGCGGCTCCAGCCGAGCCTGCTGAGCGCCTCGCCCATCACGATCTCGGACTTGCCGCTCTCGTATCCTTCGGCATTGTCGAAGAAGTTCACCCCGTTGTCATAGGCAAGCTTCATGAGGTCGACGGCGTCGCCTCCATTGACCTGCTTACCGAACGTCACCCATGAGCCGAAGGCGAACTCGCTCACCTGCAGGCCCGACTTTCCCAAACGTCGATATTCCATCATGCAACTCCCGCAAATTATGAATATGTGCCGGCCTGTCACCGGGGTCGGCGTCGCCCGATTGATCGACGACCGATTGGCGTAATCTATGGCATCCGCAACGATATGCGAGGCTCAGTGCGCCAAGTTGACCAAACACGATGTCGCACTTCCCGTCAGCCCCTGACCGTAAAGAAAAAGGGCGCTCCACGACATCAGCCGGAGCGCCCGTGGCATGCGATCGACGACGTTTGCGGCGGAGGTCGACAGCAGCAACGGCAGAATGACGAGATTCGGAACGGATAGGCAACATGCGATTGGAATCTGCGACATTATCGACCGCTGATTGATCATGTCGTCCACCGGATATCCACAGCTTATCCACAGGCACGGCGACGATGATCGCAGCAACTTCAATGACATTTGCCTGTCGGCAAAACAATCTTCACAAATGCTTATGTGACTGTCGAATGACACCGCATCTTTGTTTGTCGGCTTGGATATAAACCGTGGCCTCGCTCAGATAGGCTCACCTCTCCTCCCGACCGTGGCGGCGGACGCCGGGAGGGGTGGGCGGTGGGCAACATGAGGGCCCGCCGCCTTCTTTTCATCGCCCCGAGCGAGCTCAGGCGGTGCGGGAACTCCTGTAGACCGAGACGCCAAGTTCCCTGATCTTCTTGCGCAAGGTGTTGCGGTTGAGACCGAGAAGATCGGCCGCCTTGATCTGGTTGCCGCGCGTCGCCGTCAGGGCGGCGAGGATCAGCGGGTATTCCATTTCGGTCAGCACACGGTCATAGAGGCCGGGCGGCGGCAGATTGTCCCCGAAGCCTGCGAAATAGCTGCGCATGTTCTCTTCCACGGCTTGCGCGATCGTCATCGAGCCGCTGCGCATCGGCCCCTTGTCGATCGGGCTGTCGGGCACGTCGGAGCGAAGTTCCGCGTCGATGATCTCGCGGGTGATCACATCCTGCGGGTAAAGCGCCATCAGACGGCGGATGAGGTTTTCCAGCTCGCGAACGTTGCCCGGCCAGGCATAAGCCTTCATCAGTTCGAGCGCTTCCTGATCGAAGCGCTTTGAGCCGAGACCTTCCTTTTCCGCCTGCTGGATGAAATGGCGCACCAGATCGGGAATGTCCTCGGCGCGGTCGCGCAGCGGCGGCAGGCGCAGCGGCACGACATTGAGGCGGTAGTACAGATCCTCGCGGAAGAGGCCCTGGTTGATCGCCTGCTTCAGGTCCTTGTTGGTGGCGGCAACGATGCGCACATCGGTGCGGATCGGCGTGCGGCCGCCGACGGTGGTGTATTCACCCTGCTGCAGGACGCGTAAGAGCCGCGTCTGGGCGTCCATCGGCATATCGCCGATCTCGTCGAGGAAGAGCGTGCCGCCTTCGGCCTGCTCGAAGCGGCCGGTCGAGCGCGTCTGGGCGCCGGTGAAGGCGCCCTTCTCATGGCCGAAGAGTTCGGATTCGATCAGGTCACGCGGGATCGCCGCCATGTTGATTGCGACGAACGGGCCGTTGCGGCGCTTGCCGTAATCATGCAGCGCGCGGGCGACGAGCTCCTTGCCGGTGCCGGATTCGCCGGTGATCATCAGCGTCAGGTCCGTCTGCATCAGTCGGGCGAGCACGCGATAGATTTCCTGCATCGCCGCCGAGCGGCCGACGAGCGGCATGCCGTCCTGCATGTCGTCCTCGAGTTTGGCGGGCTTGCGCTTCGGCTCGGAGAGCGCCCGGCCGATGATGCCGATCAGCTCGGTGAGATCGAAGGGCTTCGGCAGATAGTCGTAGGCGCCCTTCTCCGAGGCCTTGATGGCAGTCATGAAGGTGTTCTGGGCGCTCATGACGAGGACCGGCAGGTCGGGCCGCGCCTTCTTGATGCGCGGCAGCAGATCGAAGGCGTTTTCGTCGGGCATCACCACATCGGTGACGACCAGATCGCCCTCGCCTGCCGAAATCCAGCGCCAGAGGGTAGCGGCGTTGGAGGTGATGCGAACGTCATAACCGGCGCGGCTCAAAGCCTGGTTGAGCACGGTCCGGATGGCCGCATCATCATCTGCAACGAGGATCGTGGCTGTCATCGAGAAGGTCCTGTCGAGCTTGCTATAGAGGCGTCTTCAAGCGAGGCGTCCTTCGACGCCGGCATGAGAACGCGGAATGTCGTGCGGCTGTTCTGGCTGTCGCATTCGATGATGCCGCCGTGATCGCCGATGATCTTGGCGACCAGCGCCAGGCCGAGGCCGCTGCCGTTCGGCTTGGTGGTGATGAAGGGATCGAAGAGATGCGGCAACAGATCGAGGGGAACGCCCGGGCCGTTATCGTGGACGCAGAATTCCAGCGGCAGCGAGATCTTTTCGCGCGTGCCGGCGACCGAAAGACGGATGCCGGGGCGATAGGCCGTCGTCAGCATGATTTCGCCGTCCGGCCGATCGCCGACCGCTTCGGCGGCGTTTTTCACCAGATTGAGGAAGACCTGGACGAGCTGGTCGCGATTGGCATAGACGGCCGGCAGCGACGGATCGTAACTCTCGGTGACCCGAATGTTGCGGGCAAAACCCGCCTTGGCGACCGCCTTCACATGATCGAGCACCGAATGGATATTGACCGGCATGCGGTCGACAGGGCGTTCGTCGGAAAAGACTTCCATCCGGTCGACCAGCGAAACGATGCGATCGGTCTCGTCGCAGATCAGCCGGGTCAGCGCCCGATCGTCGTCGTCCGCAGATTGTTCGAGCAGCTGGGCGGCGCCGCGGATGCCGGAGAGCGGGTTTTTGATCTCGTGCGCCAGCATCGAGGCAAGACCGGTCACCGAGCGGGCGGCGGCGCGATGCGTCAGCTGCCGGTCGATCTTGTCGGCCATCGAGCGTTCCTGAAAGACGATGACGACGGCGCCGGGCTCGCTGAGCACCGGGGCGACGTAGAGATCGACGAGCTTGTCCTGGCCGAGGCGGGGCGAACTCAGGTCGACGCGATATTCGTTGACCGGCGCCTTGCGCTCGCGCACCTGGTCGATCAGGGCAAGCAGCGGGCTGCCGAAAGGAATGAAAGTCGAAATCCGGTAACGCGCCAGATGCGAGGCGCTGGCGCCGAAGAAGGCCTCCGCCTCCCAATTGGCGAAAACGACGAAGCCGGATTCGTCGACCATGATGACGGGGTTCTGGATGGCGTTCAGCACGGCCATGGCGACGGTCCCGCCGGCGTGATCGGACGGAGATGTCATATCCTTCGTCATGCCGCCTCCCGGCTGTCGACAATACTTGCCGCAAGCGCATCGTAAAGGCGCGCGGCCACCTCGTGCGGGTCGCGCGAGGTCATGATCTCCGCCTTTTCAGCGCCTGACAGATCAGGGGCGAAACGCTGGAGATACCAGCCCAGGTGCTTGCGGGCATGGCGGATCGCCACCGCCTCGCCGTAGAAATCCAGCATCATCCGGTAATGCTCGACGGCGATATCGGCGATCTTCAGGGATTGCGGTGCGGGCGCGCCCGATATGACGCCGGCATGCCATGGCCTGCCCTGGCAGCCCCTGCCGATCATCACGGCATCGGCGCCGGAGCGGCGCAATATTTCCTGCGCATCGCTTGCCGTTTCGACATCACCGTTGGCGATCAGCGGAATGGAGATCACCTCGCGGACGGCGCGGATCGCATCCCAATCGGCGCGGCCTTCATAGAATTGCATGCGGGTGCGCCCATGAATGGTCACAAGCTGGATGCCGGCCGCCTCGGCGCGGCGGGCGATATCAGGCGCGTTGATCGAATTCTCATCCCAGCCAAGGCGCATCTTCAGCGTCACCGGAATGTCGACGGCCTTGACCGTCGCCTCGATGAGGCCGAGCGCGTGATCGGGATCGCGCATCAGCGCCGAGCCGGAATAACCGCCGATCACTTTCTTTGCCGGGCAACCCATGTTGATGTCGATGATATCGGCGCCGTGATCGGCGGCGATCTTGGCCGCCTCCGCCATCCAGTGCGCCTCGCGCCCGGCAAGCTGCACCATATGCGGCCGGAAGCCCGCAGCGCTGAGCCGCGACCAGGATTCGGCCGTGTCGTTGACCAGTTCGCGGCTCGCCACCATCTCGGTGACGACGAGGCCGGCGCCGAAGCGCCAGGCAAGCTCGCGGAAGGGCATATCCGTGACGCCGGACATCGGCGCCAGTACAACGCGGTTCCGCACGGACACGGGTCCGATTTGGAAAGGCGCTGCGAGGTCCTTGGAAATCAAATGATTATCTTTCGGGCACACAATAGAACTGCATTATTTTTAGCCACTATTCCCTGGCTTGCCAAGGGGGCTGGGACGGGAATTGATATTTTTCGGGCAGATGCTGGAAAAGGCCAAAGCAAGACGGTAGAGCACTCGGGTCAATTCCGCATAATTTAGGGGATTTATGCTGCAAATGCCTTCTAAGCAACCGATATCGGCTGGAATTGTCATAGTGGCCGCCGGCCGCGGCGAGCGCGCAGGATCATCCAAGGAAGGCCCCAAGCAGTATCGCATGATCGGCGGCAAGCCGGTTATCGTGCATACGCTTGAAAACTTCATGACATGGGAAGCGGCAACTGAGATCGTCGTCGTCATTCATCCCGATGACGAGGCGCTGTTTGCGAGAGCCTTCCGCCATATCATCTCGGCAACGCCGATCGAAACGGTGCATGGGGGTGCGACCCGGCAGCAATCCGTGCTTGCCGGCCTCAGATACCTCAAGGACAAGCAAATCAGCCATGTGCTGATCCATGATGCCGTGCGGCCGTTCTTCGACCATGCGCTTCTCGATCGCATCGCCGAGAGCCTTGGCGCCGGCGCACAGGCGGTCCTGCCGGCGATCCCGGTCACCGATACGCTGAAACGCGCCGACAATACAGGCACCGTGCTGACGACGGTTTCGCGCGAGCATCTTTACGCTGCGCAGACGCCGCAATCCTTCGCCTTCGAAACGATCCTCGAGGCGCATGAGAAGGCGGCGGCAAGCGGACGAAGCGATTTCACCGACGATGCCTCGATCGCCGAATGGCTGGGCATTCCGGTGACGATCGTCGAGGGCACGGCCGACAACGTCAAGCTGACGGTCAAAAACGATATCGCCATGGCCGACGACAAGCTCTCGTCTTCGCTGCTTCCAGACGTGCGCACCGGCAACGGCTACGACGTGCACCAGCTCGTCGCGGGCGATGGCGTGACGCTCTGCGGCGTGTTCATTCCGCATGACCAGAAACTGAAAGGACACTCGGATGCCGACGTTGCGCTGCATGCGCTGACGGACGCGCTGCTTGCCACCTGCGGCGCCGGCGATATCGGCGATCATTTCCCGCCGTCCGACCCGCAATGGAAGGGGGCAGCTTCGCGGATCTTCATCGAGCATGCCGCCCGGATCGTGCGCGAGCGCGGCGGCACGATCATGAATGCCGACGTCTCGCTGATCGCCGAGGCACCCAAGGTCGGCCCGCATCGCGACGCTATGCGGGCGAAACTGTCGGACTATCTCGGCATCGATATCGAGCGCTGCTCGGTCAAGGCGACGACCAACGAGACGATCGGCTTTGTCGGCCGGCGCGAAGGCATCGCGGCGATCGCCACGGCAACCGTCGTCTATCGCGGGAAGAAATGATGAGCCCTTTTCCCAACGATATCCTTTCGGCGGCGGAGACGATCATTCGTGACTTCACGGCCGCAGGGCTGATGGTCTCGACCGCCGAATCCTGCACCGGCGGGTTGATCGCCGGGGCGCTGACGGAGATTTCGGGTTCGTCAGCCGTCGTCGACCGAGGCTTCGTCACCTATACGAATAGCGCAAAGATCGAGATGCTCGGCGTGCAGGCGGAAACCCTGCTGCGCTTCGGGGCAGTTTCCGAGGAAACGGCGCGACAGATGGTGCATGGCGCCCTCTTCCGCTCACGCGCCGAGATCGCCGTTGCCGTCACCGGCATTGCCGGCCCCGGCGGCGGATCGGCGGAAAAGCCGGTCGGCCTCGTGCATCTCGCCGCCAAATCGCGCGACGGCGCGCTCATCCATCGAAAGATGCTCTATGGCGATATCGGCCGCAGCGAGGTTCGGCTGGCGACGATCAGGACGGCGCTGGAAATGGTGCGCTCGCTCCTTGCTGCCTGACGCCGGTTCGCTCATCGGGCCGGCGTGTAGATCCTGTTTGCGCGCGTCTCGAAGGCTTCGGTGAACATGCGGAAGGCGCGGTCGAACATCGAGCCCATCAACGCACCCAGGATGCGGCTCTTGAACTCGTAATCGATAAAGAAATCGACGGTGCAGCCGCCAGACGGCGTCTCGGCAAAGTGCCAGCGGTTGTCGAGATATTTGAACGGGCCATCGATATATTTGACCTCGATGACGTGTTCGGCCCGGTTCAGCAGCACCTGTGTCGTGAAGGTCTCGCGGATCGCCTTGTAGCCGACCGTCATGTCGGCGACGAGCAGGATCTTGCCGTCGCGCTCCTTGCGGCTCCTGATGGCGAGCGCTTCGCAGAGCGGCAGGAATTCCGGATAGCGCTCGACATCGGCGACGAGATCGAACATCTGCTCGGGCGTGTGCGGGACGGGACGGTGCGTTTCGAATTGCGGCATAAGCGGCAATTAATCGGGCGGGCCGAGAAGATCAAGAAGCTCGCGCATCTGGCGGCGGGATTTTAGCTGAAGAACCGGTACTTCGGGGCCATGTGCGGCGATACCGACGACGAGGCGCGGCGCGAATTTCTCCTCGAAGGTCCAGATGAAGCGGAGGAATTCCAAATCGATCTTCTCGATACAGCCCGGCGCCATTTCGGGGCGAGTGCGGCCGATCCATTTCGCCCACCGGCTGATTGCGCCCCAGATGCAGACAAGCCGCGGCATGCGGACCCAGACGACGAAATCGGTGCGCGGCAACCGAATGTCCAGGGAAGACGGGTTCGTGCCGTCCATGATCCAACGTTCTTCGAGGATCCGGCTGGCGATGATCTTTCTCTGCTCGACCCTGTCTCGCGTGACCCAGCCGGGAAGCCAATAGACGTCGCGGTCGAGCGAAATGTAGGAAAGCCCGAAGCGCCTGGCGATCTTCAGCGACAGCGTCGATTTACCGCCGCCCGAGCAGCCGATGACGAGGATGCGGCGGGCTGTACGGATATGCTCCGCCGCCTGTTTAAGATCGGTGATCTGCTGATGCGGCGGCAGATCTACTTTCTGATCCATCATGCAACTCCCTCGAGCCAGACGTGCATTTCGCCGGCACGATCTCCGGCGCTAAGAGCGGCGAACCGGTTAGCTGCCTTGCGCGATCTTATGATGACGGTGGACTTTACAAGCCCGTGATCGCGAAGTGCTGCCTCGATCAGAGGCGCGGCATCCCGCTCGAAATTCCAGATATAGGCAAGCGAGTCCAGCGAGAGGCGTTCAGGGCAGCCGGCAGGCAGTTCGGGACGGTTGCGCCCAAAATAACGGAATGTTCTTGAGACCGCGCCGTACAGGCATGCATATCTGGGCAGCCGAAGCCAAATGACGGCGTCTGCGCGCGGCAGGCGAAGATGGAAGGAGCTGAGGCCGGTTCCATCCATGATCCAGCGTTGTTCCGCCCGCCTTGGCGATCCGGCGGTCGATCTCGTCGCGCGGTCTCTTTCTCCAGCCCGGTTGCCAGTAGAAGTCGCGGTCCATGGAGATGTAGTCAAGGTCGTGCGCGCGCGCGACAGCCGCTTTGCCAGCGTGCTTTTGCCGCTGCCAGGGCAACCGATAACCAGGATACGGTTGGCTTCGATCAGCGGCGATTTCAATCCGGAGGTGATGTTCATCGTCGGCCTCCCAAAGAAAAACTGCGGCGAAAATCGCCGCGGTTCAATCAAAAAGCAAGTGCCGCGTGTTACTTGGCTGCCATCAACAGCCTCTTTTCGCGCGTCGCTCTCAGCCGGGCTAAGTCGCCCACAGGCGGATATGCACCCAGGCGGGCCGTCAGTTACGACACAACTGAATTTCCGAAGCTGACCGCGCAACATGCCGTATCAAACATGACCCGAAGGCTGTTACGTCTCCCTCGCCATGGTGAGCCAATAGAAATTAAACGATAACCCCATAAATACTCTTTACGTCCCATCGATACTCAACTTATTGAAATATTATAATTATGCATAATCTAGAACCGTATAATAATATCGCTTGCCCGCCCCCTATTCACAACCTATACATTGCCTAAAATTATAGGTGTGGCACGAATGAGCTTCCTGACAGAGCATTTTATCAGAAACGCACAAGATATACTTTCGGTCGGGAGCATACCGTTAGACTCGAAATTTTTACGGGCTGAGTTTTTGTCTGACCACCGATTGAAGAGCAGGCAATTCCTCTGTGATCTGTTCCCCAAGGGTGGTGTCGGGGCAGAGTTTGGCGTGTTCACCGGATTGTTCTCGACCATTCTGCTGGACCGGGCCAAACCGAAGTCCGCCTATTTCGTCGACCCTTGGTGGTTGATTTTCGGAAATTTCTATCCTGACTGGGGCATTTATACCGCCAATGGCCGGCTATCGACGAACCGCGCCCACGATGTGGCCTCGCGACGTATCAAAAGGTCTGCGCAAGGCGCAAACGTATCGGTCCATGTCGACTATTCCGTGCCTTTCCTTGAGCAGCTTCCTGACGACCATCTCGACTGGGTCTATCTGGATTCTTCGCACTCCTATGATGGCACGGCCGAGGAGCTCAAAGTGCTGCGGCGTAAGGTCAAATCGGGCGGTATCATCGCCGGCGACGATTGGCATGACGCTCTCGATCATACCCATAGCGGCGTCGCGGTGGCCGTTCGCGAAGCAGTCGGCGCTGGCGCGTTCGAGATGATCGGCAGCTATCCCGCGTTGCAATGGGCGATCCGCCGGCCCTGAGTTGACATTGCAGTTGCATTGTTGATTTGATGTTAGACGTAGCGGCTCTGCAAGCGTGCTCTTGCCACTGCCGGGGCGGCCGATCACCAGGCTACGGTCGGCTTCGATTTCGAACGAGATGTGACGTGAATCGCCGACCGCCCAAAGAGAAGACCTCCGTCATGCTCGGCCTTGTGCCGAGCATCTGATTCACCCCCAATTGTTCTGATAGAAAAACATGCGTTTTCAAATGCTTAATTTGATGTGCGCAGATCCTCGGCACAAGGCCGAGGATGACGTTGCGGGTTTGTCAGCGGTCTGAACTGCAACGACAATCGTCGCCGTTTCCTCGAAAAAACAAGGCCAGCTCTTACTCGGCCGCGATCAGTAGCTTCTTTTCGCGCGCCGCCCGCAGCCGGGCGAAGTCGTCGCCGGCATGGTGGGAAGAGCGGGTCAGCGGGCTGGAGGCGACCATCAGGAAGCCCTTGCTGTAGGCAACGGTCTCGTAGGACTTGAACTCGTCGGGGGTGACGAAGCTTTCGACCTTATGGTGCTTGCGGGTCGGCTGCAGGTACTGGCCGATCGTCAGGAAATCGACATCGGCGGTGCGCAGATCGTCCATCAGCTGCAGGACTTCGTTTCGCTCTTCGCCGAGACCGACCATGATGCCCGATTTGGTGAACATGGTGGGATCGAGTTCCTTCACCCGCTGCAGCAGGCGGACGGAATGGAAGTAGCGGGCGCCGGGGCGAACCGTCAGATAATTACCAGGCACCGTTTCCATATTGTGGTTGAAGACGTCGGGCTTGGCGGCAACGACGCGTTCCAGCGCCCCCGGCTTCTTCAGGAAATCAGGCGTCAGGATCTCGATCGTCGTCATCGGCGAGGAGGCGCGGATCGCCCAGATCACCTTTTCGAAGTGCTCGGCGCCGCCGTCCTCCAGGTCGTCGCGGTCGACCGAGGTGATGACGACGTGGCTGAGGCCCATCTCCTTGACCGCCTTGGCGACGTTCTCCGGCTCGGCCATGTCGAGCGCATTCGGCTTGCCGGTGGCGACATTGCAGAAGGCGCAGGCGCGGGTACAGATCTCACCCATGATCATGAAGGTCGCGTGCTTCTTGTCCCAGCACTCGCCGATATTCGGGCAGCCGGCTTCCTCGCAGACGGTGACGAGCTTGTGCTCCTTCACGATCGCGCGTGTCTCGGCATAACCCTTGGAGGTCGGCGCCTTGACGCGAATCCAGTCCGGCTTGCGCATGACTTCCGTGTCCGGCCGATGCGCCTTCTCCGGATGCCGCACGCGCTTGGCGTCGGGATTGATCGTGTCGAGGATGGTCACCATTGCAGTTTCAACCTTCTACCGCCCCTATGCGGCAAATCATCTAAAGAGCATCGCGTCAAATCGGATTAATGCGACGCTCTTTAAGTCTTTGTTTTATGCAAGTCGTTATCCCAAAACCGCTGCACACTTTTGGGCGACATGCATTAGCGCCGCACCAGCCGCGCAAGGAATATCAGCAGGCAGGCGCCGAGAAAACCCGTCACGAAATAACCGAGCCGCCCGCCGACCACCTCGAGATGAAACTGCGCGAGGATGGCGCTTGCGACGACCGAGCCGACGATGCCGAGCACGATATTCAGGAAAATCCCGTATCGCGCTTCCATCAGCTTGCCGGCGAGCCAGCCCGCAAGCCCGCCGATGATGATTGCCGAAATCCAGCCGACGCTTTCCATTCTTGCCCTGCCCCTCAGTTGCGCTTCAAGCGACCGCCCTCGCGATCAGAACCACGATGATGGCGCCGACGGTGGCGTGGATGATCTGCACCACCAGCGCGTTTTCAATGCCCAGCGAAATGCCGAGCGCGCTGAACAGATAGCCGCCGACGAAGGCGCCGATGATGCCGCTCAGCAGGCATCTTATCAGCCCGCCGCCACCGACGACCAGGCTTGCGAGGAAGCCTGCGACCAGGCCGATCAGCAAAAATACCAGCAACGCCTGCGTCTCCATAGACATGATGATTTCCTTTCGTTTTTTCCACCCCAGCGGAGTGGCTTTCCACTCCGGGGGGATGGATTCTCCACCCCGGCGGGACGGCTTTGCCGCTCTGAGATAAAGGGCGGATTGGGAAATTATCAAGCGTTCAGCACGCGACCGTAAGCATCGAGCACCGCTTCCTTCATCGATTCCGACACGGTCGGATGCGGGAAGATCGTGTGCATCAGTTCTTCCTCGGTCGTCTCGAGGTTCATCGCAACGACGAAGCCCTGGATGAGCTCGGTGACTTCGGCGCCGACCATATGGGCGCCGAGCAGCTCGCCGGTCTTCTTGTCGAAGATCACCTTCACCATGCCTTGGTCTTCGCCGAGCGCGATCGCCTTGCCGTTTGCTGCGAAGGAGAAGCGGCCGACGCGGATGTCACGGCCCTGCTCCTTGGCTTTGGCTTCGGTGATGCCGACGGAGGCGACCTGCGGATTGCAATAGGTGCAGCCCGGGACCTTGCCCTTGTCGGTGGGATGAACATTCGGGAGGCCGGCGATCTTTTCGACGCAGACGACGCCCTCATGTTCTGCCTTGTGCGCCAGCATCGGCGGGCCGGCGACATCGCCGATCGCATAGATGCCGGCGATATTGGTCTTGCCGTAGCCATCGATGACGACGCAGCCGCGGTCGGTCTTGACGCCGAGCGCCTCGAGGCCGAGGTTTTCGATATTGCCCTGAACGCCGACGGCCGAGATCAGCCGGTCGGCGGTGATCTGCTGCACCTTACCATCGGCCGTCTCGACATGAGCGGTGACGCTGCCGGCGCCCTTCTCGACCTTCGAAACCTTGGCGCTCGTGAAGATCTTGAGGCCACGCTTTTCAAGCTGCTTGCGGGCGATCGCCGTGATCTCGGCATCCTCGACCGGCATGATGGTCGGCATGACTTCAACGACCGTCACGTCGACGCCCATCGAGCGATAGAAGCTGGCGAATTCGATGCCGATCGCGCCCGAGCCCATGACGATCAGCGACTTCGGCAGCACATCCGGCTTCAGCGCCTCGAAATAGGTCCAGATCAGCTTGCCATCCGGCTCGATGCCGGGCAGCGCGCGCGGACGGGCACCGGTCGCGATGATGATGTGCTTGGCGGTATAGGTGCCTTCGCCGCTCTTGACGTTCTTCGGCAGCGGATGCTGCGGCTCGACGACGGCCTTCGACGGCTTGCCGACGACGACCTCGCCGGGCTTCGTGATCTTTGCCTCGCCCCAGATGATGTCGATCTTGTTCTTCTTCATCAGGAAGCCGACGCCGGCATTCAGACGGGCGGAGACGGCGCGCGAGCGGCCGACGACGGCCTTGGCATCCGGCTTGACCGTGCCTTCGAGAACGAGGCCGAAATCCTTGAAGTGATTGGCGTGATCGAGCACCTCGGCCGAGCGCAACAACGCCTTGGTCGGGATGCAACCCCAGTTCAGGCAGATGCCGCCCATATGCTCGCGCTCGACGATCGCGGTCTTGAGGCCGAGCTGGCTGGCGCGGATGGCAGCGACATAGCCGCCGGGACCCGAACCAATGATGATGACGTCGTAGGATTCAGCCATGTGTTTCCTGCCTTTGTTACGCTGCGCTGCGGGTCATGAGCACCCACGCATGTCTCTTGCTGTTTTTGAAGAGCGGCACGGCATCGGCGCGCGCAGCCTCCAGGAATCCGTTTCTTCCGTAAAGCGACAAAGCCGCTTCGTTGTCGCTGGCGGTGATCAGGCTGACGGGCCGCCGATCGGCCCTTTCGATCTGATCGTCCAGCAGCCTGCGTCCGATGCCGATGCCGCGCAGGTGGCGATAGACGCCGAGACTGCCGATGAACCAGCTTCCGACCACCGTCTTCTGCAAGGCAAGCATCGGTGCGGTCGCCGGAATCGTCGCCTCGATATCGCCTATCCCCTCACCCAGCGCATGGCCGATCGCCACACCCGCAATCTCACCATAGGCCTCGGCAATGACGGCATCCCGCCAGCTGCCGACAGCTTCCTCCTGGCTCATCTTCAGCCGGCCCCGCTCCAGCGGCGTGTCGCTCACGCCGTTTTCCACACCGGCAAACCAGAGCCAGGAGGCAAAACCGCGCGATGCGATATCCGCCAGAATCGCCAGCTCCGAGGCATCCCGCCGTGAGGCCTGCCGGAGGGCGATGAAGGAGGTCATGGTCAGATCCCCAGCATCATCCGCACGATCGATTCCAGCCCGCGTCCGAGCGCACGCGTATTTTCCGCATCGAGGTGAATACCGTCGATCGGTGTGGTCTTGGCGACCGAATTGCCGTCGAAGAAGCCACAACCGAGTTCGTCGGCAAGATCACGATAAAGCGTTGCAAGTTTTGCCGATTCCTCGATGCCGCCGGGAAACGATGCGGCGAAGGGCACATTGCCCGTCGCGCGGATCGCCGGCGGCGCCACGATCAGAATCTCCGGCCCATCGAATTCGAAGGGCCAGGCGTGATTGCGGATCAGCCGCACGAGCCGGCTGATGCCCTGGCATGCGGCAAAGGCCGAGCCTGCCACGACCGGCTTCATGTCATTGGTGCCGAGCAGAAGGATGACGAGGTCGAGCGGCGCATGCGTCTGCAGGATCGTCGGCAGGATGCGCGCACCGTTGCGGTCGCAATCGGCGAGATGGTCGTCGAAAGCGGTGGTGCGACCGTTCAAGCCTTCGGCGATGATACGCGCGTCACCGCCGAGCGCTGCCTGAAGCACGCTCGGCCAGCGATTCTTGTAATCATGACGGCCGATCGTCTCGGCGTCATAACCCCAGGTCAGCGAGTCACCATAGCAAAGAACGGTCTTGGTCATTTCCGCCTCGTGCCGCTATCAGACAAGCATGCCCATCGGGTTTTCGATGTAGCCCTTGAAGGCCTGGAGCAGTTCGGCGCCGAGCGCGCCATCGACGCAGCGATGGTCGGTCGAGAGCGTGACTGACATCACGGTGGCAATCGCCATTTCGCCCTTCTTGACGACAACCCGCTGTTCACCGGCGCCGACCGCGAGGATCGTCGCATGCGGCGGGTTGACGACGGCTGCGAAGTTCTTCACGCCCATCATGCCCATGTTCGAGACCGAGCTGGTGCCGCCCTGATATTCCTCGGGCTTCAGCTTGCGGTCCTTGGCCCGCTTGCCGAGATCGCGCATCTCGTTGGAGATCGTCGACAGGGTCTTTTCCTCGGCCTTGCGGATGATCGGGGTGATCAGGCCGCCGGGGATCGAGACGGCGACGCCGACATCGGCGTGCTTATGCTTGACCATGTTGCTGTCGGTCCAGGAGACGTTGGCATCCGGAACGTCGCGCAGCGACAGCGCCATGGCCTTGATGACCATGTCGTTGACCGAGAGCTTGTAGGCCGGAGCGTTGTCCTTGCGCGGAGCCGCATCGTTCAGCTGGGCGCGCAGCGCCAGCAGCGCATCGAGCTCGCAATCGACGCTGACGTAGAAATGCGGAATCGTCTGCTTGGATTCGACCAGGCGCCTGGCGATCGTCTTGCGCATGCCGTCATGCGGCACGAGCTCGTAGGAGCCAGGCTCGAAGAGTTTGAGCACAGCTTCTTCGGACGCGCCCTTCGGCGCAGCGGCCGGAGCCGAAGCCGCGGAGGCTTGCGGAGCGGAGGCAGCAGCGGCAGGGGCTGCGGCCTTGGCGCCGCCACCGGCAACGGCGGCCTCGATGTCGCTCTTGACGACGCGCCCGTGCGGGCCGGAGCCTGCGATTGCCGAAAGGTCGATACCGACTTCCTTGGCCAGCCTGCGGGCAAGCGGCGAAGAGAAGGTGCGGCTGCCATCAGATGAAACCGAGGCGGGTGCGGCGGCGGGTGCAGGTGCCGCAGCCGCAGCAGACTGGACCGGAGCCGGTGCAGCCTCGGCCTTCGGCGCGGCTGCACCATCTGCCTTCGGCGCCGGAGTGGCGGGACCCGCAGCGCTTGCGGCAGCAGCGACATCCTCGCCATCGGCGGCGAGAACCGCGATCAGCGCATTGACCTTGACGCCTTCGGTGCCGGCCGCAACGACGAGCTTGGCGACCGTGCCTTCATCGACGGCTTCGACTTCCATCGTCGCCTTGTCGGTCTCGATCTCGGCGATCACATCGCCAGACTTGACCTTGTCGCCTTCCTTGACCAGCCATTTGGAAAGATTGCCTTCCTCCATGGTCGGAGAGAGGGCGGGCATCGTGATATTGATCGGCATCGAAACACCCTCCCCTTATTTGTAGCAAACAGCCTTCACCGCATCGACCACTTCGCCGACGTTCGGAAGGGCGAGCTTTTCGAGATTGGCGGCGTAAGGCATCGGAACGTCCTTGCCTGCGATCGTCAGGATCGGCGCATCGAGATAGTCGAAGGCCTGCTGCATGACGCGGGTGGCGATTTCGGTGCCGACGGAGGACTGCGGATAGCCTTCCTCGACGGTCACCAGACGTCCGGTTTTCTTCACCGATTCGATCACAGCCGGCAGGTCCATCGGGCGGATAGTGCGAAGGTCGATCAGTTCGACATCGATGCCGAGCTTTTCGAGTTCGGCGACAGCCTTGATCGCATAGGTCATGCCGATGCCGAAGGAGACGACGGTGACGTCCTTGCCCGGACGATGGATGCGGGCCTTGCCGATCGGCAGGACGAAATTGTCAAGCTTCGGCACATCGAAGTGCTGGCCGTAGAGAATTTCGTTTTCGAGGAAGATGACCGGGTTCGGATCGCGGATCGCAGCCTTCAGCAGGCCCTTGGCATCAGATGCCGTGTAGGGCATGACGACCTTCAGGCCGGGAATGGCGCTGTACCAGGCTGCATAATCCTGGCTGTGCTGGGCGCCGACACGGGCCGCTGCACCATTCGGGCCGCGGAAGACGATCGGAGCGCCCATCTGGCCGCCGGACATATAAAGCGTCTTGGCAGCGGAGTTGATGATCTGGTCGATCGCCTGCATGGCGAAGTTGAAGGTCATGAACTCGACGATCGGGCGAAGGCCGGCCATGGCTGCACCGACGCCGACGCCGGCAAAGCCATGCTCGGTGATCGGCGTATCGACGACGCGGCGGGGGCCGAATTCCTGCAGCAGGCCCTGCGTGACCTTGTAGGCGCCCTGATATTCGGCGACTTCCTCGCCCATGACGAAGACGTTTTCGTCGGTGCGCATTTCCTCGGCCATGGCGTCACGAAGCGCTTCGCGCACGGTCGTCGACACCATTTCGGTGCCGGCCGGGATTTCCGGATCGTTCTGCACCTGGGCTTTCGGCTCGGCCGGAACGGGCGCGGATGCCGGAGTTGCGGCAGCCGGCTTTTCCTCCTGCGCGGCCTGCGGTGCAGCAGCCGGCGCTGCTGCCGGAGCGGACGCAGACATGTCGGATGCGGATTCACCGTCCTGCAGGAGAACGGCGATCTTGGCGTTCACCTTGACGCCTTCGGTTCCGGCAGGAACCAGAAGCTTGCCGATGACGCCTTCGTCAACGGCTTCGACTTCCATCGTCGCCTTGTCGGTTTCGATTTCGGCAATCACGTCGCCGGAGGTGACCTTGTCACCTTCCTGCTTCAGCCATTTGGACAGTGTGCCTTCTTCCATGGTCGGAGAGAGGGCGGGCATGAGGATATCGATAGGCATGGGTTCCCTCCCCGATTAGAGCAGAATGTCGGTATAGAGCTCGGATGCATCCGGCTCCGGATCGGCCTGGGCGAAATCGGCGCTATCGGCGACGATGTCGCGAACATCCTTGTCGATCGCCTTCAGATCGTCTTCGGAAGCCCAGCCCTTTTCGACGAGGCGTGCCTTGACCTGTTCGATCGGGTCATGCTCGGAGCGCATCTTCTGCACTTCGTCCTTGGAGCGATACTTCGCCGGGTCGGACATCGAGTGACCGCGATAACGATAGGTCAGCATTTCGAGAATGATCGGACCCTTGCCGGAACGGCAATGCTCGAGCGCCTCGTCGGCGGCCGCCTTAACGGCGCGGACGTCCATGCCATCGACCTGAATGCCGGGGATGCCGAAACCGGATCCGCGAAGCGAGTAATTCGACTGCGCGGTGGCGCGGGCAGTCGAGGTGCCCATGGCGTAACGGTTGTTCTCGACGATGTAGACGATCGGCAGCTTCCAGAGAGCAGCCATGTTGAAGCTCTCGTAGACCTGGCCCTGGTTGGCAGCGCCGTCGCCGAAATAGGCGATGGAGACATTGTCATTGCCGCGGTAGCGGTTTGCGAAGGCAAGACCCGTTCCGAGCGAGACCTGGGCGCCGACGATGCCGTGACCGCCGTAGAAATGCTTCTCTTTCGAGAACATGTGCATCGAGCCGCCCTTGCCGTGGGAATAGCCGCTGCGGCGCCCGGTCAGTTCCGCCATGACGCCACGCGCTTCCATGCCGGTTGCCAGCATATGACCGTGGTCGCGATAGGCGGTGATGACCTGGTCGCCATCCTTCTGCGCCATCTGCATGCCGACGACGACAGCTTCCTGACCGATGTAGAGGTGACAAAAGCCGCCGATGAACCCCATGCCGTAAAGCTGGCCGGCCTTCTCCTCGAAGCGGCGGATCAGCAGCATCTCGCGATAGGCCTTCAGCTCTTCATTGCGATCGAAGTCGGCTACCGGGCCTCCATTCGATGCTTTGGCTGCCGGTTTTGCTGCAGTTTTGCGGCTGGAAACGGTCGCGGTCTTTCGCGGCGCCATTCAACCCTCCCTATGGGTTTGTAGTTTCTTGGTGGCGCGTACCATAGGGAAGAAATATGAGCACAGCAATGCCATAATTGCATGGCTCGTATTCGGTGCTAAATTATTGGAAAAACATTGAAAATTCCAATTAACCTGTTTCCGGTTAATTGGAATAATGATTGAATACGACGATCTCGTCGGCGCGCGACATGTTGAGCTGATAACGCGCTTTTTCGTCCAACATATCCTTATCGAGCGACCCGTCACTCAAGAGCGCGACCTGATTTTCCAGATGTTCGCGCTTCGCCTTCAAGATCGCAAGCTCTTTTTCACGCGCGACACGCTGATGCTCGAACGTCTCCGTTGCGCGCAGGCCGTAATCGCCATGGATGCAATGATAACCGAAATAGGAGAGGAAGGCGACCGTCATGGCCGGAATGACGAAGCGACCGATCTTTCTCTTCTTATGATGCTTTGTCCACATACACGCATGCTCTTGAACGCATTACCAATTCGTTCAATCTAACGTGCAGAGATTAACCGTTCGTTGACTCTAAAAAACGGGCAACAAAAAACCCGCGCCGGGAAGGCGCGGGTCAAGCCGTTGAAAATCAGATCCGATCAGCCGCGAACGATCGAGCGGCCGGCATACTGGGCCTGCGGGCCGAGGCCCTCTTCGATACGGATCAGCTGATTGTACTTGGCAAGACGGTCGGAGCGCGACAGCGAGCCGGTCTTGATCTGACCGCAGTTGGTGGCGACCGCGAGATCGGCGATGGTCGAATCTTCGGTCTCGCCGGAGCGGTGGGACATGACGGCGGTATAGGCCGCCTTGTGCGCCGTGTTGACGGCATCAAGCGTCTCCGTCAGCGTGCCGATCTGGTTGACCTTGACGAGGATCGAGTTGGCGACGCCCATGCGGATACCGTCGCGAAGACGGGCGGAGTTGGTGACGAAGAGATCATCGCCGACGAGCTGGGTCTTCTTGCCGGCTAGGTCGGTCAGCGTCTTCCAGCCATCCCAGTCGTCTTCGGCCATGCCGTCCTCGATCGAGATGATCGGATACTTGGCGGCGAGTTCGGCCAGATATTCGGCCATGGCGCCCGATTCCAGCGTGCGGCCTTCCCCTTCGAGAACGTATTTGCCGTCCTTGAAGAATTCCGTCGAGGCGCAGTCGAGGCCGAGGCACATGTCGTCGCCCGGCTTGTAGCCGGCTTTCTCGATCGACTTCATGATGAAGTCGAGAGCTTCCGGCGCGCTCTTCAGGCCCGGTGCGAAACCGCCTTCATCGCCGACATTGGTGTTATGGCCCTGTGCGGCAAGTTCCTTGCGCAGCGTATGGAAGACTTCCGAACCCATGCGCACGGCTTCGGCGATCGAATCGGCGCCGACCGGCAGGATCATGAATTCCTGGAAATCGATCGGGTTGTCGGCATGGGCACCACCATTGATGATGTTCATCATCGGCACTGGCAGCAGGCTGGCGGAAGCACCGCCGACATAGCGGTAGAGCGGCAGGCCGGACGCCTGGGCGGCAGCCTTGGCGACGGCGAGCGACACGCCAAGGATGGCGTTGGCGCCGAGACGCGACTTGTTCGGCGTGCCGTCCAGCTCGATCATGATGTTGTCGATCTGGATCTGGTTTTCGGCGTCGATGCCGCCGATCGCGTCGAAGATCTCGGTGTTGGCGGCTTCGACCGCCTTTTCGACGCCCTTGCCCAGGTAGCGCTTGCCGCCGTCACGCAGTTCGACCGCCTCATGCGCGCCCGTCGAGGCGCCCGAGGGAACGGCCGCGCGGCCCATGCTGCCATCTTCGAGATAGACATCGACTTCGACGGTGGGGTTGCCACGGCTATCGAGAATCTCGCGGGCGATGATATCGGTGATTGCAGTCATGGGTTCTTCCTGCTCGGTGGGTGATAAATGGTTCGAAACCTGTCTTAGTCGAAGGCGTGCAAATTACAATGCTGCAATAGCCTTCGGACCAGCGTTCGGATGTGGCCTATAGCACGATCATGTCAGACTGTTGAACGTCAAGCCTTGGCGACCGCATCGAAGGCGAGCAGCTTTTCGAGAAGCCGCGGCATGTCCTTGAGATAGACCATGTTCGGGCCGTCGGAAGGGGCATTGTCGGGGTCCTGATGGGTTTCGACGAAGACGCCGGCAATACCGGCAGCCACTGCTGCCCGCGCCAGGGTTTCTACGAATTCCCGCTGACCGCCGGAGGAATCGCCCTGCCCGCCCGGCTGCGCTACGGAATGGGTCGCATCGAAGACAACGGGCGCACCCATCGCCGCCATGATCGGCAGCGAGCGCATGTCGGAAACCAGCGTATTGTAACCAAAGGAGGCGCCGCGCTCGCAAAGCAGCACGTTCGGATTGCCGCTGGCATTGAGCTTCTTCAGAACGTTCTTCATATCCCAGGGGGCCAGGAACTGGCCCTTCTTGACATTGACGACGCGGCCGGTCTTGGCGGCGGCGATGAGAAGGTCGGTCTGGCGGCAGAGGAAGGCCGGGATCTGCAGGACGTCGACGACCTTTGCCACCTCCGCGCATTGCTCGGCGGTATGAACGTCGGTCAGGACGGGAAAGCCGAACTCCTTTTTGAGGTCGGCAAAGACCTCCATGCCTTTTTCAATCCCGATACCGCGTTCGGCCGACAGCGAGGTGCGGTTCGCCTTGTCGAAGGAGCTCTTGTAAACGAGGCCGATGCCGAGCTTGCCGCAAAGCTCCTTCAGCGTGCCGGCGACCATGAAGGCGTGGTCGCGGCTCTCCATCTGGCAGGGACCGGCAATCAGCGACAGGCGGCCGGTATTGGAAAAGCTGACCTGGCCTTGGCCTTCGCCGATCCTGACTTCGGAATTCGTATCAGTGCTCATCGTGTTTCCTCGAAGGCGAAGAGCGTGCCCTGCCCGGGCGCGGGCTTCACCAGAATGCGATTGTTCTTGCGCGCGTATGTCACCCCGTTAGCAGCCAAATGCGCTTCTGTCACGGCAAGATCGGCGACAGCGAAGAGGATTGCCCGGCCGCGCAGGCCACGATCTGCGGATGAGCCGACGATGTCGAAATAGGCCTCCAACCCTTCCGCCGTCATCAGGCTGATTTTGGCATTCGACGCCGGGATATTGACGCCGAAACCGGTTTTCTCGACTGCCGATTGCACCACGGCGAGGCTGACGAAGGCAGCGAAGGCGGCAGCATCAGGCGCGCAAAGCGCTATCTCGACTATGCCGGTGACGCCATTGGCATGCGTCTCCAGCACGGCGCGGTCGGCCGGCAGCGGATTGACGCGCTCGACGGTAAATAGCAGGAGATCAGGCGCGCGCAGATCGCCGGCAAAAGCCAGCTTGAAGCCGGCAATCGTCTCAGAACCGTCCGGCATCGTCATCGGCCGGGTGAACTGCAGCATCTCGCCGGCGCTCGATCCGTTACCGACGAAATTCTGATGATCGATGCCGGCATCCTTGCTGCCAAAAGCCAGCCCCGAAAGCCCCTCCGCGCCGCAGCGGAAGCGGAAAGCCTGATTGCGGGCGGTGAAGACATTGCCTTGGCGCGCCGACGCCTCGCTCTCCTCGACGCTCGCAATCCCGAGCGGCTCCAGATAGGTCTTGTCAGCAAAGAAGACGCAGGCATTCTCCGTTCCGAAGGGATGGCGCGCATCGGGGGCAACGGTGAAGCCGAGCTTGCCGAGCCTCTCGCGCGCCAGATCGATATTGACGACCGGCAGCACGACATGATCCAGCGGGTGCGGTTTGGCGGAGTGCTCGTTCATGATATCCCTCCCTGACACGGCAAGAGATGTGCGACAGCGCTTCCCTCAACGCAAGACTTCTGTGCCAATCCGGCGAATGAAAATAAAAATCTCAACGAGTTGGCGCCAAGTTTTACGGAAATTTAGCTACTTGCGGAACACATATGGAACATATAGTGTCTGTTCTGGATTTGTTTCAATCACGAGGTCACAACGTCGATGCTCACGCGCAAACAACAGGAGCTTCTCCTTTTCATTCATGAGCGCATGAAGGAATCCGGCGTTCCGCCATCTTTCGACGAAATGAAGGATGCTCTGGACCTCGCCTCGAAGTCCGGGATTCATCGCCTGATTACAGCGCTCGAGGAGCGAGGCTTCATTCGCCGCCTACCGAACCGCGCCCGTGCGCTCGAGGTCATCAAGCTTCCGGAGGCCTACAGCCCCAGCATCCAGCCGCGGCGCGGCTTTTCGCCGAGCGTCATCGAAGGCAGCCTGGGCAAACCTCAGCCGGTCGCCGCCCCTGCTCCCGCAAAACCCGTCGCCGACAACGGCAACTCGGTTTCCGTGCCGGTCATGGGCAGAATCGCCGCCGGTGTGCCGATCTCGGCGATCCAGAACAACACCCACGACATCGCCGTTCCGGCCGACATGCTCGGTTCCGGTGAACATTATGCCCTGGAGGTCAAGGGCGATTCGATGATCGACGCCGGCATCTTCGACGGCGACACCGTGATCATCCGCAATGGCAGCACCGCAAGTCCTGGCGACATTGTTGTTGCACTCGTCGATGACGAAGAAGCGACACTCAAGCGCTTCCGCCGCAAGGGCGCCTCGATCGCACTGGAAGCGGCCAACCCGGCTTACGAGACCCGGATTTTCGGACCAGACCGTGTTAAGGTGCAGGGCAAACTCGTCGGCCTCATTCGCCGCTATCACTGACATCGGTTAGGCCGGATTCGGTAAAGCTGTTGCTGCGCCAGTCAAAGGCGCGATGGCGCATCCATGGTCGCGACAATGCGTCAAATGCGGTTGCCACCTCCAGGCCGGCGTCCGCGAAGCGCAACTCGATGGATCCGGTCCTGCGCAGCGTCTCGCCGGTGAAGAGCGTCGCACCTGAGCGGCAGCTGTTGAAACGCAGGCGGACCGACGTCACGATGATATCGGCCGCGTCGCATGCCGGGCCGAGATAGGCGGCATTGTCGATGACAGCAACCACACGACCATTGCCAAGCCTTGATGCGCACCAGGCCCTCTTGACGCAGGAAAAGCGGTTTGCTTCACCGGCCGCTGCGGCCGCCCGCATCGCTGTCCTCGCTTCGTTCTGCTGATCGCGGGAAAGCTTGACGCGGCGGTCTTCTCCTACCTGCGGGATAGCAGGACCATCCAGCATCTTCGGCGGATCATGTCTCGGCAGGACCAGGGCTCTCTGCCACTGGTCGAAGATGAAATCCGGTGGTCTTTCACGGTTGGAAGCCATTGCTGCCGCTTCGACCACCGCGACGAGACTGCCATCCTCCGAAATCACCAGATCCGGCGGCCGGGGAACCGGTAGAAGCAACAGGATGAGCGTTGCGACCGCGATGATTGATGTGCCGATATGGCGCAGCCGGGTGCGGAGCAGCGTCAGCAGCAGAAAGCCTGCGACGGCTATCGCGAAATACCAGGCGGGCAAGCGGCCGACGTCGATATTGCCATCCCAGCCGGACACCGTCTTTGCGACCGCGATCACCAGATCGAGGCCGAATCCGACGACCTTCCAAGCCCAAACATCCAGACCGAAAGGCATGAGTAGCATCGCCAGCAAGCCGGCCGGCATGATGATGAAGGAGATGATCGGCATTGTCGCGAGGTTTGCCGGCAGGCCATAGGCGGTCAGGCGATGAAAATGCTCGATCGAAAACAACGCGGTGGAAAAACCACCGATCAGCGAGGTCAGGAAGACGCCGCCGAAGAAGCCCGCAACAGTAACGAAGGGCCTGATGATCGGCAGCTTCAGAAAGGCGTTTTCGCGGATGCGCCGGTCCTTCCACAGCTGATAGCCCGAGACCAGCGCCAATGTGGCGGCAAAGGACATCTGGAAGCTCGGACCTAAGACCTCGGACGGTGAAATGAGGATGATGACGAGGGCGGAAAGCGCGACATTGCGCAGGCTGATCGACGGCCGGTCGAAGAAGACGGCAATCAACATGATGGCCATCATGATGAAAGCGCGCTCGGCAGAGACCGCAAAGCCCGAAATCAGGAAATAGGCAGTAACGGCGATGAGCGCGCCGGCGGCAGCGATCTTCTTCGTCGGGTAGGCCTCAGCGATACCGGGAAAGATGCTGAGCAGCATCCGAAAGCCGACGAAGAAGATGCCGGCCGACAGCGCCATGTTGAGACCGGAGATGGCGATGATATGAGCCAGACCGGACTGGCGTAGTGCCTCCGTCGTCGCATCCGAGATGGCGCGCCGCTCGTCCGTCACCAGTGCGGCGGCAAAAGCGCCGGTATCGCCGGGCAGGATCGACCTTATTCGGTCGCCAATGCCGCTGCGCAGCCGGTAGAGCCCTTCGAGCAGCGCTTCCACCGCCGATCTTGCAGCCTGCGGACCTGCCTGCGCATCGACCTTCGTCGGCGCACCGTAGAAGAAGCCGTTGGCGCCGATGCCGTCGAAATAGGCACTGAAGGAGAAGTCGTTGAGCTCGGGAAGTGCTGGGCCCGCCGGCGGCGTCAGCCGCGCCCTGCCGGTGATGATATCGCCGATCTCGAAGGCTGCGTCCGCACCGCGGGCGATGGCGGTGATGCGTTCCGGCGGCCGCTTGACCTGAGGCGCTTCAGTGCCGGTGACGGCAAGAATGTAGCGCCACCGGCCGCGACCATCGCCTTCGCGCCGCTCGACGCGGCCGGTCACCGTCGTCGTCACTGATGAATCGAGGATCACGGTCGAAGCCCGCCAGCTTTCGAACTGCGCCGAGACTATGCCGCAAGCCACGAGCGAAAGCGCCAGCAGCGCTGCCCGCAATGCCGCCCGGTTGCGGCTGGCGATGAGAACTGCGACGGTCAGCACCAACAGGCAGAGCAGCGATGCAGTGTGCGGAAAATCCGAAGCCGCGAGAAACCAGATGGCTGACCCGGCGCCGAGGAAGACCGGCGAGAACAGCAGCAGGCGGCCATGGTCCGTCTCCTCGCCCAGCATGCGCATGCCGGCACGCAGCAAGTGCGAGGCTGCGGCCGGCAGCCGGTGGCGCAATGGTATTGCCGACTGCGTCCTTGCCGGTCGCGTCACCACGACTGGTGGTGAAAAATTGGAGGAGCCGGCAAGGCCTTCGCCTGTTTCCGGCCGCAATTCGACTGACGTCAACTCCTGCATGAACCGCCCAAGCCCGGCTGCGAAGGCAGTCAGAATGCAACCTTCAATCAAATCCGGCAAGCATAATCGATTGAAATATGAGGCAAAATCGCGAGCCCCAAAAGACCAGTCGAATCATCGGCTTCCGATATGCGTGTGGCTCATCGCTGCAGTGCCTAAAAGGTGATACCGCATTGCACAAAATGCCATCACAGTAACTTGGCATTAGCTTCGCGATCATATAGCTATCGGTGAGGACGCTTAACCCCTATGGCGCTTTTATGGCGCCACCGCCATTTCGGAGGATCAGCATGACGGATCAAAGCGCTACAATAAAAATCGGTGACAAGTCTGTCGACCTTGCTGTCAAAAGCGGCACGATCGGCCCGAGCGTCATCGATATCGGTGCCCTCTACAAGAACACCGCTTCCTTCACCTACGATCCGGGTTTTACCTCGACCGCATCCTGTGAATCGAAAATCACCTACATCGACGGCGACGAAGGTGTCCTGCTGCATCGTGGCTATCCGATCGAGCAGCTCGCCGAGCATGGCGACTTCCTCGAAGTCTGCTATCTCCTGCTTTACGGCGAACTGCCCACCACCGTGCAGAAGAAGGATTTCGATTACCGAGTTACGCACCACACCATGGTGCACGAGCAGATGAGCCGCTTCTTCACCGGCTTCCGCCGCGATGCGCATCCGATGGCCGTCATGTGCGGCTGCGTCGGCGCACTGTCGGCCTTCTATCACGACTCCACCGACATCACCGATCCGCACCAGCGCATGGTCGCCAGCCTGCGCATGATCGCCAAGATGCCGACGCTTGCCGCGATGGCCTACAAATACCATATCGGCCAACCCTTCGTTTATCCGAAGAACGACCTCGACTATGCCTCGAACTTCCTGCGCATGTGCTTTGCTGTGCCCTGCGAGGAATATGTGGTCAATCCGGTGCTTTCCCGCGCCATGGACCGCATCTTCATCCTGCATGCCGATCATGAGCAGAACGCCTCGACCTCGACCGTCCGTCTCGCCGGTTCATCGGGTGCCAACCCGTTCGCCTGCATCGCCGCCGGCATTGCTTGCCTCTGGGGGCCCGCTCACGGCGGTGCTAACGAAGCAGCCCTCAACATGCTGACGGAAATCGGCACGGTCGACCGCATTCCGGAATATGTCGCCCGCGCCAAGGACAAGAATGATCCGTTCCGCCTGATGGGCTTCGGTCACCGGGTCTACAAGAACTACGATCCGCGCGCCAAGATCATGCAGAAGACGACGCATGAAGTGCTCGGCGAACTCGGCATCAAGGACGATCCGTTGCTCGAAGTGGCGATGGAGCTGGAGCGCATCGCGCTCACCGACGAATATTTCATCGAGAAGAAGCTCTATCCGAACATCGACTTCTATTCCGGCATCACGCTGAAGGCGCTGGGCTTCCCCACGACCATGTTCACCGTGCTCTTCGCGCTCGCCCGCACCGTCGGCTGGATCGCGCAGTGGAACGAGATGATCGAGGATCCGGAACAGCGCATCGGCCGTCCGCGCCAGCTTTATGTCGGCGAACCGAAGCGCGACTACATTCCGGTTTCGAAGCGCTGATCGCTTCAGAAAGAACCCAAAAGAAAACCCGGTCAGAAACGACCGGGTTTTTTCTTTTTCAGCACGTCGAGAAGGATCTCGGCAGCGTGTTCGCCGGGCGGCTTTTCGGTCTGCATGCGTTGCCAGACGAGATCATAACCCTCGTTCATCGCCTTCAATTGGAACGTGTCGGCCGACAGCCGCTCCATCCAGCGCGCCAGGCTGGCGCCGCGGACGATCTCGTTCAGATATTCCGGCACGACGGCATAATCGGCGATGATATTGGGCAATGCGCCCGTCCATACCTTGATGCGCCGGGCGAGCAGGCGGATAATCCAATCCGTCTTGTAAACGGACACCGTCGGCACGCCGGCAAGGGCGAGTTCGAGGATCACCGTGCCGGAAGCTGCCATCGCCGCATCCGCCTCGGCAAGGGCCTTCCACTTCTGCGCCGGCCCGACCGCCACCTCCGGCGGCGTGGCCCAGCCGGCGACGAGCCCTTTCACCAGCGCTTCGTTGTGCGGCACGGTCGGCAGCAGGAATCGCATCGGGCCGTTGCGTGCGACAAGTTCTTTGGCCGCATCCTCGAAGAACGGAAGCAGTTTGGCGATTTCGGAGGATCTTGATCCAGGAAGCATCAGGATCGCCTTGCCGGCTCCCTCGACGGGTGCGCGCATGGCGCGCTGCCGCCGCACTTCGAGCAGCGCCGGATCGGCGGTCAGGCGATGGCCGACATAGGTGGTCTCAGGCCCGCCGAGCGCACGCATTGTTGCCGGCTCGAAGGGCAGGACGGCGAGCACATGATCGACATAGGCGAGCATGCGCGTGGCGCGATATTCCTTCCAGGCCCAGACGCTTGGACAAACATAATTGACAACCGGCAGATCCGGCAGAGCGATGCGGACACGCTTTGCGACGCGATGGGTGAAATCCGGGCTGTCGATGATCAGAAGAATATCCGGCCTTGCGGCGATGATGGCAGCCGTCGTCTGGCGGATCAGCGTATAGAGCTTTGGCAGCCGGCTCAGCACCTGGGTGATACCCATGATCGACAGCTCGGAGAAATCGAACAGGGATCGCAAGCCTTCCGCCTGCAGCCCCTCGCCGCCGACACCGACGAGCTCCACCGGTCCGCTATGAACCCGCTTCAGCGCGGCGATGAGATCGGCACCGAGCAGATCCCCCGACACCTCGCCGGCAATGACGGCGATCTTCAGCGGCGCCCCGTTCATTCAAGCCCCCATGCCGGCAGGCCGCGATCGATGCCACAGACGAAGAGCCCAGCCTCATCGGCGGCTTTGATGACGGCGGCGCGATCGAGCACCAGCGAGCGGCCGGCCTCGACGGCGACGCCGGCAAGGCCGGCTTTCCTCGCGTTCAGAACCGTGGAAACGCCGATCGCCGGCAAGTCGGCGCGGATATCCTGTTGCGGCTTGCAGAGTTTGACGAGTGCGCCACGGCGGCGCGGCGAGATGCGCCCGGCGGCTCTGAGACCCGCGACACGCTCCAGCATCTCGTCCGTGCCCTCAAGACCCTCCAGCGCGACGATACGCCCGCCGATGGCGACGGCGCCCTGACCGACATCGAGCCGGCCCAGCATCTCAGCGGCATCGGCTGCGCGCCTGATATCGCGCCGGTCTTCCTCGCCAGGCGCTGCAGCGCCAAGCGGACCGACGTAGGCAAGAAGGTCGGGAGCGATCTCATGAGCGCCGACGACCCGGCGGCCGTTTCCCTCGATCAGCCGGATCACCATCTGCAGCACCGTATCGTCGCCACCGGACAGCAAGGTGCGGATCACGGCCGGCATCTTCATCAGAGTGCGCAGCGTCGGGCGCACCTCGCGCCATTCCGGCCGGCGCCGCACGCTGCCGGACATGACGACACGGCCGATGCCGTAGCGGTTCAAGAGGCCCTCGAGAGCTGCAAAATCGCCGACGCCGATGACGGCATGGTCATACCCTTCCCAGCGCCGGTCGCTTTCGTCCTTCAGCGCGACGATGACGGGATTTTCGCCCGCCGCGCGCGCAGCTTCGGCGACATAGGAAGGCAGAAGGCCGCCGCCGGCGATGATCGCCAGCCGGCCCGCAGCGGTATCGCCGGAAAGAGTCACGGACTAGCCCTTCTGCCCCCGAGTTGGCGAGGACAAGGCGCGGTCGCTGTCGGCGGCGATGAAGTCGAGGATGTGGACCGCCTGCTCGCAATCAGCATATTCTTCGCGGATGGCGGCGGCGTTTTCGCGGACGGAGCCCGGTCCTTCGAAGATCGACTTGTAGGCGCGCCGCACCCTGTGAATGACGGCGCGGTCCACGCCGGCGCGCGTCATGCCGACGACGTTGAGGCCGCTCAGCAGCCCGGGATTGCCGTTCAGCATGCCGTACGGAATGACGTCGTAACTCACTGCCGAGAGCCCCCCGACGAAGGCCTGACGGCCGACGCGGGTAAACTGGTGAACGGCCGAGCCGCCGCCCAGGATGACGCGATCTTCGATGACGACATGGCCGGCGAGCATGACGTTGTTCGACATGATCACATGGTTGCCCACCCGGCAGTCATGCGCGACATGCGAATTGGCAAGGAAGAGGTTATTGTCGCCGACGATCGTCTGGCCGCCGAAATCGGCCGTGCCCGTATTCATCGTCACGCCCTCGCGGATCGTGCAGTTGGCGCCGACCGTCAGCGTCGTCTCCTCGCCGCCGTGATGCACGCTCTGCGGATCGCCGCCAACGACCGCCATCGGGAAGATGCGTGTGCCCTTGCCGACCACGGTGCGGCCGGTCACGACCGCATGCGACAAAAGCTCGACATTCGCATGCAGGACGACGTGCGACCCGACATGGCAGAAGGGACCGATCTTGACGCCCTCACCGATGGTCGCGCCGTCTTCGACGACAGCCATCGGATGAATGCGAGCGCTTTCGGCGATAGTGCTCATGCCTGATCCTTACGAACGATCATCGCGCCGATATCGGCTTCGGCGACAAGTGCGCCGTCGACCTTGGCGTCGCAATGGAATTTCCAGATATTGCCGCGCTGCTTGTGCTTCCTGACATGGAATTCAACACGATCGCCGGGTACGACGGGCTTGCGGAAGCGCGCATTCTCGATGGTCATGAAATAGACGAGGTTGCCTGGCTGGCCATCCTTCTTGGCACAGATCGCACCCGCGGTCTGGGCCATGCCCTCGATCAGGAGAACGCCGGGCATGATCGGAGATTCCGGAAAATGACCGGTGAAATGCGGTTCGTTCACCGTGACGTTCTTGATGCCGATCGCCGTGTTGTCGCCGTCAATCTCGATGATCTTGTCGACCATGAGAAACGGGTAGCGATGCGGCAGCAGTTTCATGATCTCGATGATGTCAGCCGAAGAAAGCGTTGTCGTGGCTTCCTCAGTCATTTTTCTTGCCTCCAGGTTTCGTCCCGCGCAGCTTCGTCCTTGACATCTGTTGCGCGACATCTCTCAGATAGTCATTCAGCGGGCGCCCAGGTGTACCACCATATTGTCCGCCGGCGGCAAGATCGGTCATGATACCGCTTTGGGCGGCGATCTGCACGCCGTCACCGATCGTCACATGCCCCTTGATACCGACCTGGCCGCCGATCTGAACGCCATTGCCGATCTTCGCGCTGCCGGCGATGCCGACATGCGCAACGATCGCGCAATGGCGGCCGATCTGAACGTTGTGGCCGATCTGTACCTGGTTGTCGATCTTGGTGCCTTCGCCGATGACCGTATCGTCCATGGTGCCACGGTCGATCGAGGTGTTGGCGCCGATCTCGACATTATCCTGGATGATCACTCGGCCGATCTGGACGATCTTGATCATGCCGCGCGGGCCCGGCGCATAACCGAAACCATCCTGGCCGATGCGGGCGCCGTTGTGGATGATGACGCCATTGCCGAGCAGCGCGCAGAGAATGCTGGCGCCGGCCGCAATCGAACAATCCCGGCCAATCTTGACATTCGGACCGATGATGCTTTGGGCGCCGATGCGCGTCCCTTCGCCGATCTCGGCATGCGCTCCGATGACGGCCATCGGCTCGACGATCACGCCCTTTTCAAGCTTGGCGCTCGGATCGATCACCGCGCTCGGCGCGATCTCGCTTTCACCGGAAAAGACGACCGGGCGCAATGCCGCGGGATAAAACAGGCCGCCCGCCATCGCGAAAGCCGCATGTGGATTGGACGACAGGATGACCGGGATATGGGGGGGTACGAGATCGGCGAGCGCCTTATCGCAGATCACTGCCGAGGCCTCGCATGTCGCCAGTTCATCGCGGTTACGACGCGACAGGATATAGCAGACGTCTCCCGCCCGAGCCCGGCTGATGGGGGCAACGGACCTGACGACAACATCGGCATGGTCGGAATTGGCGAGTTCCGCCCCAAGAAACTCTGCCAGCTCAGCGAGCTTCAGACCTTCATGGGGCAGAAAAAAAACGTTTTGCTCCATCGGCAATGCTCCAGAACGGAATTGAGTCTTACAGTTCCGGACTGCCGATATCAGAATTGGTTGTTGATGCCAAACTTGAAGTTCTGCGTCTTGTCGAAGTCTTCCTTGAGAACCGGGATCGCGTAATCCAGACGCAATGCACCGAAGGGAGACTGCCAGACGACGCCGACACCGACGGAGGCGCGCAGCGAAGCGCTGGTACCGTCGGCCTGGTCTGACCCAAGAAGCTCGACGTCATTGCCGAACAGCGTACCGGCATCGGCAAAGACTGCGCCGCGCAGGTTGAAGTCACGCGGGAAGCCCGGCATCGGGAAGGTGGCTTCTGCAGACGCCGTGAAATAGGTCGTGCCACCGAGCGGGTCATCGTGATCCCCGCGGATGCGCGGGCCGATACCCTTGTTCTCGAAGCCGCGAATATCGCCGTTGGTCAGCGTGAACTGGTCGAAGACGTTCAGATGGTCGCCCAAGGGAACGACATAACCAGCCGAAGCGGAGACCGAGCCGATGATATCGGCATCGTCAGCGAGCAGGTGGTAATAACGGGCCTTGCCGTAGATCTTGTAGAACTGCGAGTCGCCGCCGAGGCCGGCAAGTTCGTGCGTCGCCGTCGCATAGATGCCTTCACGCGGCAGGACGGTGTCGTCAAGCGTGTTGTAGGTCAGCGTCTGCGAGACGGAAGAGCGTGTCCACGGGCTCTCGTCGACCAGATTGGCGTAGGTCGCCGAAAGATCAGAGGTATCGCCGTCATACTTCATCTGCTTGTAGTTATAACGGAAGGTCGTCGCCAGATCTTCGGTGATCGGCGCAGTCACACGCAGGACGACGCTGGTTTCTTCGTAATCGTAGTCGTCGTTGCTCGACGTTTCGCTGCGGTTGACGTCGAAGCCTGCCGCCAGACGGTAGCCGAGGAAATAGGGTTCAGTGAAGCTGACGCCGTAGGCGCGTGAGCCTTCCTGGCCGCCACCGGCCGAGATGCGGATGTACTGACCACGACCGAGGAAGTTCTTTTCCTCGATCGATGCTTCGAGCAGCAGGCCGTCGCCGCCGGCGGCATAACCCGCGCCGACACCGAACGAACCGGTCGACTGATCCTGCACGTCGACGACCACCACGACACGGTCAGGCGAACTGCCCGGCTGGGTGGAGATATTGACGGAAGAGAAGTAACCGAGCGCTTCGAGGCGACGCTTGGCCTTAGTGATCATCTGCTGGTTGAAGGCATCGCCTTCGCTCATGTCGAATTCGCGGCGAATAACGTAGTCGCGCGTGCGGCTGTTGCCGCGGATCTCGATGCGCTCGACATAGGCGCGCTCGCCCTGGTCGACCAGATATTCGACACCGATCGTGTTGTTGTTGAGGTCGCGGTTACCGCGCGGCGTGACGCGCGCAAAGGGATAACCGGCTGACGCCACCTGATCGGAGATCGCCTCGATCGACTTCTGGACTTCCTTGGCGTTGTAGACCTGGCCTTCGCGGGTGCGCACCAGCGGCTGCAGCTGCTCTGAGCCGACGCCTTCAACGGTCGATTGGACGGTCACCGGTCCGAAGTCGTAACGCTGGCCTTCCTCGATGTTGAAGGTCAGCGTGTATTTGTTGGTCGCGTCGTCGAAGGTGGCATCGGAAGAGACGATGCGCATGTCGGCGTAGCCGCGATTGTAATAGAACTGGCGCAGCGCTTCTTCGTCGGCGTGGAGCTTGTCTTCGTTGTAGACATCCTTGCGAGTCAGGAACGACAGGAAGTTCGAACGCTTGGTGGCGATGACGGCAGCCAGGCGGCCGGCGCTGTAGGCATTGTTACCGACGAAGTTGATCGAATCGATCTTGGTGCGGTCGCCCTCGTTGATGACGAAGGCGAGGTTGACACGGCCTTCGCCGAGCGGCACCACCTGCGTCGTGACTTCGACCTCGCTGCGGCCGGTGGCAGCGTAAGCTTCCTTGATCGACTGAATGTCGGCCTGGATCTGGGTGTCGCTGTAGGGACCGGCAGCGTGGGTCTGGACGATCGTCGCGAGCTTGTCGTCCTTGATCTTGCGGTTGCCGTTGAAGACGACCTGATTGACCAGCTGGGCTTCCTGAACGTTGACAACCAGCGTGCTTCCGGAAACCGAGATCTTGACGTCGGAGAAGTAACCCGTGCCGTAGAGCTGCTTGACCGAGGCATCGATATCGCTGTTCGAAAAACTCTTTCCGGGAGCGATGGTGAGGTTCGACCGAACGGCTTCCGCGCCGACACGGCTTGCGCCGCGCACATCGATGCGCTGGATAACCGCGGCCTCAGCGGCCGTAGCGGAAACGAACGTCAAAGCACCTGCGCCCGAAGCAACAACACTAGCAGACAGCGCAACCGCCGATACTGCGTTCAAAAACTTTGAACCAGCCTTCATTTCACCCATTACCTTTTGTTTCCCTCGTCCCCGGCTTCAGGAAACCCCGATTCCGGTCACGTGTGTCGTTTTACCCGCTTTTGACATACAAGCAAGGCAGGTCGTTAATTTCTGTTTACTTCATTTGCAAGCGTGACCCATTCGCCACTACAGCCTTGAAACATCGTAAATAAATAGTAATTAGCCTCGCCTTGCTCGTTTACCCTCTTAACGAGCCAATGTCGTTCCAGGTCGTGAAAACCATCAATGTCAGTATCATCGCCAGGCCGATGCGAAATGCAATTTCCTGGGCCGAAGAGCCGAGCGGTTTCCCCCTCACCGCTTCCACCGCATAGAACATCAGGTGGCCGCCATCAAGTACCGGAACCGGCATCAGGTTAAGCAATCCTATCGAAACAGAAAGCACCGCCGCAAGCTGCAACACTGCGCCTATTCCAAGCGACGCCATCTGGCCCGAAGCTTGCGCCACGCGGATCGGCCCGCCCAATTGATCGGCGCGCATCGTTCCGCTGAAGATGTTGCCGATATATTTGAAGGTGCCGGTGACAATGTCACGGGTCTCAATCACAGCCTCGCGCAACGACTCCAGCGGCGTGTAGGTCTTCAGACGGAAGTTGCCGGCCTCCCGGCTGGTGACGATGCCGATCTGGCCGAGCTCGACCTTGTTGCCGAACTGGTCGGTCTGGTCTACGCGCTGCGGCACCATCGGCACATCGAGCTTCTGGCCGGCGCGCTCGATCGTCACGACGATCTTCTGGCTCGGGCGGATGCCGACATAGCGGCGCACGTCGTCGAAGGTCTCGACCTTGCCGCCGTCGATGGCGACCAGCAGATCGCCTGGAAGGATGCCGGCGGCAGCGGCTGCGCCGTCTGGCTTGACCTCGGCAACGACGGGATCGGCGATCGTGCGGCCATAGACCGAGAAAAGAATGGTGAAGATGGCGATCGCCAGCAGAAAATTGGCGATCGGGCCAGCCGCGACGGTTGCAGCGCGTTTCCACAGCTTGGCGCCGGCAAAGGAGCGCGCCCTGTCCTCCTCGGACATGGCGGCGATCTTGTCGGTGTCGGGCTTGCTCGAGGCATCCTCATCGCCGAAGAACCGGACGTAGCCGCCAAGCGGGATTACCGCAATCTTCCAGCGTGTCCCGTGGCGGTCGGTGAAGCCGAAGATCTCCGGACCGAAGCCGACGGAAAAGGCAAGGATGCGAATGCCGCTCCAGCGCCCGACGAGGTAATGGCCCATCTCATGCACAAAGACGAGCAGTGACAGCACGAGGATGAAGGTAACGATGTTCCCCATCAGAAATGCGTATATGCCGCTCATCGTTTCCATGAGTCCCTTCCGTCAGACTGCCGCGTTGTCAGAGTCCGAACAATGCCGCACCAAGCGACGTCATTCCGGCCCCCTTTATCAGGGAAAAAAGCCCAGCAAGCAAGAACGCCGAAAAACAGGCGAAAATCAGTCCGTCGACACGGTCCATGACGCCGCCATGACCCGGAATGAGACGGCTCGAATCCTTGACGCCGAATTTTCGCTTGATGAACGATTCGAAAAGATCGCCCGACTGGCTGCAAACCGAGAGAACCAATGCCACGCCGGCGGCGATGATTTCAGCGCCCGGAAGGAGAAAATGGACGAGAACGACGCCGGCTACGACCGCCGAAACGGCGCCGCCGATTGCGCCCGACCAGGTCTTTCCGGGCGAGATCGAAGGGGCAAGCTTTGGCCCGCCGAGCGCCCTGCCGACGAAATAGGCAAGGATATCGGTTGCCCAGACGACAGCAAAGACGAAGAGCATGGCGTAAAGGCCAAGCCCGTCATCGCTTCTGATCGCGGCAAGCGACAGGCCGGTGGCGCCGGCATAAAACAGGCCCACTGGCAACCAGCGGCTCGTGCCCTGCAGGATGATCAGGGCGATGCCGACGGCGGTGACGCCGGCCAGCATGCCGGCGGCGAATTCGAAATTGCCGACAAGCACGAGAAAGGCAATCGCCGCCTCGCCGATCCAGCCGACGGCATTGGCGACCCAATCCCGCGCGATGCCTGTCATTTTCGACCATTCATAATAGATCAGCAGGCCGATCACGACCGCCAGGATACGGAAGGCAAGGCCACCATACCAGGTGGCGGCAAGAACGATGGCCGCAAGAATCAGTCCTGAAACGATGCGGAGCTTCAGTTCCTGCTGCATCAGGTGCCGACCGCGGCCGCCTGCGACGACAGGCCGCCGAAGCGCCGGTCACGAGAGGCGAATGTATCGAGCGCCGAGCGGAAGATCTCGGGGCTGAAATCCGGCCAATATTCCGGAAGGAAGATGAATTCCGAATAGGCGGCCTGCCAGAGGAGGAAGTTGGAAAGCCGCTCCTCGCCGCTGGTGCGGATAATGAGATCCGGATCGGGGATGCCGGCCGTATCGAGACGGGCGTTGATCAGCGCCGGCGTAATATCTTGCGCTCTCAGGCGGCCGGCCTCGACATCCCGGGCGAGGCTGACGACGGCGCGGGCGATCTCGTCGCGCGAGCCATAGTTGAAGGCGATGACGAGCGTCAGCGACGTGTTGTCCTTGGTCGTCTCCTCCGCCTCCAGCAAGAGGCCCAGAATGTCGCTGCGCAGGCTGTCGCGGTCGCCAATCACCTTGATCCGCACGTTCTGGCGATGAAGCTCGGCGAGGTCGCGCCGGATAAAAGCCTTGAGCAGGCCGAGCAGATCGGAGACCTCTGCTTCGGGCCGGCGCCAGTTCTCCGAGGAGAAGGCAAAGAGGGTCAGATATTTTATGCCGGCCGCACCAGCGGCGCGGACTGTCTCACGCACCGCCTCGACGCCCTTGCGATGGCCCATCGTGCGCGGCAGGCCACGTTGCTTGGCCCAACGGCCATTGCCGTCCATGATGATGGCAACATGCTCTGGCACAGTCACAAATACAGATTCCGACATTTCCCGTCCGGTCTTTCCAGGCAAAGGCACAGATCCACTAGACCTGCATGATTTCCTTTTCCTTCTCGCCAAGCAAGCGGTCGATTTCGGAAATCGTCTCGTCCGTCATCTTCTGTACACGTTCCGACTGCGCCCGGCTCTCGTCCTGGCCGATTACGCCGTCCTTTTCGGCTTTCTTAAGGCCGTCCATGCCGTCGCGGCGGACATGGCGAATCGCCACTTTGCTCTTTTCGGCATAGTCGTGCGCCACCTTGACGAGCGACTTGCGGCGCTCCTCGTTCAGCTCCGGCAGCGGAATGCGCAGGTTCTGGCCGTCGATGATCGGGTTGAGGCCGAGATTGGATTCTCGGATGCCGCGCTCGACGGCGCTGACCATCGACTTGTCCCAGACGGAAACCGACAGCATGCGCGGCTCAGGCACGGTGATGTTGGCGACCTGGTTCAGCGGCATGCGCGAACCATAGGCCTCGACCGTGACCGGGTCGAGAATGTTGGCCGAAGCACGGCCGGTGCGCAGCGATGCGATGTCGCCCTTGAATACGGAAATCGCGCCGTCCATGCGGCGCTTCAGTTCCTTGATGTCGATACCTTCACTCATGTCGATGCTCCCGTCCAGAGCATGATGCCGAAAAGTGTCAGCGGTTTTCGGGCGACATCATGCTCTTACTATTTAATGTAGAACATGATTCAGCTTTCAGGCCAAACGGGCCTAAAATCATCATGTTCTAGCGAGGGCTGCGCCGAAACCGCGGCGCAGCTTTATCAGTTGTCGGAGACGATGGTCTTGAGGCCACCGCCCGTCAAGATTTCAGCAAAACCACCCTTCTCGTGGATCGAGAAGACGATGATCGGAATGGAATTTTCTCTGGCCAGCGCCACGGCGGCAACGTCCATCACCGCCAGCCCCCTGTCCAGCACTTCCTGGTGCGTCAGCCGGTCGAGGCGGGTCGCATCAGGATATTTCTTCGGGTCGGCGGTGTAGATGCCGTCGACCTGCGTGCCCTTGAAGATCGCTTCCGCACCCATTTCGGCGGCGCGAAGTGCTGCGGCGGAATCGGTGGTGAAGAAGGGGTTGCCGGTGCCGCCGGCAAAAATCACCACGCGTCCCATCGACAGATGATAAAGGGTCGCGCGCTGCGAAAAGCTCTCGCAGATCTCGGGCATGGAGATGGCCGAAAGCACCACCGTATCGATATTCAGCTTGCGCAGCGAGGTCGCCAGCGCCAGCGCATTGATGATGGTGCCGAGCATGCCCATATGGTCGCCGGTGACCCGGTCGCCGCCCTTGGACGCTACCGCGACACCGCGGAAGATATTGCCGCCACCGACGACGACGCCGACTTCCACGCCCATATGCCGTGCCTCGGCGATGTCTGATGCGATGCGGTCCGCCACCGTCACATCGATCCCGAAACCCTGGCCACCCATGAGCGCTTCGCCGGAGGCCTTGAGTAGAACGCGTTTATAGACAGGCTCTAAAGACATCTTGGCTCCTCGTAAATTGCCGTGAATGCCCGATACACGAAGGGCACCGCGTTGTCACGCGATGCCCTTCGTGTTTTCCCAATTATGGCTGGAAGATCAACCCTTGACGGCAGCCGCGACTTCGGCCGCGAAGTCGGTCTCTTCCTTCTCGACGCCTTCGCCGAGCAGAAGACGGGCCATGCCTGCGACTTCGATCGGCGCGCCGACGGCCTTTTCAGCTTCCTTGATGGCGGCAGCGACCGTCAGATCCGGATTGATGACGAAAGCCTGCGAGAGAAGGGCGACTTCCTCGAAGAACTTTCGCATGCGGCCGTCGACCATCTTCTCGATGATATTGTCCGGCTTGCCGGAAGCGCGCGACTGCTCGATGAAGACGTTGCGCTCGCGCTCGGCGACAGCGGCATCGACTTCTTCCGGGCGGATTGCCAGCGGCGCGGTGGCGGCGATGTGCATGGCGACCTGACGGCCGATGGCGTTCAGGGCATCCTTGTCACCGGTCGACTTCAGCGCGACGAGAACGCCGAGCTTGCCGAGGCCGTCGGAAACAGCATTGTGGATATAGGTGGCGACGACGCCGTCTTCGACCGAGAGAGCGACCGAACGGCGCAGGTTCATGTTCTCGCCGATCGTTGCGATCGCATCCTTGATCGTGTCGGACACGGACTTGCCGGATGCCGGGTAGGTCGCAGCGGCAACGGCATCGACGGTTCCGTCGGTCGAGGCGGCGACCTTGGCGATGCCGCGGACGAGTTCCTGGAAGGCATCGTTACGGGCGACGAAGTCGGTCTCGGAATTGACTTCGACGACGACGGCCTTGGTGCCCTGGCTCGCAACGCCGATGAGGCCTTCGGCAGCGGTGCGGCCGGACTTCTTGTCGGCCTTGGCGATGCCCTTGGCGCGCAGCCAGTCGATCGCCGCTTCCATGTCGCCACCGGTTTCAGCAAGAGCCTTCTTGCAGTCCATCATGCCTGCGCCGGTCTTTTCGCGCAGTTCCTTCACCATTGCAGCCGTAATCTCGCTCATTAGCTTCCTCTTATCGGTTCATACGGTGGGCCGCAAAGCGCGGCTCGGCACCGGATTGAGGCACGAAATGTACCTGTATGTATGACAGCGTGATGAAGACGCGTCATAACGAAACTTATCGGACGGAGAGCCTGACGCCCTCCCCTTGAAACAGGCAAGGCCGCCGAACTTCGATGAGTCGCGAGCGGCCTTTCCCAGTCTCTGTAAGCATTGGCGGACCTTTTCGATCCGCCCGCTTTCATCAGCCTTCGGCTGCTTCCTCGAGAGCCGGCTCGACCGGAACTTCGGAGGATGCGCCGAGATCGCGGCCGGAAGAGCCCTGCTGACGCGCGATGCCGTCGATGGCGGCGCGGGAGATAAGCTCGCAGTAAAGAGCGATGGCGCGCGATGCGTCGTCGTTACCCGGGATCGGATAGTCGATCAGGTCCGGATCGCAGTTCGAATCGATGATGGCGACAACCGGGATGCCGAGGCGCTTGGCTTCGTCGATCGCGATCTTTTCCTTGTTGGTGTCGATGATGAACATCAGGTCGGGCGTGCCGCCCATATCGCGGATACCGCCAAGAGCCTTGTCCAGCTTCTCACGTTCGCGCTCGAGGTTCAGGCGTTCCTTCTTGGTGAAGCCCTGGGCTTCGCCGTTCAGGATCTCGTCGAGCTTGCGCAGACGCTGGATCGAGTTGGAGATGGTCTTCCAGTTCGTCATCATGCCGCCGAGCCAGCGCGAGTTGACGTAGTACTGGGCCGAGCGCTTGGCGCTGTCGGCAATGATCTCAGACGCCTGGCGCTTGGTGCCGACGAAGAGAACACGGCCGCCGCGGGCAACGGTGTCGCTGACGACCTGAAGGGCGCGCGACAGCATCGGAACGGTCTGGGCCAGATCGATGATGTGAATGTTGTTGCGATCGCCGAAGATGTACGGCTTCATCTTCGGGTTCCAGCGATGCGTCTGGTGGCCGAAGTGGACGCCTGCTTCAAGAAGCTGACGCATAGAAAAATCAGGCAATGCCATGCCTTGTTACTCCTTTTCCGGTTGAACCTCCGCAAGGCGAACAGCATCCTCTTCGAGAATGCCACCGGGCGGAACAGTCCGGATTTCTCCCGGACGATCCCATGCCTTACGTGTGGAATGCGGGTGCCCATACATTCGATTTGGCGCAAAAGCAAGGCTTATGCCGAAAAAACCTGGCTCACGCACCGGCCACGGCGCGTGGATCTCAATAAAAGAGACAAAGGCGACTGCCTGCCCTTGGAATGCCGCACTCAGCCTGCCAGCGTCGGCAGCAACATCGACAGGATGAATATCAGTCTCAGGGGCTGCGGAAGGCAACGAGGCCTACTTGCAAACCTCGGCCTTGCGGTCGAGCAACTCCAGCTTGGCGAGCTTGCCGGTCAGGACGAAATCGCCGTAATCCATCGTCAGGTCGCGGGTGATGCCGTTCTCATAGAGCTTGAAGGACATGCGGTAGACCGGCAAAGCATCCGATTTCGCACTCTCGTTGAAATAGGCGATCGTCACCGGCCAGAAGGCCGTCTTGGAGAAGGCGCCGGCATTGCCGGCATCGGCTTCCTCGGCGATCGGTGTCTCCTGCTTGCCGACGATCGTAGTCGTCGCCAGCGATTTGTCACCGTCATCGGAACCGTCGAAGACGCGCGCCTCGAAGAAGCGCTTGCCGTCCTTGGCGTGCTGGATCACATCGAGCATATGTTCCGTGGGAAAGCGGCTTTCTAAAAGCTGCAGCTCGCGGCTCGCCGGCTGCTTGAGATCTACCTTGACACCATCAGGCTGGTCCTGAGCCGCACCGTTGACCTCTTTATCGAGCTGCTCGTCGGTGAAGGATTTGGTGTCGAAGGTGAACTTGCCGTCCTTCAGGTTCTCGAAGGTCTTCGTCTGCTGGTCGCTGACACGCACGCTGTCGCCGGTGTCGATCTGCGTCACGAAGCGGAAGTTGGTGGTGAAGCCCTGGCAATAGCTGCCGTCGAATTCATAGACCATGCGACCGTACATGGCGGCGATGCCGGAGCGGTCCGAAGCGTCCTTCAGTTCCAGATCGTAGACCGCGCGATGGGCGACGAGGCCGGTCGCGATCGCAGCGCTAACCGCGGGCGCAGCCGCCCATGCATTGGCGGAAACGCTGGCGAAAAGCAGAGCGACAAGACTCGATCGGAACATTCATTAACTCCTGTTGGACTCGGTCGCGATGTTATAAGAACGCTTTCGGCCAAATCGAGGCTCGAAACTGTCATATTAAAGATTCTAGTCTTGATGCATAATTTTTGAAGAATTGACAACAAAAGCGGAGACGAAAATGTCCGATGAAATTGCAGCGCGCCTGATTGAGATGGGGATAACCCTGCCCGAAGCTGCAGCACCTGCTGCAAATTACGTTCCCTATGTCATCAGCGGCAATCTTCTCTACATCTCCGGTCAGCTGCCGCTCGAAGGCGGCAAGGTCACTGTCTCGGGCCATCTCGGCAAGACCGTCGACGTAGCAACGGGCCAGCGCGGCGCCGAACTCTGCGCCATCAACATCCTTGCCCAGGCGAAGGCGGCACTTGGCGGCGAACTCGGCCGTATCCGGCGCGTCATCAAGCTGAACGGCTTCGTCGCCTCGGCGCCCGACTTCGTCGAGCAGCATCTCGTCATCAACGGCGCTTCGAACCTGATTGCCAGCGTGCTTGGCGAAGCCGGCAAACATGCGCGTGCCGCCGTTGGCATGGCGGCCCTGCCGCTGAATGCCGCCGTCGAGATAGACGCTATCATGGAAATCGCAGAATGACCAATGTTGGCTGGATCAGGGACCTGCCGGTTGCCCATCGCGGCTATCACGACCTCAACACGCAGGTCTGGGAAAACACGCTTTCGGCTTTCTCGCGCGCCGTCGAAGCGGGCTTTGCGATCGAATGCGACCTGCATTACGCCTCCGACGGCGTGCCGGTCATATTTCACGACGAGGATCTGCAGCGCCTGTGCAACCTCCACGGCGACATCCGCGAGCGCACCTCTCGGGAACTCGGACTGATCGCCGTTGGCGGCACCAGCGACAAGGTGCCGACGTTGCGCCAACTCCTCGACCTCGTCGAGGGCAAGGTGCCGCTGGTGCTGGAGCTCAAGGGGCGCGAGGCCGACGACGAAGGTTTCGCCGAAGCTGTTCTCGAGGTGCTCGAAGGCTATGAGGGCAAGGTGGCGCTGATGAGTTTTGACCACTGGCTGCTGCGCGATCTGAGGGCGCTTGGCTCACCCTACCCGCTCGGGCTGACGGCCGACGGCAACACGCCGGAGGCGTTCAAGACACATGCGAAGGCGATGGAGATCGGTCTCGATTTCATCTCTTATCACTATGGCGACCTGCCGAACCCCTTTATCACCAGCGAACGCGAAAAGGGCATTCCTGTCATCACCTGGACGGTGCGTGACGAAGAGGCGCGCCGGCTTACATTTGCAAACGCAGACCAGATGACCTTCGAAGGCTTCGATCCGCGTGTGGCTGCTTGACGCTCGCTTTTTGGCCAAGATCATGCGCAGACTACTGCATAATTCCTTAAGTCGGATCGATTTCAGGATAAAATTATGCAGGAGCTCAAAGTGTTACAGCGTCCTTTGCGCGTCTGAAAGACTCGCAGCGCTGTAAGGCAGAGCCGAGACTACCCTCCCACAGGTTTCGCATTTGTCCCATGACTGATGAATTATCCATTCGCGTAGAACGCTCCTTCACCGCGATTTCCCCGGAGAGCTGGTCCAAGCTTTCCGGGGCGTCGAAAACCTGTGATACGATTGCCTACAACCCTTTCGTTTCGCACGCCTTTTTATCGTCGCTGGAGGAATCCGGCTCGGCCGACGCCGAGACCGGATGGCTCGGCCACCATCTGCTGCTTGAGACCGGGCGCGGCGAGTTAATCGGCGCCCTGCCCGGCTATCTCAAGAACCACAGCCAGGGCGAATATGTCTTCGACCATGGCTGGGCCGACGCCTTCGAGCGGGCCGGCGGGCGTTATTACCCCAAACTTCAGTGCTCGATCCCGTTCACCCCGGCGACAGGCCCGCGTCTTCTTGTCGCCGAGGGGCTGCAGCGGCTGCCGATCCAGGGCGCGATCGCCGAAGGCCTGAAGGAGGTGGTGCGCCGGCTCGGCATCTCTTCGGCCCATATCACCTTCGTGCCGGACGAAGAGATCGGCGTCTTCGAGATGGACGGCTATCTGCACCGCACCGACCAGCAGTTCCATTTCATCAACGACGGCTATGCCAATCACGAGGAGTTTCTCGAAACGCTCGCCTCGCGCAAACGCAAGGCGTTGCGCAAGGAGCGCCGCGCCGCACTCGAAAACGGTATCAGCATCGACTGGCTGACCGGCCGCGACCTGACGGAACGTATCTGGGACCAGTTCTTCAAGTTTTACACGGATACCGGCGGGCGCAAGTGGGGCCGGCCCTACCTCACCCGTAAGTTCTATTCGTTGATCGGCGAACGCATGGCCGACGACATCCTGCTCGTCATGGCCAAGCGCGACGGGCGCTATGTCGCCGGCGCGATCAACTTCATCGGTGGCGACACGCTCTACGGCCGTCACTGGGGCTGCATCGAGGATCATCCCTTCCTGCATTTCGAGGTCTGCTATCACCAGGCGATCGACTTCGCCCTTTCGAAAGGGTTGAAACGGGTCGAGGCTGGCGCGCAGGGCGAACACAAGCTTGCCCGCGGTTACCTGCCGGTGACGACGCATTCCGCCCATTATGTCGCGCATGCCGGCCTTCGCCGGGCGATCGGCGACTATCTCGCGCGAGAGCGCGCCGATGTCGAACAGATGAGCGAACTGCTGACCGAACACAGTCCTTTCCGCAAGGGCGAGCGCCTGCAGGAGGATTGACGCCGCCGCACCGGCCGCGTTACCCGATCAACCATGAATTGAGGAGATTTCGTGATGACCAGCCCGGCCGCCTATGACGACAACAACATATTCGCCAAGATCCTCCGCGGCGAAATCCCCTCGCACCGTGTTTACGAGGACGAGCATACCGTCGCCTTCATGGATGTGATGCCGCAGGCGCCGGGCCATGTGCTCGTCCTTCCCAAGGCGCCGTCCCGCAATCTCCTCGATGCCGATCCAGCCACCCTCACCCACGCAATTACTGTCGTCCAGAAGATCGCCAATGCGGTGAACGACGTCTTCGAAGCCGATGGCGTGTTCATCGCCCAGTTCAACGAACCGGCGGCCGGGCAAACGGTGTTCCATCTGCATTTCCACGTCATCCCGCGGCATGAGGGCGCGGCGCTGAAGCCGCATTCCGGCAAGATGGAGGACGGTGCCGTGCTCGCCGCCAATGCCGAAAAGATCAGGGCAGCGCTGGCGTAAGGTCAACACCCGTCGATTTCAAAGAATTCAATCCAGACAATCATTTGGAACAAGATCATGATCCGCCATACTGTCGCGTTCCGCCTGAAGCACGAAGCCGGCTCGGCTGAAGAAGCCTCGTTTCTCGCCGACGCGCTGGTGCTTGCCAAGATTCCGAGCGTGCGGAATTTCGAGCAGCTTCGGCAGACGAGTCCAAAGAATGCTTTTGCCTTCGGCTTTTCGATGGAATTCGACGATCAGGCTGGCTACGACACGTACAACCTCCATCCCCTGCATGTCGCCTTCGTGCGCGACCGCTGGGTGCCCGAGGTCGCCGATTTTCTCGAGATCGACTACACCAGGCTCTGAAAAGGGCGCATGCAGATCCGAAAACGAAAAAGGCCGCAGTGACGCGGCCTTTTCCAATTCGGTGACGGTATCTTACTTCTTGCGTGGAACCTTCGGAACCGCGCTTCCCTTCTTCGGGGCGTCGCGAACCTCGGGCTCGGCCTGCGGCACTGCTTTGGCGCGGGTCTTGCGGGCCGCCTTGGTCTTCAGCTCGCCGTCATCCCCATCATCGCCTTCGGGATGCACGACCTCGGCTTCGGGCTTCGGCTTGATCGGCGCCGTTTCCGAAATGGCTTCGAGCACGATGCCGGGCTTGCCGTCTTCCTTCGGGCCGACAGTGACGTTGACGACGCCGCCCTTCTTCAGCTTGCCGAAGAGGATTTCGTTGGCGAGCGGCTTCTTGATCGTATCCTGAATGACGCGAGCAAGCGGGCGGGCGCCCATCTTCTCGTCGTAACCCTTTTCCGCCAGCCAGGCGATTGCATCCTCGTGCAGGTCGAAGGTGACGTTCCTTTCGGAAAGCTGGGCCTCCAGCTGCATGATGAACTTCTGCACGACCTTGTGGATGACGGCCGTCGGCAACGCCGCGAAAGGAATGATCGCGTCGAGACGGTTGCGGAATTCCGGCGTGAACAGGCGGGTGAGCGCCTCCTCGTCCTCGCCGGTGCGCTTGGACGAGCCGAAGCCGATCGCCGCCTTGGCCATTTCGGATGCACCCGCATTGGTCGTCATGATCAGGATGACGTTGCGGAAGTCGATCTTCTTGCCGTTGTGGTCGGTCAGCGTGCCGTGGTCCATGACCTGCAGCAGGATATTGTAGATGTCGGGATGCGCCTTCTCGATTTCGTCGAGCAGAACCACGCAATGCGGGTGCTGATCGACGCCATCGGTGAGAAGGCCGCCCTGGTCGAAGCCGACATAGCCGGGAGGCGCGCCGAGCAGACGCGAAACCGTGTGCCGCTCCATATATTCCGACATGTCGAAGCGCAGAAGTTCGACGCCGAGCGACGATGCCAGCTGCTTTGCCACCTCGGTCTTGCCGACGCCGGTCGGACCGGAGAAGACATAGGCGCCGATCGGCTTGTTCGGCTCACGAAGACCGGCGCGCGCCAGCTTGATCGAGGTCGAAAGCGCTTCGATGGCGATATCCTGGCCGTAGACGACCGAGCGCAGTTCCTTCTCGAGATTGGCAAGCACGGCTTCATCGTCCTTGGAGACGGTCTTCGGCGGAATGCGCGCCATCGTCGCGACCGTTGCCTCGATCTCCTTTTCGGTGATCAGCTTGCGGCGCTTGGACGGCGGCAGCAGCATCTGCGCCGCACCGGTTTCGTCGATCACGTCGATCGCCTTGTCGGGCAGTTTGCGGTCGGAGATGTAGCGGGCCGACAATTCGACGGCCGACTTGATGGCGTCGTTCGAATAACGCAGGTGGTGATACTCTTCGAAATAGGGCTTCAAGCCCTTCATGATCTCGATCGCATCTTCGATCGACGGCTCGCTGACGTCGATCTTCTGGAAACGACGGACCAGCGCCCGGTCTTTCTCGAAGAACTGGCGGTATTCCTTATAGGTGGTCGAACCGATGCAGCGAATCGCGCCCGATGACAGGGCCGGCTTCAGCAGGTTCGATGCATCCATCGCGCCGCCCGAAGTGGCGCCGGCGCCGATCACCGTGTGGATCTCGTCGATGAAGAGCACGGCGCCCGGATATTCTTCCAGTTCCTTAACGACCTGCTTCAGGCGCTCTTCGAAGTCGCCACGGTAGCGCGTGCCGGCCAAGAGCGTGCCCATGTCGAGCGAGAAGATCGTCGCATCGGCGAGTGCTTCCGGAACCTTGCCTTCGACGATGCGCTTAGCAAGGCCTTCGGCGATCGCCGTCTTGCCGACGCCGGGATCACCGACATAGAGCGGATTGTTCTTCGAACGGCGGCACAGGATCTGGATTGTGCGGCTGACCTCGGCGTGACGGCCGATCAGCGGATCGATCTTGCCGCCCTTGGCCTTCTCGTTGAGATTGACGCAATAGGCCTTGAGCGCATCCTGCTGCTTCTTCGGGCCGCCTTCTTCCTCGCCGCCGCGCGCCGTCGGCTTGCTGCTTTCGGCTTCGTCCTCAGCACCGCGCGGGGGACGCACATCCGAAGCGCCCGGCCGCTTGCCGATGCCGTGAGAGATGTAGTTGACGGCATCGTAGCGGGTCATCTCCTGCTCCTGCAGGAAATAAGCGGCGTGGCTTTCGCGCTCGGCGAAGATCGCGACGAGCACGTTGGCGCCGGTCACCTCTTCGCGGCCGGACGATTGCACGTGGATGACGGCACGCTGGATGACGCGCTGGAAGCCGGAGGTCGGCTTCGAATCCTCGTCATAACCGGTGATCAGGTTGGAAAGTTCGTTGTCGACATATTCGACGAGCGTCTTGCGCAGCGCGTCGAGATCGACATTGCAGGCACCCATGACCGCGGCCGCATCGGCATCGTCGATCAGGGCGAGCAGCAGATGCTCGAGCGTCGCATATTCGTGGTGCCGCTCGTTGGCAAAGGTCAGTGCCTGATGGAGCGCCTTCTCTAAACTAGGCGAAAATGTTGGCACGTTCAGATCCTCACTTCTTTTCCATGACGCATTGCAGCGGATGCTGGTGCTGCCGGGCGAAGTCCATCACCTGGCTGACCTTCGTTTCCGCTACCTCGTATGTGAATATTCCGCATTCGCCGACGCCGTGGTTATGGACATGGAGCATGATGCGGGTGGCACTTTCACGATCCTTCTGAAAAAAACGCTCCAGAATATGAATGACGAATTCCATGGGAGTGTAGTCGTCATTCAAAAGCAGCACACGATAAAGATTGGGCTTCTTGGTCTTCGGCTTGGTGCGCGTGATGACCGAGGTTCGATTTGCGTTGTCCCCGTTCCTTTCGCTGTCGTTCTGCATCCGGATCGGCTTTGCGATCATTGTCATTCATTCCTCAAGCAATCCAGCGGAGCATGGGAGGGTGCTTTTCCCGCCGAATATCTGAAACACTAACTTAGTTCATAATAGGCTGATTTTAAGCCCCCTGTCAGACACTGCAATCAAGAAATGGCCGGCATGCACGGGAAAGACCAAAAAAGTCCCCGGTCGATCCCATGCGGGCGCTGCAGCGAAAGTGGAAACAAAAAGACCGGCTACAGATGCGTAGCCGGTCTTCATTTTTCAATATGTAGCGCAGGTTGCGCCTTTGAAATCAGTTCAAGCAGCAGCAGGCGTCGCCGCCGACACCGACTTGGCGGTCTTGACGACCGCAGCGGCGATCGGTGCCTCATAGGGCTTGTAGGCTGATTTGGCGAGATCGGCATACATCTCACTGAGCTTCGTCGTCTCGGAGACAAAGCCTTCAAAATACGCCTTGACGTAGCTCGTCTGCAGCTCGAAGGCAGCCTCGAAGCTCTTGACGCCGGCCAGCGTCTCGAAATGCGTCACCGCGTCCTGAAAAGATTTCTTCGAATATTCAGTGGCTTCGGTGGCGATTGCCTGAAAGCCCTTGGACGTGTCGGTATAGGTCTTCAGGGCCGTGTCGACGGCTTCCTTGCTCTTCTTGTTGGCGTCTTCAAAGTTGAACATGAGCCATCCTCCGTTGGGCTGTTGGTGGCCGCAGGGTAGCTGCAATGCACAAATAGTCAAGTAGTCTTGTGCGTTGCAAAACATCCAACGGTTGCATTACAAAAAGATAACAAAGGCAGCGCGCCGGGGCACGTACGTCTTTAATTGATTTTGCTAAAATATATCAGAATGCCGCAACCGGAAGTTTTGAATAAATTCTCGTTGCGAATCGAAAAAACGAAAAAAGGACCGAACGGATCGCGCCGTTCGGTCCTTTTGAAGCTTTCGAACGCGATCAGAGATCGACGTCGAGGATCGCCATCGAAAAGTTGTAGGAGCGGTCGCCGTCCTCGTCATCGATATAGACGACACCCAGAAATTCTTCGCCGAGATAGACTTCCGCAGAATCATCCTTGCGCGGACGCGCCTTGACGATCATCTGCGGGTTGAACATGCGCTTGAAATAGGCGTCGAGCTTCTTGATTTCTTCTGGCTTCACTCTGTCATCTCCGTAAGCGGTCTTGGTTGGCCGCTTCTTGCACAGGAAATGCAGCGGTGTAAAGGCAAGGTTGCCGTTTGCTCATGGCTCTCCCCGCTCGGATCCCGCCGACTTTTCCTATCCTTGTTTCCAACGGGCGCTCAGATGTCGGCGCCGATCACCTGGTCCATGTTGCGCGACGGCTCGGAACAACCGGCCTCGCCGACGACCTTGGCCGGCACACCCGCGACTGTCTTTTTGGGCGGCACCGCCTTCAATACGACGGAGCCGGCGGCGACGCGTGAGCAATAGCCGATCTCGATATTGCCGAGGATCTTGGCACCGGCGCCGATCATGACGCCGGAGCCGATCTTTGGATGGCGGTCGGCGCCCTCCTTGCCGGTGCCGCCGAGTGTGACGCCGTGCAGGATCGAGACGTTGTCGCCGATGACGGCCGTCTCGCCGACGACGAGGCCGGTGGCATGATCCAGGAAGATGCCCTTGCCGATACGGGCGGCCGGGTTGATGTCGGTCTGGAAGACGCTGGAGGAGCGGCTCTGCAGATAGAGCGCAAAATCACGCCGGCCGCGGTTCAGCAGCCAATGGGCGAGACGATGCGTCTGCAGCGCATGGAAGCCCTTGAAATAAAGCACCGCCTCCATGAAGCGCAGGCAGGCGGGATCGCGGTCATAGATCGCCTGGATATCGACGCGCAGGATGGAGCTCCAGTCCGGCCAGTCGAGGAGCATTTCTTCGAAGGTCTGGCGAAGCAGGTTCGCCTGCATGTCGGGGTGATCGAGACGTTCGCAGATGCGGTGGATGACGCATTCCTCGAGCGAATGGTAGTTGATCACGGTCGAATAGAGGAAGGCGGCGAGAACCGGGTCCCGTTCGGCGGCGAGCCGGGCTTCCTCGCGCAGGCTGTCCCAGATGGGATCCATCACCTTCAGCGGATGGCCTGTGTCAAAAGCACGAATGTCAGTCTTTGCGACCATCGCCGCTCTCCTCGCTGCCAGCCGGAATGCCGTTTTCGGAATGCCAATATATAGAGGAAAACGGCAATAACATAAATGGGTGCCGTCGCCATGGTTTTTTAGCATGGTTTTTCGGCATCACGATGTTGTCAGCAATGGGCGACCCTTGCATAGAAGGCCAGCACCGCCTGCTTGAAAACCCTGTCGCCGACGGCGAGCATATGATCGCGGCCCGGAATATCGAGCGCTTCGGCATTTTGCATCAGCGCCGCCAATTCCTGCGGCGAGCCGGCGATATCATCCTTGGTGCCGACGCCGATCAGCGTCGGCATGTCGAGCTTGGCCATATCGGAGCGGGCGACGAGATCGCGCGAGCCGCGGATGCAATCGGCAAGAGCGACCCGGTCGCTCTTGGTCTGCTCGGCGAAGGCGCGGAACATGCGGCCTCGGGCATGCGTCACCGCGTCCAGCGAGGGCGCCAGCAGCGCATCGGCAATCGGGTCCCAGTCGCCGACGCCGTCGGTCATGCCGATGCCGAGGCCGCCGAGCACCAGCGAACGGACGCGATGCGGATTGGCAAGCGCGGCAAAGACGGAAATGCGCGCGCCCATCGAATAGCCCATGACATGGGCTTCGGGGATGCCGAGATGGTCGAGCAGCGCGATCGCATCGCCGGCCATGACCCATGGGCGATAGGCTTCGGCATCGTGCGGCTTGTCGCTTGCCCCGTGGCCGCGATTGTCCATAGCGATCACCCGGTAGCCGGCATCGCCAAGCGTCTTCAACCAGCCCGGATGCACCCAGTTGACGTTTGCGGTCGAGGCAAAGCCGTGGATCAACAACACCGGCACACCGGCCGGATCGCCCTCATCGAAGAAGGCGAGCTGCAATCCGTCATGGGTGAAGCTTGAAAATGTGGGTGTATTCAGGTTCATCTGGCCTTCCTTTTTGGCGCGACCATAATCGAGCGGCCTTTCATCGTGAAGCCAAAAACTGTGCCTGGCGTAGTGCTTTGGCTCTACACATTTGCGGCGAAGGCTTATAAGGTTCGCGCACATTTCAAAGCATTCGGAGAGCGACATGGCCGGCCACAACATTCCTCACTTCCAGAACGACGGCGGTCACCGCGTTATCGAAGTCGGCGTCAAGGAATTCATGTGCACCGGCGCTTCGGCTCCCTTCGATCATCCGCATATCTTCATCGACATGGGCGACGACAACGAGAAGGTCTGTTCCTACTGCTCGACACTCTATCGCTTCAATTCCGCGCTCAAGCCCAGCCAGACCAATCCGGCCGGTTGCGTTTTCCACGTGAAGGCGGCGTAGTCAGTCCAGATTCGGATCGGACCGACAATGCCGGTCGAACATGCCGCCATCATCGGCGCCGGGATATCAGGGCTGACAGCTGCCCTTGCGCTTTCGCGCCGGGGCATCAGTTCGGAGATCTTCGAGCAGGCGGGCGAACTCACCGACATCGGCGCCGGGTTGCAGGTTTCGCCGAACGCCTCCCGCATCCTTGCCGAACTCGGCATCCTTGAAGGACTGTCAAAGGTCTGGCTCGAGCCGGACGCGATCCGGCTGATATCGGGCGGGTCGCTCCGCCAGCTCGCGGCCGTGCCGGCAGGCAAATTCGCGCGGGAACGCTGGGGCGCTCCCTATGGCGTTCTGCACCGCACTACGCTGCAGAAAGCCCTTTTGGCAGCGGTTACGGCCGATCCGCGCTGCCGGCTTCACCTTGGCGTGCGGATCGATGCGACCCTACCGCCTTTCGAGCGGGCGGCCGATGTCGTGATCGGCGCCGACGGCGTCTGGTCGAAGCTCCGGCAATCCATTTCGGGCAGCCCCTCGCCGCGCTTTTCCGGCAATATCGCCTACCGCTTCACCATTGCCGAAAATGAGGCGCCCGGTTTCCTCGATAGGGCAAGCGTTTCGGCTTTTCTCGGCGGCTCGGCGCACCTCGTCTGCTATCCGCTCAGAGAAAGCGGCAGCTTCAACATGGTGGCGATCACCGCCGGCAATACCGCGCCGCAGGCCTGGCAAAGCGAGCCGACGGCCGAACAGCGCGCCGAGCTGCGGGCACGCCTTTCCGGCTGGAATGCCGCAATCGTCTCGCTGCTCGACAGACAGAATAAGCTAACGTTCTGGCCGCTGTTCGAAACCACATCAGGCACGTGGCAGGACGGCCGAAAGACGGTGCTGATCGGCGACGCCGCCCACGCGATGATGCCTTTTGCCGGACAGGGAGCGGCGATGGCGATCGAAGACGCCTACGAACTGGCGGCGTTTCTTTCGAATAGCCCCATGGCGGAAGCGCTGGCACGCTTCGAAAGGCATCGGGCGCCACGCATTGCGAGACTTCGCCAGCGCGGCGCCTTCAACCGGTTCGCCTATCATGCGAAAGGGCCGATCCGGATCGGCCGCGATCTCGTGCTCGGCCTCAAGCCGCCGCTAAGCCTGGCGGCCGATCTCGACTGGATCTACGGCTATCGGGCTGCAGATCTGCCTTGAGGTTTCACAAGCGACGACAAAGCTTGTCTGATCAGACCGCGCTTGCCGCCGCAAAACCCCGTTCGATATCGGCCTTCAGATCGACCACGTCCTCGATGCCGATCTGCAGGCGGATGACCGGACCATCCGTGGGCGCCTTGGCGACCTTGCGATCGTTGAGATAGGCATGCAGAGCGAGGCTTTCAAAGCCACCCCAGGAATAGCCGAGACCGAAAATCCTGAGGGCGTCGAGGAAGGCATGCGCCTTTGCTCTTGATTTCTCGGGGCCGTCGGCGGCCAGCACGAAGGAAAAGATGCCGCTGGCGCCTTTGAAATCGCGCTTCCAGAGATGATGAGAGGGAAAACTCGGCAGAGCCGGATGCAGCACGCGGGCGACATCCTCCCTGCCCTGCAGCCATTCCGCAATATCAAGCGCGCTTTCATAATGCCGCTCGAGGCGCAGGCCCATGGTGCGCAATCCGCGCAGAATCTGATAGGCATCATCGGGTGCGCCGCAGATGCCGAGCACGCCGTTTGCCTCCTTCAGCCGCTCCCAGTGCTCGGCATTGGCCGAAACCGTTCCGAGCAGGATGTCGGAATGGCCGGACGGATATTTCGTCGATGCATGGATCGAGATGTCGACGCCGTGATCGAGCGGCCTGAAATAGAGCGGCGTCGCCCAGGTATTATCCATCATGACGACGGCGCCGTGGCGGTGCGCGACCGCCGAGATCGCCGGAATATCCTGCATCTCGAAGGTGTTGGAGCCGGGAGCCTCGGTGTGAACGAGCTTCGTGTTCGGCCGGAACAGCGTCTCGATGCCGGCGCCGATCGCCGGATCGTAATATTCCACCTCGACGCCGAGGCGCTTCAGCATCGTGTCGCAGAAATGGCGCGTCGGGCCATAGACCGAGTCGACCACCAGCGCATGATCGCCGACCGCGACGAAACCTAGGAACGGAATGGTGACGGCCGCAAGGCCCGAGGGCACGAGGATCGTTCCGGCCGAGCCTTCGAGTGCGTCGATCGCCTCGCAGAGCGCATCCGTCGTCGGGGTGCCGCGCGTTCCGTAGGTGTATTTCTGCGTGCGCGTCTCCATCGCCCGGGCGTTCGGAAACAACACCGTCGAGGCATGCACGACCGGCGGATTGATGAAGCCGTGATAGTCGAAAGGATCGTTGCCAATATGGGTCAGGCGGGTGTTGATGCCGGCATTCTGTAGCAAGCTGTCTTTGTCTTTCATGTCGGGAATAGCCTTTGCGAGGGGTCGCGAAACCTGACTTTTGGACGCCCGGCCGTTTCGGGTCAACCCCTTGAAGATCGGTTGCAGGCGACGGTCCGAAATGATGGAAATTTCGTTTTTCGCGTTATTTTTCCGCAACTGGACGCCTATTTCCTAGCCAACCGCCCATGAATGCAGCGCTATCTGCCAAAATGTTGCATTTCGCCGCAATTATTAGGCGCGACACTTGACCATAGTGACATTTGCGACTGTGATAGGGTCACTCGCGCCGGGAGGGTGTCGAGACAAATGGGGAGGCGGCACGGATTGTCGGCACGCACTCTCCACAAGAAAAGATAAGACAACGGAAAAGGTTGGGAAAATGAAAAATAAGCTCCTGTCCGCCGCCATCGGCGCAGCAGTTTTGGCAGTTGGCGCCTCGGCTGCCTCCGCCACCACTCTCTCAGACGTCAAGGCAAAGGGTTTCGTTCAGTGCGGCGTCAATACCGGCCTTACCGGCTTTGCCGCACCTGACGCTTCCGGCAATTGGGCCGGCTTCGACGTCGACTTCTGCAAGGCCGTCGCTTCGGCCGTGTTCGGCGACCCCACCAAGGTCAAGTACACGCCGACAAATGCGAAGGAACGCTTCACCGCTCTGCAGTCCGGCGAAATCGACGTCCTCTCGCGCAATACGACCTGGACGATCAATCGCGACACCGCACTCGGCTTCAACTTCCGTCCTGTCACCTATTATGACGGCCAGGGGTTCATGGTTCGCAAGGGCCTGAATGTGAAGTCGGCTCTCGAACTCTCCGGCGCCGCAATCTGCGTACAGTCGGGCACGACCACGGAGCTGAACCTCGCCGATTACTTCAAGACGAACAATCTGCAGTACAATCCGGTCGTCTTCGAAAATCTTCCTGAGGTCAACGCGGCCTACGACGCCGGTCGTTGCGACGTTTACACGACCGACCAATCCGGTCTCTATTCGTTGCGTCTGACGCTGAAAAATCCCGACGAACACGTCATCCTTCCCGAGATCATCTCCAAGGAGCCGCTTGGCCCGGCCGTCCGTCAGGGTGATGATCAGTGGTTCGATATCGTTTCCTGGACAGCTTATGCGCTGATCAATGCCGAAGAGTTCGGCATCACCCAGGCAAATGTCGACGAGATGAAAAACTCGCCGAACCCGGATATCAAGCGCTTCCTCGGCAGCGAGACCGACACCAAGATTGGTACTGATCTCGGCCTGACCAATGATTGGGCCGCCAACGTCATCAAGGGCGTCGGCAATTATGGCGAAATCTTCGAGCGCAACATCGGCCAGGGTAGCCCGCTCAAGATCGCACGCGGCTTGAATGCTCTCTGGAACAAGGGCGGCATCCAGTACGCACCGCCGGTTCGTTAATCGAGCTTTGACATGAAATCCCGGGAAGGCGGCCAAGCCGCCCTCCCATCTTCCAAAAAGCAAAAAGAAAGCCCGAAAACGGGCACAAGGGGATTGGCGCGGCATGACGCATGAGGCTGTGGATACGACACCTTTGCATGGCACCGGCTGGAGTTTCCGGTCGGCAATGTACGACCCGAAATACCGGAGCATATTTTTCCAGGTTCTAACAATTGTTATTCTCGTGGGCTTTGTGTGGTGGGTGGCCCACAACACGGCCGTGAACCTTGCCCGCAGCAATACGGCATCGGGTTTCGGCTTTCTTCGCGGTCGCGCCGGTTTCGAAATCGGCCAGTCGCTGATCGGCTTTTCAAGTGACTCGACTTATGCGCGCGCACTTGTCGTCGGCATTCTGAATACCTTGCTGGTGGCGGTGACCGGTATTTTCACGGCGACCATCATCGGCTTCCTGATCGGGATCGGCCGGCTGTCGCGCAATTGGCTGATTGCCAAGCTCTGCACGGTCTATGTCGAGGTTTTCCGCAACATTCCGCCGCTGCTCGTCATCTTTTTCTGGTATCTCGGCGTTCTCTCCGTCTTGCCGCAGCCGCGCGAGTCGGTGGGGCTGCCGTTCAGCATGTACCTCAACAATAGAGGACTAGCCTTCCCGAAGCCAATCTTCGAGACAGGCATGATAGCGGTCGGCATCGCCCTGCTGATTGCGATTGTCGCGACCATCATCATCGCGCGCTGGGCCCACAAACGCCAAGCCGCAACCGGCCAGCCGTTCCACACCGTATGGACTGCGATCGCGCTGATCGTCGGCTTGCCATTGCTGGTCTTCGTTGTCTCTGGCTTTCCGCTCACCTTCGACGTTCCGGTTGCCGGAAAATTCAACCTCACGGGCGGCTCCGTCGTCGGCCCCGAATTCATGTCGCTGTTTCTCGCTCTGTCCTTCTATACCGCCTCGTTCATCGCCGAGATCGTTCGTGGCGGCATTCGCGGCGTTGCAAAGGGACAATCCGAGGCCGCCGGCGCGCTGGGGCTGCATCCGTCGAGCGTGACGAGACTTGTCGTGGTGCCGCAGGCGCTGCGCATCATTATCCCGCCGCTGACGAGCCAGTACCTGAACCTGACCAAGAACTCCTCGCTCGCCATCGCGATCGGTTTCTCGGATCTCGTTGCCGTCGGTGGCACGATCCTCAATCAGAGCGGTCAAGCGATCGAGATCGTCTGCATCTGGGGTATCGTCTATCTCAGCTTGAGTATTCTCACGTCGCTGTTCATGAATTGGTTCAATGCCAAGATGGCACTGGTGGAGAGATAAGATGTCGGTCGCCGATAAACCCTTCGTCAGAACGTCCATCCTAGCCGCCGAACCGCCGCCCCCCGGCGAGAGGGGAGCCGTCGCCTGGATACGTCGCAATCTCCTGGCAACTCCGAAGGACGTGATCCTCACGATCCTGGCTCTTGCGCTGATCACATGGGCCGTGCCGCATCTCGTCAACTGGCTGTTCATCCAGGCCGTATGGTCCGGGCCGGACCGCACATTCTGCGCGACGACGATCCAGGGCGGCATCCAGCCGGACGGCTGGAGTGGCGCATGCTGGGCTTTCATCAGCGCCAAGTACGATCAGTTCATCTTCGGCCGCTATCCGCTCGGTGAGCGTTGGAGGCCGGCGATCGTCGGGATCCTGTTCATTCTGCTGCTGGTTCCGATGTTGATCCCGTCGGCGCCGCGCAAGGGCCTGAACGCCATTCTTCTCTTCGCCGTCCTGCCGGTCATCGCCTTCTGGCTTCTTCACGGCGGCTTTGGCCTCGAAGTGGTGGAGACTCCGCTCTGGGGCGGGTTGATGGTGACGCTCGTGCTGTCCTTTGTCGGTATTGCCGTCTCCCTACCCGTCGGCATTCTGCTTGCGCTGGGACGCCGCTCGAAGATGCCGGTCATCCGGATGCTCTGCGTTACCTTCATCGAGGTCATTCGAGGCGTTCCGCTGATCACCGTTCTGTTCATGGCAAGTGTCATGCTGCCGCTCTTCCTTCCCACAGGCTGGAACGTGGACAAACTGCTGCGGGCGCTGATCGGTGTGTCGATCTTCACGTCGGCCTATATGGCTGAAGTGATCCGCGGCGGCCTTCAGGCGATCCCGAAGGGACAGTTCGAAGGCGCCGATTCGCTCGGCCTCGGCTATTGGCAGAAGACCCGGCTGATCATCATGCCGCAGGCCATCAAGCTGGTCATCCCGAGCATCGTGAACACCTTCATCGGAACGTTCAAGGACACGTCGCTGGTCACCATTATCGGCATGTTCGATCTGCTTGGCATCGTCAAGCTGAACTTCTCCGATGCCAACTGGGCAAGCGCCGTCACGCCGATCACGGGCCTGATCTTCGCGGGCTTCATCTTCTGGCTGTTCTGCTTCGGCATGTCGCGCTATTCAGGTTTCATGGAACGCCATCTCGATACCGGCCACAAACGATAAGAACGCTACAACGATAAGAATGAGGGAAAATAGTCATGGCTGAAGCTCCAGCGAAAAAGCTTACCGTTTCCGCAACGGAAGTGGCGGTCGAGATCGTCAACATGAACAAGTGGTACGGCGATTTCCACGTGCTGCGCGACATCAACCTGAAGGTCATGCGCGGCGAGCGCATCGTCATTGCCGGCCCGTCGGGTTCGGGCAAGTCAACGATGATCCGCTGCATCAACCGCCTTGAAGAGCATCAGAAAGGCAAGATCGTCGTCGACGGCACCGAACTCACCAACGATCTGAAAAAGATCGACGAGGTGCGGCGCGAAGTCGGCATGGTGTTCCAGCACTTCAACCTCTTCCCGCATCTGACGATCCTCGAAAACTGCACACTGGCGCCGATCTGGGTGCGCAAGATGCCGAAGAAGCAGGCCGAGGAAGTGGCCATGCATTTTCTGAAGCGGGTCAAGATTCCGGAGCAGGCCAATAAATATCCGGGACAGCTTTCCGGCGGCCAGCAGCAGCGCGTGGCGATCGCCCGGTCGCTGTGCATGAACCCGAAGATCATGTTGTTCGACGAGCCGACCTCGGCACTCGATCCCGAAATGATCAAGGAAGTGCTCGACACCATGGTGGGTCTTGCCGAGGAAGGCATGACCATGCTCTGCGTCACGCATGAAATGGGCTTTGCCCGCCAGGTCGCCAACCGCGTTATCTTCATGGACCAGGGCCAGATCGTCGAGCAGAATTCGCCGGCCGAGTTCTTCGACAATCCGCAGCACGAACGCACAAAGCTGTTCCTCAGCCAGATCCTGCATTAAATCGAAGCGTCCTTTGAAAAGACCCGCCGCACCTTCCGGTTCGGCGGGTCTTTTGCGTTCAGCGGGAAGCTGTTGCCTGCAGCAGACTGCAGAGACCGGCAAGACCGGAATCGGAGCCGCCTGAACCGGAGATATCAGCGCAACGGACGAGCATCTTGCGCTGCTCATTGACGGGCCTCGCCCGGAAGGCCTCCAGGGTGCGGATCTGCGACGCGCTGAGGCTGCGCTCAGCCGCGGGTCTGCCGTTGCTGCCTGCCCCATCTACCCTGCCGATGGCGAGATCGGCATCGACGCCATTACCGCTGCCGACCGAGGCCGTGGCGTTGGCATCGAGCCCATCAGAACCGCCGGCGCGTGCATTGAGATCGGCATTGACGCCGCGCCCACCACCGATCCTGGCGTTGGCGTCTGCGTCGAGACCATTGCTGCCGCCGGCGCTGGCATTGACAGCGGCATCGATGCCTCGGCCACTACCGGCATTGGCGGTCGCATCGGCATTGACGCCATTCGAGCCGCCAGCGGAAACATTGGCATCGGCGCTGATGCCGCTCCCGCCGCCAATCGAAGCCCCGACATCGGCGCTGACGGCATTGCCTGCATTTACCGACACACCGACATCGAGCGCACGCGCATCGCCTGCCGGCATGGCAAGGAGGGCGCAGGCGGATGCGAGCACTGCAAAGGAGAGTCTATTGTGGTTATGGGTCATGTTTTCCTCCGTTTCCATTCCGCCGAGCGATCTGCCCGGCAGTCGAAAATCGAGGAACGCGCGTACCTTCGATCGATCGGACGCCTGCAACTACAGGACGTCCATGGCAAGGCAACGTGGAGAGATGACGAAGGTTTCACGAGACGGCGCGGCAAGTCGGTTCGGGGGCGTGCGATGATGTTTTACGGTTATTGGAATACGAATTATCTGACAGACTGTGCCAAAAGCAAACATATCTCGCAGCGCCTGGAGAGCCGACGGAGTATTTCCACCCCCATTGGACCAGGAAACTTAGAGCCAGCAAGCAAATCTCAGTTCGCGATACGATTGGCCCTGATTGATCCATTTGCAGCGTTTTCGTGTAGATCGACTACACCCTTCCCCCGAATGGACTTTTCCACCTCCGATTTAGATTGCTAAAAATAACTCCCCTTCCGTCTGGATATATCAGGCGGGAAGTCCATGTTTCAGCTTGTTCTCATCTGATGGAACTGGAGGTTTAGAATGGGCATTTTCGACAAGATCAAACATGCAATCTTCGGAGAGGCGAAAGCAGCCGAACCCGTTGCTGCCGGCGCGCCGAAGACAGAGCCGGCGCAAGCGCCTGCCTCACCGTCGGCTGCCCCCAGTCCGGCGCCTGCGGCCTCTGCTCCGCAGAGCAAGCCGGTCCCCACGGCCACCGCGCCAGGCACAGCCACAGTCGATATCGTCCCGATCCTTGACGCTGCCGTGAAGAAGAGCGGCCAGAAACTCGACTGGCGCCGCTCGATCGTAGACCTGATGAAAGCCGTCGGGATGGATGCCAGCCTCACCGAGCGCAAGGAACTTGCCGCCGAACTCGGCTATACCGGCGACACCAACGATTCCGCAAAAATGAACATGTGGCTGCACAAGGCGCTGATGAAGCGGCTTTCGGAAAACGGCGGCAAGGTACCGGCCGACCTCCTGGATTGATCGATGACGGATAGCTGCCGCCATTTCTGTGGCGGCAGCTGTGCGGGTAACGTCTCGGGCAGATGCGGACGCCGGAACAGGGCGTCCGCTTGCCCGCAGGCACTGGAACCAATAACGTTCGGCTCGATACTTCGATAATCGATCAGGGGAGAATTAAATCCGATGAGATTGATGGCAGTCGTTGGTGTTGCACTTAGCCTTGCCTGTATTTCGGCCGCAGAATCTCCTTCAAACTATCAATCCTATAGCGGCATTCGGGTCGACACCGACCCGGTCCTCCTTGCTCGATACGACAAGGCACTGCAACGCTGCGTGCCGGAGGCAAGCTCATGGCGACGAGGCTCGCCGAACCCGCGAAGCCTGCATTACAATGCGGCTCTCAGAAATTGCCTCTATAGGCGCAGCTTCGTCGACAGAGGCGTCTACGCCTATCCCATCCCCCAGATCTACTTCGAACATTTCCTGGATCGCTGAGAAGAGCCGTGCCCTTCAGAAGCCTATCAAACAAAAACCCCGCCATTTTGGCGGGGCTGTCTTCAATCGCGACCTCTGCATAGTTCCTTAAATCGGAAAGACGCGCGGCGCTATAGTCAGCGTTTGCCGCCAGCTGGCGGCCGACCCTTGCCCGCCGGGCGATTGCCGCTTCCGGACGAGGTCTTGGCGTCATTGCCCTGACCGAAGTTGGTGCCGCCGAGATGGCCGCCGCCGCTGGTATTGGCAACCTGGCGCTGCGCTTTGCGCAACAGTGCCTCTGCATTGGTCTTGCTCATGAAATTCTCCTCAATGGCTGGAAAACCCAGCCGGAATGCCGCCACTGACATCCGCGGTCAAAGACCGAAGGCATATCAGGCAGCGGCGATGGTGTTGGCGGAGGCTTGCGTCAATCAAAGAATTGACTGCATTCATGACGATTCCCCCTCAACCGGCATGACAATCACCCTCCGGCTGCTGCCGGACGGCGCAGAAATCGATTTTGAAAGGAAAGATCAGCTGGGACGCCGGGGCGCAAACCAAGCTCGACAAGCAATTTCGATAGATGAATCAATATGACGGCAATGTGTTTAAAACAAGTTCCCGGCTTCCTGCCTGGAGAAGCGTTGCCGACTGCTTTGCCGATTCATAGAAGATAATCATCCTGGGGCGTCAGTTGGAACGCTTCTTGCAGAGTTACTAATATGTTTATGATGCAAGGACCAAATGTAATGAATCGGTACACATCGCATCAGTTTCCCGCGCTGAGGATCCTCATGAGCGGCCAGGAAAAATACAGCATCGTCAGAACCCTCGGAGATGCAGCCACCATGCTCATTTCCGAATGGCCGGGCGATGATGGCGAGGAGTACGTCGTGGCGGTCAGGACATGCCTCGACGCCATCCGCGGCACGACGCCGCCAAACGCCGCACGGGAAGCGCTGATGAGAGCGGCGGATGAAGCCGGCATCCGTTACCTCTCAGTCGTTCACTGAGATCGCTCAAGCAGATTCCAGAGAAGAATTTGCGGAAACGCTCGAGCAGTGCAAATCCGCCGCTCGAACAGATAGGGACACCGCGTTCCTGAGCTTTAACGAATAACGGAACGACTGCCGAATTCGAGCCGCGCACATCTTCCTGGCTTCGCCATTTCAAGCGCGTTTGATGCAAGGCATTTCTGCCTTCTGATCGGCCTTCGCAATTTCGCAGATGGTCTATCCCGCGTCACACGAATCGAAATAAACATCAAACGTCGATCAATGGGTCATCAAAGGAATAATATAATAATGCGCGCTGGTATCGTGACAGTATTGATTGCCATGGGATTGCTGACTGCCTGCACGCCAACGCGTCAGGAGTATGATTCTTTCGTCACATTAACGCAGGGCAGTGCAAGAGCGAGAAATGAAGCAGTCAATATTTGCGTGAAGAGCTTCGATGCAAACGCCCGTCACAATGCTGGTCTTGTGACAAACGCTTCGGACAAAGATGCTCCGCGGGTTGCCTGCAGCCGGCTTCTCGCAGCGATGATTTCTGGTCGCGCCACCTATGACGATTTCGTTGACATCAAAAGCCACAGGTTCACACCGAAGCTGATCAAAATTTTTCAAGGTCGCTAAACAGGCTTGCGGTGTCAGGCTCGCAGGCCGGCGACAGATGGCTATCTGTATGCCATCACCAATCTGCCGTGTGAGATGAGATGACCTACGAGAAGATAGCCGGAGGTCCGGAACTGCTGGCGTGGTTCGGCCAGAAGCCGACCTTTCATGACGCGGAAATTTTGAGCCTCACACTCAATCGCACCGGCATCTGCGAGCTGAAGATACACGGCTGGATTTGCACCGATGCCGTTGATCAAGATGGATACCGCATCCTTGACAAGCACGCAGTCGTCACCTTCGCCTTCGAAGATATCATGGACCTGCAGCTGGACGGCTTCAGCCACCAGAACGTGATCAATGGTCTCATCCTCCGCTACGCAACAGATCGTGGCCGAGCCGGCTACTATGCCCTGCCAAAAGGACCGGAAGACATCGAAATCGAACTCCAGCCCTGTTACGGGTTGGATGGTTTCATCCGCGCGAAAAAAGTCGTCGTGACGTTCCGTCCGGGACGGCCTGCTGCAGACAGACCAACTGCCGCAGCGGTCCCTTGAGGAAACCTTTGCTTCTCGGCCCAACTCATAGCCTGTCCCGCCGCTTCTCCCGTGACATCAGTTGGCTGGCGAATGCAGCGGAGAGCGCGTCGTCGGCATATTCAAACGTACCGGCTGTTTTGACCTCCATAGCGGCGCGCATCAACGCACCCAGCGCTGCCCGCGCGAAAGAGCCGCCGACGCTCACGCGCCGTACTCCGGCGCTCGACAGTTCGGCAACCGAGTATTTTCGCCCTTTCAAACCCATGACCACGTTGACTGGCTTGTCCACGGCCCCACAAACGGTTCTGATTGCCTCGATATCAGGCAAGCCGGGGGCGTAAAGCACATCTGCCCCGGCGGCCGAAAATGCTTGCAGCCGTTCGATGGTGTCCTCCAGATCGGGTCTCTCCCAAAGATAATTCTCCGCCCGCGCAGTGAGAAGGAAAGGTAGACCGCGTGCAGCCTCCGCGGCAGCATGGATGCGCTCAACGGCCTGCGATAGGTCGTAGATCGGGGCAGCAGGATTGCCTGTTGCGTCTTCGATTGATCCGCCGACAAGTCCGGTTTCGCAGGCCAGGCGGACGGTTTCCGCACAGATTTCTGGCGACGCACCGAAGCCATCTTCAAGGTCGGCAGACACAGGAAGATCAACAGCGCCAACGATCTCGGCGGCGTTCTCAAGGAGCTCATCCCGTCCAAGGCTCGCAAATGAATCCAATTTGCCTTTGGAAAAGGCGTAACCCGCGCTGGTAGTCGCAAGCGCCTCGAAGCCAAGGCTCGCGAGCAGGCGAGCCGAACCGGCGTCCCATGGGTTCGGGATGACAAAAGCCCTGTCGCCCTGGTGAAGCGCCTTCAGTCGCTCAAACTTGCCCCTTTGATCCATAAGGCCTCCCCTCGCCCGTCGCGGAAGGTGAGCCTAGCACCATAGGAACGAAATGTGAACACGCTCCGCGAACTTGCTTTGGAGAGAATAGCGACGATGGCTCTTGAGGCGCCTTTCAGTCAGTCTCACGCTTCTGGACCAGGCATCAGTCCGCAGCCAAAGTATAGTCACACCGCATGCCCGATGGTCTCGGCGGGAACGCGGTGGCGCTTGAAATGCTGGGCAATGGGTTGGTCGAATCGATACTGTCGACCTCCCATTACCATCTCGATCAGCACCAATCGTAAGGCGATGCTGCCCAAAATTGCCGAATTCAGAAAAAAATGTCGATTCCGCATTTGGCGGGAGCAATCCAGCCACGCGCATCAGGTTTTTCTAAAGTTTTCAATGGACGCATGTCGCTCTGGTTGCAGAAAGAATAACTCGCGGCAGGCGAGATATTAATACCGCCACATTTTGGGCGACTCGAAATTCACCAAATATTTCAAAACGTAACTTTGGATCGATTCGGATATTGTGGCAGCAATAAGGCTATGCTTCTCAAGCACTTACTGTTGCGTTGCTGTTGCGCCCTCCAAAATGTCGCCCTATAACCTGCCGCCGTAAAGCAGGATTAACCACAAATATTAACGGGCGGGGGTTGAGGAACAAGACCATGACAACATACTACGTAGCGACAACTGGCAGCAACGGCGGCAACGGCAGCACCTCCTCTCCCTTTCGCACGATCAGCGAGGCGATGTCGGCGAACCTTAAGCCCGGCGACGAGGTCGTGGTGAAGGCGGGGACCTACAACGAAGCTATTAACTTCGACAAAGACGGCTCGGCGGCAGCCGACATCACGCTGCGCTCGGAAGTGCCCGGCGGGGCGCTGATCCGGCCGCCCGCGGGCTCGTGGAACGCGATCAGCGTCAACGCCAACTACGTGACAATCGACGGCTTTGACATCGGCGGCGCCAAAGGCGACGGCATCGAAGCGAACAACGTCCACCACATCTCAGTTCTCAACAACAAGGTCCACGGCAGCGGCGAGTCCGGCATCCAGTTCAACCAGTCGGACTTCATCAAAATCGAAGGGAACGAGACCTACAATAACGCATCGACGGGCTGGTTCTCGGGCATCTCGATCTACGAGAACCGGAACATCACCGGCGATACTTCGACGGAGGGCTACCGGACGATCGTGCGGAACAACATCTCGCACGACAACGTCACGAAGTCGGGTGCGCACACCGATGGCAACGGCATCATCATCGACGATTTCCAGAGCACGCAGGCGAGCGGTCATCCGAACTACACGTTCAAGACCCTGGTCGAGAACAACCTCGTCTACGAGAACGGCGGCAAAGGCATCCAGGTTACCTGGAGCGACTCCGTCACGGTGAAAAACAACACCGCATACCACAACAATCAGGACCCACAGAACAGCGGCACCTGGCGCGGCGAGCTCAGCAATTCGGCGTCGAGCAACAACACCTGGGTCAACAACATCGCCGTGGCGGACCCATCGCTGAACAAGAACAACACCGCGATCGATAACACGTCGACCGACAGCTACAAGAACACTAACGTCGTCTGGGCCAACAACATCACCTACAACGGCACGGCCGGCCAGGCCTCGGTCAAGACCGACGGCGGCAACGCGATGCCGAGCGCGGCGAACGGCAACCAGCTCGGCGTCGACCCGAAATTCTCGGGGGCAGCGAGCGATAACTTCCACCTCGGCTCCGGCTCGCTGGCGATCGACCACGGAACCAACAAGTACGGCGTCGCCTCGGACGATCTGGACGGCCACGCTCGCGTCGTTGGAACTGTCGATGTCGGTGCCTACGAATCGAGCTCCAGCGCAGCACCGGGAACGCCAACCACGCCGACGCAACCGGGAACGCCAACCACGCCGACGCAACCGGGAACGCCAACCACACCGACACAACCGGGAACGCCAACCACGCCGACGAAGGAATTCGTCGGGACCAACGGCAACGACATCATGCCACACACCGGCCAGTCCAACGGCGGCAACGAAACCTTCAAGGGTCTCGGCGGTAGTGACGTGTTGAAGGGCGGCGCCGGCGCGGACGTGCTCGACGGCGGCACTGGCAACGACACCGCCAGCTATGCGGGCTCCACCGCGGTCAACGTCAACTTGGCGACTAAGGCCGCATCGGGCGGGCAAGCCACCGGTGACAAGATCGCCGGCATCGAAAACTTGACGGGCTCCAGCTACAACGACGTGCTGACCGGCGGCAATGGCGGCAGCAACGTTCTCAATGGCGGGGCTGGCGCGGACAAGCTCAGCGGCGGCGCCGGCGGGGACGTCATCAATGGTGGTACCGGACAGGACACGGCGGGCTATGCGGGCTCCGGCGGGGTCAACGTCAACTTGGCGACTGGGGCCGCATCGGGCGGGCATGCCACCGGCGACAAGTTCGTCAGCATCGAAAACTTGACTGGCTCCAGCTACAACGACGTGCTGACCGGCAATAGCGGCAGCAACGTTCTCGATGGCGGGGCCGGCGCGGACAAGCTGAACGGCGGCGCCGGCACGGACGTCATCATCGGTGGTGCCGGCAAGGACATCATGACCGGTGGCGTCAGCGCGGATACGTTTGTCTTCAAAGCACCGACGGAAATCGGGTCCGGCTCGAACCGCGACGTCATCACCGACTTCCAGCACGGCGTCGATAAGATGGACTTCTCGGCGATAGATGCGAATGGCTCTGCGCAGGGCAATGGAACCTTCCATTTCCTGGCGCAGGAGGATGCCTCTTTCGACCACAAGGCTGGCGCGCTCGCTTGGCACTATGAAGACAAGGCTGGATCCGCGAACGACGCTACCGTTATCCAGGGCGACCTGAACGGCGACGGCGTTCGTGATTTCGAGGTTCAGATGAAGGGCCTCGTCCACCTGGGGACAGGCGATTTTCTTCTGTAGGCCGTACCCGTTGTGGCGGTCGTCCGATCGCCACAACAATCGTGCCAACAATCCGGAGATATGTCGACGCCGGAGTAAAAACCAGCCACGCGGCGCGCAATCTGCGCGCCGCGATTTTTCGACAGGTGTCAGCCGGCCTTTCGGGCGCGGCTTTGCGCGAGGCGATAGCTGTCGCCGTTCATCTCGAGGATGTTGCGTGGTGGGTGATGCGGTCCAGCAAAGCGCCGGTCAGGCGCTCGAATCCCAAGGTCTCCGTCCATTTCGTCGAACGGAAGGTTGCCGGTGATCAAAGTGGCGCCGCGTTTCTAGCGTTGCGAGATAAGTTCGAACAATAATTCCGCACCGGTATAGAGCGCCGTGCGTCCTTTCGGACGCACGGCGCTCTAACTCTTTGAATCTACGCATCGTGCTTTAGCGGCGAGTCCTCCGTTTCCAGAAGCAGTTGTGCGGCCGCACGCTGCTGATCGTCGACGAACTTGGAGAGCGGTACGAAGCCCACTAATCAGCGAGATGATGGAGGCCCGTGACGGTTCGGTCGCGCAAAGGACCGGCCGCTGCGCGACCGGACTCAATCCTTCTAGCTAAAGCATGTCGCGCAAAAGTGCGCAGCGGTTTTGCGACAACGACATGCGCGAAAACAGAGACCTAAAGCGCGAGGAGCGAAAGATCGCGACGCGCTTTAGGGACGCCCGTCCGGCCGCCGTACGCGGGATTGGCCGGACGGCGGTCAATGTGAGCGCCGCGTGACCGGGCCCCTTCGGGCTGGTCACGCGGCGGCTTCAAGTCATTGGATTTGTGGCGACCCCTGCAGGAATCGAACCTGCGACAACCTGCTTAGAAGGCAGGTGCTCTATCCAGCTGAGCTAAGGGGCCGTCTGTTGGCCGCGTCTCACGAGCGCGACCGGATGCGGCATATCTGGACGAGAAATCTCAGTGCGTCCAGGGCTGCGTGCGGGTATAGCGGAAATTGTCGGGATAGGCGACAACCTGGCGGACCGGATCCTTCGGTGCGATGACGCGGTATTCGATGCCGTTGCGCTGGGCATAGGCTTCGGCGAGTTCCTGCGTTTCGAAGGTGAGCTTCACCTGCTGGCGCATATCGCCCGACGAGGTATAGCCCATGATCGGATCGATCTTGCGCGCCGACTCCTGATCGTATTCAAGCACCCAAAGATGGGTCTTGGCCTTGCCGGACTGCATGGCGGTCTTGGCTGGACGATAGATCTTGGCAGACATGACTGCAGCGTCTCCGACTATGCGGGCAGCGCCCGCCTTTCATGATCTCAATCCCGTTGCCGGCCCGTACCGGACCTTTTGCATCATCGCTGAGGATAACGCAAAGAGATGAATTTTGCTTAGCCGCGAATCCCCGCTTTTTCAAGAAAAAAGGCGGTGAAGGACGCCGCTGCCGACTCCGTTTGCATGTCGAGGGGATGCCGGCCCCGCCTCCCCTTCAAATCCGGGGATTGCCGGCCGGATTTCGCAATATTACCGCTTGTCTCACCTTGTGATCACAACCTGATTGCCGCTGCCTTCCCTCGGCACTAGTTTACGGCTCAATCGATTTCAGTGGATTTGCACGCATGATGAGACGTTCGGCGGAGTTCAATGCCATTGTGATAGGTGCTGGCATCACAGCTTTCTTCTACCTTGCCATCAGCTACGCCCAATATATCGGCCTGCTCGCCCGCGGCTAAGGCCGATCCGTCCCGACGTCCATTGCGCCTCGCCGGCAAATTGACGGCACATCCGAGATTATTCTAACTGCATCCACAGGCTGGCGAGAAAATCTCCAGCCTGTGCTGGATTTATGGGTTGCGACGGGGAGGTGAACCGTGTATCTCCCCTGCCATTCACGGCACGGAGTGTAGCGCAGCCTGGTAGCGCATCTGGTTTGGGACCAGAGGGTCGGGAGTTCGAATCTCTCCACTCCGACCATTCAAATATCCCGATATTGTTGAATTCCTTGACAGCCGCATCGCGGCTCGCATGCGCCGTCACTTCGCCTTCTTGGTCGTCGTAGCGCTGACGATCCTGTCGCCAGGTTTGATTCCCAGTTTGGCGACGATGCCGGCATTGAGTTCAACGACGTATTTCACCGCAACCATCGAATCGATGATGTCGCGCGAATAGGGCACTGCCTTTTCCTTGATGTGGCGAATCGTGCCGGTGTCGTCGGCAAAAAGCATGTCGAGCGGCAGGATGGTGTTTTCCATCCACATGGTGACGCGCCGCGGCTCGTCGAAATCGAAGATCATGCCGGCATCGTCGGCCATCACCTTGCGAAACATCAGGCCGTGGGCGCGCTGATCCGGGGTCGAGGCGATTTCGACGGTGAAATGCAGCACCTTGCCCGCAGCGGTCTGGATCAGCAGCGGCTCCTTGTCGAACCGCATCTCCTCGTCAGCCAAGGCCGGCAGCGCGACCATGAAAAAAAGCGCCAATAAGGCGCTTCTGATGGCATCAAATAGGATTAGGCCGCGCATGTTCAGTGCGACCGGCTTGCCGGGCTCGGAACGTCGGGATGGATCTCTGCGGCCATCAAGCCCTTTTCGCCGTCGCCGAAGCGGACAAGAACCACCTGGCCGGGGCGGAGCTCCGTCAGGCCGAAGCGGCGCAGCGTCTCCATGTGCACGAAGATATCTTCGGTGCCCTCGCCGCGCGTCAGGAAGCCGAAGCCCTTGGTGCGGTTGAACCACTTGACGAGTGCACGCTCGAGGCCGCTCGTCGCGGTGACCTGCACATGGGTGCGCACCGGCGGCAGCTGCGAGGGATGAACCGCGGTTGACTGGTCCATCGAGAGGATCTTGAAGGCCTGATAGCCGCGCTCGCGGCGCTGGATAAGGGCGACGATGCGCGTTCCCTCGAGGATCGTCTGGTAACCGTCGCGGCGCAGGCAGGTCACGTGCAGGAGAACATCCTGCAAGCCGTTATCGGGCACGATGAAGCCGAAACCCTTGGCGACATCGAACCACTTGACGACGCCGGTGATTTCAACAAGATCGACCGCCTCTCCTGATAGCTCGTCGAGGTCGGAGTATTCGTTCGATGAAATCCTGTCAGCCATTGTCGCCAGCCCCTCGAATACGCGTCACACTGTTACGGTTAACTGATTCTTGAAATCAAGATTAACATCTTGGTAACGGATAAGCGCAAGTCCTAGTTTTCGGTTATTCCCAGGTGCACATTTTATAAAGTTGACTTGCCCGAAGCTGACCTCGGTTCGCCGAAAAAAGCCAGCCCCAATAAAGGAGTAAATAGAATGCGTTATCTACATACAATGGTTCGTGTCAAAGACCTGGACGCCTCGCTTGCCTTTTACACCACGCTGTTCGGACTGGAGGAAATTCGCCGCCACGAAAACGAGAAGGGCCGCTTCACCCTGGTTTTCCTGGCTGCTCGCGACGATGTCGACCGTGCGCGCAGCGAAAAAGCCCCCTGCCTCGAGCTTACCTACAATTGGGACACGGAAGATTATAGCGGAGGTCGCAATTTCGGCCACCTCGCTTATGAGGTCGACGATATTTACGCCACCTGCCAGAATCTGATGGACAACGGCATCACCATCAACCGGCCGCCGCGCGACGGCAACATGGCCTTCGTGCGCTCGCCCGATGGCATCTCGATCGAAATCCTGCAGAAAGGCAGCCCGCTTCCGGCCGCTGAGCCCTGGGCCTCGATGGGCAATACCGGCGCCTGGTAAGGGTTTTCGTCGCAAGGCTTTTGCGAGGCTTGCGGCTTTTTCGATTTCGGGTCCGGCCGGCGCCTCGGCGCTTGCCGCGATCCGACGCCGCAGGCAATCTCCTGGCGACTCGAAGCGGAAGAGAAGCGTTTTTCGCCGATTTTCCGCATCAACTGGAGACTGTCGCTTGCTTAACATGCAGATGCGGATGCCCGTGACGGGCGCTTTGCTGATCGCCACCTCGGTGCTGGCGCTGTCCGGCTGCGCGTCGGACAAGAAGGCGCTCGATTCGGCGGCGGCGGTTCCGGCGGTGCAAGCCGCAGCAGCACCGCAGCTCGCCACGGCAGCGCCTGCAAGCCCTGCCCCACGTTCGGTCTATAGCGATCCCCGGCTGGTCAACGTCTCCGGCGCCCAAGGCGCGCCTCAGGTCGTAGCACAAGATCCGAATGCAGCCGTCCCGCCCGCCGGTTCGGCAACGGCGGCGCCCGCCAATATCGGCGGGCTCGTCCTGCAGTCGACTAGGATCAACGCGCAGGCGATGAGCATCTTTTCCGATCACCAGCCGCCGCCGCAGAACAACAGCACGTCCACCGTCATTCAGCCGCAGGCCTATGTGCCGGTGGAAGGTGCAGCACCGTCGCGAAGCAGCGTCTACAGCCAGCCGCCCGTGCCCCAGCAGCCGGCGGAGCCGGTGCTGCCGCAGCAATCCTCACAGAATAGCAGCACGCAGCTTGCGCCCGTGCAGACAGCGTCGTTGGCGACGGGCAGCATTCCCACCTCGACGATGAACGCGCTCTACAGTGCGCCGAAGCAGAACCTGCTTGGCAGCCTTTCCGGCCTGCTGCACAAGGCGGCCCTGCCCGGCATGACGCGCATCGCGCCGAACGGGCTGCATCTCCAGAACGACAAGGTCGAGGTCGGCTGCTTCAAGCCCGACCTGCTGAAAGTGATCAAGATGGTCGAAAGTCATTTCGGCCGGCCGGTCATCATTACCTCCGGCTACCGTGACGAAGAGCATAACCGCCTCGTCGGCGGCGCTGACGAATCGATGCACAAGAGCTGCGAGGCCGCCGACATCCAGATCGACGGCGTGACGAAATGGGACATCGCCGCCTATATCCGCTCGTTGCCGGACCGCGGCGGCGTCGGCACCTACTGCCACACGGATTCGGTTCACCTCGATACCGGCAAAACCCGTGACTGGAACTGGGGCTGCGGCGGCAAGCGCGCACCAATAGCGACGGCAAGAGCGATCTGACGGCCGCGCGGTTTTCGCATTACGTTACGGCAGCAGCACCTCGTCTCGTTAAAGAAACAACCGGCAGCCTATTGATTCAGCTTCAATAATCGGCTTCTCGACCGCGCTCGGATTTCCTGTCATTTTTTTGAAAGAAAACCGCAATTCCGCTTGCGGGATTCAAAACGCCTGACTATAAGGGCGCCACCACGAAGGAAGCGCCCTTCGTCTATCGGTTAGGACACCAGATTTTCATTCTGGGAAGAGGGGTTCGACTCCCCTAGGGCGTACCACTTTCTCTCCATATAGAAGCCATCACTTCCGCTTGCAGAAGCCGGCGCGCGCTCCTATTTTAACGAAGCTGCCTGCGCCCTTCGTCTATCGGTTAGGACGACAGATTCTCATTCTGTAAAGAGGGGTTCGACTCCCCTAGGGCGTACCATCCTGTTGATAGGCCGTCGTCATTCGATCGACGTCGGCCGGCCCTGTCAGTCCCCTCGAGGAGAACCCTTCGGTTCGCGCGACGCTGCCCATCCTAGCCCGCCGGTTTGATTTGTCTCCGCTCCGCCGCAGCTTGCGCCTCATTTTTCCACAGCCAAAATAAATCGGCGAAAACGATGATTTTTTCGCGCCTTGGCGCTTGCGGCCTTCGAAGGCGCTGACTATAAGGGCGCCACCACGAAGGAAGCGCCCTTCGTCTATCGGTTAGGACACCAGATTTTCATTCTGGGAAGAGGGGTTCGACTCCCCTAGGGCGTACCACTTTCTCTCCCTTGACACTCCACATCGTCAGCGCTCTTGCGCGACTGCTCTATTTCGCCGGCGCTGCATCGCAGACGCGCAGCTGGATGCGGCGTGCGCCCTGGTAATGATCGGCACCGAGCGAACCGGCGACATGCAGGTTGGCGCCGCGTGAATTGATGAGAAGATTGCCAAGCGGCGTATCGGCGGCGCGGAAGGCGATGCCGTCGAGTCGCGATCCGTCCATGGCCTCCAGCGTCACCTTCACATGTTTCTCGCCGACCAGGCGGGCGTCGCGCAGGCGATGCGCCGGTATGGCAAAGAGCGGCTGTGCGTGACCGGAGCCATAGGGGCCGGCGGCCTCCAGGCGGTCGATGAGTTCGAGGGTGGCGCCGCTTGCGCCGATCGCGCCGTCGATCTTCAGCGTTTCGTTGGCGACGAGGCTGGCCACCGTCCTCTCGGCCTTCTCGGTGAAGAAGGTCCTCAGCCTGCCGAGATCGGTGCGCTCAACCGTCAGGCCCGCGGCCATGGCGTGGCCGCCGCCTTTGACGAGCAGACCCTCGTCAACCGCAGCCCGGACCATCCTGCCCATGTCGAAGCCGTTGATCGAGCGGCCCGAGCCGGTGCCGCGGCCGGAGGGATCGAAGGCGATCGCGAAAGCGGGCCGTTTGAATTTTTCCTTCAGCCGCGCCGCGATCAGCCCGACGATGCCGGGATGCCATTTCTCATGGGCGGTGACGATGACGGAGGCACCCTCGCCGTCGCCATATTCGGCAAGCACCTCGGCTTCGGCCTCCTGCAGCATGATCGCCTCCATCGCCTGGCGTTCTCGATTGAGCTCGTCGAGGCGCTGCGCGATCACATCAGCCTCTCCGGCGTCGTCGAGCGTCAGCAGGCGGCTTCCGAGTGCCGCGTCGCCGATCCGCCCGCCGGCATTGATGCGCGGGCCGATCAGGAAGCCGAAATGATAGGGTGTCACCGGGCCGGCGAGCCCCGCCTTGCGGAAGAGTGCAGCCAGCCCGGCATTGCTCTGGTGGCGGGCAGCGATCAGCCCCTTCACCACATAGGCGCGGTTAAGGCCCTTCAGCGGCACGACATCGCAGACCGTCGCAAGTGCTACGATATCCAGCCACTGCAGCAGGTCGATCGCCAGGATGCGCTTATTGCCGGCCGCGCGCAGCAGCCGGAGCGTCGCGACCAGCACCATGAAGACGACGCCGGCGGCGCAAAGATGCCCCTGCCCCGAGAGGTCGTCCTCGCGGTTCGGGTTGACCAGCGCATGGCAGGGCGGCAGCTCATGTGTCACCTGGTGGTGATCGATGACGACGACATCGATGTTGCGCGCGGCAGCGGCGGCCAGCGCCTCGTGGCTGGTGGAGCCACAATCGACGGTGACGATCAGCTCAGCACCGTTATCGATCAACTGGTTGATCGCCGCCGGATTAGGGCCGTAACCTTCGAAGACGCGGTCGGGGATATAGATGGTCGCCCTGACGCCGAAATGGCTGAGAAAGCGAAACATCAGCGCCGAGGAGGCTGCACCGTCGACGTCGTAGTCGCCGAAGATCGCGACGCTCTCGCCGCGCTCGATGGCACGCAGGAGGCGATTTGCGGCCTTTTCGCAATCGGTCAGCTTATGGGGATCGGGCATCAGGCTGCGGATCGTCGGGTCGAGGAATTCGATCGCCTCGTCTACCGTCACGCCGCGCCCGGCCAGCACCCGGGCGATCAGATCCGGCAGTCCGTGGATCTGCGACATGGCCAGCGCGCGGTTCTGCCCTGCCTGGTCGAGCCGCGCGACCCAGCGATTGTCGAGCGCGGATTTCTCCACGCCGAGAAACGCGCGCTGTACCGGATCGACGAGATCTGCCATGCCATACTCCGCTGACTTCATCTGCTCTTTCTACAGGAGCAGCGGAGATAACATAGCGATGGATTTGCAGACACGGGTTTTTACCAGAATACCGCCCAGACGATCAGGGCGATGCCGGCGAACTGCACCAGCAGGAACGAAAACAGCGTCAGCAGAATGGCCCAGTTACGGCCTTCCGTGTTTTCCTCGTCTTCAGCCTCATCAGAGACCTCTTCAGGAATTTCACGGTAGGCCGGCTTGAGGATTTCCTCAGGCATATCAGGAGGGTTCGGCGGCACATCGCTCGGGTAGCCATACCCCTTCCCGGCGTGGCTGTCCTTACTCATGAAATTCTCCACCCAGACGACTCACCATCTTAGGTTTAGTTATATCAATATTTCGATATCTGTTAATATAGACTTCCGTAACGGAAGGTTGAATAGATAACAGAAAAAACTGCCCTGCAGGAACAGGGCGGCTTAACGGTCCTCCGGGACGGGAAAAAGGCTCAGCCTTCCTCTTTCGGCCGCTCGATGCGAATCACCTGCGGCTCGCCGAAGAGGTAACCTTCCGACTTGATCGAAGCGACTGCCTTGCGCACCGAGTCTTCCGTCGTCGCGTGGGTGACGAGAATGATGGTCTGGTGATGCGATGGCGCCAGGTGCTGCTTGGAGCGCTGGACGATCGATTCCAGCGAGATGTTGTTTTCGGCCATGCGGGTTGCGACGCTGGCAAAGACGCCGGTGCGGTCGAGCACGGTCAGGCGGATGAAATAGCCGCCCTCGTGGCTCTGCATCTGCGCCTTGCGATAGGGTTCCAGTGTGGTTGCGGGATGGCCGAGCACCGGCACCCGCTGGGCGCCCGGCTGGCTCTTGGCGATATCGGCGATATCACCAAGCACCGACGAGGCTGTGGCGTTGCCGCCGGCGCCAGGGCCGACCATCAGCAGTTCGCCGAGCACGTCGGATTCGATCGCCACTGCATTGGTAACGCCGTCGACCTGGGCGATGACCGAATCGACCGGCACCATTGTGGGATGGACGCGCTGTTCGATGCCGGTATCGGTGCGCTGGGCAACGCCCAAGAGCTTGATGCGATAACCGAGTTCGGCAGCGGCGTGGATATCCTCGATCGAGATGTTGGTGATGCCTTCGAGATAGATGTCGGCGGCGGCGATCTGATTGCCGAAGGCGAGCGTCGTCAAGATGGAAAGCTTATGGGCCGTGTCGTTGCCCTCGATATCGAAGGCCGGATCGGCCTCGGCATAACCCAGCCGCTGCGCTTCCTTGAGGCATTCGGCGAAGGAAAGCCCCTCCTTCTCCATCTTGGTCAGGATATAATTGCAGGTGCCATTCATGATGCCATAGATGCGCGAGACGGAATTGCCCGTCAGCGATTCACGCAGGGCCTTGATGACCGGGATGCCGCCGGCGACCGCCGCCTCGAAGTTCAGCAGCGACCCCTTCTCCTCGGCGATCGTCGCAAGCTCGACGCCGTGATAGGCAAGCAGCGCCTTGTTGGCTGTCACCACATGGAGACCACGCTGGAGTGCCGTACGCACCGAGATGTTGGCAGCCCCTTCGGCGCCGCCCATCAGCTCGACGAAGACGTCGATATCGCCCTTTTCGGCAAGCTCTTCCGGCCGGTCGAACCAGGTAACAGCGGAAAGATCGATGCCGCGGTCCCTCGCCTTGTCACGTGCCGAAACGGCGGTGATGGTGATCGGACGCCCGCAGGTGACGGCAAGCTCGTTGCTTTTCTGCTGAATGATGCGGACAAGCGAGGCGCCAACGGTGCCCAAGCCCGCAATGCCGATTTTGAGGGCATCTGCCATGGATCGATCCTGAAATGTCTGTGTGGCGGCAGCCGCATGACGCGGCTGCCCAACGGTTGGATTAGCGGTGTGCGTTCAGCGAGATGACGTTGTGCATCGTCTCGTCTGCCGTCGACATGAACTTCTTGATGTTGCGCGCAGCCTGGCGGATGCGGTGTTCATTCTCGACAAGTGCCAGACGGACGTAGTCGTCGCCCATTTCGCCGAAGCCGATGCCCGGGGCAACGGCGACGTCGGCCTTCTCGACCAGCAGCTTGGAGAATTCCAGCGAACCGAGATGACGGAACTTTTCCGGGATCTTCGCCCAGGCGAACATCGTCGCAGCCGGCGGCGGCACGTCGAACCCGGCCTTGCCGAAGCTTTCGACCATGACGTCGCGGCGACGTTTATAGACGTTGCGGACTTCCGCAATGTCGGAACCATCGCCGTTCAGCGCGTGCGTTGCCGCCACCTGGATCGGCGTGAAGGCGCCGTAGTCGAGATAGGACTTGACGCGGGTGAGCGCTGCGATCAGTCGCTCGTTGCCGACGGCAAAGCCCATGCGCCAGCCGGGCATGGAGAAGGTTTTCGACATCGAGGTGAACTCGACGGTCACGTCCATAGCGCCCGGCACTTCGAGAACCGACGGCGGCGGGGCGCCGTCGAAGTAGATTTCCGAATAGGCAAGATCGGAAAGCACGATGATGTCATGCTTTTTCGCAAAGGCGATGACGTCCTTGTAGAAATCGAGCGTCGCGACAAAAGCCGTCGGGTTCGAGGGATAGTTGAGGATCAGCGCCAAGGGCTTCGGGATCGAATGCTTGACGGCGCGTTCCAGCGGTTCGAAGAAGCTCGCATCCGGCTCCACCGACATGGAACGGATCACGCCACCCGCCATCAGGAAGCCGAAGGCGTGGATCGGATAGGTGGGATTCGGGCAGAGGATCACGTCGCCAGGCGCCGTGATTGCCTGCGCCATGTTGGCGAAGCCTTCCTTGGAGCCCAAGGTGGCAACCACCTGGGTATCCGGGTTGAGCTTGACGCCGAAACGGCGGGCATAATAGGCGGCCTGGGCGCGGCGCAGCCCCGGAATGCCCTTGGAAGAGGAATAACGGTGCGTGCGCGGATCCTGCACGACCTCGCACAGCTTGTCGACGATCGACTGGGGAGTGGGAAGGTCGGGGTTTCCCATGCCGAGATCGATGATATCGGCGCCGCCCGCTCGCGCGCTTGCCTTCAAACGGTTGACCTGTTCGAAAACATAAGGCGGCAAACGCCGGACTTTGTGAAACTCTTCCATCTCATTCCCCATGGAAAGGCGGCATTTCGGGCCGCAGTCGAAGTTCGTTCCGTCTCCCGGCGGCTGCGACACGAACTTCAGAATCGCAACGCCGTATTCATCAGACCCAAGCGACGCGGCGAATCTTTGACGGAAAGGCCGCGTAACGCGCTTTATCAGGAAAATTGCATCTTCCGATCCATTCGGAATGGCTTTGCGTCCAAATTGCCTGAAAGGCAAGGTCTATTTGGAGATTTCAGACAGCGTATCAGTGCCGTGCTCGGCGGCCAGCCGCCGCATTTCGGCGACCTTGGCCTGATATTCGGCTTCCGAGATCGTGCCGGCCTTGCGCCGGGCGCCAAGTGCCGTCAGCTGATGCTGCAGTTCGGCCGCCTGCTCGTCGCTCATCTGGACATTGGCGGCGGTCAGCGGCGCGCCGAAATTCGGATAGCCGTCCGGGTATTTTGCAAGGCCGCCCTCGGCCGCCTCGCCCTTAGTGGCCGGCATGACGACGGCGGTCGGCGCCGCTCGCTTGGCGGCGGCTGCGGCCTTTTGTTCCGCCGTCAGATTGCATCCGGCAAGAGCCATCGCCGCCGCGACGCAGATCAGTGCGGTGCGGTTGAAGGTTGCGATGCGCCGAATGCCGTTCTTCGTCATGCCTCAAAAATCCAGTTTTGACTGCTTCGACTGTTAAATTTGTCGCAGCCACAAAGCAATAGCATGAGCCGATGCGGGTGGAACTTGTTTTCTCGTTCGATCACGATGTACAACGAATGGATAAAAAGAGTGGTGCTGCCGCCGGAGGAAATGGTGACCGACAGCAAGCAGGAGAATGGCGGCAAGACCGGCTTCGACGCGAACGATCTCGATCCCTATCTGTTGAAGGATCCTGAGGCCATGGCGATGAATTTCGCTCGGGCGCTCGAAAATCTAGGACAAGCAGCGTCTGCCTGGCTTGCGCCGCGCGAACGCGGCGAGATCACCGAGAGCGCCGCCGATCCGATGACCGACATGGTCAAGACGCTTTCCAAGGTCACCGAATACTGGATTTCCGATCCGCGCCGCACCTTCGAGGCACAGACGCAGCTGATGTCCTCGTTCTTCGGCATCTGGATGCGCTCGATGCAGCGAATGCAGGGCGATCCCACGCCTGCCGAGCCGGACACCCGCAAGGACAAGCGCTTCTCGGACGAGGACTGGCAGAAGAATCCGTTCTTCGATTTTCTCCGCCAGGTCTATTTCGTCACCACCGACTGGGTGGAAAAGATGGTGTCGGAAACCGATGGCCTCGATGAGCACACCAAGCACAAGGCCGGCTTCTACGTGAAGCAGATCACGGCAGCGCTTTCGCCGACCAACTTCATCGCCACCAATCCGCAACTCTACCGCGAGACAATCGCGACCAGCGGCGCCAATCTGGTGCGCGGCATGAAGATGCTGGCCGAGGATATCGCTGCCGGAAACGGCGATCTTCGTCTTCGCCAGACCGACATGACGAAATTCGCCGTCGGCCGCGATATGGCGCTGACACCAGGCAAGGTGATCGCCCAGAACGACATCTGCCAGATCATCCAGTACGAGGCTTCGACTGAAACGGTGCTGAAGCGGCCGCTGCTGATCTGCCCGCCCTGGATCAACAAGTTCTATATTCTCGACCTCAACCCGCAAAAATCCTTCATCAAATGGTGCGTCGACCAGGGTCAGACGGTGTTCGTCATTTCCTGGGTCAACCCGGATGCGCGCCACGCCGAGAAGGACTGGACGGCCTATGCCCGCGAAGGCATCGATTTCGCGCTTGATACAATCGAGAAAGCGACCGGCGAGAAGGATGTCAACGCCGTCGGCTACTGCGTCGGCGGTACGCTGCTGGCCGCGACACTGGCGCTGCATGCCAAGGAGAAGAACAAGCGCATCAAGACTGCGACACTCTTCACCACCCAGGTCGATTTCACCCATGCCGGCGACCTCAAGGTCTTTGTCGACGAGGAGCAGCTTGAATCGCTCGAAGAGCATATGCGGGCGGCCGGCTATCTCGACGGCACGAAGATGTCGATGGCCTTCAACATGCTGCGCGCCTCCGAGCTGATCTGGCCTTATTTCGTCAACAACTACCTCAAGGGCCAGGATCCCCTGCCCTTCGACCTGTTGTTCTGGAACGCCGATTCGACCCGCATGGCAGCGGCAAACCATGCCTTCTACCTGCGCAATTGCTATCTCAACAATGCGCTGACGCAGAACGAGATGATCCTCGACGGCAAGTCCGTGTCACTGAAGGACGTCAAAATCCCGATCTATAATCTCGCCACCCGCGAGGATCACATCGCACCTGCCAAGTCCGTCTTCCTCGGCAGCCGATTCTTCGGCGGCAAGGTGGAATTCGTCGTGACCGGCTCGGGACATATCGCCGGCGTCGTCAACCCGCCCGACAGGAAGAAGTATCAATTCTGGACCGGCGGCCCCGCCAAGGGGGACTACGAGACCTGGCTCGAGCAGGCGACGGAGACCCCGGGATCATGGTGGCCGCATTGGCAGGCCTGGATCGAGACGCATGACGGCAGACGCGTGCCGGCCCGCAAACCCGGCGGCGACGCGCTGAACGCGATCGAGGAAGCGCCGGGAAGTTATGTGATGGAGCGCGCCTGAGACGCCCCAACGCATCTTTTTGAGACGTCGTGAAAAACTGCAACGCCGCGTAAACAAATTAGAAACCATAATTCGTCATCCTTGCGAGACAGTCGGACGTCGTGGGTGGTCTAAATTCGGCCCATTTGCGCCTGTACCGGCCCCGGCAAAGTTTAGTCAGTCAGTGCCGCCGGCCTGCGTAGCGAGTTTGAAAGACGAGTGTAGTATGGCGTTTGCGGTCGGGACGTTCGATGACGTCACCCTTCTTGGCGGATCTGCTTTCCGTTGGCGCAGATCTCGCGGTTTCCTTTACGGTGTTGTCGGCGCCGGATTTCTGACCTCTACATGGCTGATCGCGACCTTCGCGACGATGCACTCGTTAGCCGCTCCCTATTCTCCGCCGGATCGCCTGGCACAGGTGGCGACTGCGCCGAAGCTGGCGCCTTCACCGCGTCACGAGAGGCTGATCCATGTCGGCAAGGCCGACCGGCTGGCCGCCTTCGATGCGAAGCCGAAGGTACCGCTGACGGCGAGCCTCATTCAATCCCATGCCGAAAAGACCGCTGCCGCCGCGACAGCGCTCGCGGTTCTCGCCAAAAACAATCGGCTCGCCATGGCTGCCGAACAGCCGGTCGTGGCGGCGATCTCCGACAGCGCCAAATTCCGCAAGGACGATGTCATCGTGACGGCGCCGGTCGAGCTCGCCTCGGCAGAGACGGACGAAGACGACGGCGACCGGATCATCGTTCCCTCGAAGGAGGCGGTCGCCGCAGCCGAACTCCCGACCCTGCTTGCTCTTGCCGATGCCGGATCCCGGCAAATCGCGCCGGCCCCGGTCGAGCCAACTACACCTCTTGTCAGAACCGCCTCCATTCCCGTATCGGCACCCACACCTGACGTCGTCGCCGCCGCGGACGACGCGCCCCCCTTCGATCTCGTGCTGGCGCCGGATGAAGGTTCGGTGCCGCTGCCGATGGCACGTCCCGATGGCCTCATCGGCAAACCGACACCGGCCTCCAAGGGTTCGCAGCGCTCTGGCGAGCCTGTACTTGCCTACGCCCAGCCGAACTCGCCGATCGAAGATGACGAGGACGATGCAGTGCCGCGCTACGATAAGCCGGTCTTCTCGCCGAAGCTGCGCGCAGGCGTGGCGATCTACGATATCGAAAACAGCACCGTCTATCTGCCGAACGGCGAGCGCCTCGAGGCCCATTCCGGGCTCGGCAAGATGCGCGACAACCCGCGTTTCGCCAACAAGAAGATGCGTGGACCGACGCCGCCGCACACCTATGCCCTCACCATGCGCGAGAGCCTTTTCCATGGCGTCGAAGCATTGCGGCTAACGCCGGTCGAAGGTTCCGACGCCATCTATGACCGTGTCGGCCTACTCGCCCATACCTACATGCTCGGCAAGAACGGCGATTCCAACGGCTGTGTCTCCTTCAAGGATTACCGCCGCTTCCTCGCCGCCTACAAGCGCGGCGACATCAAGCAGCTCGTGGTGGTGCCGCGGCTGAACAACAAACCGTCTTCGACGCTTGCCTCACTGTTTTCGTCGCGTAGCTGAGCGATAAGAGAGTAAGCAGCCGCGAGCGCTATTTCAGCCAGGCTGCGATTCGCTCCACCGCCTCGGCAATCTCCGCCTGCGAGCCCGCATAGGACAGACGCAAGGTTCGATTTCCCTCCAGCGGATCGAAATCGAGACCGGGCGTGGCGGCGACGTCAATTTCAGCGAGCATACGTTTGGCGAAGCCCATGCTGTCATTGGTGAAGCGGGTGACGTCGAGATAGACGTAAAAGGCCCCGTCCATCGGCGAGGCGATCGAAAACCCGATCTGCGGCAGTCGCCGCATCAGCAAATCGCGGTTGGCGGCATAGCTCGCCTTATAACGATCGAGCTCGGCGCCGGCGCTCAGAGCGGCCGTGGCGGCAATCTGGGAGAGCTCGGGCGGGGAGATATAGAGGCTCTGCGCCACCCGCTCGATCGGCCGCACCAAGCGCTCGGGAAGCACCATCCAGCCGATTCGCCAGCCGGTCATGCAATAATATTTGGAGAAGGAGTTGATGACGATCGCCTCGTCGGTCAGCTCCAGCGCGCTTGCCTCCTCGCCGGCGAAGGTCAGCCCGTGGTAGATTTCATCGGAGATGAAGGCGATGGAATGGGCTGCGCAATAATCCGCAAGCGCCTTCAGCCCATCGCGGCCAGTCACCGTGCCGGTCGGGTTGGCCGGGCTTGCGAGCAGCACGCCTTTCAACGTGATGCCGCTTTCCTTCTGCGCCGCTTCGAGGCTTTGCGGCGTCAGGGTGAAGTGGGTCTCGGCCGTTACCGGCACTTCCAGAACCTTCAGGCCCAGCGCGCCGAGGATATTGCGATAGGCGGGATAACCCGGTCTTGCGATCGCCACCGCATCGCCGGCATCGAAAAGCGACAGGAAGGCGAGATTAAAGCCGGCCGAAGAACCTGTGGTAATGGCGATGCGCTTGGGATCGATCTCCAGGCCGTGACGATCCTTGTAGTGCCAGGCGAGCGCCGATTTCAGCCGCGCCGTCCCCAGCGCATCGGTATAACCGATCCGGCCTTCGGCAAGGGCCGCGCGCGCCGCTTCGAGGGCCGCCTCAGGTGCCGGATGCGAGGGCTGGCCAACCGCCATCGAGATGACGGGATACCCGGCCGCACGCCGCTTCGTCGCCTCCGCCAGGACGTCCATGGCGTGAAAAGGCTCGACTTCGCTGCGTTTCGATATGGAAAACAAGATCGTTTCTCGCTCAGCTTCTTCAGTGACGGCCCGACAATTGCCGCATTAATCGGCTCATCACAATCCCGCGAGGGCCGCACGGGGATGAAAAATTCCTGTTTGAGCAGAACCGAACGCACCGTACCTTGACGCGACGCATTCAAGTCCATTAACCCGGCGACGGTCTTCTCGACGAAGAGACGACCATCCCGCCGATGACGAGGATAACATGGCATTCTTCCCGAAGACCTTCACCGCACTGGCGCTTGCCGCATCGATCGCCCTTCCGCTTCCCGCGGCAGCGCTCGACGACCAGCAGAAGAAGGAGTTCGGCGAATTCATCAAGCAATACCTGATCGAGAACCCCGAGATCATGCTCGAAGTCCAGGATGCGCTGCAGAAGAAGCAGGAGGCCCAGCGGTCGGTGAAAGCCAATATGGCGATCGAAGAGAACACCACCGACATTTTCGATTCAAAGAACGACGTCACGCTCGGCAATCCCAAGGGCGATGTCACTGTCGTCGAATTCTTCGATTATAATTGCAGCTACTGCCGCCATGCGCTTCCCGACATGCAGGCCATGCTGAAGAAGGACAAGAACGTCCGTTTCATCCTCAAGGAATTCCCGATCCTCGGGCCGGATTCGGTCGCCGCCCACAAGGTGGCCGACGCCTTCCGCAAGCTCGCACCGGAGAAATATGCCGATTTCCACGTTGCCCTTCTCGGCACCGAAGGCCGTGCCTCCGACGAAACAGCGATCGCGGTCGCCGCTTCGCTCGGCGTCAGCGCGGACAAGATCCGCGCCGAGATGGCAAAGAGCCCGAATGACGGTATAGTCCAGGCGACCTACCAGCTCGCCTCCAGTCTCGGCATCAGCGGCACGCCCTCCTATGTGATCGGCAATGAACTGGTGCCTGGCGCCGTCGGGCTCGACGATCTCGAAGCCAAGGTCAAGAACATGCGCAGCTGCGGCAAGACTGCCTGCTGAGCAAAGCAGCCGCCAGCCGCCAGCTCATCAAATCGCCAAAATCGAAGTGTTTCAACCATGTGGACAAATGTGGCACGATTGCCGCTGGCCATTCCGTAAGGGCTTTCATTCAGCCTTCGCGGAGTCTATAGGTTGCCGTCGTACCTTTTACGGAACATTCGATGACGCAAACGATTTTTGTCCTGAACGGCCCCAACCTGAACATGCTGGGTAAACGAGAGCCCGGCATTTATGGCGGCAAGACGCTCAAGGACATCGAGGCGGACTGCAAGGCTGCAGGGCGCGAGCTCGGCCTCGATATCGACTTCCGCCAGAGCAATCACGAAGGCACGCTCGTCGATTGGTTCCATGAGGCCGACGAAAAGGCCGTCGGCGTTGCCATCAATGCAGGCGCCTATACGCATACATCGGTCGCGCTGCATGATGCGATCCGCGCTATTTCCATTCCCGTCGTCGAGCTCCACATATCCAACGTGCATGCACGGGAAGAATTCCGCCACAAGTCGATGATCGCGCCGGCATGCAAAGGCGTGATCTGTGGCTTCGGGCCTCACAGCTACATCCTGGCGCTCCACGCGCTGAAGAACATCACGGCATAAGAATAAGACAGGGCAACACCATGGCTGAAAAGAAATCGGGTATCGACCAGGCACTGATCCGCGATCTCGCCAATATTCTCAACGAAACGGATCTGACGGAGATCGAGGTCGAGCAGGACGACCTGCGCATCCGCGTTTCGCGCGCCGGCACGCCGCAATATGTTCAGGCGCCGATCGCCGCACCGGCCTTTGCCGCGCCCGCTGCGGCAGCCGCTGCCGCGCCAGCCGCAGCTCCCAGCCGCAACCCGGCCAATGTCGTCAATGCACCGATGGTAGGCACCGTCTATATGGCGTCGGCTCCGGGCGCGCGCCCCTTCATCGAAGTCGGCGCAACCGTCAAGGAAGGCCAGACGTTGATCATCATCGAAGCGATGAAGACGATGAACCAGATCCCTTCGCCGAAGTCAGGCAAGGTGACCGAGATCCTCGTCGATGACGGACATCCCGTCGAATACGGCCAAGCCCTCGTCGTCATCGAATAGGCCCATGCCCATGATTTCGAAAATCCTCATCGCCAATCGCGGAGAAATCGCCCTTCGCGTGCTCCGGGCCTGCAAGGAGCTCGGCATCGCCTGCGTCGTGGTTCATTCCACCGCCGACGCCGATGCCATGCATGTGCGCCTTGCCGACGAAAGTGTCTGCATCGGCCCACCCTCCTCGCGCGAGAGCTATCTCAACATCCACCAGATCGTCGCCGCCTGCGAGATCACCGGTGCCGACGCCGTGCATCCGGGCTACGGCTTTCTGTCGGAGAATGCCAAGTTCGCCGATATCCTCGAAGCCCACGGCATCACTTTCATTGGGCCGACGGCGGACCATATCCGCATCATGGGCGACAAGATCACCGCCAAGACGACGGCGCTGGAACTCGGCATTCCCGTCGTTCCAGGCTCGGACGGCGAAGTGAAGACCGAAGAGGATGCGCTGAAGACGGCCGCCGAAATCGGCTATCCGGTGCTGATCAAGGCCACGGCCGGCGGCGGCGGACGCGGCATGAAGGTCGCCAAGAGCGAGGCCGACGTGATCGAGGCCTGGTCGACGGCCCGCACGGAAGCAGCAGCCGCCTTCGGCAACGATGCCGTCTACATGGAAAAATATCTCGGTAAGCCGCGCCACATCGAAATCCAGGTGTTCGGCGACGGCGAAGGCAATGCCATCCATCTCGGCGAGCGCGACTGCTCGCTGCAGCGGCGCCATCAGAAGGTCTGGGAAGAGGCGAATTCGCCGGCCCTCAACGTCGAGCAGCGCATGAAGATCGGCCAGATCTGCGCCGACGCCATGAAGAAGCTGAAATATCGCGGCGCCGGCACGATCGAATTCCTCTACGAGAACGGCGAGTTCTATTTCATCGAAATGAACACCCGCCTGCAGGTGGAACATCCGATCACCGAAGCGATCACCGGCATCGACCTCGTGCACGAGCAGATCCGCGTCGCTTCCGGCGGCGGTCTGTCGGTGACGCAGGACGAAGTGCATTTTTCCGGTCACGCCATCGAGTGCCGTATCAATGCCGAGCACCCGCGCACCTTCGTGCCCTCACCCGGTACGATCACGCACTTCCACGCGCCGGGTGGTCTCGGCGTGCGCATCGATTCCGGTGCCTATCAGGGCTACAAGATCCCGCCTTATTACGACAGCCTCATCGGCAAGCTGATCGTGCACGGCCGTACCCGCGTCGAATGCATGATGCGCCTGCGCCGGGCGCTCGACGAATTCGTCGTCGACGGCATCAATACAACGCTGCCGCTATTCCAGGATCTCGTCTCCAACCAGGATATCGCCAACGGCGACTACGACATCCACTGGCTGGAAGACTACCTCGCCAACACACCGGCGGCATAGGACAGGAATGGCAGGATCGCGCAGGAAGTCACCAGGCATAACCCCTGACATTCTCCTGCGCGCCTATTCCATCGGCCTCTTCCCGATGGCCGAATCCGCCGACGACCCGGAGATCTTCTGGGTCGAACCGGAACTGCGCGGCGTGCTGCCGTTCGACCATTTCCATGTGTCGAAAAGCCTTGCCAAGACGGTGCGCAAGAAACCCTTCGAGATCCGTTTCGATCACGCTTTCGATCAGGTCATTGCTGCCTGTGCGGAGGAGACATCCGGGCGCCCGAGCACCTGGATCAACAGGACGATCAGATCGCTCTACTCGACGCTCTACGACATGGGCCATGCCCATACCGTCGAAGCCTGGGAGGACGATGAGCTGGTCGGCGGCCTCTACGGCGTCTCGCTCGGCTCGGCCTTCTTCGGCGAAAGCATGTTTTCGCGCCGGACGGATGCCTCGAAGATCTGCCTCGTTCATCTGGTCGACCGGCTGCGGGAAAGGGGCTTCACCCTGCTCGACACCCAGTTCACCACCGAGCACCTGAAGACGTTCGGAGCGATCGACGTTCCGAAGGCCGATTATGCCGCGATGCTGACAGCAGCGATGGAGTCGCCGCACCTTACGTTTTAAGCTCGATCGTTTCATCCGCACGTTGATTTTCCAGCCGATTTGGCTAGGTTCAAAAATGCAACGGGGGATAGAATTTTGAAACGATATTTTGCTGCCGCAGTCCTTTTGACCTTATTTGCAGGTCAAGCCGGTGCACGTCCCTACCAGGATATGTTCCCGAGCAGGACCGATTTTTCCGACGCGGAAAAGCCGGTGCTGGAGAAGCTCGATTTTCAGCAGGGTGTGATCAAGCTGCCTGAAGCGAAGGCAACGCTGAACGTGCCCGCCGACTTCTACTATCTCAGCCCTGCCGACGCGATGACGGTACTCGTCGATATCTGGGGAAATCCTCCGGCGGCGGCGGAGGGAACGATGGGGATGATCTTCCCGGCGAAATACGCGCCGACCGATATAGAGGCCTGGGGTTCCACCGTGGAACACAGCGCCGACGGCTATGTCTCGGACGTCGATGTCGCCACGACCAATTACGACGAATTGCTGCAGAACATCAAGGATTCCATCAGGGAAAACAACGTCGAGCGCGAAAAGCAGGGTTTTCCGAAGATCACGCTTGTCGGCTGGGCATCCACGCCGCACTACGACAAATCCGCGCATGCGCTGCACTGGGCGCGTGATCTAATGTTCGGCGACGATAAGCAGCACACGCTGAACTATTCCGTGCGTGTGTTCGGCCGCGAGGGCGTATTTCAATTCAACTTCGTCGCCGGCCTCGACCAATTGAAGGAGATCGAGGGCATCATTCCGACCGTCACCAAACTCGTACAGTTCGACAAGGGAATGGCCTATACCGACTACGTCGAGGGCGACAAGATCGCAGCCTATGGGATGGCGGGAATGATCGCTGCGGGCGCGGGCGCCAAGATTGCCGCCAAGGTGGGATTGCTGGCACTCGCTCTCGCCTTCCTCAAAAAGGGCGGCGTCCTCGTTTTCATTGTGTTCGCCGGTGCGCTTCGCTTTGCCAAGGGCCTTTTCAAGAGGAACAAGACACCCACAGCATAGACTCATCCAGGCTGCTGCGTCACTCAAAATGTTACAGCGTCGTTGTTTGTGTGTCTGAAAAGGCGTGCGGCGCTGTAAGGCGTGATGAGAGGTGTTAGCGGGCTGTCGCCTTGGCACCGTCAGGAGCCGGAACATCCGAGTTTGCCTTGCAGTCCTTCAGCCAGACGTCGTAGATCGGGTGCTCGACGGCGTTGAGGCCGGGGCTGGCGGCGAACATCCAGCCGGTGAAGATGCGGCGGATCTTGCGGTCGAGGGTGATCTCGTCGACCTCGACGAAACCGTCGATCTTCTGTGCTTCCGACTGGTCGCGCGAATAACAGGCCTTCGGTGTCACCTGCAGCGCACCGAACTGTACCGTCTCATTGACATAGACGTCGAAGGTCGTGATGCGGCCGGTGATCTTGTCGAGGCCGGAGAAGACGGCAACCGGATTTTCGATGCGTGCGGCATTTGCCGCAACTGGCGGAAGCAGGGCCGAGAGCGCCAGCAGCGATCCGGCGGCACGCAGGACCTTGTTCCGCGTGAAGAGCTTCATATGTACCCGTCTCCAGACATTTTCAGTTCACAGCCGCGGTCAAGCGCGGCCAACCTGCGGGTAAAGGTCAATTGTGGCCAAAAGCCGGGTCTTGGGATCGCCCGGTCGAGCCGTCTCAGTTGCCCGGCGTCCAAGCATCGTAATCGCCTGTGACGCGCGGACGTTCGCCCGGAACGGCGATAGAGCCCGGCGGACGATAGGCCTGCGGCGAACCGGTATGGTTGGGCCGGTGCGGCTTCTGCCATTCCTTGGCGACGTAGCTTTCCTTGGACGGGGGAACATCGGTGCGATGATGCATCCAGCCATGCCAGCCCGGCGGAATGGCGGAGGCTTCGGCATAACCCTTGTAGATCACCCAACGCTTCGGCAGACCGTAGGAGGACATGCCGCCTTCGTAGTAGACGTTGCCGAATTCATCCTCGCCGACGCGCTTGCCAAAACGCCAGGTCGCAAAACGCGTGCCCATCGTCTGACCGTTCCACCAGGTAAAGGTCTGAACCAGAAGATTCCACATGTCTTTTCCTTGTGCCCGCCAGATGCGAGCCAAACCAGAATTCGTTTCCTCGCTTATGCCGTCGCCAAGCCGAATTGTCCAGCGATTCCACGATGGCCAAGGGTCATTTCAAAGCCATCTTGAAGCCCAGATGCGAGGGCTTGAAGCCCAGCCTTTCATAGAAACGGTGAGCATCCTTGCGCACTGCATTCGAGGTCAACGCTACTCGCCCGATACCGCGGCCTTTTGCCTCGGCAATGGCGAATTCGATCATCAGTCCGCCGACCCCCTGCCCGCGCATATCGGCGCGCGTCTGCACCGCCTCGATGATCATCGCCGAGGAGCCGCGGCCGGTGAGCGAGGTCGTCACCATCGTCTGGAACGTGCCGACGACCTCGCCGCCGCGCTCTGCGACGTAAAGCGTCTGATCGGGCGAAGCCTCGATGACGGCGAAGGCCCTGACATAATCGGAAAAGGCTTCAGGTTCCGTGGTATCGCCGTGACCGCCGAGTGCGTCGGCCGAAAACATAGCCACCAGCGCAGGGAGGTCGTCCTTGCGAGCTTCACGGATATTCAAATCTTGTGGCATCACACTTTTCTACCTATGTAAAAACCGGACGATGATTGTTGCGGAAGGAAAAGACGGATGTTCTTGAACGATATCCGTGAGGTCGGATACTCCGCTAGGGATATTCGGCTTAGAATTGCACTATCAACACTGGTGATAATTGTCTTCGGCTTCTGGATTTTCGATGGGACTTTGAATTCGCTTTTCCTGTCCCTGCTCTGTGGGCCGCCAATTGCGTACTACCTATTTTGCAATCTTTATGTCCTGATCTTTTCATCCAATAAGACGATCATTGCGATAGGCCCAAATGGCTTCAAAGATCTTCGGCTAATGCAAGAATTAATTCCGTGGCCGGCAGTCGCACGCATCGAGGCTGCGGCACCCACGCTGGCGCAAAGGATTTTGCGAACAATTTTTCTGGTTCTGGGCAACCTGTTGTCCGCATCGCCGGGAACGGACGCAGAAGGCACCGGAGATACAATCGCTGTCTGGTGCCGACCAGACGGCATTCAGGGTCGCAAACCGATGCTCTCACTATTCCATACCGCACGTGCGACGAATGAACTTCGGCAACTGCGCATCGAAACGAGTGGTCTTACCGTCAGCAAGGAGCGACTGATGCAACTGCTCCAGACCTACCACACCCACCACAAGGCACTCAGCGATTCGGGCGTTTAACCCGCCAAGCGCTTCTCCAACACCAATGCCGGAATGCCGGACTGTCCGGCTCCGCTATTCTCATTGCGGCCGATCTCGGTGAAGCCGTGCGTGCGATAGAAGGCGATCGCCGCGGCATTCTGCGGTTCGACTTCGAGGCGCATTATCTCCGCATAGGGAAAGCAGGTTTCGAGCTCGGCGAAGATATCGCGGCCGATACCCTGGCGCTGCAGCGCCGGCCTGACGTAGAGGAGATGCAGCATCACCGTCTTCGTCAATTGCTGCGACATTGCCGCATAACCCATGCCGCCGATATTGCGGCCGTCGTCGGCAACGAGGAATTCGGCATCCTTTCGTACCAGCCGCGTCTTCAGCGCCGCCGGCGAAAAGAGATGGGCGATCAGATCCGCCACCTTTGCTCTGCCATGCAGGCCGTCATAGGTGGCGTGAAAGCTCTCCACTAGCAGGGCGCGCACCTTCTCCAGGTCGCGCTCGCCGGCGGTGCGGACGAAATACACCGCTTACTCCTCGATGCCGAGCTTTGCCTTGACAAGGGCTTGGACAGCCTGTGGATTGGCCTTGCCGCCGGTCGCCTTCATCACCTGGCCGACGAACCAGGCCGCCATGGTCGGCTTCGTCTTGACCTTTTCGACCTGGTCAGGATTGGCGGCGATGATCTCGTCAACGGCCTTTTCAATCGCGCCGGTATCCGTCACCTGCTTCATGCCTCGCGCTTCGACGATCTCGGCCGGATCGCCGCCTTCAGTCAGAACGATCTCGAAGAGATCCTTGGCGATCTTGCCGGAGATGGTTTCGGCCTTGATGAGATCGATGATGGCGCCGAGCTGGGCCGGCGAAACCGGGGTCTGCTCGATGTCCTTGCCGGTGCGGTTCAGCGCGCCGAGCAGATCGTTGATCACCCAGTTGGCGGCCATCTTGCCATCACGGCCTGCGGCGACGGCTTCGTAATAATCGGCGATCGCCTTTTCGGAAACGAGCACCGAGGCGTCGTAGATCGACAGGCCGAGTTCGCGCACGAAGCGCTCTTTCTTGTCGTCGGGCAGCTCCGGCAGATGCACTTCGAGCGCCTTGATGAAGGCATCGTCGAATTCGAGCGGCAGCAGATCCGGATCGGGGAAATAACGATAGTCGTGCGCATCCTCCTTGGAGCGCATCGAACGCGTCTCGCCCTTGCCCGGGTCGAAGAGGCGGGTCTCCTGATCGATCTTGCCGCCTTCTTCCAGAATGCCGATCTGGCGACGGGCTTCATATTCGATCGCCTGACCGATGAAGCGGATGGAGTTGACGTTCTTGATCTCGCAACGCGTGCCGAAATCCTCGCCCGGCCGGCGGACGGAGACGTTGACGTCGGCGCGCATCGAGCCTTCGTCCATGTTGCCGTCGCAGGTACCGAGGTAACGCACGATCGAACGCAGCTTGGTCATATAGGCCTTGGCCTCGTCGGACGAGCGCATGTCGGGCTTCGAGACGATCTCCATCAGCGCGACGCCGGAACGGTTCAGATCGACATAGGACATGGTCGCGTGCTGGTCGTGCATCGACTTGCCGGCATCCTGCTCCAGATGCAGGCGTTCGATGCCGATCTCGATATCTTCGAACTGGCCCTGGCGGTCAGGTCCGAGTGAAATGACGATCTTGCCCTCGCCGACGATCGGATCCTTGAACTGCGAGATCTGATAGCCCTGCGGCAGGTCGGGATAGAAATAGTTCTTGCGATCAAAGAGCGAGCGCTTGTTGATTTGGGCTTTCAGGCCGAGGCCGGTGCGCACGGCCTGCCTGACGCACTCCTCGTTGATGACGGGCAGCATGCCGGGCATGGCGGCGTCGACCAGCGAGACGTTCGAATTCTGCGGCTTGCCAAATTCCGTCGAGGCGCCGGAGAAGAGCTTCGAATTGGACAGCACCTGGGCATGGACTTCCATGCCAACGATGACCTCCCAGTCGCCGGTGGCGCCGGGGATGAAGCGTTTCGGATCAGGCGTGCGGACGTCGACAAGGGTCATCTGATGCTCTTTGCAGGCTGTTCTTTTCCACTGGTGAGGTAAAGGAAATGGCGTGCCGGTGCAAGGCTTTCGCCATCGGCTGCATCGCGGTTTTGCCGTCCGTTAACGCAGCCGCGGTAGGGTTCCCCGATGACGATGACCGATATTATCAAATGGGCCTTGCTGTTTCTGGCGCTGAACCTCTTGGTGTTCTCGATCTATTTCTTCGACAAGCAGGCAGCGCGCCACGGCAGGCGACGTATCAGCGAACGCACGCTTCTCATCCTTGCGCTGATCGGCGGTAGCCTGGGCGCGCTGGCTGCACAGCAGTTGCTGCGGCACAAGACGAGAAAGGAGCCGTTCCGGTCAATCCTGGCGGCGATCCTGATCCTACACGGCGCACTGATTGCTGTGCTGGCCTTCTTGCCGCAATGGAGCCCTCTCCTGCCTCAGCATTTTTGAATCATCAGAATTCCAGCCCATACCCGCCTTGGCCATCCGAAACGAGCTGTTTCGTCAGTCCAACGGAGGGCACGTCTCGGTCGAGCTTCGGATTGTAGGCAACAGAGAGCCAATGGATGCTGTAGCCGTGCTTCCGGAAGAAGCCGATCGCCTCGCTATTGCCGGAATGGGTCTGCATCGCCGCCTTCTCGAGGCCCTGATCAGCGATCTCCTTTTCGATGCGGACGAGAAGGGCCGAACCGAGGCCCTGGCGGGTGAAGGCGGGATCGATCCAGAAATCCGAGATGGTTTCGTCCAATCCCTCGCGCGCCGCCCAGCCTGCGACCTGGCCGTTCTGCTCGACGACGGTGATGGTCAACCAGTCGTTTTCCACGAAGTTCCGGAAGGCGTTGCGCGCTGCATCGATCATCGCGTCCGATTCGCCGATCGACGCCATCGCATTTTGCCAGGCCCTGAGCCCGATCTCGCTCAATAGCTCCGCTTCACCGTCGCGGGCATTGCGAATGTGGATCAACGACACCTCCGCGTTACCCGTCAACTAGACCACTGAGTCGCGGATTTTACCAGTAGCTCCAACGGGATGATCGACCGAAACCGCGGTTTTCGACTGGTTTTGAGAGGCAAGTACGCTCTTGACCGAATTTTCCAGGCTGAATAATAGGTCTTATCGAGGTGTTTTATGTTGAGCCTGCCTGAGACCCGGTAAAGGCCCTGCCCGCAAGTCCGCTTGCGCGCATGGGCCCGAAAAAAACGAAGCCCTGACGTTCGAATGAGCGCCAGATCGTTTTTGTGCGCCCTGCCGGGCGCGATACCGGATCTCAACACATGGACATTTCTCGCACGGAGCAGCGCATCCTGCATCTCATGGCCCAAGGCGGCCGCATCGAAATTACCCGCGACGACGACAGGAAGATCGAGGCGGTCAGTTGCTTCACCCGCGACGGCTGGCTCTATCCCGGCGTCGACCTCGATCTCTTCCGCAGGCTGAAGCGGCTGAGGGCAATCAAGTCCTCAGGCGGCCACCCCTACCGGATCACCGAAAGAGGGCTGAGCTTGGTGAGGTCGCAGTTGAACAACAGGTAATAGCGGCACTCCCGATCGCGTCTCGAACGGGCGCGATCGGGGGTGTCAAGCCTTTGCAGAGAGTTCCGTCCGCATCGCCGACCACTCGTCGGCCATCGTGCCCGTGCCGCGCACCTTGCCGGCGCGGCGATACCAATAATCGGCGTTCCAGTCATCGCCCTCGATGCGATGGCAAAGCGCGTGGCCCCAGTCGAACGGTTGTTCGCCTTCGTGGCGCTGGCAGATGTCGTGGACCGCCTGCCAATCCGCGCCCATGGTGAAACCGCCGGCAGCAAGGCGATCAACGGCCTCGATTAATTGCGCAAGATCATTGCTGGCCATAAAACCTTCTCCTGGTTCCGGCTATCAATCAGTCAACCATGCGGCAAAGCCGACGGCGCCGACGTTTCGTGGTCGGCAGCCGCTATTCCTGGGATCGTTAGATCCGTTACCACCACTTGGCCGGCGTAAACCGGCCGGCTGCCTGCTCGATGACGTGGGCGGTCTTGAAGAGGGTTTCCTCGTCGAAGGGCTTGCCGATCAGCTGCAGGCCGAGCGGCAGTCCCTTATGGTCGAGGCCGGCCGGCACGGCGATGCCGGGCAGGCCCGCCATGTTGACCGTCACCGTGAAGATGTCGTTCAGATACATCTTCACCGGATCGGCGGCGAGGTTCTCATCGGCAACGCCAAAGGCGGACGACGGCGTTGCCGGCGTCAGGATGGCATCGACGCCGGCGTCGAAGGCGAGTTCGAAATCGCGCTTGATCAGCGTGCGGACCTTCTGGGCGCGGATGTAATAGGCATCGTAATAGCCTGCCGACAGCACATAAGTGCCGATCATGATGCGGCGCTTGACCTCCTTGCCGAAGCCCGCGGCACGCGTCTTCTCGTACATGTCGACGATATCCTTGCCGTCGACGCGCAGGCCGTAGCGCACGCCGTCGTAGCGCGCGAGGTTCGAGGATGCCTCGGCGGGGGCGACGATGTAATAGGCCGGAAGGGCGTATTTGGTGTGCGGCAGCGAGATGTCGACGATTTCGGCGCCGGCATCCTTCAGCCAGGTGATGCCCTGGCGCCAGAGGGTCTCGATCTCATCCGGCATGCCGTCGACACGGTATTCGTTCGGGATGCCGATCTTCATGCCCTTCAGCGACTGGCCGAGAGCTGCTTCGTAATCCGGCACCGGAAAATCGACCGATGTCGTGTCCTTTGCGTCGACGCTTGCCATCGACTTCAAAAGGATCGCGGCATCGCGGACGTCGCGGGCGATCGGACCTGCCTGGTCGAGCGAAGAAGCGAAGGCGACGGTGCCCCAGCGCGAGCAACGGCCATAAGTCGGCTTGATGCCGACGGTGCCGGTGAAGGCGGCCGGCTGGCGGATCGAGCCGCCGGTATCCGTCGCCGTGGCGCCGGCGCAAAGATGCGCTGCGACGGCTGCGGCCGAACCGCCCGACGAGCCGCCCGGAACGAGCTGCTGGTTGGAGCCTGCGGCACGCCAGGGATTGATCACCGGGCCGTAATGCGAGGTCTCGTTGGACGAGCCCATGGCGAATTCGTCCATGTTCAGCTTGCCGAGCATGACGGCGCCATCATCCCAGAGGTTCTGCGTCACGGTCGATTCATAACGCGGCTCGAAACCATCGAGAATGTGGCTGCAGGCCTGGGTGTGAACGCCGACGGTGGCGAAGAGATCCTTGATGCCGAGCGGAATGCCTTCGAGTTCGCCGGCCTTGCCGGCAGCGATGCGCTCGTCGGAGTTCTTCGCCATGACGCGGGCGAGATCCGGCGTGACCTTGATATAGGCGTTAAGCCGGCCATTGGCCGCATCGATCGCCGAGATATAGGCTTCGGTCAGTTCGATCGCGGTGATTTCCTTGGCGCGCAGCTTCTGGCGGGCTTCGGCAATGGTCAGGCTGGTGAGTTCGCTCATCGTGTTTTCGCTTCAGATCTGGAAATGGCAACAGGGTCGGAAAGAGGCTTCGAAGCCTTATTCGACGACTTTCGGCACCAGGAAAAAATTATGGTCGGTGACGGGCGCATTGGCGACGATATCGGCTGCCTTGCTGCCGTCGGTCACCTCATCGGTCCGCTTCTTCATCGCCATCGGGGTAACCGACGTCATCGCCTCGACCCCGTCGACATTCACTTCGGAGAGTTGCTCGACGAAGCCAAGGATGCCGTTCAGCTCGCCGACCATGCGATTTGCCTCGTCCTCGGAGACGGCAATACGGGCAAGGCGGGCGACACGCTTCACGGTGGCAAGATCGACGGACATGACATTCTCCGGATAGGATTTTTCCTACCCGCTATAAAGGCCATGTCCGCCTGACGCAACGGGGTTTCGTCAGATCGACAGGCTCTCGGAAGGCCTGATCGCCTTCACATCCGTCTTCGATCCGTCCATGCCGGCAACGAATTTTTCGGCCGTCTGGTCGATGATCGGAAAGGTGCCGTAGTGGCAGGGGATTGCGGTCTTGAAGTTGAAATAGCGCCGGCAGGCAAGGGCTGCTACCGCGCCGCCCATGGTGAAGCGGTCGCCGATCGGCACGAATCCGATATCAGGCTGGTGCAATTCATTGATCAGCGCCATGTCCGAGAAGATGTCGGTATCGCCCATGGCAAGGATCGAAGCTTCGTCGTCGAAATGCAGCATCAGGCCGTTGGCGTTGCCGAGCGCGTGCGAGACACCGTCCTCGGTGATCTGGGCGGAGGAATGCAGCGCATTGGTGAAGGTCGCCGAGAAGCTGCCGAGCGCGATCGTGCCGCCGGTATTGCCCATCTCGATCTTGTCGACGCCCTTGGAGCCGAGCCAGGCGGCGAGATCAGCATTGGCAAGAACGACGGCGCCGGTTTCCTTGGCGAGTGCCACGGTATCGCCGACATGATCGCCATGGCCATGCGTCAACAGGATGTGGGTAATGCCTGCGGAAACATCCTTAATATCCTGGCCGGAGAAAGAGGCGTTATAGCTGAGGAATGGGTCGAGCAGGATCTTCGCCTTTGCTGTCTCGATGCGGAAGGCGGAATGGCCGAGCCAGGTGATCTTCATGAAATGTCTCCTTTATTATGGGATGCAAAGCCGGTTTCGATGCCACATCAAAGAATGAGAGCATGATGTCGTCCGAAAACCGCTCACACTTTTCGGCGTCATGCCCTAAAACGCGTCGCAATCTTTCAGATTCGCTCCAGCATTTTAGATCTTTGTTTTTACGCATGTCGTTATCGCAAAACCGCGGCACACTTTTGCGCGACATGCTTTAAGGACATATCTTATGCGGCCGCAAAGAAAAGCGGCGGCGACTTCAATTTGTTTTGACGGGATGAAATGGCGATGACGGTGTTGACGATCGAGGAAATGGCCGAGACGCTTGTCCCGCGACAGGCGATTGCCGGCCTCGATCTCGGCACCAAGACGATCGGGCTTTCGATGTCCGATCTCGGGCGGCGTTTCGCCACGCCACGCACAGTGATCCGCCGCGTCAAGTTCACCATCGATGCTCAGGCGCTCTTGGACTTCGCACAATCTGAAAAGGTTGCAGGCTTCGTCATCGGCCTGCCGATGAACATGGACGGATCGGCGGGTCCGCGCGTGCAAGCAACGCGCGCCTTCGTGCGCAACATGGAGCAGAAGACGGCGCTGCCCTTCGTCTATTGGGATGAGCGGCTTTCGACGGTTGCGGCTGAACGGACGCTGCTCGAAATGGACGTCTCGCGCGCCAAGCGGGCCGAACGGATCGATTCGGCCGCGGCAAGCTTCATCCTTCAGGGCGCGCTCGACAGGCTTTCCTTGCTGGCAAGGTCAGATGGAGACGAATTCAACGCCTGACGCGCCTTCCACCAGGCGATGATCGACTTGCGCTTCCGCAGACCGATAATGGCGAAGACGACGAGGCTGTCCACCGCAATCGCGCGGGCAACGAGCGGCGGGATGGTCTCCGGCGGAATGCCAAGCGCCTTGCCGTAAAGCTCGAAGGTCAGGTCATGGACCTGCCGGCTCAGCATGAAGATGCCGAAACTCATGTCGTAATAGGAGAGCCAGTACCATCCGCCCAGAAAGACGATGGGGCCGGCCCAGAAGATCAGAAACCACTTCATGCGGCCTCTCCTCCATGCTTGCGCGCCACGGGCAGATCGAGGGAGACCAACCAGACCGACAATGCCATGATGCAAAGCACCAGCGCGGGAATTGCGATATCCAGCGCCAGAACTGCGAAAAACATCATTGCCGTCACCAGAAACGCGACTTTAGCGATTTTGGTTCCCATGGGCGTCACTCGGGGCTTCTACTCATACCATCTCTGCTCACCGCCACACTGTCGGCTTAACCACCCCCACGCAACGTAAACCATTTGTTAAGGTTAACGCGGCGCCCGCCCCCTGTGGATGAGCCAGGTATCAGCCGTAGACGCCGCGGACGATGCGCTTCAGCGCTAGTGCCGCCTTCTCCCAGTCCTTGGGCGTTTTCAGCGACAGGCCGGCGCACTGCCCACCGGCTGCGGCGGCGAGCACGAGATGCTGGATCGCGGCGATGACGATGGCGTTGACGGCTGCTGCATCCACGCCCTTCGGCGGCGCCAGCGAGCCGCGCATGCGCTCTAGCCAGAGAGCAAGCGCCTTCGAACGCGCCTCGGACAACCGCCTCACCTGCTCGGTGTTTTCCGATATCTCCCAGGCGAGGATGCGGCGCATCAGCGGATCGTTTCTCAAGGCATCGAGGAGGAGGAGCGACAGCCGTTCCATCAGGTCCCCATAGGTGAGCAGGAACATGCCGCCGGCGTCTTCCGGAATGCGGTCCTTCACCCATGTGCCGAGATCGGCGCCAATCGCCTCGACCAAGCCGTCGAGGCCGCCATAGTAACGATAGATCAGCTGCTTGTCGCAACCGGCGCGGCGGGCGACCGCGTTGATGCCGAAATTCTGGAAGCCTTCTTCGGCGAGCAGCCCCTTGGCGGCGGCAAGAATTGCGCGCTCGGTGGCGCCGCGATCACGCACGCGCCGTTCCGGCTCGCCGCCGGCCCCGGGTGAATTTTCAAGATTTGCGGCTTCATTCAGCATGATCGACCCTTCCCCGCTGTCACCAATCGGTGAGTAGCGGGGAGGCTTCACGCAATCAATCCTATCCCATTGGGAAGATTGTGGATATTCCAGCCGGACCGTTGATTGTCCGTCGAACGGATGTGGAAAGCTGCAGACTGGACTGATCGGATCTGTCCAGAAATCTCGTCCTGGCAGTTGATCGTGATGGACGAACCCGGCATAGCTGCATTATGAACAAATCTAACAATCTCCGCTAAGGCCCTGCAATGGTGAACTATATCGAAGCCTCTACCGCGCCCCCGAAGAATACGGGCGCCATCCGGCTTTATGACGCTGAAGCATTCGAGGGTATGCGCAGGGCATGTCAGCTGACCGCGCGCTGCCTCGATGCGCTTGCCGACATCGTCAAGCCCGGCCTGTTGACCGATGAGATCGACCGGTTCGTCTTCGATTTCGGCATGGATCACGGCGCCTATCCGGCGACGCTGAACTATCGCGGTTATACCAAATCGACCTGTACCTCGATCAACCACGTCGTCTGCCATGGCATTCCGAACGACAAGCCGCTGCGTGACGGCGATATCGTCAATATCGACGTCACCTTTGTGCTCGACGGCTGGCACGGCGATTCCAGCCGGATGTATCCCGTCGGCGTCGTCAAGCGTGCTGCCGAGCGACTGCTCGAGGTCACCTATGAATCGCTGATGCGCGGCATTGCCGCCGTCAGGCCTGGTGCTCGTACCGGCGCGATCGGCGAGGCGATCCAGACCTATGCCGAAGCCGAGCGCTGTTCGGTGGTGCGCGATTTCTGCGGCCATGGCGTTGGCCGGCTGTTCCACGATTCGCCGAATATCCTGCATTACGGCCGTGCCAATGAAGGGCCGGAGCTGCGCGAAGGCATGATCTTCACCATCGAGCCGATGATCAACCTCGGCCGGCCGCATGTGAAGGTGCTGGCTGACGGCTGGACGGCGGTGACCCGCGACCGCTCGCTGTCGGCGCAGTACGAACATACAGTCGGCGTCACCTCCGATGGCTGCGAGATCTTCACGCTGTCGCCGGGTGGCCTCGACCGCCCCGGTCTGCCTTCCCACAACGGGTGACAATCCGATGGCGAAGGGGCCCGTTTCGATATCCTCCGACGACGAGCTGCCTTTCAAGACGCAAGAGCCGATTGCCGCCGACGAACGTTCGTTCTTTGCAGGTCAGCCGCAAAAGCCGTCCGCGCCGAATTCCAGGACGGCCCTGCCCGCCTCGCTTGCCGGCCAAGAGCATTATCACGGCCATCGCGAGCGGTTGCGTGACCGCTTCCGCGAGCTCGGCGACACTGCGCTTGCCGACTACGAAATCCTCGAGCTCTTGCTTTTCCGCCTGATCCCGCGGCGCGACACAAAGCCGATCGCCAAGGCGCTGATCGAGCGTTTCGGTTCGCTTTCGGGCGTCTTCGGCGCACCACCGACGCTGCTGACGGAAGTCAAAGGTGTCGGCGAGGCCGTGGCGCTCGACCTGAAGCTGATCTCGACTGTCGCCCACCGGACGCTGAAGAGCGAACTCAGGAGCAAACAGGTCCTGTCCTCGTGGTCTTCGGTCATCCAGTATTGCCATGCCGCCATGGCGCATGAGACCCGCGAGCAGTTCCGCATCCTCTTCCTCGACAAGCGCAATGTGCTGATCGCCGATGAGGTGCAGGGCCGCGGTACGGTCGACCATACGCCGGTCTATCCGCGCGAGGTGGTCAAACGCGCGCTCGAGCTTTCGGCGACGGCGCTGATCCTCGTGCACAACCACCCCTCCGGCGATCCCACGCCATCCCGCGCCGACATCGACATGACGAAGGTGATCATCGATGCCGCCAAGGCGCTCGATATCACCGTCCACGACCACGTCATCATCGGCAAGGACGGCCATGTCAGCCTGAAGGGGCTGAAGCTAATCTGAACAAACATTGCGGCTGCTCGCCGACGAGATGCAGAGCCCCGGCTCGTCGACCTGCCCTGGTCCATCCCCGCGAGAAGCCTGAGGCGAGAAGACTGCTGAATGCTGGAGTTGACAGCAGTCGGTGGTGCGGGATTGTATGCAGTCCTGCACCGCTACTCACTGGACAATGCCCGCCCGAAATACCCGAGAAGATGAAGCTCCATGACGATTCGCAGCGGCAACACCGACCGAACGACCCGGCTCTGCCGCGACGTGCTCTGCCTCGATGACTTTGAAATAAAGGCGCGGCGACATCTGCCAAAGCCTCTGTTTGGTTATATCGCAGGCGCGACCGAGACCAATGCGTCGCTGCGGCATAACGCAGAAGCTTTCCAGGCCTATGCCTTCCGGCCTCGTGTCCTTCGGGACGTCTCGAAACGCAGCACCGAGACGAGCCTCTTCGGCAAGACCCATGCCGCGCCATTCGGCATCGCGCCGATGGGTATCAGCGCGCTGATGGCCTATCGAGGTGACATCGTGCTTGCGCAAGGAGCGGATCAATCGGGAATCCCGATGATCATAAGCGGTTCATCACTTATCCCCTTGGAAGAGATAGCTGCAGTTTCGCCGCAAGCATGGTTTCAGGCCTATCTCCCCGGCGAACCCGACCGTATCGATGCTTTGATCGATCGCGTCGGCGCGGCCGGCTTGCGCACGCTTCTGCTGACCGTGGACACAGCCACGCTGCCAAACCGTGAAAACAATGTAAGGGCCGGATTTTCGACACCTCTGCGTCCCGGTCTCCGCCTGGCGTGGCAGGGCATCTCGCACCCGCGCTGGACCACCGGCACATTCCTGCGCACGATCGTCCGGCACGGCATTCCGCATTTTGAAAATTCCTACGCCACAAGAGGCGCGCCGATCATCTCTTCGAATGTGACGCGCGATTTCGGCAGGCGCGACCATCTCAACTGGAACCATCTGGAGCGGATACGCAACAGGTGGTCCGGCAAACTCGTGGTCAAGGGGATCATGCATCCTGACGACGCGGCCCTGGCTGTCGACACCGGAGCGGATGGCGTGATCGTCTCCAATCATGGCGGCCGCCAGCTCGACGGCACCGCATCTCCCCTTCAGGTCCTTCCGGAGATTGCGTCCCGTGTCGGCGACAGCGTTGCCGTCATGGTCGATGGCGGTTTCAGGCGTGGAACGGACATCATGAAGGCCCTCGCACTCGGGGCCTGTTTCGTGTTCGTGGGCAGGCCGTTCCTTTATGCCGCAGCCGTCGCGGGCCTACCGGGTGTGCTCAAGGCGGCCGATATCCTGAAGACGGAACTGCATAGCAATATGGCGTTGCTCGGCGTCACCAAGGTGGGCGATATTTCCGCGGACTACATCACCCATGCATGAAAAGCCGTCGAGCCATCGAGCATGGCAAGCGCCCCTGCCGGTGTTCGTCGGCTAGGACCCATGGCGTAAGCTGTTTCTCGAAGGGCTCACTTGCCCGAAAAAGCACCCGTCAGGACCAATCAGGTGGCCGTAAAACAATCTGTAACATTGACCGGCTAACGATGGACGGGCGACATTTTGCGTCGCAATATGATTCCTTTCCAATCCGGGGCTTGATGATGCTTCAGTACGATCTCGTTGTGGTGGGCAGCGGCCCCGCAGGGCGCCGCGGCGCGATCCAGGCGTCAAAACTCGGCAAGAAAGTGCTTGTCATCGAGCAGGGCAAACGCGTCGGCGGCGTATCCGTGCATACCGGCACCATCCCTTCCAAAACGCTGCGCGAGACTGCGCTTAATCTTTCCGGCTGGCGCGAACGCGGCTTCTACGGCCGGTCTTACCGCGTCAAGGAAGAGATCAGTGCAGATGACCTGCGGCGTCGCCTGCTGATTACGCTCAACCACGAGGTCGAGGTGCTGGAACACCAGTTCGCCCGAAACCGCGTGCAGCATATTCGCGGCAAGGCAAGCTTCATCGATGCGTCGACGCTGCAGGTGATCAAGGATGACGGCGAGACCACGCAGGTCACCGCCGCCAGCGTGCTGCTTGCCGTCGGCACAAAACCGTTCCGTCCCGATTACATGCCCTTCGACGGCAAGACCGTTCTCGACAGCGACGAACTGCTCGACATCCAGGACCTGCCGCGATCGATGGTGGTTATCGGCGCCGGCGTCATCGGCATCGAATATGCGACGATCTTCAGCGCGCTCGACACCGCCGTCACCGTTATCGACCCGAAGGCGACAATGCTCGACTTCATCGACAAGGAAATCATCGAGGATTTTACCTACCAGCTGCGCGACCGCAACATGAAGCTGCTGCTCGGCCAGAAGGCCGACAAGGTGGAGAGGCTCGAAAACGGCAAGGTCGAACTGACGCTCGACAGCGGCCGACGCCTGACGACCGACATGGTGCTTTTCGCCGCCGGCCGCATGGGGGCGACTGATGCGCTGAATCTTCAGGCCATCGGCCTCGAAGCCGACAGCCGCGGCCGTCTCAAGGTCAATCCGGAAACCTTCCAGACATCGGTTGCCAACATCTATGCCGCCGGCGACGTCGTCGGCTTTCCGAGCCTTGCCTCGACCTCGATGGAACAGGGCCGCATCGCCGCCCGCGTCGCGGTCGGCGCGGTCGCCAAGGAGCCGCCGAAATATTTCCCCTATGGCATTTATGCCGTGCCGGAGATTTCGACCTGCGGCCTGACCGAAGAAGAGATGAAGGAGCGCGGTATTCCCTATGAATGCGGCATTGCCCGCTTCCGCGAAACGTCGCGCGGTCATATCATGGGCCTCGACACCGGGCTTCTGAAGCTGATCTTCTCGCTGAAGACCCGCCGCCTGCTCGGCGTGCATATCGTCGGCGAAGGCGCCACCGAGCTGGTGCATATCGGCCAGGCGGTGCTCAACCTCAAAGGCACGGTCGAATATTTCGTCGAGAACACCTTCAACTATCCGACGCTCGCCGAAGCCTACAAGATCGCCGGGCTCGATGCCTGGAACCGGATGGGCGACATCAAGTCGGAACTCTAAAGTCCGTCGCGTCGTCGAGGGATCGGCCTTCTAAGTCCTGCCGCCAAACGGAGCGGAATGACATTGCGCATCATCTCGCTGAACGCATGGGGCGGCAGGCTTCATGAGGCACTGATTGAATATGTGACGACGGCCGATCCCGACGTGCTGTGCCTACAGGAAGTTTTGCGCGCACCCGGCACCCGCTCAGGCTGGTCGGTCTATCGGGACGGCGATGTCGAATTGCCGCAGCGCTTCAATCTCTTTACCGAGATCAGCACCGCCCTGCCCGGCCACGACGGCTTTTTCTGCCCGACCTCGAGAGGCGAGCTTTTCAATGGCGATAGCGCCATTGTCGCCGAATTCGGGCTCGCGACCTTCGTGCGCAAAACGCATTCCGTCATCGCTCAAGGGCTGGACTTCGTGCATGGCCGTTTTTCGGCGGATGGCTGGGGCGAACATCCGCGGCCGCGAAACGCCCATTGCATCCGTCTCTTCAGCCATGAGTGCGCTTCTACCGTAACCATCGCCCACATGCATGGCCTGCGCGATCCCGCAGGCAAGGGCGACACGGCGGCGCGCGACGAGCAGGCAGCAGCACTGGTGAGGCTCATCGAGGGCGTCTGGCCCGGCGACGAAGGGCTCGTCGTCTGCGGCGATTTCAACGTGCTGCCTGATAGCGCGACCTTTGCGATTCTCGCCAGACTTGGGCTTTCCGACCTTGTCACCGGAAGCGGCCTTGTAGACACGCGAACCTCCTACTATCTGAAGCAGGGCCGCTTTGCCGACTACATGCTGGCGACGCCGGGGGTGAAGGTTGCCAAATTCGAGGTGGTCGAGGCGCCCGAAGTCTCCGACCATCGCGCATTGCTGCTCGATATTGGGTAGTATATTGAGGAATGATACACTTCGCGAAGCGTTTGCACGCCGTGCCGTTTTTTTATGCCTTAGTTTGACCTCCCTAAATCGCATTGATGTGTGGTGCCTGATAGATGCCTTCAACGCCATTTTGCCTTCGGGCAAAAGCTTCTAAAGAAAGATAGATACTCTTGTCCCATATCTTGGAAGTTGCGCGCAGACGTTTTCAGCTGATCCTGATCAAGCCGTCGCATTATGACGATGACGGCTACGTCATCCGCTGGTGGCGGGCGATGATTCCGTCCAATTCACTGGCGGCTCTTTACGGCATTGCCGCCGAATGCGCCGAGCGCAAGGTGCTCGGCGACGATACGGCGATCGATATCACCGTGATCGACGAGACCAATACGCGGATCGATGTCGCCGGACTGCTGGCGCAGTTCAAGCGTCACGACAATTTCGGCATGATTTCGCTCGTCGGCGTCCAGACCAACCAATATCCGCGCGCCCTCGATATCGCCCGCCCCTTCCGCGATGCCGGCCTGCCGGTTACGATCGGCGGCTTTCATGTTTCCGGCTGCCTGTCGATGCTGGATGGCAAGGCGGTCGGGCTCGACGCCTGCCGCGATATGGGCATCTCGATGTTTGCCGGCGAGGCCGAGGGCCGGCTCGACATGGTGCTGCGCGATGCCGCCGCCGGCGAGCTGAAGCCGCTCTATAATTTCATGAACGACCTTCCCGGCATCGGCGGCACGCCGGTTCCTTTCCTGCCGAAGGACAATATCCAGCGCACGCTCGGGCTCAGCACCAGCTTCGATGCCGGACGTGGCTGTCCCTATCAGTGCTCGTTCTGCACCATCATCAACGTGCAGGGACGCAAGTCGCGCTTCCGTTCGGCCGACGACGTCGAAAAGCTGGTGCGGATGAACTGGGCGCAGGGCATCCACAAATTCTTCATCACCGACGACAATTTCGCCCGCAACAAGGATTGGGAAGCGATCTTCGACCGGTTGATCGAGCTCAAGGAGCGGGACGGCATTCCGCTCGGCCTGATGATCCAGGTCGACACGCTCTGCCACAAGATCCCTAATTTCATCGAGAAATCCCGGCGCGCCGGCGTCACCCGAGTCTTCATCGGCCTCGAAAACGTCAATCCCGACAATCTGACCGCCGCCAAGAAGAACCAGAACAAGATCACCGAATACCGCAAGATGCTGCTCGCCTGGAAGGCGCAGGGCATCATGACGCTGGCCGGTTATATCCTGGGCTTTCCCGCCGACACGCCGGAATCGATCCGCCGCGACATCGCGATCATCCAGGAAGAGCTGCCGCTCGACGTCATCGAATTCTTCATCCTGACGCCGCTGCCCGGCTCCGAGGACCATCAGGTCCTGTGGAAGAAGGGCGTCGACATGGATGCCGATCTCAACATCTACGATGTCGAGCACGTCTGCACCGCGCATCCGAAGATGAGCAAGCAGGAATGGGAAGACATCTACCACGAGGCCTGGGCGCTCTATTATTCGCCTGATCATATGAAGACGCTGCTACGCCGCGCCGTGGCAACCGGCGTGCCACTCGCAAGGCTCGTCAAGGTTCTCGTCTCCTTCGCCACCACCGTGCCGCTGGAAAACGTGCACCCGCTGCAAAGCGGCCTGCTGCGCCTGAAGACGCCGTCGGAGCGGCGCCCGGACCTGCCGCGCGAGAATCCGCTGGTCTTCTGGCCGCGCTTTGCCTGGGAAACCTTCCGCAAACATGTTTCGCTCGCCGGCACGATCATTGGCCTGACGATTTCGGCATTCCTGATTTCAAGGAATGCAAAGTCGAAGACCTACATGGATCAGGCTCTGACGCCGGTCGCCGACGACGAAGAGGAAACGCTCCACCTCTTCACACAGACCGCCGGCGGCGCCGCAGCCGTGAGCCATGTCAGGAAAGTCGCACAGCTGACAGCGCATTGAGCGGCAATTCTTGCAACGGCGGCTGACGCCCTGTCGCCCGGAAATCATGGATGACTTCAAAGTCGAAGCTTGGAGGCTCCGACTTTCGTTCTGCGCAAAACCGCTGCGCAGTTTTGCGCGACATGCTCTAAGCGATTTGGATAATCTGGCTCGTCTCGGCGACCTGCAGCGTGTCGAGGAATTCGACAATCTTGACTGGCTTCCCGTCCTTGAAATGGATCTTGTCGACGAATTCCGTATGGAAGCTCACGCCCGACGGGATATACCTGACCTCGCCTTCGCGATGCGCAAAAACCACATGGTCGTCCTCGTCCACATGGATTCCGACTGTCCTGATAGCTGACAGATCCCATTCAGTGATAAGCTGCGTTATTGCTTGACGAAAGGCATGGGGCCCGGCTGCTTCAGACGAAAAAGGCCCCAGCCGTGCATTGCCGACAATGCGAAAGGTGCAATCCTCACCAGTCAGCGCCAGCGTGCCCTCGATATCACCGCGGTCACGCACAGCATAGATTTCCTCCACGAGCTTCTTCATATCATGCTTTGCAGTCATTTTAAGGTCCCTCCCACCATCAGCGAAATCTGCATCTAATTATACGCTAATGCAACTATTTGTTGTTCAAGATGACTAAACACAATGGAGTAGGCGGCGAGAATGAAACTGCCCTGGATAAAAGAAAAAGGCCCCGCACGATGGCGAGGCCTTCCAAACTTCTGAACTAAAAAAGCGATTATTCGGCGCTTTCGTCAGCCGCCTTCTTCTTCGGAGCAGCCTTCTTCTTCGGTGCGGCTTCGTCGCCTTCAACGGCGTCAGCTGCTTCGGCCTTGGCGGCAGCCTTCTTCTTCGGTGCGGCCTTCTTGGTTTCGGCCTTGGCTTCGCCCTCTTCCTCGGCGAGCAGCTCTTCCTTGGTCACCTTCTTGTCGGTGACGTCGATTTCGGTCAGCAGGTGATCGATGACCTTCTCTTCGAAGATCGGTGCGCGGATCGAAGCGGCGGCACCCGGCTGGCTGCGGAAGAATTCGAGGATCTGCTTTTCCTGGCCCGGATACTGGCGCAGCTGATCGTAGATGGCGCGCTGCATCTCGTCTTCGCTGACCTCGACGCCGGCCTTTTCACCGATTTCGGAGAGAACGAGGCCGAGGCGAACGCGACGCTCTGCGAGCGTCTTGTATTCCTCGCGAGCCTTCTCTTCGGTCGTGTCTTCGTCCTCGAAGGTCTTGCCAGACTGGGCGAGGTCGTTGTTCACCTGGCTCCAGATGCCGTTATATTCCGCGTCGACGAGCGAGTTCGGGGTCTCGAACTTGTACATCTCGTCGAGCTGGTCGAGGATCTGACGCTTCAGCTTCTGGCGGGTCAGCGAACCGTACTGCGATTCGATCTGGCCACGGACGATTTCCTTAAGGCGGTCAGCGGATTCGATGCCGAGCTTGGAGGCGAGTTCGTCGTTGATCTCGACATCGGCAGGTGCGGCGACTTCCTTGACTGAGACGTCGAAGGTCGCTTCCTTGCCGGCGAGGTTCTTGGCCGGGTAGTCGGCCGGGAAGGTCACGGTGATGGTCTTCTCGGCGCCGGCCTTGATGCCGACCAGCTGGTCTTCGAAGCCCGGAATGAAGCGACCGGAGCCGAGCACCAGTTCGGCGCCCTGGTCGGTGCCGCCCTCGAAGGCTTCACCGTCGACCTTGCCGACGTAATCCATGGTGATGCGGTCGCCGTTCGCGGCCTTGCCGGTCTTGGTCTCGTAGGCGCGGGCGCTTTCGGCGACCTTCAGGACCTGCTCGTTGACTTCGTCGTCCGAGATGTCGATGACTTCGCGCGTGACCTTGATGCCCTTGACCGACTTCAGTTCGATCGGCGGCAGCACTTCATAGGAGAGCGTGAATTCGAAATCCTGCTCGGCGGCGAGGATCTTGTCGGCTTCGTCCTTGTCCTCAGTCATGGCGATTTCCGGCTGCGTGGCCGACTTCTCGCCGCGGCTAGACAGGATGGCGGCCGGTTGCTCGCGGACGATCTCGTTGACGAGGTCGGCCATGATCGACTTGCCGTAGACCTTCTTCAGGTGAGCGGCGGGGACCTTGCCCGGACGGAAACCGTTGATGCGAACCTTGTCCTTCACATCGGCAAGACGCTCATTCATCTTGTCTTGCATGTCCTTGGCCGGGATAACGACCTTGATTTCGCGCTTCAGCCCTTCAGCGAGCGTTTCGATAACCTGCATGTCTTCCTACCTTCATTTCGTGGCGGCCGTGCCCAGACGCCGTTCGTTTCGATGAGCACGACGCCGGCGATCCTGCCGCGCGTGGCTTTTCCCAATTCCATATCATTCCGCCCAAAGCGGAATGGCACTCGCGGGCTATTCGGGACAACTCTCAATTGTTCTGGAACAACCGATTCTTAGTCTCCCGCCTGCAAACAGCTTGGTGCGGGTAGAGAGACTTGAACTCCCACGCCTTGCGGCACCAGAACCTAAATCTGGCGTGTCTACCAATTTCACCATACCCGCGTTCACAAAACCGCATGCCTATGCCTGCGCATGAGGCCTTCCGGAGCGCGGCGTCTCTATATCACCCGATTTGGTCGAGGCAAAGGAAAAATGAACGGCAAATGACAGGGGATTTGCAGCCCCGGAACCGCCCTGCCCCGAAGTGCGACGCGATCAGTAAAGCGGCTCGTCGTAAACCGGCTTGCCGTCAACCAGCAGGCTGCGGATCTGCGCGCTTCCATCAGGCGAGACACGCACTGCGATGGCGACATTGCCGTCATTGCGGGCCTCCTCGATCGGCTTGCCCTGGCCTTCTGGAACGTAGTAACGCTCGATGCCGTATTCGACACGCATGCTGTCGCCGGCGGCAAGTCCGCCACTATAAAATGGCTGGCTGCGCAGGATCACGGTCTCCGGCTGCGGAGGCAGCTCGTGAAAGGACGATTCGGTCACCGTCCAGAAACCGTCCTCCTGCTTCTTCAACCGGACCCATAACACCCGCTCGCCGGCCTCGGCCGGAATGCCGCCGGAAACCGTCTGCACCGGCACCGAGGAAATGTCGTAGTTCAAGACGACATAGTCGCCGCGCAGGAAATCGCGCGGATCGACGGGCGCCGTCTTCAGCAGCACCTCGGCGCCGTCGCTGAGGATCGACGCCCGGCTCTGGATGATCGTGCCGAGGATAAGGGTCTGCAGACCGGCGACGATGATCGCCGAAAGCAGATAGCCCTTGCCGGATTGCAGCCTTGCCATGAACGAGCTCATGCGCGCTCCCCCTGTGCATTCGCCGAAAAACGCCGTTCGAGACGGATGACCATCCAAGCGACAAGCGCCACCACGAGACCGGAGAAGAGGAAGAGGCTCGACGTGCCGAGGATCGAGCCGACGGTGACGGAGGCGAGATAGAGCATCTCCGCGGCAAAGGTCGCGTAGGCGAGATATCGCACCGCGCCATTATCCCTGCCACGCAGGACGATCGCCAGCACGGAAGCGGCAAGCGTCACCACTCCGAGCACCACCAGCCGCCAGCCATCCTCGATCTCGATATGCAGCAGCAGGAAGCCGATTACGGCGACGAGGAAGCTGTAGAAGGCCGGCGCCGCACCGGCGGTTCTGACCAAGGAGGCAATAGGCCTGGGGGGCAAGGCCGTCAGCACGAATGCCGCCATGCCGCCGATTGCAAAGGCAAGCGCCACGGCGATCTCCTCATAAAGAGTATAGAGCCATGCAAGCCAGCCGATCAGCAGCAGGTAGGCCAGGTGGCGGGCCCGCTCGGCGCCGGTATACCGCACCAGCCCGATGACGATCACCGCCATGACGGGCGCCATCCAGGGGGCGAACCCTATCCAGTGCGTGTCGTTATTCTCAAGATAGACGGCGAAGGAGGCCCAGGAGAGGAAGCCGGCGACTACGGTCACGGCGCCCGAACGGAACAGGATCGCCGAGATCGTCGCAATCGCGAACCACAGATACATCACCGTCTGCTCGTCGCCGGAGAGATGATACATCTGCCCGACCAGCGAGATGGCGCCGCCGAAACTCATCGCGCCGATGACGAGCAACCCGCCTGCGGCCGCTGTCGCACCGCGGGCAAGCATCCTGGCGGCGGCGATATGCACTACCCAGATCAGGGCAAGGATGCCACCCACGCGCACGAGGCGCGGAATGGCCTCCCAGTTGGAGGCGACGACAAGCAGGATGGCAGCTGCAAGCAGCACCGCTGCCAGCGCCATCAGCACCCGGCCGAGGCTGAAGCTTGCCGGGCGGCTGTCATATTCGGCGAGTAGCGCACCTGCCGTTTCCTGCCCGAGCAGGCCCTTACCCACCCAGAGTGAGAGATCCCGCTCCAATCTGCCGCGATACATGCTCAACCCCTCGATTTCCGCAACGTCGACTGCGGCGCTGCAGCTCACGCCGTTATAGACGCAGCAAGGGTGTTCGCAAACGCTCTTGCGACAAATATACAAGTTCCTCATTGGTCTAAATAGTATCGAGTGTTAACCGGCCGCTAACGTCATAAGCGCTAATATAAGCTTATGAACGGAGAGGTATGCAATTTTCGCATATCCCCCATGAATTTATTGCACTGCACAATACTCATTAGTCATACTATTGATTAACGCATCGAAGCACGGGGATGGCGCCCCGGCCCGGTATTAGCCGGACGCCCGCGGATGCTTTGTCCGTGACGAGATTCGCAGCTGCGCACTCCTCCTCCCAGCGCGCTGCGATAGACTGACAACACTCCTCCTCCCAGTTGTCAGTCACCATAACACGCCCGCCGGATCCTCCCCCGGCGGGCGTTTTTGTTTAGCCAAAGCTTCATTATAGCCTTGGCAGTGAGAGGATTTTCGTCGCATGGCGCCGTCATGCCACATTGCCGTCACGCCGCCCCACCAGCCTTGCGAAGAGGTGGGCGACGTCCGATCCGAAGCGGCACGCCTCTTTGCACCGAATGGACGCGGAACCGCCGGAGGAAGTAGCGTTTTTCCGCAACGAGGCCGCATTCGCCTCTCCAAATCGAATTGCTTTCTCAAAAGTCATTCTGCCTATTCGTTGACCAAAAAACGGTAAGTTTGCGTCAAATACCCTTTAAGCATTGCATAGCTCGCATAGGTGATCTGAAAACTTGTGTGTTTTAGTCTTTCGCGTCGCAACATATATTCGGGTCATCAAATAGAGGTCAGCGCCGATCGGTGGCTGCTGGCAGATGAAACCCTCGGAAAGGGGCTTAACATGAACTTCTCTCGCTCTTTCAATAACTGGCGCAAGTATCGTCAGACCATCACGGAACTCGGCCGCATGACCAACCGCGAATTGCACGATCTCGGCATCGACCGTTCGGACATCCATCGCGTTGCCCGTGAGGCTTCTTCCCGCTAATTCAAGGCGATCGCTGCTCCTCCCAGGCACGATTGTTCTCGATCGAAACGCCCGCTGTACCCACAGCGGGCGTTTTCTTTTGTCTTAACGGGTTGGCCGCGGCGGTTGCATGTTTTTCCGCATGATTAGCTCGCTCAAAAAATATTCACCGCCTAATTGTCGAGCATCATAGTGCACAATTGCATGGCAGACGCCTTTTATTTGCACTGCACAATCGGACGGATCGCGCCTATATAAACATCAACCGCAGAGAGACAGGCGATCCCGCCGTCCCGCGGACATAGGAAGAAGACAATGAACCCGATCCGCATTGCAAGAAGCTGGCTCAGCTACCGTCGTACGCTCAACGAACTCGGCGGCCTTTCGAACCAGACCCTGTCCGATATCGGCGTCAGCCGTTACGACATCCGGAATATCGCATCCCGCTCGTTCCGCTAATAGCGGGCGCGATGCTTCCAAGACGGCGCCTCAGGGCGCCGTTTTTGATTCCGGGGTGTTGGATCGCACCGGCCGACATGATATCAGCCCGGAATGAACACGATCTCCTCCTATTCCCCTATCCACGTCGTCGGCGGCGGGCTTGCCGGTTCGGAAGCCGCCTGGCAGATCGCCAGTTCCGGCGTCCCGGTCATCCTGCATGAAATGCGCGGGGTGCGCGGCACAGATGCGCACAAGACCGACGGCCTGGCCGAACTCGTCTGCTCCAACTCCTTCCGTTCCGACGATGCGACCAGCAATGCCGTCGGCGTCATACATGCCGAGATGCGCATGGCGGGCTCGCTGATCATGGCCGCGGCCGATCGGTGCCAGGTACCGGCCGGCGGTGCGCTCGCCGTCGATCGCGACGGCTTCTCCGAGGCGGTGACCAAGGCGGTCCATGACCACCCGCTCATCACCGTCGTGCGTGAAGAGATCACCGGCCTGCCGCCGAGGGACTGGGATCTTGCCATCGTTGCCACCGGACCGCTGACGGCTCCGTCGCTCGCGAGCGCCATCCAGACGGAAACCGGCGAGGATTCGCTTGCTTTCTTCGACGCCATCGCGCCGATCGTCTACCGCGAGAGCATCGACATGGATATCTGCTGGTATCAGTCGCGCTACGACAAGGTCGGCCCCGGCGGCACCGGCAAGGATTACATCAACTGCCCGATGGACGAGGCGCAGTACAATGCCTTCGTCGACGCGCTGATATCAGGCGACACGGTCGGTTTCAAGGAATGGGAAGGCACGCCTTATTTCGACGGCTGCCTGCCGATCGAGGTGATGGCCGAACGCGGCCGCGAGACGCTGCGCCACGGACCGATGAAGCCGATGGGGCTGACGAATGCGCATAACCCGACAGTCAAGGCCTATGCCGTCGTGCAGCTGCGGCAGGACAATGCACTTGGCACGCTTTACAATATGGTCGGCTTCCAGACGAAATTGAAATATGGCGCGCAGGCGGACATCTTCCGAATGATCCCGGGTCTGGAAAATGCGGAATTTGCCCGTCTCGGCGGCCTGCACCGTAATACCTATATCAACTCGCCCACCCTGCTCGACCCGTCGCTGACGCTGAAATCGCGGCCCGGCCTGCGTTTTGCCGGCCAGATCACCGGTTGCGAGGGTTATGTGGAAAGCGCCAGCGTCGGTCTACTGGCCGGGCGTTTCGCTGCCGCGGAACGCAAGGGCGAGGCGATCTCGCTGCCGCCGGCAACGACGGCGCTGGGCTCCCTGCTCGGTCATATCACCGGTGGGCACCTCGTCACCGACGAGGAACCGGGCAAACGATCGTTCCAGCCGATGAACATCAATTTCGGGTTGTTTCCGGAGCTCCAGCCGGGTTCGATCGTCAAACCTGAAGGCGTCAAGCGCTTCCGCGGCAAGGACAAGACGATCATGAAGCGGCAGCTGATCGCTCGCCGCGCCCTTGCCGACTGCGCGACCTGGCTCGGTCAAGAATCGACGCTTGCCGAAAGCGCCTGAACGGCGCTTCTATGCGTGTCGCATCGAACCCGGTTCAAGCGACCCGCTTGAAGTCTTTGCTTTATGCATGTCGTCGCAAAACGCTGCACGGTTTTGGGCGGCATGAATTACTGCTTGTTCGCCGCCGAAATATTGCCGGGCGGCAGGTCTTTATCCGGCTCGGCGATATAATTGCCGAGCAGCCACAGCGAGACTTCCGAGGCTTCCTTGGCAGAAGCAAATTGGAAATCGCCGTTGTGATAGGGTGCATCGAGAAAGTCGATCACCAAGCCCCTGCCCGTTTCCGAGCCCACGACGCGCACCCGGCCCGGCTCGATCAGATGGCAGGCGAAATGGCGCGACATGTTGCGCATGAAGCCGGCCTTGTTGTCATGCAGACGCACGAAGACGGCCTGGCCATTTTCCGTCGTCTGCAGCTGACGGATCGCCTCGTTCGGAAAGGCGCGACCGAATTCGATAATGGCGAGGCCCGTGTCATGCAGGCCGTCTTCCTTGTTCTGCGCGGCCATTCGTGTTGCCACGAAAGCAATGAAAATGACGATGGCGAAAAGGACGCACCAGACGATAATGCCCACGCCGAGTCTCCGTTCAAAGGGTAGCGGTAGAAGCCTTGTAGCGCGCGAGACTTGCGCGAATTTGACCGATATCAGATTTTTCGGCGTGCAGCAGCCAGCCCCATCCGCAGCTGGCGGCGCCATTGCGGCGGCTGCAGCGGCCGGTCGAACAGCAAGGCGCCGCGTTTCTGCGCCTTGATGAGCACTGGTTCGGCAAGCGTCGCCGGCAGGAAGGCTGGAAAGACGGCCGGCGCAATCGGCCCCGCCGCCCTCGCCTTTGCCAGATGTTCGCGACCGAGGCCGGCGAAGGCCTCGATGGCGGCAGAGATGCGCGGCCTGTCTTTTCCGGCGAGGAAGGCATCGCGGTCGAGACCGGTGGCCGAAAGGATCTGCAGCGGAACATAGATCTGGCCGCGGCGGCGATGCACTGGCATCAGCAGCAACAGCCCGGCGACCGCTTGGGCGACCCCGGCATGGCCGGCGGCGTCGGCCGATCGTGCGGCTTCCTCCGGCGAAAGCACCAGGCTTGCGAGCTGGATCAGGGCCGATGCCGTTTCACCGGCATAGCCTTCAAGCGAAAGACGTGTCTCCATCGGATCGTCATAGAGATCGAAGGTGCGGGCCTCGATCATGTCGATCAGCGTCTTGCGCGGCAGGCGGTGCGTTTCGATCGCGGTCAGAAGTGCTGCGGCAACGGGATTGGCCGCTGTCGAGCCATGCGCGCTGCCCTCCAGAAGATCGTGCCAATATTGCAGCCGTACCTCGCCGGGCAACGGCTCGTGCACGAGATCACGGATGCGGGCAAGCTCGGCATTGAAGGCATAAAGAGCTGCAAGCGCGCCGCGCTTTGCCTCCGGCGACAGCAGACAGGCGAGATAGCGGTCGCGATCGCTGTCACGCAGCATCGCCAGGCAGATCTCCTGGTTCGTCGCAATATTCGCTTCAGTCATCGTCAGACCGCAATCAACGCCGCGGCGACGGCACGTTGCTCGGCGAGCATGATATTGAAGGTGCGCACCGCCGCTCCGGTACTCATCGGATCGGAGGAGATGCCGCGCGACTTCAGCGCCAGCCTCAATTCCTCGGGCAGACGGCGAAGCTCGGTTCCGGTACCAACGAGCAGAACCTCGATATCGGCGGCCTCATCCAGCACCCGGCGAAAGTTTTCAGGCGACAGCGGTTTCGACATATCCATGTCCCAGCCATGAATGCCGGAGGGCAGGCAAAGGATCGAGCCGCGATGCGACATGTCGGCAAAACGAAAGCCACCATTGCCGTAAGCATCGATCGGAGCGCGCCCGGGGAAATGCGCAGCGCGGATTTCTATGCCTTTTGCCATGTTTTCAAACCACCGTGCCGGATTTTACACCAGCATCCGTCTTGTTGCTCTCTTCCCCGTCGGGAGCCTCCGGCCGCAGCCGGAAGACGATCAAGACAGGAGCAGCGATATAGATCGAAGAAAAGGTGCCGAGAGCGACGCCGAAGAGCATCGCAAAGGTGAAGGAGCGGATGACTTCGCCGCCGAAGAGAAAGAGCGCCAGCAAGGCGATCAGCGTCGTCGCCGCGGTCAGAACGGTGCGAGACAGCGTCTGATTGATCGAGGCATCGATCAGGATCGGCAGCGGCATCTTCTTGTATCGTTTGAGATTTTCGCGCATTCGGTCGTAGACCACGACCGTATCGTTTAAGGAATAACCGACGATGGTCAGTACGGCGGCGATGCTCGTCAGGTTGAACTCGATGCCGGTGAGGACGAAGAGACCGAGCATGATGATGACGTCGTGCAGCGTTGCGACGATGGCGCCGACCGCGAATTGCCATTCGAAGCGGATCCAGATGTAGATGAGGATCGCCGCAAGAGCTGCAAGCACGCCGAGCGTCGCCATCATCGTCAATTCGCCCGAGATGGCGGGACCGACGACCTCGACGCGACGAAAATCATAATCTTCCTGGAGCTCGCCGCGCACCAGCGTCGCCGCCGACTGCTCGGCATTCTCGCCGCCACCCTGGGAAGCGATGCGGATCCGCGCATTCGCCGGCCCGCCCGTGCGCTCGACACTGACATCGCCGAGATTGAGATCATTGAGGCGCGAGTGGATATCGGCGATCTCGGCATTGGCCTGCTTTGCCGTCACCTCGATGAGCGAGCCGCCAGTGAAATCGACGCCGAGATGCAAGCCGACGGTGGCAAAGGCGGCCATGGCGATCAGCGAAATGACCGCCGAGGCCGTAAAGACATAACGGCGAATCCCCATGAAGCGGATATTGGCGTGCTCGAAAAGATGCGTCAGCACGCTCTTCGGCAGATGCCGGGGATGGCGCGCGCTCAGCCAGACGGCAACGATCGAGCGCGTCAGCGTGAAAGCCGTGAAGACGGTCGTCAGGATGCCGACCGCAAGCGTCACCGCGAAACCGCGGATGGATTCGCTGCCGAGGAAGAAGAGGATGATGGCCGCAATGAAAATCGTCACATTGGCGTCGACGATCGTTGCGAATGCGCGCGAGAAACCGCGGCCGACGGCCTCCGCAAAGGAATGAGTGGTCTTCTCCTCTTCGCGGATTCGCTCGTAGATCAAAACGTTCGAGTCGACGGCCATGCCGACAATCAGCACGATGCCGGCAATCCCGGGCAAGGTGAGCGTCGCGCCGGCAAGGCTGAGCACCGCGACGATGAGGATCAGGTTGAGGAAGAGCGAGGCGACGGCGATGATGCCGAGGATGCGATAGAGCGCGATCATCAGTGCCGCGACCAATACGACGGCGACGAGGCCGGCAACGATGCCGTTGAAGATGGAATCAGCGCCGAATCTCGGGCTGACGCTGCGTTCCTCAACGCTGGTCAGCGTCGCTGGCAAGGCGCCGGCGCGCAGCATGATCGCAAGGTCGCGGACGCCATCCTCGGAGAAGTTTGCCGAAATCCTGCCCTCGCCGCCGGTGATCGCCGCATCGATGACCGGTGACGACATCACCTGGTCGTCGAAGACGATGGCAAGATGCTTGCCGATATTCTGCCCGGTCGCCTGCGCCAACCGCTGCGTGCCTTCGGCATCGAGACGGTAGGCAATCGAGGTCTCCTGCGTCTGCGGGTCGATGACAGGCTCGATATCGACCATGTTGCCGCTGTTGGCGAAAGCGGTGCGGTCGACGAGATAGGGGATCGGCGGATCGTCAAGCGAATAGAGCACCTGCGATGTCGCCGGCCAACGGCCGTTCAGCGCCTCCTGCCCCGACATGCTTTCGTCGATCAAATGAAAGGAAAGCTTGGCCGGCTGGTTCAGGATATTCTTCAGCCGCTCCGCGTCGACCGATCCCAGCACCTGCACGACGATCCGGTCGGCGCCATCGGGGTGAACGAGGAAATTATCATAGCCGAATCCGGCGATGCGGCGGCCAACGATATCGAGCGAGCGGGTCCGGGCGGAAGCGACGTCAGCAGTAATGCCGGCGTCGGAAATCTGCAGTGAGAGCTGCCCCTCTTCGCCCTGCTGCAGCGCAACCTCAGATCCGGAATGTCCGCCGGCCGTCGTCAAAGGCTTCAGCAGATCGACCGCCGCCTGTGTCTGGGCCGGATCGGTGATCCGGACGGTGACGGTCTGGTCATTGCCGGTCAGCCCGGTATAGCGGATGCTGGCGCCACGCAGCGCGTTGCGCACATTGGCGACCAGCTCTTCCAGGCGGTCCCTGACGATGTCGGAACGCTCGACCTTTAGAACGATATGCGAGCCGCCCTGCAGGTCGAGCCCAAGCACTACGCGGTCGTGCCGCAACCAGTCCGGCAGGGAGGATCGCTGCGCCTCAGTCAGCAGATTGGGCGCAGCGATGACGATGGCCGCAAACGCGGCCAGCCAAATCAGAAGTGTTTTCCAGCGGGAAAAATGCAACATTCTCTCGACGATCTTCCGATCCGGCGGTCCTGCCGTTATCGCTTGTTACGCCGCGTCGGCCTTGACCGGTTCACCCTTGACGCGAATTTCGGAGATGCCGCTGCGGACGATGCGCACGCGCACGCCGTCAGCAATCTCGACTTCGACTTCCTTTTCGTCGACGACCTTGGTGACCTTGCCGACGAGACCGCCGCCGGTGACGACCTGATCGCCGCGACGGATCGCCTTCAGGGTCTCCTCACGCTTCTTTGCCTGTGCGCGCTGCGGACGGATCAGCAGGAAGTACCAGACGACCATCAGCGGCACGAACAGGATGATCATTTCGAAACCGGAGCCGCCGAATCCCGTTGCGGTATCGGTCGCGCTCTGGGCGAATGCCGGGGTGATGAACATGCTAAACTCCTCAGGCTTGGGCGGCGGAACTCCGCCTCTCTTTTCAGGTTGCCGGACTATAGTTACGGCTTCGATGAATGCAACAGAAACAGCCGGAAACAGTACCGATTCCGCTGCCTCATAACCTTTCCGCATTCAAAACGCCATGCTAACCGACATCGAAAGATCAAAGCGGATTGCCGCAGCGAGAAATCAGGAGGCCGTCGATGACCGAGGAAATCAACACAGCCCTGCTTGCCGAACTGAGACGGCTCGCCGACGCCGTCGAACGTCTTGCCGGACCGGCGCCCGCCCGCAACGACTGGGATGCCGCCGACTGTTTCGTCTGGGCGCCATTGCGCCAGCATCTGCAGCCGGTCAAGAGGCCGAACCGGGTGGCGTTGACGCTCATCCGCGGCGTCGATCACGTGCGCGACATTCTGCATGAGAATACGGTGCGTTTCGCCGAGGGCTATGCCGCCAACAATGTGCTGCTCTGGGGCGCGCGAGGCATGGGCAAATCCTCGCTGGTCAAGGCCGTGCACGAGGATGTCAGGCGCGAAAGCAGTGTGTTGCTGAAACTGGTAGAAGTCCATCGTGAGGATATCTCCAGCCTTCCCCATCTGCTCGACCTCCTGAAGGACACACCCTACCGCGTGATCGTCTTCTGCGACGATCTTTCCTTCGATCACGACGACACCGCCTACAAGTCGCTGAAGGCGGCACTCGACGGCGGCGTCGAAGGGCGGCCGGACAATGTGCTGTTCTACGCCACCTCCAACCGACGCCATCTGCTGCCGCGCCACATGATGGAAAACGAGCAGTCGACGGCGATCAATCCGTCGGAGGCGGTCGAGGAGAAGGTTTCGCTTTCCGACCGCTTCGGCCTCTGGCTCGGCTTTCACAAATGCAGCCAGGAGGATTATCTCGGCATGATCGACGGCTATGCCGATCACTTCAAGCTCGGGCTCGAACGCGACAAGATGCATGCCGAAGCGCTGGAATGGGCAACGACGCGCGGCGCACGCTCCGGCCGCGTCGCCTGGCAATATATTCAGGATCTGGCCGGACGCATGCGGGTTCACATCGACCGGGACTAAACATCTAAAGCACGTCGCATCGAACTTGATTCATGCAAGGCACTTTCGATCTTTTTCTTCTGCACGTCGTCCTCCCAGAACCGCTGCACACTTTTGGGCGGTATCCATCAAATGACAAAAGCCCGGCTGGTGGCCGGGCTTTTGCGTTTCCTGGTACGCAATACCTATTCCAGGAAAGTCATCGGGTTGACCGGGGACGCATCCTTGCGCACCTCGAAATGGACCTGCGGCTGCTTGACGTCGCCGCTCATGCCGGAGACGGCGACGGTCTGGCCACGCTGGATCTTCTGGCCGCGGGTGACGCTCAGCGTATCGGCGTTGCCGTAGACGGTGACGGTGCCGTCGTCGTGACGGACAAGAACCGTGTTGCCGAGTTCCTTCAGGCCGTTGCCGGCATAGATGACGACGCCGTTTTCGGCAGCCTTGATCGGCGTGCCCTGCGGGACCGAGATGTCGATGCCGTCATTGCGGTTGCCGTTGACGTTGGCACCGTATGAGGCAATGACCTGGCCGCGCACCGGCCAGCGATATTTACCGATGCCGGTCGATTCCGGCGCGGCGGAGCTGACGTCCGACTTCTTCTCGACATCGTCGACGGTCTGGGTGGCGGCCGGCGCCTTGTAGGGCGCGGGCTGAACGGAAGCCGTCTGCTGGGGAGCCGCCGGCTGAGTTGGCTTCGGATCGACCTTCTCGGCCGGGATCGAGGCGGTCTTGATATTGTCGGCGGTGCCGTTCGGGATCTTCAGGGCCTGACCGATGCGGAGCGAACTGGCCGACAGATTGTTGGCGGCTTTAAGGTCGTCGACATTGCTACCGGTCGCCTTGGCAATCTTTGCCAGGGAATCGCCTTGCTTGACGACATAGGTGCCGGCAGGCGCCTTCGGATCCTTGCCGGCGCCGGCGGGAAGTTTACCGGTGACATCGGCACTCGCCAGCGTCTTGTCGCGGGCGGAATTGGCGCCCGGAATGACGGCAACGTTCTGCTCAGGCGCCTTCGGCGCATCCGGCATCTTGCCGGGCTTGGAAAGGTCAGCCGCCTGCGATGCCGCCTTGGCGGCATTGCCGCCGTTGAATGTCGGGATCAGGATCGCCTGGCCGGGCTGGGCGGCAGATGCCGTCTTCAGAGCATTGACGCGCAGAATTTCCTTTTCCGGTACGCCAAAACGCCTGGAGAGGGTGGCGATGCTTTCACCCGGACGCAGCGTCACCGACGGAGCGTTGGTGGCAGACCAGCCGGAAACCTTCGGCGTCGTGCCGGTCGTCAGCGTATCGGGCGTCATCTTCGGCGCAGCCGGCGCCACCAATCGGGGCCTTTCGGCTTGCGGCGCAGTCGGGAAAGGCTGAGCGAGCGCGACTTCCTTTTCCCGCTGCCGGGAGGGTGCCGCCGCTGTCGGCGCGGCCAATTCTGAACGCTGCACGGAGACCGGCGCGGAAGCGAGACGTGCGCTCGAGCTCGACGTGCGGGTCGGATCGTAACCCTGGCGGACGGGATAAGGCTGATTCAGCGCATCATTGCCGCCGCCGTAGCCCGACTGGCTGGCAACGGCCGAACCGCTAAGATCGGCGCGCGGCACCGGATCACCTTGAGAACCGTTCATATTCCTGCGCGGAATGGAACTTGTGGTGATCTGGTCCTGCCCGGAGGAGGAAAACAAGCCGCCAAACCGTGTCACATCGGAACTGCAGCCTGTTGCGGCACTTGCCAGCAGGCTAACAACCAGAAGATTACCGGCCGACTTCCCGAACTTTGGCGAAAGACTGAAACGCATGACTCGACCCACTGAGAACGCAACCATTTGTGAGTCTATTAAAACGCGTTAGTATTACCACGCAGTTAAGATGCTGGAATCAGTACGATATTTTTGAGAAATTGATAACCATAGCTTACGGGTGAAAAATTGCAGTGTGCCGAGCATGATGCCAAAAAGCCTGAGCGGCTTTCGCATAACCTCATGCGCTGTTGTTTTGATGGTCGGATTTCAGGCCGATGCGGCCTGAAATCATCCACATCTACAGCAGCGAGGCAAGGCGCGGAACGATCGGCAGATAGGGAGCGTCGAACAGTTCCTCGCGTTCGAAACGGCTACCGGTTTTCGTCAGCCGCACCATGCGACACTCGTTCTCGGAAATCATCAGCGGCGCGATCATCGAGCCGCCGGAAACGAGCTGGTCGGTATAAAAGCGCGGCATCGCGTTGAAAGCGGCCGTCACCAGGATGCGATCGAAGGTCCCCTCTCCCTGCATGCCGGCGCTGCCGTCGGCCTGACGGATGACGACGCTGCGCAAACCAAGCGATTCCATGCGCCGCTGCGCTGCCGTCGTCAGCGTCTTGTAGCGGTCGATGGACAGGACACGCTCGGCCAGGCGGCCCATCACGGCGGCGGTAAAGCCGCTTCCGGTGCCGATCTCCAGGACGCGCTGGCCGGGCTTGAGCTTCAGGTGATGCAGGATGCGGACGGCAAAATCGATGCCTTCGAGAAAGGAGCCGCATTCGATCGGGATCGTCCGGCTCGAATAGGCGTCGTCGGCAAATTGCGGCGGCACGAACAGCGAGCGCTGCGTCTGCTCGACTGCCGTCAGCAGATCGAGATCGGAGATGCCTTCGGCACGCAATCTGAGGACGAGCGCAGCAAAGCCCTCCTTCTCCGCCAGTCTTGCCGTCAAACTTGTGCTCCGTATCCCAAGGCCCGCGCCACGCGGTCCGTCACGGAATAATCGGTCAGATCCAGTTTCAAAGGCGTTACCGAAATCTTATTATGCTTCAGGGCGTGAATATCGGTGCCTTCGACGAAGGCGCCGGCGCGTTCGCCGAACTTCAGCCAGTAGTAAGGAAATCCCCGGCCGTCGGAGCGGGCATCGACCTGCAGATTGAAGGCGAGCTTGCCCTGCATGGTCACCTCGGCACCGTCGACTTCGTCGGGACGGCAGTTCGGGAAGTTGAGATTGAGGAACGTGCCATCCGGCAGGTCCAGGACCATCAGCTTTTCCAGAAGAGCCGGCGCATGCGTCTCGCAGACCTCCCAGGGCACGATGCGCGCGCCGTCCTCATAGAGATAGGCCTGGCTCAGCGCGAAGGAGCGCACGCCCTGCATGGTGCCCTCGATGGCGCCGGCGATCGTGCCGGAATAGGTCACGTCGTCGGCGACGTTCGAGCCTGAATTGACGCCGGACAGGACGAGATCCGGCTTGATGTCCATCACCTGCCTGATACCCATGATGACGCAATCGGTCGGCGTGCCGCGCAAGGCGAAATGCTTTTCGGAAATCTTGCGCAGCCTCAGAGGTTCGGAGAGGCTCAGCGAATGGGCAAGGCCGCTCTGGTCGGTCTCGGGCGCGACGATCCAGACATCGTCGGACAGCGTGCGCGCGATCCGCTCCAGCGCGGCAAGACCTTCGGCGTGAATGCCGTCGTCATTCGTAAGCAGGATGCGCATCGCCTCAGGCCGCCCGTTCGATTTTGGTCAATCCGCCCATATAAGGCAGCAAAACGTCCGGAATCGTGACGGAACCATCCTCATTCAGATAATTTTCAAGGACGGCGATCAGGCAGCGGCCGACGGCAGTGCCGGAACCATTCAGCGTGTGCACGAACTTGTTGTTCTTATCGTCCTTGCCGCGGTAGCGCGCATTCATCCGCCGGCCCTGAAAATCGCCGCAGACCGAGCAGGACGAGATTTCACGGAAGGCATTCTGCCCCGGCAGCCAGACTTCGAGATCGTAAGTCTTGCGCGAGCCGAAACCCATGTCGCCGGTGCAAAGCGTCATGGTGCGGAAATGCAGGCCGAGGCGCTTCAGCACTTCCTCGGCGCAGGCGGTCATGCGCTCATGCTCGGCAACGGCGCTCTCGGCATCGGTGATCGAGACGAGCTCGCATTTCCAGAACTGATGCTGGCGCAGCATGCCGCGCGTATCGCGGCCGGCCGAGCCCGCTTCCGAGCGGAAGGACGGCGTCAATGCGGTAAAGCGGAGCGGCAGCTTTTCCTGATCGAGGATCTCTTCGCGCACGAGATTGGTCAGCGTCACCTCGGCCGTCGGGATCAACCAGCGTCCATCAGTCGTCCTGAAGAGATCGTCGGCGAATTTCGGCAGCTGGGCGGTGCCATAAACGGCCTCGTCGCGCACCATCAGCGGCGAGCTGACTTCGCTATACCCGTGCTCGCTCGTGTGGAGATCGATCATGAACTGGCCGAGCGCGCGCTCGAGCCTGGCGAGCGGCCCGGTCAGAACCGTGAAGCGCGAGCCGGAGAGCTTGGCGGCGCGCTCGAAATCCATATAGCCGAGCGCCTCGCCGATTTCGAAGTGCTCCTTCGGCGCGTGGTTCCAGCGCGGCTTTTCGCCGACGGTGCGGGTGACGACATTGTCATGCTCGTCCTTGCCGACAGGGACGTCGTCGAAAGGTATATTCGGGATGCGCGAGAGCGCGTCGTTGAGTTCGGCCGTCAGCTGCCGGTCCTCTTCCTCGATCGCCGGCAGCAGGGTCTTCAGTTCAGAGACCTCCGCCTTCAGCTTCTCGGCAAGCTCGCCATTCTTCTGGGCCATCGCCGCACCGATCTCCTTGGAGGCGAGGTTGCGGCGGGACAGCAAGTCCTGTGCCTTCTGCACGGCAGAGCGGCGCTTTTCATCGAGAGCAACGAGACTTTGGGCCAGAGGCTCCGCGCCGCGCTTGGCAAGGGCGGCATCGAGCGCTTCGGGATTCTCACGGATCCATTTGATATCGAGCATCGTCGTTCCAGGTCGTTGCAACAGAGGTGACCCGGCCAAAGCCAGATCGGGCCTCGACCGGATGTTACAGCACCGCGCGACTTTTCAGACGCACAAGGGACACTGTAACACTTTGAATTGCTGCATAATTCCTTAAACCGATTCCGATTTAAGGACTAAGCAGTCGACGGCGTTCATGAAGGGATTTCGAGATCGCAGCTCAGACGCTGTCCGTCTTGGCAACATCTGCGGATCCGGTTTCCTTTTCGACCGCCTGCCGGGCACGCTGGCGCTCCACGAGTCGCGCCGCATGGATGGAAATCTCGTAGAGAAGGATCGTCGGTATCGCAAGGCCGATCTGGGACATCGGATCCGGCGGCGTCAGCACGGCGGCCACGACAAAGGCGAGCACGATGGCAAACTTGCGCTTTTCGGCGAGCCATTGCGACGTCAGAAGACCGACACGGGCGAGCAGCGTAGTGACGACGGGAAGCTGGAAGACGAGGCCGAAGGAGAAGACCAGCGTCATGATCAGGCTCAGATATTCCGAGACCTTCGGCATCAGCGAGATGGCCACCTCGTCATGACCCGGCGCCTGCTGCATCGACAGGAAGAACCACATGACCATCGGCGTGAAGAAGAAATAGACGAGCGCGCCGCCCATCAGGAACAGCACCGGCGAGGCGATCAGGAACGGCAGGAAAGCCTGGCGCTCGTTCTTGTAGAGACCCGGCGCCACGAACTTGTAGACCTGGGCGGCAATGATCGGGAAAGCGACCACAAGGCCGCCGAACATCGCCACCTTGACCTGGGTGAAGAAGAATTCCTGCGGCGCGGTATAGATGAGCTGGGCTTTCTCGACGTCAAGATGCGCCCAAATTACGGCTGTCTTGTAGGGAATGACCAGATAGTTGAAGAGATGCTTGGCAAAAAAGAAGCATGCGATGAAGGCGACGAAAAACGCGCCGATCGACCACATCAGCCGCCTGCGCAGCTCCATCAGGTGCTCGATCAACGGCTGCGGCTTATCTTCGGTATCACCGCTCATGCCTCGTCCTTCTTTGTCTGCGCCGGCGTCTTCGGCGTTGCAGGCTTCCTGGCTGCCGTCGTGCGCTTCGGTTTTTCCACAGGCATGGCAATAGCGGCCGCAGAATCGACCTTGTCGGCAGCCTTGACGAGCGGCTTGCGCACGGCCTTCGGCTTGGCGGCAACCATATCGGCCTGCACGATCGCTGCTGCGACCGGTTCCGACGGCGCAGGTGTCGCGACCAATGGCGGCGTTTCCGGCAGGCTCATCGACGGCGTCGGGGCTGCGACAGCATCGGGCGGCACCTCGGTCTTGTTTTCCGTGACGGTGGTCGACTTCTGCAGGTCGGCCTTGATCTCGTTGCCCATCTGGCGAAGCGGGTTCATCGCCTCGCGCAGGCTGTTGACCGGGTTCAGTTTCTGGGCGTCGCTGATCGTCTGGCGGACATCGTCAAGCTCGGCTTCGCGCAACGCTTCATCGAACTGCGCGCGGAAATCGCCCGCCACCTTGCGGGCACGCTGCGTCATCTTGCCGAAAGCGCGCAGCATCGGCGGCAAATCCTTGGGACCGACGACCACGATCAGTACGACCGCGATGACCAAAAGCTCGGTCCAACCAATATCGAACATGCAAGGCTCCTGGACGGGAAGCGCGGGGGCTGCGCTTTTTCCCGGACTTGGTTACTTCGTTTCGTCGGCCTTGTGATCGACGGTCTTTGCCGTGTCGGGCGCGTCGTCGTCCGTCATGCCCTTCTTGAAGCTCTTGATGCCCTTGGCAACGTCGCCCATCAGCTCCGGGATCTTGCCGCGACCGAACAACAACAGCACGATGACCAGAACGATCAACCAGTGCCACATGCTAAAAGAACCCATCATTACGCTTACTCCCTGTTTCTATGTTCCCACGATGTGGGGATTTCCCACATCATTTCCAACATCAAGCTCTTTGAACTGAGCTTAATGTCACGGTATCGCCCTTTGTGACAAGCCATTGACCCATCGAAAAGTGCTGGCTCCATTGTTTTCGCCATGCATGGCAAAAGCAAGACGCAAGCCCCTCAATCTTCGGAGGTGCCGCGTGGCGCCAGCAACCCCAGTTCCTCGAGGTCCATCTGGGTGATCGGGTCTTCGTCCTCGGTCAGTTCGTCGTTCATCAACGGCGAGGGAATATTGAAGTTTGCCGGAATGCGGCCCGACAGCAAGCCCGCTCCCTTCAACTCTTCGAGACCAGGCAGGTCACGCAGCTCTTCGAGACCGAAATGGTCGAGGAAATCGCGTGTCGTGCCCAATGTCACCGGCCGGCCCGGTGTGCGGCGGCGGCCACGGAACCGCACCCAGCCGGCTTCCATCAGCACGTCGAGCGTGCCGCGCGAGGTCTGGACGCCGCGGATATCCTCGATTTCAGCACGTGTCACGGGCTGGTGATAGGCGATGATCGCCAGCACTTCCAGTGCGGCGCGCGACAGCTTCTTCACCTCATTGTCATCACGGCGGATGACGAAGGACAGGTCGGCGGCGGTACGGAAGGCCCAGGCGCCTTCGACCTGCAGGAGATTGACGCCCCGCGGCGCATATTGCTCCTTCAGGCGCAGCATGATCGCATGCACATCGGTCTTCTCAGGCAGGCGCTCGGCGAGGAAGGGTTCGGAGACCGGCTGCGAGGAGGCGAAGACCAGCGCCTCGGCGATACGCTCCGCCTCGATCTCGGCCTGCAGGTCGCGGCCCCTGTCTTCGTAATTGTCCTCGAAATCCTCTTCGCTCTTCGGATCGATCAAGCCGGCTGCTCCTGTTCCACCACCTGCAGCGTGGCATGTTTGGGACCGCGGCGCATGTATATCGGTTGAAAGGCGCCGTCCTGGCGGATTTCGAGCTTGCCCTCGCGCACCAGCTCCAGCGAGGCGGCAAAGGCGCTGGCGATTGCCGTGACGCGTTCCTCGGGCGCTGCGAGATACCGCAGCAGATAATGCTCCATCGCCGTCCAGTCAGCGACCTCGCCGATCATCTTGGTCAGCAGTTCGCGGGCATCGGTCAGCGACCAGACGGTGCGCCGCTCGATCGTTACCTGGGTGACGGCATGGCGCTGGCGTAGTGCCGCATAGGCGGTCAAGAGATCGTAGAGGCTCGCCGCATAAGCGGATTGCTGCCGGTCGGGAATATGCTCGGGCGCACCGCGCACGAAGATATCGCGGCCGAGGCGGTTGCGGTTGATGAGGCCGTCTGCCGCTTGGCGCATGGCTTCGAGGCGTTTCAGGCGGAAGGCAAGCGTGGCCGCCAGCTCCTCGCCGGAAGGGCCGTCATCCTTGATCTGCTGGGGAATGAGCAGCTTCGACTTGAGGTAGGCAAGCCACGCTGCCATGACGAGGTAATCGGCGGCGAGCTCGATGCGGATCCGCCGGGCGCTTTCGATGAACAGCAGATATTGCTCGGCGAGCGCCAGCACCGAAATGCGCGACAGGTCGACCTTCTGGTTGCGGGCGAGATAGAGCAACAGGTCGAGCGGACCTTCGAAGCCGGCGACGTCGATCACCAGCGCCGGCTCGTGGGTGGCGCGCTCGGCAGCGTTATCCTGCCACAACTTGTCCATCGGCGTTGCCGCCTGCGGACGTTCCGTGCCCTTGACCGTGTTCACCTAGCTGCTCCCTTACGATCAGACCGTCGCAAACATCGCTTCGAATTCCGCCCTCAATTCCGCTTCATCTGAAGTATCCGCCGCCGCGAATCCTGCTTCCACCGCTTTTGCGCGGGCAAGCGATATGCCGGCGAGCGGCGGAACATTTGCCACGACATCTAGCATCTCGTCCATATTGCCGTTGCAATGCAGCACAATATCGCATCCGCCTGCAATGATATTCGCCGCGCGTTCACCGATCGTGCCGGAAAGAGCGTTCATCGAGCTGTCGTCGGAGAGCAGCAGACCGTTAAAGCCGATGTGCTTGCGGATGATGCCGTCGATCACCTTGCGCGAGCACGTCGCCGGATTGTCCGGGTCGATGGCGGTGAAGACGAGATGGCAGGTCATTGCCATCAACTCGTCCTTCATCGCGACAAAAGGCGGAAAATCATGGAGTTCCAGCTCGTCGCGCGAGACGGTGACAACAGGCAGTTCCAGATGTGAATCGGCAAAGCCGCGACCATGGCCGGGCATATGTTTCATGACAGGTAACAGGCCGCCGGCCTTCAGCCCCTCGGCAGCCGCCCTTCCCATCGCGATGACGGTTTCGGGATCAGCGCCATAGGCGCGGTCGCCGATGACGTTGCTGCTGCCCTCGACCGGCACATCCAGCACCGGCAGGCAATCGACATCGATGCCGAGGCTCGAAAGGTCGAAGGCGTGCAGCCGTGACATCAGCCAGGCGGCGCGCAGGCCGAGTGCCCGATCGCGGCGATAGAGCTCGCCGAGCGCCTGGCCGGAAGGATAACGCGCCAGAACGGGTGGACGGATGCGCTGGACGCGGCCGCCCTCCTGGTCGATCAGCACCGGCGCATGCCAGCCGACGCTGTCGCGCAGTTCGGCGACGAGGTCGGCGATCTGCCGCGCTTCGGAGATGTTGCGCCCGAAGAGGATGAAGCCCCAGGGTCGTTCGCCCCGGTAAAAGGCCTTCTCTTCGGAAGTGAGGGCAAGGCCGTTGCAGCCAAGGATCATCGCTTTTGATTCGGTCATATCCGAATCTTAGAGCCTTTCCTGGTCAGATTGAAGCATTCTACAGGAGCAGGTTTTCGGCCCGATGCACAAAAAAGAGCGGCGGACCGATCCAGCCCGCCGCTGTCATATTCAGGACCTGATCCTTACTTGGAGATCAAGCAGCTTCCGCCCGCCGCGCGATACTGTTCGCAGAGTGCTGCGGCCTCGTCCTTGGAACCGGCCGGAATGCGGACACGGTAGAAAGTGCCCTTGCCGGCGATATCGGCCCTGCGGATCTCGTGGCTGCGGCCGCCAAGCACGCTGGCGAATTTCTTCGACAGGTTGGCATAGGATTTGGTCGCCTCGTCTTCCGAAGGCAGCGAGGCGATCTGGATGCCGTAGCCGCCGGCGGATGCGGCCTGCTGCGGCTTTGCGGCGACAGGTGCTGCGGCCGCGACTTCAGTCGTCTTCGGCTGCTGTGTGGGCTTCGGCTGCTGGGCAGGCGGGCGGCCATTGCCCTTCTCGGTCACTGTGCCTACGACGTTGACGGGCTGGTCAACCGGACGGGCGGTCGGGATTGGAGCGGTATCGGCAGTGGCCGAGGTCTTGACCGGACGCACCGGCGGAGCGACCTGAGCGGGATTTGCGGCCTGTGCGTCAGCACTGCCGGCGAACGGCGGCTGTACCGGCGCGGTTTCGACGGGGGCTGCGGAACGCGCATCGGCGGAAGCAACCTCGGCTCTTGCTGGGAAGCTTGCGGCCGTTCCACCGACGGGCGGCACGGGCGGGGTCGGCGGAGCCGTGAACGGCGGCTGAGCCGGCGGCGTCGCCTGGGCAGACTGGGTCGCCTGGGCAGACTGCGTCGCCTGGGCAGACGGTGTCGCCTGGGCAGACAGTGTCGGCTGGTCGACGGGCGCTGGTTCCTCGCGGGCAACCAACGTACCGTCAGGCTTGACGATCATTGTGCGAACCTTGCGCGGAGAAACGGACGGCGTCTTGTCGGCGTCGGTTGCCGGAGCGTTGTCGGCGTTGTCCTGGGTTGGCAGCAGACGCGGATCCTCCGTCTCACCGACCGCAGTCGGCGTGACCTGATCGTCAGCGTTGGCGTTCTCGTCGTCCTCGGGCAGCGCTTCCGGTGTCAGCGTGCGCTGGACGACATCGACGGGCGCCTCATCGGAAGAAACGAGCGCCTTCTGCTTCGGCTCTTCGGCAGAACCCGCAACGCGGTCGTAGACCGCCTTGTCCTGGTTGGGCACGGTCTTGCCGCCGGGATTTTCCGGAACGACCTTGACCGGCTCCTTGTCGGCGGTGATCACGCGCGGCTCGCCGGACGCGACAATGCCGAGCCCCTCGCCGTTCCAGACGGAGGAATAGACGCCATAACCGACGCCGGCGAAGACCACGAGCACGACGGCCCCGGCAAGCAGCTGGCGCATCGACCGGGCGCGGCTGAAATCAGCGGCCTGGCTTGCCGATTCGATACGGACTTCGGAGGTCTCGCGGCGCTCGACCGGCTCGCGCACGCTGCGGCGGAAATCCTCCTCCAGCGCCCGTTCGAAATCATCGAGGCCATCAGCGATGGTGGGCTTGACCGGCTTTGCGGCAGCGGCGGCGGTATCCCTGACCGGTGCCGGCGTTTGCCGCGGTTTGGCCGGTTCAAAGAAGCTGGCGATCTCGGCGTCGAGATCGAAATCGAAATCCGCAGATTTCGCGACCGGCGCGGGCTGCTCGACCGGCGGCAGCGCCGGCACGTGCATGTCGTCGACGGCCTCGGGACGATCCTCCGGATCCGAGATCATCGCCGGATCGAATGGCAGGTCTTCGGTCGTGTCCGAAACAGGCGCCCAGTTGAAAGTCGGAGCTGGAGCCTGCGGTTCGGGAACGAAGGCCGGAGCGGACCGCGCAGGAGCGTCAGCGGCCTGCTCAAAAGCAGGAGCCGGTGGCTCGGGAGCAAACACGGGAGCGGCGGGCCGAGGAGCGACCGCCGCGGCCTGCTGGGGAGCAGGGGCTGGCGGCTCAGGCTGAGATGCTGGCTCGGACGGCTCAGAGAAATCGAGATCGGTGAGTTCCAGCTCGATGCCGGCAAGATCCAGCTCGAAATCATGGCCGGCAAAGGGGTCGTCGGCTTCCGGCACCGGTTGCGGCGCAGGCGAATATGCCGTTGCGGCCGGCTGGGGCATAGCGGCCTCGGCAAGCTGCGGCGTGATCGGCCTTGCGGCTTCAGCATAGACCGGTGCCGGCTCGACCGGAGCGGGCCGGACGGGTGCTGCGGCGAGCGGTGGCGACGCAATCACCTCGGACTGAACAGGGTCGACGGCCGCGGGGGCGGCCGGAACGGGCGCTGCCTCGATCGATGCGGGCTGGGGCGAGACGGGCGCCGGATTGGCACGTTGCGGTACCGGATAACGCGAGACGTCGGCGAGCAGATCGTCGAGATCGAACGTGCCGGCGGTGTGCGGAACATCAGGCACGACCTCGGTCAGCGCGGCATCGGCCTGGATCTCGCCTTCGACGGCGGCGGCGATGAGATCGAAACCGGCGTCGGACCCGAAATCCTCCAGCTCTTCCTCGACTTCGACGAATTCTTCGGCCTCGGCGGTCTCTTCCGGCGCGATCACCTCATCATGGCGATCGAGCTCGGCGGGAAAGCCAAGTGACGGCGAAGCGGATTCGAATTCCTCGGAAGGCTCGACAGCGGCGACAAGCGCCGGCGGCTCGATGACAGATTGAGGCTCGACTACAGGAAGATCGGCGGACAGTGCTTCAGCAACCGGTGCCGCGACCGTTTCGGCCACAGGTTCCGGCAAAACAACCGGTTCCTCGCGCTTCGGAGCATGGAAATTGGCAAGCGGCAGCCTGATGCTGGCAGCCGACCATTGCGGCGCCTTGGTGGGCTGCGCCAGCGAAGAGACGGGTGCTGCGCCGATCGACAGCTCAAGCTCCTCGATCAGGTCGCGCGCACCGCCGAAGGCCGATTGCACCGACGCATCGGGCTCGGGAGAAAGCTGCTCCGCCCAGTCGGCGACAGATGCGTCGCCATTGCCTGCGGCGGGCAAAGCTGCTTCTTCAGCCTCAAAGGCGGCGACGGAAGCCGAAACCGGCTCAGGAGCCTCCGCATGTTCGGCAGCGGGAGAAGCATCGAGAACGGGCTCGACGTAATCTTCAGGCGTGAGATCATCAGAGATCGGCTCGGCCGGCCGATCGAGCTCTGCGAGCGGACGTGGCGAATCGTAGCGGTCGAACTCTCGCCCAAGCTCGTCTTCGAGATCGAGGGCGGGCTCGCGGCGTGCGGTCTCAGTCACCGTATTCGCCGCAACACGCGGCTCGAAGCCGACGATCCGGGCAAGTTCAGCCAACGGATCATCGTCGGCAAACAGGTCGTTTTTTCCGCGCGTATCATACGCAAGTTGTTTATCAGCCATGCTTATTCCCACTCGCAAACGCCAACGCTCAAATGCCAGCGCATTGTGGGGAAATGGTGACGTTATCGCATTTCGTCCGGTGCGGCAGTGCCTGTAATGGCGAGTCCCGACTTCAAAACCGACGCGACGGCGTACACCAGCCCAAGTCTGGCAATACTTGATTCTCGGTTTTTATCATTAACAAATCGTAATTCCGGCTGATCTTTACCTTTGTTCCAGTGCGCGTGGAAGGAACTGGCGACGTCGTAGAGGTAAAAAGCGACGCGATGCGGCTCCTGCGACTGGGCCGCCGCCTCAACGATACGCGGGAATTCAGCAAGCTTGGCGACGAGCTGCAATTCGGCCGGATCGCCAATGCCTGCAACGGTTTTCGCGAGATTTTCCGGCGAAACATCAAGGTCGGCAAAGGCCTCCCTCGCCTGCCGGAAGACCGACATACAGCGAGCATGCGCATACTGCACGTAAAAAACAGGATTATCTTTCGACTGTTCGGTCACCTTGGCGAAATCGAAGTCGAGCGGCTCGGAATTCTTGCGGTAAAGCATCATGAACCGGACCGAATCACGGCCGACTTCTTCGACGACGTCCCGAAGCGTAACGAAATCGCCCGAGCGTTTCGACATCTTCACCGGCTCGCCGTTGCGGTAGAGCTTGACGAGCTGGCAGAGCAGGACCGTCAGCTTCGCCTGACCATCCGAAACGCCGCGTGCAACCGCTTCCAGGCGCTTGACGTAGCCGCCATGGTCGGCGCCAAGCACATAGATCATCTCGTCGAAACCACGGTCGAACTTGTTCTTGAAGTAGGCGACGTCGGCGGCGAAATAGGTGTAGGAGCCGTCCGACTTTATCAGCGGCCGGTCGATATCGTCGCCCACCTCGGTCGAACGGAACAGTGTCTGTTCGCGATCTTCCCAATCCTCGGGAAGCTGGCCCTTCGGGGGCGGCAGCGTGCCCTTGTAGACATAGCCCTTGAAGGTCAGGTCGTTGATCGCCGTGCGGATCGCGGCCGCACCATTCGCATGCAGGGTGCGTTCGGAGAAAAAGACGTCGTGATGGACATTCAGCGCCGCCAGATCGTCGCGGATCATCACCATCATCGCGTCGATCGTGCGGTCCTTGACGATCGGCATCCATTGGTCTTCCGGCATGTTGTGCAGCCGCACGCCGTAATCGGCGGCAAGCGACTGACCAACGGGCACCAAATAGTCGCCGGGATAGAGACCCGAGGGGATTTCGCCGATCTTTTCGCCGAGCGCTTCGCGGTAGCGCAGGAAGACGGAACGGGCGAGCACGTCGATCTGCGAGCCGGCATCGTTGATGTAATATTCCTTCTCGACACAGTAACCGGCAAAAGCGAGCAGGTTGGCAAGCGCGTCGCCGACGACGGCGCCACGGCAATGGCCGACATGCATGGGGCCGGTCGGATTGGCCGAGACATATTCGACATTGACCTTCTTGCCCTGGCCGAGCGACGAGCGGCCGTAATCGGTGCCGGCGCCGATCATCGAGGCGAGGAGCCGCTGCCAGTAGCCGACGGCGAGACGGATGTTGATGAAGCCGGGCCCCGCGACCGAGACATCGGCGACGTCAGCATCTTCCTTGAGCTTGGTGATGATGACGTCGGCCAGCGCGCGCGGGTTGGTTCCGAGCACTTTTGCCAGCACCATTGCGGCATTGGTCGCCACATCGCCATGGCTCGCGTCACGCGGCGGCTCGACGGTGATGCGGCCGAAATCGAGCTCAGATCGCTTTTCCCTGACCAGATCGATCTGTTCAAGGGCGGTTTTGATCCGGGTTTCGAAGTCGGTAAAAAGGTTCATCGCACTCTTCCATGCATAGGCTGTGCCAAAGGCTCAAATCGGCCCTCGGCGTGGGCGACCGCTGCCTATCGCAAATCCGGAGTGTGGTCAAACAACCGCCTATGGGCGCTGATCGCATAGGTATCGGTCATGCCGGCGAGATAATCGCCGACATGGCGGGCCTTCGGCGCATCGGCCAGGCCGGCGATATGATCTACCCAGTAATGGCTCTGCATCTCCTTGGGATTGGCCATGTAGGCGGCAAAGAGATCGGTGACGATCTGGGCGGCACCGGCGCGGATGCGCATGATATCGGGATTGCGGTAGATGCGTTTGAAGAGCATCGCCTTGATCTGCCTGTCGGTCTCGGCCATCCCCTCGGAAAAGGTGGCGATAACCTGGCCGGCAGCGCGGATGTCGGCAGCGCTCTCAGGGCGCAGCAGCGACAGGCGCTGCTGCGCGACGCCGATCACGTCTTCAACCATGCGGGTAATCTGGCGGCGCATGATCTCATGGGTGAAGCGGCTCGGCTCCAGATGCGGATATCGCGCCCTCACCTCGGCCATCAGCCCGGCAAGAAACGGGATTTCCTCCAGCATATCGAAAGTCAGGTAGCCGGAGCGCAGGCCGTCGTCGATATCGTGGGTATTGTAGGCGATGTCGTCGGCGATCGCCGCGACCTGGGCCTCAAGGCTGGCATAGGTTGCAAGCTCGAGATCGTGCAGCTCGCAATAATCGAGGATCGGCTGCGGCACGGGACCGCGCGTGCCTACTCCATCCGGCGTCAGAAGCGGGCCATTGTGCTTGACGAGACCTTCGAGGCTTTCCCATGTCAGGTTGATGCCGTCGAATTCGGCATAACGCCTCTCCAGTTTGGTCACGATGCGCAGCGATTGGGCATTGTGGTCGAAGCCGCCATAGGGCAGCAGCACTTCGTGCAGCGCGTCCTCGCCAGTATGACCGAACGGCGTATGGCCGAAATCGTGCACGAGCGCCACGCCTTCGGCCAGATCCTCGTCGAGCTTCAGGGCGCGGGCAAGCGCGCGAGCGATCTGCGCCACCTCGATCGTGTGCGTTAGCCGGGTTCGGTAATGATCGCCGTCCTGGGCGATGAAGACCTGGGTCTTGTGCTTCAGCCGGCGGAAGGCGGTGGTGTGGACGATGCGGTCGCGGTCGCGCTGGAAATCGGAGCGCGTCGGGCTACCGTCCTCCTGATAGAGCCGCCCGCGCGTCGTCCAGGGGTCGGCCGCAAAGACCGCCCTCTCACTGCTGCCGAAACCCAAAGCACGCGTATCGATCGTCATTCTTCACCGTCATCCTGCATGTTGCCGCATCTACCCATTGACGCCGCTTATCGCCCTTCATACCTATAGGTCGATGAAACGGCAAAGAGGCGCTTTCTTAACCGCTTCGGCGCATCATCGCCTTTTCGCGAATATCATGGTAAGTTTCTTTGATATCAGGCATTTGAACATTCAAGTGCCAAAACCCATTCTCTCCGGATCTTGACCCCGGCAGGAGGAAACATGACGGATACGAGTGTAACCCTTTCAGATGCCGCGGCAAAGCGTATCGCTGCGATCGTCGGCGCTGAAACCGGCAAGAGCGCCTTGCGCGTTTCCGTCGAAGGCGGCGGCTGTTCGGGCTTTTCCTACAAGTTCGATCTTGCCGACGGTGCCGGCGACGACGACATCATCGTCGAAAAGAACGATGCAAAGGTGCTGATCGACAGCCTTTCGCTCGTCTACATGGCGGGCTCGGAGATCGACTTCGTCGACAATCTGCTTGGCCAGTCCTTCCAGATCAAGAACCCGAATGCGGTGGCAAGCTGCGGCTGCGGCACCAGTTTCTCGATCTGAATATCTGAACGCACGGCATTGTCCCCATCGAACCGGCCGAAGTTTTGCTTCCGGCCGGTTTATCGTCTTGTCCGCCGGCGAAAGACCGCGATAAAAGAAGCGCACGCAGCGAACAGGGCGAAGAGATGAAGATCGCGACTTGGAACATCAACGGCGTCAAGGCGCGCATCGACAATCTCACGCAATGGCTGAAGGATTCCGATCCGGATATCGTCTGCCTGCAGGAGATCAAGACGGTCGACGAAGGTTTCCCGCGGCTGGAGATCGAGGCGCTTGGGTATCACGTCGAGACGCACGGCCAGAAGGGCTTCAATGGCGTCGCGATTCTCTCCAAAAATTCACCTTTCGAAGTGAACCGCGGCCTTCCCGGCGATCCGCTGGACGAACAGGCGCGTTTCCTCGAAGCGGCGTTCACCCTGTCCGACACGCGAATCCTGCGCGTCTGCTGCCTCTACCTGCCGAACGGCAATCCTGTCGAAACGGAGAAATATCCTTACAAGCTCGCCTGGATGGAGCGCCTGCGGACGTTCGCCGCCGAACGGCTGGCCTATGAAGAGATGCTGGTTCTTGCCGGCGATTACAATGTCATCCCGGAACCGCACGACTGCTTCGATCCCAAGGTCTGGGAAAACGATGCACTGTTTCTGCCGCAGACACGGGAGGCGTTCCGCAGGCTCGAAAATCTCGGCCTGACGGATGCGCTGCGCGCCACGACGGATGCGACGCAGCTCTATTCCTTCTGGGATTATCAGGCCGGCGCCTGGCCGAAGAATAACGGCATCCGCATCGACCATCTGCTGCTGTCGCCAGAAGCTGCCGACAGGATGACGTCAGCTGCGATCGAAAAACATGTGCGGGCCTGGGAAAAGCCGTCCGACCACGTGCCTGTCATCGCCTATTTCGATTTCGCGGGCTGAAGCCTTCCGCCTCACCTCAGTCGTCGGTACCGCTCGCGATGGTGTGCGACAGCGATACCGCCGTGCGGCGGTCGGCCTCGTTGGCAACCGAGAAGGCCTGCTCCTGCAGCGCTTCCATCCAGCCGCAGTCCTTGGGCTTGCAACGGTCGAGTGCTGCCGTCATCAGCGCCAGACCGCGGGCCGTCTGGCCTTCGTCGAAAAGAATATTGCCGAAGACCGCCATGGCGCCGGGATGGCCGCTCTTGCGGGCCTGGTTCAGCCATTTCTTCGCCTGCTGCGGGCTGGCATTGCCGCCCTCGCCGGCCAGCATCATCTGCGCCAGCTGAAACTGCGCCTCGGGGACACCAAAGGTGGAAGCCACCTGAAAATAAAGCTGGCGCGCCTGGCTGAGGTCGATCCTGACCGGACTGTCGGCAATGCCGTGCTTGTAATAGCTGGCGAGCGAGAGCAGCGCGTTGACGAAGAAGCCCGTGTCTTCCGAACCGGGTTCGACGCCCTGCTGGGCGATCTCGCTGTAGATCTTGAAGGCTTCGAAATCATCCTGCGTGACACCGTCGCCATCGGCATACATGTTGGCGAGCGCCCAGCGCGAGCCGGTGTGGCCCTTTTCGGCGGCGTATTTATAGGCTTCGACCGCCTCTTCCTTCTGTCCGTTCTTATAGGCCTTGAAGCCGAACTTGAAGAGGTCGAAGGGTCCGGATTCCTTGCTGACGCCACCTTTAATGTCGAATGCGCGGCATGGACCGGACAGCGCCAGCGCTACGGCTATCGACATGCCCATCAGCATGAATTTGAAAAGTTTGAACTCGGACGTCACCATTTCAACCGATTTCTTTCGTTCATCCCAGGCAGGCGGCAACGGCGCTCATGCCGTGCATCCCGCGGATGTATTCCTTCGAGGCGAGCGATCCCGCGGCGAGCTCCATGGCTCCTTTGCCCGCGTCGCATCCAGCCCACTGGCCTTTTCTCAAAGGCGGTATTCTCAGCACATCCTTCCGAACCACCCGGCTCCCGGCATGGCTCGACTGCAATCTCCGTGGCATTCGTTCGGCAGGCGCGGCATCCGCCTTCCCGCCTTTGTCGTATTCGTAAACAGAAAATGTGACGAAACCGGTATCGACATGTCCGGCGAAGCCGGGCTGCTCATCCGAGCGGGTCAAAAATAACGACAATGCATGGATCGACGACTTCATCGCGAGGCTGGATCGGCAGCCCGAACAGCCTTGTTCGGAAAGCGAAACGACCGCAATCAAACGACTGTCGCCAATCGCGCCGTACGACCTGGTGCTACCGGAAAAAAATCGACCCATACTACTATTTACACGCACCGTATGCCTGCCATCACCTCGCCCGCAAATAGCGCTGCGCCCTCTTTGTGGCGGGAAATGGACAAATTCGCCCCACCACCACCATACGCCAAACGTCGTAAAAATGTGTTGCTGAATCGTCACAAAACGAGACCGGGAAATGGCATGATTAACGGGCGCAAATAAAGAAGAGCCCGGCAGTGCCGGGCTCCTCAATTCTTCAAATCGGGGAATTAGAACTTGATCTTTAGGCTCGTCGACAGCGCAGCGACCAGATCGTTGCCAAAGGAATAGGAGACATCATCTCCAAACGTTACGCCGTTTTGGGTCACGACGCCAGACGAACCGCTCGTCAACACGCCCACGGCGCCGGCAACGCGCCATTCGATATGTTCGGTCGGCGTGAAGGCTGCACCGAGCCCCAGCGTCCAGCTATCGGTCTGCGCGCCATAGCCCTGGCTAGTGCCGCGATCCCAGGTGAGGCTGACGGCACCTGCCCATTGCTCGTTGAATTTGTGGCCAACACCACCGGTGATCGTCCAGCCGTCCTGGTAAAGAAGGTCGAGCGACGTCAGCTCCGTCGCACCGCCGGAGGTGCAGGCGACTAAGCCCTTGGTCGATTTTGGGCAGAAAGGCACGGACTGCAGGACACTCCAGTTGGTCCATTTTAGCGAGCCAAACGCAAGCCAATCCGGAGCGATACCGCTTTGCAACTTAAGCTCAAGCGAATCCGGCGCTTCGGCAGAGCCGAAGACGTCTGTGACCCTTCCATAAGGAGCGCCATTCAGCGGTGCAAATGGTGCAGTCACCTGCGTCAGATCCACCGTACCGGTCAGATTGTCGTATTTTACGCGGCTGTTATAGACGAGGCTCGCTCGCATTGCATATTCCGGAATCTCGTAGGCGAGACCGGCGCGCCAGCCCCAGCCACTATCTTCGAGATCGAGGCGGCCGACGCCGTTGCCGGTACCGACCAGAAGGGGAACGGTTGAAACCAGACGTTCCTTGAAGCCTTCGACTTCCTGATAAAAAGCGCCGCCGATAAACCGAAGCTGACCAGGGCCGACATCAAAACGATAGGAGCAGGTGCCACCATAGTTGCGGGTTTTGATCTCTGTCTCAATGTTATTGTTGGCACCGGCCCAGTTCAGACCGGGGTCGGTATGCCCGCCGAAGGGCTCTGAATAGTCGACCAGGCAGTCGATTGCATCGCCAAAACCAGCCTTAAAGCCAATATAAGGGATGGTGTAATTTGAGCTATCGTCAGCGGTGTTTGGACGGCTGTTCAGATTTCCACCGCCCGGAGATGTCGATGTGTCCGTGTCACGGACGTCCTTCAGCTTGCGCTGGGGCGTGACGTAGGTAACGCCCGACTGAAACGAGAAAGGCGACGTGTCGAACAACTGATCGATGTTATAGCCGCCGCGCTCCAGACCGCCCGCGAAGGACGGCGATGCAAGCGACGAAAGAAGAACGAGCGATGTTATGCCCTTGGAAAACCTACGAGATGCCATTGTGTCTCCCCCACTCCAGCAATTGATGTGACCCCACTCTAGTAAGTGTTCGCGTGATATGGCAACGCGCCCCACGGCAGCGCTCCCAGGCATTGCAGTGGCTAACTTACGTAAAGAAATTGACGGACACGTCAAAAAACCTGGTTAATAAAATTTTATTCCAGGCCTATCGAATTTCAGGTGGGCTTTTGGGTTTTCATTCCAAACATTGCAGAAGCTGTATCAATCCGACAACAGTGGCAGTTTTCGCCCGCTGGATGCCCGTTCAGCCAAAATCCACAGGCTCCGCGCCCGAAACCAGCCGTTTCACGACCGAATCGCATGCGCCCAGAACGATAAAAAGACGCGCCGGCAGAGGGCGCGTCTTTGAAATAACTTACCAAAAAGGATCGGCGAAACTTACCCGGCTTCGCTTACCCTGGAAAGAGCGATCCCCAGGCTTGCGATCTGCCCCTTCAGTTCCTCGAGACGATCGCGCTCGGCCTCGACCACTTCAGGATTGGCGTTGGCGACGAACTTCTCGTTGGAGAGTTTGCCGTCTATGCGGGAGATCTCGCCCTCCATCTTGGCAATCGCCTTTTCCAAACGAGCCTTTTCGGCGGAAAGGTCGATCAGATTGCCGAGCGGCAGGCAGATGGTGGCCTCGGCGATGACGATCTGAGCGGCACCCTTCGGCGCATCGTCAGCCAGCGATATCGCCTCGACGCGCGCAAGGCGCTTGATGGCGGCGTCGTGGCGGAACAGCCTTTCACGCGTCAGGTTGTTGGCCTTGACGACAACGAGCGGGGCTGTCGCCGATGGCGGCACGTTCATCTCAGCACGCACCGAGCGGATGCCGGAAACGAGGTCGATCAGCCAGTTGATCTCGTCGGCGGCCCCGTCGTCGGCATAGGACGGCGCCGGCCATTCGGCGTGGCAGACCAATGTGTCGCGCTCTTTGCCTTCGCCTGCCGTATGGGCCCAAAGCTCTTCGGTCATGAAGGGCATGAAGGGATGCAGCAGCTTGTAGATCTCTTCGAGAATATAAGCGCTGCAGGCCTGGGCTTCGGCCTTGGCGCCCTCGTCCTCACCATTGAAGACCGGCTTCAACAGTTCGAGATACCAGTCGCAGACCTCGTTCCAAACGAAGCGGTAGAGCGCGCCGGCAGCATCATTGAAACGGAAGGCTTCGAGCGCTTCCGTAACGTCACGTTCCGTGCGGGCAAGTTCCGTCAGGATCCAGCGGTTGATGGTGAGCTCGGCGGCTTCGGGCACGAAATGCGGATCGCTCTTCGCGCCGTTCATCTCGGCGAAACGTGTGGCGTTCCAGAGCTTGGTGCCGAAATTGCGGTAGCCGGCGATGCGGGCCGGATCGAGCTTCACGTCGCGGCCCTGCGCCGCCATGATCGCCAGGGTGAACCGCAGCGCGTCGGCGCCGTATTCGTCGATCAGTTCCAAGGGATCGATGACGTTGCCCTTCGATTTCGACATCTTCTGCCCATTCTTGTCGCGCACCAGCGCGTGGACATAGACGGTCTGGAAGGGCTCGACGGGTTCGCCATCCTCATCCTTCATAAGGTGCAGGCCCATCATCATCATGCGCGCGACCCAGAAGAAGATGATGTCGAAGCCGGTGACGAGAACGTTGGTCGGGTAATAACGCGCCAGCTCCGGCGTCTCGTCCGGCCAGCCGAGCGTCGAGAAAGGCCAGAGTGCTGAGGAGAACCAGGTGTCGAGCACGTCCTCGTCACGCGTCAGGATTTCGCCCGGCTTGAAGTTTTCGAGCAGGTCCTCGACATAGGCCTTCATCGGCCCCTCATGCGAGAGGTAGTGCTGGATCGCCGCCTGCAGCGCCTCTTCCTCGGTCTTTTCGACGAAGACCTGGCCGTCCGGGCCGTACCAGGCGGGAATCTGATGCCCCCACCAGAGCTGGCGGGAGACGCACCAGGGCTGGATATTTTCCATCCATTCGTAATAGGTCTTGTCCCAGCTCTTCGGCACCATCTTGGTGCGGCCCTCGCGGACCGAGGCGATCGCCGGCTCGGCGAGCGTCTTGGCATCGACATACCATTGTTCGGTCAGCCGCGGCTCGATCGGCACGCCACCGCGATCGCCGTGCGGGACCATATGCTTGTGCGGCTCGATCTTGTCGACGAGGCCCGCCTCTTCGAAAATCTCGACGATGACCTTGCGCGCATAGAAGCGGTCCTGCCCTTCCAGGCGGTCCCAGGCGCCGTGCAGCGCCGCCGGATTGTCGAGACCTTCGAGAAAGTCCTCATTGTCCTTGATGGTGATCGTGCCGTCGCCGTTCATGATATTGATGACGCGAAGACCTGCGCGCTTGCCGACGTCGAAGTCGTTGAAATCGTGCGCGGGCGTTATCTTCACCGCGCCGGTGCCGGCAGCCGGATCGGCATAATCGTCGGCAACGATTGGAATTCTGCGGCCGACGATCGGCAGAATGACATGCTTGCCGACAATGCCCTGATAGCGTTCGTCCTTCGGATTGACGGCAACACCGGTATCGCCCAGCATGGTCTCAGGTCGTGTCGTTGCGACGACCACATAATCGCGCGTCTCGAATTCGGTCGGCTTGCCTTCCTCATCAAATGCAATCGGATATTGGTAGGTTACGCCCCTTTCCAATGGATAGCGCAGGTGCCAGAGATTGCCCTTGACCTCGTGCTGCTCGACTTCGATATCGGAAATCGCCGTCAGCAGCTTCGGATCCCAATTGACCAGGCGCTTGTCCTTGTAGATCAGACCTTCTTTGTAGAGCGTGACGAAAACTTCGATAACCGCCTTCGACAGGCCCTCGTCCATGGTGAAACGTTCGCGCGACCAATCGCATGACGCACCAAGACGCTTCAGCTGGTTGAAGATCAGGCCGCCCGATTCCGCCTTCCACTCCCAAATCTTGTCGATGAAGGCTTCGCGGCCCATGTCGCGGCGGCCCGGCAGTTGCTGTTCCATCAGCTTGCGCTCGACGACCATCTGCGTGGCGATGCCGGCGTGGTCCATGCCCGGCTGCCAGAGCACGTCCTTGCCGCGCATGCGCTCGAAGCGCACCAGGATGTCCTGCAGCGTGTTGTTCAGTGCGTGCCCCATGTGCAGCGAACCGGTTACATTCGGCGGCGGGATCACGATGGCGAAGGTTTCGGCCCCCGGTCTGGCGTTCGCGCCGGCGCGGAAAGCATCCGCCTCGTCCCATTTCGCGGCGATTTTCGGTTCGACGGCGGCGGAATCATAGGTCTTGTCGAGCATTTTCTGACCAATTTCGAAGTTCGAGGATGGCCGTTTGTAAATAGGATGGTCACGACCAAGTCAATAAAAAAGCCGCCCCGGAGACGGAGCGGCTTTTCAGAAAAAAGCAATCCGATCAGCGGCGCGGGCCGCGCGCCACGCGCTCAATTTCTTCGCGCACCAACCGCTCGACCAGTGTCGGCAGATTATCATCAAGCCATTCGCGCAGCATCGGGCGAAGCATGTCCTCTGCGATCTCATCCAGCGAGCGGCGCTCGGCACCGTCGATCGCGGCGGCGAGCTCCTCAAAGGAGCGGCTGATCTGCAGGCCGGCATCCTCCGAAAGCAGCGTCGGCTGGACCTCGTCCATGACGCTTGGGAGGAAACGGTCGGTCGAAGACTGAGCGGGTTCCGTGGCCGGCAGCGCTGTTTCGACGGCAGGCGCAGGCTCTGCGACGGCGACCCTCTGCGTTTCCGTAAACACCGGCTCGGCCGGCTGCTGGATCGCAACATGCTGAACGGGCGCTGCGGCATCCGAGAAAACAGGCTGTGCCGGCTGCGGTTGCGGTGCCGCGGCGCGCGGCGGTTCCGGCATCACGGAAGGCTGCGGTTCGGGCTGACGGAAGCCGCTCGGAATTTCGCGCAAAGCTTGACCGGCCTGCACGGCGCTGCGCTCGGAGGCGGCGCGCACGCGGGCGGCGACATCGGCCAGCGACATCGCACGGGCCGGAACTTCTGCTTCGGGGGCGGTGCCGGCCGAATTGGCGGCGACGAAACGCGGATCGGAGGAGCGCATGACCGGTTCGGGGAATTCCACGCCGGCATAGGTGTCGTCGACCGTCAGATGAATTTCGGAGCCGTTGTCATCCTCGTCGGCGCCGTAGACCGGCGGGAGGGACGCGGAAATCGCCTTGCCGGCGCCGGGCTCATTGCTTTCGATGATCTGGCGGATGGAGGCCAGAATTTCTTCCATGGACGGTTCACGCGCTACACTTGGCTGAGCCATTTCTATCCCCGTTATCCCAAAACAACGACCGGATGGTGTGGAGCATTCATCCGAATCACCACGACCTTAGAATACCCCAGGCGTGAAAAAAATCATCGCGAATCAAAATGAATGCGGCCATGCACAGTTTTGTTACCTGATGTTTGCCACCCGCAAAGCCTATCGCGATTTTGCGGCGGCGACATCCCATGAAACAGAATTTGAAGCGCATAACATCCGTCCGATCGGCCGTGGCGGCGTCAGGATAGGCGATGTTTGTGAAGGCTTTCCAGCGGCGCTGACAAAAAAAACGGGCGCCCATGGCGCCCGTCGCTGAACGTCGTAGACAAGAACGATGTCAGAAAACGAATTCGCGCGCCTTGGCGAAGCCCGGCAGCGGCTTGACCGAGGCATTGAAGAAGACGTTTTCCGAAATGGCGCCGCGCTCGGCGACGAAGACCTTGGCGCGAGCGGCATTGCCGTAACCTTCGACGGTGATCAGACGGCCACCATCGCGCAATTGACCGAGAAGAGCGGCCGGAACCTCTTCGACCGCGCCGTTGATGAAGATCAGATCATAGGGAGCGCCGGCAGCGTAGCCCTGTTCGAGCGGGCCGGTCACGACCTCGACCTTGGCGTAGCCGGTAAGCTGCAACTTCGCTTCAGTGGCCAGCGTCTCGTCGCATTCGAGCGCGATGACGGAGCCGGCAACGATCGACAACAGCGCCGAAGTGTAACCCGTGCCGCATCCAACCTCGAGCACGAAGTCGTCCTTGGTGATCGCGGCCAGTTGCAACAGCTTGGCAAGCGGCGACGCTTCCATCAGGAAGCGGGCCGGCTTTCCCGATGCAGCTGCGGAGATCTCGACGTCGTTGTCGATATAAGCCAGCAGCTTCGCCTTCTCCGGCACGAAAGCCTCACGCGGCACCGTGAGAAACGCCGTCAGCACGGAATGCGAGGTAACGTCCGTCGTGCGAACCTGGGTATCGACCATCTTTACGCGCGCTGCTTCGAAATCCATCATGTCCTCTCGCTCTTGAAAAGCGGTTCCTGTCCCTCGTCTCTTAATCCCCGCCACGGATGCTTTCAAGGCTTGGCAGGCGCCGGCGAAAAGAATCCGGACGGCGCCTCTTCCGCGCCACAGGGGCAGGATGGACGCTGCAACTCCAGCGTGGAATCTTTTGCCCCTTCATGTTATGATTTCCACCGGAGGAAATAGGAGGAGCAGGCCATGTCTGCGATTTTCGAGTATTTCACGCTGTTCGATTTCTTCATCGTCGCAGCGCTCATCGCCATATTCTGCTGCGGGCTGCTGGACGGCGAAACGACGTGGAAGCGATAGGGCGACGAAACGCGCTCGATACCCCTGCATGGCGTCTGCGGCAATCATGCCCGGCGCTGGTCCGGCACGCGCTCGTTTCCCTTGAAATCCAGCCCCGACAGCCGCACGCGCATTAACGTTACGTCAACCATTTTGTTGCGGCGCCCTCGCCTTGCGCTATGGGTGTGTGCATGCAAACCTTCATGATCCAATCGCGCGGCATAGAAGCGCTTCACTACAATGCCGATGCCCGCCTGCTGCTGATCAAATACAGCAGCGGCGACATTCGCAGCTTCACCCGCATTTCGCCGCAAGGCATGCGGCGGCTTCTCGGCGCCGGCCCCGAAATCGATAACGGCCCCGAATTGAGCGATCTGCAATATCAGGCGCAAATCCGGAAAGGCGGCCTGAAGGCGCTCTACCGCCTCACGGGGATTAATCCGTTACAGTTCGATTTTTCGCCCGGCCAGCGGGTCTGGTAGCATCGCAAACGCCAATGCCGCACCGCTGAGCCAGCAGCGTTTCACATAGATTATGTCATGTGGAAGATGTTCGAGGCCTCGCCCGGGAACGACGCAAGCGGGCGGAGTCAAATGGTCACCGAGATTATCGCCACACCTCCGCCAAAATATTTCTCATTGGAAATCAACGGCGGCTGCCACACCCTACCACACCTCAAGTGAATGCAAAGCTCGCAGAGATGCCGGTTCCGAAGGCAGCATCGTCCCCACCGATGCACATCATCTCTGAAACTCAAACACCTGTTGAACAACCGCGCACTTGGTAACCAATGTCACAAAAGTCCAGAAATAGTGCTTGCGCAAATTACTCGCGTGGGCTGTAGCTAATTACTTGGGTGGGGGAGAATTAATGAACATAATTAATCACGCAGGCATGTCCTCTGCGGCTGCCATAGCGTCACTGGACGAGGATGTTATTCAGCTTCTGTATATGACTGCGAAGGAAGTCGATCTCTGCTGTCTCATGACTGACGGGGAATGGGAAGACTACGACAAAACTGTTGTAAATCGCGCATGCGATCTTGGCCTCATCACCATTCATAGTCCTGGTGGCGGGTGGAGTTACGTCACGGGTTGGCGGCTCACAAAGCTCGGCGAAGAAACAATAGGAATCCCGTACAAGCTTAGCATCCTATCGCGTCTTCTGGCATTCGTCACCCGCGTTGAACGCTAGTCGATCTCATAAATCGCCGCATTGTCCTGCAGCTCGCGAAGCCCCTTGAACTGGCGGAGCTTGCCGTCATCCGTCCATGCCCTGTATTCGATCTCGGCGATCAGCGTCAGCTGTAATCAGACGACGTCCCTCCGCCTGCCGTCATAGGGAACCGCCGTCGTCTTTCGCTTGACCCTGTCCATCATGCCGCGCAGCCCGCCTCGTCGAACCTTTCGCCGTCCTTACAGGCGGCCACGCGACGGCGACGCCCAAGGAGCTGGCTTCAAGCTCATCGAACACCATGATCGCGCTCTAAGGCCACTCTGTGTGTCGCTATTTTGATATTCACCGGCTTCCGAGTGCCTGATGTCTCGCAGCTCGGCCCGCAGCACCGTCGCAGGGACATGTTCAAGCTTCGCTTGCCGGCCTCGACCATCTCACCGCCAATTCTGTTCGGAAGAGCCTCGCGACCGACGTCGCTTGTAACGAAGCGACCTCGAGCATGCTGTTGGTCGCTTGTAACGAAGCGACCGGCAGCATGCTCGAGGCGATGCTCGGCTGGGGCGATGGAAAGACCTCAAAAATTTATACGAAAATGCCGATCGCGCGCGCCTGGCACGACAGACTTGTCGCGGGAATCAACTGGGATGGCGTAAGTACCAAACTGCTTGCGCTGACCGACGAAAGCGCCGTGGCGAACGGATAAACCGGGAACACATTGCCACACCCTGCCTTTGGCGTGGCGGAACGATTCAAGTCCAAGCGGCCACACCTCGGAAATTATCGAGGCTTTTGCAATAGTTTATCGCTGTGGTGAAAAGATGTTGGAGGCCTCGCCCGGAATTGAACCGGGGTACAAGGATTTGCAGTCCTCTGCGTCACCACTCCGCCACGAGGCCTCACGCGCTCGTTATCTGAGCCGTGGCGAGCGTTTAGAATGATCGTAAGGAAATCGCAAGAGGGCATTTCGGAAAAACGCTATTCCGCGGTTGTCGAAACGACCATTTTTCCATCCCGAAACGGAGCGGGCGCGGGCTGGAATTTCCGCGGCCGTGACGATGCCCCATTTCCTGCCAATGATGGCATTTGAAACAAATTCTTGACTTGACTTCGATCGTCGTCCGGGACTCAATTACCCTCGGGAGGGTATAGGAGCTTGAGATGGATTGGGCTGCCCTCAAATCGAAGCGCGTGCGTGCAGCATACGACGCCGAAACCCGGGATCTGCATGTAAAATTCCCTGGTTCTCCACCGGTGAAACATGCCGATATTCCGCCGCACGTCCACCAGAACCTGCTGGAAACGGACGATCCATACTTCTATTACCAGTACTATGTAGCGCCGTCTCGCGTATCACCGGGCTCTCGACAACCAGCCTCCGTGGCGTCCTACGCAGTGAAGCTCGTCCTTCTCCTTGCCGCCTGCAGCCTGCTGATGACGACCGGCCTCGATCCGGACCACGGCGGAACTTTCGAGGAAAGCGAACTCAGATCCAACTAGACGCGAATTTGCAGCCCAATCTCGGGGCCTGCGACAAGGCGGCTGGTTCCGGCGTCGAAATTGTCGCTCCTGTTCTGAGAACGGTAGCGCCGATTGTCCCGCTCGCGGTCGTTCCTCCCATCGCGCTCATTCCGGCCGTTGAAATTGCGATAGTTGCGAGGCCCGTTGTAGCTGCCGCCTTGACCGTGGTCGACCACGCAACCTTCGGGACGGCGACAGATGCCGCGAGCGTCGAAACCGCCGCTGTCTACTTGGGCCTCGGCGGAAACACCTGAGAGAAGCGCCGCTGCCGACAGGACGACAACAAAAGATACCTTCATTTCCTCACCTGGACCATTGTGACGCAATTTTGCGTTTTACATTCCATAAACCACGAATGCGAAAAGCGATCCACAGGTCCACGCCCTCCTGCCGATCAGCCAGCCGGTTTTCGCCGTCTGTGCCACCAGACAGCCAGCCGCCGCCGAAGCCGGCGCGCGAACGGCAGATCGTGCGAGAGCACGAGGAAACCGAGCGGCAGCATCCAGAAGCCGAGGATGGGCAGGAAACCCAACACGCCGCAGAAGATGAGGGCCATGCCGAGTGCCATCCGCGCGATGCGCGAGCGCGGCATGCCGATGCTGAAAGAGCCGAGCACAAGCCTGCCGCTTGCATGATCGATGCCGAAGCGCACTGCCCGTGCCTTGCGCTTCTCCCCGCCTCTCGTCTCCTGACGATCATTCACGTTTGTCATTCCCCAGAGATGGGCGCAGGCACCCCAAATACAAGTTCATTTCATTTTTTTGAAAAAACCGCTTGGCAAATCGGGAAAGCGTTTGTATTAGCCCACTCACACCGCGCCAAGCAGTGATCCCTGGTAGCTCAGCGGTAGAGCATTCGACTGTTAATCGACAGGTCGCCGGTTCGAATCCGGCCCGGGGAGCCATTTTTTCAAGTAATCGCCTGTTTCGTTGATAATCCGAAAGCAGGCGTTTTCTTCCCCACTTTCCCTCCCCGGTTTTGAGATTTGATTTTTCGAAATGGGGCTCAACAAATTTTTCTTATTAATTTCTCCTGAATCTTAAATCCGCTACTGGCAGCGGATCGCACTGTAGGATTGTCTGTCGCCAAGGTTAAGAGCGTTGGGCCGGTCCATGCAATCGCACTGTCTTTCGATCGACTGACCGATCAGCCAGGCAACTAGCGCCCTCAAAGCGCGTGTCGTGCTTCTCGTCGTACCCTGGTTATTGCGCCTCCCTCACCTAGCCCTAAATCAGCACTTCCTAATCCTTGCGAAAATTCACAAGGCGCATAAATTCAATCTATCAGATGGCTTTTGCTGGTGACCACGGATGTACTGGCACCCTGCTGATGCAATCAAAGAAGGGTCGGCGCGAGCATTCGCCCGACCCTTTCTTTTTATCCAAGACCATCCCTGCCCGGGTCGCCATCCGCGCGCACATCGCCGTCAAGCCGGCGGCCTAGTCATGTGCATTTACGATGGGTAGGCAACCGCTGGCCAACCAACCGCCGGCGGTGTAAAGCAAACGCCATGGCGCTAGATCCCGAAAAAGCATTTTTAGATTACAGTGCGGCGGACTGCAGCGTGCAGTTTTGGACCGCCAACGCACCGGTCGTGCAATTCACCTCTTTGGAAGCCGCCGTCAGGTTCGCAAAAGACCATGGCGGCAGGTGGGAAGAGATTGAGATAACAGTCCATCTGCCGCGCGAGGACATCGTATTCGCCACCGGAAAAGTGCATCAACTCATTGATGCTTTACCAGGTGACCTCCGGAAAAAACCGTAATGAAGTGGATCGGCAGTCAATAGGACCGCCGACGCTCCGCCGGGCGCAGCGAAACACATACTATCGCCACAGCACCGGGATAAATCACGGCCATGGCTTTGGGTATGGCGATAGGAATCGGAATAGGCGCCGCAGTCGGGCCGACGCTGTTCGATGACGCCGCGATCGGCGCCGCCGTCGGGGCTGTCATCAAACGGAAATGACCGCCCGCCTGACGCTCCGGACGATCCCGTTCATTGTACGGGCAAGGCGACCACCTCTAATAGCTGCACGAACGGCCGTCACCGGGTCGGAAGCCATCGGCGCAGGCCGGGTTCATCGAATCTCCCGGCTGATATCCCGATGCCGAGCCATATGAATTCGGCGGCGTCGAGCATGCCGAGGTCATGGCGGCAAGACTGATTGCTCCGGCTGCTACAAATGCCCGAAATCTCTTCATCGATGCTTCTCCCGTTTACGCCGCGACCGAGTGATGAGAGCCTCTCCTCTCTCCTCGCAGATCACATTCGCTTCAAGATATAGGCGCGCTCTTCGGCTGGCGTTAGCTCCGAGCGCGCAAGAATTCTCATCGATCTCGATCAGCTCCGCATGAAGATCGTCGATGACCAAGCCGGCCGGGAACAAAGACCGTGGTTCAAAGTTGAGTGGCATCAACCACGTAACGTCAGTTTCTGACAGGAGGTCTTTCATGGGTCGCGGTATTCTTCTTTGGCTGCTTGGTGTTCCACTGCCGATCATCATCCTTCTTGCTCTGTTTATGCGATAGGGACAGATCATGTCGCTTTCAATGACAGGTTCCGGAGAGATTGCTACTCCGGTCGAATCTTCCAAATCCGCCATGACATGGGGGCCCATTTTCGGAGGCGCCGCGGCTGCCATCGGAGTGACCCTCATTCTTTTGCTGCTTGGATCCGGGGTTGGGTTGACGATGGTGTCGCCCTGGTCGGGGCAAAGCAGTTCGCTCGGCACGGTCGGGGTGACGGCGGCGATCTGGCTGGTTGTCGTGCAATGGCTCTCCTCCGGGCTCGGAGGTTATATCACCGGCCGGCTGCGCACGAAGTGGGCGGCCGTCCATACCGACGAGGTGTTCTTCCGTGACACGGCGCATGGCTTCATCAGCTGGGCGCTGGCGACGATCTTCGTTGCCGGCTTTTTGGCCTCGTCGCTGACCTCGCTTGCCGGTGCCAGCGCACAAGCCGTGGGTTCGGCGGCCACCGCCGCAGGTACGGCGGCGTCCTCGGCGGCATCGACCGCGGATCTGCCCACCGCCTATTTTACCGACGCTTTGCTGCGTCCTGAACAGGCCCGTGCTGGAGCAACATCCGATGATACCGCAGCAACAGCAGAAGTCTCCCGCATCCTCCTCAACGGTGCGGCCGCGGGCCAGATCCCGGATGACGACAAGGCCTATCTTGCCACCATCGTCTCTGCTCGCACCGGTCTTTCCGAGGCCGATGCGCGCACCCGCGTCGACACTGTGCTGAAGCGCATCGACGACGCCAAGGTCGCCGCCCAGAAAGCCGCCGATGAGGCACGCAAGGCTGCCTCCACCACGGCATTGCTCGGCGCGTTGTCACTTCTGATCGGGGCTTTCATCGCTGCCGCCGCAGCAGCGTTTGGCGGGTCGCAACGCGACGAAGAGGAAGACCTCCTCGTCACGCCCCGGATCTAAGGCCCGAGGCTCAGGATCAACGGAAACCGGGGCGCGGGGTCGAAAGGCCCCGCGCCCCATTTATGTGGAGCCATCCCCGGCTCTGCTGTGGTTGGATCATCGTCCGCCCCCAGGCCTTTTTCTCAGTGGCGGTTTATTTCGCATCGGGCGGAACATGTGGCCGTTGGCGAGCTTCGGTTAGGTAAAACCCTTTCCGGAGAACATAGATGGCCAAGAAAACCTCCCAAACCTCGCCCTCGGACACGGCAACGATCCATGATCAGAAACTGCACCGGGGTGCAGGCGGCGAGCTTCATCAGTTTGCCGAAGACGGCATGCCGGTGCTGACCACAGCGCAAGGTGGCCCCGTTTCCGACGATCAGAACACGCTTCGTCTCGGCGCCCGCGGCCCCGCTCTCATCGATGACTTCCACTTCCGTGAGAAAATCTTTCATTTCGACCACGAGCGCATTCCCGAGCGGGTCGTGCATGCGCGCGGTTACGGCGCGCATGGCTACTTCGAAACATATGAATCCCTGGCCGCCTATACCCGGGCCGATCTTTTCCAGCGGCCCGGCGAAAAGACGCCAGCCTTCGTCCGGTTTTCGACCGTTGCCGGCAGCAAGGGTTCCTTCGATCTGGCGCGCGACGTGCGCGGTTTCGCCGTGAAGATCTACACCCAGCAGGGGAATTGGGACCTGGTCGGTAATAATATCCCGGTTTTCTTCATTCAGGACGCGATCAAATTTCCCGACATCATCCATTCCGTAAAGCCGGAGCCCGACAAGGAATTCCCGCAGGCGCAGTCGGCGCATGACAATTTCTGGGACTTCATTACGCTGACGCCCGAAAGCATGCACATGATCATGTGGGTGATGTCGGACCGCGCCATTCCGCGATCGTTCCGCTTCATGGAGGGTTTCGGCGTTCATACCTTCCGCTTCGTCAATGCAGCGGATGAATCGACCTTCGTCAAATTCCACTGGAAACCGAAGCTCGGGCTGCAGTCCGTCGCCTGGAACGAGGCAGTCAAGATCAATGGTGCGGATCCGGATTTCCACCGCCGCGACCTTTGGCAGGCGATCCAGTCGGGAAACTTTCCCGAATGGGAACTCTGCGTGCAGCTTTTCGACCAGGACTTCGCCGACACGTTCGACTTCGACATCCTCGATCCGACGAAGATCATCCCCGAGGAGATCCTTCCGGTCAAACCGATCGGCCGTCTCGTGCTCGACCGAATGCCCGACAACTTTTTTGCTGAGACCGAGCAGGTCGCATTCATGACGCAGAACGTTCCCCCCGGCATCGACTTCAGCAACGATCCCCTTCTGCAGGGACGGAATTTCTCCTATCTCGACACGCAGCTGAAACGTCTGGGCGGTCCGAATTTCACACATTTGCCGATCAACGCGCCGAAGTGTCCCTTCCACAATTTTCAGCAGGATGGCCATATGGCGATGCGCAATCCCGTCGGGCGCGTCAATTACCAGCCGAATTCCTGGAATCAGGGCCCGCGGGAATCGCCGGTTCAGGGCTATCGGCACTTCCCGGCCGAGGAGCAGGGTCCCAAGGTTCGGCTGCGCCCGGAAAGCTTTGCCGATCACTACAGCCAAGCCCGGCAATTCTACATCAGCCAGACGCCGCCGGAGCAACGCCATATCGCCGCAGCGCTGATCTTCGAACTGAGCAAGGTCGAAACACCGGTCATTCGCGAGCGTATGGTCTCGCATCTCTTGAACATCGACGAGACGTTGGCCAGCAAGGTCGGCCACGCACTCGGCTTCAAATCGATGCCGAAGCCTGCCGATGCGGCCATGCCGACGCGGCAGGATCTCGAGCCGTCGCCGGCGCTCAGCATCGTCGAGCGCGGTCCGAAACGGTTCGAAGGACGCAAGCTCGGCATTCTTGTCAGCGATGGCACCGATGCCGCGGTCTTCAAGGCGCTGCTTGCCGAGATCACCGAGCAGAAGGCAACATTCGAAGTGATCGCGCCAAAGATCGGCGGCGTGACGCTCTCGGACGGCAACTGGATCGAGGCGCATCAGATGATCGACGGCGGACCTTCGGTGCTTTACGACGCCGTCGCCCTCCTCCCCTCAGCCGAGGGAACCGGCGATCTGCTGAAGGAGGCTACGGCCCGCGATTTCGTGGCAGATGCCTTCGTGCACTGCAAGTTCATCGGCTATGTGGAAACAGCGCTACCGCTCATGCAGAAGGCCGGAATTGCCGATTCACTGGATGAGGGCGTGATTGCGCTCGGAGCGGCGAAGGATGTCACGGCTTTTATCAAGGCGCTTGGCAAACTGCGTGTCTGGGGCCGGGAGCCATCGGTCAAATTGAATTGACTGACTCGTCGCCGCCGTCCGCGCCCGGGAATGCCCGTTGTAATCATAAAACCCGCGGAAACGCGGGTTTTATCTCACGCTGATTGTGTTGCAGCCGTGTGGGCTCCGGTCCTAGGAAACCTTGCAGCAGGCCAGGAGGCTTAACGGCGGAATCGCCGACAACGCACCCTGTTCTCACCTTTTCCAGCCGCCTAGAGCTTATACCTGTCCCATTCCACCATCGACGGGAAGGTCGATGCCGGTCACGAACGAACTGTCTGCGCTTGCCAGGAACAGCGCGACGGTGGCCGCCTCTTCCGGCCTGCCGACCCGGCCCATCGGCATCTGGGCAAGCATCGCGGGTAGCCCTTCCTTGATGGCCTCGGCCGGGACGCCCAGCTTGCCGAAGATGGGAGTCTCGACCAGCCCGGGGCTGAGCGAGTTGACGCGAATCTTCCGATGTTTGAGGTCGGTCGTCCAACTGCGTGCAAAGGACCGTACGGCCGCCTTGGTCGCCGCATAGACCGAGTGCATCGGGGTACCCTTGCCATGCGCCACAGAGGCGTTGAGAATCACCGATGCCCCATCGCTGAGCAGCGGCAGCGCCTTCTGCACGGTGAAGAAGAGACCGCGAACATTGGCGTTGAACTGGGTGTCGAAATCCTCAACCGTTACCGCCTCGAACGGCGCGAGATTGTTGACGCCCGCGTTGGCAAAGATCACGTCGATCCTGCCGAAACGCTTGCCGACCTCCGCATAGAGCGCGTCCAGCGCGTCCAGGTCCGCGACATCCGCGACGATCGCCGCCGCGCTGCCGCCGATTTCGGCGGCGGCTTTGTCGAGCGCATCCTTATTGCGCCCGACGATGACGACCGTTGCGCCTTCCTGGGCGAAGAGCTTGGCTGACGCCAGGCCGATGCCGCTCCCGCCGCCGGTGATCACGGCGACCTTGTCAGTCAGTTTTGCCATTTCGTATGCTCCATGTGATGAGAAGGTGGGATAAAGCGCGTCGGAACTGCGCGGTTAGATTGCTTTCTGGGCGATATATACCGCCCTGGGATGCAGATCTCTCAGCCCTCATTGGTGATGACGACCTTGCCGAACACGTTGCGTTTGCCGAAATGCTCGAATGCGGCTTTGCCGTCGGCGAGCGTGAAGCGGCTGTCGATCACCGGGCGGATGCCATTCTGCGCGACGGCGGCGATCACGTCTTCCAGATCCAGACGATTGCCGGTGGCGATCGTCTGGAACCGCGCGAAGGTGAGGAACATGTCGAGGTAGCCGGGCATCTCCCCCTGCGACAGCACTCCCACCATCGACACCTGGCCGCTAAGTGCCACCGCTTTCAACGACTGGGCGAATGTGCCGGGGCCGCCAACCTCGACCACGCGGTCGACGCCACGCCCGCCGGTGAGCGCCTTGGCTAGCTCGCCCCAATCGGGATTCTCGGCGTAGTTGATCACATGGTCGGCGCCGAGTGCGCGCAGACGCTCCGCCTTCTCGTTCGACGAGGTCGTCGCGATCACTTCCGCGCCGCGCGCCTTGGCGAACTGCAGCGCGAACAACGACACACCTCCGGTTCCCTGCGTCAGCACGCGGTGCTGCGGACCGACGCCGGCGACCGCATTCCACCCGGTGACGGCGGCGCATGGCAGAGTCGCGGCATCGTCGAAGCTGATCGAATCGGGAATGGCGACCAGCTCGTTCTGGTCGACGGTGCGATATTCGGCCATCCAGCCATCAATCTGGGTGCCATATTGGGGCACAAATTCACGAAATGGTCCCGCATGCCAGCCCGGCATGAAATTGTTCGCCACCCGGTCGCCAACCGCGAAACGGACGACCCCCGAGCCGACCGCCTCGACGATCCCGGCAGCGTCGGACAGCTGCACCCGCCCTTCTTCGAGCGGAAAGGGCGACCAGCCGTTGATGATCGTGAGGTCGCGGAAATTGAGCGAGGTCGCCTTGATGTTAACGAGGACTTCGCCCGGACCGGGACTTGGCGTGGGCTCTTCGCGTAACTCCAGGCCGTTGACGGAGCCGATTTTCTGCAAACGATAGATCTTCATGCGCAACCTCCAGATTGTGTAAGTGATATGGTGGAGATTGACGGGATCATCTATTACGTGGAGTATGCATTTTATAACCTATCGTCCGAGATTCCCATGGACCCCTTCGATTCCGTCCTCAGCGCCATGCAGCTCCAAAGCTCGCTCTTCGTCCGCATGCGTGCTCATGCACCATGGGCGATGTCGTTCGATAGCGGCGGTCAGGCGCGGCTGATCGTCATCGCTAAGGGCCGGGGCTGGTTCACCCAAGTCGGCCACCCCCCGGTCATTGTCGAGGAAGGCGACTGCCTCATCATCAAGCAGGGGGTCATGGGCATATTGGGCGACGCTCCGGACCGGGTCGCAGTGCCCTGCTGGCAGATTGCCGACCATGTGACGGGCGAGACGGTGTCCTTCGGTGGAGACGGCGAAGCGTGCGAGTTCTTCTCGACCCTGTTTACGTTCGACCACGCTGCGGGCGAGCCCTTGTCGGCGCTGTTGCCCGATGTTGTTCATGTCGCCATGGCGAAGTCCGACGCAGGGCGGATGGTCTCGATCCTCGAACAGATCGGAAAAGAGGAGGCGCAGGCGTCGCTTGGCGGCTCCTATGTCGTCGGCAGGCTGCTCGACGTGCTGTTCATCCAAGCGATCCGAAGCTGGGCCAGTTCGGAGGGGAATATGCCCGAGGGCTGGCTCGCCGGACTGACCCATCGCCAGTTGGCGCAAACGCTGCACCGGATTCATGCCGATCTGGCGCACCCGTGGACGCTGGAGCAGCTCGCCCGCGATGTGGGGATGTCGCGCTCCACCTTTGCAGTGCTGTTCAAGTCGGTCGTCGGAGTGCCGCCGCTGACCTACATCACGACTTGGCGCATTTATCGTGCGAAACTCATTCTCGCCGCCGGCCACTCAATCTCAGCGGCGGCCGCGCAGACCGGCTATGGCACCGACATCGCCCTCAGCCGCGCTTTTAAAGCTGCGACCGGCGTGGCGCCGGGGCAGTGGCGGCGCGAGCGACGTGGCGTCGACCGTCCCGTTCCCAGTGGAGATCGATCAAGGGCGCCGGTCAGGCACCCTGTTCCGGCTGATTTGTAATCAGAAGTCATGGCGAAGACGTTCGCAGCTTTTCCGCAGGTCTTGGGATCTTTCGCCTACATTCAGGATCAAAATGTTCATGGCCCGCTGACTGCTGAAATGAGCACACGGGCAGAGTGTATTGAGAAGCTCGATGGCACGAAAAACATTGTGCACCGCAGCAACCTTTTCGTAGATTGACGCGTTTAGTTCAGCATCACCGCCATCCCGGCTGCTGATTGGCGGAGACTTTCATGAGATCTATGTCAGACACGCTCGCACGCCTTGCTGCGCTGCGAGGAACCCTTCGCGCCCAACCCACGCAGAACAACCCCGACCTGGTCGCCTTGGATGCGTTTGGCTCAAACCCCGGCGCCTTGGGGGGCTACACCTATTTGCCGTCGAAGCGCGGGAAAAACCTGGCCCTGGTCGTCGTCCTGCACGGCTGCACCCAGACTGCCGCCGGGTACGATATCGGGTCCGGTTGGTCGCGATTGGCCGAGGACTACGGCTTCGCGCTGCTGTTTCCCGAGCAACGACGGGCAAACAATCCAAACCTCTGCTTCAATTGGTTTAACCCGGAGGACATAAGCCGCGATCACGGCGAGGTATTTTCCATTCGCCAGATGATCGCAAAGGTCGTTGCGGAACACGGTATCGACGGCAGGCGCGTGTTCGTGACCGGGCTTTCGGCCGGCGGCGCCATGGCCGCAGCCATGCTCGCCACCTATCCCGAGATTTTTGCGGGCGGCGCGATCATCGCGGGCCTGCCATATGCAAGTGCCGGGACCATTCCCGAGGCATTCGACCGAATGCGCGGTCACGGCAGCCCAACTGCCAAGGAGCTTGAACTGCGATTGAGAAACGCTTCAGGGCACAAAGGCCCATGGCCGACATTATCGCTCTGGCAGGGGAGCGCAGACAGAACCGTCGTGCCATCCAATGCAAATGCGATCGTGGAGCAATGGAGAAATATCCACGGCGTCGACGCATCGCCGGGGCGCGTCGCAGATATCGGACGACACCAGCGAAAGGTCTGGACCGATGCTCACGGTGTCGATGTAATCGAGCTCTATACGATTGCCGGGATGGATCACGGCACGCCGCTCGATGTCGACACCGGATACGGAGCAAGCGGCCCCTTCATGCTTGATGTCGGAATTTCATCGACCGTCGAAACTGCCAGGTCCTGGGGTCTGGTCCCCTCATTTGAAAAACGGCGCGACGCAAAACCCTCGGCTGCGCAACCGGAAAACGCCGCAGGCCCATTCGGCGCGGGCAGCGACCGGGGCGGCATTCAGAAGGTCATTGAAGATGCCCTCCGGTCCGCTGGGCTGATGCGGTAGTCATATCGCTAATTAAAGTGGAGATTTGTAGACAAGAATAAATACGCGGAATAGGAATGGCGCTCATCGTCATACGGGGAGACACCATGGTTCCGCTTTCGCTTTTCATCACAACTGCTTCGCGCCGCCGCATGGCGGCTGCACTTGCCGCCGCGCTGTTGGCACCTGCAGCTTTTGCCGAAGAGATCGTCTTCAAGGATCAGGGGAACCACGAGGTGCGGCTGGCAAAGGCTGCCGAACGTGTCGTCTCGATCGTCATCCCAATGGCCTCCACCGTCATCGCGCTGGATGGCAGCACCCGGAAGCTCATTGGGATGAACCCGACGGCAAAGAGCGCCGTGGTCGAAGGGATTCTCGGAAAGATCTTCCCCGAGGCGAAGGATATTCCGTCTGATGTGACGGCGCCGAATTTCGTGCCTAATGTCGAGGCGCTCACCGCCGCCAATCCCGATCTCGTCATCCAATGGGGCGATCGCGGCGCCGATATCGTCGCACCCATCACCAATGCCGGGCTCACCACGATGCTGATCCTCTATGGCACGGAAGAGCTGACCCGCGATTATATGACCATGGCCGCAAAGGCGATCGGCAAGCCGGAGCGGATCGACGAACTGGTGGAATGGCGTGATCGCGTCCAGAAGGATATCGAGGCCAAGACGACTGCTATCCCCGATGACAAGAAGCCGAATGTTCTCTACCTCGGCCGTGCGCTCTCCGATATCAGCGCCTCCGGCACCAAGGGCAATTACAATGCCTGGTCCATCGAGCTTGCGGGCGGGAGAAACGCCTCGGACGAACTCAACGGCACGGTCTCGGTGAACAAGGAACAGATCGCAGCGTGGAACCCCGACGTCATCTTCCTCAATGCATTCGAGGCAAAGCTGAATGTCGACTGGGTCTATAACGATCCGATCCTGTCTCTGACCAATGCCGCCAAATCCAAGCGGGTCTACAAGATGCCGCTCGGCGGCTATCGCTGGGATCCGCCGAGCCAGGAATCGCCGTTGTCCTGGATGTGGACGGCCAACCTGCTCCATCCCCAGATCTTCAAATACGACCTGCGGACGGAAATGAAGACGGCCTACAAGACGCTTTACAACTACGACCTGGCCGATAGCGATATCGACAATATCCTTTGGCTGAAGGAACAGGGCGCTGCCGCCGACTACGCGCAGTTCGAGGCGAAGTGACGTCATGGCGACGATAACGCAGGAGGAGACGGCGCCGGCTGCCCGCCGGATTCACCTCGCCAGGCAGACACTGGTCTTCACGTTGCTGCTGGCGCTGCTAGTGATCGCCTTCACCGTCAGCCTCTGCGTCGGACGGTTCTCCGTGCCGGCTGGACGCGCGCTGGAACTGATCTGGCAAGGGATCAGCGATCCCTCGCGGGAGCTTGCCGGGATCGACGAACGCATCGTGCTGCTGGTGCGTGCGCCGCGTGTCGTGCTTGCTGCACTTGCCGGCGCCGGGCTTGCGATCTCGGGCGCCGGCCTTCAGGGCGTGTTTCGAAATCCGCTGGTTTCGCCAGACATACTGGGCATTTCCCAGGGTGCCGCCTTCGGCGGCGCGCTGGCGATCATGCTCGGCATCTGGGGATTTCCGCTGATTGCCATGGTGTTCCTCTGCGGCATGGTGGCCGTCATCCTGGTGGGGCTGCTCTCGCGCATCAACGGCCGGTCGGAAACGGTCACCGTGATCCTGTCGGGGCTGGTCATCAGCTCGATGTTCTCGGCGGTCGTCTCGCTGCTGCAGTTCATCGCCGATCCCAATACGTCCCTTCCCGCCATCGTCTACTGGCTGATGGGGTCCTTTGCGACAGCCACCTGGGAACGCACGCTGGTGGCGGCACCCGGCCTCATCCTCGGAAGCTGCTTCCTGTGGATGCTCCGCTTCCGGCTCAACATCCTGTCGCTCGACGAAGCCGAAGCCCGCAGCCTCGGCGCCAATACGATACGCGAGAGATGGCTGGTCTTCTGCCTCATCGCCGTCATCGTCGGCAGCCAGGTCGCGGTTTCGGGCATCATCGGCTGGATCGGCATCGTCATTCCCCACGCCGCCCGCCTGCTGGTCGGCCATGATCACCGCGCGCTGCTGCCGGCAGCCGCCGTGCTCGGCGCAGGATTCATGGTCTGCATCGACACCCTCGCCCGCACGGCGACGGCCGCGGAAATCCCGCTCGGCGTCATCACCGCCCTTGTCGGCGCGCCGATCTTTGCGGCTCTCCTGCGCCATCACTATCGCGAAAGGACCGGATCATGATCGGATTGACGGATGCGGTCGTCAGGTTCGGGCCGCGCACCATCCTCGACCGCCTGAGTTTCTCTGTTCCCGTCGGGCGGTCGCTCGCCATTCTTGGCCCCAACGGACGTGGCAAGACGACCACGCTGAAAGCCATGCTCGGCTTTCAGCGGCTGGACGAAGGCGGCCGCGTCGCGCCCGCCATCGTCGGCTACGTCCCGCAGACCGGAAGCAGCAACCAGCGCTACCGCGCCATCGACGTCGCCGTCATGGGGCGGGCAGCGCATCTCGGCCTGTTCGGGCAACCGGGACCTTCCGATTTCGAGATTGCCCATTCAGCACTCGAGCGGGCGGGAGCGGCCCGCTTTGCCGATCATTTCTTCGACCGGCTTTCCGGCGGCGAACGGCAACTCGTGCTTCTGGCGCGAGCGATCGCCACCGGGTCGCAGGCGATCGTCCTCGACGAGCCGGCGGCGGCACTCGACCTTCGCAACCAGGAGCGGCTGCTGAACCTGCTCAAAAGCCTGCGCGAACCGCGCGACAAGGCGATCGCCTTCACGACGCATGATCCGAACCATGCGCTTGCCGCCGCCGACGATGCGCTGCTGATGATGCCGGATGGTCAATCGCTGTTCGGTCCAGTCGCGGAGGCGATCACGCCGGAACATCTGGAACGGCTTTACGGTGTCCCGATGCGGGTGGTCGAGCTTATCGGCCCGACAGGCGACAGGCATCAGGCGGTTCTGCCCGCCTTTGCAGGAATTTGCGCCGCATGAGCATCGTTCTGATCCAATCGCATTATCAAGACCCTTTCGGCATGAGCCCGCCGGCTTTCGCCGAGGCGACCGCGCAGGGCAAGCTGATCACCGTACGCGAGATGGAGCTGACCGAGGCGCATTTCGCCGCCGTAAGCGGCCTCATCACCACCACCCATCTCGATCAGGTCGGCTTCCTCAGATACGCGCCGGCGGTGGCGTCCTTCCTCGACCGAGGCGGCCGGTGGATCTTCAGCGGCCACATGCTTCGGCCGATCCTGCCGGAACTCGGCGCCTATATCCCGATGCCGCAGCCGAAAAGAGCCGACTTCGTACAGGTCAGGCAATTCGATCATCCTGTTTTTGCCGGCATCGACCAGAGGATGCTGGAAACGAACCGCGGCGTCGCCGGTTTCTACGGCCGCGGACACAACCCGATGCCATCAGGCGCCGTTGCGATCAATACGTTGGGACCGGCTGCGGTTCCCGTCGACTGGATCTGGGCGCGGCCGGCGGGCGGAGAAATATTGTCGCATGCCGGAAACGAGTTCTGGGGCTGCGGAGACGATCCCGACATCAAAAAGCAACTGGCCGGCCGTGTTGTCGCCTGGCTGGCGGGGGAGCTGAACCGATGAGCGTGCTCGCGATCCATCCCGGCGCCTACTACCACATCGAGACGCTGGAAGCGCCGCGTTACCGGCATCATTTCGACAGGCTGGTGCGCCCGGAGGAGCTGCCCTCGGTCGAACTCAGCGAACACCAGGTGCTGTTCATTCCCTGCCGGACGCCGGCGGACCGGATGGCGCCGCATGCGGCGCAGCTGCGCGCCTATCTCGACCAGGGCGGCACGATCGTTGCGACCGGCGAGACGGCATGGGAAGCGTTCCTGCCGGCGATCCATTTCACGCCGCAACCGACAAACTGGTGGTGGTGGCTGACCGAGGGCGCCGATCTCGGCGTCAGGATCGCAGCACCCGGCCATTCGCTGTTCGAACATCTCAGGCAGGACGATCTGACCTGGCACCTTCATGGCTGGTTCGCTCCACCAGAGGGCGTCGAGGTTCTGGCAGTGAACGAGGAAGGCAAGCCGATCCTCTATGTAGACGAGGTCACGACGGCGGGGCGCATGGTGATCACCAGCCTCGACCCCTGCTTCCACCACGGATCGCATTTCATGCCGGCGACGACGCGCTTCCTGGATGGTTTCCTTCCCTGGATGCGCAAGGAACTGGACAAGGGAAAATCGGAATGAACGAAACGAAGATCGAAGTCCTCGAAGACGGCAAGCCGCTTGCCTATGCCTTCGCCGACATCATGCATTATCACGGCTATGGTTTTCCCGGTGGTGTCGCCCATGCCTTCAAGGTGATGGAGCGCGCCTTTCCGCTGCTCAGCGCCGACGGACCGCCGGAGCGCCGCGAAATCTCGATCCGCACGGCCTTTCGCGGCCCGGGCGGGCGTGACGCCTTCGAAATGGTGACACGCGCATTGACGGAAGGGCGCTATAGCGTCGACCCCTTGCTCGATCGGCCGGAGCGCGGCGATATCCTCGCCCGCTACGTCTTCGAGCTCAGCTATCGTGGCCGCACCGTCACCCTGCAACTGTGCGACGGCCATGTCCGCGAGGAATTCATCATGCTCGGCCGCAAGCCCGACCGGACACCCCAGGAAGAGGAGCGTCTCGCCTGGCTAAAGCAGGAGATGGCGGACCGCCTGCTCGCGTTGCCGCCGGAGGCGGTTTACGAAGAGGGATAGGACGACCACTCAGATTCGGCAGACCTCCCCGAAGATCGCCACTATCGGTTTTGAGACTTGGGCAGTGGTCCGTTTTGATGGCTGAAGACGAGTTCGCTCTGGACATCTTGCTGAAACTGCAGCACCCGCTGACCGACTTCGCTCTCCGGCATACCGGCCGCCAGAAGCTGATCGGCAAGCCTGCGGCATTCGGCCTTCCAGAATTCTATCGCATCTGCGCCATGCCGCCGGCCGAGTTCGCGCGCGCAGCGCTCAATGTTGGCAGTTCCGGTTCCAGCGGGAAAGGCAATAATCTTGCCTTCATTGGCGCCGGCAGGCCGGCGGGTCATTTCAGTAGCCATCGAACACAGGTTCCTTTGATCCTGTTCGTTGTCTACGGGACTATGGTTAATGCTTTCTATTTGTTGCAGTAAGAAGATCAATCAGGTGGAAATTTAGCGGGCGGCAATGTCACCAGACAATCGGATGGGTTTTGCCGGTGAGCACGTTCACGAACCCCTGCGGCGCCAGCTCCGAGGGCGCGACCAGCACCCAGCGCCAGGGCGAACAGGTCAGCGTCGCAAACGACAGGCGCTCGGGAAATCCCGGCCACCATCGAGGCGAAAATGTCGGCTCGTACATCCAGTCGATCCCGGCACCGGCGGCATAAAGAGCCTGCATCTCCGCATCGAGAACTTCGGCCGAACGCGCCGTCATCAGGCCGCCGATTTCGTAGCGGACGCGGGCGAGAATCTTGCCGGCGGATATCAGCACCCAGCCGCCCTGCTGCTCGTTCAGGGCATTGACTGATATCGCCATCGCCTCGTCCGATGAGCCGACCGTCCAGATATTGTGCTTGTCGTGCCCGAGCGTGGAGGCAAGCGCCGTCTCCGGCGTGCGCGGCCCGGTGCCCAGCCAAAACATCCTGGAGACCTTGGCCTCCCCGGAGAACCGGTCGACAATCGAGAATTTGGTGACATTGCGCGCGGGATCCCGCTGCACGGCGCCCTCTTCCACCGGCAATTCCATGGTAATGAAATCGTCGTGCCAGTGAAACGGCCGCAAAAGTGCTGCGTTCACCGTGGTCCGGTTCGTCGGCGCCTCGATGCGGAAATCGTCAGCCGTGACCGTCCGGTCTATTTTCACGGTCCGCGTCGCCCATTGCGGCCAGTCGATTTCGGGACGCACGCCAATGAATGTCGCGCCCTCGGACACAGGACGCCCGTCGGCCCATACCTTTTCGATCGACAGGCTGGCGACGTCGCTGAGAAGAACAATATCGGCGAAGCGGCCCGGCGCGATCGATCCGACCCAAGGCGTCAGCCGCATATGGCGTGCCGGATTGAGGGTGACGCACTGGATGGCAACCTCCGGCGCAAGGCCGTTTTCAATGGCGAGCCGGACATTGTGGTCGGTCGCACCGATTTTCAGTGTGTCCGAGGCGCTGCGATCGTCGGTCACCAGGGCGATCTGCGACCAGTCCGTCAGTCCCTTGTCGATCAGACCGCGGATGACCTCCGGCAGGGAATGCGGCCTGAGCTCGATGAAAAGGCCGTGGAGAAGTTTCTGCCAGATTTCATCGAGAAACCAGCCTTCGTGATCGGAGGCGAGACCTGCCGCGGCAAAGGCATTGATCGAGGCGATGTCGCGCAGTCCGGCACCGTGGCCTTCGACCACACCGCGCTGCTCGAAGGTCGCGCCGATCATGCCCCACAGCCGATCGTAGGAGGGATTGCCGGGATCGGATATGGACGGCCAGTCCATGACCTCGTCGAGCCCGGCGACCATCAGGCTCTCGGATAGGAAGGCTTTCTGCTCATCGTAGCCGAACCAGCCGCCACCCCATTCATAGGCGGTCGGCGGGACGGCGGAGCCAGGCAGAGGAAAGATTTTCATTGGCGATCCGCGCCGGCGCGCTTCCAGCCAGAATTCGAGGTTGCGTGCGCCGTTGACATTGGAAAATTCGTGGCTCGCCTCGCATGTCCAGGTCACGCCATGCGGCATCACCAGAGCCGCCTCCCACTCAGGCGTCAGATGAGAGCTTTCAATATGTTTATGGGCCTCGCCGAAGCCCGGCACGGCGGCAAGATCCGGCTCGGAGAACCGCTCGTTCACCTCGCCTGCGTAACTGCCGGCGGGGCCGACATAGGCGATGCGGCGGCCCTTGATGACGATCTCCTGATCGTCGAGCCATGTCCTCGAATGGACATCGAGCAACCTGCCGACCCGCAACAACCTGTCGGCGGGCCGGCGTCCGAGCGCCGTCAGCACGAGATCCTGGCGCGTCAGCACCTCGTCGGACGCGTTGATCAGCAGATCGTCGGGAAGAGCAGTGCGCGAAGTGGCCATGAATGAAATGCCCGTGAGAAGCTGGAACCGCCGGACCGTAAAGACCACACGCCGATGTGTAAAGCGATGCTCCGGTCTTGGAAAATTCTCGGCACAAGAGCGTATTTGCCCAAGTATTGAGCTTGCGACCCGACCGATCAAAAAATAGTATCCCTAAAATCCAGGGGGTATGATCCCGATTATCAACGCCGTTTTTCACAGAAGGACATTGCTCATGAAAGCCAGCCGTTTTGCCCGAATCCTGTCTCTTGCGCTGCTTGCCGCCGTCGGCAGCACCGCGGCGGCACAGGCGCAATCGAAGACGCTGACCATCTCCTGGTGGGGCTATAACGGCGAGAAGATGAATGCGAACATCATCACGCCCTTCAAGAAGATCTGCGGCTGCGAGATCGTGTTCGAGACCGGCAACAATGCCGACCGGCTCAACAAGCTGAAATTGCGCGATGGCAAAGGCGTCGATGTCATCTATCTCACCGACAGCTTCTCGCAGCTCGGCATCGAACAGGGATTGTTCCAGGAAGTCGACGCGTCGAAGATCCCCAACCTTGCGGATATCTACGAGCTGGGCAAGGCGCCTCAGGGCAAATACGGGCCTGCCTACACGATCGGACGCGTCGGCATCGTCTACGACTCCGCCAAGGTCAATCCGCCGATCACCGCCTGGGGCGACCTGTGGCGCGGCGATCTGAAAAGCTCCGTCTCCTTGCCCGGAATCACCACTACGGCCGGCCCGCTGGTCGTGCTGGAAGCCGGCAAGCATGGCGGCACCGATGCCTATGAAGACGCCGACAAGGCCTTTTCGGAAATCGAGGCACTTAAGCCCAATGTCGTCAAGAACTACAACACCGGCTCGGAGCTGGTGAACCTGATATCAACAGGCGAAGTTCGCGTTGCGCTGGCCCAGGACTTTACCCTGGCATCGATGCAGGCGGCCGTTCCGACGATGACATGGGCCAAGCTCAAGGACGGCGACATCGCCACGCTGAACACCGTGAACATCCCGAAGGGTTCGGAAAATGTCGAACTCGCCCATCAGTTCATCAACTTCATCCTGTCAAAGGACGTCCAGCAGGCCGAAGCCGAACAAGGCGTCGATGCGCCGATCTCGACAAAGGTCAGCCTGACGCCGGACCAGGCGAAGATCTGGACCTATGGCCCGGATATGGTCGCGAGCCTTACCCGAATCGACTATGCCAAGATGAACGCTGCCAAGGCCGACTGGATCGATCGCTGGAACGAAGTCTTCGGTCAGTAAGCTGCGCGATATCCGGCCTGAGGCCGGTTTATTGCCAGTCCTGGGCCAGACCTGGGCCAGACATGGAAGCGCCGCGCATCCGCATCCGAGATGCGGCGCTTCCGATATCAGGACATGCCACGAGTTTTAAGATGAAGCATTTTGCCAGGTGGGGATTGACGATGCCGGCGACGATTGCGGTCGTTGTGCTTCTCATCGTTCCCGTGGCCATCACCATCGCGGCGACGTTTGCGGAGCCGAAGGGCGTGTTTGCGCCCTATGTGACATTCTTCAGCAGCGGCTTTCGGCGGGCGGTTCTTTATCGGACGCTGGAGGTCGCCCTGGTCACGACGGCGATCTCCCTCACCGTGGGTTTCCTCACCGCCTATGTGATCGCGCAGATGCCTGGTCGCGCAAAGAGCATCATGATCATCGCGGCGGTTTTTCCGCTGCTGACCGGTGTTGTCGTCCGCTCCTTCGCATGGCTGATCATTCTCGGGAAAAACGGCATCCTGAACGCCATGCTGATCTCGACCGGCATTATCGGGGAGCCGCTTTCGATGCTCTACACCGAAGGCTCGGTGATCGTCGCCATGGTCTATCTCTTCGTTCCCCTGATGATCCTGACGCTCGTCGGGGTGCTTGAAGGCATCCCGCGCGATCTGATCGATGCCGCCGCCTCGCTCGGCGCGAGACCGCTGATGACATTCTTTCAGGTGATCCTGCCGCTCGCGACGCCCGGCCTCATCGTCGGCGCGGTCCTGGTCTTCACCGGCAGCTTCACCTCCTATGCGACACCGCAACTGCTTGGCGGAGAAAAACAGATGATGATGGGGACCTTTCTCTACCAGCGCGCCATGGTGACTTTCGACTGGGTCGGCGCATCGACGATCGCCGCCATCATGGTGGTGCTGACGCTCGGCGTCGTCCTCATCATGAGCCGCATCGCACGCCGGCTCAATCCGATGGCGGTGTGATGGACAGGCGCGTTCACCCGATCCTCGCCGCCTTCGCGGCCTGCGTTTTCTTCTTCCTGCTCGCACCGCTCGTCATCATCATCGGTGCGGCCGTCAGCAATACGACCTACCTGACCTTCCCGCCGCAGGGCCTGACATTGCGGTGGTTCGTCAATATCTTCGAAATCGAGGCCTTCCGCACGACTGCGATCACCAGCCTGCAGGTCGCCTTTTTCGGCACGGCGCTGTCCCTGCTGATCGGCGTCCCGGCCGCCTATGCGATCAACCGCTACCGGGTGGAATTGCCGCGCTGGCTTTCCACCATTTTCGTGCTGCCGATCCTGGTGCCGGAGATCGTCTTCGGCTTTTCGCTGATGAAATCGGTGACGATCGGCCTCGGGCTGCCGATCTTCATCAGCCTGCTGGTCGGCCATGCCCTGCTGATCCTGCCCTATTCGGTGCGTGTCGTCGGCGCCAGCCTGGCGGCCTTCGATTTTTCCGTCGAGGAGGCGGCGATCAGCCTCGGCTGCCCGCCGCTGAAAACCTTCCTGACCGTGGTCCTGCCGAACATCCGCGCCGGGGTCATTGCCGCCTTCATCCTCGCCTTCATCACCTCGATCAACGACGTGTCGGTTTCGGTCTTCCTGACGGGGCCGGGCATCTCTACGCTGCCGATCCAGATCCTTGCGCATATGGAACAATTCTTCGATCCGACAATCGCGTCGGTATCGGTACTGCTGATGTTCGTGACAGTCGGCGTCATGGCTGTCGTCGAGGCCACGCTCGGCCTCACCTTCCTGACAAAGTAGAACGCTCTTGACCGTATCCCTCACCATCGATTCCATCTCCGCCCATTACGGCAGCACGCAGGTGCTCAAAGACCTGTCGATCTCAATCATGGCCGGGGAACTGGTCTCCCTGCTCGGCTCCAGCGGCTGCGGCAAGACGACGACATTGCGCCTCGTGGCCGGCTTTCTGCAGCCGAGCAGCGGCAGCATCAAGCTCGGCGAGCGCGACCTGACCGGCCTCCCCGCACATGCGCGCGACATCGGCCTGGTCTTTCAGAACTACGCGCTTTTTCCTCACCTGAGCGTGCAGGACAATGTCGCCTTCGGCCTGAGGCAGCGTCGTATTCCCCTGCCGGAACGGACGAAAAGAACGATGGCCATGCTGGAGCGTGTCGGACTTGCCGCCCTCGCCGACCGCCTGCCGTCGGCTCTGTCAGGCGGCCAGAAACAGCGTGTGGCTCTCGCCCGGGCCCTGGTCATCGAGCCGCCGCTTCTGATGTTCGACGAGCCGCTTTCCAACCTGGATGCAAAGCTCAGGATCGACATGCGCGTCGAGATCAGGCAGCTCCAGCGCGCCAACGGCACGACCTCGCTTTACGTCACCCATGACCAGGAGGAGGCATTCTCGATCTCCGACAGGGTTGCGATCATGAATGCCGGGCGCATCATGCAGCTTGACGCACCGGAGGTGCTGTATCGCCAGCCGGCCAACGCTTTCGTCGCCCGCTTCGTCGGCTTCGAGAACCTGATCGGCATGAAGGTGACCGCGCGCAACGGCGCGCTTGTGACCGCCGAAACAACGGGCGGAGCGCGGCTGCAGCTGTCTCAGGAAACATTCGGGCCAATCAAGGACGACTTCATACTGGCCTGCCGTGCAGACGGTCTTGCCGTCAGCCGTGACGGTGATGGCATCGCGGCCGTGCTCGGCACGCGCACCTATCTCGGCCGGGCCTATCAGTATAAATGCATGACAGCCGCAGGAGAGATCACCGCCAATGGCGCGCTGTCCGACCCGCTGGAAACGGGCGCGTCCGCCGTGTTGACACCCGTGGCCGAGCAATGCTGCATTCTCGACCCGGAAGATTGAGCCGCTGAGGAGTAACGATGACCAGTGCCAACAATCAGCATATCGATGCCGTTCTTGCCCATGTGGACCGGAGCCTCGATGACAGCCTGGCGCGGCTTTTCGACCTGATCCGCATTCCGAGCATCTCGACCGATCCGGCCTATCGCGAACAATGCCGCACTGCCGCCGAATGGCTGAGCCGAGACCTAACGGACATCGGCTTCGAAGCATCGGTGCGCAAAACGACCGGCCATCCGATGGTCGTCGCCCATGAAAAGGCGGCGTCCGGACCGCATCTGCTGTTCTACGGCCATTACGATGTCCAGCCGGTCGATCCGCTGGCGCTGTGGAAGAGCGATCCGTTCGAGCCGCGCATGGAAGCCTTGCCAAACGGCGACACTGCGATCGTGGCGCGCGGTGCGTCCGACGACAAGGGGCAGTTGATGACCTTCGTCGAAGCCTGCCGCGCCTGGAAAAGTGTCACCGGGAAACTGCCAGTGCAGGTGAGCGTGCTGTTCGAAGGTGAGGAAGAGGCCGGCAGTCCGAGCCTCGCACCCTTTCTGGATACCACGGCAGAAGAATTGAAGGCCGATGCGGTTTTCGTCTGCGACACGGATATGTGGGATCGCGAAACGCCTGCCGTCACGACGATGCTGCGCGGTATCTTCAGCACGGAAATCGAGATCACCTGCGCCGATCAAGACCTTCATTCCGGCATGTTCGGCAATGCCGCGCGCAATCCGCTGCAGGTACTGTCAGATATCGTTTCGAGCCTGCGGCGCGCCGACGGTAGCGTCGCGGTCGAGGGTTTCTATGATGACGTGAAAGAACTCCCCGACTCCATCAAGGCGCTGTGGAAGAGACTGCCCTTCGACGAGAAGGCCTTTCTTCGCGATATCGGCCTGAGAGATCCGGCCGGCGAGGCAGGCCGTTCCGTCCTCGAACAGATCTGGGCGCGCCCGAGCTGCGAAATCAACGGCGTGAGCGGCGGCTATACCGGCGAAGGCTTTAAGACGGTCATTCCGGCAAAGGCGAGCGCCAAGATTTCGTTTCGCCTGGTGGAGGGACAGGATCCTTACGCGATCCGCGATGCTTTCCAGCGGCACGTGCGCGAGCGAATCCCAAGAGATTGTTCGGTCAGCTTCAGGGATTACGGGCTTTCGCCGGCAACCGTCATGCCGATAGACAGTCCGTTTCTCACCAGGACGCTTCAGGCGCTTTCGACGGAATGGCAATGCGAAGCAGCCCTTGCCGGCACCGGAGGCTCGATCCCGATCATCGGCGAATTCAAACGGCGGCTCGGATGCGATGCCCTGCTGGTCGGCTTCGCCCGCTTCGACAACCGCGTCCACAGCCCGAACGAAAAATACGATCTCTCCAGCTTCCACAAAGGCATACGATCCTGGGTTCGCATCCTGGCGGCCCTCGCCGACTGACGCGGGTGTATCGCGCCGCGCGGTTTTTCGAGAGCGGCAAAGGACGCTGTAACACTTTGAATTGCTGCATTATGCAGTAGGCTATGGTGCAGCAAGCGCCCCACATCACCATCGACACCGAGGCAGCAGAGACCACCGATGACGATAACCGCTCCCCGCGATTTCCTGAAAGGCCTGTTTGACGCGGCGGTTCGCGCCGCCGATCCGCTGACCGGCATCAAGGCGCATCTGCCTGAAAGGCCGAAGGGAAGGACCGTGGTGATCGGTGCCGGCAAGGGCGCGGCGCAGATGGCGCGGGCGCTCGAAAGCGTCTGGGACGGGCCGCTCGAAGGTGTGGTGGTCACCCGTTACGGCTATGGCTGCGAGACACGCGGCATCGAGATTATCGAGGCCGCCCATCCGGTGCCGGATGCGGCTGGCCTTGCCGCCGCAAAGCGGCTGACCGAGACGGTGAACGGGCTGACGGAAGACGATCTGGTGATCGCGCTGATCTGCGGCGGCGGCTCGGCGCTGCTGCCCGCCCCACCGGACGGGCTGACCCTAGAAGACGAGATCGCGCTCAACGAAATGCTGCTTGCCTCGGGCGCGCCGATTTCGGCGATGAATGTCGTGCGCAAGCATCTCTCCACCATCAAGGGCGGCAGACTTGCGGCAGCGACCAAAGCGAGGGTCGTCAGCCTGATCGTCTCCGATATTCCCGGCGACAACCCGGCTCATGTCGCCTCCGGGCCGACCGTGCCCGATGGTTCGACACGGCACGATGCGCTTGAGATCATCAGGCAATACGAATTGCAGCTGCCGCAGGCAGCACTCGACCATCTGAACTCGCCGAAGGCCGATGCACCGCGGCCGGACGATCCGGTCTTCTTGCGGCACGCGCATCACATCATCGCCTCCGCCGGCGTCTCGCTGGAGGCCGCCGCCGCCCTGGCGAAGTCGCAGGGGATCGAGCCGGCCATTCTTTCGGATGCGATCGAGGGGGAATCGCGCGACGTGGCGCTGGTGCATGCGGCCATCGCCCGCGAAGTGTCGGGCCGGAACCGGCCGTTTCCGAAGCCGGTCGTCATCCTTTCCGGCGGCGAGACGACGGTGACGCTGAGAACCAAGGGTGGCAAGGGCGGACGCAACGGCGAATTCGCGCTCGCCATGGCGCTTGCGATCGACGGACAGGAGGGCATTCATGTCCTCGCCGCCGACACGGACGGGATCGACGGCTCGGAGGATAATGCCGGCGCCTTTGTCGATGGCAGCACGGCAAGGCGCTTGCGCGCCGCCGGGCTCGATCCGCGCCGGCTGCTCGACGGCAATAGCAGCTATTCGGGCTTTGCGGCCACCAGCGATCTCTTCGAAACCGGCCCGACCGGAACCAATGTCAATGATTTCAGGGCTATCCTGATCTGTTAGAGCAATTTCAGGAAAAGTGCGAAGCGGTTTCCCGTCCGGAATTGCGTAAAATAAAAGCAGCCGACCGCTACGCGCGGCGCTGGCGGATCAGGTCTCGATCCGCCCCTGCCCGACCAGCCAACCCACGGATTCCTGCACCGCCTGCAGGGAGGTGTATCTCGGGGTGTAACCGAGCAGGCGTTTGGCTTTGGCGATCGAGCAATTCGGGCTGCGGGCGATATGCTCCCAGGTCGCCTTCGCATCCTCAGCTGTCTGACTTTCGGCCCAGGCGTCGAATGGGGCGAAGCTGAGCTTCGGCTCGTGCCCGAACCAGCGAGACATGGATTCGGCATAACCGCGAAGGGTCAATGCCTGCTCCGAAACCGCGTGGAAACTTTCGCCGGTCGACGCATTCCAGTTGGCGATCGCATCCATGAACATCGCCGCCACGTCATCGGCATAGACGTGATGAACGGTCTCCAAGCCGAAATGGGGCAGCGCCAAGGTCTCTCCGCGGGCAAGGGTTGAAAAGACCTGCAGGTTGAAATTCCCGGCCGGATTGAGCGGCGTCCAGCCGGGACCGACAATGTGCCCGGGATGGATGATGGTCGCCGGAAATCCGCGAAGCCTTGCCTGCTGCAGCAGATAGGTTTCGATTGCCGCTTTCTGCGTCCCATAGTCGCCGAAGGGAAATTTCGGCGTCTCCTCCAGCGTGGGTACGACCGTCGAATGGCCATGCGTCCAGATCGTGCCGGTATGCAGGAAGTGACCGACATGCCCCGACAGCGCCGTCACCAGATGCTCGGCACTTTCCAGCGAGAAGCAGATCATGTCGATGACGATGTCGGCTTTCACACCACGCACGGCCGGGCCGAAATCACCCGTCTGCTCCATCGCTGCCCGATCCATCTGACGCTGATCGACGGCAGCCCAGGCGTGGTTTGCCGTATAGGGCTTTGCCGTGCCGCGGCTGATCGTGACGACGTCGTGACCGGCTTCCACCAGACGGGGAACGAGATAGGTTCCGACATGGCCCGTTGCTCCGATTACCAAAACCCGCATCATCGTTCCTCCCTTGGCATTTCCGTGTTGAATATGCTGCGCTTGGGTGATCCTGCAAGCGGACTTTTCGTGATCAAGGGGCTGGACCAGGCCCGCTATCGATTTTTGAAAACAAGGCAGGTGCCGCCGTGTTTGCGGATCTGGTTGCAGAGGTTGTTGGCGTCCATGCGCGTCTGCCGGCCGATGCGGGCAGCATAACGTGGGCGAAAACCAAAGCTGCGATCACGCTGGCGCAAGATCAGCGGCTGCTCCGCATTCAGGGGCGCGGGCAGATCCTGCACGGCATCGAGAAACATTCGCCTGACTATCGCGACATTCGCATTCGCGGCGATCTGGACGCCCCAGGGCGCCCATTCACCCTCCTGACGCCAGGGCGTGTCCTTCAACGTCCGTCTCTCCGCAAGCGCCACGCAGCCGTCCAGGAAGGACTTGTCCTTGTCGAGCGGGGCAGCCGCGTCTTCCGGCGGATTATCCTTCCATTCCTCGACCGTATGCGCGGTGATTGCCAGGACGTAACCGCGCGTCTCGTAAGGTAATCTCCCTGACGTAAGGTAAGAGGAAAGTCCATTTTCGCCGGCATTGTAGGCAGCGGCGGCAAGGCCGAGATTGCCGAAACGATTGCGCAATTCGTTGAGATACTGCGCCGATTTCCGCAGGGCTTCCAATACCTGGTAGCTGTCCTCGAGACCGCGCAGTTTCGCCGTTCCGGGCATGAATTGCGCAATCCCCTGCGCTCCTTTGAAGCTAACGGCATCGGGGCGAAAGGTGCTTTCCCGCCAGATGAGACGGGCGAAATAATCCGGCGGCAAGTGACTGGCGCTGGCGAAATGCTCGATCGCGACGCAAAGATCGCGGTTGAAACTATCTTTCCGGATGCAGAGCGTCTCACCGGATCCCAACGCCGAAGGTCCCGAATACAAGCAGGCCGCCGGCCCGACGCTCCCCTCAGGCTGGGCCTTTACCGTGTCCACTTGGGAAAACAGAAGACAGAGCGAAAGCATGGCCTTGGCCAATCTCTTCCCAATGTCGGACTGACGTTTTCGGCGTGTCATCGGATCTCATGAGGTTCGAACTTCCATCGCGACGCTGGATTCTAGATACCATCGATCAAGGCGCGACGCTTCTCCATTTCCATATCTGCACCTCGGTTGTTGGCACGGACGGTCACAGGTTTCTAATTTCGCCATCGATTTTGGAACAAACATATTCGACCTGCCATGGTCGTAGCGGCATCCTGTTTGCCAGGAAGTCCCGAGCGAACGAGGATACGCAGATGATTGATCTCCACTACTGGCCGACGCCGAACGGCAAGAAGGTCTCGATCTTCCTGGAGGAAACCGGCACGCCCTACCGGCTGGTGTCGGTCAATATCGGCCGAGGCGACCAGTTCAAGCCTGATTATCTCAAACTCAACCCCAATCACCGCATGCCTGCCATCGTCGATCACGAGCCTGCCGATGGCGGCGGTCCGTTGAGCGTGTTCGAATCCGGCGCGATCCTCTTCTATCTCGCCGAGAAGACTTGCAAATTCTGGCCGCAGGATCTGCGCGGCAAATACGAGGTTACGCAATGGGTGATCTGGCAGATGGCGAACCAGGGGCCGAAGCTCGGCGAGGCAGGTCACTTCCGTCGCCTTGGCGATCGCGAAGGCGATCAGTCCTATGCGGTGCGGCGCTTCACCGACGAAGCCAACCGCCTCTACGGCGTTCTCAACATGCGGCTTCGCGACCGGCGCTATCTGGCCGGTGACGAATTCACCATCGCCGATATCGTCAGCTATCCATGGACCGTCAACTGGCAGGCACAGGGTCAGGACATCAACGAGTTCAAGCATTTCAAGCGATGGTTCGAGGAGGTCGGCGCAAGACCTGGCGTCCAGCGCGGCCTTGCGGTCGGCGCCGATCTTAGCACCGACAACAGTAAGCTCTCAGAAGAGGAACAGGCACGCATCCGCAAGATCCTCTACAACCAGCGCGCCCTTCCCGTTCCGGATTGAGCATCGGCTCGGCCAAGGAAATTCGCTTCTCCGAGCTTCGCCTTGTTCAGGCTTTTTACGGACCTGCCTTGGCGGTCGCAAAAGCTCTTGCACCTGCATCGCGACCAAGGATAACCATATAGTGACAACCGAGCCGGCAGTCAGCCCGGGGCCGGTTCCGGTTTCGCGGCGTTGCAAATCACCTGCCCGAGGGGCCAGGCGGCTTGGGTAGCAGCTGGCGTTGCGACTTGGGGTGTGACAAGCAATGGCAAGACCTGTAATCGGCATCATCGGGAACGCCCGCATCATCGAAAGCCGATTCTCGACCCAGCTTGTCGGAGAATACAATTTGCGGGCTGTGGCCGATGTCGCCGAAGCGTTGCCGCTGATGTTTGCCGGCAATCCTAAACTGGCCGATATCGCGGATCTGCTGGCTGTCGTCGACGGCATTCTGCTGACGGGTGCCAGAGCCAATGTCCATCCCAGCCGATTCAACATGGTGCCGGATCCCAAGCATGAGCCTTATGATGAGGATCGTGACGGGCTGGCGCTGCCCTTGATCGAAGCCTGTGTTGCGCAAGGCGTTCCTATTTTCGGCATATGCCGCGGTTTTCAGGAAATGAATGTCGCCGCCGGGGGCTCGCTGCATCCCGAAATCCGGGAATTGCCCGGACGCATGAACCACCGGATGCCGCGCCTTGAGACCGGCGAGATCCATCCCGACCCCACCATCGTTTTCGGCGATCGTCACGATGTTCGACTTATAGAGGACGGGATGTTTGCGCGCATCCTCGGCCGGGAGACGATCCGGGTGAACTCCCTGCATGGACAGGGAATCCTCGAACTTGGTGAGAGGGTCGTTGCCGAAGGCATTGCCGAGGACGGGACGATCGAGGCGATACGGTTCAAGGACGCGTCGGGATTTGCTCTGGGTGTGCAATGGCATGCCGAATACGATCCGCAAACCAACCCTGTTAATCGTGCGCTGTTTCAGGCATTCGGCGATGCGGTGAGAGCTCATAAAGCCATCGCTTAGTCTGATCAATAAAAAGCCGCCGCGAAGTGCTTTCGCGGCGGCTTGAGGAATGGCTTGAAAGCAGTAGTCAGGCCGTCGGCTGCTTGGTCTTCCTGAGATAGGGCAGAACCGTATCGAAGGAGCCGAAACGCGTGATCGCGTCTTCGTTGGAAACCGCGGCGGTGATGATGACGTCTTCGCCCTGGTTCCAGTTCGCCGGTGTGGCCACCTGGTGCTTGGCCGTCAGCTGGATGGAATCGATGGCGCGCAGGATCTCATTGAAATTGCGGCCCGTCGTCATCGGATAGGTCAGAATCAGCTTGATCTTCTTATCGGGACCGATGATGAAGACCGAACGCACGGTGGCGTTGTCGGCAGGCGTACGGCCTTCCGAGCTCTCGCCGGCGCCGGCCGGCAGCATGTCGTAGAGCTTGGCGACCTTGAGGTCCTTGTCACCGATCAGCGGATATTCGACGTCGAAGCCGGTGGCGGTCTTGATGTCGTTTTTCCATTTGGCGTGGCTTTCCACCGGATCGACGGAGATGCCGATGACCTTGGCGCCACGCTTGGAAAATTCCCCGGCCAGGCCGGCCATGGCGCCGAGCTCGGTCGTGCAAACCGGCGTGAAATTCTTCGGATGCGAGAACAGGACGGCCCAGCCGCTGCCGATCCACTCATGGAAGCTGATCGGTCCCTGGGTGGTATCGGCGGTAAAATCGGGGGCAATATCGTTGATGCGTAAGCTCATGGTCGGCCCTCCAAAGCCTTGTGTTCAATGTTGTTTATCTCAAATCGAGGCCATGGGATCCGTCCGCCGGAAGCGGTAGCAACATTGCGGTCAACAGGATCGCACCGGCCGAAGGTAAAAACTTCCCATTCCAGGATTTTAAGTAAGTCATATACCACGATCACCGAAGGCATGCTCTTTCGATTTCCGGCCTGCTCCGGCATTATTTTTCCGGCAAGTGCGCGCGATGAAGAGACCGATGGTTTTTCCATCGGTCCCCGTTCAAAGCTGCAGGAGAACCGTCCGCCGCTTGCTCAGGCGGCCTGGATCGATTTGATCCTGTCGATGCCGCCGACAACCGGCGCGAAATCGTCCCACACCCCCTGGGCGCCCTTCTGCCATTCGTCGAAGGCTTCCGGCTTCAAGAGTTTTCCGCCGTTGGCAAGCGCCGTCTCGACGGATTTGGATTCGTCATCGACGATCAACTGGTTGAAATAGGCAGCCCCCTCGCTGGAGGCCTGCTGGAACACCGCCTTCTGCTCGTCATTGAGGCCGGCCCAGAAGGTCGAGGCATAATAGATGACGCCGGATGCCCAGATGTGGCCGGTCTCGGTCATATCGGGCACGACCTCGTAGAGCTTGAAGCCGGCATAGGCCGACTTGGTCAGATCCATCGCGTCGGCGACGCCGGTTGCGAGCGCATTATAGGTCTCGGTGATCGGAATGCCGATCGGCGTCGTGCCGAATGCGCTCCAGAGCTTGGTGTGCAGAGGGCTCTGGATGACGCGAATGCGCTTGCCCTTGAGTTGTTCTGGCCGCGTCACCGGCTCCTTGGTCAGGAGATGGCGGGCGCCGTAATTGATGAAATCGCCGACGACGAAATTCTGCGCCTGCAGTTTCTGCTTGAGATCGGCGCCGACATCACCGGCGACGGTCCTGCGAACATGGTCGGCATCGCGGAAGAGAAAGGGCAGATCGAGGATCTGCAGTTCCGGCGCCCAGCCGGAGAGCGACGAGACCGTCGAGAGGCTGGCCTGGATGGAGCCGAGGCGCACGCCTTCGGCCACTTCCTTCTCGCCGCCGAGCGCGCCGTTCCTGACGATATTGAACTTGAACTGGCCGGGGAGTTTCGCTTCGACCAGTTCGCCGATCTTCACCCAGATCTTCGTTTCCGGCTTGTCGTCACCGAGCAGCGAGGCGATCGTGATCGTCGTCGTGCGGGCGGCGGCCGTGCGGACGAAGGCCGGCGCTGCAAGCGCCGTTCCGGCGAGAGCTGCGGTCTTCAGGAAATTGCGTCGGTTGAAATTGTCCATGGGGTTGTCCTGTTTACGAGAAGATGATGGCCCATGCGCAGAGGATTGCGAGCGAGACCAGGAGAGCGAGCAGATAGGGAACCACCGCCCGAAAGAGCTCTGAGGCGGGAATGCGCGTGACGCCGCTGACGACGAAGATCAGCATGCCGAGCGGCGGTGTGAGTCCGTGGATCATCAGGTTGACGACGATGATCACCCCGAACTGGATGGGATCGATACCGGCGGCGACCGCTGCCGGCAGCAGGATCGGGCCGAAGAGTAGGATCGCGGCGCCGATATCGAGAACGAGGCCGACGACCAGCAGGATGACATTCGACAGCAGGATGACCGTAAGCGCGCTGCCGCCGAGCACTGTCGTCAGGTGCGAGATCAGTCCGGACACGTCGTCGACCGCCAGCAAAAAGGCAAAGGGGCCGGCCGTGCCGATGAGAAGGCCGATCGCCGCCGCTTCGACTGCTGCCTGACGGAAGGCGGCATAGAGCGAGAGAATGCCGAGGCGCGCGCCGATGCCGAGCAGCAGCGTGTAGAAAGCAGCAAGAGCGGCTGCTTCCGTGGTCGTGACGATACCGATGCGGATGCCAACGACGACGATGACGCCGAGCCCGAAAGCCGGGATTGCCTGGACCGCCGATTGCCAGCGCTGTCTCGCATTTGCGCGCGGCAAGGGCACCTGTTCGCTGACCGTCAGATGGATTGCGACCGCCAGGCATATGGCCATCAAGCCGCCGGCAAAGAAGCCGCCGACGAGCAGCGAACCGACGGAGAGATTGGTCGCGGTCGCAAGGATGAGAAATGCGATCGACGGCGGGATGACATTGTCGAGAACCGATGTCGAGGCGATGATCGCCGCCGCCTGCGCCGGCCGATAGCCGTGTTTGACCAGCTCGGGCTGGAAGGTCGAGGCGCCGAAGGCGGCATTTGCAACCGACGAGCCGGAAGCGCCGGAAAAGAGGACGCTGGTCAACAGTGTCGTCTGCGCCAGCCCGGCCCGGCGATGTCCGACCATTGCGGCGGCGAAGCGCACGAGCTGGTTGGCGACGCCGGAAGCCGTGAGAAGACCGCCAGCGAGCAGGAAGAAGGGAATGGCGAGCAGCAGGAATTTCGAGACGCCGGTGACCGTCGCGGAGACGATCGCCGGCTCCGGCAGGCTGCTGCCGAAGGCGATGACGACATAGGCCGCGGCAAGAAAGGCGTGCGGCAGCGGCGCAGCAAGCACGAGCCCGACCGCGGCGATCAACCCCAGGAAGATGCTCGGCGGCCAGTCGAGATCGAGCGAGACATGCGGGATGCCGGCATAGAGCGCGACACCGACGGCAAGCGAGATCACAACCGGCAGGATCTTGCCTTCGGCGATGCGCTGCAGAAGCAGCACGACGAGGATCAGTGCGCCGCCAGCGCCGAGGAAGCCGAAGCGGATCCATTCCGGCACGCCGAGCGTCGGCGAGACGCCGCCAAGCATCGTCATGATCTCGCTGCCGCCGAAGCTCAGGATCAGCGCCGAAAGCACGGTGAAGACGTCGGCGCCGATCGGCGTGACCTTCTGCAGGCTTTCCGGCAGCATCTTGACGAAGACGTCGAGGCGCATGGCAAGCGCGCTGTTGAGGCTGAGCGGCGCGCCGAGCGCGATCAGGCCCACATGCAGCCAGATGCCGAGATCCTCGGCACCGATGAAGCCGGCGCTGAAGAAATAGCGCAGGCAGACGGTGACGAGCACCATCACGAGCAGCACGGCCAGAACGACTGCCGCGGCAATGCCGAGAATCGCCTCGATCGCCCGCAGCAGGCGCGCTGCCACCCCGCTATCCGGAGCGGTTTGTTCGATCGGATGAAATTCACTGGTGGCCACAAAACTTACCTTCTGGCGAGAGGATCAGGCGCTCTTGACGGTCGAAAGATCGCGATCGAAGAGCGTCGACCAAGTGTAGTTCCGCGCCTTCGAGACTTCCCTGCTGACATCGAGCCGCGGCAGCACCTTTTCGCCGAAACGATAGGCTTCCTCAAGCAGCGGCATGCCAGAAAGAATGAAAGTGTCGACGCCAGCCTTCTGATAGGCTTCGAGCGTGCGCAGAACCGTATCCGGCGAACCGACGATCGCCGTACCCGGGCCTGGCCTGACCAGACCGATCCCGGCCCAGAGGTTCGGCGCAACTTCGAGATCGCGCAGGTTTTCCGGCTTGAGGCCGCCATGCAGTGCGGTCATGCGCTGCTGGCCGACGGAATCGCTTCTTGCGACGAAGCGCTGGTTGGCGGCGATCGCCGCATCGTCCATGCGACCATAGAGATCGGCCGCCGCCTCCCAGGCCTTTTCGTCGGTGTCGCGAACGATGACATAGAGGCGGATGCCGTATTCGAGTTCACGCCCGTAGTGGGCGGCGCGCGCCTTCACCGCCTCGACCTTCTCGCCGATCTGGGCGGGCGTCTCGCCCCAGGAGAGATAGGTGTCCACATGTTTTGCCGCGACCTCCAGCGCCTTGTCCGAGGAGCCGCCGAACCAGAGCGGCGGCGGTGCGATGCTCTCGCCGACCGGCAAGGCGAGCTTGGCGCCGTCGGTCGAGAAATACTTGCCCTGATAAGTGACGCTCTCGCCGGCAAAGAGCCGGTGCCATAGCTGAAGATATTCGTCCGCCATGTCGTAGCGCTCGTCATGCGGCAGCGTCATGCCATAAGCGCCGAGCATCTTGGCGTCGCCCGAGACGACATTGATCAGCAGCCGGCCGCGGGCGAATTCCTGAAAGGTCGCCGCCATCTTGGCAAGCAATGTCGGCGCGACGAGACCGGGATGGATGGCGACGAGAAAGCGTAGCCGCTCGGTGTGGGCAAGCAGCGCGCCGGCCAGCACCCAGACGTCGTGGGCGCCGGTCGCAAACAGGGCGCCGGTGTAACCCAGATGGTCATAGGCCTGGGCAAGCTGCTTGTAGTAGCCGTAGTCGACCTGGCGAGAGCCTTCCGGCTGCCAGGGATAGGCGCCGTCGGGCGCGCACATGTACCAGAAAACGTTCATCGCCTGATTCCTTGTTATCTCGTCGTTTCCGGGCGTTTCAGCACGATGGGCTTGGAGAAATGGCCGTGACGCAGCAGCGTGTCGGCCTCTTCCTGCTGTTCGGCGATGATCTCATCGTCGATCGGAAAGACCGTGAAATCGCGCGAACGCACCACCTTTTCCCAGGCGTCGATATCCGTTCTCCCGCGGTCGCCAGATCCGACGCGGTCGCCAGATCCGCCGCGGTCGCCAGATGCAAGAAGCCGGGCGGCGGCACGCGGATCGGCAGTGATCTCGACGCCGATCCGGCTGAGCTCGGAGACGATTGACCGGATCTCCTCCGCGGAAAGGCCGTTCCGCTCCAATGTCCAGAACAAAGAACGGTTGGGAATGGCCGCGCCACAGCGGACGATCAATCTGACGTCATCGCGCTCCAGCGCCTTTTCGAGACGCGGCGACATGGCAACCCAGGCATCGACGCGCCCTTCGAGCAGGTCCGCGAGCGAATCGCGCGCGCCGCTTTCGACGCGCTCGACATCCGGCAGGCTCAGTCCCTCGCCTTCCAGGCTGCGGGCTAGGAGATAGGTGTGAAACGAACCGTCGATCAGCGAAATCCGACGACCTTTCAGTTCAGCGACGGAGCCGATCGGACTGCCGCGCCTGACGAAGACGGCGCCGTTGGCAGGGCGCGGCGCCGAGGCAGCGACATATTCGACGCCGAGCCCACGCATATCCGCCTCGATCGGCGGCGTGGAGCCCGTGCCGCCGAGATCGATGTCGCCACTTTCCAGCAGCGCCGCCGTATCGCGGCCTTCGGCATAGGAGATGAATATCGGCTGCAGATCGACGAAAGCGCCGGGCCAGAGCCGCGCGAGGCGAAGATGCAGATTGTTGGGATGAACACCAATTTTCATTCTGTGCGACCGATGACGTGGCTCCTAGTAATCAATTTACTTTTTTATAAATTGATTACTAGGAAGCGATTGTCATCGACGAGCGGAAATCGGATTGCATATTCCATAAAATCTAGAGGCAATAAAATCTTTTATCGGTTTGACCGAAGTGGGTTTCTTGGCAGTTGAAATTTCACCTCCGTCACTTTACTTTTTTATAGAACATTCAAGGACGATGCCGTTGACGAAGCCCGTTTCCTCAAGAGTCTGCCGCGATGTCGGAGCAGCCAGCGAATTGCTGAAGCTGATCGCCAATTCCAACCGCCTGGCGATCGTCTGCTACCTCATGGAGACGGAAGCCTCGGTCTCTGGGATGGAGGACGAACTCGGTATCCGCCAGCCGACGCTTTCCCAGCAGTTGAGCGAGCTTCGCGAGGCCGGTGTGATCGAAGGACGCCGCGACGGCAAGGCGATCGTCTATCGCGTCATCGATCCGCGCGTCGAGACAATCGTGCAAACTCTGCGGGACATGTTCTCTGGCCTCGACGATGTCACCGGGCGCTTCGGAATGACGAAGCTGCCGGTCGACGAAATGATGTTCGATTGAACCTGGGATGATCGACCTCTATACTTGGATCACGCCGAATGGCTTGAAGGTCTCGATCGCACTCGAGGAGTTCGGCCTCGCCTACCGCCCCCACACGATCGACATCACCAAGGGGGATCAATTCCAGCAGGATTATCTCGCCATCAATCCGGGCGGTAAGATTCCTGTTATCGTCGATCACGAGACCGGCATCACGCTTGCCGAATCCGGCGCCATCCTGCTCTACCTCGCCGAAAAGACCGGCCGCTTCCTGCCCCCGCAGGGTGCCGCCCGGCATCACACGATCGAATGGCTGATGTGGCAGATGGGCGGCTTCGGGCCGACGCTCGGCAACGCCCATTATTTCCTGACCTACAATGCAGGTGAAGCGCCGTTCGCAGAGGATCTCTTTCGCAGGGATACCCGCCGCCTGTACGAGACGTTGAACGTGCGGCTCGAAGGCCGCGACTATCTCGTCGACGATTATTCCATCGCCGACATGGCGGTCTGGCCCTGGGTTTCCCGTTTTAGGCGCCACGAGATCGACCTGAATGCATTCCCGAACGTCAAACGATGGTATCTCAGGCTTGCGGCGCGGCCACAGGTCAAGCGCGGCTATGACGTTCCCCATTTCACATCCGAAATACCGCGGCCCTGAAGACTTTGCCGACGCGGTATATTGATCCCGCCCGAAATTTCGGCAATTTGATTATTTTTTGCGCACACCTATTTTTGCACATTTTTCAGGCGAACGCCTTGCTAAATTTGCTGCACTGCGTCATGAATATAGCAATGACGCATCTCGATCTGACAATTCTGGTGATCGACGAAAATGCCATTCGCGCCTCCATCATCGAAGAAGGCCTGCGCGAGGCAGGGCATGTGCGCGTCACCGTGGTGCATGAGGTCAACGGCATCGCGCGAATCATCGAAACGCTGATGCCCGACGTGATCATCATCGATATCGAGAATCCCAACCGCGACATGATGGAGCACCTGTTCCAGCTGACGCGCACCGTCAGCCGCCCGATCGCCATGTTTGTCGATCGCTCCGACACAGCCTCGATCGAGGCTGCCGTCGATGCCGGCGTCTCGGCCTATATCGTCGACGGATTGAAGAAGGAACGCGTCAAACCGATCCTCGACATGGCCGTCAGCCGCTTCAATGCCTTCAACCGGCTACGGCGGGAGCTTGCCGATGCCCGCTCCGCGCTGGAGGAACGCAAGCTGGTCGAGCGCGCCAAGGGCATATTGATGAAGATGCGCGGCCTCTCCGAGGAAGAGGCTTTCGCCCTGCTGCGCCAGACAGCGATGAACGAAAAGAAGAAGATGTCGGAAATTGCCCAGAGCGTCGTCACTGCCGCGGGGCTGTTGATGTAATGGCCGACCTGATGAATTTCCGGAGGAAACCGGAGTGGATATGATGACAACGACCTCCAACTCCGGCGACGACATGCCGTCGCCCGTGCGGGTGAACAGCGAAGGACCGAAAGTGCTGCGGGCCGGTTTCATTCCGCTCGTCGATGCATCGGTGCTGATTGCGGCGGCGGAATTCGGCTTCGCGCGGAAGGAAGGCCTGACGCTCGATCTCGTCAAGGACGTCTCCTGGGCGAATGTGCGCGACCGCCTGGCATTCCGCCAGTTCGACATCGCCCACATGCTGTCACCGATGCCCGTCGCCTCCATGCTCGGTCTCGGCTCCAATCCCTCACCGACGATCACGCCATTTTCGCTGGGGCGCGGCGGCAACGCGATCACGCTATCGACGCGGCTCTTCGACAGGATGCGGAATGACGTGGGATTGCCGGAAACGGCAAGCGCGCTCGACAATGCCCGCGCCCTGGCAAAAACATTGGCGGCAATGAAGGCCCGCGGCGAGCCGCTGCCGACTTTCGGGGTCACCTACCCCTTCTCCTCGCACAATTACGAATTCCGCTACTGGCTGGCAGGCGGCGGCATCGATCCCGACAAGGATGTCAAGCTCGTCGTCGTGCCGCCGCCCATGACTTCGGATGCGCTGGCGGCCGGTGCGATCGACGGTTTCTGCGTCGGTGCGCCGTGGAACATGGTCGCTTCAGAGCGCGGCGTCGGCCGCATCGTCGCCGCCAAACAGGATATCTGGCCGTCGGCACCTGAAAAGGTGATCGGCATGCGGCCGGACTGGGCGGAAAGCCATCCGGAAACCGTTTCCCGGCTGATCGTGGCGCTCGACGCGGCAGCCCAGTGGTGCGATCGGCCGGAAAATCACGATGCGCTGGCGGCAGCTCTTGCCGACCCGCGCTATATCGCTGCCCCCGTCGAAATCATTCGCCGTGTGCTCGCCGGCGAATTCAGCCTCGACGCAAAGGGTAACCGCCGCATCATCGCCGATTATTTCATGTTCCATTCCGGCTTCGCCAATTATCCCCGGCCAAGCCAGGCGCTTTGGATCTACAGCCAGATGATCCGCTGGGGACAGGCCGAGATCAGCCTCAACATGGCAAGGGCCGCAGCATCCGCTTACCGCCCGGATCTCTATCGCACGGCTCTCGGTGACGACAAATCACCTGAAGATGCCGATATCCGCATCGAAGGCAGTGACGAGGGCGACCGTTTCATGGACGGCCACGTCTTCGACCCGGCGAGGCTGCCGGACTACGTCGCAGGTTTTGCCGTCAAAAGCGCCCTCGCCTTCGTTTCCGACGACGAGGTCTAACCGATGCCGGCCTGCACAAAACGCCAGCAAGTATCTGCCCGCCTCACGACAAGCGCACAAAATATTTGCATGAGCGGGTGGTGGCCCGAAAAACAAGCAGGCGGCGCGTTTCGTAAAATATCATTTGTATTCAGTGGATTGAACGCAGATCACAAAACTGGCACGCAGTTTGCGTGATCTTTATTGCACCGGTCAATGGCGATCAGTGCAGAGTGAGTGATAGACGCTCGCGGAAGATACAGAGACTGCTCTTCGGTTTGAAGAGGTAGGTTTTTAGCTTGAGCAATCCGGCCAACGGATTGCTTCCAGGCAAGTGGGCCAGAAGGCCCAAGAATTCGGCGTCCAACGGCGGGCGCCACCAGCAAAGCCGCTGATCAGGATATTTTGCGCGCCTCGGGTATGCGCGTCCTGACCAGCGGCTTTTTGTTTTAACCCTCAGCGATGGATCGGCACGACCTTGTCGGGCCTCGGAGAAGTTATGTCTGTCATCGAGAAATCACAGTTCATGTCCGCCGGCGAACCAGCCAAGGCATTGTGGATCTCCACTGTAGCCTTCACCCTCTGTTTTGCCGTCTGGACGATCTTCGCGATCATCGGCATTCGCATCAAGCAGGATCTCGGCCTGAACGAGGCCGAGTTCGGATTGCTGGTCGGCACCCCCGTGCTCACCGGTTCGCTCGTGCGCATCGTCCTTGGCATCTGGACGGGGCGTTACGGCGGCCGTCTCGTCTACACGCTGACCATGCTGGCCGCCGCATTGGCGACCTTCCTGCTCTCTTACGCCCAGACTTATACGCAGATGCTGATCGCCGGCCTCGGCGTCGGCCTCGCCGGCGGCTCCTTCGCGGTCGGTGTCGCCTATGTCTCGCCTTTCTTCCCGGCTGAGAAGCAGGGAACCGCGCTCGGCATCTTCGGTGCCGGCAATGTCGGCGCCGCCGTGACCAAGTTCGCCGCTCCCTTCGTGCTGCTCGCATGGGGCTGGCAGGCGGTTGCGGAGATCTGGGCCGTCTGTCTGGCGCTTATGGCAATCGTCTTCTGGTTCACCACGACCGATGATCCGGCCTTCCGTCTCCGCCGCGAACGCCGCGCTGTCTCCAAGAGTTTCGCGCAGGAATTCGCGCCGCTGCAGAACGTTCAGGTCTGGCGCTTCTCGCTCTACTATTTCTTCGCCTTCGGAGGCTTCGTCGCCCTGTCGCTGTGGCTGCCGCGTTATCTGGTCGGCGTCTACGGCTTCAACCTGGAAACCGCCGGCATGGTCGCCGCCGCCTATTCCATCCCGGGCAGCATCTTCCGCGCCTTCGGCGGCGTGCTGTCGGATAAAAAGGGCGCGCGCAGCGTGATGTATACGATGCTTGCCGTGTCGGCCGTCGCCACTCTCATCCTTTCGCTGCCGGCTGCTTCTGGTGGCGGGGCGGGTCCGGCGTTCGGCATCACCCCTGTCATCTTCATCGTCGTCATCTTCGTGCTCGGCTTCTTCATGAGCCTCGGCAAGGCTGCCGTCTACAAGCACATTCCGGCCTACTACCCCGAAAACGTCGGCGCAGTCGGCGGTGTCGTCGGGATGATGGGCGGCCTTGGCGGCTTCATCCTCCCGATTGCCTTTGGCCTCCTCAAGGACATGACCGGCCTTTGGTCCAGCTGTTTCCTGCTGCTCTTCGCGATCGTCGTGATCTCTCTCATCTGGATGCACCTGTCCGTAAAGCAACTGTCGCGCCAAGGGCATTCGGCGCCCGTGGCTGCAACCTGATCTAAGGACCTGGAAATATGACCGAAAAACTCGTCATCATCGGCAATGGCATGGCGCCCGGGCGCATGCTGGAGCACCTCTTCGAGCAGGCGCCGGGACGCTATGAAGTTACGATCTTCAATGCCGAGCCGCGCGTCAATTACGACCGCATCATGCTGTCGCCGGTTCTCTCCGGAGAAAAGGACTACGAGCAGATCATCATTCACGGTGACGGCTGGTATATCAAGCACGGCATCATGCTCTACAAGGGCCACAAGATCGTCAACATCGATCGTGCCGCCAAGACCGTCACCTCCGACCACGGCGTCACCGAAAGCTACGACAAGCTGGTGATCGCAACCGGTTCCGTGCCTTTCATCATCCCTGTTCCCGGCAAGGATCTGCCCGGCGTCATCACCTATCGCGATCTCGACGACGTGCAGGCGATGCTGCTTGCCGCTCAGTCGCGCGAAAAGGCTGTCGTCATCGGCGGCGGCCTGCTTGGCCTGGAAGCGGCGGCCGGCCTTGCCCAGCGCGGCATGGACGTCACCGTGCTGCACGTCATGCCGACGCTGATGGAGCGCCAGCTCGACCCCGCCGCCGGTTATCTGCTGCAGAAGGCAGTCGAGGAACGCGGCATCAAGGTCATCTGCAAGGCCAATACAAAGGCGATCGTCGGCAACGGCAAGGTCGAGGGCATCGAGCTTGACGACGGCCGCATCATCCCGGCAACGCTGGTCGTCATGGCCGTCGGCATTCGTCCAAGCGTCGGCCTGGCAAAGGACGCCGGCATTGCGGTCAATCGCGGCATCGTCGTCGATGCCGGCATGCAGACCTCGGACGGCAATATTCTCGCGCTCGGCGAATGCGCCGAGGTGGGCGGCATGGTCTATGGTCTCGTTGCGCCGCTCTATGAAATGGCCCGCATCGCCGCCGCGCATCTCTCCGGCGATCGCTCGCCGGCCTTCGTTCACGCGGATACGCCGACCAAGCTCAAGGTCACCGGCATCGAGCTTTATTCACTCGGCGATTTCGCCGATGGCGACGACCGCGAGGAGATCGTGCTGCGCGATGCCAGCGCCGGCGTCTACAAACGCCTGGTGCTGAAGGACAATAAGATCATCGGCACCGTGCTTTACGGCGAAACCGCCGATGGTGCCTGGTTCAACGACCTGAAGAAGAAGGCGACCGATATTTCGGAGATGCGCGAGACGCTGATCTTCGGACAGGCCTATCAGGGAGGGTCGCCGCTGGACCCTATGGCGGCCGTTGCAGCCTTGCCGGATGACGCGGAGATTTGTGGCTGCAACGGCGTATGCAAGGGCAAGATCACCTCGACGATTTCAGGCAAGGGGCTGACGTCGCTCGACGACGTACGCGCTCACACGAAGGCATCCGCCTCGTGCGGTTCCTGCACCGGCCTTGTCGAACAACTCATGGCGCTGACGCTCGGCGACAGCTACAATCCGACTGCGGTCCAGCCGATGTGCACCTGCACCGAACTCGGCCATGACGACGTTCGCCGGCTGATCAAGGCCAAGGGTCTGAAGAGCATCCCTGCCGTCATGCAGGAGCTCGAGTGGAAGACCTCCTGCGGCTGCGCCAAATGTCGGCCGGCACTCAACTATTACCTGGTCAGCGACTGGCCGGACGAATATGCCGACGACTATCAGTCGCGTTTCATCAATGAACGCGTGCATGCCAACATCCAGAAGGACGGCACCTACTCCGTCGTTCCGCGCATGTGGGGCGGCGTCACCAATTCGAACGAGCTGCGCGCTATCGCCGATGTCGTCGACAAGTTCGAGATCCCGATGGTGAAGGTCACCGGCGGCCAGCGTATCGACCTGCTCGGCATCGAGAAGGAAGACCTGCCCGCCGTCTGGGCCGATCTCGGCAAGGCCGGTTTCGTCTCCGGCCAGGCTTATGCCAAGGGCTTGCGGACGGTGAAGACCTGCGTCGGCTCCGACTGGTGTCGCTTCGGCACCCAGGATTCCACCGGCCTCGGCATCCGCATCGAGAAGTTCATGTGGGGTTCCTGGACGCCGGCCAAGCTGAAATTGGCTGTGTCCGGCTGCCCGCGCAACTGCGCGGAAGCAACCTGCAAGGACATCGGCGTGATCTGCGTGGATTCCGGTTTCGAGATCCATTTCGCCGGTGCGGCCGGCCTCGACATCAAGGGCACGGAGGTCCTCGGGCTTGTCCGGACCGAGGACGAGGCGCTGGAGTATATCGTGGCGCTGACGCAGATGTACCGTGAGCAGGCCCGTTACCTCGAGCGCATCTACAAGTGGGCAAAGCGCGTCGGCCTGGAGGAAATCCGCCGCCAGATCATGGGTGATGCCGAAAAGCGCAAAGCCTATTACGAGCGCTTCGTCTTCAGCCAAAAATTTGCCCAGGTCGACCCCTGGTCGGAGCGTGTTTCCGGCAAGGACAAGCACGAGTTCAAGCCGATGGCGACGATCGGCTATCCGCAGGCTGCAGAGTAAGGAGATGGACATGAACTGGATCGCAATCGGTGACATCTCCGACATCCCGCTGCGCGGCGCGCGTTGCGTGAAGACACCGCAGGGCAAGATCGCCGTCTTCCGCACCGCCGAAAACGAAGTCTTCGCCATCGAGGATCATTGCCCGCACAAGGGCGGCCCGCTCTCCCAGGGCATCGTCCACGCTAAGTCAGTCACCTGCCCGCTGCACAACTGGGTGATCTCGCTGGAAACCGGCAAGGCGCTCGGCGCCGACGAAGGCGAGGTCCGGACGATATCGGTGCTGAACGAAGACGGCAGGCTGTTCATCGCCCTGGAAAGCCTGATGATGGCGGCGGAATAGATGGCGGCTGAGGTCAAGACCACCTGTCCCTATTGCGGTGTCGGCTGCGGCGTTGTCGCCACGGTCGATGAGGCAGGCGCAGTCAGCGTGAAAGGAGATCCGGAACATCCATCGAATTTCGGCCGGCTCTGCTCGAAGGGTTCAGCCCTTGCCGAAACCATCGATCTCGATGGCCGGCTTCTCCATCCCGAGATCGAAGGCAAACAGAGCGGCTGGGACGAGGCGCTTGATCTGGTCGCCCGCCGTTTTTCTGAAACGATCGCCGAACACGGGCCTGACGCCGTTGCCTTCTACGTCTCAGGCCAGTTGCTGACCGAGGATTATTATGTCGCCAACAAGCTGATGAAGGGCTTCATCGGCTCCGGCAATATCGACACCAATTCAAGGCTCTGCATGTCGTCTTCCGTAGCGGGGCATCGCCGCGCCTTCGGCGCCGATACGGTGCCCGGGACCTATGAGGATATCGAACTTGCGGATCTGGTGATCCTGACCGGCTCCAACCTTGCCTGGTGTCATCCCGTCATCTACCAGCGGCTTGCCGCCGCAAAGACGGCGCGGCCAAATATGCGGATCGTCGTCATCGATCCGCGCCGGACGATGACCTGCGACATCGCCGACTTGCATCTCGCCATCCGTCCTGATGGCGACGTTGCACTGTTCATGGGGCTGCTTGCCCATCTCGTGACAAGTCCGGCAATCGACCAGAATTATATCGGCGCCCATACCGAAGGTTTCGGCGACGCTTTTGCGGCCGCCGCCGCGCTTGATATCAACGATCTCCTGGAACGGACCGGCCTGCCCGCCATGCAGATCAGGGAGTTCTTCCGCCTGTTCGAGACGACGCCGAAGGTCGTGACCTGCTACAGCCAGGGCGTCAACCAATCCTCCTCCGGCACCGACAAGGTCAATGCGATCCTCAACTGCCACCTGGCGACCGGCCGCATCGGCCGCCCCGGCATGGGACCGTTTTCGCTGACCGGACAGCCGAACGCCATGGGCGGGCGCGAGGTCGGCGGTCTCGCCAATATGCTTGCCGCCCATATGGCAATCGAGAATGCCGAAGACCGGGATCGCGTGCAGCGCTTCTGGAACTCGCCCGTCATCGCAGCAAAGCCCGGCCTGAAGGCGGTCGACATGTTCCAAGCCGTAGCCGACGGACGCATCAAGGCGCTGTGGATCATGGCGACCAATCCCGTCGTCTCGATGCCGGATGCCGATAGCGTCGAAAGCGCGATCGCCGCCTGTCCTTTCGTCGTCGTGTCGGACATCCTGAAAGAGACGGATACGACCCGGCACGCAGATGTGCTTTTGCCCTCGCTCGGCTGGGGCGAGAAGGATGGCACCGTCACCAATTCCGAACGGCGCATTTCAAGGCAACGGCCGTTTCTCGACATCCCCGGCGATGCAAGGGCCGACTGGTGGCAGCTTGCGGAGGTCGGACGCCGCATGGGATTTGCCGCCGCCTTCGATTTTGATGCGCCGGACGCAATCTTTGCGGAGCACGCCGCGCTTTCCGCCTTCGAAAATAACGGCAGCCGCGATTTCGATATCGGCGCGCGCGCAGGCATAAACGGCAGCGCCTATGACGAGCTGTCGCCCTTCCAGTGGCCGCAGGCGGCAGGGACAGAACCCAGCATCACCCGCTTCTTCGCCGAGGGTGGTTTCTTCCATCCTGATGGCAAGGCGCGGTTCGTCGCGGTCAAACCGCCCGCAACCGATCGCACCAATGCCGAGTACCCCTTCACGCTAAATACCGGACGCATCCGCGACCAGTGGCACACGATGACCCGAACCGGAAAGAGTGCGCGGCTTTCCGCCCATATCGCCGAACCCTTTGCCGAGATCCATCCGCGCGACGCGATCGAGACCGGCATATCAAGCGCGGGCCTGGTCGAGATCGACAGCCCGCACGGCAAGGCAATCGTCAGGGCGCTGGTCACCGATCGCCAGGCACGCGGCGGCATCTTTGCGCCGATGCACTGGAACGACCAGTTTGCTGCAAAAGCGCGGATCGACGCGGTGGTCGCGCCGATAACCGATCCCGTTTCCGGTCAGCCGGCGTCGAAGAACGTTGCCGTCGCCGTCCGGCCCTTCCGCGCCACCCATTACGGTTTCGCCGTCTCTGCCACAAAACCCGCCGCGCCTGATGCCGCCTATTGGGCGCTGGCGAAAGCCGCCGGCGGCTGGCGGCTGGAGCTTGCCTTCGGCGAAACCGTCGAAGACTGGACGGCCTGGTGCCGCGCGGTTTTCGCCATTCCGGCCGAGATCGAACCGCTTGGTTATGCCGACCGGCAATCCGGCGACCTCAGGCTCGCCTTCTTCGACGGCGAGGTCCTGCTTGCGGCGCTGTTTCTGGCACGCGAGCCCGTCGCCGTCGCGCGCAACTGGGCGATCTCGCAGCTTTCAGCCTCGCATGGCGACCTCAGGAAACGCTTTGCGCTCGTTGCGGGTCGTCCGGGAGCAGGCAGGCCAGATCCGGGCGCCACCGTCTGCTCCTGCTTCAGTGTCGGGGTCAACCAGATCGCGGCTGCCGTGCGCGGCGGATGTCACAGCGTCGAGGCGGTCGGCAAGGAAACCAGCGCTGGAACCAATTGCGGCTCCTGCCGCAGCGAAATCGGCAGCATCATCGATCGCTGTCTTGCCGCAGCCGCGGAGTGAACCGCGCAGAAGCAAGCGGGGGAGCACTGTCAGGCCGCGTTCGGGACGATCAGCATCCTGTGATCGGAGGAGATGCGGACCGAGATCTCGTCATAGGATGAAAGCGTCGGGTGCGGCGTCTCCATCTTTTGGTGATGTGTTGCCGTGATGACCATGACATCGGCCCCCGCCGCCTCGCCGGCGGTAATGCCGGCTGCGACATCTTCGAACACCAGGCAATCCTGGGTACTGACGCCGAGGCGCTCGGCGCCCAGAATATAACATTGCGGGTCTGGTTTTCCGACCTTCACGTCCTCCGCCGTCACCATGAATCTCGGCACCGGCAGACCTGCTGCCTCCAGTCGCCGGTGAGCGAGGCGCAATGGCGAGGAGGTGACGATCGCCCAGCGATCCGGGGGCAATGAACTCAGAAAGGTCGCGGCGCCGGAAATGGCAACGACGTCGCCGACATCGACGATTTCGGCTTCGGTCACCAGCTTCGATTCATGTTCGGGATCGACTCCCGGCAGGTTCAGCCGGGTGATCGTATCAATGCCGCGCGACCCATGCATCTTCGGCAAAAAGGTGGCGACATCGAGCCCATGGCGCCTTGCCCAGTCACTCCAAACACGCTCGGCCGCATGGATCGAATTGAGGATGGTGCCGTCCATATCGAACAGGAAGGCGGCATAGGGCTTCTCGAAGCCACGGGGCATCGGCATAGACAAAAGGCTGAATCCTTCAGGGAAAGAGTCGGACGGTGGTCGCTATCGCGATGAAACGGCAAATCATTGGGTTTTGCAAGCTTTCGGGGATGGCGGTGACGCCTCCCGACCGCCTTCACCTAAAAAGCCGCCGTACCGGAGGTCACGATCAAGTCGCAGGAAAGCCGCAGGCCGATCGGGTCGTGGCAGAGGTCGTCGGCACCATCGGCGAGTTCCAGTGCGGCCGAAACATCGGCGCGCAGGTAGGCTTGCGTCGCCGGATCGACGCGCATCGGAGCGGCGGTCCAGAGTGAGGGACGGCTGACGTCGATTGCCGAAATTTTAGCCTTGTCATTCCTGACGGCGTAGGAGGCGACCGCCATGCCACTCAGCGTCAAGGTGAGTGCAAGTACGATCTGGAGACCGAGATCTGCGGCTTCGCGAAAGGAGATGAACATAGCGGCCTCATGCCACGGTTTTTTAGTATCTCCGCATGCAAGTAGGGCATGCGCCGGCGCCGATCCAGCGACATCGCCCGTTAAGGTTTACGCATAACCATGCCGTACAGGCCGCGCGTGAATGCAGGTTTTTAGCAAATTCGGAACAATGATTCCATCAGGCAGTTACCCCAGGGTCATCCAAGATGAAAATCCAAGGAGGATATCCCATGTCTAGATCCCTTATTGCCGCTTCGCTGCTCGCGATCGGCATGGCGTCGTCGGCTTTTGCCCAGTCTAACCCGAGTCCCATCGGGCCAACGAATGGCGGCTCGACCGATCCCGGTTCCGGCACCTATTCATCCGACTACACCAACGATGACAACGGCATTCGTCCGGTACCCGCCTCGCCGGTCGATCCGACGACGACACAGAGCATCGGCCGACCGCAGACGATGGAATGCCCCGGCATGCCGCAACAGATGTCCGGCGTCGACACGCGCGGCGGTCAGAGCGGCGCATCGATCAGCGAAGCCTGCCGCGAATACGACAACTAAGCGACAGACTTCCGCTTTCAGAAAAAGGCCGGTTCACACCGGCCTTTTTCATGCCGCCGACAGCCGTGAAAGCTTTTTTCCACCGGATGAAACTTTTGATCCGGGCGTTCCGTACATGCGTAGCGGGTTGAAAAGAACACAAGCGGGGAACGGCTTCATTGGCAAAGGACGCGGCAAAACCGGTCATCCTCTGGTTTCGCAAGGACCTGCGCCTTGACGACAATCAGGCACTCACCGCCGCCCATCGCTCCGGGCGGCCGATCATCCCGCTCTATATTAGAGAACCGGCGGCAGCAGGCACCGGTCCGCTGGGTGCTGCACAGGCCTGGTGGCTGCATCATTCACTGGAAGCGCTCAACAGGTCGCTGCAAAAGCTGAATGGACGGTTGGTGTTGGCAAGCGGCGAGGCGCTCGAAGTGCTTTGCGCCTTTATCAAGGAAAGCGCTGCCGAAGCCGTCTTCTGGAACCGGCGCTACGATCCAGCCGGAATCTCCATCGACGCCCGTATCAAGCACGAACTGGAAAAGCAGGCGATCGAGGCAAGAAGCTTTGGCGGCCAGCTGCTGCACGAACCTTCCCGGCTGATGACCGGCAACGGCACGCCCTATCGCGTCTACACGCCATTCTGGCGCGCGCTGGAGGGCGGCGGCGAACCGGAGCCGCCGCTGGACGCGCCGGCAAAACTGCGGCTTGCGTCGCAACCGAAATCAGAAGTGCTGGGGAGCTGGAAGCTGCTCCCGACGAAGCCGGACTGGGCAGGCGATTTCGTTGATCTCTGGACACCCGGCGAAGAGGGTGCCCAGCAGAGACTCCACGTCTTCGTTGAAGACGCGCTCGAGGGCTACAAGGGAAACCGAGACTATCCAGCGAGGCCGGCGACGTCGATGCTGTCGCCGCATCTGGCGCTGGGCGAGATATCCCCTGCCCGCATCTGGGATGCCACACGCGGCCTGTCGCAACGCGTGCCGGCGGCTGACATCGTGCATTTTCGCAAGGAGATCGCCTGGCGCGAATTTTCCTATCACCTGCTTTTCCATTTCCCGCGTCTTGCCTCTGCCAACTGGAACGATCGTTTCGACGGCTTCGAATGGCGCAACAACAGCGGAGATTTCGAGGCGTGGCGCCGCGGCATGACCGGCTATCCGATCGTCGATGCCGGCATGCGCCAGCTCTGGCGCCATGGCTGGATGCACAATCGCGTGCGCATGATCGTCGCCTCCTTCCTCATCAAGGATCTGATGATCGACTGGCGCCGGGGCGAGGCCTGGTTTCGGGATACGCTCGTTGATGCCGATCCCGCCAACAATGCCGCAAGCTGGCAATGGGTGGCGGGCTCGGGAGCCGATGCCTCGCCATTTTTCCGCATCTTCAATCCGGTGCTGCAGGGCGAAAAGTTCGATCCCGACGGCGACTATGTCAGGACCTACGTGCCGGAGCTTCGAGAACTCGGGCCAAAATACATCCACCGGCCGTTCGAGGCGCCGAAGAGCATGCTCGACGAGGCCGGCATCACGCTTGGCCAAACCTATCCGAAACCGATCGTCGATCACGCGAGCGCCCGCAACCGGGCGCTTGCCGCCTACAAAGCAATAAGGGATGCCGCATGAACGCGCACTTCTGTCCCGCTCCCCGCCGGCTGAGGATCGCCGTCATCGGCTCTGGCATCTCGGGCGCCTCCGCAGCCTGGGCACTGTGTCAGGTGCATGACGTTACGCTGTACGAAAGCCAGGCGCGGGCGGGAGGCCATACGGCGACGGTGGACGTGGAATACGACGGGGTTCAGATTGCGGTCGATACCGGCTTCATCGTCTATAACGAACAGAATTACCCCAATCTGACGGCGCTCTTTGCCGAACTCGGCATCGCGACGCATGCAAGCGATATGAGCTTTTCGCTCTCGCTCGACCGCGGCAGACTGGAATGGAGCGGCGGCGGGCTGTCCTCAGTCTTTGCGCAAAAGCGCAACCTGCTGCGGCCCTCGTTCTTGTGGATGATCCGCGAGATCCTCCGCTTCAACCGCACCTGCCTCGAAGATCGCACCGCCGGTCATCTCGCCTCGCGCTCGATCGGCGATTATCTCGACTGGCGCGGCTTCTCGCCCGGTTTCACCAACAACTATCTCGTGCCGATGGCGGCGGCGATCTGGTCGACACCATCAGCCCGCATGCTGCAGTTTCCCGCCGAGCAGTTCGTCAATTTCTTCGATAATCACCGGCTGATCTACCGCCGGCAGCACCAGTGGCGCACAGTGACCGGCGGCAGCCGCACCTATCTCGACCGGCTGCTTCAGCCGCTCGGCGAACGCGTGAGACTTTCCTGCGGCGTGCGCGGGGTCATCCGCTCCGAACGCGGCGTCACGATCATCGACGAAACGGGCGGCGAACACCCGTTCGACAAGGTGATCTTCGCCTGCCACAGCGATCAGACAGCCCGCTTGCTTGTCGATGCCACCGATCGGGAAAGCAGGCTGCTCGCCGCCATCCCCTATCAGCCGAACCGCGTCGTCCTGCACCGCGACCAGTCGCTAATGCCGCAGCGACGCAAGGTTTGGGCCTCATGGAATTATCTCCGTTCCAGCCGTGAAGATGGAAAGGCCGACGTCGCCGTGACTTACTGGATGAACCGGCTGCAAGGCATCGACAACAGATTCCCGCTGTTCGTGACCCTCAATCCCGACCGCGAGCCGGACCCCCATAAGATGTTTGCCGAATTCACCTACGAACATCCGCAGTTCTCGGCGGACGCCATGGCTGCGCAACAGGCGCTTGTCACCATTCAGGGACAGAACAATTGCTATTTCGCCGGTGCCTGGACGGGATACGGATTTCACGAGGATGGACTGGTTTCCGGTCTGGCGGCGGCAGAAGCCTTGGGCGGGATCATACCCTGGCGGACGGCCCGAACCTGGGAACCTCAACCGGACGTGGCGGCATGACAGGGCTCGGCGAAAAGCGTGGCATGAACGCGGTGGCCAACGGCCCTCCACCGGATGCCGCCGCAGGTCTCTATGTCGGCGAGATCATGCATCAACGCATGAAACCCTTCGGCCATCGCTTCCGCTACCGTGTCTTCTCGCTGCTTGTCGATCTCGACAGGCTGGACGAGGCTGGCCGGCTATCGATGCTGTTTTCCGTCAACGGGCGCAATCTCGTCTCGTTCCAGGAAAAGGACCACGCCGAAACCAGAAATACGTCGCTGCGCGCCTATGCCGACCGGCTGCTCGCCGAGGCGGGGCTCGACCGCGCCGACAGGATCCTGCTTGTCTGTTATCCCCGCATTCTCGGCTATGTCTTCAATCCGCTTTCCGTCTATCACGCCTATGATGCCGCTGGCGCAGTCATCGCGATGATCTACGAGGTGCGCAATACTTTCGGCGAGCGGCACAGCTATGTCTGTCCCGTCGGCCGTGGCGAGATGTCGGAAAGCGGGCTTCGCCAGAGCTGCGACAAGCTCTTTCACGTCTCGCCCTTTATCGGCATGGCGGCGCGCTATCATTTCCGCATGCTGCCGCCCGGTAAAGAGATCCGCTGGCGCATCCTTGAAACAGATAGTGAAGGACCGCTGCTCTCGGCGACATTTTCCGGACGGCAGGTGCCTTTGACAAACGCTTCGCTGCTGGGCTTGACGGCGCGCATACCCATCCTCACTTTCAAGATCATGACCGGAATTCATTGGGAAGCACTCAAATTGTGGCTGAAGGGCGCGCGGTATGTCAGGCGTCCTGCGCCCCCACCTGAAGTCAGCGTCCGCCAAACCCGCCCGCTTGCGGAAGCGGCGGAATGACATTAGCGTTCGATGCAATGGCCGGGGGGCGGCTGCGTGTATCATCAAGGGTGGCTTCGTCCCTAACCGGCAGGAAAATGCTGGAGGAGGAAGAGAAATGAGCAAGGCGCAGGACTGGAATCTGCTGGCTCGTGATGCTGTGACGCTGACGGCCGAAAACATGTCCCGCATGGTGAAGGGTCTGCCCTTCAAGGCAAAGCTGGCGCTGCGCGGACTTCTGCATATGCAGCACGGTTCGCTTGCCGTTACCCTTCCCGACGGCCGCAGGCTGCTGGTCGAGGGCAAGAAGGCCGGGCCAAAGGCGGCGCTCAGCCTCCACAACTGGAACCTTGCCTATCGAGCGCTGACGAGCGGCACGATCGGGGTCGCCGAAACCTATATGGACGGCGATTGGGACAGCCCTGATATCGCCGCCTTCCTCGAACTCTTCCTCGTCAACGGCGAGGCCGTATACAGCTATGCGCATGGCAAGGGCGGTCTTGGCCGCCTGTTCGAGCGCGTCCGCCATTGGATGAACACCAACACCAAGACGGGCTCGAAGCGCAACATTTCCGCTCATTACGATCTCGGCAACGATTTCTACAGGGAATGGCTCGATCCGAGCATGACCTATTCTTCTGCACTCTATTCGACCGGCGCCAACGATCTGCAATCGGCCCAGAACGCCAAATACCGGGCGCTTGCCGAGGCGACCGGCATCGGGCCCGGCGATCATGTGCTGGAGATCGGCTGCGGCTGGGGCGGGTTTGCCGAATTTGCGGCGAGTGAGCTGAACTGCAAGGTGACGGGGCTGACGATCAGCCGCGAGCAGCTCGCCTTTGCCGAGGAGCGCATTCGCAAAGCCGGCCTCGATGACCGCGTGGAATTCCGCTTTCAGGATTACCGCGATGAGGCAGGGCTCTACGACCGGATCGTCTCGATCGAGATGTTCGAAGCGGTCGGCGAGAAATACTGGCCGTCCTATTTCTCCAAGCTCAGGCAATGTCTGAAGCCGGGCGGCAAGGCTGGGCTGCAGATCATCACGATCAAGGACGAGTCCTTCGACCAGTATCGCAGCAACCCCGACTTCATCCAGAAATATGTCTTTCCCGGCGGTATGCTGCCGACGCGCAATCATCTGGCCGAACTTGCCGGCAAGGTCGACCTGTCGCTGGTCAAGGACTTCGGCTTCGGGCTCGATTACGCCCGCACGCTGGCCGAATGGCGCGAGCGTTTCTGGTCGGTCTGGGAACGCATCCGCCCGATGGGCTTCGACGAGCGTTTCAAGCGGCTCTGGGAATTCTATCTGTTTTATTGCGAGGCCGGCTTCCGTGCCCGCAATATAGATGTGCGCCAAGTCGTGTTCTCGCGCCGTTGATCATTCCGCCGCATGCGGTGTCACCGGGTGGCGACCAGCCGATGGCGGTCGCTCCCGCCAGCCGGTCACGCGGTTCACCAGCGTGAAATAAGCGCTGTAGGGGAGCAAGCGCGCGAGCTTCAGCATGGTGGTGAAGCGCTTCGGAAACGTGATCTCGAAGGCCTGCGATTTCAACCCGGCGGCAATCTCCCGGGCGGCCTCCTCGACCGATACCAGCGACGGCATCGGAAAGGCATTCTTCCTCGTTGCCGGCGTATCGACAAAGCCCGGGCAGACGAGCTGGATGCGGATGCCCATCTTGTCGAGATCGAATTTCAGGCTTTCGGCCATATTGATCAGCGCCGCCTTGGTAGCACCATAGGCAGCCCCCGTCGGCAGGCCGCCATAACCGGTGACGGAGGAAACGATGGCAATTTGTCCCTGCCCCTTCGCCTTCATATGGCGGATCGCCGGCAGCAGACAGTTGACGACGCCGGAGAGGTTGACGGCAAAGCTCTTCTCGAAATCGGTGCGATTCAGATCCTCGGCATGGACAGGCAGGTAGACGCCGGCATTGAGGATCGCCATGGCGAGCGTGCCGTGCTCATATTCGATGGAGGCCATGACATGTTCCATGTCCTCGGCATCGGTGACGTCGCCGTCGAGCACAATGATACTGCCCGAGAGGCCATTGGCTTCGGCTTGCAGTTCGACAAGCTTTTCGTGGCTTCTGGCCGTGACGGCGACCTTGTATCCTTCGCCGACGAGCCTCAGTGCAAGCGCCCGGCCGATGCCTGAGCTCGCGCCCGAAATCCAGACGATTCCATGTTCGGGATGGGCAATGAAGTCACGCATGACATGTTCCTCCGGGCTGCCTGATCAATGCGAAAACAGGTCCGGAAGTTCCTCAACCCCGCCGGATTTACGGCTCTATCACACCATTGTGGCTGCTTTCAGCCGATCAAGTCGCCGATCATCTGACGAAAGGATCCGGTGAGCTTGACCGGTCCATCCGAGACGGCAAAGGCGATGCAAGGCCTGTCCTTTTCGGCTACCGGCCGGTGGTCGACCGTCTCGTCGGCAATGGAGATGTCGCCGGGACCGAAACGGCCGCGTTCATCGTTGAAGGCGCCGTCGAGAATGAGGATCAGTTCCATGCCTTTGTGGGTGTGCGCCGGCAAGGCTCGGCCCGGCCGGATCCACATCAGGCTGACCTCGCAGCCGTCCATGTCGAGCGAATATTCCCTGAAACCGGGCAACCGCCGACGCCAGCGAACGTCCTCGGCCTCGAAGCCCAAGAGATTGCGCAACGCTTGGGGAAACAGCGCGTTCTCTGGCCGCGCGGCCGTCTGCGGCGCCTTGACGGGAGACGCAGAGGAAAAGATCGCCGCAAGCCGCCCGTCGCGATCGGCAATGGCGACTTCAGGCGCGTTTTCCAGAGCTTCGCCGGCCAGCAGCTCGAGGCTGTTCACCAGGCTGCGATTATCCGGTTTCATTTCGAGATGAGACTGCACCAACACACGCGCCGGCTCGGGCAAGGAGCCGGCAACATAATGCGCCATCAATGCATCGATCGTGTCGATCTGCTCGTGAACCATGTCGGTTTTGGTCACGCCCTGTTGCCGCGCTCCGTTTTCGCTTTGTCGTCATCCGTACGGGGAAAGTCAATCTTCGGATCACCTCTCACACCGCTGGATTGCCAGCCATGCGTCATTTCGGGGGAGGAAAGCCAAATTTTATCGCGTCCGACAGAGGTGTGGAATAGCTTTTCTTGCCAACTCAGCCTTGTGAAGGGAAAAGACCGTTCCTAAAGTAAGAGTTTGAATAGAGGCAGATTCCATGACCTTCCACCCCTCCGTCCTTGAAGCCATCGGCAACACGCCCCTAATCAAACTCAAGGGCGCCTCAGAGGTGACCGGCTGTACCATTCTTGGCAAGGCGGAGTTCCTGAACCCCGGCCAGTCGGTGAAGGATCGGGCCGCGCTCTACATCATCCGCGACGCAGAGCGGAAGGGATTGCTTCGTCCGGGCGGCGTCATCGTCGAGGGTACGGCCGGCAATACCGGCATCGGGCTGACGCTGGTCGCCAAGGCGCTCGGTTATCGTACCGTCATCGTCATCCCGGAAACGCAGAGCCAGGAAAAGAAAGACGCGCTGAAGCTGCTCGGCGCCGAACTCGTCGAAGTACCCGCCGTTGCCTACAAGAACCCGAACAACTACGTGAAGGTGTCCGGGCGGCTGGCAGAGCAACTGGCGAAGACCGAGCCGAACGGGGCAATCTGGGCAAACCAGTTCGACAACGTCGCCAACCGTCAGGCGCATATCGAAACAACCGCCAAGGAAATCTGGAAAGACACCGACGGCAAGGTCGACGGCTTTGTCTGCTCGGTCGGCTCCGGTGGCACGCTGGCAGGTGTGGCGGCCGGCCTCAAGGCTTTCAGGTCTGCCGTCAAGATCGGCATCGCCGATCCCGATGGCGCTGCTCTCTATGAATTCTACCAGAACGGCGCGCTGAAATCCGAGGGATCCTCGATCACCGAGGGCATTGGCCAGGGCCGCATCACCGCCAATCTCGAGGGTTTCACGCCTGACTATGCCTATCGGATCTCGGATGCCGAAGCGCTTCCCTATCTCTTCGACCTTGTCGAGAACGAGGGCCTCTGCCTTGGCGGCTCGACGGCGATCAACATTGCCGGCGCGGTCAATCTCGCCCGGGACCTTGGACCTGGTCACACGGTGGTGACGATCCTCTGCGATTACGGCAACCGCTATCAGTCCAAGCTCTTCAACCCGGACTTCCTCACCTCGAAGGGGCTGCCCGTTCCGGGCTGGATGGCCAAGTCGCCCGATATCCACGTTCCCTACGAGCCCGTGTGAGACCCCATGTCCGTCAATGCCCTCTATCGTGACGACTTCTATCTCTCGACGTGCGATGCGGTCGTCACCGCCGTTCACGAAGACGGGGGCATCGAACTGGACCAGACCTGCTTCTATGCGACATCAGGTGGCCAGCCTGGTGACACCGGAGAGCTCGAACGCGCCGACGGCAGCAAGATCGCGCTCGGCCAGACGAAGCATGGTCCAAGCAAAGATGTCATCATCCATGTGCCGCTCGAAGGTGCGCCGCGGCCCGTGGTCGGCGAGACGCTGGTGCTGCATGTCGACTGGCCGCGCCGCTACAGGCTGATGCGCATGCACACGGCCTGCCACCTGCTTTCCGTCGTCTGCTCCTATCCGATCACCGGGGCTGCCGTCGGCGAAGAGGAAAGCCGCGTCGATTTCGACATGATCGAGACGATCGACAAGGACGCGGTGACGGTCAAGCTGATGCAATTGGTCGAGCAGAATCATCCGGTCACTCTGCAATGGATCACCGACGAGGAGCTTGTGGCCAATCCCGATATCGTCAAATCGAAGAACGTGCGCCCACCGATGGGGCTCGGGCGCGTCAGCCTCGTCTGCATCGGCGAGAACTCCTCGATTGACAGCCAACCCTGCGGCGGCACACATGTCTCCGAGACTCAGGAAGTCGGCCGGATCCATATCGCCAAAATCGAGAAGAAGGGCAAAGAGAACCGGCGCTTCCGCATCCGCTTCGGCACGCCCGGCGACGAAGCCTGACCATCAAGGGAGACCATCATGAGTGAGACCAAGAGCCGTTTCGTCGTTTCGGCCGACTGGCTGCAGTCCGAGCTCGGCAAAGCTGACCTTCGGGTGCTGGACGCCTCCTTCTATCTGCCGGCGCAGAAGCGCGATGCCGATGCCGAATATGCTGCCGGCCATATTCCCGGCGCCATCCGCTTCGATCAGGACAAGATCGCCGACCATTCGACATCGCTGCCGCACACGATCCCCTCGCCCGATTATTTCGCCGCCGAAGTCGGCCGGCTCGGCATCAGCGAGAATGATCGGATCGTCGTCTATGACGGTATCGGTCTGTTCGCCTCGCCCCGCGTCTGGTGGCTTTTCCGGGTGATGGGCGCGAAAAACGTCTTCGTGCTCGATGGCGGTCTCGACGGCTGGAAGGCCGAGGGCCGTCCGCTGGAAACCGCAGCACCCAATCCTGCGTCGGCGACCTTCACGCCCAATTTCGATGAAAGCCGCGTGGTGACGCTCGATAGGATGCGCGACATCGTCTCCAGCGGCGCGATGCAGATCGCCGATGCCCGCAGCGCCGGCCGCTTCGCAGCCGCCGAGCCCGAACCGCGCGCCGGCATGCGCTCCGGCCATATGCCCGGCGCCCGCAGCCTGCCCTCCGGTGTCTTCGCCAGTCAGGGCCGTTTCAAGTCGCTGCCCGAACTCAGGCAGACGATCGAGGATGCCGGCATTGATCTTTCAAAACCCGTCGTCACCTCCTGCGGCTCGGGAATCACCGCCGCGATCATCACGCTGGCGCTGGAATCGCTCGGCCATCACGACAACAAGCTTTATGATGGCTCGTGGAGCGAATGGGGCAGCCGTGACGATACACCCATCGTTACCGGTCCGCCGACGCCGGTCAAAGCCTGATCGCCATGGGAAAGGCACCCGCTTCGCTGAAAGCTCACATCACCCGGCTCGAAATGACGGCGCCGCCAAAGGCAAGCATGCCGGTGCCCGTCAATATCCAGACGGCGATCATGCGCGCTCCCGAGATCCCGCTGCCCTTCTACCGCTATCTCTACCGGCAGGTGGGTGCCCGCTGGCAATGGGTGGATCGGTTGCGCATGAGCGACGAGCAGCTTGCCGAGACGCTGAACGACAAGCGCAACAATATCAGCGTTCTCTACGTGAACGGCGCGCCCGCCGGCTTCTACGAATATTTCTGCGAAGACGAGGATATGATCGAGCTCAGCCATTTCGGCCTGATCGAACATGCGCTCGGTCTCGGCATCGGCAAGTGGTTCCTGCTGCAGGCGCTCTATGCCATCTGGTCGCTCAATCCGAAGCGGGTCACCACCACCACCAACAACCTCGACCATCCGCGCGCGCTGCAGCTCTACCAGATGTACGGCTTCTCCCCCGTCTCGACCGGCACCGGCATCGTCCGGCCGCTCAGCGACAAGGAGCTTCTGGAGATTGCGCGGAAAAGCTGACGGCTTCTTTCCCTGACGTAGCCAGAGGCAACTAACGCTGCGTCAGGCTGTTCGGGCGGCGTGGGTCGTTGCGGCGCTCGAAATCGAGCGTGCGGCCCGACTGCTCCTTCAGTTCCGCCACTTCCCGGCGCAGAGCCCTGAGCTCTTCCAGTATTTCCGCATTCTGTTGCGCCAGCAGCGCGAGATCGATGTCGGGCAAGGGCTTCTCCTTTTCGTCATGCAGTTTTGCGGAATTCGATAGCAAATGCCAGCAATGTCGGCTTGACCCAAAGCCGACATTCACGCTGAGCGGAAATCACATAACGCACGAGGGACTGTCGCCGTACCGGCGGCCGCTGATCAGCCATGCGCGCGAATCGAATTGAATTCCGTGGGGTGTCTGGTGCGCCTCCAGCATGTCGAGCAGCCGCGCCCGTATTTCGGCTGTCGCGACGGAACGATCGAGGGCGTTCTTCACATTTTCAAATGTCTGAATCGTCGCCAATGCAGTCTCGGGATCTGGACCGTAGAACACAGGCTCGTTGATTTCACGAAACTCGATGGTAGCGAACCCTGCCGTTTCGAGCAGTCCAGACGTAACCGAGGGTTCGCTCAGCGAAAAGGCTTTGCTGGCCGCAACCGGACCGGTTGAATCCGGGTCAAGCGCCTCATGTATGGCGGTCGCCCACTCATTGCGGTCTCTGTCCTGCCAGACCATGAAAATGAAACGCCCACCCGGGCGTACGGCGTTGGCGATGTTGGCGAAAGCCACCGCCGGATCGGCGAAGAACATGACGCCAAATCGACTGATGCAAAGGTCGAATTCCCCTTTTGCGAAGTGGTAGTTCTGTGCATCCGCCACTTCGAACGTCGCATTGGGTAATCCCTCCTCGGCGCTGCGCCGGCGGGCAATCTCCAGCATCGTGACGGACAAGTCTATTCCGTGCGCTCGTCCTGCTTCAGCAGCGCGCGCGGCGTCACGTGTGGTTTGTCCGGCGCCGCAACCGATATCGAGAACACGATCAGACCGCCCGACCGCGGCGGCGACCCGAAAATGCGCGTTATGGAGAGCAAGCTCGGCATCATAGAAGTCCGCGAAGTTCAATGCTGCTTCTTCAGCCATCATCTGTCCCTCCAAACCGAAATTCGTGAGGCCGCCAGCCAGCGCACCCTCTCAAAACCGAACAGCGGCCCGACCCTGTGCCACCCGATCGTGTACCACGGTATGAAGACGCCAGACATACCCGGCGCAGCGACGAGAGACACGATCGAGCCGACGAGCAGCGAGAAGAAAGCTGGTCCATGACAGGCGTCGACCCGCTTGGGGGCGACCCGTGGTGACCCGCTTTTGGCGCACTCCCGCAATGTCTGAGGTTACGCGGAGGGTGGAAGCGTGCGCTTTGAGGACGAAGCATATTCCGCGTTTCACTCGATCGCCCAATGCCTGCGGCGCGCAAGAATCGGGTGGCTTGCGCGCTCGTCGAGGTGCATTTCATGGCAATACAAAGGAGATCTATCGTGACCGCCATTCGTTTTGTTGCCATGCCGACGACCGACGCCGAACACCTCTGGAACGGCGGCCGCGACGCCTATGACAGGCTGCCTGAGACGATCGTTTCCGATGGTCCCGGTCATCCCTGCCGCCATTGCCTCGAAAATATCGATGCGGGCGAGGCGTTGCTGGTCTTCGCCTACCGGCCCTTCCCCGAACTGCAGCCCTATGCCGAAACCGGCCCGGTCTTCCTGCACAAGCAGCCTTGTGCACGCTATGCCGCCGAAGAGATCATGCCGCCGGTGCTGACGACGAGCCGCGACTTCATCGTCCGCGGCTATAGTGAAAACGACCGCATCGTCTACGGCACCGGCGCGGTGACCGCTATCGGCGATATTCCAGCCTATGGCGAAGAGCTGCTGGGACGATCTGGTATCGCCTATGTGCATGTGCGCTCAGCGCGCAACAACTGCTTCCAATGCCGGATCGACAAAGTAAAGGCGCCGGCCCTGGTGGAGGCCGGCGCCTGACCTTGAGTCAGCAAGCTTACGCTACGTTCAGTACGCTCTCCGGCGCAAAGGCTTCGTAGCCCAGCGCGTCGGCGACGGGCTTGCTGGTAATGCGGCCCTTGTGCACGTTGAGGCCGTTCCTCAGGTGCTTGTCTTCGGCAATAGCGCGCAGGCCGCGATCGGCAAGCGCCAGGCCATGAACCAATGTGGCATTGTTCAGCGCGTGCGCCGAGGTGACCGGCACGGCGCCCGGCATGTTGGCGACGCAATAATGCACGACGCCGTCGACTTCATAGGTCGGATCGGAATGGGTCGTCGCATGCGAGGTCTCGAAGCAGCCGCCCTGGTCGATGGCGACGTCGACGATGACGGAGCCCTTCTTCATGCCGGAGAGCATCTCGCGGGTGACGAGCTTCGGAGCGGCAGCGCCGGGAATCAGCACGGCGCCGATAATGAGATCGGCCGAGAAGACTTCCTCCTCCAGCGCCTGGATGCTGGAATAACGGGTGTGGATGCGGCCGGCGAAGATATCGTCAAGCTGGCGCAAGCGCGGCAGCGACTTGTCGAGGATGCTGACATCGGCGCCGAGGCCGGCGGCCATCCTGGCGGCATGCAGGCCGACAACGCCGCCGCCGATGACCGCGACCTTGGCCGGCAGCACACCAGGTACGCCGCCGAGCAGGACGCCGAGGCCACCATTGGCCTTCTGCAGCGCGGTCGCCCCTGCCTGGATCGACAGGCGTCCGGCGACCTCCGACATCGGCGCCAGCAACGGCAGACCGCCGCGCTCGTCGGTCACCGTCTCATAGGCGATCGCGGTAACGCCGGAGGCGATGAGACCCTTGGTCTGTTCAGGATCCGGCGCCAGATGCAGATAGGTGTAGAGAAGCTGGCCGTCACGGAGCTGCGCCCATTCGGCGGGCTGCGGCTCCTTCACCTTGACGATCATACCGCACTTTTCGAAGATATCCTTGGCGGAGGCGGCGATCTTGGCGCCAGCCGCGGCATAGGCGGCATCATCAGCGCCGATACCGACGCCTGCCTTGGTCTCCACCCAGACATCGTGGCCGTGGGCAACATATTCTCGCACCGAAGCCGGCGTCAGACCGACGCGATATTCATGATTCTTGATTTCCTTCGGGCAACCGACACGCATGCGCGTTCCTCTCATTTTATCTCCGCGGCCGCGGATTTTTTCAGATGAGGAATCCAACCATCAAGACAGTGAAATGTCCTTGCAAAGACGATTTGCGAAGACGCGATTTTTCGGCGATTATTGCATTTATCCTATCTTTTTTCGAAGGTTCTTCGAATGGCCGATCTCGACACCATCGATCTTGCGATTCTCCGGGCATTGCAGGCCAATGCCCGCATGACCAATGCCGAGCTTGCCGAAAGGATCGGACTGTCGCCTTCGGCCTGTTCGCGCCGGCTCGACATCTTGGAAAGAAGCGGCGTCATCGGCGGCTACCACGCGCGGCTTTCACACAAGGCGCTCGACTACAAGATGATCGCCATCGTGCATATCTCGCTCTCCGGCCAGTTCGCCAAGACACTGGCGGAATTCGAGGCAGCGGTGAAGCTCTGCCCGAACGTGCTCGTCTGCTACCTGATGTCGGGCGAATACGATTACATCCTCAGGGTCGCCGCCCGTGATCTCGAGGACTATGAGCGCATCCACCGCGACTGGCTGTCGGCCCTTCCCCATGTCGTCAAGATCAATTCCAGCTTCGCTCTCAGAGAAATCATCGACAAGCCGAATGTCGGCCTTTGAGGCCTTGCATCTTTGCCGAAAGCCTGCCCAGACTTTCGGCGCGCGCGGGCGCTTCCCCACTACAGCGCTGCGCGTCTTTTCAGACGCGCAGAGGACGCTGTAACACTTTGGACTTCTGCATAATTTCACCCTTAAATCGGAATCGATTTAAGGGTGAAATTATGCAGTAATGGCAAGTCATGACATCGAAGACCCAAGGCTATATCTTCGTTCTGCTGGCGCTCACCATCTTTTCACTGCAGGACGCCATCTCGAAACATCTGGCGACGGCCTATCCGCCGATCTTCGTGACGATGATCCGCTATTGGGCCTTTGCGCTTTTCACGATCATCCTCGCGTCGAAGATGCGCGGCGGTATCAAGGCGACGGCCCGCACCAAACGCCCCTTCCTGCAGGTGACGCGCGGCGTTCTGCTTGCAGTTCAGGTGGTTCTGGCCATCACCTGCTTTGCCGTGATCGGCCTTGCCCGTTCACAGGCGATCTTTTCCGCGACGCCGATCCTGATCGCGCTGCTGGCGATGCCGATCCTCGGCGAGCGGGTCGGGTGGCGGCGGTGGGCAGCGATCGGCGCCGGACTGTTCGGAGTGCTGCTGATCCTGAAGCCGGAAGGCGAATTTTTCGACCTTAAGCTGCTTCTCGCCGTCCTTTCCTGCTTCAACTTCGCCTTCTACGTTATCGCCACCCGCTTGGTCAGCCGCGACGATTCGTCGATGACCAGCTTCTTCTATACCGGCGTCGTCGGTGGCGTTACGATGACGCTGGTCGGACCGTTCTACTGGAGCTGGATGTCGCCGGGCGATTGGGGCTGGATGGCGCTCGTCTGCGTCACCAGCATTTCCAGCCATTATTTCCTGATCCGCGCCTATGATATTCTCGATGCCGCCGCCGTCCAGCCGCTGACCTATCTGTCACTTGTCTACGCCTCTGTCATCGGCATGGTGATCTACGATGAAACGCTCAGTCTCAATATGATCGCTGGCTCGATCATCGTGGTTGCCGCCGGGATCTTCACGGTCTGGCGCGAACATGTGGTGGGACGCAGGGCCGCTGCTGCCAATTGACGTTTCACTGCAATTTTAGCCAAGCCCCTAAAACCATTTCAATTTTCCGGCGCTATGCTCCCTGGCTATATCAAGGGAGACAGTATGACCCGCAACTTGAAAATCACGGCTCGAAAGGCCGACCGAAAAAACTGCCGCGTGTTCGGCCATGTCAAATATCTGAACAGCCAGGTGGATGCCCGCATCCTCAACCTATCGCCAACTGGTGCCGCCCTGGAGATGAAGGGGCCGCTCCATGCCGCCTCCGGCAGCAAGGTGCGCATCGAGGCCGAAAACCTCGGGCTGCTCGAAGGCATCATCCGCTGGAAGCATAATGGCCGCGTCGGCATCCAGTTCGACGTGAATTCGAATGCGCGGGCGCAGATCTCCTCCTATTTCCGCTTTTTCCATAAGGAGATGCGGCCGGTGCTGGCGGTGCGTCCGCTGGTTAGAACCGCCGTCAACGTCGAGCGGACGCCTCACTTAACAACATCGGCACCAAACTCGTAAGGTGCCCGGCCTTTGCGCCGAAGGAGCGGCTGAGATCGCTCCAGCAACTGCGGTTGACACCGACGCCGAGGGTGACCGCGCCTTGCGTCTGTGGCAGCCTGGCGCTGAGGGACTGCACCATAAATTGCATTTCGGAGCGATGACGCTTTTCCGGCGGATTGTTTTGACGTCCTGTCATTTTCGCAGTGTACTCCTCGCCAAATCGTCCTAATTCTGACGGGCCGGACGATGCATGATCCTGAAGGAGAGTTTCCATGTCTTCCATTTTCGATGTTGGCGTAATGAGCCGCCGTTCCCTGCTCGGCGGCCTCGCCGCCACTTCCGCCCTGGTGCTGCTGCATCCTTTCAGCGCGCGCGCCAGCGCCAACCAGGCGCATCTGAGGCTGATGGAAACGACTGACATTCATGTCAATGTCTTCCCCTATGACTATTATGCCGACAAGCCGAACGACACGATGGGCCTGTCGCGCACCGGGACGATCATCGACGGCATCCGCGCCGAGGCCGTCAACTCACTGCTGATCGACAATGGCGACGTGCTGCAGGGCAATCCGATGGGTGATTACATGGCCTATCAGCACGGCATGAAGGACGGCGACGTCCATCCGGTGATCAGGGCGATGAACACGCTCGGCTATACTGTGGGCACGCTCGGCAATCACGAGTTCAACTACGGCCTCGACTTCATGTTCAAGGTACTATCAGGCGCAAACTTCCCCTTCGTCTGCGCCAACCTGACCAAGGGCCAGCTCGCCTCGGACCCGAAGCAGGACAATCTCTTCTTCAAGCCCTACATCATCGTCGAAAAGCAGATCAAGGACGGCGCCGGCAATGAGAGCCCCGTCAAGATCGGCTTCATCGGCTTCGTGCCGCCGCAGATCATGCTCTGGGACATCAAGAACCTCGAAGGCAAGGCGCAGACGCGCGACATCGTCGAGGCCGCCAGGGCCTGGCTTCCCGCCATGAAGGAAGCCGGCGCCGATATCGTCATCGCCCTCTCGCATTCCGGCATCGACGGCAGCGCGCCCTCCGAAAAGATGGAAAACGCCTCGCTGCATCTCGCCGCCGTCGATGGGATCGACGCGATCTTCACCGGCCACCAGCATCTCGTCTTCCCCGGCCCGAAGAGCTGGGACGGTGTGGCCAATGCCGACGCCGTCAAGGGCACGCTGCATGGCAAACCCGCCGTGATGGCTGGTTTCTGGGGCTCACATCTCGGCCTTATCGACCTGCTACTCGAGAAAGACGGCAATAGCTGGAAGATCGTCGATTTCACCTCGGAAGCACGGCCGATCTATCATCGCGACGACAAGAAGAAAGTGGTTGCCGACTACGCCGACAAGAAGGACGTGGTCGAGGCCGCCAAGGCCGAGCACGAGGCGACACTTGCCTATGTCCGGACCCCGGTCGGCAAGACGTCCGCACCGCTCTATTCGTACTTCGCGCTGGTCGCTGACGATCCCTCCGTGCAGGTCGTCAGCCAAGCCCAGACCTGGTACATCAAGCAGATGCTCGCCGACACCGCGTTCAAGGACCTGCCGGTGATTTCGGCGGCGGCCCCCTTCAAGGCCGGCGGCCGCGGCGGCGCCGATTACTATACCGATGTTCCGGCCGGCGATATCGCCATCAAGAACGTCGCCGACCTCTATCTCTACCCAAACACGGTGCAGGCTGTCGCCATCACCGGCGCCCAGGTGAAGAACTGGCTCGAAATGTCGGCCGGCATGTTCAATCACATTAAGGCTGGCTCGAAGGATACAGCACTGCTCAACAACGATTTTCCGTCCTACAATTTCGACGTGATCGACGGCGTCACCTACCAGATCGACCTGTCGCAGCCGCCGAAATATGATTCATCAGGCAAGCCGATCAATCCGGACTCCAACCGCATCCAGAACCTCGCCTTCAACGGCAAGCCGATCGATCCGGCCCAGAAGTTCGTCGTCGTCTCGAACAACTACCGCGCCGGTGGCGGCGGCAATTTCCCTGAGATCACCGCGGACAAGGTGATCTTCCAGGCGCCTGATACCAACCGCGACGTCATCGTCCGCTATATCCATGATCAGGGCACGATCAATCCGTCGGCCGACGCAAACTGGACCTTCAAGCCGCTTCCGGGCACGACCGCGACCTTTGAAAGCGGCCCGAAGGCAAAGCAGTTCCTCACCGAGGTCAAAAGCGTCAAGATCGAGGATGCCGGCGAAGGGGCCGACGGTTTCTCGAAGTTCAGGCTGGTTCTTTAGGCCGAAGAGGATGCCGGCGAAGGCGCGCCCGCCGCGCCTTCGTCATTCGGCCGCGAGCGGTGTCGCGGGTTCCTGGAGTTCCGCCATCTGAGCATGGAAATCGGCCTGGTTCGGGCAATGGGAAAGCCGCGTGCGGAACGCGTCGATCATCCAGGTGGCGGCAGGTCCGGGCGGGTTGGCGAGCTGGCGCACCGAATATATCGGATACTCCCCCTGTTCGTAGGCATCCAGATCGAGATGGACGAGCGTGCCGCTGACGAGATCGCCATGAATCACGGAAGCCGGAAGGCCGCCCCAGCCAAGGCCGGCCTTGATGAGCTGGTGCTTCGTCGCGATATCGCTGACACGCCATGTCTTGTAGGAGAGAACGTTGAAATCGCGCCCCTTCGTCCGGCCCGACGCATCGGTGACGACAAGCTGCACTTCCTCGCGGACGTCGCCAAGCGTCAGCGGCCGGCCGATCCCGGCAAGCGGATGGTTGCGCGCGGCAACCGGCAACATGAAGGAATGACCGATCCGCTCCGTGACGATCGAATCGTCCTGCTGGACGACCGCGCCACCAATCCCGATCGTCGCCTTGCCGCTGAGGACGAGATCCATGACCATTCCGAGCTCGCCGACATTGAGGCTCAACGAAACGGATGGAAACATCTCGCGGAATTCGTGGAGTACATCCACCAGGGCTCGTGAAGGCACCATGACACTGATGGCGACGGATACCTCCGCTTCGAGCCCTTCCCTCAGGCTCTTCACGCGCGCCCGCATGACTTGCAGGTCGCCCAGAATGCGCCGCGCATCCTCCAGCATCGCCTTGCCCGCCTCCGTCAGCTTCGGCTGGCGGGCGCCGGAGCGCTCGAAAAGCGGCACTTCAAGCTGTGCCTCCAGATTGCCGATCGTATAGCTGACGACCGACTGCGCACGGTTCAGCGCCCGCGAAGCGGCCGAGAAGCTGCCGGTCTCGGCAACGGTCAAAAACACCTGTAATTGGTCCAGAGTCGGGTTCGGCAGCATCTTCTATCCATTCCATCGATAGTTTCGATCGACATTATCACCGTTTTTTCGATAGCAGGCCAGATCTATTTTCCTCATCGAGACTGCGGCTCACCTCCCAGCAACGGGCCGTCAAATCCCATTCGAAAGGAAATGCACCATGTCGTCCATCCTTCTTCTGACGTCCAGCCCGCGTGCCGAATCGCTCTCGACGCCGATCGCCGTTGATCTCGCCGAAAAGCTGAAGAACCAGAATCCGGGCAGCGTCGTCGTCCGCCGCGACCTTGCCGCCACCCCGCTGCCGCATATCGATGACCTCTTCACCGGCGCGATCCGCAAGCCGGCCGAGGCCCGCACCGCTGAGGAAGCCGTGGCCGTCAAGACTTCCGACGAACTCGTCAACGAACTGCTCGCTGCCGATACGATCGTCATCAGCACCGGCCTCATCAACTTCAACATCTATTCGTCGCTGAAGACCTGGATCGACAATGTCGCCCGCGCCGGCCTGACCTTCAAGTACACGGAAAGCGGCCCGGTCGGCCTCGCAACCGGCAAGAAGGTTTATGTGGTACTCGCCTCGGGTGGCGTCTACTCGCAGGGACCGGCCGCCGCCTTGAACCATGCCGTGCCGTACCTGAAGTCGGTTCTCGGTTTCCTCGGCATCAGCGATATCGAGACCATCTATGTCGAAGGCCTGGCCTTCGGTCCGGAAGCTGCCGAAAAGGCGATCGACGCCGCCAAGTCGCGCGTCCAGGAAATCGCGCTGGCGGCCTGATCGGCTCTCAAATGCTGCATGGAACGGCCGGCCTTGCCGGCCGTTTTTCATTTGTCGATATCGGCGACAAAATCCCGGACCGTTGCCAGGATCTCGGCCGAGAGTTCTTCGTCGGACGAAATCCTGGCAAGGCCGACGCCGCCGGCCATCATCGCGAAGGCCATGATCGCCTTGCGCCGCCTTTCTCCTTCGTCCGCTCCCGCAGCCTTGCCCGCCAATGACGCGAAATTACGCCTGAGCCCGTCCGTCGCGATCCCCCGCGCCTTCTCACCGCTGCGTGATATATCGGAGGTCAGCGCGGCAAAAGGGCAGCCCTCACCCGGATTGTCGCGGTGATAGGCGCTCACATAACGATCGGCGACATCGGCGGCCGTCATCTCCGCCGGGTTCACCCCCTCGGCCTCCAGCTTGCGCCCCCATGAATCGAAAGCGGACTGGATCGCCTCGGCGACCAGATCGTCACGGGAGGCGAAATGCTTATAGAAGCCGCCGACGGTCAGCCCGGCTTCCTTCATCAGATCGGCGACGCCAATACCTTCGAGCCCCTCTTCGCGTAGTCGCTTCGACGCGATCTCGATAATCTTCTCGTGCGTCTTCTGTTTTTCCAGCTGCGAACGGCCCATCGGACATCTCCCCGGCACTGCCTATTGACTCATGTAGATTATTATCATAATCCTTATAGATAACGATCATAATCTATATCATTGTCAATTCCAAGAGGAGCAGAATCATGCGTCTAAGAAACAAGGTTGCCCTGATCACCGGCGGAAACAGCGGCATCGGTCTTGCGACCGCCAGGGTCTTCATCGACGAGGGTGCCAGGGTGGTGATCACCGGCCGCAACCCGGAAACGCTCGCTGCCGCCGAAAAGGCGCTGGGAGCCGGCGTGTTGGCGCTGAAGGTCGATGTCACCGATGCCGCCGCCACCGAGAAGGCCTTTGCGGAAGCCGCCGGAAAGGTCGGCAAGTTCGACATCGTCTTCGCCAATGCCGGCATCGGCGGCGCGACGCCGCTCGGCGAGACATCACTGGAGCAGTTCAACCAGATCATCAGCACCAATCTCACGGCGGTTTTCTTCACCGTGCAATCGGCCCTGCCGCACCTCAATGACGGCGCTTCGGTGATCCTCAACGGTTCCGTGCATGCCGTGCTCGGCGCTCCCGGCTGGACAGCCTATGCGGCGACCAAGGCGGCAGTCCGGGCCATGACGCGCAATATGGCATCCGAGCTCGCACCGCGCGGCATTCGCGTCAATCAGGTAACGCCCGGCGGCACGAAAACGCCGATCTGGTCGCCGATGGCCCAGACGGAAGACGCCATGTCGGCGCTCGAGGCGCGCATCGGCGGCATGAGCCCGCTCGGCCGCATGAGCGAAGCCGACGAAATCGCCAAGGCAGCGCTCTATCTGGCTTCGGATGATTCGGCCAATGTCACCGGCATCGAGATCACTGTCGACGGCGGCATGACGAGTGCTCCCTCCGGCGCCAAGATCTTCCGCGCTGCCTAAGTGAGCCGGGCTGGGCAGGTCAAACTTGCCCGGCCCCTTCGCCGGCCTCGGCCACCCGTCATAGAGTGCTTGTATTGTCTCCTACGGATGCTTTGTTTCGTTCTTGCGTCGCACGGTGGGCAACACGAAACAGGACGATTGCAAAATTCAGGACGGCAAGCAGAAGCACGACGTACAGCATGGTCTGCACGCCGGAGGAAACGATCAGATTGCCGGCGATCAGTGGAAAGCCGAAGACGCCGATGGAATAGGCGAGCGAAAATAACAGCAGCGATTGCGGCATAAGGCCGGCGGGAGCCTCATTGGCCGCCAGGCCGTTGATGACGGAATAAGTCAAGCCATAGCCCACTCCCAGCATCGCCGCGCCTCCCAGATAGGCAAACTGATTTGATGTCAGCATCAGGAACAGCACGATCGATGCCAGCGTCAGACTTGTCAGGACCACAAGCGAATAGAGTGGGTCTTTCTTGACCACATATCCCGCCACGAACAGCCTGCTCAGAATCGCGGCGGACATGAAGCCGATGAAGAACAGGGAGTAGTCGAATCCGTGCGCCTTGGCGTAGCTGGTCTGAAAGCTGGACAGCCCGCCGAAAATCGCGCCGCCGATGCCGACCATGACGATGGAATAGATGGCCCGCGAGCCGATCACCTCGCGTGCTGAGCCAAATGAGATCTTGTTAACATGGGGCAAAATCTTGCCGGCATTGGTCAGCCGGATATGGAGCAAAAAGTAAAGCGCACCGCCGGCGAGACTGGCAAGGAACGCAAATGCGAAGGCCGCCTCGATCGGCATCGACCAGCTGGTAGCAATGCGGCCAATGATCGGTCCGGCTCCGATGCCCGACATCATCGATCCCGAAAGCAGGGCAAAAAACCGGATCCGATGTTCGGGTTCGACGATCGCGGCGACCAGAATAGGGCCGAGCGCATAGAAGGTGCCCCAGCCTATGCCGAGGATGAAACCGACCACCATCAGGCTCAGCCCAGCTGAGGGAACCATGGCGAATCCCAGCGCTGACGCGGCAAGAAACAATCCCGAAACAGCCACCGCCCGCGCCGAGCCAATGGCATCCGCGATGTGGCCGGACAGGATCACGAGAATGACGGTGCTGACAGTCGCAGCCGAAATGATCAGGCCGGCCAGCGCCTCGTCGCCACCACGCTGGCCAACCAGCACCGGGATCAGAAAGGTCACGCCATAGGCAATCGAAAGAAGAAACCCTCCGATGCACAAAACGGCAAACTCGCCGCCATCGACTTTCTGTGCTGCAACTGAATCACTCATGTCCACGCCCCTCGCAGGAAAGCTCATCCGGAATGCTGCGGCAATGGAGATCACGTTTGTGTTATGCTAACAAGCCGTTTTTATGGCTCTCATAACATGTTGAAAATACGTAAATATACGGGAATGTGTTGCTGTTTACGCAACATCCTAAACACCCGCGGCCGACCGCGCTGCGCTGATCGACGAGCCCACCAGGTCTAACTGAGTTTCACCACGCCGGAGCGGCCGACGACACAGTTGCGGCCGCTCTTCTTGGCCACATAGAGCCTGCCGTCGGCAGCCGTCAGCACGGCGGTGAAATCGACGCCGTCCTCATCGGCAGTCGCAACACCGATGCTGACCGTGATCGGCCTGTCATCCGGCGTCTTGACGCTGGTTGCAATCGTCCAGCGCAGGCGCTCGGCAAGCAGCAGACCTTCCTCGTGGTCAGTGCCTGGACAGACGGCAACGAATTCCTCGCCGCCGAAGCGGAAGACGCGATCGCTCGAGCGCAACGTCGTGCCCAATCGGGCGGCGATCGCCTTCAGCACCTCGTCGCCCTGGAGATGGCCGTAGCCGTCATTGACATCCTTGAAGTGATCGGCGTCGAGAATAAGAACGGTGGCGTATAGCCCCTGCCTCAGCGCCTCACGCAGCATCAGCGGCGCTTCAACCTCCATGCGCGTCCGATCGTAAACGCCGGTGAGCATGTCGCGGCCGGTGCGCTCCAGAAGGTCGTTATAGCGCTCGCGGAACGTCAGGTCGCCGAACACGTCGCTGATGGAGCGTGCGGACCCGCCCGCACCGACACGGCGAATACGATACTCATAGAATGCGAACATCGCCGCGTAGAGGCAGACGGCAAGCATTTTTGCCTTCCATCCGCCCCAGAATGCGGCGATCGGCACATCCAGGAAGTAATGCAGCGCGGCGAAGAAGCCGATCTGGTCGAAGGTCAACAGCGCGAACCCCGAAATCAGGAAACGCAGGACGACCCGGCGGCGGAAGAAATCGCCGAGTTTTTCGTAAAGCAGGATGATGCCGAGCGAATCGACATAGAGCAGCGCCGTGCCCCAGACCATCAGCCAGCCCATCTCCTTGAGGAAATCGACGTCGGGTGTGAGGTTGGTCGATATCTGCAGCGGCTGATGCAGTTGCAGCACCCAGGCAATACCGACGGTGAGCAGGTTGCCGAGGAAGAGACCGTAGATCGGCTGGCGCACCGTCGCGGCATCCTCCTGCAGGTAAAGCATCAGGATCATCATCAGCTTGCCGGAGAAGAAGACGGATGAGCCCGGCGACACATCCCCGAACGGCAGCGAAACATAAAACACCGCCGCCAGATAGGTCTCCATGAAATGCATGACGCCGAGCGCCGTCAGGAAAACCCCGAGACCGAGCCGGTGACGGAAATGCAGAAGCGTCACCATCAGCACGAAATAGGCGATGGCTTCGACGACGAAGAGAAGGAGGTTGAGTGTCTCCATCATGAGACCTCGGCTCCGGACGTTCGGCCTCCTGCTGGCGCGGTGATCGCGACAGAGAATCCTTTGGTCAATCGTCCGAAACAGTCAAACACGGGGGTGTCCTGCAAATCCTGCAGGCGATACCTTTCACCGCAATCCTTTAAGATTGCGTGAGTGAGAACGCGCTCGCTGGAGAGCACCCCGGTCACACAGGAATAGTTACAGCCGGTATCAAGGACCCATCCCCGGATCCCGATTTCAGACCTGACGAAGCTTCTCGCCGTCGCCAAAGAGCGACGAACCATGCTGATCGATGATCTGCTGCGCCTTGCGCACCGTGCATTCGAGCGCGTCATCGGAGGAGGAAAACAGATCGGCGCGGATGAAATTGCGCACCAGTACCTCGTCGCCGACCTTCTTTTCGATGCGGCCGGCAAGGCGATACTGGCCGCCTTCCTTGCGCGGCTCGGCATAGATCGTGCAATCGCCGTAAAGCTGCGGCTCGCCGGAAGGGCCTGCTGCCTCCGAAGCCGGTTTGCCGCCGCCGGAGAACATCGAAAAGATATTTGAAATGAACGAAGCCATGCTCCGCCTTTAGCACGACGATATCGCTGTCGCCAAGTCAAATGATCAGGTTGGCGAGGATCTCGTTTTCGGTGATATCCTCGTAACCCATGCCGGCTGCTTCGAAATTTCCGATCAGCCGGGCGAAATTCTCTGGCGCCTTGGTTTCGATTCCGATCAGGATGGAGCCGAAGTTGCGCGCCGATTTCTTCAGATATTCGAAGCGGGCGATATCGTCGTCGGGGCCGAGCAGATTGAGGAAATCCCGCAGCGCGCCGGGGCGCTGGGCGAGGCGCAGGATGAAATATTTCTTCAGCCCTGCGTAACGCATGGCTCTTTCCTTTACGTCAGGCAGGCGCTCGAAATCGAAATTGCCGCCGGAGACGACAGCAACGATGGTCTTGCCGCGGATCGCTTGGCCGTCCATCGCGGCGATCGCCGTCAGCGACAGGGCGCCGGCCGGCTCCAGCACGACGCCTTCGACATTCAGCATTTCCTGAATGGTGACGCAGATGGCGTTCTCCGGCATCAGTTGCACTTGGCTTGCCGGGAAATCGCGAAGAGCGGCGAAGTTCAGGTCGCCGATGCGCCCCACCGCCGCGCCGTCGACGAAATTGTCGACCTTGGCAAGCGTCGTCACCTTGCCCGCCTCGATGCTGCGCTTAAGGCTCGGCGCGCCGGCCGGCTCAGTGAAGACGAAAGCCGATTTCGGCACGGTGCCGTCGAGATAGCCGGTGATGCCGGCGGCCAGTCCACCGCCGCCAACCGGCAGGACGACCATGTCGGGCACTGTTCCTTCCGGCAGCTGCTGCATGATTTCGGCGGCCACCGTCGCCTGGCCCTCGATGATGTCCGCATGGTCGAAGGGCGGCACCATGACGCCGCCGACCGCTTCAACATGTTCGCGGGCGGCCTGGTAGCACTGGTCGAAGAAGTCGCCGAACAGCCGGATAGTGATGAATTCGGCGCCGAACATACGGGTCTTGTCGATCTTTTGCTGCGGTGTCGTCACCGGCATGAAGACGACGCCCGGTACGCCGAAATGGCGGCAGACGAAGGCAAAGCCCTGAGCGTGATTGCCGGCCGAGGCGCAGACGAAGGTCTTGCCGGCCGCACCCTGCCCGATCGCCTTGCGGAAGAAATTGAAGGCGCCGCGGATTTTGTAGGAGCGCACCGGCGACAGATCCTCGCGCTTCAGCCAGATATCGGCGCCGTAGCGGGCCGACAGATGATCGTTGAGCTGCAGCGGCGTTGCCGGAAACAGGCTACGCATTGCCTCTGCGGCACTTTCGACATCAAGTTTCGTCACGGGCGTGGTCCATTCTCTCAATTAGCCACCGCCGCTATGGCACAGGCCAACCGGCAAAAGAAAGCCCGTTTCGGCCGTTTCCGGTTCGCGCCCGGACCGGTTCGCTCCGAGGAAGGCTTTCTTAAGCCAATCGCGAAATTGGCGGCACATGAACTGATTTTAACTGTCAATAAAAAGGGCGGCCACTTATATGAAGCTATGATGATCTTCAAATTCGCAAAACCGCTCGCCTGGCTGCTGCTTGCCTTCATCATCTTCGCTACGGTTTCCCCGATCGGAGAGAGGCCGGACACGGTCACCACGGTCGATGTCGACCGTGCGGCCGCCTATCTTCTCGTCGGCTTGGCCTTTGCGCTCGGTTATCCCAAACAGTGGAAGATGGTGGCGGTGCTGCTGATCGTCGGCGCATTCGCCATCGAATATCTGCAATATCTCGCGCCTACCCGCCATCCGCGCCTGCATGACGCGAGCATCAAGGCGATGGGCGCAGCCCTCGGGCTGCTGGCTGGCTGGGTGATCAACAGGTGGCGCGAGACCAAAGCGCCAAACGCGCTTCCTTTCGCAGAACGCTGATTATCTCGAGTTAGAAATCGCTCAACTGCACTGCCCAGAAGAACAGTGGTATCGCAGCTATCGCAGTTCCGAGAACAAGTGCGACGCTGGTCTTGAAGATCCGGATGCGCCGAACCCTGGTCCCATTCCAATCGTAAACCATCGTCTTACTCCCACAAGACAATACTTACTCAACCGCCTTACTGTCGCGGCGCAATCCTTGCATCGAAAATGTCATTGTCAAGCAAAAACACGCTTTCACGCGCAGATGCGGGCAAATTCAAAGTGGATAGTTGTGGTGCGGGCGACGGGGGTCGAACCCGTACAGCCAAGGCCGAGGGATTTTAAGTCCCTTGCGTCTACCAGTTTCGCCACGCCCGCTTGCGGCATTTTCAATATCTTGCGTCATGGGCGATGGGAAGAGCCGGGAGGCGTAAAAATCGTGCCCGTTTTGGCCGGCAGCACCGACGAATGATCGGCCAAGCATTTCCGCTCGAAAGCCGCCACTGATCAAGGGCCGCCAGTCTGTGGACCAAAAGAGGCGCGGCGAGCCCCATGCCCGCCGCGCCTTCATTATTTCAGCATCAAAGATCAGGCGAGCTTGGCAGCAAGCTTGGCGACATGGGCGCCCTGGTATTTCGCGCCTTCCAGCTCGATCTCAGAAGGCTGGCGCGAGCCGTCGCCGTTGGTGATGGTGGAGGCGCCGTAAGGCGAGCCGCCCTTGACTTCCTCGGTGCCCATCTGGCCCTGGAAGGCGTAAGGCAGGCCGGCAACGACCATGCCCTGGTGCAGGAAGGTGGGGATGAAGCCGAGGATGGTCGATTCTTGGCCGCCGTGCTGGGTTGCCGAAGAGGTGAAGACCGAACCGAGCTTGCCGACAAGCTTGCCGGCGAACCAGAGGCCGCCCGTCTGATCCCAGAAATTGCGCATCTGCGAGGCGACCGTACCGAATCGGGTGCCGGCGCCGACGATGATGGCGTCATAGTCCGCCAGTTCATCGACGGTGGCGATCGGAGCGGCCTGGTCGACCTTGTAATAGGAAGCCTTGGCGACGTCTTCCGGAACCAGTTCCGGTACGCGCTTGACGGTGACCTCGGCACCGGCCGATTTCGCGCCTTCGGCGACGGCATAGGCCATGGTTTCGATATGGCCGTAAGCCGAATAATAAAGAACGAGAACCTTCGCCATCTTCTATCTTCCTTGAAACATCGTTGAATTTCGTGCCCGACGTGACTTCTATCAGCGCGCCTGGTTGAACAAAGCCCCGCCCTCAAGAACTCAGTGTTCAACACCCGGAGACGAAAATTCGCTTGCGGTTTTCATTTCGGCAAAAATGACGCATCGCCCGAATTTAAAAGTTAGAGCATCATGTCGTCCGAACCCGCCTGCACTTTTCGGCATCATGCTCTTGGTGTTTGCAAAGCGACCGAACGGCGCTACCTATTCCCCAGCCTCACATCACGGAACATCCTATGAGCCAAGACATCGTCGTCACCGCCGCCATGCTCGCCATCGGCGACGAACTTCTCTCCGGCCGCACCAAGGATAAAAATATTGGCCATCTCGCCGATTTGCTGACGCTTTCCGGCATCGATCTCAAGGAAGTGCGCATCGTCGCCGACGACGAGGACGCGATCGTCGAGGCGCTGAACGCGCTTCGCGGCAAATATGATTATGTCTTCACCTCGGGCGGTATCGGGCCGACGCATGACGACATCACCGCCGACGCCATCTCCAAGGCTTTCGGCGTGCCCTGCGAATATGACGAGACGGCGATGACGCTGCTTGCCGAGATGTATCGGCGCCGTGAAATGGAATTCACCGAGGCGCGCCAGCGCATGGCGCGCATGCCGCGCGGGGCTGCCCATATTCCCAATCCGGTCTCGACCGCGCCCGGCTTCATCATCGGCAACGTCTACGTCATGGCCGGTGTGCCGCAGGTCTTCCAGGCGATGGTCGACAATGTGCTGCCGACGCTTCGAACCGGCACGCCGGTGCTCTCGCTCGCCATCGCCTGCCCTTACGGCGAAGGTGAGATCGGTACGCCCTTGACCGCGATCCAGAAGGCACATCCGGAAACCAGCATCGGCTCCTACCCGCGTTATATCGGCCAGAAATTCTCGACCGAGATCGTCGTACGCGGCCGCTCCCAGGCGGTTATCGATGCAGCCGGCACCGAGGTGCGGGCGATGATCGACACTATCCGCCAAAGGAAGGACATTGCCGAAAACCATTCCGCCGAGGCTTGAGGGCAACGCCGGAACCTGGGGCATCCTTGATCCCTATCAAGGAACAGGAGAACGGTCCGGCGCATTCCTTCCCTCGCGCAAGCCATTCAGCGCAAGGAGAATTGATATGTCTTACAAAACCATTCTCGCCATTCTTGATACATCAGACAATAGTACCGCGGTTGCCGATTTCGCATTTGCCATCGCTGCTGAAAGCGGCGCCCATGTGATCGGCCTGCATGCCGAAATCATCTCCGCCGTGCCGCTGGTGGCGCCGATGGAAATCCCCGATCCCGTTGCCGTGCAGGCGCTGCAGGACATGGCGCATAGCGAAACGATTGCGGTTGAGCGCATCTTCAGGGCGAAAGCGGAGGCATCAGGCGCCTCCTCCGAGTGGCGCAGCTTTGCCACATCGACCGGATACGGCTCCGCGCCGCTGATCGAAAGTGCGCGCAGCGCCGACCTCTTGATCGCCTCGCAGGCCGACCCGGCCAGACCTTCCGACAGCCACGTCGACGTCGACAGCTTTCTCTTCGAAACCGGTCGGCCGGTGCTGATGATCCCCTATATCATCCGCCAACCGAAGCCGATCAAGCGCGTGCTGATCGCCTGGAACGGTTCGAAGGAGGCGGCGCGCGCGACCTTCGACGCGCTGCCGATCCTCAAAGCCGCCGACGAGGTGGAGATCTTTTCGGTCGATCCGGCCGACACGGCGCTGCAATCGCCGCTGACGGCAGGCGCCGACATCGCCGCGACGCTTGCGCGTCATGGCGTGAAGACGACGCTTTCGACGGCACAAAGTGTGGACAAAAGCGCATCGCATGTCATCGAGAACCGGCTTTCGGACAGCAGCATCGATCTTCTCGTCATGGGCGCCTATACGCACTCCTGGCTCTGGCAGATGATCTTCGGCGGCACGACCAAGACCCTGCTGCAATCGATGACGGCGCTGACCCTGTTGTCGCGTTGATTGGCTGCTCTTGCCTTTTGCCGGCAAATCCCGCTAATTGCGGCGACCGATGACAGCTTCGAGCTCGGCCCCCTCTCGCGCAGTTCCGGCTGCGCGATTTGCGTTTTGCCAATCGCCGCTTCAAGCCTGTCCGGTCGCCGGCCAACGGCGTGTCGTTTTTTCATGCCGCGGAGCAGCCCGATGTCCCTTCCCGATAAAGCCTTTCCCGTTTCCTGGGATCAGTTCCACCGCGATGCGCGCGCCCTTGCCTGGCGGCTTGCCGGCTTGAATCAGACATTTAAGGCGATCGTCTGCATCACCCGCGGCGGCCTCGTTCCGGCCGCGATCATCTCGCGTGAACTGAACATCCGGCTGATCGAGACCGTCTGCGTCGCGTCCTATCATGACTATGTGAACCAGGGTGACATGGTGCTGCTCAAGGGAATAGCGCCCGAACTTATGGAGAATGGCGGCGAAGCCGTGCTGGTCGTCGACGATCTGACCGATACCGGCAAGACCGCCGCACAGGTGCGCACTATGCTGCCGAAAGCACATTTCGCCTGCGTCTACGCCAAGCCGAAGGGCGTGCCGACGGTCGACACTTTCATCACCGAGGTGAGCCAGGATACCTGGATCTATTTCCCCTGGGACATGGGTTTCACCTATCAGGAGCCGATCGCCAAGGGCGCGGGCTGATCGTTACAGACCAAAGCGCGCGACAATCGTATTTACTACTTGAAATTGTTCCAGATTTTGTCAGCGAGGTCTTCGGAATCCGCTATCGGGATCTGCACATCTATTTTATCTTTTGCTCATAAAATCGACAGATGCGAATCGTGTCGGGTTGCGCCTCAAGCGTGCGGCGAACAATACGGGTATAGGGAAGCAAGATGGCTCGATGGGGGCATATAGGAGCGGTTGTGACTGTCGGGCTGGCGACCTTTCTGTTGCCGCTGGCGCGCGTCCACGCTGAGCCTGCCTACATTCCCCTCGTGCACGACTATGTCGAGAAGCGGATCCGACCAATTGTGGAAACGCCATTGGTGTTGAAGGCCATTGCCGAGCAGAACGCGAAATTCGGCAATGTCAGCGAAATGGATATGCGGGTACTCGATGAGACCTACCGGTCGGAAGTCAATCAGCACCACCTGCAGATGGTCAAGCTGCTGCTCGACAAATCCGTGTCGCAGTACCTGAGGGAAAACCAGGACGCCTCGCAGGGCGCGATTCTCGAATTTTTCGTCACGGACTCGCATGGGCTGAATGTCGGGCAGAGCACCATCACCGCCGACTTCTGGCAGGGCGACGAGGAGAAATATCTCCAAACCTTCGCCAGCGGCTCCCGCGAGATCTTCATCGACCGGGCGGAACGCAATGAATCCACCCAGAATCTCGAGACGCAGGCGAGCTTCGTCGTCATGGACGAAGAGAACAGGCCGATCGGCGTCGCCATCGTCACCATCGCCATCGATGCGCTCTAACAGCATGTCGCGCAAAAGTTTGCGCTTTTGCGATAACGACGTGCTTTAGGAGCACTGATTTCACCGGCGAATCGGCATGCTCATTTGCGCCGGAAATGCCATCATAAGATTTGCCGGAGGATGGTTTTTTGCCATTCCGAGGTTTTCCTTAGCCGGCAACGCCTGCAAGCCATTGTAATATCAGCGCTCCCCGGCTTTCCCCAATCTCCACAGGCGCATCCACAACATGTTGTGGTTAGCAATCAATTAAAAGCCAGCCCTTGACGGAATCAGCTGTTTCAAACTTACTGTCCCTGATGTTGCGGCGGCGACAGAACCGGAGGTAACGAGCCCGGTTCCCTTTTGAAAATTAGGACGCGGAATCAGGGCGATGGACCGAAAACGGTTCAGGCCCGACAGGATTTTTGCGCGGTTTTCAGCCTCCAAAAAAAGCGGCATTGGGACTGGCGATAATAAGCTGTTAATACTATATTTAGCGTTTGCAGCCACCATTACCACAAGATACAGGAAGGACATCTCCGGATGACACCCCTGTCACAATACGGAAACGAGACTGGCTGCGCGACGACAAAGTGCCGCCGGATAGGAATTTTGCGCCGAGGTCGCGGGGACCAGGCGCCAACACGAGGTCAAGACAATGCGCATCGAACGTCGTTTCACAAAGGCCGGCCAAGGCGCCTATGCGGATATCGAATTCCGCAAGGCGACGAGCGAGATCAAGAACCCTGACGGTTCGATCGTGTTCCGCCTCGAGAACATCGACGTTCCCGCGCAGTTCTCCCAGGTCGCGACCGACGTTCTGGCGCAGAAGTATTTCCGCAAGGCCGGCGTTCCCACCCGGCTGAAGAAGGTCGAGGAAAACGATGTTCCTTCCTTCCTGTGGCGCTCCGTTCCCGACGATGCTGCGCTGAAGACCCTGTCTAAGGACGAACAGACCGGCTCCGAAATCGATGCGCGCCAGGTCTTCGACCGTCTTGCCGGGACCTGGACCTATTGGGGCTGGAAGGGCGGCTATTTCTCCTCCGAGGAAGATGCCTCGGCCTTCAAGGACGAGCTTGCCTATATGCTAGCCACCCAGCGCGTCGCCCCGAACTCGCCGCAGTGGTTCAACACCGGCCTGCACTGGGCCTACGGCATCGACGGCCCCGGCCAGGGCCATTATTATGTCGATCCCTTCACCGGCAAGCTGACCAAATCCAAGTCGGCCTACGAACACCCGCAGCCGCATGCCTGCTTCATCCAGTCTGTCGAGGACGATCTCGTCAACGAAGGCGGCATCATGGACCTCTGGGTGCGTGAGGCGCGCCTGTTCAAATACGGCTCCGGCACCGGCTCCAACTTCTCGATGCTGCGCGGCGAAGGCGAAAAGCTTTCCGGCGGCGGCCGCTCCTCCGGCCTGATGAGTTTCCTGAAGATCGGCGACCGCGCCGCTGGCGCCATCAAATCGGGCGGCACGACGCGCCGCGCCGCCAAGATGGTGGTCGTCGACATCGACCATCCCGATATCGAGGAATACATCAACTGGAAGGTCAAGGAAGAGCAGAAGGTCGCAGCCCTCGTCACCGGCTCCAGGGTCGTCGCCAAACATCTGAAGGCGATCATGAAGGCCTGCTTCAATTGCGAAGGCGGCGACAATGGCGATTGCTACGATCCCAACAAGAACCCTGCCCTGAAGCGCGAAATCCGCGCCGCCAAGAAGGACCAGGTTCCGGAGAACTACGTCCAGCGCGTCATCCAGTTCGCCCGCCAGGGCTACAAGGATCTCCAATTCAAGACCTACGATACGGACTGGGACTCGGAAGCCTACCTCACGGTATCAGGCCAGAACTCCAACAACTCCGTCTCGATCAAGGACGACTTCCTGCGCGCCGTCGAAAATGATGGCGAATGGAACCTGACCGCCCGCAAGGACGGCCGGGTGATGAAGACGCTCAAGGCGCGCGACCTCTGGGAAACGATTTCCTACGCTGCCTGGGCCTCGGCCGATCCCGGCATCCACTTCAACACGACGATGAACGACTGGCACACCTCGCCGGCCGGCGGCCCGATCCGCGGCTCGAACCCGTGCTCGGAATATATGTTCCTCGACGACACGGCCTGCAACCTTGCCTCGCTGAACCTGCTGCAGTTCAAGGACAAGGCCACCAAGCGCATCAACATCGCCGATTACGAACACGCGGTTCGCCTGTGGACCGTCGTGCTCGAAGTCTCGGTGATGATGGCGCAGTTCCCGTCGAAGCGCATTGCCGAACTCTCCTACGAATACCGCACGCTCGGCCTTGGCTACGCCAATATCGGCGGCCTGCTGATGTCAACTGGCATTCCCTATGACTCCACTGAGGCCCGCGCCATCGCTGGCTCGCTGACCGCGATCATGACCGGCATCTGCTATGCGACCTCGGCCGAAATGGCTGCCGAGCTTGGGCCCTTCCCGAACTTCGCGCCGAACCGCGAGAGCATGCTCAAGGTCATTCGCAACCATCGCCGTGCCGCGCATGGCGAGAGCTCCGGCTATGAGGCGCTGTCGATCAACCCGGTCGCGCTGATCCATTCGGAAAACCCGGACCAGGATCTAGTCGCCCACGCCAAATCGGCCTGGGACAAGGCGCTCGAGCTTGGTGAACAGCATGGCTACCGCAATGCCCAGGTCTCGGTCATCGCGCCCACCGGCACGATTGGTCTCGTCATGGATTGCGACACCACCGGCATCGAGCCCGACTTCGCCCTCGTCAAGTTCAAGAAGCTCGCCGGCGGCGGCTACTTCAAGATCATCAACCGCGCCGTGCCCGACGCGCTGCGCACGCTCGGCTATTCGGAAAGCCAGATCGCCGAGATCGAGGCCTATGCCGTCGGCCACGGCAACCTGAACCAGGCGCCGGCTGTCAATCCGTCGACGCTGAAGTCCAAGGGCTTCACCGACGAGAAGGTCGAAGCGGTCAACGCCGCGCTGAAGAGCGCCTTCGACATCAAGTTCGTCTTCAACCAGTGGACGCTCGGCGCCGACTTCCTGAAGGAGACGCTGAAGGTTTCCGACGAACAGCTCGCCGACATCAGCTTCAGCCTGCTCGACCATATCGGCTTCTCGAAGAAGGACATCGAAGCCGCCAACATCCATGTCTGCGGTGCGATGACGCTGGAAGGCGCGCCCTTCCTCAAGAATGAACATCTGCCGGTCTTCGATTGCGCCAATCCCTGCGGCAAGATCGGCAAGCGCTACCTCTCTGTGGAAAGCCATATCCGCATGATGGCGGCGGCCCAGCCGTTCATCTCGGGTGCGATTTCCAAGACGATCAACATGCCGAACGAGGCGACCGTCGAGGATTGCAAGAACGCCTACATGCTCTCCTGGAAGCTTGGCCTCAAGGCCAACGCGCTCTATCGCGATGGCTCGAAGCTGTCGCAGCCGCTCAACTCCTCGCTGATCGAGGACGAGGACGATGAGGATGCGCTGGAGGAACTGCTGCAGGCGCCGCTGGCCGCCCAGGCCGTCACCGTCACCGAGAAGATCATCGAGCGGGTGATCGAACGAGTTTCGCGCGAACGCGAGAAGCTGCCGAACCGCCGCCAGGGCTATACCCAGAAGGCCGCCGTCGGCGGACATAAGGTCTATCTGCGCACCGGCGAATTCGGCGACGGCCGCATCGGCGAGATCTTCATCGACATGCACAAGGAAGGTGCTGCCTTCCGTGCGATGATGAACAATTTCGCCATCGCCATCTCGCTCGGCCTGCAATATGGCGTGCCGCTCGAGGAATATGTCGAGGCCTTCACCTTCACCAAGTTCGAGCCGGCCGGCATGGTCATCGGCAATGATGCAATCAAGAACGCCACCTCGATCCTCGATTATGTCTTCCGTGAGCTTGCCGTCTCCTATCTCGGCCGCCACGACCTGGCCCATGTCGATACCTCGGACTTCTCGAACACGGCACTCGGCAAGGGCATCCAGGAAGGCAAGACCAACCTGCTCTCCACCGGCTGGACCCGCGGCTACAAGCCGACGCTGGTGTCCGGCACCGGCGGCGAACGCCAGGCAGGCGAACCCAAGGGTGCGGCCACCGCCGCCCCTGCCCGCGCCACTTCCACCGGCACAGTGACCGCCTTTGCCGGCGCCGCTGCCCGCAAGCTGGAGACGACGATTGCCGTCTCCACCTCCGAAATCGTTGCCTTCAAGCGCGACTACGAGGAGCGCGCCAAGGAGTTGGCGGAAGAGATCGCCGAAGAGGTGACCGAGGAAATCACCAGCGACGCAACGGCCCTCTTCTCCGACAAGGCGGCAGCCGACGCGGCAACGGCGAAATCCGAAGCCAAGAAGCGGGAAGCAGAACGCCGCCAGCGCTCGATCATGCAGGGCTATACCGGCAACATGTGCTCGGAGTGCCAGAACTTCACGATGGTGCGGAATGGCACCTGCGAGAAGTGCGATACGTGTGGTGCTACGAGCGGGTGCAGCTGAGTAGGCGCTGGTTGAGTTCTGATGAATGGGCCCCGTACAAATGTCGCGGGGCCTACATTCAGCGACAGCTTGCTCTTCAACGGAAACCCGACTTGGCAACGTGTTGAAACGCAACGAAAACTGTCCGGAAACTGAATAATGGAACAGACCATTAACTCAGGAGGTAGCATTCGTGGGGAGCACAAGCTCGCTGTTCACTAAGAGGACACGTATGTCTCGGACCCCAAAGTTCGATTTTTAAACTCATTAACGCCAACCCAACGCGGTTGGCTCTGGCATAGTACCTCGGCATGACAGGTCGCCCGGAGCATTTGGCATCAAACTGGGGGATGAGATGGGACTATTTGATGGACTACTAGGGCATGGTTCGAAGGTCGATCCAGCGGAACTTCGCAAGCGCCTCGACGGCGTGTTGATCGATGGCGAAGACGCCCAACTGGCTTACAAGGTCATTCGCGACTTTTTCGTCTTCACGCAGTGGCGCCTGATATTGGTTGACGTCCAAGGCTTCACCGGAAGCAAAGTGGACTACATGTCCGTTCCGTATAAGGCAATCACGCGGTTTTCCGTAGAAACTGCCGGGACGTTCGACCTCGATACCGAGCTGAAGGTCTGGGTGTCTGGAACTGCGACACCCATCGAACGAACGCTTAAAAAGGGCACCGACGTCCGTGGCATACAGCGAGCGTTAGCCACAGGGATATTCGGTAGATAAAACACCACTTTCCGGCTCCATTGCTATTTCGCTGTAAGCTTCGCTCACGTCCCGGGCCTTGGTCAGTTGCTGAACCAACGGCACGAGATCCGGGTCGGCCGTTTCGAAATAGCCTTCTTCTTGGCGAGCTTCGTCGCCGAAACGGAGCATCGAAGGACGATGCCCTCACCGCGCGGTTCCAATACAATTGCCCGTTCCCTGCGTCCGATCACGAGCTTTGAAACCCCGCGACGTTATCGGAGGTTCGCGAATCACGGCAGAAGCCTCCTGCGCGGTTGGATTGCAACCAAGGGAGGCCTATTCGTCAGGATCCCCGCTGTCAGCACCGCCATAAATGTCGAGCAGCAACTCGGGATTAGACCCCTCGCCGCGCAGCTCCTCCAAAACCTGTTCAAGGATGCGGCCGTATTTTACGAGCGGCCTTGCACGATCTTTGTGCCGGAGGTCGACTATCGTCTTCTCGACGGCTTTGACCAATTTGTCAGCAAGGGGGTCTTGGCCCTCTACGAGCGCAAACGGCTCGACCACGCGCCAGCGCAAAAGTCCAACCAACAGCATGGGGGCGTATTGGAACCTGGTATAGGTTGAGCCTAAGTTTTCCTCGAACTCACGAAGGACGCGCTGGGCTATCCGCTCGACATCTTTCCTGGTGAGCAGTCGCGGAGCCGTCTCAGACCGAGAAAGCAAGAACGCCATTGCGGCGGTTTCCCTTTGCCACTTCCAGGTATCAATCGTCCTTCCAAGTACCTTGTGGATGGCCTGGAGCTCGAAATTCCGGTTGCTTGCGACACGACCAAGGCCCTGGTATGCGAGTTTCCAGTGCGCGCCCTGTGTGAAGATCGGATGCCCACGAACCTCCTTGTCCCACGCTTCGATCAGCAAGCTCGACACCTCGGCAGGGCACCTCCGGAACTGCCACGTCAGGAAGCGGAATGACTGAGTGCCGACTCCTCCTCCTTTTAAACCCCGGCGAACCTCGTCAAGTGCCCTTTCGACGAGACGGTCCAGCCGTGAGATGGAAGCGGCGTCGACTTCCGAGGGGATCGCTCCGTCGCTTGAAATCGCATACTTCCCTCCGGGGCGAGCAGAAAGGCGGTTTGCTAATGCAGTCCAATCGACGACAGCACGATCGACGTTCTTTTCCAGCAGAGTTGCAAAACCGTCTCCACGGGAGCTGTCGTTCCAAGCATCGACACCGCATGCGAGCACAAGACGGCCCGGTATCGTCGGCGCAGGCTTCTTGAAGCCTTCGAGCAGGTCGTCCCATGATCGATCGAGTTCAGTCGCCCCATCCCAATCCACATGGAAATGATGACCCAACTTCCGTGAATGGACCAGAATTTTGGCACGCCCGGAAGCCGGGCTCTGCTCAACCCAAAGCTCAACGGGAACGGTCTGGTCGACTTTGACGCCGATGTTCACCTCGGCTTTGCGCGGATATTCAGCCGTTTCCTTACGAAGAAAAATCGAAAAACGATCCTGCCCCGCTTGGATTGCCAGCCGTGCAGGCTTCGGGCTTCTGTACACCTCTCCTGCAGGAAGAGTTTCCTCGGAATCGACGAGATCAAAATTCTCGGCCGCGTCACGACGTTGAACGATCGTCGATATCTGCGGAAGAAAATCGAAATAGATCGGGTCGCGTTTGCTCATGCGACGTGCTGCGTATAGCGCGCCCTCAGCCACGGATTTCTCGACAAGCATATGGACGCCTCGCCCGACGCTCTTCACCATTGCTGAATGAAAAGCCTCTCTCACAGCGCCTTCCGAGAGCGTTTCCAACAAGAGAATATCGCAACCCGAAATATCGGCACGGAGGTTCGGCAATTCAGGGAAACGACCGAAATCGAGAGACGCTGGCGGCGTCAAAATTTCCCAGTCGCCATTGCTCTGTCGAAGAACTTCGGTTTCCGCCGAAATACCAAGAGCGAGGTGACCGTTAGCGCGCGCCCACGCAAGATGATCGGTGCGACCGCTGGAGGACGCGGACAAGACCGCCTCTTTCGCCCGCTGCGCCAGGCCTAGATAGCCCCAGTTCGATCTTATTAACTTTCCGACCGATTTGCGTTCGGGTGCCAGAACAGTATCGCCATGGCTGCGTTCCCGCCGGATACGGAGGCGCTGGACGGTGATACCGTCAGCAACGTGCGAAATCACTCCTACGGTTTGGCCCTCTAAAATCGTGCCGTCCTCGATGGCAAAAAGGGTCGCCAACACCGACCGCCAAACAAGAAGCGGAGTCGATATTTTTGCTTTTCGTAAGGCAGTTAGAAGGCGTTCTTGAAGCAGTTCGCCAGTGTCTGCGTGGTCATCCAGACTAGCTACGCCAAATCCTGCCAAGGATGACATTCCCTTCAACGCGGCCGTCAAATGTGCGACCGATGGATCGCCTGCAAGCAATTCGGTTACCTTAACGCGCCTCTCTGAAGCACCGATCGCTCCCCAGCCCGAGCCAAGACCATGAGGGGAAATTGCGGCCTGGGCGCCCCCGACCAACCCGCTATCGGACTTTGCCGCAGTCTCAACTACCACGCCAAAGATGCCTCCCTCTACGATAGCGGAGGGAACCTCTTTTTCCTCGCCGTCAGGAAGAGTAACCCAGTTCCTGGCCGCTGTGTCTCGCCATCCGTTGAGGTCGTAACCGCACAGCTTCTTCATGACGGATTCGCGTAAATTTCGCCGCGGGCGAACGTCCGAATTGCATCCAACCCCTTCCGCAGCCCTTCACCCGACGCCTCCAACGCGATCCCGTCAACCCGAGTTCTAGCGCCGTCCGCCAAACAGAACTCGAACTCACCGTGCGACGGCGTGAGGATCAGGCCGTTGCGCAAAACCTCGGTCTGGCTGAAAGGCTGGATCTCAACCAAGCGCTCATTCGCTCGCTGAACAGCATCACCAAGGTCCAACCTTGCCATCGAGTGGGGCGTCCAGACTGCGACGCGTCGCGGCATTCCGCCTGTATGTATGTCGGAAATTCGCAGTGACACATGCGCACGCGTCAACGCAAGCAGTCGACCCGGAGCCTCTGGTCGGGACTGCACCTCGACGATGCGCCCAGTGTTTTTAAGCCAGAATACAGCAATGGGGCGATCCTGCTCAAACCATCTGCCGAGAGAAGCCTCAGAACGCCAAACTATTGGCGACTGTGCGACCAGTTCTGCTTCCTCCAGTTCGCTCAATGCGAGCACAACAGCAAGGACAGAGAAGTCCGTCCAAGTTTCTGCTTGCCACGCCCATAGGTCGTCGAGAACCTTGTCTTCCTCAAGGAGACGACGCCATGCTTCATAGATCGCGTTGTAGCTAGGGTCCTGCATCAGGACGTAGTTCGGAATAACGCCTGCGTCCGCGGTGCTGATTTCAAGATCGGCGAGCATCTTGGCAAAAGTCTTACAGAAGCGTCCGAAGTGCTCGACCTCCGCATAGCGACGACTGGTCTTGGCTCGCGGATGTTCCAGCATCCATTCACGGGCGACCTGGAAAGCCAGCCTGGAATATGAGTGAAGCACCCTGTTTTCTGGGGTGTCGAAGTTCTCCCGTCGAACGGTGGCCAATATTCGCTGACTGGTGCCAGCCCTCTCCGCAATGGTCCGTCCAGGCTGGCGAACCAACCATCGCATAGATGCTCGGTCCATCTCCTGGACGCGATCCAGCGATGTCAGTTCGCGGGAGCGGCGCAGAACACGCCTGATCCTTGGCTCCAAAGCTTTCAAACGAGGAAGAACGTCCTGCGCTTGGCGGACGATCTCGGCCATTCGAGGATCTTCTTCATTCTCAGCACGCTCCCAGGCGTCGCGCAAACGTGGCCAGACATGCAGCGGATCCTCAAGCGCCTCTCCAAGCTCCTGCACCCTTGCGAGAACTTCGTTCATTCGGCGAAGGAGTTCCCTCGCCCGCACGTCCTCCGGCGTCTCATGCTCTTTCACGCCACGAGGACGCACAGGAAATCCGATCCTGTTCGGGCGCTGAGCATTTGCACTCTTAGGATACGGGTGAAGGATGAGCTCGATCGGACCGTCTTGCAGCTTGGCTGACATGAGCCGCGAGTGGCCGCCGTTCTTAGGTGCCTCACCGCGCACCTCGCTGACCAAGCAATCGTTAGGCCCGAACTTGCCCTCAGCGATAGCTCTGCGGTCCCAAGGCCTGCCGAGATGGAGCATTAACGGGAAACCCCGTTCCAAACGAATTGTCCCGAGCCTTCTTTCGCTGAGCGTATCGAATCCTCAATGGCCTTCGCGAGCTGGTCATCTCGCAATTTCTCATCGACGAAGCTCATAAGTTCCGAGAAGGCATGATCGTTTCCGTCTTCGACCTCGATGCCGCGTAACTTCGGCAATAGACGCATCTCGACTTGATCCGCAAGCGGCACACGCAAATCCCCCGCCTGGTCGAAGGATGAATAGTTGGCGACGTAAGCCATGATCGCGCGACCAAGGCGGTGGCCAAACGGCCGCTTAAAGCCCTTCATCAGGTTGACCATTCGATCAACGCTTTCAATGACAGTCTGCTCGTTTTCCACGGCGGACACCGGCTTAATCCACGAACGCCAGCGAATAGCCGACAGCGCCTCCGGTTCGGCGATTGTGCCTTTCTGCGATGTCGTACGGATCGTCTTTGGGGCAGAGAAACGCAAGACGTTGGCGCGGTCAACGACCTTGTCGGAAAGGGACTGGGTGCTTTCATCCTCGTTCATCGTTCCCGCGAATAGCAAATTGTATCCGGGGAAGATGCGTGGAGCGTCCATACCCCGAGGCATTGGGATTTCGAGTTCGATCTCCGCGTCTTTGCGCAGAGATTTGTCGGACACTCGATTTACGGGCGGTCGACTTTCAAGACGGCTGAGGAAGTCAGAGAAATAGTATTCGACGCGAGCGAGGTTCATTTCATCCAAGAGGATCATCATCATCTGATCCTTGAACTCGCTCTTATGATTATTCAGCACATCGAGGTGGTAAAGCGCTCGCGCCATGTCGGTCGGACGATACCGCTTCTCGATGTAATTGTAGAAACCCATCAAATCTTGGGGGCTGTCCCAACGAGGCTGTACCGGAACTTGCAAGAACCCAATCCCCATACCCGCCGCGTACTGTCTCGGCAGCTGGCTCTTACCTGTGCCGGAGATACCCGCAAGGACTGCCATCTGGGTCGTGTCGTTGGTTTTCATAGCAGTGTGGAACGCGTAAACGATGCGACGATCGTAATGCAGCCCGTTCTGATCCAATCGCTGCAACACACGCTGTATGGCATCGACTTCGTTCTCGGCAGCGCGATCGTTCCAGGTCCGCATCTGGGCGAGCACCGGTGGTAGGGTAGTCAGCTCCTTGAGACGCTCGGCAATCGCCTCTTCACCGTCTGGCGCATCCTTGCCTCCTGCCTCGGCGACATCGTCTTCCATCCGTGCGACCTGCGCCATAAGCGACGAACGGCGCTCTTCCAAAGTAGTGATCTCGCTCTCCACCGAGCGTGTCCGCTCCTCCGCGGCAGCGATCTTTGCAGCCGCTTGAGTGAATTCGGAGTGCGCGGCGGCCGTCGCCTGTCGCTCGGCCCCGAGAGTTTCCTGAACTTGAGCAAGCTGCGCCGTCGCGGCCTGCTGAAGCCCCTCGGTTCGAGCAATGTCCCGACCTAGCTCATGCGACAGCGTATCTAGGCGTTGAACACGCTCTTGAGCCTCGGTGAGTTCCATCGCTTCGGATCGCATCTCGGCGATCTTGGCTTCGAGCGCAGCCTGCTCCCGCTTCATCTCATCGTTCAGAGCGAACAGGCGTTCGGCAGCAGCAAGGCGGTCGTGAACGGCATCCAGGTCTGCGCGTGCCGAAGCTAGCTCTGCATCGATCGCTTGCTTCTGAATAATCTCGGCCTCGATTTCCTCCCTTATCGCCCGGATTTCGTCCCGCCGCTTGCTCTTCTGAAGCCACTCCGCGTTCAGCTCATCAAGCTGACGTTTGGTGGCGTCATAGTCCGCCTGCACGTCAGCAATGTTCGCAAGAGCTTTCCGGCGCTCGCCTAGTTCATTTTCGATATCGCTCAATGCCATGCGCTTGTCGGCAATGGCCGTCTCCAACGATTCCAAAGAACGCGTTGGACCTGCGGCGGTCACCGCGCGGTCGTGGAGGACTGCGAACCCTGTCTGCACGCCGATCAAGGCAACTACGGCCAGTGCAGCGAAAAGCAGGATCAAGATATTTCCGGTCAGCATATCGAGACTTTCTGATTATGGCTTAGCGGGCTGAGTCGGAGCACTTAACTGGCCATCCGCGGCTGGCTGGTCTGGCACCGCTACAGTGGGCTTCGATGGCGTAGTTTCGGACATCGCAGCAATTTCCTGAACAAGAGCACCCTTTCTGCCATTGAGATCAGCGAGTTCAGCCTTGACCCCGTTTAGGTCGCTCTGCCTAAGTTCCAGCTCCTTCGCCAACTCAGCGTGGCGGCCCGTAAGCTCGGCAACAGCCTTGTCAAGTGCGGTCTTCTCGGAAGACGCGCGATCGGCATCGGATTTATCAATGCCGACCTTTGCCCTTACCCCTTGCATATAGGCGAGTTCCGCCATCAGGGTATCGCGCCGGGTTGCCGCGGCTGCGATCTCCGACTGCACATCGCTCAGTTGGGCTTTCAAGACCGGCAGTGCCTTTTGCGCCTCTGCGACTGCACCTTGAGCGGCTTTGGCCTTGCCTTCAGCCGACGCAACGTCCGATCGGGCGCGTTCAGCTGAGGAAGCCAAACTCGCCAAATCTCCGGTCAGAGATGCCTTTTTGGTTTCGAGCCCGCTTATTTCCTTGGCTAAGTCAGCCCGGCTGCTTTCCTGACGGGCCATGTCAGCGTCCGTTTTGACCGCAGCGACCTTCGCCTTTGCCGCCTGATCTTGCAGTTTGGCGATATCCGCGTCCAAATCCTGCGATTCTCGTTGTTTGTCACCCAGATCCTTTGTCATTTTGGCGATCTGCGAAGCCAGCGCTGCTTGGCGAGCGCCCAGGTCAGCAACCTGGCGCTGCTTGTCATCGAGGTCCTCGATCTGGCCGTTCAACCTTGTAATCTCGGCTTCTCTGTCGCGTCGGGTTTTCTCGATCAAGGTTAGCGCCTCATCAGCGGCACGTTTCTTGTCTTCTGTCTGCGCGACGTCCTCGTTCGTTTGGTCAACTCTCGACTGATTAACTGATATCTTTTTCTCCAGCTCGGCACTCTGGGACCGGAAGGTCTCGAACGTCTTTTCAGCTTGCGACGCGGCCGCGATCACGTCTGCAGCCGTATTAGCCTGCTCTTGGCCCGCCCGTAGCCTCTGGGCACCGTCGGACAAAGACGCGGTCTGCTGCTTGATCTCGGCAGTAAGGCGATCGCGTTCTGCAGCTAGGTCCGCGATCGTCTTGCGTAGGCCATCAACGTCGACGCTTCGCTGGGAAATCTCCGAAAGAATGCCATCTCGTCGGCCGAGGGCCTCCGTGCGCTCGTTATTGAACCGCTGAATGTCAGACCGGACTGCACCATAGTCACGCTCTAAAGCATCGACCTGGACCAGCGTGACGCATATTGCGGCAGCCGAGAGCAGCCCAAGAGTCAAGGCGATATAGGTAAACCGCCGCGATCTACGAAAGTTGTTCTGCGACGCGCTCAATGCATTTCTCCAGGTCTCTTTCTAGTTCATCCACCCAAAAGCGCTGGACCTTCCAGCCAAGGGATTTCAACTGATGATCTCGCCAATAGTCGGCGAGCTTTCTTTTGCCGTCTGTGTCTGCGTGCCAATGACGGCCGTCGACCTCCAGGTCGAGTTTGATGTCTCCGCTGCCAAAGAGCGCGAAATCCAGACGACGACCAGCGACTTCGTACTGAGGGATTGGGTTAAGACCTCGCTTCCTGAGCGATGCATCGACGATACGTTCCCAGTTGCTGTCGAAGGTGCCCTCGCCCACGCGGCCTCTGGGCTCGGTGGCCGCAGCGGCCAGTCTTTGCAGACTTCGTACCTTGCCCGAGCGAGCGTAAGAGAGATCGCCGAACACATGTGCCACGGCTCTTGCGCGGCTGATCGCCACATTGAGGCGGCGCCAGTCCTTTTGCACAAATGTGACGGCGCTTGTGGCGCTCGAATATCCGAGACATGGAGAGAAAAGGATGAGGTCTCTTTCTTGGCCTTGGAAACTGTCGACGGTTCCGACACGAAACTCCGCTTTTTCCAGGAGCTCCTGACGTATCTCAGCGAGGATCGCCTGCTCCAGAGCATAAACTTGCGGTCTGAATGGAGCGATCACGCCGATCGATCCGGCATACGACTGCTCCTCCAGAAGCGCTCGCAGGTGCTTTGTGATTGCTGCGACCTCCGACCCATTAACATTTCCAACCATCGGCGCAGTTGGTGACGGGATGTCACTCCAGGCGATCCCGGGCTTCGTCCCTTTGGGAACCTTCAGCTTGTCCTGGTCGCCTGCAACGCGAAGCTGGCCGCCGTAGAAGTGCTCGTTGATGTAACCAACGATATCAGCGGCAGAGCGGTATTGATCTCGAAGCATCACTTTGGCCGCGCCTGGGGTAAGGTCCGCCAAATCGAAAAGGGAGCGACGGCTCTGCGCGAACCGCCCCATCTTCGATATCGGCAAGTCCTGTGCCTGCATAAGGTTTCGGTCGTGAGCGATCCCGAGCTGGCTGATGAATGACAGCTGGCGATTGTCGCCAACCACCACGGCGCGTTTGGCGCGAGCAAAAATCGGAAGGGCTGACGCTATGTCGCACTGGCTCGCCTCGTCGAAAATCGCGAGATCGAAGAGGCTGTCGGACAATGGAATTCTCCGTGCGGCTCCAAGGACCGAAACCAGCCAAAGGGGACGATGCCCCACGACGTCCCCAGCGAGTGACGGAGACAAAGGGCCTGAGCTTTGAGCAAGCTGAAGATTGGCTAGTTCTTCTCCAAGACGACGCCTGTCGGTCCCAGAAAGATTGACCTTGGAAGCAAGGACCTTCGGCAAAAACTCCCGAGCAAGCTCTCCGATCTCTTGCGTGATGGTGACCGGATCACCCTTGACCTCGATTGTCGCCAGTTCCGAACGAAGCCGTCCCAAACGCTGCTTTAGTGTGGCGAGCGTCGCGGCCTCACCGGAAAAGTGATTTGGGGCCAAGACATTCCTGCGGAATCTTAAAGATCGCAACAACGCATCAATAAGACGGGTAAATAACCCGGGTCTTGGACGAGTTTCGATCTCAAGCGCCGGTTCTACAACGCTTGATTCCTGGGCCTCAATCCGTTCCAAAAGCTCGGCAACGGCACTGTGAAGCCGTGACTGTTCATCGATCTGATCCAGGACACGGGTTCGGTTTTGGGCGAGCGACGAAAGTTTTGAACGCAGAACAAGATCGGGATCGGCGGCACCCCTTGTAGGCTCACCGACCAGTTGGCCGAGCACCTCATCGAATGACTGGTCAATATCTCTGGCCGGATCCAGCGTCCTTACCAAAAATGGAGATTGTGGAGCGATACCGCCAAGTCGGCTCTCGACGGCATCAAGCGCCTGATGGTTCTTTGATGCGACAAGGACGCTGCCACCGTCCGCGAGCACCGATGCGGCAATCGACACGATCGCTTGGCTTTTACCCGTGCCCGGCGGACCTGTTACGACCGTAAGGGGCGCAGCAAGAGATTGTCGCACTGCATCGATCTGCTCTTTGTTCAGATCGCCTGTGTTGATCACCGGAGTTGCCCTCACCGGCACAGGTGCTTCCAACCCCAGGATTGGTGCAAGCGCTGTGGTGGCTAGCCGTTCCTGAGACCATGCCGCGATCGCATCTAGATCGCGGACCGCGCCGGCAGTGAAGGTCGTGTCTGTTGGCAAGAAGAGAGCGGCAATATCATGAATACCGACATTATTTGGATCCAGCTCGATCCGCATCTGTTGTCCAGAGATGCTTCCGCGAAACGCTCCAGCAACGGCCTCTTTTAACCTCGATAGAAACTCATCTCTGCGAAACCCGAAGCCCTCGGCTTGCGTGAATACCTCCCGAAGGCCCGCCTCCTTCCAGTTTGCGCTTCGAGCAACTCCCTTGATCCAATCAGGGTTTACAACAATGTCATCTGTGTCAATGGATACCTCAAGATGGGTCGCAGAGCGCGTCCATTCTGCACTGATGAGTCCGACGGGCCAAACAACTGGAATCCCTTGCTTCTTTCCCACTCCCATCGGCCAGCCCACGGCCAGGGTCTGTTCATTGGCTTCACGCTTTACGAGCGCCTTTCGGAATTCGTCAGGCAAGTCTTCCAGAAGGATTGAAATCGTCAGAGCTTGGCCATCATCGGGCGTCAAGGGACCTAGCCCGGTGAATAATTGCCACGCCACCGCATGGCGGTCTTCGACTTGGGAAATGGCCCCCCGGGGGTCAGACCTAAGGGCAGATCGATAATATCGCAGTAGCGCATTGGGGTCGAAGGAGACGGCACTCTCTGTTACCTCGACGTCAATGGTTTTTGCCGTCGAGCTTCGGAAAGCTGCGTGGACTGGGCGGAGCAACTGTTCATCGGTTGCGACGGAATCATGCCCCGTCTTAGGCGCTAGCGTGCCGTCTTGTTTCTTCGCAGTAGCGAGGAGCCTCCAGCGCCCATCGCGGCCCTTACTGACCTTACCAGCTTCACTGAGAGCGGAGAGCTCAGCATAAATCTCTGTGCGCCTGCGCGGGTCGAAATCAATATCGAGCAACGCGAACAGTTCGTTTGTCGTTCGACCTGTTGGGAACGCCGAAATTGTGCGCAGCAGTACCGACATTGAATGTTATTGCCCCACCTGCGTAAACAACGCGGCCTATCAAGATAAACGACCCCTGACTTGAAATTGCAATTGCTGAATTTCGAGTCAACTGGCTACAACCTCGAATACTCACCCTTTTTTGGACGAAGACAATTATGCCTAAGGAAAATGGGTGTGTTATTCTGGTCACCGTCGAGTTTGCAGAGACCTTCCAATCTATTGTCGCACACTTTTCAAGCGACTCGGGCGCCACATCGCCACTGTGACAATTAAAATTACCACACCGTAAGCTTGCAAACGGCACGAATCTGAATAGTTTTCGCAGCCAGGGGTAGTTTGGGGGTATGCAGAGTGACCGGCGGTCAATTTATCGTTCTTGCTTCAGTGATTGGATTTCCTCTCTGGGCGATCATTGCATCAGTCATCGCGTGGAAGCGGTCATCAAAGAATAAGGCTTTGGAGGGCAACCTTAGTGCCTTAGAACAGCGCTACAGCTCGATAGCGAGCGAGGAAGCGGAAGTTCAACGCCTAAAGGAAGTCGCAAATTCGATTTCCATCGACATCTCGACACTGCGCAATTCCTACAGTGAGAAGAAGGCGATTTTCGACCGACTTGCAAAAGAGGTCGCGATCTTCGACGAGAAAATGGCCTTCGCGGAAATGGGCGTCTACGAGCCGCATTTCGACTATACGGACAGTGAGCAGTATAAGAACGCTGTCCTCTCGAACAGAGAAGTCCAGAAGGGAATGGTATCGAACAAGAATGCCGCCATCGCGAAGACGGAGTGGACCGTCAGTGGCAGCAAGGCCAAGGGCCAAACCATGAACAATCGCAACATCAAGTTGGCGCTCCGTGCCTTTAACAACGAGTGCGACGCAGCCGTCGCGAATGTCCGATGGAACAACGCCAATGCGATGGAAAAGAGGATTATCAACGCGCGTCAGCAGATCGATAACCTCAACGCCACCAACGACATCCATATCACCGAAGAATATCTCCGCCTGAAGCTCACAGAACTACACCTGACCCACGAATATCGTGAAAAGCTAAAGGCTGAGCGGGAAGAACGCGCTGAGATGGCTCGGGCCGCCAGAGAGGAGCAGAAGCTTATTCGCGACATGGAAAGGGCCGAAGAGGAAGAGAGCCGGTATCAGCGGCTGCTTGATAAAGCAAAAACAGATGCGAGTAGGGCAGCCACAGCGCAAATGGGCGCCTACGATGAAAAGATCCGCCTGCTCGAGCGTGATCTGGCTGAGGCCCACGCAAGGGTCGAGCGAGCACAAGCTATGGCCGAGAAGACACGCTCTGGCTACGTTTACATCATCTCGAACATTGGGTCCTTCGGCGAAGAAGTTGTAAAAATTGGATTAGCGCGCCGTCTCGATCCGGCCGATCGCGTGCGCGAACTGGGCGATGCCAGTGTTCCGTTCACGTTCGATACTCACGCCATCATCTACAGTGATGACGCGCCGACGCTTGAACGAGCGCTACACAACGAGTTCCAGAAGACTCGTATTAACGCCCAGAACTTCCGAAAGGAGTTCTTCCGGGTATCAATCGACGATGTAGAGGCCGCGGTCACGCGGCTGGCGCCCGGGGCACCTTTCTTCAAGGACATCGAAGCACAAGAGTACCGCGAAACGCTTGCGAGGCGGAATGCAATGTTGGCGGCGGCTGAGCCGCCCGAACTTGTCGCATTTCCTGCTTCCCTGTAGTTGAGGTCAGGAGGAGCCTCACCTTTCGACAGCTCACCCGATCTTCTTTGTTGTCCACATGAGCCTGTTCACAACAAGCCGCCCTCGGCTGAACAGACGCAAACTGCCGCACCTCGCCGGCGCACCGCGATCCTTACTTCTAATACCTACGGGAATTGGCATCGCATTTGTGCCACTCCCAATTTATTCCGGCTTCGTCCTTATGGCCATAACACCAGTCCGCGCGATTGAGCAGCGGACCGAGTTCGTCGCGCCGTTTGCATGCCCGTAGCGTCTCGGCCCCCTCGCGATCGACACTCGTGCGGCAGATATCGTCCAATCCTGTCCACTGATGGATCAACCGATCCGGTGCCTTGGCCCCCTTGTCCGTGGCGAGCACCTTTCCGGTCTCGGACTCGATCTGCAGAGAGGCCGTGTTCCACACGAAAGAGAATTCCGCCATCCCGGAGGACGTCTTACCCGTGTCCCTGTTTCCGGCAAACCACTCGACAATTCCCGACATTTCGCATTTTCCGGCACAGCTGGCAGTCACGGAGCCCGGCTTGATGCTGTAGATGCGCTCCGGCCAGCGTTGGGCGAAGGCTGCCTTTTCCTTCAGGACGGCGTCTTTGTCGACCGAGTTTCCGAAGAAGGAGACCTCGTCGGCATAGACGCCCTTCATAAAGGCCAACGCCGAGGCACTGTCTTTCGACCATTCGTCATTGTATCGGTTGACGAAATCAACCGCCTCCGTGGTCAGGTCGCCGGGTTCGGAGGCGGCCACCTCCTCGGAAGCGCTGGGGTCTGACGGCATGTCGGCGGGTGTTGCGCTCTCCTGCGGTGCGGCGCCTGGCCGGGGCGGCGCGCTTTCCTGTGCCGAGGGCATATCCTCGGGCGTGTTGATGTTCCAGTCTCGCATTTCCGCAGCAGTGAGATACCGTATATCGGCGCTGTCGATCGACAGGCTGAGCTGCAGCAGATTGGGGCTTACTCCCATGTCGGTGAGGTAGCCGATAATCTCGCCGGTCATTAGTTGAACGGTCGAGACTGCCAATTTTTTGTCCATGGGGACATCGTCGGATAGGGAAATCCGATGCACGCCGATCGAGCCCGGCTCGGCGAACCTTTCGACGCCACCGACGAAGGCGAAGGCGCAAGCCGATGCACATTCCATGGCTCTGATCTGGAGCGTTCTTGCATTCAGTGCGCGGATGGCGCGGCCGAACATGATCGCGGTGACCACGTTTCCGCCGGGCGAGTCAAAGCTGATGTAGTCCGCTTGATACTGCCTGTATTCGTCGACAAGCTGCATCGGATCGTCGGAGAATTCAAACACGCCCTTTATCACCAGACCACGTCCCGGGGCGCCGTCCACACGTTGGTAGGAAATTGCTGCATGCCCCTCTCCGGCCATGGCGACGAACGCCAGCAGCAGCGATATCAACGAGACGAATTTGCGCATTCTTACCCAGCCTTCGAGCACGTGGTACTTCTCCTGTCGTCACTCGCAGCATATCTTGCGCACCTATTGTCGGGCGATCATCGAATCCGTGCGATGAGCGTCAGCTTTCAATGCGATCAAGCCCTTGGCAAGGACGGGTGCGACGATCAACAGCTTTTACGAGAACATTTCACCCCTACCCCAAGCATCTGATCAATGCACAAGGGACAATCTTCTGACAAGCGGCACAATCAGAAGTGTTGATACAAGGTAAACGCCGGCTCCTCGCCGCAATCGGGAGATCCCAGTCCACTCGATCCGGTGCGTGCCGGCCATTGATGCGAGAGCCACAGGAAAAAGAGAACGCTTCTTCGGATTTCGTTCCGGGTCCCACTCCGCCGTTACGGCTTCACCCGATCGGGATGCGCCGCCTGAAATGCCGGCAGTTCGGCGCATCTGGCGTCGATATCGACGATGCGCTTGAAAGCGGTCATATCCACGCCCCAGCGGCGGGCGTTGTAGACCTGGGGAACGAGGCAGAGGTCCGCCATCGTCGGCGTATCGCCAAAGCTGAACGCACCATCGGTTTCGCCGATCATCGCTTCCAGTTTGCCCAGCCCGTCGGCAATGAAATGCTTCATCCATTCCTCGCGAGCGCCAGTCTCGTCGGTCATCGTCATGAGGTGGGTTACGACATGCATGTTGCAGATCGGATGGATGTCCATGGCGACAGCATATGCGAGGGCGCGGACTTTCTGGCGATCGGCGATATCCGATGGCAGCAATCCGCATTTCGGCCGTAGCTCGGCGAGATATTCGACGATCGCCAGCGACTGCGTCAGTGTTTTTCCGTCGATCACCAATGTCGGCACCAGTCCCTGCGGGTTGAGGGCCAGATATTCCGGAGTCTTGTGTGCGCTCTCCAACAGGTTGATGGACACGGTCTTGTAATCGATGCCCAGGAGATTGAGCGCGATGCGGACGCGATAGCTCGCCGATGATCGCCAGTAGTCGTAGAGAACCACCTCGTTCATTGCGGCCCGGCCCCTTGGTATTTCTCGACCCTCTGCTCGATCGCCCCGAAGATCGAATGGCCAGCCCGATCCTTCATCTCGATGCGGACCTGGTCGCCGAACTTCATGAAGGCGGTCTTCGGCGATCCGCTCTCGATCGTCTCGATCATCCTGAGTTCGACAATGCAGGAGTAGCCGTTTCCGCCGTCTCTCACCGGCTTGCCCGGGCCGCCGTCGAGCTTGTTGGAAACCGTTCCCGAGCCGATAATCGTTCCGGCCAGGAGGTTACGGGTTTTGGCGGCATGGGCGATCAACTGGCCAAAATCGAACGTCATGTCGATGCCGGCGTTCGCCTTGCCGAACGGCTTGCCGTTCAGGCTGACGAGCAGAGGGAGATGCAGCTTGCCACCGTCCCAGGCATCTCCGAGCTCGTCCGGCGTCACCGCGACCGGAGAAAATGCCGATGCCGGCTTGGACTGGAAGAAACCAAACCCCTTCGCCAATTCGCCAGGGATCAGACTGCGCAGCGACACATCGTTGACGAGCATCAGGAGACGGATGGCGCCGCGCGCCGCTTCCGGGCTGCAACCCATGTCAACGTCGCCGGCGATGACGGCGACCTCGCCCTCCATGTCGATCCCGTAAGCCTCGTCGGCCACCAAGATCGGGTCGCGTGGTGCCAGGAAAGCGTCCGAACCGCCTTGATAGATCAGCGGATCGGTCCAGAAGCTTGCCGGCATCTCGGCGCCGCGCGCCTTGCGCACCAGTTCGACATGGTTGACGTAAGCGGAGCCGTCGGCCCATTGGTAGGCTCGCGGCAAAGGTGATGTAGCGTCATGTTCGTGAAACCGGATCGTCGGCTGGGCGCCAGTCTCGAGCCCTTCGGCAATGAGCGCGAGCCTCGGAGCCACATGCGCCCAGTCATCGAGTGCTGCCTGTAGGGTCCGGGCAATGTGACCGACTTCGGAACAGCGGGTCAGGTCGCGGGAAACGACGACGAGCCGGCCGTCCCGCGTGGAGTCTTTTAACGTCGCAAGTTTCATGTCCGAAATCCCGTGTCGGAGGATGAGTTCACTTGATGCATCACTTGATGCATCATTTGATACCGGGGGTTCCGTCGAACTTGCGTTCCAGGCCATCCCAGCATTCCAGGTAATTATCCTGCAGCGTTTCGAGCTCGGCTGCGTATTTCGTCAGTTGCTGCGGGTACCGGGTCTCGAACATGAAGGCCATGGTGTGATCGAGCTTCACGGGCTTGAGCTCAGAATTGGATGCCTTTTCGAAGGCGAGCGCGTCCGGCCCGTGGGGAAGCATCATGTTGTGCAGGCTCATGCCACCAGGCACAAAGCCCTCCTCCTTGGCGTCATACTGGCCATGGATCAGCCCCATGAATTCGCTCATGATGTTGCGGTGGTACCAGGGCGGACGAAACGTGTGTTCGGCGACCAGCCAGCGCGGCGGAAAGATCACGAAATCGACATTCGCCGTGCCCGCATCTTCGGTCGGCGCGGTCAGCACCGAAAAAATCGACGGATCGGGATGATCGAAGCGGATCGCTCCAACCGGCGAGAACGTCCGCAGGTCGTATTTGAACGGGGCGTAGTTGCCATGCCAGGCCACCACATCAAGCGGCGAATGGCCGATATCCGTGACATAGAACTTTCCGCACCACTTCACATGCACGCGGCAGGGCGTTTCCTTATCCTCGAATGCGGCGACGGGCGTCTTGAAATCGCGCGGGTTTGCCAGGCAGTTGGCGCCGATCGGTCCGCGGTCCGGCAGGGTGAATTTCGCGCCGTAGTTCTCGCAGATATAGCCACGCCAGACCGTCTGCTCGCCGCCCTTCAGAATCTTGAACATCATGCCGCGCGGGATCAGGCATATTTCCAGGGGCTCGACATCCATGATGCCCATTTCGGTGAACACTCTGATGGCGCCGAGCTGCGGCACGATCAGCAGTTCACCATCGGCATTGAAGAAGTAATCGTCGACCATGTCCTCATTGAAGACATAGGCATGGGCTGACATGCCCACCTGGGTGGTGGCATCGCCTGCCGTGGTGATGGTCCGCACCCCTTCGAGGAATGTCAGCCTTTCCGAGGGTGCGGGGATGGGATCCCAGCGAAGCTGGCCGAGCGGAAGCGAATGTTCGTCGAGGCAAGGCGCGGTTTTCCAAAGCGGATAGGATGCGTTGGAGAAGCGGCGGGTGTGACGCACGCTCGGGCGGATGCGGTAAAGCCAGGACCTTTCGTTGGTGCCGCGCGGCGCGGTGAACGGCGAGCCGGAAAGCTGCTCCGCATAGAGACCATAGTTGCACTTCTGCGGGCTGTTCTGGCCTTGCGGCAAGGCGCCGGGAAGCGACTCGGTTTCGAAGTCGTTGCCGAACCCCGGCATGTATTTCAGCGTGTTTGCCGTCGCGGCTTCGCCATCCGACGCCTGGATCGATGTCTGGTCCATGCTCACTCCTCCCCGAACACTCCGGCGCCGCGCGTCTGAAAGATGCGCGGCGCTAGTGAGTTTACTCCGCTGCAGTCCCGATGACACCACGCTTGATCTGATCGGCCTCGATCGACTCGAAAAGCGCCCGGAAGTTGCCTTCACCGAAGCCTTCGTCGCCCTTGCGCTGGATGAACTCGAAGAAGATCGGGCCGATGACGGTCTTGGAGAAGATCTGCAGCAGAATTTTCGTCATGCCGCCATTCACCACACCTTCGCCATCGATGAGGATGCCGTGCTTCTTCATCCGTTCGACAGGTTCACTATGGCCGTTCACGCGTTCATAGGACATGCCGTAATAGGTCTCCGGCGGACCCGGCATGAAGCGCAGGCCGTTGTCGGCAAGTCTGTCGGTGGCGTCGTAAATATCCTCCGTTCCAACGGCGATGTGCTGAATGCCCTCGCCCTTGTACTTCTTCAGATATTCCTCGATCTGGCTGGTGTCGTCCTTCGATTCATTCAGCGGAATGCGGATTTTGCCGCAGGGCGAGGTGATGGCGCGGCTCACCAGACCGGTGATGCGCCCATCGATATCGAAAAAGTGGATCTGCTTGAAATTGAACAGGTTGCGGTAAAAATCCCACCACTTGTCCATGTTGCCGCGAAAGACGTTGTGGGTGAGATGGTCGAGATAATAAAAGCCGATCCCCTGGGGATGCGGGTTACGCTCGCCAAGCCAATCGAACTCGGCCTCGTAGGCCGATCCCTTGGCGCCATAGGTCTCGACGAAGTAGAGCAGCGAGCCGCCAATGCCGACAATCGCCGGGACGTCGAGCATCTTGTCGTCCCCTTCATAGGGAACAGCGCCTTTTGATACGGCGTGGTCGAAAGCGTGCTTGGCATCGACGACGCGCCAGGCCATCGATGGGGCGCAGGGACCGTGATTTGCGACGAAACGCGCGGCATGACTGCCCGGTTCGGCGTTCAGGACATAGTTGATGTCGCCTTGTCGCCAGACGGTGATATCTTTCGTCTTGTGTTTGGCCACCGCAACATAGCCCATGCGTGTGAAGAGCTCGCGCAGCGTCTCGGGCTCGGGATGGGCGAATTCGACGAATTCGAAGCCGTCGGTGCCGGCCGGATTGTCGGCGGTGATTTCCGAGGGCGGCGCGTCATGCGGGAAAGGACCCATTTTCTTTCCTCCAGAGGAGATTGCATTTGATATGCAAAGTGTGGCGCAAAGCGCGCGCAAAGTTCTTGCATTCTTTATGCTCCGGGAAGATATTATGCACGATCCGTGAGTGTTTTGGAGTTTTCGTGCAATGGATGAACCGCTCGACAAATTGGATCTGCGCCTGCTCCAGGAACTTCAAAAAGACGGCAGGTTGACGAACAACGAGTTGGGAGAGCGGATTGCGCTTTCACCGTCGCAATGCTCGCGCCGGCGCACGAGACTGGAGGCTGACGGATATATCCGCAGCTACCGCGCTTACCTCGATCGGCAGAAGCTGGGCCTCGATATGCTGGTGGTCATTTCCGTGACGCTTGCGACCCATAATAGAGACAATGCCCGCCGGTTTTCCCAGCTGATCAACGGACTGCCGGAAGTTCTCGAAGCCTATGCCTTGACCGGTGAAATGGATTATCACCTGACGGTCGCGACCCGCGGGCTCGCCGACCTCTCCAAATTCGTCAACGACGTGCTGTTGCCCCACGAGTCGGTGCAGCACGTGAAGACGTCGATCGTGCTCGACACGCTGAAGACATTCGAAGGCTTTCCGATACACATGCCAGGCGGTTGGCATGGTGACAGCACGCGGTAATCCGGGTTGTAAGCGTCAGTTCAGAGCGGCAGTTCGGTCGAGAATTTCAGCTCGCGCAGCACGAAGCTCGAGACGACGGTGCGCACATGCGGGTTGCGCATGAGATAGCGGGTCATGAAGGCTTCGTAGCTTTCCACGTCGCTTGCCCTTATCTTCAGCATGTAGTCGAAGGCGCCTGACAAGGCGTAGCACTCCATGATCTCCGGCCGCTCCAGCACCACGGAAGCGAAAGACGCGACCGCCTCTTCGTGGTGATCCTCCAGCGTGACATGCGCGATCACGCAGAGCTTGAGATCGAGTTTTCCAGGATCGAGCAATGTCACACGCTTGCGGATGACGCCGTCGGCTTCCAGCTCCTGGATCTTCCGCCATGCAGAGCTCTGCGACATGCCGGCCTTTTCCGCCAGGTCGGCCAGCGACAGACTGCCGTCGGCCTGGACGAGCTGCAGAAGCTTGCGGCGAAAATTCCCAGGTTCTTTCATTTTTGGCGTCACTTTCGGGAATATTTGCCACCATTATGGCGACAGCCAGCATGAAAGAAAAGAAAATCCTCCAAACTCGGATCATAATGGCAGCAAAAGCGCCCTGCTCGGGAGGATCAGCACATGACCAAGGAAAGCAGCTACACCGCCAAACTGCCCGGCCCGGATGGTTTGTACGACTACACCCCGGATGAAGATGTTATCTGGGGTGAACTCTACCGGCGTCAGATGAAGCTGCTGGCCGATACGGCCTGCCGCGAATATCTGGACGGCGTCAAAATGCTGGGGCTGAAGCCCGATAAGGTGGCTCAGCTTCTCGACGTCAACAGACGCCTGAACGAGACCACCGGCTTTGGCGTCGAAGGCGTGCCGGCGCTCATTCCGCCCTCGCGCTTTTATGAGCTTCTGTCGCAAGGCAAATTCCCGCTCGCAACCTTCCTGCGCCGTCGCGAGCATATCGACTATATCGAGGAACCGGACCTGTTCCACGAGGTCTTCGGCCACTGCCCCATGCTCACCAACCAGAGCTATGCCAATTTCGTCCGGCATTTCGGCGAAACCGCCGTCCGCCTCGGCAAGGGCTATTCATGGCATCTGTTCCGGATCTTCTGGTTCACTGTCGAATTCGGCCTGATCAATACGCCGCAGGGACGCCGTTGCTTCGGCGCGGGCATCGTCTCATCGCCCAGCGAAGCGAAGGCGGCAATGGAGGGGAAGGCGTGCGAATTCCGGCCGTTCGATCTGCTGAGCGTGCTGAGAACGCCCTACCGGATCGATATCCTCCAGCCGATCTACTATGTCATCGACGGCTTCGCCGATCTGGAAGCGATCGTGGAGCAAGATATCGAGGCCACCATCCTCAAGGCAAAATCGCTGGGTGATTTCGCCCCGGCTTTCGAAGCCAAAGCTTCGTGAATCGCGAATGATAGGGAGCGACGCCAACACATCGCGTCTGGAGAAGGCAGTCACTTCGGAGCGGCTGAACTTCGATTGACGAAGTCCACCACGACCCCTGGTTTGACCATAGCCGCCAACTCTTCGGCATCCCAGTTCGTCAACCGCACGCAACCGTGCGAGCCAACCTTGTCGATGAGCTTCGGTTCCGGTGTCCCATGTATTCCATAAGTCGGCTCCGTCAGATCGATCCAGACCGTACCAACAGGACCATTCGGCCCTTTCGGGATCGTCAAGACCTTGTCGTTCTTTCCCTGCTTGAAGTTGCGCTTCGGGTCATACCGGTAGACCGGCATCCTCGCGACACCCTTGACCTTGTGTTTTCCTGACGGCGCCGGATTGTCTTCGCTTCCGATCGTCGCGGGATAGACTGCAAGCAGCGATCCATCCGTGGCATAGGCGAGCACCTGCCCCGTCTTCCTGTCAGCCTCGATCTTCTTGACCTTTCCTTCCCTGGGAGGGCCGGGATCCACAACCCACACCGTATCGCCAGCAGCAAACTGCGAAGCCGGATTGAGCGCATGCACGAGATCGATACCCATGTGGAACCGCTCAGATAACTTCTCGGCAACGCTGGTATATCCCAAGCTCTGCATCTTTGCCTTCTCGCCATAGTCTTCGGGAATCTTGTCGACGAGGCCCGCGGCATCCTCTGCCGAGACGACATAGCTTTCAACGATCGGGGCAACGATGGCGGCATTGCCTTCAAGGCGGGAGGCGACCTCTGGATCCAGCCTCCCATCGACAGGAAGATTGTTCATCGCCTCGAAGCCGGCCACGGCCTTGTCTACGTTTTCGCCGGAGAGGCCATCGATCACGCCGGGAGACGAGCCTGCACGGTCGAGCAGGACCTGAAGGCGGACGATCGCCGGGTCCGGATCTCCCGGTGCCAGCTTCTCAGTCCCAATGGACGCAATCGACGCGGTATTGATTGCTTCGGGTCGGAGCTCCCGCGCGGCGGCACCGCCAACGGAGATGGTCAGAGCGAGCAGCGACATCGGCAGGGCTGTTTTCATGGACGACAAATGGCCGGCGGCGCAACTTGTTCCAGTGCGACCCGAGCCAGAGGGGTGTTCACGATGATTTCAATGTCCAGCCTCAGCAAATTCAGTACAACGGCCATTTGATCCGAAGGAGCTCGTGAATGCCGCGCGAGAGCGTCAATGACCTGATGGCCTTTCTGGCGGTCGCCCGAGAGAAGAGCTTTACGCGGGCGGCTGCGAAGCTGGGCGTGTCTCAATCGGCGCTCAGCCACGTTGTCCGCCAGCTCGAGGCGCGGCTCGGGATCCGGCTGCTGACCCGTACCACGCGGGCCGTTTCGCTCACTGACGCTGGAGAGCGGTTGTTCCAAGGCGTGGGGCCTCATTTCGACGAGATCGAGGCTCAACTCGAAACCATCACGGAATTCAGGGAAAAGCCGGCCGGGAACATCCGCATCACGGCATCCGACCATGCGATCAACTGGATCATCTGGCCGAAGCTCCAGCGTTTCCTGCCGAACAACCCTGACATCAAGGTGGAGTTGATGCGCGAAAACGGGCTGTCTGACATCGTGACCGAGCGCTTCGACGGCGGCGTCCGGATGGGAGAGCAGGTGGCGAAAGATATGATCTCGACACGCATCGGGCCTGATTTCCCTTTTGCCGTCGTCGGCGCACCCTCATATTTCGACGGCAATGGGGTTCCGGAGCATCCGCAGGACCTTGTCCGCCACAACTGCATCAACGAGCGCCTGCCCACATATGGCGGCTTCTGGGCATGGGAGTTCGAAGACAACGGGAAAGAGATCAGGATCAGGGTGGAGGGACAGCTTGCCTTCAATAACTCCTATCAGAGTGTGGAAGCGGCGCTGGACGGACTTGGCTTGGCATACGTACCGGAAGACGTCGCGCTACCTCATATCGCGGAAGGCCGTCTGAGACGCGTGCTGGAAGCCTTTTCCCCACACTGGGATGGCTACCATCTCTACTATCCCAGCAGAAGGCAGTCCTCTCCGGCTTTCGTGGCGCTGGTGGACGCCCTGCGCCACCGAACCTGACGATCGGCATCGGGTATAGTCATCCTCTTTTCTACGGCAAGCAGCGCTCACGGCGTCTTCGCGTATTTCCTGGCTTCGCGCGATCTTGCCGTGCGACGGGCCGGCCTCAATTCCTCGATCGTCGGCAGCCACCACTCGGCGTTTTGAATCGGAAGCATTTTCGCGGGCCAGGTGCGGACGAGTTCTTCGAATGTGGGCGGCCGCCAATATCCCCAGACGTGATCCTCAGTAATGCCGGGATAGACGTCCACAACGACGTCCGGGTCGACCAGTTCGCCTGAGATTTCGGTAAAGACGACGATTCCATAGGCGATGACCACAGGACGTCCTATCGGCGGCAGGTCGTCGCTTCGAAGCGGGTAACGATGACGCTTTCGTTCCGCAGAGCGGAGCTTGCTGCGTATATCCTGTTCGGTCCCCTTCCGCTCCTCGGCTCGACGTCGTCTCTCCTCCGGCTCGTTTCTGCGAGCCGCCGCCTCGATATCAGACCATCTGCGTCGGAGTTCCTCATAGGACCGAAAGGGAACGTGCCATATCCTGAGATCGCCGTCCCACCGTGAGAATGGCACTTCGCGCAATTCGTCGACGACGGTCTTCGAGTACGGCGTGCGGATTCGAAAGCCTGCCTTGCCGAGTTCAAGATATGGACTGTCGATGGGATCGAAGACGAAGGCGTCGCGTCCCTTCGCATCCGCATGGGCGTCGGCTTCGGCCTCGATCTCGGCAAGCCATCGTCCGATGCGGCGGGACGCCGTCCGTCCGGGAACGAACCACGCCTTTCGGGCATCACTCCAGCGGGCCCGGGGGAAGCGGCTTCGGAATTGCTCGACAGTCATCCTGTCGTAAGGGAAGGAAATGTCCGCGCCCGGCTTCGCATCGTCTTCGTCGGACGGCGCCTCGTCGTGATCAGCGGCGGATTTCCTTTCTGTCATGGAAGGAGAACGCTGGCGCGAAGGGATCGGTTTCCGGTGAGGCGCCAGTTTGGCCACCGCTGGCGACCCTTTCAGTGAATTGTCTTCGATCGCTTCTCGGCATGCGAAATGTCATCGAGCGTCGCAATCAGCTTTTCGAACTCGTTCAAGACCCGATGGAACTCGGCGTCCTGCATGTTGGCGATTTCCGATATCGTCGAGGACACGGACGCAATCAGCCTGTCGATCCAAACACAGTGCTCGGCCGGCACATGTCCGAGAACCTCCCGACGATGCGTCTTCAACTCGCGGAGGATGCGAACGATAAGGGTTCCCCTGTCCGCTCGGCTCAAGAGCGGAAGCCTTGTCTGCGCCTGCTGGATTTCCGTTATCAGCGCCGTCGCCATCCCTGATCTCCAACACTTTAGTACAACCGGGTATCACAACCGTAGCGTTCGCAACACGGACTTAAGTCCGATTCGCCAGCGTGGTGCAGCATCATCCGCACCGCGCGACCACCGCCGATAATCAATTGCTCGTCGCAACGAGATCCGACATGTCACAGCTGCGCCGCGGTCCTTCCCATGGTTGATACGTATTGTCTTCCGGTCGATACGAGTTGTAGCGAGCGGCGCACCGGGCTGCCGCCTGTGCATTCACTTTCGTACCGACGCCTTCACCGGCCTCCGCGACAGTCCGCTGGAACGGCGAAGCGCATTCGCGGGTCTCGCCGCTATAGGCCCGATAGCTGTTGGTCGCGGGATCGAAAGAGCGGTAGCGGTTTGCACACCAGCTAAGATGCGAGGCCGAAAGTCTGGGCTGCGGTGTCTGAAGTTCGGCGCGCGGGCGAGCCGAATTCGGCCTCGCCGCTGACGCCACGCTGGCCGACGCCTCGGTCACATAGCTGGAATAGAGAGGCGCAATTCGTTCATAGTGCTGCTGCCGAGGATCGACTTTCACCGGCGTCGTCGTCCATAGATCGGGCGCTGCGAGCTCCTTGAAGGCGTGAGGCTCGGAATCCGCCACGACATAGGATGCGACAGATGCGGCAGCGACGCAGACCCCGACCGAGCTTAAGATGCCAAAGGCAACCGATGCGATGGCTTTCATCGTCCCGACCCCTGCTGTTGAGCCTGTGGAATCCAGACGCGGCCGGCGGCACTGCTATGTCGGCGGCCGGTGGCGAAAAGCACGGCGAGAATGCCGGCGATTGCCAGCACGATGGCGATCAGCGGCACGGCCAGACCACGGGATTTCTCTTCGGAATAGATCATGTTCCTCTCCTCGTTGGCGCTCCGGCGGCGGAGTCGCCGCCGGGGCATCGGCTGTTTTTGGCCGCACGACGACGCTGCCGTCGGTCGTGCGGCGGTTCCCAGACTTGAGCGATGATTTCCGGATGGAGGACGCGGCGGAGGCCGCGTGTAGGATCAGATCACTTGATAACCTGGATCACCTTGCGGGACGACGGTTCGACGATGACACGTTCATCATTGACGACCGCGTAAGCATAGGTCGGGTCATCCGGAATAGGCGTCACGACAACCGTCTCCGGCAGGGGCTGGCCGACGACAACCTTCTCCTTCATGACCACGCGCGCCGATGGTGCCGGAGCCTCGCGGACATAGGTGACGACCTTTTGCGGCGGCGGATCGATCGCCGTACCCACGACTGCGCCGGCAACGCCGCCGACAGCAGCGCCAACGGGGCCGCCGACGATCGCCCCAGTGATCGCGCCACCCGCCGCACCGTTGACGGTCGAGGACTGGGCGAATGCGATGCCCGACATCAGGGTCGCGGCAGTTGCCGCACCGACGATAAGCTTGGAGATCATTTTCTCCTCCTTCTGTTTCGAGGCGGCCTTCGTGACCGCTGGCAAACCAACTAGCTGGAGGCGCGGTCGTTCCACGGCCCGGACTTCAGTCTGATAGACCCTGGCCTTTGGTCCCAAACCCATGTCAATGCCCGTCGCCGGCGCTACTTCAGGATCGAAGACCCCACATACGGGCTTACAGCGCCACGCGTCTTTTCAGACGCGTAAAGGACGCTGTAACACTTTGAATTACTGCATAATTTATCCTTAAATCGATGCCGTTTTGAGGAATTATACAGGAGGCAGGAGACTGAAGGAGATGGCACGATCCAACCGCCGGGAAGCTGGGCGCCGGCGCCTGGCGATGCGTTTGCCGCATATGCGGACGCTGATCATGGCAGCGTGCGACCCGTTGCAGCTCGAGCTCTTCGAGGCCTACCAGATGGCAGTCGAAGCGCGCGACAAACTTCGAGGACGACCATCCAATTCGAACCTCGTACGGGAATACGACGAGACCTGCTTCGAGATCGAGCAGCACGTCATCCGCGCGATGCAAGAACCTTCCTACACGCAGCGCACGAGCTGAATCCCTGCGCCGTCACACCTTGGCGGACAGAGCTTTGGAATTCCATTTGAAAAATCGCGCGATTGGTCCGCTAGCGCTCGGCGACGATCGCCAACTCCGAGGCATAGGGCTCGAAGGGGATCGGCACGAGAAGGCTATCGTAAAATTCGGCGACGCCTTCCTCGAACGGCTTGAGAGAAGCGATAGATGCGGCGCGGGCGCTGCCTTCGATGTCCATGGAAATCGTCACTCACAAGCCTCCAAACCCAAGTCGGTCGGTCAGGAAATATGCCTGAATCTGCTGATGTCTACGGGGGTCAGACCTTGGTCCCAACCTCCTCCGACCGAAGTCCCTGAGGTGGAACGCGCATCGGACTCGCGCCGTTTCGAACGATACGGAAGGAGATCTGAACATGAACCAGAGTCATAGGTCCCGAGTGAATGGCGCCTGTAACGCGTCCGTCTTCGCACTAGTCATCGTTCTGGCCGCCCTTCTCTACATCTTCGGCGCAGCCATATCAGGCGACACCGTCGGGTTGACCCAAAGCATAAGAGGCGCCGAGGTGTTCGACACCAGGAATGTGCCCTGATGCTGTTTGGAAAACCCTAAAGACGCGGTAGGTTAATCGGGCAGTCTCTTACCGGTATCAAAATGAATTGGCTTCGCCGCTGGAATGCCCGCTCACTCGCCTCCCAGTTCTTCATCGCGGGTGGGCTCATTTCGATCGCCGCCATGTTCGTGGTGGGCTTTTTTGTAAGCCACCTGATCGAGGAGACCGTCATCCACAATTCGGGCGCGGCGACGGCGCTTTATGTGGACAGCGTGATCGCGCCGCTACTTCCCAATATGCAAACCGAGTCACTGCTGGACGATGCGAGTGCCCAGGCTCTGGACGAGACGCTCGGTCAGGGTGCACTCGGCAAACGCCTTGTTTCGTTCAAGCTGTGGCGAAACGACGGCACCATCCTCTATTCGAACGAGAAGGAGCTGGTGGGCAAGACGTTTGCGGTCAGCGACAAGCTGCAAAGGGCATTCGCAGGATCTCTCGTCGCGCGCTACGAAATCGCCAGCGATCCGGAAAGCGACAAGGAGCGCGCGCTCGGCAAGCCGCTGATGGAGATCTATAATCCTGTGCTCCAGCCATGGTCCGGACAGGCGGTCGCCGTCCTTGAGTTCTACGAGACAGCAGAAGGACTGGGCGATAGTCTGGCGCATGCCAGGCTCCGGAGCTGGGGCGCCGTCGCCGCTCTGACGGCGACCTTTTTCCTTGTTCTCTCCGTTCTGGTGTTCCGGGGTAGCCGCACGATCGAGGCGCAGCGCAAGGATCTCAACGAACGCGTCACCGAACTGTCTGCGCTGCTGGCGGAAAACCGTGGACTCCAGCGTCGTCTGCAGCGCGCCTCCCAGCGGGCGGCAGCGCTGAACGAAACATATTTGCGCAGCATCGGTGCAGATCTGCATGACGGTCCAGCCCAGCACATTGCCTATGCCTCACTGCGCCTGGACAGCGACGTGTTGATCAATGCCTCCACCCAGCCCGAAGCGCGCGAAAAGGAGCTTGCCTGGATACGTTCGAGCCTTGCCGAGGCGATGACGGAAATCCGCAATATCTGCAGTGGGCTGGTGCTTCCGCAGATCGAAAAATCCTCAATCACCGAGATCGTCACGCGGGTCGTCGACGCGCATCGGCACAAGACCGAAAGCCATGTCGAAACGATTGTCGACGAAGATGGACCGGACCTTCCTCCCGCCGTGAAAATCTGTATCTATCGCTTCGTTCAAGAAGCCTTGAACAACGCTTATCGCCACGGCGGCGGCGTTCAGCAGGCGGTCAGGGCCGTCTCGCACAAGGGTCATGTCCGTGTCGAGGTCAGCGATCGCGGCGACGGCTTCGATCCGACGGAGGTGAGGCCAACGAGCCTTGGCCTCGTTGGGTTGCGGGAGCGCATCGACAGCCTGGGAGGATCCTTCGACATCAAGACAGGCGAAGGAGGAACGACCGTGACCATGATCTTCGAGCCAATGGAAGTGGGAGAGTAGAGATGACATCAATCACCATCGGCGTCGTGGACGATCATCCGCTTTTTCGAGAGGGTGTAACGCGTAGCCTGTCGGAGATCAGCGGCTTTGTCGTCGTTGGTGAGGGAGCCAGCAGCGACGACGCGGCGATGATCGCCTCGGACAACCACCCCGACATCATGCTTCTCGACGTCTCGATGCCCGGCGGCGGGCTGTCTGCGGTCAGTGACGTCCTGGCGCGGAGCCCCACAACGAAAGTGCTGATGTTGACGGTATCGGAGGAGGTGGACACCTTGCTGGGAGCTCTGCAACGGGGCGCGATGGGTTATGTTCTGAAAGGTGTCGGTTCGCGTGGCCTCGCCGAAGCAATCCAGACCGTCCTGCGTGGCTCGCGATATATCTCGCCGACGATGTCGGCAAAAGTCATGGAGAATTCGCTGAATGGCGGAACCTCCGACAAGAACAGTCTGACGCCCCGGGAACGCGAGGTGATGGATCTTGTCGCCCAAGGCCTGTCAAACAAGCATATCGGCTTGCGCCTCAGCCTGCAGGAAAAGACCGTGAAACACCATATGACTCAGATTCTGAGCAAGCTTGGCGCCTCGAACAGGACTGAAGCGGCTCTACAATGGCGGGAACGGCGCTGAAAGATATTGTCGCCCGACGATCACGCTTCAGCGAAGAAAGCGGCTCAGCCGGCGGGCATCGTTGGCCGTCGCCTGTCGATTTATGATCGTCCGGCCCTTCGAGTCCTTCATAATGTAGCGACCGCGCTGCAGGACTTCAGTGATACCATTCGAATGACGGACGTCGATCGAGCCATCGGACGCAGCTGTCGCTCTCGCTCCCGATCCTGCTGACGACCCGGTGCTAGAGGAGGAGGAGGAGGAGGACCCTCCGCCGCCGGAGGAATTCCCACCGGAGGAGTTCCCGGAACCGCTGTTGCCGTTGCCGCCACCGTTGCCATTCCCTCCCCCATTGCCATTGCCATTGCCATTGCCGCCGCCGTTGCCATTCCCTCCACCATTCCCGTTGTTGCCGTCCTTTGCCTGCGCAAAGTCCACTGCCAGAACAGGAAGGGAACCGCCAAAATTCAAACTGGCTGGTGATGCGGCAGCGACGAGGGCGACCGCGGCGCTGCCGCCCAATCTCAGAAAATCGCGTTTCCGGATACTCATGCCATAGCCTCGTTCGTCCGTTCCCGGCCGTTTCCCATACAATATATGACGTATGAGATTTCTCGCTGTTCCTCGTAAAGAATGCAACCGACCTAGGTAGTAGGGCCGGCAAGACTTTGGTCCGGCGTGACCCGATTGCAATGCTCGGAAGCATTTCTATGGAACTTCTTTCCCTGTCGTCGCTTTGATTGTCGAAGTGCAACAGAGGAAACCCCAATGGCAAATCCGAACGACTCCCCTGCAGTCCAGTCGATGCGAAAAGAGCAGGCAGAGCAGCGAAACCGGGCCCAAAAAGGCGAACTCGACAAAGCAATCGAGGATACATTTCCGGCGTCCGACCCGGTGTCAGCCACCCACACCTCCATTCCTGCTGGCCGCAGCGACGTCGAGGCGGCCGAGCGTGTGAAGCGTGAGCCAGATCCCACCAGGCTGGACGAGGAGTTTCCGCTCGTCGATCAAGCCCTGCGCGTGAGCGGCGAAACCGCACACCCCTCAGAGAGATTTGACGTCGATCGCGAAGAAATGCGCGCGCTTCAGAAAGAAGCCGGTCGGATGGCGGAATCTGCTTCGGAGCTGGCTTCTAGAACAGCCCGCCTGGCAAAGACGGAAGCTCGCACATTCGTCCATGACCTCGAGGATCGCATACGCCGGCAGCCGCTGACAGCCGCAGCGATCGTCGCCGGCATCGCCTTCGTCTTCGGCGCGACGCGTTGAGGAGCCAAGTGACAGTCGGCTCGCTCGATCACCCCGAGAGGATTCGACCGGCGGACCATTGCGGTGTGGAGAGCCGCCTCCATTGGGACGATTGCGGGCTCAGATTTCCTGAGGACGAAACTCAGGAGCGCTTCTAGAGCCCGTCCGTGCTTCGACTTCCGAGGGCATCGTGAAAATCGCAACCTACAATGTCAACGGGATCAATGGGCGACTGGACATCCTGCTGCGCTGGCTCAAGGAGGATGTCCCTGATGTAGTCTGCCTCCAGGAACTGAAGACAGACGATGCCGGGTTTCCGCGAAAGGAGATCGAACGGGCCGGCTACGGCGCCATCTGGCACGGGCAGAGATCCTGGAACGGGGTGGCCATCCTGGCGAAAGGCAAGACACCGATCCTGACGCGTCGCGGTCTTCCCGGCGATCCCGATGATACCCATAGCCGCTATATCGAAGCTGCCGTCGACGGCATTCTGGTCGGATGCCTGTATCTTCCCAACGGCAATCCGTTCCCGGGAGCGAAGTTCGAGTACAAGCTTCGCTGGTTCCGTCGCCTGCAGGACTACGCCGCCGAACTCCTGGAGCTCGGGGTGCCTTCGATCCTGGCCGGCGACTTCAACGTCATGCCGACGGAGATCGACGTCTACAAGCCGGAACGCTGGCTGGACGACGCCCTCTTCAGGCCGGAAGTGCGCAAGGCCTATGCTCATCTCGTCGCTCAGGGCTGGACCGATGCGGTCAGGCATTTGCATCCAGAAGAGCGGATCTACACCTTCTGGAAATACTGGCGGACCAGCTTCGAACGTGACGCAGGGCTTCGGATCGACCACTTCCTGCTCAGTCCGGCAGTCGCCCCATTGCTTCGATCGGCAACCGTCCGGAAAAAACCGCGCGGCTGGGAGCATACGAGCGACCACGCGCCCGTCATGATCGAGCTCGACGTTTCCGAAGCTGGAGCCGATTTATAAGCCGGAGGCCGCTCGCGAGCGAGGGAACCTGTCACGTCGCCGAGAGTTAGCCCAAAAGCGCGGGACGGCATTTGCCCCGCAATTTTCCAACCGGACGCAACCGCTATGGACGAAAGCAAGAACTACCTGAACACCGACGAGATCCAGGCCGACGACCAGTTGTCGCCGAAGCCGGTCGAAGGCAAGGATCCGCCAAGGCGGGTGCGCAGAAGCGAGGAAGCTATATCCGAAGGCTCTGACGACACCGAGCGCGTCGGAGTTCCCCCCCCGGTTTCGAATCCCGATTGATCAGCCGCACGGCTCCGTCTCGAAGTGACGCCTACCGGCATCGCCTCATTTGTCCGCGCCCAGATCGTAGATGCGGCCTGTCAACCAGGCTGGCCAGTCTCGCTCGAAGAAGGACTTGGCGCTTTCATCCAGCATGCGGTTCGGACGGGTTGAAAGCCTGATCTCATCGCCATCAAGCCGAACGACGATCTGTTCCTTGCGATGCGCCTCGCGTTCCTTCCGAAAACGATAATCCTGCAACGGCCCTGAACGCGCCAGCGGAAGGGATTCGCCTTCGGCATCGCATATCGCCCGCGCGCCACGGCTGCCGCCTCCATTGCGAATGAAGAAATCAAGCGCGCTGAGCACGGCTTCCGACACGAGCGCCATATGCCGCCATTGCACACCTCGAACGGCCTCCGCTGCGCGAGCGTAGGCAATGCCGTTCGCATGGATTTCAGCGTTCAGTTTGCGCGCTTCGATCAAGGCCCGGCCTACGCTTTCTTGATCACAGATGATGCCAGCCTTTTCGCTCATTCGCGCCTGCACTTGCGAACGGATCGATTTGACGGTGAGCGGGCCCTCGGTCCGAAGGACGGCACGGAGGTCGGCGATGCCCGCCTCTGCGATATCGGCGATGTCATCTCCCGCCGACCGCTTTGCCCTGCCGCTCGCGCTGATGTGCTCTGCCGCGCGCGTACCGAAGACTTGCCCGGCATTGAGCGCCGCTCCACCCGGCCTCGTCACGCCGTGTGTGCCCGCCGCTTCTCCGATCGCGTAACAGCCGCCGAGACTGCTGCGGCCCCAGGTGTCGACCATGATGCCGCCGTTCATGTGCTGGTTGTTGACGGCAAATTCCAGCGGCTCCTCGGCAATATCGACCTTGTAGCGGCGGTAGAGCTCGATCGCGAGCGGGTTCATATGCTTCAATCGATCGATCGGCATGTCCTGGTCGGCGCCGGCCTTGCCGAGATAGTCGCGGACGTCTTCGTCAAGTCTCTCCAGACTGAATGGCAGGTCGCCCGGCACGGATAGGGGATTGCGATTGAAGTCCATAAAGACGCGCCGCCCTGCGGCGGTTTCCCGGGAGATGGCAAGGTCTACCAGGCTCGAGCCGAAATCGAGCATGCGCGTCGCGTGAAATGGCCACTGATAGCCCTTGCGGAAGACATTCGAAGCCAGCTCCTGCGTGCTGCGATAGTATTCTGCCAGGAAATGGTGTTCGGCGCCGTCTGAATCGAGCGAGTAGATATGCGGGATCGCCTGGACGTATGTGCCCGACAGATTCCATGGGAACCCTTCCCTGCGTGTTCCGATACCAAACTGGCTTTCGGTCAGGTTGACGAGCTCGACGCCTGCCTCGAGCGCCAATCCGAGAGAGCCGAAGCAGCCGTTGGGATAAACGCTGTCGCGATATAGTTCACCCGGCCCGCCGGCGGCGAGCACAATCACGCCACTGACGAACAGCGCGATGCCCAGCGGGTTCTCCTCCGTGCGGTCGCTGGCGCGCATGGCGAGTATTCCGACAACATGGCGGTCATCGCCATCGCCCTCGGTGAGGATCTTTACCGCGGTGGTCTGGTTGTAAAACGGCACTCCGAGCCGGATCGCCTCCTCAGCCAGCACCTTGACCATCAGGCGCGATGTGCGCGGGCCACAACTGGTGGCGCGGCCGACCTCGTCATGGTCGGTCTGATATCTGAGCGTCCCGCCAAGCGGATCCTGAGGCAGCGGCAGACCTAAGAACTGGAGCGATGCCATCATCCGGGACGATCCCACAGCCTCGACATACGCGGTGTCCTCGTCCATTGCGCCGCCGCTGCGGATGGCTCGGGCCATCGCCTTGTAATTGTCGCCCTGATCGGCAGTGTTTGCAGTGTGAAGGGTCTGTTTGTCGGATCCAGAACAGGCCGAGGTTCCACCCCACGCGCTTTGGCTGATAATGACGACGTCATCGCCGCGCCGCTTCATTTCCACCGCCGCACGCAGACCTGCCGCGCCGGATCCGACGACGACGCAACCAGCCCGATAGACCGGCACCTCGAGGCCGGCGAGCCGGACCACGTCGAAAGGGGTGGGCTCGGTTGGGAGCCGCGGCATGTCGACATCGGTCAGTGCGTCAAGAATTTCCTGCGGAACGTCTATGGTCATCGGCGTTCAACCCAGCGGGATGTCGACCCAGCGTTTTTGCCGGGAGGACTCCATGCATGCGTCGACGATCTGGCAGATGTGGTGGCCGGTAGCGAATGTCGGCCACATCGGCCTGTTTGCAACAATCGAGCGGATCACCTCGGCCACCTCGATGATCTTGCTTTCATTGTAGCCCAGACCGAAATTCGGCAGAGGAAGGAAAGCCCTGAAGGTGGGATTTTCAGGACCCACGTCGATCTCCCGAAAGCCGCGCCGCCCCGTCCGGTCGTCGTTGGAATAGAAGCGCAGCCGGTTTATCTCGTCATAGCTATAGGCGATGCTGCCTTTCGTTCCATAGATTTCGTAGGTCTGCATGAACTTGCGGCCGGTCGCGACACGGCTGAAATCGACGATCCCGCCGGCACCGTTCTCGAACCGGCACAACAGGTTCGTCGCATCGGGGTTGGTGATATCAGCCCAGGACTCGTTGCCTGACAGTTTCATCTGTTCGCCATAGGCAAGGCCCTCGACGACAGGCCGACGCGGCGTCACGATGAGATTGTCGGCAATCAGGGAACTGACTCGCCCGACCAGGAAATCCATGAAGCTGAAGATGTGCGAGCCGGTATCACCGACGATCCCGGTCGGCGCGAGCTTTCCGTCGGCCCGCCACATGAAGGGCGCGTTTGGATCGCCATACATGTCGACGTGCTGGCAGCCGCGGAACAGCTTGATCTCGCCGATTTCGCCGGATTGAATGATATCTTTCGCCAGATCATGGACGGGATTCCGGGGAAAGGCGTGTCCGACGCGGGTAACGACACCCTTTTCCCTGGCGATGTCGGCCAGTTCCCGCGCTTCGGCGGCGGTGTTTGCCAATGGCTTTTCGCAATAGACATGTTTGCCGGCCAGCAAGGCCGCCTTGGCCACCTGGTAATGAAGGTGGTCGGGCAGGCAGATATCGATCAGATCGACCTCAGGATCAGCGACCGCCAGATTCCAATCCTGAAGAATTCTTGCACCCGGCGCCCTGTGGGAAAGATCCCCGGCTGCCTTGGAGGGACCTTCGACGAGAGCGACGATCCGTGCCGTGCCGTCCGAGACTCCGAAGAAATGCGGAAAGGTCTGATAAGCCATCGTGTGGACCTTTCCCATCCAACCCGAGGCGCCAAGCACTGCAACTCTGACTTCAGACATTGTCGTCTCTCCTCTCGACATGGCCTACCGGATTTCGGTGCGGGCCCGAGGCCTCGCATCGTTGCGTTCGTAGGCAAAGATGGTGGGGGCAAGTGCCGGCAAGCCCCGGATGAGGTCCGATCCTTTTTCGCCGACCATGATCGTCGGAGCGTTGGTATTGCATGACGGGACGCGCGGCATGACGGATGAATCGCAGACCCTGAGGCCTTCCAGGCCATGGACCTTGAGATCAAGCCCGACAACCGCGTCGGGTCCCGCTCCCATCTTGCAGGTGCCGACCGGATGATGGTCGGTCTTTGCGTTGGCGCAGCCGTAGTCGAAAAGCTGCTCGTCGGTCATCACCTTCGGTCCAGGAAGTCTTTCGGCCATGACATAGGGCTTCAGCGCCGCCTGCTGCATGATCTCGCGCGCGAGCTTGAGCCCTTCCAGGGACATCGTCCTGTCGTGGGGATCGGACCAGTAGTTGGGGTCGATCAATGGAGAGGCGGCCGGATCGGAGGATGACAGACGCACCGTCCCCCGCGACCGCGGATGCAGATAGGCGGAGTTAAGCGTCACGCCGGCATTCTTGAGCCGTTCGACACCCGCTTCGATGCCCGAACCCAGGCCGAGGTGGAACTGGATATCAGGCGAACGGGCTTCAGGATCTGCGTACCAGAAGCCGCCGGTCTCGAAGAGCGACGAGGCGACCGGTCCGGTGCGGAACAGGACATATTGAATCCCGGCCCAAAGTGTCCGGTGGAGTTTTGCAACACCGTCATAGGTGTGATCGCCGGTGCATTCAGCGATGACGAAAAGATCCAGGTGATCCTGGAGGTTGCCGCCGACACCCGGCAGATCGTGAAGCACCTTGACGCCCACCGACCGCAGATGGTTGGCCGGTCCTATGCCGGACTGCAAAAGCAGCTTCGGCGATCCAATGGCGCCGGAGGAAATCAATACTTCGCGTTCGGCGCGCACGACCTCCAAGCCGCGCGAGGTCACGATCTCGACGCCCGTCGCACGGCCTCCCTCCAGGACAATACGCGCGACGCGCGCGCCGGTCCGGACCGTCAGGTTCTTGCGGTCCTTGATCGGCGAGAGATAAGCGAGCGAAGCCGACGACCGGCGGCGGTTGCGCTGCGTCAGCTGATAAAATCCCACGCCCGCCTGCTGGCGTCCGTTGAAGTCGTGATTATAGGGAATGCCGAGCTCCTGCCCTGCACGAATATAGGCGTCACAGATCGGCAGCGGCGCAGCAGGCATCGAGACGCCGAGCGGACCACCATAGGAGTGGTAGTCATCGGCGAAACGCTGGTTGTCCTCCGCACGTTTGAAATAGGGAAGAATCGAACGATAGTCCCAGCCCTCGCAACCGTCTTCGCGAGCCCAGAGGTCATAATCCGCCGCATTTCCGCGCGTATAGAGCTGGGCGTTGATGGACGAGCCGCCACCGATGACTTTCGCCTGCGTATAACGAAGCACGCGGCCTTTCATGTGTTTCTGGGGAACGGTTTCCCATCCCCAGCTGGCGACGCCTTTGGTCATCTTGGCGAAGCCCGCGGGCATGTGAAAAAGAGGATTCCAGTCGCCTCCACCTGCCTCGAGCAGGAGTACGCTGACATCGGGATCTTCGCTAAGCCGATTTGCCAGCACGCATCCTGCAGGGCCGGCGCCGGTGATGATGTAATCGAATCCCATTTTACTGTCCTGTTGCATCCGGCCTGGCGCCCGCCAGTGCCTGTGTCATGCCTGCAAAGTGCCCCGACGCGATGTGATCTGCCACTCTCAGCGCTTGGGCGGCGATGGTGAGCGCAGGATTGACCGCAGCCGATGTGGGGAGGAAACTGGCGTCGACGACGAAGAGATTTTCGTGATCATAAGACCGGCAGTACGCGTCGAGCGGCGCGGTCGCGGGATCGTTTCCGATGCGGATCGTTCCGCACTGATGGGAGGGTGTGCGCTTGTCGAAGGGCCTCGCCAGCACGATCGGAAACCCGATCGATTTCAGGATGACCTTCAGCCTGGCGACAAGTGCGAGATGAGCGTCCCAGTTGGTTCGCTGCCATTGGAGAATAATCCGGTCTCCATCCACCCTGACGCGGCTTTCGGGATTGGGAACGTCCTCGCTCATCGCATAGAAGTCGATGGCATGGCCGGTGATGAAGCGCAGAAGCCATTCCGGAGCCTGCGGCAGAGAGCCCTTGAGAACCTTTTCAGAGATGCGCCCTAGGAGCTGCACGTTGCCGAGGGGCGGTCCGCCCTCCCCGTCGGAGAGATAGAAGTCGTTGAAGGCAAACGTCTTCTGGTAGATCGAGGTATTGCTGAACCGCGGCGAGACCCCGATGACGGCAGACGCATTGTGGTTCATGAAGTTGCGGCCGACCTGGTCGGAAGAGTTCGCCAGACCCTTTGGAAAGCGGTCGTTTTTCGAACGCAGCAAAAGCACGGACGACTGCACCGCCCCGGCAGAAAGGATCACGATCTCAGGCGAAACAGTCACCGTCTGCCCGTTCTTGAGATAGGTCACCCGGTCGATCCGGCCCTCCGCTCCCGTGTCGAGCCTCGTCACACGCGCATTGGTTTCGAGCCGCACGTTCTGGTGTCTCAGCGCCACTGCGAGGGGTGCGGTCTCGGCGTCCATCTTGCCGTCGCGGGCGTTCGGATGCGCATCCCATGGGGTGGGTGCTTTGGAGAGCCAGGCGTCGAGGTCGAGGCCGAGCGGCAGGGAAAACGGATGCAGGCCTTTCTGCTTGAGGCGCGCCCTGATATCGGCGATCGGCGCCTCGTCCGGGACGGGCGGGTACTCGTAGGCAGCCGAGTGGTGCGGTTCGGTGGGATCTTCACCCAGACTGCCGCGAACCTGGTACATGCGTTCCGCCTTGCAGTACCACGGCTCCAGGGCTTCATACGGAAACGGCCAGGCCGGCGACACACCCTCGCGGTGCTCGATGACGTCGAAATCTTGGCTGCGATAACGCGACAATACTGCGCCATAGAACTTCGAATTCCCGCCGACATTGTAGTAGTTGCCGGGATTGAACCCCTTGCCGCTTGCCTCGTACCAGGTTTCCTTCGGCCGAAAATGTCCCCGCTGGAAGATCGCGCGTTGGTCGCGGTTGACAGGAAGATCGGCGATCTGATCACCGGCTTCGAGGATCAATATCTTCGCACCGGTCACGGCCAGGCCGGCCGCGACCGTGGCGCCGCCAACGCCTGAACCGATGATGACGATGTCAGGTGAACCGCTCATGTTAGCACCTGGCCCTCACCCGATCCGCGCCTGTGTTTCGGGATCGAAGAAGACGGCCTTGTCGAGATTGAATGCGAGGCGGGTGTTTTGTCCTGGCGCGATGCCGGTATCGGCGCGCAGGCGGGCGACGACGGATTTACCGCCGAGCTTGGTGACGGCGAAGGTATCGGAGCCGGCCGGTTCGACCACCTCGATCAGGCAATCGCCCTCGGTCAGCGAGCGCGCCTTGCGGTCGGCGCCATCGGGATCGGTCAAGGCCTCCGGCCGGATGCCGAAGATCACCTGTCTGCCGGTATAGGCGGTCAGGCCGTCATTGCCTGAGATGACGGGCAGTCGGAGCGGGGCGGCATTCGGCCGCTCCAGCGAGACTTCGAGGCCGCCGGCGCCGTTCTCGACGGTGGCGTTGAGCAGGTTCATCGCCGGCGAGCCCATGAAGTCGGCGACGAAGATGTTGGAGGGGCTGTTATAGATCTCGGCCGGCGTGCCGAACTGCTGCAGCACGCCATCCTTCAGTACGGCGATCTTGGTCGCCAGCGTCATCGCCTCGATCTGGTCATGGGTGACATAGACGAAGGTGGTGCCCATGCGCTGATGCAGCCGCTTGATCTCGGTGCGCATGTCGACGCGCAGCTTGGCATCGAGATTGGAGAGCGGCTCGTCGAACAGGAAGACCTGCGGATTGCGCACCAGCGCCCTGCCCATGGCGACACGCTGGCGCTGGCCGCCGGAGAGCTGGCTCGGCTTGCGGTCGAGCAGATGACCGATCTGCAGCATGTCGGAGACTTGGGCGATCGCCCTGGCACGCTCCTCCTTCGGCACGCCGCGGATCTCCATGCCGAAGGCGATGTTGCCCGCCACCGTCATGTTCGGATAGAGCGCATAGGACTGGAACACCATGGCGATGTCGCGCTTGGAGGGATGCAGGCCGCTGATGTCGCGCCCGTCGATCTTGATATCGCCTGAGGTGATCGTCTCCAGCCCGGCAATGGTGTTGAGCAGGGTGGACTTGCCGCAGCCGGATGGGCCGACCAGCACGAGAAAGCCGCCCTTTTCGAGTTCGAGGTCGATCCCCTTGAGAATGTCGACTGCGCCGAAGCGCTTTTTGAGACCGGAGATTTCGAGGAAGGCCATGGATTACCCTTTGACAGCGCCCGCCATCAGACCGCGCACGAAGTAGCGGCCGGCGAGGATATAGACGATGAGCGTCGGCACGGCGGCGATCATCGCCGCCGCCATGTTGACATTGTATTCGACGACGCCCGTCGAGGTGTTGACGACATTGTTCAGCGCCACCGTCATCGGCATGGTGTCACCGGTGCCGGCATAGGCCGAGGCAAACAGGAAGTCGTTCCAGATATTGGTGAACTGGTAGATCACCGTGACGACGATGATCGGCAGCGAGTTCGGCAGCATGATGCGGCGGAAGATCTGGAAGAAGCTGGCGCCATCGACCTGGGCGGCCCTGACCAGCTCGGTCGGAAAGGCCTCGTAGAAATTGCGGAAGAACAGCGTCGTGAAGCCGAGGCCATAGACGACATGCACGAAGACCAGATTGACCGTCGGATTGCCGAAGCCAAAGCTCAAACCCGTGGCGTTCTGCAGCGTCATGCCGAAGCGGCCGAGACTGCCGAGGATCGTTGCCATCGGCAGCAGCACCGACTGGAACGGGATGAAGCAGGCAAACAGCATCAGCCCGAACACCAGCGTGTGGCCGGGAAAGCGCCATTTGGTCAGCACATAGCCGTTCAGCGCCCCCATGATGGTGGAGATCGCCACCGCCGGCACCACCATCTTGATCGAGTTCCAGAAGTAGCCCTTGATGCCGGCGCAGGTCAGCCCGACGCAGGTCTCGCCCCATGCCTTGATCCAGGGGTCGAAGGTCGGCGATTGCGGCAGCGCCAGCATGTTGCCGTTCTGGATCTCGTCCATGGTCTTGAACGAGGTCGTCAGCATGACGAAGAGCGGCATCAGGTAGAGGACGGCGAAGATCAGCAGCAGGCCGTAGATGACGGTGCGGCCGATCCAGCGGGTGTTGGTGCTGTTCTTGCTGTCGTTCCTGTTGTCGCGGGCCTGCGGCAGCGTTGCGGTCGGGGCGGTCACGCTGCTCATCGCGCCTTCTCCTTCAGTTCGGAATAGAGATAGGGAACGATGATCGCCGAGATCGTCATCAGCATGATGATGGCGCTGGCCGAGCCGACGGCCATCTCGTTGCGCTTGAAGGTGTATTCATACATGAAGTTCGACGGCAGCCAGGCCGAGCCACCAGGGCCGCCGGAGGTCAGCGCCACCACGAGATCGTAGGACTTGATCGCCATATGGGCGAGCACGATGAAGGCGGAGAGAAAGATCGGCCGCAGCAGTGGAATGACGATGCGCCGATAGAGCTGGAATGGCGAGGCGCCATCGATCTGGGCGGCCTTCATGATCTCGCCGTCGATGCCGCGCAGGCCCGCCAGGAACATCGCCATGACGAAGCCCGACGCCTGCCAGACGCCGGCGATGACGACGGTGTAGATGACGAAGTCCTTGTTCTTGATCCAGTCGAAGTGGAAGCTCGTCCAGCCGAAGTGGTGCAGCGTCTGTTCCAGCCCGAGGCCGGGATCGAGGAACCATTTCCAGGCAACGCCGGTGACGATGAAGGAGAGCGCCATCGGATAGAGGAAGATCGGCCGCAACACGCTCTCACCGCGGATCTTCTGGTCGAGCAGGATGGCGAGGAACAGGCCGAGCGCCAGGCAGATGCCGACATAGAGGAAGCCGAAGATCGCCATGTTGGTGATCGAGGTGTACCAGGAAGACGGCGGATCGCTCTCGAAGGTCCAGCGCCACAGCCGCTGATAGGCGCGTGGCCCCGTCAGCGCATAGGAGGGAAAGGTCTTGGAATTGGTGAACGACAGATAGGCCGTCCAGACGATGAAGCCGTAGACGAAGATGATGGTGATGACGAAGCTCGGCGCCAGCACGATCTTCGGCAGCGCATCCTGCAGCCGGCCCCTCAACGAGATCCCCGTCGATTGCCTCGGCGTCAAAACCGGATCGGTGGTCGCAACGGTGCTCATGGAATGTCATCTCCTTCCCACAATCGGCCCCGGATGATATCGGGCATGATCGGCTCTGCATCATTGTCCGGGCATGATTGTCCGCGCATGATCGGCGCGAAGCCTGAAGCTTCCCCGCGGAGCACGCGGGGAAGCTTTTTTAGTCGACAGTGATCTCAGCGGGCGTCGTCGATCGCCTGGACGAGCTGCTTGACGGCTTCGTCGGAGGTCTTGATCTGGCCGTGGACGAACTTCGAGACGACATCCTTGTAGGCATTGGCGATCGCCGGAGGAGCGCCGTAGCCCTGTGCCAGCGAGCCGAACAGCGTGCCGCCTTCGTTGGCTGCCTTCAGGTCGGCGATGCCCTTCTTGCCGCAAGCATCGAAGTCGGTATCGGGAACGTCGGTACGAGCCGGCACCGAACCCTTGACGACGTTGAAGGCCGACTGGAAGCTCTTCGACAGCGTTGCGGTCGCCAGCGCCACCTGGGCCGCCTTGCTGTCGTCGGGAACGTTGAACATGCCGAACATGTCGGAGTTGTAGACGACGCTGCCGTCGGTGCCGGGGAAGCGGTAGCACAGGAAGTCGGTATCCGGCGTCTTCTTGGCGGCGACGAATTCGCCCTTGGCCCAGTCGCCCATCACCTGCACCAGCGCGTCACCCTTGATGACCATGGCGGTTGCCAGGTTCCAGTCGCGGCCCGAGAAGTTCGGGTCGACATATTTGATGATCGTCGCCAGATTGTCGAACGACTTCTTCATCGTGTCGGACTTCAGCGATTCCTCGTCGAGGTCGTTGAAGGCCTTCTTGTAGAACTCAGGCCCGCCGGTCGATAGCACGATGGAATCGAACATCGTCGCTTCCTGCCAGTTCTGGCCGCCAAGCGCCAGCGGGATCACGCCGGCAGCCTTGGCCTTGTCGAGCAGTGCGATCAGCTCGTCGAAGGTCTTCGGCTGGGTGCCGCCGATCTTGTCCATCACAGCCTTGTTGATCCACAGCCAGTTGACCGAGTGGACGTTGACCGGGGCTGCAACCCACTTGCCGTCATAGACCGAGAACTTCTGCAGCGCTGCCGGAACCGACTTGTCCCAGCCTTCCTTCTTGGCCGTCTCCGTCAGATCGCCCATGACGCCGGCCTGGGCATAATCGAGCACGGTATAACCCAGCATCTGCGAGGCTGTCGGATAGGTGCCGGCCGCAACCATCGCCTTCAGCGCCGTCATCGCCGCATCGCCGCCACCGCCGGCAACAGGCACGTCCTTCCAGGCAAAACCTTCCTTCGAAAGATCCTGCTTCAGAACGTTCAGTGCTGCTGCCTCACCGCCTGACGTCCACCAGTGCAGCATCTGCACTTCCTTAACGTCAGCGGCGTGGGCCGACACGCTGGCGCCGGCCAGAGCCAATGCGATCATTGCGGTCGTGGTCAAAAACTTGTTCATCGAAAAACCTCCCAGTCTTACATTGGAAGATGCGGGACCCATTCCCGCACCAATCACCCGCCCTCCCCGGGCGTAGTTTGGCCGCCGTTGCAGCGCCGCGCGTCTTTTCAGACGCGCAAAGGACGGTGCAACACTTTGAATCGACGCATCGTGCTTTCCGAAAATCGATTCCGATTTTCGGGCCGATGCGCTAAGCCAGCTTTTCTGTCTGCGGCATCCACCAGCTGGTGCGTTTGCCGATATGCATGTTGAGCGTCTTGGTCTCCGTGTAGTCTTCGACCGCATGGCGGCCGAGCTCACGGCCGAGGCCGCTTTGCTTGTAACCGCCAAAGGGAAGTTCCGAGGCGCCGTCCATGAAGGTGTTCATCCAGACCGTCCCTGCCCGCACCGACCGGCCGACCATCAGGCACGTGTCGAAATCGCGGCTCCAGACACCGGCCGACAGGCCGTAGTCGATGGAATTCGCAATCCTGATCGCTTCGGCGGATGTCTCGAATGTCAGGACCGAAAGCACCGGACCAAAGACTTCCTCGCGCGCCACGGCCATATCGGGGGTGACCTCTTCGAGGATCGTCGGCGACATGAACTGCCCCATGCCGAGATCGAGCGTCTCGCCGCCATGCGCGACCCGGGCACCGCTGCCCCTCGCGCCGGCGACGTATCCTGATATCTTCTCCAGATGCTCAGGCGTGATGATGGCGCCGACCTGCGTCGAAGGATCGAGCGGGTCGCCGACCTTCACCGCCTTCGACAGCTCGGCAATCCGCTTGACGACATCGGAAGCGATTGATTTGTGAAGGATCAGCCGCGAGCCGGCATTGCAGCACTCGCCGGCATTGAAGTATGCGCCGAAGACCGCGGCATCGATGAACGCATCGAGATCGGCATCCGGAAACACGATCTGCGGGTTCTTCCCACCCAGTTCCAACGAGACCTTCTTCAGGGTCTGTGCGGCATTCGACATCGTCAGCTTTCCGACGCCGGTCGAGCCGGTGAAGGACACCATGTCGACGTCAGGATGCGACGTCATGACCGCGCCGACCTCTGGTCCCGTGCCGGTGACAATGTTGACGACGCCATCCGGAATGCCTGCCTCCTGCAGGATCTCTCCCAGCACCAGCGTCGATCCCGAGGTCAGTTCCGAGGGCTTGACGACGGTCGTGCAACCTGCCGCCAGAGCGAATGGCAGCTTCTGGCCGACGATCAGGAACGGAAAGTTCCAGGGTGTGATGATCGACACCACCCCGATCGCTTCGCGCAAGACGACGCCGAGTGTGCCATCGCCGAGCGTGTTGTAGCTTTCACCATGGAGGTCGCGGGCAAGAGCCGCCGCGTAGCGCCATATGTCAACCGAGCCGGCAATTTCTCCCCGTACCTGCGTGATCGGTTTTCCTGCCTCGATCGCATCGAGAAATGCCAGCTCCTCTGCACGCGCCGCGATCAAATCGGCAGCCTTGAGCAGGATGGCGGAACGTTCAGAAGCGGTCATTCGGGGCCACGGCCCGAGGTCGAAGGCCTTGCGTGCCGCGGCGATCGCGCGCTCGGCGTCCCTCTTACTGCCGGTCGGAAACCGGCTGACCACGACACCATGGCTTGGAGCGACACGCTCGATCGGATCGGAGCTGCCTGCCTCCCATTTGCCATCGATGAGCATCTTGAAATCACGCGCTTTGTGGTCGCTGAGCGCGGTGGGGTTGACGAGAACCGTCATTACCATTCTCCCTTGAACGTTGCCGGGCGCTTCTCGCTGAATGATGCGACGCCCTCCTTCAGATCGCCGGTCTTCGCAGCGAGGATCGAGCCCAGGGCTTCCACCGCGGTTCCGTTGTCTTCGCCGTTTGCCGATGCGATCATCAACTTCGCGATCTCGGTCGCAGCCGGCCCCCTTGCGGTAATCCGCTGGGCATATTCCCTGGCAGTAGTGAGCCCGTTTCCTGTGGGGACTACCGCGTCGACGATCCCGAGCAGGCGTGCCTCCTCGGCGGTGAATATCTCGCCGCCCAAGGCCATGCGTCGGACGGCCTGCGCCCCGAACCGGCGGACGAGACGCTGCGTCCCGGACCAGCCCGGCACCATGCCAAGGCCGGTTTCCGGCAGACCGATCTTGATCTGTTCCTCGGCAAGGCGAATGTCCGCAACCCCTGCAAGTTCAAGCCCTCCCCCGAGGGCATGGCCATTCAGAGCCGCGATCAGCGGCATCCGGAGCGTCGCCAGTCTTTCGAAGATACGGTGGCCGTGGCGAACCCAGAGATGACCGAACTCCTGAGGCAACATTCCGCCCCAGGCCTTGATATCGCCGCCGGCGGAAAAGCCCTTTCCTTCGCCTGTCAGAATGGCAGCGCGCACATTGGCGTTCGCCTCCACCTCGTCGGCCGCGTCCGCCAGCGCTTTCAGCATGTCGAGGTCGAGCGCGTTCAGCTTCTCCGGACGAGAAATCGTCAGCGTCGCAACATGTCCATCGACGTCAACCTTGACGGTTCCGCTAGCCATGGAAGCTGCCCTCCAGTGTCTGTGCCCTTTTTTCTGGAAGCGATAGGCCGATGTTTGCCTCCGCGAAGAGCGCCGCGTCCATGACCTTCAGGTCGGGCGCAACGATCAGCGGAAACTCCGACTGATCGAGGATGTGGGACTGGAGATCGACGCCTGGGGCAATCTCGGTGAGGACGACGCCGTCGGGCGTCAGCTTCATAACGCACCGCTCGGTGACATAGGTGATCTCCTGCCCCTGCTCGATCGCGCGCCTGCCGCTGAAGGTGACGTGTTCGACCTCGTTCACGAGTTTCTTCAACTTGCCTTCCTTCTCGATGAGAAGAGCGCCATCGGAGATCGAAAGCTTCGCTCCGGCGTTGAACATGCCTGAGAATACGATCTTCTTCGCCCGCGCCGTGATGTCGACGAAGCCTCCGGCGCCAGCCGTCACATGCGGCCGGAAGGAGAGTTTGGAGACGTTGACCGAACCGTCTTTGCCGATCTCGAGGAAGGACAGCAGCGAGGCATCGAAGCCTGCACCCTGGAAATAGGTGAACTGATAGGGAGACGGCATATAGGCGTCCGCATTGGAGGCGCAGCCAAAGGCGAAGTCGAGCAGCGGCACCCCACCGACAGCACCTTGCTCAATGACCCAGGTGACCGCGCCGTGGAGCCCCTCCTCCAGCAGAATTCGCGGCACGTTGGCCGATATGCCGAAGCCGAGATTGACGCAGCTTCCCGCTTGCAGTTCCTGCGCGACACGACGCGCGATGACTTTCTGAACGTTGAATTCCGGAACGCTGAAACTATCGAGCGGGCGGAAGATCTCCCCGGAAATTGCCGGATCATATTGCGTCTGGGTCGTCTGCTTCTGTTCCGGATCGACGATCACATAATCGACCAGCATTCCGGGCACCCGGACGTCATGGGGCTTCAGCGAGCCTTCCTTGGTGATCCGCTTGACCTGGGCGATGACGATGCCGCCGTTGTTGCGTGCGGCCAGCGCCTGATCGAGGCCGCCGAGATAGGCGCCTTCATGTTCATATGTCAGGTTGCCGCGCTCGTCGGCGGTGGTGGCGCGGATGATGGCGACCTCAGGGACGATCGAGGGAAAGAACAGCCAGTCGTCGCCCTCGAAGCGCACACGCTTGACCACCGGATGCTCCGAAGCCAGGCCGTTCATCGCGCAACCCTGCCGCTTGGGATCGACGAATGTGTCGATGCCGATCTTGGTCAGGACACCCGGCCGCTTCGCCGCGGCCTCGCGATGAATGTCGAAGAGGATACCCGAGGGAATGTTGTAGGCCGGGATTTCGTTGTTGGTGATCATTTGCCAGATCAGCGGCGGCTCTGACGACGACGGACCGGACGGATAGGAACCACCGATGATGCGCTTGAGCAGCCCCTTCTTGGCGATATGGTCGACGCCCTTGATGCCGCTCATGTCGCCGGCGGCGATAGGATGAAGGGTGGTGATATCACGGGGATGGCCGGTCGCATCGAAACGCTCGCCAATCGCCTTCAGCATGAGGTCCGGGCAACCAAGACCGCTCGAGGAAGACACCGTTACAACAGCGCCATCCGGGATCAGCGCGGCCGCTTCGGTCGGGGTGAGATGCTTCTTCATGGGCCTTACTCAGAGTCCTGTTTCGATTTTTACGCTCTTGCGGGCGCCACAGCTCTCGCGAACGACCAGCCGAACGGCTGTTGTCACCGTCTCCGCCTCGGCCTTGCCCGCATTGATCTGCTTGAGAAGCAGCTGAGCGCCCCGGCGGCCAATGCCCTGCGGATCGACCGAGACCGTCGTGAGCGCCGGAACCGCCGCCTGAGCCTCGATGACGTCGTCGAAACCGACGACCGCGAAGTCGGAGCCGGGCTCCAGACGGCGGGCACGTAATCCGTCGCAAACACCGAAGGCGACGGCATCGTTGAAGCAGACGGCTGCCGTGGGTTTGTCGGTAAGAACAATTGCCTTTCCGATCGCCTCCACCCCACCGGCTCGCGAAGGCGCAGACGAGATGACAAGTTCTTGGTCGTAGTCGAGCCCGGCTGCCTCCATGCCGTTTCGGTAACCGGCAAGGCGGTCGTCGAAGACAGCGGTGTCGGGAAAGCCGCCGAGAAAAGCGATGCGCTTGTGACCGAGCTCCGCCAGGTGCTTGACCGCGGACCTCATGCCAGCCTGGTTGTCGGAGACGACGGACGAGACTTTGGCGCCAGGCAGGTTTCTGACGACGACCACCACCGGAATCCCCGCGGCGACAAGCGGCTTGAAGTCTGCGGCATCGGTGGCGCGCGCCGGCGACACGATGAGCCCCGAAATGCCATGTTCCCGCATCGATGCGACAACCTCGCGCTGCCTATCGATGCTCTCGCTGGTGTTCGACAGGAATTGCACGAACCCGGCCGACTGAACGACCATATCGACGCCGACTGCCAGCTCCGCGAAGAAGCTGTTCGTCAGGTCGTTGACGACGACCCCGATGATCCTCGACTTGGCACTGGCCTGCCGAAGATTGGCGGCGCCGCGATTGTAGACGTAGCCCAGCTCGCGCATCACCGTATTGACCTTGGTACGCGTCCCCTCATTGACCAGCGAGGAGCCCTGAAGCACCAGCGAAACCGTCGATTTCGAGACGCCTGCGGCTTTCGCAATGTCAATGACGGTTACCCGCGCCTTTGTCACATCTTCCTCCCGGCGCCAACGATCGACCGATCGCTTTAAATATTTGGAACGTTCCAATTCTGTCAAGTGAAATTTATACGTGCCGTTATCTGTTAGGAGCATATGCGGCAAATTTCCACCTCCTCGATTGCCGGAATCTCATCATAAAAATTGGAACGATCTAAAAAATGACCCTGACTGAGAGGCACATGTCGATATTTTTCGACCTGCAAAATCGTGCGTGGCGCACGACCGACCGATGCGTTGGCAGCAAAAATGTGGAAGATTCGGGCTCGCCTGGTACTTCCGTCGAAGCGATCTATGCGGCGCAATGGGCGGACATTCCGGCAAAAGCACGAAGGGCTCCTATTCTGCGTTCATAGACGCTGCGACAAACCCAGTGGAGCAGATGGAGACATGAAACTGCGCGCCGAGTTGACCGTTCTGGCACTACGGCTTCTCCACGAATTCGCCGACATGGTCGGAGAGGATCGTCCCTTGTTTCTCGATGCGCACTCGAACATCCCTCGATTCGATAGACATTAGCGAAACTTTATCGTTTGTGACGAATGCTACGAATACGTGCAACGCGCCAGATCTGAAGCAGGGCCGGATGATGTCACACTCGTTTGAATCCATTCTGGAGAGCCTGCCTCAGGGCATCGTTCTGCTTGATCCTGCCGGTACGGTGACGGCATTCAATTCACGCACGCTTGATATTCTCGGTCTTCCGCAAGGCGCCATTCGCAAAGGCATGAATATCCACGGATTGCCGGGCGCTGCAGACTGCCGTTCAGTGGCATCCCGGCGGTCGACGGCCGGTGGACCGCCGACGTCTCAGTTTGCCCTTTCCGACGGAGGAATGGTGTCACTGACCTGCGCGCCATCGCGGGATGGAGGCTGGATCCTCAGTTACGAAGACATCTCGACTCTCATTCGCGTCGAAGACAGCCTGACCGAACAACATCGCCGGTTCGACGCAGCGCTCAGCAACATGCCGCATGGGCTGTGCATGTTCGATTCGACCAAGAACCTGATATTGTGCAACGCCTCCTACGCGCGGATGTACAATCTGCCGGACCTGCTAACGCAACCGGGGACACCACTTGTGGATATCCTCGCCTATCGCAGCCGAGAGGGAAACGGCCCGGCCGATACCACGACCTATTTTGATGTGGTCTTCGAAGCGACAACCCGCGGTGCGCCGGCCAGCCAAAACATCGTCCTGGCCGATGGGCGCGTTATCAAGATCACCCACAATCCGATGCAAAACGGTGGATACGTGGCCACCCATGAGGACGTCACCAAGACCGTGCGGCTGGCGGAAGAGCTGCGCCAACATCACGATCAGCTCGAAGCGACAGTGCAGAGCCGCACGGCGGAAGTCGAGCGGCAGGCGCGGGAACTCGAGCGCATGCTGGCGCAGGAGCGGAACATCAACGAATTGCAGCGGCAGTTCGTGGCGATGGCATCCCATGAATTCAGAACCCCGCTTGCAATCATCGACGCTGCTGCCCAGCGGTTGTTGCGAAAAAAGGGGGCGGTCGAGCCCGAATTTCTCAGCGACAAGGTCGATCAAATCCGCGCATCGGTGACCCGGATTGTCGATCTCATGGAGAGCATCCTGTCAGCCGGACGCCTTGATACCGGCAAGATCGACATCAGCTACGACGCATGCGCATTGAGATCATTGATAAAAACCTGTTGCGAGCGGCAGTCGACGATCGCAAAGTCGCACAGGCTTGTGTTGGATATCGATGGGCTGCCGGAGTTCATCGACGCCGATCCCCGCACTTTGGCGCAGGTCTTTACCAACCTGCTTTCCAATGCCGTCAAGTACGCGCCCGGAACCTCCGAAATTCGCGTCACGGCATGGGCAGAAACGGGGAACGTCAAAGTTTCGATCAGCGATGATGGGGTGGGGATCGATGCCGAAGACGTGCCCCGGCTGTTCCAGCGTTATTTTCGTGCCCGGACGTCGACCGGGATTGCCGGAACCGGTATCGGCCTCAACCTGGTTAAGCAGATCGTCGAACTGCATAACGGCTCGATAGAGGTTCGAAGCGCAAGAGGATGCGGATCGACGTTTATCGTAACCCTTCCCATCAAGAGAAGTGGTAACGCTTCCGCGACCAATGACGCTGCCTGATATTTCAGGATTGCTGTCCTGAATATCTACCCTATCCTTCTTACAATAGAGGAGGATCATGCCATGGCTTTCATTCACACCCCCAATGCATCCGCCAGCGAGAAGACGACGTCGATGTATGCGTCGGCCGAGGCGAACTATGGTTATCTGCCGAACATGTATCGGGCCTTCGGCCATCGGCCGGAGGTGATGGAGAGCTGGGCAGCGCTGCTTTCGAGCATTCGCGGCCATATGAGCTTGCGGCGCTACGAGCTGGTGACGCTGGCGGCGGCCAAGGAGCTCAAATCCTCCTATTGCATGCTGGCGCACGGCTCGGTGCTGCTGCGCGAGGGTTTCACCAGCGACGGGCTGACGGCCGTTGTCAACGAGACGGACAAGGCGCCGATCGATGCCGGCGAACGCGCGATCATGGCCTTTGCCGCCAAGGTGGCGCGCGATGCGACGTCGGTGACCCAGCAGGACATAGACGGGCTGAAGAAACACGGGCTAAGCGATGCCGATGTCTTCGACGTCACGGCTGCGGCAGCGGCCCGGTGTTTCTTCTCGAAAATGCTGGATGCGCTGGGTGCTGCACCCGACCATGCCTATATCGAGCGGCTGGAGCCGAATGTGCGAAAGACGCTCAGCGTCGGCCGAGAGGTCGAGCGGCCTCTGGCGCCGTCACCGTCTCGCGCGCAATGATGCGATGACGGAGGCGCCAGGACGCCTGGTCCTGCAGCCCCTATTCCTGCGGTTTGTCCGCAAAATGCCGGATCGCAAATTCGGCGATATTCTGGCTCGACCGATCGGCATCGTCGAGCAGCGAGGGAAACAGCTGCCACTGATGCGGCATGCCGGGCCATACCTCGGTGGTGACGTCCACGCCCGCCACGCGCGCCTTGTCGGCGAGCCGCAGCGTATCGTCCAGCAGGACTTCGCCGGAGCCGACCTGCAGCAACAGCGGCGGAAAGCCGGCCATGTCGGCGTAGAGCGGCGATGCCTGGGGATCGGTCAGAGACCGGCTGCGGAGATAGGTCTTGCGCAAGGTCTCGATCCAGTCCTTGCCGACCAGCGGATCGCTTCCGGCGTTTGATGTCATGGAGTCACCCGTCGCGGCAAGATCGGTGATGGGGCTGAGCGCAATCACAGCCGCCGGCAACGGCTTTGCCGCCTGCATCTGCCGCAGCACCGTCTCGATCGCGATATTGCCGCCGGCGCCGTCTCCGGCCACGATGACATTCTCGCTCCGATAGCCGTTGTCGAGAAGCCAGCGATAGGCCGTCAGCGCGTCGTTGATCTGCGCGGGATAGGCATATTCGGGCATCAGTCGATAATCAATGAGAAGAATGTCGCTGGATGCGGCTTTGGCGAGCGAGCCGGCAAGCAGGCTATGCGTGCGGATCGAGCCGCTGGAAAAGCCGCCGCCATGAATATAGAGGATCACCCTTTGGCCGATCGGATGATGAAGACGAGCGGGCCACATCAGCTCGGCATCGACGCCGTCGGCATCGACCTGCCGAACCTGGATGCGCGTCGGCCCCGGCATCGTCTCCATCAGCGTCCTGAACGCTGTCCGCCGCTGCTGCAGGCTATCGGCGCCGGCAAAGTGATCTTTCCAGAGGCCGACAAGTTTTTCGACCTGTTCGCGCGAGGCCGAGCTTTGCGGCCCAATGTCCCGCCCGACCGCCGCCGAGGCGAGCAGCATCAGCGCAGCCAACGCGGGGAACAGACGTTTGAGCCGCTTTGGGGCTCTTCGAATACCAACTGGCAAAATCCGACCGTTCATCAACCTCTCCCGACGATACTGGCCATGCGGCATCTTTGGCCGGTTCGTCCACCGGAGTCAAAAGGGTGACAGGCTCGAACCCCAAGCTTTTTCACTCCACGAACATCGCCGCACCCGTCCGGGCCTGGGTGCGGTCGATGGCCGCCTTGAGGGCCGTCCACATCAAGCGGCGACTCGATGACGGAGATAGGGCGGATCCTCTGGACGTCCCTCCACTCTGCCTGGAATGAAAGTTGGCAGCTGCCCGTTCACTGTGGATTCATCAGACTGCTCTTAAAAAATTGAACAATGCCTGCCTGCACGGCTTGCCATTTGCCGCGCTTCCGTCGGAAATGGACGACGTGCCTGGCTGTCCCCTATCCCGGCGCCTCGTCTTGCTTGTGAGTGAAGGATACCGATGACCACCATTTACCTTGCCGGCCCGGAAGTCTTTCTTCCGGATGCCATGCCCATCATGGCCGAGAAACGCCGATTGGCGCGCCAGTTCGGCTTCGAGCCGACCGGTCCCGGCAGCGACGAAAACCAGACGCCGGTGAAGCGGACGGCCGCAGAGATCTATGCACGCAACGACGATGCCATGCGTCGAGCCGAGATCTGCCTTGCCAACATCACTCCCTTTCGAGGCGTCAGCGCTGATCCGGGTACGGTCTATGAGATCGGCTTTATGATTGCGCTGGGAAAAGCGGTCTTCGCCTATACCAATCACCCCGACGACTACGGTCTGCGTGTTCGCTCGATCTGGTATGCGGGGCTCGATATCGATGAGACGAGCGGGCGCCCACGCGGACCGGATGGCATTGCGATCGAAAATCACGGGATGGCCGACAACCTGATGATCGACGGAGGGGTCGAGGCGACGGGAGGCAAGGTGTTCCGTGCGGCCGCGCTCCCGGCGGATCCCGCCCGCGACCTTACGGTTTACTTCGAGGCGCTTCAGACCATCGCCGGCATGCTGGCCTCTTTTACTCCGCCTTCATCGCGTCGATGAACGCCCTGAAGCCCGCCGACATGTGGCGGCGGCTCGGATAGTAGAGATAGAGCGGTTCCTCCGGCTGGCACCAGTCGTCCAGCACCTGGATCAACTCGCCGCTGGCGATCGCCTTCTCCACGCGCGGCTCCCAGACATAGGCAAGGCCGACGCCGCCGAGCGCTGCCTGCATCATCAGCTCGTGATCGTCGAGCGACAGCGGTCCGGTCGGCTGAAAGCTCACCGCCTGGCCGTCCTTCTCGAATTCCCAGGCGTAACGCGCGCCTGAAGGAAACATGTTCTGGATGCAGAGATGGCGCTTGAGTTCGTGCGGTGTCGCCAGTTTCGGCCGGGTCTCGAAATAGGCGGGCGAGCCGACGACGACCAAGCGGATGCGCGGCTTGATACGCAACGCGATCATGCCCTCGGTGACGCGTTCGCCGAAGCGGATGCCGGCATCGAAGCCCTCTTCGACGATATCGACCAGCCTGTCCGTGGCGTTGATCTCCAGCTGCAAATTGGGATTCTTTTTGAGCAACGGGCCGATGACACGACCGATGACGAAGGGGCCGATCGAGTTCGGAACGTTGATCCGCACCTTGCCGAATGGCGTGTCGCGGTAGCGGTTCAGCGCATCCAGCGCCGCAGCCATTTCGCCGAAGGCCGGGTCGAGATGCGAGATCAACAGTTCGCCGGCCTCGGTCAGCGAAACGCTGCGCGTCGTGCGGTTGAGCAGGCGGATGCCGATCCGATCTTCGAGATTGAGCACGGCGTGGCTGACCGCGGAGGCGGTGACACCCCTCTCCTCGCCCGCCTTGCGGAAGCTTTTGTGCCGGGCGACGGCCGCGAAGGCAGCGAGTTCGGAAAGTTCGGTGGCGCGCATTCCTGAATGTAACTCATCATAGTTTCAAGAATAACAAATCTTATACAGCAACGGATTTTCGGTCAAATTCAACCGGTCAGCGCAGAGATGCGACGCCAACCAAATAGCTCTCGAAAGGAATTCGTCATGAAAGTATGGTTCATCACTGGTGCATCCCGCGGCTTCGGCGCGCTGATGACCAAGGAAGCCCTTGCGTCAGGCGATGCCGTTATCGCCACTGCCCGCAACCCGAAGACCATCACCGAGCAGTTCGGCGAGCATCCGAACCTGCTGGCCGTTGCCCTCGACGTCACCAACGAGGCGCAGGCCAAGGAGGCAGCGGCTGCCGGCATCGCCTGCTTCGGCCGTATCGATGTTCTCGCCAACAATGCCGGCTACGGCCTGCTCGGCGCTGTCGAGGAAGCCACCGCCGAAGAGATCGAAAGGCTCTATGCCACGAACGTCTTCGGGCTCCTGAAGGTGACGCGCGCCGTGCTGCCCTATATGCGCCGCCAGCGCTCCGGCCACATCCTGAACTTTTCCTCGATCGGCGGTTACTTCGGCTATCCCGGCTGGGGCGTCTACGGCTCGACGAAGTTCGCTGTCGAAGGCTTGTCCGAATCGATGGCCGCCGAACTCGAACCTTTCGGCATCAAGGTGACGATCGTCGAGCCCGGCTTCTTCCGCACCGACTTCCTCGCCGACACGTCGCTGGCGATCAGCCCGGCCTCCATCGCCGATTACGAAGGCACGCCGGCCGGCAACATGCGCAGTTTCGCCGCCAACGCCAACCATGCCCAGCCCGGCAATCCCGCCAGGCTCGCCACCGGCATCATGACGATGGTCAACTCGGCCGATCCGCCGCTAAGGATGCCGTTCGGCAGCGACACGGTGGCCGTCATCGAGCAGCAGCATGCCAGCGTCGAAAAGGAACTTGCCGCCTGGCGCGAACTCGCGCTGTCCACGGATTTTCCAAGCGATGCAACGGCCTTGGCCTGAAAGGCACTGCCCGCCGCATCCCAGATCTCGGGATGCGGCGGCAGCGCCGCTGTGACCGCAGGAAAGCGCATGATGCGGCAAATTAGCATTCGCCTCACACCTGGAATGACCTAGATCTAGGTTCGATCACCACCATGAAGAGGCGAGCATGTCCATCAAGTCCATCTGCATCTATGGCGCTGGCGCACTCGGCGGCGCTATCGCCGCCAAGCTTGCAAGCCAAGCCGGAAACAACACCATCATCTCCGTCGTTGCGCGTGGAGCCCATCTCGACGCCATCCGCGACAACGGTCTCAGCCTGCGCGAAGCCGATTCGGAAAGGCCGCTCAATGTTCGCCTTACCGCGACCGACGATCCCGGGACATTGCCGCCGCAGGATCTCGTCATCACCGGCCTAAAGGGGCATCAGCTGGCACCCGCTGCCGAAGGCATTGCAGCCCTCCTCAAGGAGGGCACCCGCGTCATCATGATCCTCAACGGCATTCCGTGGTGGTATTTTCACCGCGATACCCAGAGCCGGCATGCCGAACTGCAGTTCGATGAGCTCGATCCCGGCGGCAGGCTCTGGCGGCTGATCGGGCCGGAGCGCGTCATCGGCTGCGTCGCTTATCAGGGTGCCGAGGTGATCAACCCCGGCGAGATCCAGCTTGCCAACAACGGCCGCTTCGTGCTCGGCGAGCCCTCCGGCGAAATCTCGCCCGATCTCGAGGCAATCGCCGCGCTGCTGACCGGCGCCGGCCTCAGCATTACGACGACACCTGATATTCGCGGCGAGATCTGGAGCAAGTTGATGGGTAATGCCGCCTTCAACCCGATCAGCGCGCTGACCAGGGCGCTGATGACCGACATCATGGCGGATCCCGCCCTTTCGGCCACCGTAGGCAAGGTGATGAGTGAGGTCCGCGCCGTTGGCGAGGCTCTGGGCGCGCGGTTCAGCATGAGCGTCGAGCAGCGGCTGGAACAATCGCGCCATATCGGCGGCGTGCGCACGTCGATGCTGCAGGACCTGATCGGCGGCAAGGCGCTCGAAATTACGCCGCTGGTCGGCATGGTGGTGGCGCTCGGCCGGCTGAGCGCCGTGCCGACCCCGGTTTCGGAAACGATCCTGGCGCTGGTGACCCAGTTGGATCGGGAAAACCAAAGCAGCTGAGTGCAGAGGACTGGGCGGCCGGGGGAAACCTGGCCGCCTTCCCTTACTTTCCGACCTGCTCGGCCCAGTTCGGCGCCTTGCCGCCACCATCGAGGAAGGTCATCGCCATATTCGCCATGAGGGGCGAAGCGAAGGTCTCGTAGTGGGTGAGATCGGGCAGGATCGCCAGCCGGTTCTTCGACATGTTCTCCCGCATCCAGCCCGCATCGCGCAGACCGCCGCCGAGCTTGTGGTAGAAGTCGATCATGTGCTCGGGGCGGATCATGTCGGCATCGCCGTAGATCAGCATGACCGGCATGGTGAGCTTGGCGACGGCATCGCTATAGTCGATGGGTTCGCGCATCAGTGCGCCCATGGCGTCGAGCAGCTTCGGAAATTCCGAAACGTCAGGCGCCACCGCCTTGTAGGAGAGGAACATCGGTGTGTCCTTCATCATGTCGGCCATAGCAGCGCCGACGGCCGCCTGCTGCGGCAGCATCTCCGGGAAGAAGCCGTTCTGCGCATAGGGTGCCGAGAGTATCACCAGCCGGCGCACTTGGTCGGGCGCGTTCGCCGCCATGTTCAGCGCCACCCCGCCGCCGAAGGAATAGCCGAAAACGTCGAGCTTGTCGTAACCGAGTTGCTTCATCAGGATAGCGAGATCGGCGCCGATGGTCGGAAGGTCGATCGGCCGCGTGCCGAGGGGCGTGCGGCCATGGCCCTGCAGATCGACAGCGATCACCTGCCGGTGGTCGGTGAAGACAGGCATGACGGGCGCGAACATCTCGATCTGCCCGAGGCCACCGTGAAGGAGCAGCAGCGGCTCGCCCTCGCCGCGGATCTCATAATAATAATCGATACCGTTGACCCGCAGACTTCCCTTCCTGACAATCGGCGCTGCAGCCTTCTTCACCTCAGTCGCCGGCGCGGTACCGTCGGCACTCGCCATATCGGGCGCGGCCAGAAATGCGGCAGTCGTTGCGATCATCGAAATCAGCGTCATCTTCGACATGTCCTTGCTCCGTGTTTGCATCGATACCGCAAGGACGGCGGCGCTCATATCTTTCCGACACTACGCTTCGAAATTTCTCGCATCGGCCTTTATGCCGTTCCTATATTTTCGTGCCCCGCTCCGAATGGATTTCCTATCGCCGGCAGCAGTAGACTTTCGCCATCACCGCAAAGGTCAAATGCCATGCGAAATGTCATGTCCTCCGGTTTTCAGCCCCTTCGCCCATCCAGGATCAAACGCGGCAGCCGGCAGATGCGCGAGAAGCGCACCGCCCAGGCGCTGATCGTCTTCGGCGTGGTGCTCGCCTGCGTCGAGCTCTACATCGTTTTCGGCGCGCTCTGAGATCCGCCATGGAAACGGCGAGAATGCCGCGCCTTGGCGGCGCGATCACCGCTCTTGTCACACCGTTTCGCCATCGCGGCCTCGACAGGCCGGCGTTTCGGGCGCTTGCAGAATGGCAGATCCTCAGCGGCGTCGACGGGCTTGCTGTCTGCTCCGTGTCAGGGGAAGGCCCGACGCTTTCGCCGCAGGAGCGCGCTGAGGTGATCGACCTCAGCATCCAATCGGCCGCCGGCCGCGTGCCCGTCATCGCCGCCACCGGCACCAACTCCACCGAAAGCACGATCGCGCTCACCCAAGAGGCGGAAGCGCTCGGCGCCGCCGCCGCACTCGTCACCGTGCCCAATTATTCCAAGCCCGGGCAGAAAGGCATCATCCACCACTTCGAACAGGTGGCAGCGGCGAGCCGACTGCCTGTCATCGTCGACCACGCGCCGGCGCAGACGGCGAGCGATCTTTCGACGGAAACGCTCGGCAGGCTGGCCGCCATCCCGGGATTGTCGGCATTCGCGACGCGACGGGCGACATCGCTCGCTTCGCCGGCCTTTCGCCCATCCTGCGACAGCGCTTCCGCTTCTTTTCCGGCCATGACCCTTCCGCGCTCGCCTTCACCATCGCTGGCGGCGACGGCGCGATCTCGCCGGGCGCCAACGTTCTGCCAGGGCTCTTCACCTCGATGCAGCAGGCAGCACGGGCCGGAAACCTTTCGGCCGCGCGTTCTCTGCAGGATCGGCTGCTGCCGCTGATATCGGCACTCGGGCCGGAGGGCGATCCGGCGAGGATCAAATACGCGCTCCGGCTGATGCGCGGCCTGGAGGCCGAGCTTCGCCTTCCGCTTGTCGCTGCCGAGCCGGAGGTGCGTTTGGCCATCGGCAAGGCGCTTGCGCCCTTCCTTGACGAAAACAGCGCGGGGATGGCGTTATCCCTATGAGATTTTTATATTTTCGTTTTCGCCGCCAAATGGAAACCCTATCCACCGGAGCTTATTTTTGAAGCGTGACACCGCCGCTCGATCAAGCGGCGGTTGAGACTTCGAAAGGACAAACCGATGTCACGCCTGACTGAACCGAGTGTCGAGAGCGACCCGCTGCAACGCAGCCACATCAGCACACTCGCCGCCGATCCCTCCCATTCGATGCTCTCCGGCCTTGCCGCGATTGCGCCCCGCCTTGCGATGACGCTGGCCTTTGCTGGCCTGGTCCAGATGATGTTCGACCTCATCTCCCGGTGAAGCATCAGGACCGAAGGATCACCACAATGGCAAATGCACAGCAACGCCGCAGCCTTCCCGCTGCAGCACCTTCGCCTTCCGCCCGCTTCACCGTCGGCCGCGACAGAAGCGGCCGCTGGATCGTCCACGACCGCGACGGCCTCGTCGGCGGGCTCTTCATCAATGAAGCGGCCGCCCTCCATTTCGCAGCTGGGGAATGCAACTGCCCCTCCGCCGATATCCATAGGGCGGCCGCAGGCATGGTGCTCGAATTCGCGCCCTTTGCGCGCGGCACGGCGAATATCCACTAGATCTTACCGTACTCCCGCTGTTTTCATGCAGCGGGAGTACGAAGACATGAGCTGAACGGCCGATTTCCAACTTTTCCTTAACCCACATTCTGGTAAAATCCTGGCGCAGAGACTTCAGACGCCGCGAGACCGATGCCGAAACCGAATTTCCGCTTCACCCATTACGATCTCAAGGAACAACGCGCCGGAACGATCATCGAGGTGTCGTTGAATGCGGTGAACAATGTCCGCCTGATGACGGCCCCGAATTTCCAGCGGTTCACCGAGGTTCTCGATTTCAAATATATCGGCGGCGTGGCACGCAAATCGCCGATCAAGATCGCCGTTCCGGAAAGCGGCCACTGGCATGTCATCGTCGATATGGAAGGCCATCACGGGCTTGCGGAATCTTCCGTCAAGGTGATCGCCGCGCCGGCAAATCAGAAGACGCCGCGCGCCTCCTGAGGTTCGCCAGGTTTCAGCGCGGATTACGCTCCTTGCGAAGTTTTGCCCACCATTCCAGCCGCTTGCGAATATCGCGCTCGAAGCCGCGTTCCGGCGGATCGTAGAAGATCTGACGTCCCATCTTCTCCGGGAAATAATCCTGGCCAGAAAAGGCATCCGGCTCATCGTGGTCGTAGCGATAGCCGTCGCCGTAGCCTTCGCCCTTCATCAGCTTGGTCGGCGCATTGAGGATATGCTTCGGCGGCAGCAACGAACCGTTCTGCTTTGCCGCCTGGCTTGCCGCCTTGAAGGCGGTGTAGACGGCATTCGATTTCGGAGCGGTGGCGAGATAGACGCAGGCCTGGGCAAGCGCCAGTTCGCCTTCCGGCGAGCCGAGATACTCATAGGCATCCTTGGCGGCATTGCAGATCACCAGTGCCTGCGGATCGGCAAGACCGATATCCTCCACCGCCATGCGCACCAGCCGCCGGCCGAGATAGAGCGGGTCCTCGCCGGCATCGAACATGCGGGCGAGATAGTAGAGCGCGGCATCGGGATCCGAGCCGCGTACGGATTTATGCAGTGCCGAGATCAGATTGTAGTGGCCATCCTGCGCCTTATCGTAGACCGGGGCACGGCGCTGGACGATGCGCGTCAGGCCTTCTGTGTCGAAGCTCTCGCCTTCGCGCGCCGCGCGCCAGACTTCTTCGGCAAGCGTCAGCACCGCGCGGCCGTCGCCGTCGGCCATGCGGATCAGGCTGACGCGGGCATCCTCCGTCAGCGGCAGCGGCTTCTGCTCGATCGCCTCGGCACGCTTCAGCAGTTCCTCGAGGCTATCCTCGTCATGCGACTTGAAGGTGAGCACGCGGGCACGTGACAGCAGAGCGGCGTTGAGCTCGAAGGATGGGTTCTCGGTGGTGGCGCCGACGAGGATGACGGTGCCATCCTCCATGACGGGCAGGAAACTGTCCTGCTGGGCGCGGTTGAAACGATGGATCTCATCGACGAAGAGCAGCGTCTGACGGCCGTCCATACGCCGCAAACGGGCTGTCTCGAATACCTTCTTCAGATCGGCGACGCCGGAAAAGATCGCCGATATCTGCTCGAAGGCCAGGCCCGCCTCGCCCGACAGCAGCCGTGCGACCGTCGTCTTGCCGGTGCCGGGCGGACCCCAGAAGATCATCGAGCCGAGCGAGCCGCTTTCGATCATTCTTTTCAGCACGCCGTCCTCACCGGTCAGGTGTTCCTGACCGGTGACATCGGCAAGCGTCTTCGGCCGCAGCCGGTCGGCAAGCGGCCGCCTGGCGGCGACCTCCTCCGGAACGCGCGGCGCGAAGAGATCGTTGCTCATCGGAAAAATTGCCGGATGCGCTGGCCGTCACGCTCGATCTCGACCCGCCAGAGGCCGGGGTCACTATCGGCGATCTCGGACAGTTCGCTGGTCGTCTTCACATCGGTGCCGTTGATCGAGACGATGATATCCTTCTGTTCGAAACCGAGACGGGCTGCAGGCGAATCCTCCTTCACCTCGGATACGACGACGCCTGCCGATTCCGGCGGCATGCGCAGCTCGTCGGCGACCCGGGGCGACAGGTTCTCGACGACAGCACCGGTGAACGGCGTGTGCCCGCCGATCGTGCGCTGGTCGCGCGGCGAGGTTTCCGGGGCACGGGCGAGCGTCAGCGGCAGTTGCTCCTCGCGGCCGTTCTCAATGACGGTGAGCTTGACCGAATTGCCGAGACCGGCCGTCGTCAGCCGGTAGAGCAGCGCATCCGGGTGCTCGACGGAAATTCCATCGACGGCGGTGACGATTCCGCCGGCCTTCAGCCCGGCCTTGGCCGCCGGCCCACCTTCCGAAACCTTGACGACGAGCGCGCCGCGGGCCTTGTTCAGCCCCAGCGCCTCAGCCACTTCCGAGGTCACGGCATCGAAGCTTGCGCCGACATAAGGCCGCTCGAAGGATTTGACGCCGGCATCGGCCGACGCGAGGAAGACCTTGACCAGATTGGCAGGGATGGCGAAACCAATGCCGTTCGATCCGCCGCCGCGCGAGAAGATCGCCGTGTTGATGCCGATCAGCTCGCCCTTCATATTCATCAAGGCGCCGCCGGAATTGCCCGGATTGATCGAAGCATCGGTCTGGATGAAGAAACCGAACTCGTTCTTGATCACCTGGTTGCGGGCAAGGGCCGAGACGATACCGCTCGTCACCGTCTGGCCGACACCGAAGGGATTGCCGATTGCCAGCACGAGATCACCGACCTCGACCGTATCGGAATTGCCGATCGGCAATGTCGGAAAGCTTTCCTTGGTGTCGATCTTCAGCACGGCAAGATCGACACGGTCGTCGCGCAGCACCACCTTGCAGGGGAATTCGCGGCCGTCCGAGAGCGCCACCTTGATATCGTCGGCGCCCTCGATGACGTGATTGTTGGTCACGACAGTGCCGTTCGCCTCGACGATGACGCCGGAGCCGAGCGAAGACTGCTTCTCCGAACGGTTCGGCATCTGCTGGCCGAAAAATTGCTCGAAGAAAGGGTCGCCAGCAAAGGGCGACTGCCGCTGGACGGTCTTTTCCGCATAAACGTTGACGACGGCGCCTGACGTCTGTTTGACGAGCGGCGCGAAGGAGAGCTGCATCTGCATCTGGCTCTCGGGTACGGTCTTTGCCGTCTGCGCATGGGCCGCAGCCGGCAGAACGAGCATGAGAGCGAATAGCGAGACGGAGGCGCGCTTGAACAGGCCTTGCATGGGTATCCCTTGTGAATCCTCTTGAGGAACGTTTTAGAGCATGATGCCGAAAAGCGTGAGCGGTTTTCGGACGACATCATGCTCTAACTATTTAATTGCGAACAGGATTCAGATTTTAGGCCGAACCGGCCTAAAACCATCCTGTTCTGCGGCCCGACGCTAGAAAGGAAAGAGGGCGGAAGCATGGAAGAACAAGGCGAGAGGGCGTCTTAGGAACCGGTTGAACTCCATTATGAATTTGATTCAGGAAGATTGGCCATGCAACTGATATCAAAAGCCAAAAACTGGGCGAAGTCACTGAAGCGTGACATCGTCGCCCTATGGCTTGCCGCCCGCGATTCCCGCGTGCCGTGGCATGCCAAAGCGGTGGCCGGCGCCGTTGCAGCCTATGCGCTGTCGCCCATCGATCTCATCCCCGATTTCATCCCCGTCCTCGGCTATCTCGACGACCTCCTTATCGTGCCGCTCGGCATCGTGCTGGCGATCCGGCTCGTGCCAGTAGAGGTGATGAACGAGCTTCGTACGGAGGCGACAAGGCGCATTGAGCGTCCCTCCAGCTGGGTCGGACTGATCTTCATCCTTGCCGTCTGGCTCATTTGCATCATCTTCCTGGCTCTGGCACTGCGGAAGCTAGCCTGACCGGCAGCAATAGGAACATATGAATGATCACGACAAGAACGACGACAGCGGCCCTCGGCTTTGCGATCCTGCTCATTGGATCGAACCTGGCACAGGCAGCAAGCTTCGATTGCGATGCGAAAGAATTGAAGCCGGATGAAAAAGCGATCTGCGACAGCCGCGCACTCAACGACGCCGACGTGAAGATGGTTACGACTTTCGATTTGCTCTCGGGCCTTCTGGCGATGGGTTCGCGCGGAACATTGCAGGACGAACAGACGGCCTGGTTGAAAAAGCGGCAGGAATGCGGAGCGGATGCGGCGTGTATCAAGGCTGCCTATGACGAGCGGCTGAAACAGTTCGGCGAGACCTATAAAAACATCAACCGGCCGCTTTGAAAGCGACCGGTTGGAAGAGCCGCTGACTTTTCATCAACGGTTCGTAAGCTGAAGCTGCTCAGCGGGCGTTCAGATCGCGCACGGCACCGCGGTCCGCACTCGTTGCGAAGGCCGCGTAGGCCTTCAGCGCGGTCGTGACATTGCGCTTGCGGACTTCTGTGGGATACCAGCCCTTGGCGTCCTGTTCGGCGCGGCGGGCGGCAAGTTCGGTCTCGCTGACACGCAGGCTGATCGTGCGGTTGGGGATGTCGATGTCGATCATGTCGCCTTCGCGCACCAGGCCGATCGTGCCGCCATTTGCCGCTTCCGGCGAGGCGTGGCCGATCGAGAGGCCGGAAGTGCCGCCGGAGAAGCGGCCGTCGGTGATCAGCGCGCAGGCCTTGCCGAGGCCCTTCGACTTCAGGTAGCTCGTCGGATAAAGCATTTCCTGCATGCCCGGACCGCCCTTCGGGCCTTCGTAGCGGATGACGACGACATCGCCGGCCTTGACCTCGTTGGCAAGGATCGCCTTGACCGACGAATCCTGGCTTTCGAAGACGCGGGCGGGGCCGGAGAATTTCAGGATCGATTCATCGACGCCAGCGGTCTTGACGATGCAGCCGTCGATCGCAAGGTTGCCCTTGAGCACGGCAAGACCACCATCCTTGGAGAAGGGATGCTCGACCGAACGGATGACGCCGTGCTCACGGTCGGTGTCGAGTTCGTCCCAGCGGGCTTCCTGGCTGAAGGCGACCTGGGTTGGGATGCCGCCGGGTGCGGCACGATAGAAGTTGCGAACGGTTTCGCTGTTGGTGCGGGTGATATCCCAGCGATCGATCGCGTCGCCCAGCGTCTCGGCATGGACGGTCGGGCAATCGCGGTTCAGCAGGCCACCCTTGTCGAGTTCGCCGAGGATCGACATGATGCCGCCGGCGCGGTGGACGTCTTCCATATGCACGTCACTCTTGGCGGGTGCGACCTTCGACAGGCACGGCACGCGGCGCGACAGCGCGTCGATATCGGCCATATTGAAATCGATCTCGCCTTCATGGGCGGCGGCAAGAATGTGCAGGACCGTATTGGTGGAACCGCCCATGGCGATATCGAGCGTCATGGCATTCTCGAAGGCCTGCTTGGAGGCAATGGTGCGCGGCAGCGCCTTGACGTCATCCTGCTCGTAATAACGGCGGGCGAGATCGACAATCAGATGACCGGCCTCGACGAAGAGGCGCTTGCGGTCGAGATGGGTGGCAAGCGTCGAGCCGTTGCCGGGCAGCGACAGGCCGAGGGCTTCCGTCAGGCAGTTCATCGAATTGGCGGTGAACATGCCGGAGCAGGAACCACAGGTCGGACAGGCCGAGCGTTCGATGGTCTGGACGTCCTCGTCGCTGATCTTGTCATCGGCTGCGGCGACCATGGCATCGACCAGGTCGAGCGCATGCGTCTTGCCGTGCAGCACGACCTTGCCGGCTTCCATCGGACCGCCCGAGACGAAGACGGTCGGGATATTGAGACGCAGCGACGCCATCAGCATGCCGGGGGTGATCTTGTCGCAATTGGAGATGCAGACCATGGCGTCGGCGCAATGAGCATTGACCATATATTCGACGCTGTCGGCGATGAGCTCACGCGAGGGCAGCGAATAAAGCATGCCGTCATGGCCCATGGCGATGCCGTCATCGACGGCGATCGTGTTGAATTCCTTGGCGACACCGCCGGCCGCCTCGATCTCGCGGGCAACGAGCTGGCCAAGGTCCTTCAGGTGCACGTGGCCGGGCACGAACTGGGTGAAGGAATTCACCACCGCGATGATCGGCTTGCCGAAATCCGAATCCTTCATGCCCGTGGCGCGCCAAAGGCCGCGGGCGCCCGCCATGTTGCGGCCATGGGTCGTGGTTCTGGAACGGTAAACTGGCATCGGTGTCTTCCTCAACGTGTCGGAATTATCAGGCGAAGCCGGGCGACATGGAGCCTGCGGGCCGGGCAAACGCCGCTTTTTGGAATTGTCCTAATCCAATAGACGGGGGCTGTCACTACCGGGAAGCCCAAATCCGGTACGCCGGGGAGAAGCGCCATGAGGCCCATCGATCATATACGGTTCGACGCGACGTTTTGTTACAGCCTATTCCATCACGACCGAACACAAAAAATTGGCTTCCCGTCAGCAATATTCAAGGCTTAGACACTAATCTAGACATGCCGGCGGTTCGTTTAAGGGCTATATTTCAGGATATCCGCCGAGGAGGTTTCGACATGCCAAGCTATCGCCCACCGAAGATCGCGTCATCGGAGATTACGCCGCGCCAGATCTATGTGCGCCGTCGTGAATTCCTCGGTGCGGCAGCGCTTGGCGCCATGGCGCTCTACAGCGCCGGCAAGGCGAGTGCTGCGGCTCTCTCCGCCGTTGAGAGCAAGTACAAGGTCGACGAGAAGGCGACGCCGATCAAGGACGTCACGACCTACAATAATTTCTATGAGTTCGGCCTCGACAAGGGCGATCCCGCAGCTCTTTCTAGCGATTTCAAGCCGCTGCCGTGGACGATCAAGGTTGACGGCATGGTCAAAAAGCCAGGCACCTTCGACCTCGAGGCGTTGATGAAGGAATTCCCGATCGAGGAGCGCACCTACCGGATGCGCTGCGTCGAGGCCTGGTCGATGGTCATCCCCTGGGACGGCTTTCCGCTGGCATCGCTGCTCGACAAGGTGGAGCCACTCGGCAGCGCCAAATACGTCGCCTTCGAAACCGTGGTGCGGCCGGAGGAGATGCCTGGGCAGAAAGGTTTCTTTCAGTCGCTCGACTGGCCCTATGTCGAGGGTCTGCGCCTCGATGAGGCGCGCCATCCGCTGGCGCTGCTGGCCGTCGGGCTCTATGGCGAAACGCTGCCGAACCAGAACGGCGCACCGATCCGCCTCGTCGTGCCGTGGAAATACGGCTTCAAGGGCATCAAGTCGATCGTCAGGATCACACTCACCGACCAGCAGCCGAAGAATACCTGGCAGGTCACCAATCCGCAGGAATACGGCTTCTACGCCAACGTCAATCCAGCGGTCGACCATCCCCGCTGGAGCCAGGCGAGCGAACGGCGCATCGGCGAAAGCGGCTTCTTCGGCGCCGGCCGCCACCCCACCCTGCCCTTCAACGGCTATGCCGACGAGGTGGCAAGCCTTTATGCCGGCATGGACCTGAAGGCGAATTTCTGATGGCGGAACTGTCGCTCGCCATCCCGAAGCGCTGGCAACCCGCCTCCGTCTGGCTGCTTTATGTCGTCGGGCTCGTGCCTGCGGCCTGGACTTTCTATCTCGGAGCGACCGATCAGCTCGGCGCCGATCCAGTCAAGACCTTCGAGCTCTTCCTCGGCATCTGGACGATCCGTTTCCTAATCCTGACCCTTGCCGTTTCCCCTGCCCGTGAGCTCTTCGGCTGGAACTATCTGCGCTATCGCCGCGCGCTTGGCCTGCTGACTTTCTACTACGCGCTGATGCATTTCACCGTCTACATGGTGCTTGACCAGGCGATGGATATTTCCGCCGTCATCAACGACGTGCTGAAGCGCCCCTTCATCATGTTCGGCATGGCCGGGCTTGCGATGCTCATTCCGCTGGCGCTGACATCCAACAATCTCTCGATCCGCCGCCTCGGCAAGAACTGGATCTGGCTACATCGCCTCGTCTATATCATCGCCGCCTGCGGGGCGCTGCACTTCGCGCTCTCGACCAAGATCCTCGACCTCGAGCAATATATCTATGTCGGGCTGATCATCGCGCTCATCCTCTACCGCTCCTACCGGCCGATCGCACGCAACAGGCAGAAGGGCAAAGGGCGGACGCGCAATCGCGCAGTGGCGTCTGTTCGTGAGACGGCAGGTTAGCGGCGAGGAGACAAGGCCGCCCGATGTGCGGGATCGAAGGCGCAAGCCGTGGCTATGCCGATTGCATAGGCCAGCATATTCCAAAGCGAAAATACCCGGCCAAGCAGCAGGGCGCCTGCCGTGGTCAGCCGAAACGCATCGAGCCAGGGCGTGTGATAAAGCCGGAACAATTCCACCGAGATCGCTATGAAAAGCGCTGTAACAGCAATTGCTGCCGGCCGTGACCTTGCGACAAACAGCGCCACGAGCAGATAGACCATCGCTCCCCAGAGTGCCGATCCACCATATTTGACGACAATGAAGGGCAGATCGGCCGCATAGCCAAACCGTCTGAGCGCCAGCCCGAGCGCAATAACCGCAAGCAGGGCTATGAGACGGAGGAACTGCACTCGACGACGATTTTCAAAGACTTCGCCCAAATGAACCTGTCCTATCTGCACCTCAGCCGGTTGAACGGCTGATCTGAAAAGAAGCGCGGCGCTGTCGTGCACAAACAAAAACAGCCGGGCTTCGCAGCCCGGCTGTTCTGTTTCCGCCGGAGCGGAGGATTTAAGCGGCGACGGCCTGCTCTTCAGCAGCGACGCGGGCCTTGTCTGCAGCGCCCTTGGCATAGGCGTCGCGATCCACGAATTCGATCACGGCCATGGCGGCATTGTCGCCCTGGCGGAAGCCGGCCTTCATGATGCGCAGGTAGCCGCCGTTGCGGGTGGCGTAACGCGTTGCGATCGTGTCGAACAGCTTCGCGACGACAGCGGCATCGCGGATCTGCGAGATCGCCTGACGGCGAGCGTGCAGGTCGCCGCGCTTGCCGAGCGTGACGAGCTTCTCGACGATCGGACGGATTTCCTTGGCCTTCGGCAGGGTCGTGACGATCTGCTCGTGGGTAATCAGCGAAGCCGCCATGTTGGCGAACATCGCCTTGCGGTGGCTTGCAGTTCTATTCAGCTTGCGGCCGGCTTTACCATGGCGCATTGCTATTCTCCTTTAATGCAGGTGCCCTTACGCTAAGTGGGCCTGCCGTTTCCTGGCACATGCAGGCGATCGGCCTGCTGTTTGACGGGGAAAGGCAGCCGAAAGAGCCTGCCTTTTGTTTTTTCAGTATTGATCTTCGTAACGCTTGGCGAGATCTTCGATGTTCTCGGGCGGCCATGCCGGCACTTCCATGCCGAGGTGCAGGCCCATGGAAGCGAGAACTTCCTTGATTTCGTTCAGCGACTTGCGACCAAAATTCGGTGTGCGGAGCATTTCTGCTTCGGTCTTCTGAATGAGGTCGCCGATGTAGACGATGTTGTCGTTCTTCAGGCAGTTTGCCGAACGGACCGACAGCTCGAGTTCGTCCACCTTCTTCAGGAGAGCCGGGTTGAAAGCGAGTTCGGTGACTGCTTCCTCTTCGGTTTCCTTCTGCGGCTCGTCGAAGTTGACGAAGACGCCAAGCTGATCCTGGAGGATGCGCGCCGCAAAAGCGACGGCGTCTTCGCCGGTGATCGAGCCATCGGTTTCGATGGTCATGTTCAGCTTGTCGTAGTCGAGAACCTGTCCTTCGCGGGTATTTTCAACCTTGTAGGACACCTTCTTGACCGGCGAGTAGAGGCTGTCGACCGGGATGAGACCGATCGGAGCATCTTCCGCACGATTGCGTTCGGCCGGAACATAGCCCTTGCCGTTGTTGACGGTGAATTCCATGCGGATCTCGGCACCCTCGTCGAGCGTGCAGATGACATGCTCGGGGTTGAGGATTTCGATATCGCCGACCGTCTGAATGTCGCCAGCCGTGACAACGCCAGGGCCCTGCTTACGCACGACCATGCGCTTTGCATCGTCGCCATCCATCTTGATGGCGATTTCCTTGATGTTGAGCACGATGTCCGTGACGTCTTCGCGGACGCCCGGAATCGAGGAGAATTCATGCAGCACGCCATCGATCTGCACCGCCGTGACGGCAGCACCGCGCAGCGAGGAAAGCAGAACGCGGCGAAGCGCGTTGCCGAGGGTGAGGCCGAAGCCGCGCTCCAGCGGTTCGGCAACAAGCGTCGCCCTGGTGCGCGAGCTCGAGGAGAACTCCACCTTGTTCGGCTTGATCAGTTCCTGCCAGTTCTTCTGAATCATGAGTTTGCCTTCCGTTCGTTGCCACCATCCAATCGTGGCAACCGAGCTTGAAAACCACCGGGAGCGCGCAGGCGCTCACCGGTGACGAGAGCGATGATCAGACGCGGCGCTTCTTGCGCGGACGGCAGCCATTGTGCGGGATCGGGGTCACGTCGCGGATGGACGTGATCATGAAACCTGCAGCCTGGAGCGCGCGCAGAGCCGATTCACGACCCGAACCCGGACCGCAGACTTCGACTTCCAGCGACTTCATGCCGTGCTCCTGGGCCTTCTTGGCGCAGTCTTCGGCAGCGATCTGGGCAGCGAACGGGGTCGACTTGCGCGAGCCCTTGAAGCCCTTGGCGCCAGCCGACGACCAGGCGATCGCATTGCCCTGCGCATCGGTGATGGTGATCATCGTGTTGTTGAAGGTCGAGTTGACGTGAGCGACACCCGACGAGATATTCTTGCGCTCGCGACGGCGAACGCGGACGGCTTCCTTAGCCATGGTATTCCTTTCGTTGATCTCTTCACCGCCGTAATGCCAGCGGCTACACCGGAACGGCGCCTATATGGTCCCGCTCCAAACTCAAAAGAGGCCGGCGCAGACCGCCAGCCTCCCCACCCCGGTTTCCCGGAAATTACTTCTTCTTGCCAGCGATTGCCTTTGCCGGACCCTTGCGGGTGCGGGCATTGGTATGCGTGCGCTGACCGCGGACCGGAAGGCCGCGGCGATGACGCAGGCCGCGGTAGCAGCCGAGGTCCATCAGGCGCTTGATGTTCATCGCGGTATCGCGACGAAGATCGCCTTCGACCTGATAGTCGCGGTCGATAGCTTCACGGATCTGAAGGACTTCTGCGTCCGTCAGCTGATGCACACGGCGTTCAGCCGGGATACCGACCTTCTCGACGATTTCCTGTGCGAATTTCGAACCGATCCCGTGAATGTAGGTCAGCGCGATGACAACGCGCTTCGCAGTCGGGATGTTGACGCCAGCGATACGTGCCACGCCTATTCTCCTTGCATTCCAGTTGCCATCCGGCAAGTGGGCTTCGTTATGCGGTCTTGAGAACCGCCCGTTCAGATTTACGTCCGTAACATGTCAAAACGACCGCACCCGGACTTCCCTGGGAAATCCGCGCCGATCGCATGGAATGTCGCGAGTTGGCGCGGTGTTTAGCGGAATCACTGCTGAAAAGCAACCGTTCCGCCAAGTTTATTTTCAAAGCCTTAAAGCTTGGAAAGAATGCTTTCGACCTCGGCGGTCACCTGATCGATTTCTGCCATGCCGTCCACGGACTTGAGTTTGTCCTTGGCATGGTAATAGCCGATCAGCGGCGAGGTTTCCTTGTAGTAGACCTCGAGACGCTTGATCATGGTCTCGGCGTTGTCATCAGGACGGCGTTTGAAGTGAGTCGAACCGCACTTGTCGCAAACACCTTCCTTGGCCGGGAGCTTGTCAGTGTCATGATAGACAGTGCCGCACTGAATGCAGGTATATCGACCATCCACCCGACGGATGAGTTCCTTGTCGTCGACGCGAAACTCGATAACCACTGAGAGGTCAAGACCCTTGGACTTTAGCATCCCCTCGGTGGCATCGGCCTGCACGAGTGTGCGAGGAAAACCATCGAGAATGAAGCCGTTGGCGCAATCGGGCTGATCGATTCGCTCAGAGACGATGGCGATGACGATCTCATCAGAGACGAGTTTGCCGGCGTCCATGACCGCCTTGGCGCGTTTCCCCACCTCTGTGCCAGCTTCGGTAGCAGCACGCAGCATGTCTCCAGTGGAAAGCTGCGGAATGCCGTGCTTTTCCACGATCCGCTGGGCCTGGGTTCCCTTACCCGCGCCCGGCGGCCCCAAAAGGATAAGTCTCATCGCCCCCTCTTTCCTCCACGCAACTTCGATTTCTTGATCAGGCCTTCGTATTGCTGCGCGATCAGGTGACCCTGGATCTGTGCAACCGTATCAAGAGTTACGCTAACCACGATCAAAAGCGAAGTCCCACCAAGGGCTAATGGAATGCCGGTTTGCGACACCAGAATCTCTGGGAGGATGCAGACGAAGACGAGATAGAGCGCACCGATCACCGTGATTCGGGTCAGCACGTAGTCGATATATTCGGCGGTGCGCTCGCCCGGACGGATGCCGGGAATGAAGCCGCCATGCTTCTTCAGATTGTCGGCCGTGTCCTTCGGATTAAAGACGATGGCCGTATAGAAGAAGGCGAAGAAGGCGATCAGCGCGCCGTACAGCGCCATATAGAGCGGTTGACCGTGGCCGAGGGCCGCGACGATCGATGTCACCCAGGAGGGCATTGCCGAGGTGTTGGCGAAACCGGCGACCGTTGCCGGCAGCAGCAGCAGCGACGACGCGAAGATTGCCGGAATGACGCCTGACGTGTTCAACTTCAGCGGCAGATGCGAGGTATCGCCCTGGAACATCCGATTGCCAACCTGACGCTTCGGATACTGGATCAGCAGCCGGCGCTGGGCGCGCTCGACGAAGACGATGATGCCGATGACGGCGATCGCGACGATGATGACGAGCAGAATGAGGAAGGTCGACAGCGCCCCGGTGCGGCCGAGTTCAAGCGTGCCGGCAAGAGCTGTCGGAAGGCCGGCGGCGATGCCGGCGAAAATGATCAGCGAGATGCCGTTGCCGATGCCGCGCGAGGTGATCTGCTCACCGAGCCACATCAGGAACATCGTGCCGCCGAGCAACGTCAGAACGGTGGAGACGCGGAAGAACCAGCCGGCCTCGACGACGAGGCCTTGGCCGCTTTCAAGGCCGGCGGCAATGCCATAGGCCTGGAGCGCACCGAGGATAACGGTACCATAGCGGGTATACTGGTTGATGATCTTACGGCCCTGCTCGCCTTCCTTCTTCAGGTTTTCGAGCGCCGGCACGACCGAGGTCATGAGCTGCACAATGATCGAAGCGGAGATATAGGGCATGATGCCGAGCGCAAAGATCGCCATGCGCTGAACAGCGCCGCCCGAGAACATGTTGAAAAGGCCGAGAATGCCGCCTGACTGGCCGCGGAAAGCCTGGGCATAGGCTTCAGGATTGAGGCCTGGAAGCGGAATATGCGTGCCGAGTCGATAGACGAGGAGAGCTGCCAGTGTGAACCACAAGCGCTTCTTCAAATCCTCGGCTTTGGCGAAGGTCGAAAAATTGAGGTTGGATGCCAATTGTTCCGCTGCAGAAGCCATGCGTTTCTCCGCGCTACCAATTCCGGCGTCTCTGGGGGACAGACCGGACCCGGAATCAGTATGAAATTATTCAAAACCGGGCTCAGGACGGATTGCGGCGCAACCCCTTGCCTCACCCTTGTTTTCGAGTCTTACCGGCATGACGCGGGCGCGCCAGCCAAGTTTTTGTGAGGCCCACATATGGGAGCAAAATCGCCCGGTGTGAAGCACTCCGGGCGATATATCATCAGATTATTTATTCGGCTGCAGCGGGAGCCGAAAGCAGCGTCACGGTGCCGCCGGCCTTTTCGATCTTCTCGACGGCAGGCTTGGAGGCGCCTGCAACGACGATGGTGATCTTGGCCTTGATCTCGCCGTCGGCGAGAACGCGAACGCCGTCCTTGACGCGGCGGATGACACCAGCAGCCTTGAGGGCAGCTGCGTCAACGGTCGTCTTGGCATCGAGCTTGCCGGCGTCGATCGCCGTCTGGATACGGGCCAGCGACACGACAACAAAATCGGAAGCGAAAATGTTGTTGAAGCCACGCTTCGGCAGGCGACGATAGATCGGCATCTGGCCGCCTTCGAAGCCGTTGATGGCGACGCCTGAACGGGACTTCTGACCCTTCACGCCGCGACCACCAGTCTTGCCCGAGCCCGAGCCGATACCGCGGCCGAGGCGCTTGCGGCTGTGGGTCGAGCCTTCGTTGTCCTTGATTTCATTGAGTTTCATGAGCGTTTCCTCCGTCTCACTTCTCGTCGACGACGCGAACGAGATGCTGGACAGCACGGATCATGCCACGAACGGAAGGAGTATCCTCCAGCGTGCGGCGACGGTGCATCTTGTTCAGTCCGAGACCGATCAGCGTGCGCTGCTGGACATCCGGACGGCGAATCGGGCTGCCGATCTGTTCGATCGTGACAGTCTTCGCTTCAGCCTTCTTAGTAGCCTTGGCCATCTGTCAAACTCCTCTTATTCTTCAGAGGCGTTGCCGGAGGCGCTACGACGAGCCTGCAGCGTTGCATACTTGATGCCGCGCTGAGCTGCGATGTCCTTCGGGTGAACCTGGTGCTTCAGAGCGTCGAAGGTGGCGCGAACCATGTTGTAGGGGTTCGACGAACCGGTCGACTTGGCGACGACGTCGTGCATGCCGAGTGTTTCGAATACGGCGCGCATCGGACCGCCCGCGATGATGCCGGTACCGACCTTGGCCGAGCGCAGCAGAACCTTGCCGGCGCCGTGGCGGCCGTGAACGTCGTGATGCAGCGTACGGCCGTCACGCAGCGGTACGAAGATCAGTTCGCGCTTAGCGGCTTCGGTTGCCTTGCGGATGGCTTCCGGTACTTCACGTGCCTTGCCATGGCCGAAGCCAACGCGGCCCTTCTGGTCGCCAACGACGACGAGTGCTGCAAAACCGAAACGACGGCCGCCCTTGACGACCTTGGCGACGCGGTTGATCGCGACAAGCTTGTCGACGAATTCGCTATCGCGCTCTTCACGGCTCTGGCGGTCGTCCCGCTGCGGCCTTCTTTCCTGTGCCATTGTCCTCTTCCTTTTTCTTTTCCGGGTGCAATCGGCAAACAAATGTGGACCGCATTAGCCTCCCCTTTCGGAGAGTGCCTGCGGTCCGGCGAAAATCCGGCCGGCGCTTGAGGCGTCCGGCCGGAAACTGATCAGAAGGTGAGACCGCCTTCGCGGGCCGCTTCGGCGAGAGCCTTGATGCGGCCGTGATAGATGAAGGCGCCACGGTCGAACACGACTTCCGTAACACCGGCCTTGGAGGCCCGCTCGGCGAGGAGCTTGCCCACAACGGTAGCGGCGGCGGTATCGGCACCGGTCTTCAGAGAACCGCGCAGATCCTTCTCGAGGGTGGAGGCAGACGCGAGCGTCTTGCCGGCCACGTCATCGATGACCTGGGCGTAGATGTTCTTCGAGGAGCGATGAACCGACAGGCGCGGACGGCCATTGGCCACCGACTTGAGATGACGGCGCACGCGGTTGGCACGACGTGCAAGTGCTTCTTTCCTGCTAGCCATTTCGCGTGATCCTTACTTCTTCTTGCCTTCTTTGCGGACGATCCGCTCGTCAGCGTACTTGACGCCCTTGCCCTTGTAGGGCTCGGGACCGCGATATTCGCGGATTTCGGCGGCAACCTGACCGACCTGCTGCTTGTTGATGCCGCTGACGACGATTTCCGTCGGCTTCGGAACAACGATCGAGATACCGACCGGCGGCTCGTAGATCACGTCGTGGCTGAAACCGAGGGCCAGCTGCAGGTTCTTGCCCTGCATGGCGGCGCGGTAACCGACGCCGTTGATTTCAAGCTTGCGCTCGAAACCGTCCTTGACGCCCTTGAAGATGCCTTCGATCATCGTGCGGGACATGCCCCACTTTGACCGCGCATCCTTGGTCTGGTTCACCGGCGTCACGACGACGGCGTTATTTTCAAGCTTGAGGCTGATTTCGTCGTTAGCAACGAAAAACAGCTCGCCCTTCGGGCCCTTTGCAGTCACCTTCTGGCCATCGACCGTAGCCGTGATCCCAGCAGGCACCTGAACGGGCTTTTTACCGATACGAGACATGTTTCAATCCTGTCTGTTCGCTATGGAGATCCCTGCCCAATCTTAGAAGACCGAGCAAAGAACCTCGCCACCAACGTTCTGTTCGCGAGCCTGGTGATCGGCCATCACACCCTTCGGAGTCGAAAGGATGGTGATGCCGAGACCGTTCGCGACCTGCGGAATGGACTTGACCGAGACATAAACCCGGCGGCCCGGCTTGGACACACGGCCGATCTCACGGATCACCGATGCGCCTTCATAATATTTCAGCTCGATGCTGAGTTCCGACTTGCCATTGCCGAAATCGACAACGGAATAGCCACGGATGTAGCCTTCGGACTGCAGAACATCGAGAACACGTGCACGGAGCTTCGAAGCAGGCGTCGAAACCGACGACTTGCGGCGAGAAGCACCGTTACGGATGCGAGTGAGCATATCGCCCAACGGATCAGTCATTGTCATGTAACCTGCTCCTTACCAGCTCGACTTGACGATACCCGGCACCTTGCCGAGATTGCCGAGTTCACGCAGCGCAATACGCGACATGCGCAGTTTGCGGTAATATGCGCGCGGACGCCCCGAAACTTCGCAACGGTTGCGAATACGGGTCTTCGATCCATCACGCGGCAGGGATGCCAGCTTGATCGAGGCCTTGAACCGCTCTTCGATCGGAAGAGCCTGGTTCATGATGATCGCCTTCAACCCAGCCCGCTTAGCGGCCTGGTTAGCGACCGTAGTACGGCGGCGCTTGTTCTTTTCAACTGCGCTTGTCTTCGCCATGTCAGGTTCCTTTTCTACGCTCGTCGTTACGGTTATTGACGGAACGGGAAGCTGAACTCTTTCAGAAGAGCCCGTGCCTCGTCGTCGGTCGTCGCCGTCGTGCAAACGATGATGTCCATGCCCCACATCTGATCAACCTTGTCGTAGTTGATCTCAGGGAACACAATGTGCTCCTTGATGCCCATGGCGAAGTTGCCACGGCCGTCAAAGCTTTTCGGGTTCAGGCCGCGGAAGTCGCGAACGCGCGGGAGCGCGATGTTCACGAGACGGTCCATGAACTCGTACATGCGGGCGCCGCGCAGGGTGACCTTGGCGCCGATCGGCATCTGTTCGCGGACCTTGAAGCCTGCGATAGAGTTACGTGCGCGGGTGATGACCGGCTTCTGGCCGGCAATCGCTGCGAGGTCGGCGGCAGCCACCGTCGGCTTCTTCGAGTCAGCGGTCGCTTCGCCGACACCCATGTTGATCACGATCTTGTCGAGCTTCGGGATCATCATCTCATTGGCGTAGGAGAACTGCTCCTGCAACGCCTTGCGGATGCGCTCGACATATTCCTTCTTGAGCCGCGGCTCATATTTTGCCTCAGCCATCGATCACTTCTCCAGAACGCTTGGCCACACGGACCTTCTTGCCGTCAACAACCTTGAAACCGACGCGGGTCGGCTTGCCATCCTTGTCGATGATTGCAACGTTGGACAGGTGAACCGGGGCTTCCTTGTTGATGATGCCGGCTTCCTGGGTCTGCGTCTGGCGCTGGTGGCGCTTGACGACGTTGACGCCACGAACAACGGCACGATCTTCCTTCGGCATGACCTGGACAACTTCGCCGGTACGGCCCTTGTCCTTGCCAGCGAGCATGACGACCTTGTCGCCCTTACGAATCTTCTGCATCGCTTCGCTCCTTACAGTACTTCGGGAGCCAGCGAGATGATCTTCATGTGGTTCTTGGCGCGAAGTTCGCGCGGAACCGGTCCGAAGATACGGGTGCCGATCGGCTCTTTCTTGTTGTCGATGAGGACTGCTGCGTTGGTGTCGAAGCGGATGACGGAGCCATCTGCACGACGGATGTCCTTGGCGGTGCGAACGACAACCGCCTTCATCACGTCACCCTTCTTCACACGGCCGCGCGGGATCGCTTCCTTGATCGAAACGACGATGACGTCGCCGATCGAGGCATACTTGCGCTTCGAGCCGCCCAGCACCTTGATGCACATGACACGACGTGCGCCGGAATTATCCGCGACGTCGAGGTTTGTTTGCATCTGAATCATATCAGGTCGCCTTCTTGGTTTACCGGAATGGTTGGGCTAGCCCCCTACTCCGGCTTATGAAAATTTTCGCCGGCCGAGCTGCCGTGAGGCAGCACAGACGCGGCAATAGCTGAATAGCGCGGGGTCGATCGTGCCAGGGTGGTTTCCCGAACGGGACCTTCCGTGCGCTCAAAGCAAAAGAACGCCCGGCATTCGAGCGTTCTGACGCTGCTTCATACAGATATTTCGGCGAGACGCAAGGCCTCGCGCAAAATTCTGTTACTTGCCCTGGGCGGAAATCACCGTCCAGCGCTTGTCCTTGGAGATGGGCGCGCATTCCTCGATGGATACGGTATCGCCGATCTTGTACTGGTTGTTCTCGTCGTGGGCCTTGTACTTCTTGGAACGACGAACGGTCTTCTGGAGCAGTGGGTGAGCGAAACGACGCTCGACACGAACCACTACCGTCTTCTCGTTCTTGTCGCCAACGACGACGCCCTGCAGGATGCGCTTCGGCATATTTTTCTTCCTTTAGGCCTTAACTTCTGCCGCCTTCTGGCGGGCAATGGTTTTCACGCGGGCGATGTCCTTGCGAACTTCGTTGATGCGCGAGGACTTTTCGAGCTGGCCGGTCGCCTTCTGAAAGCGCAGGTTGAACTGCTCCTTCTTCAGCTTGGCAAGCTCGTCCTTGAGTTGGTCGGCGGTGAACGCGCGAACGTCTGAGGCTTTCATGAGCTCATTCCTTACTCTGCAATGCGCTGAACGAAGCGCGTCTTGACCGAGAGCTTGGCAGAGCCGAGGCGAAGCGCCTCACGGGCGATTTCTTCGCTGACACCGTCGATCTCGAACATCATACGGCCGGGCTTGACCTTGCATGCCCAGTATTCAACGGAGCCCTTACCCTTACCCATACGGACTTCGGTCGGCTTTTTGGTTACCGGAACGTCCGGGAACACGCGGATCCATACACGGCCGGCGCGCTTCATATAACGCGTGATCGCGCGGCGGGCCGCTTCGATCTCGCGCGCGTTGACGCGGTTGGGTTCCTGTGCCTTCAGGCCGAATTCGCCGAATGCCAGGTCAGAACCGCCCTTGGCGACGCCCTTGATGCGGCCCTTGAACTGCTTGCGGTACTTGGTACGCTTTGGCTGCAACATTTTCTTATTCTCCGAACTTCTCTGCCACGCGCGCTATCAAGCGTTGTCGCGGCGACGGTCTCTGTCGCGGTCACGATCACGGCTTGCCGGACCCTGGGCGTCACCTTCCATCGCGCGGCGCTCGGAAGCCATCGGATCATGCTCAAGGATTTCGCCCTTGAAGATCCAGACCTTGATGCCGCAGATGCCGAAAGCGGTTTCTGCTTCAGCCGTGCCGTAGTCGATGTCTGCGCGCAGCGTGTGCAGCGGCACACGACCTTCGCGGTACCATTCCGTACGGGCGATTTCAGCGCCGCCGAGACGGCCGGCGCAGGTGATCTTGATGCCCTCGGCGCCAAGACGCATCGCGGACTGAACGGCGCGCTTCATAGCGCGGCGGAAAGCCACGCGACGCTCGAGCTGCTGGGCGATCGACTGAGCGACCAGCGTCGCATCGACTTCGGGCTTGCGCACTTCGACGATGTTGAGGTGCGTTTCCGAATTCGTCATCTCCGACAGCTTCTTGCGGAGCTTGTCGATGTCTGCGCCCTTGCGGCCGATGATCAGGCCCGGACGTGCCGAGTGGATCGTGACGCGGCACTTCTTGTGCGGACGCTCGATAACCACCTTGGAGATCCCGGCCTGCTTCAGTTCGCTCATGACGAACTTGCGCATCTTCAGGTCTTCGTGCAGCAGTTGGCCGTACTCGGCATTGTCCGCAAACCAGCGGCTATCCCAGGTACGGTTGATGCCGAGGCGGAAACCGATTGGATTGATTTTCTGACCCATTATGCGGCCTCCTCTGCTGCCTGCACTTCACGAACCACGATCGTCAGGTGCGCGAAGGGCTTTTCAATGCGCGACGCGCGACCGCGGCCACGAGCGTGGAAACGCTTCATGACGATCGACTTGCCGACATAGGCCTCGGCGACAACCAGCGAGTCGACGTCGAGATCGTGGTTGTTCTCGGCGTTGGCAATCGCAGATTCAAGCGTCTTCTTGACGGCGCCTGCGATGCGCTTGCGGGAGAACTCCAGCTCCGCGAGTGCGCGCTCGACCTTCTTGCCGCGGATAGCCGCAGCAACCAGGTTGAGCTTCTGGGGGCTGACGCGGAGCGTGCGGGCGACTGCTTGCGCCTCGTTGTCCTTCAGCCGGCGTTCGGCTTTTGCCTTGCCCATTGTTACTTCCTCTTCGCCTTCTTGTCCGCGCCGTGACCGTAGTAGGTGCGGGTCGGAGAGAATTCACCGAATTTGTGACCGACCATGTCTTCATTGACGCTGACCGGGATATGCTTGCTGCCGTTGTAGACGCCGAAGGTGAGACCGACGAACTGCGGCAGGATCGTGGAGCGACGGCTCCAGATCTTGATCACTTCACTGCGACCGCCTTCACGAACCTTCTCAGCCTTCTTGAGAAGATAGCCGTCAACGAACGGACCTTTCCATACTGAACGAGCCATTGGAGACTTCCTCTCTTACTTCTTACGCTGATGACGCGAGCGCATGATCATCTTGTCGGTCGACTTGTTCGACCGGGTGCGCTTGCCCTTGGTCGGCTTGCCCCACGGTGTCACCGGATGGCGACCACCGGAGGTGCGGCCTTCGCCACCGCCGTGCGGATGGTCGACCGGGTTCATGACGACACCGCGGTTATGCGGGCGCTTGCCGCGCCAAACGGTACGACCGGCCTTGCCGTCGTTGATGTTGGCGTGATCAGGGTTGGAGACGGCGCCGATCGAAGCAAGGCAGGAGCCATGAACGAGACGCTGTTCACCGGAGTTCAGGCGAAGGATCGCCATGCCCTGGTCGCGGCCGACGAGCTGTGCGTAGCCACCGGCGGAGCGAGCGATCTGACCACCCTTACCCGGCTTCATTTCCACATTGTGGATGATGGAGCCGACCGGGATGAACTGCAGCGGCATGGTGTTGCCGGGCTTGACGTCGACAGCCTTCTCGGAAGCGATGACCTTGTCACCGGCAGCGAGGCGCTGAGGAGCGATGATATAAGCCTTCTCGCCGTCAGCATAGTTCACCAACGCGATGAAAGCCGTGCGGTTCGGATCGTATTCGATACGCTCGACCGTGCCTTCGACGTCGAACTTGCGACGCTTGAAGTCGATCAGACGATAGGTGCGCTTGTGACCCCCGCCGATGAAGCGGGCGGTGATGCGACCGAGGTTGTTACGACCGCCGCTCTTGGTCAGACCTTCCGTCAGCGCCTTGACCGGCTTGCCCTTGTAGAGGGCCGAGCGGTCGACGATGACCAGCTGGCGCTGGCTCGGGGTGATCGGATTGAAAGTTTTCAATGCCATTTTCTTATACCTCAGAGACCGGTGGAGACGTCGATCGTCTGGCCTTCAGCCAGTGTCACAACAGCCTTCTTCACGTCCTTCTGCTTGCCGACGAAACCGCGGAACCGCTTGGTCTTGCCCTTGCGCAGCAGAGTGTTGACAGCCGTGACCTTGACGCCGAACAGCGCCTCGACCGCAGCCTTGATTTCCGGCTTCGTCGCCTGCTTGGCGACATTGAATACAACCTGGTTGTTTTCGGATACCAGCGTGGACTTTTCGGTGATCGCCGGAGAGACGATCACATCGTAGTGGCGAAGATCGGTCACTTGAATCGCTCCTCTAGCGCTTCAACCGCAGCCTTGGAAAGCACGAGCTTGCCGCGGCGCACGATGTCGTAAACGTTGATGCCCTGGATCGGCAGAACATCGATGTTCGGGATGTTCTGAGCTGCAAGCTTGAAGTTGCCGTCAAGCTCTGCGCCGCCGATGAAGAGGGCGTTGGTCAGGCCGAGCGTCTCGAAAACGGACGCGAGCGACTTGGTCTTGGCTTCAGCGGCAACCAGGTTGTCGATGACGATGACGTCATCGGCCTTGATCTTGGCCGAAAGGGCGTGGCGAAGGCCGAGTGCGCGAACCTTCTTCGGAAGATCGTGCTCGTGGCTGCGGACAACCGGGCCGTGAGCCTTGCCGCCGCCGCGGAACTGCGGAGCGCGAGCCGAATGGTGGCGGGCGCGGCCCGTACCCTTCTGCTTGTACATCTTGGCGCCGGTGCGCGAAATTTCCGCGCGGCCCTTAGCCTTGTGCGTGCCCTGCTGCTTCTTGGCAAGTTGCCAGCGGATGACGCGGGCGAGAATGTCTTCGCGGGGCTCGAGGCCGAAAATAGCGTCCGAAAGGGAAACCTTCCCGGCGTCTTTTCCCTCGAGGGTCTTGACGTTGAATTCCATTGATCTGGCTCCCTTACTTCGCGGCCGACTTGACGGCGTCGCGCACGATGATCCAAGCACCCTTGGAACCAGGAACAGCACCCTTGATCAGGATCAGACCACGATCTTCGTCGGTCGAAACCACTTCCAGGTTCTGCGTCGTGACGCGCGTCTGGCCCATGTGACCAGCCATCTTCTTGTTCTTGAAAACCTTGCCCGGATCCTGGCGCGAGCCAGTCGAACCGTGCGAGCGGTGAGACACCGACACACCGTGCGTGGCGCGCAAACCGCCGAAGCCGTGACGCTTCATGGCGCCGGCAAAACCCTTGCCGATCGTCGTACCCGTCACGTCGACCAGCTGGCCAGCTGCGAAGTGACCCGCCTTGATCTCCGTACCGATCTCCAGCAGGTTGTCTTCCGAAACGCGGAATTCCGTGACCTTGGCCTTAGGCTCGACGTTGGCAATGGCAAAGTTGCCGCGCATCGCCTTCGACGTGTTCTTTACCTTCGCCTGGCCGGCACCGAGCTGAACTGCGGTATAGCCATTCTTTTCGACAGTGCGCGTGGCAACGACCTGGACGGCCTCCATACGCAGTACCGTTACCGGGACATGCTCGCCGGCGTCGTTATAGACGCGGGTCATTCCCACCTTCTGTGCAATCACACCTGAACGCATCGGTTCAATCCTTCTCACTCAGCCCGAAGACCCGAGGTCTCAGAGCTTGATCTCAACATCGACACCGGCGGCGAGATCGAGCTTCATCAGCGCGTCTACCGTCTGCGGGGTCGGGTCAACGATATCGAGAAGGCGCTTATGCGTGCGCATCTCGAACTGTTCGCGGCTCTTCTTGTCGATATGCGGGGACCGGTTGACCGTAAACTTCTCGATGCGGGTCGGAAGCGGAACGGGGCCCCGGACGCTTGCACCGGTGCGCTTAGCCGTCGATACGATCTCACGCGTGGAGGCGTCGAGAATCCGATGATCGAACGCCTTCAGGCGGATGCGGATATTCTGGCCGTTCATTCGACTTTATCCTTGTGTCTGTTATCCGCGTGTCACCACTTAGGGACACGACTTACCTTCAGTTACGTTAGCGGGCCACCGGTTTCAAAGATCGAGAGGGACACCGAGATCGGCGTCCCTATCCTTTCCTTGGGCCAGGTGGCCCAGCCGCTAATTACTCGACGATCGACGCGACGATACCGGCGCCGACGGTGCGGCCGCCTTCGCGGATAGCGAAGCGCAGCTTTTCTTCCATCGCGATCGGAACGATCAGCTCGACCGATACCGTGACGTTGTCGCCCGGCATGACCATCTCCGTGCCTTCCGGCAGCGTTACGATGCCCGTCACGTCGGTCGTGCGGAAGTAGAACTGCGGACGGTAGTTGGTGAAGAACGGCGTATGACGGCCACCCTCTTCCTTCGTCAGGATGTAGGCTTCAGCCATGAACTTCTTGTGCGGCTTGACCGAACCCGGCTTGCACAGAATCTGGCCACGCTCAACGCCGTCACGGGTAACGCCGCGGATCAGCGCACCGATGTTGTCGCCAGCCTGGCCCTGATCGAGCAGCTTGCGGAACATTTCAACGCCGGTCACCGTCGTCTTCGTCGTCGGGCGGATGCCGACGATCTCGACTTCTTCGCCAACCTTGACAATGCCACGCTCGACGCGGCCGGTCACAACCGTACCGCGGCCCGAGATCGAGAACACGTCTTCGATCGGCAGCAGGAACGGCAGGTTGATCGGACGCTCAGGCGTCGGGATGTAGGCGTCGACAGCAGCCATCAGCTCGCGGATCGAATCTTCGCCGATCTTCTTGTCCGAATCTTCGAGAGCAGCAAGTGCCGAACCCTTGACGATCGGGATATCGTCGCCCGGGAAATCGTAGGACGACAGCAGTTCGCGAACTTCGAGCTCGACCAGTTCGAGAAGCTCGGCGTCGTCAACCTGGTCGACCTTGTTCAGGAACACCACGATTGCCGGAACGCCGACCTGGCGGGCCAGCAGGATGTGTTCGCGCGTCTGCGGCATCGGGCCGTCAGCGGCCGAGCACACCAGGATCGCGCCGTCCATCTGGGCAGCACCGGTGATCATGTTCTTGACGTAGTCGGCATGGCCGGGGCAGTCGACGTGGGCGTAGTGGCGGGCCGGTGTCTCGTATTCAACGTGAGCCGTCGAAATCGTGATGCCACGCGCCTTTTCTTCCGGAGCCGCGTCGATCTGGTCGTACGCCTTGTACTCACCGAAGTACTTCGTGATCGCTGCCGTCAGAGACGTCTTACCGTGGTCAACGTGGCCAATCGTGCCAATGTTGACGTGCGGCTTGTTGCGCTCAAACTTACTCTTTCCCATTTTCGGGTCTCCGTTTTGCTAGTCCCCGAAGGGATCTAATTCTTGTTATCGGTCAATTGGTATTCCGGTCACTTCTGACCGGAATACTTTGCCTGGATTTCAGTTGCGACGTTCGACGGGACCGGCGAATAGTGATCGAAGGTCATCGTGTACTGGGCGCGGCCCTGGGACATGGAGCGCAGGTTGTCGACGTACTTGAACATGTTCGCGAGCGGGACGTTCGCGTTGATGACGACGGCGATACCACGGCTTTCCTGGCCCTGGATCTGACCGCGACGGGAGTTCAGGTCGCCGATAACGTCGCCGACGTAATCTTCCGGGGTGACGACTTCGACCTTCATCATCGGCTCGAGCAGCTGAGCGCCGGCCTTCCTGGCTGCTTCACGGAAGCAGGCACGCGATGCGATTTCGAAGGCGAGAACCGAGGAGTCGACGTCGTGGAAGGCGCCGTCGATGAGGGTCGCCTTGACGCCGAGCATCGGGAAGCCTGCGAGCGGACCCGAAGACAGAACGCTTTCGATGCCCTTCTGGACGCCGGGGATGTATTCCTTGGGAACGGAACCGCCGACGATCTTCGATTCGAACTTGAATTCGTCGCCTTCCGGGTTCGGTTCGAAGACGATCTTGACGCGCGCGAACTGGCCGGTACCACCGGACTGCTTCTTGTGCGTGTAGTCTTCTTCATGCGTCCTAGTGATGGTTTCGCGGTAGGCAACCTGCGGCGCGCCGACAGTTGCTTCGACCTTGAATTCACGACGCATGCGGTCGACGATGATGTCGAGATGCAGTTCGCCCATCCCGGCGATGATGGTCTGGCCTGATTCCTGGTCGGTCTTGACGCGGAAGGACGGATCTTCAGCAGCCAGGCGGTTGAGCGCGAGGCCCATCTTTTCCTGGTCGCCCTTGGTCTTCGGCTCGATGGCGATCTGGATGACCGGCTCCGGGAATTCCATGCGCTCGAGGATAACCGGCTTCAGCGGATCGCAGAGCGTGTCGCCCGTCGTGGTTTCCTTGAGGCCAGCGAGAGCCACGATGTCGCCTGCGAAGGCTTCTTCGATGTCTTCACGCGAGTTGGAGTGCATCTGCAGCATACGGCCGACGCGCTCGCGCTTGTCCTTGACCGTGTTGATGACCGAAGTGCCCTTCTCGAGCTTGCCCGAGTAGATGCGGGCGAAGGTCAGCGAACCGACGAAGGGGTCGTTCATGATCTTGAAGGCGAGCATGGAAAGCGGCTCGCTGTCATCGGCATGACGCTCGATTTCGGCTTCCGTCTTGAAGTCGATGCCCTTGATCGCCGGGATGTCCATCGGCGACGGCAGGTAGTCGACGACGGCGTCGAGCAGCGGCTGCACGCCCTTGTTCTTGAAGGCAGTGCCGCAGAACATCGGGTGAAACTTGACGTCAATCGTGCCGCGGCGAACCAGCGCACGGATCTGATCGTTGTCGGGCAGAATACCTTCGAGGTAAGCTTCGGTGGCGGCTTCGTCGATGTCGACGACCGTCTCGATCAGCTTTTCGCGATATTCTTCAGCCTTGGCCTTCATGTCCTCGGGGATCTCGACGACATCCCACTGGGCGCCGAGCGACTCGTCGCGCCAGATGAGTGCGTTCATCTCGACCAGGTCGATGACGCCCTTGAATTCGGTTTCTGCACCGATCGGGAGCTGCATGACGACAGCCGTTGCACCGAGACGGGTCTTGATCATCTCGACGGAGCGGTAGAAGTCCGCACCGGTCTTGTCCATCTTGTTGCAGAAGATCATCCGCGGGACATTGTACTTCTCGGCCTGACGCCAGACGGTTTCCGTCTGCGGCTCAACACCGGCGTTGGCGTCGAGCAGCGCGATGGCGCCGTCGAGAACGCGCAGCGAACGCTCGACTTCAATGGTGAAGTCGACGTGGCCGGGAGTGTCGATGATGTTGAAGCGGCGCGTTTTGCCGTCACGACCCTTCCAGTAGGTCGTGGTGGCAGCAGAGGTGATCGTGATGCCACGCTCCTGCTCCTGCTCCATCCAGTCCATGGTGGCTGCGCCGTCGTGAACTTCGCCGATCTTATGCGACTTGCCGGTGTAATAAAGAATACGCTCGGTGGTCGTGGTCTTGCCGGCGTCGATATGCGCCATGATACCGAAATTACGGTAGTCTTCGATCTTATATTCGCGAGCCATTGTGGACTGCCTTTCGATACCGTTCGGAATTACCAGCGATAGTGCGAGAACGCGCGGTTGGCGTCAGCCATCTTGTGCGTGTCTTCGCGCTTCTTGACGGCGGAGCCGCGGTTGTTGGACGCATCGAGCAGTTCGCCGGAAAGGCGGTCAACCATAGTCGTTTCATTGCGCTTGCGGGCAGCAGCGATCAGCCAGCGAATAGCAAGAGCCTGGCGGCGCTCCGGACGAACATCGACGGGGACCTGATAGGTCGCACCACCGACACGACGCGAGCGAACTTCAACGTGCGGGGCAATGTTCTCCAGCGCAGAATGGAAAACCGTGAGCGGCTCCTGCTTGGCCTTGCCCTGAACAACGTCGAACGCACCGTAGACGATGTTTTCAGCAACGGACTTCTTGCCGTCGAGCATGATGGCATTCATGAACTTGGTGACGACGAGATCGCCGAACTTCGGGTCCGGATTGATCTCGCGCTTTTCTGCTTTATGACGTCTGGACATATTTTGTCTCTTCAACCGTTAAGGCGCTTCATGACGCGGAGGACCTCGCGCAGCGCCGGATTATTCAAAAACCGAATTACTTCGGACGCTTCGCGCCGTACTTGGAGCGGCGCTGCTTGCGGTTCTTGACACCCTGGGTATCGAGAACGCCGCGGATGATGTGATAACGGACACCCGGAAGGTCCTTGACGCGGCCGCCACGGATCATGACGACGGAGTGTTCCTGAAGGTTATGACCTTCGCCGGGGATGTAACCAATGACTTCGAAGCCGTTGGTCAGGCGGATCTTTGCGACCTTACGCAGAGCCGAGTTCGGCTTCTTCGGCGTCGTCGTGTAGACGCGCGTGCAAACGCCGCGCTTCTGCGGGTTCTCCTGGAGTGCGGGAACCTTGTTACGCTTTACGTTCGCCTGGCGAGGCTTGCGGATCAGCTGGTTTACGGTAGGCATTCAACCATCCCTTACGTTTTATCTCAGTACCCTTGCGGGCTTGAACTCGCGCCGTCTCCGGCAGTGACGCGCGCTTTCCGTCAATGCGCAAAATATGGCCCGATCCGCTTCCGCAGATGGACCACAAGGAGCAGAGGACGCATAGAATATGCGTCGTGCGTGCAGCATCATGACTTCAACGTGCGTTTAGAACCTTGTTTGAGGTGAACTTCAGGGCGAGTCGCCCCGAACAGCCAAGCCTCACATGGGATCTGATGGCCGGGGTACTACTGGTTTCCACCCGTCTCGTCAAGGCCGGTTAAGAAATAAACTCGCCGTATCGCCTTGATATGCCGGCCGAACGCCCTGTTTCATCCTTCTAGACGAATTCACGGCTGTGCCCCAAGATAAAAACTTGGGCATTGCAGCAAAAGCAGTTAAGGAATCAGCAAATGCGGCGTTCGGCCCTCCCAGCAGGATTCGAGCGACAGAATCGTCAAAGAGCCGAAGGACGGGCGATGATCACGACACCTGATAACGACAATAATTTCGACGGCCCGATGATCTTCATCATCATCGGCAAGGGCTACGAGTCCGACGCCAGCGAAGGCATCGACCTGCACATCATGCTGAAGGCGCCTGACGACGACACTGCCGTACGCGAGGCCTTGAACGCCCTTGCCGAGGAAGGCTTCATCGAGGCAGATCTCGACCAGATCGGCATGCTGACCGAGGTCCCGGCCGAAGAGCCGCACGCCTCTGCCTACCAGGGCGCCATCGAAGGCGAAGTCGCGATCATCCGGTTCAACTGAAGGGCGCCGTTGCTGACGCTGCCAAGGCAGCATAAGCGGAAGCAGCCTCCCTCCCCGCCAAATAATAAGAGCAGATAAAACAAAACCGCCCGGATCGCTCCGGGCGGTTTTTCAATTTCATAGACTTCAGCTGCGGGTTATTCCGCAGCCGGAGCCTTTTCGGCCATGTCCTGCAGCATCGGCGTGGCAACGGCAGCACCCGTACCCTTGCGGCGCTCTTCGAGGATCATCTCGTCGCGCGACGTGGCGATGCGGCGGATCTGGGTCATGGTGCCGCCAGTGCCGGCCGGGATAAGGCGGCCGACGATGACGTTTTCCTTCAGACCCTGCAGACCGTCGGTCTTGCCGGCGATCGCAGCTTCCGTCAGCACCTTTGTCGTTTCCTGGAAGGACGCGGCCGAGATGAAGGACGGGGTCTGCAGCGATGCCTTGGTGATGCCGAGAAGAACCGGATCGCCATAGGCTGGTTTCTTGCCCTGCTCGATCAGGTGATCGTTGACGTCTTCGAGCTCGATCCGGTCGACATTGTCGCCGACGATATAGGTCGAGTCGCCTGCATCGGTGATTTCCACCTTCTGCAGCATCTGACGGACAATCACCTCGATGTGCTTGTCGTTGATGACGACGCCCTGCAGGCGGTAGACTTCCTGGATCTCGTTGACGAGGTAGGAGGCCAGAGCCTCCACGCCCTTGATCGCCAGGATGTCGTGCGGAGCCGGGTTACCGTCGAGGATGTAGTCACCCTTTTCGATATAGTCGCCTTCCTGAAGGTGGAAGGGCTTGCCCTTCGGAATCAGGTATTCGACAGGCTCGACACCGTCTTCCGCCGGCTCGATGATGACGCGACGCTTGTTCTTGTAGTCGCGGCCGAGGCGGATCGTACCATCGATCTCTGCGATGATGGCGTGGTCCTTCGGACGGCGGGCTTCGAACAGCTCGGCAACACGCGGCAGACCGCCGGTGATGTCCTTGGTCTTGGCGCTTTCGAGCGGCGAACGGGCGAGAACGTCACCCTGGGAGACCTTCGTGCCCGGCTCGACCGACAGGATCGCATCGACCGAGAGGAAGAAGCGGGCGTCACCACCACGGGAGAGCTTCGCGATATTGCCGCTGGCATCCTTGATGACGATCGCCGGCTTGAGGTCCGAGCCGCGCGGGGTCGAACGCCAGTCGATAACCTGACGCTTGGTGATGCCAGTCGATTCGTCGGTCGCTTCCAGAACGGAGAGACCGTCGACCAGATCTTCAAACTGAACGGTACCAGCCACTTCCGTCATCATCGGACGGGTGTAGGGGTCCCACTCTGCCAGACGCTGGCCGCGCTTGACCTTGTCGCCTTCGTCGACATGCAGCTTCGAACCGTAGGCCACACGCTGCGACGACCGCTCGACACCACGTTCGTCCAAGATCTGGACGGTCATGTTGCGGCCCATGGCAACGAGGTTGCCATCGGAGTTGCGCAGAATGTTGCGGTTCTTGATCTGCACCGTACCTTCGTACGAGGCTTCGAGGAACGACTGGTCGACCACGGTTGCCGTACCGCCAAGGTGGAAGGTACGCATGGTGAGCTGGGTGCCCGGCTCGCCGATCGACTGAGCAGCGATAACGCCGACGGCTTCGCCCATATTGACCGGCGTACCGCGCGCAAGGTCGCGGCCGTAGCAGACCGAGCAGACGCCCGTCTGGATTTCGCAGGTCAGTGCCGAGCGGATGCGGATCGACTGGATGCCGGCCTTCTCGATTTCGACGACGTCGGGCTCGAGGATCATCCTGCCGGCATCGACGATGCGCTCACCCGTGACCGGATGATCGATGTCGTCGAGCGCCGTGCGGCCGAGGATACGGACGCCGATCGAGGCAACCACCTGACCGGCATCGACGATTGCGGTCATGGTGAGGCCCGTCTGCGTTCCGCAATCGACATGCGTGACGATGCAATCCTGCGCGACGTCGACGAGACGGCGGGTCAGGTAGCCGGAGTTGGCGGTCTTCAGGGCGGTGTCTGCCAGACCCTTACGGGCGCCGTGCGTCGAGTTGAAGTACTCGTTGACGGTCAGGCCTTCCTTGAAGTTCGAGATGATCGGGGTCTCGATGATTTCGCCCGACGGCTTGGCCATGAGGCCACGCATGCCGCCCAGCTGGCGCATCTGGTTCGGAGAACCGCGGGCACCGGAGTGGCTCATCATGTAGATCGAGTTCATCGGCTTCTGGCGACCGGTCTTCTCGTCAAATTCGACCGCCTTAATGCGGGCCATCATCTCTTCGGCGACCTTTTCGGTCGCCTTACCCCAGGCGTCGACAACCTTGTTGTACTTCTCGCCCTGGGTGATGAGGCCGTCATTGTACTGCTGCTCGTATTCCTTCACCAGGTTTTCGGTGTCGGCAACGATCTTGGCCTTGGCATCCGGAATGACCATGTCGTCCTTGCCGAACGAAATGCCGGCGCGGCAGGCGTGGGCGAAGCCGAGCTGCATGATGCGGTCGCAGAAAATGACCGTGTCCTTCTGGCCGCAATGGCGATAGACCGTGTCGATCATCTTCGAGATGTTCTTCTTGGTCATTTCCTGGTTGCAGATATCGAAGGGCACCTTGCCGTTCTTCGGCAGCAGTTCGCCGATGAGCAGACGGCCAGGCGTCGTCTCATAGATCTTCGAGTAAGGCTTGCCATCCTCGTCGACCGACTTGAAGCGGCCGCGGATCTTGGTGTGCAGCGTCACGACCTTGCTTTCGAGGGCGTGATGCAGCTCGCCGAGATCGGAGAAGGCCATGCCTTCGCCCGGCTCGTTCTGGTTGAGGATCGACAGATAGTAGAGGCCGAGAACCATGTCCTGCGAGGGAACGATGATCGGCGCGCCGTTGGCCGGGTGCAGGATGTTGTTGGTCGACATCATCAACACGCGGGCTTCGAGCTGAGCTTCGAGCGACAGCGGCACGTGAACGGCCATCTGGTCGCCGTCGAAGTCGGCGTTGAAGGCCGTGCAGACGAGCGGATGCAGCTGGATCGCCTTGCCTTCGACCAGGATAGGTTCGAAGGCCTGGATGCCCAGGCGGTGCAGCGTCGGTGCGCGGTTCAAGAGAACCGGATGCTCGCGGATGACCTCGTCGAGGATATCCCAGACTTCCGGCTTTTCCTTTTCGACCAGCTTCTTGGCCTGCTTGACGGTCGAGGAGTAACCCTTGGCGTCGAGGCGGGCATAGATGAACGGCTTGAAGAGCTCGAGCGCCATCTTCTTCGGCAGGCCGCACTGGTGCAGCTTCAGCTCCGGACCGGTGACGATGACCGAACGGCCGGAATAGTCGACGCGCTTGCCGAGCAGGTTCTGGCGGAAGCGGCCCTGCTTGCCCTTCAGCATGTCGGAGAGCGACTTCAGCGGACGCTTGTTAGCACCGGTGATGACACGGCCGCGACGGCCGTTGTCGAACAGCGCGTCAACGGATTCCTGCAGCATGCGCTTTTCGTTGCGGATGATGATGCCAGGCGCACGAAGCTCGATCAGGCGCTTCAGACGGTTGTTACGGTTGATGACGCGGCGGTAGAGATCGTTCAGATCCGACGTCGCGAAACGGCCGCCGTCGAGCGGAACCAGCGGACGCAGGTCCGGCGGGATGACCGGAACGACCTTCATGATCATCCATTCCGGACGGTTGCCCGACTCCATGAAGTTCTCGACGATCTTCAGGCGCTTCATCAGCTTCTTCTGCTTGAGATCCGACGTGGTGTCGGCAAGCTCGGCGCGCAGGTCGCCAGCGATCTTTTCGAGATTCATCGAGGCCAGCATCTCGTAGATCGCCTCGGCGCCGATCATCGCGGTGAACTGGTCTTCGCCGTATTCGTCGACAGCGAGCATGTACTCTTCTTCGGAGAGGAGCTGGTGCTCCTTCAGGGCGGTCAGGCCCGGCTCGGTGACGATGTAGTTTTCGAAGTAGAGGACGCGCTCGACATCCTTCAGCGTCATGTCGAGCAGCGTCGAAATGCGTGATGGCAGCGACTTCAGGAACCAGATGTGGGCAACGGGAGCGGCGAGCTCGATATGGCCCATGCGCTCACGGCGAACGCGCGACAGCGTGACTTCGACGCCGCACTTTTCGCAGATGATGCCCTTGTACTTCATGCGCTTGTACTTGCCGCACAGGCATTCGTAGTCCTTGATCGGCCCGAAGATGCGCGCGCAGAACAGACCGTCACGTTCCGGCTTGAACGTACGGTAGTTGATGGTTTCCGGCTTCTTGATCTCACCGTAAGACCAGGAGAGGATCTTCTCCGGAGACGCGATCGAAATCCGAATAGAATCGAAATTCTGTGCAGGCACCTGCGGATTGAAAAGATTCATGACCTCTTGGTTCATGCCTGTCTCCTTCATGGGCTAAAGCGCCCTCAAAATGCGATGTCGGCGGCAATTTCCCGGGAGCCGCCTCCCTCGCTTAAACGAGAATAACCGCTGGATGCGGCGAAACTTCCCTCCCGGGCCGACACGGATACGGCGCCCGGTGGGACCGGCGTGCGCCGCATTGGCAGCGCACGCCCTATCAAGTGCTTACTCGGCCGCGTCGGGCAGCTGAGCTGCCTGCGCCTCGTCAAGCTTGGTGTTCTCGAGCTCGACGCTGAGGCCCAGTGAGCGCATTTCCTTGACGAGAACGTTGAAGCTTTCCGGAATACCGGCTTCGAACGTGTCGTCTCCTCGGACGATGGCTTCGTAGACCTTGGTGCGGCCGGCGACGTCGTCCGACTTCACCGTCAGCATTTCCTGCAGCGTGTAGGCCGCGCCGTATGCTTCGAGCGCCCAGACTTCCATTTCGCCGAAGCGCTGGCCGCCGAACTGCGCCTTGCCACCCAGCGGCTGCTGAGTCACGAGCGAGTAAGGACCGATCGAACGAGCATGGATCTTGTCGTCGACCAGGTGGTTGAGCTTCAGCATGTAGATGTAGCCCACCGTCACCTGACGGTCGAACTGCTCACCGGTACGGCCGTCATAGAGCGTCGACTGACCACTATCCTTGAGACCTGCCAGACGCAGCATGTCGTTGACGTCGGCTTCGTTCGCGCCGTCGAAAACAGGCGTCGCAATCGAAACGCCGCGCTTCCACTGGTCGGCGAGGCGCAGAACAGAGTCGTCGTCGAACTCATGGACCTGTTCGGCCTTGGGGCCGTCTCCGACGACATCGCCGATGGTCTTGCGCAGCGGCTCAATGTTGCCATTGGCCTTGTATGCGTCGATCAGTTCGCCGATCTGGCGACCCATGCCGGCGCAAGCCCAACCCAGATGCGTTTCCAGGATCTGGCCGACGTTCATGCGCGAAGGCACGCCGAGCGGGTTCAGAACGACATCGACATGCGTGCCGTCTTCGAGGAACGGCATGTCCTCCACCGGCACAATGCGCGAGACGACGCCCTTGTTCCCGTGACGGCCGGCCATCTTGTCGCCGGGCTGGATCTTGCGCTTTACGGCGACGAAGACCTTGACCATCTTCATGACGCCAGGAGGCATTTCATCGCCGCGCTGGACCTTTTCGACCTTGTCCATGAAGCGCTGTTCGAGGCGCGACTTGGATTCGTCGTACTGGCCGCGAAGCGCTTCGAGCTCGCTCTGGACCTTTTCGTCTTCGACCGCGAACATCCACCACTGCGAGCGGGGATATTCGGAGACGACGGCGTTCGAAAGCTCGGCTCCCTTCTTGAAGCCCTTCGGGCCGGCGATGGAGGCCTGGCCACGCAGCATCTCGATCAGACGGCCGTAGACGTTACGGTCGAGGATCGCCTGCTCGTCGTCACGGTCCTTTGCCAGACGCTCGATTTCTTCACGCTCGATCGCCATCGCGCGCTCGTCCTTTTCAACGCCGTGGCGGTTGAAGACGCGGACTTCGACGATGGTGCCGTAGGTGCCGGGCGGCATGCGCATGGAGGTGTCGCGCACGTCGGAGGCCTTTTCGCCGAACATGGCGCGCAGAAGCTTTTCTTCCGGCGTCATCGGGCTTTCGCCCTTCGGTGTGATCTTGCCGACGAGGATATCGCCCGGCTGAACTTCGGCGCCGATATAGACGATGCCGGCTTCGTCGAGGTTCTTCAGTGCTTCTTCCGAAACGTTCGGAATATCGCGGGTGATTTCCTCAGGACCAAGCTTGGTGTCGCGCGCCATCACTTCGAATTCCTCGATGTGGATGGAGGTGAACACGTCGTCGGCAACGATACGCTCGGAGAGCAGAATCGAGTCTTCGTAGTTGTAGCCGTTCCAGGGCATGAACGCGACGAGCGCGTTGCGGCCGAGTGCCAGGTCGCCGAGATCGGTCGACGGGCCGTCGGCGAGGATGTCGCCGCGGTTGACCTCGTCACCGACGGTGACCAGCGGACGCTGGTTGACGCAGGTGTTCTGGTTCGAACGCTGGAACTTCTGCAGGCGGTAGATATCGACGCCGGATTTGCCGGCTTCGAGGTCTTCCGTGGCGCGGATAACGATACGCGTCGCGTCGACCTGGTCGACCACGCCGCCGCGGCGGGCGCCGATGGCGGCACCGGAGTCACGGGCAACGACCGGCTCCATGCCGGTACCGACGAACGGGGCTTCGGCACGCAGCAGCGGCACTGCCTGACGCTGCATGTTCGAGCCCATGAGCGCGCGGTTGGCGTCGTCGTTTTCCAGGAACGGGATGAGCGCGGCTGCGACCGAAACGACCTGCTTCGGCGAGACGTCCATCAGGTTCATGCTGTCGCGCGGGGCGAGCATGACTTCGCCGGCATGACGGCAGACGACGAATTCGTCGACGAAGGAACCGTCAGCGTTCATCTCGGCGTTGGCCTGGGCGACGTAATACTTCGCCTCTTCCATGGCGGAGAGGTAGAGCACGTCGCTTGTCACCTTGCCGTCGACGATGCGGCGGTACGGGCTTTCGATGAAGCCGTACTTGTTGACGCGGGCAAAGGTCGCAAGCGAGTTGATGAGACCGATGTTCGGGCCTTCCGGCGTTTCGATCGGGCAAATGCGGCCATAGTGGGTCGGATGCACGTCGCGGACTTCGAAGCCGGCGCGCTCACGGGTCAGACCGCCCGGGCCAAGAGCCGAAAGACGACGCTTGTGGGTGATTTCCGAGAGCGGATTGACCTGGTCCATGAACTGCGAGAGCTGCGAGGAACCGAAGAATTCGCGCACGGCAGCGGCGGCCGGCTTGGCGTTGATCAGATCCTGCGGCATGACCGTGTCGATCTCGATCGAGGACATGCGTTCCTTGATCGCGCGCTCCATGCGCAGCAGGCCGAGACGGTACTGGTTTTCCATCAGCTCGCCCACCGAACGGACGCGGCGGTTGCCGAGATTGTCGATGTCGTCGATCTCGCCCTTGCCGTCGCGCAGTTCGACCAACATCCTGACCACGGCCAGGATGTCGTCCTTGCGCAGGATGCGGACGGTGTCTTCGACGGTCAGGTCGAGGCGCATATTCATCTTGACGCGGCCGACGGCGGAGAGGTCGTAACGCTCCGCATCGAAGAACAGCGAGTTGAACATGGCTTCAGCCGATTCCATGGTCGGCGGTTCACCCGGACGCATGACGCGGTAGATGTCGAACAGAGCGTCCTGACGGTTCTCGTTCTTGTCGGCTGTCAGCGTGTTGCGGATATAGGCGCCGACATTGATGTGGTCGATGCCGAGAACCGGGATCTCGTCGAAGCCGTTCGCCAGGATGATGCCAAGCGTCTTCTCGTCGATTTCGTCGCCGGCCTCGAGGTAGATTTCACCCGTCGAGTAGTTGACGATGTCGCCGGCGAGGTAGTTGCCATACAGATCGTCGTCGGCGGCCTTGAGGGCCTTCAGCCCCTTGTCGGACAGCGTGCGCAGCAGGCGCGGGGTCAGCTTCTTGCCGGCTTCCACGACGACTTCGCCGGTATCGGCGTCGACCATCTCGGTGATCGCCTTGGCACCCTTCAGCGTTTCCGGCTTGAAGGGAATGCGCCAGCCTTCGCCGTCGCGCTTGTAGAGCGACTTCGTGTAGAAGGTGTCGAGAATTTCCTCGCCGTCCATGCCGAGCGCCATCAGCAGCGAAGTGACAGGGATCTTGCGGCGGCGGTCGATACGAGCATAGACGATGTCCTTGGCGTCGAATTCGATATCGAGCCAGGAACCGCGATAGGGGATGACGCGCGCAGCAAAGAGCAGCTTGCCGGACGAATGGCTCTTGCCCTTGTCGTGATCGAAGAAGACGCCTGGCGAACGGTGCATCTGGGAGACGATGACGCGCTCGGTGCCGTTGACGATGAACGTGCCGTTGTTGGTCATGAGCGGCATGTCGCCCATGTAAACGGACTGTTCCTTGATGTCCTTGATCGACTTCGCGCCGGTATCCTCGTCAATATCGAACACGATGAGGCGCAGCGTCACCTTCAGCGGCGCTGCATAGGTCAGGTCGCGCTGACGGCATTCGTCAACGTCGAACTTCGGCGGTTCGAACTCGTAGGACACGAATTCCAGCATGGATGCGCCGGAGAAATCGGTGATCGGGAAAACCGACTTGAAAACGGCCTGAAGACCCTCGTCGGGTCGGCCGCCCTTCGGCTCTTCAACCATCAGAAACTGGTCGTAGGACGCCTTCTGAACCTCGATGAGGTTCGGCATTTCTGCGACTTCGGGGATCTTACCAAAAAACTTGCGTACGCGCCTACGACCGTTGAACGAAAGGGTCTGAGCCATCGTCGCTCCTTCAAAATCTTGCACCCGGGCCTGCAACGGACGGGAACCGATGGCCAGTCGATCCCGTCAATCAATGAGTAATTCAATCTCGTCCGACCCCAGAAAACGCTCAGCTCGGATTGCTGTGCTGCCCTCGGTGCGAGACCATCCTTTTGAAGAACCCATTACCCAAAACCCGTTTCGACGCGGCTTTTGGGTAATTCGTTCAGAAAAACGGCAAATGGGAGGCAGTAAAGATACTGCCTCCCAAAGCAGTTCAAGATTACTTGACGTCGGCCTTGGCGCCAGCGTCTTCAAGCTTCTTCTTGATGTCAGCAGCTTCAGCCTTGTTGACACCTTCCTTGACAGCCTTCGGAGCGGCTTCAACGAGATCCTTGGCTTCCTTGAGGCCGAGACCAGTGATGGCGCGGACTTCCTTGATGACGTTGATCTTGTTGGCACCAGCTTCGACGAGGATGACGTCGAATTCGGTCTTTTCTTCTTCAACGACAGCAGCAGCAGCACCGCCGGCAGCGGCAGCAACAGCTACCGGAGCAGCAGCGGAAACGCCCCACTTTTCTTCGAGAAGCTTCGACAGTTCTGCAGCTTCCAGAACGGTCAGCGAGGAGAGGTCGTCAACGATCTTTGCGAGATCAGCCATTTTACTAGTTCCTTTGTTCGGTTCGAACCGGTTGATTATAAACAGCGAAAAACCGCCTTACGCGGCTTCGTCCTTCTTGGCGTAGGCCGCAAACACGCGGGCAAGCTGGCTTGCCGGTGCTGCAACAACCCCAGCGATGCGGGTAGCCGGTGTCTGGATCATGCCCAGCAGCTTCGCACGCAGCTCATCGAGCGAAGGCAGGGTCGCAAGCGACTTGACTGCTTCGGCGTTGAGCGTGGTTGTTCCCATGGCGCCACCCAGGACAATGATCTTGTCATTGGTCTTGGCGAAATCCATGACGACCTTCGGAGCGGTGATCGGATCGGTGCTGTATGCAATCAGCGTCTGACCCTTGAAGAGATTGGTCATCCCTTCCGCTTCCGTACCCTGAAGGGCAATCTTGGCCAGGCGGTTCTTCGCGACTTTGACGGTACCGCCAGCTGCACGCATCTTCGAACGAAAGTCGTTCATCTGCGCGACTGTGGCACCAGCATAGTGGGCCACGACAACTGATCCCGAAGCCTTGAAGACTTCGTTCAGTTCCGTGACGAATTCGCGTTTTTCCGCTCTTTCCACTGCCTATCTCCAGTTGGCGGGACCGAAAATGGGCCCGCCGGTTGCCTTTTGCCTCCTGGGATCATGCGAGATCCCAAGCGACGCTTGAGGATCCTGTCCCCCCGCGCTCTCGCGCCAATCAAGGCTAAAGAGGCACAAGGCATCCAAGGCTCGAACCGAGTTCCTAGAAGCGAACTTCATGCAATTCGGGTCTTACCCGTCTCATGCAGGCACAGTGATTAAGGGAAAACCACCTGCAATCTCGGACAGGATTCCGGATTTCTCCGGAATATTCCGGCCCCTTGCGAGGCCGGAAATTCAGTCGCCGGGCTTAAAGCCCGGCCATAAACTTACGCAGCCGGAGCACCGGTGACCGAGCCGGGCTCGATCTTGACGCCCGGGCCCATGGTCGAGGAAATCGCCACGCGCTTGACGTAGTTGCCCTTGGCGCCAGCCGGCTTCGCCTTGATGACTGCGTCAGCAAAGGCGCGGATGTTTTCTTCCAGAGCCTTGGCGTCGAACGAGGCCTTGCCGATACCGGCATGAACGATGCCAGCCTTCTCGACGCGGAACTCGACAGCGCCGCCCTTGGAAGCCTTGACGGCTCCGGCGACATCCATAGTGACGGTGCCGACCTTCGGGTTCGGCATCATGCCGCGGGGGCCGAGAACCTTACCGAGACGGCCGACGAGCGGCATCATATCGGGGGTGGCAATGCAGCGATCGAATTCGATCTTGCCGCCCTGGACGATTTCGACAAGCTCTTCGGCACCGACGATATCAGCACCGGCGGCCTTGGCTTCGTCAGCCTTGGCGCCACGAGCGAAGACGGCAACACGAACCGTACGGCCCGTGCCGTTCGGCAGGTTGACGACGCCGCGGACCATCTGGTCCGCATGGCGCGGGTCGACGCCGAGGTTCATCGAGACTTCGATGGTTTCGTCGAACTTGGCGACAGCCCGTTCCTTGACCATGCCAATGGCCAGGGTCAGAGCGTAGAGCTTGGTGGGATCAACACCTTCGTTGATCTTCTGCGTGCGCTTACCAGCCATGATCTTAACCCACCACTTCCAGACCCATGGCGCGGGCAGAGCCCTCTATCATCGCCATTGCACCTTCGATATCCGCTGCGTTCAGATCCTTCATCTTGGCTTCTGCGATCGACTTGATCTGAGCCTTGGTGAGGGAGCCGGCCTTGGCACCCTTGCCGGGCGTCTTGGAACCGGACGTGATCTTCGCTTCCTTCTTCAGCCAGTAGCTGACCGGCGGCTGCTTCATCGCGAAGGTGAAGGACTTGTCCTGGTAATAGGTAATGACGACCGGAATCGGCATGCCCTTTTCCATTTCCTGCGTGGCGGCATTGAACGCCTTGCAGAATTCCATGATGTTAATGCCACGCTGACCAAGCGCCGGACCAATCGGCGGGGACGGGTTTGCCGATCCTGCCTTGACCTGAAGCTTGAGCTGGCCTGCAACTTTCTTAGCCATATCTCTCTGCCTTTCATGAACGGCCGGTCGCCCGGCCCGTGATGCCGGATCTCTCCGGCGGCTGCGGTTGCGTGGTGCGGATCATTAGGGTCCGGCTAAGACCCCTCACCTTCCACGCGGATGCGGACAAGGTCCGCAGGAAACAGGCCGCAAGGGCCAGCCTCCAGTTTCTGCAATCAGACCTTCTCGACCTGAGCGTATTCCAACTCGACCGGCGTTGCGCGGCCGAAGATCGACACTTCCACCTTCAGGCGCGAACGCTCTTCGTCCACATCCTGAACCGTGCCGTTGAACGAAGCGAACGGGCCGTCGGAAACGCGGACCTGCTCGCCGATCTCGAAGGTAATCGAGGCCTTCGGCCGCTCGACACCTTCCTGGACCTGACCGAGAATGCGCTCGGCTTCATAGTCCGGAATCGGAACGGGCTTATTGTCGGAACCAAGGAAACCCGTGACCTTCGGCGTATTCTTGATCAGGTGATAGGCTTCGTCCGTCAGATTGGCGCGAACCATGACATAGCCCGGGAAAAACTTGCGCTCGGAATCGACCTTACGGCCGCGACGCACTTCCACCACCTTTTCGGTCGGCACGAGGATCTTCTCGAACAGGTGCTCAAGCCCCTTCTGGCGAGCCTTGTTCTCGATATCTTCAGCCACCTTCTTTTCAAAATTGGAATATGCGTGGACGATGTACCAACGTGCCGCCATTTTCATCTCCACCCGTATCAGTTGCCGGTATTCAGCACGAAGCTCAGAGCCCAGCCAATCAGCTGGTCAGCGGCAAAGAAAAACAGCGCGGCGAAAACCACCATCACCAGCACCATGACCGTCGAGATCATGGTCTCGCGGCGCGACGGCCATGTAACTTTGGACGTCTCGGAGCGAACCTGCTGCAGAAACGTAAACGGATTAGATTTGGATGCCATCGACTGCCCACGCAATTACGGCGCGTAAAGCTGAAACTATCAGCCCCACGCACCGCGTGTCTGTTGAACCCTAAATAAACACCGATTTCCGAATACACAAGAGGGAAACCGAAGTTTAACGAAATTACTTGCCACCAATCAATCCCCGGCCGGAAATGCCGCGAGCATGTCCGCGCTGTCCCGCATCCAGGAAAATGGCAGGGGCAGTAGGGCTCGAACCTACGACCTGCGGTTTTGGAGACCGCCGCTCTACCAACTGAGCTATACCCCTTCATACCGATCATTCAGCGCCTGGGCCAAGGCCCGCAAATCGCTGCTGAAAAGCATGGCGCTCCCTTTAAGACGACGACACGGGATTGGCAAGCACGATTTTCGATTTTCAAGGCCATTCTCCTGATATGCGAGCGATCGGCCTTTCAGTCGCGGAACCACGGTCCATTCAGACCTTCACATATTTCCGCCAATCGTGTTCTTCCTTAAAACCCAGCACCTCGCGGATCTTGCGGTTGGAGAGCAGGCCCTCATATTCGCCGATCTCGCGGGTGAAGGGCACGTTCGGAAAGAATCGCTTCGCAAGCTCTTTCGATGGCGTATTGGCCGAGACGGTGTCGTTGGCGGCGTTGAAGACCTGGTAGCCGAGGCCGTCCTTCTCGATGCAGAGATGGCAGATCTGCCCGAGGTCGCGGGCGTCGATATAGCTCCAGGCGATTCGCTTGCGCATCTCGGGATTGGCGAAAAAGGTCGGAAACTTCTCGTATTCGTCAGGCTCGATGACGTTGCCGATGCGCAACGCATAGATGTCGAAGCCCGAACGTTCGGCAAAGGCGCGCGCCGTCTTTTCGTTGACCACTTTGGAAAGGCCGTAGGAATCCATCGGATTGACGTCGTAGTCCTCCTCTAGCGGGAACTGGTGGAAATCGCGATGGCCTTCGGCGAAGCAGACGCCGTAGGTCGTCTCGCTCGATGCGACGATGATCTTCCGGATGCCGAGTTTCACCGCCGCCTCGATGACATTATAGGTGCCCATCGTGTTGATACGGAAGGTTTCGTTGTCGGGCTTGATCAGGATGCGCGGGATGGCGGCGAAATGCACGACGGCGTCGAAGGGCTGTACGCCCCTGCCCGCGTCGAGATCGGGAAAATCGCGATGCATCGAAAGCGCGTTGAAGACCTGACCGCTATCGGTGATGTCGGCGATGAGATTGGTGACGCCGGGGCTATCGAGCGGCACGAGATCGAGGTTGTGAACCTCGTAGCCGGCATTGACGAGCCACGGCACCGCATGGCGACCTGCCTTGCCCGAACCGCCGGTGAATAGAATACGTCTCTTCATGGAATATCCTCCGCGTCATGAAATCGGAGGCATAGATAGACGCTTCCGCGCGAAGAGCAAGCGAGCGTCCTGCAAGGGTTCACCCCCGCGTCGCCAGGAGCATCCTATCCGGGAGCACCTGACCGATCATTTCCGATCACCGCAGAACCCTGCGATGTTCGGCAAAGGTCGTCACTTGACGACACTTACCTCGCCAATCTGCACTACGGCAGACTGAACAACTTCTTGCGGTATCGCAGCGATGAAAAACATCGTGAAAACATACATCGCGAATATCGTCGCAGCGAATGTGGCCTTTGGAATCATCCGGGCTCTCCTCTTTGCAAGGAGGAGTCTGGACTACATTGACCCAATCACAAACCGGTTTCTGAACGTGAGATGAACAAAATACTGTGACAGGCCAACTTAACGATATTTTTACAACACCTGTTAAACCTACAGGAAGCCATCAAAATGAAAAACCCCGCTGTTTCCAGCGGGGTCTTCATAATTGCGGATAACTCGAAAGTTACTCGACGATCGACGCGACGATACCGGCGCCGACGGTGCGGCCGCCTTCGCGGATAGCGAAGCGCAGCTTTTCTTCCATCGCGATCGGAACGATCAGCTCGACCGATACCGTGACGTTGTCGCCCGGCATGACCATCTCCGTGCCTTCCGGCAGCGTTACGATGCCCGTCACGTCGGTCGTGCGGAAGTAGAACTGCGGACGGTAGTTGGTGAAGAACGGCGTATGACGGCCACCCTCTTCCTTCGTCAGGATGTAGGCTTCAGCCATGAACTTCTTGTGCGGCTTGACCGAACCCGGCTTGCACAGAATCTGGCCACGCTCAACGCCGTCACGGGTAACGCCGCGGATCAGCGCACCGATGTTGTCGCCAGCCTGGCCCTGATCGAGCAGCTTGCGGAACATTTCAACGCCGGTCACCGTCGTCTTCGTCGTCGGGCGGATGCCGACGATCTCGACTTCTTCGCCAACCTTGACAATGCCACGCTCGACGCGGCCGGTCACAACCGTACCGCGGCCCGAGATCGAGAACACGTCTTCGATCGGCAGCAGGAACGGCAGGTTGATCGGACGCTCAGGCGTCGGGATGTAGGCGTCGACAGCAGCCATCAGCTCGCGGATCGAATCTTCGCCGATCTTCTTGTCCGAATCTTCGAGAGCAGCAAGTGCCGAACCCTTGACGATCGGGATATCGTCGCCCGGGAAGTCGTAGGACGACAGCAGTTCGCGAACTTCGAGCTCGACCAGTTCGAGAAGCTCGGCGTCGTCAACCTGGTCGACCTTGTTCAGGAACACCACGATTGCCGGAACGCCGACCTGGCGGGCCAGCAGGATGTGTTCGCGCGTCTGCGGCATCGGGCCGTCAGCGGCCGAGCACACCAGGATCGCGCCGTCCATCTGGGCAGCACCGGTGATCATGTTCTTGACGTAGTCGGCATGGCCGGGGCAGTCGACGTGGGCATAGTGGCGGGCCGGCGTCTCGTATTCAACGTGAGCCGTCGAAATCGTGATGCCACGCGCCTTTTCTTCCGGAGCCGCGTCGATCTGGTCGTACGCCTTGTACTCACCGAAGTACTTCGTGATCGCTGCCGTCAGAGACGTCTTACCGTGGTCAACGTGGCCAATCGTGCCAATGTTGACGTGCGGCTTGTTGCGCTCAAACTTACTCTTTCCCATTTGAATGCTTCCTGTGAACGAAAATGGTGGCCCCGGCGAACCGGTTTAGTGCCGCCGTTTAAGGCTTTCGGCGACATTGCGCAAGACTTAATTGCAGACGCCATTCTTGGCCTGACAGCGCATATGGGAGACAATTCGCCGCCTGCAAGGCGATTCGCCAAAGCCCCCTCGAAAATCGCTGAAATCTTAGAGAAAATCGCATCGACCGCCTGAGACGCGCCATAGACGTTCGGCGTCGAGCGCCCTTCCCTGCCCGCCGACAGCCACAACCGTCAGCTTCTCCGCCAGCGCCGGAGACATCTCGGGACTACCGCGGCAGCGGTCGTATGACGTCGAGTAGCGGAAACTGGAGCGGGTAGCGGGAATCGAACCCGCGTATTCAGCTTGGAAGGCTGCTGCTCTACCATTGAGCTATACCCGCGCGGGTGGTCCGATCCGATGACGAATGGTGGAGAGAGTTGGATTTGAACCAACGTAGGCTGAGCCAACGGATTTACAGTCCGTCCCCTTTAACCACTCGGGCATCTCTCCAGTTTTTCGTCCGGATCGCAAGACCAAGTTCGTCAGACTTCGAAGCGTTGCCGCCCGTCGTCTGCGCCGCGTATATGACCGGAGCATTTCAGTCTGTCAACACGATGACAACGGAAAAAACACGAAAAATTTCATTCGCCGCCGAAAGCCGGCATATGAAAGAAAGCCTATGCGGCAGCGAGCGCCATGGCTATAAAGCTGCATGAGCAAAGACAACAAATCCGGCGGCAAGACCGCGACAGACCCATCCGCCAAGGATACGCATTACGCCACTCTGCGGCGCGCCCACCGTGACGCCAAGCGCGAACGCGGGGAGATTCCGACGCCTCAACCGCAGAAGCGAAAGCGCGGCGGTGACGACTGGAAGCCGCCGGCGCTTGCGCCCGACCAGGTGCATCTCTATGGCCTGCATACGGTGCGTGCAGCGCTCGACAATCCCGAGCGCAAGAAGATCAAGCTGTTCGTAACGCAGAACGCACTGGCGCGCCTCGAAGTCGACGTCGAAGCGCTCGGCATGCCCTTCGAGATCGTCTCGCCGCAGGAGATCGACAAGGTGCTCGGCCCCGAGGCGATCCATCAGGGCGTCATGCTGGAAACACGGCCGCTTCCGGTCCGCCGGCTCGAAGCGCTGAAGGAAAGCCCTCTCCTGCTCGTCCTCGATCAGGTGACCGATCCGCACAATGTCGGCGCGATCATGCGCTCGGCCGTCGCCTTCAATGCGGGTGCGGTCATCACCACCCAGAGACATAGCCCGACCGAATCGGGCGTGCTCGCCAAGTCCGCCTCCGGCGCGCTGGAACTGATACCTTATATACAGGTGACCAATCTCGCCGATGCGCTCGGTGAATTGCACAAGCTCGGTTTCTCCACCATCGGTCTCGATTCGGAAGGGCCGGCGCCACTCGAAGGCACCTTCTCGGGCGAGAAGGTGGCGCTGGTGCTCGGCTCCGAGGGCAAGGGACTTCGGCAGAAGACGCGGGAAACCGTCAACGCACTTGCCCGTCTCGACATGCCGGGCGCGATCAAATCGCTCAACGTCTCGAACGCAGCGGCAATCGCGCTTTATGCGGCGCGGCTCCACCTGAAGGCATAGGGTGGCCCGCAGGCAGTCATTCAAAGTGCTACAGAGTCCTATGCGCGTCTGAAAAGACGCGCAGCGCTGTCGTCGCGACAAAGGGGAATTGTCATGATCCGTTTCATCCCCAGGCTCGCGGCTTCGGCGGCAGCACTCCTCGTCTGCGGTTTCGCATACGGGCAGGATATCGATCCCGATATTCTCAAAGCGCAGGCCGGGACATATCTCGTTGCCGCGGAAGACGGAGGAGCCGGATGCCGGCTGACGCTGGAAACCGGCGAAGCGATCGGCGGCTATTCGCTCTCCGGTCAGGACTCCTGCATCAAGCCGCTGCCGGCACTTGCCGAAGCCTATTCCTGGAATTTCGACGGCAATGGCGGCGTCATCCTGATCGATGCGACGCGCAAGGTGCTCGCTCGCTTCGTCGAGAACGAAGGTTCGCCGATGAAGACGGAGGATGGTGCGGCGCTGTTGCTGATCGCGGCCCCTGACGGCGTCGATCGCCTGCCGACCGTCAGCAGCCTTGCCGGGACATGGACGATGCAAAGACCGGACGGCGAAAGGCTCTGCGGCGTGACGCTCAACGGCGATGTCGATGCGGACGGCAACGCGCTGCTGTCACTTTCCGAAGATTGCGCTGCCAATGTCGCCAGACTGAAGCTCGCAGTCTGGCATATCGAGGGTTTCGGGCTGACGCTGATGGGCCGTGACGGTTCGTCGCTTGGCTTCGACATGCGCGCCGACGGCAATTTCGATAAGTCGAAGGAGGAAGGTGGTAAGCCGCTTTCGCTCGTCCGCCGCTAACCCGCAGCCAGGCTCCGATGACGGAAAAATCCACTTTTGCCTTGGAATGACGCCCCGGGGCACTATGATCGGGCGATGTCCGGTTGTAGCGACCAGCTCAGAAGCAAGAAGGAACGATCCCTATCATGGCCATTCGACCGCTGATTTTCGGTATCCTCTTCATCGCGGTCTTCGTCGTGATTATCATCAGCATCATCTGGGTGGACACATCGCACCCCATCCACCAGCCCGATCCCCTGTCGCCGACGGCGCCCGGCCCCGCGACGCCGGGACAGGTACAATAATACTGGCAGGAACGCGGACGGCGATCATGCGTTAATCCCGGAATCGAACGAGGATTGAACGCCTATGCGTATAATGATCGCCGTCGTCGCCTTCATGATTGTCTCCGTGCTCAGCATCGCGATCATGTCGCCCTCCGGCGCTGGACAGACCGGCAATGGCGACAGGATAGAGGCGAGCGTCAACGAACCCGTCACTCATTAAAATAATGGCCCGGGTGAACCGGGCCATTATTGTCAGCTGCGGTAGAGCCAGAACGGCATACCGCGATCGCGATGGCGCCAGTCGCGACGCTCCTGCCAACGCTCGGCACGCCACCGCCGCGAGTGACGGCGATCATCGCGCCAGTCGGATCGGCGCCAATCGCGCCCATCGCGCCAGCCACGGTTGTCACGGCCGCGATCGCCTCGCCAGCCACGGTCATCACGGTCGCGATCACCTCGCCAGCCATCACGAATTTGAACGATATCGCCCTGCGTCGACACCGTCGGCCGCTCGGCCGGCATGGCGGCGGCCGGTGCCACAGACGCGAAAGCCGCACCGACGGAAATGGTTGCGGCGAGAAAGAGATGTGCGAGCTTCATGGCTGTTTCCTCGTTGATGATGAGGCGAAGATAAGCGGACGCGGCTGAATTGGCGGTGAAGCAGCCCTTCACGCGCGGTTCATCAAACGATACGTGCTGTCTGAAAAGTCTGCTGGTGCGATCGATCGAAGCAACGTCGAACCCAGGCTACGGTTTAGAAGGCGGTATCGTAGGGGAAAGATGGTGCAGCCAACCAGAGCATTCTGGAACCAGTCCGCCTTCGTTCCTGACGGAACTACGACGCGACAGCCTCCGCTTAGCTGCTCTCTTCGGCTCGCCGAGCCGAAGCTCACGGAGCGTAGGCTGGTGCCCCCGCCAGGGTTCGAACCCGGGACCCCCTGATTACAAATTTTGTTCATGGCATTTTCAACAACCCATGAAATCCAGCCAATTTGATTGTGTCCACAGCTGTAACACCTGGAAACTAAGGAAAGTTTGTTGACATAATCAGAAGACAGTGGAAGACAGTGGACGCTGAAGTGTCTTCAAGTTGACGGACACAGTGCGGACACGGGAACCGAGGGATATGGCTCAGAGACTGACTGATAAGGATGTAAAGGACCTTGCGGCTCCTCCGAGCGGCAACAAGGTTCATTACGACAGTGAAGTTAAGGGCTTTGGCATCCGTGTGACGGCAGCGGGTGCACGCTCCTTCATCTTCAACTACCGAGTTGGAAAGCGGGAGCGCCGGATTACGATCGGATCATTCGACATCTGGAAAACCACGGCGGCGCGGGATGAAGCCGCGCGGCTAAAACGAATGGTAGATAGCGGACGTGATCCGCTTGGGGAGAAGGAAGCACGACGCGAGGCTGTGACAGTCAATGATCTGTGCGACACATTTATCGCGGAACACCTGCCAAAGAAGCGCGACGCCACCGCCCGTGACTATCGCCACATCATCGACACCTATATCCGGCCGGCGCTGAAGCACCGCCCTGTCGCTGAAATCGAATATGCGGACGCCGTGACCGTTCACAGGAAGGTCACAAGGCAGGGCAAGGCGACGACCGCCAATCGGACGATGGCCGTCATGTCGAAGATGTTCAGCGAAGCCGTGAAGCTCGGATGGGCGATCGCGAACCCGACGAAGGGCGTCGAAAAGAACGACGAGACGAAGCGGGAGCGGTTCTTGGATGCGAGGGAACTTGATCGCCTCCTTGAGGCGTTGGACGGCCTAGCTGACAAACAGGCGGCAAACATCTTCCGGCTAATATTGCTGACAGGTGCGCGGAAGACAGAAGTCCTTGCCGCCACGTGGACAATGTTTGACTTGTCCGATGGAACGTGGACCAAACCATCCCACCACACGAAACAGAAGAAGGTTCATAAAGTGCCGCTATCGGCTCCGGCTCGGCAACTGCTGTCTGAGCTTCACGCGGCGGCGGGAGACGAAAGGGGAGAGTACGTCTTCCCCTCACATTTCACCTCTACAAAAGCGGATGTGAAGGAACATCGCGGCTATCGATCGAACGTTAAAACTCAGTGGGCGGCGGTTCTGAAGGCTGCAAAACTGCCTGACCTGCATATCCACGACTTGCGTCATTCTTATGCATCGTTCTTGGTCGCTGAAGGCATGTCACTGCCTTTGATCGGTCGATTGCTTGGACATACCCAAGCCGCAACCACGCATCGTTATGCGCACATTGACGTCGATCCTCTTCGCAAGGCGACGGAACATGTCGGTAACATCGTCAATGCTCGGAAGCTGAAAGTCGTCGGAGACTAGGAAGCGCCTTATGAGTTGTCCTTAGGCCCGCCCGGTTCGCTCGGCGGGCTTTTTCATTTTTTTTTTGAAAAAGTACGGTTTGGGTTGGAATTTGACTAAGCCATTGCAACCATTAGGGTTGACAAGTGACAACACCAGAAAGGTGAAACGGCTTGTAAACGCTTTCTCTGTTAACAACTCGTTTCGTTGCCGCCTGTCAACAAAAGCAAGCAATTACAATCACTTGAAATCACCTGACAGTGTTGCTACTTCCTTGGACAAGGGACGACATAGGGTCGACCTCAGCAACCTAGGAATGAAATTTCAAATGCTGAATCTTCTAGAAGACTATGCCGATCGCGAACAAGCGGCGCGCGCATTGAATATTACTACACGCACCCTCGATCGATGGACGGATGTTCCGGGCGGCATTCCTTCTACGCGGATCGGCCACCGTGTGTATTTCCGGAAAGGGGCGTTGCAAACGTGGATCATGGCGCAGGAACGCCAATTGCCGACTCCGCGCCGGAGTGCCGCGCGATGATCAAGCTGACGGACTCTACCGGACACTACCGCACCTTCATCTACGTGAACGTCGATCACATCCACTTCGTTTTCGGGAACTCAGAGAAAACAACGATCCGGATCAACGGTCCAGAGGATAACAACGAAGAGAACTACATCTTCGTAAGGGAAGACGCTGAGACCGTGGTCAAGTTGATCAACGAAGCGAGACGCGCTCGGTGAACCTGTCGGGACCGGAGAATCGCGGCAAATCAGAAAGAAAACCCGCTTCGACTTGGAGCGTCGGAAGCGGGTCAATCACTCACATCAATCAGGAATGCTTTCAAATGCGAAGTAATGTCGATCCCTCGGCTATTCAAGGCCACCCGGCTCCACGGGCCGTTAAGCTATTCGAAATCGCCGCCCCTATCCACGGCGCACCCGACTCTGTTCGGATAATCGAGTTCACCAACCCTAATACCGGCGGCGTCTACCTGTTGCCCTTACGCTCCTTCGCGAGATTGAATCTGAGTCGCCGGTGGCACTGCATGTGACAATGCCAGCGACCGCAAAGGAACTACGTCCCTACTGCTTCTTTCTCGGTGACTGGGAGAATACGTTCGCCGATCTAGGAGATACGACAACCTTCTTTGTTGAGCCGGGCGTGGACGTCGACCTGTTGATGTCTAACGAAGTCGCATATGCGGACGGCGAATGCACGGAAGAGAGCGCCCCGGCGCTGAACCCTGCGTATTCGGCAGTTTGGACACGACGTGAGAAGGGCGCAGCACTTTCAGACACCGTAATGCATCGCAGGAAGGACTCTGCCAATGGCTGATCTTCCCGGTGTCGGCAAGCCGCCTGAACCAATGCCAGTCGAAAGGCTCGTGGGTCAGTTTGTGTTTTGCCCGTCCAGCAACAAGCCGATCGTTCCCTACAACGCGCGTAGCCCCAACGACGCGATGACCGTGCAAAACTTCAAGCTGATGATCCAGAACAGGTTCAATACGGATTCTGGCAACATGCGCTCGTTGTACGAAGGGTGGCTTTCGAATGCCCACAAGATTGAAGGCATGGCACTACGCCCGGACTTGCCGGTCGGATACTTCAAGGACGATCGGGGTGGTTGGCACTTAAACACCTACCGCCCGCCCGCTCACGTTACGCGCGGTGATGGGCATGCTGTCGACGTCTGGCGTCGCTTCATCCGCCATCTAATTCCCGGCGACGGCGAGAGAGTGTGGTTTCAAAAGTGGTTGGCGTTCAAACTGCAAAATCCCGCCGCTCGAATGGTGGCCGTCCTTTTCTTGGCAACGAACACGCAAGGCACCGGGCGCGGAACGCTGTTCAAGCTGATCGATAGGCTTTTCGGTGAGGACTACACCCGTACCATGAGCTTTGACCTTTTCGCCGGTTCAAGTTCTCAATCCGTTTTCAATGAATGGATGGAAGAGCTTCTTGTGGTCTGCGTCAACGAACTCTCGGCACAATCTGGACCGGGACGACACGTCAACAATCGGAACGTCTACACCCGGATAAAAGACATCATTGACCCGGCTGAAAGCTCGAAGAACGTCACCCGCAAGGGGGTCACGGGAATGAAGCGTCGTGTCTTCTATTCGACCATTCTAGCCACCAACGATCCGGACGCCATGTACATCGATCCGGACGATCGCCGAATTACCGTTATCGAAAATGGCGATAAGCTTCGACACGTGCCAGGGCTCGCCGATCAGATCAACGCAATCATCAACGATCCCTTGGCGGTCGGTGATATTCACGAATATCTGATGACGATGGACGTTTCAGCATTCGACGCCTTCAATCCTCTCGACACCGACGCCAAGGCGGCAATGGTGCAAACCCATGTCACCGATCTTGAAGAAGCGGTCATGGCGGTGATCGGTGGGTTTGAGGGCGATTGCTTCGTGGCTCAACAGGTCGTCAATTTGCTTCAGGGGAAAATTCATCCCGACAAACTGGTGGGAGTGCCAAGCGTAATCGGTCGGAAAGCGCATCCGGTTAAGACCGGTGATCGTCGCATCGAAGTGAAAGGCGCGGGCAAAACGTCAGTCTATGCAGCCACCAAGCAGCTTGCGATTCACTGGAAAGACCGAAGCGCATCGGAGGTTAGACGAGAAGCCGAAAAGAACGGAATGCTGTCAATGTCTGTTGTGCCGCCTGACTTCCTGTCATCCTTGCCAAGGTTGCCCCTTTCCTGAGTCGATGGAGATGGGGTGGTCAAGAAGGGGTGCCGGTTGCGACGGCTCCCCTCGCCCCCACCTATCTCCCCATGTTTTTACCGGCAGGGGTCCGATTTAAGTCTCTGTGAAATAAGGGGTTCTTCTCATTTTTACCCCTTTACCCCTTCTAGATATATCAATCAGTAGAATCTATAAAATGTAGGACATACGTCCCGTACTACGTGTTTTGTAGGATCTTCAGAGAATATACGGGACATGGCGTGGACAAGGGGGTGGGGTACTTTGCCCGCCCGTGGCTATGATCCTCACGTTTCGCCCGTTCTGAGTTGAACATTGAGCGAGCGGCGGGGTTTTGCACCGAACGTCTGCAAGGACCGGCTTCGCGACTTTTTCTTCATCAATGCCGCCGCCTCCGTGATTATCCATGCATCTGATACATTATCAGAGGCGATATGGTTGCAAGTCATTGGTGTTCCTATGCAATGGGATAGTCTGCGCTTATCGTGTCCGCATAGTGTCAGTTAAGCGAGACGGAAAGCATGCAGAATCTACCCGGTGTTAGCGCCATGATACCAAACGAAAAGCCCCCAAAAGCCTCGTCTAACGGTGCGGCTTTGCGTCTCGTTACAATTGATAGTCTCGACGGTCGCACACAAGCCGCCAAGGAAGCCCGTTCGCTCCGGTCTGCTATCATACGCGACTTGACGGGCGGCGACGATGAAACGGCACTGTCCGCGCTGAAGCTCGCGCTTGTCGACGCTGTGGCTATTGCTACGGTGATAATCAACGATGCCAACGTTCGATGGCTCAAAGGCGAACCCGTCAGCCTCACTGAAGTCACGACACTATCAAACGCCCGTCGTCGCGATGCACAGTTGCTAGGGCTGGAACGGGTCGCGAGGGATATCACCGACCTAGACTCTTATCTGGCGGCGAAGGTGATCAATCAGTGAAGGCCTTGAAGTCTGTTTCGTCGCTCAGCCAACAACTCGTGTTGCACCAAGCCTCTCGCATCGTCGGTAAGACCCCCTGCTCCCGAAAGGCCAAGTTCCGCAAACCGCCTTTCGATCTCGGTCGGAATGGAGTCGGCTTCGTGTTGGCAAAGCCGAACCAGCCATTTCCATTCGTCGCTATTCAGTTCCCCACGCTCGATCATCGATTGCGATCCTCCCTGAAGCAAAGACATCGGCTCAAGAATATCACACTTCCCATCGAAAGGCAGGCGGCTCAATGACCGGACTCGTCAAACGCGTGTCGATCCGTGAAGCCCTTCACGAACCCCGCTTGCTTGGCACGTCCCTGCCCGGTGACAGTTGGAAGCCGTGGCGCATCCTTCTAATCGCGCTCATGGGCGAGGAACTGTCAGACGCCGAACGAGCGATCTATCACGAGTTCACCGGACGACCACAAGAACCCGGCTTCATCCCCGCCGAATTCTTCGCGGTTGCAGGTCGCCGATCAGGCAAGACCCGTGCGGCCGGAACGCTCGCCGGATACGTTGCGACGCTCGTCGATCACAGCGCCTATCTCGCTACGTCGGAGCGCGCGACCATTCCGGTCATGGCCGCATCGACCGTTCAGGCACAGAAGGCGTTCCAAGCCTGTATGGTCCTTGAAGAAAGCCCATTGCTGTCGAAGCAGATCGAAACATCGAATTCCGAAACGATCAGGCTCAAAACACGATGCGATATCGAAGTGCGGCCCGCCAATCACAGGACTATTCGCGGCATCACTTCACCGTTGGCAATAGCCGACGAGGTCGCTTTCTATTTCACGGACGGGCAGAACACCGACAGTCAAATTTTGGACGCCGTGCGACCGTCGCTTCAGTCGGGCAACCATTCCGGCCCGCTTGTGTGCATATCGTCACCGTATGCCAAGCGCGGCGAACTCTATGATGCATTCAAGAACCACCACGGACCGGACGGCGACTCCCATGTGATCGTAGCGAAAGGTTCGTCGCTCGAATTCAACAGCACGATCGATCCCGCTGCGATCGCACGCGCCTACAAGCGCAACCCCACCGTTGCAGATGCGGAATATGGCGGCAACTTCCGTTCGGACGTGACGAACCTCTTCACGCTGGAAGCCGTCGAAGCTGCCGTTGACCTTGGCGTCGTTGAACGACCGCCCCGCGCTGACGTCCAATACTTCGCGCATGCCGACCCGGCCGGCGGTTCCGGTGCGGACGGCTTCACCCTGGCAATTGGCCATCGTGAAAACAGCGTGGCGGTTATCGACCTGATCAGGGAGCGGAAAAGCCCGTACAATCCCGAAAGCGTGGTGGCGGACTATGCCGACCTGTTGCGGCTATACCGCTGCTCTACGGTCGTAACGGACGCCTATGCTTCCGAGTGGAACCGCGCGGCGTGGCGCAAGGCTGGAATCGAACCTAAAAGCGCGCCCATGACGGCTTCCGAATTTTTCGCGGCGCTGGTGCCCGCCGTCAATTCTGGACAAGTCGCGTTGCTCGATGACGAAACGTTGAAGCAACAGCTTGTCGGGCTAGAACGTCGTCTGAGCCGTGGCGGTCGTGAACTGATCAGCCACGCCCCCAATGCTCACGACGACGTAGCCAATAGCGTGGCGGGTGTTGTGGCGGCGATCCTGAAGCGCGATTGGCAAGCCAAGCCGATGCTCGCCGCACCACAGTTGATTCCTCTGGTCGATTATTACTGAACAACTGTTGTCGGGTGTCAACTATAGACACAGCAAAGCCACCGGGCGCACCCGTATGCAATGGGTTATCCGGTGGCTATATTGACTGTCAGCGAAACAGAAATGGCAGATTAATACATGGGCACGACGATTGCCAACCCTGAAAATATCCGGGCTGAGCTTGAGAAGTTGAAAAGCTTCTACGAAGCGCAACAAAAGCTTCTCCTGGATCAGCAAGAAGAAGCTGAACGCATCGCAGCCGAGAAGCGCGAAGCTGAGCAGGCAGCGAACCGGGCGGAACGACACGCCGAAGCGGACGCATCCGCGCGGCAATTGATGGTCCACACCGCTGCGATCGACAAGCTTCTTGCTGAAGCTTCCGAACATCTTCGCGCCCGTGTCGAGCTTGCACGCGAAATTCGCCGCATCGCCCCTGAAAAGTGGGGTGCGGGTAACGTCTTCGAACACAACTCGGCACCGAGCAGCGCCATCACACATTCCGGCGTTGGCTATTACCTGAGAATGCCTGTTCGCGGTGGTCTCAGCCTGACCGAGCATGATTTGAAGTTCCTTCAGGTGTTCGATCTGACCGATGCGAAACCGACGCGCAAAGGTAAGTCCGCATGAAGCCGGAACGGAAGATCGTGAAGAACCTGACGCTCCGGGAAATAAGCGGCGTGACGATCCCCGCGCAGTCCGGGGCGGTCGTGACCATCATGAAATCAGCCGACCCGGTCGTTACGCCTCCGGCGACATTCAATCCGTGTGAAGTGAGCCCGGAAGGGAAGTTGCTGATATCCAGATTGCTCGCTGCGATCCGTGGCGAAGCCATCACCAAATCCCACGATGAGGAACCCCATAACATGAGCAACGAAACCCATTACGAACGGCTGACGAAATCTTACGCGGAACGCCACGCCGTCAGCATCGGGAAAGCAGCGCAAAAGCTGATGGAAGACGATCCTGACGCTGTGGCTGACGCGTACAACCGCGACGAAGAAGAAGCCGTAAAGCGCCGTTTCGCTGAGGCAAACCGGAACTAGACCAGTAGTCCGGCGTCAATCGAGGGTACAGGCCGTTTTGCGATGAGCCCGATTGTCGATTGACGTTTTCAGCAAGCCGGGAAGGCCCGCTCGACTTGCTCTTTCTCATTGCCGGCGCGTTCGCCCTTTTGCGCGCCGTCAGCCGGCGGGGTGTCCTGAACAGTTTCCCGCCGCCACCAATCATCGCCGCGATCTGAGCGTTTCGACCGTCGCCGCGATTGATCCGCCCGAAGATGAACCTACAGCGTCTTCGGGCGGTGCCGTTTTCAATTGGTGAAAGTGAAGAATGGCAAAACGCCAGAGACAAGAGCAGCTTTTAAATGACCGTCAGCGCCGGACGATTCTTATGCTGGCAGATTCTTACGGGCTCGAAGCGATAGCCGAACGTTTCGGTTTTAGTTTGTCCGAAGCGAGAGAAGCAGTTCGCAGTTGCCGCGATTGGGCACGATCGAAAGAGAAAGAAACGCCCCAGGTCGAATGGGGCGTGCGGTATCGGATTTGGCTTCGTCAAGAGGTCATCAGGCAGATAGGCTAAAGCAAACCTTTGATACCAGTCGCCGTGGTTCCGGTCGTGTTGATCCGGAGAATCTTACCCATGTACTGCGTACCCGCCACGCAACCGGGATAGACACCCGCAGTACCGTCATTCATGAGAAGCGAGACATCACCGGGACCCGTGACCATAAAAGCGCGGATCGGCCTTGCAAGCTTGGTGGTGTCGGAAGGCGTGATGGAAACGATCCCTTGCGGAACTTGCGCTTCCTTTTGGTTTTTAAGCTGTTCGGCAAGAATGCCCATGTCTATGAGTCCTCATTTGGTTGAGGCGATGGTACTCACGATCACGGGCATTGGATATCGAGTCGCCTGAGGTTGAGTGAGGTTGTGGTCACTGGTAATTTGCACGCGCAGACATTACGCTTCGCTTTATGGCTCAACACGTTCACATAGATTTTGACACGATATTCGCGCTTCTGGAAAACGGCGTTCGTCGTGCAGATGTCTTTATGGGTTTGGGTTTGAACGCCTCAGAGCATCAGCCTGCAATCTCTCACGTCCTAGCCCATCAAGGGCCGAAAATCGAGCTGGTGAAGGAGGAACTGACGGCCGAAGAGCGTGATGCAGTTGGAGTGGAGTTTGGAAAATGGATAAGAGCAGCGGGCCTACGGGAGTTGCTGGAAACTTTTCAACTATTTCTCACGCGTGTGTACAACGCGCTTCACGTCGTACATCAAATCAGAGGGCCGCTCACCGATAAAACGCTTGTTGCGCCTAGTCGGTTCGAACGCTTAGGCTTGAGTGCTCAAGCGCTTGAACTTCAGAAGCTTGTAGATGTTTCCAACGAGCAACTGGAAATCTTGCAATCCTTGAATCAAGCTCGAAATTGCTATGCACACAGGCGAGGCTTGGTAGGAACGAAAGATGTCGATCCGGTAACCGGCATTTTTTCCCTCAAATGGCTCACCCTCATCATCGAGGCCGTCGAGCCAAACGGGAATGTCGTGTCGGGCGACGCGTTGTTCGGGTACCATTTCACGGAAGGCGCTGTTGTGCGCGTACGCGTTGACTTGGGCGTTTCTCAATTTCACGCCGGGGAAGAACTGGTAATCGCAAAATCCGACCTTAAGCAGATTTGCCTCTGTGTCCGTTCCATTGGTGCAGCGATTTGGCAAGCCGCTTTCGATGTTGCGATTAAGGCCGGGGTTCAACTGGTGCCGAAGGCTACTCCCGAAATAGAACCATCACTGCCGAACGGGCAAGACGACGATATTGCAACAACCACGGTAACCGACGATTTCTAGGTGTGTGTTAGCGGCAACTCCAGAGTAATCGTAGCGCCCTCGATCTGCACACTCACCGAAATTCTATCGGGTTTTTCTAATGTTACGTTTCCGACCTGATTGGGCGTTCGAGTCTCAACCGCAAAACACGCTGCCCTAGCAGCCTCAATTGCTTTGTGGACTCGCTCCATAACATCTGCGTTTAGATCACTCACTCTATTCAATCCTCTCAAAAAGCGACGCGCTCTCGAAGGCAGGTTCGGGTTGATCCCTGTCCGGCCATTTAATCCTTATTGCCGGACCAAAGGCCGGGAGTTCATCCACTTCCACAACTTCGCCAATGAGCTTCAACCGGTCGTGGTACTTGGCCTCCGCGCCCGATCGCACTTTGACACGGTCGCCCAAATGAAACTTGCTCATGTCACTGCCTCACGCTTTGATCGCTATCAGCTTCGTTGGTGCATTTCGAACGAAGACCTTCAACGTCCGCGATCCGTCATCGGACTTGTAGTCCTTCCCTATCACTTTAAAATCATAGTCCTGCAGAAGCCTATGAACGCGTGGGAGTGTCAATCTGGATGTTGCGAATAAACTAGTGTCGATCTTCGATAGTGCGTCTTCCATCAGGTCGTGTGAAAGGCCACGCCTACGATAATCCAGATGGACTGTAAGCCAACCGAGTTCCGACGCATACCGTTTCGATTGTTCAGGCACACCCGCATTACGGAAGACACTATCTGCGTGAGCCGGGTTATTTTTGATCGCGTTTGTGCCGATCAACACGTCTCCGTCCCACATCATTGTAAGCAAATTTGCTCGTTCAATGCGTCCGGCTAGGCCGTGAACGTCGACCTGACCGGCAGTAGAAACAAGATCGGCAAATGCTTCTTTGTCGTCTTGTGAGAATTGCGCCGGTGGTTTCGTGATTGTTTGCATGTCTCCCCCTGTTTCCATCCACAATCTGGCATAGGGAGACAAGCGATTCCTACAGGATTTTTTGCTGACACTGTGCGGACTTGAGATCGACAGCGCGCCATCGCCGCAAAGCGAACGCGCAATAAGTTATTGATTTTATGAAGATATTTGGTGCCCCCGCCAGGGTTCGAACCCGGGACCCCCTGATTACAAATCAGGTGCTCTACCAACTGAGCTACAAGGGCAATAATTGCCCAACTAGCAGATTCTATGATTCTGTAAAGGGGAAATCCGTGTCTGCGTGGACTGGTCGGCTGCAGCTCAAAACGCTTGGCGATAGAAAACGTCCTTGTCGCGCAAGGCCTTTATCCTTTAGCTAGGGCAGCATCAAAAAGGGCATTGCATGGGCCGTTCATTTCAGACGCTTTCCTTTCTCGCCTCACCGACGACGGAGGCGCTTGCCGCGCGTGAGGAGTTGATTGGCCTCTATGGTGACGTACCGGCTGACGAAGCCGACGTCATCGTCGCGCTCGGTGGCGACGGTTTCATGCTGCAGACGCTGCACAACACCATGAACTCCGGCAAGCTGGTTTACGGCATGAATCGCGGCTCGGTCGGCTTCCTGATGAACGACTATCGTACAGACCGGCTTCAGGAGCGAATCTGCGTCGCCGTCGAAAACGTCTTCCGGCCATTGCAGATGACGACGGCAAACGCCGATGGCACCAACTCGACAGCGCTCGCCATCAACGAAGTCTATCTTTTTCGCCAGTCCTATCAAGCCGCGAATCTGAGGGTCATGGTGGACGGGCGCGTGCGTCTGGAAGAACTGATCTGCGACGGGCTGATGGTGGCGACACCTGCCGGATCGACGGCTTATAATCTTTCCGCCCATGGCCCGATCCTGCCGCTCGAGGCGCCGCTGCTCGCCATGACGCCGGTCAGCGCTTTCAGGCCGCGGCGCTGGAGGGGCGCTCTGCTGCCGAACAAGGTGACCGTCGATATCGACATTCTCGAGCCGGAGAAGCGGCCGGTGAATGCGGTGGCCGACAATACCGAGGTCAAGTCGGTGCTGCATATCCGCATCGCCCAGTCGGAGCATGTGACGGCGCGCATCCTTTCTGATCCCGACCGCTCCTGGTCCGATCGTATTCTCGCCGAGCAGTTCAAGGATTGAGACGATGGCAATGCGACGGATATTGATGACCAGCCTCCTGCTTGCTGGATGGAGCGTCACAGCCGAGGCCGCGCCGGCGCAGGATGCCATCCTGCCGGCATCGGTGATTTTCGCGACCAGCACCGGCTACTGGGAAGACGACGGCAATGCACCTGATGTCGAGCGGGTGCCGACGGGCGCCGAGAGCGTCGCCAATCCCGAGGGAAAGGCCGGGCAGCGCCACGGCTACTACAAGCTCTTTGCCGTGCGCCAACCGGACAGGACCTCGAAGGTCTATCTGCAGCAGGTTGCCCAGACCGAGACCGGCCCGGCGATCGCCTCGACCATCGAGTTGCAGGAATTCAGCGACCTGAAGCCTTACGTGACCGACATCCGCCCCGAGAATTCGAACGGCATCATCAAGGAGCCGGGGCTTTTCGCCACGGTCTATCTGAAGACCGACCCCGCCGCGGAGCCGGATGGCTGGACCGTGCTGATCGACGAATTCGGCGACATCACCGTTGAGAAGGCGACGAATTGAACGGCTGGGAATTGTTCAGGGGGGCATCCAAGAGATGAAACTGGGCTTTCGCGACGGCGTCCTCTACGACGAGAAGAGGTCGGACTGGGACGCCGCCGGACCCAGACCCATCAGTTGGTCCCTCTGGTACCCCGCCGCCGATGACGCGCGGAAAAGCGATATACCGGAAAGAAGCTGGTTCCAGAAAGCGGCCGTCGCCCGCGATGCACCCATCCGGCCGGAGGCCAGGCCCTATCCCCTTGTCCTGTTGTCGCATGGCACCGGCGGATCCGCGGCCGGGCTGGAGTGGCTGGCGCGACGCCTGGTCGATCGCGGATTTGCCGCGCTCGGCGTCAGCCATCACGGCAACACCGGCATCGAGCCCTATCGCGCTGAAGGCTTTGCCTGCCTCTGGGAGCGGGCGCCTGATCTCAGCTACATGCTCGACCACAGGGATGCGTGGCTCAGCGATCTCTCAGGCCATATCGATACGAACAGTGTCTTCGCAGCCGGATTTTCGGCCGGAGCCTATGGCGTGATGCTGCTGCTTGGCGCTATCGCCCAGTTCTCGCAGTTCGAACCATCGAGGATGAAGCCGGGTGGCGCGCGCGGACCGAGAGAATTTCCCGACCTTGCCGATCATATCCCGGCATTGCTGCGCACCAGCGATGTGTTTCGCGATTCGTGGTCCCGGATGTCGAAGTCCTACCGAGATGACAGAATCAGGGCCGCCCTCATCTGCGCGCCGGGTCGGTCCGTTCTCGGTTTCAGCGAGGAAAGCCTGAACGCTGTCGATGCGCCCGCCCTTATCCTGGTCGGTGATGCCGACAAGGCAGCACCGGCCGAAGAATGTTCGTCGTGGCTACATGCGCGGCTGCGGCGCAGCGTCCTTAAAATCTTCGGCGGCGGCCTTGGGCATTATGTCTTCGTGCCAGAGGGCACGGCGCTCGGCCTTGCCTTTGCGGCAGAACTCTTTACCGATCCCCCGGGCATCGAGCGCGCAGCCGTTCATGAAGAGATTGCCGATCTGTCGGCAGCGCTGTTTCAAGACAGCGGCATCATCGCGGAAAAGACGACGAATTGAGGAGCCCCCGGCGGTAAGACGCATTTGCTCCGCGCAGATGACCCTGCATGCAAATGCTGTCACCGATCCTGCTCTTTCACAGTGTCACCGGCGAAGGTTTCCTTCATCGCGCGAAGGATGATGACTGCCGAGGCCGCGCCTGGATCGATATGTCCGAGCGACCTTTCGCCGAGCCGGGCCGCTCTTCCCCGAGTTGCAACCATGGAACGGGTCGAATTCGCACCGGTTTCGGCCGCCTCCAATATGCTGGTCCACATTTCGAGGCTTCCGGCCGCCCGCGCCCGCGCAGTGACGGCGGCTTCGGTCGCGGGGATCCAGGCATCGAGCATCGTCTTGTCGCCGCGCTGGCCCTTTCCACGCTCCCTGATGCCGGCCGTCATCGCCTCGACGATCGCCGCCTGATCGGCGGTTGAAAGGTGTTGGTCCTCTTTCAGGACCTGGGCAGCCCTGCGAAATGCCGTGGCGTAAAGCGGTCCCGTGGATGCACCGACGGCATTCAGAAAGGCTGTCGCCGCCGACGTGAACACCTCTGATGGAAGCATGTGATCGAGGTCGAGTTTTGCGAGTTCCCCGTTCACCGCCGTGAAGCCGAGCACCATGGTGATTCCATGATCGGCGTCGCCGATAGCCCCGTCCAGATCCGAGAGACGGTCCTTCTCCGCCGTGATCGCAACGGAGATGCGATGAAACATCCTGCTAAGGTGGCGCGCCGCGCTTTCCGACATCATGATCCTCCCAGTTCGAGCAGGATGCGGCCCGTGTCAGCCGGGCGCATCGCTTATACCTTCAGTTCGCGACCCGCAGGAACGCGGTATCGCAAGGATGATGCAACAACTCCGTCAATTCCTGATCGAGGTGCAAGATCGATATGGATGCACCGACCATGTCGAGCGAGGTGCAATAGTGTCCCACCCAATTCGCCTCTATCGCGATGCCTTTCGCACTCAGCCGCTGCTCGACACGTCGGAAGAGAATATAGAGCTCCATCAGCGGCGTTGCGCCGAAGGAATTGACCAATACTGCGACGCGGTCGCCCGATGCCGGCTTCATTTCCGCGAATATGCGATCCATCACCCGATCGGTGATTTCATCGGCTGTCATCATCTTTTCGCGAATGACGCCGGGTTCACCATGGATGCCCATGCCGATCTCGATGTCGTCGGGGCCAATTTCAAAGTTGTGGCGACGGGTCTGGGGAAGCGAGCACGGTTCCAATGCAACGCCCATCGTAAATGTCCGTGCGTTGGCCTTGCGCGTCGCCGTTTCGCAGGCGGCAAGCGACAGGCCGCGGTCGCAGGCCGCTCCGGCGACCTTGAAGATGAAGAAATTGCCGGCGACGCCGCGCCGGCCCTCCCTGTCTTCCAGCGGCGATGAGGCGATGTCGTCCGTCGTCACGACCGTACGGACCGCGATGTTTTCCTCCGCAGCCATCTCGGCTGCCATCTCGAAATTCATGACGTCGCCGGCATAGTTGCCGTAGACGAAAAGCACACCCTCTCCGCCGGACGCCGCCCTGGTGCATTGAAGGATCGGGCCGGGAGGCGGAGACGAGAAGATATTGCCGACAGCAACGGCATCGGCAAGCCCCTTCCCGACATAGCCGAAGAACGCAGGCTCGTGTCCCGTGCCGCCGCCGATCACAAGACCGACCTTGCCGGCGCGCGGTCCCGTCCGGGCAACGAGCGCACGGCGAGAACTGTCGACCGGCGCGAGATAGGCAGCGTGCGCCTTCACTGCGCCATAGAGCATTTCCTCGACGACCTCGTCGGGGTTGTTCAGAAATTTCTTGATGTGAGTGCGAAAACCGGTCGCTGACGGCGGCGTGCCAATTTCGACCCTCGGGCGCTGTAAAAGCTTCTGGTCGACCTCCGTCACACCGTCCGCATGCAGGATGCCGCGACCCGTCGCGGCGTCGGTGATCAGCACGTTGACATAGCCGCCGCGAAGGGCTGCGAGGATTGCCGGCACCTTGTCGAAACCGCCGGCGACAGCGATACGCAGACCGATCTTCTTCAGCATGTCGAGTGATATTCCGATCGTGCGGTCGTCAAGCGGCCCCGCGACCGGGCGGCCCTGCCCGTCGATGAAACGTCCGGCGACGATGCCTGCGGCATCCTTTGCCAGATATTGCTGCAACGATACCGATTCGAAGAATCCGCTGGTATGGATGGTCGAATTCGGGCGCATGGAGGCGATACCGAAAATCACCTTGTTGGCGTGTGAAAGCGCCTCGAACTGACTTTCGATCAATGGCTCGCGCAACAGGATATTGCGGACATCGGGAGCGGATACGATTGCCGGAGCTGCGATATTGATCAGCCGCGCGTCCACGGCATCGGCAAAGGCGGCTGCGCAAAGTTCGGGTGTATAGGCGAATGTCGCACTGGTTCCGCCGGTTGCCTGGACCACGGTGACGTCCTGCAGGCCACTTATCGAGGTCTGCTCACCGACCGCCATGACCGTGCGGCCCCAGACGACGGCCAGCGTATCACCGGATTTCACAAGCCTCTGCAGCGCTTGAGCGCCTGCGCGCCCGAGACGGTCGATGAGCGGGCGAGTATTGTCGTCGCTCGGAACGACGAGACAGTCCTGCAGACCGAAATGCCGTTTCAACTCCTGAGCAATCGTCAGCGAACTCAGGCGTGACGGCTCGATGGAGATATTGACGATACCGCGGGCGCGCGCATCGGCGAGATAGCTGTTCACAGTTGCCCGCGAAATTCCCATGGTATCGGCAATGTCGCCCTGCGTCATGCCGTCCTCATAATAGAGCCAGCAGGCCCAGACATAGGGATCATCGCCAAACCGCAGCGGGATGGGTTCCGACGCATCGTCAGCGCTGTTTCGCACGCTACCGTTCTTCCGCGCTGATGATGTCTTGACGGTCATGCTTCCTGGTTTCCCTGCGATGTTCAAATCGCCCGCGAAGATGAGCGTAAAGGCTCCGGTTTTCAACATTCTCCGCACAATGATTTCCGGCCGCCAACGCAGCCGGAAAGGTGATGCTCGGGAGGATCACGGGGCTCTCACCAAAACCCGCTGTTTTTATGCGGATGGCCGAAGCCTTGCCTCGACGCCAAGCGCGAGCGACTGGAGGATCAGCGCGCAGGAAGTGGCGCCCGCATCCAGAACGCCAAGCGAACGTTCGCCGAGCCTGCTTGCCCGGCCGATCCTGGCCACCAGATCACGGGTGCTGTCCCGGCCGGCCTCCGCCGCCGAAACGAGAATATTCAGCGATTCCGCAAACGACTTTCCGTCGCTATTGGCCAGATCGAACGCCTCTATGGCGGGCACGAGCGCATCGAGAAGGGTCTTGTCGCCCACTTTTGCGGACCCGATCGCCTGAATACCTTCAAGACCATTGTGCAGCATTGCGCTGAACATCCCCGCATCGATCTGCGCAGCCTTTTCGATCGTTTCAGCGAACTGAATGAACATGACGCCGTAGAGCGGCCCCATGGACCCGCCGATTTCCGTCATCAGCACCGTGCCGAGCGTGTCGAGAGCTTCGGCGAGCGACATGTCTGCGCCCTTGATCCGTTCGGCTGCCATGCCAAATCCCTTGGCCATGTTAACCCCGTGATCGCCATCGCCGATCTTGCCGTCAATCTCGCTGAGATAAGCGCGATTCTCGATGATCCGATCCGCGAGCGAGAAAACGATGTCGCCTGAGGAAGCGTTGTCAAATTGCTGCATTCGCTTGGTCTCCCATCAAGGCATTGCCGGGCAGTGGACATCGACGTCGAGTAGCGTCTTCAACTCGTCGTCAAGCGCCATGACGGTCAGCGTCGCACCGACCATTTCCAACGAGGTGAAGTAATTTCCGATATAGGTCTTGTAGATTTTCAGTCCGCGCCCGGTAATCTCGGTTTCGATCGTGTCGTGAAGGATATAAAGCTCGTTCAAGGGCGTCGCGCCGAGGCCGGAGACGATGACGGCCACTTCGGTTCCCGATGCCAGGCCGTGATCGTCCAGAACGATCCTGGCCATTTCGCGTGCGACCTCGGCGGCAGGCTTCAGCGGCTCGACCCGGACCCCCGGCTCGCCGTGATGGCCAATGCCGACTTCCATCGTGCCCGGCGCAATCTGGAAGTTGGGATGCCCAACGGCGGGCAGCGTGCAGGGACCGAGGCCGATGCCGATGGAGCGGCAATTGTCGATCGCCCTTTGCGCTGTCGCCTGCACTTCCTCGAGGCTCGCCCCCTGCTCCGCTTTGGCGCCTGCGCATTTCCACATGAATATCTCGCCGGCGACGCCACGTCGCTTCTCGCGCTCGTCCGGTCCGGCCGAACATACATCGTCATTGGCGACGACGGTCGCGATCGTGATGCCCTCCTTGGCGGCAAGCTTGATCGCCATCTTCACGTTCATGTTGTCACCGGCATAATTGCCGTAGAGGCAGACGACGCCGTTGCCGCCATTGGCTTCGCGCGCGGCATCGAGAAAACTCTTGGCCGTCGGCGACGAAAACAGCTCACCCACCGCGACGGCATCCAGCATGTTGCGTCCGGTATAGCCGATAAAGGCGGGCTCATGGCCGGAGCCACCGCCGGTGATGACCCCGACCTTGCCCGCGACGGGCGCATGGCGCGCAACGATGACGCGCGGATTGCCGTTGCCGAGCCTGACCATATCGGTATGCGCCTTGACGAAGCCCTTGACCGTATCCTCGACGACCTCGTCCGGATTGTTGATAAACCGCTGCATGGTTCCTCCTGTTTTCCGCGTGTCAGACAATGGTATAGCCGCCATCGATCAGAAGATCCGCGCCGTTGATCATCTCGGCGCCGCTCGATGCCAGAAACACCGCCGCCGCAGCGATCTCCTCGGGATAGGCGAAGCGTCCCGTCGGGATGCGCTTCTTCAGCTCCTCTCCGCGCAGGTTATCCCAGGCCTTTCTTCCGAGATCGGTCAGAACCACTGTCGGCGAAATCGTATTGACGGTTATGCCGTGTTTTCCCCACTCGGCGGCGAGCGTCTTGGAAAGACCGATGACGCCGAATTTGGAGGCGCAATAAGCCACGTGCTGATCGATGGCGACCGTGCCGGCCTGCGAGGCGATATTGATGATCCTGCCGCCGCTGCCCGCCTTGAGCATGACCCGGCCTACAGCCTGACAGACGAGGAACGTTCCCTTGAGATTGATGTCTATGGTTCTGTCCCAGGCCTCCAGGGTGAGATCCTCGGCGGGGGCGAGCATGGCGACACCGGCGCTGTTGACGACGATATCGATATGGGCAAAGGCCGCCTGCGCCGCAGCGATGACGGCTTCCACCGATTGCGGGTTGGAAACGTCGCAGACGAAGGATTTCGCGCCATTTCCGAGGGCGTCGGCCTTGGATTTCGCGACCGTTTCATTGATGTCGATCACGCCGACGACCGCGCCCTTGGCGGCAAATGCCGATGCGATGGCATCGCCGATGCCGGAGGCGCCGCCCGTTACCAGGGCGACCTTGCCGCCCAGCGAAAAATTCAGATCAATCTGTTTTGAATCGGTCATGGATCTTTTCCCGGCTTGTCTGAGAAATGGGGCGGGCGCACCCGCCCCACACAATGGATTATTTACGTGTTGCGAGCAGCTTGTCGACATTGTCGGCCGTCACCGGCGTCCACGGCACATTGTAGTTCTTGTCCTTGCCGTCGTTCCACGGCATATCCTCGTAGGTCGCCCAGATATCGGACTGCGGCTTGTAGTCGCCCTTCTTGGCGTGGAAGATGGCCAGGTCGAGAGCGCCCTGAGCCTGTGCACGTGCGTCCTGCAGGATCGACGTCATCTCGCCGGCCTTGACGGCGCGAAGAGCGTCGGTGATGCCGTCGATGCCCGCGATCGCAAAGCTCTTCTCGTCGAGCCCCGCAGCCTTGATCGCCTCGATGGCGCCGAGCGCCATCTCGTCGTTCTGGCCGATCACGCCGTTGATCTGTTTCGGATGCGCGGTCAGCCAGTTCTCCATCAGCGTCTGCGCTTCGGCACGTGACCAGTTCGCCGTCTGGTCTTCGAGGACCTTCACGTCAGGGCATTCGGCGAGCGCCTTCTTATTGCCTTCCAGGCGCGAGATCTGTGCGGACTGACCGACCGGGCCTTCGAGGATGACGACATTGCCCTTGCAGCCGAGCTTGTCGAGGACGGTCTTGGCTTCCATGTAGCCCGAGATGGTATCGTCGGAACCGACATAGGAGGTCAGCAGGTCGGAATTGACGCGGGTGTTCGAACCGATCACCGGAATGCCGGCATTCACCGCCGACTGTACGGCTGCTGCGCCTGCATCGACGTCGATCGGTGCAAAGATGATCGCATTGTATTTCTGCGTGACCATCGTCTTGAACTGATCCTGCTGAACCAACGCGTCATAGCGACCGTCGAAAACAGTCAGCTCGACCTCCCCGCTCTTGACGGCCGGGTGCTCCTGCATCGCCGCCGCCCAGATCTGCATGAACTCCGCATTGAGGCCGTAAGGGGCTGCCCCGATCTTGATCTTTTCCTGGGCCACGGCCGACGAGGCCAGCAAAGCAGTCGCCGAAGCGAGCGCAATCATAAGCTTTCTCATCTCAATCTCCTCCACTTTAAGTTTTAGCGGCCGACATGGCTCGCCTCTGCAACAGGCCGGCAAGGGCCGGCACGGTTTCCGATGGGGCTCAGGCCCCGTAAGTTCGCTTCTGGTCGAGCATCACAGCGCCGACGATCAGGGCACCTTTCAGGACCTGCTGGTAGTAGGATTGGATCCCCATCAGATCGAGGCCGTTGTTCATGACGCCGATGATGAGCGCACCGATCAGCGTGCCCGTCACCCGGCCGACACCACCCGACAGACTAGTGCCGCCGATGACGACCGCCGCAATCGCGTCCAGCTCATAGGCAATGCCCGCCTGCGGCAGGGCCGATCCCGTCCGGGCGCTGAGCAGCATGCCGGCAAGACCGGCAAGACCGCCGGAAATGACATAGACAGTGAAACGAATGCGGCCGATGTCGATACCGGAGGTCTTTGCCGCATGCGGATTGCCTCCGACGGCATAGATGTAGCGGCCGAAGCGCGTCCGGCTGAGTATCCACCACGAAGCCGCGAAAACGACGGCGAGAATGATGACGGGGGCCGGAATGCCGAAGACGTCGCCGGTGCCGATCCACCGGAAGGCCGGCGTCAGCGCGGGAACGGGGCGACCGCCGCCATAGATCAGCGTCAAGCCGCGCGCGGCCGAAAGCATGCCAAGAGTGGCGACGAAGGCCGGAACGGAAAATCGCGAGACGATCGCCCCTGAAATCGCGCCGCAGGCAACGCCAACCAGGATGCCGACCGCAAGTCCGATGGCCACCGGATAGGGCGCACCGGCGATCGCCGCCGTAGCGGAGGTCGTCGAGAAGCTGGCGCTGACAATGCCGGCAAGCGCCACGACGGAGCCGACCGAAAGATCGATGCCGCGCGTCAGGATCACGAAGGTCATGCCGATGGCAAGCACGCCGTTGATCGAAGTCTGCAGGAGCACATTGGAAATATTGCCGCCGGTCAGGAAGAACTCGTTCGAGAACGAAAGGACCACCACGAGAAGCAGAAAAGCGAGAAAGATACCGTATTCCTGTATCAACAGCCGCCGCCGATCCGAACTGAACCAGCCGCCGGCATTGCTATCATCGCTCTCTGACACTCTTGCTCGCTCCTCTGGCGCCGTAAGGATGACCTGATCCTGATCAGGTCGATAGGTGGACGAGTGATTGGGCATCCGTTTCCTCCCGGCTGTAAATTCCCGCGCTCCTACCGGCGCGCATCACCATGATACGGTCCGACATGCCCAGAACTTCGTCGATTTCCGATGAGATCATCACGACCGTTCCGCCGGCCGCGGCAAAATCACAGATGATGCGGTAGATTTCGCGCTTGGCGCCGACATCGACGCCACGTGTCGGCTCATCGAGGAGCAGCACCTTCGGATTGCGCAGGAACCATTTTCCGAGCACCACTTTCTGCTGATTGCCGCCTGACAGGCCCGAGATCGGCATGGTGTCACGGGCGGCCTTGATCTGAAATTGCGCCTGGATCCGACGACTGGCCTCGGCCTCGCGACGGCGGCTCATGGCAAAGGAAGGGCTCATCTCCGGTAAGCTTGCCATACAGATGTTGGCGCGAACGGAGTCGGAGAGATTGAGGCCCGTCAGCTTGCGATCCTCCGTCACCAGCGCCAGGCCATTTGCCATCGCATCCGCCGGCTTCGACACGGAGATGCGGGCACCATCGACGACGATCCTGCCGTCGGAGGATTTTTCGAGGCCAAAAAGGCAATTGAAGATCTCGGTTCGGCCCGAGCCCATCAGCCCGTAGATGCCGAAGATCTCGCCCTTGCGGGCGGAGAAGGAAATGTCCTCGATCTTGTTCGGGCAACTCAGCGCCGTAACCTCGAGGCCGGTTTCGGATGTCGGCGTATTGGTCTTGACATATTCCTCGGCCAGTTCCCGGCCAACGATCATCCGGATGAGATCAGGACGGCTGATCTGCTTGAGGTCTCCGCTGCCGACATAGGCACCGTCGCGAAACACGGTATAGGAATCGGCGATCTGGAAGATTTCCGAAAGCCGGTGCGAGACATAGACGATGCCGCGTCCCTGCCCCTTCAGGCGCCGGATGGCCGCGAAGAGCTGCTGAGCCTCTTTCTCACCGATTGCCGAGGTTGGCTCGTCCATGAAGATGACCTCGGCATCGTGGCTTAGCGCCTTGGCGATCTCGACGAGCTGCATCTGCGCAACGGAGAGGTTCATCATGTACTGGGTGGCGCGGATATCGAATTCGAGATCGTCGAGAAGCCCTTGGGCGGAGCGGTTCATCGTCCGGAAATCGATACCGCCGAAACGTGTCGAGGGCTCGCGGCCGAGATAGATGTTTTCCGCTACCGTCATGTGCGGAACCGGGCTCAACTCCTGCTCGATGATGGCAATGCCGGAGGCGAGCGCGTCGGCGGGGCTGGCAAAGTCTACGTCCTTGCCACGACGGCGGATCGAGCCAGCATCGCGATTATGGATACCCATGAGGATCTTGAGAAAGGTCGACTTGCCTGCGCCGTTGCCGCCGCAAAGTGCGTGGACCGAGCCGGCGCGAAGTTCGAAGCGGCCGTCGCGCAATGCCGCGACACCACCAAAGGACTTCTTCAGCCCTTCCACATCCAGCAAAAGCTCCACCCTTTTCTCCTCCACACATGCACCGGCAACCGATTGGCGGGAGCCGATCGACATCGGTGATCTCCAGCCCCGATATCGACAATGACATTATTCGACATCGACTCGACAAATGTCAAGTCAGTGTCGAACATATAAATGCGAGGGCGGCTCAGCGGACCTTCCGCCATCGTCTCGAGGTGAAACGATAAGTTCTTACGCCGAACCAGAGCTATGATCGCCTCGACGATCGAGCCGCTGAAGCGCGCCGGACTTGCCAGCCTTCCAAAACAAAAAAGCCCCGTCTCCGGGGCTTTGTTACTTCAATCTATCGTCAATCCGATCAGTCGACATCCTCGACGACCGCATCGGCGGCGCCGCTGATGCGATGGGCAAGTGCTGCTTCCATGAACTCGTTCAGGTCGCCGTCGAGAACGTCGTCCGGCGCGCTGCTGGCGACGCCGGTGCGCAGGTCCTTGACCATCTGATAGGGCTGCAACACGTAGGAGCGGATCTGGTGGCCCCAGCCGATCTCCGTCTTGGAAGCGGCTTCGGCACTGGCGGCGTCCTCACGCTTCTTCAATTCGGCTTCATACATGCGGGCACGCAGCATGTCCCAGGCCTTGGCGCGGTTCTTGTGCTGCGAGCGCTCCTGCTGGCACTGCACGACGATGCCCGTCGGGATATGCGTGATGCGCACGGCCGAGTCGGTGGTGTTGACGTGCTGGCCGCCGGCGCCCGACGAACGATAGGTATCGATGCGGCAGTCGCTTTCGTTGATCTCGATCTGGATCGAGTCGTCGACAACCGGATAGACCCAGATCGACGAGAAGGAGGTGTGGCGGCGCGCATTGCTGTCGTAGGGCGAGATGCGCACCAGCCGGTGTACGCCCGATTCCGTCTTCAGCCAGCCATAGGCATTATGACCCTTGACGAGCAGTGTCGCGGACTTGATGCCCGCCTCTTCGCCATCATGGACTTCGAGAAGCTCGACCTTGAAGCGCTGGCGTTCGGCCCAGCGGGTGTACATGCGCAAAAGCATGTTCGCCCAGTCCTGGCTTTCGGTGCCGCCGGCGCCGGAATGGACTTCGAGATAGGTGTCGTTGCCATCGGCTTCGCCGGAGAGCATGGCTTCCACCTGGCGGCGCGCGGCCTCGGCCTTCAAGGCCTTCAGCGTGTCTTCGGCTTCCTTGACGACGCTCTGGTCGCCCTCTTCCTCACCAAGCTCGATCAGCTCGATATTGTCGTTCAGCTGCTGTTCGAGCTGCTTGACGCCGTTGATGCCGTCATCGAGCTGCTGGCGTTCGCGCATCAGCTTCTGCGCTTCGGAAGCGTCGTTCCAGAGGTTCGGATCCTCTGCCTTGTTGTTCAACCAGTCCAGCCGTCTTATCGCTTGGTCCCAGTCAAAGATGCCTCCTCAGCAGGGTGATAGCCTGCTTGGTTTCATCGACCACGTTTTCGATTTCCGCTCGCATTTTCCTGCTTCTCTGTCTCGGTCTTCTTCAGGTGCTGGTGACATAGAGACGCCCGCCGCGGATGTAAAGGGCCGCAGCGGGCGTATAAAATTCAGGCCCTCGGTCAGAACAGGCCGGGCGTGCCGGTCTGGACGGCCTGGTTCGCCTGCGGCGAAGTCTTCAGGATTTCCTCCGGCGCCATGGTGCTGTCCATGCCGATCACGGAGAAGCTGTCGGCCGGGCCGGTGCCGGGCTTGAAGGCCTCGATGATGGTGTTCGGATCGCCTTCGCCGGCCGCCATGCCGGTCTTGCGGTCGATCGAAATCAGGTTCATGCCTGATGGAATGACGAACTTCGATTCCGGCGTGTCCTTGACGGCTGCCTGCATGAATTCGTTGAAGATCGGGGCGGACAAGACGCCACCGGTGCCGCCGCGGCCGAGCGGGGCCGGCGTATCGAAGCCCATATAGAGGCCTGCGACCAGATCCGGCGTGAAGCCGACGAACCAGGCATCCTTCTCGTCATTGGTGGTGCCGGTCTTTCCGGCGACGTCGCGACCGCCGAGATCGATCTTGCCGGCAGCGGTGCCGCGCTGGATGACGCCCTGCATCATCGAGGTGATCTGGTAGGCGGTCATCGGGTCGAGAACGGTTTCGCGATTGTCGACGATATTCGGCTCTTCCTGGTTCTGCCAGTCGCCGGCGTTGCAGCCCTCGCAGAGACGCTCCTCATGCTTGAAGATCGTCTTGCCGTAGCGGTCCTGGATGCGGTCGATCAATGTCGGCTTGATCTGCTTGCCGCCATTGGCGATGACCGAATAGGCCGAGACCATGCGCAGCACCGTCGTGTCGCCGGCGCCGAGCGACATGGAGAGAACCGGCAGCATGTGATCATAGATGCCGAAGCGCTCGGCATATTCGGCGACGATGTTCATGCCGAGATCGTTGGCGAGGCGCACCGTCATCAGATTGCGCGAATGCTCGATGCCCGAACGCAGCGTCGACGGGCCGCCGGATTCGCCGCCGTAGTTTTCCGGCCTCCAGACCTGGCCGCCCGAGACGATCTCGATCGGCGCGTCCATGATGACCGAAGCCGGCGTATAACCATTGTCCATCGCCGCCGCGTAGACGAAAGGCTTGAACGAGGAGCCCGGCTGACGCATCGCCTGGGTGGCGCGGTTGAACTCGGACTGGGCGTAGGAGAAGCCACCGACCATGGCGAGCACGCGGCCGGTCTTCGGATCCATGGCGACCAGACCACCTTGCACCTTCGGCGGCTGCTGCAGGCGATAGGAGGTCGACGCGTTGTCACCGAGCTTTGCGACATAGACAACGTCACCGGGGGACACGGCGCCGACCGGCGATTTCGTGGTCTTGCGGGCGCCGTCGGCCGAACGGAAGGCCCACTGCATGTTCTTGGCGTCGATCGTGCCGCGCTGGCGATCGGCCTCAACCTTGCCGCTTCCATCCTTGCCCGGCTGTAGGCCGATGTCGACGTTCGAGTCGGATACGGCGAGTACCACGGCAAGCCGCCATTCCGGCACATCGGACAGTGCGGGAATATCGGCAAGCGCTTTGCCCCAATCACCGCTCGCATCGATCTGCTTGATCGGGCCGTGGAAACCGCGGCGCTCGTCGTAAGTGACCAGACCGTCCTGCAGCGCCTTGCGGGCAGCGAGCTGCATCTGCGGATCGAGCGACGTGCGCACCGAAAGGCCGCCCTCATAAAGGACCTTTTCGCCGTACTGGTCGATCAGTTGGCGGCGCACGGCTTCGGCGAAAAAATCCGAAGCAAAGAGCGAGGGGCCGGTGGTGCGGGCGGTGACGCCGAGCGGCTGCTTCTTGGCTTCCTCGCCGTCAGGCTGGCTGACATAGCCGTTCTCGACCATCCGGTCGATCACCCAGTTCCGACGCTCGAGCGCAGCTTCCGGATGGCGGAACGGATGGTAATTGGCAGGACCCTTCGGCAGCGATGCCAGATAGGCGGCTTCGGCGACGGTCAGTTCGGTGACGGATTTGTTGAAATAGGTGAGTGCTGCGCCGGCGATGCCATAGGAATTCAGGCCGAAAAAGATCTCGTTCAGGTAGAGTTCGAGGATCTTGTCTTTGCTGTAGGCCTGCTCGATACGGAAGGAGAGGATCGCTTCCTTGATCTTGCGGTCGATCGTCTGGTCCGAGCTCAAAAGGAAATTCTTGGCCACCTGCTGGGTGATTGTCGAGGCACCGACCGGGCGGCGGCCGGAACCGAAATTCTGCAGGTTGACGAGGATTGCGCGGCCGAGACCGGTGAGATCAACGCCCGGGTGATTGTAGAAATTCTTGTCTTCGGCCGACAGGAAAGCGGCCTTCACGCGGTCGGGAATAGCCTGGATCGGCAGGAAGAGACGCTTTTCCTTGGCGTATTCGGCCATCAGAGCGCCGTTGCCGGCGTGCACGCGGGTGGTCACCGGCGGCGCATAGCTGTTCAGAACGGCATAGTCCGGGAGATCCTTCGCGACATTGGCGAGATAGATGGCAATACCCGCCGCCGCGACCAGAAACAGGACGCAGGCCATTCCGAAGAAATATCCAAGAAGTCTAACCATATTTCAGCTACCGGTCTCTTCGATCTTCAATCGGCGCAGCCGCAACGATTGCACAGATCAAGGCAATTTGCACGTTGCGCGGCTTACTCTATGAGCGCTACCGCCACAAGCCGAATTCCGCGCCTCAGGCTGCGAAACATAAGCCGGAGTAACGGCGTGAATGTGAGCAAAATAGGGCTGTCTGCGCCGCATTCACCGCTGCGGCCGCGTTTCATTAGAACTGTCACATCCAAGCAACGCCCGGCGCCGCCGTCAATCTGAGGTATCTTGCTCAGAATTTGATTCATGCGGCGCACTTAAATCTTTGTTTTCATGCATGTCGCCGTACTGCAACCGCTACAGATCTTTAGGCGGCGGCCGTCAGCCGCCATTCGCCATGACGGCGGCGCGGTATCGCTTGACTGCGTCGGTCAAGAGACCGGCGATCTTGCCGCGCCAGGCCTCGTCGAGCAGCAGTTTCTCGTCCTCGGCATTCGAGAGGAAGCCGATCTCGAGAAGGATCGACGGCACGTCAGGCGCCTGCAGCACGCGGAAGCCGGCATGACGGTGCGGATTGTTGATGGTGCCGACCTGATCCTTGAAAGAATTCAGCACGCTCTCGGCCAGCGAGATCGAGAAGGCCTGCGTCTCGCGCCGCGTCAGATCGAGCAGGATGTCGGCAACCTCCGGCGGCTCGGCGACCGTCTCCTTGCCGGCGATCTGGTCGGAGAGGTTTTCACGTTCAGCAAGGTCGGCGGCGAGCTTGTCGGATGCCTTGTCGGAGATCGTGTAGACGGTCGCGCCGCGGATATCCTTCTGCTTCAGCGTGTCGGCATGCAGCGAAATGAAGAGGCCGGCATGATTCTGGCGGGCGATCAGCACACGCTGCGAAAGCGACAGGAACTCGTCATCTTCGCGCGTCAGGAAAGCCTTGATGCCCGGTTCCTTGTTCAGCCGGTCGGTCAAGGCCTTCGCGAAGGCAAGCGTCACCTGCTTTTCCTCGGTCTTGGTGTCGACGCCGATCGCGCCGGTGTCGATGCCGCCATGGCCGGCGTCGACGGCGATGACGAAATCGCCGGGCGCAGCCTTTTGCGGTGCCGGAATGGCGCTCGTCGTCTGAGCCGCCTCAGTCCGGTCGCTCCAGGATTGCGTCTTCACCAGTTCGGCAAAGGCCTTCTTGTCGATCATCTCTGCATCGAGCACGAGGCGATGGCCGTTGCCCGTCTCATCGGCCTGCACCTTGGCAAGCGCCAGCTTCACCGGCCCTGTCGTCGTCAGCACGATGCGGGCGCTCTCTTCGTCCATCTTGCCGTAGCGGATATCCTTGAACAGGCCGCGGGCGGCAAGATCCTTCGCCGCAAAACCGAAGGCGGTCGCCGGCAAGTCGACGACGATGCGTTCCGGATTGGCGATATAGTGGACGGAGAAACGCGGCTCGCGATCGAAATCGATGACGATGCGGGTCCTTGCGTCGTCGCCGACGATGCGCGCGCCATAGGCAAGCAGCGGATCCTTGGCCTCGACGGAGCTGGCAGCTGCCGGCAGCAGACTAACGACCAGAAGCGCCGCCAGAACCCGCCTTGCGAATGTCGATCGCCGCGCTGCGGATTTCGCCGCGATCCGAGCCCTCTTAAACAATAAACCGCCACACCCTATCTGTATTGCGATGGACCCGACGCGGCTGCGGCCAACGTCCCTGTGACGAAACACCCGCTGCAGCCTGCCGAATCGCGATCACTTTATCCCCAGCTTCTATGCGTTGCGAAATCCATCAATATTATGGCACATTTGGCTTTTCCCTTGCTATTGTGACACAGAAAACATACAACGAATTTCAGGGTAAAGTGTTGACGGGATAGAGTCGCCGCGAAGGCTGCCAGCCAGATCAGGACCTGGCGCCACACCGGTCATCGTCCGCCGTCTCATGCGCTTAATCCCTAGAACTGGATCCTGATTTTCCGGCTTATTGTCGGAATTCATTGGTGGATCAGCCACCACGCTCTCAGGGAGCAAACTCATCGGACCCGAACGGGTCTTCGTATTTGTCGATCACGCTTGGTTGTTGATGGTTTCGCAGCAGGTTTTATCTGAAGTGTACAGGCCCCGGACCGAAATGGTTCCGGCTGCGGTCTGGCTGCTGCCCTCCCCCTCGCATCAGGCGCGACTTTCATTATCCGGCGCGGCTACAGTGGACCGCATTCTTTCTGTCTCAACAGCAGTCGGGAATGCGCTCTCGCGGCCACGCCGAGGAGCACAGCTTACATGGCAGACAAAATGCTTATCGATGCGTCTCACGAGGAAGAGACGCGCGTCGTTGTCGTTCGCGGGAACCGCATAGAAGAATTTGACTTCGAGTCCCAGCACAAGAAGCAGATCCGCGGCAACATCTATCTTGCAAAGGTAACGAGGGTCGAACCCTCGCTGCAAGCCGCCTTCGTCGATTACGGCGGCAACCGGCACGGTTTCCTGGCCTTCGCCGAAATCCATCCCGACTATTATCAGATACCGCTTGCCGACCGTCAGGCGCTGCTTCGGGCCGAAGCCGAGGAGCATCGCCGCGACGAAGACGTCGAGCATGTCGAAACCGCGCCGATGGTCGATCTTTCCAAGCAGGATCAGCCGGATGTCGGCATCGCGCCGGAAGCGGCTGCCGTAACGGAAGAGACCGCAGCGGTAGAGGCCGCGGCATCGCCCGAGGCCGCCGAGGAAGCGCCGGCCAAGAAGGCAAGGCCGCGTCGCAGCCGCAAGAAGGCAGCCGAACCGGTTGCCGAAACGACCGCGACCGAGGACGCTGTTCCCACAGACGTCGAAGCCGAAGGCGCGTCGAGCGTCGACAATGAGGATGACGGTTCGACCGGCGGCGCGATGGCCGCGATGGTGGAAACCGACTCGATCTCCGAGGACGTCGATACCAGCAAGCGTCGCCACGATGACGACGACGATGATGACGATCACGGTGAAGAAGAAGTCATCGAATCCGTCGGCGCCGAAGACGCGATGGAAGAAGTGCCGGACCGCGTGCAGCGCAAGCCGCGCAAGCAGTACCGCATCCAGGAAGTCATCAAGCGCCGCCAGATCCTGCTCGTGCAGGTCGCCAAGGAAGAGCGCGGCAACAAGGGTGCAGCCCTTACCACCTATCTCTCGCTCGCCGGCCGCTATTCGGTTTTGATGCCGAACACGGCGCGCGGCGGCGGCATTTCCCGCAAGATCACCAATCCTGCCGACCGCAAGCGCCTGAAGGAAATCGCGCGCCTGCTCGAGGTGCCGCAGGGCATGGGCGTCATCCTTCGCACCGCCGGTGCCAACCGCACCAAGGTGGAGGTCAAGCGCGACTTCGAATATCTGATGCGCCTTTGGGAGAACGTGCGCACGCTGACGCTGGCGTCCACCGCTCCCTGCCTCGTCTACGAGGAAGGCTCGCTGATCAAGCGTTCGATCCGCGACCTCTACAACAAGGATATCAGCGAAGTCATCGTTTCCGGCGAAGAAGGCTATCGTGAAGCGAAAGACTTCATGAAAATGCTGATGCCGAGCCATGCCAAGGTGGTTCAGCCCTATCGCGACATCCATCCGATCTTTTCGCGTTCCGGCATCGAGGCTCAGCTCGACCGCATGCTGCAGCCGCAGGTGACGCTGAAGTCCGGCGGCTATCTGATCATGAACCAGACCGAAGCGCTGGTTTCGATCGACGTCAACTCCGGCCGCTCGACCCGCGAACATTCGATCGAGGACACCGCGCTGCAGACGAATCTGGAGGCTGCAGACGAAGTCGCCCGCCAGCTTCGCCTTCGCGACCTTGCCGGCCTGATCGTCATCGACTTCATCGACATGGAAGAGAAGCGCAACAACCGCGCCGTCGAGAAGAAGCTGAAGGAATGCCTGAAGAACGACCGTGCCCGCATCCAGGTCGGCCGGATCTCGCATTTTGGCCTGCTCGAAATGTCGCGCCAGCGCATCCGCGCTTCGGTTCTCGAATCGACGACGCAGGTCTGCTCGCATTGCGGCGGCAGCGGCCATGTGCGTTCGCAGTCCTCCGTCGCCCTGCATGTCCTGCGCGGCATCGAGGAATATCTGCTCAAGAACACCACGCACAACATCACCGTGCGCACCACGCCTGACATCGCGCTCTACCTGCTCAACCACAAGCGCCAGACGATCATCGATTATGAGAGCCGCTTCGGCGTTGCGATCATCATCGATGCGGACGGCTCGGTCGGCGCGCAACATTTCGCGATCGATCGCGGCGAGCCGGTGGAAAACCCGGTCAAGATTGAAACCCTCTTCAACTTCGCAGCCATTCCCGAGGATGACGACGACGACATCGTCATCGAAGTGGATGAGGAGGAAGACGAGGAACTCGAGGAAAAGCCGGCCGTTTCCGAGCGGCCCGTCGCGGCCCGCGCGGAAAGCGAAGCCGACGGCAATCGCAAGCGCAAGCGCCGCAGGCGCCGCCGCGGCCGCAACGGCAATGCCGAACAGCCGCTATCAGCGACAGGCGAAGCCGGCGACGAGGATGAGGACGGCGACGACGAGGGTGGCGAAGGTGATGAAAACACCGAAGCCACGCCCGAGACACGTGCCGAAAGCGAGGAATCGCAGCGCCGCAAGCGGCGCCGTCGCGGCAAGCGGGGCGGCCGTCGCAATCGCGCCGAGGATGGTTCGGAACTGACGGCTGGCGAAGCCGGTGAAGACAATGGCGGCGACGAGGACGAAGGCGACGACGTTTCGAACGACGGCGCTCCGAGCGAAGCCGTAGCGGTCGAGGCGATTGCCGAACAGGCCGACGAAGGCCAGGCCGCGATGGCAGCCGTCGAGAGCGCGCCTGTCATAACCGAAGAGGTGAAGCCCGCCCGTGCCCGCGGCCGCCGCAAACCGGCCGCAGCGCCGGTTGAGGAACCGGTTGCAGAGACGGCCCCTGCGGTCGAGGCCGAACCCGAACTGGTAGAAGCCTCCGCCGATCTCGAAACATCGGTTCAGGAAGAGGCAAAGCCGGTTCGCGCCAACCGCGAATCCAACATCTCCTCCTCCGAGCCGACGGTGAAATCCACCCGCGTCGAGAATGTCGAAGGCGATGACGGCAAGCCGAAGAAAGCCGGCTGGTGGCAGCGCCGTGGCTTCTTCTGAACGCTGATTTTTGGACGTAAACACTGAAATCCGGCCGCGGCGACGCGGCCGGATTTTCGTTTATGGCGATGACATCGTCGCCGAGCTTGAACTGCCGTGACGTGGATGTGTATCTCTATGATAATCATACTCATGGGGCGCGATCATGCGGACGAATATCGGTATCGATGATGCCTTGCTCGACGCAACAATGACCACCACGGGACAAAAAGGCCACCGTCGACCAGGCTTTGCGAAGCCTCGTTGAGAGGCACCGCCGGAAAAATGCGATCGTAGATCTTGCAGGGATAGGCTGGGAAGGCGACCTCGGCGCGATACGTCGCGACCGGCCGGACGATAAACGATGATCGTCGTAGGACAATCCGATGGCCGAGCGTCTTGGCCCCGGGATCGCCTACCCGCTGCGGTCAGGCCGCTGGCGGATAGAGCAGGTCGACGATGTAGCTGGCGTCGAAGCGGGAATCGAGCATGCCGTAGGTGGATCGCCAGCCGCCGGCAAGACGCGTCTCGATGAAGGCATCGGCAATGCGCCCTGCCCCAAGGCGATAGAGTTCGGCTGCACCGGCGGCGAGCGCCAGTTGCTCGACGAGCAGGCGCGCGGCGCCCTCGTCCTGTTCGCAAAGCGCGATTGCAGCGCGCAGCACGTCGATCGTCTTCTTGCCGGCAGGGCCGAGATCGCGGGCAAGGCCGGCGAAGACCGTTTCGAACAGATCCTTGCCGCGGTTCAGCACGCGCAGCACGTCGAGCGCCATGACGTTGCCGGAGCCTTCCCAGATGGCGTTGACCGGAGCCTCGCGGTAATGGCGGGCGATCGGACGCTCTTCGATGTAGCCGTTGCCGCCGATGCATTCCATCGCCTCGTAGATCAGCGCCGGTGCGATCTTACAGCACCAGTATTTGGCGACAGGCGTCATGACGCGGGCATAGGCCGCGTCCTCGGCGTTGCCGCGCGCCTTGTCGAAGGCGTCGGCTAGACGGAAGGACAGTGCCGTCGCGGCGGCAACATCGAGCGCCATGTCGGCGAGCACGCGCGTCATGATCGGCTGGTTGACGAGCATTTTGCCGAAGACGCTGCGGCCGCGGGTGTGGTGCACGGCTTCGGCGAGCGAGGCGCGCATCATGCCTGACGAGGCCAGCGCGCAGTCGAGCCGCGTCAGCGTCACCATGTCGAGGATGGTGCGGATACCGGCATCCGGACCACCGAGCAGAAAACCGAACGTGTCTGTAAACTCGACCTCGGAGGAGGCGTTGGAGCGGTTGCCGACCTTGTCCTTCAGCCGCTGGAATTGCAGCCCGTTGGCGGAACCATCCTCCAGAAGGCGCGGCACGAGGAAGCAGCCCATGCCCTCCTTCGTCTGCGCCAGCATGATGAAAGCATCGCTCATCGGTGCCGACATGAACCACTTGTGCCCGGACAGCCGGTAGATGCCCTCGCTGACCTTTTCGGCAGCGCTCCTGTTGGCGCGCACATCCGTGCCGCCCTGCTTTTCCGTCATGCCCATGCCGATGGTCACGGCGGATTTTTGCATGGCGGGCTTGTTCGACGAATCATATTTGCGCGAGAGAATTTTGGGCGCCCAGTCCTTCTGGACCGCGGGCGAAGCCGAGAGCGCCGCAACGGAAGCGCTCGTCATCGTCAGCGGGCAGAGATGGCCGGATTCCAGCTGCGACGTCAGATAAAACCGCGCGGCGCGAACCTTGTGGGCCTCGTCCTTGGCCTCGGTATCGGCCTGGGGATCCCAGACGGAGGAATGCAGGCCGACCGACATCGAGCGCCGCATCAGCGCATGCCAGGCAGGATGGAATTCGACGACGTCGAGGCGCTCACCGCGTGGACCATGAGTGCGCAGCTGCGGCGTGCCCTGGTTTGCCATGCGCGCCATCTCCTGCGCCTCTGGCGAGGTGACGTAGCGGCCCATGTTTTCCAGGTCTTCGCGGATGCCGCGCGGCAGGGCCGCCGTCAGATCGACGATCAACGGATCAGATCGATAGGCATTGATGCCGGACCACAGGCTCGGCTGGTTGAGTTCTGCGAGTTTGTCATCAGTCCGGTTGGCGGAGGTCATAATTCGCTTCTAGTGTAAGAACCCGGCAAAGGGAAACCGGAAGTTATGATTCGGTTCATTCTGCTCTATCGGAATTCGGGCGAAAATGCATGGGGACATAAGCCTTTGCCCACAGCACATGCTTGCCCCGGCGGGCAGCACTCTTTATAGACCCGCCAGAGACAGCAAGAGGCAGGGTCATGGTCTTTTTCCCCCACCGCCACCTCATCGGCATCAAGGGCCTCACCGAGCAGGATATCACCTATCTTCTCGACAAGGCGGACGAGGCCGTCAAGATCAGCCGCCAGAGAGAGAAGAAAACGTCGACGCTGCGCGGACTGACGCAGATCAACCTCTTCTTCGAGGCATCAACCCGCACACAGGCCTCCTTCGAGCTTGCCGGCAAGCGGCTCGGCGCCGACGTGATGAACATGTCGGTTGGCAATTCCTCGGTGAAGAAAGGCGAAACGCTAATCGACACGGCGATGACGCTGAATGCGATGCGCCCCGACGTGCTGGTGATCCGCCATTCGAGCGCCGGTGCCGCCGCCCTTCTCGCCCAGAAGGTCTCCTGCTCGGTCGTCAATGCCGGCGACGGGCAGCACGAACATCCGACCCAGGCACTGCTCGACGCGCTGACGATCCGCCGCGCCAAGGGCAAACTTTCGCGCATCATCGTGGCGATCTGCGGCGACGTGCTGCATTCGCGGGTGGCGCGCTCCAATATCCTGCTGCTCAACGCCATGGGCGCCCGCGTGCGTGTCGTCGCGCCCGCGACCCTCCTGCCGGCCGGCATCGCCGAGATGGGCGTCGAGGTCTTCCATTCGATGAAGGAAGGGCTGAAGGGCGCCGACGTGGTGATGATGCTGCGGCTGCAGCGCGAGCGCATGTCCGGCGCCTTCGTGCCTTCGGTGCGCGAATACTATCACTTCTACGGGCTCGACGCCGAAACGCTGAAAGCGGCGAAGGAAGATGCGCTCGTCATGCATCCCGGCCCGATGAACCGCGGCGTCGAAATCGCTTCGGAAGTGGCGGACGGGCCGCAGAGCGTCATCGCCGAACAGGTGGAAATGGGGGTCGCGGTGCGCATGGCCGTCATGGAGACGCTGCTCGTCTCGCAGAACCAAGGCCCCCGAAGCGATGGAATGATGGCATGAGCAACCCGATAGTCCTCAAGAACGTCCGCATCATCGACCCGTCGCGCAATCTCGACGAGGTGGGGACGATCATTGCCGAAAACGGCGTGATTCTCGCCGCCGGCGGCAAGGCGCAGAACCAGGGCGCGCCTGATGGAGCCGTCATCCGCGACTGCACGGGCCTTGTCGCGACGCCCGGCCTCGTCGATGCGCGCGTCCATGTCGGCGAACCCGGCGGCGAACACCGTGAGACGATCGCCTCGGTGAGCCGGGCGGCCGCCGCCGGCGGCGTCACCTCGATCATCATGATGCCGGACACCGATCCCATAATCGACGACATCGCACTCGTCGAATTCGTCAAGAAGACGGCGCGGGATACGGCCGCCGTCAACGTCTATCCGGCAGCCGCCATCACCAAGGGCCTTGCCGGCGAGGAGATGACGGAGATCGGCCTGTTGATGCAGGCAGGCGCCGTCGCCTTTACCGATGCCCATTCCAGCGTCCACGACACACAGGTGCTGCGCCGGATCATGACCTATGCGCGCGAATTCGGCGCCGTCATCTGCTGCGAAACACGCGACAAATATCTCGGCGCCAACGGCGTCATGCATGAGGGGCTTTTCGCCAGCTGGCTCGGGCTTTCCGGCATTCCAAAGGAAGCCGAGCTCATCCCGCTCGAACGCGATCTGAGGATCGCGCAGCTGACGCGCGGCCGTTATCACGCCGCGATGATCTCGGTGCCGGAATCGGTCGAGGCGATCGAGCGCGCCCGCAGCCGCGGCGCCAAGGTGACCTGCGGCATCTCGATCAACAATCTGGCGCTCAACGAAAACGACATCGGCGAATACCGCACCTTCTTCAAGCTCTATCCGCCGCTGCGCCCGGAAGACGACCGGGTGGCGATGGCCGACGCCCTTGCGAGCGGCGCGATCGATATCATCGTCTCCTCGCACGACCCGCAGGATGTCGATACGAAGCGCCTGCCCTTCGGCGAGGCGGAGGACGGCGCGATCGGCCTCGAAACCATGCTAGCGGCAGCCCTCAGGCTTCATCATGGCGGCCAGGTGAGCCTGATGCGTCTGATCGACGCCATGTCGACCCGTCCCGCTCAGATTTTCGGCCTGAATGCCGGCACGCTGAAGCCGGGCGCTGCGGCTGATATCGCGTTGATCGATCTCGATGAGCCTTGGCTTGTCGCCAAAGACATGCTTCTCTCCCGCTCGAAGAACACTCCGTTCGAGGATGCGCGCTTCAGTGGGCGGGCGGTTGCGACATACGTCTCGGGAAAGCTTGTCCACGCAATTTAGAACCGACACTATCGCCGTCCATCCCCCAGCGGGAGAAGGCTGACTCGAGGATAGGCCACGTAGAGGCTGAGGGGGCAAATGTTATCCAATCTCATGTCATGGCAGATCACGCTGCCGATCGCGCTTGCCGCCGCCATTATCGGCTATCTCTTCGGCTCGATCCCTTTCGGCCTGATCCTCACGCGCGCCGCCGGCCTCGGCGACGTGCGCAGCATCGGCTCCGGCAATATCGGCGCGACCAATGTGCTGAGAACAGGAAACCGGACGCTCGCCGCAGCGACGCTGCTGCTCGATGCGCTGAAGGCATCGGCCGCGGCCTGGGTCGTCGGCTATTTCCTCGGCGAGGAGGCCGCGATCATCGCCGGCTTCTTCGCCTTTATCGGCCATCTCTTCCCGGTGTGGATCGGCTTCAAGGGCGGCAAAGGTGTCGCCACCTATATCGGTACCCTGCTCGGCGTCGCGCCGATCATGGTCGTGCTCTTCGCTGCCGTCTGGCTGGCGGTCGCTTTCACCACCCGTTACTCCTCGCTGTCGGCGCTGGTCGCCATGCTTGTCATTCCGATTGCGCTATGGATACTGGGTAACGAAAAGGTTGCGGCTGTCATGGCGATCATGACCCTCATCTCCTACTGGAAGCACAAGGCGAATATTTCCCGCCTGATGAGCGGGACGGAAAGCAAGATCGGGGCAAAGGGATAATGGATGCGCTGAGCGCCGGACCAAAAGGCGTCGCGCTGACCGAACGGCAAAGAATTGCCTGGCTGCGCCTTATCCGTTCCGACAATATCGGCCCTGCCACCTTTCGCGACCTCATCAATCATTTCGGCTCGGCCGAGGCAGCGCTAGCCGCACTGCCGGAGCTTTCGGCGCGCGGCGGCGCCACGCGGGCAATCCGCATAGCCAGTGAGGCCGAGGCGCATCGGGAACTCGAGGCGGCGCGTCGCTTCGGCGCCCGCTTCGTCGGTATTGGCGAACCGGACTACCCGCAAGCGCTGAAGCAGATCGACGGCGCGCCGCCGCTTCTGGCCGTCAAGGGCGCGCTTGCCGCCGCCAATCGGCCGGCCGTCGGCATCGTCGGCTCGCGCAACGCCTCGATCGCAGGCGCGAAATTCGCGGCGATGGTGGCGCGCGACTGCGGCCGGGCGGGTTACACAGTGGTCTCCGGCCTGGCGCGCGGCATAGACACCGCTGCCCACCGGGCAAGCCTCGACACAGGCACGATCGCAGCGCTCGCCGGCGGCCTCGACCAGCCCTACCCGCCGGAGAATATCGGCCTTCTCGAAGAGATAACAGGCGGCAATGGCTTGGCGGTGAGCGAAATGCCCTTCGGCTGGGAGCCGCGCGCCCGCGACTTCCCGCGCCGCAACCGGCTGATCGCCGGCATCGGGCTTGGCCTCGTCGTCATCGAAGCGGCGGCGCGTTCAGGCTCGCTGATCACGGCGCGGCTTGCCGGCGAGTTCGGCCGCCTGGTGTTTGCCGTGCCCGGCTCACCGCTCGATCCGCGCTGCCATGGCACCAACGGCCTGCTGAAGGACGGCGCTTCGATCGTCACCGCTCCCGCCGATGTCGTCGAGGCCTTGGCGCCGCTTGCGCAATTCGACCTGTTCCCGTCATCGATGGCGGAGGAACCCGCCCCTGATGGCAAGCCGATGTCGGTGCCGCCCGGGGATTCCGATCGAAACCGCATCATCGATGCGCTCGGGCCGACGCCGGTCGAGATCGACGACGTCATCCGCCATACCGGCCTATCGGCATCCGCGGTCTATCTCATCCTTCTGGAACTCGATATATCAGGCAGGCTGCACCGGCATCAGGGCGGCCTCGTCTCGCTTTCCGATTGAACCTGGGCACGACATCGGGCGGCGGCTTTCGAATTGCCGAACTCTGAGTCGAAAACCTTCGATAGCATATCTAAAATTGTATTTTGCCGATAATCTTCCTTTGGCTGCAGCGGACACAAGAGGTAAAATTGTAGCAAACCCCTTGACCGCAGCGATTTCCCTGTCCATGTCGGAGGGCCGATATCCATGTTGCGGTGTGTGTCGCGCTGGCTTCAACGCTGGCGTCGTTTCCTTTTTAGAGAATCATCATGAATGTTGTAGTGGTGGAATCGCCTGCCAAGGCCAAGACGATCAATAAGTATCTGGGTCCGGGATACAAAGTGCTCGCCTCCTTCGGCCATGTGCGCGATCTGCCTGCCAAGGACGGCTCCGTTCTTCCTGATCAGGATTTCGAAATGCTTTGGGAGGTCGATAGCGCCTCCGCCAAGCGGATGAAGGACATTGCCGACGCGGTGAAGTCCGCCGATGGCCTGTTTCTCGCGACCGACCCGGATCGCGAAGGCGAAGCGATTTCCTGGCACGTTCTCGACATGCTGAACAAGAAGCGCGTGCTGAACGGCAAACCGGTCAAGCGCGTCGTCTTCAATGCGATCACCAAGAAAGCGGTGCTCGACGCGATGGCCGATCCGCGCGACATCGACGTGCCGCTGGTCGATGCCTATCTCGCGCGCCGCGCGCTCGACTATCTCGTCGGCTTCAATCTTTCGCCGGTGCTGTGGCGCAAGCTGCCCGGCGCACGTTCGGCCGGCCGCGTCCAGTCTGTGGCGCTGCGTCTCGTCTGCGACCGCGAATCCGAGATCGAGCGCTTCATTTCCGAAGAGTACTGGAACATCTCAGCGCTCCTGAAGACGCCGCGCGGCGACGAGTTCGAGGCAAGACTGGTTTCGGCGAATGGCAAACGACTGCAGCCGCGCGCAATCGGTAACGGCGAGGATGCCGGCCGGCTCAAGGCCTTGCTCGAAGGCGCGAGCTACGTCGTCGACTCTGTCGAGGCGAAACCGGTCAAACGTAATCCCGGACCGCCCTTCACGACCTCGACGCTGCAACAGGCCGCCTCCTCCAACCTCGGCTTCTCGGCCTCGCGCACCATGCAGGTTGCCCAAAAGCTCTATGAGGGCGTCGATATCGGCGGCGAGACGGTCGGTCTGATCACCTATATGCGAACCGACGGCGTGCAGATGGCGCCCGAGGCGATCGACGCGGCGCGCAGTGCCATCGTCGACCAGTTCGGCGAACGCTACATGCCGGAGAAGCCGCGCTTCTATTCGACCAAGGCGAAGAACGCCCAGGAGGCGCACGAGGCGATCCGTCCGACCGATTTCGACCGCTCGCCCGACCGTGTCCGCAAATTCCTCGATGCCGACCAGATCCGGCTCTATGAGCTGATCTGGAAGCGCGGCATCGCCAGCCAGATGGCGTCGGCCGAGATCGAGCGCACGACGGCTGAAATCACCGCCGACAACAAGGGCGAGAAGGCCGGGCTTCGTGCCGTCGGTTCGGTCATCCGATTCGATGGTTTCATCGCCGCCTATACCGACCAGAAGGAAGATGGCGAGCAGAGCGACGATGCAGACGAGGATGGCCGTCTGCCGGAGATCATTGCGCGCGAGGCGCTCGCCAAGCAGAAGATCAATTCGACGCAGCATTTCACCGAACCGCCGCCGCGCTATTCGGAAGCGACGCTGATCAAGAAGATGGAAGAGCTCGGCATCGGCCGCCCCTCCACCTATGCCGCGACGCTGGCAACGCTGCGCGACCGCGACTATGTGACGATCGACAAGCGCAAGCTGATCCCGCAGGCCAAGGGCCGGCTGGTGACGGCTTTCCTCGAGAGCTTCTTCACCAAATATGTCGAATACGACTTCACCGCCGATCTCGAAGAGAAGCTTGACCGGATTTCCGCCGGCGAGTTGAACTGGAAGCAGGTGCTGCGCGATTTCTGGAAGGATTTCTTCGCCCAGATCGAGGACACCAAGGAACTGCGCGTCACCAACGTGCTGGATTCGCTGAACGAGGCGCTGGCACCGCTCGTCTTCCCGAAACGGGAGGACGGCAGCGACCCCAGAATCTGTCAGGTCTGCGGCACCGGCAACCTGTCGCTGAAGCTCGGCAAATACGGCGCCTTCGTCGGCTGCTCGAACTATCCGGACTGCAACTACACCCGCCAGCTCTCCTCCGAAAACGGCGGAGATGCGGATGGTGCTGCGCTCAACGAGCCGAAGAACCTCGGCACCGATCCGACCACCGGCGAGGAACTGACGCTGCGTTCCGGCCGCTTCGGCCCCTATATCCAGCGCGGCGACGGCAAGGAAGCCAAACGGGCCTCGCTGCCGAAGGGCTGGAAACCCGAGGACATCGATTATGAAAAGGCGATGGCGCTGATCTCGCTGCCGCGCGATATCGGCAAACATCCCGAATCGGGCAAGATGATCTCGTCAGGCATCGGTCGCTATGGGCCGTTCCTCCTGCATGACGGTTCCTATGCCAATCTGGAAACCGTCGAGGACGTGTTCTCGGTCGGCCTCAACCGCGCCGTGACTGTTATCGCCGAAAAGGCGAACCAGGCACCCGGCCGGGGCGCGCGCGGCACACCGGCGGCACTAAAGACGCTCGGCGATCATCCTGATGGCGGCGCCATTACCGTTCGCGACGGCAAATACGGCCCCTATGTCAACTGGGGCAAGGTCAACGCCACACTGCCGAAGGGCAAGGATCCCCAGGCGATCACCGTCGAGGAGGCGCTCGCCTTGATCGCCGAGAAGGCCGGAAAGACACCTGTGGGCAAAGCGGCCAAGACGAAAGCCAAGCCGAAGGCAGCGGCCGCCGAAGCCAAGAGCACCAAGACGGCCGCCAAACCGAAGGCAACGAAGGCGAAGGCGCCTGCGAAATCGAAAAAGAGCTGACGTGAGCAGGATACCGCGCCAGAGAACGAACCCTGCGGGCAAGCGCCCGGGCAAGACCGGACACGCCGGCAAGGATGCTCCCACCGTCGAGCCGCTCAACATCGTCCATGGCGCGCTGCCTTCGCGCGAGGTGGTTCTGCGCTTCATCGCCGATCATCCGCAGAAAGCGTCCAAGCGTGAACTGGCCAAGGCTTTCGGTCTGAAAGGCGATAGCCGCGTCGAACTCAAGCAGATGCTGCAGGAGCTTGAGCAGGAAGGCATGCTGCAGAAAAACCGCAAGTCGCTAATCCGGCCCGGTGCGCTGCCGCCTGTCACCGTTCTCGATATCACCACGCGTGACAAGGACGGCGATCTGATCGGCCGGCCGGCGGAATGGCCGGAGGACCAGGGCGTAGCACCGGCTGTCGCCATCCGCCAGCAATCGCCCGCAGGCCGCCAGGGCAAGGGGAAGGCGCCCGTCGCCGGGCTCGGCGACCGTATCCTGGCAAAAATCTTCCCGGCCGTCGATCGCGGCGGGCCGGCCTATACGGCGCGGATCATCAAGGTGATCGACAGGCGCCGCGGCGCCTCGATGGGCGTTTTCCGCACTGCACCTGATGGTGGCGGCCGGCTGCTGCCGATCGAACGGCGCGGCGAGGAGATGGTGATCGATCCCGACTTCACCGGCGGCGCCACGGATGGCGATCTGGTCGAAGTCGAAATCGCCCGTCTCGGCCGTTTCGGCCTACCGCGCGCCAAGGTGCTTTCCGTCGTCGGTTCCGTCGGTTCGGAAAAAGCGCTCTCGATGATCGCAATCCATGCCCACGGCATTCCGCATGTCTTCCCGCCGGCCGTCATCGCCGAAGCGGAAGCTGCAAGGCCCGCCACCATGTCGCATCGCGAGGATTGGCGCGACGTACCGCTGATCACCATTGACCCGGCCGATGCCAAGGACCATGACGACGCTGTCTATGCCGAGCTCGATCCCTCGCCCGACAATCCCGGCGGCGTCATCGTCACCGTCGCGATTGCCGACGTCTCCTGGTATGTCCGCCCCAATTCACCGCTCGACCGTGAGGCACTGAAGCGTGGCAACTCCGTTTATTTCCCCGATCGTGTCGTGCCGATGCTGCCGGAGCGCATCTCCAACGATCTCTGCTCGCTGAAGCAAGGCGTCGACCGCCCGGCACTCGCCGTGCGCATGAGCTTTTCCGGGGAAGGCCGCAAGATCGGCCATATCTTTCATCGCATCATGATGAAGAGTGCAGCCAAGCTCTCCTACCAGCAGGCGCAGGCGGCGATCGACGGAAAGCCGGACGATCAGACCGGGCCGATGCTCGAGCCGATCCTGAAGCCGCTCTGGCACGCCTATGAGGTGATGAAGCGTGGACGCGACCGGCGCCAGCCGCTGGAACTCGACATGCCGGAGCGCAAGATCCTCCTGAAGCCCGACGGCACGGTCGACCGGGTCGTCGTGCCGCCACGGCTCGATGCGCATAAGCTGATCGAAGAGATGATGATCCAGGCGAACGTCTGCGCCGCCGAGACCTTGGAAAAGAAACGTCAGCCGCTGATCTACCGCATCCATGATGGTCCGACGCTTGCCAAGCAGGAGATCCTGCGCGAGTTCCTGGCCACGCTCGGCATCTCGCTTGCCAAGGGCGGCAACATGCGAGCCAACAACTTCAACGGCATTCTGGCGAAGGCGGACGGCACGCCGCATCAGACCATGGTGAGCGAGATGGTGCTGCGTTCGCAGAGCCAGGCGATCTATAGCCCGGAGAATATCGGGCATTTCGGCCTCAACCTGATGAAATACGCCCACTTCACCTCGCCGATCCGCCGTTATGCAGACCTCATCGTGCATCGCGCCCTCGTCGGCTCGCTCGGCTTCGGCGAAGGCGGCATCACGCCCGAAGAAGAGGCAGCGCTCGACGATATCGCCGCCGAAATCTCGACCTTCGAGCGCCGGGCCATGGCAGCCGAGCGCGAAACCGTCGACCGGCTCATCGCGCACCACCTCAGCGGCCGCGTCGGCGAGGAATTTGCCGGGCGGATCTCGGGCGTGACTAAATCGGGACTTTTTGTTTCCCTGCCGGACTATGGCGCCGACGGTTTCGTCCCTATATCCACGCTCGGCAGCGATTATTTCATCTATGACGAGGCGCATCAGGCGCTTTCCGGTGAAAAGACGGGGCTCGGCTATCGCCTGGGCGATAGCGTCACCGTCAAGCTTGCCGAAGCGATCCCGCTTGCCGGCGCGCTGCGTTTCGAAATGGTCAGCGAGGGTCGCGGGATGCCGGCGGCAGTGCGCTCCTTCCACAAGGCGGGCCGCCGCGACAGGGGCCAGGTCCGCAAGAAGCCCGGAACGAGGCCGCCGCGCGGACGGCACTAAAGCGCGTCGCAATCGTTCAGATTGGCTCCCCGCGCCGTAGGTCCTTGTTTTTACGCATGTCGTTATCGCGAAACCGCAGCACAGTTTCGCGCGACATGCTTTAGATCCGAAGAGGAACATGCGATGAGCACACCGACCGATCCGGTTGCCCGCTACGGGGATACGCCCCAGGTCGAGCGTCCGCTTGGGCGCTCCATTATGCGCGGGTTGATGAACCGCTGTCCTGCCTGCGGCAACGGCAAGCTCTTTCGTGCCTTCCTGAAGCCGGTCGATCATTGCGCGGCCTGCGGCGAGGCGATGCATCACCAACGCGCCGACGACCTGCCACCCTATATCGTCATCCTCGTCCTCGGCCACGTCGTGGTCGGCGGCTATATGCTGACCGACATGACCTTCGTGCTGCCGGTCTGGGTCCATCTGGCCATCTGGGCGCCGATCACCGTTATCGCCGCGCTTGCCTCGATCCAGCCGATCAAGGGCGGGGTCATCGGTCTGCAATGGGCACTGCGCATGCACGGCTTCGGCGGCGAGAGTGATGGTCCGGACGATTATGACATCCCCGGCCGGCCGAATTAGCCCCTTCACCTTCCAGACATATTTAACGTGTAGTGCCAGCCCTCCACCGACCACCACCCAAATGCGGGAGCCAAGGATCCTCAAGACCTGACATGGTTAGCATTTCTTGCCCGAACGGGCTTTACATTCCGCAGATGGTCACTCACATCGGAAATACTGCGAAGCGGCATCCGTCACCTGGATTTGGCACGTCCGTGTCTATCTATCTGACGGGATCGGCCGATTCGTTCGCGCACCTCTCTAAGGATGGATAAATGTCTCAGCCGAGAACCGGCACACCGGGCGATGTCGAAGAAATCCATTGGCCTTCTCTGGTGGCAGCCATCTCGTCCATATCAGCCGTTGGCATAGCAATCGGCCTCGGTCTGCCCCTCCTCAGCATCATCCTCGAAAAACGCGGTATCTCGTCCACCCTGATCGGACTCAACACGGCGATGGCCGGGGTCGCGGCGATGGCCGCCGCACCGATCACCACCAAGCTCGCCCATAAATACGGCGTTGCGCCGACGATGATCTGGGCTGTGCTGATTTCGGCGCTGAGCGCGCTTGGTTTCTATTACGCCCAGGATTTCTGGATGTGGTTTCCGCTGCGTTTCGCCTTCCACGGCGCGACGACGACGCTGTTCATCCTCTCCGAATTCTGGATCAACGCCGCTTCGCCGCCTTCCAAGCGCGGCTTCGTGCTCGGCATCTATGCGACGGTGCTTTCCCTTGGCTTCGCGGCCGGACCGCTGCTGTTTTCGATCCTCGGCAGCGACGGCATCTTCCCCTTCCTGATCGGCGCCGCCGCCATCCTGCTTGCCGCCATCCCGATCTTCATCGCCCGCGACGAAAGCCCAGTGCTCGAGGAAAAACCGGAGCTGCATTTCATGCGCTACGTTTTCCTGGTGCCGACGGCGACGGCGGCGGTCTTCATCTTCGGCGCCGTCGAAGCGGGCGGGCTGTCGCTTTTTCCGATCTTTGCCGTGCGCGCCCATTTCACCGAATCGCAGGCCGCACTGCTGCTCACCATGATGGGTGTCGGCAACGTCATCTTTCAGATCCCGCTCGGCCTGCTTTCCGACCGCATCGCCGACAAGCGGCCGCTTCTGGCCGGCATGGCGCTGATGGGCTTCATCGGCTCGATGATGTTACCGCTGTTGCTCGACAACTGGCTTCTGATGGCCGGGCTCCTGCTTTTCTGGGGCGGCTGTGTCTCAGGCCTTTATACGGTCGGCCTCAGCCATCTCGGCTCGCGGCTGACCGGCTCCGATCTTGCGGCGGCCAATGCTGCCTTTGTCTTCTGTTATGCGATGGGAACCGTGGCCGGGCCGCAGGCCATCGGCGCGGCGATCGATGTCGCTGGAAATAACGGTTTTGCCTGGGCGATTGCGGCTTTCTTCGGTCTTTACGCCCTACTTTCCGGCATCAGACTGATGTTCATTCGAAAACGGGCTTGACTTTTCGGGCGGGATTCGTAGTTTCGCGCCAGGATTTGCCGTGGAGCCCATCCGGCTTCCACGGCTTTCATTTTCTTAAAGGCAGGACGACCATGGCCAAGGCTACAACAATCAAGATCAAGCTGCTGTCGACAGCCGACACCGGTTTCTTCTACGTCACCACGAAGAACAGCCGTACGATGACGGACAAGATGACGAAGACGAAGTACGACCCGGTTGCGAAGAAGCATGTCGAGTTCAAGGAAACCAAGATCAAGTAATCACTTGGCCTGACGGATTTCAAAAAAGCGCGCGCCTTCGGGTTGCGCGTTTTTTATTGCCCGGATTGATCGTCTTTAAAAGATGATAGCGCAAACAGAAAAACGCCGCCCTTCCATCTTCGGGAAGTGGCGGCGTTTTCTTGAAAGGGGGTCGGCCAGCATGCAAAACGGCACGAGGAACCGCTATAACTTGCCTACTAGCCGACCGACCCCACGACCCAGGAGATGCGGCGGACCTGAGCATCATGGGGTATCGACAACTCCTCAACGGGAGCGCTTCTCTTATGAGCCGATAATTTGCGCAAAAATGAAAGAAAATCAACAAATTCTTAATGGTGAATGTTTGCAGCTTGATTCTATGGTTAAAAGTCCAGATTTGGGACATACAAAGATTTGTCGGCTCTGCTTGGACTCGAAGCGTAGCGCCTGACCTTTCGAAGAAATTCGACAATATAACTGAATAACTTACGCCTCCCCTCCCCTACGTGAGGTGACGTCGCCGCAATCTATTTGCCCCTGTTGGCGGCAGGCAGTTTTTATATTTTCCATTTCATTTTGAGCTACGGGCTGATGCTCTCAAGACTGTCGCGCGGCAACACATCCGCAGCAACGCAGCGAGTCCATTTTTGGGCTATTGAACTGCAAATTTTTCGTTCCGCCTTGCACAGGCGAAGATTAAAAATCGGTAACAATTGGCTTACCGCGGTGGAAAACCCGCAAATGGCGCGTATGGCGGCAAATGATTCGTCACGCGGCCGCGGCGACCACACGGTTGCGGCCGGTATTCTTGGCCTCGTAAAGAGCCAGATCCGCCTGTTTCATCAGCTGGCCCGGGGTCAGCACCGACGCAATACGCGAGGCGATGCCGAAGGAAGCAGTGACGTTCAGCGCTTCCCCGGAGTGTTTCAGCATGAAGGGAGCACTTTCGATCGCCGCGCGCAGGCGCTCGGCGACGGCGGCGGCAATTTCCGGGGAGGTGTCGGGCATCACGACGACGAATTCCTCTCCACCGTAGCGGCAGGCGAGATCGGCACCGCGGATGGTCGAACGGACGCGACTTGAAAATTCCCGCAGCACCTCGTCGCCGCCGTCATGGCCATAGGTGTCGTTCACATGCTTGAAGCGGTCGATATCGGTGATCAGCACCGAAAGCGGCCGGCCGCGCGCCATCGAACGATTGAAGAGCACGTTCAGGTGATTGTCGAGATAGCGCCGGTTATAAAGGCCGGTCAGCGGATCGGTCACAGCAAGCTCGATCGTCTGCTTGACGCTGGCGCGCAGGCGGTCGTTGTAGCGCTTGCGGCGGATCTGCGTCAGGCTGCGCGCGACCAGTTCGTTGGGATCGACCGGGCGGATAATGTAGTCGTTGACGCCGAGATCGAGCGCGCGCACCACCATGTCGTCAGCGCCCTGCTCGGTGATGATCAGGATCGGCAGGAAGCGTGTGCGCTCCAGCGAGCGCAGCTGTGAGCAGAGGCGAAGCGGATCGTAATCGTCGAAGTTGGCGTTGACGATAACGAGATCGAACGCGCTTTCGGCCGCTTCGAAGAGGGCGGCCTGCGGATCGGAGAGGGCAAGCACGTCGGCGACGGGCTTCAGCGCCTTGATGATGCGCTCCTGCGAATTGGCGCGGCCGTCGACGAGCAGGACCTGAGCCGTCTCGTCGGCGCGGCCCTCGCCTGCCCGCGTGAGGTCGTCGATGCCCATCGTATGAGCAGTGTCGGCTCGGATGCGCAGCTCATCGCTCAACGACTTCAGCCGTAGCAGGCTCTTCACCCGTGAGATCAGCTGCAGATCGTTGACCGGCTTGGTGAGAAAATCGTCAGCGCCAGCCTTCAGGCCGCGTACGCGGTCGGTCGGCTGGTCGAGCGCGGTGACCATGACGACTGGAATATGGGCGGTCTTCTGGCTGGCCTTCAGGCGCTCGCAGACCTCGAAACCGTCTATGCCGGGCATCATGATGTCGAGCAAGATGAGATCGACCTGGTTGCGCTCGCAGATCGCCAGTGCCGTATAGCCGTCGGCGGCGGTCATCACGTCGAAATACTCCGCAAGCAGCCGCGCTTCGAGCAGCTTCACGTTGGCCGGAATATCGTCAACCACCAGTATTCGCGCAGTCATCAGCGTCTTTCCGATGCGTCAGGCATCGCCCAGATAGGTCTTGATCGTCTCGATGAATTTCGGAACGGAGATCGGCTTGGAAACATAGGCCTCGCAGCCGCCCTGGCGGATCCGCTCCTCGTCGCCCTTCATCGCGAAAGCCGTGACGGCGATGACGGGAATCACGTGCAGCTCGTCGTCTTCCTTCAGCCATTTCGTGACTTCGAGGCCAGAGACCTCGGGAAGCTGAATATCCATCAGGATGAGGTCGGGGCGATGCTTGCGCGCCAGATCGAGCGCCTCCATACCGTTTCTGGTCTGGATCGTCGTGTAGCCGGACGCCTCGATGAGGTCGCGAAAGAGCTTCATGTTGAGCTCGTTATCTTCTACAATCATCACCTGTTTGGGCATGACAAGCTGTCCCTACGTCCGTTCGCGCAGCGGTTCGTCCCATGAGAAAGGCACATGCGGACAAATAGCTCGTGAAACCGATAGCGCACGCTACCGGTATTTGGTTGAAGAAAAGGTAACTTACCCAGCGAAATGCAAAGCAACTTCAAGACTTCGAAACAACAGGCCGCCGACCCGCACGAGACAGCGATCGCCGTGCTCGGCTGGCTTGCCGACGATCCCGACATGTTCGGCCGCTTCCTCGCCCTGACGGGTGTGGCGCCCGGCCAGGTGCGCAACGCCGTAAACGATCCGGGATTCCTTGCCGGCTTGATGGATTTTCTGATGAACCACGAACCGACGGCCATGGCCTTCTGCGCGGCGAGCGGAATCAGCCCAGAGACCGTGACGGCGGCCTGGCGGCATTTCTCGTCACCGGGCCTCGATTCCGGAGAATACTGACCGTGACCTCCGGGGAATTCGACATCTCGCATATCCGCCTCGGCGAACGGCCGTTGATCGTCTGCGACGTCGACGACGTCGTGCTGCAGTTCATAGGTCCCTTCCAGCTTTTCCTTCAGAGCCAGGGTCACGCGTTTCTGCCGCGATCGTTCCGGCTGCACGGCAACATCGTCTCGCAAGCCGACGGCGTGGAGATCGAGGATCAAGAGGTCAGCCGGCTGATCGAGGAATTCTTCGAGGCACAAGAGCTGTGGCAGACGCCGCTCGACCGCGTCGTCGAAACACTCGACCGGCTTTCGGAAGAGGCCGATGTGCTTTTCCTGACAGCCATGCAGCCGCGGTTCCAGAACCAGCGCCGTCGCCTGCTCGACAGGATGGGCCTGCTCTTTCCGCTGCTTGCCACCGAACAACCCAAGGGGCCGATCGTTCACGCATTGCATGCCAGCCGCTCCCTTCCCGTCGTCTTCATCGATGATATGGCGCGCAATCTGCATTCCGTTAGGGATCACGTCGCCGATTGCCTGCTGATTCACCTGATGCCGAACTCGCCCGTCCATCGTTTCGCACCGGTCGCCGCTGACGACATCACCCGCGCCACCGACTGGACGCATGCGGCCGAGCTGATCGAGGCGCATTTTGTTTCCGGCACCTTCACGCACGCAGTTCCAGCCGCATGAGCGGCCGACCGTCCTTGCGCCGTGCTATCGCCTCGAAACCGGCGGCATGGAAGATCGCCGTCGAGCCGATGCAGAGTGTCACGGATTTCGACTGCTTCACATGATCGATCGGACAGGCTTCGAGCAGCCGCGCTCCCTGGCGCCGCGCATGGTCGATCGCGCCGGCGAGCAGACGGTGGCTCATTCCCTTGCCGCGCAGTTTGGGCAGCAGGAAGAAGCAACTGACGGCCCAGATGGATGGATCATGCGCATCGCCCTCCTCCAGCGGCCGCGAGACGGTGCGCGGCGAATTGAACTGCGACACGTCGTGGCGCGGCCCGACCTGCACCCAGGCGACCGGCGCGCCTTCGGCATAACAGAGGATGCCAGGCGGCGGACCCGCCTTGATCCGCTCCCGCATATGCGCCTTGCGTTCGTCGGCCGCCATCTTCGTCCTCACCGCATGCGGCAGACGCAATGCGACGCACCAGCAGTTATAGAAGGCACCCTGCGGCCCGAACAGGGTTTCGAAATCGTCCCAGCGTTCTGCTGTCACCGGCTCGAAACGAAGGTCGTTATCCAAAGGCAAAGCTTCCACCCTCTCTTGTGACTCGGAAGCTTAAGGCGTAATCTCAGAATGTTCAATCTTTGTTCCCATGATGACGCCCACGCCTGACAAGACACCCGGCTTCTGTCGCGACTGCCTTGCCGAGCAGAAGAGCGAGGCGCGCCGTTGCGTTTCCTGCGGCAGCCCGCGCCTCGTGCGCCATCGCGAACTCTACGCATTGACGCTTGCGCATATCGACTGCGACGCCTTCTACGCAGCCGTCGAGAAACGCGACAATCCCGAGCTTGCCGACAAGCCTGTCATTATCGGCGGCGGCAAACGCGGCGTCGTCTCCACCGCCTGCTATATCGCCCGTATCCATGGCGTGCGGTCGGCCATGCCGATGTTCAAGGCGCTGGAAGCATGCCCTCAAGCGATCGTCATCCGCCCCGACATGGAGAAATATGTCCGGGTCGGACGGCAGGTGCGCGCCATGATGCAGGATCTGACGCCGCTGGTGCAGCCGCTATCGATCGACGAGGCCTTCCTAGAGCTCGGCGGCACCGAGAGGCTGCATCACGATCCGCCGGCGCGCACGCTGGCCAAATTCGCCCGCCGTATCGAAAGGGAGGTCGGCATCACCGTTTCGGTCGGGCTTTCCTATTGCAAATTTCTCGCCAAGGTCGCCTCCGATCTGCAGAAGCCGCGCGGCTTTTCGGTCATCGGCCGCGAGGAAGCGGTCGAGTTCCTGGCGCCGCGTCCCGTCACCACGATCTGGGGCGTCGGCAAGGCCTTTGCGGCGACGCTGGAGGCGGACGGCATCCGCACCATCAGCCAGTTGCAGCAGATGGAAGAAAACGACCTGATGCGCCGCTACGGCAGCATCGGCCAACGGCTCGCACGGTTGTCGCGCGGCATCGACGACCGCGAAGTGCATCTCAACGATGCCGCCAAGAGCGTTTCGTCGGAGACCACCTTCTTCGATGACATCTCGCGTTATGACGATCTGGTGCCGATCCTGCGCAACCTCTCCGAAAAGGTCTCCTGGCGGCTGAAGAAAAACGGCATTGCCGGCCAGACCGTGGTTCTGAAGATGAAGAGCGCCGATTTCAAATCGCGCACCCGCAACCGCAAGCTCGAAGACCCGACCCAGCTTGCCGACAAGATTTTCCGCACCGGGCTCGAGCTTCTTGAAAAAGAGACTGATGGTACGAAGTTCCGTCTGATCGGCATCGGCGTCACCGATCTCGGCGATGCCGCCCGCGCCGATCCGCCGGATCTGATCGACCAGCAATCGGGCCGGCGTGCGGCGGCCGAAGCGGCGATGGATAAGCTGCGCGACAAGTTCGGCAAGAAGACGGTCGAGACCGGCTATACGTTCGGCAACAGCAAGCGCGATCACTAACGCGTGAGGCCTGCCAGCCAGGCGGCCCATAAAATCTTCCTTAAACTTCGTCCCATAATGTGCCGGGCAAGTATTGCGTATGGTTGGGTCTCATGTTCTCGCGTCTCGTCTTCGGCCTCGGCTTGCTGTCGGCCACCGCACTCGTGCACCCCGCTCTTGCCGCGGATGCTGCGCGCACGCTGCAGATCTTCGTCTCGAAGGACAAGCAATCGCTTGCGGTCTATGATGGCACCGAGGTCGTCGCGACCTCGAAGGTCTCGACCGGCAAGGACGGCCACACGACGCCGAGCGGCATCTTCTCGGTGCTGGAAAAGCAGAAATACCACGAATCCAATCTCTATTCGGCGGCGCCGATGCCGTTCATGCAACGGCTGACCTGGTCCGGCATTGCGCTGCATGAATCCAATTCCGTGCCGCGTTATCCAGCCTCGCATGGCTGCGTGCGTATGCCCGGCGCCTTCGCAAAAATGCTCTATGGCATGACCGACCTCAGTGTCCCCGTCATCATCAGCGACGGTGAGCTGGTGCCGCGGCCAATCGAGCATCCGACCCTTTTCCGTCCAGATACGCCGACGGCAATGCCGCTGCTTTCGGATGTCGAACTGCGGCCCTCGATGCTCGACAGCCCCGAGAAGCCGGTGCAGGTGGCGATGAACGATACCGCTGCGATGCCGATGCCGGCAGTGCAGCCGATTGCAGCGACAGAACCAGAGCCGCCGTCCGAGCCGATCAGCATGCTCGTCACGCGCCGGACGCTGCGCGAGACGGTGATCGACATCCAAACCCTGCTCAACCAGCTCGGCTTTTCCGCCGGCAGTCCGGACGGCTTGCTCGGTCCGTCGACGGTGCAAGCGATCAAGGCTTTCAAGACGCTGCGGCCGGCGGAATTTGCCGCCGACAGGAGCCTGGTTTCCGACACGCTCCTCAGAGAAGCCTATGCCGCGGCTGGCAAGGGAGAGCCGCCCAACGGCGTTATCATGGTGCGGCAGTCCTTCAAGCCGATCTTCGAAGCGCCGGTGACGATCGCCGATCCGGGACTGGCGCTCGGCACACATTTCTTCACGCTGCATGCAGTCGATGAAAAGGCCGGCACCGCCGACTGGCTCGGCATCACGCTCGAGAACAATCTCTCCCGAGAAACGATGAAGCGGCTCGGCATCACCAATCAGGAAAGCTCGATCATTACAGGCAAGCCGATCGCCCGTTCGCTCAGCCGGATTACCATCCCCGATGAGACCCGCCGCAGGATCGACGCCCTCATCGCGCCCGGCTCGACGCTGACGATCTCCGATACAGGCCTCGGCCGGGAAACCGGCGAAGGCACGGATTTCATCACAATCACCCGCGGGTGACGCGGGGCTGATCAAACCAGTTCGACGTCGACGACGCCGGGGGCGGCACGAAGGGCGGCGGCGATCTCCGGCGTGATGCGGTATTTCTCCGACAGCGCCACTTCCACCTCGCGTTTGCCATCCTCCTTGATGACGATGAAGGAAACGAGGCCGTCGCCCTTGGCGTTCAGATGGCCGGCAACCATCCGCAGCGGTCCGGAATCGCGGACATAGACGCGCAGCGCCTTCTGCATCTGCAGCGACTTTTCCTCCAGCGACTGGATCGTCTGGATGCGCAGGCCGATGCCCTCCGGCCGCTCCTCGCCTGTCGCGGTCAGCACGAAGGATTTTCCCGACTCGAGAACGTCGCGATACTGGTTCAGCATTTCCGAAAACAGCACCGCTTCGAACTGGCCCGAAGAATCGGAGAAGACGATGATGCCCATCTTGTTGCCGGTGCGGGTTTTGCGCTCCTGCTTCGAGATGACGGTACCGGCAAGGCGCGCATTGGCCGCGCCCTGTTTGATGGCGGCGGAAAATTCGGCAAAGGTCTGCACCCGCATCTTCTGCAGGATGTTGTTGTAGGAATCGAGCGGGTGGGCCGTCAGATAGAAGCCCAGCACCTGGAATTCCTTGAGCAGCCGCTCGGAGGGGAGCCAGGGCGAGAACGGCGGCAGGGAGATCTTCTCAGGCCCCGACGTCAGCGTGCTGCCGAAAATGTCCGACTGGCCGCTCAGCTTGTTCTCCTGGGCACGCTGGGCATAACCGAGAACACGGTCGAGGCCGGCTGCCAGCTGGGCGCGGTCCATGTCGAAACAATCGAAGGCGCCGGCATAGATCAGGCTTTCGAGCACGCGACGATTGACCTGACGCGGATCGATGCGCAGGCAGAAATCCTCAATGCTGGCAAAGGGCTTGTCGCCGCGCACCTCGACGATATGGTCGACGGCGGATTCGCCGACACCCTTGAGGGCGGCGAGCGCGTAATAGATGCGGTTGTCGCCGGTCTCGAAATGGCGGAAGGAGCTCTGCACCGAGGGTGCGATCACCTCGATGCCGAGGCGCTTGGCATCCTGGCGGAAATCATTGACTTTTTCGGTGTTGGACATGTCGAGCGTCATCGAAGCGGCGAGGAATTCGACCGGGTAATGCGCCTTCATGTAGGCCGTCTGGTAGGAGACGATGGCATAGGCGGCGGCATGCGACTTGTTGAAGCCGTAATTGGCGAACTTCGCCAGCAGTTCGAAGATATTGTCGGCCTGCGGCTTCGATACGCCATTCCTAACGGCGCCAACGACGAAGCGTTCGCGCTGCTGGTCCATCTCAGCCTTGATCTTCTTACCCATGGCGCGACGCAGAAGGTCGGCTTCCCCCAGCGAATAGCCTGATAGTACCTGGGCGATCTGCATCACCTGTTCCTGATAAACGATGACGCCCTGGGTTTCCTTGAGCAGGTGGTCGATCATCGGATGGATCGATTCCAGCTCTTCGTCGCCGTGCTTGCGGGCATTGTAGGTCGGGATGTTCTCCATCGGGCCGGGACGATAGAGCGCCACCAGCGCGATGATGTCCTCGATGCAGTCCGGCTTCATGCCGATCAGCGCCTTGCGCATGCCGGCACTTTCCACCTGGAACACGCCGACCGTCTCGCCGCGCGACAGCATCTCGTAGGTCTTCTTGTCGTCGAGAGGAATGGCCGCGAGATCAACCTTGACGCCGAGCTTGGCGACGAAATCGACGGCGACCTTCAGCACCGTCAGCGTCTTCAGGCCGAGGAAGTCGAATTTGACCAAGCCCGCCTGCTCGACCCATTTCATGTTGAACTGGGTGACCGGCATATCGGAGCGCGGATCGCGATACATCGGCACCAGCTTGGAAAGCGGCCGGTCGCCGATGACGATACCGGCGGCGTGAGTCGAGGCGTGGCGGTAAAGCCCCTCGATCTTCTGGGCGATATCGAGCAGGCGCGCGACAACAGGTTCCTTCGCCGCCTCCTCCTGCAGCTTCGGCTCCTCCTCGATCGCTTTGGACAGCGGCGTCGGATTAGCCGGGTTGTTCGGTACGAGTTTGCAGATCTTGTCGACCTGGCCATAGGGCATTTCCAGCACACGGCCGACGTCACGAAGGGCGGCGCGCGCCTGCAGCGAACCGAAAGTGATGATCTGCGCCACCTGCTCGCGGCCATACTTGGCCTGGACGTAGCGGATCACCTCTTCGCGGCGGTCCTGGCAGAAATCGATGTCGAAGTCCGGCATCGAGACGCGTTCCGGATTGAGGAAGCGCTCGAATAGCAGCGAAAAACGCAAGGGATCGACGTCGGTGATCGTCAAGGCATAGGCGACCAGCGACCCGGCGCCCGAACCACGGCCGGGACCGACCGGAATGTCATGCTGCTTGGCCCATTTGATGAAGTCGGCAACGATCAGGAAGTAACCGGGAAACCGCATGCGCTCGATGACGCTAAGCTCGAAATCCAGCCGTTCGCGATAGTCCTTTTCCTCGTAACCCGCCGACATGCCGAGCGTTGCAAGCCGCATGTCCAGCCCTTCGACCGCCTGGCGGCGCAGCTCGCTCGCCTCGGCGCGTTCGGCCTCCTCGGCATCGTCGGTCGCACCGGTGAAGCGTGGCAGGATCGGCTTTCTGGTCTTCAGCACGAAGGAGCAGCGCGTGGCGATCTCGATCGTATTTTCCAGCGCTTCCGGCAGGTCGGCGAAGAGCTTGACCATCTCGGCCCGGCTCTTCAGATAGTGATCCGGCGTCAGGCGAAAGCGGCTGTCGTCGGAGACGATGGCGTTGTGCGCGACCGCCATTAGCGCATCATGGGCGTCGTAATCGTCGCGGGTCGGAAAGAAGGCCTCGTTGGTCGCAACCAGCGGCAGGTCGTGGGCATAGGCGAGCCCGATAATCTTCTGCTCGTGCCGCTTGTCATAGGTGCCGTGCCGCTGCAGCTCGACATAGAGCCTGTCGCCGAAGAGACGCTTCAGCGTGAGCAGCCGGGCTTCCGCCTGAGCGGGATGGCCTTCCTTGATGGCCACGTCGACCGGCCCGGTCAGCGCGCCGGTCAATGCGATCAGCCCTTCCGTGCCTGCCTCCTCCAGCCAGGAGGCACTGATATGAACGGCCTGGTTGCTTTCGCCGCCGAGATAGGCCCGACTGACGAGATCGACCAGCCGTTCGTAACCGGCATCCGTCGCAGCGAGAAGAACGATCGCCGGCAGCTTGACCAGGGCCTGCTGGCCGCCGCGCTTTTCCGTTTCCAACCCGTCTCCCATGTCGATCGAGACCTGGCAGCCGATAATCGGCTGCAGGCCTTCCTCCATCGCCTTCTGGGAGAATTCGAGGGCGACGAACAGATTGTTGGTGTCGGTAATTGCAATCGCCGGCTGGCTGTCGCCGGTCGCCTTATAGAGGATCTTCTTCAGCGGCAGAGCGCCCTCGAGAAGCGAATAGGCGGAATGGACCCTCAGGTGGATGAAACCCGGCGTACCGCCGATCGCCTCACCCGTTGAACCCTTTGCCGTATCCGCCATGACATGCCTTCCCAATCACCCGAATGAATCGGACGCATTGTCGGCATAGAGGGCGATGATGTCCAGAAGAAGTCCCGCGTCCGGACCGCATGATTGCCATGCGGTCCCCTGAAAACTTTAGAGCGCCATGACGATGAGCGAGAAGCTGGCAACGAACATTGCGATGGAGGTGAATGCTGCGATATCACGGATCATGTCAGTCATCGGGCTCTCCTTTACTCGTTATGTTTTCAATTTGTTCCATGTATGTTCTATTGTCAACAGGAATCTTTTCCTCCTTTCTTGTGTTTGAAGATCCCAGGAAATAGGCGACGAATCGGCTAGAGGGCCGGCGATCGAGGTGATCGGCAGCAGCCTTGCCCTTTCCCGATCCGCCGCTGATCGGTCATGGTGCTCAGGCGGCAGCCCTCCTCAGAGCGACTCCACTACTCCCGGCCTATGTTCACTTTCTGTTCTTTACATGCCAGGGATTATTTGCCAACATCGGGCCGAGAGGAGAATGACATGCTCGATATTGCGATGCTGAACGAATTCATCGTGGAGGCGAAGGCTACGACCTATGTGGGCGGCGGCGCGGCGCGCGCGCCCTGCCGGCCGAGCTCCCACGATATCGGTTACGAACGCGGCGACTGGCGCTATCTCGACAGCTATTTCGGCGGCACGGATTTCGCCGGACAGGAAGTGGTGTGGCTTGCCGACGAGCCCGTCTGGGCGATGAATTATTTTGGCTGCGTCATTGCGCCTGATCTCATCGACGGCGCAGCAGCCGGGACGGTGATCAAGACAGCACTTTCGGCGATGTATCGAGAGGGGCAGTTTCTTGGCGGAATGGAATTCGACCATCCGCTCGGCCGCTATATCGACCGCAGCGAAGGCAGCTGCGAGCGGTTCAGCGGCAGTGAATGCATCATGGTCGATGGCCAGAAGGCCTATATGCTCGACTACCGCGGCGGACTGGTTATCCCCTGATCGTGGCCCACTGCTGTCCTGTTAAGTGCATAATGTCCCGCCAGGAGGTCGGCGAGATCAGCCACTCGTCCGGCTGCCGCCACCTTTGTAACTTCCCTTTATCCGCTCCTGGCGCTGTAATGCCTCTTGCGGTGGCGGATGGAAGACCGATGCACCTTTGGGACACCAAGCCCGTGGGAGAGCGTGGGTCTCCATCCGCTGTTCCATTGAACCCGAACAGTCGCCAGGGCCGCTTGCGAAGGCAAAGCCCGATTAGGCAAGGATGGGATCAGATGGAGATTGTTGTTGGAATCGACGTTTCGAAAGAGCGCCTGGATGTTGCGATCCTGCCGCAAGGTGAGGTCTTTGCCGTCGGCAACGACCATGCCGGCATCGATGAACTGGTCGAGCGGCTCAAAGGCATCGGTGTTGATGCGATTGGGTTGGAGGCGACCGGCGGCTACGAGATGCTGGCGGTGGCTGGGCTGTCGGCCGCCGGATTAACCGTCCTCGTCATCAATCCAGCGCAAGTGCGCGCCTATGCCCATGCGATCGGCCGCAGGGCCAAGACCGATCCGATCGATGCCGCCGTCATCGCCGCCTTCGTTTTGGCGACGAAGCCCGAGATCCGGCCGTTGCGCGATGCCGAGACACAGGCTCTTTCCGAGCTTGTGGCTCGCCGGCGCCAGATCGTGCAGATGGTCGTAGCCGAGGAGAACCGGTTGCGCATGGCGCTGGCAAAGCAGGCGCAGAAAAGCATCAAGCGCTTGCTGAAAGCCTTGCGGCGCGAGCTCGAAAGCCTCGATGCCGATCTCGACAGCCACATCCGCAAGTCGCCGGTCTGGCGGGTGCGCGAGGCGCTGTTGACCTCGGTGCCGGGTGTCGGAGCGACGACAGCGCGCACGCTGCTGGCCGAACTGCCGGAGCTCGGCAGCCTCGACCGGCGCGAGATCGCATCGCTGGCTGGCCTTGCCCCATGGACGCGGCAGTCGGGAAAATGGAAAGGCAAGAGCTTCATCGGCGGCGGCCGAGGCAAAGTGCGCGCCGTCCTATTCATGGCCGCCCTCGTCGCCAGCCGATACAACCCCGACCTCAAGGCCTTCCGCGACAGGCTGGTCGCGGCCGGCAAGCCCAAGATCGTCGCCATCGTCGCAACCATGCGCAAGCTACTCACCATCCTCAACGCCATCATCAGGGACGGACGACCATGGCAAACCGCTTGACAAACAAGACAGTCGCTCTCCCCGTAAACGGGGCGATGAGGATATGCCGCGACCCTTCAGTTCCTCGCCAATCTCTCGCATGGCACGTCCCCTCGCCCCATTTACGGGGTCCGAAAGACGGGGCGAGGCCAGTGGCTCGACCCCGGTAGGTTAGTTCTGAGGGGCAATCATCGGCGTCAACCGGACAGCCATGGACCGCAGTCTCAGAAATCGACGATCTTGCCGTCAGAGATCGTCACACGCCGATCCATGCGGCGGGCGAGCTCGTGGTTATGGGTAGCGATAAGGGCAGCAAGGCCCGACTGGCGCACCAGCGCTTCCAGCGCCTCGAACACGTAGCTTGCCGTTTCCGGGTCGAGATTGCCGGTCGGCTCGTCGGCAAGAAGCAGGGTCGGCGCATTGGCGACGGCACGGGCAATCGCAACGCGCTGCTGCTCGCCGCCGGAAAGCTCGCCGGGGCGATGCGAGCCACGATGGCCGATGCGCATGTAGTCGAGAAGCTGGCCGGCCCGCTCTCCGGCTTCCTTCCAGGAAAGCCCGGCGATCAGCTGCGGCATCATGATATTTTCGAGTGCCGAAAATTCCGGCAGCAGGTGGTGGAACTGGTAGACGAAGCCGATTTCGCTGCGGCGGATGGCGGTGCGTTTCTCATCGCTCAAGCCGTCGCAGGCATGGCCGTTGATGTTGACTTCACCGCCGTCCGGATGCTCCAGCAGGCCGGCGATATGCAGCAGTGTCGACTTGCCGGTGCCGGAAGGGGCGACGAGAGCGACAGTCTCCCCTTTCGATATCGAAAAATCTGCGCCCTTCAGGATCGAGAGCAGCGTATCGCCCTGCCCGTAATGGCGCTCGACGCCGGTAAGCTTGAGAACGACGTTGCGTTTCATGAAGGCGGCATTCCTTATTCGTAGCGCAGGGCCTGCACCGGATCGAGCCTGGAGGCACGCCAGGCCGGGAAGATGGTCGCGATGAAGGAGAGCGTCAGCGCCATGGCAACGATCGAGATCGTTTCGCTGAGATCCATCTCGGCGGGCAGCTGGCTGAGGAAATAGACCTGCGGATTGAAGAGCACGGTGCCTGAAATCCAGGAGAAGAACTGGCGGACGGATTCGATGTTGACGCAGACGAGAACGCCGAGCAGCACACCGGCAACGGTGCCGACGATGCCGATCGCCGCGCCGGTCATGAAGAAGATGCGCATGATTGCGCCGGCGCTGGCACCCATGGTGCGCAGGATGGCGATATCGCTGCCCTTGTCCTTCACCAGCATGATGAGGCCGGAGATGATGTTCAGCGCCGCGACGAGCACGATCAGCGTCAGGATCATGAACATGACGTTGCGCTCGACCTGCAGCGCCGAGAAGAAGGTCTGGTTGCGCTGGCGCCAGTCGGTGATGGCGATCTGGCGGCCGGCCGCCTCCTCCACCTTGGGCCGCAGATTGTCGATATCGTCAGGGTGATCGACGAACAGCTCGATCGACTGCACCAGTCCCTCGGCATTGAAATAGAGCTGCGCTTCCTCGAGCGGCATGAAGATGATCGAGGAGTCATATTCCGACATGCCGATCTCGAAGAGGCCGGAGATCTTGTAGGATTTGATGCGAGGGCTGACGCCCATCGGCGTAATGTCGCCATCCGGTGACGTCAGCGTAATGAGGTCGCCGACGCGCAGACCGAGCTGATCGGCCATGCGGGTGCCGATCAGCACACCCTGGCCGGAGGCATAACCCACCATGTCGCCTGATTTGATGTTGTCAGAGATCGTCTTAAGCTTGGTCAGGTCCTCGGCGCGGGCGCCGCGCACCAGAGCGCCGGTGCTGCCGCCGGCCTGGGCCGAAGCGAGCACCTGACCTTCCACCAAGGGGAGCGCCATCTTGACGCCCGGCACCGCGGCGAGCTTGCTGCTGAGGACAGGATAATCGGTGAAGGGGCCGTCGACCGGCTGGACGATCATGTGGCCGTTAATGCCGAGGATGCGCGAGACGAGCTCGGTTCGGAAGCCGTTCATGACGGCCATGACGATGATCAGTGTCGCAACGCCCAGCATGATGCCGACGAAGGAGAAGCCGGCGATCACCGAGATGAAGGCCTCCTTGCGACGGGCGCGCAGATAACGCCACGCCACGAGGCGTTCGAAGGTGGAAAATGGCTTGCCAGCCGGACCCAAGCCGGATTTTGAACTCCGGTCCACTGCTGCGTCTGCCATTTCGCCTCCGTTTCCTTAAGCCACGAACCGGTTGATCGCCGCTTCGATGGTCATCGTTTCGCGGGCGCCGGTCTTGCGGTCCTTCACTTCAACTTCGCCGTTGGCGACCGCGCGCGGGCCGGCGATGATCTGGACGGGCACACCGATCAGGTCGGCGGTCGCGAATTTCGTACCGGCCCGATCATCGGTATCGTCGTAGAGCACATCCTTGCCGGCCTTGGTCAGCGCGGCATAGATCAGCTCGCAAGTATCGTCACAGGCCTGATCGCCCGCCTTCATGTTGATCACAACGATATCGAAGGGAGCGACCGATGCCGGCCAGATGATTCCGTTGTCGTCATGCGATGCTTCGATGATGGCGGGAACAAGGCGTGTCGGGCCGATACCGTAGGAACCCATGTGAACGAAGTGTTCCTTGCCATCAGGTCCCTGCACTTTCGCACCCATCGGCTCGGAATATTTCGTGCCGAAATAGAAGATATGGCCGACCTCGATGCCACGCGCCGACAGGCGGTCGCCTTCCGGAACGGCGTTGAAGGCCGCCTCGTCGTGCATTTCCGAGGTCGCAGCATAGAGCGAGGTCCATTTGTCGAAGATCGCCTGCAGGCCCTCGACACTGTCGAAATCCGTGTGTGCACCAGGAATATCGAAATCGACGAAATCCTTGTGGCAGAAGACTTCGGATTCGCCGGTGTCAGCGAGGATGATGAACTCATGGCTGAGCTTGCCGCCGATCGGGCCGGTGTCGGCGCGCATCGGAATGGCGCGCAGGCCGAGCCGGTCGAACGTGCGCAGGTAGGCGGCGAACATCTTGTTATAGGAATGCTCCGCCCCTTCGCGCGTCAGGTCGAAGGAATAGGCATCCTTCATCATGAATTCGCGCGAGCGCATGGTGCCGAAGCGCGGGCGGATCTCGTCGCGGAACTTCAGCTGGATGTGATAGAGATTGAGCGGCAGGTCCTTATAGGATTTGACGGAAGAGCGGAAAATATCCGTCACCATCTCTTCATTGGTGGGACCATAGAGCATCGGCCGATCCTGGCGGTCCTTGATGCGCAGCATCTCCTTGCCGTAGGCGTCGTAGCGGCCGCTTTCCTGCCAGAGTTCGGCCGATTGCAGGGTCGGCATCGACAGCTCGATGGCGCCGGCGCGGTTCTGCTCGTCGCGGATAATGGCGTTGACCTTGTCGAGCACGCGCTTGCCGAGCGGCAGCCAGGAATAGATGCCCTGCGACTGCTGGCGGATCATGCCGGCGCGCAGCATCAGCCGGTGGGAGACGATTTCCGCTTCCTTGGGGTTTTCCTTGAGGATGGGCATGAAATAGCGGGACAGACGCATGGCGGATTCCGGAGCGGTTGAGATCCCGCAGCAGGCGGAATCGAAAGACCATTGTTAATGTCGGGAGCGTTCATAGCCGCTTCGCGGCAGGAAGGAAACCCGCAACGGATGCCGGCAACCTCCCGGAAGCGCATGTTCGCACCCGCAAAATGAAAGGGCATAAAAAAGCGCGTGTTTATAAGGACTTGAACCAAAATCTTGTCAACAGAAAAATTTTGCTAGAGTGTAGCAAAAATGCAAAAAAAGCTGATGACAAAGCCCAATGTTTGAGCTAGTTTTAGCTCACAAAACAGGCAGGAAGTTAAATTCTTGCCGAATTCGCGGTCAAGTCTTGGGAGGATCAGATCTTAGGCGCGCTCGTCGCAGCCCCGGCAACGGTTACAGATCACGCGATACTTAAAACAAGGCTTTTAGCCTTGTTTTTTTTTGGCTTTTCGGCCCCATCCCATCCAGAAATCCAGCCGACTTCCGTAAGGGGATGGCCATCATTCCGTTACGAGAGCTCTTTGCCGCAACAGTATGACACTGGTATGACGAAATTTCGCTTTCAATAAGTTTACATCTGCTCAAAGTTTGAGCAAAAGCCACGCTTAATAGAAGCTCGGGCCGAGTTGCGGCAGCGCATCGAAGCCCCAGCCGAAATAGGTGTCGCAGACGTACCAGAGGCCGTAGACCACGGCCGAAATCAACGTTGTCAGCGAAAACACGAAAGCGGCGCGAAACCGGGTTGGCGCGCTCGGAACCGTGCCGAGCACGACGTCGTTGTCGTCCGCCTGGGTGCGCAGGCCGATCGGCAGGACGGCAAAAAGCGTCATCCACCAGATGATGAAGTAGACGGCAAATCCCTGAAGAACGATCTGGAGCATTATGGTTCCCGTTGATGCCGCGCTGATATCGCGTCCTTATACGGCGGAATGGCGACCAATTCAAAGCCGGCGAAACGTTTAGCCGCCCTCGGGTCACTCTGCCGCAGCAGGGCTCAGGCCTGTTCGAGTTCGATCAGCGTGCCGAAGAAATCCTTGGGGTGCAGAAAGAGTACCGGCTTGCCATGCGCGCCGATCTTCGGCTGGCCATCGCCAAGCACCCTTGCGCCCGCCGCGACCAGCCGGTCACGGGCAAGAAGGATATCGTCCACCTCGTAGCAGATGTGGTGCATGCCACCGGATGGGTTCTTTTCGAGGAAGGCTGCGATCGGCGAAGTATCGCCGAACGGTTGCAGCAATTCGACCTTGGTGTTCGGCAATTCGACGAAGACGACGGTGACGCCGTGTTCCGGCAGAGTCTGCGGCTGCGATACGGCAGCGCCCAGCGTATCGCGATAGGCGGCCGTCGCCGCGGCCAGATCGGGCACGGCGATGGCGATATGGTTGACCCGGCCGAGCATGGTCAGACCTTGGTGACGAAGGCGGTGACAAGAGGTTTCTTGCCCCAGGTGTTGTTCGCGGCCGAGCGGATGGCGCGGCGCACGGCCTCCTGCAGCATGTCGATATCCTTGCGGCGGGCGCGCGGAATGCTCTCGATGGCGCTGACCGCCGCGTCGAAGAGCGTATCCTCCATATCCTCGCCCTCGTCATCGTAGGTCGGCAGGCCGATCGAAATGAGGTCGGGTTCGCCGACGATGTCATAGCGGGCGTCGAGCACGACGTTGACCGCGACATGGCCGACATAGGAGAGCTTCTTGCGCTCGCCGATGCCCATCTCGTCGAAATCGCCGATCAGCGTGCCGTCCTTATAAATCCGGCCATGCGGCGCCTCGCCGATCACCTCGACGGGACCCGGCGCCAACCGTAGGATATCGCCGTTGCGCACTCGCGGCACCAGTGCGATGCCGGATTGCTCGGCAAGTTCCTTATGCGCCGTCAGATGTGTTGCCTCGCCATGCACCGGCACGACGATCTTCGGCCGCGTCCACTCATACATCCGCTGCAACTCGTTGCGGCGCGGATGACCGGAAACGTGGACCAGCGCCTCGGTATCCGTGATGATGTGCACACCCTGCTCGACGAGGCCGTTCTTGATGTCCTGGATCGCCTTCTCGTTGCCGGGAATGGCGCGCGAGGAAAAGACGACGATATCGCCTGCCGCAAACGCCACATTGCGCATCTCGTCGCGCGAGAGCTTGGCAAGGGCAGCCCGCGCCTCGCCCTGGCTGCCGGTCAGGATGACGACGACCTTGTCGCGCGGGATGTAGCCGTATTCGTCCTCGGAGATGAAGGGCTTCACGCCTTCCATCAGGCCGATATCCTGGGCGACGTTGACGACGCGCTTCAGCGAACTACCGAGCAGCAGCACTTCGCGGCCTGCCGCCTCGGCAGCTTCGGCAACGGTGCGGATACGCCCGACATTCGACGAGAAGGTGGTGATCGCCACCCGGCCCTCGGCATTCTCGATGATCTTGCGCAGGCTTTCCGACACATCCTTCTCGGAGGGCGAAACACCGTCGCGCAGCGCATTGGTGGAATCGCACATCAGCGCTAGCACGCCCTCATCGCCGAGCTGGCGGAAACGTGTCTCGTCGGTCAGCGGCCCGAGCGAAGGCTCGTGGTCGATCTTCCAGTCGCCGGTATGGATGACATTGCCGACCGGCGTGCGGATCATCAACGACATCGGCTCGGGGATCGAATGGTTGACGGCCACACCTTCGATGCTGAAGGGGCCGACATTAATCGTATCGCCGGCCTTGAACGGCGTCACCGGCACTTCGCCGATCTTAGACTTCTCGAAATTACGCTTGGCTTCAAGCAGACCTGATGTAAAACCAGAGGCATAGACCGGCACGTTGAGGCCGGGCCAGAGGTCGGCGAGCGCACCATAGTGGTCTTCATGCGCATGGGTGATAATGATCGCCTTGAGGTTCTTTCGTTCGCTGGCGAGGAAGCGGATATCGGGCAATACGAGGTCGACGCCCGGCAGGTCAGGCCCAGGAAAAGTGACGCCACAATCGACCATGATCCACTGGCGATGCTCGGGCGGGCCGTAGCCGTAGAGAGCGAGATTCATGCCAATCTCACCGACACCGCCCAGAGGCAGGAATACCAGTTCGTCCTGTTTCGCCATAATTTTCGTTTTTTCCGCTAACCAAAAAACACATCACCGGCAGCAATGGGCATTATCCTGCCAGCGCCGGTATCGAGCATCAACAAGCCATTATCATCAATTCCGGCGAATTGTCCGGAAATCGATCGGTCCGGCAAATTGACCGTAATCTTTTCGCCGATGCCGCAGGCGATGGCGCGCCAGAGCGTCGTGATCTCGCCGACGCCACGGCCCTGATCCCATATTTCAAGCACTTCCGCCGCGGCGGCGAAGAGATGCGCGAAGAGTTCTTCCGGCGAAGCCGCACTTCCCTGCTGACGCAGACAGGTAACGGGGTAGAGCGGATTGTCGGGCATTACCGAGATATTGATGCCGATGCCGACGATCAGCGCGTAACGGCCATCCGGGAGCCCCTCGCCTTCAACGAGAATGCCGCAGGTCTTCTTTCGGCCGATGAGGATATCGTTCGGCCATTTGACCTCGAGCGGTTCGGCGCCCAGTGGCAACACCCTGCGGATCGCCTGGTGCACGGCAACGGCGATCGCCAGCGGCAGCGAGCCCAGTCGCTCCATAGGCGCCGGGTCGATCAGGAGAAGAGAAGCGTAGAGATTGCCGCGCTCGGAAACCCAGAGCCTGCCGCGGCGGCCGCGACCGCCCGTCTGCCTCTCGGCGGTCACCCAGAGATTACCGCCATCGCCCGCCCGAGCCCGGGCGAGGCATTCGCTGTTGGTAGACGATGTTTCCGACAGAGCCTCGTGCCTGAAATCGCCGAGCGATATCCGGCGCCGTCCGTCGGAAGCCATCAAAAGAGCGTCGCAGCGGCAAGCTCTGCCGCGCCGCCGATCGGGCCGCCGATGAGGACATAGGCGGTGACGAAGAAACCGGAGAGACCGAAGACCAGACGCAGCGCTCCGGAGACACGGGCGAATTCGCCGGTCGCCTCATCGAACCACATCAGTTTGATGACGCGCAGATAGTAGTAGGCGCCGACGACCGAGGCGAGAACGCCGATGATGGCGAGCGCATAGAGCTTGGCTTCGATAGCGGCAACGAAGACGAAGTACTTCGCGAAGAATCCGGCGAGCGGCGGGATGCCGGCGAGCGAGAACATCAACGCCGTCAGCACCACGGCCATGAACGGGTTGGTTGTGGAGAGGCCGGCGAGATCATCAACATTTTCGACAACGGTGCCGTCCTTGCGGCGCATCGACATGATGATCGCGAAGGTGCCGAGCGTCATGACCATGTAGATGACCATGTAAAGCATGACGCCGGTGACGCCGGTCTGGTTGCCGGCGGCAAGACCGACCAGCGCATAACCCATGTGGCCGATCGAGGAATAGGCCATCAGTCGCTTGATATTCTTCTGGCCGATCGCAGCAAACGAGCCGAGCAGCATCGAGGCGATCGAGATGAAGACGACGACCTGCTGCCAGTCCGCCAGAATCGGCTGGAAGGCGGTGATGACGATACGGGTCATCATCGCCATGGCAGCAACCTTGGGTGCTGCGGCAAGGAATGCGGTGACCGGTGTCGGCGCGCCTTCGTAAACATCCGGCGTCCACATATGGAAGGGAACGGCCGAGATCTTGAAGGCGATGCCGGCGAGGATGAAGACCAAGCCGAAGATCAGGCCGAGCGAACGCGCGCCCTCGACGGACAGCGCCTGGGCGATTTCGGAGAAGTGGGTGTGGCCGGTGAAGCCGTAGACCAGCGACATGCCATAGAGCAGCATGCCGGAGGAAAGCGCGCCGAGGACGAAATATTTCAGACCGGCTTCGGTCGACTTCAGGCTGTCACGGTTGATCGCTGCGACGACATAGAGCGCCAGCGATTGCAGTTCCAGCGCGAGATAGAGCGAGATCAGGTCGTTGGCCGAGATCATCAGCAGGATGCCAAGGGTCGCGAGCACCAGGAGAACCGGGAACTCGAACTTGTCGAGCTGATTTTCACGGGCGTGGCCGATCGACATGAATATGGCGACCAGCGAACCGATCAGCGCCACCAGCTTCATGAAGCGCGAGAAGCCGTCGGCCATGTAGACGCCGCCATAGGCAAGGCCTTCTGCGGGCACGAAGAGCAGCCACAGGCCGGAGGCCAGGAGCAGGACGATCGCCAAGCCGGTGACGACAAGGCCCGACCGCTCGCCTGAGAAGACGCCGACCATCAACAGGACAAGGGCGCCGACCGCGAGGATGAGCTCCGGCACGGAAAGATGCAGACTGAGGAGAATTGTTTCAGCGGTCATGTCCAATAAGTCCCGTCATCATTTCATAGACAGCGCAACATTCTGCGCTGCGTGCACGGCGGCCGTGTAGTTGTTGACCAGCAGATCCACCGAGGCGGCCGTCGCATCGAAGACCGGAGCCGGATAAACGCCGAAGAAGATGGTCAGCGCGACCAGAGGGTAAAGGATCAGCTGCTCGCGTGGAGAAAGATCGAGCAGCGCCTTCAGCTTTTCCTTCTCCAGCGCGCCGAAGATCACCCGGCGATAAAGCCAGAGCGCGTAGGCAGCCGAGAGGATGACGCCGGTGGCGGCAAAGAGCGCTACCCAGGTGTTGACGCGGAAGACACCGATCAGCGTCAGGAATTCGCCGACGAAGCCCGACGTGCCGGGAAGCCCGACATTGGCCATGGTGAAGACCATCATCGCCACGGCATATTTCGGCATGTTGTTGACGAGGCCGCCATAGGCGTTGATCTCGCGGGTATGGGTGCGATCGTAGACGACGCCGACGCAGAGGAAGAGCGCGCCGGAGACGATGCCGTGCGAGAGCATCTGGAAGATCGACCCCTGAACACCCTGCATGTTGGCGGCAAAGATGCCCATGGTCACATAGCCCATGTGCGCCACCGAGGAATAGGCGATCAGCTTTTTGATATCGTCCTGCATCATCGCCACCAGAGAGGTGTAGATGATGGCGATCACAGACAGTGCGAAAACCAGTGGCGCGAAATAATCGGACGCCACCGGGAACATTCCGAGCGAGAAGCGGATGAGACCGTAGCCGCCGAGCTTCAGCAGCACACCGGCCAGGATTACCGAGCCAGCCGTCGGCGCCTGAACGTGGGCATCGGGAAGCCAGGTATGGACCGGCCACATCGGCATCTTCACCGCGAAGGAGGCGAAGAAGGCAAGCCATAACCAGGTCTGCAGCGCCGGCGGGAACTTGTAGGCGAGCAGCGCGGTGATATCGGTCGTGCCGGCCTGCCAGTACATCGCCATGATGGCGAGCAGCATCAGCACCGAGCCGAGCAGCGTATAGAGGAAGAACTTGTAGCTCGCATAGACGCGGTCCTTGCCGCCCCAGACGCCGATGATCAGGAACATCGGAATGAGGCCCGCCTCGAAGAAGACGTAGAAGAGCACGATATCGAGCGAAACGAAGACGCCGATCATCATCGTTTCGAGGATGAGGAAGGCGATCATGTATTCCTTCAGGCGCTTCTCGATCGAGAGCCAGCTCGCCAGCACACAGAAGGGCATGAGGAAGGTCGACAGGATGACGAACAGCATCGAGATGCCGTCGACGCCGAGGTGGTAGCCAATGCCGGTGCCGAGCCAGTCATGCTTCTCGAGCATCTGGAAGCCCGGATTAGCATTGTCGAAGCCGATCCAGATGAAGAGCGAGACGACGAAGGTGAAGACGGTAGTGATCAGCGAGATCCACAGCACGTTCTTCCGGCCGGTTTCGCTCTCGCCGTTCATCAATAGCAGGAGCACCACGCCGACGAGCGGCAGGAAGGTGACCGTTGAAAGAATAGGCCAATCGGTCATCAGAAGGAACTCCCGAGCATCATCCAGGTAACGAGCGCCGCAATGCCGATCAGCATGGCGAAGGCGTAGTGATAGAGGTAACCGGTCTGCAGGCGGACCACGCGATCAGTGACGGCGACGACGCGAGCGGCGACGCCGTTCGGGCCATAGGTATCGATGACTCCGACATCACCTTTCTTCCACAGGAAGCGGCCGAGCGCCTTGGCGGAGCGGACGAAGAGGAAGTCGTAGAGTTCGTCGAAATACCACTTGTTCAACAGGAACTGGTAGAGCACGCGGTGCTGCTGCGCCAGGATGCGCGGCGTCTGCGGCGAGCGGATATACATGTACCAGGCGGTGACGAAACCGAGCACCATGGCGATGAACGGGCTCAAAGCCACGAGCGCCGGAACATGGTGGAACTCTTCGACCAGTTCGTTCTCGGCGCCGGTAAAGAGCGCCCCCTTCCAGAACTCGGCATATTCCTCGCCGTAGAACCGGCCTTCAAAGATCACGCCAGCAAGCACTGCGCCGATCGCCAGCAGATAGAGCGGCACAAGCATGACCTGCGGCGACTCATGCACGTGGTGCATCACCTCGTGCGAGGCGCGTGGCTTGCCGAAGAAGGTCATGAAGATCAGGCGCCAGGAATAGAAGCTGGTGAACAGAGCCGCGATGACCAGCAGTGAGAAGGCAAAGCCCGAGACCGGCGAATGCGATGCATAGGTCGCCTCGATGATCACGTCCTTGGAGAAGAAGCCAGCGAAGCCGATCGGCGTGAAGGGAATGCCGACGCCGGTGATCGCCAGCGTGCCGATGATCATCATCCAGAACGTCACCTTGATGTGCGGCCGCAGGCCGCCCATGTAGCGCATGTCCTGCTCACCATCGACGGCATGGATGACCGAGCCGGCGCAGAGGAAGAGCAGCGCCTTGAAGAAGGCGTGCGTGAAAAGATGGAAGATCGCCGCGCCATAGGCCCCTACCCCGAGCGCTACGAACATGTAGCCGAGCTGCGAGCAGGTGGAATAGGCGATGACGCGCTTGATGTCGTTCTGCACCAGGCCGACGGTTGCCGCGAAGAAGGCGGTGATCGCGCCGATCACGGTGACGACAACCAGCGCATCCGGCGACAATTCGAAGAGCGGCGACATGCGGGCGACGAGGAAGACGCCGGCGGTGACCATGGTGGCGGCATGGATGAGGGCCGAGACCGGGGTCGGGCCTTCCATGGCGTCAGGCAGCCAGGTGTGCAGCAGGAACTGCGCCGACTTGCCCATCGCGCCCATGAAGAGCAGCAGGCAGATGCCGGTCAGCGCATGCGCCTTGTCGAGCTGCATGCCGAAGAGATTGAGGATCACCTCGCCCGCTTCGCCGCCGCCTTCATGCGGGGCGAAGTTCGAGGCATTGGCGAAGATCGTGTCGAGGTTGATCGAGCCGAACAGTACGAAGACGCCGGCAATGCCGAGCACGAAGCCGAAGTCGCCGACGCGGTTGACGATGAAGGCCTTCATCGCCGCGGCCGTCGCCGACGGCTTCTTGAACCAGAAGCCGATCAGCAGATAGGAGGCGAGACCGACGCCTTCCCAGCCGAAGAACATCTGGGCAAGGTTGTCAGCGGTCACCAGCATCAGCATGGCGAAGGTGAAGAGCGAGAGATAGGCGAAGAAGCGCGGGCGATGCGGATCGGTATGCATGTAGCCGATCGAATAGACATGCACCAGCGTCGAGACCGTGTTGACGACGATCAGCATGACGGAGGTCAGCGTATCCACACGCAGCGACCACGAGACGTCGATGCCGCCGGACTGGATCCAGCGCAGCACCTCGACCTTGATCGGGCCGCCTTCGGCATGACCCATGCCGACGGTGAAGAAGACGACCCAAGACAGGATGGCGGCGATGATCATCAGGCCGCTGGTGACATATTCCGAAGCCTTGGCGCCGATGGCGCGGCCGAAAAGGCCGGCGACGATCGCACCGATCAAGGGAAGAAAGACGATAGCCTTATAGAGGAACATGAGCCACTCAGCCCTTCATCATATTGACGTCTTCGACCGCGATCGAGCCGCGGTTGCGGTAGAAGACAACGAGAATTGCAAGACCGATCGCCGCTTCGGCAGCCGCGACCGTCAGGATGAACAGCGCGAAGACCTGGCCGACGATGTCGTTCAGGAAGGAGGAGAAGGCGACCATGTTGATGTTGACGGCGAGCAGGATCAGTTCGATCGACATCAGGATGACGATGACGTTCTTCCGGTTCAGGAAGATGCCGAAGACGCCGAGCGTGAAGAGGATGGCGCTGACCGTCAGGTAGTGGGAAAGTCCGATGACCATGTTCTTTGTTCCTTGACCTGCCTTTAGACGCCCTGCCCGGGCTTGACCGAAACCACCTCGACGGCGGTGGCGGGCGTGCGGGCAACCTGCCTGGGAATATTCTGCCGCTTGATGTTGGTGCGGTGTCTCAACGTCAGCACGATCGCACCGATCATGGCGACCAGAAGCACCAGACCGGCGATCTGGAAGAAATAGACGTAGTTAGTGTAGAGCACGTCGCCGAGGGCGGCCGTATTGGTGCGCTCGCTTAGCGCCGGGATCGGCATGGCGACTGATTTGGCGATCTCAGGCGAGATGACGCTGCCGCCGATGACGACGATCAGCTCGGCTGCGAGGATCACCCCGATCAGCCCGCCGATCGGCGCATATTCGAGAACGCCGGCCCTCAGTTCGGTGAAGTCGATATCGAGCATCATCACCACGAAGAGGAAGAGGACGGCGACGGCGCCGACATAGACGACAAGCAGGATCATCGCCAGGAATTCGGCACCGAGCAGCAGGAAGAGGCCAGCCGCATTGAAGAACACCAGGATCAGGAACAGAACCGAGTGAACCGGGTTCTTCGCCCAGATAACCATGAACGCCGACGCCACCGCGACAAAGGCGAAAAGATAGAAAAATAGAGCCTGCAGACCCATGTTGGTGCCTTTTTCATCTTCCCCCGGGCAGCCGGGAGTTTCCCTGCCCGATGGAGCTTTCGCTGGCGCTAACCGGCAAAGCTCCTGTGCATATTGACCGCGACAGGAGCAACTGCGCTCCACCGCGGCATTTCAAAATCTCAATCAGCGGTACGGCGAGTCGATCGCGATGTTGCGAGCGATTTCGCGCTCCCACCGGTCTCCGTTGTCCAGAAGCCGCGCCTTGTCGAAGTAGAGCTCTTCGCGGGTTTCCGTCGCAAATTCGAAATTCGGGCCTTCGACGATCGCGTCGACCGGGCAGGCTTCCTGGCAGAAGCCGCAATAGATGCACTTCACCATGTCGATGTCGTAGCGCACCGTGCGGCGCGTGCCATCATTGCGGCGCGGACCGGCCTCGATGGTGATCGCCTGGGCAGGACAGATCGCCTCGCAGAGCTTGCAGGCGATGCAGCGTTCTTCGCCGTTCGGATAACGGCGCAACGCATGCTCGCCGCGGAAACGCGGGGAAACCGGACCCTTTTCGAAGGGATAGTTGATCGTCGCCTTCTGGCGGAAGAAATAGCGCATCGACAGAAAGAACGCGCCGACGAATTCCTTGAGAAACAGCGAGCTGATGGAGCCGGACAAGCTTGCCATCTTCAACCTCCAATTTTGCCGGAAACGAGAGTGGGCATGATCATGCCCAACCCATCAGTTTCAGCACGAATGCAACGATGACGACCATGGCGAGCGACAGCGGCAGGAATACCTTCCAGCCGAGGCGCATGAGCTGATCGTAGCGGTAGCGCGGAACGAAGGCCTTGACCATCGCGAACATGAAGAACACCAGGCAGGCCTTCAGCGTGAACCAGATGATGCCTGGGACCCAGTTGAGGATCCAGATATCGACCGGGGGCAGCCAGCCGCCGAGGAAGAGGATCGTCGTCAGCGCGCACATCAGGCAGACGGCCGCATATTCGCCGAGCATGAACATCATGTATGGCGAGGAGCCGTATTCGACCATGAAGCCGGCGACGAGTTCCGATTCGGCTTCCGGGAGGTCGAAGGGCGGGCGGTTCGTTTCGGCGAGCGCCGAAATGAAGAAGATGATGAACATCGGGAAGAGCGACAGCCAGTGCCAGTCGAGGAACGACGCCGGCAGGCCGAGCATGGTGCCGAGGCCGGTATGCTGCGCATTGACGATATCGGTCAGGTTCAGCGAGCCGACGCAGAGAAGCACGGTGACGATGACGAAGCCGATCGAGACTTCATAGGACACCATTTGCGCCGCCGAGCGCAGCGCGCCGAGGAACGGATACTTCGAGTTCGAAGCCCAGCCGCCCATGATGATGCCGTAAACCTCGAGCGAGGAGATCGCGAAAATATAGAGGATGCCGACATTGATGTTGGCGATCACCCATCCGTCGGCCAGCGGCACCACCGCCCAGGTGGACAGCGCCAGAAGCACCGTCACCAGCGGGGCAAGCAGGAACACCGCCTTGTTGGCGCCGGCCGGAATGACCGGTTCCTTGAAGACGAACTTCAAAAGGTCGGCGAAGGACTGGAACAGGCCGAAGGGACCGACGACGTTCGGGCCGCGGCGCAGTTGCACGGCCGCCCAGATCTTGCGGTCGGCGAGCAGTACATAGGCGATGAAGACGAGCAGGCAGACGAGAAGCAGCAGCGACTGACCGATCATGATGATCGCCGGCCAGACATAGGTCGAAAAGAAAGAATCCATAGTCCCCTGCCCTTACTCTGCCGCGACTTTGAAGTTGTTGCGGGCCAATGCCGAGCACTCCGCCATGACAGCCGAGGCACGCGCTATCGGGTTCGTCAAATAGAAGTCTTTCACCGGCGACGCAAACCCGGATTTGTTCATCTTGCCGGCTTTTTTCGCAACTGCGGCAATTTGGGCGCTATCGGTTTCGGCGATCTCGTCGATGGCAGCGAAATGCGGGAAAGCGGCATAGAGCCGGACACGCAATTCGCTGAGCGAATCGAAGGGAAGCTTCTTGCCGAGCACGTCGGAAAGGGCGCGGATGATCGCCCAGTCCTCGCGGGCATCACCCGGCGCAAAACCTGCGCGGTTGCCCATCTGGACGCGGCCTTCGGTGTTGACCCAGGTGCCGGACTTTTCGGTATAGGCTGCCGCCGGCAGGATGACGTCGGCATGGTGCGCGCCGTTATCGCCATGCGAGCCGATATAGACGGTGAGCTTGGCCTTCTTGGCGGTGAAGTCGAGTTCGTCGGCACCGAGCAGGAAGAGCACGTCCATCGCCGTCAGCATCTCGGCGGCATTGACGCCCTTGGCGCCCGGCACGAAGCCGAGGTCGAGACCGCCGACGCGCGAGGCAGCGGTATGGAGGACGGCAAAGCCGTTCCAGCCTTCGGCGACCACGCCGACCGAGCCGGCGAGCTTGGCAGCACTGGCGAGAACGCCGGCGCCGTCGGTGCGCGCCAGCGCACCCTGGCCGATGATGATCATCGGCTTGGCGGCATTCTTCAGCACGTCCGCGAAGGCGTGGGTACCGTCGACCAGATCCTTCAGCGTGTCGGGACCGCCGCCGAGGTAATCATAGCTGTAGCGCAGTTCAGCCGGCTCGCCGATGACGCCGATCGGGAACTTGCCGCGGCGCCAGCGCTTGCGGATGCGGGCGTTGAGGATGGCTGCCTCGAAGCGCGGATTGGCGCCGATGATCAACAGCGCGTCGGCCTGGTCGATGCCCGAGATCGTCGGGTTGAACAGGTAGCTAGAACGGCCGAGCGACGGATCGAGTGCCGCCCCATCCTGGCGACAGTCGAGATTGACCGACCCCAGCGACTTCACCAGTTCGGAGAGCGCATACATTTCCTCGACGGAAGCGAGGTCGCCTGATATCGCGCCGATCTTGTCGCCCGAGGTGGCGCCGACGGCGGCCTTGATTGCGCCGAAGGCTTCGGCCCAGGTGGCGGGCTGCAGGCGGCCGTCGCGGCGAACATAGGGCCGGTCGAGGCGCTGGGTCTTCAGGCCGTCCCAGATGAAGCGGCTCTTATCGGAGATCCACTCCTCGTTGATCGCTTCATTGACGCGCGGCAGGATGCGCATGACCTCACGGCCGCGAGTGTCGACGCGGATTGCCGAACCGACGGCGTCCATGACGTCGATCGATTCGGTCTTGTTCAATTCCCACGGGCGCGCGGTGAAGGCGAAGGGCTTCGAGGTGAGTGCGCCAACCGGGCAAAGGTCGACGACGTTGCCCTGCAGCTCGGAGGTCATCGCCTGTTCGAGATAGGTGGTGATCTCGGCATCCTCGCCGCGGCCGATCAGGCCGAGTTCGGAAATGCCGGCGACCTCGGTGGTGAAGCGGACGCAGCGCGTGCAGTGGATGCAGCGGTTCATCACCGTCTTGACGAGCGGGCCGATATACTTGTCCTCGACGGCGCGCTTGTCTTCCTGATAGCGCGAGGTGTCTATGCCGAAGGCCATCGCCTGGTCCTGCAGGTCGCATTCGCCGCCCTGGTCGCAGATCGGGCAATCGAGCGGATGGTTGATCAGCAGGAATTCCATCACACCTTCGCGGGCCTTCTTGACCATCGGGGTGTTGGTGAAAACCTCAGGCAGTTCGCCGTTCGGGCCGCCGCGGATGTCGCGCACGCTCATGGCGCAGGAAGCCTGCGGCTTCGGCGGGCCGCCCTTCACCTCGACAAGGCACATGCGGCAATTGCCGGCAACCGACAGGCGCTCATGGAAGCAGAAGCGCGGAACCTCGGCACCGGCATCCTCGCACGCCTGCAATAGCGTGAAATGATCCGGAACTTCGATCTCGTTGCCGTCAATCCTCAGTTTTGCCATCGTCGCTCAGTCCTGTTTCCCGTTTGCCTGATGACGGCAAACAAACCTATTTTTGCAACACTCTCATTGCCAAGCCGGATCTTTCGTCCTGCCGACATCTGATGTCGCCCAAATTCTCTGTCGCGCATTCCAGATCCGGAACCCGCACCGGCATCTTCAGGCCCCCGCCCGTCCGCCGACCTGCCCATCTTTCCGGCCGATCGACACGGCCGGATAGTTCATTTCTTTCTGCGGCTCCGCCCCGCCAGAACTTTCGCCTGGCCGGTCCAGTCGTCACGGCCGATGCGGCCGTTGAAGCCGAGTTCAGCGTCGAACCGGGCGATTTCCTCGTCGGTCCAGGCAGCGATCTCGGCAAAGCTGCGAACGCCCTTGGCGTTCAGCACCTGCTCCAGCTTCGGGCCGATGCCGGCAATCAGCTTGAGATCGTCGGCCTTCCCCCGCGCAACCGGTTTTGCCTTCACCGCCGGCTTTGGCTGGCTGGCCTTCGTTTGGCTGGGTGGGATCGACTCGCTGACCGGCTTGACGACAGTCAATGTCGGCCTTGCCTTCTTGTCGGCCCGCGGCTTGGTGAAAGCCTTGACCTCCGAGCGAATATTCTCCGGCCGGATATCGACATCGGGCTTCAGTTCGTCCGGCGGCGTGTCATCGAGGGCGGCGGCGACCTTGCCGGTCGTTTCCAGGGCGCTCTGCCAGGCACCGAAGAAAGCGCCGGCCATCTGGGTCGAGAAACCAAAGCCGATCGCCGTTGCGGCGGCAAAGGCTGCCGCGGGCTGCGCCATCAGCGGATGCACCGGCATCGCCCGTGCATTTTCCAGCATCTCGGCGGCAAGACGGCCGAAACCGGCCGCGAAATCGGCGACTTCTTCCTTCTTCCCACTCTTGGATGCGTTGTCCGCCATGATTATTCAGCCGCCTCCAGAACCGCACCGTGATCAAGCGCGCTCGCCGTATACTGGTCGATGCGCTTTTCGATCTCGGGACGGAAGTTACGGATCAGACCCTGCACCGGCCATGCCGCGGCATCGCCGAGCGCACAAATGGTGTGGCCTTCGATCTGCTTCGTCACCTGGAACAGCATGTCGATTTCGCGCTTCTGGGCATTGCCCTTGGCCATGCGCTCCATCACACGCCACATCCAGCCCGTGCCTTCGCGGCAGGGCGTGCACTGGCCGCAGCTCTCATGCTTGAAGAAGGCGGAGATACGGGCGATCGCCTTGATGACGTCGGTGGACTTGTCCATGACTATCGCGGCGGCCGTACCGAAGGAAGAGCCGACGCCGCGCAGGCCGTCGAAATCCATCGGGCAATCGATGATGTCCTTGGCCGGAACGATCGGGCAGGATGCCCCGCCTGGAATGACGGCAAGCAGGTTGTCCCAGCCGCCGCGAATGCCGCCGGCATGGCGGTCGACCAGTTCGCGGAAGGTGATGCCCATTTCCTCTTCAACCGTGCACGGCTTGTTGACGTGGCCGGAGAGCATGAACAGCTTGGTGCCGACATTGTTCGGACGGCCGATGGCCGAGAACCAGCCGGCGCCGCGGCGCAGGATGGTCGGCGCAACAGCGATCGATTCGACGTTGTTGACCGTCGTCGGGCAGCCGTAGAGGCCCATATTGGCCGGGAACGGCGGCTTCAGACGCGGCTGGCCCTTCTTGCCTTCAAGGCTTTCGAGCAGCGCGGTTTCCTCGCCGCAAATATAGGCGCCGGCGCCGTGATGGACGAAGATATCCATGTCCCAGCCGAGCTTGTTGTTCTTGCCGAGCAGGCCATAATCATAGCATTCGTCGATCGCCGCCTGCAGCGCTTCGCGCTCGCGGATATATTCGCCGCGCACGTAGATGTAAGCCGCATTGGCGCCCATCGCGAAACTCGCGATGACGCAGCCTTCGATCAGCGTATGCGGATCGTGGCGCATGATGTCGCGGTCTTTGCAGGTGCCAGGCTCGGATTCGTCGGCGTTGACGACGAGATAATGCGGCCGGCCGTCGCTTTCCTTCGGCATGAAGGACCATTTGAGGCCGGTCGGGAAACCGGCGCCACCACGACCGCGAAGGCCTGACGCCTTCATCTCATTGATGATCCAGTCGCGGCCCTTTTCGAGGATCTGCTTGGTGCCGTCCCAGTGGCCGCGACTCATCGCGCCCTTCAGGGATTTGTCCTTGAGGCCGTAGATGTTGGTAAAGATGCGGTCTTTATCTTGTAACATGCTTCACCTCTTACCGCGGCTTCTTGCCGAAGACCTTGATATATTCCGCTTCCCCGCCCTTGGCGAGCGCCTTGGCCTGCTTGACCCAGTCATCGCGTTCGATGCGGCCGCGGAAATTCAAATAGCCATCGACCCATTCGCGTTCGGCCTTCTTCCAGCCTGCGACCTGCGCGAAGGTGAAGATGCCGATTTCGTTCAACGTCGCCTCGATCTTCGGGCCGACACCCGAGATCATCTTCAGATCATCAGGTGCGGCGGGCTTTTCGATGCCGGCCGGCCGATTCTTGTCGGTCAGAGCAGGCTTTTCCGCCGAGGCGGCTTCAGCCTTGACGGCAGCTTTCGGCGCCGGTTCGGCAGCCGCCGTGCCTGATATCGGCTGCTGCTCGGCTGCCTTTGCGTTTTTCGCAGCCGCCTTCGGCGCCGTCGCCGGAGTCTTCAGGGCAGCATTGGTCTCGGCATCGGTGCTCTTCGGGCGGGCGGCCTCGGAGGGAGGAACCGGCGCGGCGTCGACTGGAGCCGATACGGTTTCGGCATCGGCCTTCTTGGCGCGGGTCCTTGCCTTCGGCTCTTCCGTCGTCAGCGAGGTCAGGCCGCCTTCGGGCGCCGAAAACACCCGGTCGATCTGGGTGCCGGGCTTGATGCTGGCGCCATTGCCGGCGGCAAAGACGTCGATGATCTCTTCGAGACGCGCGGGCGTCAGGTCTTCATAGGTGTCCTTGCCGATCATCACCATCGGGGCGTTGACGCAGGCCCCGAGACATTCGACCTCTTCCCAGGATAGCGTGCCTTCGGCATTGCGCTCGAAGGCATGGGCATGGATCTTGCTCTTGCAGACCGACATCAGCGCTTCCGAGCCGCGCAGCATGCAGGGCGTCGTACCGCAGACCTGGACATGGGCGCGGGTACCAACCGGATGCAGCTGGAACTGCGTATAGAAGGTCGCGACCTCGAGCACGCGGATATAGGCCATATCAAGCATGTCGGCGATCTTTTCGATCGCCGCGCGCGTGACCCAGCCGTCCTGCTCCTGCGCCCGCATCAACAGCGGAATGACCGCCGATTGCTGGCGGCCGGCGGGGTATTTCTGGATCGTCTTGTCCGCCCAGACCGCATTCTCATCGCTGAAGGCGAATGCGGCAGGCTGAAATTGATCTTCGGCTAATCGACGAACGGACATTCTTTCTCACGCCTTGTCAGTTTAAGGTTCCACACCGCGAAGCGGTCAAAGACTGCATTTCGCAGGCATAGGCCGACTGGTCTTTTTGCATAAACACTACGAATTTGCTGCCGTTCGGAATGGCAGCCTTGATCTGATAGCCCTTGGACAAAAGCTCACCCATGGACGATTGCTGCGCCGGCGGCGTCTCTTCCTTATGGCCGAGCGGCGTGCCGAGGCTATCGGATTCCTGAGCCGAAACCCCGGATGCCGAAAGAAGGATAACGACGGCCAGCGGCAGAAGCTGCATCAGCGATCCACCTCGCCGAAGACGATGTCGAGCGAGCCGAGGACGGCCGCGACGTCGGCAAGCTGGTGGCCGCGGCACATGAAGTCCATCGCCTGCAGATGGGCATAACCGGGCGCGCGGATCTTGCAGCGATAGGGCTTGTTGGTGCCGTCGGAGACGAGATAGACACCGAATTCGCCCTTCGGCGCCTCGACGGCGGCGTAAACCTCGCCGGCCGGCACATGGTAGCCTTCGGTATAGAGCTTGAAGTGGTGGATCAGCGCTTCCATCGAGCGCTTCATCTCGCCGCGCTTCGGCGGCACGACCTTGCCGTCGATCGACGAGAAAGGACCGGTCCTGGCATCCGAGAGCAGGCGGTTGACGCATTGCTTCATGATGCGGACCGATTCGCGCATCTCGATCATGCGGATCAGATAACGGTCGTAGTTGTCGCCATTCTTGCCGATCGGGATATCGAATTCGAGATCGGAATAACATTCATAGGGCTGGGCGCGACGCAGATCCCAGGCCGCACCCGAACCGCGCACCATGACGCCGGAGAAGCCCCAAGCCCAGCATTCCTCCAGCGAGACGACGCCGATATCGACGTTGCGCTGCTTGAAGATGCGGTTGCCGGTCAACAGGTTGTCGATGTCATCGAGCGCCTTCAGGAACGGATCGCACCAGGCGCCGATATCCTGCACGAGCTGTTCGGGCAGATCCTGGTGGACGCCGCCCGGACGGATATAAGCGGCATGCATGCGCGAGCCGCTGGCGCGCTCGTAGAACACCATCAGCTTTTCACGCTCTTCGAAGCCCCAGAGCGGCGGCGTCAGCGCGCCGACGTCCATGGCCTGCGTCGTGACGTTCAGAAGGTGCGACAGGATGCGGCCGATTTCCGAATAGAGAACACGGATCAGCTGGCCGCGAATCGGGATCTCGATGCCGAGCAGCTTTTCGACGGCCATCGCATAGGCATGTTCCTGGTTCATCGGTGCGACGTAGTCGAGGCGATCGAAATAGGGCACGGCCTGAAGATAGGTCTTGGTCTCGATCAGCTTCTCGGTGCCGCGATGCAAAAGGCCGATATGCGGATCGACACGCTCCACAATTTCGCCGTCAAGCTCCAGGACAAGACGAAGAACGCCGTGCGCCGCCGGATGCTGCGGTCCGAAATTGATATTGAAGTTGCGGACGTTATGTTCTGTCATGGCGATGGGCTCGCGTTCTCAGATAACTAGTGAATGGCGGGCTAAGCCCACCAACCACCTTGAATTATTGCTTCGCTTTTTCGTCGCCCGGCAGCACATACTCCGTGCCTTCCCATGGCGACATAAAGTCGAAGTTGCGGAATTCCTGCTTCAGCTCGACCGGCTCGTAGACGACGCGCTTTGCCGCGTCGTCGTAGCGCACTTCAACGAAGCCGGTGGTCGGGAAATCCTTGCGCAGCGGATGACCTTCGAAGCCGTAGTCGGTCAGGATGCGACGCAGGTCCGGATGGCCGGTGAAGAGCACGCCGTACATGTCCCAGGTCTCGCGCTCGAACCAGTCGGCGCCCGGATAGACGGGGCAGGCCGACGGGACCGGCGTATCTTCATCCGTTGCGACCTTGACGCGGATACGCAGGTTCTTCTTCGGCGACAGCAGGTGGTAGACGACATCGAAACGCAGCTCGCACTGCGGCCAGTCGACGCCGCAAATATCGATCAGGTTGACGAAACCGCATTTGGCGTCGTCGCGCAGGAAGGTCAGAAGTGCGACCAGGTTTTCACCCGTCGTCGTCAGCGTCAGTTCGCCATACTTCATCTGCGATGCGGCGATCAGGTTGCCGCGCGCTTCGCCAAGGTAGGACGCAAGCTCAGTCAGGGCTTCACTCATATGCCTTGTCCTTAACCCTTAGCGTTCGATCGTGCCGGTACGACGGATCTTCTTCTGCAGCAGAAGCACGCCGTAAAGCAGCGCCTCTGCCGTGGGGGGACAGCCCGGCACGTAGATGTCGATCGGCACGATGCGGTCACAGCCGCGCACCACCGAATAGGAATAGTGATAATAGCCGCCGCCATTGGCGCAGGAGCCCATCGAGATGACATAACGCGGCTCGGGCATCTGGTCGTAGACCTTGCGCAGCGCCGGCGCCATCTTGTTGGTCAGCGTGCCGGCGACGATCATCACGTCGGACTGGCGCGGCGAGGCGCGCGGCGCAAAACCGAAGCGCTCGACGTCATAACGCGGCATGGACAGCTGCATCATTTCGACGGCGCAGCAGGCAAGCCCGAAGGTCATCCACATCAGCGAGCCGGTGCGGGCCCAGTTGATCAGTTCGTCGGTCGAGGTGACGAGAAAACCCTTGTCGGCGAGCTCGTTGTTGATCTCACCGAAAAATGGGTCGTTGCTGCCGACCGGCTTGCCGGTCGAGGGATCGATGATCCCCTTCGGCTGCTGGGCGACGAGCGGCTGATTGCTCACAGGGGCTACTCCCATTCCAGGGCTCCCTTCTTCCATTCATAGATAAAGCCGATGGTCAGCACGAGAAGGAAGACCATCATTGACCAGAAGCCGAACCAGCCGATGGCACCGAAAGACACGGCCCAGGGAAAGAGGAAGGCGACTTCGAGATCGAAGATGATGAAGAGAATCGACACGAGGTAAAAGCGGATGTCGAACTTCATGCGGGCGTCATCGAAAGCGTTGAAGCCGCATTCGTAAGCCGAGAGCTTTTCCGAATCAGGCGCTTTGAAAGCCACGGCGAACGGCGCGATGAGCAGCGCCAGGCCGATGACGAGCGCAATAGCAATGAAGATAGCGATCGGAATATAAGAACTGAGCAGTTCAGTCATCATGTTCATCCCTGCTTGCCGGTGACGCCAGGCGGCGCATTTGGGCAAATGCCCGGCAAGCGAACGTGCGTTGCAACAAGCCGTGGTTAGCGCAGCCGAGGCCCCGGCGCAAGACTTTTACAGAGGCAATTCGACGCGTGTCGCGCGGACATTATCAAGCAGATGCAACGATGTCGCGACAAATCCGTGCAAGCCGTTTGAACCTGCATGCCTGACCATTGGAAACTGCATGGCTTTCGGAAGAAATGGCGCGAGTGACGGGGCTCGAACCCGCGACCTCCGGCGTGACAGGCCGGCACTCTGACCGACTGAGCTACACCCGCGCATTGATCGGCCATTTTGCGGCCGCGAGGATAAAGACAACCGGACAAACGACAAATCGCATTTGCGTTTTACAAGACTTGAAATGGCGCGAGTGACGGGGCTCGAACCCGCGACCTCCGGCGTGACAGGCCGGCACTCTAACCAACTGAGCTACACCCGCAATTCATTTCAAGCAGTCCGGAAGCCTTCGCACCCCTCCAAAACGGCTGCCCGTTTCGATGAGCGGCTAACTACGGGGTTCGCCTTTTAGTGTCAAGCAGGTTTGGAGACAAAACCATGACAGTTCGCGAATTGTTTCGGCGGGTTGGGTGCCAGACGAACAAAAGCCGGCACTTCCGTCTTCTGCAGCGATGCTCAGGCGCAGACGCAGCGCCTTCGAAACGAAGATGCTCGCCACCCTCCCCTCACTTTTCCACAGCCGAGCCGAACCTGAGCGGCATTGCAAGACGCGGGACACCACCAAAAAAAATCAGAAAATCTTCACAAACACTCTTGCGGTTTTGCCGCGATCCGCATAGATCACGGCCACCAACGCGGCAGGCCGATCCGGCTTCGTTTGCGATGGGCGATTAGCTCAGTTGGTAGAGCGCCTCGTTTACACCGAGGATGTCGGCGGTTCGAGTCCGTCATCGCCCACCATTTCCAAACCTTCCTGCTGCTTGTTCATCAGACTTAGGCTCCCGAATTAGCTCGCTAATCCGGTCACGATCTGCGCAAGGTGTTTCGTCAGGAGACACCTCATGAAAACCGTTGCGATCATCTCTGCGCTGCTTCTCGCCAGCGTGGCTGCGCCACCGTGCATTGCCAGAGAGCCGGCGCTAGAGGTTTTCCTGTCTGCCGCAAACCAGACGATCACGACCTCGGGAGAAACCCCGGCGCGTGAAGCCAGGACCTATCTCCTGAGAATGCCGTCAGATCTGCCGATTAATTTTTCGGTCGATGCCGACAATTCAGCCTGCAGCCTGGAAATCAAGAAAACCAGCCAGCGCGGCGTCTTAAGCACAATCAGCCGATTCCCCGCGTCTTTCAAAGACAGCGGTCAAAGCGGCGATGAATATACGTTTTCGTTTTTCCAAAACCGCGTTTCATTTATGAGCGGCGCCCGATGCGCCTTCTCATTTTCTCTGACGCAGATGTGACATCGTGATCGCTATGCGTCGCCTCCTACGAGGCCTCGCGACAGGGTTGGCTCCCACACGTTCACCTACATCTGCAGAGACTGTCGACCACGAATTCGAGGCAGCGTTCGGCAACACGTTCCAGCGCAGCAAGGCGTCACGCCGGCAAGTTCAGATGCGGCCCGCCGCCTGAAAAGCCAGCGCTCTACCAAAACGGACTACTCCCGGCCGCCGCGCCACCTCCTATTGGGCGAATGGATAGGGGCCGGCAAAAGTGGGAATATTCGCGGCCCGGAAAGTCTCCGCGCTTGAAGGTTCATCACGCCTGGAGGTGTGCCATGAGGACCCTGCGCTCCGCATTGATGCTGTGCATCGCGATTGCCCTTGGCGCGCCAAGCGCCACATACGTCACCCTGCCCGGATATGCATTCAAGACGAATCCGCAATGTCAGCGCCACGAACCAAAGACGAAATTCGACAAGAGGTGTGACTGGCCGAGAGTGGGCTTCAAGGACTTTACGCCCCCGCTTGTGACCGTGCTTGGGATCTGAGGATCTTGGAACGGCGCCGGATGCGCTTTCTCGTTTTCTCCGACTGAGATGTGAGAGCGTGATCGGGGCGATGAGCATCCCGCTGTCCGGTGGGTGCTCATCGCCCTCCATTCATGCCTTCGCGAGTTCTTTATCCACAGCGGAAACCAGCCGCGAATCATCCGCCGTCACATCCGGCGCGAATCGGGCGGCGACTTTGCCGTCGCGGCCGATCAGGAATTTTTCGAAGTTCCAGAGGATGTCTTCCTCATCTCCGCCGGTCAGCCCATGGGATTTCAAGCGTTCGCGCATTGGTCCGTCACCCGTCGTCTTCACGCCCGACTTGGTCAGTTGCCGGTAAAGCGGGTGCTGGGCCTCGCCCTTGACCGAGATCTTCGAGAAGATCGGGAAGGTGACGTCGTAGGTGCTGGTGCAGAAATCGAGGATCTCGGCGTCGGTGCCGGGCTCCTGGCCCTTGAAGTCATTGGCGGGAAAGGCAGCGATGACAAAGCCGCGCTCGCGCTTTTCCCCATAGAGTTTTTCCAACCCCTCATATTGGACGGTCAGCCCACATTTCGAGGCGACATTGACGACCAAGAGCACTCTGCCCTTGTATTCGTTGAGCGCGGTCTCACGACCATCCACAGTCTTGACCGGGATATCCAGCACATTGCCCGTCACGGGAACCTCCAATTTCGTAAGGATATGGGTCGCCAAACTTAGCGATATCGCCGCCGTTGTCATCAGCGGCGGGATCAACTCGGCGTCAACAGAAGACCGGTGCCGTGGCCGGCACCGGATCTGAGCAACATCAAGCGGGGGATGTTTCCTTCACGTCATCGAGCAGGAAGTGCACGACGAGATAATCCGTCTTGTAATGGCGGCCGCTGTCCGACACGGAATCGACGCTGCCGCCGTCCTTCGGGTGCCAGGCGTGGTAATGGGGATTGGTGGTGATCAGCGTGACGGCCTTGCCATCTCTTTCGCCAAGCCGGAAGCGCATTTCGGCGAGCGGCCAGATCCGCTCGTAATCCTGCATGGTGATTCGCGCCTTCAGCGCCTTGCGCTGCAGCGGCGCTTCGCCGGCCTCGGCTGGTGTTTCCAACATCACCTCCTCAGCTCCGCTGATGATGGCGTTGAATTCTTCAGGCCACATGCGTTTCATGAAATCGCTCCTCCCGAGGCTTTTTCGTCAGTTCACAGATGGAACTTAGCGGTTTGTTCGAAAGAAGCAAATTCCTGTCATGCGGTTGTCATCGGTGCCGGCTGCTCCTACCTTCCCGTCAAACCGCATCAGGGCCGCCGTCAGTCGCCCGCAATCCCGAGATCAGAGATGAAGACACGTGAAGAAAGGCAGGCGCTCCGGGCGAGCATGCCGCGCACCCCGCTCAGCGCCCACCACATGGAAAATGCCCGTCTGCTGCCGGATCGCGGCGAGCTGCTCTATCGGATTCCGAACGGCGGCATCGGCGTCGAGGTGGGAGCAGCCTTCGGCGAATATACGGCGGAGATCCTGGAAAAGAACCGCCCGGCGCAACTCTACCTCATCGATCCCTGGTCGATGGATCGCTACAGCTCCGGGCTCGACTCGATCCACACGAATTTCGCGGCCGAGATCGAGGCCGGCCGGCTGCACCTGATGCAAGGGACCTCACTCGAAAAGCTTGCCGAATTCGAGGACGATTTCCTCGACTGGGCCTATATCGATACCGATCATTCCTTCGAGCTCACCTGGCAGGAACTGCTGCTCTGCGAAAAGAAAGTGAAGCGGACGGGGCGCATTGCCGGGCATGATTTCTGCACCGGCAATACGGTCAAGCCGATCGTCTACGGCGTCGTCGAGGCGGTCACCAAGTTCTGCAAGGATTACGGCTGGCAATTCGAGTTCCTGACGGTCGAATCGCACGCGCATTTTTCCTATTGCCTGAAGCGACTCTGATCAGCTCAAATTTTACCGGAATATTGCTCGTCGCTGACCTTTTCCATCCAGTCGACGTGGCTGCCGTCCAGCGCTTCATGGATGGCGATATGCGTCATCGCCGTATCCGGGGCAGCACCGTGCCAGTGTTTTTCGCCCGGCGCGAACCAGACGGTATCGCCGGCGCGGATCTCGCGGATGTCCCCACCCCAACTCTGGGCGAGGCCCTTGCCTGATGTCACGATCAGCGTCTGGCCGAGCGGGTGCGTATGCCAGGCCGTGCGGGCGCCGGGTTCGAAGGTGACGGAGACCGCCCTCGCCCGTGCCGGCGCCGGCGTTTCCATCAGCGGATCCTGGCGAACGGCGCCGGTGAAATAATCGGCCGGTGGCTTCGTCGAGGGGCGAGAGCCGGCGGGTTTGATCTCCATGATCTGTCCTTTTCCATCCATTGCGGTTGAAGCCTTATATCGCGACGTTATTTCATCGAGGCGACCAATCAAAGCCGGATCGACAATTGCCGCAAAGTCACCCGGCTGATAGTGCCATTGTCTTTCATCAGTGCGTCGCATCTTGCTTGAATCATCCGACGCGCTTTGGCTCTTTGTTTTTATGCATGTCGTTGTCCCCACACACTTCCGGGCGACATGCTGTAGGGAGGATTTTTCATGAAACACCATGCTTTTGGCCGCATGCCTTTCACCGTCACCAATGTCGGCTTCGGGGCCTGGCAGATCGGCGGCTCCTGGGGCGATATCAGCGAGGCGGACGGACGCGCGGCGTTGAATGCCGCGCTCGATGCCGGCATGACATTCATCGATACGGCCGATGTCTATGGCGACGGCCGCTCGGAAAAGATCATCGCCGACGTGCTGAAGACGCGTGGCGGTGAACGGCCGATGGTCGCCACCAAGGTCGGCCGCCGCCTCAACCCGCATGTCGCCGAAGGCTACACAAAGGCTAATCTCGAAGGCTTTATCGACCGCAGCCTGACGAATCTTGCCGTCGACAGCCTCGACCTCGTGCAGCTCCACTGCCCGCCGCGCGACGCGCTTTACCGGCCGGAGATCTTCGAGGGCCTGAACGCGCTGCAGAAGGCCGGCAAGATCAAGGGTTACGGCGTCAGCGTCGAAAAGGTCGAAGACGGGCTGAAGGCAATCGAATATCCCGGCGTCGTCAGCATCCAGATCATCTACAACATCTTCCGCCAGCGCCCCGACCATCTGTTCTTCCAGGAAGCACGCCGCAGCAATGTGGCGATCATCGCCCGTGTGCCGCTCGCAAGCGGTCTTCTCTCCGGCAAGATCACCCGGGACACACATTTTGCCAGCGACGACCACCGCAATTTCAACCGCAACGGCGAAGCCTTCGATGTCGGCGAGACCTTTGCCGGCGTTCCCTTCGAGGTCGGCCTGCAGGCGGTGGAAGAGGTGCGCAAGCTGGTGCCCGAGGGCGCGACCATGGCTGCCTTCGCGCTCCGCTGGATCCTGATGAGCGACGCCGTCACCGTCGTCATCCCCGGCGCCCGCAATGCCGAGCAGGCCAAGGCCAACGCGGCCGCCGCCGACCTTGCGCCGCTTTCGGCCGATGTCATGGCCGCAACGCGCGAGATCTACGAGCGGCTGATCGCGCCGCATGTGCATCAGCGCTGGTAGGAATCCAATACTCCGAAACGAAAAAATGGCCGGGTTTTACCCGGCCATTTTCATGTGGTGGAACCGTCAGAAGCTCAGTTCGTGCCGACCAGGTCGACCGGGAAGAACAGGGTCTCGCCGGAGGAGTCGCTGACGCCGTCATTGTCGGTGACCGCGTAGGGCTTGCCCGATGCGTCGAAGGTGAAGCCTTCGAGCTTGTCCAACACATAGCCGTTGGTGGCAGACTTCAGCTCGCCGAGGAAGTCGTGGGCTTCGGTCTTCTTGACGACCGGCAGCTCACCGCCGAGCTTGGCGGGCTTCAGCTCTGATATCGCGACCTTGTAGAGCTTCTTCAGCCTGGCGGCATCGCCGACGAGGTTGTCGCGCTCGATGATGTAGACGCTGTCGCCCTCGGCCGAAATTTCCGACAGACCGACCCAGCCGCTTTCCGTCTTGTCGAGCGGATAGCGAACGGCACCCCATTCCTTCTTCTTCGGATTGTAGGAGACGAGCTTGACGAAGCCCTTCTCGTCGTCGCTCCACTCGCGCTGGACCGCCATCCAAAGCGTGGTGTCGTCGCCGGTGCCGACAATGGCCACGCCTTCGAAGCCGTAGCGGATTTCGTTGGCGACGAGCTCCTTCGGCAGCGCGATCTCGGCCTTGATGTCGCCCTTGGCATTGACGTTGTAGAGGGCGTGCGGGACGAGACGCTCGCTGTAGCCTTCCGAGGCGAGCCAGAAGGAGCCATCGGCGGCAGCCGCGATGCCTTCGATGTCGAGCTTCTGAGCCGGGGCACCGTCACGCTTGACGACGAGGGCGTCGGTGATGACGGCCGGCTTCTTGCTGGCGTCGATCGTGTAGATCGTCGGCTGCGAGCCCAGAACGCTGTCGCTGACGGCGTAGAGCATGCCTGGCTTGCCCGGAACGGCGGCGAGACCCGAAAGGGCAGCAAAGCCGATCGGATTGCCATCCTTCTCGGCGGAGACGATCTGCGGATAGGCCTTCTCGCCTTCCGAACGCTCGTAGATCATCACATGCGAGCGCGTGCCGCCGTCCTTGCCGAGATCGAGCTCGTTGGCGGTCGCAAGAAGATTGCGGGCGGGAATGGCGATCGCGCCTTCCGGCGAAATGCCTGATGGCAGCAGCTGGACGAGTTCGGGATCGGCGCCGGTATCCTTATAGACGCCGACGACCGAGGCACGTTCGGCGAGCAGGAAGAAATACTTGTCGTCGCCGAACTTGGCGGCTTCGAGGCCTTCCGGCTCGACGCCCTTCGATCCCGAACGGCTTTCCGGATAGTGGCCGATATGGGCGACGGCGCGTTCGAAGGATGCGCCCGATTCGTAGAGAAGCTTGCCCGTCCTGTCGAAAATGGTGAAGCCGCGCGAGCCGCCCTGGTAGTCGCCTTCATTGGCGACGACGAGGCGGTTGTCGTCAAGCCACTTCACGGCATCGGGCTCGCGCGGCACGCCCTTGGCTTCGCCCGAGAATTTCAGGGCGCCGTCACGCTTGGTGTCGATGCCGGTGAGATCGACGCTGCCGGCGGAGAAATGCGTCTTCACTTCAGCCGTGTTGGCGTCGATGATGACGATCTCGTTGTTTTCCTGCAGCGTCAGGGCAATCTCGTTCAGGCTGTTGAAGGCGACGAATTCCGGCTCCGGATCTTCAGGGGCGACGCCGGTAAGCCCGGCCAGCGTCACGTGCTTGATAGTGCCGCAATCGACGGTGCCGTTCTTGACCTGGAAGACGACGAGATCGCCGGCCGGCATCTGCGGGATCTTGCCGTCATTGATGTCTTCGTCGCGTTCATTTTCGATTGCGATGGTGCCTAGCGTCTTGTCCTTGTTGAGGGCGATCGAATCCGGCTGACCACCGAGATCGCAGGTGTTTTCGATCTTCTTGGTCGCCACGTCGACGATCGCGAGACGGCCCGAGGGCTTGGCCTTGCTTTCGGAGGTGTTGACGGCAACCAGTGCCTTGCCGGCGCTCCAGGTGACCGATGTCGGCTCGCCGTCCATCATCAGCGCGCCGCCGGCCTTCGGGGCCTTGGCATCGGTAATGTCGATAAAGCCGATCGCGCCGAGCGGGCTGTCGCTATAGATCAGCGTGTTGCCGTCTTCGGTCGCGGTGATGATCTCGGCGGAGCTCACCGAAAGCTTGTCCTTATCAACAGGCAGGTTCTCTGCGACCGGGAAGGAAGCGATGCGGTTGAAAACCGGCTCGGCCGCGGCCGGAAAGGCGACGGATGCGAGAAGCACGGCAGCGAGCGCTGCCTTGCGCGATGAAATTGTCATGAAATCCCCCATGTGTCGAACATTCGAAACATGAGTTTTCTGCGCGAGCGGCATGACAGAGGCATGACAGATGCGGCATTTTGCGTCAGATCATGTCAGGCTCTGGTTTGCGCTCCCGGCGCATCTCGTTTCGCATGATGAACAGCGAAGCAGACAAGATGAGAGCCGCTCCCAGCCAGAGATAACCCGCCGGCGCATAACCGAAGAACAGCCAACCGGCCAGCACGTTCAACGGCAGCTTCAGATCGTCGAACGGCTGGACATAGGCGGCATCCGCTGCGGCATAGGCTAGCGTCAGGAAATACTGCGCTACCGCGGTCAGCAGCCCCGCCAGCAGGAACAGGGCAAGGGTTGCGCCCGTCGGCACTGCAAAGCCTGCCGCAAGCGCCAGCCCGCCATTTATCGGCGTCAGCAGAACGAGCAGCCAGACGGTGATCGTCTCTGGCCGTTCGATGCCTGTCAGGCTCTTGGTGATCAGCGACGAGGCGCCCCACAGCAGCGCCGAAAGCACAGGCAAGAGAGCCGCCCAGCCAAAACCATCAGACCATGGCTGCAGAATGATCATCGCTCCGGTGAAACCCGCTGCCGTCGCGGCCCAGCGGGCCGGGCCCACGCGCTCCCCGAGGAAAAGCCGGGCGCCCAGAATGATGAAGAAGGGCGAGGTCATCACCAGTGCGATCGCCTGCCAGATCGGCACCGTGGCAAGGCCGGCGACCCAGGCCTCGACGCCGAGCGCGGCAAGCGCGACGCGCGCGAGGTGACGCCAAGGATAATGCGTGCGCATCGCCGCAAGGCCGAGCCTCTTCAGGAACGGCAGCGAAAACAGGAAGGCGAAGCCATATTGCCAGAAGGCTGCGGACGCCGAGGGAAAGGCAAGCTTCATCGTCAGCCATTGGGTGACGACGTTGAGAAGCGAAAAGGCAATGCCGGCAAGGACCATCCAGATGGCACCGACAACGGCGCGGGACGGCTCGACGGCAACAGAAGTCTGATTCATGTCTTTCATCCAAAACAGGGACCAACATAAATCAGGACGCATGAGCCACGACCAAGCGACACAGGGCAACCCTGCCCTCCGCGTGGCCGACACTCATTCTCTTCCATCCGGACTTTAACCGTCGGCTCCGGAATCACACCGGATCTGCTGACCCCTCCTCCGCATGGGCGCGAAAGAAGGCGCTCGCGGGCTCAGGCCGAAACCCTTACCGCCGGTGGGGAGTTTCACCCCGCCCTGAGAACAGAACTGTCGTAGATCAAAGCCCCCGCGACGGCAAGATCCGCCCAAACAAAAGGGGTCCGGCAAAGCCGAACCCCTCTCAAATCCTACACAACCGGTCTCGTTTCCGGCTGGCGGATAATCTCAGATCAGCCGTTGACGGCGTCCTTCAGGCCCTTGCCGGGCGTGAATTTCGGCACGTTGCGAGCCGGAATGTCGACTTCAGCGCCCGTCGACGGGTTACGGCCCTTCGATGCGGCACGATGAGAAACGGTGAAGCTGCCGAAACCCGCGAGGCGAATGTCGCCCTTGTTCTTGAGTTCAGCCTGGACAACGTCGAAAACCGCGTCAACAGCGGAAGCCGCGTCAGACTTCGTCAGTCCTGCCTTTTCGGCTACTGCGGACACGAGTTCATTCTTGTTCATGTTTCCACCCCTTTCTAAATGGTATGAAACGACTCAAAAGTAAGCTAGGCGCAGAATAGGTTTCATCAGGCCCGCCGAAAACCCAAAAGCCCTGCAAATCAAGGAAAAGCAAGCGTCTACATGACGTTTTCACAAAAAAGGCTGGCGTTTCCGCCAGCCTTTTTCCGTGTTTTGGGCCAATTGGGCATAAATGTGGCAAAGGCCACTCAATGCGCTATGGTTGCGCCTGTCTCATCGAGGCCTTCGACCGATGTGATGACCGGCGTTTCCACCGTGCCATCCCATTCGATTGGCTCCGGCCGCCGGATCAGCGCGTGCTTGATCACCTCGCCCATGCGGGATACCGGGATGATCTCCATGTTGTTCTTCACGTTGTCAGGAATCTCCGCCAGGTCCTTGGCGTTTTCCTCCGGAATCAGCACCTTCTTGATGCCGCCGCGAAGCGCTGCGAGCAGCTTTTCCTTGAGACCGCCGATCGGCAGCACACGGCCACGAAGCGTGATTTCACCGGTCATGGCCACATGCCTGTCCACGGGGATGCCGGTCATGATCGAGACGATCGCGGTTGCCATGGCGACACCAGCCGAGGGACCATCCTTCGGGGTTGCGCCTTCCGGCACGTGCACGTGGATGTCGCTCTTGTCGAAGCGCGGCGGCTCGATGCCGAAATCGACAGCGCGCGAGCGGACATAGGAGGCCGCTGCCGAGATCGATTCCTTCATGACTTCCTTCAGATTGCCGGTGACCGTCATGCGGCCCTTGCCCGGCATCATCACACCTTCGATGGTCAGCAGCTCGCCGCCGACTTCCGTCCAGGCAAGACCGGTCACGACGCCAACCTGATCCTCGCCCTCTGCTTCGCCATGGCGGAAGCGCGGGACGCCCAGATAGTCGGAGATGTTGGCAGCCGTCACGTGAACGGCCTTCGTCTTGCCCTTGATGATCTCGGTGACCGCCTTGCGGGCGAGTTTCATCAGCTCGCGCTCGAAGTTGCGGACGCCGGCTTCGCGGGTGTAATGCTGGCTGATCGACATCAGGGCGTCGTCACTGACCGAGAATTCTTCCGGCTGCAACGCATGTTCCTTGATGGCCTTCGGCAACAGGTGCCGCTTGGCGATTTCGCGCTTTTCATCCTCTGTGTAGCCGGCGATACGGATGATCTCCATGCGGTCCATCAGAGGCGCTGGAATGTTCAGCGTATTCGCCGTCGTGATGAACATCACATCCGACAGGTCGTATTCGACTTCCAGATAGTGATCCATGAAGGTCATGTTCTGCGCCGGATCGAGCACTTCGAGCAGAGCCGAAGACGGATCGCCGCGATAGTCCTGGCCGAGCTTGTCGATTTCGTCGAGCAAGAATAGCGGGTTGGACTTCTTAGCCTTCTTCATCGACTGGATGACCTTGCCGGGCATAGAGCCGATATAGGTGCGGCGGTGACCGCGGATTTCGGCTTCGTCACGAACGCCGCCAAGCGCCATACGCACATACTCACGGCCGGTCGCCTTGGCGATCGACTGGGCGAGCGAGGTCTTGCCGACGCCCGGAGGGCCGACGAGGCAGAGGATCGGGCCCTTGATTTTGGTGGCGCGGGCCTGCACAGCCAGATATTCGACGATGCGCTCCTTGACCTTGTCGAGACCGAAGTGATCGGCTTCGAGGATCTTCTCGGCATTGTTGAGATCGGCCTTGATCTTCGACTTCTTGCCCCAGGGAATGCCGAGCAGCCAGTCCAGATAATTGCGCACCACGGTGGCTTCCGCCGACATCGGGCTCATCTGGCGCAGCTTCTTCAGCTCCGCATCGGCCTTTTCACGGGCTTCCTTGGACAGCTTGGTCTTGGAGATGCGCTCTTCCAGTTCGCTCATCTCGTCGCGGCCTTCTTCGCCGTCTCCGAGTTCCTTCTGGATCGCCTTCATCTGTTCATTGAGGTAGTATTCGCGCTGGGTCTTTTCCATCTGGCGCTTGACGCGCGAACGGATGCGCTTTTCGACCTGCAGGACCGAGATCTCGCCTTCCATGAAGCCGAGAGCCTTTTCGAGGCGCTGCTTGACGCTGGTGGTCTCCAGCATCTCCTGCTTCTCGGTGATCTTGATCGACAGATGCGAGGCAACCGTATCGGCGAGCTTGGAATAGTCGTCGATCTGGCTGGCGGCGCCGACCACTTCGGGCGAAATCTTCTTGTTGAGCTTCACATAGCTCTCGAATTCGGAGACGACCGAACGCGACAGGGCTTCCAGTTCGACCGGATCGTCGTGCGGCTCCTCGAGCACATGGCCGAGCGCCTCATAGAAATCCTCGCGGCTGGTATAGGTGTCGATCTCGGCGCGGGCGCGGCCTTCCACCAGAACCTTCACGGTGCCGTCGGGCAGCTTCAAGAGCTGCAGCACGTTCGCCACGGTGCCGACATTGTGGATCGCGGAAGGATCCGGATCGTCGTCGCTAGCATTGATCTGCGTTACCAGCATGATCTGCTTGTCGGAACCCATGACCTCTTCGAGCGCACGGATCGACTTTTCCCGTCCGACGAACAGCGGCACGATCATATGCGGGAAAACCACGATGTCGCGCAGGGGCAGAACAGGGTAGGCAGTGCTGCTCGCTACAGACGTTTTCTTCGTCATTTTATGTCCTTTCCATCGTCCCGTTGCCGGGCTCTCTGCACGGCCGCTTGGGACCGGCCGGCAATCTCACTTGTTGCTACAAGTGGAGGTTCTGACTACGCTTTTCAAGCCACGCTAACGCCCGCGTCCCTCGGATGTGACAGCTTTATTACAACGGAACGCCAACACTATGAAGCGCGTGGCTGGACCGGCGCTTACCACTTCCGACCCGGCTAAAATGCAAACGCCAGCAAGAGGCTTACGGATCATTGCATCATTGCCAAGCACGACCCCTTCCGCAACATCGGCAAAGGCAATTTCGGTTCCCACCGGCAAATACTAACAGCGCTTCGCATGGTTTTTCAAATAGAAAGGGGCCTGCCAATGGCAAGCCCCCAAAATAATCACACGAAAGCCCAAGCTCACGCCGAAGCGTTGGCCTTTTCTTCCTGGCGATCGGCATAGATGTAAAGCGGACGGGCCGAACCGCGCACCACTTCCTCGGAGATGACGACCTCGCGCACGCCTTCCAGCGTCGGCAGTTCGAACATCGTGTCGAGCAGGATCTTCTCCATGATCGAGCGAAGGCCGCGGGCGCCGGTCTTGCGCACGATCGCCTTGCGGGCGATTTCGCGAAGAGCGTCCTCGTGGAAGTTCAGTTCCACGTCTTCCATCTCGAACAGGCGCTGATACTGCTTGATCAGCGCATTCTTCGGCTCGGACAGGATCTGGATCAGCGCGTCCTCATCGAGGTCCTCGAGCGTCGCCAGAACCGGCAGACGGCCGATGAACTCAGGGATGAGGCCGAACTTGACCAGATCTTCAGGCTCCAGTTCGCGCAGGACCTCGCCGACGCGGCGGTCATCCTGCGACTTGACCGAGGCGCCGAAGCCGATCGAGGTCTTCTCGCCACGGGCAGAGATGATCTTGTCGAGGCCGGCAAAAGCGCCGCCGCAGATGAACAGGATGTTCGTCGTGTCGACCTGCAGGAATTCCTGCTGCGGGTGCTTGCGTCCGCCCTGCGGCGGAACGGAAGCGACCGTACCTTCCATGATCTTCAGCAGCGCCTGCTGCACGCCCTCGCCCGAGACGTCACGGGTGATCGACGGGTTGTCGGACTTGCGCGAAATCTTGTCGACTTCGTCGATGTAGACGATGCCGCGTTGCGCACGCTCGACGTTGTAGTCGGCCGACTGCAGCAGCTTCAGGATGATGTTTTCGACATCCTCGCCGACATAACCGGCCTCGGTCAGCGTCGTCGCGTCGGCCATGGTGAAGGGAACGTCGATGATGCGGGCGAGCGTCTGAGCAAGATAGGTCTTGCCGCAGCCGGTCGGGCCGACGAGCATGATGTTCGACTTCGCCAGCTCGACTTCGCCGTTCTTGGAGGCGTGCGCCAGGCGCTTGTAATGGTTGTGAACGGCAACCGACAGGATCTTCTTCGCCTGCCGCTGGCCGATGACGTATTCGTCGAGGACCTTGATGATGTCCTGGGGCGTCGGAACGCCGTCGCGGGACTTGACCATCGAGGACTTGTTCTCCTCGCGGATGATGTCCATGCACAATTCGACGCATTCATCGCAGATGAAGACGGTCGGTCCGGCAATCAGTTTCCGGACTTCGTGCTGGCTCTTTCCGCAGAACGAACAATAAAGAGTGTTCTTGGAGTCGCCGCCGTTGCTGCCGCTGACCTTGCTCATATCACTTTCCTTCCAGCACGCCGCATTTCAAGGCGAAATCGCGGTCCACTCTATCAGCTCCTGGCGGCACTCCGTTTCCGGAGCCTTTGCCGAGAAGGGCTTCAGGGGCTACGAACCGGGCCCAACCAATCATGTCCTGGTCCCGGCGGCAACGAACTCCCCTTCGAATGCCGAATGCTATGTCATAAAAATTCAACATAGCATTAATAGCTACTATTAGCGTCTTCGTCGCCGTATGAAAGCCCTTGTTCAATCACAAATGGGATAGAACTGTGGCGAGGAAAACACCATCCCTATTAATTACTAGGCCTGTTCGCCTTCCATTTCGAGGCGCGACGTCAGAACCTTGTCGATCACGCCCCAGCTCTGGGCTTCGTCCGCATCCATGAAATGGTCACGATCGAGCGTCTTTTCAACTTCCTCGTAGGTGCGGCCGGTGTGCTTGACGTAGACCTCGTTCAGGCGGCGCTTCATCTTGAGGATGTCGCGGGCATGACGCTCGATGTCTGACGCCTGGCCCTGGAAGCCGCCCGATGGCTGATGCACCATGATGCGGGAGTTCGGCGTGGCGAAGCGCATGTCCTTGTGGCCGGCCGCCAGCAGCAGCGAGCCCATGGACGCGGCCTGGCCGATGCAGAGCGTCGAAACCGCGGGCTTGATGAACTGCATCGTATCGTAGATCGCCATACCGGCGGTGACGACGCCACCGGGCGAATTGATGTAGAGGGCGATCTCCTTCTTCGGGTTTTCGGCCTCGAGGAAGAGCAGCTGGGCGCAGACGAGCGTCGCCATATGATCCTCGACGGTACCTGTCAGGAAGATGATGCGTTCCTTCAACAGGCGGGAATAGATGTCGTAGGAGCGTTCACCGCGGTTGGTCTGTTCCACGACCATCGGAACGAGGGCCATTGCGGTATCGACTGGGTTTCTCATGTGCGTCCTTTGTCAACGTCTCGCCGGCCGGCGCCGGGAATCAAAGAAAAAATATCTTACCCCTACATAGAGTGTCCCGGCCCTCCTCTTCAAGACACGCATGAGGATAACGTTAAGAAGGCGGGCAAGGTGGCTAAGCTCCTTCTTTTCATACTGTCGTTATCCCGGAACCGCTGCACACTTCCGGGCGATATGCATTGAACTTCGGCTCCTGGTAGCCTCTTTCCCCCAAACGCCTGTTAACGGCGAGCCCTTGGTACGGTCTCCCCCGGCTTTTCTCCATGACAGGATGAAGGAAGGCTTACTCTATTCGACTGTGCTCATACACGTTTACCCAACGGAAAGCCTACCCGCAGATATCGGCCTAAAACAATGCCGCAGCGCAGCAGCATTAAGGAACTGGCGAGCTTCCTCGGCAAGGATGCGAACTGACCGACAAGGGGTTGCTGCCGTGTTCAATATCGCTACAGGTCTCGCCATCTGGTGTTCCGAGGCCATGACGCTCGCTTTGGTGCTGTTCGTCGCCTGGCGCCACAACGTCAGGAACGAGGCCTATCTCTATTGGGGCCTGGGCTTCTTCCTGACTGGCATCGGCTTTGCGATGGTCGCGCTGCGCGGCGAAATCCCCAGCGTGCTTTCCATAGAAGCGGGCAATGCCATCGCCCTGCTCGGCCAGAGCGCCTGGGTGGCGGGTTTTCTGGCGCTCGACCGCAAGCGGATCGAATGGTGGGCACTGCTGCCGCCGGCAATCTGGCTCGCCGGGGTCTTCCTGCCCTGGGTCAACAGCGATTATTCAAACCGGGTGGTGCTCTACAACCTTGCTTCGGCGACGGGTGCAACGGCACTCGCCATGGCGGTCGCCGCCGGCGACATGCGCCGTGAGCGTACCCGCATCAAGCTGATGGGCGTGTTCGTCATCCAGGGCTGCCTGTGCTTCGGCTCGGCAGTGACGATGGCGCTGACGCTGCCGAGCGATATCGAGGCGACCAATCTCGGCGGCGCCTCCGCCATGGCCAGCGCCTTCCTGCTGACCATCGCCTTCGCGTTCACCTGCCGGCTGATCATGGAGCGTTCCGAACGGCACCTGCGTGCCCTCACCCTGACCGATTCGCTGACCGGCGTGCTGAACCGCCGCGGCCTGCTTGGCTATTTCGACGGCATCCAGGAAAGAGCTCATAACGAGCAGCGCCAGGTCGCGGTGATTCTCTTCGATCTCGACCATTTCAAGCGCGTCAACGACCGTTTCGGCCACCAGTCCGGCGATGCCGTGCTCACCGCCTTTGCGCACATGGCCCGCCAGTATATTCCAAACAACATCTTCGGCCGCATGGGCGGTGAGGAATTCGCCGCCTTCGCCGCAGTCGCGGACCAGACGGAAGCCGAGGCGATCGCGGAAGCGATCCGCACCGAATTCTGCCGTCTTCCCGTCAGCACCGGCGAAGCGATCGTTCCGGTCACGGTCAGCATCGGCATCGCGCTCGCCTCCTCGATCGAAGCCAATATCGACAAGCTGATCTCGGCCGCCGACCGGGCGCTCTATGCGGCGAAGGCCGCCGGTCGCAACTGCACGGTCACCTTCGGCGAAGCGGAGGCCGCAACCCCTGCACCGGCCACGCCGAGCAGCACTGCCGGCGAACTTGTGCCGACGGTCGACGACCAGGTCGAGGCGCTACGACGCATGGGCACGCTGTCACGGGCCGGGTAGTCCGGGATCCCTCGCGCCTCACATCTTTCCGAGGTCCGGCAAATCCGATAAGGCTCGGGGCATGATGATCCCATCCTTTCTCTCGATCGACCGCGCCAACCGTCATGTCTCGCTTGATAGCCGCAACCCGGCTTTCTACGGCGACCCGAACGCCGTCTATGCCGCACTTCACGCCCACTGCCCGACCTTCTACTGGAGCGAGCAAAAACAGTGGTTCTTCACCGGTTACGACCATGTGAACGGACTGCTGCGCGACCGGCGCTTCGGCCGGCAGATCCTGCATATCGCCAGCCGCGAGGAGCTCGGGCTTGCCGAGCCGATGCCGCATCTTGCCAGTTTTGATCTTTCGGAACGGTATTCCCTGCTCGAACTCGAACCGCCGGAGCACACGCGGCTGCGCACGCTCGTCAACCGCGCCTTCGTTTCCCGCCATGTGGAGAAGATGAAGCCGGAGCTTGCCGAACTCGCCAACCGGTTGATCGACGGCTTCGCGGAGAAGCATGAGGTCGAGCTGCTCTCGGCCTTTGCCGACATCATCCCGGTGACGATGATCGCCCGGATGATCGGCATCCCCGAGGAGATGGGGCCGCAATTGCTTACCTGGTCGCACGCCTATGTCCGCATGTACATGTTCGGCCGTACGCGCGAGCAGGAGGAAGAGGCCGAACGGGCATCGAAGGAATTTTCCGACTACGTGAAGACGGTGATCGCCGAACGCCGCGCCGAACCGCGCGACGACCTGCTGACCCACATGATCCACACCGAGCACAAGGGCCAGTATCTGACCGAGGAGGAGCTCGTGTCGACGACGATCGTGCTGCTCAATGCGGGACATGAGGCGACCGTGCACCAGATCGGCAACTCCGTGCGCACCATTCTCGACAGCGGCGGCGATCCGGCAGAACTTTTCCGGGACGAGGCCACGACAGAGCGCACCGTCGAGGAAACCCTGCGCATCTGCGCGCCTGTTCATATCTTCCAGCGCTGGGCCCTGGAGCCGGCCGAAATCGACGGCATCTCCTTCAAGCGCGGCGACAAGGTCAGCCTCATCCTCGCCGCCGCCAATCTCGACCCGGCAAAATTCACCGATCCCCTCACCTTCAAGCCCGACCGCAACGAGGCGGCAAACCTCTCCTTCGGCGCCGGCATCCATTTCTGCATCGGCGCGCCGCTGGCGCGGCTGGAACTCAACGTCGTGCTGCCGATCCTGTTCGAACGGCTGGCCGGTCTGAGGCTGGCAAAGACACCTGTGGTCAAGGATGTCTACCATTTCCACGGGCTGGACCGGCTGGATCTGCAATGGTGATCCATTCCTCCCCCGGGGTCGCAGATCAGCCGTAGCGGCCGGTGATGTAGTCTTCCGTGCGCTTGACCTTCGGCGACTGGAAGATCTCGGCGGTCGGGCCGTATTCCACCAGTTCGCCCAGATACATGAAGGCGGTATTGTCGGAAATGCGGCTTGCCTGCTGCATGTTGTGGGTGACGATGACGATAGTGAACTCCGTCTTCAGCCGGGCGACCAGCTCTTCCACCTTGGCAGTCGAGATCGGGTCGAGGGCGGAGGTCGGCTCGTCGAGGAGAAGCACCTCGGGGCGAAGCGCCACGGCACGCGCGATACAGAGGCGCTGCTGCTGGCCGCCGGAAAGGCCGAGGCCACTGCCATTCAATTTGTCCTTGACCTCTTCCCAGAGCGCTGCCGAGCGCAGCACCTGCTCGACGCGGACGTCCATCTCGGCCTTGGAGATGCGCTCGTGGTGGCGGATACCGTAGGCGATATTGTCGTAGATCGACATCGGAAAGGGCACCGGCTTCTGGAAGACCATGCCGACGCGGGCGCGCAGTTCGTTCATCGAATAGCCAGGGTCAAGGATGTTCTGGCCGTCGAGCGTGACGGAGCCGGTGGCGCGCATCTTCGGGTAGAGCATGTAGATGCGGTTGAGGATGCGCAGCAGCGTGGACTTGCCGCAGCCGGACGGGCCGATGAGAGCCGAGACCTGACGCTCGGGAAAGCTCAGGGTGACGTCGCGGATCGCGTGGGTTTCGCCGTAATAGAAGTTGACGCCGGTCAGCGCCATCTTGTCGACTCTTGTGGCCAGGTGGGCGGGACGAGGTTCGAAGGCTTTGTTCTCAAGCATCATTTCGCATTCCTGCGGTTGAGGATGGCGCGGGAGCCGACGCTGAGGAGAAGCACGATCGCCGTCATGACAAAGGCACCTGCCCAGGCAAGATTCTGCCATTGCTCATAGGGGCTCATAGCGAACTGGAAGATGACGACGGGAATATTCGCCATCGGCTGCGACATGTCCAAGCTCCAATACTGGTTGTTCAGAGCCGTAAAAAGGAGCGGCGCGGTTTCGCCCGAAATGCGGGCGATCGCAAGGAGGATACCGGTCAGGATACCTGTGGAGGCAGCGCGGTAGAGTATGTTGACCGTTACCTTCCAGCGCGGGATGCCGAGCGAAAGTGCTGCCTCACGCATGACATCAGGAACCAGCCGCAGCATCTCGTCGGTCGTGCGCACCACGACCGGCAGGAAGATGAAGGCGAGCGCGATGCCGCCGGCAAAGCCGGAGAAGCGTGACGTCGGGCGGACGACCAGTTCATAGACAAACAAGCCGATGATGATCGACGGCGCCGAAAGCAGGATATCGTTGACGAAGCGGATTGCCTCGCCAATCTTCTTGCCGCGGCTGAACTCCGACAGGAAGGTGCCGGCCAGCACGCCGATCGGCGTACCGATGATAACAGCGAGAGCGACCATCATCAGGCTGCCCATGAAGGCGTTGGCGAGACCGCCGCCATCTTCGCCGGGCGGCGGCGTCATTTCCGTGACGAGACTGGGGCTGAGCGCGGACAAGCCGTGTATCAGCGTCGTCCAGAGGATCCAAACCAGAAAGACCAGGCCGACCACGGTGGCGATGCCGCAGAGCGACAGTGCGATCATGCTGCCGATCTGGCGACGACGGTATAGGGAACCCGAATGAGTGGTCATGATTACTCTCCCCTCTGTCTTGCCATGCGCACCAGCATGAGCTTGGCGGCCGCCAGAACGATGAAGGTGACAACGAAGAGGATGAGACCGAGCGCCGAGAGCGACGACCTGTAGAGGTCATCCGAAGCTTCGGCAAATTCGTTAGCGAGCGTCGCAGCGATCGACGTGCCGGGCTCCATCAGCGACACCGCGATGTTATGGGTGTTGCCGAGTACGAAGGTGACCGCCATGGTCTCTCCGAGCGCGCGGCCGAGACCAAGGAAGATGCCGCCGACGACCGCGGTGCGGGTGTGCGGGATGACGATGTCGCGCACCACTTCCCACTTGGTCGAACCAAGCGCATAGGCCGATTCCTTCAACTGCGCTGGGACGACCAGGAAGACGTCGCGCGTGACCGAGGAGACGAAGGGGATGATCATGATTGCCAGCACGATGCCCGACGTCAGCATGCCGATGCCGAGCGGGGCGCCAGTGAACAATGCGCCGATTACCGGGATCGGGCCTAGCCAGTCGATCAGCACCGGCTGGACGTAGTCCGACATGAAGGGGGCAAAGGTGAAGAGACCCCACATGCCGTAAATGATGCTGGGGATACCGGCGAGAAGCTCGATGGCACCGCCGATCGGGCCGCGAATGGAGCGCGGCGCAACTTCGGTAATGAAAACGGCGATACCGAGGCTCACGGGAACGCCGATGATCATGGCGAGCGCCGAGGTGACCAGCGTGCCGTAAATCGGTACTAGGCCCGAGAACCGCTGGGCAACCGGATCCCATTCCATGCCGGTCAGGAAGCCAAAGCCGAAGGTTTGGAACGCGAGAAACCCGTCCCAGACCATGGAGAACGCCGCTGTGAACAGTGCGACAAGAACAAACAGGCCGCAGCCGAAAACTATCCAGTAAAAAATACGATCGCCTGCGGCGCCGTCGCGGCGCTTCACGCCCGCGGTTGTGGCGGGCAGCGATGCCATTGCTTCGCTCATGTCCGTACGCTCTGATGCTTTGAGGGGTGTCAAAGACATTCGGGGCGGAAAGCCTCGCTTCCCGCCCCGACCGCAGTTTCGTCAGGATCAGCCCTTGAACGAGGCCGTCCAGTAATCCTCGATCTGCTTCACCAGGGTTTCCGGAAGCGGAACGTAATCGAGGGCAGAGGCTTCCTTCTGGCCGTTTTCGAGCGCCCACTTGAAGAAGGCGAAGGCAGCCTTGGAGCGAGCCGCATCTTTCGGCTCCTTGTACATGATCGCCCAGGTCGTGGCGGTGACCGGCCAGGCCTTTTCGCCCGGAGCATTGGTCATGATCAGGTAGAAGTCCTGAGCCTTGGTCCATTCGGCGCTGGCGGCAGCAGCCGAGAAGCTTTCCGCATTTGGCTTCGGATACTGGCCTGCGGCGTTCTGGATCAGAACGTAGGGCAGCTTGTTCTGCAGAGCGTAGGCGTATTCGACGTAGCCGATCGAATCCTTGACGCGGGTGACGTAAGCGGCGACGCCTTCGTTGCCCTTGCCGCCGATGCCGACCGGCCAGTTGACGGCGGTCCCTTCGCCGACCTTGCTCTTCCAGTCTTCGTTGACCTTGGAGAAGTAGTTGGTCCAGTTGAAGGAGGTGCCCGAACCGTCCGAACGGTGGACGACGGCGATCTGGCTGTCGGGCAGTTTCAGGCCGGGATTCAGATCGGCGATGGCCTTGTCGTTCCACTTGGTGACATTGCCGAGGTAGATGTCGGCGAGAACCTTGCCCGTGAGCTTCAGTTCGCCCGACTTGATACCCTTGACGTTGATGACGGGCACGATGCCGCCGACGACGAGCGGGAACTGACCGAAGCCGCCAGTCGTCAGGTCTTCCGGCTTCATCGGAGCGTCGGACGCGCCGAAGTCAACCGTTGCAGCCTTGACCTGGGCGATGCCACCGCCCGAACCGATCGACTGGTAGTTCAGCTTGTCGCCGGTCTGCTTGTTGTAGTCCGCAGACCATTTGGACAGGACGGGATAGACGAAGGTGGAGCCGGCGCCGGTGATGTCGGCGGCGGACGCCGAAACCGCCAGAGCGGCAACCAGGCCGGCGCCGAGGCAGGCCGAAAGAAGTTTATTGCTGAGCATATGAAGCGCTTCCCTAATGGATTTGAAAAACAACGAGACCAGCGCCATGGAGGGGGTGTCCATTGTCTGGGGCGCTGAAATTCCCGTCACAGCAGGCGGGCTAGGCGCGTTTTATTACAGTTTGATGACGGAATTTGACGGTCGCAACCAACCGTGGGCCGTGCCGCGAATGCTGCAGTTACGGCCTTTTCATTGAATCGCGGATTTAACAAAGCCTTAGCAAAAACATCGGGATAGATTGACGCATGGCTGTGGTGGATTGCCGCAGCGATGCCTGGAAATGTCGTTTTCAGGATTTCGATATGCCGGGCCGCTCAGGCCCGATGCCGAATTCGTGGCCTTTACGAGATCACGCGGCCGACTCTTCTCGCAGCCTGCTGGATATGTCGCATGCCGACATGGGTTTTCCGAGCATATAGCCTTGAAGCTGGTCGCAGCCGGCGTCTCGCAAGATCGCCGCCTGACGGCTATTCTCAATACCTTCCGCGGTCACGGGAATCTGCAGAGCAGTCGCCAGGGAGATGGTTGCCCGAAGAATATCGGCGCCATTTGCGGTTTCATCGAGAGCGGACACCAGCGAGCGGTCGATCTTCATGCGATCAAACCCAAACTGCCGCAATGCACCGATGCTGGCGTAGCCGCAGCCAAAATCATCAAGAGCAAACTTTATGCCGACGCGCTTGAGCTGGTCTATCGACCGACGGGCCTGATCCGGATTTGTCATCAGAACGCCCTCAGTGATTTCCAGTGTCAGGCGGTTTGGATTGAAATCCAACTCCTGCAGGATCGTGATCACTTGGGCAGCAAATTCCGGATTGCAGAGCTGGATCGGCGAAACATTCACCGACAAAGTCAGACCGGGCCAGCTCTTGGCATGCCCGATCGACGTTCTCAGCATATGGACGCCAAGGGCATCGATGAGGCCGCATCTTTCAGCAAGAGGGATGAATATTTCCGGGCTGATGTTTCCCGTTGCAGTTTTCCAGCGCGCCAGTGCTTCAAGACCGGTGACAGCACCGGTCGAAGCAGAGACGAGAGGCTGGAAAACGGCTTCGATTGCGCCGCTGACGATGGCGTTTTTCAAGAGACCTTCCAGCTCGGCGACCCGTATGCGTTCCCGGTCCAGTTCGGGGTCGTATTCAATCGCCTGACCTTTGCCATTTGCCTTGGCACGATAGAGGGCCATGTCGGCTCTGCGAAGAAGCTCCAAAGGCGATATGTCTCCATCGCGCGCCGCAGCTCCGATGCTTGCGCCAACTTCGATCGTTCGCCCGTCAATTTTGAAGGGCTCGGCAAACAGCGCCAGAATCGCCTCTTCGATCTCTTCGCCTGCAGTGGATCCAACGTGCACCAGCGCGAATTCATCGCCTCCCAGCCGGGCCGCGGCCAGGACTTCGGGATGACTGGTCATCAGCGCGTTCGAGACGATCCGGATCAAATCATCCCCAACCGCATGTCCCCAAGCATCGTTGACCGCCTTGAAGCCGTCGAGGTCAACCAAGTAAAGCCGCGGCGATGAAGGATCCCGGCTCTCCAGATCCTCCAGCAGGCGGAGAAGCCCCTGTCTGTTCAACAAGCCACTCAAGCTGTCATGGCTCGCTTCGAAGCGAGCTGTTTGCGCCAGTTGGCGCAGGCGCCGCGCCTCGGATGCGCCAACCAACAGAACGCCGATCAAGAATAGTGAAAGGATGACGGTAGAAGCTGCAACATAGGGATAGACCTGATGAAACACGGCGCTTCCGGGGGCTTTGCTCGGCCAAACGAGATAGCCGATGACGGCTCCCTTCATGTCGGTGATCGGCGTGTTCAGGGATCCCGGCTTGGGGGTCGTCTCGAGGCTCAGCCCCTCGAGTTCATGTTCGTTGGAGAGAGTGTCGAGAACCTCCGACGTAAACTCCTTATAGAAACTCAGCACGCTGAACTTCGGAACCTCGGCGGCGGTCTCGAACGGCTGGATCGCCTGCGAGGCGATCAGCGCTATACCGCTTTCGGTCTTGATGAAATTGACCACCGGCGCCTTCGCCGGAGCGGCAGCAGCATTGATCTGCTGATAAAAAGCTTCCCCGAAAAACGTGCTCGGCTGGAAGGGCTTGCCTTTGGCATAGGCCGAGACGATCGAAGACCGGTCAGGGCCGGTCACGATCGCGCCGTCATAAAGCGCATAATCCTCGCTGGTTTTTCCCCAATTCTCATAGGCCCAATCCGCAGCGGCCGGAGATGAGACCGCACTATAAGCATCGTCCCATATGGCATTGTCCGTCGTTGTCCCGCTCAGGCGAGCCACAAAGGCTGCGACCGCCGCGCGGGCGGCGCGACTGGCCCTGGCATCGTCGATCTCGTTCACTGAGCGGGTCATGGTGACGACGACATGCGCCATCAGGCCAGTCAATACGAGGGCGACGACAAGGAAACAGACGGTTGTCGCAATGATGGAAGACGTTTGAGTCCGAACGTGCCTGGCTGCAAGATTCGACGACATGCAAATTCCGCAAAGATTAATTGCAAGGCCATGTCTGTGGGACGGCAGGAGACATCATGTCCGCAATGCGCTGCAGATAAGGTTTAGCATTTGCCGATGTAGGCCCGATTAATGGGTTTGGTTAAAAGCGTGCTATCCGGGAAAGAGGCGCCGCCATTCGCAGAAACGGGCCGTCATCGCCGCAAATCGGGACCGTCCGCCATCGTCAGCGTCGGTCTGCTGGCCCGCTCAAACCTTGATCACATAGTCCTTGCGAGTCGTTTCAACGACTTCCCACGTTCCCTTGAAGCCGGGTCTGAGGATCATCCGGTCGCCCGCCTTCAGATGAACCGGCTCACCGCTGTCCTCCGTCACGATCGAGTGGCCGGACAGCAGGCTGAAATATTCCCACTCCTCGTAGACGATCCGCCACTTGCCCGGTGTCGCCTCCCAAATACCGGAATAGAGGCCGCCTTCGACCTCCTCCAGATTCCAGGTACGGAAATGCGGATCGCCGGAGATAATCCGATCGGCTTCAGGGGCGCCGAACTCGGGTTCGACGCCGTCGATGCTGAAGGTGAGAAAGTTTGTCATGGTCACCATAGACTTCGTTGATCTCAGATCTTCGAGAGCGCCTGTTCGAGATCGGCGATGATGTCCTTGACGTCCTCGATGCCGACGGAAAGGCGAACCACGTCAGGCCCCGCGCCGGCAGCGAGCCTCTGCTCGTCGGTCAACTGCCGGTGCGTCGTCGAGGCCGGATGGATGACGAGCGAACGGGTATCGCCGATATTGGCGAGATGGGAGAAGAGCTCCAGCCCCTCGACCAGCGTCTTGCCCGCCTCATAACCGCCCTTGACGCCGAAGGTGAAGACGGAGCCGGCGCCCTTCGGCGAGTAGCGCTGCTGCAGGGCGTGGTTCGGATCATCGTCGAGCCCGGCATAGTTCACCCAGGCGATCTTGCTGTGCGCCTTCAGCCACTTCGCAACGGCGATCGCATTGTCGCTGTGGCGCTGCATCCGAAGCGGCAGCGTCTCGATGCCGGTCAGGATCAGGAAGGCATTGAAGGGCGAGATCGCCGGCCCGAGATCGCGCAGACCGAGCACGCGGGCAGCGATCGCAAAGGCGAAATTGCCGAAAGTGGCGTGCAGGACCATGCCGTTATATTCCGGCCGAGGGCTCGACAGCATCGGGTAATTGCCGGATTTCGACCAGTCGAACGTGCCGCCGTCGACGATGAGGCCGCCCATGGAATTGCCGTGGCCGCCCAGAAACTTCGTCAGCGAATGCACGACGATGTCGGCGCCGTGTTCGATCGGACGGATGAAATAGGGTGTCGCCATCGTGTTGTCGACGATCAGCGGCAGGCCATGGCGATGCGCGACGTCGGCGATGGCGGCGATATCGACGAAGGTACCGCCGGGATTGGCCAGGCTTTCGATAAAGATGCCGCGCGTCTTGTCGTCGATCTGGCTTTCGAAGCTTGCCGGATCGGCGGCATCGGCCCAGCGCACCTGCCAGCCGAAATTCTCGAAGGCGTGGCCGAACTGGTTGATCGAGCCGCCGTAGAGCTGGCGGGCAGCGATGAAATTCTCGCCAGGACGCATGATATTGTGGAAGACGATCACCTGCGCCGCATGGCCGGAGGCGACGGCAAGGGCTGCCGTGCCGCCCTCGAGCGCTGCGACACGCTCCTCGAGTACCGCCTGCGTCGGGTTCATGATGCGGGTGTAGATGTTGCCGAAAGCCTGCAGACCGAAGAGGGCGGCGGCATGATCGGAATCATTGAAGACGAAAGCGGTCGTCTGGTAGATCGGCGTTACCCGCGCGCCGGTCGCCGGGTCGGGCTGCGCGCCGGCGTGGATCGCCAACGTGTTGAATCCCGGATCATTCTTGGCCATGTCGTCCTCCCGTTATTGCTGACGGGAGGATCATAGCCTCTCGCGAACGAAAGTTAATCGCGATCCGTTTCAACCCATGGGCGTTCCGTGGAAAATCCGTCTCCGCGGACCGCAACTCAGGCAATAAGACGGGGATACTCGATCGCCGGGCAGCGGTTCATCACCACCTGGATGCCGGCAGCCTCCGCCTTTGCCGCAGCCGCATCGTCGCGGACACCAAGCTGGGACCAGATGATCTTCGGCAGCGGGCTCAGCGCCAGTGCCTCCTCGACGACCCCATCCAGATATTCGGAGGCGCGGAATACGTCGACCATGTCGATCGGCACGGGAATGTCGGCGAGCCGGGCATAAACGGTGCGGCCCTGGATCTGTTTGCCCGCCTGCCCCGGATTGACGGGAATGACCTCGTAGCCGCGCGACAGCAGATAGCCCATGACGCCGTTGCTCGGCCGGGCCGGATTGGGCGAGGCGCCGGTCAGCGCTATGGTCTTTATCGAATGCAGGATTCCGGCGAGGTAATCATCCGTGTAGGCGTCGTGATTCATGTCCGCTTCTCCAACTCCCGAGAGCCCTTCGGCACGGCCGGCATGTTTTTTTGGGTTTCCATGAAACCGGCTGCTGTCTTTCCCGTATATATGAATTGGATACTTCCTGAGGATGATTCGATGAAAAAAATCGCTCTTGCCCTCATGCTCGTGCTCGCCGCATCGCCGGCGTCGGCGATCTCGCGCTACAATCCGCTCACCATGAGCTGTGCCAGCGTGCGTGCCGCCATCCACAATCAGGGCGCGGTCATCTTCCGCTACCAGTCTCCCCGTGGCTTGCCGCTCTACGATCGCTATGTCCGCAACAGCAATTATTGCGACGCGACCGATTATGCGGAATGGACGCATATCCCTTCGAAAGACACTCCTCGCTGCCAAGTGCTGAACTGCCAGAACATCGACAACCTTGACGGGATGCTCTTCGTTCCCAATCATCAGCTCTGATGTTTTTCGCCGTCATGGCGGACGCAGGAACTGCGCGCCTTTCGCGGTTGCGAAAGGTTTGTGATCAATCCCGCGGTGCGATTTCGTAACGATTGCACAATCAGGAGCTTTAATTTTCCCGTATATCAAAGTTATAGAATAATATCTATATTTCAGTACCATAGAATAAACAGTTCTCGCATTCCTCTAGAGATTTTCTCTTTTTGTTCGCGATACCATCGCTCTTTGTTCCCGCATCCATTAGAAACAGCTCATAGTTGAAAGGATCGCATGGATTGAACGCATGTCGCGCGCACGTAAAAATTGCTAAAATGAGTCGCCATTGTTCACATACTGAAAGAATGCTATTCGACATATGAACGCATAAGCGACCGCCGCCGCGCATTTTCGTGCAAATCCAAGTTGTCTTTTCAGGAATTTGAAACGCCGAAGGCGAGGTGTGTTCCTCTTCCTCTCATCCTTTCCGGATTACTCCCTTGCCTCTCGACGTCATCCTGCTCGTTCTCTTCGGCGCACTGCTGCACGCGACATGGAACGCCATCATCAAGGCGGGGAGCGATAAGTCCCTCGATGCGGCGCTGATCTCGGCCGGCGGCGCGGTTTCGGCACTGCCGTTCCTGCCATTCCTGCCGTTGCCGGACGCCTCGGCCTGGCCGTTCATCGGCGCCTCTGCCATCCTGCAGTTTGCCTATTTTCAACTGGTCGCCGCCGCCTACCGGGCTGGCGATATCGGCCTTGTCTATCCGCTGATGCGTGGCTGCGCGCCACTCCTGATCGCCGCGACAAGCGGTTTCATCCTGAAGGAAAATCTTTCCGGCGGCGCCCTTGCCGGCACGATGACGATCTCGGCCGGCGTGCTGACACTCGCCCTGGAGGCGCGGCGCGGCAGCAGCCGGGCCGTCATCCTCTCGCTTGCCAATGCCTGCGTCATCGCCAGCTACACCTATGTCGACGGAATCGGCGCGCGCATCTCCGGCAATGCGATTTCCTACACTTTGTGGATGTCGCTGCTGCCGCCGGTGCTGCTGTTTTCCTGGGCAGCGTCCCAGCGCGGCGCTTTCGCTGTGATGCGTCACGTTCGTCGCAACTGGTGGCGCGGCCTTATCGGCGGCGCCGGCTCGATCGCTTCCTACGGGCTGGCACTCTGGGCGATGACGAAAGCCCCGGTCGCGACCGTCGCAGCCTTGCGCGAAACCGCAATCCTGTTTGCGCTGGTGATCTCGATCACCGTCTTCAAGGAAAAAGCCAGCATCTGGCGCTACGTCGCCGGCGTCGTCATCGCGATCGGCGGGCTGCTTCTGAGACTGGCGTGATCACTCGCCTGTCCATTCGGCCTTGCGCTTGCCAAGGAAGGCGCCGATCCCTTCCTGCGCATCCTCAGTCAGCATGTTCTCGACCATCACCCTGGCGGTATAATCATATGCCGCCTCCACGGGCAGTTCGAGCTGCCGGTGGAAGGCTTCCTTGCCGATCTTCAGCGTCAGCGGCGACTTGCTGGCGATCACAGCCGCATATTTGGAAACCACCTGCGCCAGATACTGCTTCGGCACGATACGGTTGACGAGGCCGAAATCCTTGGCGGTCGAGGCGTCGATCGTCTCGCCGGTCAGCAACATCTCCATCGCCTGCTTGCGGTGCGCGGCACGGGAAACGGCCACCATCGGCGTCGAACAGAACAGGCCGATGTTGACGCCCGGGGTGCAGAATGTCGAACTGTCCGTGCAGATCGCCAGATCGCAGGAAGCAACGAGCTGGCAGCCCGCAGCCGTTGCAAGCCCGTCGATCTCGGCGATGACAGGCTTCGGCAGATGCGCGATCTTCAGCATCAGATCGGCGCAAAGCCGGAAGGATCTTTCGAAGAAACCGACCCCCTGATCTTCATCGGCGCGATGGGCGGTGAGTTCCTTGAGATCATGCCCGGCGGAAAAGACATTGCCGGTCGAGGCGATGACGACGACGCGCACGTCCGGCTCCGCCCCGGCCGTTTCGAGCTCTTGCAGCAGCGCTTCGAGAAGCGCGATCGAAAGCACATTGGCCGGCGGGTTGTTGAGCACGAGCCGCAGCACGCCGTCGCGCAGCGAGCGGGTCAGCAAGCCGCCCTCTTCCGCTCCGGCGTCCTTCCGGAAGGATACGATTTCGGCCATGCTGCTCTCCCTGCGCTCGATTCCAGGCAGACGTTTTGCCACAAGGCGCCGGAAATTTCGAGCAGGATCCGCACTCCACGCAGAGACCGCTGCCGTCAGGACCAGAACCACGACTTCGATGTTTCTGCCCTCGCCTGCGCACGGGTCAGACCGACATCGCAAAGCTCGTCGTCGGTGAGTTCCAAAAGCGTGCGGCGGCTGCGGCGCTTTTCGAGGTGATGTTCGATCGTCATCAGCAGCCGCAGGCTCCATCGCGCCATCCCGCGAAGTCTCGACCGAACGATATCGCGAGGTGTGTCAAGGATCCCGCTTAATTCCAAGGCCATCTCTTCTTCCTTTCTTCAACGGATGAAAGATGCGCTGGAAGATGCCGCGAAAGAAGCTTATTGATATTATGATATGCATAAGGATTTCTTTTGTATGCCTCTCCACCTCGATCAGCTTGCCGCCTTCGTCAACGTCGCCGATCTCGGAAGCTTTACGGCCGCAGCCGACAAGGAAGGCCTGACGCAACCGGCCGTCAGCCTGCAGGTGAAGGGGCTCGAGCAGCGGCTTGGCGTACGCCTGATCGAGCGTGTCGGGCGGCGGGCGCAGCCGACCGCTGCAGGCCTCGACCTCCTCGTGCATGCAAGGCGGCTGCTCCAGGAATCGGCTGCCGCGGAAGAAGCGATGATGCCGTACAGAGATGGCGCCAGCGGCCGTGTGCGCATCGGCAGCGGCGGCACAGCGTCGATCCATCTGCTTCCTCGCGCCATCGCCGTTGCGAGAAAATCCATGCCCGGCCTCGAAATCACCGTGCGCATCGGCGATGCCGACGACATTCTGCGTGATCTGGAGGCCAACAGCCTCGACATCGCCGTCGTCGCCCTGCCGGCATCGGGACGGAACTTCGAGATCGAGCCGTTCTACGAGGAGGAATTGCTGGCCGTCGCCCCTGCGGGCAGCGTGATGCCCGAAGGCGGGCCGGACGCCGCCTTCATGCGCGACAGGACGCTGCTGCTTTATGAGGGAGGCAATACCAGGCGGGCGATCGACGCGTGGCTGGCTGCACTGGATACCAGGATCCGGCCTGCGATGGAGTTCGGCAGCATCGAGGCGATCAAAGAGCTGGTCGCCGTGGGGCTCGGCTGGTCGATCCTGCCGGGGCTGGCGCTGAAGCGCGACCGCGCCGGCCTGGTGACGACTTCATCGCTGAACCCGCGGCTCACGCGCCGCCTCGGCATGGTGCTGCGCCGGGACAAACATCTGACACGCGGCCTTCGCGAAATGATGAAGTGTCTGCGCGCGTTCAAAGGTTAAGAGCCGCTTTCGACCGTCGGATGCTATTTCAAACCGGCAGAGACGACGTGAAAAACGTCAAGCGCAGCAGTCCGCGACCGCGGAAATGTGAGGTATCAAAATACCACATATCTAAGTATCTGTTTTTGCTACAAAATTTTTCTAAACCTTCGGGAAGTCGATATTGACCCGATATCACATTCCCTTTATACACCGCGCCAGAACGCAGCCTATCCGGGCTGCTTTCTTTTTGGCATGCCTCGTGCCTGCCAATCCAAGCAACAAGAAACGCCCTTCAAGCCTTCGGGCCAAGGGTCCCAAAAGAGAGTATTCACTATGGCAACCTTCTCCCAGAAGCCTGCAGAGGTGGAGAAGAAGTGGGTGATCATCGACGCCGAAGGGCTGGTCGTTGGCCGTCTCGCTTCCATCATCGCTATGCGCCTGCGCGGCAAGCACAAGGCAACCTTCACGCCTCACGTTGACGACGGCGACAACGTCATCGTCATCAATGCCGAAAAGGTCGTTTTCACCGGCAAGAAGTATTCCGACAAGGTCTACTACTGGCACACCGGTTATGCCGGCGGCATCAAGGAACGTAGCGCACGCCAGATCATCGAAGGCCGCTTCCCGGAGCGCGTCCTCGAAAAGGCCGTCGAACGCATGGTTCCGCGTGGCCCGCTCGGCCGTCGCCAGATGAAGAACCTGCGCGTTTACGCCGGCTCCAACCATCCCCATGAAGCCCAGCAGCCGGTCGCCCTCGACGTTGCCGCGCTCAACAAAAAGAACGTAAGGAGCGCCTGATATGGCTGACCTCTCCTCCCTGAAGGATCTCGGCACGGTTTCCGAAGCTGCTGCTCCGGCCCACGTCCGCAAGGTCGATTCGCTCGGCCGCTCCTACGCGACCGGCAAGCGCAAGAACGCCGTCGCCCGCGTCTGGGTCAAGCCGGGCTCCGGCAAGATCACCGTCAACGGCAAGGAATTCGCGGAATATTTCGCACGTCCGGTGCTGCAGATGATCCTGCGCCAGCCGATCGTCGCGGCTGCCCGTGACGGCCAGTTCGACATCGTCGCAACCGTTGCCGGCGGCGGCCTCTCCGGCCAGGCCGGTGCGGTTCGCCATGGCGTGTCCAAGGCGCTCACCTACTTCGAACCGGGCCTGCGCGCGGTGTTGAAGAAGGGCGGCTTCCTGACCCGCGACAGCCGCGTCGTCGAACGCAAGAAGTACGGCAAGGCAAAGGCCCGCCGCTCGTTCCAGTTCTCCAAGCGTTAACCGCTTCGGACAGACGGAATTTACGAAGGCCGGGGCAACCCGGCCTTTTTGTTTGCGCTGTTTAAACCAAGGGGAAGCGTGCCGGCATGCCATTGTCGCGTTCCAGCTCCGCTGGTAGAAACTTGGCAAAGCGCTTCGGAAATGAGCGAAGCCGCAGTCAGGGTCGCATCATGGGTACAACCAAGTCCGCAGACAAATAAGCCGCAACAACTCTGCCCTGTTGTTGCGGCGTCTGTCCGGTCAATTCCGATACTGATGAAGAGACAGATCGCCGCCGAATGAAATCATTTGAGCGGGTTCTTTCCCATGTCTTATCCCAAAATCCAGCAATGGACCTATTCCCTGCCGGCAGCCTTGCTGCTTATGGCACCTTTCGACATCCTGGCCTCGCTCGCCATGGATATCTATCTGCCGATCGTGCCGGTCATGCCGGAGGCGCTCGGCACTTCGCCGGCGGTCATCCAACTGACCCTCAGCCTCTACATGCTCGTGCTCGGTGTCGGCCAGATCGTCTTCGGCCCAATTTCCGATATTATCGGACGACGGCCTGTCCTGCTTGGCGGTGCTGCACTCTTTGCCGCGTCATCCTTCCTGCTTGCCGGCTCCTCGTCGGCGCCGGTCTTCGTGGTCTTGAGATTGCTGCAAGCAGTCGGCGCGTCGGCGACCCTCGTCGCGACTTTCGCAACCGTGCGTGATGTCTACGCCGGGCGTCCCGAAAGCAGCACGATCTATAGCCTTCTCGGCTCCATCCTCTCTTTCGTGCCCGCACTCGGCCCGATCATCGGAGCCGTGATCGCGGATCGCTTCGGCTGGCGCGCCATCTTCCTCGTCATCGGCCTCCTTTCGGTTGCCGCGCTTTTCAACGCCGGCATGCGATGGCACGAAACCCGCCCTGCCGTTACTGCGAAGATCGATGTCCGCCCGATCCTGACAAGTCTTCCCTTCTGGGTTTATACGGGCGGCTTCAGCACGGCGATGGGCGCCTTCTTCGTTTTCTTCTCGACGGCACCCCGTATCCTGATCGACAAAGCCGGTTTTTCCGGCATCGCCTTCAGCTTCATCTTTGCCACGGTGGCGCTGGTGATGATCGTGACGGCGCGTTTCGCCAAAGGCTTCGTCATGCGCTGGGGCATTGCAGGCAGCCTTGCCAGAGGCATGGCAATACTGCTTCTCGGCGCCGTGCTGCTTGCCTTTGGAGAGTTGTTTCTGCTGCCTTCCCTCGTCAGCTTCGTCGTGCCGATGTGGATCATCGCGATCGGCATCGTCGTTGCGACGGCGGTCACCGCCAACGGCGCGCTCGACGCCTTTGGCGACACGGCGGGAACGGCGGTCGCGCTCTACTTCTGCGTCCAAAGCATCATCGTCGGCTTTGCCGGAACCTTCTTCGTGATTCTGCTCGGCGGCGACAGCGCCTGGCCACTCGTGGGCTATGTCTCAGCGACCGCGCTGACGACGCTGGCTGGATTGTGGTGCCTGCGGGAGCCGGTCCGATAGGCAGCGAGCGAATGACGGTCGCTCGACGATAACGAGCGGCCGTCGTCCGAACGATTGCTTGAAATCCGTCCGCACCTCGCCTACGCCTTTCTGCGCGCGGGGGATCGGCCAATTCCTTCGCAAGAGACCCGACGCTCTGGCGTCGAACGGCGATCCTGCAATGCAGCGTCCGTATCGAACGCGACTATGATTTTGCGACCGAAAAAGGAGCATGATTTGGCGAACAGATCGATTGACCACGCCTTTACGGCGACCAGCCTCACCTCCGCTGCCAGCGACCCGACCTTTGCCGGCGCCCTGTCCTTCATGCGCCGCCGCTTCACCAAGGAGCTCGCCGGCGTCGACGTCGCCGTCTGGGGCATTCCCTTCGATGCCGCGACATCGAACAGGCCGGGCACACGCTTCGGGCCGCAGGCGATCCGGCGCGCCTCGGCGATCTTCGACAATGATGCGCAATACCCCTTCAACCGCGAGCTCTTCGCCGACATGGCGGTGATCGACTACGGCGATTGCCTGCTCGACTATGGCAATCATCAGGACACGCCAGCCGCTATCGAACGCCAGGCGAATGTCATCCTCGATAGCGGCGCCTTCCTGCTGACGCTTGGCGGCGATCATTACGTCACCTGGCCGCTGCTGAAAGCCCATGTGGCAAAACATGGCCCTCTCGCGCTCGTGCAGTTCGACGCCCATCAGGACACCTGGTTCGACGAGGAACGGCGCATCGACCATGGCTCTTTCGTGGCGCGAGCCGCCCGCGAAGGCATCATCGATCCAGACCGGTCGATCCAGATCGGCATCCGCACCCATGCGCCTGAGGATTGCGGCGTCAATATTCTCTACGGTCATCAGGTCGAGGAGATGAGCGCCAGCGATATCGCCTCGGCGATCATCTCCCATACGCGCGGGGCGCCGGCCTATCTCACCTTCGATATCGATTGCCTCGATCCGGCCTTTGCGCCGGGCACCGGCACGCCGGTTTCAGGCGGACCTTCGAGCGCCAAGATCCTCTCGGTGCTGCAGCGTCTGCACCAGCTCGATATTCGCGGCGCCGACGTCGTCGAGGTATCGCCGCCCTACGATCACGCCGATATCACCGCCATTGCGGGGGCAACGGTGGCGATGTATATGCTGGGGCTTCATGCCGAGCGACGCGCCATCGCCGTGTCACAAGGCTGACCTATCATCCTCAAACTGAATCCGGAAACCTTCAGAACCCATTGAAAGCGCAGGTTTAACATGGCACCGAAAATCTTCATCGACGGCGAACACGGCACGACGGGTCTGCAGATCCGCACGCGCATGGCCGGCCGCCGCGATGTCGAACTTCTGTCCATACCCGAAGCCGAGCGGCGCAACGCCGCCTTGCGCGAGGATATGCTGAACGGCGCCGACATCGCCATTCTCTGCCTGCCCGACGATGCGTCGAAGGAAGCGGTGCAGATGGTTTCGGCCAACAACAATGTGCGCGTCATCGACACCTCGACCGCCTTCCGCATCAATCCCGGCTGGGCCTATGGTTTTGCCGAAATGGACAGCGCCCAGGCCGACAGGATCAGGGCCGCCCGTTTCGTCGCCAATCCTGGCTGCTATCCCACCGGAGCGATCGGCCTCATCCGGCCGCTGCGCGCCGCCAGCATCCTGCCGGACGGCTATCCGGTTACGGTCAACGCAGTCTCCGGTTATACCGGCGGCGGCAAGCAGATGATTGCGCAGATGGAAAACCCGGATCACCCGGATGCGATCACCGCGCCGCATTTCCTCTACGGCCTGCCGCTCACCCACAAACATGTGCCCGAAATGACCGTGCACGGCCTGCTCGACCGCGCGCCGATCTTCTCGCCGTCCGTCGGCAAGTTTGCTCAAGGTATGATCGTGCAGGTGCCACTGCATCTCGACGATCTCGCCGAGGGCACGACGATGGAAAGCATCCATGCGGCCCTCGTTGCCCATTATGCCGGCCAGGATATCGTCAGTGTCGTGCCGCTGACAGAAAGCAGGGCTCTGCCCCGCGTCAATGCCATCGAGCTCGAAGGCAAGGACACGATGAAGCTCTTCGTCTTCGGCACCGCAGGCACTTCGCAGGTGAACCTCGTGGCGCTGCTCGACAATCTCGGCAAGGGCGCATCGGGCGCCGCCGTCCAGAACATGGACCTGATGCTCGCCTCGTAAGGCGCAGACGACGGCATCGACGTGATGCCGCTCGAGCTTTGTGTCGATGTCTTCATCATGATCTTTCCCGCGGCCGCCTCCCTCGGCGGCCGCAGCATCGCTTTCGGCTCGATCATCGGCGACGATTGGGCTATGAGAGCAGACCTTCCTTGCCCGCCATTCCCGAATCACGGAGCCTGATGTCATGACGCTCGATGCGCTGGTCGATGGCGTGCACGCATGGTTTACGGCTGCCCTGCCCGACCACGGCATCTATGCGCTGATGGCCTTTGCTTTCATCGCCGGGCTTGCCCGCGGCTTTTCTGGCTTTGGCGCCGCGCTGATCTTCGTTCCGCTCGGCGGCGCGATCGTCGGCCCGAAGCTGATCTCACCGATCCTGCTCGTCATCGACGGCATTGCGTCACTCGGGATGATCCCGCCGGCCTGGCGCGGCGCCAACCGACCCGAGGTTTTCGTCATGGCGGCAGGTGCTGCGCTCGGCATCCCAGCCGGCACGGCGATCCTGACGTTGCTCGATCCGCTGCTCTTGCGCTGGAGTATCACGATCATCGCCATCTGCCTGCTTGCGCTGCTGGTATCGGGATGGCGCTATCACGGGGAGGCGTCCGCACCACTCACCAGCGGCGTCGGGCTGATTGCCGGGCTTTTCAGCGGCGCTGCGCAGCTCGGCGGGCCGCCGGTTGTCGCCTATTGGCTCGGCGGCAAGAGTAATTTCACCCGCGTCCGGGCGAATGTGGTGCTCTATTTCTCGATTTCGTCCGTCTTCAGCGCCATCAGCTATTATTTCGGCGGACTGTTCGTGCCTGCCGTCTTCGCGCTCACCGCCGTCATTCTGCCGAGTTATGCGGTCGGGCTCTATGGCGGCTCGAAATTGTTCGGGCTTGCCGAAGAACGGACCTTCCGCATCGCCTGCTACGTCCTGATCGCCGCCGCCGCCATCATCGGCATGCCGCTGCTCGACAGCGTACTGCGGTAGATCCCCCGAGCTACGGCCACTCGCCTCAATCGCGCTCGGCGATCATCGTCCCACGCGGATATTCGCCGTAAAAACCGCGCCAGTTGGCGACGGCGAAACCGAAAACTACCAGCGCACCGGCCTGATGCAGCAGGCCCCAGTGAAGCGGCACCTGCATCAGCAGCGTGGCGATGCCGATTGCCGCCTGCAACGTCACCAGCGCGAAAAGCACGATGGCGCGGCGTGCGTGGGTGGTCCAAGGTGCTGCGCGAAGGGCGATCATCATGTTGATCAGCGTCAATGCGAAGAGCGTATAGGCGCCGATGCGGTGGATGAACTGCACCGTCTTCGGGTTCTCGAAGGCATTGATCCAGAAGGGCTGCTGGATCAGCAGATCGGAGGGGATGACGGCACCATCCATCAGCGGCCAGGTATTGTAGGAGAAACCGGCGTCGAGCCCCGCCACCAGCGCGCCAAGATAGATCTGGAATAGCGCGAAAATGGCGATCGCCGCGGCAAAACCGCGCGAGCTTCCGGTCGGCGCCGGATCGTCGGAATGTCTGGAGAGACCGCGCATGATCCACATGCAGCCGGCAAAGATCAGGCAGGCCATGACGAGATGCGTCGCCAGCCTGTACTGGCTGACGTCGGTGCGGACGGAAAGGCCCGAGGACACCATCCACCAACCGATAAAACCCTGCAGGCCGCCGAGCGCCAGGATGCCGACGAGCGGCCAGCGCAGACGCTTTTCGATCCGCCCCGTCAGCCAGAAATAGATCAGCGGCAGCGCGAAGATCACGCCGATGCCGCGGGCGATCAGCCGATGCGCCCACTCCCACCAGAAGATGCCTTTGAACTCATCGACGGTCATGGAACTGTTCAACTGCTGAAATTCGGGAATGCGCTGATAGAGGCGGAATTCCTCCTCCCATTCGGCAGCCGACAGCGGTGGGATGACGCCGTGGATCGGTTTCCACTCGGTAATCGACAGGCCGGAATTGGTCAGCCGCGTGGCGCCGCCGACGAGCACGAGACAGAAGAGCGCCAAAAGCACGAAGCCCAGCCAGAAGCGCAGGGCGCGGCGGTCGCGATTCTGCCTGCGCATTTCGCTCAGGATCGCCTGTTCCGTGGTCAGGTTTGCGACGGCCATGATGTCTCCTTCTATCCGGCAGTTGATTTGCCCCACCGGCTCATGCAAAACAAGCCCCGAACCTTTGCGGCATGCCGTCGCGCCGGTTCCCCCCTCCATGCCGAGAGATAACCGATGCCCGTCCGCCTCCGCAAATTCATCGGCACGATCCTGATCATCGTGCTCGTGCTCGTTTATGCGCTGGTGGCGAATACGATCGCGGTGGCGACGCTCGGCAACGCGCCCTGGTGGGGACATCTGCTCTATTTCCTGCTCACCGGCCTGCTCTGGGTGTTGCCGGCGATGGTTATCATCAAATGGATGGCCGGCCCCCCGCTGCGCTAAAGCGCGTCGCGATCTTTCAGATTCGCTTGTCGCGCTTTAGGTCTTTGTTTTTACGCATGTCGTTGTCGCAAAACCGCGGCACACTTTTGCGCGACATGCTTTAGGGCCATTAACGGCCGAATAACCGTGATCCGCGGAAAACCTCGCCCAGCGCGTGCGGTTAAACCAAATATACGTCTGGCATACCTACCTTCCCGTTCAGCATTCTTGACCGGAGAAAATCGTGCAGACGCAAAAGCTCGATGTCCATGAACAGCCGTCCGACGACGTGGCGCTGGCCGATACGGCCATTTCGCGCCTGCGCCAGCTGAGCATGAAACTCGCCATGGCTGAAATCGACATCGAAGTCTTCGATACGATGCAGCCGCTGGAGGATGAGTGGAGGGCGCTGGAGCGCGACAATCTCCAGTCCCTGCATCAGAGCTACGACTGGTGCGCCGCCTGGGTGAGCGCCTTCCAGCGGCCGCTTGCGATCCTCAAAGGCACTCATGCGGGTCAGACCGCCTTCATTCTGCCGGCCGAGATCGTCAAGTCTCGCGGGCTCACGACGGCGAAATTCATCGCCGCCGATCACAGCAATATCAATACCGGCCTATTCGCAGAGAGCTTTGCCGAAGCCGGCAGGATCATCGCCCCCCATGAGTTCGCCGGCCGGCTCCGGCATGCGCTGAAGGGCCGCGCCGATCTGCTGCTGCTGCAGAACATTCCGCTGGAATGGCGTGGGCGCGAGAGCCCGCTCGCCGGGCTGCCGGTGGTGCAGAACCAGAATCACGCCTATCAGCTGCCGTTCCTTCCCGCTTTCGAGGACACGCTGAAGCAGCTCAACGCCAAGAACCGGCGCAAGAAATTCCGTGTTCAGTCGAAGCGCCTCGAGGCGGCCGGCGGCTTCGAATACCTCATTCCTCGGACATCGGAAGAACAGCACGGCCTGCTCGATATCTTCTTCCGCCTGAAAAGCGCCCGTTTCGCCAGCCTTGGCCTGCCCGACGTCTTTGCCGATAGGGAGACGCAGACCTTCCTGCACGGTCTCATCGACAAGCGGGACGACACCAGGCAGTATTTCGGGCTGCAGATGCATATGCTCCGGCTCAAGGGCGAACTTGAGGGTAAGATCGCCGCGATATCAGGCATCTCGCGCAAGGGTGACCATATCATCTGCCAGTTCGGCGCGATCGACGAAGAGCTCGTGCCGGATACTAGCCCCGGCGAATTCCTCTATTGGCAGACCATCTCGGGACTGCATGGCAAGGGTGTCGCACTGTTCGATTTCGGCCTCGGCGACCAGACCTACAAGCGTTCCTGGGCGCCGGTCGAGACCGCGCATTATGACGTGGTGCTGCCGGTATCGCCGTTCGGCGTCGTCGCCGGCGCCGCTCACCGGATCGTCACCCACGGCAAGGCGCACATCAAGGCGCGCCCGAAGCTCTATAAATTCGCCCAAGGCATCCGGGCACGGATCGGCTAGCCGTTCAAGCAGCCCGGCCGAGGGTCTGTTCGGCCGCTTCGCCGCCCGACATCAGCACGACGCGCTCATAGCCGGCAGCCTGGAATTCCGTCATCAGTGCAACGAAAATGGTCTCCTCGACCTCAGGCAGCGAGAGAATGATCTCGACGTCCCGGCTGCGCGTCAGCCGCGAGACGCCGGCGACATCGGCCGAACCGCATTCGACCACCACGAGGTCATAGGCGGCGGCGAGTGCATCGAGCAGCAACGACAGTCGGTCGACACCACGCATGGCGCGGCGCACGTCGCTCTGGCCCCGGGGAATGAGATGGGCATCGGAAAGGCGGTCGCCGTGGATCGTATCGCCGAAGGCAGCCTCGCCGCAAAGCAGATCGGTGACACCAAGGGCGGCCGGGTCCTCGGCCATCAGTTCCGTGGGGTAGCCGGAGCCGGTCATATCGATCAGGATGACGCGGTGACCGGCATCGGCGAGCATGCGGGTCAGCGAAACCGTCGCCGCCGAGCCGCTGTCACCAGTCGGAGATATGGCGATTGCCAGCGGCGCGCGGCTGCCGGTGAGATAATCCGCAACTGAGGCGACGGAGAATTCGTTGTCATCCTCCGGCTCGTCCTCTGGCGCCTCATCGGCAACCTTCACGTCCTCGATCGTATCCTCTTCCTCCGCGACGACGGCGAGCATACTCGGCTGAACGGGTTTTCCGGCGGTAGCGGCGATCGGAGTGGCCTGCGGTATATGTTTTTCCTCGACGACCGCTTCTGCCTCGATTGTCTCTGAAGCCAGATCTGTAGGGCGGAGCGCCCGGCCGCTGAAGAGTTCGGCCAGCATGATGACGATGGCGCTCATGATCAGCGTCGCGACGGCAGCGACGACGACGATCGGCACCACCTTCGGGAAATAAGGATCGACCGGCTCGACGGCCTTGGAAACGATCCGGGCATCGGCTGGGCTCGAATTGCTGTCGGCGCGGGAGGCGGCCTCGCGGTAGCGCACCAGATAGGTTTCGAGCAGTTGGCGCTGGGCGTTCGCCTCACGCTCCAGCGCGTTGAGACCGACCTCGTCCTCACCGGCGCGGGCGCTGGTGGCCTGCACCGTGTCCGATTGGCGCTCGAGTTCGCTCGCGCGGAGATCCGCGACCTTGGACTCGTTTTCGATGCTCGCCAGGATCTTCTGCGTCTCCTGGCGGATCTGGGTACGGATATCGGAGAGCTGGGCGCGCAGGCTTTTCAGCCGCGGATGGTTGTTGAGAAGGCTGGTCTGCAGATCGGAGATCTGCGACTGCAGGCCGGATTCCGTCCCCTTCAGCCGCTGGATCGCCTGGGAGGACATGATGTCGGGCAGCGTATCGGAGGCTTCGCCCGAAGACAACGCATTGCGCACCGCCTGCGCCCTCGCCTCGGCATTGGCCTTGTCGCCCCGCACGCGTGTCAGTTCGGCGGAGATATCGTTCAGTTGCTGGGCCGGAAAAGTGGTCGTGCCGTTCGTCTGCAACAGCCCGTGCGCGGTACGGTATTCGGCGACCTTCTTCTCGGCTTCACTGACCTTCCGGCGCAGGCCTTCGATCTCCGGCTCCAGCCAGCGGGTCGCCTCGGAGTTGGAATCGAGCTTGGCGCCGCTCTGGGTCGAAAGATAGACATTCGCCATCGCGTTCGGGATGGCGGCGGCGAGCTTCGGGTCCTTGGAGGTGAAATTGATGCCGATGACGCGTGAACCCGGCACCTGATAGACCTGCAGGCGTTCGACGAAGGCGTCGATGACGCGCTCTTCCGGCGGATTTTCCAGCGGGTTCTTCTTCAGGTGCAGCTTCACCAGGATGCTGCTCATGGCTGAACCGCTGGCGGCATCGTCGAATTCCGGCAGGTTATAGAGCTTCAGATCGTTGATGACCTTCTTGAGGAGATCGGCCGATTGCAGAAGCTGCACCTGGCTAGCGATGTTCAGCTCATCCATCAGAGGGCCGGCGCTGGCGTCGTTGATCTGCTGCGTGCTGGCGAAGGCCGGCGCCCGAGGTTCGATGAGGATACGTGTTTCGGTGCGATATTGCGGCGACATGATCTTGGCGCCGGCAAAGGCGACGCCCGCCCCCACGAGGGTGATTGTCAAAATCCGCAGACGGCGCGCCCAGACCGCACGGACCAACTGGCCGAGGTCGATGTCCACATCCTGATCACGAGCTACGCCGGACATGCTCTTACTCCACAACAAAGGTGCCGTAAGCGTAAACGACCATGGTAACTCAACGGTTAATGGCGATCTCACCGGCAAAGAGCGATGATCGATGAAGGAAACCGGGAAATTGCACGCACCCTTTACCGGGCATTAACCCTAACGGATCGATAACGACTGCACCGAGTTCATTTTTGTGAGCACAAGCGGATGTCTGTCGTCCAGCCCAAGATCCTTTTGGCCCTAAGCCTTGCAGCCATGACGGCAGCATTGGGCGGCTGCACGACGTACAAGCCGGCGCCGAAGGCCTTCAACGAGGCCACCATCCAGCCCTATACACTGGATAGCGGCGATCGGCTGCGCATCACCGTCTTCGACCAGCAAAGCCTGACCAACACCTATACGGTGGATCAGGCCGGCTATGTCGCCTTCCCGCTCATCGGCCAGGTCCCTGCCCGCGGCCGAACCCTGCAGCAACTCTCAGGCCAGATTGCCCAGAAACTGCAGCAAGGCTATCTTCGCGATCCCGACGTCACCATCGATGTCGATCGCTACCGTTCGGTCTTCATCATGGGTGAAGTCGGCCAGCCCGGCCAGTATGCCTATGTTCCCGGCATGACGGTGCAGAATGCGATCGCGATTGCCGGCGGCTTCACCAGCCGCGCCAACCAGCGCATGGTCGATGTTACCCGCAAGATCAACGGACAGGTGCTGACAGGCCGCATCAACATATCGGGACCGATCATCGCAGGTGACACGATCTACGTTCGCGAACGGCTTTTCTGAGCGATGGCAGAACAGCAGCCGCTCCGCATCCTCCATTGCTTCAGGTCGCCGGTCGGCGGAATTTTCCGCCATGTCCGCGATCTCGTCGAGGAACACAGCAAGGCCGGCCATGAAATCGGCATCCTCTGCGACAGCTCGACCGGCGGCGAGTACGAGGACAGCCTGTTCGACGATATCCGTCCCTATCTCTCGCTCGGCCTGACACGCGTGCCGATCCGGCGGTCGATCAGCCCGTCCGATATTGCGACGATGTGGGATACATACAAGAAAATCAAAAGTTTGCGGCCGGATGTGCTGCACGGGCACGGCGCCAAGGGCGGTGTGCTCGCGCGACTTGCCGGCTCAGCGTTGCGGGTGAACAGGTATCGCGTAGCCCGCCTCTATACCGCGCATGGCGGAAGCCTGCATTATTCGCGCTCCTCGCTCAGCGGACAGTTCGTCCTCAGGATGGAGCGCCTGCAGGAATATTTCACCGATGCGCTGGTCTTCATCTGCGAATATGAGCGCGACATCTATGCGCGCAAGGTGGGTAAGCCGCGGACGAAGACGAGACTGATCTACAACGGCATTGGCGAGCGCGATTTCGAGCCGATCCCGACCCGCTCGGATGCCGTGCATTTCATCTATGTGGGAATGCTGCGGGACCTCAAAGGTCCCGATCTGTTTGTCGATGCCTTCGCCAAGACCGAACGGCTGCTCGGCAGGCCACTGTCGGCGCTGATGATCGGCGACGGGCCGGATCGCGACCGCTACCGTGAGATGATGGTCGAACGCGGCCTTGGCAAACGCATCGGCATGCTGCCGGCAATGCGGGTCCACGAAGCCTTCTCCATGGCGCAGAACCTCGTCGTTCCCTCGCGCGCCGAAGCCATGCCCTATATTGTGCTCGAGGGGCTAGGCGCCGGCAAGACGATCATCGCAAGCCGTGTCGGCGGCATTCCAGAGGTGCTCGGCGCCGAAAGCGCAGCACTGGTGGAGCCCGGCAATTCCGACGATCTCGCCCGCGTCATGGCTGAAACGCTGAGCACGCCCGACTGGCACGCCAGGACGATGCCGAAGCCCGAGGCGGTGAAGGCGGTGTTTTCCTCCGCCGTCATGGCGCGTGATGTCCTGAAATTGTACCAAGAGCTCGTCAATCCCGCTGCCGGCCAAGTATTGCCTGTGGCCTCGTAAATGTTTCTTAGGGGCTTTCTGCTATTTCGCTTGGGTAACAACGAGCGATGAAACCCCATGAACAAGCTGGAAAAAGGCGATCAATTCGACGTGGACGCACTGCGCAAGCAGGTTTCCGACATCGAGGTGCGCGGCGAAGCGGGTCAGGAGAAGCCTTCCGATCCGACTGAGATCAACCCCTATGCCCGGCAGATCGCCGAACAGTTCCGTGACGGAACCCGTTCGCCAACGATCATCATCGGGCAATTGCGGCTGCTCGAATTCCTGGCGCTCTTTGCGATAGCTCTGATCACCTATTATTTCAGCCCAGGCGACGGCGGCGATTCCCCGTTGATGCGGGCGGGCATGGCGGCGATTGCCTCGGCCTTGACCGTCATCAGCCTGCAGCTTGCCGATACTTACACAATTCCGGCACTTCGCTCCAAGCTGCGTCTGATACCGCGCATCCTCGTTGCGTGGACGATCGCGTTTGTCCTCACCACCGGCCTGTTCGCACTTCTTCGCGGCACGACATCGGCGATGGTCGATGCCTATATCGTCTGGTTTGCTGCGGGCGCTCTCTTCCTCGCGGCCGAGCGCTTCCTCGTCGCCTACGGCGTCCGCAACTGGGCGCGCAACGGCATCATGGAACGCCGTGCCGTCATCGTCGGCGGCGGCGAGCCGGCCAAGGATCTGATCCGCGTCCTCGAACAGCAGGCCGACAACGACATCCGCATCTGCGGCATCTTCGACGACCGCGGCGAGAAACGCTCGCCGATCATGGTCGCCGGTTATCCGAAGCTCGGCACCGTCGCCGAACTCGTCGAATTCGTGCGGCTAACGCGCATCGACATGCTGATCATCGCCCTGCCGCTGTCGGCCGAGGCCCGTATCTACGACCTTTTGAAGAAGCTTTGGGTTCTGCCGGTCGATATCCGCCTTGCCGCGCATGCCAACCGGCTGCGCTTCCGGCCGCGCGCCTATTCGCATGTCGGCTCGGTGCCGATGCTCGATATTTTCAAGAAGCCGATCCGCGACTGGGATTCCGTCGCCAAGCGCGGTTTCGACATCTTCTTCACGATCGTCGCACTTGCGCTGCTCTGGCCGATCATGGTCGCGACCGCGATCGCCATCAAGGCAACGTCGGAAGGCCCGATCTTCTTCATGCAGAAGCGCCACGGCTTCAACAATGAAATCATCAACGTCTTCAAGTTCCGCTCGATGTACACCAACATGGCCGACCCCACCGGCAAGGCAGCGGTGACCAAGGGCGATCCGCGTGTCACCCGCGTCGGCCGCTTCATCCGCAAGACCTCGATCGATGAACTGCCGCAGCTTTTCAACGTGCTGAGGGGAGATCTCTCGCTCGTCGGCCCGCGTCCGCACGCCGTTCTCGCTCAGGCGCGCGACCGCGCCTTCGGCGATGTCGTCGAGGGTTATTTCGCCCGCCATCGCGTCAAGCCGGGCGTCACCGGCTGGGCGCAGATCAACGGCTGGCGCGGCGAAGTCGACAATGACGAGAAGATCAAGTTCCGCACGGCCTACGACCTCTATTACATCGAGAACTGGTCGCTCTGGTTCGATCTCAAGATCCTGTTCCTGACACCGATCCGGCTGCTCAACACGGAAAACGCCTATTGACCGCGATCGAGGCGACATATCCCCGTGTCGCCCAACCGCAGCGGATGACGCTGCGCCTGATCGGCTCGGCCTTCGTCGCCTTCGGCGTCTTCCTTTCCGGTTTCGTGATCGACGAGCCGGCACCTTATGAACTCTGGATGGCGGGGCTGATCGGCCTCTGGTTCATCCTGGGCCTCAGGATTTCGCGCGGCGTGGCGCCGCTGCTGGCCCTGCTGCTGACCTTCAATATCGGCGGCATGCTGTCGCTGACGCAGATGAAGGACCTGGCAACCGCGCCGATGTATATCGCGGTGTCGACCTTCCTGGCGCTGACGGCGGTCTTCTACGCGGCAATCATCGAGGACAGCCACAAGCGGTTGCCGCTGATCTTCAATGCCTGGACCTTTGCCGCCGTCGCCACCTCCGCGCTCGGCATACTCGGCTATTTCCACGCCTTTCCGGGCGCGGAAATCTTCACGCTCTACGACCGTGCCAAGGGCGCCTTCCAGGACCCCAACGTCTTCGGCCCCTTCCTGGTGCCGCCATCGCTCTATCTCGTCCACGGCATCCTGGTCGGCGACCTGAAGAAATCGCCGCTGAAGGCCGCCGCCCTGCTGGTGCTTGCGCTCGGCATTTTCCTCTCCTTTTCTCGCGCCGCCTGGGGGCTCTTTGCGCTCGGCGTGGTGCTGCTGATCTTCATCATGCTGTTGAAGGAGCGCAGCGGCGCCTTTCGCTTGCGCGTCTTGGTCCTGTCGCTGGCGGCGATCATCATGCTGATCGCGTCGCTGCTGGTGGCGCTGCAGATCCCGAAGGTCGCCGAACTGTTTTCGGCGCGCGCCCAGCTGGTACAGCAATATGACGGCGAACATCTCGGTCGCTTCGAGCGCCACCGGATCGGCTTCACGATGATGATGGAGCGGCCGCTCGGCATCGGCCCGCTGGTGTTCGGCACGATGTTTCCCGAGGACGAGCACAATATCTGGCTGAAATCGCTCACCTCCTATGGCTGGCTCGGCTTCGTCAGCTATGTCGGCATGCTTCTCTGGACGCTCGCTCTCGGCTTCCGAAACCTGCTACTGGACCGGCCGTGGCAACCCTTCCTGATGATCGCCTGGATCTCGGTTCTCGGCCATGCGACAATCGGCAACGTCATCGACATCGACCACTGGCGCCATGTCTATCTGCTGCTTGGCACGGTCTGGGGCTGCGCGGCGCTGGAAGTGCGCCACAAGCGCGAACGAAGAATGAGGGGAGCGGCGTAGGGTCTTGCCGCCGACCGAATCGGCTGTCTATTTCGTCGCTCCTGCCGTCAGGCCGGCAATGAACCGTCGCTGGAAAACCAGATAAGTCACGATGAGCGGGAAAATGACAATCACCGCGCCGGCGGTCAGAACCGGCGTGTTGACGGTGTAACGTCCCTGGAAAAACAACATGCCGAGGGGCAGCGTCCGATAGGCGTCGTCATTGACCAGAATGAACGGAATGAGAAACTCGTTCCAGGTCCATATGAACAGGAACAGCGCCAGTGTCGACATTGCCGGCACCATGAGTGGGATAACGATCTTGCGCAGGATATAGAAGCGTCCGGCGCCATCGAGAACCGCCGCTTCGAGAACTTCTTCCGGCAGTTGCTGCATCGCGCTGGCGAGGAAGATCGTCGAGAACGGTATCGACATCGCGATCTGCGGCAAAATCAGAGCCGCATAGGTATTGATCAATCCCAGATACCTCATTTCATAATAAAGCGGGATGATGAAGGCTTCCGCCGGCACCATCATGCCGAGCGTCAGAATAGCGAACAGCGTACGCCGGAGCGGAAATGACAGGTAGGCGAAGGCAAAACCGGTCAGCAGGCCTAGAAAGACGCTTGCAGCAACGACGGGTATGACAACGATGATCGAATTCCAGAAGTAGATATTGAAATGTCCGGCATTCCAGGCATCGACGTAATTTTCGAAATGCGGATATGCCGGCAGCGCGAACGCACCCTGCAGAACGTCGGCCTTGCTCTTTATTGAGGTTAGAAGCAGCAGCAGGAACGGCGTGATCGTCACGAAAGCAAGAAGCCAGAGGACAATGCGAAGGAATAGCGTACCGGCGGGGATGTTAGACCAACGGCTCATCAAGCCCGTCCTTTGTTCTGCGAGCCCACCAGCCGGTGAATTGCGTAGTTGATGACGAATGTGAGTATAGCGCCGACAATGGCGATGGCCGCCGCAGCGCCGAACCGATTAAGCTCGAAGCCAAGCTGATACATGTAGATGTTCGGGACGAGCGTCGCGTTGGCGGGTCCGCCCCGGGTCATTGTAAAAATCAGGTCGAAGCTTTTGATTGACGCGATGACCGTCAGCAGCAAAACCACCCTTATTTCAGGCAAGAGAAGCGGCAGCGTTATCCAGAAAAAGGTTTTTCGCCCCGAAGCGCCATCGACCTTGGCAGCGTCGAAAAGAGACGGGTCGATGCGCTGAATTCCGGTCAGGAAGATGACCATGCAAAAACCGAAGAAATACCAAGTGGCAACGATCCCGACCGCGGGAAGCACAAAATTGAAATCGCCCAACCACGGGAGCGCGAAGGCGCCCAACCCCACCGCTCTCAGAAACTGATTGAACGGGCCAAATGCGGGATTGTAGAGCCATGCCCAGATGATGCCCAACACGGCAGTCGGCATGATATAAGGCAGGAACAGGAAGGTGCGCAGGGCGAGTTGTTCGCGCTGCTTCAGATTCCAGACGCAAGCGGCAAGAGTTATGCCGAGCACGAGCGGCAGGACACAATAGAAGATCATAAGCTCGGCATTGTTACGCAAGGCAATATAAAAACGGCTGTCAGAAAAAAGATCGGCGTAATTGCCCAAACCAACCCACTTGGGCATGCTCAAGCCGTCCCAACTGGTCAGGCTCAAACCCAAAGCCGCGACGATCGGTCCAAAGACAAAAGCCGCGTAGAACAGCAATCCAGGCAATAAATAGATAAAATTGGTCCGTTGCGAGCCGTCAAGTGCGGAGCGTTTCATCCATTACTCCATAAAGCCAAAGCTGTGGTCATCGCGCAGCAAGCCGATCGCAGTGCTCATTTATTTGGATCGACCCGACTGAGGCCACGACCGCCAGGGACGGCCGTGACCAGCGCCCGCAATTTTTATTTCTTGTCCTTCAGGTACGCCTGATAATCCTTGTCCATAGCATCGACAAAGGCTTCGGGCGTGATATTGCCGGACAGAAGAAGCGGCGTGTTGTCGTCTATTGTCTTCAGCATCGTTGGGCTCGACCAATCGGGGTAATGGCCGAGAGCGTCGTTTGCGTTGAGTGTCTTCCACATTTCGATGCCGGAAGTGAGGAGCGGCGTGAGCTTTGGCTTTGCGTCAGCCGCGAGCGAAGTAGCCGGAAGATAGCCAGCATTGGCCCAGGTTTCAGCAGCCTTTTCTGAGACCATATAATCGATATATGCGCCGGCTAGGTCCTGTGTCGGCTTGCTTTTGGCAAGGCTCGTTATCGCCCAGGCAAGATCCACGCCCCCGACACTCATGGGTTTGGAAACACCCTTCGGAGCGGGAATCGCCATGAAGCCGATATCCGGATTGTGTTGCATGTCACCGAAATACCAGGTCCCGGAGATCAGGAACGCGCCCTGCCCGGAAATGAAAAGCTGGACGGCGTCGTCACCCGAGATGCCTTCGAAACCGGGGAAAAAATAACCGCCCTGTGCCCATTGCTGCACGAGTTTGGCGGATTCGATGTTCCCCTTGGTGTTCCAGGAGCCGCCACGTCCGTAAATCAGATCGTCAAGCTCGGCGCGATTGCTGGCGTCGATATGCGCTTGGTCGATGGCGCCGATCATGTGCAGGGCCAGATGTTGCTTTGCAGAGCCCATCATGAAGGGCGGAACGCCCTTTTCCTTCAGCTTGTCGAGACCGGCCAACAGCTCCTCGAAGGTTTGCGGCAGCGCTACTCCCGCATCGGCGAGGATTTTTTTATTGTAGTAGAGGCCAACGATCTCGGCGAGACCTGATATGCCGTAGGTCTTACCGACCCCAAATTTTCCATCCTCCCAGCGGTCTCGAGCAAGCACGGAATCCGACTGGAGTTTATCCCAGCCATATTTTTTGATGTCGTCGTCGACCGGCAGAAGCAATCCCTCCTTGACCATCGCCCCCATGTCACCGGCACCCTGGTTGACTTTGGTGATGACAGGGCCATCACCTGCCGAAACCGCAAGCTTCAGCGTCAACTTCATGTCATCAAAGGTGCGGGCGGTGCGTTTGATCGTGACGCCGGGATGGGCAGCTTCAAACTCCTTGTTGAGCTGCTCTATGACCGCACTCTGACCTTCATAGGTTTGGTCATCCCACACGGCCAGGTCGTCGGCGCGCGCGGCTGTCGAAAGGCCAAAACTCAAAAGCGCCGCGCCAGCAAGCGCGACAGCTGCTTTCAATCCGTATGCCGGCAGTATGCTGATCGATTTCACGGTTCTTGTCATCTGCTCCACCTCATCTGGTTTATTTTCCACTCCCCGCTCAGGCCTTGCACCAAGCAGCGGCCGAACGTTTTCTTCCCCCAGAGCTTTGCCTGGCTGGCGAATCTGAGGTAATCGTCAATGCATCCGCTCCTCTCGCGACCCAAAATGACAAAGCGCCACGCAGGAGGTGGCAAAGTGATGGACACCAGCTGCTTCATCCGCCCCGCGATTGAAGCGGATATCGATGCCCTTTTCGACATCTGCCTGAAAACCGCGAATGGCGGTGAGGATGCCAGCGCGCTTTATAGCGACCCGCATCTGCCCGGCTACATCTGGTCGGTACCCTACCTCAAATTCGCCAAAGACTTTGCCTTTGTTCTCGTTCAGGACGACCGGCCGGTCGGCTATGTCGTAGGGGTGCCGGACACCAGTAGGTTCGACAGAGACTTGCAGACAAACTGGTGGCCGTTCGTCCGCCAGCAGATTTCGGGACTGGCACCCACCCGTCCGCGCGACGCCGACGTGATGGAGCGAATTCAAAATCCGCGCAGCGGAACGGCATGGCTTCAAGACCAGTATTCCGCGCATCTCCACATCAACATCCTTCCCGGACTGCAGGCAAGCGGTTGGGGGCGCAGGATGATCGGCACGGAGCTTCAAGCCCTTCGGAATCACGGGGTCGGCGGCGTGCATCTCGGGGTCGACCCGAACAACGAACGCGCCAAGGGTTTTTACCGTCGCCTCGGCTTTTCCGAATTCGAGCGGGATGGCTCCGTCGCCTTCGCAATGCGGATCGATGCAGGATTGGGTTGAAGCATTTCCTGGCTCCTCCGAGGCACGGAAAGGCCCTGTCTCATGGGTGTAAGTACCCTCGATTGGAGAAAATCTTACACGCCCAAAGCTGCCTGCTCCCCACACGGTGAGGTCAGCGTGCCCATCCGGATAAACGTCCGCCTGAAGGCATGATGCTATTGGCAGTAAAACAGGCTGCTCGGCGAAAAGCTGTCCATCAGTCGAGGGCTTCATCATGAGCAAATCCTCGGAAGCCGGGTTTAAGGAGTCGGCGGCACGCGAAAGAGGAAATAGCCAGATAAGCCCAGGCCAGTTCCTCTTTGGACGATCTTGGCGGGCGCACGGCTAATCAGACGATACCTATGGCGCATACTTCTCATCGACCCTCTTTATTGCATCGCGCATTTTCATCGCACGTTAATTCAAGCCTACAGTTGGTCTCTCATTTGTCAAGGACATAGACAAATGGCCTGCTTCGATGTATTGAATCTCGGCTATTCGCGATGGTTGTGATCCAATATCGCCCCATTAAGTATGCGCTCCGAACTAATTGGACTGAGCTAGCCGGATGGCAATGACATCTTCTGTCGCACAGACTCCGATCGCACGAAAAATTTCAACCAATGCCGTCATCCGAACCGTGTTCGCGAACGGGTCGATCTCCCGCGCCGATATTGCCAAGCTAACCGGCTTATCAAAGCAGACGATTTCCGATGTCGTGCGCGACCTTGAGGATGACGGATGGCTGAAACCAGTCGGGCAGACTGATGGTCGTCCGGGCCGGAATGCGATCACCTATGAAATCAATGCCAGGGCGGGACTGGCGGTCTCTATCGATCTCGGGAGCACCAAGATTGCTGCGGCTATTTGCGATCTATTGGGGAACGTGGTTGCTGAAACCAAAGTACCCACCGACCCGCGCGGCGGAGTGCATCTCGTCAATCAGTTCAGCGATCTTATCGTGGAACTCGCGTTTGCGGCCGGGACGACTGCCGACAAACTCCGTCTCGTCGTTCTAGGCAGTCCTGGTGTGCTCGATCCGGCCACCGGGCATATCAACGTAGCGCCAAGCATCCCCGGCATCGATGCCATAAATCTGCGGCAAGTCTTCAGCGACAGAATGGGGATACCGGTGATCGTTGAAAATGACGTCAACCTGGCCGCGCAAGGGGAGAGATGGCGGGGACACGGTATCGAAACCAGCAATTTTGCTTTCGTTGCTCTCGGAACGGGCGTCGGCATGGGCATCATCGCCAACGGAACGCTATTGCGCGGCGCGCGTGGGGCAGCCGGCGAAATCGCCTATCTTCCGATCGGCGGAGATGCTTTTGATCCTGGCGGATTTACGCTTGGAACCTTTGAGAGTGCGGTCGGCAGCGTCGCGATGTTGCGCCGCTACGTCGGTTTCGGCGGGCGTAACGCCTCCACCGTGGCCGATCTCTTCGCCGCGTTTAATGCAGGAGAAACAAGTGCTGCGGCTGCCATCGAAGAGACGGCACGGCTGGTCGCAGTCGCTATTGCTGCAATCGGAGCGGCACTCGATCCTGAACTGGTGATCACCGGCGGCAGCATCGGCGCAAGACTGGAACTCGTCAATGCCATCCGCGGTTTCCTGCCGCGTTGTACGCCTTATCCGCCGCGCATCGAGATCAGTCGCTTTGGGAACCGCGCCGCCCTGATGGGAGGAATGGGGATCGCGGTTGAGCGCATGCATGACGATCTATTTGGTGTAAAATTGAGGGAAGTTTGAAGAGCCCGTGCCTGAGAGCCAACGTGCAGCGCCGCCACTTGAGAAGCGCTGGAAATGCGCTAGATTTTCTATCATGATAACAGCAACGCAGATACGCGGCGCCCGCGCCATGATCGGAATGAGCATCGAAGAGCTCGCCGCCGCCAGCGGCCTGCCGGTCGAGACCGTGATGGCGCTGGAAAACGGCGAATTCGCGGGTGAGCCGCACGCGCTGTTCGACGTGCGCAGCACGCTCGAGGCGAACGGCATCATCTTCCTGTCGAGCGGCAATCAGGATGAAGGCGGCCCCGGTATCCGGTTACGAGCACGCACCTCCAGCGATGACGGCATCCGGCCGGAAAATCTCAACGCCGCCAACGACGACTGACGGAACCAATCGGACGCCCGCGCGTTTCGCTGTCCCACAACATATCGGGGCCTATAACATATCGGGGGCAGTTTCTTGAACCGCAGCAATGGTCTCTACGTCATCATCGGTGTTCTTGTCGTCGCCGTCATCGGCCTCGGCGCCTATATCTTCCACGAGGAAAGCAAGCCTCAAGGCATCGAGATGAGCATCGGTAAGAACGGTGTCTCGATCGAGCAGAACTGATCTTTAGAGATAGGTTTTTGCAAGGTCGGCGAGTTTGCCGCCGTCTTTCACGCCCTGCCTGTAGAGCTGGATGATGACCGCACCGATCCGCTCGGCCTCCGGCGTCGTCCTGGCGAGGCCGCGTTCGTCGCATACCTTTTCGAGCACTTGCGAAAGCAGATCGAGATCTTCCGAAAATAACGGCAAATCATGCGGATGAATTGATGATCGTAACATCACGCCGCATCTCCTCCGAGGGCAAACGCATCCACGCTTGCATCGCCGGCCGCCCTCCGCAACCGACCCTAAAGTGATTATGCGGGAGGGTCTGAACTTTAGCAACTACGCAAATTCTTGTGGAACAAAATCATGGAACAAAATTTTATCCCGCGCGTTCTGGCCGCGTTTGGTAGCAGGAATCAGTGAGTGCAGACGTGAGTGAAAAACGCTTTCCCTCCCCCGTCCGGGTCGTTTCTCCAAACAGCAGCCTGATCGTTTCCACCGTCTGGGAGGCCGTCGAATATCTGAAACGGTGGCCGAGCAAGCGCGGGCGCGATTATCGCGTTGCGCGCCAGCACTGCCTGGATGCGCTCGATGGACTGCGCAGCCCAGGCGCAGCACAGGCTTCCTTCATCACGGCAGCGAAGACGGCGGGACTTCTGGTGTAAGAGCGGTTAGCCGTTACGGCCGCCAGCGGCGACCAACTGGGGATGGATGGAGCCCTCCATGATCACCCTGGCGGCAATCTCGACTACCCGCTCCTCGGCGAGCTCGGCAAGCGCGAGGGCGACATCGCCTTCCGACCAGCCGGCTTTGACGGCCTCGTCCGACAGAGCTTGGAACGCGCTGGCGAGGCTCTGCCTGCAAGTTAGATTATGCTTCATATCCGTCATGCTCGACTAGGCTATCTGTGACAGGGACAATGTTAATCTACACATATTCACGAGAATGCGAAGAGGCTTCAGGTTTTTTTCAATCCAAAACTGGGTTGTTAACTTCCAAACTGGGTATAACCTTAACAAACGGCAACAAATACCACCTCTCCCAACTGAGGCAGTACCAAAAAGAACTAAAGGATTTATTTGCGATACACCTTCAAAGGGTATTTCATCACATTATTTAGTTTAAATGGTCGAACCGGGCGGAGCCGGATGTAGCGGCGCTTTGAACCACGAAAATGCGGCAAACCTGAACGCGGGCCGTTTTCAGCATCTTCAGGGCACCCTGTCAATCAGCTTCGGGATCCGGCGGGGGAGCGTCGGGCGTGCTGGAGAATGTCTCGCGCTGTCGGTGCTGCCAATCGGCAGTGACGCTTAGTCGCCACGGACGCCTTCGGCGTTAATCACCGTAATACCACAACGACACCACACTCCCGTCAAAGTCCGCCGTACCATTGGCGGCTCACTTCTTCAGGTTTTCAGGAGGTAAAATGTCTATCGAACTGGACGCTACTACCTATATACACGCCAAACCGGCGACCGCCCATTCCTATATTCTGCCGGCCGTTGTCGATGTTCTCGAGAACAGTTTCCAGGAGGCAAAAGAAACGGCGGTCTTCGACCTCGGTTGCGGCACCGGCGGTGCTGCAGCCGTGCTTGCGGAGAAAGGCTATGACGTCGTCGGCGTCGATCCCTCCCAGGACGGCATCGCAAAAGCGAGAACGGCCCACCCCGATCTTCCGCTGGAAATCGGCTCCGGATACGAAGATCTTTCCAGCCGGTATGGGACCTTCGATGCGGTGATAAGCCTCGAGGTGGTGGAGCATGTTTATGATCCTAAGGCTTTCTCGGCCACCATGTATGATCTGGTAAAGCCTGGCGGCATCGCGGTTATGTCGACGCCTTTTCACGGCTACTGGAAAAATCTGGCATTGGCCGTCAGCGGAAAGATGGACGACCATTTTATGCCCCTCAAGGACCATGGCCACATCAAATTCTGGTCTCCCGAAACGCTCAGCACGCTCCTGGTCGAAACAGGCTTCGAAGACGTCGACTTCGAATATGTCGGGAGAATTCCGCTGCTGGCGAAATCGATGATCGCGATCGCTCAGAAACCGTACTGAAAGCGGTCGAAGCCCCGCCGCCGCTTGCAATGGCGGCGCTAAAGCTCGTCTACAACATGAACAAATGACATTTTCGTTCGGGGCGTTCGGCTCCCGTTTTAGCATTTCTGCCTATGCCTCGTCGCCTTCTCCGCCGGCAGCGGGACGAAAAAGTGACATTCTGACTGGGATTTCAAGGGGATAAATGGTCGGGGCGACTGGACTCGAACCAGCGACCCCTTGACCCCCAGTCAAGTGCGCTACCGGGCTGCGCTACGCCCCGACCTGCCGAAACGGCTTGTTTCGTTTAGTTTTTCAGCGCGTGCAATGCAAGCGGAAAAACCTTGCCTCCAACAAAAAGGGAGTAGTTTGCCGCAATGCTCAGATCGCGGCGAGCTTCAGCCGACCTTCGGCGGTTTGGATGGGCTGCCACGCCTGGTAGTTGGCGATCGAAAAATGCGGCGTTTCGAAGGGCGTGGCGTGCGTTTCGGTGATGACGGTAACGTCGGCGCCGGCGGCTTCGCCGGCGAGAATGCCGGCGACGGCATCTTCGAAGACCAGGCATTTTTTCGGATCGACGCCGAGGCGGCTTGCGCCGAGCAGATATCCTTCGGGGCTGGGCTTGCCTGATTTGACCTCTTGACCGCTGACGATGACCTTCGGCATCGGAATGCCGGCGGCTTCCATGCGGCGCCTGGCGAGCTCGATCGGCGCCGAAGTGACGATTGCCCATCGGCCCTCGGCGATGGCGGAGAGGAAGCGGACGGCGCCGGGGATTTCGACGATGCCGGAGACATCCTCCATTTCCTCGGCGAGCAGCAGATCCGCCTCATGGGCCGGATCGACGCCGGGCAGGCCGAGTCCGCGGATCACATCGGAGGCGCGGATGCCATGGATCGTCTTCAAGAAGACCGCCGGCTCGAAGCCATGGCGTCTTGCCCATTCACTCCAGACGCGTTCGACGACGGCAATAGAATTCAGCAGCGTTCCGTCCATGTCGAAAAGGAAGGCGTCATAGGATCTGTTGAGGATGTCATGGAGAGCGGGCACGGGGCGTTTCCTTGCGTGTCACAGCGCCGCGCGTCTTTGAAGACGTGCAAAGGGACGCTGTGGTATTTAGAAGCTACGCAAGCGACTAGCGGAGAGCGGAAACGGCGTCAACGTCAGTTGTTGGTGTCTGGGTGGGTGACGTTACGGACGTCGGCAAGACCGCGGGCGGCGTCGCGGCTGCCGGTCGCGGCAGCGGCTTCGAAGATACGGGTCGCATCGCCGTACATTTTGAGATTGAGGTAGCAGTAGCCGCGCAGAACCATCAGGTCGATGCGCTCCTGCTGCAGCTGGGCACGCTGATCAAGATAGATGAGGGTTTCGCGGTAACGGCCGGCGTCGAAGGCTGAAAGCGCACGGTCGGCGAGGATCGCCACCTGAAGCTCGGCGGCGCGCTGGCGGTTCTGCGGTGCTTTGGTGGCTGCAACGCCGGCATTGCCGGAGAGGCCGGCGCGCAGATAGGCAAGGCTTTGGCCATAGGCTGCGTCTTCGCGGACCTTGCGGGCCGGACTCTGCAATGCCGCCTCGAAGGCCGAGATCGCCTCCATCGGCCGGTTGATATCCATCAGGCACCAGCCGCGCGACAGCGCGTCGGCCGGCTTAAGCTGCCCCGCATCGATTGTCGTCGAGCAGCCGCGCGTCTGGCGCGGACCGCGTGGGACGTTGACCGTCTCCATAGATGGCCCTGCCGCGCGAACGACTACTTCCGACCCCGGCTGCAGGGTGACGCGGCGCTCGGCCGGAAGCGGCTCGGCCGGGGGACGCTGCGTCGGCTGAGCCGGTTGCTGTGCGGCAAGCCCCCCCTTCGCCGGCGGCTGCGTGACAGCATTCGGCATCAGGGACGACGTGTCTTCGAGGTTGGTGATCCGGCTCGACCGGCCGGTCCAGGCACGCTGGAGGTCGAGTACGCCCTTGCGGTCGCTCAGTTGCTCGCGGGTGATGACAAGGCCATAGGCGGACGGTTCGTCATCGGGTTTCCAGGCAAGCGCCGTCTCGAACCAGCGTGCGGCGGTCTGGAACTGGTTGAGGGAACGGGCATACCAGCCGAATTGCTGCGCCGTCGGCACATATTTCCGGGCGATGACCTCGGTGGCGATGCGGTGCAGCACGTCTTCGGCCAGATCGGCCGGCGGCTCCAACGCCATCAGGTTTGCGGTAGCGGCGAGATAGGTTGATGTCGCGTCGTCGGAATCGGCGCGCCAGCGGAACATCACGTCCTCGGCTTCCTCAGGCGCCTTGCGGGCGATCAGCGCCAGCGCCAGCCCCTGCGAAGCGGTCGCCGAATCTTGCTTGGCTCGAGCGGCACGGAACCATTTCTCGGCATCGGCATCATTGTTGCGGCGAAGCTGGTACCAGCCGAGCAGCAGCGCATCGGAGGCAAGCCCCTCCGTCCCGGCGAGTTTTTCGAGGCGGGCGATATAATCGGGCGCGATGGCGAGATTCGGATCGTCATCGCCCTCGGCCATGAAGCGTCGGGCGAGGTTGTCGCGAATCGCATTGAATTCCTTGCTGCCGTCGGCAGCAGGCCTCTCCAGCGCGAGCAGCGCCTGCATCGGCTGGTAGGCAAGCAGCGTCGAGGCCTTCTCGACCGTCGCCTGCCGCTCGGCCGGATTGGTGCAGTTCTTCAGGATATAAGCGTAGGCGTCCTGGCCGCGCTGCGCCCTCTCCGTCTGGATGAAGGCTTCGGCGACGCGCCAGAGGACATCGATCTCGCTGCAGGTGAGCAGGCTCGGTGTTGCAGCAGCGATATCGACCACAGTCGCATGTTGCTTGAGGTCCGAAGCATTGACGAGGCGGGCGCGGGCCTCGGCGACGTCAAGCCGGTCGAGCAGATCGGCCGGCGGCTGCCATCCGGCATCGGTTGCCTGGCGGTCGGCGACGGCCTTGCGCAGCTCCGCATAGCGGCCATCCGAATAGAGCTGCCACATGGCCTCGAGCTGCTTGTCGCCATTCTGCGGCACGGCGAGCGGATCGGCCGGCGGGACCCAGTTCGGATAGAGCGCCTGAAGGCGGGAGATCTCGGCCTGCAGGCGCACCTTGTCGCCGCGGCTGGCGAAATAACGAAGCGCACTTTCATCGACGGCAGGCTGCGGCGCCGCGGCCGCCTGTTGCGGAGCCGGCGGCGCGGAAACGATTGGGGGTGTCACTGGTGCCGGCTGGGCGACGGTCTGAGCCGGCGGAGTAGCCGTCTGAGGTGCCGCAGGCTGCGGTGCTGCAGGCTGCGGTTCAGCGGCATCCGAATCGGACGTGTCCGGTGGTGACGGCGACGGCGAAGTGATCGCCTCGATCTTGTCGGCGACGAGCTGCGCATTGAATTCGGAATTGCCGGCAGGAACCTCCGGCTTGATGCGGCCCATCATCATCAGCTCCGGTGCCGGCTTGCCGGCAGACCCAAGGCCGAATTTTTCCTGCAGAGCGGCACGATCTTTCAGCCCGGTGACGAGGGTTGCCACCACGACTGCCGCTGAAACCGCCACGAGAGAAGACTTCACAGACACTCTGGATGCTTCTCCCCAATATAGGCCAGCCCCAACAGCTGAAGCGTGGACGGATAATAGAGTGTGGGCGCAAATTGCAGGGCCGAGACCGGCAACTTGGTCCCATCGACTACACAGGCCACAACATCGTTAACAATTCGATAACCTGCGTCCGGCAACACAGTCTTCGTCCGGCCGGTGGTCAGATCGATGGTGGCGGGAACGCCGTCTTGCGACATTCCCTGCTGCAGACGGGTCAGCAGCGCCTTGTCGGTGACGCCGCCACGAGCGAGATAGAGCGGGATGCGGATGGCGTTATAAGCAAATTCGGAGTCGAAACCCTGCGCCGGCTGCGGCTGGCCGCTGAGACTCACCCATTCGGCGGGAAGCTTGCGCGGGCCGAACTGCATCGTCTTCAACAGCGTTAGGCCATCATCCGACAGTTTTTGCCAGGCATCCGACGGAGCGAGCGCCGCCATCACCGGGATCGCCTCGTAAATCCAGTAGGACGGGTTGACGACGGGGCCGTCCTCACGGTCGGTAGCGGCAAAACCCTGGCTCCCCGGCAACAAAAGTGTGTGGCCGGCCGCGTGCACAACGGTTTCGGCAAGCAGCGCCTGCGCCATTCGGGAGGCAGCGAGGATATAGTCGTTGCGTTTCCACGCCGTGCCGGCAAGCGCCAGCGCATAGGCGATCAGCATGTCGCCGTCCGAGGCGTTGTTGGTGTCGGTGACGTGCGGCTTGACGTTCGGATCCCATTTCCAGACGGCCAGGCCATCGTCGCGCAGCAGCAGCTCGGTGCGGGTAAAATACCAGATCTGTTCGAAATCGGCGGGACTGGCTGAGAGATAGGCGAGCAGCATGCCATAACCCTGTCCTTCGCTATGGCTGATATTGCCGTTGCCGTTATCGATAATGCGGCCGGTCGCATCGAGAAACTTCGCCTTGTAGGCCGCCCATGCGCCGGCATTGATCATCGCCTGCTGGGCAACGGCAGGCGGGCTCGCGGCCGCGAACGCGACCGTTGCCGCCAGCAGGAGCGCGCGCCACCGCCTCATTTGGACCGGCCCAGTTTTCTGAGCATGCTCGAGGTGGTGATCCCGATCAGCAGCACGAAGACGACCAGCAGGAAGGCGTAGGAGAGGATATTCGTCGACAGCCAGTTGGCGGCGATCAGGCGGTAATTGGCGATCGACCAGGGGGTGGACGGCACGAAATCGAAACGGGTGACGGGCACGGTTTCGATCTTGCCTGTCTTGCTCGAATAGGTGGTGATGTGGCCTGATATCTGCGGCCAGTTCAGCTGCGCGGTCAGAACCTCGAGCCCTTCGCGCAAATCGTTCGCCGACGGCGCCGCCACCACGGTCCAGGCGCCGGCTCCCGCGGGGCTGGAGCCCTGTGCAACCAGCAGCGTGTCGGCGTTGGCCGGCGTGAAAATCTGCTCGGCGCCGGGGATGAATTGCAGCGAGCTGCGGGAGATATCGAAATTGCGCGACAGCCACTCGCGGAAGGCGGTGACCCGGTTGTGCAAGACACCGCCGCTGACCTTGGAGTTCCACTCCTCGAAGGCCGTACCGGTATCGACGACGCCCGGCTGCGTATCGGCCACCGGACGCCACGAGGCCTGGCTCGTCGTGGAGATATTGGTCTGCGACAGCGCCGTTGTCGGCATCTGCGAGATGGAGCCGATGAAGATCGCATCACGATCGCCGATCGTATTCGGCGAGGCGACGGTTTCGACGGCGATCGGATGGCCGGCGGTGATGGCCATCTGGCCGAGCAGCGTGGCGGCAGCCGAAAGCGTGTCGGCATCGATGCGGTCGATGAAGAGCGGCGTCGGCTCCGTGGCCCGGCCATAGGGATAGGCGGTGCCGGCCATTGCGGCCAGGTTCGGACGCTGACCGACGCGGGCGAAATCCGGAATCTGCAGCTCTGAGGTATCGAACAGGGCAAAGCGCGGGGTGGCGCCGGCGGTCGCGCCCGGCGCGCAAGCCGCATCGTCCTTGGTCATCAGGATCGCCTCGATCGCCATCGAATTGAGGCCGGGCTTGAAGTGTCGCATTGTCACGCGGATCGGCAGATGACGGAGAATGCCGCCTGATGTCGTGGTGATCGGCACGGTGGAGGCGATGTTGTCATTGACGTAGATATCGATGTGGCTGCCGGGCATCACGTTATCGGTATAGGCGGCGTCGAGCAGCACCTTCGCCTCGCCATAGGCATTGGCATAAAAATCGGCCGGCACGGCGATATTGAAGCTGGTCCGCAACCGCCGGCCGGAGAATTCGGTGGTCTTCACACCGAGCTGAGACAGGGCGATGTTGGTATCGGAAAAGACCAGCGGCGCGTTCGGCGCGCTCCAGCGCTCGGTGGTCAGCACGTCGCGGCGGACGTCCGAGGACCGATCTGTCGGCGAGACGATGGTATCGATCGCCGACGAGACCGCCTGCCAGGAGGGGCCGCTGATCAGAAGTACCGGCGAGCCGCTGCGCGGATCGGTGACGAAAGCGGCGAGTGCTGCACTTTCGGCGCCGGGCGGCAGGCCAGGAAAGAGCGGCCGCAGCTCCGCCGCGGTGCCGACGAGCACGCTGAGCTTGCCAGGCCCGCCAGCCGGAAGCGAAGCGGTGCTGAAGGCGAAGATCTGGTTCGGCATGCTGCTCAGCACCGACAGGCCCTGCGCCAGCCGTAGCAGCGGCTTGGTGGTTCCCGGCTGCTCCAGCGCCGGGACAACGATGTCGAATTCCGTCTTGCCGGCGCCGTCGACGCCGATCGCGCGGATTGCATCGGCGCTCGATAGCTGGGCGGCATCCCTGCCGGCAAAGCTCAGATAGGTTCCGGCCGGATCGATGTTCGACCACAGTTCATAAGTCGATTGGATGCTGCAATCGGTGCGGTGGCGCTGATCGGCTTCGAAGGTGACGAGGTTGGCGCCTGGCTGCAGCAGACCGGGCGGAACCTCGAACGTGACGGCCGAAGAGCCATCCGGCGAGCCGACGCGCTGCTGGCCGATCGGGCGGCTGTTGAGATAGACGGTCAGCACCGAGGCCTCAGGCGCGACGACGATCGAATTCTGGTAGGCGAAGGTGAAGCTTGCCTTGGCCGCCGCCTGCTCCGGCGTCAGATAGACCGACCATGACCGGCGGTCGTATTCGCCGCCGAGGCCGAGTTTCGAAAAGGGCACGACAAAGCGGCGGACATCGCCGGGGCGAGGCGGCGCGGCGGTATTTGCCATGGCGGCTGGTTGTGGCGCAGGCGCCGTCGGCTGCGGCTGGACGGCGATCGACGGAGGAACAGGAGCAGCCGAGGTTGCGGGCGCGGGTATGACGGAAACCGGAGGCGTGACGGGAACCGGCGCAGTGGCTGCTGCGGGCGGCGTGGGCGACGTCAATCTCGGGGTAACGGACGCACCGGGCGGCCGCTCGCCGGACATGTCGAAGGGTGCCGTCTGGGCCTGGGCGAAGGCGGAGGCATTCAGCAGGAGAAGCGAGGCGGCTACGATGCTTCTCATCCGGCGTTGACCTTTGCCGCCTGCTGCTGGGCTTCTCGCTCCGGCCGCATGCTGCGGAAGAAGTAAACGAGGCCGCGGCTCGTCTGGTAGAACGACATGCCGAGAAACCAGATAGTGCCGCGGATCAGGCCAGGATTGCGCCGGCGCGAGGCCTGGAACTCTGTCCACTGGCCGGAATTGGCAAACATCAGGTCGGCGATCAGACGATGGTCGAGGGCGCTTTTCGGCACGTACTGACAGCCGACATTGCTGATGTCGCCCGACGGCTCGATATTGCGGACGATGAGCGGCAGGGTTTCCAGATCCGCACCGCTATAGGGCCGGAAGCGGATTTCGCCGACGGCGCCGACCAGCATCTCGTCGAGCTGCTTGTTGAAGATGTGAAGCCTTGCGCCGTGGACGGAGACGTCCTCGATCGAAGCCGTGTACCACTTGCCGTTGGCGCCGAATTCGCAGCGCCGGTTGACCCTGACGCGACGGGACGAGGCGCGCTCGCCGCGCTCCGACACGACACCCAGCGCGCAGCCGGCCATGATCAGGTTGATGACATTCCATCCACCGACGACGAGCGTGACGTCGGCCTTATAGGGCTCGGCATAAATCTTGTAGATGGTGATGATGAGCGCGACGATCTGCACCGCAAAGATGACGAAGAACGGACGGCTGATTTCCGACAGACGGCTGACGGCGATCGATTCGTCCTTGGCAGTGACCTTGAAGGTCGGTTTCCTCGGATTGAGCATGACGGAGACGACGGCCGGCAGCAGATGCACAGTCTGGACATATTCGTAGAGCTCGGAAATCCAGGGCCAGCGGAACGACCCGTAGAGGTAGTTCTGCATCATCAGATGCACGAGCATATAGGCAAGCGTATAGGCGAGGAACTCACCGCCCGAAGCGGTGAAGATTTCCAGATCGAAGAACAGGTAGAAGAGCGGCGCAAACAGGAAGATCGTGCGCGGGAATGGGAAGAGCCAGAAAAGCGTGGAGGACATGTAGCAGAAGCGCTGCGGGATCGTCAGGCCGCGCTTCAGAAGCGGAAAGCGGAAGCGCAGGATCTGCATCATCCCCTGGGCCCAGCGGCTGCGCTGGCCGATGAAGCTTGCGAAGGTGGCTGGCTGCAGGCCGGCGATCAGCGGCTTGTCGACATAGATGCTGTTCCAGCCGCTGCCATGGAGCGCCAACGCCGTCTCGCAATCCTCGGTGATGCTGATGCCGGAAAAGCCGTTCTGGGATTCGAGCGCCCTGCGGCTCAGAACCGCGGCCGAGCCGCAGAAGAAGGCGGCGTTCCATTTATCGAGGCCGCGCTGGATGATGCCGTAGAACATCTCGTTCTCGCTCGGCATCTTGTCGAAGGTGCGCAGGTTGCGTTCCAGCGGATCGGGATTGATAAAGAAGTGCGGGGTCTGGACAAGGAAGAGCTTCGGATCGTCTTCGAAGTAACCCACCGTCTCCAGCAGGAAATCGCGGGCCGGCGCGTGGTCCGCATCGAAGACGGCGATGAGTTCGCCGGTCGAATGTTTCATGCCGTTGTTGAGATTGCCGGCCTTGGCGTGCTCGTTGCGGTCGCGCGTGAGGTAGTGGACATCGAGATCGTCGCAGAGCTGCTTCAGCTCGATATGGCGGGCGGCAGCCGCCTGGGCTTCGAGCAGCTTGCCGGAATTGCGCTTCTGCAGGGTGCCGCCGTCGTCGAGCAGCCAGACATGCAACTTCTCGGCCGGATAATCCATGGCCTTGGCGGCGGCCAGCGTGTTTCCCAACAGGCCGGCATCCTCGTTATAGGATGGTACGAAGACGTCGACATGAGGGAAACGCTCATTCTTGGCGGCACGCGAAGGGCGTGACGGCAAAGGTGTGGCAACGATGAAGAGGCTGAGCGCCAGCATCGCAACGCTATACATTTCAGCAAGATAGAGCAGCAGGCCGGGAATGAAATTTGCCAGCTGATTCACAGGTGGCAGCGTATTGGTAGTGCGCCAGTAGACATAGCGCAGCACGATCGACGTACCGAAGGCGAGCGCCACCAGGCGCCAGGTCCCCTCGCCCTTCAGCACCTTGATCAGCGCCATGACTGTCACGACGGTGATGCTGGTGATGAGCTGGGTCTGCAGGTTGACCGGCAGCGTGATCAGCACGATCATGCAGAGCGAAACCACGGCCCATATGATGACACTGCGGGCTTTGCGCATGGACGTTCCTTCGAAATTGCTCAACCGGGGCATCATCTGGCGCCCGCGGGCATGCTCATTATCTCTGGCAGGCGGCCGTCATGGCCGCGTCGCCTATGCAGTCCGGCGAAGGCACGGTGACGCCGATCGCCCTTACCGATTGTTCGATTGGCGCGGCGGCCGCATCCGGCCTTGCGCTCGTCAGTGGCGCCTCTCCCGGCAGCGGCACGCGCGGGCCGATAGGCGCCGGCACCGCTGCGACGCCTTGAGCTGGTTGTGCGGTCCAGGCGCTGCGAACGGCAGCGGCCCGCGGCCGGCCGACAACGGCAGGCGCCGGCTCGTAGCCGATCGGCATCGGGCTGGCGCGATAACCGCCCTCGTCGGGATAGATCGGTGCGCCGGTGCGCCCGAGCGCCACGTCGGCGGGCGGCGGATTGCCGTAAGGGTTCCAGACCTCGCCGTCGAAGGTGCCGGTGACGGTGTAGCCATAGACGATGCCGAGCAACTGGCGCTCGCTCGCTCTCGCATCGCAAAGGCGCAGGCGCAGCTGGATCATGCCGAAATTACGCGCCTGGGTATTGGCGTTGGTGCTCGAGCGGATCTGCTGCCAGGCATAGACGCAGGTGTCGCCGGCACGGCTGCGGCCGGAGGCATAACCGAAGGGGCCATAGGCGTTCTGCAGGAAGGTCGCCGACGTCGCCATCGGCACGCCGGGGGCCGAACGGGCCACCTCGCGGGCAATGCCGCTCTCATTGATCTTGCTGAAGCCGGCATTGCCGGCGCCGGGATTGGCCCCGGAAGCGCCGAAGAACTGGACCTTCAGGGAATTCTGACCGGGCACGGAGGATGAGGTAAACAGCGAGATCGTCTGCTCGACGCCGTTGCCGCGCTTGCGCTCGACGACGCTGACGATCGACGGGCCGCCCGGCGGCGGCAGGACCAGCGCCTTTTCAGGCGCCACGGTTTCCGGCGCGGAAGGCTGGCGCACACCGCCTGTCGATGTGCAGCCGGCCATCATGCCCGCCACGGCCACCAGCAATATTGTTTTCCGCAAGCGCATGTCTCGAGCCGCCGCAATCGTCTTTCTAGAGATCCATTCGCAAGCCGAAACGCGACGGATCGTCGAATCAACGACCGGTTGGTCGTCCGTTCAGAATAAACGTCCAACATGGTTAGCGAAAAGTAAACAAGCGAGCTCTAACATCACCATCTGGGCTCTTTTCGAACGCTGTTCAGGCAGATCAACCGTATGATGCAAAAATTAATTTAGTAACAACTTAAATGCTCTCATTGCGTCTGTCACTGCTGTTGCGAAAAGCCGCGGGGAACTATGCCGCATGGCCAGCGTTGCCTTGATGTCTTAGGTAGGAAAAGGAGAAATCCAATGCGCAAGACCATGCTGGCTGCGGCCGCCATGCTGACCATCAGCTCTGCCGCCTTCGCGCAGAGCACCGTCATCGTCACCGATCCCGCACCGACCGGCTCAGTCGTATTGCCCGGCGAGGTGCGCACCTATGTGATGGAGCAAAACACACCTTCCGTCGTCTATGAAGGCGACATCGCGGTCGGCACGACGCTGCCCGATACCGTCGAAGTGCATACCGTGCCTGATATTGACGGCTACGGTTATACCGTCGTCAACGAGCGACGCGTGATCGTCGAGCCGAAGACGCATCGCATCATCCAGGTCCTGGAATAACCCGATCTTGAACTATGGACGTGCGGCCGTATTTCGGCTTCACGTCCTCTCATCTTCCATCCTCGCCGGTACATTCAGAAGTTCGCGGATCTTGTGGGCGAGCTGCTCGAGGCTGAAGGGCTTGGCAAGCAGGGAAACGCCGTGATCGAGCACCCCATTGTGAACGATGGCATTGCGGGTGTAGCCGGTCGTATAGAGGATCCGGATCGCCGGCCATTTTTCCCGGACGATATCGGCAAGCTGGCGTCCGCTCATCTGCGGCATGACGATATCGGTGAAGATCAGGTCGACTGCCGCATTTTGCTCCAGAAGCATAAGCGCTTCCATGCCGCTAGCCGCCTGCAATACGGTGTAACCGAGTTCATGCAGGCTTTCGGCGGTCATGGTGCGGACGTTCTCATCGTCCTCCACCACCAGGATCGTATCTTTGACGCTGCCCTGAGGAAGCGGCTGGGCGCCGGCGACATTCAACCGGGCGTCCGCCGCGCCGACATGACGGGGAAGATAGATCTTCAACGTCGTGCCCCTGTCGATCTCTGAATAGATCTTGATGTGGCCGCCGCTCTGCTTGACGTAGCCGTAAACTTGGCTGAGGCCGAGACCGGTGCCGTTACCGGGTCCTTTGGTCGTGTAGAACGGGTCGAAGGCTCGTTCGATCACTTCCGGCGACATGCCGGTGCCGGTGTCGGTGATGCTGATCATCACATATTGGCCTGCCTCGACCTCCGAATGCATGCGCGAATATCGCTCGTCGAGTTCGGTATTGGCGGTCTCGATCGTCAGATTTCCGCCGCCCGGCATGGCATCGCGAGCGTTGACGGCAAGGTTCAGGATGGCATTCTCGAGCTGGCTCAAATCGGCAAAGCTCGGCCAAAGGCCGCCGGCAAGCACAGTCTCGATCCGAATGTGCTCACCGAGCGTGCGACGCAGCAGCTCCGACATGCCGCCGACTAGCTTGTTGAGGTCGATCATCTCAGGGGCGAGCGGCTGCTGGCGCGAGAAGGCGAGAAGACGCGCAGTCAGCACCGCCGCTCTCTGCGCCCCGTCTCTGGCATTCTGGATGGAGTATGGCAGGCGAGGATCCTCGCTGCCGGTCAGGCGCCGCTGGGCGAGATCGAGATTGCCGATGATGATTGCCAGCATGTTGTTGAAATCATGGGCGACGCCGCCGGTCAGCTGGCCGATCGTCTCCATCTTCTGCAACTGGCGGACCTGCGCCTGAGCGGCAGCATTCTCTTCCATCTCGTGCCTGAGCTCGGCAGTGCGCTGGACCACTGTCTGTTCGAGGCGCGTGTTGAAGCTGTTCAGTTCACTGCGAAGGCGGCTTTGCCTGCCATGGGCGATGATGATCATCTCCATCAGGCCAACGATGATCACGGCATTGATAAGATAGGTGGAAAGGCCGACCCATTGGCCGGCGCTGGCCGGCCAGAAAACATTATGCGGCTCGACGAAAAACTGCTGGACAATGAAACCGGCAATCAAGGTCGCGACAAAGCCCGGCCCGGCGCCGCCTATGAAACTCGCGAGCAATATCGCCGGAAGGAAGCTCAGAAAGGGAAATCCGGAGAGAGTGTCGCTGGCGGCAAGCCTCAGAAGAAACGTCAGGCCAACGAAGGCAATGGCCAGCGGATATGTATAACCCGGCCTGTGACGCAGCCAATCCGTGGCACTCAGCAAATCCATCCGACACCCCTTCTTACAGCGCCGCGCGTCTTTCGAGAGCCGCAAAAGACGCTGCAACACTTTGAATTCCGCGTAATTTTTTCCATAAATCGATTCCGATTTATGGAATTATGCAGGAGCCGTTGCAAAGACGGCATTCCAGCTTTTGCACATCGAATTTCAACCGGCAATATGCTGTTTCTCGCACTGCCGACCACGGCGTCTTGACGAGCCGTGCAAGCAGTCCACATAAACCTCCATGCCTAAGCGTGTCGCAATCTTTCAGATTCGCTCCTCGGGCTTTAGGTCTTTGTTTTTACGCATGTCGTTATCGCAAAACCGCGCACAATTTGCGCGACATGCTTTAGCAAGGGGGCAATGGGTGAACCGGATCATGAAAGACATATTCATCGTCGAAGACGATACGCTGATTGCCATGCTGCTCGAGGACATGCTCGCCGATCTGGGCTACCGGGTCTGCGCGAGCGCGCCCGATCTGGAACGGGCGCTGACAACCGCCAGGGATACGGAGTTCGACGCTGCAATTCTCGACGTCTCACTTGCAGGGCAGAGTTCGCTGCCGGTCGCAAAGCTGCTCGATGAACGCGGCAAACCCTATCTCTATGCGACGGGATACGGTACCGCACCTGAAGGCAGCAGCCCAAGCACGCTGCCTGTGCTGCAAAAACCCTTCCAGCTCAGCGAACTCGAACAGGCGATGAAGCGGCTTACCGAAGCTTGACGTTCCTGTTCAGCGCACCTGATCGAGCAGACGCTTGCATTCCAGGAGGTCATAGAGCGCCTCCTGCAGCAGCGCTCTGTCTTCCTTGCCAACACTCGATTTGCCGATCGAGACTTCCTGCTCGTCATCTCCGGCGACGAAATTGAAGAACCGGCGGGTGATCGGCGGCTTGGCGCGGCCGACGATCTGGTCTTCGTCGGCCAAGCCGACGCGCGGTTCCCCGGCACCCGTGTCCTGCACGCCCGACGCTAGCGCCTCGACGCTGGCGAGGTCGCCGTGACCGACCGATATGACGAACTTGTTGCCGTTGGTCTTCAGAAGCTTCTGCACACCCTTGATCGTATAGCCGTGATCATAGAGCAAATGCCGGATGCCCTTGAGGAGATCGACATCTTCCGGCCGGTAGTAGCGACGGCCGCCGCCGCGCTTCATCGGCTTTATCTGGGGAAAACGCGTCTCCCAGAAGCGCAGCACATGCTGCGGCAGATCAAGATCGTCTGCGACTTCGCTGATGGTGCGAAAGGCATCGGGGCTCTTGTCCAACGTCATGCTGTTACGCGACCTCGCGGCTCGATCCTACGGCGACTCATCATATTTCAACGGTTTGGCGCCGACAATTCAAGTCATGTCTTGACGTTGCGCACAAGGATGGAGAGTGCGAGGGAGAAAAAAAGCCGTTTCCGAAACGGAAAGCCAATTATCAGGGAGCCGGATTCTGCGGCTTCAGCTTGATCTTGCGAGCGACATGCGACTTGAGGATGCGCGTCTTCAACACGTTCGACGCCTTGAAGGTCATGACCCGGCGGGGGGAAATCGGAACCTCCTCGCCGGTCTTCGGGTTGCGGCCGATCCGCTCGTTCTTGTCGCGCACCTGGAAGGTGGCGAAGGAGGAAAGCTTGACGGTTTCACCACGCACGATGGCGTTGCAGATCTCGTCGATGACGGTTTCCACAAGTTCGGCAGATTCGGTCCGGGAAAGCCCAACCTTTCGGAAAACGGATTCCGCCAGGTCTGCTCGCGTCACTGTTTTTCCGGTCATGGTTTCCCCGCCCATACAAAATATTTTGTGAAATCGCACGAAGAGTATTTGTCTTGCGCCTTACGGTCAAGCTCTTGTTCGCCGCCAGTTTTTTAGGATTCGTGCCTACCAGCGCAGCAGAACCGCACCCCAGGTAAAGCCGCCACCCATCGCTTCGAGCATCACCAGGTCGCCCTTCTTGATGCGGCCGTCGCCGGCAGCAGTCGCAAGTGCCAACGGGATCGAGGCGGCCGACGTATTGCCGTGCAGGTCGACGGTGATGACCACCTTCGCGGCATCGATGTTCAGCTTTTTCGCCGAACCGTCGATAATGCGGCGATTGGCCTGGTGGGGCACCAGCCAGTCGAGGTCATCGGCAGTGGTGCCGGTCGAATCGAAAGCCGCCTGAATGACATCGGTGATCATGCCGACGGCGTATTTGAAGACCTCGCGACCTTCCATGCGCAGCTTGCCGACAGTGCCGGTGGTCGACGGTCCGCCATCGACATAGAGCTTTTCCTTGTGCGAGCCGTCGGAACGCAGATGCGCGGTCAGCACGCCGCGATCGCTAACGGTTCCCTCGCCTTCGGTCGCTTCGAGTATGATCGCGCCGGCGCCGTCGCCGAAAAGCACGCAGGTGGTACGGTCGTTCCAGTCGAGAATGCGCGAAAAAGTTTCGGCGCCGATGACGAGAACGCGCTTTGCCAGGCCGCCGCGGATATAGGCATCCGCGGTCGTCACCGCATAGACGAAACCGGTGCAGACGGCCTGGACGTCGAAGGCGAAGCCGTGACTCATGCCGAGCCGGTTCTGGATGTTGACCGACGTGGCCGGAAACGTGTTGTCCGGTGTCGAGGTGGCACAGATGACAAGATCGATATCGGCAGGTGTCAGGCCGCCATTGGCAAGCGCTGCGCGTGCGGCGGCCTCGCCGAGCGACGCCGTCGTTTCGTCATCGCCGGCGACATAACGCTGGCGGATGCCGGTGCGCTGGACGATCCATTCGTCGGATGTGTCGACGATGGCCTCCATGTCACGATTGGTCATCACGCGCTTCGGAAGTGCGGCTCCGAACCCGCGAACCACTGAACGGATCATCTTTGATTGAACCCCATCGCTCATGCCGCTTCCGGGCCCATCGGGGGCAGCCGCTTGGCATGATATTTCTTAAGATCGTTTTCTATTTTCTGATTGAGGCCGTTCTTGGCCATGTCGTAGCCGACTTCGATGGCGGCTGCGATGCCTTCGGCATTCGCCCCGCCATGGCTCTTGATGACGATGCCGTTCAGGCCGAGAAACACGCCGCCATTGACCTTGCTCGGATCGAGCTTCTCGCGAAGCATGTCGAAGGCGCTTTTGGCGAAGAGGTAGCCGATACGGGCGAGCAGCGTGCGCGACATGGCGGCCCGCAGATATTCGCCGATCTGCTTGGCGGTGCCTTCGGCGGTCTTGAGCGCGATGTTGCCGGAGAATCCTTCGGTGACGACGACGTCGACCGTACCCTTACCAAGGTCGTTGCCCTCGACGAAGCCGGAATATTCGAGCGAGTCGATGTTTGCCTCGCGCAACAGCCGGCCTGCCTCCTTGACCTCCTCCTGGCCTTTCATCTCCTCGACGCCGACGTTGAGAAGGCCAACCGTCGGACGTTCGACTTCGAAAAGCGCGCGCGCCATGGCGCCGCCCATCAGGGCAAAATCCATCAGCTGCTGCGCATCGGCGCCGATCGTCGCGCCGACATCGAGCACGATGCTCTCACCCTTCAGCGTCGGCCAGATCGCGGCAATCGCCGGACGCTCGATATTGGCCATGGTGCGCAGACAGAATTTCGCCATCGCCATCAGTGCGCCGGTATTGCCGGCCGAGACCGCGACATCGGCCTCCCCCGTCTTCACCGCCTCGATCGAGCGCCACATGGTGGAGATGTAGCGGCCTCGGCGCAGCGCCTGGCTCGGCTTCTCATCCATGGCGACGGCAAGCTCGCAGTCGTGAAAGATCGATTTTTCCTTGAGTTTCGGAAATTTGGCGAGAACCGGATCGCACTGTTCCTTGAGACCGTAGAGAACGAAGGAAATATCCGGATGCCGATCCAACGCCTTGGCGGCGCCGGGGATGACAACCTGGGGACCAAAGTCGCCACCCATGAGGTCGAGAGATATTCTGATCACGCGTCCCTGATCCTTCTTTTCGCCGAGGGCGAAATTTCGGCCAAAATACCGGTTTTGGCGTCGCTTACAACTGAATTGTGTCAAATGCCAGAGGGGCTTCAGTCCTTTTTCCAGTCCTTGAGAGCTGCGAAAGCGGAAGGCTTTTTGTCGTCCTCGCCGCTGTCTTCGACGTGGCCGGAGAATTCTATACCCTGCTTGCGCGGATAGGGATCGATCGCGAGCGCGGCGAATTCGGCAACCACCTCGCCGGCGTCGATCGTATCGCCGACAAAGTTTTCGGGCAGATCGGGACCGTCTGGATCGAGCAGCATCTCGCCGGCGTCGTTGCCGGCCTGACGGGCAAGCTTGGAGCCCTCCGGCACGAAGATCTGCTCGAAGCTCTCGTCGATGGCGGATTCGACCGGTTCCAGCGTCACGACGCAGGACTGGACGATCTTCGCCTTCACCCGGCCCTTGATGCGCACGCCGTCGCGCTTCCAGCGGGCAATCTGCAGATCGGCGCTGAGATCGTCGACGGAGACGACATTCCAGGTCCGGGCCAACGCCTTCAGTTCGCTGGCGTCGGCTTCGACATGGACCTCGACGGGGTTGGCCGAGATATGGCCGACCTTGACGTGATAGGAGAAGGGAACACCGTCCCGATCATTCTGCATCGTTTCCTCCTTCAGCTGACCGGCGGGAGCGTTGCCGAACCGGTGGCGATTACCTCTTCGGCCGCGGCGGACAGATGCGATTCTGCAACCATCATCCATCCGGCGAGACCGGACATATCGGCCGGCGCCGAGGTTTCGGGGTAGATATTGCGCTGAAGGGCAAGAGCGAGGGCTTCGGCATCGCCTGTGTCCATCGCCTTCGAATAGGCTTCGAGCCGGCCGTAAAACATGCCGGCGAGCTTCTTCATGCGCTTCGGCACGCTGTTGTCGCCGATGCCGAGTTCCCGGATCGAATAGTCGATATCCTGGAAGAAAGCGTCGACGATCTCCTGGGCGATCTCCTGGCCGCTGGTGGCGGAAGCACGGGTGCGGCGAAAAAACAGAATCATGGCAATCGACAGCATCTCGAAACGGCCCATGACCGTATCCGGCACATTGAGGCGCTCGTAGAGTTCCGGCATGCGCGCGGCCGCCGTCAACGCCGCATATTGCCTGTCGACGATCGCTTGATTGTTGTTTTTCTTGCGGAAGAGCCCGAGGATCATTGTTTTTTCCGGAAATGCCTCATTCTTCATGCCGGCTGGCGTTTGGCCTTGTTGCATGATTTCGAAAGCTGGTTTACCGAAGCAGGCGCGAATTGCAATGCCGATCATGGCCAGTTTCGGGACGACGCCTTCGACGCGTCAGCGAAGCGAATTCGGGAAATTCGACCCGGAATGGCCACAATGGTTTTGCAGGAGGTAAAGCGTGCAAGGCCCAGAATGGCTGCTATCGACACTCACAGGGAGTAGATGTCGTTGAAGAAACGGTATTTCAAGTCTGACATGAAATTCTTCAGCAATGCGGCCATTGCCCTCATAATTGCCTCCACTACCGCTCTCTCCGGTTGCCAGACCAGCACCGTTCTCAACGGCGGCTACGTCGCCGACCAGCAGTCGCTGAACCTCGTTCCGGAAGGCTCCAGCCGCGAGCAGGTGCTGCTTTCGCTCGGCACCCCGTCGACGACGGCGACCTTCGACGGCGAAGTCTTCTACTACATCTCGCAGCGGCGCACGCGTGCGGTCGCCTTCCAGAAGCTGAAGGTCGTCGATCAAAGCGTTCTGGCGATCTATTTCGACAAGGACGGCGTCGTCAGCCGCCGCGCCAACTATGCGCTGCAGGACGGCAAGGTGTTCGACACGATCGGACGCGTCACGCCGACCGGCGGCAAGGAACTCACCTTCCTGCAACAGATGCTTTCCGGCGGCAGCGCCGCAAGTGCTGCCCGCAGCCTGTTCGGCGGTGGCGCCGGCGGCACGCCGCAGAACCCAAGCAGCCTGCGCTGATCGGACACGCCTCATACGAAAACCCGCCGGATCGCTCCGGCGGGTTTTTTAATGGTCGTCGCTGCGCCAGCTTGAAGTGTGCCAAGCCGGCGGCGTTGTTTATCCGGCGAGAACGGCGAGCAGCAGCAGCGCGACGATGTTGGTGATCTTGATCGCCGGGTTGACGGCGGGGCCGGCGGTATCCTTGTAGGGATCGCCGACGGTATCGCCGGTGACGGAGGCCTTGTGCGCATCCGAACCCTTCATGTGACGCACGCCGTCCTTGTCGACGAAACCGTCTTCGAAGCTCTTCTTGGCGTTGTCCCAGGCGCCGCCGCCTGATGTCATCGAGATGGCGACGAAGAGGCCGTTGATAATGACGCCGAGCAGCGATGCGCCGAGGGCGGCAAAGGCGGAGGCCTTGGAGCCGGAGATGAGAAGCACGCCGAAATAGACGACGATCGGCGCCAGCACCGGCAGCAGCGACGGCACGATCATCTCACGGATGGCGGCCTTGGTCAGAATGTCGACCGCCCTGCCGTAATCCGGCTTTTCCGTGCCCTGCATGATGCCGGGCTTTTCCTTGAACTGACGGCGGACTTCCTCGACGATCGCGCCGGCTGCACGGCCGACGGCGGTCATGGCGATGCCACCGAAGAGGTAGGGAATGAGACCTCCAAAGATCAATCCCGCCACCACGTAAGGGTTGGAAAGATCGAAGGAAATTTCGCCGATGCCGGCAAAATATGGGAACTTGTCGCCATTCGCCGCAAAATATTTGAGGTCGTAAGAGTAGGCCGCGAAGAGAACCAGAGCGCCGAGACCGGCAGAACCGATGGCGTAGCCCTTGGTGACTGCTTTGGTCGTATTGCCGACGGCATCAAGCGCATCGGTGGATTTGCGCACCTCCGGCGGCAGATGCGCCATTTCGGCGATACCGCCGGCATTGTCCGTTACCGGTCCGAACGCGTCGAGCGCGACGATCATTCCGGCGATGCCGAGCATGGCCGTGACCGCAATGCCGGTGCCGAACAGGCCGCCGAGCTGATAGGTGGCAAGAATGCCACCAACGATGACGATGGCAGGCAAGGCCGTCGATTCCAGCGAAACGGCCAGGCCCTGGATGACGTTGGTGCCGTGACCGGTGACCGAGGCCTGGGCGATCGAATTGACCGGACGCTTGCCGGTGCCGGTGTAGTATTCGGTGATCACCACGATCAGCGCAGTGACGACAAGGCCGACGATGCCGCAGAGGAAGAGGTGCGTGCCGGATATATCGGCGCCTCCGACGGAACCGATCGATCCCCAGCCGATGGTGAGCGAGGTGGCAGCACCAAGGCCGACGATCGACAGCAGACCGGTTACGATCAAGCCCTTGTAGAGAGCGCCCATGATCGAGCCGTTCGAGCCGAGTTTGACGAAGAAAGTGCCGATGATCGAGGTGATGATGCAGGCACCGCAGATCGCCAGCGGATAGACCATCGCCGACTGGAGGATCGGCGCGCCGGCAAAGAATATCGCGGCGAGAACCATGGTGGCGACGACAGAGACCGCGTAGGTCTCGAAAAGGTCGGCGGCCATGCCGGCGCAGTCGCCGACATTGTCGCCGACGTTATCGGCGATCGTTGCCGGGTTGCGCGGATCGTCCTCGGGAATGCCGGCCTCGACCTTGCCGACGAGATCGCCGCCGACATCGGCGCCCTTGGTGAAGATGCCGCCGCCGAGACGGGCAAAGATCGAGATCAGCGACGCGCCGAAGCCGAGCGCCACCAGCGCATCGATGACTTCGCGCGAGCCGCTCTCATGGCCGAGCCCGATGGTCAATACCGTATAGTAGATGGAGACGCCGAGCAGCGCCAGGCCGGCCACCAGCATGCCGGTGATCGCACCCGACTTGAAGGCGATGTCGAGGCCGGCGGAAAGGCTGACGGAAGCCGCCTGGGCGGTGCGCACATTGGCGCGGACGGAGACGTGCATGCCGATGAAACCAGCAGCACCGGAAAGCACGGCGCCAATCAGGAAGCCGATCGCGGCCTCGCCGGAAAGAAGCAGCCAGGCTAAAATGAAAACAACAACGCCGACAATGGCAATGGTTCTGTACTGGCGCGTCAGATAGGCTTGAGCGCCTTCGCGGATATAGCCCGCGATCTCCTGCATGCGGCTATTGCCCTGATCGGCGGCAAGCACCGACCGGGTTGCCCAGGCGGCATAAACCACCGAGAGCAGACCGCATGCGATTACGCATAAAAGAATCGTCATTTCGCTCTTTCCTCCCATAGGCCGGAGATCACTCCTTCTCCGGCAGATACGCCGCCGAATCGCCTTCCTCTCCACAGAAATGCCACAGCTAAGCGGTGCGGAGATTGCGTGGTCGATCACGTGGCGTCAAGACCGCAAGGGGCGAAAACCATTGCGGTACGAAGAAAGACGTAGGGGGATTATTTGGCGGCTAAAGACTTATTTCTTCGCCTCGCCGCGGACCTGCTTTGCGATGCGGTCGAGCACAGCGTTGACGAGCTTCGGCTCGTCGTCATCGAAGAAGGCCTGGGCGATCTCGACATATTCGGTGACGATGACCGCCACCGGAACGTCCTTGCGGTCGGTGATCTCGAAGACGCCGGCGCGCAGGATGGCGCGCACGGTGCTGTCGAGGCGCGACAAGGCCCAATCATCCTGCAGGGCTGCGGCAATCAGCGGATCGAGGCGGACCTGATCGCGCACGACGCCGGAAACGATGGAACGGAACCAGGCGACATCGGCCTTCAGATAGGTCGCGCCGTCAAGTTCCTGGCCAAGACGGTGCGCCTCGTATTCGGCGACGATCTCCAAAACGCCGGTGCCGCCGACATCCATCTGATACAGTGCCTGAACGGCAGCAAGGCGGGCAGCGCCCCGCTGGTTTGCAGTCTTGACCGGCCGTTCCGTCTTGTCGTCGTTCATTCGTTATGCACCCAGTTTCTGCTTCAGCTCGATCATGGTCAGAGCTGCACGAGCGGCAAATCCGCCCTTGTCCTTATCCGCGCGGCGCGCGCGCGCCCATGCCTGTTCGTCGTTTTCGACGGTCAGGATGCCGTTGCCGATGGCAAGGGACTCGCTGACCGCAAGATCCATCAAGGCGCGCGAGGATTCATTCGACACGATATCGAAGTGATAGGTCTCGCCGCGAATGACCATGCCGAGGGCGACATAGCCGTCATAATGCGTTCCGCCATTGTCGTCTCCATCGAGCGACATGGCAATCGCTGCCGGAATTTCCAGTGCGCCGGGAACGGTGACAACCTCAAAGGTGGCGCCGGCCTCTGTCAATGCGAAGGTTGCGCCTTCGAGCAGGGCGTCGGCCATGTCGTCGTAGAAGCGGGCCTCAACGATCAAAATATGGGGAGCGGTCTCTCTCGGCATGGTTCACCTTCGGTTGGCGGGACATTTACCCACTCGGCAGCCCGCGGTCAAAACATGCCTTCGGCCGAATGGCAAGCAATTTCGCCTGATGCCGCAATACGAAAGGCGAAATTCTGCAAGGGGATAGCAGCACTATAGATGCACAGCTGGGCAAGCCTCTCAAATCAGCTTTCCCGGTCGCCTGGAAAGCGGCAATTCGAAGGCAGTTTTCGTGAACAATTCTTAATGGATTTTCAGTGGCTTAATCCATTGAATCGCGAATGGAAGAATGCCAATTCCATGTCGTAACGCAGACGATCCCCTGCAACGACAGCCGACCGTCTAAGCAGATGAAAGGATACCAATCATGCACCGCGTTCTCACCATCACCCTCGCTGCCGCCCTCTCCTCCCTCGCCTTTGCCGGCGTCAGCCGGGCCGAAAGCCTTGGGATGAACACGGCCCAGGGCATCGAGCAGACACTCCGGACCTTCCACGGCAATGACTTCAATGTCGAACAGGTCCACAACTGGCGCAACCTCGACGACGAGACGACCGGTCCGCGCTCGGCACCGGAACGTTCTGGTCAGGCCGTTCACGGCATCCAGGCCTCGATCGACGCCAACAGGTCGCTTGCCCACCGGCTCAACAACGAAGGCGTCGACGTCCGCAACATCGTCAACGCCGAGCAGGCAGCTGATGGAAGCGTGACCTTCTACGTCCGCTGACGCTCCAGCGCATACCCCCGAAAATCGGAACGATCTTCGGGGGTATGCGTGGGTTAAAAGGGATCGAGCGTCTGGCGCACCTTGTTCGATGCGTGGCGCTCATAGCATGGGCGGCGGTCTCCTCTCCGCCCATGCTGGGGATATCAGAGATAGGCTCAGATAATCATTGAATTTTCCCGGGATGACGGCTTCTCTTGTTGAAACAGGAGGACGTCATGGCAACGGAACAGAAGGCGGTGATCAATACCGCCGATCTCAAGCTCGACCACTGGAAACAGGGCGAGCTCTATGAAAGCACCGACACCTCTTTCGGCGCGCTACTTGGCCTGGCCGGGCTCGGCGTCAGCTACAACGAGGTACCGCCCGGCAAATCGGGCTGTCCCTTCCACAACCATCACGTCGAAGACGAGCTCTTCTATGTGATCGCGGGCGCCGGCGAATACCGCTTCGGCGACGCGCGCCATGCGATCAAGGCCGGCGACGTGCTCGGCGCGCCGGCAGGCGGACCGGAAACGGCGCACCAGATCATCAACACCGGCACCGCCACACTCGTCTATCTCGGCATCTCGACCATGGCGAAGACCGAGATCGTCGAATATCCCGATTCCGGAAAGTTCCTTGCCAAGACGAACAGGGACGGTGCAGAAACCAAGCGCTTCCGCCACATCGGACGGTCGGAAGGCGATCTCGACTATTGGGACGGCGAGCCCGGCGCATGAAGGATCCGATGTGACCGACATTCCGACTCTCGAAACGGCGCGGCTGACGCTTCGCCCTCACCGCCTCGACGATTTCGACGCGCACGCGGCGCTGTGGGCGGACGAGCATGTCGTGCGCTTCATCACCGGCGTGCCGTCGACACGTGAGCAGAGCTGGAACCGCATGCTGCGCATTGCCGGCATGTGGCACCATATGGGCTTCGGCTTTCTGGCGATCGTCGAAAAGGAGAGCGGCCGGTTCATCGGCGAAGCGGGCTTCCTCGAAGCCCGGCGCGAGATGGAACCCTCGATCGAGGGGACGATGGAGGTAGGCTGGGCGCTGATGCCTTCGGCGCACGGCTGCGGTTATGCCACCGAGGCGCTGACCGTCCTGATCGGCTGGGCGGAAACGCATTTCCCAGGAAAACCGATGAGCTGCATCATCAGCCCCGAGAACCAGGCCTCGCTGCGGGTCGCAGCCAAGCTCGGCTTCCGCGAGACGGCGCGCACACAGTACAATGGCGAGATCATTCAGTTTTCGCGGTAGGGAATTCCACCAAGCGGGCAACATAGCGCGCGCCATTGCGGGCTTGCTCACATTTGCCGACATCGCCAACAGCAACGGCAAGTTTAAGAAAATGGATATCGACACCCTCAACTTGCGACACCCAACTTCATCCCCGGATGGGTCCGGACTTCGCACCTGCTACGCGCAAGGAACGCACTTTAGAGTCGCTGACAAGAGGCAGAAACGCTTGGAATACTGCCGTCCGCCACCTTGACACAACTAAGCATTGACGGGCGAGCCGCGTGGTAATTGCAGCCGGCAGAAACTCCCCATCCATAAGAGGCTGATCACAAATATGACCATTTTCATTGTTTGCCACAAGGATTTGCCGAGCTACCCTCCTCCCGAGGGCTCGAAAATCATATGGCTCAATTCTAAACCTCCTTTGGACAACAAGGGAATGGATGTCATTGCCGGCTATGATTTTTTCAGCGAGCCGGAGGAGATTCACGCGAAATTGTCAGGATCGCTGGGAACGATCGTAATCGCGAAAGTCGTTTCCGAAGAAGCAGCAAAGCCTCGCAACATTACTATCTGGCAGTATCGTAAATTTTTAACACGACTAAAAATAGGAACACCAAATCCCGAATATCCCGGGATGAATACAGCAACCTCAGAAGAAGTAGGAATCATAAAACCGGAGAATCCGGCGATTTTTACAGAAAGCTTCTTCTTACCTCGGCCATTAAATCTCCATAACATATCTCAACACTATGCACGCTTCCACAATATTGTTGACTTCCTGCGATATACAGCGTTTGCAATCGAAGCAAACACTTTAACGCAAGCCGAAGCTTTGCAATTTTTTAATTCCAGCACTTTCGTTCCTGGAGGCATTGAACTCGGCACGTATCCGACGGACTGGTGGCTGGATACTTTTGTGCGCCTTGTGGCGCCGTCTTTTGAATTTGCGAAACGATATCAACCGTTTCAATCCGAAGACCCCGTGCAGAAACGTGCGATCTCATTTTGCCAGGAGCGTCTGGGAAGCTATCTTCTAATCAAACGGATAGCCGAACTCTATGGCAATAGCTTACCTGGGTCCTTGTTCGGAGAAATAGCGACCGTATCGAATGATGGGGTCTACAAAAGCGGCGTATAAACCGAGGCGGCCCAACGTAAAATCGCAACTCTTTGCGATACTGGCAGCAGAAGCGGCTGAGCCAATGAAGCTGGCTAGAAAAAGCCGACCCCAGATAGTCGAGCTCCCACACTCCCGCCAGGCTGACCAGTGAAAGTTCTGCGAACAGTGTGGCGCAAGCTTCACCTCAAATAGTAGGCACCAAACAGGCTCGAGTTGCCGTTCTGCGGATTTCCCATACAGACGGCAGCCCTTCGCGAAGGACAATACCTTGACGATCAATCAGCCCATTTCTTCTTTGCCGGCCGGTCTTCCTGATCTGGCGCTTCTCACGGAGAAGGCTGCGGGCACTGGATCCGTCATTGTCTATCAGCCTTATCTCGATCCCTCGCAGCGCAGCCAGCTCGATGCGGCTGCCATGCCGCTCGACATCTCGTTCAATACGCAGGCTACGACCCGCGAATATGAACTCTTCCTCACGCTGCATCAGCATCACGAGGCGATCGGCCTCGGCGACGACGTGTTTTGGGGGCTGCTCTCCAGCAAATTCGAGATGAAGTCGGTGACGAGCTTTCCGGCTTTCGTCACCGAGGCGGAAAAGGCCAGGGCGGAAGGTGCGGATGCCTATCTCTACAATCCACTGATCGGCCACGCCGCGATCTACAGCAACGTCTGGGAACATTCGCTGCTTGGCGGCCATCCAGGCATGGACCCGATCTTCCTGCATATCCAGGAGCTCGGCTATCCGATCGCACCGCCGCAAGACAAAACCACCTTCGCGTTCTGCAACTATTTCTGCGGCAACAGGAAGTTCTGGTCCGGATATTTCGCCTTCTGCGAACGTATTCTGGGATCGCTGGAAAATGAAGCGCGCCTCGGCACGCCGGCGGGCACTGCCTATGCCGGTTCGGCGCAGTATTCACGCGACGCCAACGCAACGATGCGCCCCTTCGTGATCGAGCGGCTGCTCGGGCTCTATGTCCAGCAGACTGCTGCCAAAGGATTGAAGATCGCCGCCTTCGTGCCGGCGCCTGCCCATTTCGAGTGGAAGTTCGGCGTCCGCCTCGGCCGGATGCTGCATGGTCTCTTCGCCGCCAAGGAGGCTTTTCTTCTGAGCCGCGACCAGGCCCACTTGACCTCTTGGCAGGAGGGCCGTCAACCATTGATCAAGCAGCCGCACCTTATCTGGGGCGCTGATGATCCGCCCGGCTGGATGCCGCGGGGCCAATTTATCGGCGGCCGCGAATTGATGCGCGCCTATGCCCCTCAGGCGTCAGGCGCTTCCCCGGTACAGCCGCAGCCGGTGCAGACGGAAAGGCCCGCTATATCAGCCGCGCCGAAGATCGAGCAGCCGCTCCGCAACCTGTTGCAGCCCTTTGCCGGCGGATGGCAGGCACACAGGGATCGTCATTGCATCTGGATCGTGACGCCCGACAACTACAATCACAGCCACGCCTTCGACGAAGTCGCGCTTGGCCTACAGGGCGCCTTCGAGGAACTCGGCGGCTCAGCACCGATCACCCGGGACATGAACGCATTCGCCGGCCGTGCGCCGATCATTTATGGCGGCAATCTTCTCCCCGCCGAAATCGTCAGCCATCTGCCAAAGGACAGCGTCGTCATCAATCTCGAGCAGGTGTCCGAAGAAAGCATCTGGATCAATTCGCGCTACACCTCGATCCTGAAGTCGCTTCCGGTTCTCGACTACAGCCCGCGCAACCGGGAGAATCTCGCCGCCAAAGGCATTGATCACGCCGGCGTGCTCGAGATCGGCTATAGCGGCTGCCTCAGCCAGATACAGCACGCCGCCGTCAAAGATATCGACGTGCTCTTCTACGGCTCGATGAACGAACGCCGCCACCATATCCTGAAGACGCTGAAGGACGGCGGGCTCGAGGTCGCGCACCTCTTCAACATCTACGGCGCGGAACGCGATGCGGCGATTGCCCGCGCCAAGATCGTGATCAACATCCATCATTATGCGAGCGGCGTCTTCGAGATCGTGCGCATTTCCTATCTGCTCGCCAATCGCGTTTGCGTGCTGACGGAAGGCGACATCCGCGATCCGGACCTTCAGCCCTTCATCGGCGGCTTGGCAATTGAGCCCTATGACGACATGATCGAGCGCTGCTACAAGCTGATCGCAGATGCCGACGAGCGCGATGCCATTGCCGCGGCAGGCCTTGCGGCCATGCGAAGCCGCTCGCAGGCGGACATGCTGATGAGCGTCATGAGGGCGGGCGCTTGATAAAGGCCGCAAAAAGGTAAGTCATGCGTATTGAGACCACGGCCATCGAGGGCATCATTGCGATCACGCCGCCGCGCTTCGGCGATCACCGCGGCTACTTCTCCGAAGTATTCAAGGATGCCTGGTTCCGGGAAAATGTGGCCGACGTCACGTTCATCCAGGACAATGAATCGCTTTCGGCGCAGACCGGCACCGTCCGGGGGCTGCATTTCCAGATACCGCCTTTCGCACAGGGCAAGCTGGTGCGCTGTCTTGCCGGGCGGATCATGGATATCGTCGTCGATATCCGCGAGGGATCGCCGAGCTTCGGTAAATGGCTCTCTCAGGAGCTCTCGCCGGAAAATGGTATGCAGCTCTGGGTACCGGCCGGTTTCGCACACGGATTCGCAACGCTCGAGCCGAACAGCGTCATCAGCTACAAGGTAACCGCACCCTACAGCCCGCAGCATGATCGGGGCATCGCGTGGAACGATCCGGCGATCGGTATCCGCTGGCCCTTCTATGAGAGAGACATGGTATTGTCCGACAAGGACAAGACGCTGCCGCGGCTCGCCGACCTGCCAGGCCATTTTTCCTGTTCAGCACAGCAACCCAGGGATTGATCGACGATGCGCATACTGGTCACGGGCGGAGCGGGCTTCATCGGATCGGCATTGGTGCGCCATCTCGTCAGCGAGATCGGCGCCGAGGTGCTGAATGTCGACACGCTGACCTATGCCGGCAATCTGGCATCGCTGAAATCCGTCGAATCGGCGCCGAACTATCAATTCCTGCAGGCCGACATCTGCGACCGCGCCAGGATGCAGGAAGCATTCGCGTCCTTCCGCCCTGATATCGTCATGCATCTCGCGGCAGAGAGCCATGTCGACCGCTCTATCTCGGGCGCGGACGATTTCATTCAGACCAACATCGTCGGCACATTCAGCCTGCTGGATGCCGCACGGCACTATTGGGATGGGCTCGACGCTCGCCGCAAGAGTGCCTTCCGCTTTCTGCATGTCTCGACGGACGAGGTCTACGGCTCGCTCGGCGACGAGGGCCTCTTCGAGGAGACGACGCCTTACGACCCGTCCTCGCCCTACTCCGCCTCCAAGGCCGCCAGCGACCATCTGGCGATCGCCTGGCACCGCACCTACGGCCTGCCCGTCGTTGTCTCGAATTGCTCCAACAACTACGGCCCGTTCCATTTCCCCGAAAAGCTCATTCCGCTAATGATCCTGAACGCACTGGAGGGCAAGCCTCTTCCCGTTTACGGCAATGGCGCGAATGTCCGCGACTGGCTCTATGTCGAAGACCACGCCCGCGCGCTCTTCACGATCGCATCCAGTGGGCGCCCCGGCGAAAAATACAATGTGGGCGGCCGCAATGAGCGCAGGAACATCGATGTCGTTCATCGCATCTGCGTTATTCTCGACGGCGTCTACAGTGACAAGGGACCGCATGCACGTCTGATCACCAATGTCACGGACCGCCCCGGACACGACGCACGCTATGCGATCGACGCCTCCAAACTCGAAAGCGAACTCGGCTGGAAGGCGCAAGAGACCTTCGAAACCGGCATCGAGAAGACCGTGCACTGGTACTTGGAAAACGAATGGTGGTGGAGGCCGCTGCGCGAAAATGTCTACTCCGGCGAACGCCTCGGCGTTTTCAAGGGACGATAAGCGATGCGCATTGCCGTCACCGGCAAACAGGGCCAGGTCGTTCAGTCGCTGCTCAGACGGGGCGCTGAAATGGGCGTCGAAATCAGCGCGGTCGGGCGCCCGGAAATGGACCTCGCGGATCCTGCAAGCATCGCAGCCGCCTTCTCGGCTCTGCGGCCGGATGTGATCGTCTCGGCGGCTGCCTATACGGCGGTCGACAAGGCCGAGAGCGAACCCGAGCTTGCTTTTTCCGTCAACGCAGCAGGCGCCGGGGCGGTTGCCGAGGCTGCTGCGCGGATCGGGGCCCCGGTCATCCACATTTCGACCGACTACGTCTTCAGCGGCGACAAGGCCTCCGCCTATTCCGAAGAGGATGCGACGGCGCCGATCTCCGTCTATGGGCGTTCGAAGCTCGCGGGCGAGAAGGCCGTCGCGGCGGCGAACCCGAACCACGTCATCTTGCGTACCGCCTGGGTCTATTCGCCCTTTGGCGCCAACTTCGTGAAAACGATGCTGCGGCTTTCCGAGACGCGCGATCATCTTCGCGTCGTCGCCGATCAGACAGGATGCCCGACCTCGGCACTCGACATCGCCGACGCGATTCTTGCGATCGCATCCCGTATCGTAGCGGACCCTGCGCCATCGCTGCGCGGCACCTTTCACCTGACCGGCAGCGGCGAGGCAAGCTGGGCGGACTTCGCCGAAGAGATATTCACGGAGCTTTCTAAATCCGGCGGCAGAAACGTCGGCGTCGAGCGCATCCCGACGGCGGACTATCCGACACCGGCGAAGCGGCCCGCCAATTCACGTCTCAACGGCGACAAGCTCGCCAGAACCTATGGAATCCGGCTGCCGGAGTGGAAGCAGTCCATGACTTTTGTCATGCAAGACCTTTTGAATAAGGGTCTTTAAGGAGATGGGCATGAAGGGAATTATTCTCGCCGGCGGCACAGGCACGCGTCTGCATCCGATCACGCAGGCCGTTTCGAAACAGTTGATGCCGGTCTACGACAAGCCGATGATCTACTATCCGCTAACGACGCTCATGCTCGCAGGCATCAGGGAGTTGCTGATCATCACCACGCCTCACGACGTCGAAGCCTTCAAGCGCCTTCTTGGTGACGGCTCGCAATGGGGAATCTCGCTGACCTATGCCGTACAGCCGAGCCCGGACGGCCTCGCCCAGGCTTTCATCATCGGCGCCGACTTCGTGCACGGCGACAGCTCGGCACTCGTTCTCGGCGACAACATCTTCTACGGGCACGGACTGCCGGAAATCATGAAATCCGGCACGGGTCGGCGGGAAGGCGCAACGGTGTTCGCCTATCACGTCACCGATCCGGAACGCTATGGCGTTGTCGGCTTTGACAAAAAGATGAATGCCCTGTCGATCGAGGAGAAGCCGAAGAAGCCAAAATCGAACTGGGCGGTGACCGGCCTCTATTTCTACGACCAGCAGGTGGTCGATATCGCCGCCAACCTGAAGCCGTCACCGCGCGGCGAATTGGAAATCACCGATGTCAACCGCACCTATCTCGAGCGCGGCCAGCTTTTCGTGGAGCTGATGGGCCGGGGCTATGCCTGGCTCGACACCGGCACGCCGGACAGCCTGCTCGATGCCGCAGGTTTCGTCAGCACGCTGGAGAAACGCCAGGGCTTCAAGATCGCCTGCCCTGAAGAAGTCGCCTGGCGCATGGGTTACATCTCGCAGAACGACCTCGCCAAGCTCGCAGAGAAGCTCGGCAAGAGCGCCTACGGCCAGTATCTGACGAAGCTGTCCCCGGATTGGTGAGCTATCGGGCCGACGCCGCGTCGCAGACGCGCAGTTGGATGCGTCGACGAGCGCCTGATGATGTTTCGCGCCCAGCATGCCAGTCGTGGTGTGACCCTGAAAACCGTCACAGGTTTTTGATTCAGGTGCTCGGGAATTCGGCCAGCCTGGCGGCATAACGCGCCATGGTGTCGACTTCGAAATTGACGAAATCGCCAGCCTTGCGATCACCCCAGGTGGTGACCTCGAGCGTGTGGCGGATGAGCAGCACATCGAAATCCGTGCCGTCGACGGCATTGACCGTCAACGAAGTACCGTCGAGTGCAATCGAACCCTTGGGGGCGATGAATTTCGCCAGATGTTCGGGCGCGCGCAGACGGTAGCGGGTGGCGTCGCCCTCTGATGTCACCGAGAGGATTTCCGCCTTGCCGTCGACGTGGCCGGAAACGATGTGACCGCCGAGTTCATCGCCGATCTTCAGCGACCGCTCGAGATTGATACGGCTGCCTTCCTGCCAGGTGGCGATGGTCGTCAGCCGCAGCGCCTCTTCCCAGGCCTCGACCTCGAACCAGCGGCCGTTGCTACCTTCCTGCGGCAGGCCGGTGACGGTGAGGCAGATGCCGGAGTGCGAGATGGATGCGCCCATATCGATGGTCGCCGGGTCGTAACTCGTCGCAACGCGGAGCTTGATGCCCTCCTTCAGCGGTGAAACGGATTCGATCGTACCGATATCGGTGACTATTCCGGTGAACATCAAAGCCCTCTTTCGTATTCGTCCAGGCGATCGCCGCCGAACATCAGCGTGCCCGTATGGGCAAAACCCGATGGTATGTCGGTAGCATCAAGCGGGGATTCAATACCGCGCTCGCCGATCACAACAGGCCCTTGATAATGCTGGATGCGGTCCACAAGGCCAGCCTCGAGGAAAAGCCGCGCCGTCTTTGCACCGCCCTCGACCAGAAGCGAGGAAATACCGCGCGTCGCGAGTGCCGGCAACAGGACTTCCGGATGATAGGGATTGCAATGGACGACTTCGACGCCTGCGGCTTCGAGGGCTGCGCGGCGGGAGTCCATGTCTGTGGGATCTGTGGGTGGGTTACCCCCCTCTGCCCTGCCGGGCATCTCCCCCACAGGTGGGGAGATTGGCTGGGGGCTAGCCTCTTGCCCCACATCTTGCCTGGAGGCGAAACCATCATCATCGGAAGCTGGAGAACGCGGAGCAGGCTCCTTGCCGATCTCCCCCCTTGTGGGGGAGATGTCCGGCAGGACAGAGGGGGGTAGCCCCTCCGCATCCGCCGACAACGGCCACACTTCCTCGCTCGCCACCACGATGACCGGCACTTCCCGCGCCGTCGCGACGAGCTTGCTGGTCAGCGGCAATGCCAGGGAAGGATCGAGGACGATGCGGATCGGCGATTGCGATTCAAGACCTGGCGAACGCACCGTCAGCAGCGGATCATCCGCAATCGCGGTGCCGATGCCGACGAGGATCGCATCGGTTTCGGCGCGCAGCGCCTGCACCTGGGCACGGGCTTCCGGGCCTGTTATCGCCACCTGCCCTGCCCCCTCGCGGCCGATCATGCCATCGGCGGAAACGGCAAGTTTGAGAGTCACATAGGGCCGGTTCTTCGTCTGGCGGGTGAGATAGGCGGCAAGCGAGTGCCTGCCTTCAGCCTCCAGCACGCCGGTATCCACCTCTATGCCGGCTTCGCGCAGCATGGCGATGCCGCGGCCGGAGACCCGCGGATCGGGATCGGTGACGCTGATGACGACGCGGGCAACGCCATAAGCGATCAGCGCCTCGGAACAGGGCGGCGTCCTGCCGTGATGCGAGCAGGGTTCGAGCGTCACATAAGCGGTGGCGCCGCGGGCGAGCGCGCCGGCCTCAGCGAGCGCTTGCGTCTCGGCATGCGGGCGGCCACTGAGCGCCGTCACCGCACGGCCGACGATGACGCCATCCTTGACGATCAGGCAGCCGACGGAGGGGTTGGTGGCGGTGCGGCCGAGATGCCAGCGCGACAGGCGGATCGCCGCCGCCATGAAACGTTCGTCATGCGGCGTGATGCTCATGGCTCACCTGTCCAGCGGGTCGCGGGCGATCTTGGCGTTGATTTCGGAAATGACCTTCTCGAAATCCTCGGCAAGCGAGAAATCCCGATAGACCGAGGCGTAGCGCACGAAGCCGACATCATCGAGGCTCTTCATGGCTTCCAGCACCTGCAGGCCGATCTGCTCGGAGGAGATCTCGGTCTCGCCGGAGCTTTCAAGACGCCGGACGATGCCGGAGACGGCGCGCTCGATGCGGTCCCGCTCGACCGGGCGTTTGCGCAGCGCCACTTCGAAGGAGCGCACCAGCTTGTCGCGGTCGAAGGGCACCTTGCGGCCGGTCTTCTTGATGACCATCAGCTCGCGCAGCTGCACGCGCTCGAACGTGGTGAAGCGGCCGCCGCAATCGGGACAGATACGCCGCCGGCGGATGGACGTGTTGTCCTCCGCCGGGCGCGAATCCTTGACCTGGGTATCTTCCGAACCGCAATAGGGGCAGCGCATCCCTGCTCCTTATCCCAAGTAATCATACATGGGGAAGCGGTCGGTGAGGCTGACCACCTTGCCGCGCACCGCGGCTTCGACGGCGGCGTTGCCTTCATCGGAATTCGCGACCTTCAGGCCGTCGAGGACCTCGACGATGAGATTGCCGATCTCGCGGAATTCGGCTTCCTTGAAGCCGCGGGTCGTGCCGGCCGGCGCGCCGAGACGCACACCCGAGGTGACGAAGGGCTTTTCCGGATCGAAGGGAATGCCATTCTTGTTGCAGGTGACGTAGGCGCGGCCAAGGGCTGCCTCGGCGCGCTTGCCGGTGGCATTCTTCTTGCGCAGGTCGACCAGCATCAGGTGGTTGTCGGTGCCGCCGGAGACGACGTCGAGGCCGCCTGCCATCAGCGTCTCGGCAAGCGCCTTGGCATTCTTGACGACCTGGGCGGCATAATCCTTGAATTCCGGCTGCAGCGCCTCGCCGAAGGCCACAGCCTTGGCGGCGATGATGTGCATCAGCGGGCCGCCCTGCAGACCGGGGAAGACAGCCGAATTGAACTTCTTCGCCAGATCCTCGTCATTGGTGAGGATGACGCCGCCGCGCGGGCCGCGCAGCGACTTGTGGGTCGTCGTCGTCGCGACATGGCAATGCGGGAATGGCGACGGATGAACCCCACCGGCGACGAGGCCGGCAATATGGGCCATGTCGACCATGAGGTAGGCGCCAACCGAGTCGGCGATCTCGCGGAAGCGCTTCCAGTCCCAAATGCGGGAATAAGCAGTGCCGCCGGCGATGATGAGCTTCGGCTTGGTTTCCTCGGCCTTGCGGGCGACTTCATCCATGTCAAGCAGGTTGTCGCCTTCGCGCACGCCGTAGGAGACGACGTTGAACCACTTGCCGGACATGTTGACCGGCGAACCGTGCGTGAGGTGGCCGCCCGAATTCAGGTCGAGCCCCATGAAGGTATCGCCGGGCTGCAGCAGCGCCAGGAACACGGCCTGGTTCATCTGCGAGCCGGAATTCGGCTGGACGTTGGCGAAATTGACGCCGAACAGCTTCTTGGCGCGCTCGATTGCCAGTTCCTCGGCGATATCGACGAACTGGCAGCCGCCGTAATAACGCTTGCCGGGATAACCCTCGGCATATTTGTTGGTCATGATGGAGCCCTGGGCTTCCAGCACGGCGCGGGAGACGATGTTCTCAGAAGCGATCAGTTCGATCTCGTGCCGTTGGCGACCGAGTTCCTTTCCGATCGCGCCGAAAATGTCCGGATCGACGTCCGCAAGCGAGCGATTGAAGAAGGATTCGGTGGAAGCATTGGTCATGGGCGGGCTCCTCAACTGGAATGCGCTGAGGTATTAGCCTTCCGCCGTGGCGAGGGCAATACGAAGAACGACATTTGCTGAGCAAAGCGCGCGCTTGCGCTCTTTTGCGGTCGTACGACACCGAAGCCTGACGCCGTAGCAGGCAGCGCCTTTGCGCACATAAGAAAAACCGCGCCGGAAAGCGCGGTTTTCAGATTGCGATGCAGAGGTCGCCGCTTACTGGACCGGCTGTTCCATTCCCGCCGTGGTGTCGAGCGCCAGCTCGGCATTGCCGTCCATCTGATAGATGTCGTCGCGGAACTGGACGATGCCGTCGGGCATGCCCCAGGCAGAGATGTAGACGAAATAGACCGGAACTTCCGTGGCGAGCTTGACCGGCGTGTTGACGCCGGTTGCGATCACCTGCTCCATCTGCTGGCGGTTCCAGCCGGGGGTCTCGCGCAAGAGCCAGTTCGACAAGTCGCGCACGTTCTGGACGCGGACGCAGCCCGACGATTCGAAGCGCATCAGCTTGTTGAACAGGCCCTGCTGCGGCGTGTCGTGCATGTACTCGCCGTTCTTGTTGTAGAAGTTGATCTTCGTCGACGCCATGGCGTTGGTCTTGCCGGGGTCCTGACGGAACATCAGGTTCGGCGCCTCGCCGTTCCAGTCGATAGTCTCGGGGGCGACTTCATTGCCCTTGCCGTCGAGCAGACGAATGGCATTCTTTTCGAGATAGGTCGGATCCTTGCGCATCAGCGGCATGATGTCCTTCTCGACAATCGAGCGTGGTGCCGTCCAGTAAGGATTGAGGATGACCTCGTAGATCTTCGAATTGACGAGATGCGTCGGGCGGCTCAAGCGGCCGACAACCGCTGTGTGGCGCGTCGCGACACTGCCGTCTTCAACAGCCTCCACATAGGCTGCCGGGATGTTGACCATCAGGTGACGGCGGCCCAAGTCTTCAGGGAAGGTCTGCAGACGGACGACATTGGTGTTCAGCTGCTGCAGGCGGACATCGGCGGGGATGTTCATCGCCTTCAGCGTGAATTCGCCGAGAACGCCATCCGCCGGCAGGCCGTGACGCGCCTGAAAGCGCTTGACGGCGCCGTCGACATAGGAATCGAAGGCGTTGGACAGGCCGGCCTCGCGCGGCAGGTCGCCGGTGATCGCAAGGCGCTGGCGCAGCGCCTGGACGGCTGGAGAGCTGACGCCGAGCTGCAGGCGCTGGTCACCGGGGTTGACCTCAGGCCAGCCACCGGCTGCGGCGATCTGCTGATACTGCATGATCGCCTGCTGGGCGCTCGCGACCGATTGGGGCCCAAGGATCGGCGTGTTGGAAACCATGGCGGTCGCCGTGCGCGACGCCGCCTTGGCGTCGAACTGGTCGTCCCAGTTGCCGCGGCGCGGCGCATTGATCAGCGTATCGAGCGCCGATTGCGCGAATGCCGGCGCGGCAAGCGCGCTGGCGCCAACCGTTGCCGCGGACGCAAGGAAGGCGCGGCGCGAAAGAGCTTCAATTCCGTTTTTCTTTGACATAGTCCCAACCACTGAATGCCGCTATAAAGAAAACCTGCGGCCTTTTGCGATATCACTGCGCTTTAACGCAGATCCCAGTCCATTCGTTGTCCCGGCACACCGAAAGATTCCGCTTGCCCCATCACAAGATTGCGATGCGGCAGCCTGAACATTCCTGATCGGTCTATTGAAAGCGCCGGTTGCTAAGCCTTCCGCTGCCACACCAATATGGCCAATTCGTGTTGCCAGTGGGAAGACGGATTTGCCGACTGCCGGAAACAGGACGCAACGAACCATATGACGGGGTAAAGCGTGCCGGTTAATAACGGCTAAAAAACGGCTTGAATACCGGGCTTTGCGCTTGCCTGCCATGCGTTGCAAAGATGCCACGCGAGAACAAACGGCAAAAACCGGACGCGCAGGGACGCATCCGGTTTTGATCAACCATGAAAGGAGGTCAGGGGTCTCACAGGCGGTACAAAATCTGGTCGTTCCAGAAACGGTCCAGACGCTGGAGCAGTTTGTTCATCTGCGTGAACTCGTCGGTGCCGATGCCGCCGACCTTGTCGATCGAGGCGATGTGGCGTTGGTAGAGCTTGGCCACCGTTTCGGCGATGTCCTGGCCGGTGTCAGTCAGGCTGATGCGGACCGAGCGGCGGTCGATGCGCGAGCGCTGGTGGTTGATGAAGCCGAGATCGACCAGCTTCTTGACGTTGTAGGAGACGTTGGAGCCGAGATAGTAGCCACGCGAGCGCAGCTCGCCGGCGGTCAGCTCGGAATTGCCGATGTTGAAAAGGAGCAGCGCCTGGATGGCGTTGACGTCGCTGCGACCCTGACGGTCGAATTCGTCCTTGATGACGTCGAGAAGACGACGGTGCAGACGTTCAACGAGATGAAGGGATTCCATGTAAAGATCACGGATGTCGTGGTCCTGCTGGTCACGGAAGGTCGATACCGCCTGCGGCTTGATTTTCGTGTTCATATTGACTGCCTCACTGTTTGTTTGGCGGTGTGTTTTCTTCCCGCCTTGAGTGAGACCCTATCGAATACATATAAAATTCGACTTAAACCGCAGGCTTAACGGAGCCTTACCGGTAACTCCACGTTGTCTCAGGGTAAATCAACACTTACCTGGCGGCGATGCCGGCGCTTTTCCAGCCAGAGCAGCAGGCGGAAAATCAAGTAGACCACGGCGACGATGACGTGCAGCAAAATGATCAGTTGATTGGGGCCGAAAATATCCGGCAGTAGGCCATACATGAGGATTTGTCCGCCGGCGGCCAGCACCCAGATGACCGGTCCCCAGGAGACGGTGAGCCAGAGGCCGAGGGAGGCGACGGGGAAGAGCACGGCGAGGCTGGTGCTCGCCACCTTCCACGGCAGGCTCAAAAGATCGAAGCGGCCGGCGCCGACCAGCGAATAGCCGACGAGCATCGCCCAATATTGCAGGCCGAACCAGAAGCAGGAGACGGCAACCAGTCTCAGGAAGAGAATGAAGAGGATATCCGCCAGTGTGCGTTTCGGTATCGTTGGGGATTCGGTTTCCATAGCGCAGACATCGGTTTGGGGTTGCATCTTCACAAGGGCGTCCGAGCGTCTGACAAGACGCGCCAGGGCCGCTCTATAACATTGAGTTGGCGCATAACCCGAAAATCGAGCCCGATTTTCGGGTTATGCGCCAGAGGTTTTTCCGCCGCGGCCAATCGTCCGGTTTGGATTTTCCAGGCGCCATGATAATGAGCGCTCCGATAAATGGAATGGGCCAAGGACAGATATCATGCAGGACAGGACGCATCTCGTCGACGACATCACCGGTCATCGCCGCATGCGGCGCAACCGCAAGGCGGACTGGACACGCCGGCTGGTGCAGGAAAACCGGCTGACGGTCGACGACCTGATCTGGCCGATCTTCATCGTGCCGGGTTCCGGCATCATCGATCCGATCCCGGCCATGCCGGGCGTCAACCGGATGAGCATCGACAAGGCGGTCGAAGCGGCGCGGGAAGCGGCCGGCCTCGGCATTCCGGCCCTTGCCACCTTTCCGAATATCGAGATGGAGCTGCGCGACGAGACCGGTTCGAACAGCCTCGAAGCCAACAACCTGATCAATCAGGCGACGGCGGCGATCAAGAAGGCGGTGCCCAATATCGGCATCATTACCGATGTCGCGCTCGATCCCTTCACCAGCCACGGCCATGACGGCATCCTCAGAGGCAGCGAGATCGTCAACGACGAGACGGTCGACCAGGTGGCGCGCGCCGCCGTGATGCAGGCGGATGCCGGCGCCGACATCATTGCGCCGTCGGAGATGATGGACGGGCGCATCGGCGCAATCCGCATGGCGCTCGACGCCGCCGGCCACCAGAGCGTCGGCATCATGAGCTATGCGACGAAATTCGCCTCTGCCTTCTACGGTCCCTATCGCGAGGCGATCTCGACTGGCGGGCTGCTGAAAGGTGATAAGAAGACCTATTATATCGACCCCTCCAACGGCACCGAGGCGATCCGCGATGCGGCCCTCGACGTCGAGGAAGGCGCCGACATGCTGATGGTCAAGCCCGGCCTGCCCTATCTCGATATCTGCTGGCGAATGAAGGAGGCCTTCGGCCTGCCGACCTTCGCTTACCAGGTGTCCGGCGAATATTCGCAGATCAAGGCAGCGGCAATGAATGGCTGGATCGATGGCGAGCGGGCGATGCTCGAAACGCTGCTGTCGTTCAAGCGGGCAGGATGCGACGGTGTCCTCACCTATTTCGCGGTCGAAGTGGCGAAAATTCTCGCCAAGCGGTGATTGGGCCGAACCGGCCCAAATCATCCGAATCTAGAGCAAATATTGCATTTTGCCCTGCCGATACCATATCAGCGGCATCGCTTTTCCTGAGGAGATTGAGATGAGCTACAACCCCAATCCGCTTTATGCCGCACCGGAGGACTGGCGCGCCTATAGCGGCGTGTTGAGCCGCCGGGTCTTCGCCTTCATTCTCGACTATGTCATCGTGGCGCTGCTCTGCATTCCCGCAGCGATCGTGCTGTTCTTCCTGTCGATCGTCACGCTCGGCCTTGGCTTCTTTCTCTACCCTGCCCTCTTCGTCATCGTCGCCGGCATTTACTTCGGCCTGACTGTGGGCGGGCCGAGCCAGGCCTCGCTCGGCATGCGCGCCATGGGAATCGCGATCGTGCGCGTCGACGGACGGCCGATGGATTTCATGACGGCGATCGTGCATCTGGCACTGTTCTGGATCCTCAACTCGGTGCTGACGCCGCTCATCCTGCTTGCCGGCCTGTTCATCGAACGCAGCCGTCTCGTCCACGACCTGCTGGTGGGCACGGCGACGGTGCGCACAGCTTGAGACTTTGGCTGAAACCCTAACTGCGATCCCGGGGCGGAGACGAAATAAAGTCTCCGCCTTCTCTTTGCCGGCGGGTGCCGGCGCTCCATATCTAAAATTGGAAGACTGATATGAAGGGCGAAAAGCGCCCCGCTGTTGACGTTTTTTATTCTTAGGTCATGCTGTCAGGAAACGGCACGGTCTCGACAAGGAAATTTCCGCGACAAATGAATACGCAGACGACGCCATCACCGCAGTTTTATCTGACGGCTCCGGCTGCGTGTCCGTACCTGCCGCATGAGATGGAGCGCAAGGTGTTCACCCATCTGGTCGGCCCGCGCGCCGCCGAGATGAACGACATCCTGACGCAGGGCGGTTTCCGCCGCTCGCAGAACATCGCTTATCGCCCGGCCTGCGAATCCTGTCGCGCCTGCGTTTCCGTGCGAATTCTCGCCCAGGAATTCGAGCCGACGAAATCGATGAAGCGGGTGCTTGCCGAGAATTCCGACGTCATCGCCACCGAATTCGCGGCCCAGCCTTCCAGCGAGCAATATTCGCTCTTCCGACGCTATCTCGATTTTCGCCACCAGCAGGGCGGTATGTCCGACATGACCGTGCTCGACTATGCAATCATGGTCGAAGACACGCATGTGAATACGAGAATCATCGAATACCGCCGGCGCGAAGAAGGCTCCGGACTGGAGCAGCGGCCAAAGGGCGAGCTGCTTGCCGCCGCCCTCACCGACACGATGAGCGACGGGTTATCGATGGTCTATTCCTATTTCAATCCGGCGCTTGAGCGGCGTTCGCTCGGCACCTTCATGATTCTCGACCATGTCAGACGCACGAAAGCGCTGGGGCTGCCGCATGTCTACCTCGGCTACTGGGTTCAAGGGTCGCGGAAAATGGACTACAAGACGCGCTTCCAGCCGCAGGAGCATCTGACCCCGCGCGGCTGGGAACGCTTCGATCCCTCGTCCATGCCCGAGAGCACCCACGATTAGAGCCCTTCCTGGTCAGATTGAAGCATTCTGCCGGAGCAGGTTTTCGTCAGGGCAGAGGCGATTGGCGAAGGGCATACCCCTTGGTACGTCCGAGCCGATCGCCTTTGATCCTGGCGGAAAGATGCCCGGCCCTTCGGGTTGGCTGAAACGGGCCGCCTGCTCGACCGGCCGGCTTGGCCGTAGAGCTGGGCTACGACGCGCGCCGGCCGGTCGACCATCCGACTCCGTTTGAGCCAACAGAATGCTTCAATCTGACCAGGAAAGGCTCTAAATGTTCCCCACCGCTCTTTCCGACCATCGGAAAGGCCTGCTGCTGACGGCGATCGGCGGGCTGGCGCTTTCCATGGATATCCCGTTGATGAGGCTCGCCAACGGCGAGCTGTGGTCGATTCTTGCGGCGAGAAGCATCGCGACCCTTGGCGTGACGCTGCTGGTCGCAACGGCGCTCAGGATCGCCAAGGGGCGATGGCCAGTGCTCGTGCCGGGCTGGCCGGGCCTCGTCACCGGTCTGCTCTACGGGCTGACGACGGTGATCTTCCTTCTCGCCGTTTTCAACACATCGACGGCCAATGTCGTTTTTATCGTCGCCTTCAATCCGATGTTCGCCGCCCTGCTTTCCTGGATTTTCCTGAAGGAGCGGCCGGCGCTGGCAACACTGCTCGCCATGGCGGCGATGATCTTCGGCGTCGGCCTGATCGTGCGGGACGGGCTTTCGGGCGGCCATCTCTTCGGCGATAGCATGGCGCTGCTTACCGCCTTCATCATTGCTGCCGCCATCACCATCAGCCGCGCCTCTCGCCGGGAGATGGGCTTCGTCTCGCTGCTTTCGACCGTGCTGCCGGCGGCGGTCGGCCTGATCTCGGTCATGCCGGCAGGCGGTTTTTCGATCGAGCATCCTGCCTGGATCCTCTTTAACGGCGCGGTGATGATGCCGCTTGCCTTCTGGTGTTTGGCGACCGGGCCACGTTACCTCTCCGCGCCGGAGGTCGGCATGTTCTACCTGCTCGAAACCGTGCTCGCACCGATCTGGGTGTGGCTGATCTTCGCGGAAACGCCAGAGCCGATGACGCTAGTCGGCGGCGGCATCCTGGTGGCGGCGATCGCAGCCCATTCCGTCTGGATAGTGCGGAGGAAAAGCATCGTTCAAATGGCAGGCTAGGACGTTGTCGCCGTTTCGCTGCCGTGTTATAACGCCGTTACCACACAGAGGATGAGGCGATGAACGTCACAATTCGAAAGATCGGCAATTCCGAGGGCGTTATTATCCCTAAAGAGGTACTGCAGCGGCTGGGCTTGAGCAGCGGCGACAGCCTCGAACTGCGAGAGGTCGAGGGTAATATTCAGCTTGTACCGGAATCCGCCGACCTTGCCGAGCAAATGCGGGCAGCCCGCATCGGCATGGAAAAATATCGGGTGGCGCTCCGCGAACTCGCAAAATGATACGGCTTAAGTGGCTGAGCCGCCAAGCAATTGAAAATATGCACGATGAGCAAATTGCCGAGCATGGCGGTCTGGCTGGCCTGCGGGATACCAATGCATTGGAAACCAGCTTGGCACGCCCGCTTAACAAGGCTGCATACGGCGAGACAGACATCTTCGTACTCGCCGCAGCCTATCTCTATGCCATTGTCAGAAACCACCCATTCGTGGATGGAAACAAGCGCACAGGCTATCTTGCGGCGTTTACGTTTCTCTACATCAACCGCTATGTCATCAATGCCGACAACGCGCAGGTCATTGCATTTGTACTAGAGGTAGCCGCCGGCGAGATCGACGAGGAAGGCGCTACCCGCTTCCTGCGGGATTTCAGCGTACCCCTCAGCCCGTAGCCTTGAACTGCTGCTGCTCCAGTTCCCTGCCAAGACCTTCGACCACATGCGCCCAGCCTTGCCGGGTCTTTTCCTCGTGTTCGGCCCATTCGGCGCACATTTCATGGGTCAGCGTCAGACGGCTGCCGCCGCCGAGAGGCTCGATGTTGATCTCGACGCGGTCGCAATTGTGATCGTGCTCCTCGACGGAGAAGCTGAAGACCATGCGCTGCGGGCGCTTCAGTTCCAGGAAGACGCCCTGATGAAAGGCGTCGCCGGTCGGGCGGCGGTCGACGACGAAGAAACGGCCGCCGACGTGCGGATCGATTTCGGCGCGAATGACATGACCGTCATCGGTCGCAAACAGGAAGCGGCGGGCGATTTCGGGGTTGAGCCACGCGTCGTAAACGACGGCGGGCGGCGCTTTGTAGGTGTGGCTGACATGCAGTTTGATGGTGCTGGCGGGCATCGATTTTCCTCCGTTAAGGGCACGCGCACTTCCCCAAGCGCACGGGCCGCGGCCATCTCGTCCGCCTTCTGAGCCGGCCTGTTCGTATTTTTGGTAACATCAATGAGATAGAGGAGTTGTTGCGCCCGCCAAGAGTCGGGGGCGGAATTTACTGGATAATTCCTTCAATCAGAATCGATTGAAGGATAAATTATCCAGCAATTCAAATTGTTACGGCGTCCTTTGCGCGTCTGAAAGGACGCGGGACGCTGTTATGCTTTAGCCGGCGAATTTGCCGCTACGCGGGAAACCCTTCGGCACGGTGCGGCCGGCGGTGGCGCGATCGGCCAGCCATTCGGCAAGCTCGTCTTTGTTCTTCGTGAAGGTTCGACCGGCGCTGTCTTCCCAGACGAGGCCGTCCGATATCGCGAAGCAGCGAATGTCGGAAATGCCGCCATCCTTGTAACGCTGCAGACGTACGCCCTTGCCGCGCGACATTTCCGGCACCTGGGCCAGCGGGAAGACCAGCAGCTTGCGGTTTTCGCCGACGACGGCGACATGGTCGCCGCTGACGGGCACGAGCAGCTGGGTTTCCTCGGGCAGCCCGACATTCATGATCTGCTTGCCCTTGCGGGTATTGGCGACCAGCTCGGCTTCGGGAACGACGAAGCCGTTGCCGGCGGTCGAGACGATCAGCTGCTTGCGCGAGGGATCATGGACGAAAGCGGTCAGCACCGCCTGGTCGTTATCCATATCGACGATGATGCGCAGCGGCTCGCCATGACCGCGACCGCCCGGCAGCTTGTCGCCGCCGAGGGTGAAGGCCTTGCCGCCTGTGGTGAGGATCAGGATCTTGTCCGTGGTCTGCGCTGGGAAGGCGATCTTCAAGCCGTCGCCTTCCTTGAAGGTCAGCGTCGCCGTATCGGCGATATGGCCCTTCAACGCGCGGATCCAACCCTTTTCGGAAATGACGACAGTGATCGGTTCCTTCTCGATCATCGCCTGCTGGATTGCTTCCTCGTCGGTCTCGGGCGCGTCGGCAAACTGGGTCCGGCGGCGGCCGATCTCGGTCGCCTTGGCGAATTTCTTCTTCACTTCGCCGATTTCCCAGGCGACCGTCTGCCACTGCTTGTCGTCGGAGGAAAGCAGCGTCTCGATCTCGCCCTTTTCCTTGGTGAGTTCGTCGAACTCCTTGCGGATCTCGAACTCTTCCAGCTTGCGCAAGGCGCGCAACCGCATATTGAGGATCGCCTCGACCTGATTGTCGGTGAGATCCCAGCGCGCCATCATGACCGGCTTCGGCTCGTCCTCCTCGCGGATGATGCGGATGACCTCATCGATGTTGAGGTAGGCGACCAGCAAGCCGCTGAGGATTTCGAGGCGCCTGTCGATCGCCGCCAGGCGGAAGCGCGAACGGCGCTGCAGAACTTCGCGGCGGTGGTCCAGCCACTCCTTCAACACCTCGTTCAGCGCCATGACCCGCGGGATGCGGCCCATGGAGAGCACGTTCATGTTGAGCGGGAAGCGGCTTTCGAGTTCCGTCAGCTTGAACATCGATTCCATCAGGATCGTCGGATCGACGCTGCGGGTCTTCGGCACCAGCACGACACGAATGTCTTCGGCCGATTCGTCGCGGATATCTTCCAGCAGCGGCAGCTTGCGGGCGATCAGCAGCTCGGCGATCTTCTCGATCAGCCGCGATTTCTGCACCTGGAAGGGAATTTCGGTGATGACGATCTGGTAACCGCCGCGGCCGAGATCTTCCGTCTGCCATTTCGCCCGCACGCGGAAACCGCCGCGGCCGGTGCGGTAGCTCTCGATGATGCTGTCGCGGCTATCGATGATGATGCCGCCGGTGGGGAAATCCGGGCCGGGAATGAATTCGACGAGCTTTTCGACGGTCGCATCGGGATGCTTGATCAGATGCAGGGCAGCGTCGCAAAGCTCGTGGGCATTGTGCGACGGGATCGAAGTCGCCATGCCGACGGCGATGCCGGATGAGCCGTTGGCGAGCAGGTTCGGGAAGGCGCCGGGAAGGACGACCGGCTCGGAATTCGATTCGTCATAAGTGTCGCGGAAATCGACGGCATCCTGATCGATGCCTTCAAGCAGCAGTTCGGAGACCGCCGTCATCTTCGATTCGGTGTAACGCATGGCGGCGGGGCTGTCGCCGTCGATATTGCCGAAATTGCCCTGGCCGTTGACCAGCGTGTAGCGCTGCGAGAAATCCTGGGCGAGACGGGCAAGCGCGTCGTAGATCGACTGGTCGCCGTGCGGATGGTAGTTACCCATCACTTCGCCGACGATCTTGGCGCATTTTCTGAAGGCCGAGTTCGGCCTCAGCCCCATCTCGTTCATCGCATAGACGATGCGGCGATGGACAGGCTTCAGCCCGTCGCGCACGTCAGGCAGGGCGCGGTGCATGATGGTCGACAACGCATAGGCAAGGTAACGCTGCTCGAGCGCCGCCTTGAGGTCGACCGGCTGGATGTGATCGTCGTCTCCGCCTGAAGGCGGCAAAATCTCTTGTCCCATAGGTTCTGACTAGCTCAGAAGAGGCCGGCGGGCAAGGAATCGGGGCCATTGCAGCTGTGGATGAAGTCTTGGGACTGACATCAAAGGATGAGACAAACGTTCCGCCGCAATTTGGACTTCGTTTGCCGTTCCTCTCAACAGAAATTTAGAGATCCGCAAATATAAAGCGGGCCTAATCCGTAGTAGCGTAACTGCAGATTTCCAACCGCCACCACGCCACCAGAGGAATCACCCCATGAACTTTTCCCGGACAACGCGGCTGATGCTGTCGGGCGCCGCCTTTTTCTCGCTCGCCGGTTCGGCCTTCGCCCTCGACGGCGCCGATCTGCTGAAGAAGCTCAATGCCGCCTATGCCGTACAGGGCGGAACGATTTCGGCTGACGCCGTCGATATCGACGGCACGACCGCGACGCTGAAGAATGTCAGCGTCAAATCGGCCGGCGGTGAAAGCTTGGCCGTCGGCGAAGTCACCCTTTCCGGTGTCGAAGAAGACGAGGATGGCGGCTATTACATCGAAGAGGCCGCCTTCCCCGATATCAACACCACGAAAGACGGCGTCACGGTCACGGCGCAGGAGCTGACGCTCGGCGGCATCTCGATCCCGGCAACGGCGGGCGGCGACACGCTCGATACGATGATGCTCTACGAAACCGCTCATACCGGCCCGTTGAAGGTGGTCAAGGATGGGGCGGAAGTGTTCTCGCTGCTCGAAACCGACGTCAATCTGACACTGCGCGAAGACGAATCCGGCTTCGATTTCGACGGCGCCTTCAAAAGCATGAAGGCCGACCTCAGCAAAGCCGAGGATCCGCAGAGCAAGGACGCGATCGAGAAGCTGGCCCTGCAGCACATCCAGGGCGACATCACCATGAAGGGCGCTTGGGAACTTGCGCCCGGCACGATCGACATTTCGGAATTCGCCTTCGACTTCACCAACATCGGCAAGCTGAACCTTGGCTTCAAGATCTCGGGCTACACGATGGCCTTCGTCAAGTCGCTGCAGGATGCGATGAAGCAATCTGAAGCCAATGCGAACAAGGAAGAATCGCAGCAGGCACTCGGTCTTGCCATGCTCGGCCTGATGCAGCAGCTGTCCTTCGAGGCCGCGCAGGTGCGCTTCGAAGATGCCTCGATCACCAAGCGTGCGCTCGATTATGCCGGTTCGCAGCAGAACATGTCCGGCAAGCAGATGGCGGATTCGCTGAAGGCGATGACGCCGATCATGATCGCGCAGCTCAATATCCCGGAACTGCAGAACGCCGTTTCGGCTGCCGTCAACACCTTCCTCGACGATCCGAAGAGCCTGACCGTCAAGGCCGCCCCTGAAAAGCCGGTGCCGTTCCCGACGATCGTGGGCGCTGCCATGGGCGCTCCGAACACGCTGCCGCAGGTGCTTGGCGTCAAGGTTACCGCCAACGACTGATCGCTTCGATCTCGCGACGAAAGGCCCGGCAGTAGTGACCTGCCGGGCCTTTTCGTTTTTAGGCGCGGTGACGGGCAACCTCGGCGATGGCGAGGACTGCGATATCAAACAATTCCTCTAGCGATGCGCCGTCCCTCGCCTGCACCGACATGCCCTGGATGATGGCAGCGAGGAAGCGCGCCAGCGCGCGGGGGTTCGTGTCGGACTTCATGTCGCCCTCGCGGATGCCACGCTCGATCCTCGCCGTGAAAGCGTCCAGCGACCGACGACGCATCGCTGCGACATGGTCGGCGATCATGGCATTCTCGCTGGCGCAGTTCAGCACAGCCGTCGAGATCATGCAGCCTTTCGGATGCTCCGGAGCCGAGAAAATCGCAGCCGAGCCCCGCAATATGCGCTCGAAGGCGGAGACGGTGTCGATCGGCTCGCCAAGCGCGGAAAACGTGTCGGAACCTAGCGCTCGGTACTGCTCCAGCGCCGCTCGATAGAGATCTGCCTTCGAGTTGAAGGCGGCATAGAGACTTTGCGGCGTGATGCCCATGGCGGCAGTGAGATCGGCGATCGAGGCGCCCTCATATCCATGCGCCCAGAAGGTCTCGCGGGCAGCCGACAGCACTGTCTCGCGGTCGAAGGCCGGCGGACGGCCGCGGCGTCGGGCGGTAGAATTTTCCACGTCTCGGCTATTTTTCACAATGATCACTCTAGAAATTCGAAACGGCTTTCTATATTCAGGAACGGTCATTGTGATTATAGAAGGTTTAATCTGATGAGTCTTCCCCTCGAAATGGCAGACGCCGACAGGAATTCATCCCTTGCCGCAGCGGTCGATGCAGCCATCACAAGCGCGCTCGACGACAAGCGGCTTGTGGGAACGGTGGTGTTCGTCGCCCGCGACGGAGAGATCGTGCATCGCCGCGCCGCCGGCCTTGCCGACCGCGAAAGCGGTCTGGCGATGCGTGAGGACACCATCTTCAGGCTTGCTTCCATCACCAAGCCGATCGTCACCATCGCCGCGATGCGGCTCGTCGAACAGGCGAGAATCGGGCTCGACGACCCAGTGACGAGATGGCTGCCGGACTTCCGGCCGAGGCTGCCTGACGGTGGCGAAGCAACCATTCGCATCCGCCACCTGCTGACCCATACGTCCGGCCTCAGCTACAGCTTCTTCGAAGAGGACGATGCCTATGCCCACGCCGGTGTTTCCGACGGCCTCGCTGAACCCGGGTTGCCGCTCGCCGAGAACCTGCGGCGGATCGCCAGCGCGCCATTGCGCTTCGCGCCGGGCAGCGACTGGCAATATTCCATTGCCATGGATGTTCTCGGCGGCGTCATCGAGGCGGAAACCGGAGTGCCGCTAGGCGAGGCCGTCGCTGAACTGGTGACGAAACCGCTTGGCCTTGCCGATACCGCGTTTTCGGTTCGCGACCGCAGCCGGCTGGCAGCGGCCTATATGGACGCTTCACCGGAACCGGCGCTGATGGGCGAGACTGCGCTGGTGATGTCGCTGATGGGCCCCATCCGCTTCGCGCCGAACCGCATCTTCGACCCCGCCTCCTATCATTCCGGCGGCGCCGGCATGGCGGGAACGGCGGGTGACGTCCTGGCCATACTCGAAACCATCCGTAGAGGTGGTGCACCGCTGCTCTCGATCGAAACCGTAGGGATGATGGCGACGGACCAGGCCAACGGCCACCGCCAGCAGCACGAACCCGGCTCCGGCTTTGGCTTTGGCTGGTCAGTCATCACCGATCCGGCCGAGGCAGGCGTCCCCTTCCCCACCGGCACGCTGAAATGGGGCGGCGTCTATGGCCATAGCTGGTTCATCGACCCGGTTAATGGGCTGACCGTCGTTGCACTGACCAACACGACGCTGGAGGGCATGTGGGGCAAGTTCACAGTCGATCTTCGCGAGGCGATCTACGCGGCATTGTGAACGAACGATACAAGCAGAAAAGCCCGGCGATTGCCGGGCTTTTGCATTCGGGATCAGATGATCTCAGTCTTTCTTGACCGGCGGGATCGGCCGGATCGAGAGCTCGCGCAGCTGTGTCGGGCTTGCCGGGCTCGGCGCGCCCATCAGCAGGTCCTGGGCCTGCTGGTTCATCGGGAACAGCGAGATTTCGCGCAGGTTCTTCGCGCCGACGAGCAGCATGATGATACGGTCGATACCGAAGGCAGCACCGCCATGGGGGGGGGCGCCGTACTGGAAGGCGCGATAGAGGCCGCCGAAACGGTCTTCGACATCCTGCTGGCTGAGGCCGACCTTCTCGAAGGCGGCCACCATGGTTTCCGGCGACTGGTTACGGATCGAGCCTGAGGCGATTTCGAAGCCGTTGCAGACGGCATCATACTGGAACGCCTTGATGGTCAACGGATCCTGGCTCTGCAGCGCTTCGAGGCCGCCCTGCGGCATCGAGAACGGGTTGTGCGCGAAATCGACTTTCTTTTCTTCCTCGCTCCATTCGAAGAACGGGAAGTCGACGATCCAGCAGAGTTCGAAACGGTCGCGATCGACAAGGTTCAGCTCTTCGCCGGCCTTGGTGCGGGCTTCACCGGCAAACTTGTAGAACTTCGCCGGATCGCCGGCAACGAAGAAGCAGGCGTCCCCGTCATCGAGACCGAGCTGGGTACGGATCGCGTCGGTGCGCTCCTCGCCGATGTTCTTTGCAAGCGGGCCGGCGCCCTCGAGCTTGTCACCTTCCTTGCGCCAGAAGATGTAGCCGAGGCCAGGCTGACCGGTCGACTGCGCCCAGGCATTCATGCGATCGCAGAACGCTCTGGAACCGCCGGTCTTTGCCGGGATCGCCCAGATCTCGACCTTCGGGTTAGAGGCGATCATGCCGGCGAAGACCTTGAAGCCGGAGCCGGCGAAATGTTCGGTGACCGCTTCCATGACGATGGGGTTGCGCAGGTCCGGCTTGTCCGAACCATATTTACGGATCGCCACGTCATAGGGGATGCGCGGCCATTCCTTGGTGACCGGCTTGCCTTCGGCGAACTCTTCGAAAATGCCTGTCATCAGCGGACCCATCGTGTCCCAGACGTCTTCCTGGGTGACGAAGCTCATTTCGAGGTCGAGCTGGTAGAATTCACCCGGTAGGCGGTCGGCGCGCGGGTCTTCGTCGCGGAAGCAGGGCGCGATCTGGAAATAACGGTCGAAGCCCGCCACCATCAGCAGTTGCTTGTACTGCTGCGGCGCCTGCGGCAGCGCGTAGAAGGTGCCGGGATGGATGCGGGACGGCACGAGGAAGTCGCGCGCGCCTTCCGGCGAGGAGGCCGTCAGGATCGGCGTCGTATATTCGGTAAAGCCGACATTGCCCATTTCGCGGCGCATGGCGGAGATCACCTGGGTGCGCTTGACGATGTTCTTGTGCAGCGTTTCGCGGCGAAGATCGAGGAAGCGATACTTCAGGCGGACGTCTTCGGGATAATCCGGCTCGCCGAAGATCGGCAGCGGCAATTCCTTGGCGGCGGAGAGGACTTCGATCTCCTGCGCGTAGAGCTCGATCTCGCCAGTCGCCATGGTCTTGTTGACGGTGTCTTCGGTGCGCGCCTTGACGATGCCATCGATGCGGATGACCCATTCGCCGCGCACGGTTTCCGCCATCTTGAAGGCCGGGCTATCAGGATCGGCGACCACCTGGGTGATGCCGTAATGGTCGCGAAGGTCGATGAAGAGAACGCCGCCATGGTCGCGAACGCGGTGAACCCAGCCGGAAATACGGACGGTCGAGCCGACATCCGACTTGCGGAGGGCGGCACATGTGTGGCTGCGATAGCGATGCATGATCTCAAATCCTGGATGTGGCTTAAGACGGCAGCAAGGGTTCCAAGACCCTCAAGCGCCGACAAGAAAATCGGGCGGAAAAGCGCATGGACGCTCCGATTTGTCAAGGCTTGGCGCACGCGGCCGGGCGTTTGGCACGCGTTTATGGCGAGGCTGCGACCCGTATGCTGCGGCAGTTTGGCCGCGCTTCCTGTATTGCTGAAGCTGCCGGTCAACTTTACAAGGATCGGCATTCTCACCGTGGAGCGTCCGCATGCCTCTCCTTAGCCGCCGCAACCTCTTGAAGGCATCCGCTGTTGCGGGTGCCTATGGTGTCGGCATCGGCATTGCCGGTAAATACGGTTTTGCCGAGGCGGCTCCCGAGCCGCAGCTGCTGACGGCAGTGAAGACCGAAGCCATGCTGACCGAGGCGGGACCGACCACGGATATCATGAGCTGGGGCCATGACGGCATGCCGCCGGTCCTGCGGATGAGGAGGGGGCGGCCCTATGCCGCGCGGCTGAAAAATGGACTCGACGAGCCGACGACGATCCACTGGCACGGGCTGCGCATCGACAACCGCATGGACGGTGTGCCGTTCATGACGCAGCCTTACGTCTATACCGGCGACAGCTTCGACTATGCCTTCACGCCGCCCGATGCCGGCACCTTCTGGTATCATCCGCATTGCAACACGCTGACGCAGATGGGGCACGGCATGACCGGTGTCATCGTCGTCGAAGATCCGGCCGATCCGGAATTCGATGCCGAGGTGGTGCTGAACCTGCGCGACTGGCGGCTCGGCGGCGATGGACAATTCATCGCTCCCTTCCGGCCGCGGGATGCTGCCAAGACCGGCACCTACGGCACGGTGCGCACCGCCAACTGGCATCGGGAACCACGATATGACGCGCCGGCCGGCGGGCTGGTGCGGCTGCGTATTGCCGTGACCGACGTGACGCGGATCTTCTCGTTGAAGATGGAAGGCGCCGATGCCACCGTGATTGCGATCGACGGCAATCCGGTGCCGAAGCGTTTTCCCCTCGACCTGCTGCAGATCGGACCGGGTCAACGGCTCGATCTTGCCATGCGCATGCCGGATGATGAAGGCGCGGTCGCGACGCTGGAGGATATCCGCGGCACGGCGCCGAAGACGATCGCCAGCCTGCGCGCGGTCGGATCATCGTTGAAGCGCGCCATCGAAGATCTCGGGCCGCTTGTCGACAACCCCGTCCCGAAGGCCGATCTAACCGCTGCCGAGCAGATCCCGCTGATACTGAGCGCCACTGCCGAGAATGCCGCCGTCGAAAGCATTTGCGGCACGCTGGGCTACAGTTTCTGGGCCATCAACAAGGTGCCATGGCCAGGCGATACACCCGATCCGACGGCGCCGCTGGCGGAATTGAAGCTCGGCAAGAGCTATGTCTTCAATCTGGAAAATACCACGCCGCATGCCCATCCGATCCATCTGCACGGGATGAGCTTCACGGTGATCTCCTCCTCGACGCGGGAGGTGATGCCGCTGGTCTCCGATACCTATCTCATCCAGCCGGACGAGAAGGTGCAGCTTGCCTTCGTCGCCGACAATCCCGGCGACTGGCTGCTGCATTGCCATATCATCGAGCATCAGAAGACGGGGATGACGAGCTATCTCAGGGTAAGCTGAGGCCGCCTGCACTTTCACCGCGATTGCAGCCGTGCATCGCACCTTGCCTCAGTTTGGACGTGATTCTTCGCCAGCAATGCTCGAAGCGTATGCTGTTGTATTGACATATCGAACCGAAAGGAGAAGGAAGGTTCAACCGACCTTTTCCTTGCGAATGAAATGATATGATCGAAACCACCGCCGATTTGGCGGCCGCCTGCAAAGAGCTGGCCAAGTCCGACTTCATCACCATCGACACCGAATTCCTGCGCGAAACGACCTTCTGGCCGGAGCTCTGCCTGATCCAGATGGCAAGCCCGACGACGGAAGTTCTCGTCGATCCGCTGGCCAAGGGCATCGATCTCGCCCCCTTCTTCGAGCTGATGGCCGATACGAAGGTGCTGAAGGTCTTTCACGCGGCGCGCCAGGACATCGAAATCATCTTCAATCGCGGCAATCTCATTCCGCATCCGATCTTCGACACGCAGGTCGCCGCCATGGTCTGCGGCTTCGGCGACAGCGTCTCCTATGACCAGTTGGTCAGCCGCATCAAGAACGTCCATATCGACAAGTCGTCGCGCTTCACCGACTGGAGCCGCCGGCCGCTCTCGGACAAACAGCTCGATTATGCGCTGGCTGACGTCACCCACCTGCGCGACGTCTACCTGTCACTGAAGGCGGAACTCGATCGCGAAGGCCGCAGCTCCTGGCTCTCCGAGGAAATGGACATTCTCGAGTCGCGCGAAACCTACGACATGCATCCCGACGATGCCTGGCAGCGGCTGAAGATGCGCCTGCGCAAGCCGCAGGAGCTGGCGATCCTGAAATATGTCGCCGCCTGGCGCGAACGCGAGGCGCGCGCCCGCAACGTGCCGCGTTCGCGGGTGCTGAAGGATGATGCGATCTACGAGATCGCCCAGCAGCAGCCCAAGGATACCGAGGCGCTCGGCCGTCTGCGCACCATTCCGAAGGGTTGGGAGCGCTCGACTTCCGGCGCCGCGGTCATCGAGGCCGTCAACACCGCTCTTGCTCTTCCGAAGGCCGATATGCCGCATGTACCGCGCCAGGCGCAGGCGCCCGAGGGGGCCGCTGCTGCCGTCGAATTGCTGAAGGTGCTGCTGAAGCTGATATCGGAAAAACACGGCGTGGCGCCGAAGGTGATCGCCAACAGCGAGGATCTCGACAAGATCGCCGCCGAGGGCGAGAAGGCCGAAGTCGCCGCCCTGCACGGCTGGCGGCGCGATCTTTTCGGCGAGCCGGCACTGCAACTGATCCAGGGCGCGATCGCTCTGCGCTTCGTCGACCGGAAGGTCGAAACCGTCAGCCTCTGAGGCGAGTGCATCACGCCTTAAATCGGCATCGATTTTAGGACAAAATCACGCAGTCATTCAAATGCTACAGCGCCGCGCGTCTGAAAAGGACGCGCGGCGCTGTAGATTCGAATTCGCTTGACGGTTTTTTCCGGCCTGAAACAATGGCCTTAACCAACATCACGGCGCAGAGGCGGCATGCGGGAAATATCTCCGACACAGAATTGGATCCTGATCACGATCGTCCTTGCGGCCAGCGGCGTCATCTATGATCTGATGTTCTACTCCAATCAGACACCGATTGTCGGGGCGATCTTCGCGCTCTTCATCGGCATGCCGATCCTCGCCTTCGAGCGTAAGGTGCTGTTTCGAGCACTCTACCGGCGCATCCAGAAGCTGCCGACCTTCGCCTTCATCATCACCGAGCTGCTGATCTACGAAATCCTGATGAGCATCGGCTTTGCCTGCGCCGGCCTGCTGCTCTGGTCGCTCGGCATGGTGAAGCCGGTGTCGCTCCTCGACCTCGTCATCATGCCGTTCGAAGTCTTCCTCTATGCCCTGGCGGTCTGCACGATGCTGATCTTCGTCTTGCGCGTGCGAGAACTGCTTGGTCGTGAAGTTTTCCTCAGCATGCTCATCAGCCGCTACCGCAATCCGGTCAAGGAAGAACGCGTCTTTCTGTTCATCGACCTCGTCGATTCGACGGCTTTTGCCGAAAAGCACGGCGACCTCAGGGCGCAACAGCTGCTGAGCTCGCTGTTTGCGACCTTTGCCGAACCCGTCAGGCGCCACAAGGGCATGATCAACGACTATGTCGGGGATGCGGCGATCATCACCTGGCCACTTGCCCGCGGCGTCAAGAATGCGCGTTGCGTGCGCTGCATCTTCGATATCCTTGCCGATATCGAAGCCAATGCCGCCGGCTGGCGGAAAAATTACGGGCAGGTGCCAAAGCTCCGCGCCGCCCTTCACGGCGGCGAGATCATCACCGCCGAAATCGGTGTGGATCATCATAAGATCAGCTATTTCGGCGATACGGTGAACACCACCGCCCGGTTGGAGACGCTCTGCCGCAGTCTGAACCGATCGATTCTGATCTCCAGCGAGCTTGCCCGGCGCATGAAATTTCCCGACGACATATCCTGCGAGGATCTCGGCACCCATGCCGTGAAGGGACGCGGCCAGGCACTCGGCGTCATGGCGCTTTCCTCGCGCGCGGTCACCGTGCTGAAAACGCCGGCCGTCATTCTGCACGGCTGAGCACCGTCTGACCTTACGTCACCAAAGCTTCACCCAACCGTCAATTCGCTGACATTAAAGCCCTGCTAAGCGGAAGGCCTTTGCAATCCACTCCACGGGGATATTATGAAGAACGTCCTTTTTGCTTCCGTATCGCTTTTCATCCTGGTCGCGGGCGCCGCTTCGGCCGACCAGCAGCAGTTCCCGGTCAAGCTCGCCGGCCAGGCGATCCTGCCTGCCAACACCATGGTTCCGGCACCGGCAGATGCCCCCGAATTCCTCAAGCATTCCGGCAAGTTTACGACGCCGGACCGCAAGCGCACCGAAGCGCTCGGCACCGTTCCCGGTAAGGACGGCGCCCGGATCACCGATCTGAAGCTTCCCTTCGACGGCCAGCCGATCCAGGGTTTCTCGGGCGTCAAGACGATGGCCGACGGCACCTTCTGGACGCTCTCCGACAACGGCTTCGGCTCGAAGTCCAACTCGTCGGACTCCATGCTCTTCCTGCACCAGATGAAGTTCGACTGGGCCGGCAACAAGGCTGAAGTCGTCAAGAACCTCTTCCTCTCCGACCCCAACAAGATTGCTCCGTTCCCGATCGTTCTCGAAGGCAGCGACACGCGTTATCTCACCGGCGCCGACTTCGACATCGAGTCGATCCAGCCGGTTGCCGACGGCTTCTGGCTCGGCGACGAATTCGGTCCCTACATCCTGAAATTCGACACGTCAGGCCGCCTCACCGACGTCATCCCGACGACGCTCGACGGCAAGCCGGTGCTTTCGCCCGACAATCCACTTCTCTCGGTTCCGGCCAACCCGGCCGCCAAGATGCCGGTCTTCAATCTGAAGCGCTCCGGCGGCTTCGAGGGCCTCGCCATGTCCAAGGACGGCGCCAAGCTCTACGGCCTGCTCGAAGGCGCCATCTACAAGGATGACGGCACGGTGGAAACCATCGACGGCCACACCGCCATCCGCGTCATCGAGTTCGATGTCGCGTCCAAGAAGTGGACCGGCCGCAGCTGGCTCTATCCGTTCGAGGACAAGGGGGTATCGATCGGCGACTTCAACGTGCTCGACGACACCACCGCTCTCGTCATCGAGCGCGACAACGGCGCCGGCACGACGGACAAGGCCTGCGCCGACCCGAAGCAGCCGAAGCCGGATTGTTTCGAAGCTCCGGCCGTGCTGAAGCGCGTCTACAAGATCGAGTTCAACGACGCCAATGTCGGCAAGGCGGTCCGCAAGATCGGCTATATCGACCTCCTGAACATTCAGGACCCCGACAACAAGAAGAAGGCCGGCAGCAAGGACGGCGTCTACGACATGCCGTTCGTGACGATCGAAAACGTCGATCGCGTCGACGCCACGCACATCATCATCGGCAACGACAACAACCTGCCCTTCTCGGCCGGCCGCGCCGTCGACAAGGCCGACAATAACGAGTTCAGCCTGCTTGAGGTTGGCGAGTTTTTGAACGCGAAGTAAGCAGAAAATCCTGAGGACATCTGGAGGGCGGTGCGGTCAGCGCCGCCTTTTTTTTGCAGAAGGCATTACCTCAGCCTCCCTCATTCCTGTGCTCGTCACAGGAATCCAGCCACGGCGCGTCCGCGCCGTGATTGAATCAATACCTCAAGGGAAAAGAGTCTTTCGCGCCCAAGGACTTGGGCGCGCTTGATTCCTGTGACAAGCACAGGAATGAGGGAGGAGCGAGGTTTCGGCACGAAAAGAAACGATCAAATACGGCGAGCAGCGGAATTACCCTATTCGAATCGAAACGCCAACCGCTTGTTCGTCAGCTTCGACAGCTGCTGCAGGCGGCCGTCCAGGCGTTCGCCGGCAAAGTCGCGATATTCGGGGGGCACGACGAATTCGAGGTCGAGGTCCGGGCTCGAAGATTTGCGGAAGGTCAGGTTCTTGACGATGCCGGGCATCGAGGCCGAGAAGAGATAGACGACGCGCAACATGCCGCCGAGCAGCTTGGCGCGCTCGATGAGCTGCGGCGTGGCGATCTGCGCCAGCTGACCAGTGGCGCCGTCGTCATGCAGGCCTTCGAAACGGTAATAGTTGGAAAGCGCGATGAAGGCGCGGCCGGGATGACTGATGCCGACGAAGGAAGAGTGGGCGATGACGTTCAGCGCCTGCAGACCGCGATAGTCAGGATGGGCGCGCCAGCTGATATCGGCCAGCAGACAGGCGGCCTGACGGTAGCGGCTTTCCTCTTCGGTTTCCTGGATGCCGAAGAGGGGCATCATGCGGCCGGTCCATTCCGCCAGCTCGCGGGCATGCTCCGGCGAACGGGCACGCAGGATCGCCAGTTCTCCGGCGGCGGCAAGCAGCGGATCGGCGCGGCGCTCGGCCTCCGACAGCAGCGAATAAAGATATCCCTCGCGCACACCCTGCGCCGAAAAGGAAATCAACGACGGCTTCATCGCGCTCAGCACTTCCTTCATGGCGACGGCGCCGAAAGGCAGCAGCGAACGGCGGTGCTTGGAAACGGCCTGCAGCGCCGGCTCCCTGGAGTCGCGCGCGGTCACCACCTGGTCGAGGAACTGCATCATTCCTTCGAACGACACCTCATAACCCTGCATCATGTGCAGCGGATAATGAGTGATTTCCATGTGCAGCTTGGCGATGTTTCGCCAGGTACCGCCGACGGCGTAGAAGGTGCGTCCCTCGCCTTTCGACAGCAGCTTTGCCGTCTTCAGCTGCTTGCGGGCAAAGCTCTGGGCCTTGGAGAGCGAACCGCCGGCATATTCCGACAGGCGCAGGCCGCCGAGCGGCAGCGTGATGCCCTTGCCGAACTCCTTGCCCTTGATATCGATCAGTTCCAGCGAGCCGCCGCCGAGATCGCCGGCAATGCCGTCAGGATTGTAGAAACCGCTGATGATGCCGAGCGAGGCGAATTTCGCCTCCTCCTCGCCGGAGAGCACGCGAACCTTGCGGTTAAGGATGGTTTCCGCCTGATGGATGAAATCAGGACCGTTGCTCGCCTCGCGCGCAGCCGCCGTTGCCAGCACATACATGGTGGCAGCGCGCGCCTGATCGGACAAAGCCTTGAAACGGTGCAGCGCCGCCAAAGCCCGCGCGACGCTGTCTTCATCCATCTTGCCGGTAAGGGCGACGCCCTTGCCGAGGCCGCAGAGGACCTTTTCGTTGAAGAGGACGGTTGGCGAACGGGACATGCCTTCGTAGACGACAAGACGAATAGAATTCGATCCAATATCGACGACGGAGACCGGGGCGATCCCCGGAAGGCGCCCCTGGGCTTCAGATTCAACCATTTAGGTCCAGTTTTACTTGTTGTTGCGGCCTTCGAGCAGGCCGGCGATCAGCTTCGGCGCACTGGACTTCAGAGCTTCACCACGGCCCGACAGGCTCGGATTGGTCATGAAATACTGCTGCGCATTGAACGGTTCTTCGCCCCTGCGCACTTCCATGCGTCGCGACGTACCGTCGGGCAATATCTCGTAGCTTTGTTGATTGTCAATCACGTTGCCGAGCATAATCTGTGACAAGACCTGCTCGTGAACGGTCGGATTCGTCAGCGGAACCATGGTTTCGACACGGCGATCGAGGTTTCTCGGCATCATGTCGGCCGAACCGATGTAAACCAGCGCCTTGTCGGATGGCAGGCCGTGACCGTTGCCGAAGCAGAAGATGCGGCTGTGTTCGAGGAAGCGGCCGACGATCGACTTGACGCGGATCTTTTCCGAAAGGCCGGGCACCTGCGGGCGCAGGCAGCAGATGCCGCGCACGACGAGATCGATCTCGACGCCGGCATGGCTGGCGCGATAGAGCGCATCGATGATGTCGGGGTCGACAAGCGCGTTCATCTTCATCCAGATCGCGGCAGGCGCACCGTTCCTGGCGTGCTGGATCTCTTCCTCGATGTGGCGCAGGATGCGCGGGCGCATCGTATAGGGCGAGATGGCGAGCTGCATGCCCTGTTCGGGCTCGCCGTAGCCGGTGATGAAGTTGAAGATATTCGCCATGTCGTGGGCGATCACCGGATTGCAAGTGAAATAGGAGAGGTCTGTATAGATCTTCGCGGTGATCGGGTGGTAGTTGCCCGTTCCGAGGTGGCAATAGGTTCGCAGCTTGCCTTCCTCGCGCCGGACGACCATCGACATCTTGGCGTGGGTCTTGAGCTCGATGAAGCCGAAGACGACCTGCACGCCGGCGCGCTCGAGATCGCGCGCCCAGCGGATATTTGCCTCTTCGTCGAAGCGAGCCTTGAGCTCGACCAGCGCCGTCACCGACTTGCCGGCTTCGGCGGCGTCGATCAGCGCGCGGACAATCGGGCTGTCGTTGGAGGTGCGATAAAGCGTCTGCTTTATCGCCAGGACATCAGGATCGCGCGCAGCCTGGAGCAGAAACTGGACCACCACGTCGAAAGATTCGTAGGGGTGGTGGACGACCATGTCCTTTTCGCGAATGGCGGCGAAGCAGTCGCCGGCATGCTCGCGAACACGCTCGGGAAATCGCGCATTGTAGGGCGCATACCTGAGATCCTCGCGCGGCGCCTTGGTGATCTCGGACAGGGTGTTCAATGCCAGAAGGCCCGGCAAAACGGCGACGCGATTATCAGGGATATTGAGCGCCTGAACGACGAACTGACGCAGCGACGCCGGCATTTCCGAGTCGGTCTCGATGCGGATGACCTTGCCGCGACGGCGCCGCTTCAGCGCCGTTTCGAAGAAGCGGACGAGATCCTCGGCCTCTTCCTCGACTTCGATATCGCTGTCGCGGATGACGCGGAACGTACCGGAGCCCTGCACCTCGTAACCCGGGTAGAGCCGGTGGATGAAGATGTTGGCGACATCTTCGAGCGTGATGTAGCGGATGGTGTTTCCATCATCCGGCAGGCGGACGAAGCGGTCGAGTGCCACCGGCAGGCGCAGCAGCGCCGTCATCGGCTCGCGGCCATTCTTGCTGACCAGCTGCAGACCGATCGAGAAGCCGAGGTTCGGAATGAACGGGAATGGATGGGCGGGATCGATCGATAGCGGCGTTAAAACAGGGAAGATCGCCTGTTCGAATTCGGCGGCCAGCCATTGGCGGTCGGCATCGCTCAAGGCGCCGGGACGCACGATCAGGATGTCTTCTTTGGCGAGATATTGCTGCAGGACGGCGAGCGAGGCCTGCTGCTCCATCTGCAGATGGTCGATCTCCTGCAGGATCGAGTCGAGCTGCTCGGCCGGCGTCTTGCCGTCGGGGCTGCGGATGACGATGTTCTGGCGCACCTGACCCTCGAGGCCAGCGACACGCACCATGAAGAATTCATCGAGGTTGGCGGCGGAGATCGACAGGAAGCGGACGCGCTCGAGCAGCGGATGCTCGGTATTCAAAGTCTCTTCCAGAACACGGCGGTTGAACTGCAGCCAGGAGAACTCCCGGTTGATGAAGCGTTCGGGGCTCTTGAGCAGCTCTTCCAGCGGCGGGACGTTGTCGTTGATCTCAGGAGTAAGTTCCTGCTGTTCTGCGACTGCACTATCCATGGTCCGCTTACCCCGTTATCAACCGCAAAGGCAATTATATCAGTTTGACGACGGAACTGTGACAGTCAATCGGCCGGTTCCGAATTTCCCAATTCATTCAATACTTCGGCAGCAAGAGACCGGGTGATTTTCGTGCCCCGCGACAGGGCCAGCCGGTCAAGCCTTTCGACGATCGTCTGGGCCGCGTTCAGCGACCGCTCCATCCTGACAACGATATAGAGCACGAGTTTGTCATCTATATAAAGCTGCCGGTCGGCAAAGAGCTTGACGATCACCTGCGACAACAGCGCCTCATCGGGTTCGCCGATCTCGACGACGGTTGCCGCTTTCAGGCGCGAGCGCAGATCGGGCAGCAAAACCGGCCACGACATCGGCCAGAGGCGGCTGGTCATCAACAGGCTGGTGCCGTTTTCGCGGACGCTGTTGATGACGTGGAAGAGCGCGTTGTCGTCGAAGCCGAGGCGGTCGGCATCCTCGAACAGCACCGGGCCGGCGGCGGCAGCAATTGCGGCGTCGGAGCCAAGCTCGGGATGGATGTCGACGGCGCCGCTCAATTCCCGCCAGATGCGGGCGAGATGCGATTTTCCGGAGCCGACGGGGCCGGCGAGCACGACGACCGGCGACGGCCATGCCGGCCAGGCATCGACGATCGAAACGGCGGCGGCAAGACGCTCCGAAATCAGCAGGTCGTCGCGCCCGCTTGCGGCATCGTGCGAAAAGACCAGCGGCAGCTGCTCTCCGGCCTTGCGCTTCGGATCAGCGTTCTTCACGTCATTCATTGGGAACTGATTTCGTCTTCCGGGCGCGGCCACTGGGCGACCCGCCAAAATAAAGATCGCTCTGAAGGTAGCGCGAAAGCGCGAAACGAACAAGGACGCCGACGGCCGCAGCCGCCGGCACCGCAACCAGAAGCCCGACGAAACCGAAGAGCGCGCCGAAGGCAAACAGCGCAAACATCAGCCAGACCGGATGCAGGCCGACGCTGGAGCCGACGAGCTTCGGCTGCAGAATGTTGCCCTCGAGGAACTGACCGCTGAAGAAGACGACGAGCACCAGCCCGATCCACGGATAATCGGGCCAGAACTGCACAAGCGCCACGCCGATGGCGAGCACGAGGCCAACCATCGAGCCGACATAGGGAATGAAACTGATCATGCCGGCGAAGAGGCCGATCAGCAGGCCGAAATTCAGCCCGACGAGAGAAAGGCCGACGGCATAATAGATGCCGAGGATGAGGCAGAGCGAGCCCTGGCCGCGAATGAAACCGGCGATTGCCTGGTCAATCTCCTTGGCGATCTGGCGAACATCGCTGACATAATCGCGCGGGATCCACTGATCGACCTTGGCGACCATACGGTCCCAATCGAGCAGGATGTAGAAGGCGACGACGGGGGTGACCACAAGCAGCGATATGACGTCGACGATCGCCTTGCCGGAATTCCAGATCTGCGCAAAGAGCCCGGTGAGGAAGCCCATGCCCTCCGACAGGATGCCGGAGAGATTGTCCTTGATCGCGCCCATCTGGTTCTCGACCCAGTCCGGCAGCAGCGAATTCTGCGCCTGCGTGATGAACTGCTGCAATTGGCTGATATAACCCGGCAGACGTTGAGCGAAATCGTTGAACTGGCTGATCAGCACCGGAATGAGGATCATCAGCGCCAGCGCGAAGACGATGACGAAGGCAACGAGAATGCCGATGGTCGCCATCATGCGGCTCAGACCCAGCCGCTCCAGCCGGTCGGCCACCGGATCGAGGAAATAGGCGATCGCCATGCCGGCGATGAAGGGCAACAGGATCGAGCTGAAGACATAAAGGAAGGCGATGAAAAAGACGAGCGCCGCCAGCCAGAAGAAGATCTGACGCTTGAGAATGTTCCCACTGACTTGCTGTGGCATTGCCTTCCCCGCTGATCGCTCGCCGCCGCCGAACGCCGCATGCGATCCGAAGCGGCCATTCAGCACATAGGATGCAGGCGCAAAGATGGTCAACCCTGTCGCGCCAAATCCCGGAAAGGCCGGAAGAAGACGCGGGAAATTGGGGGCTTTTGCCATGCAGCGCTTGCATAAAAGCCCCTGTCATGCAATTGCGACCGGCAGATGACGCGGCACGTTTGCCGCCTGAAATAGCCATCGGAGACCAGCATGAGCCAGTCTGGGAAAAACGGCCTGACATATAGCGATGCGGGCGTCGACATCGATGCCGGCAACCTCCTCGTCGAGAAGATCAAGCCGGCGGTGCGCTCGACCCGCCGTCCCGGCGCCGACGGCGAGATCGGCGGCTTCGGCGGGCTTTTCGATCTCAAGGCGGCAGGTTTTACCGATCCGGTTCTCGTCGCCGCCAATGACGGCGTCGGCACCAAGCTGAAGATCGCGATCGATGCCGACTATCACGACACCGTCGGGATCGACCTCGTCGCCATGTGCGTCAACGATCTCGTGGTACAGGGCGCCGAGCCGCTGTTCTTCCTGGATTATTTCGCGACCGGCAAGCTCGACCCCGATCAGGGTGCGGCCATCGTCGGCGGCATTGCCGCCGGCTGCCGCGAGGCCGGCTGCGCGCTGATCGGCGGCGAGACGGCCGAAATGCCCGGCATGTATTCCTCCGGCGACTACGATCTCGCCGGCTTTGCTGTCGGTGCGGCCGAACGCGGCAAGCTCCTGCCATCCGGCGATATTGCCGAGGGTGACGTGATCCTCGGCCTTGCCTCCTCCGGCGTTCATTCCAACGGCTTCTCGCTGCTGCGCAAGATCGTCGAATTGTCCGGCCTCGATTGGGATGCACCGGCGCCGTTCGCCGAGGGCAAGAAGCTCGGCGAAGCCCTGCTCGAGCCGACACGCATCTATGTGAAGCCGCTTCTGAAGGCGATCCGCGAGACCGGCGCCATCAAGGCGCTGGCGCACATCACCGGCGGCGGCTTCCCGGAAAATATTCCGCGCGTGCTGCCGAAGCATCTGACGGCCGAGATCGATCTTGCCGCCGTCAAGGTGCCGCCGGTGTTTTCATGGCTCGCCAAGACGGGCGGCGTCGAATCCAAGGAAATGCTGCGCACCTTCAACTGCGGTGTCGGCATGATCGCCGTTGTTGCCGGCGAGAATGTCGCGACGGTTTCCGCGGCTCTCGAAGCCGAGGGCGAGACAGTTATCACGCTCGGCCGCATGATCGCCCGCGAAGAAGGCGCTGCCGGCACGGTCTACAAGGGCACGCTTGCCATATGAGTTCGCCGCGCAAACGCGCCGTCGTCTTCATATCAGGCAGCGGCTCCAACATGATGGCGCTGGTTGCGGCGGCAAAGGCAGCCGACTATCCGGCCGAGATCGTCGGGGTGATTTCCGACAAGGCGGATGCCGGCGGGCTTGCCAAGGCCGCCGCCGAAGGCATTGCCACATTCGCTTTTCCCCGCAAGGACTACGCCAGCAAGGACGCGCATGAGGCGGCGATCTTTTCGGCGCTCGACGAGCTTAAACCCGATATTCTTTGCCTGGCAGGCTATATGCGGCTGCTGACGGCGACGTTCATCCAGCGTTATGAAGGCCGGATGCTCAACATCCACCCTTCCCTGCTGCCCTTATTTCCGGGCCTGCATACGCATCAGCGGGCGATCGACGCCGGCATGCGGATCGCCGGCTGCACGGTGCATTTCGTCACCGAAGGCATGGATGAGGGGCCGGTGATCGGCCAGGCGGCCGTACCTGTTTTTTCCGGTGACACGGCCGAAAGCCTTGCCGCGCGTGTGCTCACCATCGAACACCAGATTTACCCGCAAGCGCTGCGGCTCTTTGCCGAAGGCCGTGTGACGATGGAAGGCGGCAAGGCCGTCGGCGCGGAGGCTTCGACCGCCGCACCCAAGACCCAGCTTATTTCGCTGATCGGCGACCGCGCTTAAGCCGCCAGCGCCCTTAACGGATGCAGCGTGCCGTCGCTGTAGACGAAGCGGCCGGCGCGGAAGGTGGCGCGGATGCGATTGATATCACCCGGCTCGACCACGACCAGATCGGCGCGCTGGCCGATGGCGATCTCGCCGCGATCCGACAGGCCGGCGGAACGGGCCGCATTGCCGGTCGCCATGGCAACGGCTGCCGGCAGGCCGCCGTCCACCATGTCGGCAAGCTTGAAAATGCCAGGCACGAAGGCAGCTGGATGATAATCGGCGGCGATGACGCTCAGCAGGCCGGCCCTTGCGGCATCGAGCGCGCTGAGATTGCCCGACATCGACTGGCCGCGCAGCGCGTTCGGCGCGCCCATCAGCGTCCAGAGGCCGCGGCGGCGCGCCTCTTCGGCCGCAGGCGCGGTGACCGGAAACTCGCTGATTGTGACGCCAAGATCGTGCATCTCGGCGACTTTTTCGACGCTGTCATCGTCATGCGAGGCAAGCGACAGCTTGTGCTTCAGCGACAGCGCGACGATCTCCTTCAGCTTGGCCTCGATGTCAGCATTGTTGCGCATGGCAATGCGCTTGGCGACGATCTCCGCCGCCATTTCCTCGGAGATGGCGCGGCGCTCGGAGATGCTAAGGATGTAGCTTTGCAGGTTGTTGTACTGGCCCTGACCCGGCGTATGGTCGGTAAGCGAGACCATGTCGATCTGATCGGCATTCAGCAGGCGTTCGAGTGCAGGCGCTGCACCGACATTGGTGATCTCGTAACGGGCGTGGACGCGGTGGTCGATCAGCAGATCATCACGCAGGCGGTTGATGCCTTCGATCACCGCCGATGTCGTCTCCAGCGAGCGGACGTGGCCGTAGACGCTTTCGGTCGCAAAAGAGACGGCGGCAAACGCCGTGGTGACACCGGCGGCGGCAAGCTTCTTGTCGAGTTCGTGGATGCCGAAATCGATCGGCATCGTCGCGTTCGGCCGCGGGGCGATCTCGCGCTCGATCATGTCGCCGTGGAGATCGACGAATCCCGGCATCAGCAGCCGCCTGCCGCCATCGATGGCAGCACCGGCGACCGGCTCCGGCCGGATCTCGGCGATGACGCCACCCTCAACACGCACGGAACCTTCACTCACCACCTCGTTTGGGAGAACGAGGGTGAAATTGCTGAGCCACATGGGCTTTCTCCTGACCGCATCCGATGATTGACAAACCGCAGCGCATAGAACTGCTACGTGACAGTCGTATGAAATTTCGCGCCGTATCATCTTAAAGCGGAAACTTGCGCTTTGGAAATGACCCGATGCGCTCGCTCCGCAGATTCACGCTGTCAGCTTTGCCCTGTTCAACAGGGCCCATTGCAGAAGCACGATCGTCTTGACGTCGAAGATCTCGCCGGTTTCGATCATCGTCGCCGCCTCGTCGAGCGGAATCTCGAGGACTTCGATATCCTCGTGCTCCTCGTCCAGGCCGCCGCCTTCGGCCACGCGGTCGGCGATGTCGACGAGGGCTGCGAAGAAGTGGACCACTTCGGTGACGGCACCCGGTGAGGTGTAGGATTTGAACAGGAAGCGCGCCTCGCGCAGGCGATAGCCGGTCTCCTCCATCGCCTCGCGACGGATCGCCGTTTCGGGATGGTCATCGTCGAGAAGGCCGGCCGGCACCTCGATTATCCAGCTGGGATCGCCGTTGAGATGAACGGCGAGGCGGAATTGGCGGACGAGAACGACGAGGTCGCGCCTGGGATCATAAAGCAGAATGCAGGCGGCGGGCGTGCGGTGGTAGACTTCCCGCTTCAACCGATGGGTTGCGCCCTTGCGGTCGATATAGTCGAGCAGATAGCTGCTCAGCCGCGTCCACCCATTCGACAGGGTTTCCTCGCCGGCGATTTTCACCCGGGATTTCGGCTGCATCATGCTGCGTCCCTGCGAAGCCAGACCTTGTTGTCGTGCACGGCCGCACCGCCATAAGGCGCGACGGGGTCGGCGCCGGTCAAGACGTTGATGCCCTCGCCGTCGACATGCGCCTTGTTCGGCCAAAGGCCCTCGGCAATCAGCACGCCTGATTTCACTTCAGTGGTGATGCGGGCGTGGATGCGCAGATCGCCGCGGCTGTTACCGATGCGGACGAGATCGCCATGGGTGATGCCGTTGGCTTCGGCGTCGGCCGGATTGATCATCACTTCAGGGCGGCCTTCTTTCTGCCGGGAGGTCTTGGTTTCCGAAAAGCTCGAATTCAGGAAGTTGCGCGCCGGCGACGTGGCGAGGCGGAAGGGATGCTCGGGATCGGCGACTTCGATGACATCGACCTGATCGGGGAAGTCTGGAAGCGCTGCGTGCGGACCGAGCGCGCCGATTGCCGCCGGCGGTTTGTTCGGCGCCGGCTGATTGATCCAGTCCGGGCGAAAGTGGAACTTGCCGTCCGGATGGGCAAAGCCGTTCAGATAATGCGCTTCCTCGAAAGCGGGCTGGCGATCGAACCATTTGTGTTCGAGGAAATGATCGTAATCCGGCAGGCCGCTCGATTCGAGGATGCGGTCGACCATCTCGCGGGCGGTAAAGCCGAAGCCTGGGCGATCGGCGACGCCGAGGCGTTTGGCCAGTTCCTCGATGACGAAGAGATTGGTGCGCACGGTGGGCGGTGGCTCGACCAGCTTCGGCCCCAGCAGGATATGGTTCTGGCCGCCGGCCCGGTAGATGTCGTCATGTTCGACGAACATCGTTGCCGGAATGACGATATTGGCGATCTCGGCCGTTTCGGTCAGGAACTGCTCGTGGACGGCAACGAAGAGGTCCTCACGGGCAAAGCCACGTCTGACGAGGCGCTGCTCGGGGGCGATGTTGGCGGGATTGGTGTTCTGGATCAGCATAGCCGTCACCGGGCCGCGATGGCGCAGCGCCACGGCATCGCCGGTCAGCACGCGGCCGATCTGCGACTGGTCGAGCATGCGGATATCGGCATCCTTCATCGACCGGCCGGTCAGTTCGGCGCTGTTCATGCGGAAGATATCGCTGTTCGAATGGAAGGCGCCGCCGCCCTCATATTGCCAGGAGCCGAGAACGGTGGCGACCGAGGCGGCCGCATGCATGGCGACCGCGCCGTTGCGCTGGCGGGTGAAGCCGTAACCCAGGCGGAAGAAGGTCTTCTTCGTCGTGCCGACGAGGCTGGCAAAGGCTTCGATCTCCTCGACCGAAAGGCCGGTGATAGCAGCGGCCCATTGCGGCGTCTTGGTTTTCAGATGCGCTTCGAGACCGGCGGGATCATCGGCGTATCTCGCCATGTAATCGCGGTCGGCGTAACCGTCGCGGAAGGCGATGTGCATGACGGCGCAGGCGAGCGCGGCGTCGGTACCCGGCCTGACGATCAGCGCCATGTCGGCCTGCTTCATCGTCGGATTGTCGTAGATGTCGATGACGACGATCTTCGCGCCGCGCTCCTTGCGCGACTTGATGGCGTGGGTCATCACATTGACCTGCGTCGACACCGCGTTGGTGCCCCAGATGACGACGCAATCGGTGCGGCCCATCTCGCGTGGATCGGGACCGCGCAGCGTGCCGGTCGCCATGGTGAAGCCGGTCCAGGCCGGGTTGGTGCAGATCGAAGAGAAGAAACCGGAGTAACGCTTGGCATGACGGAGGCGATCGATGGAATCGCGCTGCACCCAGCCCATCGTACCGGCGTAGAAATAGGGCCAGACCGCCTCGCTGCCGTCCCTTGCCTCGGCTTTCACAAAGGCTTCGGCGATCTCATCCAGCGCATCGTCCCAAGAAATCTGCTGCCACTGCCCTGCCCCCTTGGCGCCGGCGCGGCGCAACGGATGCATCAGGCGGTCGGGATGGTAGAGCCGCTCGGCATAACGGGCGACCTTGGCGCAGATGACGCCTGACGTGTAGGAATGGTCATTGGCGCCGCGCACGCGGCCGATGCGGCCATCCTCCGATATCTCGACCTCCAGTGCGCAGGTGGAGGGACAGTCATGCGGACAGGCCGTGTGGCCCACCCTGTTGTCCGGCTTTTCTGATTTGGCGTGGATGGGGGTCGCAATGTTCATGGCATTTGTATATTCCAAGGCTTGCACGGCCAAAAGCCACAAAAATTCCCCATGACGCGAATTCATACGGACATCAGCAAAAATGAACTACCGCCACATTTATCACGCGGGCAACTTTGCCGATGTGCTGAAACATGTCGTGCTGACGCGGCTGATCCGCTACATGCAGAAGAAGGATGGCGGGTTCCGCGTGCTCGACACGCATGCCGGCATCGGGCTCTACGACCTCTCCTTGGAAGAAGCGCAGAAAACCGGCGAATGGCTCGATGGCATCGGCAAGCTGATGGAGGCAGACCTCGGCCCTCAGGTTTCCGAACTGCTGGAACCCTACCTCTCCGCAATCCGCGAACTCAATCCGCAGGGCGGCATCCGTTTCTATCCCGGATCGCCGAAACTTGCGCGCATGCTGTTCCGGCCGCAAGATCGGCTGTCGGCGATGGAACTGCACCCCGAGGACTATGTCAGGCTGCACCGGCTGTTCGAGGGCGATCACCATGCCCGCATCACCGAGCTTGACGGCTGGCTGGCGCTCGGCGCGCATCTGCCGCCGAAGGAGAAGCGCGGCATCGTCCTCGTCGATCCGCCCTTCGAGGAAGAGGACGAATATCAGCGGCTGGCCGAGGGACTGGAAAAAGCCTACCGCCGCTTTCCCGGCGGCACCTATTGCCTGTGGTATCCGCTGAAAAAGGGCGCGCCGATCAAGGAATTCCACGAGACGCTGCAGGCGCTCGACATCCCGAAAATGCTCTGCGCCGAACTCGCCGTTCGCAGCGACCGCGGCATTACGGGACTGACGGGCTCAGGCCTCGTCATCGTCAACCCGCCCTTCACGCTGAAGGATGAGTTGCACCAATTGCTGCCCGCATTGAAGGATCATCTGGCGCAAGACCGTTTCGCCTCTCACCGCGCCTTCTGGCTGCGTGGCGAGAACAAGGCGGTCAAGGACGATTGACCGGGCAACTACAGCGCCGCGCGTCTTTTCAGACGCGCAAAGGACGCTGTAGCACTTTGAATTTGCGCATAATCCTTTCCGAAAATCGATTCCGATTTTCGGGGTTATGCGCTAGCTTCGGGAATAGTCCGCGCCGCAGCTCCACAATCTCATCAGGTGTCCCATGAAGCTCCTTTGTTCGCCCGCCTCACCCTATTCCAACAAGGTGCGGATGGCCGCGCATTTTCTAGGCCTGGAGTTGAACGCCATCCGGGTCGACACCAATACCGGACCTGCGATCCTGGTGGACAACAATCCGCTCGGCAAGATCCCGACGCTGCTGACCGATGACGAGGTCTCGATATACGATAGCGTGGCGATCATGCATTATTTCGACCGGCTGACGAAGGGCGGGCTCTACCCTTCCAAGAAGGGCAAGCGCACGGATGTGGAAATCCTCGAGGCGCTCTGCGACGGCATCTGCGATTGCCTGCTGGCGATCGTCTACGAGCGGCGCTTCCGCGACGAGGAAAAGGTCCATCAGCCGTGGATAGACCGGCAGTGGAAGAAGGCGACGAGCGGGCTCGCTCATCTCAGCGCCAATCCGCCGAAAACAGGCAAGAAGCTCCATGGCGGACATTTCGCGCTGGCGGCGACGCTCGATTATCTCGAACTGCGCTTCAAGGACCAGTGGGAAGCCGATCATGCGCCGCTGATCGACTGGCAGCTGCAGTTCGACAAGAAATTCCCGGCCCACAGCGAGCTCAAGTCCGAGGGCTGAGCGGGCTCAGCGTCTGGAGCAACGAGCAGACATCAAAAAGCCGGGCGACGTGCCCGGCTTTTCGATGTTCGGATATTCGACGAGCTTAGAACTTGACGCCGATACCGAGCTTGACGCTGTTCTCGTCGTAACCGCGCGAGAAGCTGCCGGAGTCGAGGTCGTAATCCTTGCTCTGGTAGTCGGTGTAGCGATATTCGAGGCGCGTCGTGATGTTGTTGGTCACGAAGGCTTCGACGCCGGCGCCGACCGTGTAGCCGAAGTTCGTCTTGCTTTCGTCCGAGGTGTCGTCGGAAACCTTGACGTCGCCGATGGCAAGACCGGCCGTGCCGTAGAGCAGGAAGGGGTTCATGTCGTAGCCGACGCGGCCACGGACGGAGCCGTTCCAACCATACTTGTTCTTGACGCCGCCCGAGGAGACGTCGTCGCCGCTGTAGCCGAGATCGGATTCAACACCGTAAACGATCTGGCCCTGCTGCCAGTTGTAACCGGTGAAGACCTGGCCGCCGAAACCGTAGGTGTGGCGGTCGGAACCGAAGTCACCCATGTTGTACGTGCCGGCGCCGCCGAGGTAAAAGCCTTCCCAGTTGCCTGCCGGCTTGACTGGAGCGTCCTGGGCGACCGGTGCTTCCGGAATCTGGTCGACGGCATCGGCCGCCTGAGCTGCCGAGAGGCCGGCAATCGCAAAAACGGAGGCCATGAGGCCAGCAATGAGTACACGCATACTTAGTCTCCTTTCAGTCCCGCGCCGCTTGTCATCTGTCTATCAGTGAAGCATTGGCGGGATATTGCCAGATGTCCCTTCCGGATCGAGGCTGAAATTGGAACTCAAATGCGGATTTGAAAGAGCCAAATTGTGATATCATTGTGGCTTCCGCATGGCTGAAATTCGATGTTGCTTTGGCGCAACATACACTTCATTAACCATACTGAAGTGTTAAACTGAAAATACTTATTTTAAGAAATCGCATTCTTAAATAATACATAGAATATCCCTCTCCCCGAGGCAACCGCAACGGCCTATTTATATAATCACCGTCGGCGCCTATATAGTCTGCAGACAGACTCGCGGGATCAGAAGGCACGATTTTGAACCACAAAAGACTTCGCTCGGCCCTTATAACAGGGGCTGCTAAGAGAATAGGCCGAGCAATCGCCGAAGACCTTGCTGCAAATGGCTTTTCCGTTGCCATCCACGCGAACGGCTCGATCGGTGAGGCCGAAGAGCTGGTGGCGGAATTGCGGCGGAAGGGATATCGAGCGATCGCGCTGCAAGCCGATCTCACCGATATCGGCGAAACGGGCGCGTTGGTCGCGAAGGCGTCGGAAGCGCTCGGGCCGGTCGATCTGCTCATCAATAATGCGTCGGTTTTTCAGCATGATTCCGCGCGTAGTTTCAATGCCGCCACATGGGCATTGCACTTCGACCTGCATGTTCGTGCGCCCTCTATCCTTGCTGCGGCCTTCGCGCAGCAGATGCCGGCTGAGGCAGCGGGGCTGATCGTCAATATCATCGACCAGCGGGTCTGGGCGCTGAGGCCCAGCTTCTATTCCTATACCCTCTCCAAATCCGCGCTGTGGACGGCGACGCAGACACTTGCACAGGCATTGGCGCCACGCATCCGCGTCAATGCCATCGGCCCCGGCCCGTCGATGCCGAGCGAGCGGCAGGCGATGGAGGACTTCCAAGCGCAGGTCTCAGCCCTTATCTTGCAGCGAGGGCCGGCGCTGGAGGAATTCGGACAAACGATTCGCTTCCTTTACGACACGCCCTCGGTCACCGGCCAGATGATTGCCCTAGACGGCGGCCAGCACCTTGCCTGGCAGACGCCCGATGTGGCGGAGATTACGGAATGAACGGACGAAAGCTGCCGGATGGCGGCGTTCTCTACGACGAGACGGATGAGAGCGAAGACGATATCGAAGTGGAAGGCGACGCTTCCGTCGCCGTGCCGCTTGCGGCTGCTGTCGACTGGAATGCGGGCAGCCTCAATGAAACCGGGCTTCTCGGCGCGGAACTGATCGGCGAATTCGTCAAGCGGCTGCCGAACAGCCCCGGCGTCTACCGGATGTTCAATGCCGAGGGCGACGTGCTCTATGTCGGCAAGGCACGCAGCCTGAAGAAGCGCGTCAACAATTACGCCGTCGGCCGCGTGCATTCCAACCGCATCGCCCAGATGGTGCGCCAAACGGCGAACATGGAATTCGTGACGACGCGCACGGAAACCGAAGCGCTGCTCTTGGAAGCGAATCTGATCAAGCGCTTGCGGCCGCGCTTTAATGTGCTTTTGCGCGACGACAAGTCCTTTCCCTATATCCTCATCACCGGCGACCACCGGGCGCCGGCGATCTTCAAGCATCGCGGTGCGAGAGCGCGAAAGGGCGACTATTTCGGGCCCTTCGCTTCGGCCGGCGCGGTCGGGCGGACGATCAACTCGCTGCAGCGCGCCTTTCTGATCCGCACCTGCACCGACAGCGTCTTCGAAACGCGCACACGCCCCTGCCTGCTCTACCAGATCAAGCGCTGTTCCGGGCCGTGTACCCACGAGGTCAGCGATGGGGGGTACGGCGAACTGGTGCAGGAGGCGAAGGACTTCCTGTCCGGCAAGAGCCAGAAGGTGAAGTCGCATATGGCCGAGGCGATGAACCAGGCGGCCGAAGACCTCGACTTCGAGCGGGCGGCGATCTATCGCGATCGCCTCGCCGCACTGTCGCATGTGCAGAGCCATCAGGGCATCAATCCGGCCGGCGTCGAGGAGGCTGACGTTTTCGCCATCCATCATGAGGGCGGCATCTCCTGCATCCAGGTGTTCTTCTTCCGCACCGGCCAGAACTGGGGTAACCGCGCCTATTTCCCGAAGGCCGATCCGCAGCTTTCGAGCGCGGAAGTGCTGAATTCCTTCCTGGCGCAGTTCTACGACGACAAGCCGGTGCCGAAGCAGATCATGCTGTCGCAGACGGTCGAGGAACTGGAGCTGCTCGCCGCAGCACTCAGCGAAAAGGCCGGCCACAAGGTTTCCATCCTGGTGCCGCAGCGCGGCGAGAAGCGGGATCTGGTCGACCATGTCGTCGGCAATGCGCGCGAGGCGCATGGACGAAAGCTCGCCGAGACGGCGTCACAGTCGCGGCTGCTCGAAGGTTTCAAGGAAACGTTCGGGCTTGCCTACGCACCGCAGCGCATCGAGATCTACGACAACTCGCATATCATGGGCACCAATGCCGTCGGCGGCATGGTGGTCGCGGGGCCGGAAGGTTTCGTCAAGAACCAGTACCGCAAGTTCAACATCAAATCGACCGACATCACGCCCGGCGACGACTTCGGCATGATGAAGGAGGTGATGTCGCGGCGTTTCTCGCGGCTGATCAAGGAGGACGGCATTCCTGACCGGACGGCGCGGGTGGCCACACCCGACGCTGCCGACATGCCCTTCCCCACGTGGCCCGATGTGATCCTCATCGACGGCGGCCAGGGGCAGATGACGGCGGTGCGCGCCATCCTTGCCGAACTCGGCATCACCGACAGCGTGACGGCGATCGGCATCGCCAAGGGTGTCGACCGCGACGCCGGGCGTGAACGCTTCTTCCCGCCGGGACGCGAGAGCTTCACGCTGCCGCCGCGCGATCCGGTGCTCTACTTCATCCAGCGCATGCGCGACGAGGCGCACCGTTTCGCGATCGGCTCGCACCGGGCACGGCGCAAGAAGGAAATGATCAAGAACCCGCTCGACGAGATCGGAGGCATCGGCCCGTCGCGCAAACGCGCGCTGCTTCAGCATTTCGGCACGGCAAAGGCGGTTTCGCGCGCCGCCCTGTCCGACCTGATGGCGGTGGAAGGCATATCGGAAGCCGTCGCCAAGCAGGTCTATAACCATTTCCATGACGACGCCGCGAAATAACCGGCGTCCGTCGCAAATTCCACGCAAAGGCGGTGAAAAGACAGAAAGAATGTTGACGGTCCGCGGCCAAAGCCGTCATCTACCGCATCGGCCCGAAAATCGGAATCGACTTTCGGAAAGCTCGATGCGGATATTCTAAAGTGTTACAGCGTCCTTTGCGCGCCTGAAAAGACGCGCGGCGCTGCAGCGGCGCATCAATTCAGAGAAACGATCCCATGGCATCGCGTGCGTATAGCATTCCCAATCTTCTGACCTACGGCCGCATCCTCGCCGTACCGCTGATCGTTCTCTGCTTCTTCATCGAGGGCAGGCTGTCGATCAGCAATACGGCGCGCTGGGTGGCGCTGTGGATCTTCGTCATCGCCTCGCTCACCGATTTCCTCGATGGCTATCTCGCGCGCATCTGGAACCAGACGTCGAATATCGGCCGCATGCTCGACCCGATCGCCGACAAGCTGCTGGTCGCCTCGATCCTTCTCCTGGTCGCGGCCGACCAGACAATCGCCGGCTGGTCGATCTGGGCGGCGATCACCATTCTCTGCCGCGAGATCCTGGTGTCGGGACTGCGCGAATATCTGGCGGCGCTGAAAGTCAGCGTACCGGTGACGCGGATTGCCAAGTGGAAGACGACGCTGCAGCTCGTCGCCATCGCCTTCCTGCTCGCCGGCCCGGCCGGAGACGAGATTTTCCCCTATACGACGCAGACCGGCATCGCGTTGCTGTGGATCGCCGCACTGCTGACCATCTATACCGGTTACGACTATTTCCGCGCCGGGGTGAAACATATCGTGGATGACGAGGAATGACGCGGCTTGTCTATTTCGCCTGGGTGCGCGAGCGCATCGGCAAGGGCGAGGAGGAGATCGACCTCCCCTCCTCCGTCGTCACCGTCGCCGATCTGTTGAATCATTTGAAGACGCTGGGCGAAGAATATGAGACCGCACTTCAATATCCCGACGTGATCCGCGTGGCGCTCGACATGGAGCATGTCGAACATGACGAGCCGATATCAGGGGCGAAAGAGATCGGTATATTTCCGCCGATGACGGGTGGGTGATTACGATCATTCGGTCGGGCTTTGGAAGCTGACAATGGGTAGGACTGAGACTTCCTTTCTCTCCCGCATTCCTGTGCTTGTCACAGGAATCCAGCCATCGCGCGTCCGCGCGATGAATGACTCTTTCTTTTTGGCAATTGCTCCTCCCGCGCCCAAGGACTTGGGCGCACTGGATTCCTGTGACAAGCACAGGAATGAGGGCGGGTTGGGATGTGAATGCGCCTCACAGCAACAGGGGCGTTTGTCGTGATCATCACCCCCACCATCCGCGTCCAGCATGAAGACTTCGACCTGCAGGCCGAGGTCGATCTGCTCTCCAAAGGCAAACCCGGCATCGGCGCCGTCGTTACCTTTTCCGGCCTCTGCCGCGATGAAGGCGGCACGCTTGCTGCCCTCGAGCTCGAGCATTATCCCGGTATGGCCGAAGCGGAGATCCGGCGCATCGGCGATCTCGCCATCCAGCGCTTCGGACTTCTCGGCCTCACCGCTATCCACCGTTACGGAAAGATCGCAACTAGCGAGAATATCGTGCTCGTCGTCGCAGCGGCGCCACACCGGCAGGCGGCGTTCGACGGCGCGAATTTCGTCATGGATTTCCTGAAGACCGCAGCGCCCTTCTGGAAGAAGGAGCATGTGCGGGATGGCGCCACCGGCGACTGGGTCGCGGCGAAAGACGCCGACGATGCGGCGCGCGACAAGTGGAAATAATTAGAGCACTACTCGTTCTCTGCGGCTCATGACCAAGAGCAGGACGAGCAGCGAGAAGACGACCAGATCCCGCCAGACGAAGGGGCCGTAGGCGCCCCACATGGTTTCGACGACGGCAAGCCCGGCAGCGCCGCCTGCCGAGCGCAGCGGATCGGAATAGCCGCCGACGGCTGCGATCAGCAGCACCTTCAGCCCGAACATCAGGCCGGCACCGAAATCCATCGAGCCGTAATAGAAGGTGGCGAGGATGCCGCAGATGGTGGCGACAAGCGCCGCGGCCGTATAGGCGATGAGGAAGACGCGGTCGGCGCTGGTGCCGCAGAGTTCGGCGGCCAGCGGATCATCGGTGACGGCGCGCCAGACGCGGCCCCACGCCGTGCGCCTGAGGATCAGCGTACCCACCGCGACGATGGCGCACATCAGTACCGTGTTGATCAACTGGATATAAGTGAGTGTCACCTTGAACAGGCCATCGCTCCAGAAGACGACCGTGTCGTTCAGGAACGGCGGCAGCCAGATAGAGCGGGTATTGGCCGCAAGCCGGGCGGTCTCCATCAGCACGATCATGATGCCGAGGGCAGCGACGATGACCGTATTCGGCGATTTGTTGACCAGCGGCAGCATGATCGAGCGGCCGATCCATAGCCCCGCCGCCAGCGAATAGACGATGGAAGCGCAGGCGCCGACGGCAAGGGCGGCTGGCAGCACCAGCCAAAACCTGACATAGGCGAGTTCGGTGAAGAGCAGCAGGATCTGGCCCGCGAAGGCAAAGATCGCCCCATAGGTGATGTCGGCCCGCTTCGTCACGCCGAAGGCGACGGCATAACCGAAGGCAAGCGCGGCATAGAGAGCAGCGAGCGGAACCGCATTCGCCAGCTGCTGCAGAAGATAGGCCATTCACAGACACTCCGCGTCACCAAAATTATAACTGGTAAAAGTTATTTCACCAGTTATAATTTCATCATGAGCTTTTCCTGGACCCCTCACCGCTTTGCCGGCGGCGCACTGGCGCTTGATGTCGTCAACAGCGTCGTTTTGCGCCACGATGCAGTGCGGCGGATCGACCGCTTCGCGGTCAGGGAGCAGATGCAGAGCTTTCCAAACGCTGCGGCCGAATTCTGCGCCGAACGCGCCCTTTTCGGCAACATCGCACCGGTGGCGGCGGAAAACGAAGCGGATTTCATCACGCTGCGGGAAACAATCGATCTCTATTTTCGCGAGCGTATACTGAATGGCGACGACGACCAATTGCTCGCCAGCCTGCTGGAAGCGCTGGCGAGGACATTGCGCGACGCGGGCTCCGACAGCCTGGCCGCGGCAACCGCCCATTCGGCACTACGGCTGATCGCTATGCCCGATCCCCAGCGCATGAAGATCTGCGGCAATTGCGGCTGGCTGTTCATCGACCGCAGCAAGAACAGAAGCCGGGCCTGGTGCGACATGGCGGTCTGCGGCAACCGCGCCAAGGCGAACCGTCACTATCGCCGCAAGAAGGAGGAGACGCCATGAGAAAGCATTGGATCGTGATGGCGGCGGTGGCCGGGCTGATGCTGTCAGCCTGCCAGCGCCAGGCTGAAAACCTGGTCGAGGTCACCGGCCATCTCTTTGTCTTCAACTATCGGGTGGCGAGCGCCACCTATCTGCTGACGCTGAAGAAGACAGGGCCCATCCCCGACGGTTCGGTCATCATCGCCGAATTTGAAAATCCTGAAGGAGGCGATCCGCTGGTGCTGAACCAGAAAATCTACCCGATCGACGACAAGATCGCGCTGCAGAGCGAAAAACTGCACTGCGTGCGCAAGGACCGCCCCTATTCCGTGAGTGTCCGGCTGGTCGACAAGGACGGCAAGGTGTTGCAGGAATTGAAGACGCAGTTCCGGTCCGACCTCGACCAGACCGTCCTGCCGAGCAAGCCGCTCGTGCTCGGCGCGCTTTATGACAAGAACCCGGAGGTCTTCAAGCCTGATGGCAGCGTCGATTTCTCGAACACCGACAAATGCCCGGCATAGAAAAATGCATGGAAAAAGCCGGAGCAAGGCCCCGGCTTTCGAGAGTCAATTCAAAGCATTGCCGGCGAATGCCGAAGCGTGGCCTCAGCCGACGATTTCCGTATCGGAGAACCAGTACTTGATTTCCTGGGCAGCCGTCTCCGGAGCATCCGAGCCGTGAACGGAATTTTCGCCGATCGACAGAGCATGAACCTTGCGGATCGTGCCTTCGTCAGCGTTTGCCGGGTTGGTGGCACCCATGATCTCGCGGTTCTTGAGGATCGCGCCTTCGCCTTCCAGCACCTGGACGATGGTCGGGCCGGAGGTCATGCCTTCGACCAGTTCGCCGAAGAAGGGACGGTCCTTGTGAACGGCGTAGAAGCCTTCGGCTTCGCGACGGCTCATCCAGACGCGCTTGGAAGCGACGACACGCAGGCCGGCATCTTCGAGCATCTTGGTGATGGCGCCCGTCAGGTTGCGCTTGGTTGCATCCGGCTTGATCATCGAGAAGGTGCGTTCAATCGCCATAGTCAAATCCTCTGTTTTCTCGGGAAAAGTGGGCGGTCTTTACCCGCCCCAACGCCCGAAAACAAGAGGTAGGCGGCAATTTCACGCCGCTGTCACAGTCCTGCCGCGGCTTTGGTGAAGATCGAGGCAGCGTTCGAACCAGGCCATGACGGGATCGTCGGTGGCTAGCATGGCGAGACCGGCGGAGACACGCAGCCATTGCAGCGCGCCGAAGACGATATAGTCGGCAAAGAGCGGCGTTTGCCCGCCGATGAAGGGCTGGAACTTCAGCATGTGCCGGAGCGGCTCCAGCTTGGCGCCGAAGGCGGCCTTCTCCGCCTCGCTGCCGGCGGCAACCACTTCCAGCGGCTTGCCGAGCCGAGCCTCCCGGCTTTGACGGAAATAGGCCTTGTCTTCCTCGTCGAGGTTCGCATGGATATCGAGAAGGGCGATGCGCATGATCGCCGGATGGATGATCATTTGCGAATAGCCTTCCACCATCCTCGACAGAGACTTGCCGCCTTCGCCGTTGAACAGTGACGGCCGCTCGGGATAGGCCTCCTCCAGATAAAGGGCGATGTCGAAACTGTCGGGGATCAGCCGGCCATTGTCGTCGAGAACGGGCACGATCGACGAGACGCCGCCGCCGATCGCGCGGATGCGGGCGTAGGTCGTCGGAATCTCCTCGAAATCGAGCCCCTTATGCGCAAGCGCCATCACCGCCTTCCAGCAATGGGGCGAAAAGAAGCGCTGCTCGTCAGCGCCGCAGAGGAATAGAGGGCTCTGGTCATGACAGTCCTTTCGAGATCGTAGCTCCATCCATTCCACGACAGAAAGCGGCTGCGATCAAATCAGGAAATTTCATGGGCGCATCACTGCGATTTCCGGGAAAAGTGGCTAGACTGCCGCGACCAATCCGGGAGGGACTGAATGCTAAGACATTACAGGATGTTCGCCGCCTATAATCGTTGGGCCAACACGCAAGTTTATGCGGCTGCGGCCGAACTCAGCGACGCGGAATTCCGCAGCGACCACGGCGCTTTTTTCGGCTCGCTGCATCGCACGCTCAATCATCTGATCGTCGCCGACCGGATATGGATGAAGCGCTTCAGCGGTGCCGGCGAGGCACCGACGACACTCGATGCCCTGCTCTTCGAAGAACTGGATGCGCTTGCTGCCGCGCGCAAAGCCGAGGACGAGCGTATCATTGCCTGGATGGACACGCTGGACGAGGCAGCCCTTGCCGCCGACTTCACCTATGTGCCGGTGACGCAACCGGGCGAATTCACCCAGCCGCTGGCGCCAGCGCTCGCGCATCTCTTCAACCACCAGACCCATCATCGCGGCCAGTGCCACATGACGCTGACGGCGCTGGGCAAGCCGAGCCTCACGTTGGATCTCATCTACTTCCTCCGTAGCGAGGGCCGCGAGTGGATGTAAGACCTTCACCATCAAGACTGAATTAACCGCCTTCGCCGGTTCCACCCGTGAATCCCAGGCTTCCCGTCGAAAATTCAGCCTCTCTTAAACGCTTGCGGGCATAGCCTGATCTGAGAAATGAGGCCGGGTCGCGAGGGATCGTCATGCAGAATGGAAGCGCAAACGCACTGGTGCCGCGCGAGGCTGCGCGCCCGGCGCCGATGGCGGATATTCAGAAGATCGCCCAGCACATGGCGCGCCTGAACGTTGCGGCGCTCCCGCGCAATTACGAACTCTTTCATGAGGCGATCATCGGGCTCAATGCAGGCCTTGCGCAGGATATTGCAGCACTCGGCCCTCAGCCGCAGCAGCCGATGCTCGACGAACTCGGCCTGAAATACCGGCTCGTCGGCCATTGCGGGCTGGCGGGCGAGACGTCGCGGAACGAGGCGAGCCGGATGCTGCGCGACGTGGCGGATCGGCTTGCCGAAGGGCTGAAGCACAAGAACGCCTTTGCGCGCGCCTGCGGCGCCATCCTGAAATCCGTCTCCGGCCAAGACGACCAGAGCCTTGCCGCCTTCCTCAGCGAGGTCGATTATCTCACTGCCTCGCTTTCGACAGTTCTTGCAGCCGAGATGGAAATCGGCGCGAAGCTGCAGGACGATATCAAGACGCTGGAAACGCTGGAGCGCGGCATTTCGGCGATGCAATCGGCCGCGATCGCCGACAGGATCACCGGGCTTCCAAACCGCATCGCGCTGAACCGGACGATCGCCGATCTCTACAAGCGTGAAGAAGGTGCCGCCGGCAGCGCACTGATCATGGTCGATATCGACAATTTCACCGATCTCAACGACAAATACGGCACCCAGGCAGGCAACAAGCTCCTGAAGAAGCTTGCCGGCCTTTTCAGCAAGTCGGTCAAGAAAAACGATTTCGTCGCCCGCACCGAGGCCGACGAATTCGCCCTGTTGTTTTCCAATGTCGGCATGCAGGATGCGATTGCTATTGCCGAACGGCTGCGCGCCTCCGTCGAGGACAATCTGGTCTTCGCGACATCCGACAAGGCCGATCCCGGCAGGCTCACCATCTCGATCGGCGTGGCGCTCAGCACCGACGCGGCAACACCGGGACAATTGCAGGCCAATGCCCGCGTGGCGCTTCTCGCCGCGCAGTCGAACCCCCGACTGCCGGTGCAGGCTTTCGGCCGCTAGATCCGGCCGGAGGTCCGAAAACCACTCCCGCTTTTGGGCATCATGCTCCAGGACTGACAAGCGCTCTTGCCTTGGCGGGCGCTTTCGGCCAAAACGCCGGCCATGATCACGCTCACCGATATTTCCGCCCGCATCGCCGGGCGCCTGCTCCTCGACAATGCCAGCGTTTCGCTGCCTTCAGGCACGAAGGCGGGACTCGTCGGGCGCAACGGCGCCGGCAAGTCCACGCTTTTTCGCGTCATCACCGGCGATCTCGGTTCGGAGAGCGGAACGGTGTCGATCCCGAAGGCTGCACGCATCGGCCAGGTGGCGCAGGAAGCGCCGGCGACCGAAGACGCGCTGATCGAGATCGTGCTTGCCGCGGACAAGGAACGCACGGCCCTCGTTGCCGAGGCGGAAACGGCAACCGATCCGCACCGCATCGCAGAAATCCAGATGCGCCTTGTCGATATCGACGCGCATTCGGCCGAAGCGCGCGCGGCGAGCATTCTTGCCGGCCTCGGCTTCGACAAGGACGCGCAGGCCCGCCCCGCCTCCTCCTTCTCCGGCGGTTGGCGCATGCGCGTCGCACTTGCCGCCGTGCTGTTTTCCGAGCCGGATCTGCTTCTGCTCGACGAGCCGACCAACTATCTCGACCTCGAAGGCACGCTGTGGCTGGAAGATTATGTCAGGCGCTATCCGCACACTGTCATCATCATCAGCCACGATCGCGACCTGTTGAACAATGCCGTCAATGCGATCGTCCATCTCGACCAGAAGAAGCTCACCTTCTATCGCGGCGGTTACGACCAGTTCGAGCGACAGAAGGCGGAAGCCGACGAGCTGCAGACCAAGGCCAAGGCCAAGAACGACGCGGCGCGCAAACATCTGCAGGGCTTCATCGACCGGTTCAAGGCCAAGGCTTCCAAGGCCCGGCAGGCACAATCGCGCGTCAAGGCGCTGGAACGCATGGGAACGGTTGCCGCGGTGATCGAGGCCCACGTACAGCCGATCACTTTTCCCGAGCCGGAAAAGCAGCCGGCTTCGCCGATCGTCGCGATCCAGAGCGGCGCCGTTGGCTACGAGCCCGGCAATCCGATCCTGAAGAACCTCAATCTGCGCATCGACAATGACGACCGCATCGCCCTGCTCGGCTCGAACGGCAACGGCAAATCGACCTTCGCCAAATTGATCTCCGGCCGGCTGGCGCCGGAAAGCGGTGAAGTGAAGATCGCGCCGAGCCTGAAGATCGGCTTCTTCGCGCAGCACCAGCTCGACGACCTCATTCCCGAGCAATCGCCGGTGGAGCATGTGCGCCGCCTGATGCCCGGTGCGCCGGAAGCCAAGGTGCGCGCCCGCGTCGCCCAGATGGGGCTTGCGACCGAGAAGATGGCGACGGCCGCCAAGGATCTTTCCGGCGGCGAAAAAGCTCGCTTGCTAATGGGGCTTGCCGCCTTCAATGCGCCCAATCTGCTGATCCTCGACGAGCCGACTAACCACCTCGACATCGACAGCCGCCGCGCGCTGATCGAGGCGCTGAACGACTACGAAGGCGCCGTCATCCTGATCTCGCACGATCGCCATCTGATCGAAGCGACCGTCGATCGGCTGTGGCTGGTCAACGGCGGTACGGTGACGACCTTCGAAGGCGATATGGACGAGTATCGCGACCTCATCGTCAGTTCCGGTAAAAAAAAAGAAGAAAAGCCGCAGCTGACTGAAGATGCGACGTCGAAGGCCGACCAGCGCAAGCTCAATGCCGAACGCCGCGCCTCGCTGACGCCGCTCAGGAAAAAGATCAACGAAATCGAATCCTTGACGGCGAAGCTGGAGAAACAGATTCAGGCGCTTGATGCGGAACTTGCGGATCCGGCCCTTTACGAAAAGACGCCTGCCAAGGCCGCTGAGAAGGCAAAACAGCGTGGCGAAGCTGCGGCAAGACTCGCTGCCGCCGAGGAAGACTGGCTGATGCTGTCGGCCGAATACGAAGAAGCGATGGCGGGATAGCCACAGGCCTTAGAACAGGATGTCGCCCGAAAATCGCTCACACTTTTCGGCATCATGCTCTATCGAAAGCGTGGCGAAGTGCCGCGCATCAACACAATTCCGGCCATTATCAACCGATCGTTAACCATAATCCGAAAGGTTGTCTCAACATTCGTTACCGATTTGTTGAGCCCTTTCCATGTATCGTTTTTTCGTTCTGTCCTGCGTGGCCCTCACGGCCGCCCTCTCCGCCTGCAGCACCACCAGACAAGCCGCTCCCGATACTTCGATCAAGACCTCCTCGGTGATCGCGCCCGAAGGACGGGCGCTTGCCTATACCGGCGACGATGCGGCGCCGCGCCTTGCCGGCCCGCATCATCTCGCCGGGCGGACGCTGGAGGTCTCCTCGCTCGCCGAGCTCAAGCTGCAGGACAAGGAAGTGATCCTGAGCTTCGATGACGGCCCGATCCCCGGGCGGACCGACAAGGTGTTGGCAATCCTCGACCAGTTCGGCGTCAGGGGCGCCTTCATGATGGTCGGCGAAATGGCCGAGATGCATCCGGCGCTCGCCCGCAAGGTCGCCCAGGACGGCAACACGATCGGCAGTCACACCTATGACCACGCCAATTTGAGTTCGCTGAGTTTCGACGCGGCGATGGCCGAGGTGGTCAAGGGCGAATTGGCGGTGACCAAGGCGACCGGAACCGATGTCTCCTTCTTCCGCTTCCCCTATCTTGCCGAGAGCCACAGGCTGCGCGCTGCGATCGCCAAACGAGACATGGTGGTCATGGATGTCGACATCGACAGCAAGGACTATTTCACCACGACGCGGGTCTCCGCGACGCAGCGGACGATGAACCTCTTACACAAGCGCGGCCGCGGCATCATCCTGATGCACGACATCCACAAACGCACGGTGGCGATGCTGCCGAGCCTGCTCTCGCGGCTCGAAGCCGAAGGCTACAAGGTGGTGACGCTGAAATTCAAGAAGACTGAGGTGCCGAACACCGTCGTCGCCTCGGCCGATTTCGTGACGATCCGCTGAAGCGGGTTGCCAAGCCCGGGCTGGCTGCCTAGATCAGTGCGACGTCAACGGAAGCCGGTAGGTCAGCTATGAACCTTCATCTCGAAACGGACGACGATCCGCGCACCCGCCAGTTCATCGACGAGCACAACCGGGTTTCCGACGCGGCACTGAGGACACCTGAATTCGAGAGGGATCGCGACGCGATCAGGGCGCTGATCGAGCGGCAGGACAGGCTGATCGTTCCGATGCGCCGAGGCGAGTGGCTGTTCGATTTCCGCCAGAGCAAGGACAATCCTCTCGGCATCTGGCTCCGCCTGCCGGAAAATCAGGAGCCGCTGCCGGACGCCGCCTGGGAGCCGGTCTTCGATCTCGACGCCTTCTGCGTTGGGGAAGGCAAGCGCTGGAACTGGCGCGGCGCCGTCACCTGCCCATGGGAGCCGACGCGGGTGCTGCTCACGCTTTCGGACGGCGGCTCCGACCTTCTCCGACTGCTCGAGTTCGACGCCGAACGGAAACAGGTCGTCGAGGGCGGCTTCGATACCCCGGCCGCACGATCGCATGCCACCTGGTTGAGCCGCGACGAAATTTGCTATTTCGGTTCCATCGACCGATTTTCGGCGACCCGCTCGGGATGGCCGCGCGTCGGACGGCGATTGAAGCGCGGACAGCGACCGGAAGATGCCGCCGTCATGTTCGAAGCAGCAGACGAGGACGTCTATGGCTTCAATCTCGTCATCGACCCTGCCCCATCAGGCGCTTCAGCGGATCGCGGATTGATCGATATTTTCGTCGCCGCCCACGAGATCGGCGTCGCGAGCGCTTTCCTGATCGCCGATAACGGCACACAGCGGCGCATCGATCTGCCCAAGGAAGCCGATTTCCAGTTCAATCATGATTATTGCCTATGGCGGGCAAAGACCGATGAGCGCGTTGCGACCGGCAGCCTCGTGCTGCAACACTTCGATCCCGCCTCGGAGACGGCCCTGCTCGGGCCGGAGCGGATCCTGTTTCAGCCTGGCGAGGGCCAGTCCATCGCGCAGATGATGCTGATGCAGGAGTGGTGCGTCTTCATCATCTCCGATCGGCTGCGTCCGCGTCTCATGGTGCTAGACCTGACAAGGCCCGATGCCAAACAGCGCGAGATCGCGCTGCCGGCGGACATGCAGACGGCTCATTTCAGGCCGCTTCATGCGGATCTGCATCTTGGCGACGATACGCTCTACATCGTCGGCCAGGGCTTCCTGCAGCCTCCCGTCTGTTACCGCCTCGAGCTGTCGGATCGCAGCAAGCAAGCCGAGCCGATTTTCGTCGCCACGGCGCCGAGCTATTTCGATGCGACCGATATGTCATCCGAACTGCTGGAGGCTGTTTCCGAGGATGGAACGAAGGTTGCTTACCGGCTGGTCCTGCCGAAGCAGTGGACCAAGGGCGCGCTGCCGGTGCTGCTTTACGGCTATGGCGGCTTCGATGTTTCGCTATCGCCGAACTATTCCGGCGTGACGGGACGCTGGCTGGAACAAGGCGGCGCCTATGTGCAGGCCTATATCCGCGGCGGTGGCGAATTCGGGCCCGACTGGTATCGCAGCGCCAAGCGGCAGGGGCGAGACCGGGCGTTTGCCGACTTCGTCGCCATCGCCCGCGATCTCGTCGCCCACGGCTATACAGTGCCGTCGCGGATCGCCTGCCAGGGCGGCAGCAATGGCGGACTGCTGACCGGCGTGATGCTGACGCGCTATCCCGACGATTTCGGCGCCGTCTGGTGCCAGGTGCCGGTCCTCGACATGACACGTTTCCACCTGTTCAGCGCAGGGCAAGCCTGGATGGACGAATATGGCGACCCGGAGACGCCGGCGGACCGGGACTTCATGCTCGGCTATTCGCCGCTTCACAATGTCGGGCCGGCGACCAAGGTCAGCTATCCGCCGATCTACATCGAAAGCTCCGCCAATGACGACCGCGTGCACCCCTCGCATGCGCGCCGCTTTGCCGCACGGCTGGAGGAAGACGGACACCGGCCGCTCTTCCATGAATTCGGCTCCGGCGGGCATGGCGGCGACGGCAATTCCGAAGAGCGCGCCGCCCGCGCGGCGATGGGTTACAGCTTCCTTCGCCAAACTATCATGCGGTAGAATGGAGGAGGAGAGCTTGTCGGCGCGCCTCTTTCTGATACAAACAGGTCAATAAATCATACTTTTATACAGGCTCGGAAAACACAATGTCTCCTATCAATCTCGCCATCGTCGGCGTCGGCAAGATCGTCCGCGACCAGCACCTTCCCTCCATCGCCAAGAACCCGGATTTCCAGCTCGTCGCCACGGCAAGCCGGCACGGCACGGTCGAAGGCGTCAAGAGTTATACGACGATCGAAGCGATGCTCGACGCCGAGCCGTCGATCGATGCCGTTTCGCTCTGCATGCCGCCGCAATATCGCTACGAGGCAGCCTATAAGGCGCTTGTCGCCGGCAAGCATGTCTTCCTGGAAAAGCCGCCCGGCGCGACGCTGAGCGAAGTGGCCGATCTCGAAGCGCTGGCAAACAAGCAGGGCGCGTCGCTCTTTGCCAGCTGGCATTCGCGCTATGCGCCGGGCGTCGAAGCTGCCAAGGCGTTTCTTGCCGCGACGACGATCAAAAGCGTGCATGTGATCTGGAAGGAGGATGTCCGCCATTGGCATCCGAACCAGGAATGGATCTGGCAGGCCGGCGGCCTCGGCGTTTTCGATCCCGGCATCAACGCGCTATCGATCGTCACCCATATCCTGCCGCGGCCGATCTTCATCACCGAGGCCGTGCTCGAATTTCCCGAGAATCGCGATGCGCCGATCGCTGCCGACATTCACTTCCGCAATGCTGACGGCCTGCCGGTTCACGCCGAATTCGACTGGCGCCAGACCGGCAAGCAGAGCTGGGACATCGTCGCGGAGACGGCAGCCGGCCAGATGGTGCTCGCCGAGGGCGGCGCCAAGCTTTTGATCGACGGCGCGCTGAGGTTCGCCGAGCCGGAGCAGGAATATCCCTCGCTCTACCGTCGCTTCGCCGAAATCATCAAGGCCGGCAAATCGGATGTCGATCTCGCGCCGCTGCGCCACGTCGCCGATGCCTTCATGCTCGGCAAGCGGAAATTCGTCGACGCATTCCACGACTGAGCGTCGCAATAACGTCATAGAAACCGGCAAGATTTGCCGGCCTATGGCAATCGTGTTCGGGGGCAGCCGCTCATGAGCAATAAAATTGGCCGCAAGGGCCGATTTTCCCGCGTGTTGAAAATTGGCATCCTCGTGGTGCCGCTTCTCGGCCTTGCGGCATGTTCGGGCGAAGAGGCCGTCATGCCGCCTGATGCACCGGGCGTTTCCCGATCCGAGGAATATTCCTTCGGATCGGCGACCCAGACCCAGGATTGGCAGGCCACCCGCAAGGTGCTGGGCCAACTGGAAGGGCGGTTCGGAGAGAAGTCCATGCGTATCCTGGCGCGCAATCTCGCCAGCACCACCGACCCGCAGACCATCAAGGTCTATTATGCCGAACGCCTTGTCCATCAAGCCGGCTGGGCGGAAATGCCGGTCAGCACCTTTGCCGACAAGGCGTGGACATTCGCTTTGGTCAGTCCGAATGGAAAGCATGTTTTGGCAGTCGAGGCGCTCGACGCGTCGGAAAGTGCTGGCGGGATCGTACCCCTCAATATCCTGACGAACCTCGACGAGGATAAAGGTTCGAAACGGTAGCGGCGCTCGCCGGCCGGGAGAGCGAAGCTGGACGGCTTCATGCCGCAATTCAAAGTGTTACAGCGTCCTTTGCGGCTCTCGAAAAGACGCGCGGCGCAGCAGCGTCGTGGCGAAACGCTCAGGCCTTCTTCTCCCACCGCCCTTCCGGAGTCTGCTGCCAATAGGTGAGGTTATGCCCCTCGCCTTTCAGCTTCTTCCACTGCGCACGGGCGGTGTCCAGTTGCTCCTGGTCGTGACCGTCGAACATGAAGACGATGCGCTCATAGGCATCGGCCGGCGGCGGCTCGGCGCCGTCGACGATGAAACGCACGGTCGCCGCATTGGCATTGTCCGGCGTCACGGTCAAAAGCACCGGCTGGCTTTCGGCGAAATCCGCCTCGTCGGTGCCGTGCGGCAGGAAGCTCTCCTCGCGGAAAGTCCAAAGATGCTGATCGAGAGCATCACGCCGCGCCGGCTCGCGCGTCTGGACGGCAACGCGCCAGCCGCGCTCGACGCTTTTGTCGATGAGCGGCGGAAGCGCGTCCTCCAGCCTGGATTCGGTCAGATGATAGAAGAGAACGTCCGTCATCAGGATTCATAATGGGCGCGAACGAGCTCATCGAGCAGGCGCACGCCGAAGCCGGAACCCCAGGATTGATTGATCTCGTCCTGCGGCGAGCCCATCGCCGTGCCGGCAATATCGAGATGCGCCCAGGGCGTGTCCTGCACGAAGCGCTTGAGGAAATGCGCGGCCGTGATCGAGCCGGCCTGTCGGCCGCCAGTGTTCTTCATATCGGCGAACTTGCTGTCGATCAGCTTGTCGTAATCCCTGCCGAGCGGCATGCGCCAGAGTTTTTCGTTGCTCGAAAGACCGGCTGCCGTCAGTTGGGCGGAAAGCTGGTCGTCATTGGAGAACAGGCCGGCATGCACATTGCCGAGCGCCACGATGATCGCCCCGGTCAGCGTGGCGAGATTGATCATGAACTGCGGCTTGAAGCGGTCGTTGCAGTACCAGAGCGCATCGCAGAGCACGAGGCGGCCCTCGGCATCGGTGTTGATCACCTCGATCGTCTGGCCGGACATCGACGTGACGATATCACCAGGACGCTGGGCGTTACCGTCAGGCATGTTCTCCACCAGGCCGATGATGCCGACAGCATTGACGGCGGCCTTGCGGGAGGCGAGCACATGCATGAGGCCGGTGACGGCGGCCGCACCGCCCATATCGCCCTTCATGTCTTCCATGCCGGCGGCCGGCTTGATCGAAATGCCGCCGGTATCGAAGACGACGCCCTTGCCGATGAAGGCGACGGGACGATCCTTGCCCTTGCCGCCCTTCCACTGCATGACCGCCAGGCGCGGCGGACGTACGGAGCCCTGGGCGACGCCGAGAAGGGCGCCCATGCCGAGGCGGCGCATTTCGCGCTCCGTCAGGATTTCCACTTCGACGCCGAGCTTTTCCAGTTCCTTGGCCTTAGCGGCGAACTCGACGGGGCCGAGCACGTTCGGCGGTTCGTTGACGAGGTCACGGGCAAGATTGACGCCGCCGGCGATCGCTTCGGAATCGGAAAACGCCTTCTTGGCACCACCCGGATCGGCGGTGACGATCGTCACCTTGACGGATTTCGCCGGCTTCTCCTCCTCGTCGCCCTTCTTCGTCTTATACGTATCGAAGCTATAGGCGCGCAGCAGCATGCCGAGCGCGAAATCGGCAGTTGCCCGCGTGCTGGTCTCGAGCCCGGGCACGTCGATGAAGACGGCGGCCTTGTCGGTGTTCTTGATTCTCGAGGCCACAGCACCGCCGGCCTTCAGCCAGTCATGGGCGGTGATTTCGGCGGCCTTGCCGAGCCCGATGACGACGATGCGGTCGACGGGCGCGCCTTCGGGGGCGACAATATCGAGCGCACCCATGGATTTCGCGGAGAATCGGGCAATCCTCGCAGCCTTGGCGATCACACCTGCCGGGTCGACTGTTTCAGCGCCGGCAGCGCTGTCGGCCTCCGCAGTCTTCAACAGGATCGCCAGGCCGCCACTGAGCTTTGCCGACTTCGAGAATGAAATTTCCAACTTTACTGACATGTCTTCTCCGCTGGGATTCTTTGAAATCCGTCCCTCGCGGATAATTTCGCGTTTGGCGGGTCTGTCAATGGCTTGCGACAATTGTTATGATCGCCCGCGGCCATCACGGCCCTCATGTTTTCGTCAGTTTCGTAGATATTCGCGTTGACAGTTTTTTCGAAAAATCGATGGCGGGACCTGGCAATCCGCCTGCCGAAAACGACTTTCGGTGCATTCATGCTGCTGTTTTGGATGTGGTGGGCGCTGCTTGCCGTCTTCCGCGCCTTTCCCGGAATAGACATCTATTTTTCCCAGCTTTTTTTCGTGGGCGCAGATTGCGACGCGACTGCTGCTGCCGGGAGCATCTGCGGCGGCTTTCCCTATCGCGACGTCGCGGCCTTCGACCTGCTGCGCACCGTCTTCTTCCGCCTGCCCTATGTGGTGGCGATCGTGATGGTGTGGAAACTCGTCGAGTGCTACCGGCAGCATGGCGCGACCTTCAACGCTGCGCGGGCGCAAAAGCTCAAAGTCGCGCTCGGAACGCTGCTGATCGGGCCGGTGCTGCTCGTCAATGTCGTCCTGAAGGAACATTGGGGCCGGCCGCGGCCGATACAGACGGATATTTTCGGCGGTGCGCTGCATTTCGCCGAGGCAGGTTCGCTTGCCGGTAAATGCGTTTCGAACTGCTCATTCATCTCAGGCGAGGCTGCAAGCGCCGGCTGGCTCTTCTGCCTTCTGCTCTTCGTTCCGAAATCCCTGCGTTATGCGCTGGCGCCGCCCGTGGCGGCGATCTCGATCCTCACCCCGGCGATGCGGCTATCCTTCGGCGCGCACTACCTTTCCGACGTCGTTCTCGGATGGCTTTCCTCGCTTGTCGTCTTCGCCGCATTGCTGGCGTTAACTGAGTCGCAACAGCATCAAAAAAATTCTGAAATTTGAATGAATTTTTGACACCAGCTTGTCGCAAAAGCGCGACAAAGAGCGTAGAGGGATTCTCCTGCAAAGCCGTTTGGGCGTGCAGGTGCTTTCAAGGGCAGGCATGAAACTACTCGAGACATACATATTGCGGCGCGTCGGCCAGATGTTTCTCGTGGCGCTCCTGCCCGTTCTGGCGATCATTTGGACGACTCAGGTTCTGCAGCGCATCAATCTGGTTACCGACAGCGGCCAGTCGATCGGCTCGTTCGCCAAGCTGGCGACGATGATCCTGCCGTCGATCATTCCCGTCGTGCTGCCCTTCGCTCTCGTTATCGCGATCACCCAGACGCTGACGACGATGAACAATGATTCCGAGCTGACCGTCATCGATGCGGCCGGGGCACGGCGCAGCGTGCTGATCCGTCCGATCCTGCTGCTTGCCGCCGCCATCAGCGTCTTTTCATTCTTCGTCGACAACGTCGTCGAGCCGCGCGCAAAGACCGTCGTGCGCCAGATGATCGCCGAGACCTATGCTGACCTCCTCTCTTCGGTGATTGAGGAAAAGACCTTCCGCAAGCTCGATGAAGGCCTGTATGTGCAGATCTCGAAGCGGATGGCCGGCCGCATGCTGAAGGGCCTTTTCGTCGCCGACGAGCGCGACCCGGCCTACGAACTGATCTATTATGCGAAGGAAGGCGCCGTCGACGATACGGGCACGACGCTGATCATGCATGAGGGCGAAGTGCACCGCAAAACGCCCGATGGCAACGTCTCAGTCATCAATTTCGATTCCTATTCCTTCGACCTCTCGGACATGACGGAGAATCGCGGTCAGGCGACGCTGCGCGCCAGCGACCGTGACCTGTGGTTCCTGATCAATCCGGATCCGGCCGACAAGGACTATACGATCCGGCCGCAGAGCTACCGCGCCGAACTGCATCGGCGGCTGACCGACTGGATCCTGCCCGTCGTCTTTGCGCTGTTTTCGCTGGCGATCGCCGGCGATGCGCGCTCGCACCGCGAAGCGCGGCTGCATCCGATGGTGAGCGCTCTCGCCTATGCCTTCGCGATGCGATGGGCGGCCTTCTACGCGGCCAATCAGATCGATACCGACCCTGAATATATCGCCGTCCTCTACGCCATCCCGATCGTCAGCAGCATCGTCTCGATCGTCTTCCTCGGCCTGCACAAACGACTGGTCATGCCGTCGTTCATCCGGGACCGGATTTCGTCCTTCTGGAGAGGGATGCAGGAAAGGCTGCTTGCCGTGACCGGCAGGACCGGCGGGGGCGCTGCCCAATGATGTTCGGGACATTGTCGCGTTATTTCTTTCGCCGCTATCTGGTGACGACGGGCTGGTTCCTGATCGGCGTCTCGGCGATCTCCTTCCTCCTCGATTTCAGCGAGACGGCGGGCCGCATGTCCGGCCTCCCCGGCTACACGATCGGCGGCGGCGTCCTGATGACCGCCGTGCGCCTGCCGCTCATCCTGCAGCAGACGGTGCCGTTCATAGCTCTCTTCGTCGGCATGACGGTGCTGATCGGCCTCAACCGCAAATATGAACTCGTCGTCACGCGCGCAGCCGGCATTTCGGTCTGGCAGTTCATGTTCCCCTTCATCGCCGGCTCGCTGGTGCTCGGCCTGTTGACGATGGCGGCGCTGAACCCACTTGCCGCCTGGGGACAGCGCCAGGCGCTGCTGGTCGAATCCGACTGGCGCGGCGAGAACGCGGTTCTGCGCAAGGCACCGCAGATTCCGTGGCTGCGCCAGATCAGCGGCCGGGACGATGTCATCATCGGCGCCCAAACGGTCCAAGAGAGCGGAACCAAGCTGATCGACGCGGTGCTGATCCATTTCGATTCAAGCGGTCAGGTCATTCTGAGACAGGACGCCGCCACGGCAAAGTTGGAAGATGGTTACTGGCAACTTAACAACGTTGTCGAGCGCAAGCCTGGCGAAATCCCCGTGCGTAAAGCTTCGGTTCAACTTCGCACCAATCTGAAACAGGACTTTGTCCAGGAGCGGCTGACAGCGCCGGAAACAATTGGTTTCTTTGACCTTTCCAACCGGATTGCGGCGGCCAAATCCTTCGGCATCTCGACCAAGGCGCTGGAGACGCAATTCAACTCCCTGTTGTCCCAGCCATTGCTGCTGGTGGCGATGACTTTCATAGCCGCAACAGTGTCCCTAAAATTTAGCCGGTTCAACCAATCCCGCTCCGTGATTCTGGGTGGCATCCTTTCGGGCTTCATGCTTTATGTCATCACCGTGCTTGTAAAGGCATTCGGAAGCAGTGGAGTTGTGCCCCCCTTCGTGGCGACGTGGATACCGGTGGTCGTCGCGCTGGCCTTGGGTGCGACTATTCTGCTTCATCAGGAGGACGGCTAGTGGCGGCAGGCGACCGCAAGTATTTTATTAGTAAACAGCTGGTTGCCCTGCTTGTCGGCGCGACTCTATGTTCCTATTTCGGCAGCGTCCCGGCCTCTTACGGCCAGGCCAGCGCGCCTGAACAAAATATCGAGACGAAGATCCCCGAAGGGGCCAAGCTTCTGCTTTCGGCCAATGAACTGGTCTATAACCGTGACGCCGATCTGGTGTCGGCGGTCGGCGGCGTGCAGATCAACTATGGCGGCTATAAAATGGTCGCGCAGAAGGTCGAGTACAATCAGAAGACCGGCCGGATGATGGCGCTTGGCAATGTCGAGCTGGTCAGCCCGGACGGCAACCGTATCTATGCCGACAACCTTGATGTGACCGACAATTTTGCCGACGGGTTCCTGAACTCGTTGCGCATCGAGACCGCCGACAATACCCGCATCGTCGCCGAAAGCGGCGAGCGCGTCGGCGGCACGAAGATGATTCTCAACAAGGGTGTCTACACGGCCTGCCTTCCCTGCGCCGAAGATCCGAAGCGCGCGCCCTTCTGGCAGGTCAAGGCCCAGCGGGTGATCCAGAACGGCGAGACGCATACGATCCGTCTGGAGAGAGCGCGCTTCGAGTTGCTCGGCCATCCGATCGCCTTCCTGCCGTTCATCGAAGTTCCCGACAATACGGTGAAGCGCAAGTCGGGCTTTCTCTTCCCGACGATGAGCCTGTCGCAAAATCTCGGCTTCGGTCTTTCCGTTCCTTATTATTATGTGATCTCGCCGAGCATGGACGCGACGGTCACCGCGACGGGCTACACGGCCCAGGGCTTCCTCATCGAAGGCGAATTCCGCCAGCGCTTCGAAAATGGCACACATATCCTGCGCGTTGCCGGCATCGACCAGGCAAAGCCGGGCAATTTCAGCTCCGGCACCACCGATGCCGAAGCTGAGCAGCGTGGCATGGTGGCATCGAAGGCCGAATTCCGCATCAATCCGCGCTGGACGTTCGGCTGGGACGTCATGATGCAGAGCGACAACAATTTCTCGAAAACGTACAAGCTGCGCGGCCTGACCGGTACCGATCGTACCAACCAGATCTACCTGACAGGGCTCGGGAAACGCAATTATTTCGACATGCGGGCGTTCTATTTCGACGTCCAGGATGCCGACCGGACGAATACCGCCGAAAAGCAGCAGGCGATCGTCTATCCGTCGCTCGACTATCACTATGTGGCGCCGCAGCCGCTTGCCGGCGGCGAGCTTTCGGCGGATGTCAACCTGACGAATATTTCGCGCACCCATGACGACTTCTATACCGTCGACGGCTTCGACCGCTTCCGCGGCCTGAAGGGCCAGACCTCGCGGCTGACTGCCGAGCTGCAATGGAAGCGCACCTATGTCACGCCGACCGGCCTAGTGATCACGCCGCTGCTGGCTGCGCGCGGCGATGCCTTCGCGCTGAATATGGATGATCCCACCGGCTACACCGGCAACTATGTCGACGGCAATTCCGCCACCCGCTCGATGTTCACGGCCGGACTGGAGATGCGTTATCCGATACTGATGACGACCGACAATAGCACCCATATCCTCGAGCCGATCGCACAGATCTATGCCCGCCCCGACGAGCAGCTCGCAGGGCGCCTGCCGAACGAGGATGCGCAGAGCTTCGTCTTCGACGCCACCTCGCTGTTCGACCGTGACAAGTTCTCGGGCTACGACCGGATCGAAGGCGGTACCCGCGCCAATGTCGGTATCCAGTACACCGGTACATTCGACAGCGGCTACAAGCTGCACGGCATCTTCGGCCAATCCTATCAGATCGCCGGCCAGAATTCGTTTGCGACCGATGACCTCGTCAATGTCGGTGCGGATTCGGGCCTTGAAACCGACCGCTCCGATTATGTCGGCCTTGGCGGCGTCGAAACACCGTACGGCGTTTCCGTCGCAGCCTCCTACCGCCTCGACGAGAAGGACTTCGAATTCCGCCGCGGCGACCTGACGACGGCCTACCAGAACGACACCTTCTCGACGCAGCTGACCTACACCCATCTCAGCGCTCAGCCGGCATATGGCTTCGCCGAGGACAATGACGAGATCCAGACCAACAGCAGGGTCAAGTTCAAGGATTACTGGTCGATCTTTGGCGGCATTGCCTGGGATCTGAACAATGATGTGATCAGCCGCCGGACGCTCGGCCTCTCTTATGAAGACGAATGCACGATCTTCACGATCGCCTATACGGACAGCAGGGATTCCGACGACGAGACGGCAAGCGACTGGACGATCGGCGCTCGGCTGACCTTCCGCACGCTCGGCGACATCAAGATCGGCTCCGACACCCTGGAATGACGGGCGGACGGCGCAAAGATGGGCTGAAGCCATTCTTTCGCCGTAAGCCTGTGCAGGACATTGCCGCCAGTCGATATCTGAGGCATAGGGGTTTCGCGCCGTGACGGAAGCGATTTCCGCGTGTCTCGCACTGTGGTAAGAACGCCGCGAACAACGTCTCGCGACGCTATCGGGAGGTCAACAGATGATTGACGCGAAAAAAGCCATAACCAAGTTCCTCGCCGGGGCAGCGCTTGCATTGCTGACAGGCTTTGCCGGTTCAGCGCTTGCGGCCAGTGAAGTCAAGGCCGTGGTGAACGGCACGGCCATCACCAGCGGCGATGTCGCCAAGCGTCAGGCCTTCCTGCGCCTGCAGCATACGAAGGCCGATGCCAAGGCCGCCGAGGAGCAATTGATCGACGAGGCGCTCAAGCGGCAGGAAGTCACCCGCGTCCATATGTCGGTTTCGCAGCAGGACGTCGATGCGTCTTTCGCGCGTTTTTCGAGCGGCAACAAGCTGTCCCCTGAGCAGATGTCGCAGATCCTTGATCGCGCCGGCGTCGGCGTCGATCATTTCAAGGGTTTCATCGCCGTGCAGATGAGCTGGCCGCGTGTCGTCAACGCCCGCTACGGCTCGACCTCACGGCTGTCGAACTATGATCTCGTCTCGCGCATGATGCAGAACAACAAGCAGAAGCCGGTGACGACGGAATATATGCTGCAGCAGGTCATCTTCGTCATTCCGCAAGCCAAGCGCGGCGCCATCACCGGCAAGCGCAAGGGCGAGGCCGAGGCGTCGCGCTCCAAATTTCCGGGCTGCGATCAGGCAAAGGTGTTTGCTGCGACGATGCGCGACGTTTCCGTGCGCGATCTCGGCCGCATGCTCGCCCCCGAGATCCCGCCGGATTGGAAGCCGCTGGTCGAGCAGGCCAAGGGCAACACGACAGGGACCCGCGTCACCGACAAGGGCGTCGAATATCTGGCAATCTGCAGCCAGCGGCAGGTCTCCGACGACCAGGCCGCCGAGATGGTTTTCCGCCAGGAAGATCTCGACAAGTCCAAGGGTGGCAAGGACGCCAGCCCGGAAAACGAAAACAGCAAGAAATACCTGGATGAACTGCGCAAAAAGGCGCAGATCGCCTATCGCTGACCGACAATGGCGATACCGTTTTCGCAACCGCTTGCGCTGAGCCAGGGCGACCCCGCCGGCATCGGGCCGGATATTACTTTGACGGCCTGGCTGAGGCGGCGTGAACTCGGGCTGCCACCTTTCTTCCTGATCGGCGACCCCGATGTTCTGGCGCTGAGAGCCCGCCAGCTCAATCTGGCGGTTTCGATTCGCGAGACCGATAAAGCCAGCGAAGCCGCTGGGATATTTGCCGACGCGCTGCCCGTCATGACCATACCTGCTGGTATCGAGGTCGTGGCCGGCGAACCGCATGAGGCGACCGCGAAAGGCACGATCGCGTCGATCGAGAAAGCCGTGTCGCTTGTCATCAGCGGCGAAGCGCTCGCGGTCGTCACCAATCCGATCGCCAAGGCCGTGCTTTACGAGGCAGGTTTCCGGTTTCCCGGCCATACCGAATTTCTCGCCGATCTCGCCGCCAGGGCGACCGGCCGGCCGGTGACACCTGTCATGATGCTGTCCGGACCGAAGCTCCGGGCCATTCCCGTCACCATCCACATTCCGATCCGGGACGTGCCGGCGGCGCTGACGGGCGAACTGATCATGGAAACCTGCCGGATCGCCCATGAAGACCTGAAGCAGCGCTTCGGCATCGAGGCACCGCGGCTCGCCGTTGCCGGCCTCAACCCGCATGCGGGCGAAGGCGGAGCGATCGGCACGGAGGACGAAGACGTCATCCGCCCGGCGATCGAGCGCCTGCGCGACGAGGGCATCGATGCGATCGGCCCCCTGCCCGCCGATACGATGTTTCATGACGAGGCGCGGTCGCGATACGACGTCGCCATCTGCATGTATCACGATCAGGCGTTGATCCCGGCCAAGGCACTTGGTTTCGACGACAGCGTCAACGTGACGCTCGGGCTTCCCTTCGTGCGCACCTCGCCGGATCACGGCACCGCTTTCGGCATTGCCGGCAAGGGACTGGCGCGCGAGCACAGCCTCGTCGCAGCGCTGAAGCTCGCCGCGCAACTCGGCCGCAGTGTGGAAAGCCGTCGCTGATGGCACCACTCGATGGCCTGCCGCCGCTTCGCGACGTCATCCAGCGTCACGGCCTCGATGCGCGCAAGGCGCTCGGGCAGAATTTCCTGCTCGACCTCAACCTGACGCAGAAGATCGCCCGCACGGCGGGCACACTCGATGAGGCGACCATCGTTGAGGTCGGCCCCGGCCCTGGCGGATTGACGCGGGCGATCCTGGCGCTCGGCGCCAGAAAGGTCATCGCCATCGAGCGGGATCCCCGCTGCCTGCCGGCACTCGCCGAGATCGCCGATCATTATCCCGGCCGGCTGGAGGTGATCGAAGGCGATGCGCTGAAGATTGATTTCGAGACCTTGGTCCCGGAAGGCCCGGTCAAGATCATCGCCAACCTGCCCTACAATGTCGGCACGCAGTTGCTGGTCAATTGGCTGCTGCCGAAAGCCTGGCCGCCGTTCTGGCAGTCGCTGACGCTGATGTTTCAGAAGGAAGTCGGCGAGCGTATCGTCGCCAACGAAGACGATGACCATTACGGCCGCCTGGGCGTGCTCTGCGGCTGGCGGACGGAGGCACGCATGGCCTTCGACGTGCCGCCGCAAGCCTTCACGCCGCCGCCGAAAGTGACGTCGACGGTCGTGCATCTCATACCCCGCGACACCCCCATCCCCTGCGCCGTCGCCAACCTGGAAAAGGTGACGCAGGCCGCCTTCGGCCAGCGCCGCAAGATGCTCCGTCAAAGCCTGAAACCGCTCGGCGGCGAGAGCCTGCTCGTCAAGGCCGGGATCGATCCGGCGCGGCGGGCTGAAACCTTGTCCGTCGAGGAATTCTGCCTTCTCGCGAACAGCCTGTAGGGCAACTCCAGCGAGGTGCGAAGCGGTTTTCCCAGGAGTTTACTCTAAAGCGACGGCGTCTCTTCCAGCAACTCGCGGACGAAGTCGAACATGCCGTGGCGGCGGTCGCGACGCAGGCGTTCGGCCTTGACGATCGACTGGACGGCGTCGAGGGCGGCGTTGAGATCGTCATTGACGATGACATAGTCGTATTCGCGCCAGTGGGCGATCTCGGCGCGGCTGTTGGCGAGGCGCGTCTGGATGACCTCCTCGGAATCCTCGGCACGGCGATGCAGCCGCGACTGAAGCTCGGTCATGGTCGGCGGCAGCACGAAGATCGAGACGACGTCGGCCGACATCTTCTCCTGCAATTGCTGGGCGCCCTGCCAATCGATGTCGAAGAGCATGTCGCGGCCTTCGCCCATGGCCTGCTCGACCGGCTCGCGCGGCGTGCCGTAGAAATTGCCATGCACCTCGGCCCATTCGAGCAGCGCGTCGCTATCGCGCAGCCGCTCGAACTCGCGCACACTCTTGAAGTGGTAGTGCACATCCTCGACTTCGCTCGGGCGGCGCTGGCGCGTGGTGACGCTGACGGAAAGGCCGATTTGCCTGTCGGTCTCCAGCAGCGTGCGCGCGATGGTGGACTTGCCGGCGCCTGACGGCGACGAGATGACAAGCATCAAACCGCGGCGGGCGATCTGCACGGGCGAGGATTTCGCCGGTTTCATGTCTTACTCCAAATTCTGGACCTGCTCGCGGAACTGGTCGATCACGACTTTCAGCTCGATGCCGGCAGCGGTGACCGCCGAGGCATTCGACTTCGAGCAGATGGTATTCGATTCGCGGTTAAATTCCTGTGCAAGGAAGTCCAGCCGGCGCCCGGCGGGGCCACCTTTCACCAGGAGATCGCGCGCTGCGGCGACATGAGCCTTCAGACGATCGATTTCCTCGCGCAGATCTGCCTTGGTCGCCAGCAGCGCGGCTTCGGCAAGCAGCCTGTCGCGGTCGAGCGCGGCCATGCCGTCCATCAACAAGGCGACCTGCGCGGCAAGCCGCGCTGCGATCTCCTGCGCCGAGCGCGAGGGGTCGGCCTCGATCGTCCGTGTCAGGCCTTCGATCGTCGTGACGTGGTCGTGAAGAATGCGGGCCAGCGCCGACCCTTCCTGTTCGCGCATTGCTCTCAGATCGGCAAGCGCGGCCAGCAGGCCGGCAGCGATATCGGCGTCACGGGCGGCAAGCGCCTCCTCGCCATCCTCGCTTTCGCGGAATTCGACGATGCCGCGCACCAGAAGCAGCGTATCGAGCTTCAGCGGCGCCGGATCGATGACACCGTCCAACTGCTCGCGCATGGCCAGCACGGCGGCGAGCGCTTGTCTGTTCAGCACCGCCTCGAAACGGTTCTCGTCGGCGCTGACGGATAGCGATGCCTGCAGGTTGCCACGGCTGAAGCTTTCGCCGGCGAGGCGGCGGACGTCTGCCTCCATGCGTTCGAGGCCGGGCGGCAGGCGCAAGCGCAGGTCGAGGCCCTTGCCGTTGACCGAGCGCAATTCCCATGCCCAGCGCCAGCGGCCGCTCGTTCCCTCGCGCCGCGCAAAACCGGTCATGGACTGCAAAGCCATGCGTGCCTCCCGAAAGTCTCAGTTGATCTTCTTTTTCTTCGGCGGCGCGACGGTCGTGCCACTATCCGCCGGCTGCTCTTCCGGCTGGCCGTCGACTGCGATGTTCGGGTCCGACCCCTTGTCGGCTTCGAGCTTGCGCCAGCGCTTGACGTTGGCATTGTGCTCCTCGAGCGTCGCAGCGAAAACATGGCCACCGGAGCCGTCGGCGACGAAATAGAGGTCCTGCGTCTTCCAGGGATTGGCGACGGCCTCCAGCGCATCCTTGCCGGGATTGGCGATCGGCGTCGGCGGCAGACCCTTGATGACATAGGTGTTGTAAGGTGTATCCCGCTTCAGGTCCGACTGGTAGATCGGCCGGTCGGCCGGTTTGCCCTCGCCGCCGAAGAGGCCGTAGATGATCGTCGGGTCGGACTGCAGGCGCATGCCCTTGCCGAGCCGGTTCAGGAAAACGGAGGCGACGTGGGCTCGCTCGTCGGGAACGCCGGTTTCCTTTTCGACGATCGAGGCGAGTGTCACGAATTCTTCCTTGGACCGCAGCGGCAGCGACGAGTCGCGCTTGTCCCAGATCTGATCGACGAGCTTCTGCTGCGCAGCCGCCATCTGTTCGATGATTTCCGAGCGCTTGGTGCCGCGCGAGAATTTGTAGGTATCCGGACGCAGGCTACCCTCGGTCGGCAATGCCGCCGGCAAGTCGCCTTCCAGCACGGTATCCTGCAGCATGCGGTCGAACATCTGTCGGACCGTCAGTCCCTCAGGGAAGGAAACGGAATAGAGAATGGACTTGCCCGATTTCAGCAGCTCCATGATATCTCTCATGGATGCCCTCGCCTTGATCTCGTATTCACCCGCCTTGAGGCTCTCACCGGCAGAAAGATGCGTTGCCGTGAGATAGCGGAAGATGCGGGCATCGCTGATGATCGCGTTGCGCTCGAGGTTCGAGGCGATTTCGGTCAGACCAGCGCCGTTGCGGACGATAAAATTGGTGTTGGTCTGCAGCGGACCGGGATTCCGATAGGTCGATGTGGCGTAGTAGAAGCCGATGATGGCGACGACACAGACCAGAACCGCCAACGTCATGATGAAGTTCAGGAAAAGAACGACCTGGCCGCGGGCTTTCTTGGACCGCTTCGGCGGCTCCGGAACGCGTTCCGGACGCAGGGCTTCGCTCGGCGACTTCGGGATGATCGGTCCCTTCTGCGCCTGGGTATCGTTGCTCTGGTTCGTCGTATCGCTCACCGGCAATCCTCTAAAACTTGACCCTCACTTCGCTATTTCGCGAAGCAATGCGGCAAAAGCAGGTTCTGCCGCCGTTCAACGACGCCGCTCCCGGTCGTTATGCTTTCGCACGCCCTGCCACGCAACGTAGAGGACGGCCGGCCTGCGGTGCAAGGAAGACCCATTACACCGCTTGCAGGACTCTTATTGCGCGTAACGGCGCAGTACGAGCGACGCGTTCGTGCCGCCGAATCCGAACGAGTTGGACAGCGCCACATTGATTTCCCGCTCACGCGCCTTGTGCGGGACAAGGTCGATCGCCGTCTCACGTTCGGGATTGTCGAGATTGAGCGTCGGCGGCGCGATATTGTCGCGAATGGCGAGCGTGGTGAAGATCGCCTCGATGGCGCCTGCAGCACCGAGAAGGTGTCCTGTCGCCGACTTAGTCGAGGACATGGAGATCTTCGACGCCGCATTGCCGACCAGCCGCTCGACGGCGCCGAGTTCGATCGTGTCGGCCATGGTCGAGGTACCGTGGGCATTGATGTAGTCGATATCGGCCGGCGTCAGCCCGGCGCGCTTCAGCGCCATCGCCATGCAGCGACCGGCGCCCTCGCCGTCTTCGGACGGCGCGGTGATGTGATAGGCATCGCCCGACAGGCCGTAGCCGACGATTTCGGCGTAGATCCTGGCGCCGCGCGCCTTGGCATGTTCCAGTTCCTCAAGCACGACAATGCCGGCACCCTCGCCCATGACGAAGCCGTCGCGGTCGCGATCATAGGGGCGCGACGCTTTCTTCGGGTCGTCATTGTGTTGGGTCGACAGCGCCTTGCAGGCGGCAAAACCTGCAAGCGAAATGCGGCTGACAGGGGATTCCGTGCCGCCGGCGACCATGACGTCGGCATCACCCAGCGCAATCAGCCGCGCTGCATCGCCGATCGCATGCGCACCCGTCGAGCAGGCGGTGACGACCGAATGATTGGGTCCGCGCAGCTTGTGGCGGATCGAGACCTGGCCGGAGACGAGGTTGATCAGGCGGCCGGGAATGAAGAAAGGGGAGATACGGCGCGGGCCCTTGTCGCGCAGGGTGTAACCCGCCTCGACGATGCCTTCGATGCCGCCGATGCCGGAGCCGATCAGCACGCCGGTGGCGATCTGGTCCTCATCGGTTTCAGGATGCCAGCCGGCATCGGCAAGCGCCATGTCGGCGGCGGCCATGCCGTAGATGATGAAGGGATCGACCTTGCGCTGCTCCTTCGGCTCCATCCACTGATCGACATTGAAGGTGCCGTCGGTGCCGTCACCGATAGGAATACGGCAGGCGATCTTGGCGGGAAGGTCATCGACCTCGAATTCGGTGACGAGGCGGGCGCCGTTCTGACCGGCAAGCAGCCGGGACCACGTCACCTCGGTTCCGCATCCCAAGGGTGATACCATGCCGGTACCGGTGATGACGACACGTCTCATCGCGTGCTTTCCCCCGTCTCTTATGTTCTATGGAGAAATATGCCGAAAAGAAAAGGGCGGACTCCAGGCCCGCCCTTTCTCAAATTCACAGGATCAGGCCTGGGCCTTCTCAATGAACTTCACTGCATCGCCGACCGTCAGGATCGAGTCGGCAGCGTCGTCAGGAATTTCAACGCCGAATTCTTCTTCGAAAGCCATGACAAGTTCGACCGTGTCGAGCGAGTCAGCGCCCAGATCGTCGATAAAGCTGGCGCTCTCGACGACCTTGTCGGCATCAACGCCAAGATGATCAATAACAATTTTCTTTACGCGTTCTGCGATATCGCTCATGTCGGTTTCCTCGACCTTATGTCCTGATCGGAATGCCATCGCGGCACCCCTACCCTGTTTCAGCCTGCGATGTTTTCAGACATCCTCGGCAAACTCGTTTACCCGGCTTCAGAGATGTCCCAGGCTTGCAAAAAGCCCGCCGGTCCGTCTGCTTTCTCGGGACGACTGTTCACAGTCATGGCCCGCTTAACATGCTTTATGTCTGCCGCAAAGCCAGAAAATCAACGGTTCGTGATTGCTCAACATGCTATTGGCGGAAATATTCCCATGCCAGCGGTTTGTCGTTTCAGATCATCGCCATGCCGCCGTTTACGTGCAGCGTCTGGCCCGTCATATAGGCAGCCTCGGAGGACGCAAGGTAAGCAACCGCCGAAGCGACTTCGCCACCCGTGCCCATGCGCTTCATCGGGATCGCCCCCATGATCGCTTCCTTCTGCTTATCGTTCAGCTTGCCGGTCATGGCGCTCTCGATGAAACCGGGTGCCACGCAGTTGACCGTCACGTTGCGGGTGGCAATTTCCTGCGCCAAAGACTTGGTGAAGCCGATCATGCCGGCCTTGGAGGCGCAGTAATTGGCCTGGCCCGGATTGCCGGTGACGCCGACGACGGAAGTGATGTTGATGATGCGGCCATAGCGGCGGCGCATCATCGGATGCGTCAATTCGCGCGTCAGGCGGAAGGTCGCTGTCAGGTTCACTTCGATGACGCTGTCCCAGTCCTCGTCGCTCATGCGCACGAACAGGCCGTCGCGGGTGATGCCGGCGTTGTTGACGAGGATGTCGACGCCTTCGAGATCGGCCTCGGCTTTCTGGCCGAGCGCCTTGACCTCATCGCGGTCGGACAGGTTCGCCGGGAAGATCTTGACGCGCTCGCCGAGATCGGCGGCCAGCGCTTCCAGCTTCTCGACGCGGGTGCCATGCAGGCCGACGACGGCGCCCTGCTTATGAAGAAGGCGGGCGATTTCCTCGCCGATACCGCCCGATGCGCCGGTGACGAGAGCCTTGCGGCCGGAAAGATCGAGCATGGAAACGTTCCTTATATAAGGGACACCAAATCCGGTGTCCGGAGATACCAATCAGGCCATGAGGGCGGCGACGGCCGCGTCGATATCCGCCGGACCGTTGACGGAGATGCCGTTGATCGTCTTGTCGATGCGGCGGGCAAGGCCGGTCAGCACCTTGCCGGAGCCGAGTTCGTAAAGCGTCGTGATGCCATTTCCAGCGAACCATTCCACCGTCTCGCGCCAGCGGACCTGGCCGGTCACCTGCTCGACGAGGAGGTTCGCGATTTCGTCGGCGCTCGTCACCGGGGCGGCACGGACATTGGCGATGACAGGCACGACGGGATCGGACTTGGCGACTTTTGCCAGCGCCTCGCGCATGGCGTCGGCGGCAGGCGCCATCAGCGCCGAATGGAAGGGAGCGGAGACTGGCAGCAGAATGGCACGCTTGGCGCCCTTGTCGGTCGCAAGGCCGGCCGCTTTTTCGACGGCTGCCTTCTCGCCCGAGATGACGATCTGGCCGCCGCCATTGTCGTTGGCGATCTGGCAGGCGCCGACAGCGGTGGCTGCCTCGCAGACGGCAACGACGTCGACATGTTCGAGGCCGATGATTGCAGCCATGGCGCCGACGCCGACGGGGACGGCTGCCTGCATGGCATTGCCGCGGATACGCAACAGCCGCGCGGTGTCGGCGAGCGAAAAGGTGCCGGCGGCACACAGTGCCGAATATTCGCCGAGCGAGTGGCCGGCGACGTAGGCGACCTTGGACTTCAGATCCAGCCCTTTGGCTTCGAGAACGCGGACGACGGCGATCGAGACGGCCATCAGCGCCGGCTGGGCGTTCGCCGTCAAGGTCAACGTATCCTCGGGACCGTTGAACATGACGTCCGAAAGCTTTTCACCGAGCGCCTCATCGACCTCATCGAAGACGGCGCGGGCTTCGGCGAAATTCTCGGCGAGATCCTTGCCCATGCCGACGGCCTGACTGCCCTGACCGGGAAAAGTGAAAGCAATGGTCATTCTCATATTCCCTGGCTCATGCCCCTGAATACGCCCCTTGAGGCTGTTTTGCCTCCAATTGACATTCTTTCCGGCAGAGTCAAGTGGCGGCTCATTCTGCGCAAAGCCTTTCGCACTGGCGCAAATGCCCGGTTTTTGCTCTTGCGCTCCGCCAAATCCAGCCTAGATTTGCGCGAACCCTCCCAAGGCTGTCACCTCTCTCCCAAGGTTTTTCCATGAAGTACAATTCGCTAGGCCGCACCGAGATTTCCGTTTCAGAGATTTGCCTTGGCACCATGACCTGGGGTTCGCAGAACAGCGAAGCCGATGCTCATGCGCAGATGGACTACGCCGTCGAAAAGGGCGTCAATTTCTTCGATACGGCCGAACTTTATCCGACCACCCCGATTTCGGCCGCTACGCAGGGCTGGACGGAAGACTATATCGGCAGCTGGTTCAAGAAGACCGGCAAGCGCGGCGATATCGTGCTCGCCACCAAGGTCGCCGGCCGCGGCCGCGACTATATACGTGGTGGCGAAGGTGCCGATGCAAAGAATATCCGCCTGGCGCTCGAAGCCAGCCTGGCGCGGCTGAAGACGGATTACGTCGACCTCTACCAGATCCACTGGCCGAACCGCGGCCATTTCCATTTCCGTCAGAACTGGAGCTACAATCCCTTCAACCAGAACCGCGACGAGGCCGTCGCCAATATGCTCGACATCCTGGAAACGCTTGGCGTGCTGGTGAAGGAAGGCAAGATCCGCGCGATCGGCCTTTCCAACGAAACCACCTGGGGCATACAGAAATATCTGACGCTCGCCGAACAGAAGAGCCTGCCGCGGGTCGCCTGCGTCCAGAACGAATACAACTTGCTCTACCGCCATTTCGACCTCGATCTCGCCGAACTCTCGCATCATGAGGATGTCGGGCTGCTCGCCTATTCTCCGCTCGCCGGCGGCATCCTCTCCGGAAAATATGTCGATGGCGGCAGGCCGAAGGGTTCGCGCGGCTCGATCAACCACGATATCGGCGGTCGCCTGCAGCCGCTACAGGAGCCGGCGACCAAAGCCTATCTGGAGATCGCTGCAACATACCGCCTCGACCCGGCAGCAATGGCGCTCGCCTTCTGCCTTTCCAGGCCCTTCATGGCCTCGGCCATCATCGGCGCGACCTCGATGGAGCAGTTGAAAATCGATATCGGCGCGGCCGACATTACGCTTTCGAACGAGATCCTGGCGGAAATCGCCAAGGTGCACCGGCAGTATCCGCTGACGCTTTGATCCTATTTGTTTGGCGCCTGCCCGATGCCGACCATTGGCCGGCATCGGGTTCGGGTGTCCGATTGCGCTTGCCTTTGCCCAAAAAATCCGTATAAGCCGCCCTGTTCGTTAACCCGGTCTTCTGGCTGGTGGCTGAACGGAGGGCCGGTTTCTTCACGGAAATCGTTCGGAACGGAAGCGTTCCAGCCTCCCGTGTCTCCGCTCTCGACCGTCTCGGAAACGCTTTCTTGCCTGGGTCCGCCCAATCAGGAGCAGTCGTTGAGGCTTAGCCGCCGAATATCGGGTTGAACCAAACGCAAGAAAGGCAAAGCTGTCATGGCTCTTTATGAACATGTATTCCTTGCCCGGCAGGATATTTCCGCTCAGCAGGTCGATGCCCTCGTAGAACAGTACAAGGGTGTGATCGAAGCGAATGGCGGTAAGGTCGGGCGTATCGAGAACTGGGGCCTCAAGTCCCTCACCTACCGCATCAAGAAGAACCGCAAGGCGCACTACGCCCTGATGGACATCGATGCACCGGCTGCTGCCGTCCAGGAAATGGAACGTCAGATGCGCATCAGCGAAGACGTTCTTCGCTACATGACGATCGCCGTCGAGAAGCATGAAGAAGGTCCGTCTGCCATGATGCAGAAGCGCGACCGTGACGACCGTCCGCGCGAAGGCGGCCGTGGCCCGCGTGAAGGCGGCTTCGGTGATCGTGACCGCGGCCCGCGTCCGCCGCGTGAAGGTGGCTTCGGCGACCGTGACGACCGTCCGCGCCGTCCGCGCGAAGACCGTGTATAAGGGAGATCTGAGATATGTCTGAAACTTCCTCCGCTCCGGTCCGCCGCCCGTTCCATCGCCGCCGCAAGACCTGCCCGTTCTCCGGCGCCAACGCACCGCGGATCGACTACAAGGACGTACGCCTGCTGCAGCGCTACATTTCTGAGCGCGGCAAGATCGTTCCGTCCCGCATCACGGCCGTTTCCCAGAAGAAGCAGCGCGAACTCGCTCAGGCGATCAAGCGCGCCCGTTTCCTCGGCCTGCTGCCCTACGTCGTCGCCTAATCGGTCGACGCCGACACCTTTGAGGGAAGGCATTCGTGCCTTCCCTTTCCCTTCCGCGATGGGCGCGGATCGGAACTCTTAAAACCCATGTTGAGACGTTTCTGAATTTGATTCAGCAACATCCTCTAACTGCTTGATGAAGCAGGACAGCGACCTTGAAACGACCGAACAATAAAACGCTGCTGATCGGCGCACTCGCCGGATTGACCGCCGCCCTGCTGGTGCTGGGCGCGAGCATGCAGCCGTCGTTTTTCAGCGCGCTTCTCTATACGGCCTCGGCGCTGCCGATCCTGATCGTCGGGCTCGGCTGGGGCAATGCCGCCGCGGTCTCGGCCGTCGTCACCGCCGCGGCGCTGGGCGCGATCTTGATCTCGCCTTCCTTCGCGCTGATCATGACGATGGTGACGCTGCTGCCGGCCGGTTGGCTCAGCCATCTCGCCAATCTCGCGCGTCCGGCCTCAGAACTCGGCGGCCCCGACCATCTGCTTGCCTGGTACCCGCTCTCCGATATCCTGCTGCATCTCTGCGGTCTGGTGACGCTCGCCGTCATCGTCATCGGTGTGATCATCGGCTACGGGCCTGAGATCACCGATCCGATCGTCGATCTGCTGATCACCTCGCTCAAGCAGCAGCAGCCGGAATTCATGCCCGATCCGGCAGCGACCGCGCAGACCAAGTCGCTGATCCTGCTGATGCTGCCGGCTTTGCAGGGCGGCATGTGGGTCAGCATGCTGTTTGCCGCCTATTATTTCGCCGTGCGCATCGTTGCAGCGTCCGGCGGTGGCCTTCGTCCGCGCGAGGATATTCCCTCGTCGCTGCGGATGAACCGCAACTCGATCTTCATCTTCCTGGCCGGGCTTGCCGCCTGCTTTTTCGGCGGCGTTCCGGCGCTGGTCGGTGCGACCGTGATCGGCGCCTTCGGCGCCGGCTTCATGCTTTCCGGTTTCGCCTCGCTGCATTTCCGCACGCGCGGCAAGGACTGGCGCATACCGGCCCTCATCCTCTGCTATCTGGCCTCGATGCTCATGCTGCTGCCAGCTCTCCTCATCCTCGTCCTCGGTCTCAGCGATACGCGCAAGGCGATCGCACTGACCCCGACGAAAGATGCTGATGCCCCCAAACAATCCGATACGAAAATCTGAGACACAAGAAAGGAAAAAGAAAATGCAAGTCATCCTTCTCGAACGCATTTCCAAGCTCGGCCAGATGGGCGAAACCGTAAAGGTTCGCGACGGCTTTGCCCGCAACTACCTGCTGCCGCTCGGCAAGGCGCTGCGCGCCAACGCCGCCAACAAGACCCGCTTCGAAGCCGAGCGCGCGACGCTCGAAGCCCGCAACCTCGAGCGCAAGTCGGAAGCCCAGACGGTCGCCGACGTTCTCGACGGCAAGTCCTTCATCGTCGTGCGCTCCGCCGGCGAAACCGGCCAGCTCTACGGTTCGGTTGCTGCCCGTGACGTCGTCGATATTCTCGGCGCCGAAGGCTTCAACATCGGCCGCAACCAGGTTCACCTCAACACGCCGATCAAGTCGATCGGCCTGCACAAGGTCGAGCTGCAGCTGCATGCCGAAGTCGAAATCCACGTCGAGCTGAACGTTGCCCGTTCTGCCGACGAGGCAGAGCGCCAGTCCAAGGGCGAAGAACTCACCTCGGTCGACGCGATCTACGGCGTCGACGAAGACGCGCTGCGTCCGGAAGACTTCTTCGATCCGGAAGCTGACGGCGTCGACGAAGACGAAGCATAATTTCGTCGGAGCGATCCGCGAGAGAGAAGCCCGGCCACCGCGCCGGGCTTTTTCGTTTCCACCCCTTCGATGTGAGCTGCCGAGCGGTTCGCTTTTTTAAGGGGATCTTCCGGATGTTTTTGCTGCGTGCCTTATCGCATCGCGCTAAAATAACATTCTCCGAAGCGGATGGGCTGAGTCGGCGCCATACCGTGTCGTGCGGGTGACACTGCCAGTATTTCTCCTTTGTGTCGCCCAAGACTGTGGAGAAGTCGAACAACGTGCACAGCGTTCAGGATTTAGGCGAAGCGAGCCCCCGCTCCTTTCGTAGCCTCTTGATTTTCGCGTCCGGAATTGCAAATCCGGAGCTGGAAAAAGACAGAACGGATGATGATGAACGACGCCGCTCGAAAGATTGCAGCTGTTGCCCCGTCGGAGCAGCATTATCGCGAAGCACCCAACAATATCGAAGCCGAGCAAGCGCTTCTGGGTGCGATCCTGATGAACAACGACGCCTATTACCGGGTGTCGGACTTCCTGAAGCCGATCCATCTCTATGAACCGCTGCATCGGAAGATCTTCGAGGTTGCCGGCGATATCATCCGCATGGGCAAGATCGCCAATCCGGTGACGATCAAGACCTTCCTGAAAGCCGACGAGAAGGTCGGCGACATGACGGTTTCGCAATACCTGGCGAGCCTGGTCAGCAATGCCGTCACCGTCATCAATGCCGAGGATTACGGCCGGGCGATCTACGACCTGGCGCTGCGCCGGGCGCTGATTACCATCGGCGAGGACGTCGTCAACATCGCCTATGACGCGCCGCTCGACATGCCGCCGCAGTCGCAGATCGAGGATACCGAACGCCGCCTCTTCGAACTGGCGGAAAACGGCCGCTACGACGGCGGCTTCCAGGCCTTCAACGATGCGGTCGCGCTGGCGATCGACATGGCGGCCGTCGCCAAGGAACGTGACGGCGGGCTTTCCGGCATTTCCACCGGCATCCATTCGCTGGATTCCAAGATGGGCGGTTTGCAGCGGTCGGACTTGATCGTGCTTGCCGGACGCCCCGGCATGGGCAAGACCTCACTTGCTACAAACATCGCCTACAATATCGCCGCCGCCTACGAAGGCGAAGTCCAGTCGGACGGCAGCATGAAGGCAAAGAACGGCGGCGTCGTCGGTTTCTACTCGCTCGAAATGTCGTCGGAACAGCTCGCCACCCGTATCATCTCCGAGCAGACGGAAGTCTCCTCCTCGAAGATCCGCCGCGGCGACATCAACGATGCCGATTTCGAAAAGCTCGTCGCCTGCTCGATGATGATGCAGAAGGTGCCGCTCTTTATCGACCAGACCGGCGGCATCTCGATCGCCCAGCTTTCGGCCCGCGCGCGCCGTCTGAAGCGCCAGCGCGGCCTCGATGTGCTTGTGGTCGACTACATTCAGCTGATGACCGGCTCGGGCAAATCCAGCGACAACCGCGTGCAGGAAATCACCCAAATCACCACCGGCCTCAAGGCGCTCGGCAAGGAGCTCAACGTTCCGATCATCGCACTGTCGCAGCTCTCGCGTCAGGTCGAAAGCCGCGACGACAAGCGGCCGCAGCTGTCCGACCTTCGCGAATCCGGCTCGATCGAGCAGGACGCCGACGTCGTGCTCTTCGTGTTCCGCGAGGAATATTACGTCAAGAATTCGGAGCCGCGCGACATCCACGATCCGAAATATCCGGAATGGGAGGCGCTGTTCGACAAGGTCAAGGGCACGGCCGACGTGATCATCGCCAAGCAGCGCCACGGGCCGACAGGCACGGTGAAGCTCGCCTTCCAGGCGGAATTCACGCGTTTTGCCGATCTCGCCGATCCCTCCTTCACCCAATATGAAGAGCACTGATCGCGCGGATGCTGGGTGCAACGCCGGGCTTTCCCTTGACATAGTTGACCTTTAAACTGGCCGGAGAATCCTTCTCCGGCCTCTTTTCGATGCGGATCATGAGCGAATTTTTCGACGCCCCCGAAGATGACAATTTTGCCTCGGCAGGCCTGCGGCTGACCGTCGACCTGACCGCCCTGACGGAGAACTGGCGCGACATGGCGCGCCGCTCCGGTGCGGCGCGCGCCTCGGCGGTCGTCAAGGCGGATGCCTATGGCATGGGCATCGAGGATACCGGCGAAGCGCTCTATATGGCAGGCGCGCGCGACTTCTTCGTCGCGACCGTCGACGAGGGCGTGACGCTTCGCCTCTATGCGCCCGAGGCGCGCATCTTCGTGCTCTCAGGCATATGGCCGGGCACCGAGCGGCGCTTCTTCGACAATGATCTGGTGCCGGTGATTTCCTCCGACGAGCAGCTCGCCTTCTGGATGGCGGTGCTTGCCGATTACGGCGACTATCCCTGCGCGCTGCATGTCGATACCGGCTTCAATCGGCTCGGACTGCATATCGACGATGCGATCGCACTCGCCGACGACGTCTCACGGCCTGCGAGCTTCGCGCCCGTGCTTGTCATGAGCCACCTCGCCTGCGCCGATGATCCCAGCCATGCGATGAACCGGCAGCAGCTCGAATCATTCCACAGGGTTAGCGCCGCTTATGAAGGTATCGATTCAAGCCTTGCCGCCTCGGCCGGCATCTTTCTCGGTGAGGATTATCACTTCGACCTGACCCGCCCCGGCATTGCGCTCTATGGCGGTGAGGCCGTCAGCGGCATGGCGAACCCGATGCGGCCCGTCGCAACGGCGGAAGCGCGCATCATCCAGGTGCGCAGCGTCGAAGCCGGCGAGACCGTCAGCTATGGGCGGGCGCTGCAGCTTCGCCGTGAAAGCCGGCTGGCGATCGCCTCGGCCGGTTATGCCGACGGCTACATGCGCAGCCAGTCGAGCGGCGGCGTGCCGTTGAGGCAGGTGGTGCCGCAAGGCGGGCAAGGTTTCATCGCCGGACACAAGGTCCCGGTTGCCGGCCGGATCACCATGGACCTGACGATCTTCGATATCACCGACCTGCCTGACAACGCCGTGCGCGCCGGGGATTATGTCGAACTGTTCGGGAAGAACATGCCGGTGGACGATGTGGCGCGGGCATCCGGCACGATCGGATACGAGATCCTGACCAGCATGGGGCTCCGCCACGAGCGGCGCTACGTGGCCGAAGAATAGCCTTCCTACTCAGCGGCTGCTGAGGGCGAGACGGACACCGAGCGCCACGAAAAGCGCACCGAGGCCGCGGTCGAGCCAGAGTCCGACTTTTTGATTATGCCTGATTGCATCCGCAAGGCGCCCGCCGAGAAGGACGAGCGGCGGTTCGATGAAGGCAGCGACGACGATGATGAGCGCGCCATGCAGCATGAGTTGCGCCCATGCCGGCCCTGCCCCTTCGACGACGAACTGCGGCAGGAAGGCCAGGAAGAATATCGCCACTTTGGGATTGAGCAGCGACACCAGAATTCCCTGCCGGTAGATCCTTGCCACCGGCAAACTTTCACCAGCAGCCTTTATCAGGCCATCGCCGCCACCGGAGCGCAAAGCCTGAATCCCGAGCCAGACGAGATAGGCGGCGCCGATCCATTTGACTGTCGAGAAGGCGACGGCGGAAGCGGCAAGTATGGCCGAGAGGCCGAGTGCGGCCATCAGCACATGCAGGCAGGCGCCGGACCAGACGCCGAACAGCGCGGAAAAACCTGCACGTTTTCCGCTTTTCATCGTGTGACCGAGGATGAAAGCGATGTCGGGACCGGGCGAGAGATTGAGCAGAACCGCCGCCGAAAGAAATGCAAGCCAGTGCGCAAACGAATAATCGAACATTTTCCACCGTTCCGAATGAGGAGCAAAGGATAGGCATGGGTGCGCTGATGGGGAAATCATTAGTTTTGATCCGTTGCGATAGCCATTATCTCAAGCACGACAATGATTCGATGAAGCGGCGCGTCGCGTCGCTCGCGAACCCGGACTGAAAGAGTAATTGATGGCGAAGGCCAGGACACAATTCATCTGCCAGAGTTGCGGCACGGTTCATAACCGCTGGGCCGGCAAATGCGAGAACTGCGGCGAGTGGAACACCATCGTCGAGGAAGACCCGATGGGCGGGATCGGCTCCGGTCCTGGTAAGACGCCGAAGAAGGGCCGACCAGTGGCGCTGACGGCACTCTCCGGCGAGATCGAAGAGGCACCGCGTATCCATACCGCCATGTCGGAGCTCGACCGGGCGCTCGGCGGCGGTTTCGTGCGCGGTTCGGCGGTGCTGATCGGCGGCGATCCCGGCATCGGCAAATCGACGCTGCTGATGCAGGCCGCCGCCGCCCTTGCGCGGCGCGGCCACAAGATCATCTACGTCTCCGGCGAAGAAGCCGTGGCGCAGGTGCGGCTGCGGGCACAACGCCTTGCGGCGGCCGATACCGACGTGATGCTGGCGGCCGAAACCAATGTCGAGGATATTCTGGCGACGCTCGCCGAGGGCAAGCGGCCGGACCTCGTCATCATCGATTCCATCCAGACGCTGTGGAGCGAGCTTGCCGAATCGGCGCCGGGAACGGTGACGCAGGTGCGCACCGGCGTCCAAGCAATGATCCGTTTCGCCAAGCAGACGGGGGCCGCCATGGTGCTCGTCGGCCACGTAACCAAGGACGGGCAGATTGCCGGGCCGCGCGTCGTCGAGCACATGGTCGACGCCGTGCTCTATTTCGAAGGCGATCGCGGCCATCACTACCGCATCCTGCGCACAGTCAAGAACCGCTTCGGCCCGACCGACGAGATCGGCGTCTTCGAAATGTCCGACAAAGGCTTGCGCGAAGTCGCCAATCCTTCCGAGCTCTTCCTTGGTGAGCGCAACGAAAAATCGCCGGGTGCTGCCGTCTTTGCCGGCATGGAAGGCACCCGCCCCATTCTCGTCGAGGTGCAGGCGCTGGTGGCGCCGACCTCGCTCGGCACGCCGCGGCGCGCCGTGGTCGGCTGGGATTCGGCCCGGCTGTCGATGATCCTTGCGGTGCTGGAAGCCCATTGCGGCGTCAGGCTCGGCCAGCACGACGTCTACCTTAACGTCGCCGGCGGTTACCGCATCTCCGAACCGGCGGCCGATCTTGCCGTCGCCTCGGCGCTCGTTTCCTCGCTTGCCGGTATTGCCCTTCCCGCCGATTGCGTCTATTTCGGCGAAGTCAGCCTGTCGGGCGCCATCCGGCCGGTTGCGCACACCGCCCAGCGTCTCAAGGAAGCCGAGAAGCTGGGATTTTCCGCAGCGCTGCTTCCGTCCGCCTCCGCCGAATTGCCGAAGGGCCCCGGCGGGCGCTGGAGCGAAGTTGGAAGCCTGCCGGATCTGGTCGCGCGCATCGCCGGATCGAAGGGAGCGCTGCGTGTGGAAGACGACGTTTGATCCTTTCATTGCCAAGAGTGGTGATGATATAGGAGCACACGATAAGGCACGACACGGCCGCCAAGCGGCAGTCCTGGAGTTGAATTTACATGCCCATTACGATTTTCGACGGTATTGTCATCGGCGTCGTGCTCTTCTCCGCCGTGCTGGCGATGGTCCGCGGCTTTTCGCGCGAGATCCTCTCGATCGCGAGCTGGGGCGGTTCGGCCGCCGCTGCCTATTATCTCTATCCGTACCTGCTGCCCTATGCGAAGAAATATACCGATGACGACCGTATCGCGATCGTCGGTTCGGCAGCGGTCGTCTTCCTGATCGCGCTCATCGTCATCTCCTTCATCACGATGAAGATCGCCGATTTCATCATCGACAGCCGTGTCGGCGCGCTCGACCGCACGCTCGGCTTCCTGTTCGGGGCAGCGCGCGGCGTGCTGCTCCTGGTCGTCGCCGTCGCCTTCTGGAACTGGCTCGTCGATGCCGACCACCGTCCGGCTTGGGTCAACGAAGCGAAGTCGAAGCCCTTCCTGGATTCGATGGTCGTGAAGCTGAAATCGATTCTGCCGGAGCAATTTGCCCAGATGATACCGGAAAGCATCCGTGATAAGCTGCAGCCGCCGGCACAGGGCGCCGAAGGTACCACTCCGCCGACGGGCGACCAGGCTCCGGCGGAAGACGCACCGACCGCGCCTGCAGGCGGCGCGCAGCAGCCGGCGAATTGACACAGTGTTCAAGAGCTTGACCCGCCTTCCGGCAATTGCCATTTGAGCGGGACATGAAATGAGGGTCCGGCCGAGCATTCCAGCTCCGCCGGGCTCAGCTATTTCTGGAAATGCCGATCCATTCTTGTGAGAGCAGAGGCCCGCAGAAATGAACCAGTCCCATTCCTTCCCGACCGACGATCCGCTCGACGGAGATACGCTGCATGAAGAATGCGGGGTTTTCGGAATTCTGGGACATCCCGATGCCGCCGCGCTCACGGCGCTCGGCCTGCATGCCTTGCAGCACCGCGGACAGGAAGCGGCCGGCATCGTCTCCTTCGACGGCAAGCGCTTTTATCAAGAGCGCCACATGGGCCTCGTCGGCGACCACTATACCAATCCGATGACGCTCGCCCGCCTGCCCGGCAGCATTACGATCGGTCATACCCGCTACTCGACAACCGGCGAAGTGGCCATGCGCAACGTGCAGCCGCTCTTTGCCGAACTGGAAGAAGGCGGCATCGCCATTGCCCATAACGGCAATTTCACCAACGGCCTGACGCTGCGCCGCCAAATCATCGCGACCGGCGCCATCTGTCAGTCGACCTCCGATACCGAGGTCGTCCTCCACCTCATCGCCCGCTCCCGCCACGCTTCCACATCCGACCGCTTCATCGATGCCATTCGCCAGATGGAAGGCGGCTATTCGATGCTCGCCATGACGCGCACCAAGCTGATTGCCGCGCGCGACCCGACCGGCATCCGCCCACTGGTCATGGGAGAATTCGACGGCAAGCCGATCTTCTGCTCGGAGACCTGCGCGCTCGACATTATCGGCGCCAAGTTCATCCGCGACGTTGAGAACGGCGAGGTCATCATCTGTGAAATCCAGCCCGACGGCTCGATCAGCATCGATGCACGCAAGCCTAGCAAGCCACAGCCGGAGCGCCTCTGCCTGTTCGAATATGTCTATTTCGCCCGCCCGGACTCGGTCGTCGGCGGCCGCAACGTCTATACGACGCGCAAGAGCATGGGCATGAACCTCGCCAAGGAATCGCCCGTCGATGGCGACGTGATCGTGCCGGTGCCGGATGGCGGCACGCCGGCAGCACTCGGCTATGCACAGCAGAGCGGGATTCCCTTCGAATACGGCATTATCCGCAATCATTATGTCGGGCGCACCTTCATCGAGCCAACGCAGCAGATCCGCGCCTTCGGCGTAAAGCTGAAGCATTCGGCCAACCGGGCGATGATCGAAGGCAAGCGCGTGGTGCTGGTTGATGATTCCATCGTGCGTGGTACGACGTCTCTCAAGATCGTGCAGATGATCCGCGAAGCCGGCGCGCGCGAAGTCCATGTCCGCGTCGCAAGCCCGATGATCTTCTTCCCGGATTTCTACGGCATCGACACGCCCGATGCCGAAAAGCTGCTGGCAAACCAGTATGCCGACGTCGAAGCCATGGCCAAATACATCGGCGCCGATTCGCTCGCCTTCCTGTCGATCAACGGCCTCTATCGCGCTGTCGGCGGTGAAGATCGCAACCCGGCTCGGCCGCAGTTCACCGACCACTATTTTACCGGCGACTATCCGACCCGCCTGCTCGACAAGAACGGCGAGTCCATGGGCAACAAGATTTCGATGCTTGCCAGCAACGGCTGACACGGCGCGCCGGCTTTTCCATTGTCCCATCCCGAGGGGTTCAATCGAACCTCTCTCCCTTCGTGAGGGAACACGACATCATGAATATCAATCTTGAGGGCAAGATCGCACTCGTTACCGGTGCGTCGCGTGGCATAGGCTATTTCACAGCGCTGGAACTTGCCAAAGCCGGCGCTCATGTGATTGCCTGCGCACGCACGGTTGGCGGGCTCGAGGACCTCGACGATGCGATCAAGGCTGTCGGCGGCACGGCGACGCTCGTGCCTTTCGACCTTGCCGACATGAATGCGATCGATGCGCTCGGCGGCTCGATCTTCGAGCGCTGGGGCAAACTCGACATCCTCGTCGCCAATGCCGGCGTGCTTGGGGTCATTTCGCCGATCGGCCATATCGAAGCGAAAGTGTTCGAGAAGGTGATGACCATCAACGTCACCGCGACATGGCGGCTGATCCGCTCGGTCGACCCGCTGCTGGCCCGCTCGGATGCCGGCCGCGCGGTGATCCTGTCATCGGGTGCTGCCCACAAGTGCCGCCCCTTCTGGGGCGCCTACTCCGCTTCCAAGGCCGCCGTCGAAGCGCTGGCACGCACATGGGCCGGAGAGAGCCAAAGCACACCGCTACGGGTCACCAGCGTCGATCCGGGAGCGACACGCACGGCGATGCGGGCGCAGGCGGTGCCGGGCGAAGATCCGCAGACGCTGCCGCATCCGTCCGACGTCGCAAAGGCGATCCTGCCGTTGCTGGGGCCCGGGGTGACCGAGACGGGCAAGCTGTTCATCGTCCGGGAGAACAAGCTCGTCGATTACCGGCTGCCTGAATAAGCTTGAGTCTTACTTCGCTGCAGCTGCTGGGAACAGATGCGCCAGGCCCGCTTCCGACGGGCATAGCGCATTGAGGTCGACCGGTCCCTGGATGCCGTCCAAGGTGCCGTTGTCGGCAAATTGCCAGATCGACCAACGGCTGCATTCTGCCTGCCTCGGCTCCCTGAACACGCTGCGCAGCCACAGATAGTGGTCGGGGAAGCGTGATTCATTGCCTTTCAGATATTGATCGAAGAACTCCTGGGTGACGTAGAAAATAGGCTTTTCCGGAAAAGTGCCCTTCAACTCGGTGAAAAAGGCGTTCACCTCGGCAACCATTTCCTCGAGCGTCGGGATTTTGTTGCAATTGCCGACAAACTCCAGATCGACGGCGATCGGCAGAGTTCCCTGCTCCTTCGGGACGGTCGCGAGGACATTCTGCGCCTGATCCTTGCCCGGGCGGCAGAAGCTGAAGAAATGATAAGCGCCCCTGACCACTCCAGCATCGCCGGCGCGCTGCCAGTTGTCGGCGAACTTGGAATCCCGATGGTCTCCGCCTTCGGTCGCCTTCATGAAGGCGAAGCGGACGTTCGGCTGCGTGGCAACAACCTTCCAATCGATATCGCCCTGGTGATGGCTGACATCGATGCCCTGGATTGGATAGTTGCTGAGAGAGGGATTGTTGAAGCGAAGCATCCCGAAATCGTATGCGAAATATGCAGCGAATGCGACCGCCAGAACTGCAGTCGCTCCGATCATCGATCGGGCAAGTCTCCGCATCCCTTCCTCCCTATTTTCAACAGCTTCTCAATCGGCTATGCGAGATTTGTGCCGCGAAAATGGCGGACGAATTTAACGGGCGCGCCAACTGGTTTCAAAGACGTTGGTTGCTGCAATCGATTCATCGGATGGATGGATCCTGTTGCCGCTGGATCGCTCTTCGCCCCCTTGACCGGAAGCGCGAACCGGGCCATAAAACCCGCCATGAAAACGGTTATCTGCATTATCTGCCGGAAGATTATTCGCTAGCGCGAGCGCTGGCCCGGCCGTTTTCGTCTCCCAAATAGTCAAGATGCGAAACGCCCCGGTCCGCCGGTCGCGATATTTTTCTGATCGTGCATTTGGGAGAGTGAAATGGACGCGACGCCGGAACTGAAGCTGTACAACACGCTGACACGGGAAAAATCGGTCTTTTCGCCGATCGATCCAAACAATGTCCGCATGTATGTCTGCGGCCCGACCGTCTATGACTTCGCTCATATCGGCAATGCCCGGCCGGTCATCGTCTTCGACGTGCTGTTCCGGCTGCTGCGCCATGTCTATGGCGAAGACCACGTCACTTATGCCCGCAACATCACCGACGTCGACGACAAGATCAATGCGCGGGCGCTTCGGGACCATCCGGGCCTGCCGCTCAACGACGCGATCCGCGCGGTCACGGAAAAGACTGAGACGCAATTTCACACCGATGTCGCCGAACTCGGCTGCCTGGAGCCAAGCTTCGAGCCGCGCGCCACCGACAATATCGTCGAAATGACCGAGATCATCGAGAAGCTGATCGGCAACGGCCATGCCTATGTTGCATCGGGCGAAGTGCTGTTCGACACCAAATCCATGGCGGATTACGGTCAGCTTTCGAAGCGTCCGCTCGACGAGCAGCAGGCGGGTGCCCGCATCGCTGTCGACGCACACAAAAAGCATCCTGGCGATTTCGTGCTCTGGAAATTGTCGAGCCACAACGAGCCCGGCTGGGAGAGCCCATGGGGCCGTGGCCGGCCCGGATGGCACATCGAATGCTCCGCGATGAGCAAGCGCTATCTCGGCAATGTCTTCGACATTCACGGCGGCGGGCTGGATTTGATCTTCCCGCATCATGAAAACGAAATCGCCCAGTCGCGCTGCGCCCACGGTACCGAGGTGATGGCGAATGTCTGGATGCATAACGGCTTCCTGCAGGTCGAAGGCCGCAAGATGTCGAAATCCGAAGGCAATTTCGTCACCATCCACGAGTTGCTGCACACGGAAACCTTCGGCGGCCGCAAATGGCCGGGCCAGGTGCTGCGCCTTGCCATGCTGATGACGCATTACCGCGAGCCGATCGATTTCTCGATCAAGCGATTGGAAGAAGCCGAACGTCTGCTCGCCAAATGGCCGGCGGCAGAAGTCGGCGATGCGGCGCCCGATGAATCCGTGCTGAACGCGCTTTCCGACGACCTCAATACGGTGGCCGCGGTGCAGGCATTGCATGCGTTGGCGCAAGCTGCGCATACGGATCCCACAGCCAGTGCCGTCTTTGCCGCAACGGCCGACCTGCTGGGCTTGCTGCCGAAAAAGATGGAAATCGACGAAGCCGTCGCATCGGCGGTCGATGCGCTGGTCGCAATGCGTCTCGAAATGCTGAAAGCGAAGAACTTCACCGAGGCCGACAAGATCCGCGACGAACTGACGGCGAAGGGCATCCAGTTGAAGGACGGCAAGGATGCGGTAACGGGCGAGCGCGTGACGACGTGGGAGGTCAAGAGATGACCACCTATACCGGCGGCTGCCAATGCGGAGCGATCCGTTTCCGCGTCAGCGGTGACACCAAGGATTCGTCGATCTGTCATTGCCGCATGTGCCAGAAGGCGTTCGGTGCCTATTATGCGCCGCTGGTCTCGGTGCGCGGCGCCGATTTCGAATGGACGCGCGGAGAGCGGAAGACGTTCCACTCTTCCAATTTCGTCGAGCGCGGCTTCTGCGGCGATTGCGGCACGCCGCTAACCTACGAGGCGCCGGATGGAATGGCGATTGCCGCCGGCGCCTTTGACGACCCTTCGGCGTTTCCGCCGGTGATCCAATTCGGCATCGAGGGCAAGATCGGTTTCGTCGATCATCTGCACGAATTGCCGGGCCACCGGACGGAAGAGGATGCGCAAGCCGCCCCCTTCCTGCTTGAGCTTGTCTCCTGCCAGCATCCTGATCATGAGACGCAGGCATGGCCACCCAAGGAGATCGGATGACGACGGAATCAGACAAAAGCGGCGGGTGCCAGTGCGGGGCGGTGCGTTACCGCGCCAAAGGCGAACTCGGCTATCCCCATCTTTGCCATTGCCGCATGTGCCAGAAGGCGGCGGGCAATTATTTCATGCCGCTTGCCGGCGTGATGCGCAGCGATTTTACCTTCACGCGCGGCGCGCCGAAATGGTTTCAGTCCTCGGATCTGGTGCGGCGCGGCTTCTGCGGCGATTGCGGCACGCCGCTGTTCTATGACATTCCGGACGCGGAATTCATCAACATCACTCTCGGCTCACTTGATGATCCCGATGCGGTCAAGCCGGTGATGCAATCGAACACCGGCCGCAAGATGTCCTGGTTTCACGCGCTGGACGGCCTGCCGCTGGAACCACAGCCTGAAACGCCCGACCGCGAGAATGCGATCGCGGCAAGCAACCATCAACACCCCGACCACGACACGCAAAATTGGCCCCTCGGAGAAACCTCATGACGGACACAATCAAGACAGGCGGATGCCAGTGCGGTGCCGTGCGCTTCCGCATCTCAGGAAGGCTGGGGCGACCCTCGATCTGCCATTGCCGCATGTGCCAGAAGCAGTTCGGCGGCTTCTTCTCGGCGCTCGTCACCGCGCCTGAGGAAGGGATGGAGTGGACACGCGGCGAGCCGAGCTACTTCCAGTCCTCGGTCAATATCGAACGCGGCTTCTGCAACAATTGCGGCACGCCGATGACCTATCGTCATCCGGGCGGGCTGGAGCTTGCGATCGGCACTTTCGACGACCGCAGCGACCTCGCTCCGCTGATCCAGGTCAACTACGAGGCCCGCCTGCCCTGGGTCGAGGAGATCTTCGAGGCTCCGGTGCTGAAGGATCAGGATTTCTACTCCCGGCAGGAGGCGATTATCTCCTTCCAGCATCCCGATCACGACACCGAAGTCTGGCCCGCGAAAGGCGTGAAGATATGACCGAGATACTGCGCACGCTCTATCCCGAAATCGAGCCCTATGCTTCCGGCCATCTCGATGTCGGCGATGGCCATGTGATCTATTGGGAGCGCTCGGGAACACCTGGCGCCAAGCCCGCCGTCTTCCTGCATGGCGGCCCGGGCGGCGGCATCTCGCCCGCCCATCGCCGGCTCTTCGATCCCGCCCTCTACGACGTCATGCTGTTCGACCAGCGCGGTTGCGGCAGGTCGACGCCGCATGCGGAACTGCATGCCAACACGACCTGGCACCTCGTCGCCGATATCGAGCGGCTGCGCGAGATGGCCGGCGTCGACAGCTGGCAGGTGTTCGGCGGCTCCTGGGGCTCGACGCTGGCGCTCGCCTATGCCGAGACGCATCCGCAGCACGTCTCCGAGCTCATCCTGCGCGGCATCTATACGCTGACCAAGGCCGAGCTCGACTGGTATTATCAATTCGGCGTCTCGGAGATGTTCCCTGACAAGTGGGAGCGGTTCATCGCGCCGATTCCGCCGGAAGAGCGGCATGAGATGATGCATGCCTATCATCGCCGCCTGACGCATGAGGACAGGAATGTGCGCCTCGCGGCGGCGCAGGCCTGGAGCATCTGGGAAGGCGAAACGATCACGCTGCTGCCGGAACCTTCGACGAGCTTCAAGTTCGAGGAGCCGGAATTCGCCTATGCATTTGCGCGCATCGAGAACCATTTCTTCGTCCATGCCGGCTGGATGGACGAGGGACAGCTGATCCGCGATGCCGGCAGGCTCAAGAATATTCCCGGCGTCATCGTGCATGGCCGCTACGACATGCCCTGCCCGGCCAAATATGCCTGGCTGCTGCACAAGGCCTGGCCGAAGGCGGAGTTCCACCTGATCGAGGGCGCGGGCCATGCCTATTCGGAGCCCGGGATTCTCGACCAACTGATCCGGGCGACGGATAAGTTTGCCGGGAAGCAAGACTGATCGTTAGCATTGGGGGCAGCCCCTCACCCTAACCCTCACCCCGCCCGCGGGGAGAGGGGACGTGCCCCGCGATACGGCATATCCCTTCTCCCGTCATAACGGGGAGAGGTGGCTGCAGCCGGATGAGGGGCAGCATCCGCACTCCATAACAACCCGCCTGGCGGGAGGAAACGACATGAAAGAACGCATCTACCTCTTCGACACGACGCTCCGAGACGGGCAGCAGACGCCCGGCGTCGATTTCTCCGTCGAGGACAAGATTGCGATCGCCGCCATGCTGGACGAGTTCGGCCTCGATTACGTCGAGGGCGGATTTCCCGGCGCCAATCCGACGGATACCGCCTTCTTCAGCGAGAAGCGCACCAGCCAGTCCAGCTTCGTCGCCTTCGGCATGACGAAGCGGGCCGGCGTTTCGGTCTCCAACGATCCCGGCATTGCCGGGCTGCTGCAGGCCAAAAGCGACGCCATCTGTTTCGTCGCCAAGAGCTGGGATTATCATGTCGCGGTGGCGCTCGGCTGCACCAACGAGGAAAACCTCGAATGCATTGCCGAAAGCGTCAAAGCGGCGGTTGGCGCAGGCAAGGAGGCGATCGTCGATTGCGAGCATTTCTTCGACGGCTTCAAGGCCAATCCGGCCTATGCGCTCGCCTGCGCCAAGACGGCCTATGAGAGTGGCGCCCGCTGGGTTGTACTCTGCGACACCAATGGCGGCACGCAGCCGCCGGAGGTGCGCGCCATCGTCGAGGCGGTGATCGCCTCAGGCGTTCCCGGCCACTGTCTTGGCATCCATGCGCATAACGATACCGGTCAGGCGGTTGCCAATTCGCTTGCCGCCGTCGACGCCGGCGTCCGGCAGATCCAGGGTACGCTGAACGGCATCGGCGAGCGCTGCGGCAATGCCAATCTGGTGACGCTGATCCCGACGCTGGCGCTGAAGAGCGCCTACAACAGCCGTTTCGAAACGGCGATCGACGAGGAGCGGCTGCTCAACCTCACCCGGCTCTCGCATGCTTTCGACGAGTTGCTCAATCGCTCGCCGGATCACCAGATGCCCTATGTCGGCGCCTCAGCCTTCGCCACCAAGGCCGGCATCCACGCATCGGCGCTGCTCAAGGATCCGCGGACCTATGAACACGTGCCGCCTGAAACCGTCGGTAACTTCCGCAAGGTCATGGTCTCCGACCAGGGCGGCAAGGCGAACTTCATCAATGCGCTGAAGCGGCGCGGCATCGAGGTCGCCAAGGACGATCCGAAGCTCGACCTGCTGATCTCGATCGTCAAGGAACGTGAATCGATCGGCTATGCATATGAGGGCGCGGATGCGAGCTTCGAGCTGCTGGCCCGCCGCACGCTCGGCACGATCCCAGAATTCTTCACCATCGAAGGCTTCCGCGTGATGATCGAGCGCCGCTTCGACAGTCTCGGCCGTGTGAAGATCGTCTCGGAGGCGGTGGTCAAGATCACCATCGACGGCCAGACGCTGATGTCAGTTGCCGATGCCGAAGGCCCGGTCAACGCGCTCGACCTCGCGCTGCGCAAGGATTTCGGCAAGTACCAGCACGAGATCGACGATCTGGTGCTCGCCGATTTCAAGGTGCGTATCCTCAATGGCGGCACGGAGGCGATCACCCGCGTGCTGATCGAATCCACCGACAGCGACGGGGTGCGCTGGTGGACGGTCGGCGTCTCGGAGAACATCATCGACGCTTCGTTCCAGGCGCTGATGGATTCGGTCATCTACAAGCTGATGAAGAACCGGCAGCTGGCGGGCAAGATCGCGGCGGAATAAACCTTTTCCGCGGCTCGGCGGAGGGGTCCCAGCCCTCGCCCGAATACCATTCGCATCCTTCGGACTTCGTCTTCCAGCCAAGGGCGTCGGATATCTTCTCGTCCATCGCTTCGTCTCCGGGTTCAAATCCTCTACCCTTCATTCAACGAAATGAATTGGCCTATTCACGGCGCTTAAGCTAGGCCGGATCAGAAGAAGAACAAAGATGGAAACACCGATGTCGACCGATGCATCCGTTCCGTTGGCCAAGAACGAAGACAGTCCGCGCGGGTTCGCCTTCGCGCTGACGGCCTATCTGCTCTGGGGCTTTCTGCCGATTTACATGAAGGCGGTGGCGCATATCTCGCCGGCCGAGGTGATCGCCCATCGTATCATCTGGTCGCTGCCGTTGGCGGGCATCGTGCTGATCGTGCTCGGGCGCACGCAGGATATCCGCGCAGCACTCAGTTCGCCGCGCATGCTGGCGATGGCGGCGCTGACGGCGTCGCTGATCACCGTCAACTGGGGCACCTATGTCTGGGCGATCGGCGCCGGCCATTCCCTCGACGCAGCACTTGGCTATTTCATCAATCCGCTGTTCAGCATCTTCCTCGGCGCGGTGTTCCTCAAGGAAAAGCTGCAACCGCTGCAGATCGCGGCGATCGCGCTTGCGGCGCTTGCCGTCGCCATTCTCGCGCTGGACAGCGGCGGCATCCCGTGGGTGGCGCTGACACTGGCGATCAGCTGGGGGTTCTACGCCCTGTTGCGCAAGACGCTGCCGCTCGGGCCGAACCAGGGCTTCTTCCTGGAAGTGCTGATCCTCAGCGGGCCGGCCCTCCTCTACATTCTCTATCTGGAATTCGGCAGCGGCCAGGGCCATTTGTACCGCACCGGTCTTGCCGACACGACCCTGCTGCTCGGCTGCGGCGTCATCACCGCCGTGCCGCTGATGATCTATGCAAACGGCGCCAAGCTGCTGAAACTCTCAACGATCGGCATCATGCAGTATATCGCGCCGACGATGATCTTCCTGATCGCCGTCTTCGTCTTCCACGAGCCATTCGGCACGGCGCGCATGATCGCCTTCCCGCTGATCTGGGCGGGGCTGTTCCTCTATAGCTGGTCGATGCTGAAGGGAAGCCGCGGGCGCTGAGGCGCTAAAGCGCGTCACGTCGAATCGGATTCATGCGACGCGCTTCAGGTCTTTGTTTTATGCATGTCTTTGTCCCAAAACCGCTGGACACTTTTGGGCGACATGCATTGAATCCCTACATCTTCGAAATCACCTCGTCCTCGCCGTCACGATCGGCGGCGAGCTGGGCTGCCTGGGCCATGATCGCCGGAATGATGCCGGGGATCTCGTCGACGACGAGTGGCTGCACCCGGTGGGCGGTGTGCAGGAAGCCTTCTTCGGTCATATGGCGCATCAGTTCCATCATCGGATCCCAAAAACCGTTGACGTTGGCGAAGACCATCGGCTTCTCGTGGCGGCCGAGCTGCGCCCAGGTCATGATCTCGACGATCTCCTCCAGCGTGCCGATGCCGCCGGGCAGCGCGACGAAGGCATCGGAGCGCTCGAACATGGTGTGTTTGCGCGCATGCATGTCAGGGGTTACAATGAGTTCGTTCAGCTGACTCAGCGAGTGGCGAGTCGCTTCCATATCGATCAGGAATTCGGGAATGATGCCCGTGACCTGACCGCCGCCTGAAAGCACGCCGCTGGCAACCGCGCCCATGATGCCTTTGGTACCCCCGCCATAGACGAGGCGCAGGCCGTATTCGGCGATCTCTCTTCCGAGAGCACGCCCGGCCGCCATGTGGGAAGGATCGCGTCCCGGCCTGGAGCCGCAGTAAACGCAGATGGATCGAATCGATACAGATTGTTCGGTCATGAGGGCAAAACAACTATTCCATTTCAATGCAGTCAAGAAAATTGACTGAAAAGCAGCGTGCCTAGCTTGCCTAATTGCTTTGAATGCTTGTGGAAAGCAACGGGAATCGCTAGCAATTTTGGGTATTACGGCAAATTGCCGCTCTGGGAGACATAATGATGAAGAACCGTGCCGGCTTGCTGGCTCTTGCAGTCCTCGCAATCGCAATCCTACTGATGGTGTTTGTCGTCATGCCGCGTATCGGCGGCGATGCAACCAAGGTCGGCGACGCCATCAACCAGGCGAGCACGGAGCTCAAGAACACGGTTAACGAGGCGTCAAAGACATCGCGCTCCGCTGTGGGCGATGCGGCTGCGGTCGCCGATCAGGTCGGCCGCCTTTCGGCCGATGCCGGCGTGTCGCTCAGCGAGCTCAAGGCGCTGTTTGCCGACGGCAAAGGCCCTGCCATCGATGTCTTCACTGCCGCCAAGACCAAGGCCGTCAACGCGCTGACCGCACTTGCCGGCTTCACTATTCCCGAGGGCCTCGATCCCGCGACCCAGACCCTTGCCGCCAAGGCCAAGGACGGTGGCGCGAAGGCGCTCGCCATCGTCCGGTCGCTGCCCGAGAACATCGCCGATGCGCTTGCCGCGATCGCCAAGGCCGAGGTTGCGCTGACCGGTGCGCCGGAGACCGCCCCTGGGGCGAATACGGCAGCGGAAAATACCGGCCCGAAACTTCCCGCCTTCGACGTATTGCGCGTCGAGCCCGACGGATCGACGGTGATTGCCGGTTCCGCCGAACCGAACGGCAAGCTCGAGGTGCTCGACGGCGAGAAGGTGGTGACGACGGCCAATGTCGATGCGAGTGGCGATTTTGCTGCCGTTCTCGACGATCCGCTTCCAGCCGGCGACCACCAGCTGGTGCTCAAGTTCACGGGCAAGGACGGCAAGAGCACGCTTTCCGAAGAAGTCGCGACCATTTCCGTGCCGAAGGATGGCAATGGCGCCAATCTGCTCGCCATGGTTTCCAAACCCGGCGCGGCGAGCCGCATCATCACCGCGCCGAAGGCCGGAACCGAAGTTGCCGATGCCTCCAATCCGATGGCGCCGCCTGCGGACAAGCCGGCAACCGGTGAAAGCTCGGCTGCACCAACCGGCGAGCTGGCGCTGCAGACGCCGAACCTCACCGACACACCCTCCGGCGGCGCTGATACGGCACCGGCCATTCCCGGCACTGCCGCACCGGATAAGACGAATGCACCCGACGTGATGGTCAATGCCGTCGAGATCGAAGGCAACAAGATCTTCATTGCCGGCACGACGCGCTCCAATGCCAAGGTCATCGGTTATGCCGACGACAGCCTCGTCGGCCAGGATACCGCCGGCTCCGACGGCCATTTCGTCATCGACGGTGTGGTGGCGCTTTCGGTCGGCGACCACAAGATCCGCGTCGATGTCGTCGATCCCACTGGCAAGGTGATCGTGCGTGCGTCGGTGAATTTCAATCGCCCCGCCGGCGATCAGGTGAGGGTCGCCGCGCAATCGGCACCCGCCGACGCCAACGGCGCTTCCTCGATGGTGCCGCTCGACGAAGGCGAGCTCCGCAAACTCAAAGTCGAAGTCGGCAAGGCCTTCGGCCTGCTGAAGGGACTGTTTGCCGATGGCAAGCTGCCAGGCGCCGAGCAGCTTGCGGCGGCGCGCTCGGCAACGGAATTCGCGCTGCGCTCCGTCGCCGATTTCCGCCCGGCCGCTGATGCGCCAGATGTCTTCAAGCAATCGTCCGGTTCCTCCTCGCAGGTCGCCGGCAATGCGCTGAAGCTGCTGCAGGGCCTGCCTGGGGATGCGAAGTCGGTCGGCGCCGCACTCGTCAAGCTGGGCGGGATGATTGCCGAGCTCACCGCCGCACCCGCGCCGGCAACGCCGTCTGCAAACGAGGTCGGAAGCAACCAGCCGAAGACGATCGAACAGGCGCCGCTGACGGCGAACAACGCGGCGGTCATCATTCGCCGCGGCGACACGCTTTGGCAGATCTCGCGCCGTACCTATGGTCTCGGCGTTCGCTACACGACGATCTACATCGCCAACGAGGACAAGATCATCAATCCCGATCGCATCCGCCCTGGCCAGATTTTCGGCCTGCCGAAGGATGTACTGCCGAATGCCGAAGAGCTGCACCGCAAGCGCATGTCCGGCCAGCATCTCTAAGCTGCAAAACAACACGACGAGGCCGGGCGGGATGAGCGCCCGGCCTCGTCGTTTCCTTACCCCAGCAATTGTTGTATTCGTCCGCCCGGCACCCTATCTGGCGGTGGCGGCTGCGGGTTGTGGGAAGCGCTTTCAGGCACGTCCCGGTTCCGCGCTCTTGCCGGCATCGAATCGCCGCAATCGCGGCAAGCCCTTCCGGGCTGGAGACAATCATGGCAAACGGCAAGACAGTCTCGGAATCCAACCTGCCGCAGACGCTTCTCAACCTCTGGCCCTATATGTGGCCGGCCGGCCGGCCCGACCTCAAGATGCGCGTCGTCTGGGCTTCGGTCTTTCTGCTGATCTCCAAGTTCGTACTGTTGCTCGTTCCCTATTTCTTCAAATGGTCGACCGATGCGCTGAACGGCAGGATGGATCTTGCCGGCTCGGTGCCGCCGCTGCTGGCCGGCGCCATCGCGCTTGTCATCGCCTATAACATCACCCGGCTGATCCAGCTCGGCCTCAATCAGCTGCGCGACGCGCTCTTTGCCAGCGTCGGACAACATGCGGTGCGCCAGCTCGCCTACAGGACCTTCGTGCACATGCACGAGCTGTCGCTGCGCTTCCATCTGGAGCGCAAGACCGGCGGGCTGTCGCGCATCATCGAGCGCGGCACCAAGGGCATCGAGACGATCGTGCGCTTCACGATCCTCAATTCGGTCCCGACCGTCATCGAATTCCTGCTGACGGCAGTGATCTTCTGGTGGGGCTACGGCTTCTCCTATCTCGCCGTTACCGCCTTTACCGTCTGGGCCTATATCTGGTTCACGATCCGTGCATCCGACTGGCGCATCGCCATCCGCCGGTCGATGAACGATAGCGATACCGACGCCAATACCAAGGCGATCGACTCCCTCCTCAATTTCGAGACCGTCAAATATTTCGGCAATGAAGAGATGGAGGCCAAGCGCTTCGACAAATCGATGGAACGCTACGAGAAGGCGGCAACCGATGTCTGGACCTCGCTCGGCTGGCTGAACTTCGGCCAGGGCGTCATCTTCGGCATCGGCACGACCATCATGCTGGTGCTGTCGGCGCTGGCCGTGCAGCGCGGCGAGCAGACGGTCGGCGATTTCGTTTTCGTCAATTCGATGCTGCTGCAGCTTTCCGTACCGCTCAACTTCATCGGCTTCGTCTACCGGGAAATTCGCCAGGGGCTGACCGATATCGAGCAGATGTTCGATTTGCTTGAGGTGCAGACCGAAGTCAAAGACGCGCCCGATGCGACCGAACTTCGGATCGGCCAGGGCGCGATCTCCTTCAAGGACGTGCATTTCGCCTACGACGCGGCCCGTCCGATCCTGAAGGGCATTTCCTTCGAGGTGCCGGCCGGCAAGACGGTCGCCGTCGTCGGTCCGTCGGGTGCGGGCAAATCGACGCTGTCGCGCCTGCTCTATCGTTTCTACGATATCCAGAGCGGCGCGATCACCGTCGACGGCCAGGATATCCGCAAGGTGACGCAGAAGAGCCTGCGTACGGCGATCGGCATGGTGCCGCAGGATACAGTGCTCTTCAACGACACGGTCGCCTACAACATCCGCTACGGCCGCACATCGGCCAGCGACGGCGAGGTCTTTGCAGCGGCCGAGGTGGCGCAGATCGCACATTTCATCGAAACGCTGCCCGAGGGTTTCGAAACCAAGGTTGGCGAGCGCGGGCTGAAGCTTTCGGGCGGCGAGAAGCAGCGGGTGGCGATCGCCCGCACCATCCTCAAGGCGCCGCCGATCCTGATCCTCGACGAGGCGACGTCGGCGCTCGACACGACGACGGAACGAGAAATCCAGGAAGCACTCGACCTGGTTTCGAAGAACCGCACGACGCTTGTTATCGCCCACCGGCTTTCGACTGTCATCAGCGCCGATGAAATCATCGTGCTCAAAAGCGGCGAGATCGCCGAGCGCGGAACACATGCAGCCCTCCTCGAAAGGAACGGCCTTTATGCCTCGATGTGGAACCGCCAGCGCGAGGCGACACAGGCGGAGGAACATCTGAAGCAGGTGCGCGAAAGCGACGACCTCGGCGTGATAACACGACTTGCTCCGGCAAGCTGAGGGGGAAACCGACGCCGGCCGGCTTTTGTTGTTCAGAAACCCGGCGTGGGAACCAGGGCCGATGCCGCAGCATTGCCCCGGAGACGGTTTTTCGCTAACCAGCAAAAATGAAAACGCAAGGAGACCGGCAGCCATGAGCCTGTTCAACACGGTTCGCAACACGATCGTCCCCGTGCACAAGGAGGGTTATCCCTTCGTTGCCGCCTTCTTCGTCGCATCGCTGGTCTTGGGATGGATCTTCAAGCCGCTCTTCTGGATCGGCATGATCTTCACGCTCTGGTGCGCCTATTTCTTCCGCGATCCGGAGCGCGTGACCCCGCAGGACGACGACCTGGTGATCTCTCCCGCCGACGGCAAGGTCTCGGCGATCCAGATGGTGACCCCGCCGGCCGAGCTCAACCTCGGCTCCGAGCCGATGCTGCGCATCTCGGTCTTCATGAACGTCTTCAATTGCCATGTGAACCGGGCGCCGATGCGCGGGCGCATCATCAGCATCAACTACCGCTCCGGCAGCTTCGTCAACGCCGAGCTCGACAAGGCGAGCGAGGACAATGAGCGCAACGGGCTGGTGATCGAAACCCGCCACGGCCAGATCGGCGTCGTGCAGATCGCCGGCCTCGTGGCGCGGCGCATCCTCTGCTGGGCAAACCCCAACGAGCCGGTGGATGCCGGCGAGCGCTTCGGGCTGATCCGTTTCGGCTCGCGGCTCGACGTATTCCTGCCCGCCGGTGCTGCGCCGCGCGTCTCGCTCGGCCAGACGGCGGTTGCGGGAGAAACCGTCATCGCCGAATTCGCCTCCGCCAAGGGTCCCGTCATCAGCCGCCGCAGTTAGAGCGGGTGAGCTTTTCACGGAAGTGCAGAAGCGCTACGCACTGTTGCTGGAATTGCCTTAGGAACGATTGGAACGCGATATGGAAACGCCTTTTCCGCCTTTCGAGCCCAATGGGCCGGATGATTCCGCCCGCGGCCCGCGTCTGCGCGAAATCCCGCTCCGGCTCGTCTTTCCGAACCTTATCACCATTCTGGCGATCTGCGCCGGGTTGACCGGCATCCGGCTGGCTTTCGAGAATCGTTACGAGCTCGCCGTCTCCATGGTGCTGCTCGCCGCCTTCCTCGACGGTATCGACGGGCGCGTAGCGCGGCTGATGAAGGCGACTTCTAAGTTCGGCGCGCAGATGGATTCGCTTGCCGACATCGTCAATTTCGGCGTCGCACCCGCCCTCGTCGTCTATGTCTTCGCGCTCGACCAGGCGCGCTCGCTCGGCTGGATCGCCGCGCTGATCTATGCCATCGCCGCCGGACTTCGCCTTGCCCGCTTCAATGTCATGGCCGAACGCGAGAACAAGGCGAGCTGGCAATCGGAATATTTCGTCGGCGTGCCGGCGCCGGCCGGCGCCATGCTTGTGCTGCTGCCGGTCTATCTCGGCTTCCTCGGGCTGGCGACGGATCGCACCTTCGCCTATATCTCGTCGATTTACACCGTGCTCATCGCCTTCCTGCTGATCAGCCGGCTGCCGGTCTGGTCGGGCAAATCGGAAGGCAACCGCTTGCGGCGCGACCTCGTGTTGCCGATGATGCTCGGCGTCGTGCTCTATGTGGCTCTGCTGATGAGCTACACCTGGGAGGTGATGGTCTTCACCGTGGCCGCCTACCTCGTATCGCTTCCCTTCGGCGCCCGTAAATGGCGGCGGAAATACGGGACGCTGACGATCGAGGAGCCGGGCATCGGCGACGACGATATCGGCCGGCACATCTGATCTCCTAGCATTTCCGGATTTCTTGGAATGACGGAAATGCTTCTCTCCCTTCGTTCTGACGTATCCCCGGGAAAAGCATGCGTTTTATCCGGATGAAGCTGTTCTGCGCTTTTCCCCAGAAAACCGCTTTCAGACTTTTATTGGAACTGCTCTCTTCAGTAAGTATTAACCAACGTAGGCTTCAGTTAAGCCTCGCGAATTATGGTGCGCGTTTACAAATCCTGATAAGCGACGCCCCCGTTTTGTCGCTATTCGTGATGAAACATCAAACTATAAAATACCCAGGGAAGAATCACGCAAGGAGAGTATCGTGACTTCGAAGAAGAGCAGTACCGGCGAACAGCAGGCGGCCAAGCCAGACCTCGCCGCCAATTATCGCCCCGTCGGCCTGAAGGCTGTTGCCGCAGCATCGCTGATGGCGAAGCATAAGCCGACCAGCGTCAAAAAATCCGCTTGAAGCGGAAGGCTTCAAATTGGAATCACGCGTGCTTTCGGGTTACATGCGTTAGGCACCGCTGACGAAGCGAATGACGAGGCGATCGTCGGAAATCTCCCGACAACGCTCTGGCGACCAAGCACAACGCGAAAAACCTGATGGAGGAAGCGATGTATCGCCGTCGCTTATGTGAGACGTCGGCGCCGATAGGTCGCCGACGGCCTGCAGGGATGGCGGATAGTGTTCAGAAGAAGCTGAGTTGGCCGCCGTCAGGCTTTTGCTTGTCGGGCGCCTTCAGCGGCTTTTCGACGACGACCGGCGCCTGCAGGTCGGGGCCCATGTTGGCAACCTTGTTGACTCTGTCGGAGACCGGTACGGCCTCGAAGAAATCATCCTGAACCGGCTGCATCAAGTCGACCACTTCGCGCGGCTCCTGAGTCTTGCAATCCAGCCAGCGCGTGAAATCCTCAGGTCTGATGACGACGGGCATGCGATCGTGGATCGCTGATATGGCTGAATTGGCTGATGTCGTCAGGATCGCGCCGGTATCGACCTCGGACCCGTCGGCCGAGGACCATGTCTCCATCAGCCCGGCAAAGGCGATGACCCCACCCCGGCGCGGCCTGATCCAGTAGGCCTGCGGCTTCTCGCCGCTTTCCTTCGACGGACGATGCCATTCATAGAAACCGGAGGCCGGGATGAGCACGCGGCGATGACGCATGGCGGCGCGGAAGGAGGCCTTGCCGATCGCGGTTTCGGAGCGCGCGTTGATCAGCAGCGGGAAATCCTTCGGATCCTTGACCCAACCCGGCGTCAGGCCCCAGCGCACGAGCACGGCGCGCCGGTCGGCCAAGTTGCTGCCCTGCTCCCTGCCCTCGCCTGATATGACAACGAGGATCGGTTGCGTCGGCGCGATGTTGTAGCGCGCCGGAAAATCTTCGAAATCGAGACCGGAGAAGACGTCGCGCAGGTCGACGCTGGAGATTGTCAGGGCGAAACGTCCACACATCGGCTTGTCTTTGCACCCGGCCGGTGCTCCGTCAAGACGCCTCAGCCTCTCGGCGCGAAGAGGATGAGGCTGGCGCCGGCAAGGCAGATCAGCGCACCGCCGATATCGTAACGATCAGGCACGCGGGCTTCGACCAGCCACAGCCAGTGCAGCGAAGCGAGGATGTAGATGTCGCCATAGGCTGCGAAGGTGCGGCCGGCGGCCTCGCTCGGCACCAACGTCAGAAGCCAGGCGAAAAGCGCCAGGGAGACCATGCCCGGCGCCAGCCACCAGACGGGTTTTTCGAGTTTCAGCCATGCCCAGAAGGCAAAGCAGCCGGCGATCTCGAAGAGGGCAGCAAACGCAAAAATGATGTAGGTCACGGAAGCACCTTTCGAATCCTCGTGGCACTATTCATTCGATAAGATGAGCCATCACAGCAAGAGCAGTCCCGATGACCTCCACCGCTAAACCCGGCTCAGCCGCCATTCTCGAACGTGATGGACGATTCCTTCTGGTGTTGCGACGCAATCCGCCTTCCGCCGACATGTATGCCTTTCCCGGCGGGCGGGCCGAGCCTGGCGAAACGCCGGAGCAAACGGCATTGCGCGAACTCCATGAAGAGACCGGCATTTCGGCACGGAATCCGCGGCTGTTTTCGACCTACGACCTGAAGACGCATGCGGCCGACGGCAGTGTCAGCAGCCACTTTTTCCTGTCGGTCTTTCGCGTCGATGCCGATCGGGATGCGGTGGCGGAAGCCGCCGACGATGCGGTTGCCCTCGGCTGGTACACGGTAGAGGAAATCCGGCGATTGCCCGTGCCGCAGAGCGTGCTCGAATGCGCGGAGCGGCTGGCGGGCGGCGAATAGACGTGGAAACTTTGAAGCACGCCTTGTTGCCGTCATGCTCAACGTATCAACTGGGTGCATGATTCCCGTTCGACGCGTTTTCCTGTCCCTGCTCGTGCTCGCCGGCCCCACGATGGCGCAGGGCAAGAATACGCCGCCTCCACAGCAGGAGGAAATTGCGCCCCCACCTGCTGTGATCGTGCCCTATGACGACAAGCTGGCGCGGTTCGCCGAGGTGCTGGGTTCGGTGCATTATCTGAGAACGCTCTGCAAGGCGCCTGGCGGCGACGAGTGGCGAAACGGCATGCAGCAGTTGCTCGATTCGGAGACCGGCAACGAGCCGCAGCGCAAAGAAAAGCTGACAGCAGCCTTCAATCGCGGCTATCGCGCCTTCGCCTCGGTCTATACGGATTGCACCCCGGCGGCCATCGTGGCAGAAGAGCGCTACCGTAACGAAGGTGCAACACTTGCCACAGAAATTACCTCGCGCTTTGGAAATTGACGTTTAATTAACCTGTTTTCGCAAGCGGACGTGTCGTTTTGGGAAAAGGCTGTTAGTGTTGTTAACGGTGCAGTAAGACATGAGAAGTTCTGAGGAAAAAACAATGGAAGCAAGCCTCAACGACATCGACGACATGATCGTCCACGAAAAGATGCAGGCAGCTCTGGAGTACCAGAACGAAGCTTGGGCCGACGGCATGGCCGACGGAATCGAGCCTGAAATCATCGCTGATGCCGCCATTGCACATGCGCTGCGCGAGACGATCAGATTGCATGGGGAAAAGAGCGCCGAAGCCCTGTTGGATTCGCTGCGTGAGCGCATGCTTGCCGGCGAATTCTCCGCGAACCGCACCCTGCAATAATTGTTATCAGAGAGTTTGATGCACACCGGTAAAGAGAAAGTTTCGCGAATTTCGCTCGCGCCGGTGCTGCTTGCGTTCAGCCTCGCCGCCGGCAATGTTTTCCTTGCGCCGGCAGCCTACGCGCTTTCCGAACTGCACAAGATCCCCGGCCAGGCGGCCAACGAGACGCCCGCACAGGGAAGCGCCCAGGGACAGAGCCAGCCGCAGGGCGGGTCCACTCCCGGTGTTCCCATGGCCGATCCACTGGTCAACAGCCAGAACAATCAGGGTGTCGACAAGACGCCGGGCGCTCAGGACAATTCCAAGCCCACCGAGGTAATCTACGATATCAGCAAGGTGCCAGAGCCGGTTCGCAAGATGCGCGAGCAAATCGTCGAGGCGGCCGCCTCCGGCGATCTCGAGCGGCTGCGGCCGCTGATGGGCACTGGTGCCGACCAGACGCAGGTGACTGTGGGCGAACCGACCGACGATCCGATCGGCACGCTGAAGGATCTGTCGGGCGATCCTGACGGCGACGAGATCCTTGCCATCATGCTCGACATCATCTCGACCGGCTTCGTGCATGTCGGCCAGGGCACAGCAGACGACATGTATGTCTGGCCCTATTTTGCCGAGAAGGACCTGAAGTCGCTGACACCGCCGGAACGCGTCGAGCTGCTGCGCATCGTCACGGCCGGCGATCTCTCCGACATGCAGGAATTCGGCGGATATAATTTCTACCGCCTCGGCATTACGCCTGAGGGTAAATGGAAATTCTTCACAGCGGGCGATTGATGCCCGTCTCGCCTGCGCTTTTCACGTTTCGCATGGCGCTTGCGATCCACCTCATGAAGACATACCTCTGAGCGATAACCAACGCGACAGGTTCCGCCATGCCAGCCGTATTCCTGAAAGACCGCTCCTTGCTCTTCGTCAGCGGCGCGGAAGCCCAATCCTTCCTGCAGAACCTGATCACCACCGACATCACTGCGCTTGAGGCCGACGAGGCGCGGCCCGGGGCATTGCTGACGCCGCAGGGCAAGATCCTGTTCGACTTCATGATCTGGCGGGACGGCGAAGGTTACACGATCGAGACCGATGCCGGCCAGCGCGACAGCCTGCTGAAGCGGCTGACAATGTACAAGCTGCGGGCCGCCGTCACACTTGCGCCAAGCACCGAAGAGGGCGTTACCGTTTCCTGGGACGAGGGTGCCGAGGGCGTCCGGGAGAGCCAAGGCGTCCGGGTCAGCCAAGGCGCCCGGGGCAGCCAGGGCGCCCGAGACAGTCGCTTCGCCAAGGCGGGCGTCACGCTCACCCGTCGGGCACGAAGACACGGCGATGGCAGCGAAGCGCTCTACGACGCGCTGCGCATCAGCCACGGCATCGTCACATCAGGATCGGACTTCGCCCTGCAGGACGCCTTCCCGCATGACGTGCTGATGGATTTCAACGGCGGCCTCTCCTTCAGGAAAGGCTGCTATGTCGGCCAGGAGGTCGTCTCGCGCATGCAGCATCGCGGCACAGCGCGCCGGCGCGTCGTGACGGTGTCCGCCGCAACGGCCCTGCCAGGGACCGGGACGGAGATTACCGCCGCCGGCAAGCCTGTGGGAACACTCGGTTCGGTCGACGGCGGCAATGGACTTGCGATCGTGCGCATCGACCGTGCCGGCGCTGCAATGGCGGCAGGCACGCCACTGCTCGCCGGCGACACGCCTGTTTCCCTCGTCCTGCCGGCATGGTCCGGCCTTGTCTTTCCTACAAGCGGCGACGAGGCCAGCGCGTGACAACGACGAAAGCTCCGCGTGCCTGGCAGCGCATGCTGTCCGGGCGCAGGCTCGACCTGCTCGACCCCTCGCCGCTCGACGTCGAACTCATCGACATCGCGCACGGGCTTGCGCGTGTGGCCCGCTGGAACGGCCAGACCTCCGGAGATCATGCTTTCTCGGTGGCCCAGCACAGTCTCGTCGTCGAGGATATCTTCCGTCGCTTCAACGACGCGCGGCCGCAGGAGTGCCTGATGGCGCTGCTGCACGATGCGCCCGAATATGTGATCGGCGACATGATCTCGCCGTTCAAATCGGTGGTCGGCGGCGGCTACAAGACGGTGGAAAAGCGGCTGGAGGCCGCCGTGCACCTGCGCTTCGGCCTGCCGCCGCATCCCTCGCGCGACCTCAAGGACCGAATCAAAAAGGCCGATACGATCGCCGCCTATTTCGAAGCGACCGTGCTTGCAGGTTTCACACCTGCCGAGGCACAGAAATTCTTCGGCCAGCCGCGCGGCATCAGCAAGGACATGCTGATGATCGAGCCCTTGCCGGCCATCGAAGCACAGCGGTTGTTCTGCGAGCGCTTCGCCGCGATCGAGGTCGAGCGGGAGATGGTATCGTGACCTTCATCGTCGTCTCGCCGCTGTCGCGCATCGCGGAGATGGCGGTGCGCCACAAGGCGCGCGACATGATCAGCCTGATCGCCAAGGAGCAGGCCTTTCACCGGCCGGGCGTGATCGCGGCCGAACGTCATCTGACGCTTGCTATGAACGACATCGTCTTCAAGGGCACCGGCAATCTCGTAGCGCCTGATGAGACGCATGTGCGCGGGATTATCGACTTTGCCGCCTCGTGGCGGCAGGAGACGCCGCTGCTCATCCATTGCTGGATGGGTGTGTCGCGATCGCCGGCCGCAGCCCTCATCGCCGCGCTGTCGCTGGCACCCGATCAAAGCGACGAAACGCTTGCCCGCCGGCTGCGGGCCGCCTCGCCTTTCGCGACACCGAATGCCCGGCTGATCCAAATCGGTGACGCGCTGCTCGGCCGCAGCGGCCGGCTGGTTGCGGCGGTGCGGGCAATCGGACGTGGCGCCGATGCCGACGGCAACGCGCCCTTCGTCCTTGCTATCCGGGACGCCGCTTGCGGTTGACGCTGCCGCCAGCCGCTCCATCTAGGCCCCGATCACGCACAATCGACAGGGCCAGATCATGGAACAACAGGCAGCCGATGTCCTCCTCGCCACGCAAACGGCGCTCAGCCAGGCAAGCGCGCTTGCCGTGCAATATTCCTTCTCTGTCCTCGGGGCGGTGATCCTTCTCGTTCTTGGCTGGGCGCTGGCCGGTTTTACCAGTCGTTGGGCCTATGAAGGCCTGTCGCGCGTTCATGGCATCGACGAGACGCTAGCGCGTTTCTTCACCAATGTGCTGCGCTATGCCCTGCTCATTCTGGTGTTCATCACCGTGCTCGGTCAATTCGGCGTCCAGACCGCCTCGATCATCGCAACCCTCGGCGCGGCAGGCCTGGCGATCGGACTGGCGCTGCAAGGCACGCTGCAGAATATCGCCGCCGGCATCATGCTGCTGATCCTCAGGCCGTTCCGCGTCGGCGAATATATAGAGACCAGCAGCGTGGCCGGCACGGTACGCGAAATCGGATTGTTTGCAACCGAGCTCAAAACCGGCGACGGGCTTTACCGGCTGGCGCCGAATTCGACGCTCTGGAACACGCCGATTACCAATTTTAGCCGCGAACCCACCCGGCGGAACGAGCTGAAAATCAGCGTCGCCTATGAGGATGACATCGATCTGGCGATGGAGAGGCTGATGAACCTTGCCAAAGCCGATTCCAGGGTGCTGACGTCACCGGCACCCAGCGTCTTCATCGACAGCCTTGGTGACGGCACGATCTCCGTAGCGCTGCGCTACTGGGCAAAGACCGGTGACTGGTGGCTGGTCAGCCGTGACATGGTGAAGCGCGTGAAACTCGCCTTCGACGACAATCCTGACGCTGCGCCGGATGCTTCAGATGCCGCGCCGGCAAAAACGTCCAACGGCAAGGCGACGGCCGAAAAACCGACGCCGACGCGGCAGTAAGACATTGCAGCGCCGCGGGTGTTTTTAAGACCCGCGGCGCTGTGCACTTCGAATTCCCAATTTTGTTGTTAATCGATGCCGATCTGAGAATTGCGCCATAGCCTATTGAATGACGCCGCAGGAAAGTCTTTCCCCGGCATCACCCGAAGGCTGGCTTCGATAATCATCCGAATTGGCGTGCACCATCAATGCACGGCCGCGAATGCCGTCGGTCTTGCCGTCGAGCGTGACCATGCTGTCGAAGACCTGCGCCCGCAGCACGCCGTCCTGCCCGACATATTGATTGGGCATATCGCCGGCGTGCGGACCCTTGGCGGCAAGAATGCCGTGCTCGGCCTTCTCAGGATTGAAGTGGCCGCCCGCCGATTCGTGATGGGTCGCGGCGTCGCAGCGGCCGGTCTCATGAACATGGAAGGCCACCCATTTATTCACCGGCAGTCCCGATATCTCGACTTCGATCAGGACGCCGCCAGTGGCGGCAGCCGTCAGTTGCGCGCGACCGTCCTCCTTGCCGTCCTTGCCGACGAAATTGGCAACCGCCGTCTGCTTGTCCTGAGCGCCCGCCGGCAATGCAACCGCAAGCAGGCTCAGGGCGGCGATAATGCGCATGGCTTTCATGGAGATCTCCTTCCGTCCGGTTGTCCTTCTGAACGTGTCAAACCGGAAGGTGTTCCTGACCGAGGAAGATCGCACGAAGAAGACGTAACGAGAAAAGCCTACCAACGGCCGGCTTGATCATCCGGATCGGCACGCCGTTCAGGCGACCGCGTCGAAATCGAACTGGCCGTAGGTCTTGCGGTAGAGATCCTCGGGCTGATCGCCTGTCGCCGGCGCGGTCTGCTGCAATGGATAGGAAACGGCAATGCTGCTTGCCGTGGCACTGTCACGCGTGTCCATCATCAGCGCAATCAGGCTGCCGGAAAACTTCGGCTGCGTCTCGCTGGTTTTGTCCTCTTCGAGGAGTTCTTTGATGATGCCGGGCTTCTCATCGGCCGCACGTTCGCCGCGGCTGAGGACGCCATCGCCATTGGCATCGAGGCGCGAAAGAGTCGCCAGATATGCATATGACGTGTCTGAAACGGATGTAGTGCTGGTCATACAAACCTCCATTCACCGCCTTTTGCCGGTGGTGTTTGCACGCAATACGAACTGGGAAAATCACTGTTGACTCGGTGGTTAAACTGATTTGCGCAGTGCGTCAATAAGTTGTTAACTTCTCATTAACGATGATTGACAAAAGTTAACGGAATGCGCGAGCGCAGGCCTCTGCCAGCATCAGGGGGCCGCTTTTCTCCGTATTTCAGGTATTTTTCACATATAAAACAAACGTCTAACGCCGCGAGGTCTCTGCTGCACTGCAACCGAATATTAATCCGGGCCATACAAAATGGGCATCCACGCATCACCAGCAGGCGTCCAGCTTATCAAAATCAATCTCTGTATTCATTTTAGAAAGGTCTTCTATGTCCGGCGAAATGAGGCACGTTCATCAAACGCGGATGCTTCCCTCCGCTGTCGTCCCGCGAGACGCATTCACATGAAAGCTGAAGCGCTCTTCTGGCGGCAATGTACCGAGGCCGTCACCGCCGATGGATCGATCGATGCGCAGCGCCTGATGGATCTTGTGATCGCGACCTATCGCGTCCATGAAAGCGACTATGACGAAATCGAGAGAAGCGCGGAAACGCTGCTAAGGGAAAACCATGCGCTGAGAGGCAATATTTCCGCCCTCAGCAAAGCGTTCGACGGACAGAAAAAGCTCTTCGAAATCATCCTCAACAACCTGCCGCTCGGTCTCAGCGTCTTCGACTCCGACCAGCGGCTGACGCTTTCCAACACCCGCTTCCGCCAGCTCTTCGACCTGACGGACGAAGATGTCATTGCCGGCGCGACAATCGCCGATCTCACGGCCAAAATGCGCGGCACGGAGAGCGCCAGCGCCAAGCCCGGCCGGCGGACCGGGCGACATTCCTCCGCAACCGCAAGGAGCAGTAGTCTCCGTCGGCGCGAATGGTTGATGGACGATGGCCGCATCATCCAGAGCATGGTGACTATCCTTTCCGACGGCAGCAACATTTCCATTCATGCCGATATTACCGAGGATCGAAGGGCGGCCGAGCGCATCACCTATCTCGCCCACCACGACCCGCTGACCGGCCTTCCGAATCGCATCCATTTCCGCGAGCAGGTGGATGCGACGCTCACAGAGCGCAGGCCAGATCAGCAGATTGCCCTCGTTCACCTCAATCTCGACCGGTTCAAATCGATCAACAACACGATGGGCGTTTCGGCCGGCGACAAGATCCTGCTGCAGGTCGCCGAGCGCATCCGAGCCTCGGCCGGTTCGGAAAACACCCTGGCGCGCCTCGGCTCGGACGAATTCGCCATCCTGCAGACGGGCAGGCAGCAGCCCCGGAACGTGACGGCGCTTGCCGAGCGGATCCGCCGGGAGCTTTCCAAACCATTCCTCCACGGCGAAAAACAGGTGGAGCTCAGCGTCTCCATGGGCATCGCAATCGCCCCTGAGGATGGCGAGGAAACCGATATCCTGTTGAAAAATGCCGGCGTGGCGCTGTCACATGCCAAGGCGGACGGCCGCAAACGCGAACGTTTCTTCGCCAGCGAGATGGAAGCGCAGATCCAGCTGCGCCACGCGCTGGAGGCGGACCTCAGAGCAGCCGTTGAGAATGAAGAATTCGAGCTGCACTACCAGCCGCTTTATGACCTCGTGCAGCGGCGCATCTGTGGCTTCGAAGCGTTGATCCGTTGGAACCACCCGGCTCGAGGCCGCGTTCCGCCGATGGATTTTATTCCGCTTGCCGAAGAGGTGGGCCTTGTCGTTGATATCGGCCGTTGGGTTTTGCACCGGGCCTGCAACGATGCAGCGCAATGGCCGGAGGGCATCAAGATCGCCGTCAACGTTTCGGCAATCCAATTCAGCAGCAGCGACCTGACGCGAGATGTCAGCGAGGCGCTTGCCGCCGCGGCGCTGTTGCCGTCGCGGCTTGAACTCGAAATCACCGAGAGCGTGCTGATGGAAAATCTAAGCGACGTGCTGCCGATCCTGCATGCGCTGAAGGAGCGCGGCATCCGCATCTCGATGGACGATTTCGGAACCGGCTATTCCTCACTGAGCTATCTCTCGAGCTTCCCCTTCGACAAGATCAAGATCGACAAGTCCTTCGTCAACGACATCGTCGACAACAAGGAAGCGCATGCGATCATGCACGCGATCATCCTGCTCGGCGATGCGCTCGGCATGCGCGTCACCGTCGAGGGCGTCGAAACGGCCGCGCAGCTGGCGCTGCTCGAATGCGAGGAGTGCGACGAGATCCAAGGCTATCACATCAGTCCGCCGCGACCGGCGCGTGACGTGCCCCATCTTCTCTCCCTGCCGCCGAACGGCGGCGTGACGCATCTTCCTGAAGCCAAGCACTGAGATCCCTCTCGATTGCGACTCGCACGGCAAGCCGCTACAAAATCGGCTGCGATTCCTGAGATCTTCGTTGTCGCATCCTTTTACCGCCCGCATTCCATTCCGCGCCGATGCCTATCGGCGGAAAACGATCTTCCTCATGACAGGTGGCGCTATGTTCGCGGCTGAAGCCTTCTCCCCACACGAAACGCTTGCCGCGGCGCTGATTGCGCATGCGGCCGACGGCGACGACGGCTCGCACGATCTTGCCCATATTCTGCGCGTCTTCAGGAATGCCATGCGCATCCATGCGGAAGAAGGCGGCGACGGGCGAGTTCTTGCCGCTTCCGTGCTGCTGCACGACTGCGTCGCCGTCGAGAAGAATTCGCCGCTGCGGGCAAAAGCATCGGCTTTGGCGGCGGAGAAGGCATCGGCGATCCTGGCGGAACTCGGCTGGAGCGAGGCCGATATCGAAGACGCAGCCCACGCAATCACCGCGCACAGTTTCTCGGCCGGGGTGACGCCGCAGACGCTGGAGGCGAAGATCCTGCAGGATGCCGACCGGCTGGACGCGATCGGCATGGTCGGCGTCGCACGCTGCTTCTATATCGCCGGGCGACTGGGATCCAGGCTCTACGATCCGTTCGACCCGGCGGCAGCGGACCGCCCGTTCGATGACAAGCGTTATGCCATTGACCATTTCCAGACGAAGCTGTTCAAACTGGCGGAAGGATTCCAGACCGAGACCGGCCGCAGGCTGGCGGCCGCGCGCGATAAAAGCCTGCGCGAATTCCTCTCGGCCTTCATGGATGAAATCTAGGAGCACAACATGCGTGTCAGCGACCTCTTCATCTACCCGCTCAAGAGCGCCCGCGGCATTGCGCTGCCGGCCGCCGACATCGACGCCTATGGGCTTCCCGGCGACCGGCGGGCGATGATCACCGATGCGCAAGGGCACTTCATCACCCAGCGCGAGCTGCCCGACCTCGCGCGCATCGAAGTGCGACCGGAAGCGAGCGCCTTTCGGCTGCTGATGCAGGGGAAAACGGACATATCGGTAGCGCCGCCTCGGCCTGAAACCCGCATGGATGTGACTGTATGGAAATCTGTCGTCAGCGCCGCCGTCGCCGATCCGGAGAGCAACCGGCAGCTTTCCGAATGGCTTGGCCGCGAGGTGCGCCTCGTCTTCTTCGACGGGCAGGCACGGCGGACGGCGAATGCCGAATGGGCCGGTGAAGCCACGCCCGTCACCTTTACCGACGGCTATCAGATCCTGGTAACGACGACCGGCTCGCTGAAAGCGTTAAATGCCGATCTCGCCGCCCATGGCGAAGGCAGTGTCGGCATGGAACGCTTTCGTCCGAACATCGTCGTCGATACCGACGAGGCCTGGCCGGAGGACCGCTGGGCGGCGATCGAGATCGCCGGCATCCGCTTCGATCTCGTCAAGCCCTGCTCCCGCTGCATCATGACGACTCAGGACCAGTTGACCGGGTCCCGCGAGGGACCAAACCCGATGCCGGCCATGGGCCGCATCCGCATGTCGGCCGACCGGCGCGTGCCGGGCCCGCTCTTCGGCTGGAACGTCACGCCGCGCGGCAGCGGCAGGATCACAATCGGTGACACCGTCCGCATCGTTGAAGAGAGGCCGGAAGGCTGGGCGCTTAAGCGCCGCGCCGCAGCATAGAGCAATTCCGGGAAGAGTGCGAAGCGGTTTTCCGTCCGGAATTGCGTGAAAACAAAGAGTTAGAGCATCACACGCGATCGAGCGCGGCATCGATGCCCGCCATGATATCGGCCGGCAACGGTCCTTTTTCCAACGCGCCGGCATTTTCCTCCACCTGGGCAACAGTGCGGAAGCCCGGAATGGGAAGGGTGCGCGGCGAGCGTGCCCAGAGCCAGGCAAGCGCGCCCTGCGTCAGCGTGCGGCCGCCTGATGTCAGGAGATCGCGGACGGCATCGAGCCGTGCGGCGAATTCCGGGGCAATACGCCCGTCCTTGAAATAGACCATCCAGTCGAGGGCCGCCCCACGGACATCCTTGGCGCCCACTGCCTTGTCGGCGGTGAACTTGCCGGTCAGCAGCCCCATCGCCAGCGGACCGCGATTGATTGACATCAGGCCTTTCCCCTCGATCACCGAGATCATCTCCGGCACCGGTTCGAAAACATTCATCGTATGCTGGATCGAGACGTACCCCTGGCGGCTGGTATGACGGGCGGCACGATCGGGAAAATCGGTGCTCCAGCCGAACGCATCGATCTTGCCTTCGGCGCGCAGCGCCTCCAGCGTATCGAAGACGGCATCCGACTGTTCCAGCGGAAAATCATTGAGGTGGAACTGCAGGAGATCGAGACGATCGCGCTCGAGGCGGCGCAGCGAGGTCTCGACCGAACGGCGGATGAAGGCCTCATCGGCGAAGGCGCCGGTTGCCTGCTTGGTTTCCGGATCGGTGGCGAAGCCGAACTTGGTGGCGATGACGATATCGTCGCGATTGCCGATCGCCCGACCGAGCACTTCCTCCGAGTGGCCAGCGCCGTAGTTCGAGGCCGTGTCGAAGAAGCGGATGCCGAGTTCGATGGCGCGGTGGATCGCTTCCACGGATTCATCGTCGTCGACATCACCCCAGCCTAGCGGCGTGTCGCCGGCGAAGAAGGGACCGCCGATCGCCCAGCATCCCATGCCGAGACGCGGTATTTCGCGGCCATTCCAGAGCGTGATCGTTGTCGATGATGCGGGCTTGGTCAGCATGAGATCCTCCTTGATTGGCAGTCCTGTGAAGACATAGGAGGCGCTCATGAGCGGGTAAACCGCCAAATCCGGAGGATGTTTTGCACCGGTAAAAAACGGAGGTCAGGCGGAAACACCGTTCGGACCAGAAAGCGTCCGTGGGGTTGGATTAAGCGCCTTGAGTGCCGCCTGAACGAAGCCGTCGCGGGCTGCTACGGCTTCGATCCCGCGCGGCTCGTAGACATGGCGATGCAGAAAGAACCCTGTCAGACGGAATGCGGCTGAGAGACTTTCGAAGTCGGCCGCATGATTGCCTTCGATGCGGAGGAACGGCGGCAGGAGCAGCATCTTGTCCGCCCAGGGCGCACCAGCAGCGCGGCTGACGGCGCGGCCGGATTTCGGCGAGACATAGACGAGATCGGAACGGGCGCCCGTCGCGGCGCATTCGGCAAGATCGAGGCCGAAGCCGAGATCATTCAGCACCGCAAGCTCGAAACGCACGAAGAGTTCGCCAGCATCGGCCGGGTTATGCAGGTGATCGAGGATGACCTCAAGCGCATCGAAGAGGTGCGGATGCGGATCACGCTCCGGCAGCAGCCGCAGCAGCGCACCCATCGCCTGGACACCGTAGACGGCGGTCGCCGTTTCCATCAGCCGGGCAGCGCGCAGCGTCACCGGCTCAACGCGAAATTCGCCCAGATGCTCGTCAAGCCGGGCACGCCAGATGACTTCCACGGCATTGCCCGCCTGCAGCACCGGCTGCATGGCGCGCGAGCGTCCGGAGCGCACCAGGCCGAGATGGCGGCCACGATCACGCGTCATCACCTCGACGATGACGCTCGTCTCCCCGTGGCGTTTGACGCCCAGAATGATCGCATGGTCCTGCCACTGCATCGAAAGAAGTCCTTACGGCTGACGAATCCATCCTACTGCATAATTCAACGCGTTACAGCGTCCTTTGCGCGTCTGAAAAGACGCGCTGCAATGCAAGGCCTGGCTTCCGTCATGGACCGCTTCAGGCGACAGCCGGGAAAAGCCTCTGCAGGAATTCCCGCATCGCCGTTTCGTCGAACGGCTTCACCAGAAGCGGTATGTGCTGCAGGTCAGGCGGGAAATCGCCGGTATCGGAATAGCCGCTGACGAAGCCGAAAGGGATGCCGATATCGAGAAGATGGCGGGCAAATCCGAAACTCATGCCCTCGCCGAGATTGACGTCAAGAAGGGCGAAATCATATTTCTCCGCAGCGATGGCAGCCCTCGCCTGTTCCAAACTGCCGACGATATCGATGCTCTCGACGCCGGCCAGGCGCAGAATATCCTCCGCCTCCATCGCGATGATCAAACTGTCTTCAAGAACCAGAACACGGATTGCGCTCATGATTCGATGCCCCTCGTCGGGCGCCTGTCGCAGCGCCCCGGCCGTTTCGCCAACATCATTGCCCTCCGGTGCCCCGCATGGCACGCTATCGGTGAATTCCGCCACCTTTTCTGAATAAACCATTTTTCTGCCCGGTCGATAAGAATCAAAATCGGAGGAAAGACGACGGCCGAGCTTATTTTGCCTGCTGCTAATCTGCATTTAAAAAAGACATAACCAAGCTGCTTGGCCAGGCATGTCGCGCAAAAGTGTGCAGCGGTTTTGCGACAGCGGCATGCGCAAAACAAAGACCTAAAGCGCGAGGCGCGAATCTGAAAGATCGCAACGCGCTTTAGATGAAGGGGCGTTTGCCCTCTCCGAGCCCTTCCCAGCCGGCGATCGCCATCAACTCCTCGCCGTTCAGCACCTCGCAGCCGCGCTCCTGCCAGCGGATCAACCCACGTTCGCTGAGCTTTTTCAAGGTCTTGTTGGTATGAACGATGGAAAGGCCGAGCGTGTCGGCAATGTGCTGCTGGGTGATGGGGATGAATTTGCGGCCGTTGAAGATATTGAGCTTCCGGCCGCGCTCGAACAGGAAAGCGATCAGGTAGGCTGCTCTTTCCAGCGCCGTGCGGCGGCCGATGCTCAGGAGATGCTCATCCAGGATGCGCTCCTCGCGCGCGGCGATCCAGGTGATGTCGAAGGCGAGCGAGGCGTGCTTGTTGTAGAGCGTCATCAGCCTGTCACGCTCGAAGACACAAAGGGACACGGGCGAAAGCGCTTCGACGGAATGCTGCATTTCACCGGCAATCGTTCCCTGCAGACCGACCAGGTCGCCCGGCATGATATAGTTCAGAATTTGGCGGCGCCCGTCCTCCAGCATCTTGTAGCGGAAGCCCCAGCCGGCAAGCACCGTGAAGAGGTGAGCGCTATGTGCGCCCTCGACGAGGATGGTGGAGCCGGCATCGACGGCAAGCTCACCCCTCTTGAAGCTCGAAACGAATTCCAGCTCGTCACGGCTGAATTCCCTGAAATGCGGCAGGGGCCGCAAAGGACATTGCTCGCAAGGGGTCTTGAAAGAATTGATGGGTCTCGACGTCGCCATACTTGCCCCCGCCGTCGCAAAATCGGCGCGCCAACATTAGCGCGCCGTTCATCAAGGAATGCGCAAAGCATGGATTTGTTCCATGAGCGAGGCGGATTTTTTATGCGGAAACAAAGGGCTGGCGCCAACCCGGCGAAATCCTTGCCATGCTTATTTCGGGAAATCGAGACCCATTTCGCGGAACCGCTCGGGATCATCACCCCAATTTTCGCGAACCTTGACGAACAGGAAGAGATGGACCGGCTGTTCGAGGATCTGCGACAATTCCTTGCGCGATGCAGTCGAGATCGCCTTGATGGTTTCACCACCCTTGCCGAGCGCGATCTTCTTCTGGCTGTCACGCTCGAGATAGATCACCTGCTCGATCCGCACCGAGCCGTCCTTGCGCTCTTCCCACGTCTCCGTTTCGACATGCGAGGCATAGGGAAGCTCCTGGTGCAGGCGCAGAAACAGCTTCTCGCGGGTAATCTCGGCGGCGAGCTGGCGCATCGGCAGATCGGAGATCTGGTCTTCCGGATAGTACCACGGCCCCTCCGGCAGCGTTTTCGCCAGATAGTCCATGAGGTCGTCGCAGCCGGAGCCGTTTTCGGCGGAGATCATGAAGGTGCGCTCGAAAGCGATCTTCTCGTTGGCGGCAGCGGCCAGTGCCAGCAGATCCTCGCGGTTGACGCGGTCGATCTTGTTGAGCAGCAGGATCTTCGGCTGCCGGACTTCCTTGAGGCCTTCGAGGATGGCTTCCGCATCGCCGCGCAGGCCGCGCTCGCTGTCGATCAGCAGCACGATCAGATCGGCATCCCTCGCACCGCCCCAGGCCGAGGTCACCATCGCGCGGTCAAGCCGGCGGCGCGGCTTGAAGATACCAGGCGTATCCATGAAGACGATCTGGGCATTGTCATGGATCGCGATGCCGCGGACGATGGCCCGCGTCGTCTGCACCTTATGGCTGACGATCGAGACCTTGGCGCCGACGAGGCGGTTCACCAGCGTCGACTTGCCGGCATTGGTCGGCCCGATAAGCGCGACAAAGCCCGAATGCGTCGGACCATTGGTTTCTGCGGCAGCTTCGGCCGCGATCTCTTCTTCTTGTGTCATTGTCCCGTCAGTTTCCGGCAGGCGATTGCTGCCAAATGCCTTCGCGCTCAAGCATCTTCGTTGCCGCGACCTGTTCAGCGGCACGCTTCGACCGCTCTACGCCGGTTTCGGGCTTAATGCCAGCAACTTCCACCGTCACCTTGAAGCGTGGATCATGATCCGGTCCGCTGCGTTCATCAACCCGGTAGATCGGCGTGACGCCGAATTTCGCATGCGACCACTCCTGCAGCTCGGTCTTGGCGTCGCGCTTGGCGCCATCGGCCCGCACCGCCCTGCCCTGCCAGTAACGCAGAATGAACCGGCGGGCAACTTCGAGGCCGCCGTCGAGATAGATCGCGGCGATCAGGCTTTCGACGACGTCGGCGCGCACGTTCATCATCCGCTTGCCGGTCAGTTTCTTCACATCGGCGCCGGTGCGGATATAGAGATGAAGATTGAGTTCATCGGCGACCGCGGCACAGGTTTCGGCGCTGACGAGCTGGTTGAGGCGAACCGAGAGCTCGCCTTCTCCTGCTGTGCCGAAGGTGCGGAACAGAAGCTCGGCGATGCAGAGCCCAAGGACCCTGTCGCCGAGGAATTCCAGCCGTTCGTAATTGCCGCCCTTTTCGGTGCGGGCGCTGGCATGGGTCAGCGCGCGATCCAGGCGTTCCTTTTCAGCGAAGTCATGACCGATCAGGGCTTCAAGCTTTGCGCGGTCCGCCGCAGAAAGCGTCTGCGCCTTACTCATTCAACAACCTTGAAGAGGCGGTCCCAACGCATGTTCGTCGGCCACTTCCAGATTTCGCGGAAGGAGGTGTCGTTGCCGAGCGAGAAGAAGATGACGCTGGCACGGCCGACAAGATTTTCGGCAGGCACGAAGCCGACGTCGAAGCGGCTGTCGAGCGAGTTGTCGCGGTTGTCGCCCATCATGAAATAATGGCCTTCCGGCACGATGAATTCGCGGGTGTTATCGCCACGCGACACCGGCGACTGATCGAGCGTGTCGTAGGACTTGCCGTCGTCGAGCGTTTCGCGGAACACCGGCACGTCCTCGCCCGGGTCGAGCTTGTAATCCGAAGTGAACGCACCGTCCGCCACCTTCGGAACCGGCTTGCCGTTGACGTAGAGCACGCCGTCGGTAACCTGGATACGGTCGCCGGGCAGGCCGATGCAGCGCTTGATATAGTCGATTTCGGGGTTCGGCGGGAAACGGAAGACGACGATGTCGCCACGCTTCGGATCGGCGCCGAACAGGCGGCCGCTGAAAACATCTGGCGAGAAGGGCAGCGAATATTTCGAATAGCCGTAAGCGAACTTGTTGACGAAGATGTAGTCGCCGACCAGCAGCGTCGGCATCATCGAACCGGACGGAATGGTAAAGGGCTGGAACAGCACCGTTCGGATCACCATCGCCAGAATCAGCGCCTGGATGATGACTTTGATATTTTCCCAGAGGGCGTTCGGCTTGGCTTCGACTTTTTCGGACACGCAGTCTTATTCCTTCAAGACGCCGCGGCGGCGCAATTCTTTCTGTCGTTCTCTCTAGCGGCTTCGACCGGTTGCGGCAATGGCGACAACATCAAAAGCGACGAGAGGTCGCGATCAACAGCGCCCGAGGTCGCGATCAACGCTCCCGAGGTCACGATCAGAGGCTCTCGGGCAACGCCTCGATAATGACGAAGGCCTGCGCCAAGGGATAATCATCCGTTATTGTCAAATGAATGGCGGGCCTGTGGCCCACGGGCAGCAGTGATTCGAGGATCAGCGCGGCGCCGCCCGATAAAAGCATGGTCGGCTTGCCGCTCGGCAGGTTGACGACGCCCATGTCCTTCCAGAAGACGCCCTGCGCTATGCCGGTGCCGAGCGCCTTGGAACAGGCCTCCTTGGCGGCAAAACGCTTGGCATAGGATGCGGCACGGTTTGCCCGCTTGTCGGAACGGGCGCGCTCGATCTCGGTGAAGCAACGATGGGTGAAACGCTCACCGAAGCGCTCGATGGATTTCTCGACACGGCGAATGTCGATCAGATCGCTGCCAATGCCGATGATCATGCCGGAGCCTTCCGTCGCTTAAGAATTCTTGATCGGGTTCATACGCTCGGCATGTTGCCGGCTGGAACGGCAAGGCGCAGGCGCGCCCGCTCCATCAACCGTATATGCCGGCGCGTCTGAAAACCCCTGGCGGTGTAGAACGTCAGCGCATAGAGCGCAACGGAAGTGACGATCGCCGGCGGGATGGCGCCGACCAGCATCGGCTCCAGCACCGGCCTCCATAGCTCAGTGAAGTTCAGCTTGTGGAAAAGGGCGGCGAGATCCAGCGTCTGACCGGCCAGTTGATCCTTACGGCTCAACAGCAAATGTCCGATCTCCCAGGTGATCCCCCAGATAAAGGGATAGGTCAGCGGATTGCCGAAGGCGGCGCAGCCGAGGGCGGCGGCCACCATGCTACCGGAGAGGAAATAGGTGATGACGAAAGCCATGACGAAATGCACGCCGATGAAAGGCGTCCACGAGACGAAGACACCCGCAGCGACGCCGGCGGCAACCGCATGCGGCGAAGCGCTCAGGCGCAGGACGCGCATTGTCAGGTAACGGATCGGGCGAAGGAAACCCTTGCGGGGCCACAAAAGCTCCCGCATCTTTTCCTTGAATCCCGCAGGTTTGCGACGGCGAAACAACATGGCCGGTATTTAGTGCAGTGCACACCACCATGACAAGAGCGGCAAATGATACCGCTCGAAAATCCGCCCCTCATTTCTCTCTGTGAAGAGGAGCTTCTTCATGCCGAGGGGCGTCCGTTATGCATAACGTCCCTCACTCGTCTCAAGTATAAGTTTGGTATCAGCGATTACGGAACAGACCGCGATCGACCTGGCGCTGACGAAACTCGAGGTCGATACGGTCGAACGAGCCATCCAAATATGCCATTTCACGTTCCTGCGTGGTCGGAGCGCGAAAGGCACGAGCGAATTTCTTAATAGGGTCAAACATTACGTTGTCTCATCTTCTGTTTACGTTTCGATGACCAGAAGATAGGCCCAGCAGAGGTTAATTACCACCACCGCAACATGGAGACAGCCATGCACTCACTGCATTACTCGCCTTTTTGATGCGCCATTCCGATCCTAAAACGACCATAAAATGTGCAATTTTTCGCTCAAATCCCTGAGGGCTTAATAAAAACTTACTCGTAGAGCCGCCGGACCGTGGCGATGCAATCCAGTTCCTTCATCTGGGCGAGCAGCTGGTTGAGCTGACGCAGGTCCCAGACCTCGACCTCGAGCATCATTTCGGTGAAATCGGCCGCCACCCGCACCGTGTTCAGCAAGCGGATATTGACGTCGATGCCTGCCACCGTCTGGGCGACCTTGGCAAGCGTGCCGGGTTCATTCAGCCCATTCACCATGATGCGCGCCATGAAACGCGACTTATTGGCTTCGTCGAGATCCCAGCGGACGTCGATCCAGCGGTCGGGCTGATCGTCGAAGCGCTGCAGGCTCGGCGACTGGATCGGATAGATGGTGATGCCCTTGCCCTGGTCCATGATGCCGACGATGCGATCGCCGGGCACGGCACCGGTCGGCGCGAACTTGACGTCGACATTGCCGGACAGGCCGCGGATCGGCCCGATATCGGCATCGGCGTCGATTTCCGAATGGCCGCCGTCGTGCCCTGCCTTGGTCTTGCCGGGGATCTTGAAGATCATGCCGGCGGCGCTGCGGACGTTGAACCAGCCGTCATCGCCGGAGGGCTTCACGGTGACGCGCTCGTCCTGATGATCAGGATAGACGGCGCGCAGCACGTCGAGCGAAGACATTTCGCCGCGGCCGACAGCGGCGATCGCATCCTCGACATCCTTCTGGCCGAGACGGTGCAGCGCCGGCTTCATCGCCTCGCGCGAGAAAATCTTGCCGGCCCTGTTGAAGGTGCGCTCGAGAATGCGGTGGCCGAGGCCGGCATATTGCTTGCGGATCGCCATGCGGGTGGCGCGACGGATGGCGGCGCGCGCCTTGCCGGTCACGACGATCTCCTCCCAGGCGGCCGGCGGAACCTGCACGCCGGAGCGGATGATCTCGACCTCGTCGCCATTCGCAAGCCGCGTCACCAGCGGCATGATGCGGCCGTTGATCTTGGCGCCCACCGTGGTATCGCCGATATTGGTGTGCACCGCATAGGCGAAATCGATCGGGGTGGCGCCACGCGGCAAGGCAATCAGCTTGCCCTTCGGCGTGAAGCAGAAGACCTGGTCCTGGAACAGCTCGAGCTTGGTGTGCTCGAGGAATTCTTCCGGGCTGTCGCCCTCGGCCAGCGCCTCGATCGTATGGCGCAGCCAGGAATAGGCATTGGATTCGCGAGAAAGGATGTCGCCATCGGCATTGGTGGCGCCGTCCTTATAGAGCGTGTGGGCGGCGATGCCGAATTCGGCGATTTCGTGCATGCGCTTGGTGCGGATCTGCAGTTCGATGCGCTGGCTGGAAGGACCGACGATGGTGGTGTGCAGCGAACGGTAGTCGTTCTGCTTCGGCGTCGAGATATAGTCCTTGAAGCGGCCGGGCACGACGCGCCAGCGCGTGTGGACGATGCCGAGCGCCCGGTAACAGGAGGGTATGTCCTCGACGATCAGGCGGAAGCCGTAGACATCGGAAAGCTGCTCGAAGGAAAGCGACTTCGACTGCATCTTGCGGAAGACCGAATAGGGCTTCTTCTGCCGGCCCTTGACGTAGGCGCTCGTCAGGCCGCTTGCGACCAAAAGGTCGCGCAGCTCGGCCTCGATCTTCTTGACGATGCCCTCGTTGCGCTTCGAAAGCTCTTCCAGCCTTTTGGTGACGGTCTCGTAGGCTTCCGGGTTCATATGCCGGAAGGAGAGCTCTTCGAGTTCCTCGCGCATGTCCTGCATGCCCATGCGGCCGGCGAGCGGCGCATAGATTTCCATCGTCTCCTCGGAGATGCGGGCACGCTTGTCGGCCGACATGTGATCGAGGGTGCGCATATTGTGCAGGCGGTCGGCAAGCTTGACGAGCAGCACGCGCACATCGTCGGAAATGGCGAGCAGCAGCTTGCGCAGGTTTTCCGCCTGCTTGGCCTTTTTGGTGACGAGATCGAGCTTCTTGATCTTCGTCAGACCCTCGACCAAGCGGCCGATATCCTCGCCGAACAGTTCATCGATTTCGGCGCGCGTCGCCGTCGTATCCTCGATGGTATCGTGCAGCAGAGCGACCGCGATCGTCGATTCATCGAGGTGCATGTCGGTGAGGATGGCGGCGACCTCGAGCGGATGGGAAATATAGGGATCGCCGCTCGCGCGCTTTTGCTGGCCATGTTTCTGCATGGCATAAACATAGGCCTTGTTCAGCAGTGCTTCATTGGCATCGGGCTTGTATTGCTGAACCCGCTCCACGAGCTCGTACTGCCGCATCATTCCAAAGCCACTCCGATAAAAATAAAAGCGCGCCAATCAACGATTGGCGCACACATGGGCAATAATATGCCTAACCAATAAAGGTGCAAGATTGACGATTGGTAATCGTCGCTCTTTTGCATCGCATGCCGCTTTTTCCGGATCGCATCAGTGCGACCGGGGGATCGCATTCAACCGATGCGACAGGGATCCGGCAGACGCGCTTAGTAGTCGTCGCTCTTTTCCGGCGGCACCAGGCCTTCGATGCCGGCGAGCAGCTCTTCTTCCGACATCTGGTCGAAAGTGATCGTCTCGGGCACGTCGTCCTGCTCTTCGCTGTCGGCTGCGGCGACACCGCCGGCAGCGATCATGCTTGCCGGATCGGGTTCGGGCTCGTCGACTTCGACATGCTTCTGCAGCGAATGGATCAGATCTTCCTTGAGGTCATCCGGCGAAAGCGTCTCATCGGCAATTTCGCGCAGGGCCACCACAGGGTTCTTGTCGTTGTCGCGATCGATGGTGATCGAGGCACCCTGGGAAATCAGCCGGGCGCGGTGGCTGGCGAGCAGAACCAGCTCGAAGCGGTTCTCCACCTTGTCGATGCAATCTTCAACTGTGACACGGGCCATTGCCTGTCCTTTACGGTCGTCATTTCGGGATTAACACGCCCGATACAATTAAAACCGGGCAAATACAAGTTTTTCATTCCGGCTCCCCTCGTCTTTATCCGCGGCTGAGCTAGATTCCCATGGAGAATGTCATAATTCCACCGACGGTTGCTTGGAATATGTCGAATCGTGCCCTAAATCTTTCATATATGAATAATTCATAAAGTAAGGGCCGGATCGAAATCGAAACACAAGCTATTGTTTTTATTTAAGTTTGGCCCATGCGGATTTCGATTGCTCTCATTGGATTGGTAAGCGATGTTTGACCCACGCGAAAAAATTGCACTCTTCATTGACGGCGCCAATCTCTACGCTGCATCCAAGAGCCTCGGCTTTGACATCGATTACCGCAAGCTCTTGAAAGCGTTCCAGAAACGCGGATATCTGCTGCGCGCGTATTATTATACCGCTCTGATCGAAGATCAGGAATATTCATCGATCCGGCCGCTGATCGACTGGCTCGACTACAACGGCTACAAAGTCGTCACCAAGCCCGCCAAGGAATTCACGGATTCCATGGGCCGCCGAAAGATCAAGGGCAACATGGACATCGAGCTTGCGATAGACGCCATGGAACAGTCCGAAACGGTCGATCATCTCGTCATCTTCTCGGGCGACGGTGATTTCACGAACCTGGTCGAGGCGTTGCAGCGCAGAGGCCGCAAGGTCTCGGTGATCTCGACCATGGCGACCCAGCCGCCGATGATTGCCGACGACCTGCGCCGTCAGGCCGATCATTTCATCGATCTCTTATCTCTGAAGGCTGAAATCGGTCGCGACCCCTCCGAGCGGGCGCCACGCCCGGTCGAAGTCGCCCCGGTCAGCGATCTCGAGGATTGACCTCTCCATCATCCCGAACCGAAGTGGCCGCGACGATCAGGACGTGATCATAAACCACGGCAACGCGGTCAGCCATAAGCTTTCAGCAGGCGGCTCTTCTGCCGGTTCCAATCGCGCTCCTTCTCGGATTCGCGCTTGTCGTGCAATTTCTTACCCTTGGCGAGCGCCAGTTCCATCTTCGCCCGACCGCGATCGTTGAAATAGATCTTCAGCGGGATCAGCGTCATGCCTTCGCGGTTGATCGCAGAGCGCAGGCGATGGATTTCACGGCCCGACAGCAGCAGCTTGCGGCGCCGGCGCGGCTCGTGATTGAAGCGGTTGGCCTGCAGATATTCCGGCAGATAGGAATTGATCAGCCAGATCTCGCCGCCCTCATCCGAGGCGTAGGATTCGGCGATATTGGCCTTGCCTTCGCGCAGCGACTTGACCTCCGTGCCCATCAGCACGATGCCCGCCTCGTAAGTATCGATGATCTCGTAGTTGAAGCGGGCCTTGCGGTTTTCGGCCACGATCTTGTTCACCACGCGCTGGCTGCCTTTGGGGGCCATGACGATATTCCAATTGCTTTTTTAGAGCGCGAAAAGCCGCGCCCTCATTCCTTGCCCTCTATGTAAGGGAGAGACCCCGTCTTGTGAAGACGGCCAGTCTCGTCAGTTCAACAGGCCTGCATGGCGCATCGCGGCGTCAATCGCCGATTCCGTTGCCGGCTCCAGCGTCGAAAGCAGGGGCGAACGAACGTTGCGGCTCATCCGGCCAAGTTTGGAGAGCCCGTATTTGGCGCCGCAAAGACCCGGCTCAAGGAAGATCGCCTTGTGCAGCGGCATCAGCCGATCCTGATATTCCAGGGCGCGGGCATAGTCGCCTGCCAGCGTTGCCGCCTGGAAGTCGGCGCAAAGGCGCGGGGCGACATTGGCCGTTACCGAAATACAGCCGACACCGCCATGGGCGTTGAAGCCGAGCGCCGTCGCATCCTCGCCGGATAATTGTCTGAAATCCGCGCCGCAGGTGATGCGCTGTTCGGAGACGCGCTCGATCTTGCCCGTCGCATCCTTGACGCCGACGATATTTTTGTGCGCCTTGGCGAGCGCACCCATCGTTTCCGGCGTCATGTCGACCACCGAGCGGCCGGGGATATTGTAGATATAGATCGGCAGATCGACGGCCTCGGCGATCGCCGAAAAATGGGCGATCAAACCCTTCTGCGTCGGCTTGTTGTAATAGGGCGTGACGACCAGAACGGCGTTCGCACCGACCTTTTCGGCATGCTGGGCAAGCTCGATCGCCTCACGTGTATTGTTCGAGCCGGCGCCGGCCATGACGGGAACGCGTTTTGCGGCAACTTCGATGCACAGTTCGACCACCCGTTTGTGCTCGGCATGCGACAGCGTCGGGGATTCGCCTGTCGTGCCGACCGGAACGAGACCGCCGCTGCCTTCCTTGATCTGCCAGTCGACATGAGCGGCGAAGCTGTCTTCGTCGATCAGTCCGGCATCCGTGAAGGGGGTGACGAGGGCGGGAATGGACCCATTGAACATGCAAAGCTCCTCACGACCAAATCCTTGCTTCGGCCGCATTCCATGAATAAGAGTTGCGCACCATAGAGCGCCGAAATCATCGCGACAAGCGCGCAGAGTTCGGTTTAGGGCAAATTCCGATAGCAGATGTGAATGAATTTTACCTGGTACGGTAAGGTTTCGTTAAGATGCCTCTAGCCAAATGGCAGGGCGTGTTTTCGTTGCGAGATCCCGGATGAAGAAAGCTGTCCTGATTCTGTCCGCCTTCGGCTTCATTGCCGCCGCGTGGAGCAGTGTTGCGTCGCCGCTTCCCGGCGAGAGCGCTTCCATGCCTGCCGTCAAGCCGCTTGGCTTCATTCCCGAGACAGCCATACCGGAATCGATTACAACGGGCGCCATTCTGCGGAATCCGGCCATCGCGCCTGTCAATGGCGACCTGAAAGCCGGCCTCGATGCGCTTTCCGACAAAGACCCGCAGCTGGCGCTTTCGATCCGCGACCGCATGCGCGACGAGACGCTCGACCGCCATATCCTCACCTGGGCGATCGCCGTTTCCGGATTGAAGGGCGTTCCCTCCTATGAAATCGCCAGCGCCGCACAGGAACTCAAGGGCTGGCCGGGTCTTTCGCGGCTGCGTTCCTATTCCGAACGCGCGATCTATGACGAAAATCCCGCCCCTCCCGCCGTGCTCGCCGCCTTCGGCGATACCGCGCCTGAGACGATGCAGGGCGCCGTCATTCTCGGCCGGGCGCTGGTTGCGTCAGGCAAGCAGGCGCAGGCGGCAAAATATATCCGCAAGGTCTGGCGCGAGGAGGCTCTCGACAAGGCGACCGAGGACAAGATCCTCATCGAGTTTTCCGCGCTGTTGACGCCTGCCGACCACAAGGCGCGGATGGACTATCTGATGTATCGCGGCCGGGTGGCGCAGGCCAAGCGCTTCGGCGACATGGGCCAGGCCCAGTCGCTCTATACGGCCTGGGCTGCCGTTGACGCCAAAGCCGGCAATGCCGGCGCGCTGCTCAACGCCGTCGATGCAAAATGGCGGGGCGATGCCGGCCTGCTGTTTGCGCGGATCGAGTATCTGCGCAGGCAGGACAAATATGCCGAGGCGGCAGCGCTTCTGGAGCAGATGCCGCCCGAGCGCAGCGAACTCGTCAATTCCGGCGAATGGTGGAACGAGCAGCGCATCGTCAGCCGTGGCCTCGTCGACCAGGGACAATTCAAGCCTGCCTATCGCATCGTCGCAAACTACGCGGCAACGAGCCCGACGGATATCGTCGAGGCTGAATTCCATGCCGGATGGTACGCACTTCGCGGCCTGCAGGACCCGGAAACGGCGGAAAGACACTTCCGCAAGATCCTCCAGACATCAAACGGGCCGATCTCGGTTTCACGCGCCTGGTATTGGCTGGGACGAGCAGCGGAGGCCGGAGGCCCCGGCAAATCCAGCGAATTCTATGCGAAGGCGGCGAATTTTCCCGGCACCTTCTATGGCCAGCTCGCGGCCGAAAGGCTGGGGCGAAAGACGCTTGATGTCACCTATCCCGCACCGAGCACGGCCGACCGGCAGCGCTTCCAGGCACGCGAAGCCGTGCAGGCGATCGCCCGACTGGAGGCCGCCGGCCATGGATGGCGAGCCGCCATTCTCTATCTCGCGCTCGCCGACCAACTGCAAAGCCCCGGCGAATTGGCCGTCCTTGCAGCACGGGCCGAGCAATCCGGCGATCATCATCTCTCGCTGCAGATCGGCAAGATCGCCTATGGGCGCGGCATCGATGTCGCAGCGCTTGCCTTTCCGGTCGGCGTGATCCCGGCGAACGCCAATATAACAGGTTCCGGCAAGGCACTCGCCTATGCCATCGCCCGGCAGGAAAGCGCCTTCAACCCGGCCGCCGTTTCGGCGGCGAACGCGCGCGGCCTGCTGCAGCTTCTGCCGGGGACAGCCCAGGCGGTGGCCAAGCGCCACAACATCGCCTTTTCCAAGGACAAGCTGACGGCCGATGCCGGCTATAACGCGACACTCGGCGCGCATTATCTCGGTGAGCAGATCGATGCCTTCGGCGGCTCCTATATCCTCACCTTCATCGCCTATAATGCCGGGCCGAAGCGGGTGCCGGAGTGGATCGGCCGTTACGGCGATCCGCGCGGCAGGCCGATCGACGAGATCGTCGACTGGATCGAACGCATCCCCTTCCCCGAAACGCGCAACTACGTGCAGCGGGTGATGGAGAATTACGAAGTTTATAAAGCCCGTCTCGGCCAGTCCACCGATATCGAGCGCGACCTGATCGGCGGACGCAGCGCCTCCTGAAGCCGTTTGGCGCGGCTCGAAAAGCAAGCTACATCTTCGGGATCAAACAGGTCTCGAGGGATGCGATGCCGGATACGGATGAAGGCGGTTTTCAGGAACGATTTTTCACTTCTTCTGATGGGTTGAGGCTTCATGCCCGCGATTACCTGTCCGACCGGGCGGCGACCGCTGGACGGATGCCGGTGATCTGTCTGCCCGGCCTGACCCGCAATACGCGGGATTTTCATCCGCTTGCACTGCTTCTTTCCCGAGACACAAAAGTGCCGCGCAGGGTGGTTGCACTCGATTCGCGCGGGCGGGGAAACTCGGCATGGGATGAGAACAAGGCGAACTACAATCTCGCCATCGAAGCCGGCGACGTCATTGCCGCCTGCGCAGCACTCGGCATCGAGCGGGCGATCTTCATCGGCACGTCGCGGGGCGGGCTGATCCTGCATCTGATCGCGGCGACACGGCCGGATCTTCTCGAGGCTGTCATCCTCAACGACATCGGGCCTGTGCTTGAGGCTGTGGGGCTGGCGCGGATCCGCGATTACCTCAACAGCGGTCGAAAGCCGGCGGATTGGAACGAGGCGGCCGTTATATTGAAGGAAAATCATGGCGCGTCGTTTACCGCGCTTACAGAGCAAGACTGGGGCGAGATGGCGCTTGCCCTTTATCGCGATATCGATGGAAGGCCTGTCGCCGATTTCGACCCGGCGATCGCGGAGGCGCTCAAATCGATCGATTTCAGCCAGCCGCTGCCTGATCTCTGGGAGCAATTCGAAAGCCTGAGCCGGTTGCCGCTGATGCTGATCCGCGGTGACAATACGTCGCTGCTTTCACAGGAAACCGCCGGTGAAATGGCACGGCGGCATCCGGGCTTGATCCGACATGCTGCCGAAGGGCAAGGACATGCCCCGCTCCCGCATCTCGGCAATATCCCGACAGCACTTCGAGCTTTTCTCGCCACCTGCCGATAAACCTGATCGACACTGGTCAACTGGCACAATGGGCCATTCGTCCAAATACAAAAAGCCCGGCTCGAGAGCCGGGCTTTCCTGATTGACCGAAGTCAGATCAGATTAGAACGAACGCTGCAGGCGGAAGTAGCCCGTCGTGGAGTCGTCAGCATCTTCCGGATCGAGGTACTGAACCGAAGCCTTGGCGTAGAAGTTGTCGACGATCTGGTAATCAACCGTCAGACCGACCTTCCAAGCTTCGTTGTCGCTGAAGTCGTCGCCAGCAACGTAGTAGTTGCTGTAGTACTGGACACCAGGGGTGATCTTAAGCTTGTCGGTTGCCTTGATAGCGTATTCGGCAGCGATAGCCCATTCAGCCTTGGTGTAGTAGGAGCTCGGGCCGGTAGCGTATACGGCAGCGAGGCCGAGCGTACCAGGACCGATGTCAACCGTACCCATTGCACGGACAGCACCGTCTTCATTGTCGACGTCGTAGCCTGCAGTGATCTGGTAGCTGAATGCACCAGCCTTGCCGCCGAGACCGACTGCAACACCAACGTTGTTGGCTTCTTCGTCCGTCTTGTAGAAGCCGTCTTCGAGTTCGTCGACGCTGATGCCAGCGTAGAAGGAGTCGGTTTCGTACTGATAACGGATGGAGTTGTGCAGCGTGACCGGCGAGCCGATGTCGTCGGTTTCGCCGGAGAGGCCATCGTCCCACCAGCTGTAGAAGAGACCAGCGCGGAAGCCCGCGATGTCGAGGTAAGCGGAGTCGAGCTTGGCAGCCTGATCGGTGGCGTTGTCAGCATTGAACTGCATGACGATGACGCCGGTCAGCGGACCATACTCGGTGTCGCTCTTGGCCGTGAACTGAACCTGGCCGCGGGTCGTTGCATCCCAGTCAGAATCGCCGCCGATGTCTTCGCCAACGTTGACCTGGAAACGGATGTAGCCGTTGATCTTGAGGCAGGTTTCGGTGCCCGGGATGTAGAAGTAGCCGGTGCCGTAAGCGTCGCAGACGCGAACATATTCAACCGGTTCCGGCTCGGCAGCAACGATAGCGTCAGCAGCCTGAGCACCGGAAACTACTGCGAGAGCAGCAGCGGAGCCGAGAAGAAGGCTCTTGATGTTCATAAATGACCTCCAATTCAAAGTTTCGATCGGGTTTGGGATCTTTCGCTGAGCAGCGTTCCCTGCCCCATCCCCGTGTTTCAAGAAGTGGACGATCAGTCGCCCTTGCTTCCGAGGTTGAAAATACAAGACGGAAGCCGTCACGCAATCACCAACTTGTGTAGATAGGGCATTTGAGGAAGCCTTCCCGACATTCTGTTGCTGAAAGGACACAAGTCGGGCAGCCGGCCCCGGTTTCCTTTATGCTTTGTTAAGAAAACCCTGATTTTGCGGAGGCTTAGGTCGGCCCAACAAAGAATTGGACATGCGCCTAACGACACTTTCGAGACACTTTTTTGACAAAATGCGGCACTTGCGGGGGATTCATGATTGCCGGAAGCGTAACCGGACATGCACCGATCCGCTTTCGCCCCTGCCGGTGGCTTGAGCGCGGGAGGTGATTCCCGCAGGCGATTCTCTCGCTCGAGGCAGAGAGATTTTTTTGTCGCCCGGCCTAGCCGACTAAGCGAAAATGATTCCCTGCCAGAAAAACGATCGACGCGTGCTCAGGAAATCGGAATGGCGGAGAAGATGGGATTCGAACCCACGATACGCTTTTGACGTATACTCCCTTAGCAGGGGAGCGCCTTCGACCACTCGGCCACCTCTCCGGTGCGGCCTAACTATGGCGACCGGTCTGTGAATGCAAGGGTTTTTTGAGTTTTCACCAGAAGAAATGCAGCGAGCTGCAATTCGGCTGGTTACGCAAACCGACAGCGTTTCCTGCCGCAATCCGCGGAATTTGATCGCGCTTCGTTCTCGTCGATGAACAAGCCGAGCTCAGCCGAGCAGGCTCTTGAGGTCCGCAGAAGGGTCGGCGAGAATCGATTTATCGGGGTTGGTCCCGGATTCCAGCAGTTTTTTGCCGGTCACATAGGCTTTCGCGTCGTTGATCGCATCGACGGCGATCAGTTGGCCTTCCCTGAAGTACCAGACTGAATGGGCGCCTTCGCGGGTGCCGGGGCGCAGCAGCGTCTCGTCATAACCGAGATTGAAGCCGGCGATCTGCAGCTTGACGTCATACTGGTCGGACCAGAACCACGGCTTTGGCGCATAAGGGTCGCTGCCGCCGGCGATGACTGCTGCGGCTGCTTCGGCCTGGTCGACGGCGTTCTGCACCGATTCGAGCCTGATGCGACCACCCTGCCAGGGAAGAGCGGCGCAATCGCCGGCGGCAAAGATCGCCGGATCGGAGGTGCGGGCGAATTCGTCGACGACAATGCCGTTGGCGACTTCGAGGCCGGCTTCCTTGGCAAGCTGATCGTTCGGCGCGACGCCGATGCCGACGACGGCGAAATCGATGTCGATGACTGATCCGTCGGAAAGTGCGGCGCCGGTGACGCGGCCATCCTTGCCGATCAGATGCTTGAGCCCTGTCTTTTCGCGGATCACCACGTCATGGGCCTCATGGATCGCGCGCATGATGTCGGCGGTCTCCTTCGCCGCGACGCGCTGCAGGATGCGGTCGGCCATCTCGATGACAGTGACTTCCAGACCGCGATGGCGGGCAACGGCTGCCGCCTCGAGGCCGATATAACCGCCACCGATGATCAGAACACGGCGGCCGGGGCGCATCTCCTCGGCCAGCAGATCGGCATCGCGCTTGTCGCGGGCGACATAGACGCCTTCGAGATCGCCGCCGATCGCGGCCGGCAGCCGGCGCGGCGTCGAGCCGGTGGCGAGCGCCAGCGTGCCGTAATCGAGAACGGAGCTGTCCTGCAGCAGGACCTGCTTGCTGTCCGGCTTGATCTGCTCGGCCCAAGTCGAAAGGCGAAGGTCGACGTCATTGTCGGCATACCAGTGCTCGGCGCGAAACAGCAGGCGGTCGAAGGCCATTTCGCCAAGCAGGTATTTCTTCGACAACGGCGGGCGCTGATAAGGGGCGACGTCCTCTGCTCCGATGAGGGTGATCGGGCGCGTATCCTTCAACGCACGCAGCTTGGCTGCCAATGCGAAACCGGCCTGTCCCGCGCCGATGATCACCAGTCTATCCGTCACGATCTCGCTCCTGAAGCTGCGCCCGACAACCACGCCAAGGCCTATTCCCGACAGCGCCGCGTGTCTTTCAGACGCGCAAAGGACGCAGTCGCATTTTTGAGTTTCTGCATAATCCCTGAAATCGATCCCGATTTCAGGGATTATGCAGTAGCCCACGCCCCGTCAACGGAAAGCGGCCTCTTACATTCAGCCGATCTCGATCCAGCGACGCTCGTGGAAGGACTGTGCCATGGCATGCACCGACTTTTCTATCCTGAGACCGTCTTCGAATGTCACAATCGACGACGGTTCGCCTGATATTGCCCGGATCAACTCGCGGCATTCGATGATCTTCAGATCGTTGAAGCCGAGGCCGTGGCCTGGCGCCGGGATGAAGCGATCATAAGGCTGATGGGCGGGTGCCGCCAGTATCTTGCGGAAACCCTGTTCGGAGCCGCGGCCGTCGGCCTGATAGAGTTCGAATTCGTTCATCCGCTCCTGATCATAGACGATCGAGCCTTTCGAGCCGTAAATCTGCAGGGCGATCCGGCCCTTGCGACCCCAGGCGGCGCGATTCGCCATCAACACGGCGGAGATGCCACCGCCAAGCCGCATCAGCACGTTGGCGCCATCGTGGTTTTCGACGGCACGGCGGCCACCCTCGCTCAACGGGCGATCGGCATAGGGCCTCACCATATCCGTTATAACGGCCTCGACATGGCCGAAGAGATACCAGAGCAGGGACAGCGGGTGCACGGCGAAATCGTCGAGCGCGCCGTAGCCGGCGGAAAGCTCGCTCTTCCAATAAAAGAAGACATCGGGATCGGCCATGAAATCCTCGTCCATCTCGACGCGGATATGATTGACTGTGCCAATGGCGCCTTCGCCAATCAGCGTTTTGATGTGCCGCATGACGGGATTCTGGATGTAATTATAGCCAAGGGCGGCAACCCTGCTGGATTTTTTCGCCGTTTCCAGCATGCGCTCGGCATCGGCATAGGCCGGCGCCATCGGCTTTTCGCACCAGACATGTTTGCCGGCCTCAAGGGCAGCAATCGCCATCTCGGCGTGGAACTGATTGGGCGTGGTGACGGAGACGACGTCGACCTCGGGATCGGCGATCAACGCCCGCCAGTCGGCCGTTGCCTTCTCGAAGCCGAATTCACCGGCCCGAGTCTCAGCAAGCCCAGCATTGGCTTCGGCCAGATGCACGAGACGCGGACGCTCGACATCGCCGAACACCGTCTTTACTGCATTCCACGCCAATGCATGGCACTTGCCCATATAACCAGTGCCGATCAAACCGATGCCGAGTGGCTTCATTTCCGTCTCCTCGAGAGCTGCGCGCGGATTTTTGGAATATTTGGATCATTTTGACAAGGGACCTACTCACAGGCATTTCTGCGTTCTTCGCGAAGAGATTGTCCAAAAGCCTTCAATTACAGGGGATTAAAAACAATTAGCCGTGTCGTTTGAAATCGTTTATGTTCGATAATATGGAATATTTGTTTCATCTCATGAGCCGCAAGCATGGATAACGATCCCCAGAGGCACGCGCGTGTACCGCGCGATTTCGAAAGCCTGCGCAGCACCATCATCGAGCGCAAGGCAAGCATGCCGAAGCGGCTGGCACAGGTCGCCGCCTTCGCGCTCGGCAATCCCGATGAGATCGCCTTCGGCACGACGGCGAGCATCGCGGCGGCCTCCGACGTCCAACCCTCGACGCTGGTGCGCTTGGCGCATCATCTGGGCTATGGAGGCTTTTCCGACCTGCAGAGCATCTTTCGCGAAAGATTGCGGGACCGGACGCTGAGCTACGAAGAGCGCCTCGTCACGCTGGAGCAATCGAGCGGCGACGATGAGGACGCCAATCTGCTCTCTGGCTTCATTGCCGCGGCAAATCAGTCGGTCAACCGGCTGGCCGCAACGGTGCAGAGCGATACTTTCACCAAAGCGGTGAATATCCTTGCCAACGCCGAGACGATCTACCTGATCGCCAAACGGCGCTCCTACCCGCTGACGGCGCACATGACCTACGCTTTTTCTAAGCTCAACATCCGCCACCAGATCGTCGCCTCGCCGAACGGCGTCGACCCTGAAATGGTGCAGTTCGCAACACCGAAGGATGCAGCGATCGCGGCGAGCTTCTCGCCCTATGCGGCCGACAGCCTCAGCCAGAGCCAGGAGCTTGCCGATCGCGGCGTCCCCGTCATTGCGATCACCGATTCGGCCTTCTCGCCGCTTGCCGCCTGCGCCACGCACTGGTTCGAGGTGGCGGAGGCCGATTTCGCCGGCTTCCGCTCGCTTTCGGCCTCGATGGCGCTCACCATGGCATTACCGGTTGCAATCGCTGAACGGCGGCGCAAGGGTCAGCCGTCAAAACCTGTAAAAGGCAAAATGGAATAAACATTCCGAATTGACAAAATATCGGAACCGATGTTTCATTATTGAAAATTCGCAGGCACTGGAAGCCGCGCAAAATCTAGCGGGAGGACATCATGGTACAATCGAATCCGGATTCACAGCCGGAGCCGGCGCTTGATGTGATCACCATCGGCCGCTCTTCGGTCGATCTTTACGGCCAGCAGATCGGTTCGCGGCTGGAGGATATCGGCTCCTTCGCCAAGTCCGTCGGCGGCTGCCCCGCCAATATCGCCATCGGCACGGCGCGGCTCGGCCTCAAATCCGGCCTCATCACCCGCGTCGGCGACGAGCAGATGGGACGCTTCATCCGCGAGCAGTCGGCGCGCGAAGGTGTGGCCACAGACGGCATCATCACCGACAAGGAGCGGCTGACGGCGCTGGTGCTGCTTGCGGTCGAGGCCGAGGGCGTGTCGCCAATGATCTTCTATCGCTCGGACTGCGCCGACATGGCGCTCGATGAAGGCGATATCGACGAAAATTTCATCAGATCGTCGCGCGCCGTTCTCGTTTCCGGCACACATTTCTCACGGCCGAATACCGAAGCCGCGCAACGCAAGGCTATCCGCATCGCCAAGGCGAACGGCCGCAAGGTGATCTTCGACATCGATTACCGACCGAACCTCTGGGGCCTTGCCGGGCATGCGGAAGGCTTCGAGCGCTATGTGAAATCCGACCGAGTCTCCTCGAAGATGAAGGAGACGCTGCCCGACTGCGATCTCATCGTCGGCACCGAAGAAGAAGTCCTGATCGCGTCCGGCGCCGACGACGTGCTTGGCGCGCTGAAGGAGATTCGCCGCCTGTCGCCGGCGACGATCGTGCTCAAGCGCGGCGCCATGGGCTGCATCGTCTATGACGGGCCGATTGCCGACGATCTGGAAGCCGGCATCATCGGCCAGGGCTTCCCGATCGAAGTCTTCAACGTGCTCGGCGCCGGCGATGCCTTCATGTCGGGCTTCCTGCGCGGCTTCCTGCGCGACGAGCCGCTGAAGACCTGTGCGACCTGGGCCAATGCCTGCGGCGCCTTCGCTGTCTCCCGCCTGCTCTGCTCGCCGGAATATCCGACCTGGGCCGAACTCGACTTCTTCCTGACGACCGGAAGCAAACACCGGGCGCTGCGCAAGGACGAGGCGATCAACCATATCCACTGGGCATCGACCCGGCGCGGCGAAATCCCGCTTTTGATGGCGCTGGCGATCGACCACCGCTCGCAGCTCGTCAGCGTCGCCGATGAACTCGGCGTCGGCCACGAGAAGATCGTCGCCTTCAAGCGGCTGGCGGTCGCGGCGGCGGCGCGGGTTTCGAATGGCCGCGACGGCTACGGCATGCTGATCGACGAACGCTTCGGCCGCGACGCTTTCTTCGATGCGGCGACGAAGAATTTCTCCTGGATCGGCCGGCCGGTGGAATTGCCGGGCTCGAAGCCGCTGCGCTTCGAATTCAGCCAGGATATCGGCTCGCAGCTCGTCGAATGGCCGCTCAATCATTGCATCAAGTGCCTGTGTTTCTATCATCCTGATGATCCGGCTGAATTGAAGACGGAGCAGCAGGAGAAGCTGCGCACTCTGTTCGAGGCCTCCCGCAAGGTTGGCCGCGAGCTGCTGGTGGAGATCATCGCCGGCAAGAACGGCCCGCTGACCGACGATACCATCGCGACCGCGCTGGAGGAGCTCTATGCGCTCGGCATCAAGCCGGACTGGTGGAAGCTGGAGCCGCAAGCATCCCGTGAGGCCTGGAAAAAGATCGATGCGGTGATAGCCAAAAATGATCCATGGTGCCGCGGTATCGTGCTGCTGGGGCTCGAGGCGCCCGCCGACGAGCTGATCTCCTGCTTCGAGGCGACGCTGGCTGCCCCCTCCGTGAAGGGCTTCGCCGTCGGCCGGACGATCTTTGCCGATCCGGCGCGCGCCTGGCTTTCGGGCGAAATGAACGACGAGGAAGCGATCGCCGATATGGCCGGCCGCTTCCGGCAACTGACAGAGGCGTGGCTGAAGACCCGCGGACATCAGTAGACTTAGAATTAAGACCCCTCCCCACCCCTCCCCACAAGGGGAGGGACTTAACCCGGGCACCGCCTCACGCCATCAGCAAGCTTCCCATTGGAGGAGACGTTGCGGCGAGAATGAAGGGAGCCCGGCAAGTTAACCCCTCCGCTTGAGGGGAGGGTTGGGGAGGGAAAAGCGCGAAAAGAAAGATTGCGGGAGGACCCGATGGGCAAGACGATACGGTTGACGATGGCGCAAGCCGTCACGCATTTCCTCAAGGTACAGATGACGATCGTCGACGGCAAGAAAGTGCCGATCTTCGGCGGCGTCTGGGCGATCTTCGGTCACGGCAACGTCGCCGGCATCGGCGAGGCGCTCTATCAGGTGCGCGATGAATTGACGACCTATCGCGCTCACAACGAACAGGGCATGGCGCATGCCGCGATCGCCTATGCCAAGGCGAATTTCCGCACGCGCTTCATGGCCTGCACGAGTTCGATCGGCCCCGGCGCGCTGAACATGGTGACGGCCGCCGGCGTGGCGCATGTCAATCGTATTCCCGTTCTCTTCCTGCCGGGCGACGTCTTCGCCAACCGCGCGCCGGATCCGGTGCTGCAGCAGATCGAGGATTTCGGCGACGGCACGGTTTCAGCCAATGATGCCTTCCGTTCGGTTTCGCGCTATTTCGACCGCATCACCCGGCCCGAGCAGATCATCGCGGCGCTGAAGCGCGCCATGCAGGTCCTGACCGACCCCTTGGATTGCGGCCCGGTGACATTGTCGCTCTGCCAGGACGTTCAGGCAGAAGCCTTCGATTATCCGGAAAGCCTGTTCGATGAAAAAGTCTGGACGGCCCGCCGGCCGCAGCCGGATGCAGACGAGCTGGCGAATGCCATCGCGCTGATCAAGGCGTCGCAGAAGCCGGTGATCGTTGCCGGCGGCGGCGTGCTTTATTCGCAGGCGACGAAGGAGCTTACCGCCTTTGCCGAGGCCCACGGCCTTCCCGTCGTCGTCAGCCAGGCCGGCAAGTCGGCGATCAACGAGACCCACCCGCTGGCACTCGGCTCGGTCGGCGTCACCGGCACGTCGGCGGCGAATGCGATCGCCGAAGAGACGGATCTCGTTATCGCCGTCGGCACGCGCTGCCAGGATTTCACTACCGGCTCCTGGGCGCTGTTCAAGAATGACAGCCTGAAGATGATCGGCCTCAATATCGCCGCCTATGACGCGGTGAAGCACGACAGCTATCCGCTGGTGACAGACGCCCGCGAAGGGCTGAAGGCGCTTTCGGCCGGACTTTCGGGCTGGAAGGCGCCGGCCGCCCTCACCGAGAAGGCGGCTGCGGAAAAGAAGGTCTGGATGGAGGCTGCGGCCAGGGCAATGGCCACGACCAATGCCGCCCTGCCCTCCGATGCGCAGGTGATCGGCGCGGTGGCGCGCACGATCGGCGGTGAGAATACGACGGTGCTTTGCGCTGCCGGCGGCCTTCCCGGTGAATTGCACAAGCTCTGGCCGGCGACGGCGCCGGGCAGCTATCACATGGAATACGGCTTTTCCTGCATGGGCTACGAGATCGCCGGCGGGCTTGGCGCCAAGATGGCGCGTCCCGAACGGGATGTGGTCGTCATGGTCGGCGACGGTTCCTACATGATGATGAATTCCGAGATCGCCACCTCGGTCATGCTCGGCCTCAAGCTCAACATCGTCTTGCTCGACAATCGCGGCTATGGCTGCATCAATCGGCTGCAGATGGGAACCGGCGGCGCCAACTTCAACAATCTGCTGAAGGACTCCTACCACGAGGTGATGCCGGAGATCGATTTCCGCGCGCATGCCGAAAGCATGGGCGCCATCGCCGTCAAGGTCGCCTCGATCGCCGAGCTGGAGCAGGCGATCGCCGACTCGAGGAAGAACGATCGCACCTCGGTCTTCGTTATCGACACCGATCCGCTTATTACCACGGAGGCCGGCGGCCACTGGTGGGATGTCGCGGTGCCGGAGGTCAGCCCGCGCGAAGAGGTCAACGAAGCGCGCAAGGGCTATGTCGAAGCACGCGCCGCCCAGCGTATCGGCTGATCTATCGCTATCATTTTTTCGGAAGAGCAGAGCTCTTCCGCAATGCTTTTAAGGAGAATGTTGATGAAGGCCAAACTCGGCATGTCGCCCATCGCCTGGTGGAACGACGATCTTCCTGAGCTCAGCGACGATGTGTCCCTGGAGGAATGCCTGCGGCAATCGCGCGGTGCCGGCTTTACCGGCATGGAAAAGGGCCGCCGCTTCCCCGACGATCCAAAGGTGATGCTGCCGATTCTCCGTGCAGCCGACGTCACGCTGTGCGGCGGCTGGTTCTCGGGCACGCTTGTTGACGAGGAGCTTGCCGCCAACAAGGACCGCATCGCGCCGATGATCGAACTGTTCAAGGCCGTCGCCGCGCCCTGCATCGTTTATGGCGAAGTCGGCCGTTCCATCCAGGGCGACCGCTCCAAGCCGCTCGCGACCAAGCCTCGCCTTTCCGATGACGAGATGAAGGCCTATGCGCACCGCGTCACCCGGTTCGGAGAATGGTGCGCCGAGCAGGGCATGCCGCTTTCCTATCACCATCACATGGCGGCCGTCGTCGAAACCGAGCCGGAACTCAACGCCTTCATGCGCCATTCGGGCGAAGGCATCCCGCTGCTGCTCGATGCCGGGCATCTCGCCTTTGCCGGCGGCGACGTGCTGCGCGCCATTGGGAACCACCACGCCCGCATCAACCATGTTCACGTCAAGGATATCCGCAAACCTGTGGTGGATGGACTGGATCGCAGCCGGCAGTCCTTCCTCGATGCGGTGGCACTTGGCGCCTTCACGGTGCCGGGCGACGGCTCGCTCGATTTCGGCGCCATCGTCCAGCGGCTGGCCGATCACGGCTATGAAGGCTGGTTCGTTGTCGAGGCCGAACAGGATCCGCGCAAGGCTCCGCCGCAGAAAATGGCCGAGATCGGTCACGCCGAGTTGATGCGCGTCATGACGGCTGCGGGCTATACCGTGGAAACGGAAGGCTTTCCTAAGGGATAGCGGGAGCAAAAGACCCCTCCCCAACCCCTCCCCACAAGGGGAGGGACTTAACTTGAGGCACCGCCCCGCACCAGATGGCGGCCACCTTGAAAAAAGGAAGGCCGTAATATGGGCGAGACAGCACGGCAGGTTAGCCCCTCCCCCTTGTGGGGAGGGGTTGGGGAGGGGAATTTTCCAACTTACGAGGAAAAACACCAATGCCAAATCTCAAGGTGAAACCATCAGGCACGTATGGCCGCGTCACGCATGTCACCCCGGAAAACGCCGGCTGGACCTATGTCGGCTTCGATCTGCATCGGATGAAGCCGGGCGAGACCGTTTCGGGAGAGACGGGTGATCGCGAAGTCTGCCTCGTCTGGGTGACCGGCAAGGGCAAAGCGTCTGCCGGCACCAAGGATTTCGGCACGCTCGGCGGCCGCATGAACCCGTTCGAAGGTGCGCCGCATGCGCTCTACATCCCGATGGAATCGACGTGGTCGGTGACGGCGGAGACCGATCTGGAGCTCGCCGTCTGCTCCGCACCCGGCGGCGGCACCTATCAGGCAAAGGCCATCCCGCCCGGCACGCACCCGCAGGTGACGCGCGGCAAGGGCACGAATGTGCGCTATGTCAACAATATCATGCCGGAAGACGACAGCTCGGCGCATTCGCTGCTGGTCGTCGAGGTGATTACGCCCGGAGGCCACACCTCCTCCTATCCGCCGCACAAACACGACCAGGACGACCTGCCGAACGAGAGCTTCCTGGAAGAGACCTATTATCATCGGCTCAACCCGCCGCAGGGTTTCGCTTTCCAGCGCGTCTACACCGACGATCGCTCCCTTGACGAAGCGATGGCGCTCGAGGACGGCGACGTGACGCTGGTGCCGAAAGGCTATCACCCCTGCGCCGCCTGCCATGGTTACGACCTCTATTACCTCAACGTCATGGCCGGACCGCAGCGGATCTGGAAATTCCACAATGCCGCCGAGCACGAGTGGCTGCTGAAAGCGTAAGCGTCGCGTTCGATCGCTAAATAATCTGACAGCGCGGAACCGCCGCTGATGGTTCACTGCCTCCATCCAATCACGGATGGAGGATCACAATGCATAGCTCGAATTCCACAATCTCGGCCCGCAATATGCGGCCCGGCCGGTTCCTTGCTATAGTCACCGCAGCACAGTGGCTGGCGCGCAAAATGAACGAACGGCGCAACTGCAATGCTCTGATGGAGCTGTCCGACGAGCAGTTGAAGGATATCGGCCTTTCCAGGGGGCAGACCGAAAGCGACGTCCATGTCTACAGTCGCTGCTGAAACTTAAGCGTGATATTGTGCCGCTAGGTCGCCTCATCGGGCGGCCTGTCTGACCCGGAAGATGCAATGTCGCAGTTTTCAACAGCGCCGCTCCTGAAAACGAAGACGGTCACCATTCGTGACATCGTCTGCAATGGCGAATGCCGCCACACAAGCGACGAGGAATGCGCTCACAAGACGAGCCTCGTCTATCCCTATCGCGGCGTATTCATGCGGCATGTCGGCCGCAATGATACGGTGGCCGAAGCCAATCAGGTTCTGTTCTTCAATGCCGGCCAGGGATACCGGATCAGCCACCCAATCGAGGGTGGCGATGCCTGCATCGATCTGGCGATCGACGAATCCATGCTCGAAGAGCTCACGCCGAAGGAGCAGGCGCAGCCCGGCCCGCCCTTTGCCTTTCGCCGCCAGCGCCGGCGGATCGATCCGCGCGCGCAGGCGCTGGTCGCTCTCCTGCGTCATGGTCTCAGCCGCAACGTCGCCGAAACGCTGGAAGCGGAAATATTGGCGCTGACGCTGGTGCGCCGCTCGCTCGGCGAGCGCACATCGCATGCGGCGGGCGCCAGCGCCGGCCGACAGAAGCTCGTCGACCGGGCAAAGCTGGTGCTCTCCTCCGATCTCGCGCGGCGCTGGACACTTTCGGAAATCGCCACCGAAGTGGGCGTCTCGCCCGTTTATCTCACCCAGGTCTTCCAGCAGGTCGAGGCGACGCCACTTTACCGCTACCAGCTGCGGCTGCGGCTTGCCCGCGCGCTCGATCTGCTTGGCCAATATGAGGATCTGACCGCGCTCGGTCTCGACCTCGGCTTTTCCAGCCACAGCCATTTCAGCGCTTCCTTCAAGCAGACTTTCGGGCAGACTCCGGCCGAATTCCAACGCGCGGCGCAGCTTCGGCGCTAGTGAAAGCCTACAGCGCCGCGGGTCTTTTCGAGAGCCGCAAGGACGCTGTAGCACTTTGAATCCCCGCATAATTCCTTAAATCGATCCCAATTTAAGGAATTATGCGGGGGGTCGATCGCTAAAGATTTCGACAGCGGCAATGCGGACTTCAATGATCTTATCAGCCTGTCCCGATCGCGGGACGATCAACGGAGGATCATCAGATGAAGAAGACCACATGCGCCGCCTGCGACTGCGAACTCGGTGCGGAGACCATCACCGTCAAGCTCGGCGGCAAGACTGTCGAGGTCTGCTGCCAGGAATGCGCCGAGGCGCTGAATGAGGCGGAAGCCGCGACAACGGCCGCTTCGAGCGGCAAGGAATAGACGATATCAGGCAAAAGCCGCGCTCCCGGCGCGGCTTTTGCGTCTATATCTTTATTCTGCACAATTCCGGACGCAAACCGTTGCACCGTTTTGCTGGAATTGCTTTAGACGGGCAGAAGCCCGTACCGCCAGCCCCGGCGTTTGGCGTTCTGCGACAGCACCAGGAAGGCAAGGATGAACATGCCTGCCTCGGCAAAGACCGGCACCATCCAGATCCCCTGTTCGCCGAAGACGAAGGGTAGCAGGAAGGTAAGCGGCAGGGTGAGCAGATAGGGCCGCGACAGGCCAAAGATCGCCGCACGCGGCGCATCGCCGATCGACTGGAAATAGGATGACAGGATCATCATCTGCCCGAAGAGAAAATAGGCGCCGATCGTCCAGGGCAGAATTCGCCTGACCTCGGCAATGATCGCGGGATCGGCGACGAAGACGGCGCCGAGGCGGCCGGCCAGCAGCTCGACGATGATCTCCACCAGGGTGCAATAGACGAGTGCGGCGAGCATGGCGATCTGCAGGCTGCGGCCGACGCGGAGCCGGAGGCCGGCGCCGTGATTGTTGCCGGCGACCGTCTGCAGCGCGATGCTGAGACCAAGCAGCGGCAGATAGGTGAAGGTCATGATCCGGGTGATGATGCCGTAGGCGGCCACCGTCGCGACCTAGTCATGTTCGCTCCAGAGAGAGATGTTGATCAGAATGGCGGCCGAGGCCAGCGATATGCCGATGAAACCGAGGCTCATCGGCGCGCCGAAGGCGACGATGCCGCGCCATTCGGCAAGAGCCAACCCCGGAGACGGCCTTAGTGCCGCCGGCCGGCGCCAGCGAAAGGCGAGCACGGCTGCGAGACAGACGCATTGCGATGCGATGGAGCCGGCTGCCGAACCGAGCACGCCCCAATGCATCACCGCCATGAACAGCCAGTTGGCGAAGATGTTGAGCAGCGAGGCCGACAGCGTCACCAAGGTCATGAAACCGATCTTGCCTTCGCAGCGCAGCCCGTCGAGATGCAGCGACAGGAAGAAGCTGATCGGCGCACAGGCGATCATCGCGCCCATGAACAGCATGGCGCCATCGGCCACGGCAGCATTGCCGGCAGCACCGGCATCGATGATCTGTCGGCCAACGATCCAGTAGACCAGATTGAGGATGAGGGTGACGGCGAGCGCCAGCGCATGCGCGCCGGCAAACACCCGACGCGCGCCTTGACGATCGCCGGCGCCGAGCCGGCGGGCGAGGATACTCGCCATACCGTTCGAGACCAGCGATTGCAGGGCGACCAGCAGCATCAAACCGGGAAAAATCAGGCTGACGGCAGAGAGCGCATCCGGGCCGACATAGGCGCCAAGGAAATAGGCGTCGACGACGGTGAACAGGCCGTTGACGGTGGTGATCGCGACGATCGGTGCCGCCGTTTTGATGAAGACGCCCGGCAGCCAGCCGGTGAGAAAGGCATTGCCTTCGGAAAGATCGGTCATGGAGAAATCCGTGCGATAGGAGGCAGGGCCCGATCCGGCTAAATCATTTGGATCCGGACGGCCTCAAAAGGACAAAACAATCTAGAGATCGAGCACCAAATGCGGCACGCCGTTCGAGGTCTTCCTCGGCGACACGCCGTCGGCATCGATCTGCGCGTTCACACGCCGGCGAAAGGCTGAAAAGCTCTCGAAGGTGACGACATCCACCGGCTCGTCGAAATGGATGGTGATCCTGTGAAGGTCGCCGCCCGGCAGGGCCGAAAGCGCCAGGACTTCGCCGGTGAACGGCTGATTGAGATAACGGCCGCGAATATGCGCGCCGACGAAGAGCGGTGTCTTCGGGCTGGCATTGGGCTTTGCCGCAAGGGCCGCGAGCGTGTTCCAATCGCGTACACCGTGCTGGCGGGCAATCATTTCCAGAGCCGCACTGTGGGTCAGCGGGGTGCCGCGATCGTTCATCGCCTGGCGCAGGCGCTTGGCCTGAGCCTTCAATTCTTCAATGGCAGGATAGGTCGTCGTCATGGCGTGAGCCTTCGCAAGGCATGCTCTTCGACTGTGGATGGGAGCTCGCATTGCCGCCAGTCAGCATGCACAAAGGGCCGTGACCATGATCGCGAGGACTTCACCATGGATTTTCATCCGCGAGCGGCCGGTGCCTCGAACCGGCCTTTGTATGCGCGAACGCCGCCGACATGTCAAGAATGGCGCATCTGCCTTGGGAATGCGCAACTTTGGGGCAAATCTGCACGAAATCGGTGCGATTTTCCCGCAGCGGTCACATAAGCATTCAATTTTTAACGATGTTCTTCAGCAAATGTCAGCATTCTTCACGTAATATCCTGTCGCATTACAAGCGGAGGCTAAAAGGGCCTTTCAGATGCACCTCGACACAGAACACCCCAAGCCGGAACGTGCCTACAGGGAATTCAATCTCGACAGGCCCAGCAACATCATCTTCGTCGGCCATCACCTCAGCACCGGAACGCAGGTGCGCTGCCTGATCCGCACGATCACGCTTGCCGGCGCATTGCTCGAAGTCAGCCCGAACCTGGAAATACCGAGCCATTTCTTCCTCGAAATCCTCGGCATCCATGACGAGATCGGTGCGACCGTGGTCAAGCGCGAAGGTGAATTGGTGACGATCAGCTTCAACATGCTGATCAATCCGGAATTCCTGCACCACGTGTTGCGATTGAACTTCGAAACCTGAGGCTTTTTCCGATCCGCGAATCATCGCGGCACGGCACCTTTGTTTCTGCAGCCCGTCTTGCGACAAGACGCGCGATGATCGAAACGGTCCAGAGAAATCCACGCCATTCCGGACGATCAAGCGGATCGGCGAGCGGATCGGCAAAGCGATCGCGGCGGATTCGGCGATTGCAGATTTCGATTTCCCTGAAGAGAATAACCCAGTTGAGATCCATTACTTCATCCTCCATCTATTGCTGGAGCACTTGAGCTAAGCCTTCGCGCCCTTCTGATGTAGAGGCGCTGGGGAAAGGGGGTTTTCATCCATGAAAGATGCGAGCTGGGACGACCTGCAACTTTTCTTCCATGTTGCGACCGGCGGCGGGCTGTCGGCGGCGGCTCAGCGCACCGGGCTCAGCGCGCCGACGATCGGCCGGCGCATGCTGGCGCTCGAACGGGTGACCGGCCGCTCGCTGTTCAGCCGCGGCCCCACCGGTTATCTTCTGGCCAAGGACGGGCAGGAGCTGCTCGATCGCGTCCGGCTGATGCAGGATGCGGCGCGTGCGATCTCCGACTGGCGCGGCGAGGTGCTGACACTGCCGATCGTCTCGACGGCGGCCGACAGCTGGACTTCACGCTTCGTCGCCGACCATCTGGCCAGCGTCTGGACGCCGAAAGACAGCTTCCGCATGTGCTACAAGACCTGCGATGCGAGCGTCGATTTCACCTATCGCGAGGCGCATATCGCCATTCGCCACAGCCGGCCGGAGAGCGGCAACGTCGCGATCCGCCGTTCGGTCAAGGTGGCGCATGCGGCCTATCAGGCCGCCGGCTATGACGAGACAAACTGCAACTGGATTTCGCTCGGCACCGATACCGCCATCACGCCGGCGGACAAATGGACTTTCGAGCAGCCGGATTATTGGATCACCAGCTGGACGAACACGCCACATATGCTGTTTCACCTCATCCGCGGCGGTGCGGGACGCGGCGTGCTGCCCTGTTTCATCGGTGACCAGGAGCGCAGGCTCGTCCGCGCCGGCCCTGTGATCGACGAGCTGACTTACGAGATGTGGATCGTCGCGCATGACGACGAACGGCAACGGCCGGAGGTCAGGATCGTGATCGACCGCCTGGCGGCGCTCTTTGCCGATCATGAAGACCTGTTTGCCGGGCATAAGGCGGCGACATAAGAAAACGCGGGCCGTTCGACCCGCGTTCTCTGAGGTTGCTAACCGGCTCAGGCGGCGAGATGCCGCTCGATCTCGTCGACCGGCATATTGGTATAGTCCTTCGCCAATTCTACGGAGATCGCTGCCTGCGTGTCGGCGCTGAGGGCCGGCCGCAGCGCGCCGAGTGCTCTCGGCGGCGCAACGAGGACGATGCGGCGAACATCCTTTTCCTGCGCCAGCTCATCCAGCCTTTCCGCGACCTGTTTCAGGAATTGGGCTTCGGCCTGATCCTGCCAGTTGGTCTCCTCGACAGCACTGCGGCTGAAGCCATCGGCGGCATGGCTGCGGCCGGGCTTGTCGGCGCCGATTTCGCGATCCGGCTCACTCGGCTGCGTCAGAGTTTCCAGCACCTTCAGGTTCATCAGTTGGGCATCGCCGGCATTCTGCATGATCAGAGCCTTGGCTCCGTTGCAGACCACGACCCATGATTTCCAAGGGATTTTAACGTCGGTCATCTTCAACTCCTAGCTGTCGTCATTCGAAGCGCGCCGTGCTTCATCGATCAAGGCAGAACGCCTGGCCATTGAAAGAGTTCGGGAAAATTGCACCGAAATCGAACGGGCGGCGATCCGGCCGGCCCTGGCTGCGTAGAAAGGCCAAGTTCGGGAGATTGACGATGAAGACATCACTGCTCGCCTATGCCGGCACCTTTCTCACCCTTCTCATCTGCGACGGGATATGGCTCGGCCTCATCGCCCGCAACTTCTATCGCGATCAGCTGGGAGCGCTGATGCTGCCCTCGCCTAATCTCGCGGTCGGCGCACTGTTCTACCTGTTCTTCGCCGCCGCGGTGGTTGTGCTTGCCGTGCTGCCGGCGCTGTCGGCGGGCTCGATCGCCACCGCGTTTCTCCACGGTGCCATTCTGGGACTGGCGGCCTATGGCACTTATGACATCACCAATCTCGCTACGCTTCGCAACTGGCCGCTCGCCATGAGCCTGGTCGACATGGTCTGGGGCACGGCCCTGACGGCGCTGACTGCCGCCGGCGGATATCTCGCCGTCAGATTTTTTGGCTGAAACGGGAGCCTGGAGATGAAAGCCCGCGTCCCGATTATGAACATCGGGCGTCCCGCTTGGGCACAAAGTTTAAACTCGTTAAAATTGTCATTTTATATTTGACGAATGTGCAAAACATTCATGTGACCTTGGTTCGAGCAAGACCCCAGCTTGCTCGCGATCAAGACCCCAAATGTGCCCCGTCTGACGGAGAATGTGAATGACTATGCTCCGCGCCACACACCTTGCCACGGTCAAGTCCGCTGTCTACGACCTGCGCTGGGAAGAATTCAGTGTCAAACGGCCAGCCCGCATTGTCGCCGTCCGGCCGTGCCTCACAGGCGTCTCCATGCGAAGCGCCGAGATCATCGATATCTCCCAGGGCGGCGCCACCTTCATCGTCTCGACCACGGCCGGCCTGCCAAAGCATTATTATCTCAACATTCTCGGCCTCGCCTACCGGATCGGCTGCGCCGAGGTCTATCGCCATAAGGAACGCATCGGGGTGCGGTTCATCAACATCATGGACCCCGAGGTTCTGCGCCGCGTCGTCCGCACCGATTTCCTTGTCGGCAACATGGAAGCAATCGCTGCCCGACGCGCGCCGATCTTCCGCGCCTGAACAGGCCGAGTCGTTGCGGAAATAATCTTGCTTGCGTTGGCCGTGCCCGGGCCTATTGTTTCGCCAATTGTCATTATGTCCGGGAAACTGCCGTCGCATGTCCGCCTTTTCGCGCTTTACACCTCTTGCCAGCGCCCTGCCCTCCACAGTCCCCTTCGTCGGCCCCGAGGCGATCGAGCGCCAGCGCGGACTTGCCGTTTCGGCGCGCATCGGCGCCAATGAGAACGGCTTCGGCCCAGCCGCTTCCGTGTTTGCAGCGATGCGCGAAGAGGCCGGCAATATCTGGAAATACAATGACCCGGAGAATTTCGCGCTCAGGGAAGCGCTGGCCGCCCATCTCGGAGTCTCGGCCGCCAATATCGCCATCGGCAGCGGCATCGACGAATTGCTTGGCCAGATCGTCCGGCTGGTGATCGAGCCGGGCGCGCCCGTCGTTACCTCGCTCGGCGCCTATCCGACCTTCAATTTCCACGTCGCCGGTTTCGGCGGCCGGCTGGTGACCGTTCCCTACGCAAACGACCGCGAGGATCTCTACGGGCTGCTCGATGCGGTGAAGCGCGAGAACGCGCCGCTCGTCTATTTCGCCAATCCCGACAATCCGATGGGAAGCTGGTGGGATGCCGACAGCATCGTCGCGTTCGCCCGGGCGCTGCCCGAGACGACGCTGATGGTGCTCGACGAGGCCTATAGCGAGACGGGACCATCAGGTTCGCTGCCGTCGGTCTCCTCGCTGATCGAAATGCCGAACGTTGTTCGCACCCGCACCTTCTCCAAGGCCTACGGACTTGCCGGCTCACGCACCGGCTATGCCATCTCGACGGCAGGCACGGCGCAGGCCTTCGACAAGATCCGCAATCATTTCGGCATGAACCGGCTGGCAACGGCTGCAGCGCTCGCGGCGCTGAAGGACCAGGCCTATCTCGTGGAGGTGGTCGGGAAAATCCATGCGGGCCGGGAGCGGATCGGCGGCATCGCCCGGGCGAACGGCCTCGTCCCCCTGCCCTCGGCAACAAATTTCGTGGCGATCGACATAGGCCGCGACGGCTCTTATGCGCGGTCGATCGTCGACGGCCTGATAGAGCACGGCGTCTTCATCCGCATGCCTGGTGTGGCGCCCCTCAACCGCTGCATCCGCATCAGCGTCGGGCCGGAGGCGGATATGGCGCTGCTCGAACAGGCTCTGCCGCAGGTTCTGAAAAAGATCGGCCGATAAAACAGAAGAACCGCGGCCGGTGGAGGAAATCCGGTCGCGGTTCTCTTCTCCCGGCGTCGGCCCCCTCCAAAGCGCCCCGCCACCCCCCTCTTTTTGAGGTTGTTATTACTGCTCTTGTCGAATTCCTGATCGGAGACGGTCTTAGTGAACCGTCATCCACTCGCGGGCGGCGCGCAACGCTGCTGCGAGCTGCATCTTGTCCATGGCGGCGGCCACGTCGGCACGAAGCTCGGCGGCGCGGTCGTTGCCCTTGATTGCGGCGATGTTCAGCCATTTGTGGGCTGCAACGAGATCGACTTCGCAGCCGCGGCCGGTCGCATACATCAGACCCATTTCGCAGAAGACATCGGCGCTGTTGTCGCCACCCATGGTGGCCGTTTCAGCATTGTGCATTTCAAAGCGTGCCATCGGTTTTATCCCTGTTAGCCTGTTTATGACTTACCCTGTTTTACCTCGGGGCCTTGCCGTCTATCGCGGCTTGCGGCCCTTCCGGTCCGGCGGGTTTGCCCCGCTCGTTTGATGGGTTCACTATGCCAAACGGCTTTCAAAAAACGCCTAAAATGCATGATTAATTTGAGACAAACAAAGTGCAAACACTTGGTAAAATTGGATTTTCGTTAAACATCGGACTCCCTGCGAATTAAGGATTTTCGAGCGGGTTTTACGAAAGATTCAGATTTGAAAATAAACGGAACGTTCATCATGAAATCAGCAGGCGATCTCTTTGAACGCTCGCCGCATAGCTTTTTCTCCCGTTTTTCAGCAGTCAGCATGATAGTGATTGACCTTATTTACCTTTACGTTCGCGTCAGTTATTTTCACGGCCGAACAGGGACATCATGGAGGAAAAGATGATCCGCAGCTTCGTTCTTGCCGGCGTCATAACAGTCATCGCGGGTATCGCGCATGCCGAGGAGCCGATTGTCGGCAACTGGAAGACGGCCGCCGGCGATACGGCGGTGATCGCATCCTGCGGCGGCAGTTACTGCGTGACGCTGAAGACCGGTAAATATGCCGGCCGGAAGATCGGCACGCTTGCGGGAACCGGCGGCAGCTATGCCGGCGAGATCACCGACCCGGCCGCCGAAAAGACCTATAGCGGCGCGGGCAAGGTTTCCGGCAATTCGCTAAGGATGCAGGGCTGCGTGATGAAGATCCTTTGCAAGTCTCAGACCTGGACGCGGCTCTGAGAGAACGCGGGGGATAGCTGGCAAGGCCGACATGTGTTAGATTGTACACAGTTCAACACAGGAGTTTTCGAAATGGCCGGCAGCACGACCATGACGATTCGGGTCCGCCCCGACGTAAAAGAAAAGCTCGACAGGATTGCCGCCGATACGCACCGCAGCAAATCGTTCCTCGCTGGCGAGGCCGTAGCGGCCTATGTGGAGCGCGAGCTTGAAATCATCGAGGGTATCAAGCGCGGCATGGCCGATGCGGAAGCTGGGGGCGTTATACCGCACGAGCAGGCTGTCGCCGAAATGCGTGAGGTCATCGAAGATGCCAAGCGCAGGAAGACCCCGCGCGGATGAGGCCGGTTCTTTGGTCGAAGGAAGCACACCAAGATAATCTGGAAATTCTGCGTTACATCGCGAAGGACAGCCCCGATGCGGCCGAAAGGGTCGTGGACGCCATCGAGGAAGCCGGCAAGAAACTTGGGGAATTTGCAACCGGTCGGTCAGGGCGAGTAGCTGGCACTTATGAAAAATCCCTCACCCGGCTCCCCTACATAATTTCTTATGAGCTGCGGTCGATCGCGGGACGTGAAAGCGTCGTTATCTTGCATGTGATCCATACCGCGCGGGATTGGCCGGCCGAAGAATAGCCGAACCAACTTATAAGCGTATCGTAGCGCACCTGCGCAGCCATTATCCAAAACGCCAAGCATGTCGACGCGGCATGCCTCCAAGTCCCTGGCGGTCGGCCGAGCCTGTCCGGCAAGCTGAACGGCTGATGAACCGGCAGCTCAGCACCCGTTCAGCCATCGCATGCCAAAACTCTTGTCACGATAGAGTTGCGTATCGGGGATAAGGGGATGAACATCTATATTCTGGCAAGACGCTTTAGCATCATCACGCTGTTTGCGGCGATCTTCGCGATCACGTTTTCGGCAGTCGTGGTGCACGAAGGCGGCGGCGGGGCGCAGTCGCATTTCGGGGCGAGCTATACCTGCCTGGAGAGAAACGGCACCTTCTGCGCGCCTGCGGTGCGTTGACTAAAGCGCATCGCATCGAACCGAATTCATGCAATGCGCATTAAGTCTTTGATTTATGCAGATCGTCATACAAAACCGCTGCACACTTTTGGGCGACATCGCATCGGACAGGCAGCAGGATAAAAAATCGGAATCCGCCGGCGCGCGTCGTTTGCTTGTCAAGAACAACTCTCTATAATGTGTCATGAACAAACGAATCCCCCCTTTGTCGCCCCTCGACATTTCCTCTCCACCGCCTTTCCAGCCTGAGAGTTTCGATGATCCCGCCAAGGCGGTCGAGGCGCTGACGGCGCTTTACGAGCGCAATACGGCGTTTCTCATCCAGAGCTTCGCCGAACTCGCACAGGGCGCGCCGATCTCCTCGCGCTACCGCGCTTTTTATCCGCAGGTCAGCATCGAGACGACAAGCTTCGGCCATGTCGATTCGCGGCTTTCCTATGGTCATGTCACGGCACCCGGCATCTACACGACGACCGTCACCCGGCCGAAGCTCTTCAAGCATTACCTGAAAGAGCAGCTGGGGCTGCTGGTGAAGAGCCACAATGTGCCTGTCATCGTCTCGGAATCGACGACGCCGATCCCCTTGCACTTCGCCTTCGGCGAGGGTGCGCATGTGGAAGCATCGACCAACGCCTTCATCGACGTTCCGATGCGCGATATCTTCGACACACCCGATCTCAACACCACCGACGACGAGATCGCCAACGGCGAATATATCCCGCCGCCTGGAGAGCCCTCGCCGCTTGCGCCATTTACCGCGCAACGCATCGACTATTCGCTTGCCCGACTGTCGCATTATACGGCGACGCATGCCGAGCATTTCCAGAATTTCGTACTGTTTACGAATTACCAGTTCTATATCGACGAATTCTGCAGCTGGGCGCGCAAGCTGATGGCCGAGGGCGGCGACGGCTATACCGCCTTCGTCGAGCCCGGCAATGTCGTCACCCTGCCCGGCTCGAACGCGCCGGAAACGGATTCCGCCCTCACCCGCCTGCCACAGATGCCAGCCTACCATCTGAAGAAGAAGGGCCATGCCGGGATCACCATGATCAATATCGGCGTCGGCCCCTCCAACGCCAAGACGATCACCGACCACGTCGCCGTGCTGCGCCCGCATGCCTGGCTGATGCTCGGCCATTGCGCCGGTCTTCGCAACAGCCAGCGGCTCGGCGACTATGTTCTCGCCCATGCCTATATGCGCGAGGACCATGTCCTCGACGACGACCTGCCGGTCTGGGTACCGATCCCGGCGCTGGCCGAAGTGCAGGTGGCGCTGGAAGCCGCCGTTGCCGAAATCACCGGTTATGAGGGTTTCGAGCTGAAGCGCATCATGCGCACCGGCACCGTCGGCACGATCGACAACCGCAACTGGGAACTGCGCGACCAGCGCGGGCCGGTGAAGCGGCTCTCCCAGGCGCGCGCAATCGCGCTCGACATGGAATCGGCAACGATCGCCGCCAACGGCTTCCGCTTCCGCGTGCCCTATGGCACGCTGCTCTGCGTCTCCGACAAGCCGCTGCACGGCGAATTGAAGCTGCCGGGCATGGCGACGGCCTTCTACCGCACGCAGGTCAACCAGCACCTGCAGATCGGCATCCGCGCCGTCCAGAAGCTTGCCGCCATGCCGAAGGAAGCGTTGCATTCACGCAAGCTGCGCAGCTTCTTCGAAACGGCCTTCCAATAGGCCGTTTCCTCATCTGCCCGTGACGACAGGCGCCGACCCCTCGGCCAGCATCTGCGGCCTGCCGGCGGCAAGGTTCAGCCCTGATATCAGCAGGGTGAAGGCGACGACGACGAAAACGATGCGCAGAAGAACCTTCAGCGCATCGGCATCGTCGAGTACCAGCTGATGCCTCTCACGACGGCGTGCCCAGATCTGGCTTGCCAGGGCGATTTCAAGAATGCTCATTTCCGTTCTCCTCGACAGGTTTCGATGAAGCCTTGTCGAGTGCTGCCTTGCGATTTCGACAGCCGGCCGGCACAAAGATTTTTTCCACCGCTGTCGAAACGCAGGGAACTCGGTCGTCCAGAGTTATTGAGACGCTCACAAGGAGGCTGCCGCGATGAAATATCTCTGTCAGGTCTGGTTCGATGGCGGGGTACTCGACGCCATGACGAAAGAGGAAAAGATAGAACTCGACAGCAATTCCTTGAACTATGACAAGGACCTCGTCGAAAGCGGGCATATGATCGTCGCCCAGGCGCTGCAGCCGCCGAAATCGGCGGTGACCGTGCGGGTGCGCGGTGGCGAGATGTCAGTGACCGACGGTCCCTTCACTGAGACGAAGGAGGCGCTCGGCGGCTTCATCCTGATCGAAGCAAAGGATCTCAACGAAGCGATCCGGATTGCGTCAGGCATCCCGCTCGCCAGGCTCGGCGCGATCGAGGTGCGGCCAATCCACGAATTCGGAGCTAAATGAGGAGAGACCAATGAAATTTCTATGCCAGATCTGGTTCGACACGGAAAAAAGCAAGCTGGTCCCTCAAACCGAATGGGATGCGCTCACACAGGAGTGCATCACCAGCGACAATCGCTGGCGCGAGAGCGGTCATCTGCTGGTGGCGCTCGCCTTGCATGAACCGTCAACGGCGGTCACGGTCCGCCTGCGCAATGGCGAAGCCTTTGCGACCGATGGCCCATTTGCCGAAATCAAAGAGCACCTCGGTGGTTTTGTGCTGATCGAAGCCGAGAATATCGAGGAGGCGAAGACGATCGCGTCGAGTTTTCCGATCCTCAAATATTGCTCGATCGAAGTGCGCCCGACTTACTCCATCCAGGATGGGAAATAGCCATGCGCTACATCTGCCTGATTTATAACAGCGCCGACACGGACGGGACGCTGACGCCTGATGAAACCGATGAACTCGTCAAAGCGCATTTCGCCTTCGACGAGGAGCTGCGCCGCGACGGCATCATGATCCATGCCGATGCACTTGAGATGCCTGACAAGGCGACCGTGCTGCGGGTTCGAGACAATAGGCTGTCCGCTACCGACGGCCCCTATGTCGAGACGAAGGAGCATCTGGCCGGTTTCTACGTGATCGAGGCGCCGGATGTGTTGAAAGCCAGGGAAATTGCCGGGCGGATCCCGTCGGCGCGTTTCGGCGCGGTCGAACTGAGGCCCGTGCGGATGCTGACTCTGCCGGACTGAGGTGCCCCATTGGAAAGCGTGATCGAGGACATCTATCGGACGCAGTCGCGCCGGGTGCTGGCGACGCTGATCCGCCTGCTCGGCGATTTCGACCGGGCGGAGGAAGCGCTTCACGACGCCTTTGCCGCGGCCGCGCGGACATGGCCGACGGACGGTATTCCCGGCAACCCAGTCGCCTGGCTCGTTTCGACGGGGCGCTTCAAGGCGATCGACACGATCCGGCGGCGGGCGCGTTTCGATGCTTCGCAGCATCATATCGAAGACAGCCTCTACACGCCCGATGCAACGGAGATCGGCGGCATGGAACCGATCGAGGACGACATGCTGCGGCTGATCTTCACCTGCTGCCATCCGCTCATTCCGGCCGATGCGCAGATGGCGATGGCGCTGAGGGAAATCTGCGGGCTAACCACCGAAGAGATCGCCCATGCCTTCCTCATTCCGGCGCCGACGGTCGCCCAGCGGATCGTGCGCGCCAAAGGCAGGATCCGGGCGGCGAAGATCCCCTACGAGGTGCCGGGCCGCGAGGCGCTGCCGCCGCGGCTAGACCGGGTGCTGCACGTTATCTACCTCGTCTTCAACGAGGGCTATTCGGCCTCTTCGGGCGAGGAGGTGGTCCGCGCCGACCTGACCGCAGAGGCGATCCGTCTGGCGCGGCTGCTTCTGGCGCTGCTACCGCATCCCGACGTTTCCGGCCTGCTGGCGCTGATGCTGCTGCAGGACTCCCGCCGCACCGCCCGCCGCGTCGGGGACGGATCGCTGGTGCTGCTTGCCGATCAGGACCGCTCGCTCTGGGATCATGTGAAGATTGCGGAAGGCCTGGCGCTGCTCGCCGCGGCGATGGAAGCCGGAGAAATCGGTACCTATACGCTGCAGGCGGCGATCGCCGCCGAACATGCCCGGGCGCCGGCTGCCGAAGAGACCGACTGGCGGCGGATCGCCTTTTATTACGATCTGCTTCTGGCGGCGCAGCCCTCCCCGATCGTCGAGCTCAACCGCGCCGTGGCGATTGCGATGGCGGAAGGGCCGGCGAAGGGGCTGGATCTGGTCGATAGCGTTCTGGGACGCCGGGAGCTGCAGGCCTATCATCTCGCCCATTCGGCGCGCGCCGACTTCCTGCGCCGTCTCGGCCGGACCGATGAGGCGATCGCGGCCTATGAAACGGCGCTGTCTCTCTGCCGGCAGGAGCCGGAGCAGGCGTTTCTGAGAAAACGGATTTCAGAGCTTGCCGCGACGCCCGAGCGGCAGTGAAATCGCGGTGCCTGTCAGTGCCGAGACGATGATCAGCAGGTGGGCATTGACGCTTGCCTGCGCCAGCGCGGCCAGGGCCAGCCGCTCGCTCGAGGCGCCCAAGGCGATGGCGCCGGCGGTGATGCCGGCCGGATAGGTGCCGACGCCGCCCGGCGCATGCATCGGCAGCACGGAGGAGAGCTCGCCGCCGAGCGCTCCGCCGAAGCTCGCCGCCATCGGCAGCACACCCATCAGGCCGAGCGCCCAGGCCAGCACCATCACCTTCACCAGCCAGTTGACGATGGTCATCGCCCAGGCACGCGCAAAGGCGATGGCATCGATCGGCAAGCCGTTTTCGATCTCGGCGACAAATTTCTGCGCCTTGTTCGGCAGCAGTCTGGCGGCTAGGCGCAGCAGCGGCTTGCGGGCGGCGAAAGCCGCGACCGGCAGCAACAGGAAGACCGTCCAGAGCGACCAGGCAACAGCCGCATCGGCTGAAGCGACGGCAAAACCGATGCCGGCGGCGGCCAGAAGGGCGTGCAGATCAAGCAGCCGCATGACGAACAGCGCCGAGGTTCCGCGCGTCAGAGGAATGCCGAATTCGGTGCGCATCAGCAGCGGAAAGCTGGTCTCGCCGGTGCGGAAGGGCAGCATGATGTTCAACAGGTTGTGGATCTGCGTGACGCGGAAGAGGACCGCGAACCGGCCAGCCGTTTCCTTCGGAAAATAATCATAGATGCGCCAGGTGCGCAGGAAATAGGTGCTCGTCAGCAGCACCAGCGCACCGATCACCGGACCCGCGCCGACATCGGCCCACTGCCTGATGATAACAGGCCAACCCCAGAACCATTGGATGAAGAGGCCATAGGCTGCGACGATGACGACCGTCAGAACGGTCATGCGATTGCGCATAAACCAGGATTGCCGGCTTTCAACGATCGAACTCTTCATGTAGTAGGCATTCCTCGCTTGGCTTCGGCATAGGCAGCGGTTCCGTCGCCAGGCCTTTTAGGAGAAATGAAGGTTGCGCACAACGACGGAGTTGATGGCGGCGGTGGCGAACAGGCTTCCACGCCGACGATCCGAGCGCCGTGACGGCGCCTTGCCGGCTTGACGTGGAGACGATGTTGGAGCGGATTACCAAAAGCATTACGAGCGCAAGTATTTTTCTGGCAGGCTATTTCCTGCTGAACATCGCGCTTCGCATCGCCTTGCCGCATACGCTCGATCTCGACGAGGCGGAGCAATCCTTCTACTCGCAATACCTGCTTGCCGGCTACGGCCCGCAGCCGCCCTTCTACAACTGGATCCAATATGCCATCGTTTCGGTGACCGGCATATCGATGTGGGTGCTCTCGGTGCCCAAGAACATCATCCTCTTCGGCTGTTATCTCTTCTACGGGCTTGCTGCCCGCGAGGTACTGAAGAGCCGTTCGCTCGCAGCCGTCGCCATGTTGAGCCTGATTACTCTGCCGCAGGTCGGCCTGATGGCGCAGCGCGAACTGACCCATACGGTTGCCCTGCTGTTTGCGACCTCGCTCTTCCTCTTCGGTTTTTTCCACACGCTGCGCCAGCCGACGATCGGGAGCTATCTCCTCATCGGCATCGCCACGGGCATCGGGCTCATCTCGAAGTATAATTTCGCCATCCTGCCATTTGCTGCTCTCGTCGCCGTGCTGCCAGAGCGGGAATGGCGCAGCCGGCTCATCGACTGGCGTTTGCTGCCGGCCGCCGTCCTTGCCATTCTGATCGTGCTGCCGCATGCGCTCTGGCTGCCTGACAATCTTGCCAGCGCCTCTGCGCCGACGCTGGAGCGGATGACTGCCGAACACCTGGCCCCGGCCGGCCTCCCCCGCATCGGGCAAGGACTGCTGTCTCTCGTCATCGCCGTCCTCGGCTTCGTCGCATTGCCGATCGTTCTGATCGCGGCCGCCTTCCGGCGCAACTTCTTTCGCGCGCTCTCCTCTTCCAGCCCGATGATCCGGGTGATCGAGCGGATGATGGTCATCAGCCTGCTCGCCTTCGTCGGCGTGATCCTCTTCGCCGGCGCGAGCGATATCCACGAGCGCTGGCTCGACCCATGCCTGCTCGTCCTGCTGATCTATCTGTTCCTGAAACTGGAAACCGCAGACCTCGATCTTTCCGCCGGTCTTGCGCGCTTCCGGCCGGTGGTGCCGGTCTTCATGGTCGTCATCCTGTCGATCCTTCTTTTCCGGATCGTCGGCATTCAATATATCGGCACTTATACGAGAACGAACGTACCCTTTTCCGGCTACGTTGCTGAATTGACCGCGACCCGCAAGCCGGTTCTGATCGTGGCGGGAACCAAGTTCGTTGCCGGCAACATGCGGCTAAAGTTTCCCGACGTTCCCGTCGTGATCCCGTTCTTCCCCGGTCCCGGAGTTCCCGAATATGCTGACGCGAAGGGGCCGGTGCTGGTTATCTGGCGCGGCGAGACCGCAGATGATCCAACAATTTCCCCCGGCTTCGCCAATGACCTCGTCAAATCGGGCATTCATCTGCCAGAGTTGAAGACGCTGACGCTGCCCTATCTCTTCGGTGACGGCAAACGCAGCTTCTCCATTGGTTACTCCTGGGTGGACGGCGGCGCGAAATAGCGCCCCGGCAGATCAGCCGATTGCGGGAAACCGGCATTGCCCGCTGGCAACCGGCGGACACTTCATGTAGTAGCCTTCCGCAAGTGCGGCGGCAGCAGTAAAGATTGCTCGGCCGTCCGGCCTTTTGGAGATGAAAGTTGCAGACAACCGTAGAGCCCATTCGCGGTACGAATGATCCGGTACAATCGCTCGAACTGTCGCTGGTCGTGCCCATTTTCAACGAAGAGCAAAGCGTCGGCCCGCTTGTCGAGCGCGTCGCGGCTGCGATGGTTAGCTACCCCCATCGCTGGGAGCTGATCCTCGTCGACGACGGCAGCACGGATGCGACGCTCGTCAACGCCCGCAAGTATGTGGGACGCGAGGGGCTGGCGCTCAGGATCGTCGAGCTGCAGCGCAACTTCGGCCAGACAGCCGCCATGCAGGCCGGCATCGATACCGCCCGTGGCCGCCTGATCGCGACGATGGACGGCGACCTGCAGAACGACCCGAAGGACATTCCTTCGATGGTCTCCGAGCTGGAACGGCGTGAACTCGACCTCTTGGTCGGCTGGCGCAAGAACCGCAAGGACGGCCTGTTCCTGCGCAAGATCCCCTCCTGGTGCGCCAACTACCTGATCGGCCGCATCACCGGCGTCAAGCTGCATGATTACGGCTGCAGCCTGAAGATCTACCGTGCCTCGATCATCAAGCAGGTGAAGCTGATGGGCGAGATGCACCGCTTCATCCCCGCCTGGGTCGCCGGTGTCGTCCCGAGCTCGCGCATCGGCGAGATGGCCGTCACCCACCATGCCCGCGAGCACGGCGTTTCGAAATACGGCATTTCGCGCACCTTCCGCGTCATCCTCGATCTGCTGTCGGTGATGTTCTTCATGCGCTACAAGGCGCGGCCAGGGCATTTCTTCGGTTCGCTGGGTCTCGGCCTCGGCGCGCTCGCCATGCTGATCCTGCTCTATCTCGGCTTCGACAAATTCATCCTCGGCAACGACATCGGCACGCGACCGATGCTGATGGTCGGCGTCGTGCTGCTGCTGTCGTCGGTACAGATGATCACCACCGGCATCCTGGCGGAAATGATCGCGCGCACCTATTACCGCGACGATGCCTCTCCGAATTATATCGTGCGGCAGATCTTCGACGATCAAAGCCAAGCCTAAGCCGGCAGCACGATGCTGGAGCGCGCGACGAGGACGATCAGAACCGCGGGCCTGCTGCTTGCAGCCTATTTCGTGCTCAACATCGCGCTGCGCATCGCGCTTCCGCATTCGCTGGAGCTCGACGAGGCCGAGCAATCCTTCTTCTCGCAATATCTGCTGGCCGGCTACGGCCCGCAGCCGCCCTTCTACAACTGGATGCAATATGCAGTCGTTTCGGTGACGGGCATGTCGATCGGCGCGCTGATCGTTCCGAAGAACATCCTGCTGTTCCTGTCCTATCTCTTCTATGGCCTTGCCGGGCGGCGCGCGCTGAAGGACGAGGCGCTTGCCGCCGTCGGCATGCTGGCGCTGATCACCCTGCCCCAGGTCTCCTACATGGCCCAGCAGGATCTGACCCACACGACGGCGCTGCTCTTTGCCAGCTCGCTGTTTCTCTACGGCTTCTTCCGCACGCTCGACCGGCCCGATATGGCGAGCTACCTGCTGCTCGGGCTTGCGACCGGCATCGGGCTGATCTCGAAATATAATTTCGCCCTGATGCCTGTCGTCGCCTTGATCGCCATCCTGCCCGATGCCGAATGGCGGCGCCGGGCGCTCGACTGGCGCATGCTGGCAGCGATCGCTGTTGCGCTCGTCATCATCCTGCCGCACGCGATCTGGCTGCAGGGCAATCTCGCATTCGCCTCCTCCGACACTCTGGTCAAGATGGCCGCCGGCAGCGAACCCGCCGGCGCCGTGCGGATCGGCAAAGGCCTTCTCGCCTTTCTCGTCGCCATCATCGCCTTTGCGGCGCTGCCGGTGGTGATCTTCGCCGCTACGTTCCGCCGGGATTTTGTCAGGGCGCTTTCGGCGGGCAACCGCTGGACTGGGATGATGGAGCGGATGATGCTTGCAAGTCTTGCCGGCATCGTTCTGATCGTGCTGTTCACCGGCTCCACCACGGTGCGCGAGCGCTGGCTCGACCCGTTCCTGCTGGTGCTGCCGATCTATTTCCTGGCGAAAATACAGGCGGCCGGGCTCGACCTTTCCGCCGGACTACGCCGCTTCCGGCCGGTACTGCCGGTGCTGATGGCCTGCGTGCTGATCGCACTCGGCTTGCGCGTCGTCGGCGCCGGGCTGATCGGCACTTACAGCCGGCCGAATGTGCCGATGGCGGGTTTTTCGCGCGAGATTACGCGACAGGCGCAACCGGCGCTGGTGATCGCTTCCGACACCTATATCGGCGGAAACATGCGGCTGCAATTTCCCGATGTGCCGGTCGTGATTCCGGATTTTCCGGCACCCGGCATTCCGTCCTATGCCGAGGCCAAGGGGCCGGTGCTGATCGTCTGGCGCGGCAAGAAGACGGCGACGGCTGCCGATGCGGTCATGCCGGAGCGGTTTTCCTCGGCGCTGACGACGGCTGATATCGCGCTGCAGGAGATCGGCTCGCTGTCGCTTCCTTATTATTTCGGCCGCCGGGGCGACAATTTCGCGCTCGGCTACGCCTGGGTTCAGCCGGGGGCCAGATAGAATGACCGAAAGCAACCGTCGCGACACCAGTTGGATCTTTGTGCTGCTGGCCGCTTATTTCGTGCTTCAGGTCGGCGTGCGGCTCGCAACCTCGCATTCGCTCGATCTCGACGAGGCCGAACAGGTATTCCGCTCGCAATGGCTTGCCGCCGGCTACGGTCCGCAGCCGCCCTTCTACAACTGGCTGCAATATACCGTCTTCCAGTTTGCCGGTGTCTCGCTAACCGCGCTTTCGGTGGTGAAGAACCTGCTGCTGTTCAGCTCCTACGTGCTCTACGGCCTGACCGCGCGGCTTATCCTGCGCGACAAGGCGCTGGTGGCGATCGCCACGCTCGGGCTGCTGACGATCCCGCAGATGGCTTTCGAGATGCAGCGCGACCTGACGCACACGGTCGCCGTGTTCTTCTCGGCCAGCATCTTCTTCTACGGCTTCATCCGCAGCCTGAAGCAGCCGAGCCTTGCCTCCTATCTGATTGCAGGCATCGGCATCGGTTTCGGCCTGCTTGCCAAATATAATTTCGCGATCCTGCCGGCGGCAGCCCTGATTGCCGCGCTTTCGGATGCGCGCCTGCGGCCACGGATCTTCGACTGGCGGCTGGTGCTGACGGCGGCGGTGGCGCTCGTCATCACCCTGCCGCATCTCTTCTGGCTGAAGGACAATCTCGATTTCGCCACCGCACGCACCCTGGAGAAGATGACCGCGAGCGGCCATGCGAGCTATCTCACGCAGGTGGCCATGGGCGTCAGTTCACTGGCTCTCGCCACCATCAGCTTTGCCGGATTGACTGTGGCGGTATTCGCGCTCGTCTTCGTCAAGAGCCTTCGTCCGGCACTCGGCTCCGGTTCGGAATGGACGCGGCTGCTCGAGCGGATGATGCTCGTCTTCCTGGCCGGCATTCTGCTTCTGATCGTCTTCGGGGGTGCTGCCGGCATCAAGGATCGCTGGCTGGTGCCGATGCTCTTCATCCTGCCGCTCTATTTCTGCCTGAAGATCGAGGCAGTGGGCGTCGCGACAGACAGGGCGTTCCGGCGTTTCATGCCCATCGTCGCCGTCATCATGATCGGCGTGCCGTCGGCCCTCTACGGCAGCGTCGCGACGGCACGCTTCACCGGCCATTACGAGCGGCTGAACAGGCCCTATGCCGGCATGCTGGAAATCCTGCGCAAACAGTTCGAACCGGCGGCGATCCTTGCCGGCGACAGCCTGCTTGCCGGCAATCTCAGGCAGGATATTCCCGGCGTGCCGATCCTCTCCGTGGATTATCCCGGCTTCAACCCGGATCTCTCCAGCCGGCGGCCACTTCTCCTGGTATGGCTCCTTCCGCAGAAGGGGGGAAGCGAAGCGCTTCCGCCTGATATGGCTGAATGGTTGCAGGCCAATCTCGGCGTTGCCGCACCGCAGGCTTCGGCGATCGACGTGCCCTATTTCTACCGGCGCGGCGACGACAGCGACCGTTTCGGGTACGCCTGGGTCAACCAGCCGGGCTGAGCGCAATCAGGATTTCAGCTCCTTCCAGGTCAAATCCAGCGCCAGCCTGGTGATCCTCGCCATCTCGTCCACCTCGGCGTGGCTGATGACGAGAGGCGGCGAGGCGAGCATGCGGTCGTCGGTGGCGCGCAGCACGAGGCCGTTCGCCAGCGCGTGGTTGCGCACCAGCGCACCGACCTGATCGGGCTTGGCATAACGGGTGCGGGTGCTCTTCTCGGCGGCAAGCTGCAGTCCGCCCATCAGGCCGATGCTGGCGGCTTCGCCGACCAGATCATGTTCGGCGAGCGCTGCCCAGGCCCGGCCGAAATAGGGACCGATATCGTCACGCACGCGTTCGACCAGTCTTTCCTCCTCGATGATGCGCAGGTTTTCGACTGCTGCGGCAGCGCAGACCGGGTGGCCGGAATAGGTGAAGCCGTGATTGAAGTCGCCGACCTCGTTGATCAGCACATCGGCGATGCGGTCGCTGACGAGCACGCCGCCGATCGGCAGGTAGCCGGAGGAAAGCCCTTTGGCGAGCGGCGCCAGATCGGGCTCGACGCCGAAATACTGGTGGCCGAACCAGGCGCCCAGTCGGCCGAAACCGCAGATCACCTCGTCGGTCACCAGCAGGATATTGCGCGCCTTGCAGATGCGGTCGATCTCCGGCCAGTAGGTCTCGGGCGGGATGATGACGCCGGCAGCCCCCTGTACCGGCTCGGCGACGAAGGCGGCGACGTTCTCCTCGCCGAGTTCGTCGATCTTCGCTTCGAGCTCTCGGGCAACCTTGAGACCGAATTCGGCGGGTGAGAGATCGCCGCCCTCGCCGTACCAATAGGGCTGGCCGATATGGACGATGCCGGGGATCGGCAAGTCGCCCTGCTCATGCATGTATTTCATGCCGCCGAGGCTGGCGCCGGCAACGGTCGAACCGTGATAGCCGTTCTTTCTCGATATGACGATTTTCTTCGACGGCTTGCCGATGGCGCTCCAATAGACGCGCGCCATGCGGAACCAGGTGTCGTTCGCCTCCGAGCCGGAGCCGGTGAAGAAGATGTGGTTGAACCGCTCCCCGGCATGGGAGGTGACCTTCTGCGCAAGCAGCGTCGCCGGCGTCGAGGTCGTGCCGAAGAAGGTGTTGTAATAGGGCAGCTCATTCATCTGCCTGGTGGCGGCATCGGCGATCTCCCGGCGGCCATAGCCGATATTGACGCACCAGAGGTCGGCGAAGCCATCAAGATATTTCCTGCCGTGATTGTCGAAGATGTAGACGCCCTCGCCGCGTTGGATGATACGCGCGCCCTCGGCATTCAGCTTCTTCATGTCGGCGAAGGGATGCAGGTGGTGCGCAGCGTCGATCGCGGCAAGATTCGAGGGTGGGTAAGTATCGGGCATGACTGGTAAAAGACCCTCGCGGATTGAAAGGCTGATGTCGATGAGATAGGAGCTTGGCCTTGTCCCGGAGGATTTTCAAGGTCATGGCGAGCGACAGGATGGACGGCAAGGCCGACGGCGGCGATCCGCGCTTCGAGATCCTGATCGTCGGCATGAATGGCGACCTGCGTGGCAAGCAGCTTCCACCTGGTACCGAAGACAAGGTCTGGGCCGGTGACATCCGCCTGCCGACCTCGACGCAATCGCTCGACATCTGGGGCGACGACAATGACGATATCACCGGCCTGTCGCTGACGATCGGCGATCCCGACGGCAAGGTCATCCCCGACCGGCGCAGCCTGGCGCCGATGCCCTGGGCGCCCGAGGGCTCGATGCAGGTGCTCGCCACCATGCACGAATTCGACGGCAGCCCGAGCTTCATGGATCCACGCGCCATCCTCGCTTCGGTGGTCGAGCGCTATTCGGCACGCGGACTGACGCCCGTCGTCGCCACCGAGCTGGAATTCTATGTGATGTCGGGAGACTGGCGCGAAACCGGACGCCCCTCCCCGCCCGAAAGCCTCACCTATTGCGGCCAACCGAACGGTTTCCAGCTCTACGATATGAGCGCCGTCGACGCGCTCGACGGCTATTTGCAGACGCTGAGGGCCTATGCGAGAGCGCAGGACCTGCCGGCGGATGCGACGACGGCGGAATTCGGTCCGGGACAGTTCGAGGTCAACCTGCTGCACCGCCCGGATGCGCTGGCAGCCGCCGACGATTGCCTCTATCTCAAGCGCATCGCCGAACAGGCGGCGCGCCGCCACGGGCTGAAATCGACCTGCATGGCCAAGCCCTATTCCGAACATGCCGGCTCCGGCCTGCATGTGCATGCGAGCATTATCGACGGGCAAGGCCGCAACATCCTCGATGCCAAGGGCGGCGAACCGAAGCTGCTCAAATCGGTGACAGCAGGCCTGCTTAACACCATGCGCGAGGCGCAGCTGATCTTCGCCCCCTTCGCCAATTCCTACCGCCGCTTCCAGCCGGGCTCGTTTGCGCCTGTCGATCTGACCTGGGGCAGCGGCCATCGCGGCACGGCGATCCGCATCCCCGACAAGGATGGGCCGGCAGCACGCATCGAGCACCGCGTCGCCGGCGCCGACGCCAATCCCTATCTGCTGCTGGCAGCGATCCTCGGCGGCATGCTCACCGGTCTCGACGGCGAACTGGACCCCGGTGAGGAGACGACTCCCTCGCGCATACCTGCGAATACGACGCGACTGACGCATGATTTCCTCAGCGCCGTCGAGACTTTCCGCACCTCGCCGTTCATCGCCGATATCTTCGGCGCGCGCTATCAGGCGCTCTATGGCGACACCAAGCGCAAAGAAGCGCTTGCGCATCTGCGCACCGTTTCGGATTTCGACTACCGCACTTATCTGCCGCGGCTCTGAAATTACGCGGCCGCCGATTTACGCAGCGGGCCGACTTACGCAGCGGGCTCGCGGCGTTCGTCCGCATTCACTTGAGCGGCAAGCCCCTGCTTGACGAGAACCTTCAATTCGCCCGGATGCAGCCGGATCGAGACGTCGCGTTCGAGCGGCAACAACTCGCCGTCCATGACGCAATTGGCCTTGGAGCGCAGTTTCGGGAAATGCAGGTGCACTTCGGCCGGGTGCATCACCATGACATCGGCATTCTCGCGGACCTTGCCGCGCAGCATGTCGATGGCGAGGCGGGCGACACCAAGCGGCTTCAGCGGATTTGCCGTGTAAAAGCCGAGTTCGCCGCTTCTCAAATAATCGGCGTAAAGCAGCGCGTTCTCGCCGAAGGGATTGTTGGAGACTGATATCGCCGACACCCTGCGGCGCTCGCGCATGCCGATCGCCTCGAACTCGACCTCGAATTCCGGCGGGTTGAAGATGACGCCCAAGGCAGCCTTCGTACTCGCCCGGATCTTGCCCAGCCGGGAACGATAGCTGTAGGCGTTGCGGTAACGCACCATGCGGGCATGCAGGCCGGCGGAAAACTGGTGGATGAAGGGCCGGCCGTTGGCGCTGGCGATATCGACATTGTCGACCTCGCCAGAGGCAAGCACATCGAGCGCCTGCCAGATATCGAGCGGCACACGCAGCGAGCGGGCAAAGAGGTTCATCGTGCCGGCCGGCACGACGCCGAGCGCAATGCCGTTTTTCCAGGCAATCGATGCCGCCGCCGAAATCGTGCCGTCACCACCGCCGGCAACGATACCGTCGATATCGTCGCGCTTGGCAGCCCGCTCCATGGCGGGAACGATTTCCTTTCCTGAGAAGACGATGGCGTCAAAATCGTGCCCCGCTTCGCGGAAAGCCGCCTCCGCCCTTTTTTCATAGGCCAGCATGTCGGTGGTCTTGAAGGTCCCGCCGTCGCGATTGAAAAAGCCTACAAGCTTCATAAGAGCTCCCGTCTCTGGCGCGGAAATGCTCCTGCCTTGCCCTGAGATGGTTGCGGTATCGCCGATTTCAAGCGCAGCCTTCTTTCCTGACAAAGGACAGAAGTGCAAAAATTGCAATAGACGTATGCACATAGCAGGACGCTGCACTGCAAAAAATGCACTCGACGGCAGCCGAGAGCTCACGGATAGATGGTCTATCGGAGACATCGTCTCCACCTCCCGCCATTTCCACCGATCGGCTTGCGGCTGCGCCTGCGCCAGGGGCCATTGCCAAGCAGAAACCGCCTCGAGGAGCTCTCGTGAGTGAGATTGCCGCCAATATTTCCATCGATAGCCGGGATGAAGAGCTGCCGTCGGCAATGACCGTGGCGCTGGTCCAGCTGGCGCTCGCCTGCGGCGGCTTCGGCATCGGCACCGGCGAATTCGCGATCATGGGATTGCTGCCCAATGTCGCCGAGACCTTCTCGGTCACGACGCCACAAGCCGGCTACGTCATCAGCGCCTATGCGCTCGGCGTCGTCGTCGGCGCACCTGTTATTGCCGTGCTCGCCGCGAAGATGGCGCGCCGCACGCTGCTTTTGACGCTGATGCTGATCTTTGCCGCTGGCAATATATCGAGCGCCATGGCGCCGACCTTCGAAAGCTTCACGCTGCTGCGCTTCGTCAGCGGCCTGCCGCACGGCGCCTATTTCGGCGTCGCGGCCCTTGTCGCCGCCTCGATGGTGCCGGTGCATCGCCGCGCCCGTGCCGTTGGCCGCGTCATGCTCGGCCTGACCGTCGCGACACTTCTCGGCACGCCGTTGACGACCTTCTTCGGCCAGTCGCTCGACTGGCAGGTGGCGTTTTTCTCGGTCGGCGTGCTCGGCCTGCTGACGGTGGCACTGATCTGGTTCTACGTTCCGAAGGACAGGGTTTCCGCGGAAGCGGGTTTCCTGCGCGAACTCGGCGCCTTCCGCCGGCCGCAGGTGTGGCTGACGCTCGGCATTGCCGCTGTCGGTTACGGCGGCATGTTCGCGATGTTCAGCTATATCGCCTCGACGACGACTGAGGTGGCGATGCTGCCGGAGACGGCCGTTCCGATCATGCTGGTCCTCTTCGGCGTCGGCATGAATGCGGGCAATTTCATCGGCTCTTGGCTCGCCGACAAATCGCTGCTCGGCACGATCGGCGGGTCGCTCATCTATAATATCGTCGTGCTGACCATCTTCTCGCTGACCGCCGCCAATCCCTATATGCTCGGTCTCTCCGTCTTTCTCGTCGGCTGCGGTTTTGCCGCCGGACCGGCGCTGCAGACGCGGCTGATGGATGTCGCCGCCGACGCGCAGACGCTTGCGGCCGCTTCCAACCATTCCGCCTTCAACATCGCCAATGCGATCGGCGCTTGGCTCGGCGGTCTCGTCATCGCCGGGGGCTACGGTTTTGCGGCGACCGGTTATGTCGGCGCGGCACTGTCCTTCCTCGGCCTCTTCGTCTTTGCAGCCTCGCTACGCCTCGAGCGCCGCGACCGGAGCACGCAGGCCGTCTGAGGCCAAGCGCAGCTCGCGGCCTTCCGGGCTGCAGAAGACATAATCGTCACCCCAGGCGGCCAACGCCTGGATGACGGGCTTTAGCGTCCGGCCGAGCGGCGTCATTGCATATTCGACCCTCGGCGGCACGACCGGATAGACGGTGCGTGAGACAAGGCCGGACTCTTCCAGTTCACGCAGCTGCTTGGTCAGCATGCGCTGGGTCACGGCCGGCAGCTTACGACGCAATTCGTTGAAGCGCAGGGTTCCCTCCATCAGATGAAACAGGATCACGCCCTTCCACTTCCCGTCGAGGTAAGTCAGCGTCGCTTCGACCGGGCAGCCGGGGAAATTCTTGACGAGCTTGGCGCGCGGCAACGACATTTTACAGTATCCTTTTGGGTACTACGTACAGAATTTGTGCATTCTTGCGTTGTCAGATCATAGTGCGCATCTAGCTTCCGTGCAACGAACACAGGAGTTTCCCATGCGCGCCGTCGCCTATAAAAAGCCCCAACCGATCTCCTCCGAAACCTCGCTGATCGATGTCGATCTGCCGATGCCGGAGGCCAAGGGTCACGATCTGCTCGTCGAGATCAAAGCCGTTTCGGTCAATCCCGTCGACGTCAAGGTGCGCGCCCATTCCGCACCGCCCGCAGACGAGTTCAAGGTGCTCGGCTGGGATGCCGCCGGCATCGTCAAGGCCATCGGCGCCGATGTCACCCTGTTCAAGCCCGGCGACGAGGTGTTCTACTCCGGCGTCATCAGCCGCCCGGGCAGCAATGCCGAATTCCATCTCGTCGACGAGCGCATCGTCGGCACCAAACCGAAGAGCCTCGACTTCGCGGCCGCGGCGGCCCTGCCGCTGACCTCGATTACGGCCTACGAGGCGCTGTTCGACCGGCTGAAGGTGCAGGACGCAGTTTCAGGAGCGGCACGATCCATCCTGATCATCGGCGGCGCTGGCGGCGTCGGCTCGATCGCCATTCAGATCGCCCGGGCATTGACCGACCTGACGGTGATCGCTACGGCCTCGCGGCCGGAAACGCAGGACTGGGTGAAGGAACTCGGCGCGCATCACGTCGTCGACCATTCCAAACCGATCGCGCCGCAGGTGGCAGCGCTCGGCATCGGCGCGCCGGGATTCATATTCTCGACCACCAACACCGACAGCCATATCGGCGACATCGTCGAAGCGATTGCGCCGCAAGGCCGCTTCGCATTGATCGACGATCCGAAAACGCTCGACATCGTGCCCTTCAAGCGCAAGGCCGTCTCCGTTCATTGGGAGCTGATGTTCACCCGCCCGCTCTACGGCACGCCTGACATGATCGAGCAGCACAAGCTGCTGAACAAGATTTCCGAGCTCATCGACGGCGGAAAGATCCGCACCACGCTTTCGGAGATCGTCGGGCCGATCAATGCGGCAAACCTAAAGACGGCGCATGCCATGGTCGAAAGCGGCAGGATGAAGGGCAAGGCGGTGCTTGCAGGATTCTGAGGTCACAGCCGGCAGGCCGGTATTCGGGGACCCCCAAGATCATCCAAACCATACCCGCCTGGAATGCCGCATCGTGGGGTGCGGCATTCTGGCGTTAAGCATTTATCCCGCTTGACTTTTTCTGCGTCCGGGACCACCTAGCATTCACGTGGATGACACTCGTCGACCACGGATTTCAACGGAGCCATCATAACGATGCCAAGCGACAGTAGCAGTCGATTGCCTTTGCCGTACGCGACCCTCGTGCGCTGACCGACTCCTGTCGGCTCGCCCGATCGGACGCTACGGCGGATCGACGGAAAGGCGAGCCTCAAATGAATATCAATCGCTTCCCTCTTCGGGCAGGCCATGCCGCCCGTGTCTTCATCAACAACAGCCGCGGCGCAACGATCGCCGAACGTGTCGAATCGTTGAACGTACTCAGCGTCCAGGATGCCGGGCGGGTGCTGACCGGCATGCCGCTCGACTATGCGGTCAACATTCTCGACCGGCCGGAGCTTCGCAACGCTGCACAGATCCTTGCGCTGATCAGCCCCGAGGATGCCGCACGGCTGTTGCACGGCATGTCCAACGACCGCGTCGCCGACGTGCTGCTCGAACTCGACGGCGAGACCCGCGCCCGGCTTTTCTCCAGCCTCGACGAACCGGTGCGCATCGCGATCCAGCACCTGATGGGCTATCCGCCGCGCACGGCCGGCGGCATCATGACGACGGAGTTCGTCAGCGTGCCTGATAGCTGGACCGTCGCCCGCACGCTCGACCATGTGCGTCAGGTCGAACGCTCGCGCGAGACCGTCTACGCCATCTATGTGCTGGACGAGGTCAGCCATGCGCTACTGCATGTGGTGACGCTGCGCCGCCTCATCACCGGCGAGCCGGAGGCTTCAATCCTTTCAGTGGCACAGAAGGGTGCGCCGGTTTCGGCCGATCCGCTGATGAAGCAGGAGGATGTCGCCAGGCTGATCCGCAAGCACGACCTGCTCGCCCTGCCCGTCACCGACGAACAGGGGCAGATTCTCGGCATCGTCACTGTCGACGACGTGATCGACACGATGATATCGGACACGACGGAAGCGGCTCAGAGGTTCGGCGGCATGGAGGCGCTCGGCCAGCCCTACATGAAGATCAGCTTCGCCGGCATGATCCGCAAGCGCGCCGGCTGGCTCGCTGCGCTCTTCCTCGGTGAGATGCTTACGGCAAGCGCCATGCAGCATTTCGAAGGCGAGCTGGAAAAGGCCGTGGTGCTGACGCTGTTCATCCCGCTGATCATGAGCTCGGGCGGCAATTCCGGGTCGCAGGCGACATCGCTGATCATCCGGGCGCTGGCGCTCGGCGAGTTGAAGCTTTCGGACTGGTGGAAGGTGCTTTTGCGCGAACTGCCGACCGGCATCGTGCTCGGCGCGATCCTCGGCCTCGTCGGCTTCATCCGCATCGTCTTCTGGCAATCGGCCGGGCTCTACGATTACGGCCCGCACTGGCAGATGGTTGCCGTCACGGTGTTTGCCGCCTTGATCGGGATCGTCACCTTCGGTTCGATCTGCGGCTCGATGCTGCCTTTCGTGCTGCAGAAGCTGCGGCTCGATCCGGCCAGCGCGTCAGCCCCCTTCGTCGCCACGCTGGTCGATGTCACCGGGCTTGTCATCTACTTCTCGGTGGCGCTGCTCATCCTCAGCGGGACGCTGCTCTAGCCCGCAATAATGCCCGAGGGAAATTATTTTCCCTCGGGCAACTTCAACGGCCCATGCGTCTTCATGCTGCGGATGGCGAAGTTCGAGCGGATGTCGCTGACATTCGGCAGGGTCAACAGCGTTTCGGTCAGAAGCCGTTCGTAGGCGGCGAGATCCTCCACCACCACTTCGGCGAGGAAATCGGCCGTGCCTGAAATCAGGAAGCAGGAGACGATCTCAGGGATGGCGAGCAGCGCCTTCTGCTGCGCCTCGGAATTTTCGCGACTGTGCTGGACGACCTTGAATTCGACGAAGACGGTGAGGCCGAGACCGACCTCCTTGCGGTCGATATCTGCCGTGTAACCGCGGATGATCCCGGACCGTTCGAGATTGCGGATGCGGCGCAGGCAGGGCGACGGCGAAAGGCTCACCTTCTCGGCGATCTCGACATTGGTAGCCCGTGCATCCTCCTGCAGGCATTTCAGGATGGCGATATCGAATTTATCGAGATTTGGCATTTTCGCGATCCCTGTTGGCGTCAATTGGCAGAAGATTGCGCATAGCATGATTTTTGAGCTAGAGATAGCAAGGACATGCCCTGGCCTCTGGCGCTAGTCTTCTCTTCAACCGGACAGGCTCCGGATGAAAGAAAGGACAGGACGATGACCACCATTGCTTTCACGAACGACAAGTCGCCATCGCAGGTACTGGGTTATGCCGGCGGCACCATTACCGTGCTGATCTGGGCGGCATGGTTTCTTGTCACCCGCCACAGCGCCGCAACGCCGCTCGGCTCGATCGATATCGGGCTGATCCGCTTCGGAATTCCGGCGCTGGTGCTTTCGCCTGTCTGGCTGAAGACGGGACTGCTGCCGAAGGGCCTGCCGCTTCACCTGCTGGCGATCATGGTGTCCGGTTCGGGCGCCGTCTTCTTCCTGCTGACCACGCTGGCAATCCATTCCACGCCGGCGGCTTCTTCAGGGATTCTGCTCGGCGGCTCGATGCCGCTCGCCGCGGCGCTGATCGGGATTGCGCTGTTTCGCGAAAGACCTGACGGCACACGCATCGCCGGGCTTATCGCAATCGTTGCCGGCGTGCTGATCCTGCTCACGCGCAGCCTTGCAGACGCCTCGCTGCCATGGACGAGCTTCGTGCTGCTGCCGGCCGGCGCCATTCTCTGGGCAAGCTATACGCATGCCTTCCGCCGCTCCGGTCTGACCGCCGTACAGGCAAGCGCCCTGATCGCCGTCTGGTCCTTCCTGATCATGGGCGCGCTTGCCCTCGTCTTCGGCATCTCGCTGCCAGAGGCTACTCTCCCGGAGATCGGCCTGCAGGTGCTAAGCCAGGGCGTTCTTTCCGGCCTCGTCGCCATGGTCGCCTACGGCACCGCCGTCAGAACACTCGGCGGAACACAGGCTGCCGCCTTCACGGCGCTGACGCCGGTTCTCGCGACGCTTGGCGGCGGCTTGCTGCTTGGCGAAGCAATCGGCATGACGGAAATCAGCGCCGCCGTGATCACCGGCATCGGCGTGGCGCTGTCAACAGGTATCGCCACGCCACGCCGCTGAAATCCAGCCCCAACAGCAAATGGAAAGCCGCCTGCAGCCTTCGCTGCGGCGGCTTTTTCAATGGAGACGGCGTCCTTACCGAGTGTCGAACGGGCACTTCAGGCCTGGATAACGACGACCCTGGCGCCGACTTCGACGCGGCTATAGAGGTCGATCACATCGTGGTTCATCATACGGACACAGCCGCTCGACATGGCGAGACCAATCGATTGCGGCTGGTTGGTGCCATGAATGCGGAAATGCGTGTCGCCGCCGCCGCGGTAAAGATACATCGCCCGCGCGCCGAGCGGGTTGTTCGGGCCGCCCGGCATGCCGCCGGCGAGCTTGCGATAGCGCTCTTCGCGGCGCTGCATGTTTTCGGTGGGTGTCCAGCTCGGCCATTCGGCCTTGCGGCCGATATAGGCGTTGCCGGCAAAGGCCAGCCCCTCGCGGCCGACACCAACGCCATAACGTACTGCCCTGCCGCCGCCGAGGACGTAATAGGCGCGGCGCGCAGGTGTATCGACGATCACGGTGCCGGCAGCATGCGTGGTTTCGTAGGCCACTTCCTGGCGGCGGAGCTCCGGCTTGATCTTGTCGATCGGCACCTGCTTCAACGGGAATTTTTCGTCCGGAAGTGCGGCATAATTCGTCTGGCTGTTTAGACCGGTCGAAGAGCAGCCGGCCACGAAAAGCGGCAGAGCGATCAGAAAGCCCCGGCGGGAGATCGTCATGAATGTGTCCTTAGTGCGTCAACTTGATGTCGCAAGCTAAGGAAATTATGGTTAACGAACGGCTAACAGCCTCCGGCAGAAGGCGATCACGAAGGCGTCAGCACGCAAGAATTGTCGCGGTGGGGATAATCCGCCTCACATATTCGGATAGACGGGCCCCTCGCCGCCCTGCGGCGGTACCCAGTTGATGTTCTGGTTGGGGTCCTTGATGTCGCAGGTCTTGCAGTGCACGCAGTTCTGGGCGTTGATGACGAAGACATCCTTGCCGTCCTTTTCCACCCATTCATAAACGCCGGCGGGACAGTAACGCGTCGACGGGCCGGCATAGATGTCATGCTCGGACGACTTCTGCAGGTTCATGTCCTTGACCTGCAGATGCACCGGCTGGTCTTCCTCGTGATTGGTGTTCGACAGGAACACCGAGGACAGCCGGTCGAAGGTCAAGACGCCATCGGGCTTCGGATAGACGATCGGCTTGTGCTGCGAGGCCGGCTCAAGCGATTGGGCATCGGTCTTGCCATGCTTCAGCGTGCCGAAGACGGAAAAGCCGAACAGCGTGTTGGTCCACATGTCGAAGCCGCCGAGCGCCACACCAAGCGCGGTGCCGAACTTCGACCACAGCGGCTTGACGTTGCGGACGCGCTTCAAATCGCGGCCGATGTCGCCCTTGCGCCATTCGTTCTCGATCTCGGTCACTTCGTCATGGCTGCGGCCTGATACAATCGCCGCGGCGATCTTCTCGGCCGCCAGCATGCCCGACAGCACCGCATTGTGGCTGCCCTTGATGCGCGGCACGTTGACGAGACCGGCCGAACAGCCGATCAGCGCCCCGCCGGGGAAGGAAAGCTTCGGCACCGACTGGTAGCCGCCCTCGGTGATGGCACGCGCCCCATAGGACAGGCGCTTGCCGCCCTCGAAGGTGGTGCGGATCGCCGGATGGGTCTTGAAGCGCTGGAATTCCTCGAAGGGATAGAGATAGGGGTTCTTGTAATTGAGGTGGACGACGAAGCCGACGGCCACCAGATTGTCTTCCAGGTGATAGAGGAAGGAGCCGCCGCCGGTCTTCATGCCGAGCGGCCAGCCGAAGGAGTGCTGCACCAGGCCCGGCCTGTGGTTCTCCGGCTTGACCTGCCAGAGCTCCTTGATGCCGATGCCGAACTTTTGCGGTTCACGGTCTTTCTGCAGATCGAACTTGGCAATCAGCTGCTTGGCGAGCGAGCCGCGCACGCCCTCGCCGATCAGCACATATTTGCCGAGCAGTTCCATGCCGCGGGTATAGTTCGGCCCGGGCTCGCCGTTCTTCTCGATGCCCATATCGCCCGTCGCAACACCGATGACGGCACCCTCGTCATTGTAGAGTACTTCGGTTGCAGCAAAACCGGGATAGATCTCGACGCCGAGTTCTTCGGCCTTGGTCGCCAGCCAGCGACAGACGAGCCCAAGCGAGACGATGTAGTTGCCGTGATTGTTCATCAGCGGCGGCATCAGCACATTCGGCAGGCGAACGGAGCCGGCCGGGCCGAGCAGCAGGAAGTGGTCGGCGGTGACCTTGGTCTTGAACGGATGATCGGCCTCATCGCGCCAGCCGGGCAGCAGCCGGTCGATGCCGATCGGATCGACCACGGCGCCCGAGAGGATATGCGCGCCGACTTCAGCGCCCTTCTCCAGCACGACGACCGAGAGTTCCGGATTGACCTGCTTCAGCCGGATCGCCGCCGCAAGACCGGCAGGACCGGCGCCCACGATCACAACGTCGAATTCCATGCTCTCGCGTTCGGGCAGCTCAGTCGTCTCGGTCATTCACTCGTCTCCGCTTGGCGGCACGCGGCCGTCATCCCCGTCATGGCACTTTCTTGTCAAAACGAGAAAGCATTGTCGAGCCGGGATACGACAGCCAATCTTCCAATTCGCACAATGATAACGCCTCGCGCGGCAGAATTACATATCGTTTACGTCAACGTCAATTTTCAAGTGCCATCAAACCGCTGACATGCCCTTTCCTTTTCCGCCGCTTGCGCCTTATACATCGCTCAAAGCTATCGGAGAACAATCATGGATCTCGGCATCAAGGGCAAACGGGCACTCGTCCTCGCCTCCTCGCGCGGCCTCGGCCTCGGCATCGCCGTGGCGCTGGCGCGTGAGGGCGCAAACGTGCTGCTCTGCGGGCGCAGCGGCGACCAGCTGGAGGCCAATTGCAAGGCGATCAATGGCGAAGGCAAAGGCCGGGCCGACTGGATCTGGGCCGATCTCGGGGACGAACGCTTCGTCGAGATGGTGACGACGGCGGTAAAGGAAAAGTTCGGCGGGCTCGATATCCTGGTCAACAATACCGGCGGGCCGACACCCGGCACGACCGAGGACATGACGGGAGAAAAGCTCGAAATCTATTTCCTCTCCATGGTCGCGCGCGTGATCACGCTCACCAATGCGCTGCTGCCCGGCATGAAGGCGCAGGGCTGGGGCCGCATCCTGACGGTTGCCTCATCCGGCGTGATCGAACCGATCGCCAACCTGGCGCTGTCGAATACGTTGCGCCCGGCCCTTGCCGGCTGGAGCAAGACACTTGCCTCGGAAGTGGCGGGCTTCGGCGTCACCACCAACCTGCTCCTGCCGGGCAGCATCCTGACGGCGCGGCTCGACGATCTCGACGGGGCGGCGGCAAAGCGGACCGGCAAGAGCCTCGAGGAGATCCGTACCGACAAGGAAGCGCGCATTCCGGTCGGCCGCTACGGTAGGGTGGAGGAATTTGCCGCAACCGCGGCCTTCCTGTGCAGCCAGCCGGCAAGCTATATCACCGGCTCGCTCATCCGCTGCGACGGCGGCGCGGCGCGGTCCGTCTGAGCATTCCCTCTCAGCCGACGCGGGCCGACGCCGCCCATGTCGCCACACTTCGGATCATCTGTTCGACGTTCGCCGGATCGTCCGCAAGTTCGGCGAGCTCGGACAGACGATGGAAGCCGGTCAGGATCGCAATGCGCCGCCGGTCGAGCCTGCGTCCGGTCAGCATTTCATAGGCCGATACGATGCGGGCGGTCAGATCGGGCGAGATGAAATTCGAGTAGATGAATTCCTGGTGCAACGGGCCAAAACCTGAATCGGCGAAATCATAAATGCCGTTCAGCCGCCTTTGCGCGTGGTCGAAGGCCATGTTCCAACCATGACCGTCGAAGACGCCGTAGATGTTGCCATAGGGATCGGGCGGCAAGGCTTCGAAATCGAAAATGATCACCTGCGCAAAGCTCCGGATGTCAGGCGGCAGCAGCGCCAAAGCCTTTGTTCGCACCGTCTCGGGCGATTGCCATGGCTGGATCGCCCCGGCACCGGCCGACCGCATGCGATCGGCATCGAGCACATGCAGCTCGGCGTAAAAACGCGCGAGATCTTCCGCGAGGTGCTGACGATCGCTTTCGCCAAGCGCATCGTAATCTTCGACAATGAGATGTTCGCCGTCGAGCTTGGCATGGCTGGAGAAGATCGGCGGCCCGTCGTGAATGCGCATGTCGGGAACCGCCATCGACAGCGACGGCCGAACGATCTCGAGCAAGGCGGCTTCCTTCTGAAGCGCTCTTTCTGCGCCGAGATTGCGGGGAAACTTGAAGATCAGCGTGTCATCGACGTCGACGGCAAGCGAATCCCAGCCTTTTGCCGCCAGCTTGAAGACGGAGGCCGTGAGCTCAGGAAACACACTTGTTATGAGAGAGCGAAATTCGCTGGCGTCCAACTCAGTCATGACGACCTGCCTTCTCTAGTTTTTCCTCCCGGGCGACGGTCGGCTTACGGGCCGAAATCGTCGCCCCGCGAACCACCCTCGCCGCCGCCGTCAGACGGCACCGGCTACACTGGCTCTATATTAGTATAGTTTGAATATTACGGAATATTCATTACAAAAATTTAAGCCATTATAACCACTTAGTGATTACCCGCCGGGAATTATGTCTTTTTTGCGCCGCAATATAAGTGGCTCAATCGGGGCATAAAATTCGCAACCTTGCCCCCGCAACCTTGCCCAAAGTCCGGTATCGCCCATGAAGAAATTTTGGATCACCGTCAGCGTTATCGCAATTGCCGCCGTCGGCGTCTGGCAATTCGGGAATCTGGTCCCTAATGCCTCCCGCATTCCCTACCTCTCGCAGTTCATCAAGCAGCCGGCCGGCGGTAATGGCGGCGGGCAGCAGGCACAGGCCGATCAGGGGCAGGATGGTGGGCAACATCAGGGCGGCGGGCGCAGACGCGGTGGCGGCGGCCCGACCGTCGTTAAAACAGTCGCAGCCGTGAAAACGACACTGCCGATGGACGTGACGGCGACCGGCTGGGCCGATGCCGATGACAATACGACCATTGCCGCACAGGAACAGGGCCTGATCGTCAGCATCGATGCGCAGGACGGGGCGACCGTCAAAGCCGGCGACCTGATCGCCAAGCTGGACGATCGGACGGCCAAGGCGACGGTCGACAAGGACAATGCGATGATCGTGCGCGACGCGGCAACCCTTTCGGAAGCCGCGACCGCATTGACGCGTGCGCAGGATCTCTTCAACCAGAAGGCCGGCACCCAGCAGAGCCTCGACCAGGCAGTCGCCGCCCGCGATACCGCTGCAGCCACTGTTGACGCCGACAAGGCGTCGCTGGCCTCCGATCAGATCTTGCTCGAGCACACCGATATCCGCGCTCCCTTCGACGGCCGGCTCGGCGATATCGTTGTCAGCAAGGGGGCTTTCCTCAGTGCCGGGGCGGCAATCGTCACCATCGCGAAATACGATCCGATCTATGTGAAATTCCACCTGCAGGAACGCTATCTGCGGGAGCTGAAGAGTGCCTTGGCAGCCGGTCCGGTCGAGGTCAGCACCGCCCCCAATTCCACCAAGGGGCAAGTGCGAAAGGGCGAAATCAGCTTCTACGACAACACGGTCGATACGGCCTCGGGCACGATCCTCGCCAAGGCGAAATTCGAGAATGCCTCCGGTGCGCTCTGGCCCGGCCAGTCAGTCAACATCGTCGTGCATTTCAACAATGACGAACAGCAGGTGGTGGTGCCGACGGTTGCCGTCAGCCCCGGTCCGGAGGGATTCTTCGCCTTCGTCGCCAAGGACGGCAAATCGCATCTGACGGCCGTCACCGTTGCCCGTGCAAATGGCGGCTTCACCGCCATAGAATCGGGCCTTCAGGCAGGCGATCACGTCGTCGTCGAGGGCCAGGGCCAGCTCAGCGACCAGCAGGCGATCAACGAGCAATTCGACGAAAAGGCGCTTGATGTCGCCTCCGCCGAAGAGCCTCGGCAACAGCAGCCGTCCGAGACGATCGCGGTGGGAGCTCAGCAATGATCCCGAATTTTTGTATCCAGCGCCCCGTCGCGACGACGCTGCTTGCCATCGGCGTCATTCTGGCCGGTCTTGCCGGTTATCAGCTCGTGCCGGTCGCGGCCCTGCCGCAGGTCGATTTTCCCACGATCAACGTTTCGGCGCAGTTGAGTGGCGCCTCGCCGCAGACGATGGCAACCTCGGTTTCGACACCGCTGATCAAGCAGTTCGAGACCATTCCCGGGATCACCGAAATCAGCGCCTCCAGCTCGCTCGGCAGCACCAGCATCGTGCTGCAGTTCGACCTCAGTCGTAATATCGATGCGGCTGCAGCCGACGTGCAGGCGGCGATCTCGCATGCCACCCGGCAACTGCCCGACAATCTGACGACGCCGCCGAGTTATCGCAAGACAAACCCGGCCGATGCGCCCGTCATGCTGCTCTCGGTGCAGAGCAACACCATGCCGCGCAGCAAGCTTGACGACATCGCCGAGAACATCATCTCGCCGTCGCTTTCCACACTTCCCGGCGTCGCCCAGGTCAGCGTCTACGGTGCACAGACCTATGCCGTCCGCGTCGAGGTCGATCCCAACAAACTGCTGACCCGCGGCATCGGCATCGACACCGTCAACAAGGCGCTTGCTGCCGCCAACAGCCAGCAGCCCGTGGGAACACTGCAGAACAATTCGCAGAGCATGACCATCACGGCGAACACGCAGAGCACCAGCGCCGAGCAGTTCCGTTCGCTGGTCATTGCCAATCCGAACGGTGCGCCGATCCACCTCGGCGATATTGCCGACGTGCAGGACAGCGTCGAGAACCAGTATACCGGCAGCTGGTATGACGGCCAGCGTGGCATCATCCTCGCCATCCAGCGCCAGCCGGACGCCAACACCGTCGATGTCGTCGATGCGATCAACGCCAAGCTGCCGCAGCTTCACGCCGAAATCCCACCCTCGGTCAACACGGTCGTCATGAACGACGCCGCAAAGCCGATTCGCGATGCCATCTCCGATGTGAAGTTCACGCTGCTCCTGACGATCGGCCTCGTCGTTCTCGTCATCTACCTCTTTACCGGCCATGCGACCGCAACGATCATTCCCGGCCTTGCCGTTCCTCTGTCGCTAATCTCGACCTTCGGCATGATGTATGTGCTCGGCTATAGTATCGACAACATCTCGCTGCTCGGGCTAACGCTCGCGGTGGGGCTCGTGGTGGATGACGCCATCGTCATGCTCGAGAACATCCTGCGACATGTCGAGGAAGGCATGCCGGTGCGGGAAGCGGCGATCAAGGGTGCGGGCGAAGTCAGCTACACCATCATTTCCATGTCGGTTTCGCTGATCGCGGTCTTCATCCCGATCCTGCTGATGGGCGGTGTTGTCGGCCGCGTGTTCAACGAATTCGGCATGGTGGTCGCCATCGCCATCATCTCCTCGGCAATCGTCTCGCTAACCGTGACGCCGATGCTCGCCTCGCGCCTGTCGAACCACCAGAGCCGCCCGCCGCTCATCATCCGCATCTTCGATGCCGGCTTCGAACGGACGCTGCGCGGCTACGACAGGGCTGTCGGCTGGTGCCTTCGCCACCGCCCAACGATCCTCGGCGTTTTCCTCGCCTCGGTCGCGCTGACAATCTATTTCTTCATGACGCTGCCAACGAGCTTCTTCCCACAGGAGGATATCGGCCGCCTGACGATCAGCACGCAGGCCCGGCAGGACATTTCCTATTCCGCGATGTCGGCGCTGCAGCAGCAGGCGGCCGCCGTCGTGAAAGCGAACCCGGCGGTCAACCATGTGATGTCGACGATCGGCGGCAACCCCAACAAGCCGCAGAACAATGGCTCGATGTTCGTCGAACTCAAGGACAAGAAGCAGCGTGCGCCGCTTGACCAGACGCTGCGCGAACTGCGCACGGCGATCAACAAGATCCCCGGCTTGCAGGCCTTCGTGACGCCGAACCAGAGCCTGCGCTTCGGCGGCCGCCAGACCGCCAGCCAGTATCAGCTGGTCGTGCAGGCGCTGAACGTCGACCAGACCAACCTCTGGGCCGGCAAGATCCAGGCGGCGATGCGCAAGGACCGGCTGTTCACCGACGTGACCTCGGACGCCCAGAACAACGCCCTGCAGGCCAATATCGTCATCGATACCGAGCGGGCAGCCGCCTACGGGATCGACAACGACACGCTGCGCACGACGCTGCAGGAATCCTTCAGCGGATATTCCGCTGCGGAAATCCAGTCGACCGGCGACAGCTACGACGTCATCGTCGAATACGACACCAGCAAACCCTGGGACGACCAGAAGCTCTCGGAGATCCGTGTCGCCTCGGCCAATGGCAGCCTGGTGCCGCTTTCGAACTTCGCGCATGTCCAACGCACCACAGGCCCGGTCACCATCAACCAGACGGGCCAGCTGGTCTCGACCACCGTTTCCTTCAACCTGCCGGAAGGCGTCTCGCTCAGCGACGCCACGGCAGCGATCGACCAGATCAAGAAGGACATCAGCGTGCCGGCAGACGTCTTCACATCCTACGGCGGTACGGCGCAAATCTTCGAGCAATCGCAGGGCAATACGCCCTATCTGATCCTGGCGGCGGTGCTGACCATTTATGTCGTGCTCGGCGTGCTCTATGAAAGCTTCATCCACCCGCTCACCATCCTGTCCGGCCTTCCGGCCGCGGCATTCGGTGCGCTGCTGGCATTGAAGATCATGGGCTTCGACCTGTCGATCATCGCCCTGATCGGCCTCTTGATGCTGATCGGCATTGTCAAGAAGAATGCGATCATGATGATCGACGTGGCGGTGGAGACCATGCGCACGACGGGCGAGAAGGCGACGGCGGCGATCCACGAAGCCTGCGTGCGACGCTTCCGGCCGATCATGATGACGACCTTCTGTGCCCTGCTTGGCGCCCTGCCGATCGCGCTCGGCACCGGCGCAAGCTCGGAACTGCGTCAACCGCTCGGCATCGCCGTCGTCGGCGGCCTGATCGTCTCGCAGATGCTGACGCTCTTCATCACCCCGGTCATCTTCGTCGAGATGGACCGCTTCGGCAATTTCCTCGGCCGCCTGATCGGCCACAAGAAGGTCGAGGAGCCGGAGCTGCACGAGGCAAGGGCGATGGCCGCCGAATAACGGCGGACTGTTGAACCTTCATGGCTGATCTGCCCTGCGGCATCCTTCTTCTCCCTGGCGGGAGGAGAAGGATGCCTGCTCGACATATGCGCCTTCAATCCTCTTGAATGTGTCACGCCCCTGTGGCATCACCCGCCCTCCTGATTTCGGGGCGTGCTTACGCCCTTTCGCGGAGCGATGCTCCGTCTCCAATAACAATCGGCATGAAGAGGTGCGGGCATGGCTCAGGCGCTGGGTTTCGACTTCGGCACGACGAATACGGTTCTCGCCACGGCGGATGGCGGGGCGACGCGCTCGATGGCGTTCACGAGCACGGAGGGTACGGCCGACAGCATGCGCACGGCGCTTTCCTTCATGAAGGATGCCCAGCTCGGCGCATCGGCGCTGAAGGTGGAAGCCGGCCATGCGGCGATCCGCCAATTCATCGACAATCCCGGCGAATGTCGCTTCCTGCAGTCGATCAAGACCTTTGCGGCGAGCGCGCTGTTCCAGGGCACGCTGATCTTTGCCAAGCGGCATAATTTCGAGGATCTGATGGAGGTCTTCGTTCGGCGGCTGCGCAACTATGCCGGCGACAACTGGCCTTCGGATGTCAGCCGCATCGTCACCGGTCGGCCGGTGCATTTTGCCGGCGCCAGCCCCGATCCGGCGCTGGCGACCGAGCGCTACAATGAGGCGCTGTCGCGCTTCGGCTTTCCCGAAATCCACTATGTCTACGAGCCGGTCGCCGCCGCCTTCTATTTCGCGCAGAACCTGAAGCGGGATGCCACCGTGCTGGTCGCCGATTTCGGCGGCGGCACGACCGACTATTCGCTGATCCGTTTCGAGACCGTCGCCGGCAAGCTGACGGCAACGCCGATCGGCCATTCCGGCGTTGGCGTCGCCGGCGACCATTTCGACTACAGGATGATCGACAACATCGTCGCGCCGCTGATCGGCAAGGGCAGCCATTTCAAAAGCTTCGACAAGATCCTGGAAGTGCCGTCCAACTACTATTCCAGCTTCGGCCGCTGGAACCAGCTGTCGATCTTCAAGACGACGCGCGAATTCGAGGATCTGAAGAAGCTGGTGCGCACCAGCCTGGAACCGGAAAAGCTCGAAATCTTCATCGACCTCATCGACCACGACGAGGGCTACCCGCTTTATCAGGCGGTGTCGGCGACGAAGATGGCGCTCTCGGCATCCGAGGAGGCGCCTTTCGATTTCGCACCGCTCGGCCGCGGTGGACATCGCAGCATCAAGCGCAGCGACTTCGAAGGCTGGATCGCCGATGATCTTGCCCGCATCGAAGGCGCGCTCGACGACGTGCTCGACAAGACCGAGACGAAACCGTCGGAGATCGACAAGGTGTTCTTGACCGGCGGCACCTCTTTCGTGCCGGCGGTGCGCCGCATCTTCACCGAACGCTTCGAGCGCGATCGGATCGAAAGCGGCGGTGAACTGCTGTCGATCGCCCATGGCCTGGCGCTGATCGGCGAACGCGCCGACATCGCGCAATGGACTGTGCAATAGAGGCAGACAAGGACGGGCAATCTGCCGCCCGCCCTTTCAATGCCCCTGTCACTCCGTTAAGCTTACCCACATGATCTCCGCCAACGACCTTTCCCCAGCCGAGCTCGCAGCGCTTCTGCATTTCCATGCCGATGCCGGCGTGGAATGGCTGCTGGAGGAAGAGGCGATCGACCGCTTCGCCGAATTCGAGGCAATGAAGGCCGCCCGCCGCCCGGCGGCACAGGCGCAGCAGCAACGTCCCGCCGCTGGGGAACGCCCTGCCCCAGTTCAGTCACCGGCGCGCCCGAACACCGCAGCCCGCCCGGCACCTGCCGAACGCGCAGCGTCCGGTCCGCAACCGGCAATCCCGGATGGCGAGGCGGTGCAGCAGGCGCGCTTCGTCGCCGAAACTGCGCGATCGCTCGTCGAGCTCAAGACCGCGATCGAAACCTTCAACGGCTGCAACCTCAAGCACAGCGCCCGCTCGACCATCTTTGCCAGCGGCGATGCCGAAAGCGGGATCATGGTAATCGGCTCGGCGCCGAGCGCCGAAGACGATCGCGAGGGTTTGCCCTTCTCCGGAAAATCCGGTCAGCTGTTCGACAAGATGCTGGCGGCGATCGGGCTGACGCGCTCAACCATTCTGTTGACGCAGGTCATCCCCTGGCGGCCGCCTGGCAATCGTGCGCCCTCGGCGGCGGAAATGGACATCTGCCGACCCTTCATCGAGCGGCAGATCGCGCTTGCCGAACCGAAAGCGATCCTGCTGCTCGGCAATTTTTCGGCGCGTTTCTTCTTCGGCGAAAACGATACGATTCACGGCCTACGCGGCCGTTGGAAGGAGATTGCGGCTGCGGACTGTGTCATTCCTGCCATAGCCAGCCTGCATCCGCAGGATCTGTTAACCGCACCTGTAAACAAGCGGCTGGCCTGGAACGACCTGCTCGCCTTTCAAGCGAAGCTTAAGTCCCTCTCTTTGCTTAGAAATTAGCCAAAGTTGAGTAATTTGTGAATCAATCCATGCGTTTTTCGCATGGCTGCATCCCGTCGTGACGCATTGCGGAATCTATGCTGCATCGCAATATCAGCTGTGTCTTGGGAGGAATCACAGGAACCAAGGCCATGAACAAACGTTTTCGTCCTATCCATAGCGGGTTTGAAACCCTTCGCCTCGCCGGCGACCAGGTTCGTTCTACTCAAGGCTACAGCCGTTTCGGCTTTGCCACGAACGAACAGATGATTGCCCGCGGCACCGGCATCAACAGCCGTACGGCGCGCCCGAACGCCATTTTTTCGGACTTCCAGCAATATTAAGCGGCAGACCCTGCGCCTGCCCTTTCGTGTCAAGAGTACCCAACATGTCGAGCCTGATATCACTTCTGCGCAACATCGAAACCTTCGAGCACATCCGCGTCGCGGTCTGCGCCGCGCGGGAATATGAGCGCGAGCTCTCGGTCAAGCCGGCCGATGCCGGAACTCGCAATGGCGCAGGCACAGCGGCGATCGTTCTCTGATCAAACGGCCATTTCCTCGATCTGGGCTTTCGCCCATTCGAAGGCTTCGTCGACATAGGCGAACTTGACGGCTTGCCAGGCGCAATATTCCTCGACGAAATCCCGCGATATCCAAAGGTGCGTCTTGCGCGGCTCGTCATACCAGCCGACGCAGCCGCGTTGCGCCGCTTTTGCAAGCAGCCGCTGCAGGTGCGTGCGCGACATCATGAAATCGGCAGCAAGAGCCCGGGTTTCGACACGGCCGACGGACAGCCGCCCCGGCTCGCTGCTTTCCATATCCATCCGGCCGATGAAGTTGTCGACGACGAGGCCGCCGGCTTCCGTCCAGAGGAACAACGCCACCTGCTCCGGCGGTTCGCGCCAGGCGGCATCTTCGATGCAATGGCGGGCAATGCGCGGCTGAATGAGCCGCATCAGTGATGGATTTGCCTGGAGAAAGGCGGCCCTTTGACCGCCGTCGAGCAGGTCGAGCGCGGCGAGATTGGAGAAAAGCCAGGCAAACATTCCCTGATGGCTGACGTCGGCCGGTTCGAAATGACGTGGCCGCCGCCGCTCGTCGCCGGGCGTGTGGGTTATGAAGCGGTAGGTATAGAGTTCTTCGATGAAGGCGAGCACGGTGTTGCGGCTCGCCACCTTGTGCGCGGTAATGCGCCCGGTCAGGCGCACGGCGGTGAAACCCGATGTCGGGTCGCGCGGATCATATTCCAGATTGAGGGCATAGGCAGTCTGGGTCAGAAGCCAGCGTTGATGGGAAGCGAGCAATCGCGCCAGCCGCGGACCGGCATCGAACATGCCGCGCATCTGCCCAGCCAAAAAGCGAATGCTCATCAGAAAGGAAGAGTTCCCCACCAATTGCTCCGCTGTGAATGCCATTATGCTTTTCTCCACCTCCGCTCGCCGGCCAGCGTTCGGAGCAACGACACCCGAGAGCTCCTCCGGCATCAGCGGCCATTCAGACATGCACAGCTTGGAATAAATGATACTCTCTCATGTTCAACAATCATATTCCACAGGCCGACGGTATCCCAAGAATTCACCATTCTTTTCACTCTTTGAGCGCAATCCTCAACCCACTGCAATCGGCGCGTTAAAACCTTGATAACATGCACTTGCAGGTCTCAGGCTTGCGGCGTCGTGGCCTTGCGCGCCTCTCTTTGCTCGATGCCCAGTTGGTGCTCGCGATAGATGATGAAGATGCCGGCGGCGACGACGATGACGGTGCCGATCAGCATGGTCACGCTCGGCACGTCGCCGAAGACGAAGTAGGCGACGATGCCGCCGAGCAGGATCGAGGTATATTCGAACGGTGCGATGGTGGAGACGTCGGCATGGCGGTAACTTTCCGTCAGCAGGATCTGCGCGACGCCGCCGCAAAAGCCGGCGGCGATCAGATAGAGCGCCGTCGGCCATGGCAGGATGAGCCAGCCAAAGGGAAGAGAAGCCAGCGAGAAGACCGAGGCGGTGATCGAGAAATACAGCACGATCGTCGCCGTCTTCTCTTCCTCGACGAGCCGGCGCACCTGGATCATCGCCACGCCGCCGAGAACGGCCGAGAACAACACGCAGAGCGCACCGACGGCCTGGTCTGCTTCCATGCCGCCGTCGCGAAACAGCGTGAGTTTCGGCCAGGAAACGATGGCGACGCCGACGATGCCGACCAGGACGGCGCTCCAGCGATAGATGCGCACGGTCTCGCCGAGAAAAACGGCAGCGAAGATGACGGCGACGAGCGGCAGCGCATAGCCGAGCGCGATCGCCTCGGGCAGCGGCAGATGCAGGAGGCCGTAGAAACCGAAAGCCATCGACAAGATGCCGATCGTGCCGCGCTTCAGATGACCGATTGGATTGGCGGTGTAGAAGGCGGCGCGCAGCTGCCTGTTATAGGCCAGATAGGCCATGATCGGGAAGAGCGCGAAGAACGACCTGCAAAAGGTGACCTGACCCGGCGGGATGTCTGAGCCCGCCAGCTTGATGAAGGTCTGCATGGCCAGGAAGACCACGACCGACGAGACTTTCAGCGCAATGCCTCTCATCGGGTTTCTGAGAACCGAGTGCATGATCCTGGCTCTTGATACTGACTTAACCGGAACGGGGAGACGCGTTCGACTCGGGAACGCAGCAGGTGACGTCATCCATCGTAGCGAAAGAAAAACCCGATTGGCGAAAAAACCGCAAGCAACATGGCAGAATCGCAGAATCGCCGTCAGCCGCGGGATGAACCGTGCTGCATACGCGTCACTGCGCTGAAATTTCCATATTTGAGTCATTCACCCCCAAAATGTTCGTCTCCCGGCGCTCGGCGTTAACCAATTGAAAACCATAGGCAAGCATCGTTTTTTATCGCTGATCTCGAAATTTTCTTCACCGCACAAACAATTGCCCGCTCCTTTCAGGATCCCATTTGATGAAGCCGCTTAGCGCCGAAACCATCGCCCAGTCGCAGAATGCGACCCCGCGCTCCATGCGCGTCGTCACCGACGGCATCAGCACCGACCTCGAGCGCTTCAGCGCCGACAACACCCATATCGTCAAGCAGATCAAGCTGCTGGCGATCAATGCGCTGATCGAGGCGGCCAGAGCCGGCGAGACCGGAAAGGGCTTCGCGGTCGTTGCCAACGAGGTGCAGCGGCTGGCGCAGATCGCGACCGACATTACCGGCAGGTTTGAAAGCAACGTGCTCGGCCGCATCGGCCTCAGCCGCGCCATGGCCGATTCGCTGGTCGAGGAGATGGAGGGCGTTCGCCTCACCGATCTGGCGCAGACGCTGGTGCAGCTCATCGTCCGCAATCTCTTCGAGCGTACGGCCGATGTGCGCTGGTGGGCGACGGATCCGGCGCTCTGGCAGGCGCTGCAGAACCCGGCCCGTGAGACTGTCGCCTTTGCGGCGGAGCGTCTCGGCGCCATTAACCGCTTCTACACCGTCTATCTCGATCTCGTCATGACCGATCTCTCGGGCAAGGTGATCGCCTCCGCCAATCCCAAGTTCCAGCGCAAGATCGCAGGCACGAGCCTTGCCGGCGATCCGTGGTTCCGCGCGGCGTCGGTCTGCTCCTCCGGCGACGCGTATATTGTCGACGACGTCAAAGCGAGCCCGCTGCACGAGAACAGGCATGCGCTCGTCTATGCCACAGGCATCCGCGAAGAGGGCAAGCTCGACGGGCGGCTGGTCGGCACACTCGGCGTCTATTTCGACTGGCAGAACCAGGGCCAGGCGATCGTCGAGAAAGAGGCCAACCTGCCGCCGCAGCTGGCGGAAAGAACGACGGTCATGCTGCTCGACGGCAAGAGCCGGGTCATCGCCACCACCAATCCCGCCTTGCTTTTTTCCCATTTCGCGCTCGCCAATCCGTCCGGCCAGGCGAAAGGCAGCTACTACGACAATAACGGCTCAATCGTCGCCTTCGCACGCACCCTCGGCTATGAGGATTACGACGGGCTCGGCTGGTACGGCGTCGTCGTGCAGCAGACGGAAAATGACGCGACGATCAAGGCTGCGCTCAATCTGAAGTAGAGGCTTTCTCCCCTCAGCTGCGTTCATTCGTTTCCAATAAGATATTTTGCCCGCGAACTTGGTGTTCGCGGGCAATTTGCTTTAACTTTAGTTCAGACTTTAATGTAATCATTCCCGGCAAAATTTATGGCAGAGTGCGCCCGCCTCTGTATTCCGCGGTTGTCAAATAACGGTCTTCAGGAAACACCATGCGAACAGATACCGGCCAGGTCATTCATCTGGCAGATTACCGTCCCACCGACTTCGTGCTGGAACGTGTGGACCTGACCTTCGAACTCGACCCGACGGAGACAAAGGTCGAGGCGCGTCTGATCTTTCATCGTCGCCCGGGCGCCGATCCGGCAGCGCCGATCGTTCTCGACGGCGACGAACTGACGCTGTCGGGGCTACTGCTCGACCAGGTGGAGCTGGACCCTTCGCGTTACGACGCAGCACCGGAAAGCCTGACGGTGCGCGACCTGCCGGAGAGCGCGCCCTTCGAGCTGACGATCACCACCGTCATCAATCCTGAGGCTAACACCAAGCTGATGGGCCTTTACCGCAGCGGCGGCATCTACTGCACGCAGTGCGAGGCGGAGGGTTTCCGCCGCATCACCTATTTCCCCGACCGGCCCGACGTGCTTGCGCCGTTCACGGTCAACATCATCGCCGACAAGGACGCCAACCCGCTGCTTTTGTCGAACGGCAACTTCCTCGGCGGCGCCGGCTACGGCCCCGGCAAACATTTCGCCGCCTGGTTCGATCCGCATCCGAAGCCGAGCTATCTCTTCGCGCTCGTCGCTGGCGATCTCGGCGTTGTCGAAGACACGTTCACGACCATGTCCGGTCGCGAGGTGGTGCTGAAGATCTATGTCGAGCACGGCAAGGAGCCGCGCGCAGCCTATGCCATGGACGCGCTGAAACGCTCGATGAGGTGGGACGAAGAGAGGTTCGGCCGCGAATACGATCTCGACATCTTCATGATCGTCGCCGTCTCCGATTTCAACATGGGCGCGATGGAGAACAAGGGCATCAACGTCTTCAACGACAAATACGTGCTTGCCGATCCCGAGATCGCCACCGATGCCGACTATGCCAATATCGAGACGATCATCGCGCATGAATATTTTCACAACTGGACCGGCAACCGCATCACCTGCCGCGACTGGTTCCAGCTGTGCCTCAAGGAAGGCCTGACGGTCTATCGAGACCACGAATTCTCTTCCGACCAGCGCTCGCGCGCCGTCAAGCGCATCGCCGAAGTGCGCCACCTGAAATCGGAGCAGTTCCCGGAAGATAGCGGCCCGCTCGCCCATCCGGTGCGGCCGACGACATATCGCGAGATCAACAATTTCTACACGACGACCGTCTACGAAAAGGGCAGCGAAGTCACGCGCATGATCGCGACGTTGCTCGGCAAGGACGGCTTCAAGAAGGGCATGGACCTCTATTTCGACCGCCATGACGGTGAGGCCGTGACGATCGAGGATTTCGTCAAATGCTTCGAGGATGCAAGCGGGCGCGACCTCGCGCAATTTTCGCTCTGGTACCATCAGGCCGGCACGCCGCTCGTCACCGCATCGGGCAGCTATGATGCGGCAGCCGGCAGCTTCACCCTGTCGCTCGAACAGATGATCCCCGCAACGCCCGGCCAGCCGAGCAAGGAGCCGATGCATATTCCGCTCAGCCTCGCGCTGTTTGGCGAAAACGGCGGCAAGATCGAGCCGACCTCGGTCGACGGCGCGGAATATGCCGGCGAGGTGCTGCATCTCACCGGCCGCACGCAGACGGCCGTGTTCCATGGCGTTGGCTCGCGGCCGGTCGTTTCGATCAACCGCAGCTTCTCGGCGCCGATCAACCTGCATTTCGATCAGAGCCCGGCCGATCTTGCCCATCTCGCCCGCCATGAGACCGATCATTTTGCCCGCTGGCAGGCATTGACCGATCTGGCGCTGCCGAACCTGCTGAAAGCGGCACGCGACGCCCGCGAGGGCAAGCCTGTGATCTGCGAGACTACCTTCGTCGAGACGCTGATTGCCGCCGCTGCCGACGAGAGCCTCGAGCCCGCCTTCCGCGCCCAGGCGCTGGCTCTGCCGAGCGAATCCGATATCGCCCGTGAACTCGGCGGCAACAATGACCCCGATGCCATCCATGCCGGCCGGCAGGCGGTCCTGAAACAGATCGCCGATGCCGGAAAGGATGTCTTTGCCGGCCTCTACGCAGCGATGACGACATCAGGCGATTTCAACCCGGATGCGAAGAGCGCCGGCCTGCGGGCGCTGCGCAATAGCGCCCTCACCTACCTCTCGCATGCCGAAGAGACGCCGACCCGCGCCAAGGCCGCCTTCGATGCGGCCAACAATATGACCGATCTCAGCCATGCGCTGACCATCCTCGCCCATCGTTTTCCCGACAGCGCGGAGACGAGCGAGGCGCTCGCCACCTTCCGTGACCGCTTCGCGGAAAATGCGCTCGTCATCGACAAATGGTTCGCGATCCAGGCCGGCATTCCGGGCGCAAAAACCCTGGGACGGGTCCGCGCGCTGATGGACGATCCGCTCTTCAAGCGCACCAATCCGAACCGGATGCGGTCGCTGGTCGGCACCTTCGCCTTTGCCAACGCCACCGGATTCGGCCGCGCCGATGGCGAAGGCTATCACTTCCTCTCGGATCAGATTCTCGATATCGACGGGCGCAACCCGCAGCTTGCCGCCCGCATTCTCACCTCGATGCGCTCCTGGCGCTCGCTCGAACCCGTGCGTGCCGATCACGCCCGCTCGGCGCTGATCGAGATCGAGCGAGCCACCGATCTTTCGACCGACGTGCGCGATATCGTCGAGCGCACGCTTAAGGGGTAATTTGATTCGACCGGCCATCAGGAGAAATTCGGCGGCCGGTCGCCCAGCACCTCGAATCATCTGGAAAAACCCGAAATTATAAATAGTTAACGGATTTTTACCTTTGCCTCTGGACAAGGCGAATCACCCATGATTCTCTAGGTCAGGTTCGAGCGAGCGGCGCGCGAATCACATGAGGGACAAGGCGAAGAGATGATGGACGTGCGGCGGGCAACCGTGGCCGGAGGACGGCTGCGTGTCGATTTTGACGGGCTCAATGCCTGGCGCGACAGCCTTTCGGGCCATGCGACATCGGAACCACTTCTGCGTTATCTGCCGAAGGCCGAGCTGGTCTTGAAGCGGGCCATCCCGGCGCTGATTGTCGCCTTCCTCTCCGTCGTCGCCGCCTCGCATTTCTTCGGCATGATGAGCGAATATGGGCGGCTGGAGGCCTCGGCGCGCCATGCCACCGCACTTTCGGCGGCGACCGCCTCTGCGGTGTTTGCCGATGCGTCCGACATCTTTGACAGCGGCGATATCACCGGGGCGCAGGCCCGCCTCGCCAAATACCTGCCGCAGGACCGGCTGGACAGCGGCGCTTTCGTGCTGCTCGTGCAGGCAAGCGGCAAGGTTTTTGCCGCGACCACCGCCGGGCTTTCGCATGTTGGCAGCAATGTCGGCGACTTCTTCCCCGAGGTCTCGGCGATCCGCCGCTTCGGCGATCGCGCCGGCGTCATCGAAACGACGATCGGCGGCGTGCCGCACTATGCCGAGATCACGCTGATGGGCAATGCCGGCGGTTATATCGTCGCCGCCACCTCGCTCGACGAGATCGGCCGGCTCTGGCGTGAGGAACTGGCGCTCAACGTGACGCTGTTTGCCGGCATCTCCTCTATCCTGCTCGTCATCCTCTATGCCTATTATACGCAGGTGAAGCGCGCTCGCGACGCCGACGACATCTTCCTGGAATCGAACCTGCGCGTCGAGACGGCGCTGTCGCGCGGCCGTTGCGGCCTCTGGGACTTCGATTTCGAGAACCGCGAATTCTTCTGGTCGCGCTCGATGTACGACATGCTCGGCCTGCCGGGTTCCGACAAGACGATGGGTTTCGGCGAAGCCGCCCGACTGATGCATCCCGATGACGGCGGGCTCTACGAGATCGCGCGCGCCATCGGCAAGGGCGCTTCCGGCCAGGTCGATCAGATCTTCCGCATGCGCCATGCCGGCGGCCACTATGTCTGGATGCGGGCGCGTGCCCAGGTGATCCGCAGCAATTCCGGCCGTATGCACCTGATCGGCATCGCCATGGACGTGACCGAACAGCATCGGCTCGCCCAGCGCTACGCAGAAGCCGACCAGCGCCTGGCCGACGCCATCGAATGCACCTCGGAAGCCTTCGTGCTCTGGGACAAGAACGATCGGCTGGTCATGTGCAACACGCATTTCCAGCAGGCCTATGGCCTGCCGGACAGCGTGCTCGTGCCCGGCACCGAGCGTTCGACCGTCAATGCCGCCGCCGCCCGGCCTGTCATCGAGCGGCGGATTTCCGATGCCGACGGCTCCGGCTATTCGCGCACGACGGAGGTGCAGCTTGCCGACGAGCGCTGGCTGCAGATCAACGAGCGGCGCACCCGCGACGGCGGCAGGGTTTCGGTCGGAACCGACATCACACTGATGAAACGCCACCAGGAGCGGCTGCGCGAATCCGAGCGCCGGCTGATGGCGACGATCGGCGATCTGTCCGCCTCGCGCCAGACGCTGGAGATCCAGAAATCCGAGCTTTCGACGGCCAACTCCAACTACCAGGCGGAGAAAGAACGCGCCGAGGCCGCCAACAAGGCGAAATCGGAATTCCTGGCCAACATGTCGCATGAGCTGCGCACGCCGCTCAACGCCATCCTCGGCTTCTCGGAAATCCTGCAGAACCAGATGTTCGGTCCGCTCGGCTCGCTGAAATACGACGAATATGCCCGCGATATCCATGACAGCGGCAAACATCTGCTCAACGTCATCAACGACATTCTCGACATGTCGAAGATCGAAGCCGGCCATGTCAGGCTGCATTGCGAGCGCATCGATCTTGTGCCGCTGATCGAGGAAAGCCTGCGCTTCACCGCCATGCCCGCGGCTGAAAAGAACATCGTCATCGAACAGCGCATCTGCTCCGGCCTGACGCTGATGGCCGACCGCCGGGCGATGAAACAGGTGCTGCTCAACCTGCTCTCCAATGCGGTGAAGTTCACCGACAATGGCGGCCGCATCGCGGTGCGCACCCGCCGCGTCGACGGCGCCGTCGTCGTCACCATCGCCGACACCGGCATCGGCATTCCACGCTCGGCGCTGTCGAAGATCGGCCAGCCCTTCGAGCAGGTGCAGAGCCAATATGCCAAGAGCAAGGGCGGCTCCGGTCTCGGGCTCGCCATCTCCCGCTCGCTGACCTCGCTGCATGGCGGCCGCATGAAGATCCGCTCACGCGAAGCGATCGGCACCGTGATCTCGCTGCGCATTCCGGATGATATCTAGAGCCGACCTCATTTAGCCGGCCGATGCGGCGGTGAAAACCGCCAGCTGAGCGTCGAAAGCACGCTTGTATGCCGGCCGCGCTTCGCCGCGGGCGACATAGGCGGAGAGGTTCGGATATTCCTCCAGTAGAGCAGATCCCTTCAACCTGAGCAGCACCGACACCATCAGCAGGTCACCGGCGCCGAAGGCACCATCGAGCCAGTCGGCATCGCCAAGACGGTGGGAGAGGCCGATCAGCCGTTTGCGGATGCTGTCCTCGAGGGCAGAAAGGCGGTGATCGTACCAAGGCTTGTCGCGCTCGAGGATCATGACGAGAGCGCGGTCGAAGATCGGTGGTTCCACCGTGTTGAGCGCGGCAAACATCCATGTGAGCGCGCGCGCCCGGGCATTCACATCGTCCGGCAGCAGGCCCGCATGGCGCTCGCCGATATGGAAGACGATGGCGCCGGACTCGAACAAAGTGAGATCGCCTTCCTCATAGGTCGGGATCTGCCCGAATGGCTGCAGCGCCAGATGCGCGGGCTCCTTCATCTCTTTGAACGAAACAAGACGAACGTCGTAAGGTTGGCCCACTTCTTCGAGCGCCCAGCGAACGCGCATGTCACGGGCCAGGCCCCTGCCGCGATCGGGCGACCGTTCAAAGGCGGTAATGGTAATCGTCATTCGTGTTCTCCATAGCTTTGCCCTGAAGACGACTGGCTAACCGAGAATCCGACAGGCGATGCTCGAGATAATCCTCACGGTCGTTCCATCTGGTGTGAGATCAGGCTTTCACGACAGTCAGGAATATTTTCCGAACCGCTTTCGAAAGCCGCTTCATCTCCGCTTCCAGCGTCCTGATGTCGGGGCAGTCGCCAGCGCGGCAGACGAGTTCGACGAGACCCGCCGGCGCCTCCTTCGGATCGAACAGGCCATCAATGCAGAGGCGGATCAGTTGCGAAAGGCCGGTATAAAGCGTGAAGGCCTCGAGACATATGTCGAGATCGGACGTTGCCATCAGCCGGTCACCAAGCACTTTCAGGGCCTCGCCAGTGCTCACCCCATTGACGGCAATGCCGACGCCCTTGGTCGGTGCGATCAGTGCAAGATACTGGGCGATGAATTCGAGATCGATGACGCCGCCGGGAATGAGCTTCAGGTCCCACGGACCGGAGGGCGGCTTTTCCTTGTCGATCAGTCCGCGCATCTCGGTGACATCATGCGCCACCTTAGCAATATCGCGATCGGCCGACAGCACCTCGCGAACGATCAGTTCCGCCTCAGCGATCAGGCTCTCATTGCCGCAGATCAGCCGGGCACGGCTGAGCGCCATATGCTCCCAGGTCCATGCCTCTTCGCGTTGATATTTGCCGAAGGCATTGATGCGGGTGGCGACCGGCCCCTTGTTGCCGGATGGGCGCAGCCGCATGTCGACCTCGTAGAGCACACCTTCGGCGGTCGGCGCCGACAAGGCGGCCATCAGCCTCTGGGTGATGCGGGTGAAGTAACGCGTCGCATCGAGCGGCTTCGGCCCGTCGGATTCGGAAGCCGAATCGTCATAATCATAGAGCAGGATCAGATCGATGTCGGAACCGGCCGTCAGCTCGAAACTGCCGAGCTTGCCCATGCCGGCGACCGCGATGCGCCCGCCGGGATAGTCGCCGTGTGCTGCCCGCATCTCGCCGACCACGGCATCGAGTGCCGCTGCGATGATGAGGTCGGCGAGATGGGTGAAGGCGCGTGCGGCCATCACGCCGTTGATCACGCCTGTGAGCAGGCGGATGCCGATCAGGAAGCGCTGCTCGGCGGCGAAGATGCGCAGCCGGTCGAGCACCTCTTCATAATGGCGGGCCTGGGCAAGCGAGCCCTTCAGCCGTTCGCCGAGATAATCTCGCGTCGGCAGCTCGGCCATCAGGCCGGGATCGAGCATGCCGTCGAAGACATGCGGCTTGGCGGCGATCACCTCGGCAAGCCGGGGTGCCGAGGACATGACGTTGACGATCAGCGACAGCAGCGCCGGGTTGCTGCCGAGCAGCGAGAACAGCTGGATGCCGGAGGGAAGGCCCGAGATGAAGCTGTCGAAGCGCAACAGCGCCTCGTCGGCGCGCTTGCTTTCGCCGAAGACCCGCAGGAGCTGAGGCGCCAGCTCCGTCAGCCTTTCACGCGCCTCGACCGATTGCGTCGCCCGGTAGCGGCCATAGTGCCAGGTGCGGATGATACGGGAAATATCCGACGGCCTGGTAAAACCGAGTTTCTTCAGCGTCTCCAGCGTATCCGGGTCGTCGCCCTGGCCGGTGAAGACGAGATTTCCGGTGTCTGTGGAAAGCCTGCTCTCCTGTTCGAAGAGGTGGGCATAACGCCGCTCGACCGTCTTCAGCACGCCGACCAGCCGTTCGGAGAAGCTCGGCGTGTCGGAAAAGCCCATCATGAAGGCGATGCGCTTCAAATCGGCATCCGTCTCCGGCAGCAGGTGAGTTTGCTCGTCGCGCACCATCTGGATGCGATGCTCGACATCGCGCAGGAACCAGTAGGCCTCGATCAGCTCGTCGCGGGTTTCAGCGTCGATCCATTTCGCTTTGGTGAGTTCACCGAGCGTCTCCTCCGTCGCCCGGCCACGCAAGGCCGGCATGCGGCCGCCGGCGATCAGCTGCTGCGTCTGGACGAAGAATTCGATCTCGCGAATACCGCCGCGGCCGAGCTTGACGTTGTGGCCTTTGACGGCGATCGCACCGTGGCCCTTATGCGCGTGGATCTGCCGCTTGATCGAATGGATATCGGCAATCGCCGCGTAATCGAGATATTTGCGGAAGACGAAAGGGGCGAGCCCGCGCAGGAAGTCACTGCCCGCGGTCAAGTCGCCGGCAACGGCGCGCGCCTTGATGAAAGCCGCCCGTTCCCAGTTCTGACCCCTGCCCTCGTAATAAATCATCGCCGCATCGACCGGGATCGCCAGCGGCGTCGAACCCGGATCAGGGCGCAATCTGAGATCGGTGCGGAAAACGTAGCCGTCCGCTGTCCGCTCCTGCAGGATGCGCACCAGCCGCCGCATCATCCTGGGGAAGATCTCGATCGCGTCATCCGGGGCGGGCACGATTCCCGCCTGTTCGTCGAACACGACGACGAGGTCGATATCGGAGGAATAGTTGAGTTCGGATGCGCCGAGTTTGCCCATGCCGAGCACGATCAGCCCGGAGCCGTCGCTCGGCGCCGCCACATCCCGCAGCCGCAGCTTTCCGCCCTCATGCGCCGAAAGCAGCAAATGGTCGATCGCGGCGGCAACCGAAGCTTCGGCAAGCTCGCTCAGCCAGGCCGTCGTCGCCCGGCCGTCGAAGATGCGTGCAAGATCGGCGAGCGCGACCAGGAAGGCCACCTTGCGCTTGATGATGCGCAGCCTGCTCATTACCACGGATTCCGCGGGCGCTGCCCCCTCGCCGTCCGGTTGCCAGCAGCGCCGCGCCTCGGCGACCAGCGCCTCGATCTGCGGCTCCAGCGGTTGGGTGATGGCACCAGCGAGGATGGCGGGATCGAGATTGACGATTTCGCGCAGATAAGGCGACAGCGTCAGCACGGCCGCGATGAAATCGCGAAGCGGCCCTTCCGTCTTCAGCATCGCAGCCACGGAAGGCTCGCTCCCGCCGGCCTCCTGAAGGTCGGCCAGCGCCAGCTTCAACTCCGTCTGGTTCAGCGGACGCAGCAGCCCTTCGGCCACATCCTTCAGACCATGCGTCGATTTCGTCAGCATGCGCTCTCCTGCTTTAGCACCTAAAGCGCATCACGATCTTTCGGATTCGCTCCTTGCGCTTTCAGCCTTTGTTTTACGCATGCCGTTATCGCAAAACCGCTGCACAGTTTTGCGCGACATGCTCGAGGGAAACGACCACGCAGAATCTCGGGAACGCCTCCTTCGATCGGCATTAAACTAGGGTCTTGGTGGAAAACCGCCAATACGCGATTCAGCCGATCATCGATCTCGGCAATCAGGCAGCCTTGGCGGGGAAGATCATGCTGACCGTCAATCCGCGCTTTTCGGGTTTGTCGGGATCGGTGTCGGAGAGTTCCAACCGGCCATTGTGCAGCTCCATCACCGCTTCCACCAGCGAAAGCCCGAGCCCCGTTCCCGGCTTCGACCGGCTTTCATCGAGGCGGACGAAGCGCTTCACCACGTCGTCGCGCCTGTCGGCCGGAACGCCCGGCCCGTGGTCGGCGACCGAAAGGCAGATGCCATCCGGGCGGCGGGCGAGCTTCAGCGTTACCTTGCCCGCCCCTTCCGTATCGGAAGAATATTTGATGGCATTGTCGAGCAGGTTGAAGATCGCCTGGCCGATCAGCTCGCGATTGCCCTGCACCTCGACATCGGGTTCGATGCTGGAGCTCAAGCCAAGCCCCGCCTCCTCCGCCGCCGGTTCGTAAAGCTCGGCGCTATCGGAGACGATGGCCGAAAGCTCCACCGGCGACATCTCGGCGGCGACCGATCCGGCCTCGACGCGGGAGATCATCAACAGCGCGTTGAAGGTGCGGATCAGTTGGTCGGATTCGGAAATGATGCCTTCGAGCGCGGTGCGCCGCGTCTCGCCATCGGCGATATCGAGCGCATCGGCCGCCTTGTTGCGCAACCGCGTCAACGGCGTCTTGAGATCGTGGGCGATGTTGTCGGAGACCTGCCGCAGGCCCTCGTTCAGCTTCTCGATGCGCTCCAGCATGGTATTCAAAGACATCGACAAGCGGTCGAATTCATCGCCGGATCCGCCCACCGGCAGGCGCTGCGACAGGTCGCCGGCCATGATCTTCTTGCTGGCATCCGACATGCGGTCGATGCGTTTCAGCGCGTTGCGGCCGATGCCGAACCAGATGATGATGGCGCCGAGCCCCATGATCGCCAAGGCCACCATCAGCGCCTGGCGCACCAGCAGACGGAAACGCTCGGGGTCGCCGAGGTCGCGGCCGATCAGGATTCTGAGGCCATTGTCGAGCACGAAGATATTGGCAATCGCCTTGTGGCGGCGCTCGACGCCGCTGTCGGTATAACGCTGGTAGCCGAATGGCGCGGAGGTCCAGCCGATCTCCTCGAAGACACCCGGCTGCACCGACGCGACGTTGCCGGCGAGAATATCGCCCGAAGGACCGGCGATGATGTAGAGGTTGGCGCCCGGCTGGCGGGCACGCCGCTCCATCGTGCGCAGGAGAAGGTTCATGCCGCCGGTGTCATAGGCGCGTTGCACCTGTTCCACCTCCTGCCTGACGGCATCGCGGATCTGGCCCGTCAGCAGCCGTTCCGACATTGCCGTCACATAGAAGACGAGCGTCGCGGCGCAGATGGCGAAAAGCAGGATGTAGAGTGCCGAAAGGCGGACTGCGGTGGACTTGAAGAGAACCTTGAAACGGCTCATCCCTCATCCTTGATCATATACCCCGCGCCGCGAATGGTCTTCAGGAGCGGCTGGCTGTAGTCCTTCTCGATCTTCGAGCGCAGGCGCGAGACATGGACGTCGATGACGTTGGTCTGCGGGTCGAAGTGATAGTCCCAGACATTTTCGAGCAGCATGGTGCGGGTCACCACCTGGCCGGCATTCTTCATCAGATATTCGAGCAGGCGGAATTCGCGCGGCTGCAGCGGGATCTCCTTGCCGCCGCGGCGCACCTCATGGGAGAGCCGGTCGAGTTCGAGATCGCCGACGCGATAAACGACGTCCTGATCCGGCGTGCCCTTGCGGCGGCCGAGCACCTCGACGCGCGCCAGCAATTCGCTGAAGGCATAAGGCTTCGGCAGATAATCGTCGCCGCCGGCACGAAGCCCGGTGACGCGGTCATCGACCTGGCCGAGCGCGGAGAGGATGAGGACCGGCGTATGGATCGCCTTGCGGCGCAATTCGCTGATGACCGAGAGCCCGTCCCGGCGCGGCAGCATGCGGTCGATGACGATGACGTCGTAGGTATTTTCCGACCCCATGAACAGGCCGCTCTCGCCGTCGCTGGCGTGATCGGCGACGATGCCCGCCTCGCGAAAGGCTTTCGTGAGGTAGACCGCGGCTTCGAGATCATCTTCGATGATGAGAATCTTCATGCGGCCGACATTACCCACCGGCTGCGTTTCGGCAAGGCTCAAAGCATCTTCCTGCGGGGCGGCGCTCATCGCGATCATCCTTCAAAGGTCAGAAGAATCGAGCCGCGCGGACTCTCGTCCGCACGGCTCCAGTTTTCTTGAAGATCAGCCCTGGCCGTTGATCGGAAGCGCTACGAAGCGGCTCCCCTCACTGGACTGGATCTGGAAGAGAGCGCGGGTGCGCCCGTCCTTCTTGGCTTGGTTCAGCACCTTGACGATGTCGTCGGCGCTGGAGACCTCCTGGTTGTTGACCGAGGTGATCTTCTCACCTTCCTTAATGCCCTTGTCGGCGGCATCGGAGTTCGGGTCGATGTCTGTTATCGCCAGGCCCTTGCCGTCGTCAGACGGGCCGACCGTCAGGCCGAGATCGGCAAGCGCCTTCTCGGAAGCCGGTGCCTCAGGCTGCTGCGGCTGGCTGTTGTCATCGGCAGACGCATCCTTCTGGTCGATCGGCAACGTGCCGAGTTCGACGGTGAGAGGCTGGGCCTTGCCGGCGCGCCAGACCGAAAGCTCAACCTTGCTGCCCGGCTGCATCGCACCGATACGGCGGCTGAGATCACGGGCATCCTTGATCGTCTCCCCATTCAGCGCGGTGACGACGTCTCCGGCCTTCATGCCGGCCTTGTCACCCGGCGACCCGGCCTGCGGGGCAACGACCAGGGCGCCGCTCGGCTCGGAAAGGCCGATGGATTCGGCGATGTCCTTGGTTACCGGCTGGATCTGGACACCCAGCCAGCCGCGCGAAACCTGGCCGTCCTTCATCAGATCGGCGACGACGTCCTTGGCGGTCGAGGCGGGAATGGCGAAGGCGATGCCGACGCTGCCGCCCGACGGCGAGAAGATCGCGGTGTTGATGCCGACGACTTCGCCGCTGAGGTTGAAGGTCGGACCGCCGGAGTTGCCGCGGTTCACGGCGGCATCCACCTGCAGATAATCGTCATAAGGACCGGAACCGATATCACGGCCGCGAGCTGAGACGATGCCGGCTGTAACCGTGCCGCCGAGACCGAAGGGATTGCCGACGGCAACGACCCAGTCACCGACGCGGACATTGTTGTCGTCGGCCCAGTTGACGTAGGTGAACTTCTTGCCCTTGCCGTCGACCTTCAGCACAGCGAGATCGGTGCGCGGATCCTTGCCGATCAGCTTGGCATCGAGTTCGGTGCCGTCTTTCATGACGGCGACGAAGGCCTGACCATCGGAAACGACGTGATTGTTGGTGACGATGTAGCCGTCCTCAGAGATGAAGAAGCCGGAGCCCTGGGCGACGGGGCGGAGGCGACCCTTGCCGCCCGGACCATTCGGGCCACCATTCGGTCCGTTCTGGCCGAAGCGCCTGGAATGGCCCTGCTGATCATTCGGATCCTGGCCGAACTGCTTGAAGAACCGCTTCAGCGGATGATCGTCGGGTAGGTCGTCGAAGCCGCGGCCGTTGAAATCGAAGGAGAAGCCGTCATTGTTGTTGTCGGAGACGGGATTGACGCGATTTTCGACCCGGACGGAAACGACGGCCGGCGAAACGGCGTCGACGACATTGGCGAAGCTCGGAACGGCGGGCGCCTGAACCTTGACAGCTTCGGCATAAGACCGGGTGATTTCGAGCGGAACGCCGGTTGCGAGCACAGCGGCTGCGATACCGGCAACGGTAGAGGCCTTGAGCACAGTGGCGAGGGACGGACGTCCGTTGAAATTCTTGAGCATTGGAGCACCTTCTCTTGTTCTTAGTTCTCAGAGCCGGCGATGCCGGATCAGTCGATGAGTAAAGATATAGGACGCCGCACCTTACTGCGAACTGTCCGGCCAATGAAAAGTTGGTAATGTTTGCAAGGTTTGGCAAACGGCCGAACGTGCCGCGGGCTTCTCTGGGCGGCCTGGACGCGGTCGGAAATGCTCGTCTACCGGCTCAGCCCGGTCGGTTATTTCTTCAGCAGCTCGCTCAGCCGCGCCTGCTCGTCTGCCGTCAGCTTGCTGCCGGTCGGCTTGCCCGCCCTCTTGCGCGCAAAGACCAGCAGCGACAGCCCGCCGGCGAGCACCAGCAGTACCGGTGCGCCCCAGAGCAGCACCGTCTTCATGCTGACACGCGGCTTCAAGAGCACGAACTCGCCGTAGCGCGAGACGATATAGTTCAGCACCGCCTCGTCGCTGTCGCCATCGGTGATGCGCTCGCGCACCAGCAGGCGCAGGTCCTTGGCCAGATCGGCGTTGGAATCGTCGATCGACTGGTTCTGGCAGACCATGCAGCGCAGTTCCGCCGAAAGTGTGCGGGCCCGCGCCTCGAGCGCCGGATCGGCCAGCACCTCGTCCGGATTGACGGCGAAGGCGGGGGCCGCCATCAGCAGCAAAGCAAAAGCCAGGAGCAGACGCCGCATCATTCCGCCGGCTCCATTTTGGGAGCTGCCGGCCTTGCCGGCTTCGCCTTGCGGCGCGGCGCGCCGACACGCAGGCGGCGGTCGCTGAGCGAGACCAGGCCGCCGAAGGCCATAAACACCGCTCCGCCCCAGATGCAGAGAATAAACGGCTTCCACCAGATGCGCACGACAATGCCGCCGTCCTTGGTGGCGTCACCGAGCGACACATAGAGCTGGCTGAGCCCGAAGGTCAGGATGCCGGCCTCCGTCGTCGGCATCTGGCGGGCAGTGTAGAGGCGCTTGGCTGACCAGGTATCGGCAACCGCGACACCGGCGCGCCGGACGGTGAAGTGGCCGCGGTCCTCGGTATAGTTCGGCCCGGTCGCCGGCTGCATGCCGTCGAAATGCAGACTGTAACCGCCGGCCTCGGTCACCTCACCGGGCTTCATCTCGATGACATACTCGCTCTCGAACGTCGTCACCGCAACGATGCCGAGCACGGTGACGCCGAGCCCGGCATGGGCAAGGGCCGTGCCGAAGGCCGACCGCGGCAGGCCGGAAAGCCGGCGCCAGGCGAGACGGCCTGCGACCTTGCCGATGCCGGCGCGGTACCAGAGATCGGCGACAGCACCGAGGATCAGGAACAGCCCGGCAGCGAGGCCGAGCACCGAAAGCACCGGCCCGCCATGTTGAATGTAGAAGAAGACCACCGCGGCAAGGAAGGCCAGACCTGCGACGACATAGAGCCGCTGCAGGGCGCCAAGCAGATCGCCGCGCTTCCAGGCAAGCATCGGCCCGAAGGGCACGATGACGACCAGCGGCGCCATCAGCAGGCCGAAGGTCAGGTTGAAGAAGGGCGCCCCGACGGAAATCTTGTCGCCGGTCAGCGTTTCCAGCAGCAGCGGATAGAGCGTACCTGTGAGCACCGTGCCGCAGGCGACCGTCAGGATGAGATTGTTGACGACGAGCGCGCCCTCGCGCGAAATCGGCGCAAACAGCCCGCCGGCCGACAGCTTCGGCGCGCGGAAGGCGAAGAGCGACAGCGCCCCGCCGATGAAGATCAGCAGGATGCAGAGAATGAAGACGCCGCGGGAGGGATCGCTGGCAAAGGCATGCACCGAGGTCAGCACGCCGGAGCGCACCAGGAAGGTGCCCATCAGCGACAGCGAGAAGGTGAGGATGGCGAGCAGCACCGTCCAGATCTTCAGCGCCTCGCGCTTCTCCATGACAAGCGCCGAATGCAGCAGTGCGGTGCCCGCTAGCCACGGCATGAAGGAGGCATTTTCCACCGGGTCCCAGAACCACCAGCCGCCCCAGCCGAGCTCGTAATAGGCCCAGTAGGAGCCCATGGCGATGCCAAGCGTCAGAAAGGTCCAGGCGGCCAGCGTCCAGGGCCGCACCCAGCGTGCCCAGGCGGCGTCGATGCGCCCTTCCAGCAGGGCCGCAACCGCAAAGGAAAAGCAGACGGAGAAGCCGACATAACCGAGATAGAGCAGCGGCGGATGGATCGCGAGGCCGACATCCTGAAGAACCGGGTTGAGATCGCGGCCCTCGGCCGGCGCCGGATCGAGACGGAGGAAGGGATTGGAGGTCAGCAGGATGAACAGCGTGAAGGCGACCGAAATCCAGGCTTGCACGGCCAATACGGTGGCTTTCAGCGTCTCCGGCAGATTGCGGCCGAAGATGGCGACCAGCGCGCTGAACAGCGTCAGGATCAACAGCCAGAGCATCATCGATCCCTCGTGATTGCCCCAGACGCCGGAATATTTATAGAGCAGCGGCACCAGCGAATGCGAATTCTCCCAGACGTTCTCGACCGAGAAATCCGAGACGACATGGGCATAAGTCAACACACCGAAGGAGAAGGCCACGAGCGCAAACATCGCCAGCGAGCCGATCGTCGCCACATCCATCATCGCCCGGTCGTGACGGCGGGCTCCGATCAGCGGCACGATGGAGAGGATGAGCGCCGTGGCCAGCGCCAGCACCAGCGCGTAATGGCCGATCTCGATGATCATGGCGTCGCCTTCACTTCCTGGCCTTGGCCTTCCTTCCACAGTCCCTGGGATTTGAGCCTGTCGGCCACATCCTTCGGCATGTAGGTCTCGTCATGCTTGGCAAGCACGGTGTCGGCGACGAAGACGTTCGTTCCAGCGGCAAACATGCCTTCGGTGACGACGCCCTGGCCCTCGCGGAAGAGATCGGGAAGGATGCCGGTATATTTGACCTTCACGGCATTGGTGCTGCCGTCGGTGACGGCAAACTCCACCGTCGAACCGGTGCCGCGCACGACACTGCCCTCACCGACCAGGCCGCCGAGGCGGATGCGGGTTTCCGGCGCCACCGGCGTCTTGGCGAGATCGGCCGGCATGTAGAAATAGGCGACCGACTGGCTGAAGGCGAACATCACCAGCAGCACGGCGGCGAGGATGAAGCCCATGCCGCCCGCAATCACCGCCAGGCGCTTCTGCTTGCGTGTCATTGCGTCGCTCCCTCCGTGGCTATGCCGAGTTCCCTGGCAAGCGCCAGCAATTGCCTGCCCTGTTCGCCGGGCGGCGGAAAGGCCGCAAGCCCACGCTTCAAGGCGCCGGCGGCGCGATCCTTGTCGTTTAATACGGCGTAAGAGCGGACGAGCCGCATCCATCCCTCGAAATTGTTCGGATCCTCGCTGAGCTTGGCGTCGAGGCTCTCGACCATGCCGCGGATCATCTGCTGCTGGTTGCCCGCGCTCATAGTCTCGGCCGCCGCCACATCTTGCTGCGTGGGATTGCCGGGGGCAGCCGGATCGGCGCCGGGGGCAGCCGGATTGGTCCCGGCCGGCGCGCCGCCGTTCATGGCGATATGCTGGTTGACCAGCGGCAGCCAGGGCGCATCTGATGGCGATTGTTTTGCCAGCGCCTCGAAGGCCTGGCGCGCCTCGTTCGGCCGTCCCGCCTGCTCCATGCTGAGGGCGATGTAGAAGCGGGCACGCGGATTGTCAGGTTCGAGCGTCAGCGATTGTTCCAGCACCTGCCGCGCCTCCTCCGTCACCACGCCGTCGGAGACCGCCATCAGCGTCTCGGCAAGGCCATCGAGCCGGACCGGGCTCGGGCCGAGAAGCCGGATGGCATTGCGATAGGCCAGTTGCGCATCGTTGACGCGCATCGTGCGGAAATAGATCGGCGCCAGCACGTCCCAGCCCTTGCCGTCATCGGGCTTCTCAGCCAGGTGCCGTTCCGCCTTGGCGATCAGCACCGCCACGTCGTTGCCAGGGTTTTCCAGCCGCGCCTCCAGCGGCTGCGAGGGCAGGTCCGGCCTGCCCGTCGTCAAATAAAGACAGAGCCCGAGAACCGGCAGGACCAGGAGAACGAAGGCTTCGGTGAAACGGTGATGCCGTGCGGGTTTCGGCGTCTCAGCCGGCTCGTCGGCAGAGACGGCGATCAGCCGCCGGCCGATTTCCGCCCTCGCATAATCAGCCTCCTCCGGGGTGATCAGCCCGCCATCGAGATCGCGGTCGAGTTCGCGCAACTGGTCGCGATAGACCGCCGCCTCGCCCGCACGGATATTATCCGCCGCCTTCGCTCCGCGCAGAAGGGGGTAGAGCAGGATGACGGCGAGGGCTGCCGTCAAAGCGGCAACGAGAATCCAGAACAGCATGTCGCCCAAATACGTGAAGCGCGCCTTCATTCCAACTGCCAAAGCCGGAATGACGAAGATTTGAGGCTAGCGCATAACCCCGAGAATCGGAATCGATTTTCGGAAAGGATTATGCGCCATTTAAAGTGATAGAGCGTCCTTAGCGCGTCCTGTCGGACGCGCGGCGCTCTATTGGCCGCAATTCAGAGCGGCGACCAGCTGCCGTCGTCATTGCGGCAGGCAGCGCCGCGCGTCACCGTGTCCTTGCCGTCGACGGTCAGCGTGTGGGTGTATTGCCGGCAGTTCTGGGAACCGACCTGATAGGGTGCAGCCGCAACGACCTTGCCGGTCACGTCCTTGCCGGTCCAGAGCACTGGCTGGCCGACGGCGGCGCCTTCCAGCGCCCGATATTCCGCCTCGAGCGCGCGCTGCTTGTCGCTGTCGTTCAGCGTCACGCCGCTGCGGCCGACGATGCCGCCCTGCAGCGCGGTGATGAAGGCGGCCGATGCCGAGGGCTTGCTCGAAAAAATGCCACGCGAAGCGGCACTCTTCGTCGTCGTGCAGCCGGACAGCGCGACGGCGACGAGAAGAGCGGAAGCGATCATGCCTTGCGAGCGTAAAATCATTGCGTCGAACCACGATCAGGGGTCAATTTCAGCCGATCGAAGTGCAGCGTCCCCGTGTCAGCATTAAGGCAAAGCATGCTATGCATTTGCCAGTATCTTTGTGACATCAAGCAGTTGCTCATGCAACATCCTTTGTGACGCCGGGCAGGATAAGCTTGGCCTTCAGCCCGCCCCATTCACCGCGGGAAAGCTCGAGCCGTCCCTGGTATTCGTTGGAAATCTCGGTGACGATCGAAAGGCCGAGCCCGGTTCCGGGTTTGCTTTCGTCGAGCCTGCGGCCGCGCTTCAGCGCCTCGCGGATCTGGTCCGGCTCCAGGCCCGGCCCGTCATCCTCGACTGTGAGCTCCACCCAGTGGCGGCGCACGCTCGCCTCCACCCCCTTCACATCCTCGCCGGCCTCGACGGCCGAAAGCCGCACCCTGCTTCTGGCAAAACGCGCCGCATTTTCCAGGAGGTTGCCGACTGTCTCCTCGAGATCCTGCTGCTCCATGGCAACGGCCAGATGCGGCGGTGAGACGACGAGATCGAATTCGGTATCGACGTTCAGCCGGCGCATGACGCGCACCAGCCGTTCAAGCGCCGGCTCGGCATCGGTGCGGGCGAGCACGGATTCGCGCTGCGCGGCGATGCGCGCCCGATTGAGATAGGACTGCACCTGCCCCTGCATCGCTTCCGCCTGGCTGCGCACCAGCTCACCATGGGATTTTTCGAGGACGCGCGCCTCGTTGAGAAGCACGGCGATCGGCGTCTTCAGCGAATGCGCGAGATTGCCGACCTGCATGCGGGCCCGCTCGACAATGCGGCGGTTGCTGTCGATCAGCGCATTCACCTCGTTGGCGAGCGGCAGGATTTCGCGCGGGAAGTCGCCTTTCAGCTGTTCGCTCTCGCCGGCGCGGATGCGCTCCAGCGCGGCGCGTGCCTTGTCGAGGGGCTTAAGGCCGTAGAGAATCGCCAGCGCGTTGACGATCAGGCTGCCGACGCCGAAACCGGCGAGCGCCAGATAGAGGCTGTGAGAGAAGGTGCGCACGTCGTCTTCGACGACATCGACATTGCCGGTGACGCGGACGCGCGCCGCGCGGCCGTCGGTATCGAGCACCACTTCGGTTTCGGCCACCTGCACGCGGTTCCCGGAGGCATCCGTCACCTGGTAATAGCGCTCGTAATTCTTGTCGAAGGGCGCCTCGACGACCGAGGGAACCGGAATGAGCGCCGAGCCGAGCGAAGGCGACACCAGCGGTGCGGTCGTATAGGTGCCGAGCGGCTCCACCACCCAATACCAGCCGGTCTTCGGCTGGGCAAAACGCAGGTCGCCGAGCTGCGGGCTGCCGCTGAGAGCGCCCTGATCGCCGATCGTCACCGAATTGATGACGTTGTAGAGCTGCGCCCGCAACAGATCCTGGAAACCGCGTTCGGCACTCTTGCGGTAGAGGGTGGAGATCAGCAAGCCGATCACCACCAGCGCCACCGTCGACCAGACCGTGGTCAGCAGCAACACACGTGCGGTGAGCGACTTAATTCGCATGTTTCGGCGCTTGGATGCGGTAACCGAGACCGCGCACCGTTTCGATCAGATCTACCCCCATTTTCTTGCGCAGGCGGCCGACGAAGACCTCGATCGTGTTGGAATCACGGTCGAAATCCTGGTCGTACATATGCTCGACCAGTTCCGTGCGCGAAACGACCTCGCCCATGTGGTGCATGAGATAGGAAAGCAGTCGATATTCGTGCGAGGTCAGCTTCAGCGTCGTGCCGTTGACCGTCGCCTTCGAGGACTTGGTATCGAGCCGCACCGGCCCGCAGATGATCTCGGATGAGGAGTGCCCGGCCGCGCGCCGGATCAGCGCCCGAAGGCGGGCCAGCACTTCCTCGACATGGAAGGGCTTGGTGACGTAGTCGTCGGCACCTGCATCGATGCCGGCGACCTTGTCGCTCCAGCGGTCGCGCGCCGTCAGGATCAGCACCGGCACACCGCGGCCGGCGCCACGCCATTTTTCTAGAACGGTGACCCCGTCCAACTCCGGCAGGCCGATATCGAGAATGATGGCGTCATAGGGTTCAGTGTCGCCGAGGAAATGGCCTTCCTCGCCATCGAACGCCTGGTCGACGACATAGCCCGCCTCCTTCAGCGTGTCGGCCAGCTGCCGGTTCAGATTAACGTCGTCTTCGACTACCAGGATGCGCATCGGTCCGCCTTCGTCCGCTTCAAATCAATCAATGTCCTGAATAAGCCGATTCCGCCTACATCGGAACCTTTACCGTGACTTTGCGTGGGCGCTGTCCATTGCCCTGCACAAGCACGGTGATGATGCAGGTATCGCCCACCGGTTGCACGGACAGGAGCTGGCCGCCGGTCTGCTCGACGACCTGGGCTGCGGCGGCGCTGCAATCGCCTCCGATACGCACGACAAAAGTGCTCGTGGCGTCCGGTGAGGGCGCCGATACCACCAGTCCGGCGGCCAATGCTGCGACGCTCAGAGGAAAGGCCATGTGTTATGCTTTCAAGGTAATGCCAACTTGCTCCGAATATGTACTCACGCGACCTGAATGGCAAATGAATGCCCCGTAATGCAGGGTGTTTAGAACTGTTCTCGACTGTTCGATGCAGCCGGTTTCAGGGCCTGGAAAACGCCGCAGCAGCCAGCTACGGCCACCGCCATTGCACCCAAAAACGATGACCTCCAGCCTTATCCACGCGTTCTTTATCACCTCCGGTAAAGGTGGGGAGCCGGCGGGACCGACACCACAGTCTTTGTCCGCGAATCGGCCGCGCCGTTCCGATTCCTGCCGACCGCAGCTTTCACGGGCCGGTTGAAACTGTTATGTCCTTGCCGCCCCCACATTTCAGACCGTTTCAGCACCAATGCCAAAATCCTCCCGCTTCCGCTCGGCGCAGACGGTCACCGTCCTCGCCGTTACCCAGCTGATCGGCTGGGGCACGACGTTCGACATGCTCGGGGTCATGGGCCGTGTCGTCGCGCCGGATCTCGGCCTGGCGAACGAAGTGGCGTTTGCCGGCCTGACGATCATGATGGTGGTCAGCGCCATCGTCGGTCCGGCGACCGGCCGATGGCTCGGCCGCTATGGTGCTGCCCGTGTGCTTTCGGCCGCCTCGCTGACCTTTGCGCTCGGGCTGCTTCTGCTTGCCGCCGCAAACGGCATCGTGCTCTATGCCAGCGCCTGGGTCATCATCGGCATCGGCGGCGCATTTGGCCTCTCGGCGCCGGCCTATACCGCCGTCGTCGAGCGCGAAGGAGCAAACGGCAAACGCGTCATCGCCATCCTGATGCTGTTCACCGGGCTTTCGAGCGCCATCTTCTGGCCGATCCTCAGCCTGCTCAACGAGGCGGTCGGCTGGCGCCTCACCTTCCTGGTCTGTGCGGCGCTGCAATTCTTCGTCTGTCTGCCGCTGCATCTCTTAGGCCTGCCGAAGCCGATCGCAACACATGTCGAAGGCGGCACAGCCGAAATCGCTCCGGTGCCGCTGTCGAAAGCCAAGCAGCGAAAAGCCTTCCTGCTGATCGCCGCGACGACGACGATCTCGACCTTCGTCACCTTCGGCATCTCGCCATCACTGCTCGAAATCTTCCGCCAGTCCGGCGCCTCGCCGGCCTTTGCGCTGCAGCTCGGCTCGGCACGCGGCGTCCTCGGCATCTCTGCACGTTTCCTCGACATGCTGCTCGGCCGGCACGGCAACCCCATGCTCAGCGCGGTCATGGGCATCAGCCTGATGATGATCAGTTTCCTGATGATGCTGGTTGCCAGCCCGTCGACGCCGCTGCTTGTCACCTTCGTCCTGTTTTACGGGTTCGGCACCGGGGTCATGACCGTCGCCCGCGCGCTGCTACCGCTGGCGCTGTTCTCACCGCGCGAATTCGGACTGCAATCGGCCCGGCTGTCGCTGCCGCAGAACCTCGCCAACGCCATCGCCCCCGTCATCTTCACCGCCATCCTCGATCGCGCCGGCACCGGCCCGGCGCTCGCCGCCTGCGCCGTTCTCGCGGCCTTGTCGCTGGCCTTCGTGCTGATGCTGATGGCGCTGGTGCGCGGTGCCCGCGCATCAGAGTCAGCCATTCTTAATGTCTCTTGATTATCATCCAAGCATGGACGAGCGCGGCTTTCCGTCCATACGCCGCAACCGCTGCGGCAGCCAGATCATGAACCAGAAGCCGCTTTTCACGAATCTTTTGAATCGCTTGCCGCCGCTTTTTCGAAAGGTGAGTCTGAGGACTCAGAAGTTGAGTCAGCTTCCGGGCGATCCGAATCCGGAAAATCATTCATCCAGTTGAAATTTCGATGGAATACAGCGTGGCCAAACGCCTGGGCAAGTCAGAGCGGCCGCGTCACAGCCGTGCGGTTATCGTAGTCGGCGGCGATGCGCTTTTCCCGGAGCGGCCGCACGCGATCGATCGAGAGCTGATAATCGGGATGCGCCTTGTAGGCGGCAAGGGCCGCCTCGTCGTCGAATTCGCCATAGACTACGAGATCGATCTCGGTGCCCAGCTGATCGGTCTTCACATTGGTGCCGATTTCCAGCAGCCGCGCATGCGGAATGCCGGTCAGTATAGAAAGCCCGGCCCTCACCTCCTGCAGATGTTCCTCCTGCACGGTGAAGAAGACGATATGACGGATCACGCGGAAGCTCCTGTCCGATTTATCAAAATGATGAAGCGACCTTGGCGCACCCTATCGGAGGCGCGGCGCTCCAGCTGTCAGCCGGGCGATAACACGCGCGCCCCAGGCCTTCAACCGCGCGAGCATGCCACGGGCCGCATCGGGACGTATCGCCGCATCGAAGACCATGGCATAAGCGGCGAGCTTTTCCGCCCGGTCGGTGCCATTGACGATGCGGCGCGCATTCACCCAATCCGCGGTCGTCGCGTTCAGGTGATCGGCGAGCTTGTGGCCGGTAAAACTTCCCTGCAGCATGCCCTCGATCAGGATCGTCACCGCCGCATCCATCTCCATCGCCCGGTCGGGATCGGCAACGAGGTCGATCCCCGTCAGCACACTCATCGCCTCGTAGTTCCGCTTGTGGGTGAGCTGCACCAGGCCGCGTCCGAGCCAGCTGCAGCCATCCTCGTCCGGCCGCCAGTAGGGCGTCTTCACCCAAGAGAGCCGGCCTGCGGCAAAGGCCGTCTCGAGGATCTCGACTGCGCGCGCATCGCTTTCCGCCAGCGTCTCACGCACCGGCTGCATCGTATAGGCGGTCTCGTGGTAAGCGGTTGCGAGGATATAGGCGAGCCACCGCCGGTCGGCATCGGCAAACCGTTCTTCCCAGGCGTCGAGAATCGCCGTGATGCCCACTACCTGAGGCTGAGTCAGGTTTCCCTTGAAGAGTCCGTGCCGTACCGTATCAAAAAAGAATGCCCGGTTCATGTGGACAACCATTCCGCGCTTCCCTCAAATATCAAGGTTAAAACTATCTTAATCGATTAAATTCGGTTTAATCGTTTAAAGTGTTTAAGCCACTGATTTACACGCCTTTTGTCTTGTGCAATGCATCTTCCTGCCCTGAAGCCTTACTGCGAAAAGAGGAGACTTCCGATGCAGACGTCCGCCAATAGCCCAACCACCATTCCCCAGCATGTCGTCGACCAGATGGAAAACGAATGGCGCCAGGTTCGCCCTGAACGGGAAAATACGCGCCCGGCCCAGCAGCCTCAACAGCAACGCTGAAATAGACGCAAAGCGGTACCGATTTAAGCTCGAGCGCCGCCCCAGCGCCCGATCAACGCCCCGGCCAGTCACTCATGGCCGGGTGAATTTTTTCATAGGTACAATACACGTCCCAGCGGTTGACCGCCCCTCATCGCATCACAGCATCTAGCCGTTTCGCCAGCGTGTCCAATGATCGGGTGAAAATCATCCTGTCGTCGAGCGCACGCGACAGCACCAGTGCGCCTTGAATGCCCGCGACGCCCTCCTCGGCGAGTGTTTGCGCCTCCCCCTCAGAGCAGCCTGCCCGCATCAACGCCGAGCGCAAGGCGTCGATCCAGCGAATGAAATAATCGCCGATCTCTGCCGAAAACCGCTCGCGGGTTTCGTCAAGCGCGAAGGCGCCGACGAGGCAGATGCGGCGACCGGAGCGGAAGTAGTCGTTCACATTCGTCCACATCGCCGCGATCGCCTGATCGGCGTCGTCCTTTCTCAGCGGCTGATAGATCGCATGTTCGAACCAGGCATCGACATCGGCGAGCACGGCGCCCGCCATCTCCTCCTTACCACCGGGGAAGAAGTGGTAAAGGCTGCCCTTGCCGATGCCGGTGCGTTCGGTGATGCGGCTGAGTGACGTGCCCTCATAGCCGAGTTCGCGGAAGATTTCCGCCAGCAGCGGTACGATGTCGGCGCGTTCGTAGACGGTCTTCACCCGCGGCTTCCCTGGCTTATTTAGAGGCCGAGTTCGGTCAGACCGGGATGGTCATCCGGCCGCCGGCCGAGCGGCCAATGGTACTTGCGCTCCGATTCCCGGATCGGCAGGTCGTTGATGCAGGCGAAGCGGCGCTGCATCAAGCCGGCGGTGTCGAATTCCCAGTTCTCGTTGCCATAGGAGCGGAACCAGTTGCCGCTGTCATCGTGCCATTCATAGGCGAAGCGCACGGCGATGCGATGATCGGTGAAGGCCCAGATCTCCTTGATCAACCGGTAATCCAGCTCCTTTGCCCATTTGCGGGTGAGGAAAGCGACGATCTCGGCGCGGCCGGTGATGAATTCGGCGCGGTTCCGCCAGCGGCTGTCCGGCGTATAGACGAGCGAGACGCGCTCGGGATCGCGACTGTTCCAGCCATCCTCGGCAAGGCGGACCTTCTGGGTGGCGGTCTCAAGGGTGAAAGGCGGGACGAGGCTGGACATAGGTTCTCCGGGCGCTCCTGTACTGAACGGTTATCATTGTACTGATCAGTACATTGATTGACAAGCCGCCAGGCGGCGTTTCTCAAAGGCCGGGAGGCCGGCGCCACCGCAACGGCAGGGCATCCGGGCGAAGCACGATCTTTTGCGGCGTGAAACGCCACAACCGTTCCGCCCGTTGAAAGGTGGCGATCTCAGGCGAATCCAGCAGCACCTCGGCCCTGCCCGTCATCTGCAGCATGTCCCCGGTTTCGAAATCGATGAAGACCAGCCCCGCCTTCGGGTTGACGAGGAAATTACCCAGCGTGTTGAAGAACCGATTGCCGGGAAAATCGGGAATGGTCAGTACGCCGTCGGCGCCGACATGGACGAAGCCGGCATTGCCGCCGCGATGGGACACGTCCACCTGCCGCTCGCCATTGTCTCTGTCGACATAGGAGGCAACGAAAAACGTATCGGCGCCCTCGATCATCCCTAGCGCCCGATCGTCGAGTTGGCCGGAATGAAGCGTCGGCATCGCCGTCGGCAGATCGGGATCGCGGACGAAGGCGGCGGAGCGAAGCTGGATATATTGCGGGCAATTGCCGAAGCTCTGGCCGACGCGTACTTGGAAAGCTTCAGCATCCGTCCTGTGGATCACGCCGTTCAGCCGGTTGCGCCGCCGGGTCTCGAGCTGAATGCCGAGCATTCCAATCGCGTCACCATCCTCCATGCCGGCATCGGCAGGATCGGCTGCGTCACGCGGCAGGTGCACCTCGAGAATCTCCGGCTCCGGCGAGGCCATGAACCCCGGGCGCTCGGCCCTGACCGTTGCCCAGACATCGCCCTTGGCATCGACCGCGCCGAGCACGACGAAAGGCAGCATCGGAAAGAAGGCGCGATGCTGCTCCGGCATGGCCTTGCGGACGAAATTCCGGCCCGGCCCGTCCATGCGTTCGGCGACACCGACACTGCGCTGCATGGCGAGTTCGCCCGCATGCCAGGGCGATGTGGCGTCCTGTCTTGTCTGTTCCAGCATCACGGCCTCCTTCAGGGCAGCATTTTGGGAACCGGGGCAGCGTTCCTGCCCCGGCAACTTGTCACGCGGCAAGGCCGATCTTGGTCTTGCGAAAACCGACGAAACCCGGCAGCGCCTCGATGCGCGCAAGCCAGGCGCGAACGCTTGGATAGGCCGAGATATCGACATTACCCTCCGGCGCATTGGCGATGTAGCTGTAGAGCGCCACGTCGGCGATCACAGGATTGTCGCCGAGCAGGAAGCTGTGACCGTGGAGCTCCGCCTCGATCAGCGCAAGAATGCGGTGCGCCCGGGCGATCACCTCGTCGGTGCGGAAGTCAGCGCCGAAGACGGTGACTAGGCGCGCAGCACATGGCCCATAAGCGATCTCGCCCGCTGCAACCGAGAGCCATTTCTGTATCCGCGCCGCGGCCACCGCCTCTTCCGGCAGCCAGTCGGTGCGGCCGTATTTGCGCGCGAGATAGACGAGGATGGCAGAGGAATCGGCAATGACCGTGCCATTGTCGTCGAGCACCGGCACCTGGCCAAAGGGATTGAGCTTCAGAAAGTCCGGCGCCTTGTGGGCGCCAGCCGCCAGGTCGACCTCGACCAGTTCATAGGGCACGCCAAGCAGCGACAGGAACAGGTGAGCCCGGTGGGCATGGCCGGAAAGCGGGTGATGGTAGAGTTTCATGATGGTTCCTTTGGTCTTCCGATCGACGGGACGCGGTTGGCGATGGCCGCTTGTAACCATCTGCGGTCTATTTACTGCCTTCCATCCATCAGCAGTAGAATGCTAATCTGGAAGGCATGTTACCAATTCATGGAAGGATAGAATGGACCGCCTCGACGCCATGACCGTGCTTCTTGCCGTTGTCGAACAGGGCAGCCTGTCGGCCGCCTCACGGCATCTGCGATCCCCGCTCGCAACCGTCAGCCGCAAGGTTTCGGAACTGGAAGCCCATCTCAACGCCCAGCTGCTGCAACGGAGCAACCGGAAGGTCACGCTGACGGAAGCCGGCCGCTCCTATGTCGAGGCGGCGCGGGAAATTCTTAATCGGGTGGAAGAGGCGGAACGGACCGCGGCCGGCGAATACAGCGCCCCGAAGGGCGAACTGACGATGACCGCACCGATCGTCTTCGGGCGGCTGCATGTCCTGCCTGTGGTGGTGGATTTCCTGAAGGCCTATCCCGATATCAATCTGCGGCTGATGCTTGGCGACCGGCTGTCGAACCTCGTCGAGGATCATATCGACGTGGCGCTGAGGATCGGCAACCTGCCTGATAGTAACCTGATCGCCACAAGGCTCGGCGCGATCCGCCGCACAGTCTATGCCAGCCCGGATTATCTCACACGGCACGCACTCCCCCGGCATCCAGGCGATCTCGCCGGGCACGACTGCGTCACCTTCGAGGGTATGGCCTCGATGCTGAGCTGGACATTCATTGAAGGGAGACATGACCTCACGGTGCCGATCCGCTCGCGGCTTGCCGTCAACACTGCCGAGGCCGCGGTCGATGCGGCTGTCGCCGGCCTCGGCATCACCCGCGTGCTCTCCTACCAGGCCGCACGCGCCGAGATGGCTGGCCTGCTGGTGCCGCTGCTTGCCGATTTCGAACCGCCGCCGGCGCCGGTGCATCTCGTTTATCCCGCGCAGGGACTGGTGCCCTTGAAACTGCGGGCGCTGCTCGATTTCGCGACGCCGCGCCTGCGCGCGACGCTAAACAAGTCCTAGATCAGGATGCTTTTAGGCCCGATCGGCCTAAAATCTGAATCCTGATCTAAATCAAAGAAGTAGAGCATGATGTCGTCTGAAAACCGCTCACACTTTTCGGCATCATGCTCTAGGCGAGCTTGCCCTCTTCCGCCTTGTAGAAATACTGGCTGGCGACCAGCCAGCCCTTCAGCGGCCGGAGCGGCGGAATACAGGTGGCGAGCATGAACGGACCGGTGACCAGAAGCTGCACCCAGATCGGCGCCGAAAAGGCCACCTCCAACCAGACGCCGAGCAGCACGCTCGGGATGCAGGCGAAGCAGATGACGAAGAAGGCCGGACCGTCGGCCGGATCGGCGAAGGAATAATCGAGACCGCAGACCTCGCATTCCGGCCGCAACGTCAGGAAGCCCTTGAACATATGGCCCTGGCCGCAGCGCGGACAGCGTCCCTTGATGCCGGTCTGCATCGGAGGAAGTGGGGGATATTCCGTGTCCATGACGATCTCGCTTTCTTGCTTCGCGAACATTTATGCCATCAATATCTATAATGACTGCATTCAATATAATTACATTATAGGGAAATTACCAGTCAATTCGCCAGAATGCCGCAGAGCTCCCCAGCGCATGCCGGCAGCAAGCTGACTGCAGATTTATCAAGCAGCATTTGGGGCCGCAGCCAGGCCTGGCAGCCTGGGCGAATCAGACGTGAACGTGACGGTTTCGCTTCGCCCAGGCCCCGACAGATCAGGGCCAGACCGATCTGATCTCGACCGCTCGTGCCTGATCAGCCTGGGGCGGCGTTTCCGCGTCAGAAGAACGACGCTGCCATTTCCGGCGGGCCTTCCAGCGCATGGGCCATGAATTCCAGTGCGCCCTGCAATTTCTCCCGGGTGATCGGTCCGCCAAGGCAGACACGCACGGCCTCGGGCGCCGCGCCCTCGACCGTGAAGGCATCGCTTGCGACGACGCCGATGCCGGAAGAACGGGTGTGGCTGCCGAAGGTCGAGCGGGTCCAGCCGTTGGAGAGCGGCAGCCAGATGTTGAAACTGATCGGATCGGCGCGGTAGCTGCCGGCCGGCAGGATGGCGGCGACCATCTGCTGGCGGGCGGCGGCCTCGGCGCGGATGAAACGCAGGATCGTATCGGCGGTGCCGTCCTCGATCCAGCGGGTGGCGAGCGCCACGGTCAGCGGCGAGGCCATAACATTGTTGGCGCGCATGGCGCTGACGAAGGGCCACACGGCCTTGCTGTCCGGCGCTACGACATAAGCAAGTCGCAGACCCGCGCCGATGCATTTCGCCAGCCCGCCGATATGCCAGGTCAGATCGGGCGCTGTTGCCGCGAGCGGCGCCGGGCCGTGCTGCGGAATGAAGCCATAGGCATCGTCCTCGACGATCGGCACATGATATTTGCGGGCAACGGCGCAGATCTCCTCACGGCGCCTGGCCGGAATGGTCAGCGTCGTCGGATTCTGCAGCGTCGGATTGAGATAGAGCGCCTTCGGCTTCAATCTCTCGCAGGCCTCGGCAAAGGCGTCCGGCAGGATACCGTCCTCGTCCATCGGCAGACCGGCCAGATTGAGCCGCAGCTGGGCGGCGATCGAGCGCATGCCGGGATAGGTGATGATTTCCGAAAGCACGGTTTCGCCCGGTTTTGCCAGCAGGCCGAAGATCGCCAGCAGGGCCGGATGGGCACCGGGTGTGACGAAGATGCGCTCCTGCGAGGGCACCAGCCCGCGACGGCTGAGCCAGGAGGCCGCAGCCTCCTTGTCCATGCTGGAGCCGCCGAAGCCCTGGTAGCGCAGAAGCGGAATGAGGTTCGCCGTCACCGCCGACATGCCCTCGCGCATGCGGGCGATCAGCTCGGGGTCGTGCGTTTCCGGCGGCATGTTCATCGAGAAATCGACGATGGAGGCGCGGCGGGGATCGGGCGCGGCGTCGGGCGCGAATCCCTGGCGCTCCTTGTCCGCGCCACCGGTAACGAAGGTGCCTCGGCCGACATGCGAATCCACAAGCCCACGCTTCTGCGCCTCGACATAACCTCTCGCCACCGTCGTGAAATCGACATTCAGCCGCTTGGCGAGTTCGCGTTGCGGCGGCAGCCGGTCCCCAACCACCAGATGCCCGCTGCGCAGATCCATTTCGATCACATCGGCGATCGCCATATAACGCGGACTGCTGCTGCGGCTGAGATCGGGATGCCAGTCTTTCATGTCGTGATCCGTGTCGGTCTGATTCCTGATGAGATTGACCGTATATTGTTGCATAATGCCGCTGTCACGAAAAATGTCGCGCGCCAAGTCCCGAGAATGATGCACGTCGAAATGCCGCAGCTTTTGCGCACGCCTTGATACAATTTAATGACGGATTGTCGCCGGATTTGACTGTTGTTTGCGCAAATTCGATCTGGCACGACGACCGCGCTGTCGCAGGCCGATTTCGGCAGCGTGTGCGCCAATGACGTGCTGACGATCCGCTCGGCTTGCCGATCGGGCTTCACCCGAGAAGTCCCGGGTGAGGCGCGAGGACGGCAAGACAATCGGCAGCGTCTTCAGCGCGCATTGACGACGGTTTGCCGCGAGCCATGGCTTCAGGCGTACGCCGCGAAAGCGTCAATGCCGGTCAGCCTTGCCGACAAGATCCACAGGCGTGCCGCCTCCTCGGGATCGGCTGCATGGTCGCTGACGCCGCCGGGTTCTCCAACCGTTGCGCGGATGGCGATATCGCAGTCCTCGCAATAGAGGCCTCCCATACCTTCGAGTTGTGGCGAGGTCGCCGCCCAAACCTGCGTCGCTGCCCCCTGGGCTGGTGTCTTGAACGTCGGATCAATCGGATTGCCGTCTGCATCGATCCAGCCGGCACTGACCATTTCCTCCTTTGCGAGATGGCGCTGCAAGGGGGTAAAAATCTTGCCCGGGTGCAGCGAGAAGGCGCGGATGCCGGTGTCGCGCCCGAGCCTGTCCAGATGCACGGCGAAAAGTGCGTTGGCGGTCTTCGACTGGCCGTAGGCCTGCCATTTGTCGTAACCGGTCTCGAAATGCACATCCTCCCATCGTATGGCCGAGTTGCCATGGCCACCGGAGGAAACCGAAACGATGCGAGTGCCGCGCGAGATCGCCGGCCAGAGGCGGTTGACCAAGGCGAAATGGCCGAGATGATTGGTCGCGAACTGTGCCTCCCATCCGTCGCCGACACGCGTTTCCGGGCAGGCCATGATGCCGGCGCTGTTGATCAAAATGTCGATGCTGCGGCCAGATGCGACGAACCGCTCGGCAAAGGCGCGAACGCTTTCGAGGTCGGAAAGGTCGAGCCGATCAATCTCTACGCCATCGATACCGGCGACCGCGCTACGCGCCGCCTCGATGCTCCTTGCGCCGATGGTCACCTTCGCGCCGGCGCCCGCCAGAGCGCGCGTGGTCTCGAGCCCGAGGCCGGAATGGCCGCCGGTGACGATGGCGCGCTTGCCGGAAAGATCGAGACCGGCCAAAACCTCGCCGGCCGTCGTGTGGGCTCCAAATCCGGAGCGGATGGGGACTTGTTTGTCACTCATGATAATTACCTTTGTTCTGCGGCGCGTTGCCGTCGCTCGGGATGACGGTCGCGAGAATAAGGCGTGGCTTCCAGACGATCCATGCGCTAAAGTCCGGCATCTCTTCGCCATCGTCCGGATTTCTACATGGACCCGTTATCCGATGTTCTCGCATTGCTCAAACCGCGCAGCTATGTTTCCGCGGGGCTTGACGCTGGCGGTGCTTGGGCGATCGATTTTCCTCCCCCTGACGGCATCAAGTTCAACGCAGTGATTTCAGGCGCGTGCTGGCTGAGCGTCGATGGCGTCCCCGAAGCTGTCCGCCTGGAGGAAAGCGACTGCTTTCTGCTGACGAGCCGCCGAGCCTTTCGTCTCGCCAGCGATCCGGCTCTCGAAGCGATCCCGTCCGATGCGATCTATTCGATCGCCCGCGACGGCATTGCGACTTGCAATGGCGGCGGCGATTTCTTCCTGATCGGCAGCCGTTTTTCCTTTTCGGGAGGAAATTCGGACATCCTTCTCGGAATCCTGCCGCCGATCGTCCACGTGAAGAGGGATTCCGATCACGCCGCCGTGCTGCGCTGGTGTCTCGATCGGATGACGCGCGAATTGCGCGACCAGCAGCCGGGTGGCTTTCTGATGGCGGAGCATTTTGCTCATGTTATGCTCATGCAGGTGTTGCGCCTCCATATCGCATCGCCGAATGCGCGCGGCGTCGGCTGGCTTTTCGCGCTTACCGACCGGCGGATCGGTGCGGCTATCGGTGCCCTGCATGCCGATCCAGCCCGCAAGTGGACGCTGCAGTCACTGGCTGAACGTGCCTCGATGTCGCGGTCCAGTTTTGCTCTCCACTTCAAGGAAAAGGTCGGGCTTGCGCCGATGGATTATCTGACGCGCTGGCGCATGCTTCTCGCCGGTGACCGATTGACAAACTCGGCCGAAGCAATTGCCGGTGTCGCCCTGTCGCTCGGCTATGAATCCGAAAGCGCATTCAGCACCGCTTTCAAGAGAGTGATGGGATGCTCGCCGCGGCAATATGGTCGCGCTCAGCCGCCCGCCGGTGCCATGCGAGATAGTCTCGGCGCTCAGTGAAACCTTGATTGGTGCAGGCATCGGAGGGAGGTCGCGCGTTGGCCTGCCGAAATTCGCTCCGATACGGTCTTGCACCTGCCGTCGATTCTCTTACCTATTCAAGGAAGAATGCGCCGGCTTTCGGCCTTTCGCGTCGGCGCCCATCGGGATGAAAGCATGAATATCGATCCGATTTTGCGGTCAGTCGTGGCCGTCCGTTCCTCCATTCCGGAAGATGCCTTCACAGCGGAGACGCTGGGCACTGTCCGGGAGGGCAGCGGCGTGGTCATTCGCGACAACGGGCTGGTGCTGACCATCGGTTATCTGATCACCGAGGCCGAAGAGGTCTGGCTGACGACCCATGACGGGCGTGTGGTTCCCGCGCATGCGCTTGCCTATGATCAGGAAAGCGGCTTCGGTCTGGTGCAGGCGCTTGGCCCTCTGAATGCGCCGGCGGTGGATCTCGGCGACGCGGCCACGGCCAAGGCCGGCGATCCCGTCGTGCTGGCCGATGGCATCGGAGAATTCGTCGAGGCTAATATCGTCGCCCGGCAGGAATTCGCCGGCTATTGGGAATATCTGCTGGACGAGGCGATTTTCACGTCACCAGCCCATCCCTCATGGGGCGGTGCGGCGCTGATCGGTTCGGACGGCAAGCTTCTCGGCATCGGTTCGCTTCGCCTGCAGATGAGCGATGGCGACGAGGTCGCCGATATCAACATGGTCGTGCCGATCGACCTTTTGCCGCCGATCCTCGACGATCTCTTGAACCGGGGACAGGTCAACAGACCGCCGCGGCCCTGGCTCGGCGCCTTCTCCGCCGAGAGCAATGGCGGCGTGGTGGTCATGAGCGTGGCCGAAGGCGGGCCGGCCGCTCAGGCGGGCCTGCGTCAGGGCGATATCATATCGGAAATCCGCGACGAAGAGGTCGACGGCCTGGCCGATTTCTACCGCAAGGTCTGGAGCAGCGGCCCGGCCGGCGCCGAGATCCCCATGCGCATCCTCAGGAACGGCCGGGAAGCCTGGCTGCGCATCAAGTCCGCCGACCGCAACAGCTTTCTTAAGAAGCCGCAGCTGCAGTAAGTCCGCGCCGGCGCCGTGAAAGCCGCTGGCGCTCATTCGAGCGGATTGTCCGGGCATCCTTATCCCCTCAAAGATTTTCCGGTGTGATCGTCAGAAAGCGCACCGGCTCGGCGCTGACCTCCATCTCGATGAGACCGAGCCTGTTCAGGGCAAGGTCTATCGATCGCCTCGCCTGGACCTCCGGCGCCTGGTCGAGCACGATCGACATGATGCCACGGCTGAGATAGTCCTGCGTCTCTCGCGTCAATTCGTGGCCGACCCAGAAGGGCCGCCCAGCCTTGTTGGCCGCGAGCACCCTGGCAACACCCTTGTTGTCGCCGCCTGCACTATAGACCCCGATGATGCCGGGCTCGCGCCGGAGTGCCGCTTGCAGCAGCTCCATGGCATTGTGCTCGTCATCGAGGTCGAACATGACCTCGATGAAACGATGGTCGTTTGAACCCTTCTCCGAGAGATAGCTGGAGAAGCCGCGGATCCGCTCCTTATGGTTCTCATAGGCGCCGCTGTGGCAGAGAGCGACGAACGAACCGGTGCGCTGCGCCAGCATGCCCGACATGTAGTGAGCTGCGGTGCGTCCTGCAGCATAGTTGTCGATGCCGACATAGGGCAGTTCGGGGGCCGGACGGGTCATGATCTGTACAACGGGAATGCCGAGACCGGCCGCCTTGCGCACGCTTGTGACCACATCGGCATGGTCGGGCGCGACCACGATCAGCGCCGACCGGCGTGCCGTCGGGTTGGCGATGTAGCGGGCGAATTGCGCCGGCTCGTTCTCGCGGACGAAGGTGCGGTGAACGGTGATGCTGTCGTCGAGCGAGGCGGCGATGCGCTCGAACGCCCGGTTCAGACGCGAATAGAAGCTGGTCTCCGGGCGAACGAGGATCACCTCTATCCGGATCAGACCGCGATGGGCGACCGGCAGGCTTTGCCGGTATTCAAGCCGCCTTGCCGCCAGGAAGACTTTCTCCACCGTTCCCGGCCGCACGCCACCGCGGCCGTTGAGGACGCGCTCGACGGTCGCTGTGCCAACGCCGGCTTGGCTTGCGACATCCTTCAAAGTCACCTTCATCAGGCTCACCCACTCCCAAAGCTTGACACAGCAAAGCATCGGCCTGCTGTGAGGTCAATGATCAAATTTGATCAAGGAAGCATTGGAGCATGGGGGCGCCGCAGCCGTATCGTACCAGCAATCCGGGAGGAGCACCGGACGGTCCAAAACAACCGAGATCAAGGATCATCCGCCGGCCCGAAGCGGCCGGGGATGACGGAGGAGCCAGATGAAGATCGCACTCGACCCGCATATGCACCGTCACCTCAACCTGCGCGACCTCTGCCGCAAGGCAGCGGAACTCGGTTATGAGCATATCGAGCTTTCACCGCGCGACGATTTTCTGCCCTGGTGGGTGCGCCCGCGGGCGCACAAGGAACGCATCGCGGAATTCAAGGCGGCCCTCAAGGATCACGGCGTCCAGCTCGCCTCGATCCTGCCGATGTACCGCTGGGCGAGCCCGCATGAGGACGAGCGGCAGGCAGCAGTGCGTTACTGGAAGGAAGCGATCGCGATTTCGGCCGAAATGGGCTGCGATACGATGAACTCGGAATTCGGCCGCGGGCCATCGCCGGATCGCAGCCACCGCGCCAGCTGCTGCGGCGGCATGCATACCCACGAGCACAGCGAGGCCGCCTGGTGGCGCTCGATAGAAGAACTCGTTCCGGTGTTCGAGCGCGAAGGCGTCACGCTCAACATGGAACCGCATCCGGAAGACTGGTGCGAAACGCTGCATCCGGCGATCGACATGCTGAAGACCATCGGCTCGAAGAACGTCAAGTTCCTCTACTGCGCGCCGCATACCTTCTATTTCGGTGACGACATGGCGCAGATGATCCGCGATGCCGGCCCGCTGATTGCCCATGTGCATGTGGCCGATACCTATAATCACAAGGCCTCATCCGGGCTGCGCTACATCATCAATCCGCCGGGCGCGAAGGTCACCATCCATCAGCACATGGATATGTACCAAGGCGAGATCAATTGGGATGTCTTCTTCTCCTCGCTCGCCGCGGTCGGATTCGACGGCATCATCACCGCCTGCGTCTTCGGCTGGGAGGAGCGCGCCGACGATTCCGGGCGCTTCATGCGCTCCGAAATCCAGAAATATGTCGACAAATACTGGCCCGGGAAACTTGGCTGATCGTCAACATCCGCCCCGGCACCACTATCAGGAATAAAACCGTGACCATCACCATTACGACAGCCCCCTGCTGCTGGGGCGTGGACGACGTTAACAATCCAAACCTTCCCGCCTGGGAACGCGTCTTCGACGAGGCGGCGGCGGCCGGCTATGGCGGCCTCGAACTCGGCCCCTATGGTTACGTGCCGCTCGATGATGCGCTCGTTGCCAAGGCGCTCACCGAGCGCAATCTCTTCATCGTCGCCGGCACGATCTTCGACGATCTGGTCTCTCCTGAAAACCGGGAGACATTGCTGCGGCAGACGGATGAGATCTGCGCCGTCATCACCAAGTTGCCGCAGCCGGATCAGGTGGCAGGCCAGCGGTTCAGGACACCCTATCTCACAGTGATGGACTGGGGCCACGACGAGCGCGACTATGCCGCCGGCCATTCCGATCGTGCACCGCGTCTCGATGACAAGGCCTGGGCCGGGATGGTCGCCAATATCACGGCGATCGCCGAACTCGCTCAGCGCAAATACGGCGTGCGCGCCGTCATCCACCCGCATGCGGGCGGCTATATCGAATTCGCCGATGAGATCGAGCGGGTGGCAAGAGACATTCCGCAGGAGATCGCCGGCTTCTGCCTCGACACCGGCCATAGCTATTATGCCGGCATGGAACCCGTGGAGATGCTTCGCCGCTATGCCGACCGGCTCGACTATGTCCACTTCAAGGACATCGACCAGACCGTCTTCGACCGCGTGCTTGGGGAAAAGATCCGCTTCTTCGATGCCTGCGGACAGGGCGTGATGTGTCCGATCGGCCGCGGCGTCATCGATTATCCCGCCGTCAAACGAGCTCTCGAGGAGATCGGCTATCACGGCTTCATCACCGTCGAACAGGAGCGTGATCCGAGGAATGTCGCCGGCAGCCTCGAAGATGTGAAGCAAAGCCGCGATTACCTCCGGTCGGTTGGTTTTTAGGGAAAAGATGATGACGAATAACAGGCAAAAGCCGATCCGTTGGGGCATGGTCGGCGGCGGCAGAGGCAGCCAGATCGGCTATATTCATCGCTCGGCAGCGCATCGCGACGACGTCTTTGCCCTTGCGGCGGGTGCCTTCGATATCGATCCGGAACGCGGCCGCGCGTTCGGCGTCGATCTCGGGCTCGACGAAGCCAGGAGCTACCGGGACTATGCGGCGATGTTTGCGACTGAGGCCCGGCGGGCCGACGGCATCGAGGCCGTGTCGATCGCGACACCCAACAACACCCATTTCGCGATCTGCAAGGCAGCACTCGAACATGATCTGCATGTGATCTGCGAAAAGCCACTCTGCTTCACGACCGCCGAAGCCGAAGAGCTGAAGACGCTTTCCCAGGCGCGCGGCCGGATCGTCGGCGTGACCTATGGTTATGCCGGCCATCAGATGATCGAGCAGGCGCGCGCCATGGTCAGGAATGGCGATCTCGGCGAAATCCGCATCGTCAACCTGCAATTCGCCCATGGTTTCCATAGTGCTGCGGTGGAGGAGCAAAACCCCTCGACGCGGTGGCGCGTCGATCCGAAATTCGCGGGGCCCAGCTATGTCCTCGGCGATGTCGGGACCCACCCGCTTTATATCGCCAAGGTCATCCTGCCGCACCTCAAGATCAGACGTCTCCTCTGCACCCGCCAGAGCTTCGTCAAAAGCCGAGCGCCGCTCGAAGACAATGCGGTGACCCTGATGGAATATGATAATGGCGCGATCGCCACCATCTGGTCGAGCGCCGTCAATGCCGGCTCCATGCACGGCCAGAAGATCCGCATCGTCGGCTCGAAGGCCAGTATCGAATGGTGGGACGAGCGGCCGAACCAGCTCTCCTACGAGATCCAGGGCGAACCGGCCCGTATTCTCGAGCGTGGCATGGACTATCTCTATCCCGAGGCCAGGATCGACGACCGGATCGGCGGCGGCCACCCGGAAGGTCTCTTCGAAGCCTGGGCGAACCTCTATCGCCGCTTCGGCTTCGCCATCAACAGAGAGCGCGGCCTCGCCCCTGCGGGGATCGAAGAGCTGGTCTTTCCCGATGTCGATGCCGGACTGGAAGGGGTGCGCTGGGTGGAAAACTGCGTGCGTTCCGCCGATGCCGGCGGGATCTGGCTGGATTATCGCTAGGTGTTCAAGGGGCCCTGGTGCGTCCCTGTTCTCAGATCGCGCCGTATGCCGGCTTTACACAGCTGCGCTGGAGACCTGTTCAAGGACGCCTTTCCATACCCTCTCAGATAAGCGGGTCTTCATCTTCCGGCGCCCGCGGGGCGCGGCGGGGCGTGCTGTCATTGGCGGCTTTCTTATGCTCGTCGGCAGCTGCCTCGCGGATTTTCTGGAAGCGGTTGTCGTCTGCGGGTGGCTGCGGGTCGCTCTTTTTCACGAAACGGATCATTGGTCATTTCCTGCTTTGAGAGTGGAAGCGCTCCGCACACATATCGGAGCGCTCTGAAAATGGTGTCAGACGGCAAGCGCGGTGGCGCAGGCTTGAACACTTCGGCTGTCGGGTGAAGTCTGCCCAGGCATGGTCGCCCAACCGCCGGCCTCGACGAACTGCCGCTGCTTGTAGCCTTCGGTAATCGCCTTGAACTCGATCAGTTTAGCGCTCGCGTCCGGCGCCGCATTGAACCGCTCGACACAAATGGCCGACGCCAGCTCTCCGCGTGCGGTGTCGCCGGCGGCGACTGCCGCTTTGCTTGACGTGCCGCCTGTTACCCAACCTCCCCAGCTGAAGCCGATAATCATCGTGGCGATCGCCGTGACGACGCAGGCCCAGACGAGAAGCGTCTTGGATGGCTGGTAACTCTCGAAACGCTGGGTGATCGATGTCTTGCTGCTGCTCTGCACGGACATTGGAATTCTCCCTGTCTATTGTTCGGGTTGCGCCGTCCGGCCACGCCGGAACAGTTCAGGCTGTTCTCAGTATCCCATATCTCCCATGCCGCCATTTCCGGCTGCAGGGGCGGAGTCTCTTGCGGGAATGTCGGCGATCATCACCTCGGCGGTGATCAGCAGCGCCGCAATCGAGCCGGCGTCCTGCAGAGCGGTGCGCACGACCTTGGCGGGATCGACGATGCCGGCCTCGATCATATCGACATAGGTCTCCGTCTGTGCGTCGAAGCCCTGATTGTGATTATTGCTGCCGGCGAGTTTTCCAACGACGATGGAGCCCTCGAACCCGGCATTGTCGGCGATCTGCCGGATCGGGGCTTCGAGCGCCCTGAGCACGATCGAGATGCCCGCCGTCACGTCGGCGTTCTCCCCGGTCAGCCCCGTCAGCGCCGACTTGGCGCGCAACAGTGCCACGCCGCCGCCGGGCACGATGCCCTCTTCGACCGCCGCACGGGTGGCGTTCAGTGCATCGTCGATGCGGTCCTTCTTTTCCTTGACTTCCGTCTCGGTGGCGCCGCCGACACGGATGACCGCGACGCCGCCGGCGAGTTTCGCCAGGCGCTCCTGCAGCTTTTCCTTATCGTAATCGGAGGTGGTCTCCTCGATCTGCGCCTTGATCTGCTGGATGCGCGCCTGGATGGCCGCTTTCTCGCCGGAGCCGTCGATGATCGTGGTGCTCTCCTTGTCGATCAGCACGCGCTTGGCGCGGCCGAGCATATCGAGCGTGACGTTGTCGAGCTTGATACCGAGATCCTCGGAAATCATCTGGCCTGATGTAAGCACGGCAATGTCTTCGAGCATCGCCTTACGGCGATCGCCGAAACCCGGCGCCTTGACGGCTGCGACCTTCAGGCCGCCGCGCAGCTTGTTGACAACAAGCGTCGCCAAGGCCTCGCCTTCGACGTCCTCCGAGATGAGCAGAAGCGGTTTGCCGGTCTGTACGACGGCTTCCAGGATCGGCAGCATCGCCTGCAGGCTGCCGAGTTTCTTCTCGTGAACGAGGATATAGGGATCCTCCAGTTCCACGCGCATCTTCTCGGCATTGGTGACGAAATAGGGTGAGAGATAGCCGCGGTCGAACTGCATACCCTCGACGACGTCGAGTTCGGTCTCGGCGGTTCGCGCCTCTTCGACCGTTATGACGCCCTCATTGCCGACCTTGTCCATCGCCTTGGCGATCATCTCACCGATGGCGGCGTCGCCATTGGCGGCAATGGTGCCGACTTGGGCGATCTCACCTGACGATTTGACCTTCATCGCCCGCGCCTTGATTTCCTTGACGACGGCGGTAACGCCGAGATCGATGCCGCGCCTGAGATCCATAGGGTTCATGCCGGCAGCGACGAGCTTGGCGCCTTCGCGGAAGATGGAGGCGGCGAGAACGGTTGCCGTCGTCGTGCCGTCGCCGGCAAGATCATTGGTCTTCGAAGCCACTTCACGCACCATTTGCGCGCCCATGTTCTCGAACTTGTCCGCGAGCTCGATCTCCTTGGCGACGCTAACGCCGTCCTTGGTAATGCGCGGCGCGCCATAGGCCTTGTCGATGACAACGTTGCGACCCTTCGGGCCAAGCGTCACCTTGACGGCGTTGTTGAGCAATTCGACGCCGCGCAGCAGGCGGTCGCGCGCGTCGGTGGAGAACCTGATTTCCTTGGCAGACATGATATTTCTTCCCAGTTCGGTCTTGAGATGCTGGTCACAAATTCGACGGTCAGGCAGCTTTGTCGGCAGCCGCTTCAGTCTTTTCGACGATGCCCATGATGTCGGTCTCCTTCATGATCAGAAGGGTTTCGCCATCGATCGTGACCTCTGTCCCCGACCATTTTCCAAACAGAATGAGATCACCGACCTCGACATCGAGCGGGACCAGATTGCCGCTTTTGTCGCGAAGGCCCGGGCCGACTGCGACCACTTCGCCGTGCTGCGGCTTCTCCTTGGCGGTGTCTGGAATGATGATCCCGCCCTTGGATTTGACATCGCCTTCCGCACGTCGAATGACGACGCGGTCGTGAAGTGAACGGAATTTCATAGAGGTCTTTCTGCTGCCGGCGCGTAGGGCGGCTGCAACTCATAAATAGCACTCGTGGCACTCGATTGATAGGAGTGCTAAGAAATATTATTCGCCCATGAACTTTTTTGAGATATTCAGGAAATCAATCCGACCGGATATTTTGTATTGATCAGCAAATAAATAGAATTTTTTACGCCATCGCGCTCCATTTTATTTTCGTGAGCGAAGAGTTAATTTGGCGTTTTTCATAGATAAATCAGAATTTATCTTGATTTAAACTCAATCGAGGCGCAATGATAGGCTTCGTCGATTTGGCCGACTTGGCTTCGCGGTGTCAGAGACCTACGACCCGCCATCACCACTGAATTCTCGATAGCGATCCATGACGTCGTTCCGGCGTTGAGTTCGCCTGTTCCGATCCGGAATGAGCTTGGCGCTGACCGCGGATGTACCGGCAGCCTCGAGTTCGTCCGGTTCGGATCTCAACGATACAGGAAACGCATCGGTGTATTCCTGCGGAGGCCTCAGCCGTGACCAGTCGTACCACACAAACCGTCGTCCGCTTTTCATCCCCATTCCGTCTGCCCGGTTTCGACGGGGCGCAGCCAGCCGGAGAATACCGCGTCGACTATGACGAGGAATTGATCGACAGCGTTTCCAGGCTTGCCTGGCGACGGGTCGGCGCCTTCATCCACCTGCCGGCGATCGCTGCGCAGAGTTCGACGCAGCAGATGATGCCTATCCACCTGTCAGATCTCGAAACCGCGATCGAAAAGGACCACAAACCGTCATGACCGCTACGCGCATCCCGCAACGCAATGGACGCTCAATCCGGCGCGAGGCAGCAACGCATATCTTCAAGGTGGGGCAGACTGTCCGAGTGAAGGACGGGTTCTTGGTCGTTCCCTCCAAGCTTCCCGACACATACCGCATTACCGCCACACTGCCTCTGAGAGGAAATGTGCTGCAATACCGTATCCACAGTGACGATGAACGTCATGAGCGGGTCGCGACGGAAGATAGCCTGGAACTGGTAAACCTATCGCCCGCCGGTAGCGGCGCAACACTGATCGAGAGGACGTTTGGCCATGGCCACGGCCCGAATGACGAAAGGTTGACATCGTGAACAGTCATGAAGACGAAGCCGAACGCAGACGGAATGCCGTTGCCGTCGGCACATGGGAAAATAAATGTGGTGCGTCGGGCCGCTACTTGATGGAGGTCGAACATGACCGCCGGATCGAATCTGCCCGTTCGTGGACCGTCTATCGTGTCTCTGCAAGCGTTCCAGTGCACGCCGACCATGGCATGATCGGCAAGAGCCGTTCGGAGGCCGGTGAAGACATGATGTCCTTCAATCTTCTCAACATAGGATACCGGAAGGAGTGGCTGAGGCTGTCGGACGCCGCCCGGAGCGGTCGCCAGACCCCGCCGGTTCAACCATGGCGCTAGCCTTTTTGAACCAAAGCCGCAGCTTCGATGCGGCGAGAAATGCAGTGCGCTTCATCGGCCATGACGGCATGTTCCAGGTGTTGTTTTTCGTCGAGGTTGGCGCGCTGGCGAAATCCGACGCCGCATTGCAAAGAACCGAGCCTTCGGAAACGGGGTGGCTTTCGTCGTTCGACGCCCTGCGCAACTCCATTCAGGACGTGGCGCACAAAGCCTATTCGTACCGCCGCCGCGCCTTCTATACTCTAACTGCGGCGGATTTCCGCTAGACGGATCCGGACGCGCGAGAACGCTCCATGTTGATCCGTTACGGCTATGAAATGACGCTGACCTGCCCGCAGCCGACCGCATTGGTCTGTCTGCTGTCGGTTCATGACGATCGCGCGGCCGACATCAGAATTCCGGAAACGGTCTTCACCACGCCCGATGTCCCCACTTCTTCCTATCGCGATCTCTTCGGCAACCGCTGTCTTCGGCTGGTTGCGCCAGCGGGCGACCTGACCATATGGGGCGATGCGACGATCGAAGACGACGGCAAACTGGACAGGTCGCTGCCAGGCGCCAGGGAAGTCCCGGTTTCGGAGTTGCCGGATGATTGCCTCGTCTACCTGATGGGCAGCCGCTATTGCGAGACGGATCGTCTCAGTCAAATTGCATGGGATATGTTCGGCACCGTCTCACCCGGCTGGGGCCGCGTTCAGGCGATCTGCGACTTCGTTCACGGCCATATCCAATTCGACTACATGCAGGCGCGATCGACGCGGACAGCCTTCGAGGCGTTCCACGAACGTGTCGGCGTCTGTCGCGACTTTGCGCATCTCGCGGTGGCGCTGTGCCGTTGCCTCAACATTCCTGCCCGATATATCAATGGCCATCTCGGTGACATCGGTATTCCCGTCGTCGATCCGATGGACTTCAGCGCCTGGATCGAGGTCTTCCTGGACGGTGCATGGCATACATTTGATCCGCGCAACAACACGCCGCGGATCGGTCGTATCATCGTCGCACGCGGGCGCGACGCCGCCGACATACCGCTCATCAATTCCTTCGGACCGCATGTGCTGAAGGCGTTTCGAGTCTGGACCTATGAGGTGACGAACGTGGAGCCGATGCAAAACGTCGCCGAGGAAGCTGTTTAGAACGAGACCTGAACGGATGCGGCAATGTCCAGCCGCAGGCTTTGCCGCAGGCGGCAGATGTCGCGGGACTGCCTGTCCCACACACTTTTATCCGACATGCTTAGAACAACGGTTGAAAGATGTTGGCGTCGAGCCATCTTGGGTGTGGGCAGTCCTTCGGGGTTAGCGGAAGATAGGGAGTTGGCAGTCCATGTTCGATCACATTTCCATCGGCGTAAAAGACCTCGCAAGAGCCCGCCGTTTCTACGATGCGGCGCTGACGCCGCTCGGATATGAGCGCCTGTCCAATTCCGACTCCATGATCGGCTACGGCCCGGAAAGGGTCGGGCTCTGGGTGATGCAGGTCGAACAGCCCGTTGTTGCCGACATGCGATCCGGGCTGCACTTCTGCTTCGTCGCGCCTGATGAGGCCGCTGTCGATGCCTTTCACGCGGCGGCCGTTGCATCCGGCGGCACGGATAATGGCGAACCAGGTGTGCGGCCGGATTATGGGCAATTCTATTACGCCGCCTTCATCATCGACCCGGACGGCTATCGCCTCGAAGCTTATTTCCACAAAGGCGAGCTATAACGGACCGTCAGGCAGCGGCTCTCGGAATGGATACGCAGCAGCCGGAAGCTTCGAGCGCTTTATTGGCTACATCGATGAACAGGCGACGGAACCAGCGCGCCCGGCCGTCCGTCTGGTCGACTCGGCGATAAAGCATCGTCACGGGATCGGCCGGCAGCGAAAGCGGCGGCTCGCAAAGCATCAGCCCATGTAACTGCGCCATGCAGCGACCGATCGATTCCGGCACCGTGGCAATGGCGGGCATCGCCTTCAGCACCATCGGCAGAGCGGAAAAGCGCGGCACGGTCGCCACCACCTGTCTCACATCGCCGGTGCGGTTCAGCGCCATGTCGATACCGGTCGAGGTGTTGCCTTCGAACGAGACGGTGACATGCGCGACATTGGCGAAATCCCTGAGGCTCAACGGCGCCTTCAGCCCGAGCTGAGCTTCATCGTAGATGCAGATCGAGACTTGGTCGAACAGCGGCGCGCGAATGTGCCAGGAGGCGGGCTCGTCGTGCATCGCGACGCTGAAATCGAAGACGCCTTCATCCAGCCGGCGTGCAGCATCGCGCTTTTCGGAAGCGATACCGATCAGCCGGGCGCCGGGTGAAAGCTGGAGGAGACGGGCGGCAAGCGGGCCGAAGAAGGCCGACTCGAGATTGTCGCACATGCCGATGCGGAACTCGCCCTGCCAGCTTGCCGGATCGAACTCGGCCTGCGGGCGGATGGCGCGCTCGATACCCGACAGCGCATCCTCGATCGCCGGGGCGATGGAAAGGGCGCGCGGCGTCGGTTGCAGGCCGCGCCCGACACGCACGAATAGTTCATCGTCCAGCGCCTCGCGCAGGCGCCGCAAAGCGGCCGACAGGCCTGGCTGACCGAGCAGCAGGCGCTCGGCGGCGCGACTGACATTGCGCTCCTGCATCAGCACCGAAAAGGCCAGCAGGAGATTGAGGTCGATCTTGCGAAGGGTGACATCATTCATCATCGTCAGTAATACCTGGCATGGCTACTATCAATTTGCAATAGGAATGGAAGCTGTACATTTTCTCGTTCCCTGCCGCCCGGCAACCTCCCCCGATGAGGCGGCAGCAAAGAAGGAACGATTTCGATGACTCTTTCCAAATCGCGAAGCGGAGCGGGGCTGGCATTGCTGCTGCTCTGCGCCGCCAATTTCCTCGACGCCATGGACGTCTCCACCATCGGCGTTGCGCTCCCCGCCATCCAGGCCGAACTCGGCATGGAGGCGACCTCGTTGCAATGGGCCGTCAGCGCCTATGTGCTCGGCTATGGCGGCTTCCTGCTGCTCGGCGGCCGGGTCGCCGATGTCTTCGGCCATCGCCGCGTCTTTCTCTGGTCGCTGGCGATCTTTGCCGCCGCCAGCATCGCCGGCGGCTTCGTCAACAGCGGCCCGACGCTGATCGCCGCCCGATTGGTCAAGGGCATTGCCGCCGCCTTCACCGCGCCCGCGGCGCTTGCGCTGCTGCTCTCCGTCTTCGGCGAGGGAACGGCACGGGCAAAGGCGCTCGGGGTCTTCTCCTCCACCGGCGCCGCCGGCTTCGTGCTCGGCATGGTGCTCGGTGGTGCTGCGACGATTATCAGCTGGCGGGCGACATTGGTCATGGGCGCGCCCGTCGCCATCCTGACGCTTTTTGTTGCGCCACTGGTGCTGCCCGCCGACCCGAAAAGGACGGGACCGCGGCCGGCCTTCGACTGGGCCGGCGCGCTGACGATCACCCCTGGGCTGCTGCTCTTCGTCTTCGGCATCACCAATGCTGCGGCCGCCGGCTGGCAGGCTTTTGCGACCTGGGGTTCGCTCGTCGCGTCGCTGGCGCTGATCCTGCTCTTCCTCGTGGTCGAAGCGCGCCATGCCGATCCAATGGTGCCGCTCGGCATGTTCCGGCGGGCCAAGCTCCGGCATGCCAATGCGATTGCCGCCCTCTTCCAGGGCGCCTATGTCGGCTTCCAGTTCCTGGCGACGCTCTATTATCAGAACGTCCTCGGCTGGTCGGCCTTCACCACCGGCTTCTGTTTTGCGCTTGGCGGTGTCTTCGTGATGTTCCTGGCGCCCCGCTTTGCGACGCTTGCGCAAAATCGCGGCGCCACCGGGCTGATGGCAGTGGGGGTCGGTCTGCAGGCGTTCAGCTACATCTTCTGGGTGACCGCACTTGGACATGTCGATCCGATCCTGCTCGTGCTGTTCTCGCAGATCCCGCTCGGCCTCGGTTACGCCCTGACCTACCCCTCGGTGCAGGTTGCGGCCCTTTCCGATGTGGAGGATGACAAGGCGGGACTCGCCTCCGGACTGCTCTTTGCCTCATTCCAGATCGGCGGCGGCATCGTGCTTGCGGCCGCCTCGGCAGTCTTCGGCGCCGCACCGCATTTCGGCTGGAACCCCTATGTCGCCGGCATCGCCTTCGTGGCGCTGCTTGCGGTGGCGATTACCCTGCTTGCCGCTGCCGGTCCGCGGACATCGGCCGCCCGGAGACCCAGCTATCAGGCGGCGGAATAACCGTCATCGGCCCGCACCCTGACCGGTGCGGGCTGCTCATGAACCGGAGCGATATCTGCAGCAAGAATCCCGTTGCGTTGCCTGGGTGAAAGGCGCATGGTCGCAACTTCGGCAGCCAGTGTACGGGCGCTGCCGACTGAGGGTTTTTATACCCTTGCCCCGATGAAAGGAGGACCGATGTCTTCCACTTTCGAAAAGTCGCATCTGACTTCGTCCGATCTCGACATGCTGCAAGGCGTGCTCGACGACGCCGGCTACGACGCCAAAATCCTGATCGGCAACGAACGTGTCTTCAACGTCGCGGCCATACTGTTGATCAGGCTGTTCGAAGAGGGCGTCACCTCGCCGGCCATGCTCTCACAAGCGCTCGAACACCATTTCGGCAAGCTGAAGACGCCGCCGAAACCGGTAACCCCCGTCTTTAACCGATATGCGATACAGGGATTGCCCCGCGAAAGACGCGCTGCTGGCTAGAGCATAACGCGAAAAGTGTGAGCGGTTTTCGGACGACCTCATGCTCTCACTGAATGTTCTAAAGCGCGTCGCGATCTTTCAGATTCACTCCTCGCGCTTTAGGTCTTTGTTTTACGCATGCCGTTAGCGCAAAACCGCTTCACACTTTTGCGCGACATGCTTTAGCGGCAAGCGAGCCGCCCGGCTCCGAAGGAATATTGTGCGAAAAACCCTCTTGCTTTGTATCTGCGTCGCAGCGGCCGGTTATTTCGGATGGGTGCAATTCGGGGCTTACCAACAACGGCAACAGGCTAGAGATCTTGCCGACATCGACAGGGAGCGCCGGGTGGCGCTCCTGGAAGTCGATGGCTGCCAGGCGAAAGTGGATATGCTTCTGTCGATGACAGACCGCCTGCTCAAGGCCGGCGGCATGCTGGTGCCGCTCGATATCGGACGGGACATAGAACTCTGTTTGGACCGCGGCATCATGTCGACATCAGGCCGAGCGGAGATGGAAAGAACGAAGTTGATCCGCCTGTTTTCCGTGAATGACTAAGGCGTTCGCAAGATTCGTTGCTCGCGCTTCAGGTCCTGTTTTTACGTGTGTCGCTATCGCAAAATCGCTGCGCAGTTTTGCGCGGCGCGCTTTATGCCCTGTGGAAATATGGCTTTCCTGCGGCGGCGGCCTTAATGGCACCTCAATTTTAGTCTATAAGGGAAGCTCGCTGATTTGGCCGATGCGGCGTTAGCGGTGACCGGGTTTCCGGCCCCGCCATTTTCCCGATCGCGAAAGCATGGTGACGTCCCGTCTCAACGTCGGGTTTGGCTTTCGGTGACCTCTCCGGTCATCCGCCTCCAGACAGCGATGCGGTTTCAGCAGGCATCATTTTCATTCCATCCCTGCGGCCCGGTGTTGTCGGGTTGCCCCTCATGACGATCCCGCGATCTCCGATCGCGACCGACAAACGGGGCGAATACCACGCAGGCTGCGGCTTTCAATTTCGATCTAAAGGGAGATTTTATCGATGGCAAAAGGACAGGTAAGAAGCAATCGCGAGGTCCGGAAGCCGAAGAAGGACAAGCAGGCAGCGAAGGTGGAAAGCACATTCGCCAATCAGATGAAGACGGCGACCAAAACCGCCCCGCAGGGCAGTGCTCCAAAGAAATAGAACCTCTTATCGAGCCGCCGCTCTCGCCCTCGCTGCGCCTAACAGCGCAAGTGATAACGCGTCCTGGCGGACGCGCCGGCGTGACATCATCACCTATTGACATGTCTTCAGAAAAACAGGAATTGCTGCAACCATGACCACACTTCTTACAATGTACCACTTCGACTATCCGCTCTTCCTCATCCGCTCGGCCGTAGTGATTGCACTCGGCCTTTCGGCCGTCGCGGCCTTTCACGGCGTCACTCTGTGATCGAATCTGCGCGCCGCAGCGAGTGCGAGGAAATCCAAGTGGCCCCTTTGGGCGAGCCCGACGAAAACCCGGAGCGATCCCGGGGGAATGCCGAGCTTTTCGCTGAAAAGCGCTGGTTGAAGATCCTTGCCGGATATCGCCAGCCACGAACCGGACGCAGCGCTTTCGAGCTTGCCGTCACCGTCGTCCCCTTCGCGCTGTTCTGGGCTGCCGCCTGGGCAGCGGTTCACTACAGCTTCTGGCCCGGCCTGATCCTCGTCCTTCCCGCCGCCGCCTTCCTGCTCCGGCTGTTCATGATCCAGCATGATTGCGGCCACGGCTCGTTTTTCGCCCGTCGCCGCGTCGACGACTGGGTTGGACGCACGATCGGCATCCTGACGCTGACGCCCTACGACTATTGGCGCCGGGCGCATGCGGAGCACCACGCCTCGGCCGGAAACCTTGACGAACGCGGCGTTGGCGACATCGAAACGCTGACGATCGCCGAATATAACGCGCTGTCGCGCTGGGGCCGGCTCGGCTACCGGCTCTACCGGCACCCGATCGTGATGTTCGGGATCGGACCGGCATGGCTGTTCCTCTTCAAGCAGCGCCTGCCTTTCGGCATGATGCGCTCCGGCGCCCTGCCCTGGGTCTCGACCATGGCAACCAATCTTGCCATCGCAGTGGTCGCCGCGCTGCTGATCTGGGCGGTCGGGATCGTCCCCTTTTTACTGGTGCATCTTCCGACCGTGCTTCTGGCAGGCGCTGCCGGCGTCTGGTTGTTCTACGTCCAGCATCAATTCGAGGAAACACATTGGTCGAAGGAGCCGGACTGGCAGTTCCAGCATGCGGCCCTCCACGGTGCCTCGCATTACGACCTGCCGCCAGTGCTACGGTGGATCACCGGCAATATCGGCATCCACCACGTGCATCATCTGTCGAGCCGGGTGCCTTACTACCGGCTGCCGGAGGTGCTGCGAGATCATCCTGAGCTTGCCGATCTGGGCCGCATCACGCTCATGGAAAGCCTGCGTTGCGTCAAGCTGGTGCTGTGGGACGAACAGACGAAGCGACTGGTCTCGTTTCGCGAGGCGGCGCGGCTTGCCGCAGCATGATAACGGGGCGTTAGAGCGGTTTAGCTTTCACGGAAGCGCAGAGCCGCTCTAACCTTTTGCCTGCATCCAATTCCAGGGAAAGCCGTTTCCCTGGAATTGTTTAGCGATAACCCGTCACGTCAGCCGGTCTGCCCGGCTCCTGCACTTCCACCATGTAGCGCCAGCAATCCGGCCGCGAACCGTCGATATCGTCGAAGCCGTAGGTCTTGGCCACTCCGCCGCTCGACAGCGACTGGCCGTTCCAGCGGGCGTGGTCGGGATCGGCGGCGATGGCCGCGACGGCGCGGCCGACGAAATGCGGCGTTTCGGAAATGGCGAAATGCGGCTGCACTTTCGTCGCCTCGCGCCAGTTCTCCTCGCGAACACCATAAGCATCCAGCATCATTTCGGAGCGCAGCCAGCCGGGCGTGATCGAAACGGCGGTGGCGCCGTGTTTCGCCAAATCTTGCGCATGCGCCCAGGCCATGCGGGTGACGCCCGTTTTGACGAGGTCGTAAAAGGGCGACAGCCGGTAATGGGTGGCATTGTATTCGGCTGTGCCGTCGGTCATCTCCACCAGCAGCCCGCCGGGCCGCTCGATCATCAGCGGCAAGGCGTAGTGGGCGGTAATCAGATGCGTCTCGATGCCGAGCTGCAGCATGCGCAGGCCCTTGTCCAGCGAATGCTCCCAGACGGCCTTGTCCCATTCGAATAGCTTCTCGCAGCCCCAGATGTCGTTGACGAGAATATCCAGCCGACCGGCTTCGCTGCGGATGCGGGCGACCAGCGCCTCGACCTGTTGTTTGATGAGATGGTCCACCTGCACGGCGATACCCTTACCGCCTGCGGCGGTTACCAGTTCGGCCGTCTCTTCGATCGTCTCCGGCCTGGCATATTCGGATTGCTTGGCGCGCGTCGTGCGCCCAGTCACGTAGACGGTGGCGCCGGCGGCGCCGAGCTCCACCGCGATGCCGCGGCCGGCGCCGCGCGTGGCACCCGCCACCAAGGCAACTTTCTCCCGCAAGTTTGCTGTCACTTCTCCATCCTCCACGCCAATGCAAAGTGTTACAGCGTCCTTTGCGCCTCTAAAGAGGCGCGGCGCTGTAGAACGCCTTATGCCGTAATGGAAGCGCCAGGAATTGGCCGGCGCTCCTTGTTTATAAACGAATGATCGTTTATATATAATGTGAATGCAAGAGGAATTTCATGCCGCGTCGCCGCACACTGTCCGACGAACAGCTTCTCGCCATGGTGCTGGCGCTGATCCATGCCGAGGGGCCGGAGGCGGCGACCTTTGCGGCGGTGGCGAAAACGAGCGGTCTTTCCGGCTCGACGCTGGTACAGCGCTTCGCCACGAAAGCGGCGATGCTGCGCGCCGCGCTGCTTTATGCCTGGGACAGGCTTGATGCGGAAACGGCGCGGCTTGCCGAGGTCGTGCCGAAAACGCAAGAAGGCGCCGTCGCGCTGCTCGTCGGCCTGTCGCAGGATTACGGCGATAATGCCGCCGCCTATGGCGAGGGACTGCTGGTGCTTCGCGAGGATTTTCGCGATCCGGTGCTGCGTGCCCGGGGTGCGGCCTGGGGAGCGGCACTGACGGCGGCAATCGCGCGATGTTTCGGCTCGGCGAAGGCGCCGGAGACGATCGCCCGGCTGATGCTGTCGCAATGGCAGGGTTCGCTCATCTGGTGGGGTTTTGGCGCCGAAGGGCCGGTGGCTGCCTATGTCCAGACGGAGTTGCGGCATTTCCTCGCCGCGGTACCTGTCCATTCAGGTTAAGAGGCCGTGAAGATCATCGCCTTGATAAAATATAGCAAGGCGGCAGTCGCGACGATGGTCGCCAATGTGAGCAGCAGTCCGATCAGGGTGACGAGACCATCCCGCTCCATCAGGGCGACGGCGAGCACCACCAGCGAGAACACCGGCAGAATATTGCCGAAGGGGATCGGCAGCGCGATCACCACGGCGAGCAGGAAGACAGGAATGCCGAGCAGCGCCTGCACCGTCGGGCCGGTGAGGGCCTGCAGCCGGCCGGCGCGCACGACCTTCTCCACCCGGGCGATCACCGGGACCGCGTGACCCACGACGAGATCGAGCGCCGCCGATGAAACCCGGCGATCCCTGACGATGGCGGGCAGCCAGACCTTCCGGCCGCCCGCAACGATCTGGAGGGAGACCAGCGCCAGCGCGGTACCGAAAACCATTCCGAATGGCCCGGGAATCGGGGTCAGTGCCGGGATTGCCAGGAACAGGATGGTGAAGGCGATGCTGGTCGAGCCCATCGCCTCCAGAGCCTCGCCGATGGAGAGGCCGCCCTTCGCCCGGGCGAGTTCCAGCATCTCCCGGAGCCGCGCGGTGGCCACACCGCGCGGCGGCCGTCTATTTCCGGCTTGATCAGACATTACGCAGTCCATTTTCAGCTGGTCGCCGTCACGCACCCGCGCCGGCTCCCTTCAGGGCGCCGACCAGGGCTGCGCATTGCGGGTCGCTGCCGTCGAGAAGTTCGGCCGGCGCGGTATGACCGATCGCTATGCTGACGACTGTGGCCGCCGCCCAGCCGTAGTCGCCGGCGGCGCGCTCTATGAGCTTCGGCCCCTGGGATGTCAGGCAGGCCTGGGACTGGCGGACGATCTCCACGGGAAGCCGGGCGCGCTCAGCCTGTTGCTGGATCTCAGCCTGCAACGGATCGACGACGAGCAGGGCAAAAATCCAACCGATGAAATTCGAAATCATATCTGTTTCCTTCTTTGTTGACGTATTCCCTGTGCAGAGCCCGCTCAGGCGGGCTGCTGCGGATCCCGCGTCTTGAGGAGGCTCCAGACCACGCCGGCTGCGATGATCGCGAAGGTGATGCTGAGCGAGAGCGCGGCCGGGAATTTTTCAAGGCCCAGCAGGTCGGCGAGGAAGATCTTCGAGCCGATGAAGATCAGCACGATGGCAAGCGCCGGCTTGAGGTAACGGAAGCGATGAATCATCGCAGCAAGCGCGAAGTAAAGGGCGCGAAGGCCGAGGATCGCGAAGATGTTCGAGGTGTAGACGATGAACGGATCGGTGGTGATTGCGAAGATCGCGGGGACCGAATCCACGGCGAAGATAACGTCGGCCACCTCGACCATCACCAGCGCCATGAAGAGCGGCGTGATGAACCAAGTCATCCTCCCCGTCCTGGGATTTGCCTTTCTGACGAAGAACCGTTCGCCGTGATGTTCCTCGGTGACGTTGAAGCGGCTGCGCATGAAGCGCACGAGGATGTTCTTCGAGACATCAGGCTCTGCCTCCTTGATGACCAGCATCTTGATGCCGGTGACGATCAGGAACGCGGCGAAGATATAGAGAAGCCAGGCGAATTCGGCGACCAGCGTCGCGCCGACGCCGATCATGATGGCGCGCAGCACGATGACGCCGAGAATGCCCCAGAAGAGCACCCGGTGCTGGTAGATGCGCGGCACGGCAAAGAACGAGAAGATCAGAGCGATGACGAAGACGTTGTCGAGGGCCAGCGTCTTTTCGACGACGAAGCCCGTCATATAGGCAAGACCGGCCTCGGAGCCGAGGTACCACCATACAAAACCACCGAAGGTAAGGCCGAGCGCGATATAGAGAGCGGAAAGCCTGACGCTTTCGCCGACGCCGATCTCCTTGTTCTGCTTATGAAGAATACCGAGGTCGAACGACAGAATGGCGATGACGAGGGCGAAAAAGCTCGACCACATCCAGAGCGGCGTTCCCAGCCACTCGACGAACAAAAATGAGAGATTCAAGGATAGTCCCCTGTCGGCACTGGTTGTCGGAGAAGAGGTCCGACATCGCAAGAGTGCCGAAGCTCTCGCCAGAGGGGCCCGGACCAGCGGGTTGCACCGCAAGTAGGGTCTCACTTTTCAATAATCAAGCAGCGGCCAGTGCCAATTTTACGCATCGCGCCGGAGGCAAGCCGTGCGAGAGAAAGCCTTCGCCAGCGGTCTCAGGCGTCCTCGTCGTCCTTCTCCTCGCCCACGGTCAGCGGCCAGTCGACGACATAATCCTCGAGATCATCGAGATCGATCTCATTTTCGTTGATCGCGCGGCCTCGCGCGGAAATGCCGGCCGCATGGACGGTCTCCGGGTCGCCGGAGACGAGCGGGTGCCACCAGTAGAGGTCGCGGCCTTCATTGACCAGCCGGTAGCCGCAGGTGGGCGGCAGCCAGGCGATATCGGGCACGTTCTCCTTGGTCAGCTGCACGCAGTCCGGCACGAAATCCCAGCGGTTCTCATAGCTGGAGCAGCGACAGCTTTCGCCGTCTAGCAGCTTGCAGCTGACCGAGGTGAAATAGATATCGCCGCTATCCCATTCCTCGATCTTGTTGAGGCAACAGAGGCCGCAGCCGTCGCAGAGGCTTTCCCACTCGGCGACGGTCATCTCGGCAAGCGTCTTGCTCTTCCAGAAGGGCACATCGTTCATCGTCGTTTCATGCAACAGCGACCCGCAAATTCGCGTGACCCTTATGCATCTCTCTTGTTATCGGCCGCAAAATCAATCAATCCTTCAGTATACTCCTGGTACTCGGAGAATTCTCTCCTGGTATCGGAGAGATTTGCGGCCATATGCGGGCCTCGCGCTTTTGTCTGATATGACCGAAGCGAGATCAGGCGGGAATACAGGACGTGCAGGATCCGGACAACCCAGGAAATGGGCCAGGAAATGGGCCAGAAAACGGGCCAGAAAAAAGGCCCGGAAAAGCGGCGAGCGAGGCAGCGGAAAAGCGGCCGGCGAAGAGCCGTCACATTCTACTGCGCATCGATTCCTGGATCGATTCGACCGTCTGGAACGCCGGCTTCCGCGCTGCCGAGATCTGGGAAGACATTACCATTTTCTTCCGCCGCTTCCGCGTGCGCGGCTGGAAGCGCATGGTCTTCGAACTCGCCGGCGAAGGGCTGACGCTCGGGGCGGCCGGCTCGGTGCTGATGCTGCTGCTTGCCCAGCCCGCCTTCGAGGCAACCAAGGAAGACTGGCGCAACCGCGGCGATTTCGCCGTCACCTTCACTGACCGCTACGGCAACGTCATCGGCCATCGCGGCGTCATCCACCAGAATTCCGTACCGATCGACGAGCTGCCGGATTCGCTGATCAAATCGGTGATCGCCACCGAGGACCGGCGCTTCTTCGACCATTTCGGCATCGATTTCATCGGCCTCTTCCGCGCCATGAGCGAGAATGCGCGCGCGGGCGAAGTCGTCCAAGGCGGCTCGACACTGACGCAGCAGCTCGCCAAGAACCTGTTCCTGTCGAACGAACGCTCGATCGACCGCAAGGTCACCGAGGCGTTCCTGGCACTGTGGCTCGAGGCGAACCTTTCCAAGAAGGAAATCCTCTCCACCTATCTCGACCGCGCCTATATGGGCGGCGGTACTTTTGGCGCGGCGGCGGCGGCGCAGTTCTATTTCGGCAAGAACATCACCGATGTGAACCTTGCCGAATCCGCCATGCTTGCCGGCCTGTTCAAGGCGCCGGCGAAATACGCGCCGCATGTCAACCTGCCGGCGGCGCGTGCCCGCGCCAACGAAGTGCTGACCAATCTGGTGCAGAGCGGGTTGATGACCGAGGGCCAGGTGATCGCCGCCAGGCGCAATCCGGCCACCGTCGTCGACCGCAACGAGGTGGAATCGCCCGATTTCTTCCTCGATTGGGCTTTCGACGAGGTCCAGCGGCTTTCGTCGCGCTTCCACCAGCATTCGCTGATCGTGCGCACGACGATCGACATGGGCATCCAGCAGGCGGCGGAGGATTCGGTCGAGACGTCGCTGCGCGAATATGGCGAGGCCTATCACGCCAAGCAGGGCGCGATGGTGATGATCGAAAACGGTGGCGCCGTGCGCGCCATGGTCGGCGGCCGGGATTACGGGGAGAGCCAGTTCAACCGCGCCAGCAGGGCGCTGCGCCAGCCGGGCTCATCCTTCAAGGTCTACACTTATGCTGTGGCGATGGAGAGCGGCATGACGCCGCAGACGACGATCGTCGATGCGCCGATCTACTGGGGCAACTGGAGCCCGCACAATTACGCAAACCGCTATGCCGGCCGCATCACACTCGAGACCGCGATCGCCCAGTCGATCAACACCGTGCCGGTGCGGCTCGCCAAGGAAAAACTCGGTATTCAGCCGATCCGGGCGATGGCGAAGAACCTCGGCGTCGAAACGCCCATCCGCGACGACGTCACCATCCCGATCGGCACCTCCGAGGTGACGGTCCTCGACCAGGCGACGGCCTATGCCACCTTCCCGGCCGGCGGCTACCAGTCGCGCCGCCACGGCATCACCCAGATCCTCGATTACGACGGCGACGTGCTCTACGATTTCGACCGCGACGAGCCGGCGCCGAAACGCGTGCTCTCCGAACAGGCCGACGCCTATATGAACCAGATGTTGTCGCGTGTTCCCTATGTCGGCACGGCGCGCAAGGCAGCCCTCGACAACGGCATCCTGACGGCCGGCAAGACCGGCACGACCCAGGCCTATCGCGACGCCTGGTTCGTCGGCTTCACCGGCAATTACACCTGCGCCGTCTGGTTCGGCAATGACGACTACACCTCGACCAACGAGATGACCGGCGGCTCGCTGCCGGCGATGACCTTCAAGCGCGCCATGGACTACGCCCACCAGGGTGTGACGCTGCGCGCCATCCCCGGCGTCGAAAATCCCCTGCCCTCGGAAAAGGATCTCGCCAAGACCGCCGCCGCCAAGCCGCAGGACGGATTGCCGCAGCTCATCCGGCCGCGCATGCTCTCGGTTCAATCGACCGACATCCTCAAGAAGCTCGGCGAAAAGCTGAAGAATGCCGCCCCGCTCGCGCCAGCGAAGGTGGCGAGCGCGGAGTAGCAGGCTCCGCCTGGCGCACGATCCCGAAATCAGCCTCCGCCCGCCTCGATATATCGGCACGGATTGCCGTTGCCGCACTTGGCATGACGGCTTTGCCGCATGGACATAACCGTGGATCAATCGGCTCCCATGTCACGGCGCGGCATTCCACCCTGCCAGAATCAGTGGTAACCCTTTCATCCGATATGGTTTCCAAGGTCTTGACGTGTTTCGATTCCCCCTCTTTATCGCGATCACGCTGATCGTCGCCTTTGGCGGCGGGATCATGATTTCGCTTTATGCGCTGGACGCGACACAGGGTTTCGGGGCGATCAAGCTCGGCGCCTGGGAGGCCTTTCCAGCGCTGCAGACGGTCGAGGCCGATCCTTATGCCAAGTCGCACCGGGCACGCGCCGGCAAGCTGCTCTATGGCAGCGCCGAGGGCCTGACGTTTACGGCGAGCGTCGACGACGAGGGCGCGCGGCTGAATGCCGGCTGCCGCTACCGCATCAGCGGGCAGACGCCGCCTGCCCGGCTCTGGACCCTCTTTACCGCCGACAATGGCGGCAATCCGGCGGCGGTGACGACCGGGCATCCCTCAGCGCTGAATTCCTGGACGGTGCTGCGCCAGCAAGATAGCGGCTTCTCGATCGAGATCTCAGCCGTCGCACAGCCGGGCAACTGGCTGGCCTTGCCACAGGCCGGCACCTTCCGGCTGGTACTGACGCTGTTCGACACCCCGACCGCCGGCAGTTCCGGCGTGATCGACCTCGCTATGCCGAAGCTCACCAAGACCGGATGCGGCAATGCTTAGGATATTCTTCGCGGTCCTGACCGGTCTTTTCGGCGCAGCCCTGCTGCATCTCGTGATCATCCTGTCGCTGCCGCATTTCACCGGCAGGGATGCGGCGACCCGCGTGGAGGCAGAGGGCGACCTCAACAATTTCTACCTGCTTGGCAACCAGTATGACGAAGCCGGCCTTGCCAATGGCGACCCCTTCCTGCGCACCGCCGTCTGCTCCTTCGACGTCGAGGATGCGCCGGTGCATTTCACTGCCAAGGGCAATGTGCCCTTCTGGTCGATCGCGATCTACGACAGCGCCTCCAACGAGGTCTTCAGCATGAACGACAGGACATCGGTCGGCGGCGCGCTCGATGTGCTGGCCGGCAGTCCGATCCAGCTGACAGACCTGCGCAAGAACTTGCCGCAGGAGCTGCAACAGGCGATCCTGGTGGAAATGGCACGGCCTGACGGCTATGCCGTGCTGCGGACGCTGGCGCCGCAGGCGAGCTTCGATGAGGCTGCGCGCAACTTCCTGACGGAAGCCGGCTGCGAGCAATTCGCCGCTCGCTGAGGTTGAAGAGCGGTTACTTCTTGTTGACGCGTGGCGCGGGCGCCGTACGATGTTTCGGGCTCTCGGCCAACCGCTCGTAGCGGACGCCGGTGAACCAAAGAATCTTGGCTTCGCGGGGCTCTTTGTCCGGACGACGCGGCGCCCGCGGCTGCCGATCCGCCAATGCGACTACTATTGCCATTCTCGTCTCCATGCACTGCCCGAGACGGATGAACTTGCGATGGATTTCACCCTGCCCGCCAATGTGCGGGCCGGCGCGTCCTGCAGTACCGGGATGACCGGACCGAGGGCATTCGCGCCTTTCCCACGGCACCTGATTGAAATACCGTGATGCGGAGTTTCAACGATCCAAATACTCAAATCGCGTCGTTCCTATCCGAATTGAGACAGATGACAGTTAACAGTTTACTAATATTCGGCCGATGCCAAACACAGTTCACGTTACTTCCCCTTTAACGCTCGAAGAGTTGATTTGGTTTCACCCCGCCTGCGCAAACTGCCGGCTGGAGTTCAACGGATAAATTTAGAAACAATTCATATAGTTGACATCGGCGCTGCAATCCGCCGGCCGGGAAAAGCGCGATGTTGCAAAAATACATCACGAAAATATTTAATTGCGAGGCGCGCGGATGCGCGTATGTTCGCTCATGTCGATCACACGTTTCCGGGCTCCGATCGATCGGGATTTTCCACGTTCTTGCCGGAATGCGGAGGGCAAGCGGTGTCTTTGCTGGTAAATTCATCTTTCTCGCCTGACGATCTCGACGTGCTGCGCAGTGCGCTTGATGCCTGGTGCACAGAACGGCGCATCGACATCAAAAGCGTCGACGCGCAATTCGCGGCATCCGCAGCACTCGACCTTTATCAGGCAGGTTACGACAGCCGCGAAAAGCTGCTGCACGCGCTACGCGATCAAAGGGCCGCCTGAGTTTTTCCACCATCACGGCAGCGATACGCATCGTTGCAATACTCCTTTCAAACCGCGCATTTTTATATTGCCGGCCAACCATGTCGCGACACTTTTCGCGTGTATATTTCTGTAGCATTTTAATAAAATCTTCAGCATGCATTAACCGTACCGGTGTAGGATTTGTTCATAACCGTATGGCCTGACATGCGTTCCGCCAGCGCATATCGGCCCTTGGTCCCCTTGTTCTGCGTTTTCGGGGTGTTTTTGTGCGTGACCGGTTTCGAGACCTAGAAGGCCCCTTGGCCGTCAGGAAAAAGGACGTGGTGTTGATGGCGACTGTCAGCAGTTTCGAGAACCTGTCTCATCCGACAAGGTCCGAACTGCGCCAATTCGCCGAACTTTTCATGCCGCTGTTCCAGGCTTCCTCCGACGAGGCCAAGCGCCAGGCGGTCGCGGCGCTGTCCCAATGCCAGAACATGCCGGCCGCTGTAGCGCTGTTCATCGGCAACCAGCCGATCGAGATCGCGGCGCCTTTTCTTGCCGCCTCAAAGGCAGTCGCCGACGATACGCTGATCACCATCGCGCGCATGCAGGGTGCAGCACATGTCAAGGCGATCGTCAGCCGCGATTCACTCTCGCCGAAGGTCATCGATGCGCTGGTGGCGCTGCGCCAGAGCCAGCCGCGATCCGCGAGCGCATCGGCGCCAGTCATGGAATCGCCGGCGGTCCCGCTTTCACCAGCGCCGACCGAGACCAACGAGGCAGATGCGCTGGAGGAACAGCGGATTGCCAATGAAGAGGCGTTGCGCGAGCGCATCCTCGGGCTTGCCGGCCATCTCGGCCGTGCCGACGAGGACAGGCTCGGTCTGCGCACGCTCACCGACATTCAAGAGGCGCTGCTGGTGCGCTTCGCCCGTTCGCGTGAGGCGACGCATTTCGCAACCGCGCTTGCCGATGCGCTTTCCGCCAGCCGCTGGCTTGCCGAGCGCATCATGCTCGATCTTTCCGGCCAGCAGCTCGCCACGACGCTGACCAGCCTCGGCATGGGCTTTCTCGACGCCGTCTTCGTGCTCGAAAGGCTCTATCCGCACCTTGCCGAACAGCAGCATAACGTCACGCGCGGCTGGATGGTGCTCGATGCGCTCGACCCGGAAGAATGCCACGAACGCGTCGAAGCCTGGCGGCGCGCCGATCGCTACACTTATAAGCCGGAAGCGCCCGCCATGCCCGCGCCGGCGGCAACGCCCGACTATCGCTTCATCCGCCAGGCGCCGCCGCAGCGCGACATGCGCGTCATGGGACGGCGGTCTCGCTGAAGGCAAAATAGCCCGATCCGCCTAATGCACGTCGTGATCGTTCAGATTCGCTCCTCGCGCTTTAGGTCTTTGTTTTTACGCGTGTCGTTATCGCAAAATCGCTGCGCAGTTTTACTCGACATGCTTTAGAGCGGCCTGTCTGCTCCCTCCGCCTCGATGAGCAACTGGAAGACCGGTGCAAGCAGCTTCACCAGCGCTTCGGGTTCCGCATCGGCAAGTGCCGAGAGGCCCATCATCTGCCGCATCACCTGGAAACCTGCGACAATAGATAGAATGAGAGCGGCGCGCTGCGGCGCCAGATCGCCGCTGAGCGCACCCGTCATCACCTTTTGATGGCCAGCCTCGATCTGTTCACGGCCGATCTCGGCGGCGCGTTTGCTCGATGCCGAATGCAGCATGATGAGAAAGCCCTCCAGCGGAGTATCGCCCGCCTTGGTGATGTCGACAAGCGAGGCGGCGATGGCCTCGCCAAGTTTTGCGGAGGCAAGGTTTTCCGCCGTCAGGATAATCGGGGCCGCCATCGTCGCGGCAATCACCTCGGCAAACAGCTTCTCCTTCGAGCCGAAATAGCGATTGACGAGCATGGCGGTGACGCCGGCGCCAGCTGCGATGTCGCGTACGCCGGCGCCGTCATAACCCGATTGCGCGAATGCGCGCCTCGCGGAGGCCAGGATCGCCTCGCGTGTCGCCGCCGCATTACGCGGACGCGCGTTGGTGGTGCGTGTCATTCCTCTTGTTCCATCCATTATCTACATCTGTAGACTCTTGCTTCTCCCTGAAGTATACGAGTGTAAACAATTGATGGCAACGACGGGCCGAAGGCCTGTGCAGCACAGCACGAACGAGACTGTCGCGAGGGCAAGAACGCAGATCCCGGCGCATGATACCTTGATGTGTTAACGAGGAGACGGCATGGCTGAGACAGTGCTTGTAACCGGCGGCTCCGGATTCGTGGCCGGCTGGTGCATCGTCGAACTGCTGAAGCGCGGTTATCTCGTGCGCACGACGATACGCGACCTTTCCCGGGAAGCAGGTCTTCGCTCGGCTATCGCCGTAGTAGCCGGGAACACCGACAACCTCTCATTCGTCGTCGCCGATCTGCTTGCCGACGCAGGCTGGGAGATAGCGATGCAAGGCTGCGATTATGTCCTCCATGTCGCATCACCGCTCGGCGGCGGAGAGCCCGGCGACAAGCATGCATTCCTCGAACCCGCCCGCGCCGGAACTCTGCGCGTGTTGCGAGCGGCCATTGCGGCAGATGTGAAACGCGTCGTCATGACGTCGGCTGCGGCCGCCGCCCGCCCGCCGCTCAGCACCTACCGGATCAGCGACGAGACGATCTGGGCCAATCCCGACGATCCGCAGTTCGATGCCTATCGCGTGTCGAAGATCCTCGCAGAACGCGCGGCCTGGGATTTCATGGAAGGGCGCGGAAAAACCAGCCGGCTGACGACGGTGCTGCCGGGCGCCGTCTTCGGCCCGGTCCTTTTCAAGGAGACGCCCGGCTCCGCCGGGATCATCCAGGACTTGCTGCAGGGCCGCCCGCGCGCGATGCCGCGGCTTGGCTTCTGGGTGGTCGACGTGCGCGATCTGGCGGAACTGCACATAAAGGCGATGATCTCGCCGGGGGCAGCCGGCGAACGCTTCATCGCCGCCGGCGAATTCATGTGGATGGAAGATATTGCCAGGGCGCTGCGGGTGGGCCTCGGTTCGAGCGGGCTCAAGACGCCGACACGGCGCCTGCCGACCATATTAGTGAGGCTCCTGCTGCCCTTCCTGCCGAAGCTGAAAAGCCTGGCGCCGCTGATCGGACGCAAGTTCCGACTCACCTCAGAGAAGGCGCAGCGATTGCTCGGCTTTACGCCCCGACCCGGCGCCGTGACCGTCGTCGACTGCGCCGAAAGCCTTCTGAAGGCATGACCGCTCCATTCAACAGGGTCGCCGCGACCAACATCTGCTGCGCGACGCGGACAGGCTCTGGGATCTCAGCGAGCGGCTGTTGAAATGGCGCTGACCTGACGGCTGCCTCCGGCCGTCATCCGCTGTCCCTGATAAGTGGGATCATATCCCCCAGTTCATCCGCCTCCAGCTCTACGATCCAGAGATCGGGATCGAATTTGCGTTCGCGCTCCAGCATCGTGCGCACCGCTTCCGGTTCGCCGCGCGACAGGCGGATCTCGAACAGGCGGTCGCCGGCCTGGCCTTCGTCGAAGGCGGTCTGCGGCGCCGGCGCGTAGAGCGTTTCCAGGCCGTCGCGGAAGTGCTGGCGGATGAAGATCGCACCCGCCTCCTCCGCGCCCTTCTTCTCGACGGCGGCGAAATCGCCGCTGGCAAAGACGCGGCGCAAGAGGGCGGAAACGAAGATGTCGGCGCGTAATCTCATCGGCGCGGTATAGACCGGCGCGCCGGTGGCGGCAATGCGGGGTCGGTCAGAGTTTGACCCCTGGGGAGTCAGAGTTTGACCCCTGGGGAGTCAGAGTTTGACCCCTGGGGAGTCAGAGTTTGACCCCTGGGGGTCAGACCTTGACTGCCAGACGCACGCCTCCCCAATGCCGTCCACGGACGGTGATCGGAGCGGAGATATCCTTCATCATCACGAAATTGCCGCCGCCCATGTCGCGCCTGTAGGTCTGGACGAGGAAGGGCGCGGTGCTGCGGCCGGCGGCAAGGCCGACGCGATCGGCGAAGATGCGGCGGTTGCGGCAATTGGCGGTGTTCCAGACGGTGTCGCCGGGCCGCTGGGCTTGCGAGAACTTCCGGTTGTGAGTCGGCAGATAGCCGTTCTCGTCGATCGCCGCGCAGAAGGCGATGCGCTCGTCCAAGGTTGTGACGGGTTCCTGGATCGGCGGCAGCAGGCGGTCGGTGAGTTCGGTGAAGGCTGCCATCACCTGTGCCGGATCGGAGCCCGCTATCGGCCGATAGCGTCGGTCGAAGAGAGCATCGAGCCCGATCTGCCCTTCAGCGACGGCACGTTCGAAGGCGCCGGAAATCTGTCTTGCCACCGACTGCGCTTCCTCGATCCAACGGCTGTCGGCAGTCTTGACGCCGGCGCTCGCCGTCAGCTGGATCAGGGTTTCCGAGAGGCCGACGACGCTGTCGACGCGCTTTGCCGCCTGCTGTAGCCTGACATTCGAGCCGGCGACCTCGGCTGACATCTCGCCGAGTTTCTCGACGAAGCCGGCGCATTGCTGGTCGACCGCCTCGGTGGTGTTGGCCATGACAGTCGAACTGTCGAGGATGCGGGTGATCACATGTTCCATGCTTTCGAAGGCGCCGCGCATCGCCTCCGACTTGTCACGCACGCCGGCCGCACTGTCGCGCGCATCGCTGCCGACAGCCGACAGCCGGTCGATCTTGACACGCAGTTCGTCCAGCGTCTGCTGGATGGAACCAGTCGCCTTCGAGGTCTGCAGCGAAAGGGCTCGGACCTCGGTGGCGACGACCGCAAAACCCTTGCCCGCATCGCCGGCGCGCGCCGCCTCGATCGCGGCATTCAGCGCCAGCAGGTTGGTCTGGCGGGCGATGATGCTGATCTCCTCGGCAATATTGTCGACATCGGCAAGCGACTTGGAGAAGCCGGCAATCTCAGTGCCGATCTCGTTGGAGGACTGGACCATATGGCCGATCTCGGCGACGGAGCCGGTCAGGCGGTCGGCCGATTCTTTCAGCATGTGGCGGGCCTCGGCCGCCGTGCGGTCGGTCTCGCGCAGCGACACGGCGACCGAGCGGTTGGTCTCGGCAATCGACAGCGCGGTGCGGGTGACATGATCGAAGGCCGAGGCATGCCGGGCCGACATTCCCGCCATGTCCTGGATGGCGCCGGCGATATCGACGAGGTCGATGCCAAGGGTGGAGGCTTCTTCGGCAAGACGCAGCAGGATGTGGCGCAGCGCCTCGGGATCTGGCCCCACCGCTTCGACCACAGGTTCTGCGGCCAGATCGTCTATCGCCTTCAGCGCATGCATGACCGACGCTCCCCCGCCCCAATCAGAAAAGCTTCAGGCAACATGGTTAACAAGTTGCAAACAGTGGCAGCACCTTAGACTTAGGTTGTAGGGAAATCGAACTCCGTGACTGTGGGCCGGCCGTGCGGCGCCCCATCAGCTGGCGATGAAGCCCGTCAGCCGCTCGCTCAACTGCCAGAGGCGTTCGGCGAGCTCCGGATCGGTTGCCCAAGGACGGACGCCGAGCATCTCGGTCGAATCGCCGGGGACGGCGGTGGCGATATCGCAGTTCTCGCAATAGACGCCGCCGAGCCCCTCTAGCTTCTCGCTGACGGCGCACCAGACGGTGGTCGCCGCCCCCTGCTGAATCGTCTTCTTGTTGTTTTGCGGATCGATGACCGGCTTGCCATCCTCGTCGACATAGCCGCTCGTCTTGAGGAAGTCGCTCGACTGGTGGCGGACCAGATCGGTGGTGACTATACCGCCGGGATGCAGCGAGAAGGCTCTGACACCGTGCTTCGCACCCAAAGCGTCCAGTGAGATCGCAAAGAGAGCATTTGCCGTCTTCGACTGGCCGTAAGCGAGATAGGGCGCGTATTCGCGGTTCTCGAAATTCGGATCATCGAAATCGACGCCGGAGAAGACGTGACCGCGCGAGGAGACGGCGACGACGCGCGCGCCCTCGGCCTTCACCAGTGCCGGCCAGAGGCGAGCCGTAAGCTGAAAATGGCCGAGATGATTGGTGGAGAACTGCGATTCGTAACCGCGGGCGTCACGCGTCAGCGGGTTCGCCATGACGGCAGCATTGTTGATGAGCAGATGCAGGGGCTCGCCGCTTTCGAGGAAGCGGTCGGCGAAGTCGTCGATCGAGCCGGGGTCCATCAGGTCGAGCTTTTCCAGCGCAAGGCCGGGAATGCTTTCCACGGCTGCCTTGGCTTTTTCGAGATTGCGGGCGGGGACGACAACCCTGGCGCCAGCTTCGGCGAGCACACGAGCCGTCTCGAGACCAAGACCCGAATAACCGCCGGTGACGATCGCGACCTTGCCTGAAAGATCGTGTCCGGCAATGACGTCGGTGGCGGTCGAGGCCGCACCGAAGCCGGAACCGATGGGAGCCTGTGGAGTGGACATGACATGCCTCCGTTGTGTGTGATGGCCTTATGTACGCCCGGGAAATGGGATTCTGAATGCTTGCAAATCCGAATTTCCTGCTTCATCGTTCAAAAATGATCAGTGACCCACTCTCCGAAATGCTCAATCTACTCGATGCGCGCTGCCTTGTGTCGGGTGGGCTGATCGCCGGCGGCGCCTGGGCGCTGCGCTTCCCCCGACCGAACCGAATCAAGATCAGCGCGGTCGCCAAAGGGCGCTGCTGGCTTTGCCTCGACAATGGCAGTGAACCCATTCTGCTCGAAGCAGGCGACGTTGCGCTTCTGAACGGCCGGCATTCGTTCGTCCTGGCGAGCGACCTTGCCGTTACGCCCACTGACGCGGTCGGCGCCTTCAAGGAGAAGGTCGACGGCCTGGCACGCCACGGCGTTGGCGAGGATTTCCATTATCTCGGCGGCCACATCGCGCTCGGACCGCAGGGCATGGAGCTGCTGTCCGACGTACTGCCGCCGATCATTCATGTGCGTGCCGCCCTTGCCGAAGCCGGCGTGCTGCGCTGGCTACTCGACCAGTTGGTCCGGGAGATGGCGGCAAAGCGGCCAGGCGCCCTGCTCGCCTCGACCCAGCTTGCGCAGTTGATGTTCGTGCAGGTGCTGAGGGCGCACATCATGAGCTCGGCGCCACTGACGGTCGGGTGGCTCCGCGCCTTCGGCGACGATCGCATTGCGCCGGCGCTGCGGCTGATGCATGGCGATCCCGGCCGGTCCTGGCAGCTTGGCGAACTGGCAAAGGCGGCCGGCATGTCGCGCACGAGCTTTGCCCTGCGGTTCAAGACCGTGGCGGGGGTGGCGCCGCTCACCTATCTCACCGGCTGGCGCATGCGCCTTGCCGAACGCGAGCTGCGGGAGGGCAGCATGCCGGTTTCGGCGCTGGCGCTTTCGCTCGGCTACACATCCGAAAGCGCCTTCAGCAACGCTTTCAAGCGGATGACGGGTATGGCGCCCAGGCGCTATCGCGTGGCGATGGCCCGCGAGGCCGGGCCGATCGAAGAGGTGGTGGATGTCGAGGGCCAGGCGATGACGACACATTACCGGCTGTTGAAGGCGGCATCCTAGTGGTTAGAGCATTTCCGTTTTGCTCCAAGTCGCGAAAATGCTCTAACATTTTGGTTGCGCAATTCCGGACGCAAAACCGCTGCGCACTTTTGCTGGAATTGCTCTATATCGCGCCGATTTCCTTGAGTTTCTTCAGCACCGCCTGGTTCGGCTCGCCGTCTTCGGGCAGGTTGTAGTGCTTCTGAAAATGGCGGATGGCCGCGCGGGTCTGCTCACCGGCGACACCGTCGACGCCGACATTGGCATAGGCCATGTTGGAAAGACCCTTCTGGATCTTCAACACCAGGTCAACATTGGTGATTTCGCTTGATGGAACCTGCTTTGCCGCTGATGGAGCCGTTTTGACGGTCTTTTCGGCGCTGCGGATCGCGGCTGCCACCGGGTCTTCCGCCGCCGCCTTCGAGCTCACATCCTCGGGCGGCTTTTCGGCGGGCACGGTCGAAGGGCCAGCGGCATCGGTCTTCAGCGCCACTAGCACCTCCGGCGTCGGATCGCCGGTTTGGGTCATGCCGACGGTCTCCTCGAAGAAGAGAATGGCCGCGCTGGTGCGCGGGCCGATAATGCCGTCGGGTATGCCGCTATAGAGACCGCGGCGCACCAGCTGCTGCTGGATGTCCATGACGAGCTGGCTTGGCTGCTGGCCGGGTGCGGCAGGCGCCGGTGTCGCGTTGGTGGTGGCAGTATCCTGCGGCCGTTCGATCCGGAAGGTGGTGACATCGCCCTGTTGCTCCTCGGCCGGGCGGCGGGTGCCGAGCACGGTCGGAGACTGCGGATCGCGGGTGCGGAAGATCGGATGCGGATGCAGGCCCGGCTGATACCAGAGCGCATTGGCGGCGACGAAGGAGAAGATGACGGCGAAGGTGATCGCGCCGCCGGCGACCGACGGATTGCGGCCGATGACGCCGCCGAGCACGGATGCGCCCTGCAGGCCGACCCCGCCGAGCACGGAGGCGCCCTGCAGGCCGAGACCGCCGAGGGCGGCAGCGCCTGACATCAGAAGGCCCGGCTGCTGCCGTCCTCTTTTTCCCTTAGGCGATTTTCGCTTGCGCGCGGCCATCGAAACGCCCCTCTTTCAATTCTACACCGCTATTGACCGCGCCCTTCAGCCGCGGCGGAAACTCGACAGTCGCGCCATGACCGGCGTCTTCGGCGTGTTGGGCGCCCGAGCCGTCCGCTGCGATCTCGATAGTGATGATCGTGCCCTCGCCCGGCTGGCTGGCGATGGCGAAATACCCGCCATGCAGCGCCACCAGCCCCTTGACCAGGGAGAGACCGAGGCCGGAGCCTTCGAAGCGGCGGGTATAGTCGTTCTGGATCTGGACGAAGGGCTGGCCTAGCAATGCCAGCTTGTCGGCCGGGATGCCGATACCGGTATCGCTGACCGTCAGTTTGAGGATGCCGTCTCGGGCTGCCGCATCGACCGAGACGACGCCGCCGGCCTCGGTGAACTTTATGGCATTGCCGACGAGATTGATGAGGATCTGCTGGATGGCGCGCTGATCGGCGACGACCTCGCCGAGGTCGCGCTGGATACGGCTGGTTAGGGTGAGGCCCTTGGTCTTGGCTTGCAATGCCAGCATCGACTCGCAGGATTTGACGGAGCTTGATATATCGAAGGCTTCGAGGATCAGCTCGTAGCGGCCGGCTTCGATCTTGCTCATGTCGAGCATGGTGTTGACGACGGACAGCAGATGCGCGCCGGATTCGCGGACCAGGCCGACATATTCGCGCTGACGGTCGTTTTCGAACTTGCCGAAATATTCGCCGATCAGGATATCGGAAAAACCGAGAATGGCGTTCAGCGGCGTGCGCAGCTCATGGCTGACGGCGGCGAGGAAGCGCGACTTGGCGTCGTTTGCGGATTCGGCGTCCGCCGCACGGTTCTGGGCTTCGTCACGCAGTTGCTGCTCGACGGAGACATCGCGCAGCTGGGCAATGATGGCGGCAAGTTCGCCGTCGGCATCGCGCCGGGCCGTCATGTCCATTCTCAGATATGCAAACTGGCGCTGGTCGCGCGAGACCGAGGGCCGGTCGAGGCGCAGATCGACGCTCTGAGCATCCTCGCCCCGGCGCAGGCCATCGAGCGCCTGCAGGAAAAGGATGCGGTCGGAGACATGCACCTGCTCGAGGAAGCCCCTGCCCTTGGGATCACGCATCCAGCCGAGGAAGTCGCGCCGGTCGCGACCGCCGATGGTCGCCACACTGCCGTGCGGGTCGAGGAAAAAGACGAGGCCCGGGGTGGCGGCAAGGAAGAAATCCTCGGCCGACTGCGTGGCGATACCGGCTGCCGAGCCCTGACGGGCGAGCGCGATGCTGCCGACGGCGGAAAAAAGAAAGGCGGCGCAGACCATGGCGACACCTGCCGGCAGCGCGACGGCAGGACTGGTGACTGCCGAAAGGCCGATGGGAGCGGCAACGAGAGCGGCCGACGAGAGCAGCACGAGGCGGCGCAGGATCGCGAGCTCGCGTTGGCGCACGGCTTCACCGCCGCCCGTCCGGGAGAGCCAGCTTGTCGCTGCCCGGTCTACGAGGGCCGTCATCCAGCCGCCAATGTTACTCAATACACGCACGCAATACCCGCCCGAAAGGCTGTCGATCGATCCGGACAATAGGCCTTGGCGACTTAAAGAAAGGATAAGGCAAAAGCGCTGTTCACAGCCTGAAACGGCTGAAATTCTCGTTTTGAAGCATCTGGAAGGCTCTTTGCCTTTTGTGGTTAATAGGGGGTAAGCGACGGATTTTCCTCATATTTCAGCATTGCGTTAACTCCTGTGGCAAGGCGAGCCGGCAAAAGTCCTGCAATTGCAAGCAGGTGCTGCCCTGATGCTTAACGGCGATCGCTCGCATTCGACTAAAATGCGGCTCAAATGCCGTTCGCTAAAATTTGAACTAAATTTGCCGCAAATGCGCGTGAGTTTCGAAAAGCGGCATTCGCAACTTGGCGGTAGGGTGAAAACACACCGGACAACCGGCCTGATTCGGCAACAAGAACCGGACGGGGAAACAGGATGGGCGACGACAATGTGGTTTCTGATCAAAGGATCCTTCTGGTTTGGCCTTGTGCTCGTGCTTCTTTCCGTCTTCAGCACGGAGAGTTCCGACAAGTTGGCCAGCGGCCCGCAATTGCAGCTTTCCGACGCGTTCACGGCGGCAAGCGGCGCCTACGACTATTTGACCGGCATGTGCTCGGAGAAGCCCGAAGTCTGCGCCAAGGGTACCGAGACCCTCACCGCACTCGGCTACCGGGCCCGTGAAGGCGCCCGCGTTGCCTATGAACTTCTCGACAGCCAGTTCAAGGATGAGACGCCGGCAACCGCAAAGCTTGCCGACCCGCAGGTGCCAGTGGCGCTCAACATGCCTTCCCTCACCACGCCTGCCATCCAGGAAAAGGTGCGCGAGGCCAAGGCAGCGCTCAACCAGCCGATGCCTTACCGTCCGCCGGTCGAAGATGACGCCTCCTCTGAGACGGTGGTGACCGGCGCTATTCCGCTGCCGACGCCGAAGCCGGCGACCTGACCCTCAACCAGCTTGCATCGGTGGTCCGCATGACGCGGAGATGCCCCATGCCTGACGTGCCTGCCCTGTTTAATTCAGCATGTTGCTGCGCCGTGAGGATGCCCATCCCTCACGGCGTTTCTTTTTAACGGTTCAAATCTGCCGGTCTTTCACCTATATGCACTCTTAGAGCATTTCCTGACGCATTCCGGACGCAAGACCGCTGCGCACTTTTGCTGGAACTGCTTTAATAGTGAAAGGCTTCTCCATGGCATCCCTCGACCAGATCATCGACGACTTCGCTTTCCTGGACGATTGGGAAGATCGCTACCGCTATGTCATCGAACTCGGCAAGGCGCTGCCTGATTTGGCCGAGGAGAAGCGCACCTCGGAGAACAAGGTGATGGGTTGCGCCAGCCAGGTCTGGCTGGTGACTCATACGGCAGGCGATCCCGACAATCCGGTCATGAGCTTCGAGGGTGATTCCGACGCCCATATCGTGCGCGGCCTCGTCGCCATCGTGCTTGCCACCTATTCCGGCAAGACGGCATCGGAGATCGCCGGGCTCGATGCCTTCGAGATATTCTCGAAGATCGGCCTGGTGGAGAACCTGTCATCGCAGCGTTCGAACGGACTGCGCTCGATGGTGAACAGGATCCGCGAAGAGGCAAGAGTCCGCGCTGCGGCTTGACCGCGATCGTGGCTGGCCGGCTTTCAGAGCCATAAGGCGAGCAAGCGGGTCAGTGCCGGCTCTGCAATCGAGTATATTAACACTTGCTCATAGTATAGGAATACATTCAAAGCCTGTCGGCAAAGCATAAGACGGGATCTCTTACGCAGTCGTGGCGTCCGGCCGAATCAGACGCAACGCTTCAAATACCGGAAAATGTATTTCTTCCCCTTGCGAAGGCACAAAAAAGCCGGGCACAAGACCCGGCTTTTTGTCGTTGATGCTTTCGAAAAAGCTCAGCCGCGGCCGCGCTTGCGGCGCTGCCCGAGGCCCATTTCCTTTGCCAGGCGCGAACGCGCTTCGGCATAAGCGGGCGCTACCATCGGGTAATCGGTCGGCAGGTCCCACTTCTCGCGGTATTCTTCCGGCGAGAGGCTGTGATGCGTCATCAGGTGACGCTTGAGGGACTTGAAATTGCCGCCGCATTCCAAACACGTGATCTGCTCGTCCTGTACGGACTTGCGGACAGAAACTGCAGGCTTCTGCTTTTCGACGATCGCCGCAGCAGGCTGCGGTACGGACGTGTTGCTCAGTGCCGAATGCACGTCGGAAATCAGATTGGCCAGGTCGCTGACCGGTACAACATGGTTGCTGACATAAGCTGCGACGATGTCGGCTGTCAGTTCCACAAGCAGCTCCGGCGCACTGCCGGTCGCTATATCCGTCATATTCTTTCTCCTGTTAGCATGCTCAAACGGTCTTTGACTGACACGCCAAAGACCCGCCTCGTAGAAGCGAACAGCAAAAGCACAGGAAGCGACCTTCTGTTTCGAAAAACGCGAAATCCACCCCTAGATTCCGAAGAGCCTGACCTGTTCTTATACTGCCTGACTGGAAACCACTACGTCATGCTCCAGGCGATGGCCCCAGTTTAGACATTAAAAATCAAAACTGAGGGACTTGGAAGCAGTACGATTGCAATTCACAATCAGAACTCTACTTGCATTTTCAAATACCATCGTTTGGTCGAAAGGCCAATTATTATTTGTCGTTTTTCTTGAGAAAAAATGACAGATGAAGAATTGAGGGGCTCTTCGGCAAGCTTTACTCACAGCTTCCTGTGCATAAGTTTTGCATAAATCTGGTAAAGTCGCCGAACAGCATAGCCTCAACGATCCCTGATATCGTCACGGACCGAGAGTGCACCGAGATCATATCCCGAACGATGGGCAACTCTGGCAAGCAGATGGGCCGCCACCGGTGCCGTCAGCAGGAAGAAGACGAAACCGGCAATGGCGCGGGCGAGAATCGCCGGGTCCTGCGAATAAAGGCCGGCGGCAAGGAGCAACAGGCCGGAGCCGACAGTCCCCGCCTTCGAGGCCGAATGCATGCGCGTATAGAGATCAGGCAGCCGGACCAGGCCGATCGCTGCCGCAAGCGTAAAGAGCGAACCAACGATCAAAAGCAAGGCGGTGACGGCAGCCACGATATAATCGATCATCGCTTCTTCCCCCCTGCCCGGCGTTTTTGCGTGTTGCCATTTGCCGCAGATGCGGACGGCTTCGATTTGATATTGCCGCGCGACAGCACGAATCGGGCGAAGGCGACGGTCGCCAGGAAACCGACGAGGCCGAGCGAGATGGCAATATCGATATAGAGCGAAAATCCGGTCTTGACCGCAATGACGGCGATGAAACCGATGGCGATGCCGGTCAGCATGTCGAGGGCGAGGATCCGGTCCGGCAATGTCGGGCCGGCAACGACGCGCCAGACGGTGAGGATCAGCGCCAGGCCGAGGATGACGAGTGCGGCCGAGGATGCGGCTGCGACGATGGCGGCAGGTGTGATCACCGGAAGGCCTCCATGATCTTGCGTTCGAAACCGTTGGCGATATCACGCCTGGTCGCCTCCGGATCGGAACAATCGAGCGCGTGCACATAGAGCGTGCGGCGATCTGTGGAGACGTCGACCGAAAGCGTGCCTGGAGTCAGCGTGATGAGGTTTGCCAGCAAAGTGATCTCGAAATCGCTCGTCACCGTCAAAGGGTAGGCGAAGATGCCGGGTTTCAGCTTCATATCGGGCGAGAGCACGGTGACCGTGACCTTCCAGGCCGACAGCGACAACTCCTTGAGGAACAGAGCGGCGAGCGAGAATACCGGGAGGACGCGGGGGATGCGTCCCTTGCCGCCGAAGGATTCGCGGATGATGACCAGCGCCAGGGCCCCGAGCAGGACGCCGAGGACGAGATTGTGCAGCGAGGCGCTGCCGGTAACAGTGACCCAGGCAGTAGCAAGCAGCAGGTTGAAGAGGAAGAAGATCACGGCGCACGCCCTTCCGGGAAGACCGAATGAAGATAGGCGTGGGGATCGGCCAAGCCGGCGGCGGCCGATTGCGACAGCGCCAGCAACTGTTCCGGCAAGATGCCGAAGCCGATGACCAGCGCGGTCAGCGCGGCGAGCGGCAGGCCCGTGCGCCACCTCGGTCCGGACGGCGCCAGTGCTATCGCCGCCGGGCGCCAATAGGCGAGCAGAAAGAGACGACCGAAGGCGATCGTCGTCAGAAAACCGCCGACGAGGATCGAGGCCGCCAGCCACCAGGCGCCGAGATCGAGCGAGGCCTTGACGAGAATGACCTTCGGCCAGAAGCCGGAAAAGGGCGGCAGGCCACAGGCGGCCAGGAAGAGCACGAGGGAGAGTGCGGTGAAACCGCCGCTTTGCCGGTAGAGCCCGCCGAGGGCCGACAGCGAAAAGCCGCCGCCGCGCCGGGCGATCTCGCCGGCGGCAAGATAAAGTGCGGTCATCAGCACCATCGAATGGAGCGCATAGAAGACAGCGCCGCTGATGCCGCCAAGGCCGCCGAGGGCGACGCCGGCCAGCATGTTTCCGATGCCCGATATGACGACATAGCCGAACAGCCTGCGGATATCGTTTTCGGCAAGCGCGCCGAGAGCGCCGACGACAATGGTCGCGGCGGCGGCGAGCGCGATCACCGGGCTCAATTCCTGGCGCTCCACCGGCAACAGCATGACCATCACCCGGATCAGCGCGTAGATGCCGACCTTGGTGAGCAGGCCGGCAAACAGTGCGGAGACCACGATACGCGGCGTATGATAGGCGGCGGGCAGCCAGAAATTGACCGGGAAGGCCGCCGCCTTCATGCCAAAGGCGAGCAGGAAGAGGCTTGCCAGCGTCATCAGCGGCGCCGTGCCGCGCAAATCACCAGCTTTTGCAGCGATATCGGCCATGTTGAGGGTGCCGAAGGCGGCATAGAGAATGCCGACGCCGACCAGGAACAGGGTCGTGGCGATCAGATTGAGCACCGCATATTTCAGCGCGCCGTCGATCTGCTCACGTTCGGAACCAAGGATGATCAGCCCGAAGGAGGAGATAAGCAGCACCTCGAACCAGACATAGAGATTGAAGATATCGCCGGTGAGAAAGGCGCCGGTGACGCCGGCCATCAGCAGCATCAGCAGCGGGAAGAAACCATATCGCCGGCCGCTTTCGCCGATATCGGCCAGCGCATAGATGCCGCCGGCGAGTGCGGCAAGGGCCGCGGTAAAAGCCATCAGCGCACCGAAGAGATCGACAGTGAAGGCGATGCCGAAGGGCGGCAGCCAGCGGCCCATGACCATGGTCAGCGGCCCGTCGGCCGCGACCTTGGCGAGCAGCGCCGCATCGATCAGCGCCAGCGCCGCAAGACCAGGGATGGCAAGCCAGGCCTGCAGGCGGGGATAGGCGCGCAGCATCAGCAGGACGGCGCCGAGCGTGATGCAATGGGCGACCGGCAGGATGGCAAGCCAGTGACCGATCGGCACTGGGGCGGTGATCAGGGCGGCGGAGAGATCGACGGTGGAGGTGGCGGCGGCCATCAGATGGCGCCTCCGCTATCGCACGAGAGGGTTTGCCGTGTAGTGAGCATCCGCACCAACATCCTCAATACCCCAATGGCGGCAGCGGCCGGTCGTCGGGCTCGGCGGCGCGCATGTCGCTGGTGTTGTCGGTGCCGAGGTCCTGATAGGCGCGGTAGGTCAGCACCAGCAGGAAGGCAAGGAAGGAAAAGGAGATGACGATCGCCGTCAGGATGAGGGCCTGCGGCAGCGGGTTGGCCGTGCCTGCGGGCAAGCTGTCGAGACCCGCCGGGATGATCGGCGGCACCTCGCGCGTCAGCCGGCCACCGGTAAAGAGCAGCAGGTTGACGGCGTTGCCGAGGATGGCGATGCCGAGCATGATGCGGATCGAGAATTTCGACAGCATCAGATAGATGGCGGCGGCGAAGAACAGACCGACGAGGATCGCCAGAAGCGGCTCCATCATTCCACCTCCTTTTCTTCCAATGCCAATGCGATCGACGTGATGGCGCCGAGCACGACAAGATAGACGCCGATATCGAAGAGCATGACGCTCGACAGCGGCACCTCGGCGCCGAAAAGCGTCGGATAGATCCACAGGCCGGTCATGAAGGGAACGGCAAACAGGATGGAGAGAAGACCGGCTGCGGTGGACAGGAACAGGCCGAAGCCGGCGATCGACAGCGGATGGAAAAACAGCGCCCGGCGAACGGCGCCGACGCCGCGGGCAATGCCGTAGATCGCCAGTCCCGAGGCAGCGATCAGCCCGCCGATGAAGCCGCCGCCCGGCTCGTTATGGCCGCGCAGCAGCACGAAGACGGAAAACAGCAGCATCAGTGCGGTGAGGAACGGGGCGACGGTGCGGAAGATGAGGGTGTTCACGCGCTCAGCCCTCCGTCGCGGGATCATTGGCGGCAAGCTTGCGCTCGCTGCCGGCGCGAATGCGGATAAGCGCCAGGATGGCAAGGCCGGTGACCGCAACGACGGCGATTTCGCCGAGCGTGTCGGTGCCGCGGAAATCGACGATGATGACGTTGACGACATTGGCGCCATGGGCGATCGATTTGGAATAGGCGTTGAAGAATTCCGTCAGCGCATCGTTGAACGGCGCCTGCGTCGCCCGCATCAGCAGAAGCGTGAAACCGAGGCCGCAGGCAAGCGCCAGCACGCCGTCGAAGAGCTTGCGGCCGAGCGGCCGCCGATCGGCGGGCGAGAGACGGAGCCTGGTCATGACCAGGGCAAGGATCACCACCGAAAGGGTTTCGACCATGAACTGGGTGAAAGACAGATCCGGCGCGCCGAAGAGCAGGAAGATGATGGCGACGGCGAAACCCTGGATGCCGAGCGAGACGATCGCCGTCAGCCGATCGCGGGCGACGAGCACGGCGGCAAGGCCGAAGCCGGCGATCAGGAAGACCGCCCATTCATAGAGCCTGACATCGGCCGGCCAGGCCGGCAGACGCGGCAGTTCGCCATAGACGACGAGCGGGATGATGAGGATGGCGGCGACGCAGAGGAAGGTGCAGGTGACATAGATCTCCAGCCGCCCCGGCTGCAGCACACGCATAACGCGGCCGGAAAAGCGGACAAGGCCCGATAGTGCAACATCAAAGCCATGGTCCGGCCCAGGCCCGGCTGCGCGCAGGAAAACGGCCATCAGAAAACGCGCGCGCGCGAGCTGCCAGTAGACGCCGATGCCGAGCAGCACGGTCAGGGCGGAGAGCGCCAAGGGCAGGCCGATATGCGGCGTCAGCGAAATGTCGATTTCGACGGGTGTCTGGCGGATGGCAGATGCGATCGGCGACGACAGGACGATATGGGTGAAGGTCGAAAAGATCGCCGCGAGCAGGCCGAGGATGGCGAGAACGGCCGGGCCGAGCCAAAGCAGGACGGGCGCTTCGTGCGGCGGTTTCGGCGTCTCCACCGGTTGGCCGAGGAAGGGTTTCAGCGCCACGGCGAAGGCGACGGCGAAAATCAGCGCATTGCCGAAGACGGTTATGGCGGTAAAGGTGAGTGCGCGGACATCACCGCCGACGAGTGCCGTATAGATCTCCTCCTTGGCCAGGAAGCCGAAGAAGGGCGGCAGGCCGGCCATCGAAAAGGCCGCCGCAAGTGCAATCATCCAGGTGAGCGGCATCGCCCGCATCAGGCCGCTGAGCCTGGTGATATCGCGCGTGCCGGTCTCATGATCGATGATGCCGGCGACCATGAAGAGCGCGCCCTTGAAGAGGGAATGCGCCACCAGATAGAGCGCCGCCGCCTCCACCGCATGGTCCGAGCCGAAGCCGATCAGCATGACGAGCAGGCCGAGCGAAGAGACGGTGGTATAGGCGAGCTTGAGCTTCAAGTCGGTCTGGCGGATGGCGAGCGCGGTGCCGACGACCAGCGTCAGCCCGCCGAAGAAGGGCAGAAGGATTTCCCAGGCAGGCGTTGCCCCCATGACGGGATTGAGCCGCATCAGCAGATAGACGCCTGCCTTCACCATGGTGGCCGAATGCAGATAGGCGGAAACCGGCGTCGGCGCCTCCATGGCGTTCGGCAGCCAGAAATGAAAGGGAAACTGGGCCGATTTGGTGAAGGCACCGCCCAAGACCAGGATGAGGGCAGCGAGATAGAGCGGGCTTTCGCGCACGACATCGCCCGCTCCGATGAGTCGCGACATCTCAGTGACGCCCGAGATGTTCCAGAGCAGCAGCAGGCCGGCCAACAGGCAGAGCCCTCCCCCGCCGGTCACAACAAGCGCCTGCAGGGCGGCGCGGCGAGCCGCCTCACGCTCGTGGTCGAAGCCGATCAGCAGGAAGGACGTGATCGACGTCAATTCCCAAAAGACGAAGAGCATCAGGAAACTGTCGGAAACGACGACGCCGAGCATCGCGCCCATGAAGAGGAAGATGAAGGAGAAGAAGCGGCCCTGATCCTTGTGTCCTTTGAGGTAGCCGCCGGCATAAAGCACGATCAGGGTGCCGATGCCGGTGATCAGCAGCGCGAAAGTCAGCGACAGGCCATCGAGAAACCAGGAAAAAGAGAGATGAAAGCTCGGCACCCAGGAATAACCGCCGGCGACGACCTCGCCGCGCGCGATCTTGGGAATGAAACGCAGGAAATGCAGGAAGGCGAGCAAGGGAGCGACCGCCAGGAGCCAGGCACCGTTTGCGCCGAAGATGCGGATGACGAAGGGGGCGGCAAGAGCGCCGACGAGCGGCAGACACATGGCCAGAAATGTCAGAGCCGTGACATCGGCCATGTCCCCTCCTCTACTGCATAATTCAAAATGTTACAGTCCTTTGCACGTCCGACAAGGCGCGCGGCGCTGTAAAGGCAAAAGTCTGTTGCAAGAGCAACAGACGGAAAAACCGGAGAAAACCAGCCTGTCCTCTGGCTTAGGCGAAACGGGGGAGCGTCTCAAGTGATTTCGGCCGCGAGCCGCACTGCATGGTGATGTTCAAAGCCGATCAGGCCGTCGATCTGGAAAGACGCGTCAGCAGCCGGGCGATGCAACCGTGGAGGATGAAGACCACAAGCGTCAGCGGCCAGAGCAGGCAGGCGAAGAGCCCGGCGAGACGATGAAGCGTCACGCCGTCATGGTTGGCCCAGCCTTCCAACAGTGTGACCGCCATGGCTGCCACGGCCACGAGGCCGTAGAGCAGGACGATTGCTGTTTCAAACACCAGTGATTCTCCAATGCACGCAACATTAACCCTAACAGAAAACCCCTAACGGATGTAAAAGCAAGCCTCTTCCCCCAATTGGGTATGCGGCCAATCTCATGGCGCGCCGGCGGGAGACTTGATGAACTGAACGCGGCGCACCACATTTCTCGCGAAACGGAACCCGCCCCTCGGCGAAAGGAGCACCTCATGTCCGAAACTGCGACCACCGCCAAGATCCACAAGACCGACGCCGACTGGAAAGAGCAGCTCACTCCCGAGCAGTACCGCATCACGCGCCAGCACGGCACCGAACGCGCCTTCACCGGCCCTTATTGGGATTCGTTCGAGACGGGGCTTTACCGCTGCGTCGGCTGCAACGCGCCGCTTTTCCGCTCCGACACGAAATTCGATGCCGGCTGCGGCTGGCCGAGCTATTTCGAAGCAGTGTCGCCCGAATCGGTGACGGAGCATCGCGACACGGCCTTTGGCATGGTGCGCACAGAGATCCGCTGCGGCAGCTGCGAAGCCCATCTCGGCCACGTCTTTCCCGATGGCCCGCCGCCGACCGGCCTGCGCTACTGCATCAACGGCCACTCCATGGTGTTCGAGCCTGGGAAGTAGGCAACCGGTCCCGGCAAGGGGTTCATTCGGATGCGATTAGCCGAGACGAGCCCCTCATCCGCCTGCCGGCACCTCTCCCCGTAAACGGGGCGAAGGAGGATAGTCGCAACCTCTTGGTTCCTCGCTCACCTCTCGCAGGGCACGTCCCCTCACCCCGTTTACGGGTCGAGACGAGTGGCTCGACCCCGGTAAGGTGAGGATGAGGGGCAATCATCAACACGAAAAGACGCAGGCACATACGGCTGGCGAACCATGTCCGACTATTCGTGCTCGGCTGGACAGGGCCAGGTCGTCGGTGCGGAGAGGCCGGCCGGCAGCTTGGTCGAGGTATCGCCGCAGGCAAGGTCGATTTGGGTCTGTTCGAGCCCGGTTGCGGCCGAGAGGTCAAGGCCTTCGATGTGGGTCAGGAACATGAAGGCGCGATCGAACATCGGCGTGGTTTCGAAGGTGGCGCCGGAGAGATCGGCACGGGAGAGATTGGCGAACGAGAATTTCGCCCCCGTCAGCACCGCCTTGTCGAAATCGGCGCGGCCGAGCTCCGCCTTTTCGAAGCTCGCGCCGGCGAGCCGGGCGCCGGCGAAATTGGCGCGCTGCAGCTCGGCGCCGGCAAAGGAAGCGCCATCGGCGGCGATATTGGCGAAGCTGGAGCGATAGGCCTCGATCTTGGCGAAGTTGGCGCCTTCGGCATGGGCGCCCTCCAGCGAGGCGCGCACCAGCGTCGCCTTCTCCAGATTGGCGGATTTGAAGTTGGCGCCAGCAAGATCGGTCAGCGAGAAATCGGTGCCGACAAGATTGGCGCCTTCGAGATCACTGCCCTGCAACATCAGGTTCTTCTTGGTGCATTCCTGCCAGTCGAGCTTCGGCGAGGCCAGGCTGCCGCAATCGGCGGCCCGTGCGGCAACCGGCGCAAATGCCAGAAGGACGAGGGCAAGGAGACCGAGCGACGATCCGTGCTTTGCCATTGAACTATTCACCCCCATGACGCCTACAATATGCTTTCAGGCCGCCTTCCGCGAAGCAGACTGCTTCCACATTCTTACACAGCTCAGACTACAATAAAAAGATGGCGCGCGCCGTTCACAATGGCTTTGGCTGATGAGTTTGGGGCTTTGCCTGATGAGTTTGGCGCTTTGCCTGATCAATCTGGGGCTTTGCCGGGCAGGCAGGTCAATCCGCCTTGCCGGCCAGGTGGATCAATCCACCTTGCCGGGCAGGCGAAGTTCCATGCAGGTGAGGTCCAGCCAGCGGCCGAACTTGGTGCCGACCTCGGAAAACCTGCCGGCGATGCGGAAGCCGAGCTTTTCGTGCAGCCTGATCGAGGCGGTGTTCTCAGCCTCGATGCCGGCAATCATCACATGGATATTGCCGGCGGCAGCACGCACGATCAGCTCCCGCATCAGCCGCTCGCCGATGCCGCCACCGCGGCAATCCTTGTCGACATAGACGGAATGCTCGACCGTGTGGCGGTAGCCGTCGAAGGCGCGCCAATCACCATAGGAGGCGTAGCCTGCGACCTTGCCCGACATTTCGGCGACGATGACCGGAAAGCCGCGTGCCTTGCGCGCCTTGAACCATTCCAGCCGATTTTCGAGATCGACCAGCGTGTCGTTCCAGATTGCCGTCGTGTGCTCGACGGCGTGATTGTAGATATCGCGGATGGCGGAAAGATCGGCTTCGGTGGCGTCGCGGAGGAGGACAGCGTCTGTCATGATGCTCGGGTTCATATTGTTTGCGAAGGCGGGCATACGCCCCGCCTCGAGAGATGTAAACGGCGGACGCAAAACAGGAACGGCTTCGGGCACATCAGTCGTTCAGAGGCCTGGTGGCGACAGGCTGAAACAGGTGAAGACGGCCGAATAATGCACGGCCGCCGCGGTGACGACGAAGCCGTGCCAGATGGCGTTCTGGAAGCGCAGCTTCTCCCAGACATGGAAGATGACGCCGAGTGAATAGATGACACCGCCGATGACGATCAGCAGCATCGAGGCGGCGGGAATGCGCGAGGCGACGGGCTCGGCCACCAGCACGCCGCTCCAGCCCATGGCGAGATAAAGCAGTATGGCAAGACGGTCGTAACGCCCGGGAAAGACGCATTTCAAGAAAATGCCGACGGCGGCGAACAACCAGATGGCGACCAACATGAACAAGAGCAGCGGATCGTCGGCGCCGCGTTCGAGGAAGGGCGTGTAGGTGGCGGCGATCAAGAGGAAGATCGCCGAATGATCGAAACGGCGCAGATACCATTTCGTGCGCGAGACCGGCCAGGCGTTATAGGAAAAGGAAATGGCAAGCGTCAGCACCAGCCCGACGCCATAGATCCAGGCGGCGGCGAGCGCGCCGTAGGAGCTCCAGACCGTGGCGTAGAAAATCAGCACGGTGGCCCCGATCAGCGCCAGCACGAGACCGACACCGTGGACAATGCCGTCGGCGATCAATTCGTATCTATCATAAGCCCAGCGAATGCCGTTGAACTCGCCCATGCACGCCAATCCGTTTCATACCCCGATTGCAATCGTCGCATCGAACGGACGGAGGTGCAACTGCGGCAAAGCGCACGGGCGGTAAATCTTCGTGACAGACCGCAGTGGCGCAAAAATCAAACCTTCTGCCGGTCGACCAGCACCGAGCATTTGGCATGGCGCACGACCCGATCGGCGGTGGCGCCGATGAAGTAGTTGGAAAAGTCCGGAACGTGCGAGGCGACGATAATCAGGTCAGCGCCGTGGCTTTCGGCGGCCGAAATGATCGCTTTGGCCGGCGGGCCGTTGCGGATCTCGATGGTTGCCGTGACGCCGGCTGCGGCGATCAGTGCTTCCAGCTTGTCGCGGCCATCCTTCATGGCGTCCTCGACCATATTGGCCGGCAGTTCGATCGCGACATAACTCGGCACATCCTCGACAACATTGAGCGCGATGATCTCGCCGCCTTCGTCGAGCAAGGACGCGGCCTTGCGGAGGATTTTTTCTCCCTTGTCGATGCCGCCGAGCGCGATCGCTACGATGATCTTTCTGTACATGGCTTCCCTCCATGACTGCGATGCATAAGCTTTCTCTAAAGAAGATATGAACGCATTGATCGCGATCAAGTGGGCGCAAGTCATCGTCAACGCCTGCTCAACGCTTCATCCTCAAAAACAGATCTTCTGTGAACAATCGGGATGCGCCATATAGAGATCAAGTACGGCAACCGAGGGGACCTCAGAGAATGAACCGGCGAAACTTCCTCGGGCTTGCTGCAGGCGGCACATTTGCCGCCACCGCCGGTACGCCTTCTATCTCAAGGGCCAATTCAGAGGCAGGAGACCAATCCATGACGACCGAAACTTCCTATGCGCTGACGCGACCCGCCTATATCGACCAGTCGCATCTGGTTGTGACCGACCTCGGTCTGGTTTCCGGCTTCTACCAATCGATGCTCGGCCTGAAGGTGATCGAGAAGACGGCGAGCGGCGAAGTGCTGGGTGTCGGCGACCTGCCTTTGCTGACGCTGACCACCGCAAAGAATGCCATGATCGCGCCGCGCAATGCCGCAGGCCTTTTCCACACCGCCTTCCTGATGCCGGACCGGACGGAGCTCGCACGCTGGCTGCGCCACGCGGCACGGAATAACGTCACGCTCGACGGCGCCTCGGACCATCTGGTCAGCGAAGCGATCTATCTTTCCGATCCGGAAGGCAACGGCATCGAGATCTATGCCGACCGCCCGCACGAACAATGGAAATTCCATGAGGACGGCATGGTGGAGATGGCGACGCTTCGCCTCGACCTGCAGGCGCTCTACAACAGCGCGCCTGATGAGCGCTGGGACGGCATGGCTGCGGGGACGGCGATCGGCCACCTGCATCTGCAGGTCGGCGACATCCCGCAGGCCGACGCCTTTTACCGCGACGTCCTCGGCCTCAAGCTGATGGCGCGCTATCCGGGCGCGAGCTTCTTTGCAAGCGGCGGCTACCACCACCATCTCGGCGCCAATATCTGGAACAGCCGAGGCGCCACGGCACGCGCCGGCAACATGACCGGGCTTTCGGACTACAAGTTCCGTTTCAACGACAAGGCGACGCTGGATGCGGCGGTCTCCAAGCTCGACGCACTGGAGATCAAGAGCGAGAAGCGCGACGGCGGCGTGTTTCTGAAAGATCCCTGGGGTATCGGCCTGACGCTTTCGGCGTAACTCCAGTAACTACGGATCAGCCTTATCGGTTGAAGGAATAAGGGCGGGAATCGGCCTGCTTCGGTTGCATGCCAGACGGCAACGGGCGTCAATGCCGTGCGCCTTCACATGCACCGCGCCACATTGTCACACCCTTGAGGAACCGGAACCGCATCGGCGCGTTTCCGTGAGGAAGCAATGGGGCTTCGGGGACCTCACCGCATGGGCATCGCCAATGGCATCCGCAAACAAGCAAAGAAGATCGCCATCGGCGAACGCCACACCAGCGCCTGGGCACAGTCGCTGAAGGAGGCGGCCGAAGAGCTGCCGCCACCACCGCTGCACCGGCTGGAAAAGGACGGGCTCGATGTCAGCATGGCCTGGGCGATCATCGGCATGTTCGGCATTCTCTTCCTTGCCGCTGTCTATCTGATGTCGCTGATCCTCATTCCGATCACACTTGCCGTCGTCGTCGGCATGATCCTCGGTATGGCGGCAGAGAAGCTCAGCAGGATGGGGGTGCCACGGCTTGCCAACGCCTTCATCCTGTCAAGCAGCGTTGCGCTGGTGATCTTCCTGTTGATCAACTCGCTTGCCGACCCGCTAATGACGCTAGCCAATGAAGGCCCCGCCTTCGCCGAGCGAACCATCAACCGCGTCATGCCTTATCTGGAGCGCATCAGATGGCTGCATATCACGCCGGCGACATTCGAAAGCGGGTCGATGTCGATCGGTGCGCTGCTCGAAAACACCGGCAATGTGCTGCATGTCGTGACCACCAGCCTGACGCCCGCCCTGGTGCAGGGATTGATTTTCTTTGCGGCGCTGCTGTTCTTCCTCGCTGGTCGGGTCAACCTGCGCAAGACGATCATCATGACCTTCCGCACCCGCACGCAACGCCTGGCCGCCATCCGTGTCATCAACGCCGTCGAGCAGGTGCTCGGCTTCTATTTCGCCACGGCCTCGCTGATCTATGTCGGGCTCGGCGTGGTCATGACTGTCATCGCCTATGCCGGCGGGCTGTCGGCCCCGGTGCTCTGGGGCTTCTTCGCCTTCCTGTCGAGCTTCATCCCCTATCTCGGCATCACACTGATGACGCTTGCCGTCGCGGTCGCCGGCATCCTGACCCATGATGGCCTCCTTATCGGCCTGATGCCGGCCGCTGCCTTCTTCACCGTGCATCTGCTCATGGAGAACCTGATCTTCCCCGCAGTGATGGGACGGCGGCTGGAAATCAATCCCTTCGTCGTCTTCCTCGCCATCCTGTTCTGGACATGGATGTGGGGCGCCGTCGGCGCCATGCTCGCGCTGCCGCTCTCGCTGATCGTCATGACTGTCATCGACGAACTGCTGATCGAGGAAAAGCCGCAGCCGCAGTTGCCGAAATGATCAACCGGGGGAACGTCAGTGGCATCTGATCTCGATCTTGCCGAATCCGATCACGACCAGATGGTGAGCGGCCGTTCTCTCTGGGGGAAGAGCGGGATACGGCCGGAATGGCGGCCGATCGAGCAGAGCTTTTCCATCGATGTCGCCGTGATCGGCGGCGGTATCACCGGTGCCTTGGTTGCCGAACATCTGACGGCCCGCGGTTTTTCGGTGGCGATCATCGACCGGGAGGAGCCCGGTTTCGGCAGCACTGCGGCGAGCACGGCGATGCTGCAATGGGAAATCGACAGCACGCTCACCGAACTCGAGGATTATTACGGCTTCGAGCGCGCCGCCGGCATCTACCGCCGCAGTGGTGCCGCGGTCGCCGGCCTTTCCAAGCTGATCGCCGCAAACGGCATCGCCTGCAGCTTCCGGCCGCGCAACACGCTCTATCTGGCTGACGGCCGGGAAGGCGCGCGTGACCTCCTGGAGGAGCGCCAGCTTCGTCGCCGGGCGGGCCTGCCCGGCGTCTATCTCGAACATCCCGATCTCTTCACACAATTCGAACTCGACCGGGATGGTGCGATCTATTCGCCGGGTTCGGCAGAGTGCGATCCGCTGCTTCTGACCTGGGCGCTGCTGGAGATGGCGATGCGGCGCGGCGCGCGGCTGGTCAACGCTTCCGTAACCGCGCTTCACAGCGAAGGCAATCACGTCACGGCAGAGACAGGTGGAGGCCACGTGATCGAGGCGCGGCATGTCGTGCTGGCGACCGGCTATTCGATGCCGGGTCTCGACATGCCGAAGCTGCACCGCTCGAGTTCGAGCTGGGCGCTCGCCACCGTGCCGCAGGATCCGGCAAATTTCTGGCGCGACAGGGCGCTGATCTGGGAGGACAGCCACCCCTATCTCTACATGCGCACGACGGCGGACAATCGCATCGTCGCCGGCGGCGAAGATGACGAGACGATCGATGCGGAGGCGCGCGACCGCAAGCTGCCGGCAAAGACCATGGCGATCCAGGAGAAGATGAAGCGGCTGTGGCCGAAAGCCGATACGCGGGTGGAACACGCCTGGTGCGGCACTTTCGGCGAGACGGTCGACGGTCTGCCGCTGATCGGCCCGGTGCCGGAGACGCCGCATGTCTTCGCAGCCTATGGCTACGGCGGCAACGGCATCACCTTTTCCTATCTCGCCGCCCAGATGATCGGCGCCATGCTCGCCGGCATGCATCGCGAATGGTTCGAGGATTTTGCGGTCGACAGGGATGGGCCGGGTTTGGCGCGCTTTCATTCGGGAATGCATAGAAGCGAGACGGAAAGCCAAAGGCGCTGAAATTTCAGTCGTCTAGCTGGCTTGTTTTCTTGCACTCATTCGCAATTCTTCAACATGCTTAGCCACTTCGCGAACGTTTGGGATACCGATAAAGGCGAATTTTTTGACGCTATCCCCGTCTCCCTCCCGACGGAAAGTGAGGGTTCCCGAGCGGTCCCATTTTTCCCGGGCCTCCACGACGTTGATGGCTGTTGGTGCTATCGTCGTCGCGCGTCGCCTGATCATGTTTCGAATGATGAGAAGCCTGCGATCGGTGGCGGCGTAAACGGTTCGACTCGTGGCGATCATATCGAAAACCACGCCCGCGATAGTCGAGATGCCAATGAGCATGAAGATCCCGGGGAATATGATGCCCATGATTCCAGCTGGCTGATCGATGCTGATAACCCCGTTATTTGCCCACAATAGCGCGGGGGAACCCACGATCACGAAGATCACGCCAAAAAGCACATCGGGACATTTAAAAACGAAAGTTCCCCAGGCACTTGGCTGCCCTGTCCAGACAACCACTTCCGCGGGATGAAGCTCATTTCGAATTTCACTTTCGACATTCCAAACCGCACGAGACATGCGCTCCCCTACGTTCCCGCAACCGAACAAACAAAAACAGCATTATTCGTTTTCCGGGGGTAAACAAGCAAGAGGTTCGGACGCTCTATTCGGTCGTTTTGTCGTCGCCGGTGTCCTCGACATCCTGGAGGCGGACGAATTGCGTGCCCTTGGCCTTGAGATCGACCAGCGCCTTCGCCACGCCCTCGCCGGCTGCATGGGTCGGCTGGTTGATGTGGGAGATGACGACGTCGCCGTCCCTGGCCGAGGCGATGCGCTTTTCGGTGATGACAGCTCCGAGCAGTGAACCGCCGTCGCCGTTCACGGAATAACCGGCGATGCGATAGCCCATGGCGCGGATCTCGCCGATCGCGGACAGATCATATTTGGCGGTCGAACCGCGGAACCAGTGCGGCGCCGGGATGCCGGCCGCGACCATGGCGGCAGCGCCGCCTTCGACCTCCTGCCGCACCGCCTGCGGCGAGCCGGCGGACGCAATGCCATAGACCAGCGTCGGCGTGTCGACGGCCGGAATATGGTTCTGGCCATGATTTTCGAGTTCGAAGAGATCAGGATTTTGCAGGAATACGGCAAGTGCTGCGGGATTGCGCTTCAGCCAGCGGGCGGTGACGAAGATCGTTGCCGGGATACGTTCACGCACCAGCGTCGAAAGGATGCGCTCGTCCGCCTGCCCCATGCAGGCATCGAAGGTCAGCGCAATGCGAGCGTGGCCGACAAGGTTCGAGCGGGCGATGTGCAGATGCGGCTCGACGAGTTTTAGCGCCGACGCCTTCGGGGCCGGCCTAACCGCAGCCGGGACCGAACCAACCGCCGTCGGCACGGCTGACGGAATTCCGTCCGCGAATGCAGCGGAGATACTGAAGAGAAGGAACGCCGAAGCGAGCAGGATGCGGTTCATGTAATGGATTTCTATGATTCGATCTGCCGATTTTAGCGGCGGCTCTCTCCCGGCGCCATGCGGCCGGATGTCACCGTAGCCGCTTGGACGGGCAGGACCGCATCAATCACCGCATCAGTCATAGAGATAGTACTTGTCCCACTTCTCGCGCGGCACCTTCTCGCCGATCTCATAATTGAGTTCGCGCACGTTGATATGCTGCGGACCGGTGATGCAATTGTAGGAGAGATGGTACCAGTCGCCCTTGCTGCGAAAGACGGCACCCGGCGCGTCCAGCGAATTGTCGCCGGGGATCGGGTCCTTGAAGGTGTAGGCGATCACCTTGTCGGGCTTGAAGCCGGTGCTGTCCTTGTTGATACGGCTCATCGCCTCGGTGTCGCAGCTCTGTTCCAGGCGGGTCGAGGGATCGAGTTTTTCCAGCTGCTTCTTGATGGCGGGATCGACGGCAAAGGCGGGGGCAGCAAGGCTTGCGAGGGATAGAAACAGGACCAGACGTTTCGGCATTGCGGTGAAAATCCCTTACTGTTCTGCAATTCTTACCCTACCGCCGACAGCTTGCCGGGAGCTTGGCACGTGCAAATTCACTGAGATAGCGGACTTTCTTAAATATTGTGGTGACATCAAGGCAAGGTGGGCCGGGCGTCCTCCTTGTCTGTGGAAGGTCATCCGCGGCCTTGTCGCACCCTTGCCGCTTGATCCGGCGGCGGCGCGCCTCTATCTCTTGCCAACCCGCATTCCGACCCGGAGCCATTCCTTGTCCGTTTTCAAGAGCCTGCCGACACCGCCTGCCGCACCGAAGAAGCCGATCTCCGATACGCGCCACGGCATCACCCGCACGGACGACTATGCCTGGCTGCGCGCCGACAACTGGCAGGCGATGTTCAAGGATCCGTCGATTCTCGACCCTGAGATCCGCCGGCATCTCGAAGCCGAAAACATCTATATGAACGCGGCGATGGAGGACACCAAGCCGTTGCAGAAGGTGCTGTTTGCCGAAATGCGCGGCCGCATCAAGGAAGATGACAGCTCGGTGCCGATGAAGGACGGCGCCTATGCCTATGGCACCTTCTATGTGACCGGCGGCGAACAGCCGCGCTTTTTCCGCATCGCCCGCGATGGCAATGTCGCCGACGAAACGATCCGCACGGTGCTGCTCGACGGCGACAAGGAGGCCGCCGGCAAGGCCTATTTCCGTCTCGCCGGCCTTGACCATACGAGCGACCATAGCCGCGGCATCTGGGGCTATGACGACAAGGGCTCGGAATTCTTCACGCTGCAGGTGCGCGACCTCCAGACCGGGCAAGACCTTGCCGACCGGATCGAGAATACCGGCGGCGGCGGCGTCTGGGCGCCCGACGGCAAGAGCTTCTTCTATTCGGCGCTCGACGAGAATCACCGGCCGTCGAAGGTGTTCCACCATATTCTCGGCCAGCCGCAGTCGGAAGACCGGCTGGTCTATGAGGAAGCGGATGCCGGCTTCTTCATGGGCGTCGGCGGCTCGCTGCTCGACGATTTCATCTATATTGACATTCACGACCACGAGACCAGCGAATACCGGCTGCTGTCGACCAAGGACCTGACAGCCGAGCCGAAACTGGTGGCGGCACGCGAAGAGGGCATCGAATATTCGCTGACCGAGGGCGGCGACGTCTTCTACATCCTCACCAATGACGGCGGCGCCAAGGATTTCAAGATCATGGAAGCGCCGGTCGACAATCCGGTGAAAGAGAACTGGCGCGAAGTGGTCGCCCACAAGCCCGGCACGCTCGTTATCAGCCACATGGCCTATGCCCGCCATCTTCTGTGGCTGGAGCGCAAGGACGGGCTGCCGCAGATCATGATCCGCAATCGGGAGACCGGCGAGGAACATGCGATCGCCTTCGCCGAGGAAGCCTATTCACTGGGGCTGCAGGGCGCGGCGGAATATGACTCGGATATCATCCGCTTCTCCTATTCGTCGATGACGACGCCGTCGCAGCTCTACGACTACAACATGGTGACGCGCGAGCGCACGCTATTGAAGACGCAGGAAGTGCCGTCCGGCCACAATCCCGACGACTACGTCACCCGCCGCGTCTTTGCCCCGGCATGGGATGGCGAGAAGGTGCCGGTCACCCTGCTCTATCGCAGGGATACCCCACTCGACGGCAGCGCCCCCTGCCTGCTCTACGGCTATGGCGCCTACGGCATCACCATTCCAGCCGGCTTCAACACCAACTGCCTGTCGCTCGCCGACCGCGGCTTCGTCTATGCCATCGCCCATATCCGCGGCGGCAAGGACAAGGGATTTTCCTGGTACGAAGACGGCAAGATGGACAAGAAGACGAATACCTTCAAGGACTTCGTCGCAGCGGCCGATTATCTGAATCAACAGAGGTTCACCTCTTACGCGACGATCATCGCCGAGGGCGGATCGGCCGGCGGCATGCTGATGGGTGCGGTTGCCAACATGGCGCCGGAGAAGTTCGCCGGCCTCATCGCCGCCGTCCCCTTCGTCGACGTGCTCAACACCATGCTCGACGACACTTTGCCGCTCACCCCGCCGGAATGGCCGGAATGGGGCAACCCGATCGACAGCCAGGAAGAATATGAGCAGATCGCCTCCTACTCGCCCTATGACAATGTCGACGCAAAAGCCTACCCGCCCATCCTGGCGCTCGGCGGCCTGACCGACCCGCGCGTCACCTATTGGGAGCCGGCCAAATGGGTGGCGAAGCTGCGCGACAAGACGACGGGCGACGCGCCGATCCTGCTCAAGACCAACATGGACGCCGGCCACGGCGGCGCCTCGGGCCGCTTCCAGCGGCTGGAAGAGATCGCGTTTGAGTATGCGTTTGCGATCAAGGTTGCCGGCAAGATGTGAAGGGTTGGGGGCGTGCTAGTGGCACGGCACCCCCCTCTGCCCTGCCGGGCATCTCCCCGGAGATCGGCAGGAGGCCATGCCTCGCCCTGATTTGAGATTGATGTGACGGCCTGTTGTTTGGGGAAGCCATCGCGCCCAGCCAATCTCCCCACCTGTGGGGGAGATGCCCGGCAGGGCAGAGGGGGGCGGCACGGCACGAGGTCAAGGGAGAAAGAAATGCCCGTCTATATCGCCCTCCTCCGCGCCGTAAACGTCGGCGGCACCGGCTCTTTGCCAATGGCCGAGCTGAAGGCGATCTGCGAAGGCCTCGGCTTTTCCGACGTCAAGACCTACATCCAGAGCGGCAACGTGCTTTTCCGTTCGGACGAAGCGGAAAAGACGGTGGAGGAGCGGCTCGACGAGGCGCTCGGCAAGACGATGGGCAAGCGGCCGGGCGTGATGGTGCGCAGCCGCAAGGAACTCGACGGAATCGTTGCCAACGCACCCTTTCCCGATGCCAAGCCGAACTTCCTGCTCGTCTACTTCCTGCCCGAAAAGGCGACCGGCGATGCGCTGGCGACGATGGTTGCGCCCGACGGCGAGGAGGCGAAACTCGCCGGCCGGGAAATCTACGTGCATTACCCCAACGGCTCCGGCCGCTCGAAGCTGAAGCTGCCGGCGCTGAAGACTGGAACGTCGCGCAATCTCAACACCGTGCGAAAGCTCGCGGAAATGGCCGCGGCGATGGAAGGCAAGGACTGACGCCCAAAAAGCTAGTGCGGCTCTGCGCCTCCATGAAAGGCTGAACCGCTCGACGCCTTCGGCATCTCCGCCACCGGCAGGAAGAGCATCTTTACGAAGGTGCGGAGCATCAGCACCTGTTCGGCCAGCGTGTTCGGCTCCTTCAGCGTCTTCGACAAAACGATGCCGCCTTCCAGGACGGAGGACACCATGTCGGCAAGCTGGTCGACGTCGACGGGTTCGCGTAGCGGATAGACGGCCACGATATCCCGGATCATGCGGCCGAAGCGCCGCCGCCAGGCAAGCACCGCATTCCGGTTGATCTCCCGTATCTCCCGGTCGAACAGCCGCTCGTAGTAGCAGATGCCCGCCACAAGGCAGCCCGGATGGCCGTTCGGCAGGTCGGAGAGCAATTCGGAAAGCAGCTTCAGGCCGAGCAGGAAGGATTGCAGCGGATCGTCGGTCAGGTCGCGCGCGCGGCTGAAGATTTCGTCGTAGATGCGCTCGTCATTTTCGATGTAGCGGTTGAGCAGCGCCTTGGCGAGCTCGTTCTTGTCCCTGAAATGATAGAAGAAGCCGCTCTTGGTGATGCCGGTCTCGGCGATCAGCTCCTCGATGGAAGTGCCGCCGAAACCCTTCTGCAAGACTGCCGCTTCGGCCACATCGAGGATGCGGGTCCGCGTTTCCTCGCCCTTTCGCATGTCCCCTCCTGTACCGGCGGTACAGTTTTCAGTCTCGCACGATCAAACCTGCCTCCGCCCCCGGCAGGATCGGTTGAAGCAAGCAATTGATATCAATCGGCAAAAGCCACAACCGCCTGGAGTATACCTCAAGTCGCCTAGTTTGGCAGCCGATTAAGCGCCAGAACATCATTCATCGACGGCAGCCAATCGGCTGCCGCGATGGAGAGGCTTCAACAATGGCAAAGTACAGAAACTGTTTGCCGCAGCTCAAAGGCGGCACTTTCATTACCGATGGCGGCATGGAAACGACGATGATCTTCCAGGAAGGGATCGAGCTTCCGCATTTCGCCGCCTTCATATTGCTGGCTTCCGAAGACGGGCGGCAGCGCATGCGGAATTACTATCGCCGTTATCTCGATATCGCACGGCGGCACGGCACGAGCTTCGTGCTCGATACCGCCACCTGGCGGGCCAATCCGGACTGGGGGCAGAAGCTCGGCTATACCAGCGAAGCCCTGAAGGCGGTCAATGAGGAGGCCATCGACTTGCTGGTCGGCTTGCGCAGCGCCTATGAACGGCCGGAGCAGCCGATCGTGATCAGCGGCGCGATCGGCCCGCGCGGCGACGGCTACAAGGCAGGCTTCATGGATGCGGCCGAAGCGGAAGACTACCACGCCTTTCAGATCGGGGCTTTTGCCGGCACTGAAGCCGACATGGTGAGCGCCTTCACGCTGACTAATATCGACGAGGCGATCGGCGTGGCGCGGGCCGCACAGTCGCTCGGCATGCCCTCGGCCATCTCCTTCACGCTGGAAACGGATGGCCGGCTGGTGACGGGCCGCAGCATTCAGGAGGCCATCGAGACGACCGATGCGATGACCGGCGGGGCGCCTGCCTATTACATGATCAACTGCGCCCACCCGACGCATTTCGAAACAGCGCTCGATCCTGGAAGCGCCTGGGTGAAGCGCATTTCGGGCATCCGCGCCAATGCCTCGACCATGAGCCATGAGCAGCTCGACAATAGCGAGACGCTCGATGCGGGCGATCCCGAAGATCTCGGCCGCCGCTACCGCAAGCTCATCGACCGCATGCCGGAGCTCCGCGTGCTCGGCGGCTGCTGCGGCACCGACCACCGCCACGTCGCGGCGATCTGCGAGGCATGCCTGCCGCAAGCGGCGTGACGACCTGAGAGGGAGGAGATGTTGTATCCGGCAGGGCAGAGGGTGCCGACACGGCACAACAGAAATGGCGACGGCGGTGGACGGGCCGCGGGCGGCGTCAGCTTTCGGCGACGGCGCCCTTCCTCTGTTTCGCCCTATAGCCGGTGATCTCCTCGCCGGCGGTCGGCGAGAAGCGCAGGTTCCAAAAGGTGGCGGTGATCGAGATGATCGTGACGACGATGAAGGCGGCCGAGAAATCACCAAGAGCCGGCGTCTCAGTGCCTGACAAAGCCATGGAGCCGTGCAGCGCCAAGGCGCCGATGCAGATGCCGAGTGACAGCATCAGCTGCTGGAAGGTGGCGTAGAAGCTCGTGGCTGAGCTCATCCGCTCCTTGCTGATCTCGTCATAGGCAATGGTGTTATAGGCGGTGAACTGGAACGACAGGAAGAAGGCGCTGAGCACCAGGACGACGAAGATCAGCGGCATCGGCCAGTCCGGCCGGAAGGCGGCACAAAGGCCATAGCCGATCGTCCCGAGGATACCGTTGAGAATGAGGCTTCTGCGGAAGCCCAGCCGGCGGAAGACAAACTTGGCCATCGGCTTCATGGCGAGAGCGCCAAGCGCGGTCGCGATGATGATCTGGCCGGCCGCGGCGGCAGACAGGCCGAAGCCGATCTGGAAGAGCAGCGGCAGGAGGAAGGGCTGCGCCCCTTGCGTGATGCGGGTCAGGGAACCAGCAATGACAGACGTGCCGAAGCTTGGCACCTTCATCAGCGAGAAATCCATGATCGGCGACGGATGCTTGCGGGCATGCCTGAGATAGGCGATGCCGAAGAGCAGGCCGATGGCGATCAGGAAGATCGAAAACGCACCCTCGCCCTCATGGCTCGACATTTCGAAGCCGAAGAGCAGCGAACCGAGCGAGATGCCCGAGAGGACGAAACCGATCGTATCGAACGGACCACTTGCCTTGCCCTTGACCTCGTCGATGTAGATCGAGACGAAGATCATACCGATGATGCCGATCGGCACGTTGATATAAAAGATCCAGCGCCAGTCGAGATAGGTGACGATGAAGCCGCCGAGCGGCGGGCCGACAATCGGGCCGATCAGCGCCGGTACGAGCAGCCAGGACATGGCGCTGACCATATCCTTGCGGTCGACGCTGCGCATCAGCACCAGGCGCCCGACCGGCATCATCATCGCGCCGCCTATGCCCTGAAGCAGCCGCGCCAGCACCAGGAAGGACAGCGTCGGCGCCAGAGCACAGAGGATGGAGCCGACGACGAAGACGGCGATCGCCGAGCGGAAAACGGTGCGGGAGCCGAAACTGTCGGCCATCCGGCCGCTTGCCGGGATGAAGATCGCAAGGCTCAAGAGATAGGAAGTCAGGGCGATCGACATGGCCGGGGCGCCGACGCCGAAATCGCGCGCCATGGTGGGCAGCGCGGTCGCAAGCACGGTCGCATCGATGTTTTCCATCAGCATCGCACTCGCGACAATCATCGCGATCACCCGAAAATTGGGCGTGGCGCGCCGAACCATCGGCGCCTGGTAAATCTGATCCGACATCGTCCGGGATCACTCGCGGTGGCGCGGCGGAGCACACAAAGGCAGCAAGGCCGCGGGGGATGACATGGCGCAAAGCCAAGGGGAGACGATTTGCTATACGCCCGCGATCATGGCGGCGCTATGTCGTTTATGGCAAAGCTGCTTTGACGAGAGGTAAAGGCAGGTCACGATTCCTTGCATCGGTTCGATCTTCGTGAATGTCCGGCTTGCGCCACAGACACCCCGGCCCTACCTATGAACCATGACCTCCGCCCTGCAGAAAAACCGGCCCGGTGCGGCCTTTCCGTTCGACAACAGCTATGTCGGTTTGCCGCCCCACTTCTTTGCGGCGCAAGCGCCGACCGCGGTGGCGGAGCCTTGGCTGATCAAGCTCAACGAGGCGCTCGCCGCCGAACTCGGGCTCGATGTCGAGGCCTTGCGCCGCGATGGCGCGGCGATCTTTTCCGGCAATCTCGTTCCCGAAGGGGCCGAACCGCTGGCGATGGCCTATGCCGGGCACCAGTTCGGCGGCTTCTCGCCGCAGCTCGGTGACGGGCGGGCGATCCTTCTCGGCGAGGTGGTCGGCCGCAGCGGCAAGCGCTACGACATCCAGCTGAAGGGCGCCGGACCAACGCCTTTTTCGCGCCGCGGCGATGGGCGGGCGGCAATCGGGCCGGTCTTGCGTGAATATATCATCAGCGAAGCGATGTTCGCGCTCGGCATTCCCGCCACGCGGGCGCTGGCGGCGGTGACGACAGGCGAGCCAGTCTATCGCGAAGAGGTGCTGCCGGGCGCGGTTTTCACCCGCGTCGCGGCCAGCCATGTCCGCGTCGGCACCTTCCAGTACTTCGCAGCCAGGGGCGATACCGACGGCGTGCGGGCTCTGGCCGATTATGTGATCGACCGGCACTATCCGGCATTGAAAGAAGCCGAGAACCCCTATCTCGCGCTGTTCGAAGCGGTCTGCGAACGCCAGGCGGCGCTGATTGCCCGCTGGCTGCATGTCGGCTTCATCCATGGCGTGATGAACACGGACAATATGACCGTCTCCGGCGAGACGATCGATTTCGGCCCCTGCGCTTTCATGGATGCCTATGATCCGGCGACCGTTTTTTCGTCGATCGACCAGCATGGTCGTTACGCCTATGCCAACCAGCCCGGCATCGGCCAATGGAACCTCGCAAGGCTCGGCGAAACGCTGCTGCCGCTGATCGACGCCGAGCCCGACGGCGCGGTCGACAAGGCCAATATCGTGATAAAGAGTTACGGTGAACGGTTCCAGGCGCATTGGCTGGCCGGCATGCGCGAAAAGATCGGCCTTGCCGGCGAAGAGGACGGCGATCTCGACCTGGTGCAGGCGTTACTGTCACTGATGCAGGCGCAGGGCGCCGATTTCACCCTGACCTTCCGGCGGCTATCGGATCTTGCCGGCGATGATGCCGCAGAGCCTGAATTTGCGGCGAGTTTCCGCGAGCCGGACGCCCGCGGCGCGTGGCTTACGCAGTGGCGCGAGCGGCTGTCACGCGATCCGCAGACGGCCACCGAGCGCGCCATTGCCATGCGCCGCGTCAATCCGGCCTTCATTCCGCGCAATCACCGCGTCGAACAGGCGATCGAGGCCGCCGTCGAGAATGGCGATTTTTCGCTGTTCGAGGCGCTGCTGAGCGTGCTTTCGAAACCCTATGAGGACCAGCCGGGCTTTGTTGCCTATCGGGAACCGCCGAAGCCCGACGAACGGGTGCTTGCGACCTTCTGCGGAACGTGACAGGCGCTTCGATCGTTTTCGGTGCGGCAGTTGCGCCACAGCGATCCGCTTCCATCCGGCCTGCGACGAAAAGGGCTGTCCTTGCTGGATCGCCGCCGCTACAGCGTCCTTGACGAGGAGCGGCGCCTCCTTCCGCATTTCCCGTGGGGCCGTCCATGCTGCTCAGATTCTTTCGCTATTACAGTCCCTACAAGCAATTGTTCTTTCTCGATTTCGGCTGCGCGGTCGTTGCCGGGCTGCTGGAACTCGGCTTTCCTATCGCCGTCAAGCTCTTCGTCGACACCCTGCTGCCGCAGCGGGACTGGTGGCTGATTGCGGCGACGGCCGGGCTGCTGCTGGTCGTCTACCTGTTCAACACGGCGCTGATGGCGGTGGTCAATTATTGGGGCCATGCGCTCGGAATCGGGATCGAGACCGATATGCGCCGGCAGGCTTTCGACCATATCCAGAAGCTGTCCTTCCGCTATTTCGACAACAACAAGACCGGCCATCTGATCACCCATGTGACCAAGGACCTCGAAGAAGTCGGCGAAGTCGCCCATCACGGTCCCGAAGACCTGTTCATCGCGATCATGACCTTCATCGGCGCCTTCATCCTGATGTTCACCGTGCACTGGAAGCTGGCGCTGCTGACGACCGCCATCGTGCCGTTCATGACCTGGCTAGTCAGCCGCTACGGCGCCAAGATGACGCTCAGCTGGCGAGACCTGTTCCGGCAGGTCGGTGAGTTCAATACACGCGTGCATGAAAGCGTCGGCGGCATCCGCGTCGTCAAGGCTTTCGCCAACGAGGATCACGAACGCGATCTGTTCGCCCGCAACAACGAGGGCTACAGGGCAACCAAACTCAACGCCTATGCCTATATGACCGCCAGCATCACGCTCAGCTATTTCAGCACGCGCTTCGTGCAGCTGGTGGTGATGATATCGGGAACCTGGTTCGTCATATCGGGCGAGCTCAGCTATGGCGGTTTTGTCGGCTTCCTGCTGCTGGTCAATGTATTCTTCCGGCCGATCGACAAGATCACCTCGGTGCTGGAGAGCTATCCGAAGGGCATTGCCGGCTTCAAGCGCTTCACGCAGCTGATCGATACCGCCCCTGATATTGCCGACCGGGTAAACGCGATCAGCGTCGATCACCTTGCCGGCAACATCGTCTACCGGAAGGTGAGCTTCGGCTATACCGGCGACGGCAAGGTGCTCGACGGGCTCGAACTTTCGATCGCGGCCGGCGAGACGATCGCCTTCGTCGGCCCGTCCGGCGCCGGCAAGACGACGATCTGCTCGCTGCTGCCGCGCTTCTACGAGGTGGATTCCGGCTCGATCCTGATCGACGGCATCGACATCCGCGACATGACACAGATGTCGCTGCGTTCGCAGATCGGCATCGTCGCCCAGGACGTATTCCTGTTCGGCGGCACCATCCGCGACAACATCGCCTATGGCCGGCTCGGCGCCGACGACGCGGCGATCATCGATGCATTGCGGCGCGCCGCCCTCGACGAATACGTGCTGTCGCTGCCGAACGGGCTCGATACCGTCGTCGGCGAACGCGGCGTCAAGCTTTCCGGCGGGCAGAAGCAGCGCCTGGCGATCGCCCGCATCTTCCTGAAAAATCCGCCGATCCTCATCCTCGACGAAGCCACCTCGGCGCTTGATTCGGCGACCGAATATGCCATCCAGCAGTCGCTGTCGGCGCTCTCCAAGGGACGCACCACGCTGGTCGTCGCCCATCGGCTCGCCACCATCCGCAATGCCGACCGTATCGTCGTGGTGGGAACGTCAGGCATCGTCGAACAGGGCACGCACAGCCAGCTGCTGGCGCGCGAAGGCGGCTACGCCAGGCTGCATCAGGCCCAGTTTGGTGCATCCGGACCGACTGCATAATTCCTTAAATCGGAATCGATTAAGGCTAAAATTATGCAGCATTCAAAGTGTTACAGCGTTCTTTGCGCGTCTTAAAAGACGCGCGGCGCTGTAGCCCCTGCGGCAATTGTGGCCGTTGAAAGGCATCTCCTTCGCGCTATCTGCCTGATCGGCGGGACTTTTCCGCCGATCCTTCAGCCCGGCTAACCTCAGCGGGAGACAGCCTTATGGCGATCATCGTCACCTCCATCTTCTTCATCATCGTCGGGCTCACTCTCGGCGGCGGCGGGCTCTGGCTCGTCACGCTCGGCGGCAGCGTCTTCTATCTGTTCGCCGGGCTGATGTTCCTGACTACCGCCGGGCTGCTGCTGATGCGCAAGGCGGTGGCGCTCTGGGTCTATGCGGTGCTCGTCGTCGCAGCACTCGCCTGGGCGATTTGGGAGGTCGGCTTCGACTGGTGGCAGCTTGGGCCCCGCGGCGGCATGATCATCCTGCTCGGGCTCTGGCTGCTGACGCCATGGATCCGCCGGCCGCTCGGCCTGCGCAGCCCGACGGGCATCACCTATGCCGCGAACCCCTGGCCGCTCGCGGTGCCCGTCATCCTCGCCATCCTCGTCGCCCTTTATTCGATGACGACTGACCCGCATGATCTCGCCGGCGAGCTGCCGAAGGACACGGTGGCCGCCAATCCGGCCTTCGGCGGCAGAGTGCCGGACGGCGAATGGCATCAATACGGCCGCACGCCCTTCGGCCAGCGCTATTCGCCGCTCGACCAGATCACCGCCGAGAACGTCTCCTCCCTCAAGGAAGCGTGGCGATACCAGACCGGCGACGTCAAGCGGCCGGACGATGTCGGCGAGACGACCTATCAGGTGACGCCGCTGAAGGTGAAGGACACGCTCTATCTCTGCACGCCGCATAACTGGGCAATCGCGCTCGACGCCAAGACCGGCAAGGAGAAATGGAAATACGACGCCAACTCGGGCATGAACCCCGACCGGCAGCATCAGACCTGCCGCGGCGTCACCTATTATGCCGATCCAACCGTTGCCGCCGGCCAGCCCTGCGCCGAGCGCGTCTACCTGCCAACCTCAGACGCCCGGCTGATCGCGCTCGATGCGGCGGACGGGAAGGTCTGCACCAGCTTTGCCGACCAGGGCGTGCTGCATTTGGAAACCGGCATGCGGTTCAACCCGGCCGGATACTATTATTCCACTTCGCCGCCGGTCGCGGTGGCGGGCAAAATCATCGTCGGCGGGGCGGTGAACGACAATTATTCGACTGAGGAGCAATCCGGCGTCATCCGCGCCTTCGACATCAATACCGGCGCCCTGGTCTGGAATTGGGATTCCGGCAATCCCGATGTGACGACGCCGATCACGGCCGGCCAGACCTATACGACCAACTCGCCGAACAGCTGGTCGGTCTTCAGCGTCGACGAGACGCTCGGCATGGTCTACATCCCGCTCGGCAACCAGGTGCCCGACCAGATCGGCATCGGCCGCAGCGACAATGTCGAGAAATTCTCGTCTTCAATCGTCGCGCTCGATATCGCCACCGGCCAGCTGCGTTGGGTGCGCCAGACGGTGCATCACGATCTCTGGGACATGGACGTGCCGGCCCAGCCGGCGCTGATCGACCTGACGAAGCAGGACGGCACCGTGGTTCCGGCCCTCGTCGGCCCGACCAAGCAGGGCGATATCTATGTGCTCGACCGGCGCAGCGGCGAGCCGATCATCCCGGTCAAGGAAATACCAGCGCCAGGCGGCGCTGTCTCGGGCGATCATACCTCGCCGACGCAGCCGATCTCGGACCTCACCTTCTCGCCAGAGCCGCTCCAGGAAAGAGACATGTGGGGCGTATCGCTGTTCGATCAGATGGCCTGCCGCATCGACTTCCACCGCTACCACTATGAGGGCCGCTTTACGCCGCCTTCGCTGAAAGGGACGATCGTCTATCCCGGCAATTTCGGCACCTTCAACTGGGGCTCGGTGGCGGTGGATCCGGAGCGGCAGATCATGTTCGGCATGCCGACCTATCTCGCCTTCACCTCGCGCCTGGTGCCGGCCGCCGACATTCCTCCGAGAGGCCAGGACGAGAAGGGCAGCGAACAGGGGCTCAACCGCAATGACGGCGCGCCCTACGGCGTCTTCATGGGTCCCTTCCTCGGGCTGCTCCAAATCCCCTGCCAGGCGCCGCCATGGGGTTATGTCGCCGGCGTCGACCTGCGCACCGGCAAGATCGCCTATATGCACAAGAACGGCACCGTCCACGACATGACGCCATTGCCCCTGCCCTTCAAGGTGGGCGTGCCCGGCATCGGCGGGCCGATGCTGACCAAGGGCGGCGTCGCCTTCCTGGGGGCCGCGGTCGACAACTACCTGCGCGCCTATGACGTGACAAACGGCCGAGAGCTCTGGCAGGGACGGCTTCCCGCCGGCGGCCAGGCGACGCCGATGACCTATATGGCAGATGACAACAAGCAATATGTCGTCATGGTCGCCGGCGGCCACGGCTCGGTCGGCACCAAGCCCGGCGATTTTGTGATCGCCTATACGTTGCCGTGACGCGAAGCTTCCCGCAAGCTCTGCGCAGGTTTACCGCTTCATTCTCTCCCCGGTTTTCGGGGAGAGTTTTTATGGAAATCAGCGGTAATATTCGCAACTATTACGGTGTCGGCGGTCTTTTCGATCAATCGGCCAAATCCAAGAATCAGCAAACGACGGACTTCGACAGCACTGCGCGCAATACCGCGCCCGGTCTCGAGCCCAGCAGCACGCCGCCGTCGATCGCCAATACGATGTGGGCGCTGCAAAGCAGCGAAGGCCCCTATATCAATCCGCCTTCCGACGAAGAAGTTGCGGCGAGTGCTGCTTATGACTCCCTGGTCGACGAATTCTCCAAATGGGGCAACATGACGCCGGCGGAATATATCCGCGCCCGCTATCTCGAACAGCACGATCTGACCGAGGCCGATCTGGCCGCCATGCCGGCCGACCAGCGCGCCGCGATCGAGAAAGAAATCGCCGAGCAGATCAAGCGCGAGATGGCCGGCATTGAGGATGACGGCAGCGAGACGGCGGACGATATCACCGCCGCCTGAGCCACTGAAAGATCGACAGCATGCGGCGGGAGAGCCTTCTCCGCCGCATTTTTTATGATTCACACCATCTCGACGATCATGCGGCCGACTTCGGCAAAGAGCGGGTTGAGCTCCTTTACCGGCACGGTCGTCTCGCTGATATAGACGGCCGCGACGATCGGGCCGCGATCGGGCGGCCAGATCACCGCGATATCGCCGAGAGATCCATTCGGACCGGTGCCGGTCTTGTCGCCGACCTTCCAATCCGCCGGCAGGCCGGCCCTGAGCCGCTCCTTGCCGGTCGTGCTCGTCACCAGCCAGGCGATCAGCCTGTCGCAGGAGGCTTCGGCGAGGACCGAGCCGAGCGTCAGATTGCCGAGCGTGTCGAGCATCGCATCCGGGGTCGTCGTGTCGCGCGGATCACCCTTCCGGCCCTCGTTCAGCGTCGGCTCGGTGCGGTCGAGACGCGTCGTGCCGTCACCGATCGAGCGCAGCCAATCGGTCAGCCCCGCCGGACCGCCGAAACTTTCGAGCAGCAGATTGCCGGCGGTGTTGTCGCTGACCGTCACCGCCGCCTCGCAGAGTTCGGCAAGGGTCATGCCATCGGTTCCGGCATGTTTTTCGCTGATCGGCGAATAATCGACGAGCTTGTCCTTGCCGTAGCTCACCCGCCGGTCGAGGTTCTCCTCGCCCTTGTCGGCCCGGGCAAGCACGAAAGCGGCGGCCAGCGCCTTGAAGGTGCTGCACATCGGAAAGGCCTCGCTGCCGCGATAACCGAAGGAGATGCTCGTCTCGGTGTCGAGCACCGAGACACCGAGGCGGCCGCCGGTGCGTTTTTCCAAAGCGGCAAGGCGATGTTCAATATTGTCCTCGCCCTCGCCGGCACTCTCTTTGGCACTCTCCTTGGCCCCCTCCTCGGCATTGGCTCGAAGCGTCAGCACGGGCAGGCACAATGCCGAGCCTATCAGCATGCGGCGGGTCAGACTGAGATCCATGAAATCCTCCGGCGAATCAGGAGGACAGAGCTAAGCAGCGATTGCGGCGACTTGTCGTCCCCACGGCGATGTTAATCGTCCGTCGAGCGTTTCCGCCCGCGCCGATCATGCGGCGCGCGTGACCTCGACCGTCACATGCGACAGTTCTCCCAGCGCCGAAAGCCTGCCCTTGTAGAAAGCCGGGTCTCGCGGCTGCGAGGTGAGGACGGCGACGATCGCGGCATGATGGCCGGGGCCGACCTGCCAGACATGCAGATCGGTGATCCGGTCGCCCTCCGTCTCGATGGCGCCGCGGATTTCCGCCGGCAGCGTCTCGCCTTCGGGAACGACATCGAGAAGGACGCCGCCCGAGGATCTCATCAGGCTCCAGGACCAGTTGGCGATCACCAGCCCGCCGACGATGCCCATCAGGGGATCGAGCCAGAGCCAGCCGTAGAGACTGCCGAGCGTCAGCGCCGCGATGGCGAGCACGGAGGTCAGGGCATCGGCGATGACATGCAGATAGGCGGCGCGGATGTTGTTGTCGCCGGTCTTTGCGTGATGGGCATGATCGCCATGTCCGTGATGATGATGGCCGTGGGCATGGGCATGGGCATGGGCATGATTACCATGCCCGTGATGCGCATGATTGCCATGCGCGGCATGGCCGCCGCCGGCCAGCAGCCAGGCGCTCACCAGATTGACGGCAAGGCCGATCACCGCCACGGCGATTGCCTGCGCAAAGCCGATCGGCACGGGATTGGAAAGGCGCAGCAGGCTCTCCCAGGCCATCAGCAGGGCGATCAGCGCGAGGACGATGGCGCTGGCGAAGCCGGCGAGATCGCCGAGCTTGCCGGTGCCGAAAGTGAAACGCGGATTGCGCGCCTGCCGGCGGGCGAAGAGATAGGCGAGTGCGGAAATCAGCAGCGCGCTGGCATGGGTCGACATGTGCCAGCCATCGGCGACGAGCGCCATGGAGCCGTAGACAGTGCCGGCGGCGATTTCCGCCACCATCATCACCGCCGTCAGCGCAATCACCAGCCAGATGCGCCGCTCGTTGCGCGCATGTTCACTGCCGAGGAAGACGTGATCGTGTTCCAGGGCATCCATTCCAACTTTGTCGATTCCGGCACTCATGACAGGCTCCTTCGTCGCCATAACTCTTTGTTTTTACGCAATTCTCGGCAAAATCGCTACGCGCTTTGCCTGGGAAAACCGCTTCACGCTTTTCCTGGAATTGCTCTAGCGCATATAGGTTCTCAAGACTTCCGATATTTCCTCGACCGCCTCTGCCCTGGCCGCATCATCAGCGGCATTCAGCACATGCTCGCGCAGGTGATCGTCGAGCACCTCGCCCGTCAGCCCGGTGAGGGCGCCGCGGATCGAGGCGAGCAGCTGCAGGATCTCGCCGCAGGGGCGCTCGGCCTCGAGCGCGCGCTCGACCGCCTCCATCTGCCCCTTCAGCCGGCTGATGCGGGCGACGAGCTTCTTTTTCTGCAGGGTGGTGTGAGACATGATGGACCCTCATATAGCATAGGGGGGTATAGTATCAAGGCTGAAGCCGGGGCTCAATACCTGTGAGGGGCTTGATCCGCCATTGACAAAGCCCGCGTTTCCGACGATTTATGATCCATGATCAAGAACGCGCACCAGAGCCGCTCGTATTTTTGGCTGTACCTGTAAAGGGCGGCTGGACAAGATCATATTGTCAACAAGCCGCCGTCAGGCGGCTTTGTTGTATCGGCAGCGTCCTGACGGCAGACTATCAAAGGACGCGAAGACCATGACCGAAATCGAAGACAGCGAAATTTCACTGATGCGCCCATCGGTGGTGACGATCCGCGCCGCCAAGCCGCGCGACCTGCCCGAACTCAACGAGATGATCGCCCTGCTTGCCGCCCATCACGGCGATGCGGCTGCTACAACGGCGGAGCAGTTGGAGCGCGACCTCTTCGGCCCGCTGCCCTGGATCAATGCGCTCGTCGCCGAGACCAGCGAAGGGCTGATCGGCTACGCCATTCTCGTGCCGCTCTACAGGGCGCAGGAAGGCAAGCGCGGCATGGACCTGCACCATCTCTTCGTGCGCGACGGCCATCGCGGCCACGGCACCGGCCAGTTGCTCGTCGACCGGGCGCGCGAGACCGCCCGCAACGCCGGCTGCGGCTACCTCTCCGTCAGCGCTGCCACCGGAAACGTGCTGGCGCACCGCTTCTACGAACAGCTGGATTTCACCCCGCGGCCAGTGACCGGCATGCGCTACATGCAATCGATCGCCTAAAGCGCGTCGCGCAAAGTGTGAGCGGTGTTGCGATAACAGGATGCGTTGACATAAAGGCCTAAAGCGCGACGAGCAAATCTGAAAGATTGCGACGCGCTTCAGGGCTGGAGGTCATGAAGCGGCCGGTCGGGTTTATGTAGGGACCGGTTTCAGCCTACTGACAATTATCGAATTGCATGAGGAGCTTTCATGCCAGATTTCAAACTACATTGCTTCGCTCTCTCGGGGAACTGTTACAAGGTCGCGCTCTTCCTCACACTTGCCGGCATCGAGTGGGAGAGCATTTTCGTTGACTATCTCGGCGGCGAAACACGCACTGAAGCATGGCGAAAAACCATAAACGAGCAGGGCGAAGCCCCTGTGCTCGAGCACGGCCAAACGAAGATCAGCCAATCGGGGATTATCCTGGACTATTTGTCAGAGGTGACAGGCCACTTCGGGGCGCAGACAGCCGAAGAGCGACGAGACATTATGCGTTGGATTCTTTTCGACAACCACAAATTCACGAGCTATTACGCGACGCTGAGGTTCATGTATGGCCTCCAGAAGAGCGGCGAGACGCCCGTCGTCGAGTTTTTGAGACTGAGGGCCAAAGCTGCCTATGCCATTGTTGACGAACATCTGGCGCACCAGGCCTTCATGGTCGGCGACCGGCTGACGATCGCAGACCTCTCTCTGGCGGGCTACGTCTTTATGCCGGAGGAAACCGGGATAGATCACAGCGCCTTCCCGGCTATCGCAGCCTGGAAAGATCGTATCAGCACGATGCCCGGCTGGCGCCATCCCTATGATCTGATGCCGGGTCCCACCTCCCTATAAACAGGCGTGGGACCCTGCGAAGGCGCCAAGCACAACCGCACTTTAAAGCGCGCGTCGCATCAAACTTGATTCATGCGACGCGCTTCGGATGTTTGTTTTTACGCATGTCGTTGCTCGCAACATGCTCTAGCGTCCCGGCACGGCCTTCAGATAGGCTGCGATCGCTTCACGGTCGGAGGCCGGCAGATGGGCGATGTTCTGCTGCACATCGACCATCGAGCCGCCGACGGAATCGAAATCGGGGGTGAAGCCGGTTTCGAGATAACTGGCGATATCGGCCTCGCTCCAGCCGCCGATGCTCTCGGAAGCCGGGGTGATATTGGGTATGCGACCCTTGCCTTCCGGATTGGGCGCGCCGGCAAGCCACTGATCCGCCTTGAAGCCGCCGAGCGCATCACGCGGCGTATGGCATTCGCCGCAATGGCCGGGGCCTTCGACGAGATATTGCCCGCGCTTGATCTTGTCGTCGCTCTTTGCCAGGGCGACGCGCGGCTGGTCGTTGAGATAGAGAAATTTCCAGCCGCCGAGCGCCAGCCGGATGTTGAAGGGGAACGGCAGTTCGTGCGGCGGCGCCACGTTTGCGCTCTTCGGCAGGGTTTTCAGGAAGCCATAGAGATCGTTGACGTCCTTGTCGCTCATGCGGGAATAGGAGCCATAGGGAAAGGACGGGTAGAGATGCTGCCCGCCCGGGCCGACGCCGCGCTTCATCGCGTTGCCGAACTGAGCAAGTGTCCAGCCACCGATGCCGGCTTTTTCATCGGGTGAGATGTTCGGCACGTGGAAGGTCCCGAAGGGGCTCTTCAGCGCCAGACCGCCTGCAAGTGTCAGCTTTGCATCGCCTTCGGAACCGGGTGCGGCATGACAGCTGACGCAGCCGCCCGCCCAGAAAACCATCTGACCATTTGCCGGATCCGGCGCGCCGAGACCCGCCCAATGGCTCTCCGGCAGCGGATCGGGTGCGGTGACGAGATAGAAGGCGCCCCCGCCGAGCACAGCGACGCCGATCAGACAGAGCAGTACCCGGATGAACCTGCGGACCATGCGCCGCCTCTCCTTTTGCCAATGTTGCCACCGTCGGTCCCACATAAAGCGATCCGCGCCGGCGGCAAGCCCGGCACGGATCGCGGATCCCGAGCGTTCCATTTCCCCCACATCACGCGGAAGCAAGCCGCGCACCTTTGCTGGAATTGCTCAGGCCGGCCTATCACTCCTTGATACGATAGGCCTTGTGACAGCCCGCGCAATTGGCGCCAAGCGTGTTCATCGTGGCGCCGACGGCCGCAGGATCGGCCGGAAGCTGGGCGAGCGCAGTTTCGGCGTCAGTGGAGAGCTTGGCGGCGCGCGCCTTGAAGTCGTCCATGTTTTCCCAGATTTTCGGGCTCGCCTCTTTGTCGCCGGTCTCCGTGCCCGGCTTGAACTGATCGGGGAAAACCTTGGCCGTTGCGGCAATCGTCGTCAGTGCCGCCTTCACCGCCTCGGCGTCGTAAGGCTTCGTGCCCTTGGCGATGGCCGCCAGCGCGCCAGCCGAACCGCCGATCTGCTTCATCAGCGCAATGCGCGAATCATGGGTGCCGTCGGCGGCGGTCACCGAACCGAAGGCCATGCCGGCGATCGCTACAGCCGCAGCTGCTGCTTTCCAATTCATATTTCTCTCCCTTTTTCCTCGGCCAAGCTGGCCGATGGCCAATCTGCACCGGGAGCATGACAAAATCCACGGCGGCAGACAGTCACTTTTTGCCGGATTGTCATAAAAACAATGTGATAGGCCGTTCTCTGCTTTTATGCATGTCGTTATCCCGGAACCGCTGCACACTTCCGGGCGACATGCAGTGGCGGTTCAGGCGCTTTTCCACCCCTGCCAGAGGCTGAAGGCGGAGACGGCAACCAGCAGCAGTCCGGCGAAGCGGCCGACAAAGGCCGTGACGTCAGGGTTGGCGACGAGCAGGTCGCGGCTGCGGCCGGCCGTCATCGCCAGCGTGCCGTAGATGGCGAACTGGGTGACGACAGTCATGATGCCCATGATCAGGCCCTGCATCCAGATCGGGCCATATTCCGGCCTGAGGAACTGCGGGTAGACGGCAAACATGAATATATAGGCCTTCGGATTGACGAGACAGGTGACGGCGCCCTGGCGGAAGGCGCGCCAGCCGGAGCGTGCCGTTCCCGGCCCGACCGCCTCGACGGTGATCGAGCTGCGGATCAGCGAAATACCGATCCAGATCATGTAGGCGACGCCGGCAAAGAGCAGCACGTTGAAGAGCTGCGGCAGCATGGTGACAAGCACGCCGACGCCGGCCGCGCCATAGGCCGAATGCACGGCGCCGCCGGCCATGATGCCGCCGGTCGCCGCCAGCCCGCGCTTGACGCCGCCGGTCAGCGAATTGGCGAGCACGAAGAGCATGTCCATACCAGGCACGATGATGATGCCGAAGAGAAGGGTGAAGAAGAGCCAGAGGTTTTCATTGTAGTTCATGTCAGTTACCGCCTTTGGTTCTGCGGGTCGTTTTGAAAGACCCTGATTGATTTCAATCCGATAGGCGGCTCTATACGGGAACCCAACTGACAGTGTATTGTCAGGAGCGTGGCGGATGGGAGAGGTTAAATGCGCAAGGCCTCGCGGCTTTTCGAGATCATTCAGATCCTCAGGCTGGCAAGAAAGCCGATGACGGCGGCGACGATGGCCGAGACGCTCGAAGTGACCGTGCGCTCGATCTATCGCGACATCGCCGCCCTTCAGGCGATGCGGGTGCCGATCGAAGGCGGGCGCGGCATCGGCTACATCATGCGGCCGGGCTTCGACCTGCCGCCGCTGATGTTCTCGATCGAGGAGATGGAGGCGATCGTGCTGTCGCTAGCGCTGCTCGAACGGACGGCGGACGAGGAGCTGAAACAGGCCGCACGCCGGGTCAACCGGAAGATATCAGGCGCCGTGCCGGCGCCGCTGCGCCAGGCGATGGACAACAAGGCGCTTTATGCCTGGGGCTCGATCGCGCAGCCGGCGGGCTTCGACCTGGCAATCGTGCGCCGCGCGATCCGCGACGAGCGCAAGCTAATGCTCGGCTATCGCGATGAACTCGGCCGCGAGAGCGAGCGGACAATCCGGCCGGTCGCGCTGATCTATTATTCGCAGACCGCCAATATCGTCGCATGGTGCGAGCTGCGCCAGGCAATCCGCAATTTCCGCAGCGACCGGGTGGAGCGCTGCGCGACAGCCGAGGATTTCTTCAAGGGCGACGGCGACCGGCTGAGGGAACTCTGGACCAGTGGGTGGACGGAGAAGGCTGTGCCGGCTTGATGTGTGGCGTTTGGGGTACAAGCAGGGGCGTCAATGTCACCTAACATCCCGGCCACGAGGTTGGCGAGACCAGCCCCTCATCCGCCTGCCGGCACCTTTGTAACTTCCCTTTATCCGCTCCTGGCGCTGTAATGCCTCTTGCGGTGGCGGATGGAAGACCGATGCACCTTTGGGACACCAAGCCCGTGGGAGAGCGTGGGTCTCCATCCGCTGTTCCATTGAACCCGAACAGTCGCCAGGGCCGCTTGCGAAGGCAAAGCCCGATTAGGCAAGGATGGGATCAGATGGAGATTGTTGTTGGAATCGACGTTTCGAAAGAGCGCCTGGATGTTGCGATCCTGCCGCAAGGTGAGGTCTTTGCCGTCGGCAACGACCATGCCGGCATCGATGAACTGGTCGAGCGGCTCAAAGGCATCGGTGTTGATGCGATTGGGTTGGAGGCGACCGGCGGCTACGAGATGCTGGCGGTGGCTGGGCTGTCGGCCGCCGGATTAACCGTCCTCGTCATCAATCCAGCGCAAGTGCGCGCCTATGCCCATGCGATCGGCCGCAGGGCCAAGACCGATCCGATCGATGCCGCCGTCATCGCCGCCTTCGTTTTGGCGACGAAGCCCGAGATCCGGCCGTTGCGCGATGCCGAGACACAGGCTCTTTCCGAGCTTGTGGCTCGCCGGCGCCAGATCGTGCAGATGGTCGTAGCCGAGGAGAACCGGTTGCGCATGGCGCTGGCAAAGCAGGCGCAGAAAAGCATCAAGCGCTTGCTGAAAGCCTTGCGGCGCGAGCTCGAAAGCCTCGATGCCGATCTCGACAGCCACATCCGCAAGTCGCCGGTCTGGCGGGTGCGCGAGGCGCTGTTGACCTCGGTGCCGGGTGTCGGAGCGACGACAGCGCGCACGCTGCTGGCCGAACTGCCGGAGCTCGGCAGCCTCGACCGGCGCGAGATCGCATCGCTGGCTGGCCTTGCCCCATGGACGCGGCAGTCGGGAAAATGGAAAGGCAAGAGCTTCATCGGCGGCGGCCGAGGCAAAGTGCGCGCCGTCCTATTCATGGCCGCCCTCGTCGCCAGCCGATACAACCCCGACCTCAAGGCCTTCCGCGACAGGCTGGTCGCGGCCGGCAAGCCCAAGATCGTCGCCATCGTCGCAACCATGCGCAAGCTACTCACCATCCTCAACGCCATCATCAGGGACGGACGACCATGGCAAACCGCTTGACAAACAAGACAGTCGCTCTCCCCGCAGGCGGGGCGAAGGGGATATGCCGCAAACCTCTCCGTTCCCCACTCACCTCGCGCAAGGCACGTCCCCTCGCCCCGTTTACGGGGAGAGGGTTAGGGTGAGGGGCAGCCACTCGCGCAAACCAAACAATAGCAGCAGCCTATCGCAACCTAATAAGCCAGCGTGCGGCTCACCTCGCGTCCGAAGCCGCGGATTTCGATTCTGGAGGCATAGACCTCGACGATCGCAAAGGCGTTTTCCATCTCGGTGTCAACCACGCCCTTGAAATTGACGAAGTGGCAGGCGCCGGCCATGCCGTAGTTGCCGACGTGGTCGTGGCCGTTGAGATAGGCGACGACATTGCTGCTGGAGGCGAGCAGCGCGACGGTGCGTTCGCTGTCCCACATGCCGTGCTCACTGGGCGGATGCACCGGATAGTGATTCATGACGATCACCTTCTCGCCGGCCGCAGCCGCTTTTGCGATTTCATCGCCGAGCCAGGCGAATTGTTCGTCGCTCAGCGCGGCATTCCAGCGATGGGCATTCCTCGCACCTTTTGCCTGTAGCTCCGCCAGCATCTCAGCGGCAAGGGCGCGATGAGGATGGCCTTCGGGCGGCGCGAAGATGCTGACCTCGTTGCCGTCGAGCACGATAAAGCGCCAGCTGTGGCGCACGAAACTGTAATAGGGCGACGGCATGCCGAGACGCGCGGCGACTTCGGACAAGTGTCCTGCAGAGACCGAGAAATCGTGGTTGCCGAGCAGGAAGAGCGCTTCGTGCCTGAGCGTCTCATAGACCGGCAGGATATCGTCGAAGCTTGAAAATCTGCTGTCGATGACATCGCCGAGCGTCATGACGAAGCTGAGCTGCTCGCCGTTGAAGACCTCGATCGCCGCGGCGACCTTGGCGAGGCTGTTGGCATAATAGCGATCCATCGCAATATGCGGAGCGATCGCCGCATATTGCGGGTCGGCGATGATGCCGAAACGGAATAGGGAAGGAGCGGAAGAAGACATGGGGCGTGATTAGGAGCGGCCAATGACAGGAATGTGACGGCGTCCCAAAGCATGATCGAAATGCGTCAACTGCTGAGATCCCCAAAGTGTGTGATCGCCCATTCCGACGCACTCACGTCGCTTGGAGCGTATCGATCAAGACAGCAAGAACGTCGTGTAAATTTGGTGCGACATATGCACATAGACTTTGAGTATCCTGCGCTGGCTGAACGAGGTCGGGTACCATTATGGTCATCAGGCCGGCGCGAGATGCTGAAAGCACGCCGTTGCGGGAATCCTCAAGTGCAACACAACGGCTGGGGTCCACCCCTAACCGGCTTGCAGCTTTCAAGTACGGCTCCGGATGAGGCTTTCCCGCCCTATAGTCTCCGCGGGCGATGATGTATCTAAAGCGATCTCTCAGATTCACCGCCAGCAGATGACTGAGCACTGTGTCATGGTCTGAGGAGGTAACGATGGCCCACGGAAGTTGAATCTCTTCCAACCAGTCTAGCATTTCGATGACCCCAGGCTTGAGGCGAAGCTCTGTTGCGACCATCGTCTGAAACTGATCCGAGGCCTGTTTCCACAAGTCCTCAATGGCAATTTCTACACCAAGATGCATGCCCAGAAGCGCCTTGGCTGACGCGCTCGGTAGTCCAATCGTTTCCAGATAGGCGGACACCGGGATTTTAAACCCGTTTTCTTCAGCGGCCTTGATAACTGCGTCCCGATACAAAGCCTCGGTATCAAAAATCAAGCCATCCATGTCGAACAGGACAGCTTCGGGCTTATATTGAAGATGCTTCATCTGTTGAGGATCTCACAAAGATCTCGCGACTGATCGTAAAACGAAACACCCGGCGTTTGAGGCGCCGGGTGCTGAGTTCGAAGATTCGGACGACATCGCCGCCATGGCGGCGAGTCTGGTACCGCTTACTTCGTGGCTGCTTCGTAGCGTTCCAGGACGTAGTCCCAGTTGATCAGGCTATCGACGAAGGCCTCGAGATATTTGGGGCGGGCGTTGCGATAGTCGATGTAATAAGAGTGTTCCCAGACGTCGACGCCGAGGATCGGGGTGGCGCCGTGAACGAGCGGGTTTTCGCCGTTCGGGGTCTTGGAGATTTCGAGCTTGCCGTTCTTGACGGAAACCCAGGCCCAGCCGGAGCCGAACTGGGTGGCGCCGGCATTGGCGAAATCGGCCTTGAACTTGTCATAGCCGCCGAGATCGGAGGTAAAGGCCGCTTCGAGCTTGCCCGGCAGCTTGTTGCCGCCGCCGCCCTTCTTCATCCACTTCCAGAAATGGATGTGGTTGTAATGCTGGGCCGCGTTGTTGAAGAGGCCGGCATTGGTGCCGAAGGACTTCTTGACGACGTCTTCGAGCGAGAGGTCCGAAAGACCGGCTTCGGCGGCGAGCTTGTTGCCGTTGTCGACATAGGCCTTGTGGTGCTTGTCGTGGTGGAACTCCAGCGTTTCCTTCGACATGAAGGGAGCAAGCGCTTCGTAGTCATAGGGAAGTTCAGGCAATTCGAAAGCCATGTCAGATCTCCTCTTGGCAATAGATTGCGTCTCGGCAGGTGAGGCGGAACATAGGAGGGGAAAGGGGGAGAGGCAACCGGCGAATTATCAAAAAACGACCGGCCGGAGGAAAATTTGCCTCAGTTGCAGGGTTGGAGTCGTGCGTAGAAATCGCCTGGGCAAATCAATGGGAATACCCGCCCCGAAAACCACTTTGCCCATTATGGAGATCAACGGAGACCCGATATGAACAGGAAAATAATCCAGCCTCTCACTGCCGCCGTACTGCTTTGCCTGGCAGGTGCGGCGCATGCCTCCTCCGATGACGCCTGGAAGCAGCTCGCCGTTGACGTCGAGGCTAAATGCAAGAAGGCAGCGGTCACGATCGAAAAGCCCAGCGCCACCGTCGATCCCTTCGGTAGTTCGCATTACGGGCTTGCCCTTGTGATAGGCAAGCCGAAGGGTGCCAAGGGGTTGATCGCCCAGATCTGCGTCTACGACAAGCAAAAGAAAACCGTCGAGATCGGCAGCGAGCTGGACGCCAAGACGCTCGGTCTCATGCCGGCAAAATAGGCGGCCGCGGGGCTGCCCAGGTGCCGCCAAAGTGATCGCAAGTGAGAATCTGTGCCCTGCGTCACATTTCGTGCGGAACCGGAGCCTACCCTTAGGAGTTGAAAGGCTGGGCTTGAGGGTGGTTCGGCTTTTTTATCGAAGCGAGAACCGCTCAAATCTTTTGTTGTATGCAATTCCTGGAAAACCACTTTTCACTTTTCCTGGAATTATGCAGCAATTCAAAGTGTTCGCGTCCCTTGGGCGTCTGAGAGGCGCGTGGCGCTGTGGGAGGTGCCGGCATGTCAGAGCTTCGCAGCAGGGCGGAAGATCAGCAAAAAATCTACCAGCGTTGGGCACCGGTTTATGACCGCGTCTATCGCGGCATCCTGCGCGATGGCCACCGCAAGCTTGCAGCCCTCGCCGCCGCGGCCGGCACCGACATCCTGGAGATCGGCGTCGGCACCGGCCTGACGCTTGGCCATTACCCGCGCCACTGCCGGGTGACCGGCATCGACATTTCCGAACACATGATCGCGCGGGCGTGTGAAAAGGCGAAACGCGAAAATCTTGAGCACGTGCAGGCGCTGGAGGTGATGGATGCGCATGCGCTCACCTTTGCCGACCGGTCTTTCGATGTGGTCTGCCTGCCCTTCGTCATCACGCTCATCCCCGAACCCGAACGGGCACTGGACGAATGCGCCAGGGTGCTCAGGCCGGGCGGCGAGATCATCCTCGCCAGCAAGCTTGGCGACGGCGCCGGTCTGCAGGGCGCGATCGAGACGGCGCTGGCGCCGCTGGTGCGTCACATCGGCTGGTCCTCCGCCTTCCGCATTCACCGCATCGTCGCCTGGGCCGAGCGCCGCGGCGATTTTGCCGCTGCCGATATCCTGCCGGTCTTTCCGAACGGCTTCTTCAAAATCATCCGGCTGAAGCAGCGTGGACTTGCCGGCTGAGACCGGAAATTTTTTCCCGCGTCGCCTATTCTGATGCTACCGTTCGTCTGAGGGGACTGCATGACATCGGATCTCTTCTTTTTCATCGTCGTGGGTTTCTGCGCGCAGATCGTCGACGGCGCGCTCGGCATGGCCTTCGGCGTACTGTCGACGACGAGCCTTCTCGCCTTCGGGGTGCCGGCGGCCAATGCCAGCGCCATGACGCATGTGGCGGAAATGTTCACCACCGCCGCCTCGGGCATCTCGCATGCCTATCATCGCAACGTCGACTGGCGCCTGGTGGCGCGGCTCGCACCGGCCGGCATGATCGGCGGCGCGATAGGCGCCTATCTGCTTGCCAATATCGACGGCAAGGCGATCGAACCCTTCGTGTCGGCCTATCTGATCGCGATCGGGCTGGTGATCCTCTACAAAGCCTTTCGGCCGCCGCCGACGCGGGACGTTCGCGACTGGATGGTGCCGCCGGTCGGGCTTTGCGGCGGCGTGCTCGATGCGATCGGCGGCGGCGGATGGGGGCCGATCGTCACCAGTTCACTCGTCAGCCGCGGCCATGACCTGAAACGGGTGATCGGCTCGACCAATTTCACCGAATTCGCGGTGACGCTGACGATTTCCCTGACCTTCATGCTGACGCTCGGCTGGTCGGAGCTCAATTCGGCGATCGGCTTGATCATCGGCGGCGTCATCGCCGCCCCCTTCGGCGCGATCCTCGTCAAACGGCTGCCGGTGCGGCCGCTGATGGTGGCGGTGTCGATGATCATCATCGGCACGTCGGCGATACGGATCCTGTAAAGAGCGATCGCCATCCCGGCCGGGGGATCAGAGATTCCGGCCGAAATAGACATCCACGGAGGCGATCTTGTCACCGCGGAAGCGAAGGCTCTCGATGTTGCGGAAGCTGCCACCGTCGCGTTTTTCCGCACGGTAGCGGACGACCGCCTCGTCGCCGTCGATCGCCAGGAATTCGATGTCAAAGCCGCGGAAGACCGGCTCCTTCGGCCAGCAACGCTCGAAATAGGTCGCCCGGTCGATGTGGTCGTCGCGCGGACTGGAGAAGGTGAAATCCTCCGTCAACATGGCGCCGACGATATCCTTGCGGTCGTCGAGATAGGCGGCGTAGAGATGACGGACGGTCTGCTCTCGGGATGTGCGCATGTCGCTCATGGCAATGTCCTTGGATTAACCGATTGCATCATGCAATCGGTCCTGTTCTAGCACTTTTGCCCGAGAGGGTCCAGATTGCGGCTCTCATTTCCAAAGACAGGTCACCGATGCGAAAGCGCCGTCTTGAAGGATGGGCCATAGCGCGGTTATATCAGTGCGTGCCCGCCCTGGAACGGCGAGCGCATGCACCGCTACGGCCTATGCGCTCGACCTCGAAAAGCTCGATCTTCAGGACAGTTTCACCCGCGCCGATCTGATCGCCGCGGCAAAGGGCACATCGTTTTATCAGGCGTGCGGAACTTCGCCCGCGCGATCAATGCCGGGGCAGAGAGAATGACCGATACGCAATTGGACGCCGCCAGCGCCAGGCCGGGCTCGATCCACTGGAAGCGCAATCTTACCATCTCGCTGATCGGCTCCTTCACCACGATCGTGGCGATGACGCTGCTGCTTCCCTTCCTACCGCTTTATGTCGAGGAACTCGGCGTCAGCGACCATGCGGACATCGTGCAATGGTCGGGTATCGCCTATGGCGCCACCTTCTTCGCCGCGGCCCTCGTCGCGCCGCTCTGGGGCCGGCTCGGCGATATTTACGGCCGCAAGCTGATGCTGGTGCGCGCCAGCCTCGGGATGACGCTGGCGATCTCGCTGATGGGCATGGCCGGCAATGTCTGGCAGTTGGTGGCGCTGCGCCTCTTCGTCGGGCTTGCCGGCGGTTATGCCTCCGGCTCGATGGTGCTCGTGGCGACGCAGACGCCGAAGGACCGCTCGGCCTGGGCGCTCGGCGTGCTCTCCTCCGGAATCATGGCCGGCAATCTCGTCGGGCCGCTGATCGGCGGCGCGCTGCCGCCGATCATTGGCATCCGCGGCACGTTCCTCGCCGCCGGCGGTATGATCTTCCTCGCCTTTCTCGCCACGGCCTTGCTGATCAAGGAAGAGAAATCGCCGGCCCGCAAGCAGGCGGCCAAGGCCAGCGGCGGCTGGAAATCCATTGCCGACAAGCGGCCGGTCATCGCCATGCTGGTAACCGGCATGCTCTTGATGTTTGCCAATATGTCGATCGAGCCGATCATCACCGTCTATGTCGCGCAGCTGGTGCCCGTCGAATCCCAGGTGACGATGGTATCGGGCGTCGTCATGTCGGCTGCCGCCCTCGGCAGCATTCTCTCGGCCTCATGGCTCGGCAAGCTTGCCGACAGGATCGGCCATTGGCCGGTGATTGCAGGCGCGCTCGCCGTCGCCGGGCTGCTGCTGATCCCGCAGGCCTTCGTCACCAGCGCCTGGCAACTGATCATCCTGCGCTTCATGATGGGTGTGGCGCTCGGCGGGCTGCTGCCCTGCATCGCCGCGGTCATCCGCCACAGCGTACCTGACAGTGCGGCCGGCAGCATTCTCGGGCTTTCGATTTCCTCGCAATATGTCGGCCAGGTGGCTGGCCCCATCCTTGGCGGTTTCGTCGGCGGGCATATCGGCATGCGGGCAGTCTTCCTCGGCACCTCCGTGCTGCTTGTCGCAGGTGCGGCCTATGCCTGGATGGTACGGCCGAGGGATGCGGAGACTCGGGAGTCGACCTAAGGATTATTGGCGCTTCCGCAGATCAGCTCGACGCCTGACCGGGCGATCGCTTCCAGCGTCTCGCGGCTGTCGCCGGCGCGGGCGCGGACGGCGAGCGAATGCATGACGGCGGAGGCGAGCCTTGCAAGCATCTGCGGATCGGCGCTTTCCGGAAGCTCGCTTCTTTCCACGCCAAGCCGCATGCGCTTTTCGATCTCGTCGTCGAAATCGTTGAGGCTGCGGCCGAGCACCTCGCGGACCCGCTCATGCTGGACCGCCTCGACCGATGCCGTGCCGATCAGCAGACAGCCGCGGGCGGCGGTTTCGCCATGCAGATAGATCGCCAGCGCACCGGCATAGACGCGGGCGATGTTGTCGCGCAGCGGCAGTGACGGGTCGAGTGCCTCAGTCAGCACGTCCATGCCGTCCTGCCGATACCCCTCCAGCGTATCGAGATAGAGATCCTCCTTGTCGCCGAAGGCGCCGTAGAGGCTCGGGCGGTTGAGGTTGGTCGCAGCGCTCAGATTGTCGAGCGAGGCGGCGGCAAACCCCCTGTCCCAGAAGACATCCCGCGCCTTGCCGAGCGCCGCCTTGGCGTCGAAAGCCCTCGGGCGGCCGCGCTTCTTCTCGTCTTTCATATTTGTACCGTTTCGCATTAAATTCTTGACGAGAGTTATTTTATGCGAAACAGTACAAATGTTCAACGTTATTGGCGGGCGGCACCGACCGCCTCCACAAGGGGAGGAAACCGCAATGAAACTTTACATGCACGCAGCCGCCTGTTCGCTTTCGCCGCACATCATCTGCCGCGAGCTCGGGCTCGATATCGAGCTCGTCCAGGTCGACCGTAAGACCTACAGGACGAGCACCGGCGAGGATTACCTCGCGATCAACGGCAACGGCTATGTGCCGGCGCTGGTGCTCGACGATGGCAAGGTGCTGACCGAGGGACCGGCGATCGTGCAGTTCCTCGCCGACAGCGTGCCCGAAGGGGCAGCCCTGTTGCCTGAGGTCGGCAACATCCGCCGCAACGAGGTGCAATCCTATCTCAACTTCATCACCGCCGAGCTGCACAAGCCGATGGTGCTGCTCTTCAATCCGACTTATTCCAGCGTTCATGGGGAAGTCCGCGCGCTGATATCGAAGCGGCTCACCTGGCTGAACGGTCGCCTTGCCGGACCCTATCTCACCGGCGATGCCTTCACGGTGGCGGATGCCTATCTCTTCGTCTGCCTGAACTGGTCGCCCTGGACCGACATCGATCTCAAGCAATGGCCGGCGCTGCACGGCTTCATGGCCCGCGTGGCGGCACGGCCGAAGGTGCGCGAGGCATTGCGGGCCGAAGATCTCGAGGCCTTCGATGCCGACGGCGTCTATTTCGCGCCGCATGCCTATCTCGCTTCATCAGGACGAACAGGAGAGCCGGTCAGACCGTAAATCCCCAGCTTGCGCCCGCGCATCCCGCGCTTGGGCGACCGTCAGAGCGCGCTGACCGCCACCGGCAAAGCGCGCTTGTGAGCAGTCGCCCGATAGGCGGCGAGGATGCGGCGGCGGGCGATCTCGCCGACCGGCTTGCCTTCGAGGAAATCGTCGATCTCGTCATAGCTGACGCCATAGGCCTCCTCGTCGGGGCGCAGCGGCCGATGGTCCTCGAGATCGGCGGTCGGCACCTTGAACACCAGCTCGTCCGGGGCGCCGAGCCGCTTTGCCAGCAGGCGGACGCGGCGCTTGTTGAGGCCGGCGAGCGGCAGGATATCGGCGGCGCCATCGCCGAACTTGGTGAAGAAACCCATGACCGCCTCGGCCGCATGATCGGTGCCGATGACGAGGCTGCCAAGCGCCCCGGCAAGAGCGAACTGGGCGATCATCCGCTGGCGCGCCTTGATATTGCCGAGGATGAAATCCTGCCGGCCGGCATCGGCAAAGGCGAGGCCGCCGTCCTGCGCGGCGGCAAGCATCGCATCCGCCGGTGCCTTGATATTGACCACCATCGAGCGGTCGGCGCCGATCGTTTCCAGCGCCCTTCCCGCATCCGCCTCATCCGCCTGGACACCGTAGGGAAGGCGCACGGCAATGAATTCGGCCGCATGGCCGCTGTCACGCAGCTCGCGCACCGCCTTTTGAGCCAGCAGCGCCGCCGTCAGCGAATCGACGCCGCCGCTGATCCCGAGGACGTAGCCGCGCATGCCCGAGGCGACGAGATAATCCTTGAGAAAAGCGGTTCGCCGTTCGATCTCGCGCTCAGGGTCGATGTCGGCGGCGACACCCAGTTCGCGGATGATCTCGCCTTGTTCGTCGAACAGCACAGTCATAAGCCTCTTCCTCCCCGCTTACGGAATTTCGGCGCCACTATGGCGAAAAGATGGGGGAAGACGAAACCGTTTCGGGCAGACCTGCCATGCGTTTTATGCAAGTGGGCGGTTTGGTATCTCGGTGGGTGCAGCACCCCCTCTGCCCTTTGTTTGGGGAAGCCATCGCGCCCATCCAATCTCCCTCCTTGTGGGGGAGATGCCCGGCAGGGCAGAGGGGGGTGGCGTCGCGCCCCTACCGTACGATCGTAAACAGCTCCACCGGATCGGCAAACCCCTTCAGCCCGTGCGCCCCGACCGACACCACATCCCCTGCCCCCGCTTCGTCGCGAAACGGCGCCGACATCAGCAGTGCCTCTCCCAGTTCGCTGCAGGCGGTTTGGATACGGCTGACCAGATTGACGTCGCCGCCGATCAGGGTGAAGTCGAGGCGGCGGCCGGAGCCGACATTGCCGTAGCTGACCTCGCCATAATGCAGGGCGATGCCGGCTTTGACTCCGATGCCCTCGTACTGGAAATGGTCGATCTCATCGAGGATGGCGCGGGCCGATGCCAGGGCCGCGCCGCAGGAATGGGCGGCATCATAACCCGGGAAGAAGGCAAGCACGGCGTCGCCCATGAACTTCAGCACCTCGCCGCCTTCACGGGTAATGGCCGGCACGATCCTGTCGAAATAGGCGTTCAGCAGCCCGAGCACGGTGCTGCCGGGCAGCCGGTTCGACAGTTCGGTAAAGCCGCGCAGATCGCAGAGCAGCAAAGCTGCCTCCATCGATTCGATCTCGTCGCGGCGGATGCGGCCGGCCAGGATGCGGCTTGCCGTCAGCGGGCCGATATAGGTATCGAGCAGGCTGAGCTCGACCTGGCGAAGGATGCGCAGCTCGCTGGTGTTGCGCAGCGCCGGCAGGATGCGCTCGATCACCTCGCGCTCGGAGGCGGTGAAGCCGCCCGGCCGCTTGGTGCCGAAGACGGCGGCGCTGACCGGGCCGTCGACATTGCAGAGTGGCGCGATGACGAGCTGCATAAGGCCGCGATCGGCAAAGACATCGATATGCTGCCAGCGGCCATGCACGCTTTCTCTGGTATCGACGACCAGCGGCTCGCGGGTTTCCATGACCTTGCGCAGCGGCGTATTTGATATGGCGACGCGCGCGCCGTGTTCCCGATCATGGATCTCGACCGGTTCGCCCGGCGCCCAGGCGATGGTGCGGCCAATGAACTCGGGATGCAGCGTCATCAGATGCAGCGTCAGCCGGTCGACCGGCAGGCCGAGCGCCTGAAGCCTGCGGCCGAGGCCGGAGACGAGGCCCGCTTCATCGAGCGCGTGGCATTCGTCGCCGGAGAGCCACTCGATGATCGAGAGCAGTGCGCCGACGCTGACGGCATGGCCGGCGGTCTTCGTTTGGAGCCTGTTGGTATCGGGAGCATAGATCGCTGACGTCATGGCTTTCTCCTCCTTGAGGGCCGCACGGCGCTAGTGGGCGCCGCCGCCGGAGAGTTGACCGGGTTTCCTGAGAAGCAGGCTTGCAAGCAGGGCGACGACGAGGGCGACGCCGAGCAGGAAGAAGGTGTCGCTGAAGGCCATGATATTGGCCTGTTTGCGTATTTTGAGCGCGATGGCGACGACGGCCTTATGGCCGGCAAGCGCCTGATCGCTGACACCGTGGCTCATGAAATAGCCGGTGAGCCTGGCGATGCGATCGCGCGTGGCTTCCTCGAAGATCGAGACCGAGTGGGTCAGGATATTAGAGTGGAACTGCTCGCGTTTCGACAGGAAGGTTTGCAGCGAAGCGATGCCGACGGCGCCGCCGAGATTGCGCATCATATTGAAGAGTGCGGAAGCCGAACCGGCATTTTCTTGCTCGATGCCGGCGGTGGCGATTGCCGAAAGCGGCGTGAAGACGAGCGCCTGGCCGATCGCACGGACGATGTTCGGCCAGAACAGCTGGTCGCTGGCATAATCGCCGGTCATGTGGACGTTCATGAAGTTCGAGGCGGCAAAGAGGGCAAAGCCGACAACGATCAGCAGGCGGACATCGAAACGCTTCATGAGCTGCGGCACCAGCGGGATCAGCAGCAACTGCGGGATGCCGGTCCAGGCGAGAACCATGCCAATCTGCTCGGAATTATAGCCCTGAATGCGGGTCAGATAGATCGGCAGCACGAAGACCGAGCCGTAAAGCGCAATACCGAGCAGGAAATTGGCGACGATGCCGAAGCCGAAGTTGCGGCGCACGAGCAGGCGCAGGTTCAGCAGCGGATTGGCGGTCTTCAGCTCGATGATCAGGAACAGCGTCAGCGAGACGGCGGCGATAACGGACAGGCGGAGGATGAAATCGGAGCCGAACCAATCTTCCTTGTTGCCCTCTTCCAGCACGGTCTGCAGGGCGGCGAGGCCGATTGCCATGGTGATGATGCCTGGCCAGTCACCCTTGGCGAGCAGCTTCAGGTTCATCGGCGCGCGGTCGAGCGAGGCCCAGAGCAGGCCGACCATCAGCGCGCCGGGTACCAGGTTGACATAGAAGATATGTTCCCAGCCCCAGTTCTCGGTGAGATAACCGCCGATCGTCGGGCCGATCGCCGGCGCGAAGGTGGCAGACAGGGCAAAGAGCGCGAGGCCGATCGGCTGCTTGGCCTTGGGCAGCAGGGTGATGATGATGGTGAAGGCCATCGGGATCAGCACGCCGCCGGAAAAGCCCTGAATGGCGCGCAGGATGATCATCTGCTGCAGATTGGCCGCGAAGGCGCAGGCAACGGAGAAGATGAGGAAGAGGATGGCGTTGGTGAGCAGGTAATTGCGGAGCGAGAAGACCCGCGCCAGCCAGGCGCTGAGCGGAATGACGACGATCTCGGCGATCAGATAGGAGGTCGAAATCCAGCCGCCGTCATCGGTGCCGGCGCCGATCGCGCCCTGGATATCGGCAAGCGAGGCATTGACGATCTGGATGTTGAGGACGGCCATGAAGGCACCGAGCGTCGAGCCGACAACGGCTGCCCACATGCGAAGTGGGCTCATCGCCGCAGGTGTCGCGGGCGCTGCAACGGCGGGGGGCGCCAGCGCATTGCTGTTGGCTGCGATCTGAAGAGTGGCCATGGCTTATCTCCTTCCAGCTCTCGCGGGAAACTTTCTCATGACGGGGTTCGGGTGATCATTCGGGGAATGATCGGGATCATTCGGGAATGATCGGGATAATTGGGCGAAGAAGGGAAGGATCATCCAGCGTGGCTGGATTATCCCTCCCCGGCTGTTCCAGGGGCTTGGGCAGGCTTGGTCTCGGCAGCTTGGGTCTGGGCAGCCTTGGTATCGATTTCCGGCTCGACCGACATGCCCGAGCGCAACAGGCCGCTCAGCGCCTCGTCGTCGATGACGATCTTGACCGGGATGCGCTGGACAATCTTGGTGAAATTGCCGGTGGCATTGTCCGGTGGCAGCAGCGAGAATTCCAGGCCGCTTGCCGGCGAAACGCTGTCGACATGACCCTTGATCGAGATATCGGGAAAGCTGTCGACCTTGATCTCGACCGACTGGCCGGGGCTGATATAGGTCAACTGCGTTTCCTTGAAATTGGCGACGACATAGACCGCATGCAGCGGAACGACCGCCATCAGCTGCGTGCCCGAGGTGACATACTGGCCGACCCGGATAGACCGGGCGCCGACCGTGCCGTCAACGGCGGCGACGATATCCGTATAGGAGAGGTTGAGCTCTGCCTGCTGGGCGGCGGCTGCCGCACGGTCACGCTGGGCAACCGTCTGTTCACGCTCAGTCTGCAGCACCGGCACCTTATTCTGAGCCGTGACGAGGGCTGCCCGATCGCGCTCGACGGCGGCAGCGGCCTGGTCGCGGGCCGACTGGGTCTGTTCGGCGCGAGACTGGGTGCCGGCACCGTTGGTGATCAGGCGGGCCGAGCGGGCGGCATCGGATACTGCGAAATCCAGCGATGCCTGCGAGGCATCGATCGTCGCCCTCGCCTGCTCGATGACGGACTGCTGCAGGGCGATCTGGGCATCGATATTGGTGATGGCGGCTTCCGCTGCCTTCACATCGGCCTTGGCCTGCGACAGCGCCGCCTGGAAGTCGCGGTCGTCGATCCGGGCGAGAACCTGGCCGGCCTTGACCGCGTCATTGTCGTTGACGAGCACTGCCTTGATATAGCCGGCGACCTTCGGGGCGACAGTGGTGTAATCGGCCTTCACATAGGCATCGTCGGTGGATTCGATGAAGCGGCCGACCGTCCAGTAGCGGTAGCCGAAATCGCCTGCGAAGGCGACGCCGGCAAGCAGCGCCGCTGCAATGACCGCGCGCTTGACGATGCGGCGGCCGGTCTTTTTGGGAGTTTCCGCAGCCGGTGCTTCGGCGACCGGCGCTTCGGAGACAGGCATGGGGGGCGCCTCCGCCGTAGGCGCCCTGGCCACTTCCTCGGCCAGGATCTGCTCAGCCTCCCTCGCACTTTCGAAAACGTCTTTGCGGGGTAACTCGACCATCGTCCTTCTCCTTCACCGTTGGCCTCCTCGTGAGAGGCCCTGTTCGATATGAAGGAAAATGCACCCTGACATTTATTTTGATAATCTGCTTATATCGGGAAGGATCATCAACTCTCAGCGGATAATCCGAGGGCAATATGGATCGGCTGACAAGCCTCACAGTCTTTGGCCGGGTGGTGGAATGCGGTGGTTTTTCCGCCGCCGCGCGCCGGCTCAACATGTCCGTCACCATGGTTGGCAATCACGTGCAGTCGCTGGAGGACCGGCTCGGCGTGCGACTGCTCAACCGCACGACACGCAAGGTCAGCCTGACGGAAACCGGCAAATATTACTATGAGCGCTCTTTGCAGATCCTGGCCGAACTCGATGAGGCGGACCGGACGGCCGGCGCGCTGAGCACGACGCCGCGCGGCACGCTGAAGGTTTATACCAGCAGCGCCATCGTGCGTTTCCTGCTGCCCGTCGTCGGCGAATTTATGGAACTCTATCCGTCGATCTCACTCGATTTCAGCGTCGGCGAGCGGATGGTCGACATGATCGAGGATGGATACGACCTGGTGATGCGCACCGTACCGCCGCCGGATTCATCGCTCATCGCCCGCAAGCTGACGCCCTGGCGCCACATGCTCGTCTGCTCGCCGGCCTACTTCGAGAGCCATCCGATGCCGAAGACGCCGGCCGAGGTCGCCGATCACAATTGCCTGCAATATGCTTACTACCCCTATGGCGACGAATGGCGCTTCGAGGATGGCGAAGGCAAAAAGGAGAGCGTCAAGATCAGCGGCAATGTCGTCTCAAACAGTGCCGAGATGCTGCGTTTCCTGACGCTGACCGGACGGGGCATCTTCCTGGCGCCGAGTTTCGTGGTGTTCGACGACATCGCCGAAGGGCGGCTGGTGAAGATCATGCCGGACTACCGGCCGATCGAATTCAACATCAACGCGGTCTATCCCAACCGCAGCCATCTCCCGACGAAGGTGCGGCTGTTCATCGACCTCTTGGCGGAGAGATTTGCGGAACATCGGAAGTGGATGACGTGAGGGGCAATTTTACATTGGAGGTCACCCTTCACTGCAACACAGCGGAATTCGGCAGCAATGCCGTTCGGCCCCAAAAATGCCTCGACTTCGCTGGACACCATTCGACTATGAAAAACAACAGGATGGTGTGTCGGCTGTGCCCATAGATATTTGGAATGTTCGGCGAATGGTCATCGCCGCTTTTCTTGGCATCGCGTGTGCAGCTTACCATCGCGCCTTGGATTTTTGGCCGCTTGATTCGGCCAATGGGCTACGAGGACTCTTGGATCTATTGGGAGGGCCGCTGCTCTTTCTCTCGGTCGCGGGCATACTGTTCGTTTGGTTTATCGGCGCATTAGTCGCGTTATTTCGTCGTCGTATCCGTGGAATGGTGAGTCGTCTTATTGCTATCATCATTGTTCCGGTTTGTTTTGGGACGATGATCACCGTGCCTTTGTTCGATCCTTGGCTATGGTACGTCATTTTCAATAAATCGCGTTTCGAAGCGTCGGCAGCCGCGAGTGGCTCTGCACAGAACGGTACGATCATTGAGGGGCGCGACGTTTCGACAGGGATCGCCGGCGCGGGTTACAATCATTTTGTCGCTCTCATCTTTAGCGAAAGCGATCCGCCCAAACTGGTTTATGGCGACAGCGATGAAGAAAAATTGGCAGCCAATTCGGTGCTGACGCACCTCTACGGCAATTTCTACAGGCGAGATGAGTACTTTTGACGACCCTTGCGTGAACTGAGAGGCTGCGGCTATCCCCCTTCGCCCCGCAAGCGGGGAGAAGGTGCCGGCAGGCGGATGAGAGGCGGGCTGGGCTCTGATCCGCCGAACCGCTGCAGCCCTGCGCTTGCGCTTCGGGCGTTCGTCGTTGCAATCGATTCACTGGATCGATTGCTCCCGCTTCGCGGGACCTCTCCTCACTCCTCGCTCTCGCTGCGGCCGAAGGCCCAGTCCATGTAGAGTTCCAGCGCCTTGCGGGTGACCGGGCCTTCCTGCAGGTCGCGGCCGTCGAGGCGGGTGACGCCGACGACTTTGGAGTAGTTGCCGGTGGTGAAGATCTCGTCGGCTTGCATGAAATCCTCGACGGAGAGCGCTGCTTCATGCACGTCGAAACCGGCCTTGCGCAGCAGGTCAATAACGCGGGCCCGCGTAATGCCGGCAAGGAAGGTGCGGTTGGCGGCGGGCGTCATCACCACGCCGTCCTTGACCATGAAGACGTTCGAGGAGGCGGTCTCGACGACATTGCCGTTCAGGTCGCGCACCAGCGCATTGTCGAAACCGCGGCTGCGCGCCTCGGCGATCATCCGGCCGCTATTCGGATAGAGCGAGCCGGTCTTTGCCTCGGTCATCGCCGTTTCCGGCGACGGGCGCCGATAGGGCGAGACAGTGAGGCTGGTGCCGCCATGACCGCCCATCGGCGCCTCGAACAGGCAGAGCGCGAAGCGGGTCGATTCCCCGTCGACGGCGACGACGCTGCCGGGCGAACCGTGTTCGCCCCAGTACATCGGCTTGATATAAATCGCCGTGGCGCCATCGAATTTCGCAACGCCTTCCCAGGCGAGCGCTACGATCTCCTCGGCCGATTTCACCGGCTTCAGGCCCATGGCAAGTGCCGAGCGATTGATGCGCTGGCAATGCAGGTCGAGATCCGGCGCGATGCCGTCGAACCAGCGGGCACCGTCGAAGACCGTGGAGCCGAGCCACATGGCATGGGAGGTCGGCCCGATCAGCGGCGGATTGCCGGGGAGCCACTCTCCATCGACATGAGTCCAGGTGGTTGAACGGGGTGTTGTATCGACTGCCATGATGGTTTCCTCCTGAAGCCGGAGAAGGAAAAACCGCCGCGGTAAGCCGGGTCAAGGACAAATCCCGAGCGGAAACACGGAAGCAAGAAAATGCCGGGGAATGCCGCCAGGCCGCAATATTCGTGCGCAGCAACGGCAGCTTCATCGATGGGTGCATCAGCAAAAATGATGGAATGGAATGTTGGAATGGCTGGCTGCCGCATGCGATGATGGGCGCAACAGCGGATAAGCAGCAAGGAAAGACGCCGATGAAAGCCATGTTCTACGAAGCCTTTGAACAGGCGCCCGAAATCCGCACCGTTGCCGATCCGACGCCGGCCGAGGACGGTGTCGTCATATCCGTCGGGGCCAGCGGGCTCTGCCGCAGCGACTGGCATGGCTGGATGGGGCACGATCCCGATATCCGGCTGCCGCATGTGCCGGGACATGAGCTTGCCGGGAGGATCGTCGCCACCGGCCGCGGCGTGATGCGCTTCAAGGTGGGCGACCGGGTGACCGTGCCCTTCGTTTCCGGCTGTGGCCATTGCAGCGAATGCCATTCCGGCAACCAGCAGGTCTGCCCGAACCAGTTCCAGCCGGGCTTCACCCATTGGGGGTCGTTCGCTGAATATGTGGCGATCGATTATGCCGATACCAATCTGGTGCACCTGCCCGATACGATCGACGATGCGACGGCGGCAAGCCTCGGCTGCCGCTTCGCCACCTCGTTTCGCGCCGTCGCCGACCAGGCCCGCACCGGGCCTGGCGAATGGATCGCCGTACATGGCTGCGGCGGCGTCGGCCTGTCGGCGATCATGATCGCCACCGCGCTCGGGGCGAATGCGATCGGCATCGATATATCCGAGGAGAAACTCGCCTTTGCGCGGGAGTGCGGGGCGGTGGCGACGGTCAATGCGTCAGGCGTTGCCGACGTGGCGGAGGCAGTGCGCGAGATCACCAAGGGCGGCGCGCATGTCTCGATCGATGCGCTCGGCCATCCCGTTACCTGCTTCAACTCGATCAAGAACCTGCGCCGGCGCGGGCGGCATGTTCAGGTGGGGTTGATGCTCGGCGAGCATGCGACGCCGCAAATCCCGATGGCACAGGTGATCGGCCACGAGCTGGAAATCTACGGCAGCCACGGCATGCAGGCCTGGCGCTACGACGCCATGTTGTCGATGCTTTCGGCCGGAAAGATAGCGCCGCAGAAGCTGATCGGACGGCGGATCAGCCTCGAGGAAGCCGTGCCGGCGCTGATGGCGCTCGACAAGGCCGAGGCCACGGGGATCAGCGTGATTACGCGGTTTTCGTGAGGCGACTCCGCCTCCCGTCCATAGCGAGCACGGGAGGAGCAAAGCGCCGCCACTGTCCTCTTCTCCCCAGCGGGGAGAAGTGCCGGAGCGATAGCGAGGCGATGAGGGGTGAGCGGCAAAGCCGCGAATGCGCTGAGCGCAAGCGAAGGGCAATAATAAATGTTCTGCCCGTGCTGCCCCCTCATCCGCCCTACGGGCACCTTCTCCCCGAGGGGAGAAGAGGGAGCCAGGCCGCTTTGCAACGACCCTTATTCAGCCACCCCAATCGAGGCGAGATAGGCCGCAGAAGCCGGGATCTTCGACTTGTCCTTGATCTCGATGATGAGGCGCGGATTGCTTTCGAGTTTGGCAAGGGCCCTAAAGACGGCCTGCCAGTGGATCGAGCCTTCGCCGAGGCTCCAATGTCGATCGGCATATCCGTCGGCATCCTGCAGGTGGACATGCTGGAGGCGGTTGCCGGCGGCCTTGACGTAATAATCGACCGGCGGAGCACCGGTATAGCCATGGGCATAATGGGCGTGGCCGGTATCGATCGAGACGGCAACGGCGGGCGATTGGAAGCTCTCGGCAAGCGCCACGCGAATATGCGGATCCTTGTCTTCGATGTTCTCGATGACCATGGTGCAGCCGATATCCTCGGCGCGCCTGATGGCGTCGCGCAGGGTCATGTGCGTGCGCTCGACCAAGGCCTCGCGGGCGCCGGCATTGTCGTCGAGATTGTTGTAGGACCAGGACGTATAAGGGCTGTGAATGACCATATGGGTCGCGCCGATGGCGGCACAGACATCGAGGCCCTGCAGCAGGCGCCTTGTGACGATGGCGCGGATATCAGGATCTTCCGAGGCGATGGTGAAGCCCCAGAACGGGCCGTGAATGCCGAGGCGCCCACCATGACCGTCGAGAAGCCTTCTGGCGCGGGCGGCGAGCGGCGCCCAGTCACCGTTCAGGATCTCGGCATCGACGAAGCTCTGCAATTCGAGATCGCGGGACTTTTCGAAGAGCCAGTCGCGGTGAAGTTCGACTTCATCGAGCGTCATGGCGGCGCCGACGACGGGAAGAGAGGACATGGATGCGCTCCATCAATGTGAATGATCATGTGAATGCCGGGACGGCGTGGAAGGACGGCTCCAAGAACGGCCGCCGCGTTCTATGCGCTCCTTCTGTGTCGGCGGTATTACAGGCGCCGAGCCTTTCGAACCCTTCCGGCCTCAGTCATTTCCGCATAGCTGATGCGGCATTGCCGGACCTTGCGGAAACGCCCCGAAGTACCGATATCGGCCCCGACAGTCTCGTGACGCAGTGGCGCGCGAGCGGCGCTGAACCCCTGGCAACGAAGCCGTTGTTCATCGCTTCGGCTGATATAGCGCGCTTCCTTGAGGGCGTTCGGCGATGGTACCCCCAACAGCAGGGCGGGTTGTCAAAGGCAGCGCAAAGGTCTAACGGCTGCGCCCGCAAGAAAAAGCCCATAAGAAGAAGCCCTGTAAGAAAAAGCCCTGTAAGAAAAAGAAAGAGACATGATGTCCAACTCATTTGTGAAAATGCCTGCGAGCGACGAGGCAAAGCGGTTTTTCGTCCTCGGTGACCGGGTCGAGCGGCGGCTCCGGATCAGCGGAGCCTGGCTCAATATCTTCGACGTCACCGTGCCATCAGGCAGCCGGACGCCGAAACATGCGCATGCGAGCCCCGAAGTGTTCCGCATCCTCGAGGGACGCCTGACGATCTGGCGCCTGAGCGACAGCGGCCCCGAAGAGATCGAGGCCAGCGCCGGCGACATCGTCACCATCCCTCCCTTCATGGTGCACGGCTATTCCAACCGCGGAACCGTCCCCGTGGTCTTTTCTGCGATCGTCGATCGGGACATGGCCGAGTTCATCGAAGCGGAAGGCGCGACCGAGCCACCGAAGGCCAGCCCTTCGGCCGAAACCATCGCCCGCATGACGGCGGCTGCCAACGCCTATGGGATCACCATCCTCGCGGCGTGACGGCGCGCGTGCGTGGTGTCGTTCTTCGGACGACATGTTCCTTCGTCGGTTATGCTAGGCATTTGGCGGGAGCGATTTCAATCGGCTCACCAGTTCATCCAAAGCGGCGTCGACCGTTTTTGAAGCCGTATCGATGACTATTGCATGGTGCCATTCGTCATAGGCTCTTTCGGAAATCTCTTGCCATGTCGGCTTCACCAGACCTTCGACGTCGGTGAGGCGCGTTTCAGCACGGTTGCGATGCTCGGCTTTATCCGAGCAAACAACCTCGACCTCCGCCGCTGTCACCCCGGCAGCTTGCGCGACCGAAAGCCACGCTGACCGGGTTATCCGAAGCGGGTTGACTGAGTCGGCGATAACGGTCCTGCCAAGGGTCAGATTGTCTCCGGCAATACCGTAAGCCACGATATAGCCTGCAGGCCCGGCATCATCGGCAATTCCGGAGGCACGGATTGCCTGCTCGATGGTATCGACGCGCACATGGACCGCATTCAACCGCTCAGCCAAAGCGCGGGCGATCGTCGTCTTTCCACTGCCAGGCAGACCACCGAAGATAATGAGCATCGTCACCTCGTCGTTTTTGGAGAGGCTCCACGAGAACGTCAGAGCAGCTCACGGTCAACGCAATACTTCACCATTGAGGCCTGGTTCGCAATTCCTTTGTCAGCACGGGGTTTTCACCACCGGCCTCAACGACGGTCCATTCGAGCGCCTCGTAGAATCCGACGGCGTCTCGCGCCGCATTCACAACCAATCTCTTGACCCCGTGCCGTGATGCGAATTTTTCGAGGCCGGCCATGAGCAACCGCCCGTACCCTTTTCCCTGGCATTCCGCCCTGATCGCGACGGTTCGCACCCACGCCGCCGCATCGTCCATCAGATCGAGGCGAGCCGCACCCACCGGAGTATTTTCGAGCAAAAGCAGCAAAGGGAAATGCCCATCCCTTCGATCATCGGGATGGTTCGCATCATAGCCAATCAACCCGCGGGCCTCGAAAAGGACAGCGCGGCGGATGTCGTGGTAGGCGTTCCAGTGTTCATCCGCAGACACTTGGACGACCATCCAGGCGTCTTCGCCCTCGTCATTCGGAAATCTAGGCTCGTTCATCGATGGCCTCGTCGATGCTCGTGGACAACCGGCCGGCAAAAATCGGTGACGGCCTCACGGCTCGATAGCAGGAATTTCGGACGGGAAAAGACCGAGAACAATCGGGTGTGCGTCTCGAAGGAATTCCAGTTGTTCGTTCTACTCCGGTATTCGGCCACCCACTTCAAAAGGCCATCGAATTGGGTTTGGGACTCGCCGCCCTGGATGCCTCGCTCCTTGATGTTGGCGATGCATTCCTCCTCCGACAGATCAATCCAGACCAGGATCGTCGTGCGGCTGAGGACCATGTTCGCCAGTTGCCCGTAAACTCCCTCCATAACCCAGACATCGCGCTCGGCCGCTGCCATGACCATCTCATCCCGCAACGCCCTGTCGCGAGCGATGCCGTAGCCCCCCGGCTCCCAATGCATGTCATCAAGGTGGACAACCGGATGGTGAAGCTGCTCGCCGATACGACGGGCAAGCCATGTTTTACCCGCGCCGCCATTGCCCATGATGAGCATGCGGTCAAAGGCGGCTGAGGGATTGGGAAACGTCATCGGCAACTCCGAGGACTTTGCGCTGATGCTGGTTTTGTGTGACCTTAGCGCGAGATATTGAATGCTTTCAAATCAAAATTGAGCGCGCGCCATCCTTGCAGCTGTGTGGAAAAACAATGTGCCGCCCTCGAGGGCGCGTGTGGCGCGGCGCTTAGCAGCGTCGCGCGCCAAATGTCTAGAACTCTTCCCAGTTGCCCTCGGTCGAAGCCGGTGCGGCTGAGGTGCCGAAGGCGGCTGCGAGCTTGCCGCCGAGTGCGCGCGCTGGCGAGGGAGCGGGCCTGGCATGGTCGGTGGCCGAAGCGGGGACCGCTCTGCGCGCCGCAAGCGTCGCCGCGACCGGGCGTGCCAACGGCTTGGCAGCCGTCCGCGCGACGGGGGCCGCCTTTGCCATCTGGCCGAGGTTGAACTGCGCCAGACGCTCCGAGAGGGCAGACACCTCGGTCACCAGCGTGTGCGAGGCGGCATTCGATTCCTCGACCATCGCGGCGTTCTTCTGGGTCGACTGGTCCATCTGGTTGACCGCCGTGTTGATCTCGAGGAGACCCGTCGACTGTTCGCGGGCGGCCTGGACGACCGCCTGGACATTGCTGTTGATCTGCTGGACTTCGGCAACGATCGCCTGCAGCGCCTTGCCGGTCTGACCGACGAGATCGACGCCACGCTTGACCTGGGCGCCGGACGAGGTGATCAGCGCCTTGATCTCCTTGGCGGCCGTCGCCGAGCGCTGCGCCAGTTCACGCACTTCCTGTGCGACGACGGCGAAGCCCTTGCCGGCCTCCCCTGCACGTGCTGCCTCAACGCCTGCATTGAGGGCCAGCAGATTGGTCTGGAAGGCAATATCGTCGATCACGCCGATGATGTTGGAGATCGACTGCGAGGATTGCTCGATGCCGGTCATGGCATCGACGGCATTGCGCACCACCTCTCCGGACTTTTCCGCACCATCCTTGGTGCGGCTGACGAGCGTTCCCGCCTCCTCGGCGCGAAGGGTGGAGTCCTTGACCGAGGTGGTGATCTGCTCGAGCGCGGCGGCAGTCTCCTCGACGGAAGCGGCCTGCTGTTCGGTGCGGCGGGCGAGATCGTCGGCGCCGGAGCGGATTTCTTCCGAACCGGCCTGGATGACGGCAGCGTTTTCGGAGAAGGAAATCAGGGCTGCCTGGAGCTTTTCGACAGACGCATTGAAATCGACGCGGATTTCGTCAAGTGAGTCGGCAAACGGCTTTTCCAGCCGGATGGTCATGTCTCCATTGGAAAGGCTGGCCAGTCCGTTGCCGAGTTCGCTGACCGCGAACTTGATCGAATCCTCGCGGGCGGCATGGAGGACGGAACGTTCCTGCCGTTCGATCTCTTCGCGGGACCGGGAGGTTTCCGCATCGGCTTCCAGCTTGATCTTCTGGCGATTGCTTTCCAGCAGGATGGCGAGAGAACGCGAGAGGTCGCCAATTTCGTCCTTGGCATTCTTGTCGCTCAATTGCACGTCGAGCTGGCCATGGGCGATGCGATCGGTCTCGGCGATCACGCCCTCTATGCGGCGGATGAATTTGCGGGCGATGAGCCAGCCTGAAAAACCGAGCAGAAGAGCAGCGACGGCGGTGATCGCAACGGCGCTCCAGGCCATGTTGTTGAGCTGGGCAAAGACGGTGGATTTGGGCACCGAGACGACGGCGTACCAGTTCAGGTCATTCGTCAGCTTTACCGGATAGGCGACCGAGAAATAGGTCTGGCCGTCCGGGCCTGCGATCTCCTGCGCGAGGCCGGGCTTGGCGATCAACTGATCCCAGCCGGCAGTCAGATCGCCGCCGTCCTTGATATTCTTGCCTGCGAGTTCTGCGGAAGGATGGCTGATGATGCTGCCGGTGCCCGTCACGAGGCTGAGATAGCCAGTCTCCATCGGGTGGACTGCCGAGATCGCCTTGTTGGCGTCGTCGAGCGAAATGTCCATGCCGGCGACGCCGAGCGCCTTGCCATCGACCATGATCGGCTTGGCGACCGAGGTCATCAGCACGTCCTTGCCGTCGACCGCATAGACATAAGGTTCGATGACGACAGTCTTTTTCTGGGTAAAGGGCAGCTGGTAGTAATCGCCGGCGCCCGACACGCCATAATCGACCAGCGGCGTGTGCTGGATCTTGTCGCCACTGCGGACCCAGTAAGGCACGTAGCGGCCCGTCGTGTCGTGGCCTTCCTTGCCGACAAAATCCTTGTCCTTGCCGTCGAAGGCATTCGGTTCCCAGCCTGTCCAAACACCGAGCGCCATCGGATTATCCTGCAGCATGTTCTTCAGCAGGTCGTCGGCAGAAGCACGATTGGCGTTTCCGCCGTCCTTCATCGTCGACAGCGACGTTTCCAACGCATTGACGATACCGAGCGCCACGCTCATGGATTTCTCGACGTTGAGCGCATTGGCGGCTGCAATTTGGAGCATCTCGTCGAGGCTCGATTTGCGCATATCGTTGTAGGCGATGTAGAAAAGGACGCCCGATGCCGCGATCGTGGCGATGACACCGCAGGCCGCCACGGAAAAAATGTTGCGTCCGGTAGCCGATTTGAACTGCATGCGCTTAACCTCCTCCAGCGGGCAGGTCGTCGATCGCGCACCGATCTATTCCGTCCCGGCTTCCCCAGACCGAGAACTGATTTCAGGACGTGGCTGCACGTCACGGAAATCGTTCGCAATTTGGAGAAAATACGGAGAGGCTGTTAATTTACGGTGTATCGCGGCAGCTTTCCGTATGACTGGCTGATCGCCGCGCCTCTTTTAATGCGCGCAAACGCGGTGGTGCCGCCGTTGGCGAAACTGTCACATCATGACGCTATAAGGATTTTCGCCCGGCGCCTCTTGCGTCGGCACTGTTTCACCGTCAAAATTGCGACATGCCTGACAGCGACCCATCCAGTACAAGCTCCGCCTCTTCCAACCGGGATCCCCCGGCCGAGGAAGCAGGCGACCATTGTAGACGCTGCGATGACCTCCGCCTCGCGTCAAGCATATCAATGCTCCCGCAGAGAGGGCCGCTTCCCAGACCATTGCCGATGACGGGCGGCCGCGGCTCACTTCAGAGGAGCGGTCTGATGGAACCTGCACTGATGTCAACACTATGATGGAGAGACGACAGGCGATGCGTATATGCGTATAAGAGCGTCCCTTCGAATGCCTCGCCGCTTCGCCTGATGAATGCGGCACTACAACCTCAACGAATAGGGTCCCTGTGTTTCTGGAAATTGGAATTGTGGCGTTTCTCACCATCCTGAATGGTGTACTCGCCATGTCGGAGCTGGCCGTTGTGTATTCTCGAACGGCTCGCCTAAAGGTTCTCTCCGACAATGGAAGCAAGGGTGCAGCTCAAGCGATCAAACTTGCCGAAAACCCCGGTCGTTTTCTCTCAACGGTGCAGATCGGCATCACGCTGGTCGGCGTTCTATCCGGCGCTTTCTCGGGGGCCACGCTCGGCGGCCGCTTGAGCGGATGGCTAGAAGCCCAGGGAATGTCATCGACGGCCGCTGATGCCATTGGCGTAGGTTCAGTCGTCGTGGCAATCACATATCTTTCGTTGATCGTCGGCGAACTTGTTCCAAAGCAGATCGCATTGCGGGAACCCGAAGCGGTTGCGGCTAGGGTCGCACCCGCTATGGCGGTCCTTTCAAAAATTGCGCTGCCACTCGTGTGGCTTCTAAACGCCTCCGGAAATCTTGTGCTCAAACTCTTGGGCCAAACAGGAAAAGGTGGCGAAAATGTCTCTGACGCAGAAATCAAAACTGTTCTGGCCGAGGCGCAGTCGGCTGGAGTGATCGAAAGCGAAGAGTCCGCGATGATATCAGGTGTCATGCGGCTGGCGGATCGCACTGCCCGAGCGCTTATGACGCCCCGACGGGACGTCGAAATTATTGATATCGACGACAGCCTTGATGAAATTCGGACCCAGTTGCACAGGACGAAGCGGTCGCGGTTGCCCGTTCGAAAAGGCAGTTCGGACGAGGTGATCGGCATCCTTCCGGTCAAGGACTTCTACGACGCGATGTCCGAACACGGCAGCGCCGACATCAAGGCTCTGACGCAAGACGTCCCGGTGGTTTCAGACCTTTCAACTGCCATCAATGTTATTGAAGCCATCAGGAAATCGCCCGTTCACATGGTGCTGGTTTTCGACGAGTACGGCCACTTCGAGGGGGTTGTCTCGTCAGGTGACATTTTGGAAGCAATCATGGGGGCTCTGCAGGAGGGACCGGTCGATGAACAGGCCATCGCTCGGCGAGACGACGGCTCTTATCTCGTGTCGGGCTGGACGCCAATTGACGAGTTCGCTGAATTCTTAAACCTCAAGCTCGATGGCGACTTGGAATATCAGACTGTCGCCGGCCTGGTGTTGGAAGAGTTGAAACATCTGCCGGAATTGGGCGAGAGCTTCACGAGAGATGGATGGCGCTTCGAAGTCGTCGATCTCGACGGGAGGCGCGTGGACAAAATACTTGTGTCGGCTGAGTGAAGCTTCGTCGCCGGCGACTTCGCCTTTGAGGTCGTCAATCTCGACGGCCGCAACATCGACAAGATCCGCATCCACCACATGGACGATGTGGCCTGACAGCAGGAGTGAACGCCATGGCATGGTCCGCCAATCAATATGTGAAATTCGAGGATGAGCGCACGCGACCGGCGCGCGACCTGTTGGCACAGGTGCCGCTGCAAAACCTTCGTCATGCCATCGATCTCGGCTGTGGCCCGGGCAATTCGACCGAGCTGATCATCGAGCGCTACGGGGCGGACGGCGTCTCGGGCGTCGACAGCGACATGAACATGCTGGAGGCGGCGCGCAAGCGGCTTCCGGGCACTGCCTTCGTCGAGGCCGATCTCACCCGCTGGCAGCCGGACGAACCCGCCGACCTGCTGTTTGCCAATGCCGTCTTCCAATGGCTGCCCGATCATCTCGATATCTTCGACCGACTGATGGACGGGCTTTCCGAAGGCGGCGTGCTGGCCGTGCAGATGCCCGACAATCTCGGCGAACCCTCGCATCTGGCGATGGAGGAGACGGCGCATGCCGGCCCGTGGAAATCCGCCTTCGAGGCGAAGAGCGTGCGCCGCAAGCCGCTGCCGCCGCCGTCCAGCTATTACAGCCGACTGATCGCCAAAGCCGCGCGCGTCGATATCTGGCACAGCGTCTACAATCACCCGATGGCGGATGCTGCGGCGATCGTCGAATGGGTGAAGGGAACCGGGCTGATGCCCTATCTCGCCCATGCCGGCGAAGAGCATCGCGAGGCGTTCCTGGCCGATTATCTGGAGCGGTTGGAAAAGGCCTATCCCAAGATGTCGGATGGACGGGTGCTGCTCAGGTTTCCGAGGATCTTCATGGTGGCGGTGAAAGGCTGACGCTGACCGCCGGCAAGCAAGGCTACTCGAGCTCGGGCACCCCGGATAGTGTCAAATGCTTGTTATCCCTCGCCTGCATATGTTGCGGCAAAGCTGGCGCGCAGTATAGTCGGCCGCAAAATCCAAGGAGATGACACATGGACGCTGCCCCTACCCCGCCGGTCACCCTCGTCATCTTCGGCGCAACCGGAGACCTGACGCGCCGCCTGCTGGTGCCGGCGATCATCAATCTGACGCGCAGCCGCCTCGTCGGCGAGGATCTCCACATTCTCGGCATCGGCATCGAACCGGGTGACGACGAGTTCCTGCGCGGGCGGCTCGACCAATTCCTCAGCCATCTGAGCGGCGAAGAGCCGATGGTGAAGGACGAGGCCTGGGAAAGCCTGCGCCGGCGAATTTCCTATACGTCCGGGGATTTCACCAAGGACGATATTTTCGTCGAGATCGGCAAGAGGCTGGGGCCGCATGCGAATGCCGCCTTCTATCTCGCGGTGCCACCCTCCTTCTTCGGCACGATCGTCGAGAAGCTCGCCGCGCATGGGCTGACCGATGAAAGCGACGGCGTCTTCCGCCGCGTCGCGATCGAGAAGCCGTTCGGCACCGATCTCGCCTCGGCGCAGGCGCTCAATGCACAGATCCTCGCGCAGGTCGGGGAGAGCCAAGTCTACCGGCTCGACCATTTCCTCGGCAAGGAAACGGTGCAGAACCTGATGACGGCGCGTTTCGCCAACATGATGATCGAATCTTTGTGGAACAGCCGCTACATCGACCACGTGCAGATCACCGCCGCCGAGATCGTCGATGTCGGCAGCCGCGGCAAATTCTACGATGCGACCGGCGCGCTGCGCGACATGGTGCCGAACCATCTCTTCCAACTGCTGGCGATGATCGCCATGGAGCCGCCGAACAGCTTCGATGCCGAAGCGATCCGCAATGAAAAGAGCAAGGTGCTGAAGGCGCTGCGCGTCTATACGCCTGAGGAGGCCAAGACGCATGGCGTGCGCGGCGCCTATGCTGCAGGCCCGCTCAATGGGGCTCAGCTTCCCGCCTATCGCGACACCAAGGACGTCTCGCCCGACAGCAGGACCGAGACCTTCGTGGCGCTGAAGCTCTATGCCGATACCTGGCGCTGGGCCGGCGTGCCCTTCTATCTCAGGACCGGCAAGGCGCTGACGGCGCGCGACACCGAGATCGTCATCACCTTCCAGCCGGTGCCCTTCGCGCAGTTTCGCGAGACCGACGTCAAGCGCCGCCTGCCGCCGAACCGGCTGGTGATCCAGGTGCAGCCGGATGAGGGCATGAGCATGGAAATCTCGATCAAATCGCCGGGGCTTTCGGTCGATACCGTGCCGGTCTCGCTCGATTTCCGCTATGCCGACAAATTCGATATTGCCAAGACCACCGGCTATGAATCACTGCTCTACGATCTCTTCATCGGCGATCAGACGCTGTTCCAGCGCGCCGACGGCATCGAAGCCGGATGGGCGGTGGTGCAGCCCTTCCTCGATATCTGGGCGAACGACCAGAGTGTGCCTGACGCCTACGCGCCGGGCAGCATGGGACCCGCCTCAGCCGACGAACTGATGCAGCGCGACAGGCGGCAGTGGCATGAACTCGGCGTCGTGCTGCACAAAAACGACAAATAGCCGGTCCTGCTTTCTGATCTGGGGCCTATCCTGTCAGCGGCAGGCGTCGCTTAGCGTACCGTCGCGCTCTGCCGCGCGGTACTGACGCGTTCCGGGCCGCGGGCAGATGGTCCGATCGGACGGAATGACGACGGTGATATCACCGGTTTCGACTGGATCGAGCGGAATCATGAGTCCGCCATTGGATTCCGCTCCCGGCACCGTGCCGGGTGGCATGCCGCCGAAGCGGCCGCTAGAGTCCATATCAGCAAGCGCCTGGGAGAAGGCCGGAGCGACGAAGCCGAGGAGAATGATCGAGGCTGCTGCAAGAAACATACGCATGATGCTATTCCCTATGGTTTCAGCGATGCGACAGAAACAGCAGAACGACCTCATTGTTCCCCGGAAGCGGAGGCGGACGATCAAAGTTTGGCGATCGGAATATGGCGCCTCAGAGCGGGCGATCTCCGGCTCAATCGCGCCAGCGCGACAGCAGCCTGTCGAGACCTGTCGGATAGAGATCGATGCCGGCGTCCCGCAGGCTGTCGCGACAGAACCAGCGCGCGGTCGCCGCCGTCTCGTCGAGCTCGGAATAGTGGATTTCGTCGCGCTCATAGAGCGATGCATCGGCCAGTTCGATATCGGCAGCAAAGATGTATTCGTGACCGGTCGCGCCGTGATGCTCGTAGATGTTTTCAAGCAGATGCCAGGGGCCGACGATGCGGATATCGGTCTCGAGTTCCTCCTGGAATTCGCGGTGCAGGGCTTCTTCGCGGCTCTCGCCGAATTCAATCGCGCCGCCAAGCGGGCGAACGCCCTTGATGCGGCCGCTGTCATTCTCCACTTCGGCGGCAAGCAGCTGGTCTTTCCGCCAGGCGAGGCCGATCACCTTCACCCTGATCTGCTGCGATGGGCGCCAGACGGTCACGAACTCTCCTTTCATAGGGACAGCGCTTGCTTTTCACCCCGGTATAGCGAGAACAGTGAGCCCCGCAACAAAGCGAGGCTCCTGCCGATCCCTCGTCTCAGACGAACTGGCTGAGGCCTGGGACGGAAGCGACGACCTCGTCGACGACCTCTTCGCCGGCATATTGCTTGGCGATCGCGATGGTTTCCTTGGCAAGCGAGGTGATCTCGCCCATGCCGAGGCCCTCACCCATCAGCTGCTGGCCGAGCCCCATGATGCCGCCACCGCCGAGCGAGCTCATCAGCCCGCCGAGCAGGCCGCCGCCGCCGGCGCCTGCGCCGTTGAACTGGGCAACGAGATCGGCGCCGCCGGGGATCGCTTCGATCATCTTGGCAACCGGGCCATCGGCGGCCTCGCGCTGCAGGAAGCCGAGCATCATGCCGAGCGCTTTTTCGGCGAGGTCCGGCGCAATACCCACGCGATCGGCGATCTGGGTTACAATTTCATTCATGTCAGCCTCCTGTTTTTTGACGTTAACGTCAACGTTAATCGAGATTCGACGGCAACTCAAGCCGGCCCCTCCCCGGGCCGCACTTTGTCCGGTTTTGCTTTCAATGCAAACAGTTGTCGGCATGCACCTGCCTGCTTATAACAAGGAAACGATGGTTCGATGAAGGTGGCAGAAGCACGCCTTCTCATACAAATGGCGGCAGAGCCCCAAGGGAGCATTCCGAATGATCGAGGATGGCAAGATTTTCATCGGCGCGAGCCGCAATCCCGATGACAGCATCAACAAGCCGGAATATCTCGACCTGAAATTCGGCAACCGTCACGGCCTCGTCACCGGCGCTACCGGCACCGGCAAGACGGTGACGCTGCAGGTGCTGGCCGAAGGTTTCTCGCGGGCCGGCGTTCCGGTATTTGCGGCCGATATCAAGGGCGATCTGTCCGGCATCGCCGCCAAGGGCGAGCCGAAGGATTTCCTGACGAAGCGCGCCGAGCAGATCGGCTTCACCGACTACGAATTCGACCAGTTTCCGGTGATCTTCTGGGATCTGTTCGGCGAGAAGGGCCACCGGGTGCGCACCACCATCGCCGAGATGGGGCCGCTGCTGCTCGCCCGCCTGATGGATGCCTCCGAACCGCAGGAAGGCGTCATCAACATCGCCTTCAAGATCGCCGACCAGGGCGGGCTGCCGTTGCTCGACCTCAAGGATTTCAGCTCGCTGCTCAACTATATGGGCGAGAACGCCAGCCAACTTTCCAACCAGTACGGCCTGATCTCCAAGGCCTCGGTCGGCTCGATCCAGCGGGCGCTGCTCGTTCTCGAACAGCAGGGCGCCGAGAATTTCTTCGGCGAACCGGCGCTGAAGATTTCCGACATCATGCGCACCAGCAACAACGGCTACGGCCAGATCTCGGTGCTGGCGGCCGACAAGCTGATGATGAACCCGCGGCTTTACGCCACCTTCCTGCTCTGGCTGCTCTCCGAACTCTTCGAGGAATTGCCCGAGGTGGGCGACCCCGACAAGCCGAAGCTCGTCTTCTTCTTCGACGAGGCGCACCTGCTCTTCAACGATGCGCCGAAGGTGCTGACCGAACGTGTCGAGCAGGTGGTGCGGCTGATCCGTTCCAAGGGCGTCGGCGTCTATTTCGTGACGCAGAACCCGCTCGACGTGCCGGAAACGGTGCTCGCCCAGCTCGGCAACCGGGCGCAGCACGCGCTTCGCGCCTATTCGCCGCGCGAGCAGAAGGCGGTGCGGACGGCGGCCGATACATTCCGTGCCAATCCGGCCTTCGATTGCGCCACCGTCATCACCAATCTCGGCACCGGCGAGGCGCTGGTCTCGACGCTGGAGGCCAAGGGCGCGCCTTCGATCGTCGAGCGCACGCTGATCCGCCCACCCTCCGGCCGCGTCGGCCCGGTGACCGATGACGAGCGCCGGCAGATCATGGACAGGAGCCCGGTTCTCGGCGTCTATGACGAGGATATCGACCGCGAATCCGCCTTCGAACTGCTGGCCGCACGGGCGAAGAAGGCAGCCGATGCCGAAGCCGCCAAACGGGCGCAGGAAGAAGCGCCTCAGCAACAGGGCGGCACAACCTCCGGCTGGAACCTGCCGGGCTTCGGCGGCGGCAATGACGACGACAACCAGGGCCGCGGCCAATCGCGCGGCCGGACGTCCGGCTATCAGCGCGAAACGGTGGTGGAAGCGGCAATGAAGAGCGTGGCCCGCACGGTGGCAACACAAGTCGGCCGGGCGCTGGTGCGCGGGATCTTGGGGAGCTTGAAGCGGTAGGGTTGCGGCGAGCTATAAAAGCCCCTTGCATGTTCAATTTGCACTGATTGTTGGATGATCGGTGCGCACTCCGGCGGATGGCCATCCGCCGGAGTGCGGACGGCCGGGACCGCAGGCCCCTTGGCTTGAACCGGGGATGAGATTGGTCCGGCCGTCCTCGCGTTTGTCCTGAACAGATGATGGGGAGCAAGTCCCGCATGCAAGGCAAGGTTTCGTTCCAAGAAGACGCGATGCCGGTAGTTTATGCCGGTGTGGACGTGAGTAAAGAGTGGCTCGATATTCATCTGCATCCGCTGGGCGAAAGCCGGCGGTTTAGCAATGACAAGACCGGCATCCGCCAGCTGAAACGGCTGCTGGCCAGGCATCGGCCCAAAAGCATCGTGATGGAGGCAACCGGCAAGTTCCATCGCCCCGCCCATCGCTCGCTTTGGCTCGATGGCTTTGCCGTCGCCGTGGTCGATCCGCTGCGCGCCCGCATGTTTGCCCGTGCCTGCGGCTATCTCGCCAAGACCGACCGTCTCGATGCCCGTTTCCTGGCGCTCCTGGCCGAGAGCCTGCGCCCGCCGGCCGACACGCCACCAAGTCCTCACGTTGAGGCCTTGCAGGAGCTGGTCAATGCACGATCGGCAGCCAAATGCGACATCACCGCCCTGCAGAACCGCAGCAAGACTGCCACCACCGCCCTTCTGCGCGGCGAACTCAACCGTCTCGTGCGTCGGCTGGAACAGCATGTCGAACGTCTCGACAAAGAGATCGAGCGACGTGTCGGCGAGGATCCGCAGCTCTACCGCAAGGCCGAGATCCTCACCTCCATTCCCGGCATCGGCCGCGTCACGGCCCTGGCATTGATGGCCGGCATGGACGAGTTGGGCAGTTGTTCGGGCAAGCAGGCCGCCATGCTGGCAGGGCTTGCCCCAATCGCTAACGACAGCGGTGCCCGAACCGGACGTCGTTCCATCCGCGCCGGCAGGCCCGCACCCCGGCGCGCGCTCTACATGGCCGCCTTGTCTGCCTGTCGCTACAATCCCACCCTTGCTCGTTTCGCAGACACACTCAAAGCCGCAGGAAAACCAGCGAAGGTCATCTTGGTCGCCGTCATGCGTAAATTGCTCGTTCTGGCAAACTGCCTTCTATCTCAGGATCGCCTCTGGACCCCAAATCCCCCTTGACAACCAACACAGATTCTCATCCGCCTGCCGGCACCGATCGGGGTCGAGCCACAGGTCTCGCCCCGTCCTTCGGACCCCCGCTCGCGGGGCGAAGCGGAATAGCCGCAACCTCTCCGTTCCTCCCCTCTCGTAGGGCACGTCCCCTCGCCCCGTTTACGGGGAGAGGGTTAGGGTGAGGGGCAACTTCCCACGCCTTCTCTGATCGTTCCCCTTCTTGAACCCGCAGCATTTATTCCCTAAATTACCTGCCATCGACCATTTCAACAGGATGTGTGCCGCAATGGATTTCAACCCGATCGCAACGCCAGTTCGCCTTGCCAACGGGGAAAACCATATCCATGCCTGCATCCATCACCCTCTCCCAAATTTCGTGGTCCGCGCCTGACGGGCGGCCGCTTTTTTCCAATCTCGACCTGAGTTTCGGGGCTGAGCGTACCGGTCTGGTCGGGCGCAATGGCGTCGGCAAGACGACGCTGCTCAAGCTCGTCTCCGGTGAACTCCAGCCGCATTCCGGGACGGTATCCGTCAGCGGCAGTCTCGGCGTGCTACGGCAGAGCGTTCAGGTGACGTCTGACGAAACGGTTGCCGATCTCTTCGGCGTGACCGACGCACTCGCTATTCTTCGCCATGCGGAAGCCGGCGAGGCAACGGCCGACGAGCTGGCATCCGCGGACTGGAGGCTAGAGGCGCGCATTGCCGCAGCGCTCAATCGGACGGGGCTCGACGCACTGCCGGAGACGCCGCTTGCTGTGCTCTCAGGCGGGCAGCGCACCCGTGCCGGGCTTGCGGCGCTTGTTTTCACCGAACCGGACTTTCTGCTGCTCGACGAACCGACCAACAATCTCGATCGCGAGGGCCGCGAGGCGGTGATCGCGCTGATGTCAGGCTGGCGGGCCGGCGCCGTCATCGTCAGCCATGACCGCGAACTGCTCGAAAGTGTCGATGCGATCGTGGAACTGACGTCGCTCTCTGCCACGCGCTACGGCGGAAACTGGAGCCATTATCGCGAACGCAAGGCGCTCGAGCTCGCGGCGGCACGGCATGATCTCACTGACGCCGAAAAACGCATCGCCGAGGTTGCCAGGAAGGCGCAGGCGACGGTGGAGCGTCAGGCGCAGAGGGACAGCACCGGGCGGAAGACGGCCGCCAAGGGCGGCATTCCGCGCATCGTGCTCGGCGGTATGAAGGAGCGGAGCGAAACGACGGGTGGCAACAATGCCCGCCTCGCCGACCGTCGGCGCGCCCAGGCACTGGACGAGGCAAGGGCGGCGCGCGAGAAGATCGAGATCCTGCAGCCCTTGTCGGTCACCCTGCCGCCAACCGGGCTGCCGACCAGCAAGACCGTCCTGAAAATGGATGGCGTGACATCGGGCTATCTGCCAGGCGATCCCGTCATCCGCAATCTTTCCTTCGATGTGACGGGACCGGAGCGTATCGCCGTCACCGGCCGCAATGGCTCGGGCAAGACGACGTTGCTGGCGCTTATTACCGGCGAGTTGAAACCCTGGGCCGGCACGGTCAACGTCATGACCGACCTCTCGGTGCTTGATCAGAAGGTTAGCCTGCTCGATCCGTCGATCTCGATCCGCGACAATTTCCGCCGGATCAATCCGCTTTCCGATGAAAATACCTGCCGGGCTGCGCTTGCCCGCTTCATGTTCCGGGCGGATGCGGCGCTGCAGACCGTATCGGCGCTCAGCGGCGGGCAATTGCTGCGGGCGGGCCTTGCCTGCGTGCTCGGCTCGGCACCGCCGCCGCTGTTGATCCTCGACGAGCCGACCAACCATCTCGACATCGACTCGATATCAGCGGTCGAGGCCGGACTGCGCGCCTATGACGGCGCGCTGCTCGTCGTCAGCCACGACGAAACGTTCCTTCAGAGCATTGGGATCACGCGACGGTTGGAACTGTCGCCCGCCGACCCGGGATAATTCCGGCTCATGCCTGCTGCCGGCCTCCGACGCGACGGCTCCGGCAGACGGCGACGATCAACGCGGTTACGCAGATCAGGAGTTCAAGAGCGAAGGTCCAATGCAACATGAAACTCACGACCCAATTGCTGTAGGTCGCCGGCACCGTCGTCAGCTCGAATTTCGACCAATCGAATGGCGCGAGCCAGAGGATCGGCGCGGCGACGGTATCCATGATCATGTGGAGCATGACGGCTGCGAAAAAGACGGCGGCCGCGGGAAACCAGCGCGACGCCAGCCGTCCGATCACCGGCAGAGCCACGACGGCGAGAGCAAGCCAGAACAGCGGCCAGTGCGAGACATAGTCGTGATGATGGACCTTGCCGCCGGTCAGAAAGAAATAGACCATGTCGAAATCCGGAAGCACGCTACCGACCAATGCCGCGGTCATGATGCCGGGCGCAGCGGATCGCTGCCGCGCGGCGCTCGCCAGAATGTAGCCTGCCGGCAAATGGGCAATGAGCATGCGTCTTGTTCTCCCGGTCGGCCCCGAGGAATCCTCTATGCACGGTTTGTGGCTGGAAATCGGCGCACGTCCGGCTCCCTTGCCTCTTCTTGCGGGCAATGTTATTTGGATCGCTCAAGCTTTTGAGAAAGGAGGATCACGCAATGCAGTATTATTTTCGGTTTAATCGCCAGCGTGGTCCCGTCAACGCCCTGCAAATGCGTTTGCAGGGCTGACCAGAGACCGTTTCTCGACATCTCTTCCTGGTCTGCCCTTCGTGGCCAATGCGACGCCGTAGATGACAGCGCGCATTCCTCTCATTTCCCGGGCTCGAACCGCGCAATCCCGTGATGGCTGAACGCCCCGGAGCGCGCTTGATACCCGGTCAAGACCAGAGAACGATCATGACACTCATCAATATCCGCAATCTCGGCGTGACGCTGGGCAGTCCGTTGTTTTCCAAGCTCAATCTCGTCGTCAATGGCGGCGACCGCATTGGTCTCGTCGCCGCCAACGGGCGGGGGAAATCGACGCTGCTTGCCTGCATCACCGGCGCGCTGGAGCCAAGCGAGGGCGAGATCACCAAAGCGCGCGGGCTGACCGTCGGCCATGTCGCGCAGAATGTGCCGCCTGCCCTTTTCGACACGCCGTTCTACGATACGGTGCTGCAGGCGCTGCCGGCCGATCAGGCCGAAAGCGAAAGCTGGCGGGTCGACGTGGTGCTGGAATCGCTAGATGTGCCGGAGGTCATGCGCGGCCGGCCGCTGAAGCAGTTGAGTGGCGGCTGGCAGCGGCTTGCCATGCTTGCCCGCACCTGGGTGAGCGAACCCGATGTGCTTCTGCTCGACGAGCCGACCAACCATCTCGACCTCGAAAAGATCGCGCAGCTGGAGAGCTGGCTGAATGCGCTGCCGCGCGACGTGCCGGTTGTCCTGTCCAGCCACGATCGCGCCTTCCTCGATGCGACGACCAACCGGACGCTGTTCCTGCGGCCGGAGCAATCGCCGGTCTTCGCCCTGCCCTATACAAGGGCGCGCGCCGCCCTCGACGAGGCCGACGCTTCCGAAGCCCGGCGCTACGAGCGCGACATGAAAGTGGCGGAGCAACTGCGCAAGCAGGCGGCCAAGCTCAACAATATCGGCATCAACTCCGGCAGCGATCTGCTCGTCGTCAAGACGAAACAGCTCAAGCAGCGGGCGGAGAAGCTGGAGGATGCGGCAAAACCGGCGCATCTGGAGCGCTCGGCCGGCGCCATCCGGCTTGCCAATCGCGGCACGCATGCCAAGGTGCTGGTGACGCTGGAGGATGCGGCGGTGACGACGCCGGATGGAACGCTGCTGTTCAAAACCGGCCGACAATTCATCTGCCAGGGTGACCGCATCGTGCTGCTCGGCCTCAACGGCGCCGGCAAGTCGCGGCTGGTGTCGATGCTGAAGCAGGCGATCGAAAGACCGGATACGGCGCGGGACGGCGTCAAGGCGACGCCTTCGCTCGTGCTCGGCTATGGCGACCAGGCGCTTGCCGATCTTGCCGACACCGATACGCCGATCGGCACAATCATCCGCCGCTTCGATGTCGGCGACCAGCGGGCGCGGGGCTTGCTGGCTGGCGCCGGCATGACGATCGACATGCAGGCAAAACCGATCGGCCAGTTGTCCGGCGGCCAGAAGGCACGGCTCGGCATGCTGGTGCTGCGGCTTGCGGAACCGAATTTCTACCTGCTCGACGAGCCGACCAACCATCTCGACATCGAGGGACAGGAGACGCTGGAGGGCGAGTTGATGGCGCACGAGGCGAGCTGCCTGCTGGTCTCGCATGACCGCAGTTTCGTGCGGGCGGTGGGAAACCGGTTCTGGCTGATCGAGAAGAAGCGGCTGGTGGAAGTCGAAAGCCCGGAGGGGTTCTTTGCTTCGTTGGGATCAGGCGTGTGATGGGTGGCGCGGCGTGCCGCGCCGCCCCATCCTTCGCGAGGGTTCGCAACAAATCTCAATGTTAAAAGACACTCCGCAACGTCGGCGCGGGGCATGGTTTCTTGAGAGCCGGGCGGTGTCGCAATCGCCCTCTCGGCTTTTCTTCCCATGAACACGAGGCATCTCCATGCATATCAGATTAGTCGCCTGCGCCGTCCTGGCGCTTTCGGTTGCCGTTCCGGCCGTTGCCGCCGATCTCACCTATGAAACGCCGCCGGCGCCGTCCGCCGGAGAGGTATCTTCAGCCTATGACTGGTCGGGCTTCTATCTCGGCGCCCAAGGCGGATATTCCTGGAGCCAGGCAAAGATCCTCGGCTCGGATCAGGATATCGACAGCGGCACGTCAGGCCTGCATGCCGGCTATAATTTCCAATCCGGAAATATCGTCTACGGCATCGAGAACGACTTTAACTACAACTTCGAGAAAAATGACAATGCGAACCTCGAATGGGATGCCTCGGGCCGAGCTCGGGTAGGTTACGCTTGGGATCGCACCCTGTTCTTTGCAACGGCAGGCGTGGCGGCCGGCGGCGGCAAGGTCGACATTTCCGCTGCCGGAAAGAAGGACGGCATCCTGATCGGCTGGACGGCCGGCGGTGGCATCGAACACGCGGTCACAGACAATATCCTGGTGCGCGGCGAATATCGCCATTCCGATTTCGGCAACAAGGACTTCGGCTCGACCATCGGCGATGTCGGCGCTACGCAGGATAAGGTCCTCTTCGGGACCAGCTACAAGTTCTGACGGAAAGGCAGGGCGGCAGCCGTATGAGGGGCCTGCCGCAGCTGCCGCGTCAAACCCTACCGCTTCGGTGCGACCAGGCAGAAGAAGGCGCCTTGCGGGTCGGTGGCCTGGATGATCCAGCTGCCGCCGGGGACTTCCATCGGGCCGTGGACGACCTTGCCGCCGCCTGAGGTGACGCGTTCGATCGCGGCGTCGAGGGTGGGCACGATGAAATAATAGCACCAGAACGTCATCGGCATGTTTTCCGGCTTGGTCATCATACCGCCGGTCTGCCTGCCGTTATGGGCGAAAAGATAGTAGACGCCCATCGGGCCCATGTCCATTTCGCTGTCCTTCGTCCAGCCGAACAGCTTGGAATAGAAGGCCAGCGCCTGTTCGCCATTGCCGGCATAGAGTTCACGCCAGCCGATATTGCCGGGTGCGTCGAAGGCCAGTTCCGGCATGGGCTTCTCCATCGGCGCCGGCGTCATGATGCAGAGCACCGCGCCATGTGGATCGGCGACGACGGCGAAGCGGCCGATGGTCGGGATGTCTTCCGGCGGACGGCGGACCGAACCACCATTGGCGGCGAAATCCTTGGCCGACTGGTCGACGTCGTCGACATCGACATAACCCGTCCAGTTCGGTGGAATGCCCTTACCCTCGAGTTCGGCCGGAAATTCCATCAGGCCGGCGACGCCGATGCCGTTCGCCTCGAAGATCGTATAGGTGGGCATGCCCTCCATTTTCATTTCGGAGGTGGTCCAGCCGACGACCGAGCTATAGAATTTCGCGGCAGCCGATGTGTCGGGGGTCATCAACTCGCACCAGATGAACTTTCCATGCGTCTCGGACATCATACTCTCCCTTGTTCGACGCCCTTTTCCCGAGGCCTCTTTTTCGAAACCCCTTTTTCAAGGTTGAGCGCCGTGATTGTCAGATCTTGCGGGCGTAATGTGCTTCCATGAACTGCTTCCAGGAACCGTCAGGCTGCTTGGCGCTGGAGATGAAGGTGCGGTGATCGGCGTCGGTGAAGGTGATCTGCTCGCGGTAATCGGCAAGCCCCTCGCTGTTGAAGTCGGGACCTGTGGTATAGAGGTCCAGCACACTGCCTGACGCGTCGAGCTCGCCCTCATAGACCCACATATAATCCATCATGCTGCCGATCCAGCTGCCGACGTATTTGCCTTTTGCGGCGTTGTAGCCGAGCGTCAGGATGCTGGTGGCCTCTTTGCCATCAGGCATGCGGCCGGTCCCTTCGGCGACGAACCAGATGCCGTGCAGTGAGCGGACGGTTTCCGTCCAGGGCTCGCTTCCCGTCATGTCGGGTGCGGTGACGGTCCAGTCGCCGATCAGTCTTTCCAGGAAGGAATGTTCCTTCAGCACTTCAGCGGTCTTCATCGTCCTCTTCTCCCTTGAGTGATGGTGGCCTATTTCAGTGACAGCAGGATGGCGCCTTCGGGGCCTCATCATATTCGTCGTGGCGGCGCACGAAATTCATCGTGCCGTCCTCGTTGCGGCCTTTCGGCGCGCGATCGAGGATCATCAGGGTGCCGATCAGTTCTTCCGGCCCGCGGGCATAACTCGAATAGGTATGGAAGATCTCGCCCCTGTCGTTGTGGTAGAAAGCGCTGAGGCCCGGCAGTTCGTCATTGGCGTCAGCCGGCTGCATAGGCGTGAAATTGTAAAAGACCTCGTCCTTGGCAAGATCCTCCGGGCTAAAAGATACGTGATAATCGAAATTGAAGTCGCTGCCGAAGGAAGAGACCCAGGGAAATTGCCAGCCCATGCGCTGTTTATAGGCGGCGATCTTGTCGAGCGGCGCGCGTGAAACGGCGACCCAGGTGACGTCGTGATGGTTCAGATGCGGCAGGGCGCCATCGACATGATCGGACAGGAAGGAGCAGCCGGTGCAGCCGGCGTCCCAATCCGGGCCGAGCATGAAATGGTAGATCAGCAACTGGCTGCGGCCGTCGAAGAGATCGGCGAGCGACCTCCTGCCCTCCGGCGTTTCGAAGACATAATCCTTGTCGACCTTCACCCAGGGCAGCGCCAGACGGGCGGCGTTGACGCTGTCGCGTAGCCGCGTCGCCTCCTTCTCCTTGGCCAGCAGGGCACGGCGGGCTTCGAGCCACTCTTCGCGGGACACAACTTCATTCTGCATGAAATGCGCCCTCCTCCGGCGCTTGCCGGTGAAGCCGGCTCATCTCCTTCTCCTTGACTAAATACATTGATATCAATAGAAATGGGGCATGTCAAATTCGATCGAGATTCCCTTTTCCACGACGCTGTTGGTGCGCGACACCTGCCTCTGCCTGCATGTGCAGCGGGCGGCACGCGCGCTTGCCCGGCTGTTCGACGATGCGCTGAGGCCGGCCGGGCTGACCAATGGGCAGTTTTCGCTGATGATGTCGCTGAACCGGCCGGAACCACCGCCAATGGGGCCGGTCGCCGCCCTGCTCGCCATGGACCAGACGACGCTGACGGCGGCGCTGAAGCCGCTGCAGCGCAAGGGCTGGGTGAAGGTGATGGAGAACCCGAGGGACAGGCGCGGCCGGCTGCTGAGCCTCACCGTCGAAGGCAAGGCGGTGTTGGCGAGAGCGCTGCCGATCTGGGAAAGCACGCATGCGATGATCGACGGAAAGCTGCCGGATGGCGGCGCCGCAAGGCTGCGGCAGGACCTGCAGGCGCTGTCATGAATGATGGCAGAAACGCCCGGGCCGCCGGGCTGAACGCCGACCTCGTCACAGCGGACGGCTAGCGGCCGAATAGAGCAAGCCGATGGCTGCCCCTCACCCTAGCCCTCTCCCCGTAAAAACGGGGAGAGGGGACGTGCCCCGCGAGAGGTTGGCGAGGAACGGAGAGGTCGCGGCATATCCCCTTCGCCCCGTTTACGGGGAGAAGGTGGCGGCAGCCGGATGAGGGGCTGGCCTCACCGATCTCCTGGGCCGGGCTCTACTGCGTTCGTCTCAGGAGTTGAAGCGCGACGGCGTCCGGCCGAAGATGGAAGCTGCTCCCACACTTTTGCTGGGAATTGCTCCGATCAGGCGACGGTGACCGGGACCTCGGTCGAGGTGCGCATGGCGTGGCTGTAGGGGCAGACGATGTGGGCTGCGGCTGCGAGCTTTTCAGCGGTTTCGCGGTCGAGACCCGGAATGTTGACCGTCAGCGCCACTTCGATGCCGAAGCCGCCGCCATCTTCACGCGGGCCGATGCCGACCTTGGCGGAGACCGTCGTGTCCTCGGGAATCTTGACCTTCTGCTGGCCCGCGACAAATTTCAATGCACCGAGGAAGCAGGCGGAGTAGCCGGCAGCGAAAAGCTGTTCGGGATTGGTGCCGGTCGCGCCGTCACCACCGAGTTCCTTGGGAACTGTCAGCGTCACGTCCAGAACGCCGTTTTCGGAAACGGCGCGGCCTGCGCGGCCGCCGGTGGCAGAGGCTTTGGTCGTATAGAGAATAGGCATGACGATCTCCTTTGATTGGCCCTTCGATCGGGTTGGATTTTTATTATCGCACAATTAAATTGTACGCAAGTGAATTTTGCAAATTGCATTTCGGATTCGAAAAGAGGACAATCAGCGCCTCAGGGATGATGGATATGAAAGCGCAAACGACGAAGACGATGGAGATACCGCAAGAGGAGAAGCGGCTGGAAAAGCAGTTGTGCTTCGCGGTCTACGCGACAGCGCATGCTTTCACCCGCGCCTACAAGCCGATCCTCGACAAGGTCGGCCTGACCTATCCGCAATATCTGGTGATGCTGGTGCTGTGGGAACGCGGCGAATTGCCGGTGAAGACGATCGGCGAGCAACTGGATCTCGATTCCGGCACGCTATCGCCGCTGTTGAAACGGCTGGAACAGAGCGGGCTGCTCAAGCGCATCCGCGACCTGCGCGACGAACGGCAGGTGATCGTGTCGCTGACCCCGCAAGGTCAGGCAATGAAGGGGGAGATCGATACGATCATGACGGCGATCGGGCAAGCCGCAGGCTGCACGCTTGAGGAAATGGCCGAGATGCGCGACATGCTGCATCGGCTGCGGGGCAATCTCGGGCGGGCCGGCACGGGCGGCTGAACGCATTCATCCGATAGAGCCGGCACACCCGGTAGAGCGGGCGGGCGCGCCGAGAGATCAGGGCCGCGGCTTAGCCGGCGACCGGCGCTTCTTGGCAGGCGCCGCCTTAGGTTCGGCCTCGGCCTCCTGCTGCAAACGCAGCGCCTTCAGCTTCTCCGTCTTCTTGTCACGGGCCGATGCCTCGGCGGCGATAATCGCGCGCGCCGTGTGGTCGGTCGCTTCGGCCTTGTCGCGAGACGAAAGCTTGGCAGGATTGAAGAATTCTCCCTTGGTGGCGGTCATGTGCCCCTTTCCCAGGTGATGGCGGCGTTGCTGCATAGTTCCTCAAATCGAAATCGGTTCAAGGAATTATACTGAAATTCAAGTGTCACAGCCTCCTTTGCGCGTCTGGAAAAGACGCGCGGCGCTGTAAGCCATGGCTCCACGGCAGAAACCATGATTCACGGTTGGCCGTGATTCCGCGGTGAGCCCGTGATGCCACTGTTGGCCGTGATGCCACAGCCGGGATTAGCGGGTGGGGCGGAGAACCTTCTTCGGCGCCGGCAGCAGACCTTCGCGCTGCAACTTCTTGCGGGCGAGCTTGCGCTGGCGGCGAATGGCCTCGGCCTTTTCGCGGGCGCGCTTCTCGGACGGCTTCTCAAAGGCGCTGCGCGCCTTCATTTCCCGGAACAGGCCTTCCCGCTGCATCTTCTTCTTGAGCACGCGGAGCGCCTGATCGACATTGTTATCTCTGACGAGTACCTGCAAAACGATATCCTTCCTGTCGCGGCGGCCGCCGCACTGTCCAAATTAAAAACGCGGGACTATTTCCCGATTTTGATGCTCGAAAACTTCAGCCAGGGCTCGGCGCCGTCGGACTTGGCTGCCGCCTCGGGGGAAGCCCTCGACGGAGATTCACCGGTATCGATGTCCGCCTCAGTGATGCGGCGCTCGAAATTCTCTGCGTCGAACTGGACGCGATATTGCACATGCCCATGGTCGTTGGGCAGGATGCTGGAGATCCGGCACCGCTTATCGGCTTTCGCCGTGCGGGTGAGGCCCGATTTCAGCACGATCATGTCGCCGACTTTATAGTTTGGTCTGCCCATTTCAGCGTCCCTTCGACTCTTCGGCTGCTCACTCGGTCAATCAGAACGACCGGGGGTCATTCAGGAACGACCGGGCATTCCGGAAAAGCCTGCGATCAAAGCAAAAAGGCCGGGCTGGTACCCGACCTCTTCCAGTCACTCAGCCCGCCGCCGGTATCGGTAGCTCGCTGCCAGTACATCCGTGGTCAGCTTGCTGCCAGCACATGGCCAGCCTGCTGCCATATTCATGGCCAGCAGAGGCGAATGACAAATCATGCGGCCTGAAGGTTGTCAGCCGAATTCTTGCCGGACTTCTTGTCGCGGACGAGATCGTAGCGGATCTTCTGACCTTCAACGAGTTCGCGCATTCCGGCGCGTTCAACCGCTGAGATATGGACAAAAACGTCCGTAGAACCATCATCGGGCTGAATGAAGCCAAAACCCTTGGTGCCATTGAACCACTTGACGACGCCTGAATTCATAACGATCTCCTTTTCAACCGTTTGTGTTCGCCTGCGGAATAATCCCCGACAAGCCGTATCGATGTTGAGAGGATATCTGACGGAGCGCTCAAGCGCGTGGACAAAGGTCGCAAGCAATTCGATACGCACCATGTAGGATATTTACCGAATTAAGCAATGCTATTTCGGAAAATAATTCTCTCGCGGGCGCAAAATGAAGCTCTTGCCCCCGCGGAAAGCACCCTTTTTCCCCGGGGCAAAGCACTCGCTTGCCTGGGGCAAAGCATCTGCTTGCCCGGGAAAAGGATCAAGCCGAGGCGGCCGGATTGCGGCCGCCTCGGTGACGATTACTGCCAGACGACGATGGGCGCCTTTGTCGGCACGCGGTCGTAGAGATCGATGATATCCTGGTTCATCAGCCGCACGCAGCCCGACGAGACGGCCTTGCCGATCGAGCGCCAGTCGGGATTGCCGTGCAGGCGGTAGAGCGTGTCCTCTCCATTCGAGAAGATATAAAGCGCGCGGGCGCCGAGCGGGTTCTTCAGACCCGGCTCCATGCCGCCGTTCTCGATCGAGTATTTGACGAGTTCGGGCTGGCGGGCAACCATCTCGTTCGGCGGCTTCCAGCGCGGCCATCTCTGACGCCACTGGATGACGCCCGAACCCTGCCAGGCGAAACCCTCGCGGCCGATGCCGACGCCGTAGCGCATCGCCATGCCGTCACCCTGGACGAGATAGAGGAAGCGCGACGGCGTATCGACGACGATGGTGCCGGGAGGCTGACCGGTGGGATCGACGACGCGCTGGCGATAATAGCGCGGATCGATCTGTTCGTAGGGAACGGCTGGAATGAGAAAGCCGCCGTCTTCGATGGGACCATACATGACGGCAAGCTCAGCCCCACTCGGCACGCTCGACGCACCCGGGGACTGGAACAGGCGCATGGGCGAACGGTAGGTGATCGTCGTATCGCCTGATGTCACGGTGTTGGCTGAGGAGGCGCAGCCGGCGAGCGCGGAGGCTGCGGTCAACGCCGAAAAGGAAAGAAAGCTGCGGCGGGAAAGATGTCTATCGAAGCTCATGACGCGGGACTGATTTCCTCTGATGCGGGAAGCCGGACGAGACGTCCGGATAAACCGGTGATTCGTCCAATGCCGATAACAACATCAAAAGATCTATCGGCTTGCGCCAAATAAACCATAGCTTCACGCAGACGTGTCCAGCCCGGAGCGGACGATATGGGTAGCGCTGTTGCAGCGCTACATCACAACGATCTCGGCCTTGGCCGAAACGCGGTCGTAAAGATCGATAACGTCCTGGTTCAGCATGCGCACGCAGCCCGACGAGGTTGCCTTGCCGACCGACTGCCAGTCAGGTGTGCCGTGGATGCGATAGAGTGTATCCTGCCCGTCCTTGAAGATATACATGGCGCGGGCGCCGAGCGGGTTCATCAGCCCCGGATTCATGCCGCCATTCTCCGCCCCGAACGGGCGAACTTCAGGCTGGCGCGAGACCATTTCGACCGACGGCGTCCAGCGCGGCCACTTCTGCTTCCACTGGATGACGCCGCGCCCCGACCAGGCGTAACCGTCGCGACCGAGGCCGACGCCGTAGCGCATCGCCTTGCCGTTGCCCTCGACGAAATAAAGGAAATGCGCCTTGGTATCGATGACCACGGTGCCGGGACGCTCAGCCGTCTGATAATCGACCTCCTGGCGCAAGAACTGCGGCTGCACGCGGCTGACCGGGATCGCCGGCAGGGTGAAATCCTCGTCACGCTGCTGACCGTACATTGCCATGTGCACGGGATTGGTAACCGGCAGGCCATAGGTCTGGTGGAACTGGGTCTTGTAGAGTTCGCGCGTCTGCGGCACCGGCTGATCGGGGATCGGCCGCACCCGGCGCGGATCGACGCCGGGCGGCTGATAGAAGACCGGCGAGGTTTCCTGGACGAAGCGGGCGGGCGAATCGGCGGCGACATCGGGAATGAGGATGTTGCAGCCGCTCAGCGACGCAACTGCAATCACGAGCCCGGCAAGTGGGAAGACCCGGCGCAGAAAATTCATGGAACCACCCTTATCAACGATCGGCAAGACAGCGATATCTGCCGGGACGATGGCATCTGCGGCTGGCGCGAGGCTGGCGTTGGGGTGGGAAAGCTGCGGGCTAAGACGACCAGAGCCGCCGGGCTTCGCCGCGAAGCGCAGCGATCGCCTGTGCGGCAACGTCACCGTCCATCTGCAGAACGCTTGCGGCATGTCTCAATTCAGTCTCGTCCTCAAGTCTGGCGAGGACCCAGCCGATCTTGCGCTCAATGTCTTGCCCATAAGCTTCCGTCGCCTTGAGAACAGCGACAGCGGGAATTTCCACGTAGCGGGTGAGAAGCATGCCGAGATCGATAGCATCACGGTAGGCGACGGCCCTGTCCTGGCAGCGGTCAGCATTGGCGAGCAGTTTTTCAGCGAACATATCCGGCAGCGACAGCATGGGAATGTTCAGCTGTGGATCGAGGGTGCCTTCAAGAGCAATCCGGGCCTCACGCACGATTTCAAAGCGAATCGGCTGCCCTTCAAGGGTAAGAGCCGTGCGTATTCCATACTGATCTGTCCTGATATCCCGGAGCGCGGCTACCGGCTTTGCGAAAAACGCCCCTACTCCGCTTTCGACCGCCGCCATGCGCAAGACGCGATATCCCTCGCCATCCGCACAGAGAAAATCGACATCGAGCGACAGTCGGTATTCGTCGAGATGCATGACTATCGCGGTTCCGCCGGCAAACCAACACTTGTTGGCCAGAAGAAAATCAGCCTCCATCAACTGAAGAGCCGCGGCGATGGTGCGATGTTCCGGACGTCTGAATTCCATGGTGGCCACTCGATTTCCGCCCAAGCCTAAACGCGAAGGATAAAGAAACGGAAAATCAGGAAACGAGCAGGACGCCGTTGCCATGGGTGGCGGCCAGCTCGCGGATCAGTTGCGCCTCCCGCTCGGTCAGCCTGCCGGTATCGACGAAACGCCAGTTGCGTTCATAAAGCGCGAAGGCCTCGTTGGCAGGCATGGCGCGCGCGGGATCGCGATTCCAGGCGAGCGATTTCAGCTCGGGGAAGTCGTTCGGCACAATCATGCTTTCTGGCATGCTCTCTGCGTTCGTCGTCATTCCCACAATATAGGGCCAATAGCCCTCAATTTGAAGCGGCTGGAATTCAGGCCGCCACCCCGTGGAAGAAGCGGATGCTCTGTTCGATCTCGGCCGGCAGCGCCGAGGTGTGATTGCCGGCGATGGTTTCGGTCTCGATATGGACGCCGGCGGCGCGGGCGCGGCGGGCCAGCAGATCGGCGCGGTCGTTGAAATGCGGCTCCTCCGTGCCGTGGACGACGCGGATCGGACATTTGAAGCTATGAGCGTAACACAGGGCCGAACGCACCTCGAATTCATGCTTATTGCTGTCGTCGAAGCGAATATCCTGCGGATAGCGGTTGAAGAAGCGGAAGGCATCGGGGTTGCCTGAAATCGGTGCGGCGGCGCGGAATTTGTGAGTGGTCATCGCCGTCAGCATGGTCAGCGTGCCGCCGATGCTGTGGCCGGCGATGAAGAGGCGCTCGGGATCGACACCTGGCAGATGCGCCAGGCGCTCGGTGGCGGCGAGCACGTCGTCGACCTCGTCGTAAAAACCGGAGAAATTGCCCATCTGGCCGTTTTCGCCGCGCAACGACGGCATCATCACGACATAACCGGCATCCATATAGGGTTTCATCAGCTGCCAGTGGCCGACGCCCATGGCATTGCCGCCGTGCAGGAAGAGCACGGCAGGCTTGGCAGCGCGCTCGCGCTTGTATTTCGAGACCCAGGCCGCCAGCTCCAGTTCGCCGTAACCGGAGCGGTAGAAGATCTTGTCGGCATCGGCAGGCGCATTCAGCAGTTCGTATTTGTCGGGCGCCGGGCCCTTCTGCAACAGCTTGGTGCGGAAATGGTGGCGGACCTTGGCATAGTCGCGCTTGGCAAGGCGCGGCTCGTCCGGCACATCGAACGCGGCCGCCATGCGCGGCAGGACAAGTGCACCGGCAAGACCCGCCAGAACGGCACGGCGTTGACGGAAAAAAGAATTTTGTTCAAGCGAGCTCATAACGCACCCATCATTTTCCCGGCACGCAGAATCTGCACCGGAAGATCGTTGCCGCCAATACACATGATGTTGAAAATATTGCCCTGCGTCATTTTGCGCAGGGCATGCAACCTCACCCCGGCTTGGCCTCGATCATGGCGATCAGCGTGCGCAGCCGGTCGGCCTCGTAGGAGGGCTTGTCGGGGCGAAGGCGGGCGATGCGGGGGAAGCGCATGGCGACCCCCGATTTGTGCCGGGTCGAGCGGTTGATGCCTTCGAAGGCCACTTCGACGACGAAGCCGAAATCCTTGTCGGCGCGCACGGCGCGCACCGGGCCGAAACGCTCGGTGGTATTGTTGCGCACGAATTTGTCGAGCACCTCGAGCTCGGCATCGGTGAAGCCGAAATAGGCCTTGCCGACGGGCACCAGCTGTTCGCCGTCCTCGTCATCGGCCCAGACGCCGAAGGTGAAATCGGAATAGTAGCTGGAGCGCTTGCCGTGGCCGCGCTGGGCATACATCAGCACCGCATCGACGTTGTAGGGGTTGCGCTTCCACTTGAACCAGGGACCCTTCATGCGGCCGGCCTGGTAGATACTGTCGCGGCGCTTGATCATCACGCCTTCGATGACCGGATCGGGCGGCGCGGCGCGCAGAGTATCGAGCTCTTCCCACGACGAGAACGGCACGAGCGGCGAGAGATCGAAACGGTCATGAGGGGCGCGGTCGATGATCTCGGTCAGCCGATCGCGGCGATCGACATAGGTGCGGCCGCGGACATCGTCGTCGCCATCGAAGAGCAGGTCATAGGTGCGGATGAAAGCGGGGTAATCGCCAAGCATCTTTGCCGTCACCGTCTTGCGGTTCAGGCGCTGCTGCAGGTCGGAGAAGGTGCGGGTCGGGCTGTTGGAGCGCGCGGTGCCGCCGACCAGCAGCTCGCCGTCGACGACGCCGGAAAAATTGATCGCGTCGAGAATATCGGGAAAGGCGCCTGATATGTCGTCGCCGGAGCGGGAATAGATCTTGCGCCTGTCGCCGGAGCGGGAGAGCTGGACGCGGATACCGTCCCACTTCCATTCGGCGGCGTAGTTCACCGGATCGAGACTGGTCAGATCCCCCTCCTCCACCGCATTGGCGAGCATGACGGAGTGAAAGATCGCCGGTGTGGCCAGCACCGGTTTTTCGCCGCCATCCGCCAGCCATTCGAACAGCGTCTCATAGGGCGGCTGCAGGCCATGCCAGAGGGTTTCGATCTCGGTGACGTCCTTATCGCCGAGATCGGCCAGCGCCTGCTTGGCAAGGCGGGCGGAAACGCCGATGCGCATGGCGCCGGTGGCAAGCTTGATGAAAGCGAAACGGCCGGACGAATCCAGCCGGTCGAGAAGATCGCGAACGTAGCTGCGCACTTCAGTGCGGCCGAGTGCATTCATGCCGGTGACGACCTCGCCGAGACGCGGCTGAGCAAGGGCCGAGCGGTCGATATCCCTCTCATTGTCCCAGACGAGCGAGATGGTTTCGGCAAGATCGCCGACATAGTCGTAGGAATAGCGAAACAGCACCTCGTCCATGCGCTCCAGCACCAGCTCGCGCAGCATGGCGGGCTTGACGTTGCGCACCTCCAGCGTGCCGGCGATGGCGGCAAGGCCGTAGCCGCGGTCCGGATCCGGCGTGTCGCGGAAATAGTCGGTCAGCAGCTTCAGCTTGCCGTTGCGGCTGGGGGTCAGCACCAGGCGGTCGAGGAGGTCGGCGAAGGCTTTCATGGGCGCCTCCCACTGGCGTGAAGAGGCCCAACGGGTACTCCCTCATTCCCGTGCTTGTCACAGGAATCCAGCGCGTCCAAGTCCTTGGACGCGGGAGATCCTTTTACGTCGCATGAGTCTTTCACCGCGCCGACGCGCGGTGGCTGGATTCCTGTGACAAGCACAGGAATGAGGGTGTGAGAAATGCGGCGGGCGCGGCACGAAAGCCCCTCCCCCTTGTGGGGAGGGGTTGGGGCGGGGTTTTCAGCGACAAGCTCCACGCTCAATCCCCCTCATCCTCATAACCGACCAGATGCAGCGGCTTCGCCTTGATGCCCTGCAATTGGCACCAGCGCACCAGGGCTTCCTCGCGGCCATGCGTCACCCAGACCTCGGCCGGGTGCAGTTCCCGGATCGTTTCGGTCAGTTCCGGCCAGTCGCAATGATCGGAGATGACGAGCGGCAGTTCGACGCCGTGCTGTTTGGCGCGCTGGCGCACCATCATCCAGCCGGAGGCGAAGGCCGGCAGCGGCTCGTTGAAGCGCCTGGCCCAGCGGTCGGCGAAGGCCGATGACGGGCCGATGACGACCGCCCCCTTGAAGGCGGACTTGTCGCGGCTTTCGATCGTCGCCGGCAGCAGCTCGCCGAGATCGATGCCCTGCTCGATGTAATAGTCGCAGAGTTTTTCCATGGCGCCATGGATATAGATCGGTTCGGCATAGCCGGCATCGCGCAGCAGCCGGATGACGCGCTGAGCCTTGCCGAGCGCATAGGCGCCGACCAGATGGGTGCGCTCGGGAAATTGCCGCAGCGATGCCAAGAGCTTGCCGATCTCCTCCATCGGATCGGGATGATGGAAGACCGGCAGGCCGAAGGTCGCCTCGGTGATGAAGACATCGCAGGGAACCGGCACATAGGCGGCGCAGGTCGGGTCGGGGCGGCGTTTGTAGTCGCCGGAAACGACGATGCGGGTGCCGTTCTTCTCGATGGCGATCTGGGCGGAGCCGAGCACATGGCCGGCCGGATGAAAGCTCACCTTGACGCCGTTGACCAGCAGCTCCTCGCCGAAGGCTGCCGCCTGTTCGCTGGCGCAGAAACCGTCGCCGTAACGCAAGCGCATGATGTCGAGCGTCTGGCGGGTGGCAAGCACGTTCACATGGCCCGGGCGGGCATGATCCGAATGGCCATGAGTGACGAGCGCCTGCTCGACGGGCCGCACCGGATCGACATAAAAGCCGCCTTCCGGGCAATAGAGCCCCTCCGGGGCGGGATAAAGCAGCGCATCAGGTCTCATGAAACGAGAGATAGCGGGAAATGGGCGCGAGGCCAGAGGGCGGGACGAAGGGACTGGCGAATGCACTGGAATCGACCACTGCGCAAGCTCGTCTTCGTCGTGACGTTGGTCGAAAACACTCGGACAGTAACGAGCATGGCCGCCTTTCCTCAAGACGGCCATGCTGACCTTCCGTGTCTGCGACAGAAGGCCGTTGCTCAGGCGATAGGCGTCATCAGCAGGCTCGTTCCGTCGTGGCCAACCAGCATGTCCAGTGAGGTACCTGCATGGACGTCGACCGGCTGTGGGAAAGTGTGAAGAACCTGGAGCCAACCTCCATCATGATAGCCGTCGGGGTGGTTATCGAAAACCACACCCTCGATCAGATCGACCTTCATCCACTGGACGACCCCGACGGCGGAGCCGTTTGCCTGCACCGGCACCGATATCTTACGCAGCGCTGCAGAATGTTTGCGGGCGGTGAGATCCACGGCAGCGATCTCGAAATCGTCCGAAAGCCTGGTCCACTCGGTCATCGTGCCGTGAACGGGTAGGCGCAAAGGGGCGAGCGCATTGAACTGCGACATGTCGAAGCCGGAGACCTCGCCGACATGGGCATAGTTGGAGAGCGTTTCGCTGGCAACCAGGCAGCCGATGGCGGAGGCGGCGCGTGGAATGACGATCGCGTCCTCGCGGACCAGGCGGGCGTGGGCGTCCTCGAAGGTTTTCAGCACGCCTTCGGCAAGGAGATCGCTCGAAAGAATCTCGGAAATCAGGATGTCCGCGCGGGCTTTCATCTCTCTGCCGACAGAAAGTTCGGTCGAGGACTTTTCGAAGATGTCGATCTGTTCGCGATAACCATTGGCGGCGATGATCCTCTCCGCCGTCTGCGCTATGGCCGGCACACTCTCACAGGTCGCGATATTGGTGGCGCCAGCGCGCGCCGCCATCATCGACAGCAGACCGCTGCCCGCGCCGATATCGAGGATCTGCGCATCCGCTCCGCGCAGCTCTATGGCAAGGCGGATTGCCGCTTCAAAAGCATCGTTGCGTCGAGTGTCGTTCATCATGGCGATGTGCCAGAAGGGCACGATCAACGAGGAGATCCGTCTTATCTGATGCCAGGCATTGATATTGTCCGGCTGCAACCGCAGAACATGACGGAATTCGGCCAGCGCCTCCGGCTGCCGGCCGGAATCGGCCAATGCGACAGCGAGGTTGTTCCGCACGAGAGGATTTTCGGGTGACAGGCCACGTGCCATCTCATAGCAGCCGACCGCTTCCGCCGACCGGCCGAGCTGACGCAGCAGCGCACCTTTTTCCATCAGGGCGACGAGATGGCCGGGATTGAGACCGAGCAGCTTGTTCCAGTAGTAGAGAGCGGTTTCTGCATCACCTCTCTTTGCGACGACACTCGCCAGCAGCGGTAGGATATCTATCGTGCGATAGTCCTTGTGGAGGACTCGGACATAGGCTTTCTCGGCGCTTTCGAAATCGCCCGAGGCCTGAAAACTCATAGCGTCGCTCAGCGATTTTTGCGCGATCGAAACTCGCTCTTCAATATCGATACTGATCAGCCCTGCTCCCTGGGCCTTCTCAAGACATGCGGGGGAGCCGCGGATCGAGCACACGCCATCGGCCGCGCAACCTACCCATGCATAGGAAATCACATGAGCGGGCGGCGGCTCGAAGGTTTCCGTGAGCGAACGACAAAACGAATCCTTCCCACAGGACCCTACGTTTGCCGTTCCGAAAAAGTTACCGAATTCTTAGGAAATTGCCCTGCCGCGGCTCAACGCCGCAAGTCTTCATTTTTTCGTGTGCCGATGTCATCCAGGAAGTTGACCACAGCGACATTAAACTCACCCGGTCGCTGCAGCGGCGCGAAATGGCTGACGCCTGTCAGATAGATCATCTCAGCGTTCGGAATGCTGCGGGCAAGATATTCGGCATGGTCGGGCTTGATGAATTCGTCGTGCTCGCCAAGCACGATTGCGACAGGCACGCGGATCAGGCCCAAGTCGGAAGCCTGATAATTCGGCTCCGTTCGCATCATCAGGCTGACCGCCTCGACGAATGGGTTGAAATCATCCGGCGTGGTGGACAATGCGCCATAGTCCTTGGCGTGCCGGCCGAAGCATCGGTCGATGACCGGGGTCGGGACGAATTCCCGCGTGCCGCTCGGATCCATGTTGCAGGCGAAGAAGAAGACGCCCTCGACCCGCGACGGCGCCGTCATGGCGAGGATCAAAGCGATGCAGGCGCCGTCGCTCCAGCCGATAATGGCCGCCTTGTCGAGATGCAGTTCGTCCATGACGGCAAGCACATCGGCAGCCATCAACTCATAGCTATAGGGACGGGAATCTCGGGTGCTTCTTCCATGGCCGCGGCTGTCGACAAGCACGACGCGGCGGCCACGGCGTAACAGTGCCGGGACCTGATAGCCCCAGTTGCCGCTGTGGCCGAGGCCGCCATGCAGCAGAATGACGGGCGGGCCGGCGCCATAGCTCGCATACCAGATACGGGCGCCGTCATGCGCGACATGACCGTCGACTGCCGCCGGCGGCAACGGCGCGGCGCCATGCGCTTCGAAATGGATGAGTTCGTCGTCGTCAACTTCCATAGTGATCAGACTCATTGTTGCCGCAGCATAGAAAAGCCGGAAAACAGCCCAAGAACAACCAGAATCGTTTTCTAGCCCTTGCGATGCAACCAGGGGGATCGGCATTGGGCAGGAAGTTTTTCTTTTGTGCGGCGGCAATCGCGATCGCCGCAGCGGGCGTCTACCTCAACAATACCAGCCTGCTCGCCGAACATCGGCCGGGAAAGCCGGTGCTGCTCGCCCATCGCGGCATCGCCCAACGGTTCGACGAAACCGATCTCAAGAACGACACCTGTACGGCGAGCCGCATGCTGCCGCCGAATCACGATTATCTGGAAAACACCATTCCGTCGATGCAGGCAGGCTTTGCGGCGGGCGCCGATATCGTCGAGATCGACATACATCCGACGACGGACGGGCAGTTTGCAGTTTTTCACGACTGGACGCTCGACTGCCGCAGCGATGGGCACGGCGTCACGCGCGAGCATTCGATGGCTGACATGAGGAAGCTCGATATCGGCTATGGCTATACCGCCGATGGCGGCAAGACCTTTCCCTTTCGCGGCCGGGGCATCGGCATGATGCCGACGCTTGCCGAGGTGCTGTCGACCTTTCCGGATCGGCGCTTCCTCATCAACATCAAGAGCCGCGATCCTTCCGAGGGTGAAAAGCTCGCCGCCGTGCTCAACGGGCTTTCCACTGAGCGACGGGCCGAGATCATCGTCTATGGCGGCGACGAGCCGATCGACGTGCTGCGCAGGCTGGCACCTGATATCAAGACTGCCTCGCGCAAGAGCCTGAAGAGCTGCCTGTTCGGCTATATCAGCTACGGCTGGACCGGCCTGCTGCCGGACGAATGCAGACATGCGATGATGCTGGTGCCGATCAATATCGCGCCGTGGCTCTGGGGCTGGCCGGATCGTTTTCTCAACCGAATGCAGGATGCCGGGACCGAGGTTTTCGTGCTCGGCCCCTATCGCGGCAATGATTTTTCCACCGGCATCGACGACCCCGCGCAACTGGCGCGGCTGCCTGAGGACTATGCGGCGGGCATATGGACGAACGAGATCGAGGCGATCGGCAAGCTTATGAAATAAGTGTCAGAGACTGCGCGCCCGCAGCAATGGCGGGATCTCCTCCGGGGAGACCGGCTTGGAGAAGCGGAAGCCTTGCGCCTCCTCGCAGTGGGCCTGGCGCAGGAAATCCATCTGGGCGTCGGTTTCGACGCCTTCGGCGAGAACCGAGAGCTTCAGCGTCTGCGCCAGCGAAATGACCGCCGAGGCGATGGCGACGGCGGTTTTGTCGCCCGGCAGGGCCTCGACCAGCGAACGGTCCATCTTCAGGCGGTCGAAGGGGAAGGTCTTCAGCGCCGCCAGGCTGGAATAGCCGGAGCCGAAATCGTCGATCGACAGGCGGACGCCCAGCCCCCGCAGCGTTTCCATCATGGCAAGCGCGCGTTCGGCATTTTGCATCACCACGCTTTCGGTGACTTCCAGCTCCAGCCAGCGGGACTGCAGGCGGTGGCGCTCGAGCGCCTCGGCGACGTGGGTTGCGAAGTCAGGATCGGCGAACTGCTTGGCCGAGACATTGACGGCAATCGTCAGCGGCGCCAGGCCCATGTCTTGCCAAAGACGCGCCTGGCGGCAGGCCTCGTTCAACACCCAGAGACCGAGGGGAACGATCAGGCCGGTCTCTTCGGCGAGCGGAATGAAATTGACCGGCGGCACCCTGCCCTTTGCCGGATGGTTCCAGCGCACCAGCGCCTCGAGGCCGGTGATGCGGCCGGTGGCGACATCAACCTGCGGCTGGTATTGGAGGAACAGCTGGTCGCCGGTGATCGCCTGATGCAATTCTTCGTGCTCGCCGAGCGGCATTCCGACCGGCGTGCTGCCGCCTTCGTGATGTTGCAATGTGTTGCGGCCGAGTTCCTTGGCGCGGTACATGGCGCGGTCGGCATTGGCGAGAAGCTCTTCCGAGGTCGCGCCATCGAAGGGGAAGGCCGCAACGCCGATGCTCGAGGTGACGGTGATTTCGCCGTCCGCGCCGCGGATCGGCCGGTTGATTGCCTTCTGCAGCTCGCGAAGGCGGCGCGTGATGCCGGCATCATGGCTCGACTGGTGTACGAGCACCACGAGGAATTCGTCGCCGCCGAGACGCACCACCATATCAGACGCCCTGACGCTATTGGCCATGCGGGTGGCGATCTCCTTCAGCACCTCGTCGCCGGCAGCGTGGCCGCGGCCGTCATTGATGTCCTTGAAATTGTCGAGATCGATATAGGCGACGGTCACCTTGCGGTTGTTGCGCCGGGCCTGGTCGAGGATGCTCGCCAGCCGTTCCTTGAGGAAGGCGCGGTTCGGCAGGCCCGTCAGATCGTCATGATGGGCCATGAAATGAATGCGGTCGTCGACACGCTTGCGCTCGATGGCGATGCCGGCGATATGGGTGGCGAGCGCCACCAGCGTCATCTCGTGGTCGGTGGGACGGCGGATTTCCCTGGAATAGAGCGCGAAGGTGCCGAGCACATTGTTCTGTGATGTGGCGATCGGCGTCGACCAGCAGGAGCGGAAGCCGAACGGGGCGATCAGGGCGCGAAAATCCTCCCAGAGCGGATCACTCATCACGTCGTCGACGATCACGGTCTGACCGCGCCAGGCGGCGGTGCCGCAGGAGCCGACCTTGGGACCGATCGTAACGCCGTCGATGAGCCGGCTGTAGCCGCCGGGCAGATTGGGAGACGCGCCGTGATAGAGCCTGGTGCCCTCGCTGTCGAGCAGCAGCACCGATCCGTCAATCCCATCGAGCTGCGCCTCGATCATCAGCACGAGCGCCTCGAGGATCATCGGCAACGGCTCGTTGCGGGCGATCATTTCGAGCAGGCTCGCCTGGCCGCGATGCAGATCCTCCTGGCGCTTGCGTTCGGTGATATCACGGGAAACACCGATCAGACCGACGATTTCGCCACGATCATTGCGCAGCGGTATCTTCGAGGTCAGCCGGCATATCGGTCTTCTGCTGCCGGGAAGAACGTAGGATTCCTCCATGTCGATGCGGGCTTCGCCCGTCGCCATGATCTGCTGCTCGATATCGAAATGGTGGCGCGCCGTCTCGAAATCGAACAGGTCGAAGTCGCGCTTGCCGGTCATCAGCGCAGCACTCTCCAGGCCAAGGCTGCTGGCGGTGACTGTATTGGCGAAGACGAAGCGGCTGTCACGATCCTTGACATAGAGAAAGTCGGGAAGTTCGTGGACGATTTCCTTGAGGCGCAGGTTCTCGATACCTTCGGAGAAGTGGTGGGCGGTCGATGCCATCATTGCCTCCGTCGCGGCGATGATGCGTCGCGTTTCGGCCGTCTGGGCATCGGTTGATTGCCATCGCCTGGCACCCAATTCGCGCATGACGCCATTCCCCCTGCGGCCGAAGGCCGTATTCCACACCCGCCATAATAGAAATTCCCTTAAAAGTAGTCCTCATTTCCTTCGGCTTGCTTAAATGAAAGGGTGAACAAGACGACAATATAAGCGGCGATATCCTGCCGCCGGGCTCGCCACAACGGCAATTTCGCCCGCCTTTGCCAAGCCTGTGCCAAAAGAATACATGCGGGGTTGGCACATTTCCTGCTACGGGCACGCTATGACGAGTGATCCCCGGATGCCTTCACGCCGCGACATGCTTTTATTCCTCGCTGCGTCAGCCGTGGCGGGAGGGGCATCGCGCGCGCTTGCCTCGCCGCTGACGGCAGCCACTCAGCCCGATCTGCGCGGGGCGATCGACGCAGTGGAATATCGCGCCATTCCCGAAAGCGGCGACCGCACGACCGGCAACCTTGAGCAGATGATCAAACAGGCGGCGCGCGAGAACGTGCCGGTGTTCCTGCCGCCCGGCACCTACCGGGTCTCCAACCTCACTTTGCCGGACAATACGCGTATCACTGGCGTGCCCGGCGCCTCGCGGATCGTCTATACCGGCGAAGGCCATCTCTTTTCGGCCGAGAACGTGCGGCGCATCGAGCTTTCCAATCTCGTCATCGACGGCGGCAACCGCTGGCTTGGCGACTATGCCGGCGGGCTTTTGCAATTCACCGGCGTCGACGAGGTGCTGATCGACAATTGCGAGATCGGCGGCAGCCGCAAACACGGGCTGCAACTGGAGCGCTGCGGCGGGCGGATCGAGCGCAGCCGGATCTCGGGGGCTGCCCAATCCGGGCTTTACGCAGTGGATTCCAGCGCCCTGTCGGTCACCGGCAACACGGTCTCGGATTGCGGCAATGGCGGCATCCTGGTGCATCGCTGGAAAAAGGCGGAGGACGGCACTATCGTCTCCGGCAACCGCATCTTCAACATCCGCGCCAATGACGGCGGCACCGGGCAAAACGGCAACGGCATCAACATCTTCCGCGCCGACGGCGTGTTGGTGGTGAATAACCAGATCTCCGACTGCGCCTTTACGGCGGTCCGCGCCAATTCGGCCTCGGACATCCAGATCAGCAGCAACCAGTGCCGGCGGTCCGGCGAGACGGCGATCTATGTCGAATTCGCTTTCGAGGGCGCTGTCGTCTCCGCCAACATGATCGACGGGGCGGCAAACGGCATCTCGATCGCCAATTTCGACGAGGGCGGCCGGCTGGCGAGCGTCACCGGCAATGTGGTGCGCAACCTGACGCTGCGCGGTCCATACCAGCACGAGGTCGGCTTCGGCATCGGCATTGCGGCCGAGGCCGACACGCTGATTTCAGGCAATGTGATCGAGGGCGCGCCGCGCTGGGGCCTGCAGATCGGCTGGGGTCCGTATCTGCGCAACGTCGTCGTGACAGGCAATGTGGTGCGCAAGGCGCCTGTGGGATGCGCCGTCTCGGTCGCCGACGGCGCCGGGACCGCCGTCATCACCGACAACATCTTCCAGGAGACCGCCGAAGGGGCGGTGCTCGGCTTCCAATGGGAGAAGAAAGTCTCCCGCGAGATGGCGGGCGGCGGCTCGCCCTATGCACAGCTGACCGTCGAGAGAAACCGCGTCTCCTGACTTTGCTTGCGCAATCGCCGACGCAAACCGCTTGCACTTTCTGGAATTGCTTGGCGTATCAAAAGCTTTCATCATCCCATCAGCGCCAGGGACTTCTCGCAGCCTGATCCGGCATTTACGGTCTTTGCACATATCGAGGGGGATACGTTCATGCTGACAATCTACGGGGTTTATCGATCGCGCGCCTCCCGCGTTTACTGGATGGCGGAGGAGCTCGGGCTCGAATTCCAGTCGGTGCCGGTGCTGCAGGCAAGGCGGCTAGCAGATCCGCTCTCTCCGGATGCGCCACTCAATACGCATTCGCCTGAATTTGTTGCCGTCAACCCGATGGCGCAGATCCCCAGCATTCGGGATGGCGACCTCGTCATGCACGAGTCGCTGGCGATCAACCTCTATCTCGCGCGTAGACACGGCGGGCCGCTTTCCGCACAAACCGTCGAAGAAGACGGATTGCTGACGATGTGGACGGTCTGGGCGGCTTCGCAGGTCGAGCCGCTTACGGTGAAGATCGTGCTCACCTATGATAACGGGCTCGAAAATAGCGACGAGGGCAAGCAGGCGATCGCCGTCTCCTGCCGGTCGCTGCGCAGGCCGCTGGCGGTTCTCGAAAACCACCTTGCCGGCCGGCCATGGATCGTCGGCGACCGCTTCACCGTCGCCGATCTCAATCTCGCTGAGGTGCTGCGTTACGCCCAAAGCGAAGAGACGCTTTTCGAAGCGCATCCCAACGTGAAGGCCTGGATCGAACGCTGCCAGTCCCGCCCGGCCTATGGGGCCATGCAGGCAACGCGCGGTAAAGAGCCGATCGAGGTTTGAAAATTACTGGAACAGCCTGAGCGTGCCGGCCATTTCCTCCCGGATCCAGGCCTTGAAATCCTTCACCTTCTTCGGCTCGCGCGTGCCTTCGGCGGTGACGAAGTAATGGCCGAATCCGGTCTGCGCACGAATGCCGAAAGGGGCGGCCAGCCGGCCTTCGGCAAGCGCAAAGGCGGCAAGGGTCTGCCAGGCCAGCATGACGCCCTGGCCGGCGATCGCCGCGTCGAGGCAGAGCGAGGCGTCGTTGAAGACGTGACGGGTCGAAAGCGTAGCACCTGATAGTCCGACCTCGCGCATCCAGACTTCCCAGGTGAACATGGCGTGGCCATCGACGATGGCGGGCAGTGCGAGGATATCGGCGGGTTCCTTCAAATTCGCCGCCATCTCCGGGGAACAGACCGGAAAGACCTCCTGTGCCAACAACAGTTCGGCCTTCACGTCAGGCCACTTGCCGTTGCCGACGCGGATGCCGATATCGACATCGCAAAGCGCCGGATTGACGAGATTGGTGGTCGCATCCAGCCGCAGCTTGATGTCGGGGTGACGCTCGGCGAAGCGATCGAGCCGATGGACGAGCCAGCGGGCGGCGAAAACCGGCGCCACCGAGATCGTCAGGATCGTATCGTCTTTGCGGCTGGCGATCGACACCGCCGCCGAAAGACGGGCAAAACCCTCGTCGAGCGCGAGCAGCACCGGCCGGCCGGCTTCGGTGGCGATCATTCCCCTGGCTGTGCGTTCGAAGATCACCTGACCGAGCTGGGCTTCGGCCTTGATGACCTGCTGGCTAACGGCGCCGACCGAGACGCCGAGTTCGTCGGCGGCGGCCTGCAGCGAGCCGAGACGGCCGACGGCTTCCAGCGCCCGCAGGCCGTTGAGATGGACCATATTCAGGTTCTTCATATAGTTTTCCTATACCGGCTCAGCGTTATTCTCAATTGAAAATCTGCCTGCTGGGGCCGACATTGCAAGCATAGGCAATCCATTCGAACATGCAGTCTGCGGGAAATGCGATGGTTCAGCGGGCGTTAGCCACTGCGCGATCTGTTCCGCGTCACTGAGAAAGCGAGGCATGCCATGTCGTTGCTGAAGTTTTTCTTGAGACCAGTCTTTCCTGTGGGCACCGCGCAAATTGGCGATGCCCCCGCCTGGAAGGACGATCCGTTGCGGCATCCTGAGGTCGAGCGCATGTCGATGCGCGAAATCGCCGATCTGCCGCTCGGGATGCCGGCCGGCTTTCCCAAAGAGGCCAAGCCGCCGCTGGCGAAATGCGCCTGAAGATATGGTAGGTTCGCCCTGGCAGAAAGGGCGGAACCATGGCCGGCAATGTCGATGCAATCTTCGAACGCCTGAAGCGGCTGGCGGCGGAAGCCGGGCTGCCTGATGTCGAGGAGAGCACCTCCTACGGCAATCCGGCGCTGAAGGTCGGCGGCAAGAGTTTTGTCGCGGTGAAGAACGCCGAGACGATCGTGATCTCGATTTCGATCGACGACAAGGATCACCTACTGGAGATGGCGCCCGACGTCTATTTTCAAACCGATCATTATGTCGGCTGGCCGCATCTGCCGGTGCGCGCCGCCGTGATCGGCGACGAGGAATTGCGGTTGCGGCTGATCGGCGCCTGGCTGTTCCGGGCGCCGAAGAAGCTTGCCGCCGGATTTAAGGATCAGGCCCGGTCGTAGGCCAGCGCCCGCTGGACGGCGGGGCGCTGCAGCATGCGGGCGTGGTGATCGCTCGCCCTTTCGAAGCGGGCGGGATCGACGCCGTCCGACGGCAGCCAGTCGGTCATGACGAAGAGATAGGGATCGGCGAGCGAATAGGTCTCACCCATCACCCATGGGCCTTCGAACATCGTCTGCTCGATCAGCGTGAAACAATCGGCCATATTCTCAGGCACCTTGGCCTTCATCGCCTCGATTGCCGCCGGCTCGTCGGCCCAGCGGGAGCCGCGCGGGCGATGGGCATGGTTCACATGCACGGTCGAGCAGATATAGCTGTTGAAGGACTGGAGCCTGGCAAATTCGAAAGGATCGTCAAGCGGCGCCAGCTTGGCGGCCGGCGCGCTCTGGGCGATATAGGCCAAGATCGCCGGCGTTTCCGTCAGCACGCCGTAATCGGTGACCAGTGCCGGCACCCGGCCCTTCGGGTTGATCTTCAAATAGTCCGGCGAACGCTGTTCGCCATCGCGGAGGCTGATCTTCTTGACCTCGAAGGCCAGGCCGGATTCTTCCAGGGCAATAAGGCTTGCGAGCGCGCAGGTTCCGGGCGCGTAGTACAATGTCAGCATGGTTCTCGACTCCCTTTCGGCAAGGGTTATAGCGCAGGGGTGGGCGGGCTGGAACTGGTGGGATTGGGTTTTGCTTCTCCATCGGGACAAGGGTGGGTGCGTGCGAGTGTGAGAGCATGATCGGTGTGCCGCGCCGCGCCCCTCATCCGGCTGCCGCCACCTTCTCCCCGCTTACGGGGAGAAGGGACATGCCGCACCGGCTTTCCCCGACCTCGACGCTGCGTTTGCCACGTCCCCTCGCCCCGTTTTTACGGGGAGAGGGTTAGGGTGAGGGGCAGATCTTGCACTTCAACTCGCCTTGTCAGCCAACGCAGCCGGATACGATAGATGCCCCTTCTCCCTCCGGAGAGAAAACACGCACATTCAGCCGCAGCCCGGCACGTCTTCCAGGCGGTGCCAGACCGGGATGCCGCGTTCCCGGGCGATGCGGACGTCGTTGTCCGCTCCCTTGGAATCGCCCGGCAGGCGCAGCACGCCTTCGCAGAGCTGCAGCAGCCGGCCGGCGACCGGGTGGAAGATCTCTTCGTAGAGCGCGTCGCCGACCGACCGGCCGCCGGCGGCATGCCAGATCGGCAGGGCTACCCATTCGCCGATCATCGGCACATGGCCGGCCTGAAACAGCGCGTGCGAGGGCGCTTCCAGCCGCTTCAGGTTGGCGGCCATCTTTTCCGGGTCGTCGCCGGTTCCGGACCGATAGGGCCCGGCAATCAAAATCAACATGATCCACTCCTTCGCTCCGCTTTATGCGTGAGCATTTTCCCGGCCTCATGCACGGGATTTCGTGAAAATGCACGATATTTCTTGAATGTCGAGTCACTTCGTGCAATATCGGGCTATTATGTTTAATTTCGTGCAGAGAGACGATGCTGACAACCCAACGCAAGGCCCTCATTCTCGACATCCTGCGCCGTGACGGCCAGGTGATCGCCAAACGCGTCGCCGAGGATTTCGCGCTTTCGGAGGACACTATCCGGCGTGACCTCCGGGAAATGGCGGCGGAGGGGCTGTTGAAACGAGTGCATGGCGGGGCGATGCCGCTGGCGCCTGATCTGCCGGATTTTACCGCCCGGCGCAGCGTGTCGTCGCAGATCAAGGCACGGCTGGGGGCGGCGGCGGCGGCGATGGTGAAGCCCGGTCAGATGATCTTCCTCGACGGCGGCACGACGACGGCGGAGATCGCCAGGCACTTGCCGCGCGACATGCCGCTGACGGTTGCGACCCACAGCCCGACGATTGCCGCCGAACTCGAACACCACCCGACAGCCGAGGTGATCCTCGCCGGCGGACGGCTCTACAAACATTCGATGGTGGCGACGGGGGCAGCGGCGATGGCGGCGATCTCGCAGCTTCGCCCCGACCTCTTCTTCCTCGGGGTGACGGCCGCCCATCCGGTGCACGGGCTTTCCACCGGCGATTTCGAGGAAGCGGCGATCAAGCGGCACATCGCCCGCTGCGCGGCTGAAACGCATGTGCTGCTGACCGAGGAGAAGTTCGACCTCGTCTCGCCCTGCCCCGTGCTTGGCATTTCCGAGGTGGCGGGGCTGATCGTGCCGGCGGAGATGACGGCTGAACAGCTGAAACCCTATCGCGATCTCAACGGCGCAATCGCCGCAGCATGATGGTGCTGCGGGAGGGCTGCGGTGCTGCAGCATGCGGCAAGAGGCTTGCGGCAAGGGCCGCGATGAAGGCCGCCAACACGGCATAGGCCGGCGCCATGCTGCCGGTTCCAAAGGTCAGCACCATCTGCAGATATGGCTGCGCCAGCGCGATGACGACGGAAAGTGCCGGCATGTCGAGCAGTGTCCCGGCGATCCGCGACAGTTCCGGCATGAAGGCTACGCCGGCAAGCGCGCCGTAGACCGCCGTCAGGCGGAGTGTGGGGCGCAAGGGCACCGAGGCTGCAAGAGGCAGCATGTCGCCATCCTCGAGCGCAAACATGAGATAGATGACAAAGGCCGCCAGAAACAGGAAGGCGACCGGCAGCACCGCCAGGGTGGTGGGTTGCGTCAGAGCCGCCGCATCCGCTGCAACGAAGAGGAGGATCGGCGTGGAGGCGACGAACCAGACAGCGACGACCGGTCCCCAGAACCAGATGAGCGAGAGCGTGTGAAGACGCAGCAGCGTTGCCATGAAGAGCACGCCGAGTGCAGCCCAGATGCAGGCGGGTTTGAGCATGCCCGATATCAGCCGGAGGACCGGCTCGCAGGCGCCGGCCATATCGCCGCAGCCGGACAGCTGGATCGTGAGCCAGGTGATATAATCGAGGCTCAGCGCGGCGAACATGAAGATGCCGATCCCCATCAGCATCCACCAGAGATAGCGGCCTGCAAACATGCCCTGCCCTCACGGCTTCCAGGACTGTGCTCACGTCGCCGCGAAAGGGTGCATCCGCGATCGCAGGACGTATCCCTCTTTATATTAGGCAATTCTTATTTTTCTAATAACTTATATATGTAAGCTCGTAGTCATCCGGCCAAGGCGGAGGTGACCCTGATATCGCCGACATGGATGCCGTTCCAATTGAGCATCGGCGTTGCGGCATGAGCCATCAATGCCGCATGCACCTCGCTCTCCGCCTCGAAGAAGCGGGCGAGGGTCGCCGCCACCATGGCTTCGGCAGCGCGGGTCATGCCATCCTCGCATTTGAGCGCGATGGCGATGCCCTTTTCCGGGATCGCCGCGCAGAAGACGCCTTCGGCACCTGTCTTGCAGAAGATGCGGCCGGGGGCGATCTGCATCAGCGCCGTGCAGGCGCGCCCGGAGCCGGCGACATAGAAGGGCTCGGCCATGCAGGCCTCGATCAGCCGGCGGGATGCCTTGGCGCGCAAGGGTTCCAGGCCGGTGCCGGTCGCCATTTTGGCAAAACCATGGGCCAGGCTGCGTAGCGGCACGGCATAGGTCGGGATCGAGCAGCCGTCGGTGCCGCAGCTATCGGCGCCAATCACGGCGCCGGTCAGGCTTTCCATCACCGCGCGGATCTCGATCTGCAGCGGGTGCTGGGTGCCGACATAACCCTTCGGATCGAGGTCCTGATGGCAGCAGGCGCAGATGAAACCGGCATGTTTTCCCGAGCAATTGTTGTGCAGCGCGGTCGGTGCCTCGAGCGTGCGGGCCTGATGGATCAGGGTCTTCTGACTCATGGACCAGTGGGCGCCGCATTCCAGCGCTTGCGCATCGCGACCGGCACGCAACAGCATGGAGGAGGCGAGCGCCACGTGCTCGTCCTCGCCATTGTGCGAGGCGCAGGCCAGCGCCAATTCCTTGTCACCGAAGCCATAGGCATCGGCAGCACCGCTCTCGACCAGCGGCAGCGCCTGCATCGCCTTGCAGGACGAGCGCGGAAAGACCGCGACCTCGATGTCGCCCAGCGAGAAGACAAGCTTGCCATCGCCATCGACCACAGCCACCGAGCCGCGATGGCGACTTTCGACGAGCAGACCGCGGGTGACTTCGACGGTGACGGGATTGGTCATGAGCTCTCATCCGGATGCTGGCGGGATAGCGCAGTCCATAACGCGTCACGCGGGGAAAGCCAACGGGGTTGACGCTTTGCAAGGGTTAGGCGGCTGCGCGAGGGCCTGCCTGATGGAGCAACTGGCGCGCCTGCGGTGAGTTTGGCGGAGACGTCACCGCACATTCCATCCTCCTCGGCCTTGAGCGGAGGATCCATGCCCGCTGCTGGTGGAGGTCAGCGTGGGTCCTCGGGTCAAGCCCGAGGAAGACGGAGAGGGGGTGAGCTTCCGCGCTTTTCCTAATCTCTTTCAACAACGATGTTCCGCAGAACACCGTGTCTGTCACGAGCCCGGATTTCGATGGTTTTGCTCTTATTTCCAGCATTCACGACGTTACATATTTCGTTGATGGCATCCCAAAACTGTGCGCCGACAGGCGAATCTATCTCAAGAGTTGTCATGACTTGTCTCGCCGATTTCCAGGTAATGGGAAAATCGCAAGTTTTCGTACCTTGACGAAAGGTGCGCTCAAACGGCGTCGGCGGATCAAGGAGCGTGCAACCTGCAACAGCGCCAATAAAGCGAAATTTCATTGTCCCCACCCAATTGATCAACCCCGGCGAGCACTAAGGGCAGAAGATTGATAGAGTCAATTGGCCGCCATCCCAGGCCTTGAGTTTGGACGCATCGGGACGCTATCGTGCAGCCCGGTTCACATTCCAAGGAATTGTTTTGCAAGCGGGCATGTCTATCACCGAGTCCATATTGTTGGCATTTTTCACCATTGTCTCCCTGGGTCTGGCGTCTTGGCTGGCACGCCGGCCGGCAAAGGCGAGCGTTGGAATAGTCCTCGGAACACTTGTGGGGCTGGCGCTGATCGTCAGTACCTCAGCTCTGGTCGGATTTTTGGGAAAGGTGCTTCCCTTCGGGCAAATCGACTTCTGGCTCTCAAGTTTGGTCGCGAAATTCTGAGCTAGGCGCTCGGCCTCGTTGCGGGCTCGGAGCGCGATCACATCGTCCAAATATTCATCACATAAATTGACCGAGGCGATCGAAAACTATCGTTTCTCTGATGGGTCCGATGCGACTAAGAGTGGTGCATCAGGAACCGTTCCCATGTCATCCACCTTTTCCTTGATCCTTCGCGACAACAGGATCCGCATCCCGACCGTGACCCTCGTCGCGCTCGCCTTCACCTATGCGTCGACCGCGCCCTATCAGTCGATCATCGGGATCAACGAACTCGGCATGAGCAACGGCGCCTATTCGGCACTGGTGTTCTTGTCTTCGATCGTCAACGTCACGACGAGCCTGACGCTCGGCATCTGGTCGGACAGGCTGAAGGAGCGCCGGCCGCTGGTGCTGGGGCTTTGCGTCGCCGGCATGCTCGGCTTCGGGTCGATCGCGCTCATTCATAGCCCCGCGGTCTTCATCTTCTCCACGCTGTTGCTGGTGCCGATGAGCAATTCCACCTATTCGCTGCTGTTTGCCAGCCTGCGCGCCAGGACCAACCAGATGGACCGTGGCCAGGGGGCGGCGATCACCGCAACGGTGCGGGCGCTCTTTTCCGGCTCATGGGCGCTGGCGCCGGGGTTGATCGGCCTCTATCTCGTCAGTTCGCCGTCGATGACGCCGGCCTATGGGATCGCGGCACTGGCAAGCTGCACCTGCTTCTGCCTGTATTTTTTCTTCGCACCCGGAAATGGCTCAGGCGGCCCTGCCCCCGATCCAGTCGGCTTCTTTGCTTCGCTGAAACGGATTTTCGTGCCGCATGTGCTGTCGCGCGTCATCGTCATGGCGATGCTGTTCGGGCTGCAGCGGCTGAACGCCATGCTCCTGCCGCTGATCATTACCCGTGCGGCTGGCGGCACCGTGGTCGATGTCGGCTTCATTGCAGGCTTGACGGCGTTGCTCGAGATGCCGTTCATGATGATGTGGGGCTTTGCGCAGCGCCGCTTCCGAAGCGCGCATGTGCTTGCGTTCGGCGCGCTGATCTATTGCGTCTATCTGCTGCTGCTCGGCTTTGCTTCCGCACCCTGGCACGTCTACGCACTCCTCCTCTTCAATGCCTGTGGGGCGGCAGCGATCCTCAGCGTGCCGATCACCTATCTGCAGGACCTGATCGCGGACCGGCCGGGGCTTGGAACCTCCCTGATCTCGCTGAACACGTTCATTGGGGTTGGCATCAGCGCCGGTCTCTTCGCCTTCGGCACCGCGATCACCGATTATTCCGGCACCGCCTTCGTCGGCGCGGCCGCGGGTCTCGCATCGATCGGAGTGCTGCTCTATCTCGAAAGCAGCAGGCGGCAGGCGCGGCAACCGGCGTGACATGCGGCGCTCCGATCGACAGGCGTCAATGCGGCGTGATGCGATAGGCGCAGCGGCGGGCGCCGGCGAGGATGTGTTCGCTGCGTTCGACCTCGGCGCTGAGGACGGCGCGGAAGGTTTCGAGTTCGGAGCGGCAGAAGCCGGCGCAGGCGGTGGCGGCCGCACAGATCGGGCAGTGGTTTTCGACCAGCATGAAGGAGCCGTCCGCTTGTCTCCAACAATCGGCCATATAGCCCTCGCGGGTGCGGATGCCGGCAAGGGCCTCGACGCGGGCGGCAAGGTCATGCGCCTGGCTGAGTTCCTGCCGATAACGCTGCAGCGTCTCGGCCTCGCGGGCGGCAATGACCGTATCGAGGGCTACGGGGCCGAGCTGTTCGACGAGCGTGCCAAGGAGGTTTGCCGTCAGTTCGGCATGGCCATCCGGGAACTGGCGGTTGCCGCTGGCTGTGAGGTGCCAGAGCTGACGCGGCCGGCCCCGGCCCGCGGCGGCAACGGTGACCGGTTCCACCAGCCCCTCCTCCGCCATCTTCGACAGTTGCTGGCGGGCGGCTTCGCCTGATATGCCGAGCGCATCGCCGATCGCGGCGGCGAGCTGCGGGCCGTCGGTCTTTATCAGGATCAGGATCCGGTTGGCTGGGGACTGGCGCATATTTTCCAAGTCAAGTCTTGTTTAATTTGAGGCGGCGTGTAATTTTCCAATTTATAACTTGGAAAATAATCCTCCGCCAGCAAAAATCTCGGGATCATCCCATGTCGAATATCGACCAGACTGCAACTATTCCCAACGCTAGCTCCCTCTTCCGCCTCTTTGCGCCCGAGCATCTGCCGGCAACGCTGATGCTGGCAGGCGGCGTGACGCTTTATGCGGTGGAGACTTACATCATGGCGACGATCGCGCCATCGATCGTGCGGGATATCGGCGGCCTCGCGCTGTTTTCCTGGGTCACCAGCTTGTTCGTCGCCGCGGCCGTACTCGGCTCGATCTTTGTCGCCATGCGGCCGCGCGGCACCGGGCTTCGATCCGTCTATGTGATCGCGGCGCTGGTCTTCGGCGTCGGCAGCCTGATTGCCGCGGCCGCACCGTCGATGCCAGTGGTGCTGATCGGACGTGCGGTGCAGGGTCTCGGAACAGGCGCACTTGCCGCGCTCGGCTATGCCTTCATCCGCTTCGTTTATCCCGAGCCGCTATGGCCAAAAGCCTCGACGCTCTATGCGGCGATCTGGGGGGTCTCGACCGTCATCGGGCCGACGTTCGGCGGCTTCTTTTCATCCGGCCACGCCTGGCGCTACGCATTCATCGTGCTCGTGCCGCTCGGCCTGCTGATGGCCTTCCTGGCGCCGCGGCTGTTGCCAGAGGTCGAGGACGACCGCGAGCAGGTAAAGACGCCGATTGCCCAGATCGGGCTGCTGCTTGCCGCCGTCCTGATGGTCAGCACGGCCGGCGCGATCGAGGCGACAGCCACGAAGGTCGCGCTGATCGCCGCTTCGGTCGTCGCGGTCGCCGGCATGATCTTCATCGAGGGCAGAAGCCCGAACCGCTTGCTGCCCTCTGGCGCCGTCAGCCTTTCCCAGCCGATTTCCCGGGTCTACCTGGCGATGCTCGCCATGACCGTCGTCCTCGTCAGCGACGTGTTCATTCCCTATTTCCTGCAGACCCTGCATGGGGTGGCTCCACTCGCATCGGGTTATCTGGTGGCGCTGGTTGCCCTCGGATGGACGTTTGCGGCCTTCCTCAGCGGCTCGCTGACCGGCAGGCGGGCGTACGCGGCAATCGTCATTGGCGCCCTCATCGAGGCGGCGGCGACCGCTTGCCTCGCCGTCTTCCTCGCCAAGGACAATCCCGAGGGGCATATGCTCCTTATCGTGCCGGCGGCGATCGGCATGTTCATGATGGGCTTCGGCATCGGGCTCGGCTGGGCGCATCTCGTCGCCATGGTGCTGAAACTCGTCGCCGACAACGAGAAAGACAAGGCTTCTGCCGCGATCCCGACAATGAGTTCGCTCGGTGGGGCGTTCGGCGCCGCCTTTGCCGGCCTCATCGCCAATGGCGCCGGCCTCGTTCATCCCGGCGGCATATCAGGCGCGCTTTCGGCAGCGCACTGGCTCTATCTGCTGATGGCGGTGCCAGGTGTTCTCGCCGTCGCGGTGTCGCTGACATTACCGCGCCGCGCGTCCGATATGACGCACTAAGAGCGCCCTATCTCTTTGTTTTGGCGCAATTCCCGGCAAAAGCGCTTCGCGCTTTGCCTGGCAAAACCGCTGCACACTTTTGCTGGAATTGCTCTTTGGTCTGGCGCAATTCCGGACGCAAAACCGCTGCACACTTTTGCTGGAATTGCTCTAGCCAACGCGCAGCATGACCTTGCCGACATGGCTGCCGTCTTCCAGCAGCCGGTGGGCTTCGACGACCTCGTCGAAGGCAAAGACCTTGTGGATGACGGGTGCGACGGTGCCAGCGGCAAGCAGCGGCCAGACCTCGGAGAGAAGATCATCGCGGATGGCGCGTTTTTCTTCCGCCGTGCGCGGGCGCATGGTGGAGCCCGTGACCGTCAGGCGCTTGACCATGATCGGCGAGAGATTGACCTTTTCGGCGAGCGCGCCGCCGAGGAAGGCGATGATCGACAGGCAGCCATCCCTCGCCAGCGAGGCGATGTTGCGCTCGAAATAGGCGGCGCCGATCATGTCGAGGATGATATCGACGCCGTGGTCAGTCTCGGCCTTGATCACCTCGGCGAAATCCTCGGTCCGGTAGTTGATCGCGCGTTTGGCGCCAAGATTTTCGCAAGCCTCGCATTTCTCCTTCGAGCCCGCCGTCGCGTAGACCTCGGCGCCGAAGGCGCGGGCGAGCTGGATCGCCGCCGTGCCGATGCCGCTGGAACCGCCATGGATCAGCACCGTCTCGCCTTCCGTCAGCCCGGCCATCTGGAAGAGATTGGCCCAGACGGTGAAGAAGGTCTCAGGCAAAGCCGCCGCCTTCACCGCGTCATAACCTTTGGGAAAGGGCAGAATCTGGCCTGCCGGCAGCAGGCAATATTCGGCATAGGCGCCGCCATTGGCGAGCCCGCAGACCTTGTCGCCGACGGCATGGCCGCGGACGCCGGGGCCGACGGCGACAATTTCGCCTGCAAGCTCCAGGCCGAGGATCGGGCTCGCACCCTTCGGCGGGGGATAGCTGCCCTGGCGCTGGGCAATATCGGGGCGGTTGACGCCGATCGCCTCGGCGCGCACCAGGACCTCTCCGTCGCCGGGCACAGGCAGCGGGCGCCTGCCGATTGTCATTGCCTCCGGCCCGCCAAAGGACGGCAGATCGACGAAACGCATTTCCTGAGGCAATGGCATGACCAGGCTCCTCCTAGAGCGGTTCAGAACCGCTCTAACCTTAGGTTTTACGCAATCCCGGACGAAAAACCGCTTCGCAGTTTTCCTGGGAATTGCTCTATTCGCTGGACAAAGGAAGTAAATCAGCCCCGGAGGCTTGGGAAGACTGGAAGTGGCAAGGGCGTCAATTCGCCTCGCCCAACCGATGGAAGATGAGGCCTTCCGGCAGTTCGATGACCCGATCGAAAGCGCATCAGCGGGAACAGGGCTTCCGTGCCGCGCGGTCGTAGCCGAGAATGCAGCCGGGGGCGTGGTCCTCGTTCGGAACATGCCGTGGCAGGATCAAGTAAACGAAAGTTTTATGAAACGCGCGGCCCATCGCGACGCGTTCAGCGCTTATTAGATTTACCCAATAAAATCAAACGCTTGCTCAGGCGGAGCGACGGCGCTCCGCCTCGTGATCGGCGAACATGTCGGCGACGCATCTGCCGCTGGATGGAGCGTCGTCGTCAAGAATATCGTCCCGGAACTCGTTGAGCTTGCGGGCGGTATCCCAGAGACGCAGCGCCTCGCGGACGACCTCGCTGCTCGAGGCATAACCGCCATTGTCAACGGCGGCGCGGATGCCCGCTGCCTGTTGCGGAGAGATGGAAACGGTGACCATCGGCATGAACTTCCTCCCTTTTCTGATCAGGCAGAACCCTGCCTCTGGGGGACGCATGACCATTTTCAGCATTCTCGGCGATCTCGCCGGTGCCTTGGTGCATTCGCACATAGGACCGTCCGCGTGCTGGGAGCGGCCCGTAACCCCTTCAGTCTAATCCCCTGTCCTAGTCTTGTCAAAAAAGAACGGGTCTTGTCAAAAAAGAACGGCCGCTCTCCACAATCTCAACTGCGGATGCCGAGGCCGAAGGCGATCATGGTCGAGCCCTGAACGATGAGATCGGCGGCCAGGAACAGGCCGAGGATCCACAGGCTGTTCACCGGCCAGCCGAGCGCGATGACGAAACCCGCAAGGGCGGTGATGACGCCGCTTGCGACGATCCAGCGCCAGCCCTTGACCGGCTTCATGCGCATGCCGACCCAGGTACGGAAGACGCCGGCGACGACGAGCGAGAGCGAGAGAAACAGCGTCAGCGCCGCCGAGGTCAGGATCGGATTGATGAAGGCGCAGATGCCGGCAAGCACATAGAGCAGGCCGCTCAGTATCCAGAACAGCACGTGATCCCAGCCGCGCACCTGGAAGGCATGGACGAGATAGATAACGCCGCCGAACAGCATCAGCATGCCGACATAATAGACCGAGACGACGGTGGCGAGCATCAGATTGCCGAGCGCGATCAGACCGCAGACGAGCAGCAGCACGCCTAGACCGGCAAACCAGATCCATTTCGACTGCAGCGAAGATGTCGGCGCTCCCTCGAAGACATCGGCCATGACTCACCTCCTGACAGATTCGAATATGCTGCAGCAATTCGGCAGGGAAAGATCTGCGTCTGAGCAAATCGCTAAAGATTTTTATTGATTGATCAGTCAATCAAAAATAACCTGTCGCTGATTTCAAGGAGTGGTCTGTTGCCAAAGGTCGGAATGGAGCCGGTGCGCCGCAAGGCGCTTGTCGATGCGGCGCTGCGGGTGATCGGCGATCACGGCTCGCTTGCCGTCACCATGTCCGACATCGCCCGGCAAGCCGGCGTGTCGCCGGCCCTCGCGCATCATTATTTCGGCAGCAAGGAGCAATTGCTGATCGAAACGATCCGCTCGCTTCTCCGACAGTTGCGCAGCGATACGGTGGCGGCACTCAAGGCCGCCAGGACGCCGCGCGCCCGGCTTTCGGCCGTCATCCGTGTCAGCTTCCACGCTGACCAGTTCGCGCCGGAGACGATTGCCGCCTGGCTTGCCTTTTACGCCGAAGCGCAGCGCTCGGAAGAGACGCGGCGCTTCCTGGTGATCTATGCGCGACGGCTGCGCTCCAATCTGCTGGCCGATCTGAAAGTGCTGTTGCCCGCTGACGCCGCAGAACGCATCGCCGAAGGCGCTGCGGCGATGATCGACGGGCTCTATATCAGGCAAAGTCTGAAATCGGCGCCGATCGGCATTGAAGCCTCGATCGCGCTGACGGAGGATTATCTGAATGCGCTATTGGCCACCGCCTCCCCCTCTCCCCGGAGCGAGAGGGGACGACCACATCGAACCACCCAAGGACAAATGACATGAAAGCCCAGCCGAAAGCCTCGCACTTCATCGATGGCGAATATGTCGAGGATACCGACGGCACCGTCATCGAGAGCCTCTATCCGGCGACCGGCGAGGTGATCGCCCGGCTGCATGCCGCAACGCCTGCGATCGTCGAACGGGCGATCGCCGCCGCCAAGCGCGCCCAGCCGGAATGGGCGGCGATGAGCCCGATGGCGCGCGGGCGCATCCTGAAACGGGCAGCCGACATCATGCGCGAGAGAAACCGGGCGCTCTCCGAACTGGAAACGCTCGACACCGGCAAGCCGATCCAGGAGACTGTTGTCGCTGACCCGACCTCGGGTGCGGATGCCTTCGAATTCTTCGGCGGCATCGCGCCGGCCGGCCTCAACGGTTCGCAGATCCCGCTCGGCCAGGATTTTGCCTATACCAAGCGGGTGCCGCTCGGCGTCTGCGTCGGCATCGGCGCCTGGAACTATCCGCAGCAGATCGCCTGCTGGAAAGCTGCGCCGGCGCTTGTCTGCGGCAATGCCATGGTGTTCAAACCGTCCGAAAACACGCCGCTCGGCGCGCTCAAGATCGCGGAGATCCTGCTTGAGGCCGGACTGCCGAAGGGGCTCTTCAACGTGATCCAGGGCGACCGCGACACCGGGCCGCTGCTCGTCAACCATCCCGATGTCGCCAAGGTGTCGCTGACCGGATCGGTGCCGACCGGCCGCAGGGTGGCGGCGGCTGCCGCCGGCAACCTCAAGCACGTGACGATGGAGCTCGGCGGCAAGTCGCCGCTCATCGTCTTCGACGATGCCGATCTCGATTCGGCGGTCGGCGGCTCCATGCTCGGCAATTTCTATTCGACCGGCCAAGTCTGCTCGAACGGCACGCGCGTCTTCGTGCAGAAGGCGATCAAGGCCGAGTTCCTGAAGCGGCTGAAGATCCGCACCGAGGCGATGCTGATCGGCGATCCGATGGACGAGGCGACGCAGGTCGGCCCGATGGTCTCCTGGGCGCAGCGCGAGAAGGTGATCTCCTATATCGAGAAGGGCAAGGCCGAGGGCGCAACACTCATTGCCGGCGGCGGCATTCCGAACAACGTCTCCGGCGAAGGCTATTATGTGCAGCCGACGGTGTTTGCCGATGTCACCGACGACATGACAATCGCCCGCGAGGAGATCTTTGGCCCCGTGATGTGCGTGCTCGATTTCGACGCCGAGGACGAAGTGATTGCCCGCGCCAATGCCAGCGAATTCGGCCTTTCCGGCGGCGTCTTCACCGCCGACCTCACCCGCGCCCACCGCGTCGTCGACCGGCTGGAAGCGGGCACGCTGTGGATCAACACCTATAATCTCTGCCCGGTGGAAATCCCCTTCGGCGGCTCGAAACAATCCGGCTTCGGCCGCGAGAATTCGCTGGCCGCGCTGGAGCATTATTCCGAGCTGAAGACGGTTTACGTGGGCATGGGGCCGGTGGTGGCGCCTTATTGAATTGAAACACATCTGCCCTTGCCTTTGCCCCTCACCCTAACGGGGTCGAGCCACTCGTCTCGACCCGTCCTCCGGACCCCCGCGCGCGGGGAGAGGGGACGTGCCCTAAAGCAGCGTCGAGGTTAAGGAAGGCGGTGCGGCATATCCCCTTCTCCCCGCGAGCGGGGAGAGGTGCCGGCAGGCGGATGAGGGGCAGGCTCTGGGAAAACAAGAAGCAGCCGGATGATGGCTGCTCGAGGGAAACAAGTAGATGCAAGCAGATTTCGTCATCATCGGTTCGGGCTCCGCCGGCTCCGCCCTCGCCTACCGCTTGTCGGAAGACGGCAAGAACAGTGTCATCGTCATCGAGGCGGGTGGCAGCGATTTCGGGCCGTTCATCCAGATGCCGGCAGCGCTTGCCTGGCCGATGAGCATGAAGAGATATAATTGGGGTTATCTGTCCGAGCCCGAGGCGAACCTCAACAACCGGCGCATCACCGCGCCGCGCGGCAAGGTGATCGGCGGCTCCTCGTCGATCAACGGCATGGTCTATGTGCGCGGCCATGCCGAGGACTTCAACCGCTGGGAGGAGCTCGGCGCCAGCGGCTGGGCCTATGCCGATGTACTTCCCTATTTCAAGCGGATGGAACATTCGCATGGCGGCGAAGAGGGCTGGCGCGGCACCGATGGGCCGCTGCATGTCCAGCGCGGCGGCTTCACCAATCCGCTCTTCCGCGCCTTCGTCGAGGCCGGCAAACAGGCGGGCTTCGAGACGACGGAGGATTACAACGGCAGCAAGCAGGAAGGCTTCGGTCTGATGGAGCAGACCATCTTCGGCGGCCGCCGCTGGTCTGCCGCCAACGCCTATCTGAGGCCGGCGCTGAAGCGGCAGAATGTCAGGATCGTCTACGGCTTTGCGCAGAAGATCGTGATCGAGGACGGGCGGGCGACCGGCGTCGAGATCGAACGTAACGGCAGAACAGAGGTGGTGAAGGCGAACCGCGAGGTGATCGTCTCGGCCTCCTCGTTCAATTCGCCGAAGCTCTTGATGCTGTCGGGCATCGGTCCCGGCCAACATCTGCAGGACATGGGCATTGCGGTGAAGGCAGACCGGCCGGGCGTCGGCGCCAACCTGCAGGACCATATGGAATTTTATTTCCAACAGGTGAGCACCAAGCCGGTGTCGCTCTATTCTTGGCTGCCGTGGTTCTGGCAGGGGGTGGCGGGCGCGCAATGGCTGCTCTCGCGCGGCGGGCTCGGCGCCTCCAACCAGTTCGAAGCCTGCGCCTTCCTGCGCTCGGCACCTGGGCTGAAGCAGCCCGATATCCAGTATCATTTCCTGCCGGTGGCGATCAGCTATGACGGCAAGGCGGCGGCGAAGAGCCACGGCTTCCAGGTTCATGTCGGCTACAACCTGTCGAAATCGCGCGGCAGCGTGAGCTTGCGCTCCGCCGATCCCAAGGCCGACCCGGTGTTGCGCTTCAACTATATGAGCCATGCCGAGGATTGGGAGAAATTCCGCCACTGCGTGCGTCTCACCCGGGAGATCTTCGGGCAGAGCGCCTTCAACGACTATCGCGGGCCGGAGATCCAGCCGGGCGAAGGCGTGCAAAGCGACGAAGAGATCGACGCCTTCCTGCGCGAACATCTGGAAAGCGCCTATCACCCCTGCGGCACCTGCCGGATGGGCGCCAAGGACGATCCGATGGCGGTGGTCGATCCGCAAACGCGGGTGATCGGCATCGATGGCCTGCGCGTCGCCGACAGCTCGATCTTCCCGCACGTCACTTATGGCAATTTGAACGGCCCCTCGATCATGACGGGAGAGAAGGCCGCCGACCATATCCTCGGCAAACAGCCGCTGGCGCGTTCGAACCAGGAACCCTGGGTCAACCCGCGCGCGGCCGTCAGCGATCGATAAGAAGCGAGCCGTCCGACGTTACTTTGTCCGTCTATGCAGGTACCGAAAGCCTTCACAAGCGCCCGTCACGGCCCAACCGTCTGACGTGAGGCGCGATATCGCGCCCATGAATCAGCGGGCCTTGGTTCGTTTTTTAAAGCGAAGAGACAAGGGCCCTCAACGATGTTCGAGAGCCCCGATCGCTCAGGCAGCGCGGTAGGATGCGAGCCAATGTGCGTAGGGGGCAGGCAATGTCCAGGACGGACGCTCGACACCGAGCTTGCGCGCGGCTTGGTAGGGCCAATGCGGATTGGCGAGCATCGCTTTGCCGATCATAACCAGGTCAAGCTGCCCGCTTCGGATGAGTTCGTCCGCTTGCTCCGGCTGAGTGATGTTCCAACTTGCGGCACCGGGGAGGCCAGTGGCCTTGCGGACCTGATCGGCGTAAGGCGCGATGAACCCCGGGCCCCAGGGAATATTGGTGGCTGGGGTTGAGAAGCCGAGGCTGACGTCGATGAAGTCGAGGCCGGCCTTCTTGAATTTTCCGACGAGATCGATCGCGTCCTGCAGGGTTTCCTGGTCGCGACCGTCAAACTCGATGACGCCGAAGCGAGCCGTCAGCGGACGATCCTCGGGCCAGACCTCACGAACGGCCGCCAGCGTCTCGAGGAGGAAGCGTCCACGGTTATCGGCGCTGCCGCCATATTCGTCGTCTCGCTGGTTCGAATGCGGCGAGAAGAAGCTCTGGCCGAGATAGCCGTGAGCAAAATGCAACACGAGCCACCGGAATCCGATGTCGCGCGCGCGGATCGCTGCAGCGACAAAATCGCCACGAACGCGATCTATGTCGGCCTTCGTCATGGCGCGCGGGACCTTGGCCAAGCCGCCGCCGAACGCGATGGCGGACGGTGCGATGGTTTCCCAGCCGCGCGGATCGCTATCGGCGATATGATCGTCGCCTTCCCAAGGGCGGTTTGCACTGGCCTTGCGGCCGGCGTGACCGATCTGGATCCCTGCGACCGCGCCCGCCTTTTCGATGCCGGCGACAATCGGCCCAAAGGCCTCGGCCTGGACATCATTCCAAAGACCGGTGCAGCCCGGCGTGATACGCCCCTCCGGAGAGACAGCCGTGGCTTCGACATTGACAAGGCCAGCGCCACCGCGCGCCAAGCTTGTGAGATGGGCGGCGTGCCAGTCGTTCGGAACGCCATCAGTCGCGGAGTATTGACACATGGGGGATACCGCGATGCGGTTTCGGAGGATGACGCCTTTCAGCGTGAATTGGTCGAACAGGCTGGGCAATGGAATCTCCTTGTAATGAATATCAATCAACCGCACGGATCTGCCGACGCCGCTGGCGTAGGGGTTAATCCGCGCGCTCGATCCTTCGGGGTGTCTAGACGGCGCGGTAACGGGGCGCAGGTTCACCGGTCTGCGTCGCGGCGAACAGTGTGGATCGGGCCTGGTCGAACTTGTCCCAGAGACTGGCGTCGGCAACGGATGGCAGCGTGATATCTTCGCCCTTGTCGAAACCGGCCAGGGCGGCGTCGACCAGGTTTTCGGACGTCATGACGGTCGCCTGGTTGAGCGACGCCAGCGGCACGCCCGACAAATCCCAGAGTTCGGTCGCCGTCGCCGCCGGCATGACGAGTTGCAGGCGGACATTGGTCTCAGCCAGCTCCTGCTGCAGACCCCGGCTGAAGTTCATCACATAGCCCTTGGTGCCGCTGTAGATCGCGCTGATCGGCAGGGCATGAAAGGACAAGACCGAAGCGACGTTGACGATCGCGCCGTGGTTGCGGCTGAGGAATGCAGGCAGAACGGCGTGTGTCAGCCGCGTGAGCGCAGTGACGTTGAGCGCGATCATCGCGGCCGCGTCTTCCTCAGTGGTCTTGGCGACCGGAGCCAAGGTCGAGTTGCCGGCGTTGTTGACGAGGAGCGTGATCGCTGAATTTTCCTTCAGCACCTTTTCGACGCGGTTGACGTCGGCGTCTTTCGTCAGGTCGGCTTCCACGACCTCGACTTTCGTGCCGTGGGCAGCGCCGAGCTTGTCCGAGAGCGCCTTCAGACGATCGGCCCGCCGGGCGACGAGGATGAGGTCATACCCCTTTTCGGCGAGACGCGCGGCGTAGATGGCGCCGATGCCAGCGGAGGCGCCGGTGACGAGGGCGACGGGCTTGAGCGATGATGCAGACATGTCAAAATCCTATTTGGTTGAGTACTCAAGTTTACGTATGGTCGCGATGTCCTCTTGTCAATGGATGAGCCCTCAACTATTTTAGTGAGATGGGTAAGAAACTTTCGATTGGCAATCTCGGAGAGGAACTGCGTGGGGGCAGGCTGAGTTCGCCCGAACTCCTGTCCGAACTTGTGTGCACAAACACCGCTCTTCGACGCGCGTCACGGCGACTAGGCCAACTCTATGACGATGCGGTAGCGCCAACCGGCCTGAAGGCCACCCAGGTCGGGCTTCTGACCCAGATAGCTGCGTTGCGCGAAGGCGGCCATCAATGGCCCACCCTGCAATCCCTGGCCGAGCGCCTTGCCGTCAGCATCTCTGCTTTGACCCACGCACTTCGCCCGCTGGTCCGGGACGGACTGGTCGGGCTCATGCCGGACGAACACGATGGCCGCACGAAGCATGCGACGCTGACGACGCATGGTGAGCACCGTCTGCACGAGGCATTGGCCCTGTGGGCTGATGCCAATCAGCGCGTCGAGGTGGTGCTGGGTCCTTCCGCTTCTGCGCTTCGCGCGCTGGCCGATGACGTCGCCTCTCCGGAATTCCTGGAAGCTTATGAAGCTCGTCGCATGCTGCGAGGCTGACCGTGGGATGGGCGCGGCAGAGGATTCGGGCGATGAATTCGAACAAGCATGTTGAACCCGCAGTGCCTCGGACGGGCGCGCGCCGACAGCTCGCTAATTCCCTAAAGAAACCCGATCCATCGTCCGGCGATCACGGCGGCAATCCAGATGGCGGCAGACAGGGCGGCGGAGAAGCGCAGGCCAGGCCGGACGATGCCTAGGGAAAGCACCATTTTCCACCCTCGCCCGAGATGCACAATCGACAGGTTGAGAATGCCGAGGGCGATCAGCCCGAGCTTGGCAAGGAAGGCGGAATTGCCGGCATATTCGACCGCCCGGACGCTGAAGAGGCAGAAGCCGGTGACAATAGCCGCGGCAAGGCCGACGCCGGCGGCGCGTGACAGAAACGGCGCGACGATCTCAACCGGCACCTTGCGGAAGAAGCCGGCGAGCCTCAGATCGAGCGGCAGGATGGCGCCGAGCAAGAGGCCGATCGCCAGGATATGGGCTGCGTTGACGAACATGTAGAGTGTTCCGGAGCGCCGGAGCGCGACCGCAGGTGTCGTTGCCGACAGCCATTCGAGAATGTCGATCACAGCTCAGTTCGCCCAGAGGTCAGTTCGTCTTGATGCGGTCGGGATAGATATCGTAGCGCTTCTCGCCGATGGTGAGGCGCACGGCCTTCAGCCGCTTTTCTTTTGGATCCTGCGAACGGTTTCCAAGGGCCACCACCTGGTCGCCGGGCTTGGCCACACCTTCGACGAAACCGGAGCGTTCCGTCTGGCGCGGATTGCCGAGTTCGACGAGCCAGACGCCGTCATTGGCGGTGGCGATATCGAGCGTTGGATGCGGTCCGCCCATGGAGATCTTCTCGATGGTGCCGCGCAGTTCGATCTGATCCGCCTCGGCCCAGGACCAGCCGTGATGAGCAATTGCGCCGGTGGCGAAAGCCATCGAAAGCATGGCCGCAGCCACTACTCGCCGTGCTGAAATTATAGACATGATATCCTCCCTACCCGTATGGACAGGCAGGTGGAGCATCGGAGCCGGAGGAAAAGGGATTTCACCAAATCTTGAAGAAAGATGCGGGCGTCAGTTTTCACCCTGATGCTCAGGCGAGCAGCCGGGTGACTTCGGCGCTGTGCTTTGGGGCGATGGCATCGGCGATGGTCGTCGAGAACAGCACCTTGCGGGTGGCGTCCGCCACTTTGGCGAAGACGTGGCGGATCTGGCAGTTCTGTTCGCCATCGCAATCGTCGCACCTTCTATAGGCGGTGATCGACAGACACGGAAGTGGAGCGAGCGGGCCGTCGATGATGCGCAGGATCTCGCCGAAGGTGATCGTATGGGCGGGCTTCAGCAGGAGATACCCACCCTGCTTGCCGCGGCGGCTGGCGACGACGCCGTGATGTTTCAGGTCGAGCAGGATCTGTTCGAGGAACTTTTTCGGGATCTTTTGCTGCGCCGCGATATCGGAAATCATCACCGGTTCGTCGGCATCGGCATCAGCCAAGACCGTGAGCGCCCGCAGCGCATATTTCGCCTTTTGCGTAATCATTTTTGACCATCGACACACACAGGCGGCGCGAATTTCCGCACCGCTACGGAAGTACTTTCACCTCTATGGCACAACCAGCATGAACGGAATTTGAACGCGCCGGAGAAAGCCTTGAGAGACAAGCGTTTTGGCCTTGTTTTTTGCTCTCGGCCAAGCGCACTTAATCTATGCCAAAACCGCGCCTTCTGCACCATTTTCGGCATCACTTCAGATTTCGGATTGACAGGCTGCGTGTAACTCTACTATTTCTATAGACATTCGAGCTGCCGATGTGGATTTTCATCCGCAGGCGGCTGCTTTTCTGCATCGCGGCAGCTTCGGAGAGATATTTGCTCCTTCGGCTGCAGCTTTCGAAATCCCTTTTTCTGTCCGATCGATGCGTGAACTGCGATACTCCCGTTCAACAAAGGACAGGAATCTCATGACTGCTATCAATCCGATTGTAGAAGGCGGGCCGATTGCGGAAGAAGGGCCGATTGCGGAAGCCGAGGCGCTGAACCACAGACTGGCGGGCCTTGACCTTGCCGGACGTCTGTCGCTGGTCTCCGGCCTTGGCGGCCGCGTGGTGTTCACGACGTCACTCGGCATCGAGGACCAGGTGATCACCGCCGAGATCGGCACGCACCGCCTGCCGATCGATATCGCGACGCTGCAGACCGGCCGGCTGTTTGCCGAGACGCTGTCGCTGATCGAAGAGACCGAAAGCCAGTACGACATCCATATCCATCGCTTCGAGCCCGAGAAGGCCGATATCGACGCCTATGCGGCGCAATACGGCCTCAACGGTTTCTACGAGAGCGTCGAGGCCCGGCATGCCTGTTGCGGCGTGCGCAAGCTGAAGCCGCTTGCGCGTGCCCTCGAAGGTGCCGCTATCTGGATCACCGGCCTGCGCCGCGGCCAATCGGCCAACCGTGCCGAGACGCCCTTTGCCGAATATGACGCCGAACGCCACCTGCTGAAGGTCAATCCGCTCGCCGACTGGGACCTGGAGGCGATCAAGGCCTTCGTTTCCGCAAACGGCGTGCCGATCAATCCGCTGCACGCCCGCGGTTATCCCTCGATCGGCTGCGAGCCCTGCACGCGGGCGATCAAGCCCGGCGAGCCGGAACGCGCCGGCCGCTGGTGGTGGGAGCAGGACGAAACGCGCGAATGCGGCCTGCATGTCGCCGAAGAGGCCGCAGCGATCGCCGCACAATAATCACCCCACGGCTTTCCCAATCAGGGCGCGGCGACCGCCGCAGCCTTGGGAAAGCCAACATTCCCAGGGAAGTCAACTTTCCCGGGGATAGCCAACATCAAGTTTTGCGGGCATCCGCAAACGACCGATAGCCTGGAGTAAGACATGCCCGATAGCCGTCCGGATACGGAACTCAGCAATCCGCAGAGCGCCAAGGCGCCGCTCGACCCGCATCTGAAAGCGCTGGAAAACGAATCCATCCACATCTTCCGCGAGGTTGCGGCCGAATTCGAGCGTCCCGTCATGCTCTATTCGATCGGCAAGGATTCCTCGGTGCTGCTGCATCTGGCGCGCAAGGCCTTCTATCCCGGCCGCGTGCCCTTCCCGCTTTTGCATGTGAACACCGGCTGGAAATTTTCCGAGATGATCGCCTTCCGCGACGCAACCGCGAAGAAGTACGATCTCGATCTGATCGAACACATCAATCCGCGCGGCAAGGCCGAAAACATCACGCCGTTCACGCATGGATCGGCCGCCTTCACCGACATCATGAAGACCGAAGGGCTCCGCCAAGCGCTCGATGCCGGCCAGTTCGACGCCGCTTTCGGCGGTGCGCGGCGCGACGAGGAAGCCAGCCGCGCCAAGGAGCGGATCTATTCCTTCCGCACGCCCGATCATCGCTGGGATCCGCGTAACCAGCGGCCGGAACTCTGGAACATCTATAACGGCATGATCCGCAAGGGCGAGAGCGTGCGCGCCTTTCCGCTGTCGAACTGGACCGAAGTCGATATCTGGCGCTACATCCAGGCCGAGGACATTCCGCTGGTGCCGCTCTATTACGCCAAGAAGCGGCCGTTCGTGGAGCGCGACGGCATGATGATCCTGGCTGAGGATCCGCGCCTGGAACTGCTGCCCGGCGAAGTCCGCCAGGAGGGCATGATCCGCTTCCGCACCCTCGGCGACTTCCCGCTGACCGGCGCCATCCGCTCACAGGCCACCACTCTCGAAGAGGTGATTGCCGAACTCGAAATTGCAACGGTGTCCGAACGCCAGGGCCGCGCCATCGATCGCGACCAGTCCGGCTCCATGGAAAAAAAGAAGCGTGAAGGATATTTCTGAGATGACCGCAGCCCAAACCGCCGTCTCGGCCGCCACCGTCGTCAACCTGCCCGCCGCCGAGCCGCTCAAGGCCGTGCGCGATACCAGGCCGCTGCGCCTGATTACCTGCGGCAGCGTCGATGACGGCAAGTCGACCCTGATCGGCCGCCTGCTCTGGGACACCAAGGCGGTCAAGGAAGACCAGGCCGCCACGTTGCAGCGCGATTCCACCGGCAAGCAGAACGACCTCGGCCTGCCCGACTTCGCCCTGCTGCTCGACGGCCTGCAGGCCGAGCGCGAACAGGGCATCACCATCGATGTCGCCTATCGCTATTTCTCGACCGACAAGCGCTCCTTCATCGTCGCCGACACGCCCGGCCATGAGCAATATACCCGCAACATGGCGACCGGCGCCTCGACCGCCGATCTTGCCATTCTGCTGATCGATGCGCGCTTCGGCATTCTGGAGCAGACCCGCCGTCACGCGACGATCGCCTCGCTGCTCGGCATCAAGCAGTTTGTGCTTGCCATCAACAAGATCGACCTGACGGGCTACGACCGCGCCGGCTTCGACAAGATCAGCCATGACTTCCGGGAATTTGCCCTGTCGCTCGGCGTCAAGCAGATCACCGCCATTCCGATGTCGGCGCTGAAGGGCGAAAACGTCGTCTATTCCGGCCAGGCCGCCATGCCCTGGTATAGCGGCCCGACGCTGGTGGAAACGCTGGAGCTTGCCACCGTGCGCTCGTCGCAGACGGTCGGCTTCCGCCTGTCCGTCCAGCGCGTCTCGCGTCCCGGCGAAAGTTTCCGCGGCTATCAGGGCACGGTTGCCGGCGGTTCGGTCAAACCCGGCGACAGCGTCATGATCCTGCCGTCCGGCATGGTCGCCAACGTCTCGAAGATCGTCACCTTCGATCTCGTCCGTAATGCCGCCGTGGCCGGCGATGCGATCACGCTGGTGCTCGACCGCCAGGTGGACGTGGCGCGCGGCGACATGATCGTCTCGATCGACGCCCAGCCGCAGGTCGGCCTTGCCTTCGACGCGCAGATCGTCGCGCTGCAGCCCGAGGGTATCGAGCCCGGAAAACGCTATTGGCTGAAGAGCGGCAGCCGCCGCCAGCGTGTTCAGGTGCAGCCGCTCAGCCAGCTGGAGCTGAAGACCGGCGCCTGGAACGCCGCCCAGCGGCTCTACATGAACGCCATCGGCAAAGTCCGGCTCGTCTTCGACGAAGCGGCGATCTTCGACCCCTATGAGCAAAACCGGCTTTCCGGCTCCTTCATCCTGATCGATCCGGAGACCAACAACACGGTCGCCGGCGGCATGGTAACCGGCAAGCGAACGGAACTCGGCGGCCTGCACAATGGCGAAGCCCGCGTCATCCTCTCGCTTCCGGCCGACCTTGCCGAACAGATCATGGCGAGCGAGCTCTTCACCAGCCGCAGCCATGAGGCCGAGGTGCGGCGCATGACGGCAGCCGAAGCCGCCGACCTCTGGTCGAGCGCTGCAAGCGATATCTGACAGGGGATAAGGGATAAGGGGCCAGCAAGACTGGCCCCTCGCCGCAGCCGAATCCGCTGGCTGCAGAGCTGCTCAGAACCTGAGACTTTGCGATCAGGGCTCCGCATCCGCTTCCGGCCGATAGTATTGAAAAAGTCGAAAATCCGGGCTTAACGAAAAGTCGGTCAATTGGTGATTTGAGCGAATGTTGCCGCTCGATGCTGTTTCACTTCCGCTACGCGGCCTCACGCTGCTTGAACGAAATTGGCTGGTCCCCCAGCTCATTTTTTTGAGTCGGCCTCTACGGCCGCCGAAAAAACAGAGTTTGCAGAAAACGGGCTTTTTCAGTTCGCGATTCGCTGTTTTCCGCTTGCCCGCGGGCCAAAGTGGGGCCATTCTTAGATCGGATCCTGGCGGTGCGGTAAAACGAGAGCTCAGGCCTTGCAGCGCTCAATTTCGACCTAGAAGCACTTAACGTGGCGCCTTTTCTCGACTGATCCCCGAGCGAGGAGGTTGTCCATGTCCACGCTCTATGTCGACCATCCGCTACAACCGGGCGACCGGGTCCCGAACGTTGTCTTTGATGCGATCTCGCGCGAGGGGAAGATCGCACTTGATGATTTTCGTGGCCGCAGCCCATTGTTGATCGGTTTGTTTCGAGGCCTGCATTGTCCGTTCTGCCGGCGCCACGTCGCGGCCATGGCATATCTCAATCCGATGCTTCGTGAGAAAGGCGTCCAATCCCTGGCGGTGGTAAACACCCCGGTCGAACGCGCGCGGCTCTATTTCCGTTACCACCCGATACCCGATCTTCTTGCTGCTTCCGACCCGGTACGGGCTTCGCACCAAGCCTTCGGCTTACGCGAGGTCGGGATCGACACGGCCATGGCGATACGGATCGATCTTCCGGGCGAGTTGCCCGAGCCTATGGGCGTGATGGCAATGGACGAATTTCTCAACAAGAAGGAAGGATATCAGATTACGGAAGCCGATCAGCAGATGATGACTGCCGACCACGGGCAGCTTGTCGGTCAGTTCCTAATCGACCGGGAGGGCATCGTACGCTGGAGCTTCACTGAAGTTCTGGAGGCTGGGCTCCAGACATTCCAGGCACCGAATTCCCAGGCATTGATGTCGGTCGCTTCCCAAGTCGTACATTAACAACGAAAAACTCGCTCGACGACCTACCGCCCGGGTGGTGCTCACGAGGGTATCCGATAAAGTCCTGAAAGGCGTCGCCGACGATGCGACGGGGCCGATGAGGGCTCCGCTTCCGGCCCGAAGCGATCAGATGGCTTTACTCTAGACTTCGGCATTCCGCGATCTACATTTGAGCTTCTGTGGGCCTGAAATTGTATCAGGTCTCAGCCCCTTCGCATCGCCCACCCTCACCATGTGCGGTTCGGGCCTGCGCTTCACCCCCTCATTCAATGTAATTTCACCGTGCAAGCGGGAGGAGTTTCCATGGCTAATGCCCAATGCGCCTGCGGCGCTCTGAGACTGACGCTCAGCGAGCCGCCACAACTGACAGCTCTCTGCCACTGTTTGGCTTGCCAGCGCAGAACGGGTGCGCCGTTCAGCGCAAATGCTTTCTACTCGATTGCCTGTGTCGAAATATCTGGAACATCTACGGAATTCATTCGTACCGCCGAGAGCGGTCGCAAGGTTCGAATGCATTTTTGCCCAACATGCGGCTCGACCGTCTATTGGAAGGCCGATGCTGCACCGTCCTGGATCGGGGTGGCGGTCGGCTCCCTTGCCGACCCTGCCTTCGCGCCACCTGCCCTATCAGTCTTCGAACAATCGAAACATAATTGGGTGCAGCTTGACGACGAGGTAGAGCACTTTCAAGGTTCGGCGTCCGAGTGACCGGCCAGACAAGTTCTCATGGCGCATTCCGGCCTCTCTCGGCGATAAGCGGTGCCCGGCGCAGAAGGGGATGCCCAGCAGGCTTTGGCTTGGCTTAGTCCGCCTTTTCCGAAGCGATCTCATTTCCTTCGTGAAGCGCAGCTCCGACGACCGGGGCGAGCCAAGGTTCACGTCGAATGTTCCACACTTCGACCATCGGGCTGATAGCGTAAGGCGCGTCATCAAGCGTCCCCAGAAACACTTCCACGCCGCCATCGAAGAGAAAGAAGAGCCGAGAACCACAGACAGGGCAGAAAGACCTTTTATCGAAAGTGCTGATTTCGCCGGACATCTGGAATTGCCGACGATGCCAATTTGCCGTTGCGGAGAAAGCGGAGCCCGTGATCTTTCTACACGTCTTGCAGTGGCACAACCCTGACTGATAGGGCTCGCCCCAGACCTCATAACGCACTGCACCGCACAGGCATCCACCCGTTCGTATTGCTTCGACTGGCATGTTCTCCTCCCGCCTGAAGTTGTGACGACCCACTAAAGACAACAGCGGCTGAGATATCAATGACGGCAATGGGCGCAAACCTGGACTCCGCCGGGCTGCGACCAGTTCAATGGCTGCCTTTGCCCCCTGCGGCCCCGGCCAACTGAGCGGACTACTTCACGAGAGCATTCTTCAGCGCATCGACGACGACGCGGATGGAGGGGACGTCTTTGATGTCAGAATGGACAACCAGCCAGACCTCTCTTGTCAAAAGATGTTCGGTCTCAATGCGCTGGAGACCGCTGGTGTCAAGGACGGCGAAATCGGGGAGCATGACGACACCGGCGCCAAGGCTTGCGGTTGCGGCCTGAAGCTCCAGAACGGATGATCTCACGGAGATCGGCCGGCCAGCGGCGAGTTCGATTAGCCGCAGCTGTTGCGGTGAGGCGTTCATGGTTTCGTCGTAACCGATGAAGGTCCAGTTCGACGGGGAAACCGTTTCGAGATAGGTCTTTGATGCGTAGAGATGGAAGCTTGTCTCGCCGAGCTTGACGATGGCGTAATCGCCGTCCTCGGGACGCGACATGCGCACGGCGATATCGGCCTCTCGTCTGTTCAGGGAGGCGAGGCGCTTTTCTCCGACAAGCGTGATCTCAACACCCGGATGGTCTCGCCTGACGGCCGCGATCGGCTTTGCCAGCAGCACGCTTGAGAGCGCGGGAGGCGCGCTGATCCTGACATGGCCACGCAATTCCGTTGCGCTGCTGCGGCCAAGCTGCTCGATTGCCGCAGTCTGCGCCGCGACAAGAGCGGCGTGCCTGGCAACCTGCTCTCCGTCCGAGGTTAAAATGATGCGCCGTCCGCGGCGGTCGACCAGCTTGCGTCCCAGACTGGCTTCAAGCGACGAAACGCGCCGGCTGATCGTCGCGTGTTCGACGCCGAGCTGCTTTGCTGCGCCAAGCAAGGTTCCGGACTGCGCCAGCGCCAGGAAATGCCGAAGGTCGTCCCAGTCGAGTTTTGTGAATTCTTTCCCAATCATTGTGAAACAATAGGGAATTTTCACACACCACGCCATCGCCTAATTTGTGCCCATGAAGGAGCACGAGAGATGACCGACCAAATCATATGGCTGAACGCCCCCGGTGATACCGCCCAGTTCCATGTTGAGGAGCATCACCAGTGTGAACCTCCCGGTCATGGCGAGATACAAATCCGTCACGAGGCGATCGGAACCAACTTTCTCGACGTCTATCACCGCAAGGGCCTCTATCCCATGCCTTCCTATCCCTCGGTGATCGGCGCCGAGGCGGCGGGCATCGTCGACGATGTCGGTCCCGGCGTCTCCATCTTCGAAAAGGGTGACCGCGTCGCCTATGGAGGGCCTCCGGTTGGCGCCTATCGCTCCACCAGGAATATTGCCGCCGAAAGGGCGATCAAGCTTCCGGATGCCGTTTCAGCGAAAACGGCAGCGAGTTCGCTGCTCAAAGGCATGACCGCCTACATGCTGCTGAAAAAGACCTATGATGTGCGTGCAGGAACCCAGGTTCTGATCCATGCGGCTGCGGGCGGGCTCGGGAGTATCCTCGTTCGCTGGGCCAGATCGCTCGATGCCACGGTGATCGGGACGGTCGGCTCTTCCGAAAAGGCCGCACTCGCCGCATCGTATGGAGCCGATCACCTTATTGTCGGACGAGACGCCGATATCGTCGCGGACGTGAAGCGGCTGACGAACGGGCTTGGTGTCGACGTCGCCTATGACGGGATCGGCGGTGACACGCTTCTCAAAAGCATACGCTCTGTCCGCCCATTCGGCATGGCTGTCACCATCGGCCAGGCCGCCGGTGCCATTCCACCGGTGCCTGTCGAGGAACTTCGCCCGGGCAAGGCGCTCTGCCATCCGAGCATCATGGCCTGGTGCGCTGACATCGGACAGTATCGCGAGGCTGCTCTGGCTGCCGTCGGGGCGATGGAAACCGGGATCGTTTCGCAGATCGGTGCCGAATATCGTTTGGCCGATGTTGCCAAGGCGCATGAAGAGATGGAATCCGGACGCTCGGCGGGCAGTATCCTGCTGATCCCTTGAAGAGCCAGAGAAACAGCGCCGGCAGAGTCCATGGATCGCTGTCGGCGCCTTTCAGTCCTCGGTGCGGGTTTCGACGCGCTTGGCCGGCACCATTTATCCATAAAATGGCATTATGTTATGTATTTCAGATACCTACAGCCATAGAACCTGTTGAGATAGGGTCCGCCATTGCGGTGGGCACTCGGCATAGGCCGACCGCTCTCCCGCAAAATGACGCCCGGCACCGCAGTCGGCGTCAATGACAGGGAAAGGTTCAAAGCTCTATGTCTGCCCATGAAAAACCACTGATCGCGATTGTCGGCGCAACGAGCAAACAGGGGCGCAGCGTTGCCACGACGCTCCTTGACAGCCAACGTTTCCGGGTGCGCGCTTTCACCCGGAAAAAGGATTCCCCTGAAGCTTTACGTCTGGAGAAACGCGGCGCTGAAATCGTCACCGTCCCTCTCGAACTTGGCCGTCAAAAGGACCTCGTTGCCGCCTTCAAAGGCGCGGATGGCGCATTTCTGATGACGCCGCCGATCGCCCCGCCGGAGACCATCGAAACCCCTCTCGGCCGACAACTGGCGGATGCCGCCGCTGAGGCCGGCGTCGGACATATAGTTTTCAGCACGCTGGAGAATGTCGACAAGATCACCAGTGGCACGAAGTATGCGCCGCATTTTACCGACAAGGCACGCGTAGCAGACCACATTCGCGGCTTGCCGATCTCTCATTCCTTCATCATGCTGGCATTCTTTTATACGAATCTGCTCGAATATTATGTGCCGCGCATGGAGGGCGATACGCTGCTCCTGCCGGTTTATCTTCCCGAAGATTTCCGAGCGCCTTTTGTCGATCCGCTGACCGCGACCGGGCCGGCCGTCCTCGAGATTTTCTCAAATCCCGAGCGTTACAACGGCAAAACCCTGCCGATCGTTGGCGACATCATTTCTCCGAGCGAGATGATCGAAACCTTTCAGCGCGTGACCGGCCTCAAGGCCGCGTATCGAAACGCTTTCACCCGGGATGGCCTGCTGCACTATTTTCCAGAATTTGCTGCCAACGAACTTCTCGTTCGAGAGCTTCTGGGGATGGTCGAATACGCTGTCGACTACGGCTATTTCGGCAAGGAGCACGACCTTGAATGGAGCCGTCGCCTGAACCCCGACACGCTCAACTGGGAACAATATCTCAAAACGACGGGGTGGCGTGGCGATAAGCGGTCTTTCGGACGTTGAAGCATGTCGCGCAAATGTGTGCAGCGGTTTTGCAATAACGATATGCTTGAAAACAAAGACTTACGATGGCCGGATTCCCGGCAATTTGGAAACCTCGGCGACAAGAAAGTCGACGAGAAGCCGAACGCGGGCAATGGCTGCACGCTCTGGAACGATTAGCAAGCTCACCGGAACCGGTAAGGGACGATAGTCGCCAAGCACGACCTCGAGCTGGCCGTCGTCCAGAAGATCGTGGACCAACCAGAGATGTGCAGGACCAATGCCGCGACCGGCGGCAAAGGCTTCGCGCGCCGCAAGCCCGTGATCGACGCGCAGCTTGCCGCTGACGGGGATCATCAGGCTTGCGCCATCGGCAGAGGAAAGAACGAGCTGATCGCTGCCTGCCACATTGGACATCACCACGGTTTCGTAGCGCGACAGATCGGCTGGGTGCTGCGGCCGTCCGTGGGCGGACAAATAGGTCGGAGCGCCCACCAGCAGCCGATGGCTCTCTCCGAGCGCATGAAGTTTCATCGCGCTGTCGGCGAGAGGCCCAAGACGGAGTGCGACGTCGACGCCTTCGCGAACCAGGTCGATCCGCTCGTCCGTCAGGTTGAGGTCGACCCGGATGTCCGGATGCCTGTCCTGGAAATCAAAGATCAGGCGCGTGATGTGCATCACGCCGAGCGCTGCCGTACACGACAGCCGAACAGCGCCGGCGGGAGCCTGACGGGCATCTCGCGCTTCTTCGGCAGCCTGTTCGACCAGGCGCAATATCTGCAGGCAGTTGCTATAATAGCGGCTACCCTCGTCCGTAAGAGTGACGCGACGCGTGGTTCGGCTGAGAAGCGGTACGCCGACAGCCTCCTCAAGTTCATTGAGGTGCCGCGTCACGGTGGATTGACCGACACCCAGCTCTCTTGCGACCATCGACAGATTGCCGCGTTCGGCGACGCGAACGAAGGTGCGCATTCTGTCGAGAGACAGTCCCGTATTATCCATTTTTCAGCACATTGACTCTCATTCAGCCAATATAGGGATAATCTGGACTGCGCCTAGTTCAGTGGCGTTTCATTCGGCAGATCGTCTCGGTTTACCGCGTCGAGCCGCGCTAGCGCGTCGAGCCGCGCGGGATGATGGAGAAGCCGCAATCGACCTTGTCTTGGCCGGGCGGCTCGTCGCGGATGGCGCGTAGCAGCATGTCGGCGACGCGGTAGCCGATATCGTAGCGTGCAATTTGCACCGTCGTCAGCGTCGGCTGGGTGAAGGCCGAAAATTCCAGATCGTTGAAGCCGCAGATGCCGACATCCTCCGGCACGCGGATGCCGCGCACGGCGCATTCGATGAGCACGCCGAGCGCCAGATCGTCGCTTTGGGCAAAGACGGCATCGATATCCGGCACGCGCTGCAACAGGCGGGCAAACAATTCCCTGCCGAGGCCGGTGCTGCTTCCCTCATCTCCGCCAATGGCGAGATCGGGATCGAAACGGCTGGCTTCCCGCATCGCGGCCTCATAGCCTTCCTTCCGGCGACGCGAGCGAATATCCGTGCCGCGGCCGATGAAGCCGATCCTCTCATAGCCCCGCGACAGCAGGAAGCGGGTGGGTTCGGCGCCTGCCGCATGATGATCAAGGCCGACGACCAGCCGTGCCGGCTCCTGGCTGAGATCGGTGATATGGGCGATCGGACAGGTGGCGTTCTCGATCAGCGGCAGGAGATCACGATAGGATTCGGCGCCGGCAATGATGACGCCGGCCGGCTTCTGCGTCAGGAAGGATCTGAGCTCGCCGGCCTCGCCGTCGGCATGGTGGAGCGTATTGGAATATTGCACGCGGAATTCGGTGGCGCGCAAGCAATCCTCGATGCCGATCATCAGGCCGGCGAAGCCGTGCTGGTGCAAAGCGGGCGTGATGACGCCGATGATGCCGTTATGGCGACCGGCCAGCGCCCGGGCGGCAAGATTGGGGGTGTACCCCATCTCGTCTACCGTGCGCAGGATGGTCTGGCGCAGATCCTCCGAGACGATTTCAGGATTGCGAAGCGCACGCGAAATCGTGATGGGGCTGACCCCCACCTTCTTTGCCACATCGCTCAACTTCACATGCGCGCCGCGCCTGGCTTTCCGCCCCCGCTCCACTGATGCCCTCATCGCCCCTTATACGTCGCCCGCGAGACTCGCTTGCCCTCGAATCGCGGCCTTTACTTTCTGAAGAAGAAATATTTTAGAGTCTACTAACATTTTATATTCGCAACAGGATCCGGGAATATAACGTCCGGAAAGAGCAATAAGTTCGTCTGTCGGCAAATTACGGACGAATGCGGCGAACGGATCACCGCCTCCGGGAACACGTCCATTTATTTTCGAATGAAAACATCGCGGGGGACGCCAAGCGAGGCAAAATCAGGCCGGAATTTTTGAGACGCTCAAACGCTGGGTGAGCGAAGATTAGATTCCGGTCATATCTTACAAATCGGCAATATAAACATGATCAAACTTTAATTTGTAAATCCGCTTGCCGGGATCATATGAATCCCGAGCGCCAATTCTTCTCTTCCCCCCGGTCGTCGCCCCCCCGCCGACTGCGCGTTCCCAAGAGGAATTGGCGCCAAACGCCACCCGACGCCAGGTCCCAGGACATGGAACCACGACGCCATCCAAGCCAACGCTCTCGCAATGGACCACCGTCCAAGGGATCACCACCCATGTCACACATTCTCCGCAACCATCGCACCGCAGCCCTTGTCGGGGCCGCCATCATCGCCGGCGCAGCCTGCCTGCCCTTCGCCCTCAACGCCTCCAATGCCGTTGCTGCGCCTTCGGATAACGGCGGCATTCTCGCCCCCAACGGCTCCTTCGCTTCCATCGTCGATGCCGACAAGCCTGCGGTCGTCACCATCACCACGACGATGAAGGCGACCGATGTCAGCGCCGACCAGGAATCGCCGATGGACGAGCAGTTCCGCCAGTTCTTCGAGGATCAGGGCATCCCGCTGCCGCGCCAGGCGCCGCAAAAGCGGCCTTCGCAGCAGGCGATGGCGCTCGGCTCCGGCTTCATCATCAGCCGCGACGGGGTGATCGTCACCAACAACCATGTCATCGACAATGCCGTCGATATCAAGGTGACGCTGGATGACGGCACGGAACTGCCGGCCAAGCTGATCGGCACCGATCCGAAATCCGATGTCGCCGTGCTGAAGATAGAGGCGGGCAAGCCGCTGCAGACCATTGCCTGGGGCGATTCCGACAGGCTGAAGCTCGGTGACCAGATTCTCGCAATCGGCAACCCCTTCGGCATTGGCACCACGGTGACGGCAGGCATCGTCTCGGCGCGCGGCCGCGACCTGCACAGCGGGCCCTATGACGATTTCATCCAGATCGACGCGCCGATCAACCATGGCAATTCCGGCGGCCCGCTGGTTGACCGCAGCGGCAATGTCGTCGGCATCAACACCGCCATCTATTCGCCGAACGGCGGCAGTGTCGGCGTCGGTTTCGCCATTCCCTCCGACGAGGCCAAGGCGATCGTCGCCAAGCTGCAGAAGGACGGCTCGATCGATCACGGCTATCTCGGCGTGCAGATCCAGCCGGTCACCAAGGATGTCGCCGATGCCGTCGGCCTCGATAAGACCGGCGGCGCGCTGGTTGCCGCCGTCACCGCCGATACGCCGGCCGCCCATGCCGGCCTGAAGCCCGGCGATATCGTCACGTCAGTCGGCGGCGAGAGCGTCAAGACGCCGAAAGACCTGTCGCGCCTGGTCGCCGACCTTTCGCCGGGCGCGAAAAAATCCCTCAGCGTCTGGCGCGACGGCAAGACGATCGATCTCAACGTCACCGTCGGCACCAATGAGGAAGGCCAGAAACAGGCGGCGGCCGAAAGCCCCGACGCTCAAGATCAGAGCTCCGGCCAGCCGAGCCTCGGCATCGGCCTTGCCGATCTGACGCCCGATGTGCGCCAGCAGCTCAACCTGCCGCGCTCGATCAACGGTGCGGTGGTCGCCAAGGTCGCCCCGGACAAGTCAGCGGCTGCCGCCGGCATCCAGTCCGGCGATGTCATCGTCTCGGTGAATGACAGACCTGTTCATAACGCCCGCGACGTCAAGACCGCAATTGCCGATGCCGGCAAGGCCGGCCGCAAGTCGGTGCTGCTGCTCGTCGAACGCGATGGCAACAAGACCTTTGTCGCCGTGCCGTTTGGGGCGGCGTGACGGTCGCCCGAGCTTTGCTGCAAACAGGAAAGCCTGCCTGACGCGGGCTTTTCGACCGATCTGGCGGAAAGGCCTTGAAGGCAAGCACCGCCCACTCGGCAAAATCAATAGGGCGCTGTCCGTCCCTCTATTTCCTGCTCAGGGAGATTTCAGCTTCGTTGTCTTTGCGCGCAGGCGGGATTTGCCTTTTTGGCGGTTTGCCTCTTGCTGCTCTACCGCATGGGAGTGGCTGCGTTGCGCGGCCTCCAATTGCTGCCGCGTCGGGAGATCATGGTCGTAGGTGGAAGCGCTGAATGCCGTCGCGTTATCGAATGGACCTTTGTGTGGACGCGCCAGACCATAGGCTTGGTTATCGGCGCTATCGATCCCCTCCTCCGCTGACGATGACCGCGCTTGACGAGCCTGCGTTATCAGATCGTCTGCAGTCGGGCTTAAGGTTGTGATTTTCCGCAAGAAGGCGATGATTTTGCTCTTCCCGGCCCTGTCCTTTCGATTGGCATGGATCGCGGACATGTCTTCTTCCTTGTTCGTCATGTTATCGGGACGATCGATCCGGGGGCGCTGGCGACATCGCAGCAGGCCTGTTCACGGGATCTCGAGCAATCGTTCAGGCAGCCTGGTTTTGGGAAAGCGGTAAGCTGGCGGCCGCAGCGATGCGTCCGCACGCCCGGACGCCGTATACCGCGCGATCCGATAGGCTTTCACCGGGGCGCCGCCGTCATCCTGCCATCGGGCAAAGGAGCCGTCCTCCGTCGCCTGCGGAAGCGGGCCGGAACTCAACTGAGTGGCGAGATACATTTTCAGCGCCGATTTTAACGCGGCCTCATCGACGATCCCCATTTGGAAACAATGAATGAGGAAACTTGTGGCGGTGATCTCACCCTCATCGGCCGCATGGGTTTCGCCGCCGCGAAATCCGACCTTTCGCAGAATACGATCCAGCATTCTCAAATTGTCGATATCGAAAAACTGATCTGATGTGGAAGACATGGCGTCCTCCTTCGTTGGGGCTAGGGTTCACTGGCGCCAGATTACTGTCGCGCCCCAAGCAGCGGTGCCCGTATCGTGCCCGCCGATAAATTAGCTTGCGCTTATTGCCAGCTGACCGCAACCTCATTCGGCGGTAGCCATTGATAATGGCGGGGCGGAACCCATTTTAGAGAGAGGAGGATACGCATCATGCAGTTCAACGGTGAAGCGACCCTCACAAAGCCGTCGGCACTGGCGGTTTCGGAACGGCGTGCGCTCATAGATCACCTCAGAGAGGTGATCGCAGGCCTGGCTCACGGGCTGGCCGCCGACGGATTGCTGGACCTTGTGCCGCCTCTGCTTGAGATAAACAAAGTCCTCCGCGATATGACGGACGAAATTTCGCGTGCGGATCCGGTCTATTCCGACGGGATCATCACTGGTACCGTGCGCTTGATCAAGACGTCGCAGGCTTTGCTTGATGACCGGGTCATCGTGCAGACGATCCATTAAGACCTGCCGACAGTCGGGTATGGCGGCAGGCTGAATGCCAACCATTGGCATCAAGATGCCCGTTCCGGCCAGCCGTGCATCGACAATCACGCCGGGTCCGAAGTCCGCACAGCGGCTCCCGCCCACTTCCAAGGATCAACCGCAATGGCACTTATCTTTCCCAACAGAAGCCGCAGCTTCGATGAAGCGCGAAAAGGTGTCCGCTTCACCGGCTATGACGGCATGTTCGAAGTCAGGTTTCTGGTCGAAGAGGCAGCGCTTGGCAGCGCGATCACCCAGAACTCCTCCGAGGCCGCCTATCTCAATGCCTTTGATGCGGCGCGCTCTGCCATTCAGGAGGCCGCATCGAGAGCCTATCAGCATCGACGCGGAAACAACTTCACGCTCACGGCCGCAGATTTTCGCTGATCGCGAGAAGGAGCGTGCGGCCGGTGAACTGAAACGGCCACCATCCTGCTACTGCCGGATGAGACAGGGGAAGCAAAGCATATGGTTTCCACACGATACCGCCCGAAAGACCTGAAGTTGGCGCGTCGCCATATCGTGAAGGCGGCGCATCGCGTTGCCGATCAGGAAATGCTGATCAAGAAACTATTGCGCAAAGGTAGACCCTCCGGATCGGCCTATGCGCTGCTCAGCAGGCTCTACGACGATCAACGGCGGAAGCTCGATCGGCTGAAACTGATCGAAGCGATGGTTGAGGTAGAAGGGCAATTGTGTGTGGACGTGCCCAGCAATCCTGGCCCCTCCGCGCCGCCCTTTGCGATCGTGCACAGCAGCGGGATCTCTCTACCGGACCGGCAACCCGCCACGCCTTGCAGCGCAGATGTTTGGCGCCCATATCTGGTGTAGTGGCAGCTTGTGAACGGGCGCTGCTTCCCGGGGTTGTTACCCGGCCCCAACTAAAGGAGGGCATGATGTCTTCCACGGTAAACATCCATTCGTGGAAACGCCTGGCTCAGCATATCGGCAGGCTCCGGTACATCGACTTTCTCGTGAAATCGACACCAGCAATCTGTCTGGCCTTTATCGTCTATATCATCTTCGAGGATGTCTTCTGGTAGGCGCTGCAAGACTGTTGCGGCGAGCCAAGACGCTATGCTGCCGATCAAATGAAGGGCTGAAACGCTGACGGAATTGGATAAAGCGATGCAACTGCGAGAAATGGGTCAACAAGACTGCCTCGCCTTTCTGGCAGGCCACACCCGTGGCCACCTGGCATGCCTGGGCGAAAAATATCCCTATATCGTTCCCATTCAGTATGCCTATGAAAAAGACCGGCTTTTCATATTTTCCATGCCGGGCCTGAAGATTGATCTATTGCGGGCCCATTCACCGGCCTGCGTTCAGGTTGAAGAATTCGGCGAAAACCGAACGTGGAAGAGCGTGCTTGTTCAGGGCACCTATGATGAGCTGACCGATACGCCGGCCCGGCATGACGAACGCCTCCACGCCTGGTCTCTCCTGCAGAAGCAACCATTCTGGTGGGAACCCGGATCGCTTGCCTTAAACTCGGAAAGCGAAGACGGCCCTGCTCCATCCATATTCTTCGGTATTTCGATTGAGATGGTATCGGGGAGGCAAGTAGTTTAACATGCGGGCGTTCAGACTCGCCGCGCCTTAATCCTTGATTGGCAAGGGTGCGCTGCTGCATGATATATGGAACTCCAGACAGACACCTCCAGCTAAACGCTGTCCGATACCAGCCTTTCCCATAGGGGCGCGGATTGCTTGATGCATCCTACCAAACGTGGCGAGCTGAAACGCAGCACTGCGTTCAATGCCACGCGACCACTCATAGGGAAAACGATGACAGACGCACCTGAGAATGAAGCGCTTTTCAATATCACCGGACACTATGTGCAGGAATTGAAGGCCGTTCTTCAAAGCGAGAGCATTGTCGAAGGCACCGACTACGAAAACAGCGCCTTTAACGAAAAACGACGGAACGAAGGACTGCACCTGCTGCGATTCCACAAGACCGGCACGGCAGCGCAGGCAACGCAGATCTGGGAAAAACATATGACGGCCCGAGCGCATCGATAAAACGGCACGAAGCCAATTCTTCGACCGATGCCGGCTTGGCTCGTTCCGAAGCCGATAGAGCATGATGCCGAAAAGTGTGAGCGGTTTTCGGACGACACCATGCTCTCGCTCTTTAATTGAGACCAGGATTCAGATTTTAGGCCGACCCGGCCTAAATTATCCTGTTCCAGTGCTGACGCGCGGCGACATGAACTGATGTCCGGCGCAACATTGCCTTGAAAGGAAAAATCATGACCAACGACACAACCAAAAAGGCCCAGCCCGCCAAAGCGGCCGTGGCTGACGCCCCCTACGACGTCATCTATTTCGCGAAGAAACACCGCATTTCCAACGAGGATGCCAAGGACATCATCGAAAAGCACGGCGCCAATCGCAAAGAGGCGGACAAGGCGGGCCGGCGTATCAGCGTCTAATGCATGTCGCGCAAAAGTGTACAGCGGTTTTGCGACAACGACATGCGTAAAAACAAAGACTTAGGGCCAAGAGCGAATCTGAAAGATCGCGACGCGCTTTAGGGCAGAAAATAGCCTGCAGGCGTTCAAATCCTAAAGTCTTTATTTGATGCATGTCCTTGCCCCAAAACCGCTGTACGGTTTTGGGCGAGATGCAGCAGCCTCTATAGCCTTTGCATCTGCTAGCGATGCCACGATGCAACAGCAACGGACGAATTAACCCTACTGGCTTACCTTAATATCAGCATGCGCTTGAATACGTCGGCTCCTATGCCATCGTAGCGTCACGATAAGACTTCTGGTTCGTGAAGCAGCTCGCCGGAACCGTGGCCCGCCTTTCCGGGGAGAGGCCGGCTTTCCTTTACAGGGGCCGAGCTCAATCAAATGGAGGGTGTGCCATGAACAACGTCTTGGAATTTCGTCCAAAATGCCCGCATGCCGAAAGCCTGTCCGACTGCCGGGAAGCCCTAGAACCTGCCGTGATGAAGATCGTCAGCGACGCCATCGGCAGGGGATACACGGCAGCGGAAGCCGCCATGGTGGTTGCCGACATCGCCGATGACTACATCCTCATGCTCTCGCGGCAACCACGCCATTGATAGGTGTTTCGGGCGCGCGGCTGTACCTTCTTGAGCCATCGCAGGTGCTGGGCTCGGCACGGATCGCTGCGTCTTTGCAGGTTTGGATCTTCCAATAGGCCATGTGACGGCCGACAAGAATGGCTTCGCCCGCTGCCGAGAGCCGGGAGCAAAGCCCTTCCGTGAGACGCTTGCATCAAGTGGACCGCGCAGCAACTGCAGGGGTAGCAGTGGTACAGGAGACGAGACCTGCCGCGCGATCCGCCGGCAAAACCCCTGATGTTGCCGGAAGTTCCCCGGCAGAAATGTGACGCCACGATCCCGGAAATTCCGCCTGGGGATCATCGACAACCTGCCCGGGCACGTTGCGACCGTCACACCGATAAGCTCCCGCCGGGCGAAAACCGACAGGCACATCACAACGCCAACGAAAAACCCCGCCGGAGCGGGGCTTTCAGCAGGTCCAAGTGGAGCAAGCCGAACATTCGGCCGACGTTTTAAACAAAATCGATCATTTCAAAATCCGGCAAAAGCACCTCTTTCGCGAGCGTTCACGGCGCTGCTCTGTTCCGCTCAATCTTTGAATCATTGTCGTAATGTGGCGTGTAATGGCCACTTGCGACGTGACCACCCCGCCTAACGCCACCTTGGCTGGCGGGGCGGAGCATTGGCCTGGATTTCATGCAGCGGCGCCCGCGACCCGAGAAGTTTCTTCAGCTTCTTCTCCTCCGCAGGGCCGATGCCGAATTTGCGGCAATGCTCCGCAACATCGTGCTCTCGCGGGCCGGGAATGCGAACTTGGCGGTTGCTCATACTCTTCATGTCTGTTTCCTCCTGAGAGGAAAACCAGCAAGGTGCGGATTTGTTCGTTAGCGAAGTCTAAAATTTAGGGTTTTGTTTTGCGTCGGTTTACAGCGAGTGAGAAACGGCGGTCTGCTGGCGCCAGGCGCTCGCAACGAGATCAATGGGTTTCTGCCTTCCTAAACGTAGCCCTGAAGAGCGCCTGTCTTCCTCTCCAAGGATTACAGATCGAGCCGATCAATTGATCTTCAACCAATGCCGAAGTGCCGCCACCGCGCCATCGCTCGCATAGGCAATGGTGCCGCCGATCGTCAGTCCGGCAAAGGCAATCAACCCGGATATCCCGTAGCCGATCGTCTTCATCCGTTTCCACTCTTCAAGCGCCGGCCCCACCGCCTCCTGGTTCTTCTCGTCTCCTTGAGGGTTCTGATTTCCTCGCGGATCAGCGCATCCGCGCCGCCGCTGATCGCCACCCTGGTATCGAGCTGTGCGATCTGCCCGGCCTGTTCGTCGAGCCGCTTATGGATCACGGCACGGCTGTCGTGGGCGTTGGCCTTTTCGTCGCTGACCTCGTTGCGCAGAAGCGCGACGTTTTCTTCGATGCCGGTCAGCCTGCCCTCGACGCGCCCGAGGGCGCGAAGGATATCGTCGTTGGATGTCATCTCTATCGGTGCTCTGTCGTGGGTTGGAACGTTTTCAGCCTAGGGATGTTGAGTCTTCGGATTCGCGAAGAGGCGTATGCATGCCGCAAAACAGCTCGATAGATCTGACGCGAGGCGCCCATGAGAATGCTATTGATGATCATCATCGGGGTAATGGTCGCGTCGATCCTGAGCATCCTGGTGATCAAGCCGTTCGATCAAGGCGGCAAGAGCGAAACGCCCCCGCCGGTCATCCAGCAGCCGGAGCCGAAGTGACGATGTCGAAGGGCTCTTCGTTGGCTCCGCCTATGGATTGAATTTCACCTTCTCGGATTGGGGAATGCCGGTGGCGACGCGGTCGATCACGGCGCCGTAGGGATGAACGCCATCCGGCGTGACGCTCGGGCGGACGATGGAGCCGACCGGCAGCACCGTGGAGCGCGGGATCGAAATGGTGATCGTATTGCCGGAGATGCTGCCGATCGACGTGGTCGACAGGCGGGCAAGGCCATCCGGCCCGGCATAGGTGCTGATCTCCTGCTCCGGCCCGAAGATGCTGGCATCCGCCACTTCGATCGTCGTGTAGGTCGCAACTCCGTCCGTGCCCGACTGCACGGTCACCACCGTGCTCGACAGCTCCAGCATACCGGGCCAGACGCCATCCCTTTCACCGGAGACCCAGGCCGCGTAAGTGTCGATCGCGTCGTCGCAGCAGGCCGAGGTCTTCGCCAGGATATCGGCGCGCAGCCGCCATTTACCCGAAGCATCCGTACTGTCCGCCGGCCAGGTGTTGTTGGCCGAAAAGCTCTGGTACGAGGCCCTGAGATAGAGGTCGTTGGCGGCGATCGTGCCGGTCGCCGGCGATGTCGCCGATCCGGCGAAATTATAGGTGAAGCTGTTCGGCCCGGTGACCGTGATCACCACATTGCCGTTATACTCCGTCTGCGTAGCGCCGGAGATCGACACCGTCTGGCCGGTCGTAAGCCCATTGATGCCCGAGGCGATCGTTGCCGTGACGACGGTGCCGATCGATGTCAGGGTGACCGTGCGGGTGGATACGGTGCGGCCGAGCGGCGGCAAGGCGACGATTTTGACGCCGGGGTAGCGCGCCCGAAGCCTGGTGATCAAGCTTCTGTAATTGGTGTTGAAGAACTGCGTGTAGGTGGCCGCCGTATCGTTCTGCCCCATCTGGTTGGCGATGACGGTGAACGGCTTCTTGTTGTTGTTGAAGGCGGTGATTTCGTCCAGAACGGCCCAGCGCCGGGTCGCGATCGCAGCCCCGGTGCCGGTGAGTTCGCGCACCGAACCGTTTCCCGGCATGCCGATCATCAGATGCGGAATGCGGCCGATGCCGCCATCCCTGTCGAGCCAGCGGCGAAACCAGCCGAGATTGCCGCGCGCATCGGCAGCCGCGGAAAACTGCTGGCGCGCTTCACCCAGGCTGTCGACGACAGCAAGTGCGACCGGCCTTCCATCCCAATCGCCCTTGGCGACCATGAAGTCAGACCCATAATATTGTGGCTGGGTGACGGTCGCGTAGTTGGAGTCGAGTGCGGCCGTGCTGTCGGCAAGCGGGGTGTCCTTGAAGGCGAGCAGCGTGGCGAGATCGCCGGCACCCCAGACGCGCTCGCCGCGGTGCTTCTGGATGCGATAGACCGGCCAGATCTTCTCGCCGACGGCGGTATGATAAAACAGCCAGATTTCGATTTCGCTTTCCGAGGCGACATCGGGAATGGTCAGTTCGTCCGTCCAGGCGCCATTCGTCTGATCCGCGACCGTCACCGTGTTCAAGCCGGCGAAGGTGCATTGGTAGAAGACGCCGGCCGCCCTGATGAACATCGCATCGGCAACGACGGAATTGCCCGGCGTGCCGATCGTGCCGGTAACGACCGTTTCCTGCGGCGCGTTTCCACCTTCCGTCGAGGCAAAGCCCGAGAGGTGAAAGCGGAAGGTCCTGGTCTTGTACTGCGGCGTGTTGACGACGACCTTGGTGCAGACATAATTCGTGCCGGATGCAGCGGTGACGATACCGCCTGATGGCATGCGGTTGCGGGTCGCGAAGAACATATAGCGGTCAGGGTCTCCGCCGGCTCCGCCTCCACCGCTCAGCATCGGGTTCGTCAGGGCAAGCGAAATGGCATTCATCATCGGCGTGTTCCATATCTGCTGGTGAGGTCGTCATAGAATTGAATGGTGCGCCCCTGGCGGGCGTTGGCGCGATCGAGCGCCTGGCGCTCGCGGGCGAGGATGGCGATCACGGGCTCGCCTTCGACAACCGGCGCATGGACTTCCTGCCTGCGGAGATCGTCGGGCAACGGCGGCAGAGTGATGCCGGCCGCCGCCTGCCCCTTCGTCACCGCCGCCTTGTTCAGGCGCTCAGTGGCGGAGCAGCCACTGACGATCAGCAGCAGTGACAGCGCAAGCGCGGTTCTTTTGCGAAAGCTGAAGCTCATAGGATTGGATCTCGGTTTCGAGTGTGTCTCTGGCGGCCTGCTCGGCGGCTTCCGCGGCCGCAAGGCGCTTGCGGTGCTCTTCGCCGGCCTCAGCCGCGGCGTTGCGCTGGCGTTCCATCTCGGCGGCCTGGGCCTCGGCTGCGCTCTTCTCGGCAACAAGGACATAGCCGGCGCGCGCCTGCCTCGCCGCCGAGGGGTAGCCGATCGAAACGGCATAGAGGTGATAGAGCATCAGGCCACCGGCGAGGCCGGTGCCCATCTTGAGCGTGTCGAGGAGCCCGAACATCAGATGCCCTCGAGGCAGAACTGACGCTCTTTCTGCCGGCGCCGGGTCAAGCCGGGAAAGACGATGCCGGCGGCGCGGTTCCACTTCAACAGCGCCTCGCAGCCCTCGGCCGTCCTGCCCTGGTTGATGAGCTTGACCGTGCTCGAACCGCAAGCCGCCTTGACGCCGACATTATAGGCAAAGGAGGTCAGCGCCACGAAGCGCGCATCCGGCAGGGCGACGCGCACGCAGCTTTCGACGCCGCTCGCATAGGTCTTGAGCTCCAACGCCAAGAGCGCCTTGCACTGCTCCACCGTCTTGCGGTCCCCCGGCTTGACGCCATTGGTGCTGCCATAGCAGATCGTCCACGGCTTCCCCTGCGTCGCCGGATCGGGATAGGCATTCTGGCGCAACCCCTCGAACGATCCGACGAGCGCCACGGCCATGGCCGCGGCGGCACTACCCTTCTGCAGGCGGTTTGCCATTCAGGTCTCCTGAGATTTTCTGCTGGACGAAGATGCGCGCGATGATCGCCGCAACGGCCAAGAGGCCTGTGATCGCCGACATGGCGAGCTGGATGTAGATGTTGCGCGACACCCAGGTGGCGGCGACGAAGGTGTAGACGGGCTCGATGATGATGAAGAGCAGCGCCAGCGCCATCAGCCGCACCGACCAGGCACGCTTCAGCACCTCGCGCCAGTTATGGACGAGCATGGGTGGGCTCCGGATTGTAGTTGATGGCCGATGAGGCGCGCTTGTTTCTGAATTTCTTCCTGATCTACAACCGATTTGGGGAAGGAGACCCGTTCATGCAGGCAAAGGCTCTTGTACTGGTATTATCGGTTGCGCTGGCAGGGTGCCAGACGCAGAGCGGTGACATCGAGGTAGCCCCCCCGGTCCCCGGAGCGGACCACGCTCTGCAAATGAGCAACACACCCGACGTCGGGTACAATCCGGACGACAAAGAAGACCGCGAACGCCATGCACTTAATTATCTGAGGACGCGATGCCCTGCAGGTCGCATCATTAAGGAATCTGTGATCGAGACCAGCACATCCGATCTGGGTCGCCCTGCCCGGACCTACATGCTTTACGTGAAATGCTAGCTGGCTGAAATTTCAATGACGCTTGGTCGTGTCCCGTCGAACGAAAAGGGACACTAAATGCTGTTGATTACGACTCTTGGACGAATGGCGGTCGCCATCCGTGAGACCAGGCGCAGGAAGGGGCCAAACCTAAAAACCGCGTGACGCGACTGCATCGATAAAATCCAGGCCGCGTATGATGCACTCAATACAAAGCGGGACGCGGTACGTGAAATTCGACCCCGCTTACAATCCGGATCCGGTTTAGGTGCGGTATTTGACGACTTTCGCTGGCGAACCGACGGCGATCGCATAATCGGGAATATCAGCCGTGACGACGGAATTTGCTCCGATCACGGCACCGGTTCCTATCGTGACGTTCATCAGTATTTTGGCACCCGCGCCAATCCAGACGTCATCACCAATTTCGACAAAACCGATTTCGGCCTTCTGAAGCCTGATCGGTACGTCGCGCCTCATACCGTGACCGTGATCGATGATCTGGACATCCGAACCGATCAGCACATCATTGCCGATGGATATGCGGTTCTTGGCAGTGATGATGTTCCTGCGCCCGATGACGGTGTTGTTTCCAATAAATACCTTCGGCTCAGGCATCGTGAGCTGGAAGAACGAATAGTCTTGGATCGTGACATTGCTGCCGACCTCAAGAACGGCGTGCTTCACCATCCGGAACTCGGCGCTGCGCTTGACAACCAAATTCGCGCCGGCGCGGCTGAAGTAGCGAAATCGCTTGTAGGCACTAACGAGACGCTGAAGGATTCCTCCGCGATTCCGGTACGACGCTTTATCGGCTGCCATGATTTCCTCCGAGTTCGGAGGTCATTAGCTCACGCCGTCAGTTATTGCCAGAGATCGCGTGTGCATATCCCCGCTAGAAGCTCGGGGCGAGGTTGGTAAATGGGTTGCTTAGGTACTAGTTTGCGTGGGTTAGCCCAGCTTGAGCACCGTTGGCGCCAATTCCCTGAGGAGCAGCGACGAGGTCGCGATTCCAGGCAAATTCGATGTCGACTGCTAAATAAATATCAGTACCGATAGGTACACTAATGGTTGTCTGTTGCTAAAGTTTTCGCTTCGCGGTTATTTCGCGAGATGCGATCACTTCCGAGTTCAAACAGAATCGAAGGCCTTGATACCGTCAGAGCAATTGCCGCTCTGTCCGTTGTATTCGCGCATTTGCTTGGCCCTTCAATGCCTGGTATTTCACGCTACATCTTCACGGGCCACCCTGCCGTCATCGCTTTCTTTGTGATCTCAGGATTTTGCATCCACTTCCCGTTCCGAGCGGCGGAATTGTCTACTGTAACCTTTCTGAAGAGGCGGTACGTCCGGATCATGATTCCAACCGCCGTGGCGCTCGTTCTCGCGCAGTGGGTCGGCATCCGCGCCTATAATCCATTGGACGGCTATATCTTGTGGTCCGTGGTTTGCGAGGTCATTTACTATTCGCTCTACCCGCTGTTCCTTCCCATTTCGCGGAAAGTTGGGTGGCCGGCGATGATCGCCGTCTCCGTCATCGTCTCCTACGCCATCGTTATCGGTTTAGGCTCTGATGAATATGGCAGTGCGCAGAAATACGGGCCATCTTTGAACTGGCTCGTTTCCCTGCCCGCGTGGCTCATGGGTTGCTATCTGGCGCAGACATATCGACGCGGCGTGTTTGTTGGCAACGTCTGGCTTTGGAGGATCGCTACGGCAGCTACTGCATCCATCCTCTATTGGGCGACCATCAATACCCCTGCCGGCTTTTACCTGACGATGGTTCCCTTCGGGGTGCTGGCTTGTGGATGGATCATTTCGGAGACTTCGAACGCCGAGCGCGGCAACGCTGTTGCGGTTCTGGAGAAAGTGGGAGAGGCCTGTTTCTCCATTTACCTGATGCATGTCATTGCTGCGACAGTAATTGAGCGATTAGGAGTTGCCAGCCCGGTCCTTGTTTGTGCTGGCTCCCTTCTGATGATCGCCCCATTCTACTACTTCGTGGAAAAGCCCGCTCACGAACTTTCCCGGAGTATCGGAAGGCGATCGATCGCTAAGACGCTCAATTCACCGTAAGCTATAATTGCGCTGCGACTGCGAAAAAGTCGTCGATCTGTTTGCACTATCGCCCGGTCGGGAAGCAAAAGGCATTATGCGCTCCTCCCGCACGGGAAATAGAAACCGTCGGCCCACACCCAGATATTGCCAACAGCTCCTGCGACCTGTCTGACTTGCTTGCTCGTGTTCGTCCAAACATCTTGGGTCCCTACGGCAAAGCCGCTTGCAACCTGGACGGCGCCTACGTTGCCACCATCGCCAGAGATGCCAGCAACAAGAATTCCCTGCGCCGGATCGTGGATCAGCACAGCATTGGTCGTCGCGGTCGATGTGAATTCAAACCGCAGCTTCGCCTTGACCTTCACCCCATTTGGCACTGTCAGCGCCAGGAGTGTCGAAGTCGTAGAGATAGCGGCGTTGATAGCGTCCCTCGCCGGCGTCACGAAGGTGTATTCGTCGCGAGGATACAGGACAAACGGCCGAATGTTCGAGCTAGCATCGGTCAGCAACACGCCGATGCATTTGACGATGGTGTAGCCGGTGAGCAGCGCCGTGTTGACTCCGGCGATCGTCGCTGAGGTCGACAGCACGATATCGAAGGTCAAATCGTCATCCTTGCGCAGCGCATATGCGAAATAGTTTGCGTTCGCCGCGACCGAACCGGTGTCCAGACCACCGGCGCCGGTGCCGGCGGCGAATGTCCCGTTCGTCCGCTTTGTGATCGACGACGGATTCGAGACGAAACTCGAGCCCAAACGAGCGGAGCCGGCGCTAAAATCGATATGAGTGTTCGGGCTGCCGCTGTTGTTCGAAAGCGTGAGCCCGACGACGAAATCGCCTACAGCGGCGCTGTCGGCTTTGCTCGCTATCCTGGCGAAGAGTTTGTTGGTGAAGAAAGCGGCACCGGAACATATGATTTCGACGCTGTAGCCATTTTTAATGACAAGCGTTGCCGCGCCGTCGATCGTCTCCGCGCCATTCGGATCGATCGTCACGTCGCCGCCATCGGCAATGACGGCATAGTGCCAGTTCGCGCCGAGCGTTGCGGCTGCGGACAGGGTGAGCGTGGCCGCCGCGGTGAAGCGATGGATAGCGTTATCGTCGGACGCAAGCGCCGTGTAATCGCCTGACTTCGCCGCGTAGACCGTAGCCTTGTCGAAGGCGACGTCGACGCCGTTCTGGGTGAACCCCAGCAACCCACCACCCTTCAGATAGAGACCGGTCTGCGGCGTCGCGGCGAAGCCGATGCCCGGCGCGGATACCGTTCCGCCTGCCGCCTTGAGGGGTGCGACCATCGGCGCCGAGCCGTCGCGCGGCAGCGAGTTGGTGATTTCGTTGCCGAGGTCGGTGGTCAGTGCGTTCCACGGCACGGGGTCGATGACCTGGCCGACAGAGGGTGTCGTTCCGGCGGGCTTGAAATAGACGCCGGTGGATGGATTTCTGGGCATTGACCTTCTCCAAAGAAAAAGGCCCCGCGAATTGCGAGGCCTCGAATCGTATAGTATCGGTTGCGAATGCAGAGTGATCACGAGCCGAACCAACCGTCACACAGAGCGATCAACATCGTCGCGATGCTCATCGCCGTCGTGACGTTTGCCTCATGGTCCCTGCTCAGGACAGGCGGCCCCGCCAGGTGGGTGGTTGATCAGTTTCCGGTCGAGTTGACCATGTTTCTCACGGGCGCTTTGACGGCAGGGCCGGCCTGTTTTCTTATATGGAAGCAGGCGCGGGTTAATTGCGAGGGACTTTATTTCAACGGCGCCACCTGCCTGCCCGGCGTCACCCTCGGCCTGATGATCACGCTGGCAACATTGCTGGTCGCCATCCGGATCCAGATCGTCCCTGATAACCGCTGACATCATGCGCCCCTCAGGCCCGCAAGCCTCCAGGAAGGATTTTTAATGAGGAAATTCATATCCATGACACTAGGGGCGATGATGGCCATTGGCGGAGCATCAGCGACCGGTTACATGTTCCTGTACGTCGGCCAACCCGTCAAATTGATCATCTGGGCCATACCGATAAGCGTGATGGCACTGGGGGTTGCCATTTTGTGGGACGATGTGCGCGGATAACTCACCAGCCACCACCGCTATTTTTGCTGCTTCCGAGCAAGCAACAGAGCCCGTACGAGTGCAGCCGCTTTCTCGGCGGCCGGTACCGCAAGCTGTTCGCGTAGATGGTTCATCGTCCCCCGCGGGTCCCGAAATCCCGGCCTCGGGGTCGATGAGCTGGCCGACGGAAGGTGTCGTGCCGGCGGGCTTGGAATAGACGCCGGTGGAAGGGTTTTTGGGCATTGATCTTCTCCAGAGGAAACGACTGCTGGCGTGGTATGCTACCGAGTTGGTTGTTGCTGCCCTTGAGCAGCTTGCTGCGAAAGAAGGGCTTGAGCAAGTGCGGCGACTCCCGGGTTAGTTAGGCGCGCGGGCTGAATCAGTTGGTTCGCGAGGTAGGCGCGAACCGGGGGAGATAAAAGAACTCTTCCGGCCGCATAAGGGGCAGCGGTGCCCATGAGCGTGCCTAAGATGGCCCCGGTTGCCCCGGTTCCACCAGCCAACCTATCGCCAACGACGGCACTGACAGCTGCCGGAATGCCTTGGAAAAGATTGCGCACCGGTGAGCGGCTGGAACTGGAAAGCGGCTTCATGACCTCTTCCCCTGCCTTCGCCAGCGCGGTGAAATCCCCACCCTCCTGAGCGAATGCGCGAGGGCTTTGCGGTATCGTGGCGCCCCGCAGGTGCGACGGAGAGATGATGCCTTTCGGAGCATTCTCGCCCGCAGCGGCGACGGCCTTTTCCAGATCCAGAAAATTGCGGTACTGACGCTTTGCCTCCTGCCAGGCGTTCAAGCTATTCGGGTTCTGCGCCGCGATCGATCGCTCCATGGCATCATCCATGGCGTTGCGGATACCGGACAACGCTTTCAGAAGTTTCGGATCGTTCGCGCTTTCCGCTCGCGCATCTTCGAGTCGAGAGCGGATCGCCTTATAGGTGTCCCCTTGGTGCCCTCCCTTCACCAGACGTGCAATATCGAGTATCGAATCCCTAACGACCGGCGCACGCGCGCCTTCCCCCGCAACACGATTGTATGCGCCCATGGCAGCCGTGACCTCGTTGGCGAACTGCTGGTCAGGGATTAGGCTGTTATTTGCGGCGGCCGCATCCAAGTCATCGCCGATGCGCGTAAATGCCTGCTGCATAATCTCAGGCGTGGCGCGGTCCGCGTCGATGCCTGCGCGAGAAAGTGCCGCGTGGGTGAATTGGTCGCCCTGCATTTGGTTGAATCCCTGCGCCGCTGTTCCGCCAAGGTCGCCTTCGACGTTGCGTAAGTTGATGCTGTCAGACGCCTGGCCCCCTGACAGGTAAATCCCTTCGTTTCTCAGCGTCTGATTCATCATCTGCCGTTCGGCAGAAACCGGCAGCGGCGTAATCAAACGCCCTCCAGCCGAGCCGAGAAGCGCACCGACAAGGCGAGCGTATGGCTCCAGTTTCGTGCCTTCCGTTGCTTGGCCGGCCGCCTCGCTGGCAACCCCTGGGACGACGCCATATCTGACGACATTCGTCAGCAGGTTGCCGCCGCCAGCAAGCGCCCCAGGGACGAACTCGCCAGCAGTTTTGGCGTACTCTCCAGGGGTTGTCCTTGGCGCGTACAGATAGTCGTTCATCACACCACGAACGGTGTCCTGGCCGCTGAAGATGGCGTTGTCCATCTTCGTGCTCCAACTCTCATCCTTGCCCTTCTGGACTTTGGCCCGCCACTCGTCGCTCATTGGCGGCAAGCCAAAGATAGAACGCACCAGCGAATCACCCTGGTTGACGACATATTCCGCGCCCTGATTGCCAAGTCGCTTTATGGTCGCCGGCAGCATGACAAGTTCGGTGGCGCCGCGGACAACGCCGCTGCCGAAGCTCTTTGTCATATCACTAGCGATCGAAGGATCTTGAGACTGCGGTTCGCCAGTGATCAGCTTCTCAAATGGGGTACGCTCGCGCTTCTGTCCTGTCTGCGCGCCGGCCGGCATCGGCATGTCCATTGCGGTCGGCGACTGCCGAACCATCTCCGGATCCTGATCCAACGCGGACGCCGCTGCACCTGTCCCAGACCCCATTTCCTCTGGATAGGGGCCGGCGAGGATAGCACCGCCGCCGAGAGCGCGTATGACATCGTCAATCGAGAGATCGCCGAACTGCCCCGCATCGGGGGCGGCCCCAAGGCGAGGCATTTTTTTCAACGCCGGGGCTTCTTTAAAGTTTGGCATCAAAGGCTCCTGTAGATTTCGGAATCGATGTAAAGGTTTTTGGACGGCCGCTTGTTGACGTCTACCTCAACTGCGGACGAGCCGGTTGAGCGGAAACGACCCAGGGGCGCGCCGGCCTCAGAGCGTTGCCTCGAGTGTAGACAGCCAAAGTCCAAGTGCTATCCATTGCGCTTGCCGCCGAAGACCGACGACAGGAAACCGGGAGACTTCGCAGGTGGGGCGGGAGGCGCGCCGGTCGACACTGCGGGACTCTCGGCCGTGCCCGCCCGCTGCTCCTGATCCGCTTGTCTGATCTCCAGCCCACCAATCAGCGCCTGCGCCAGCCGCGCAGCTCCCTGCCACGGCGATTGCACCGGGCTCGCATCCATGCCTTGCTGCAGCATGGCGTAGGCCAGCCGCTTGCGCTGGTCGCTGATGTCGCCCTGTGTCTTGCCGGTATCGCCGCCAAAGATGAATCCCATTAACTCACCGCCCTTTCGTAGTCGACGCGATCGAAACCATCGGCATCTTCGAACACGGATTCCGGATGCACCTCGCGCACATCATCGGACATCAGGCCGATCTGCGTCGGGCCGCCCTCCCTGTATCGGAAGGCGTAGACCGGCAGACCGTTATCCAGCGTGCCGACGCGTTTGATGTCTTCCTTCAGCCGTCGGTCGGATTTCATCGCCCAGCCGCCGAGCAAAGAGCCGCCGAGTCCGAACAGACCGCCCATCGCCGCATTCGACTGCGCGACCTGCTGATTGTACTGGCCCATCTGCTGATTGTAGTTCTCGTTGATCAGCCCGGCCTGATCCACAGTCGGCAGTTGCGTCGTCGGCGTGTTGACATAGCTCGGCTGGTGGACCTGCGAGCCCGACATCAGCGCCGAAATCTCGTTCAGCGGCTGGTTTCGCTCGGTCAGGATCGAGTTCTGGGCATTCGAATACATGTCGCCGAGATACTGGTCGGATGCGGCCTGCTTTCGCGTCGAAAAATCGCGCAGCGCGTTGTCATAGGCGGCCGAGCCCATCGAGATGCCCTTGTCGGCAAGGCTCTGATCGAGGCTCGCCTGATCGCGGTCCCACTGGTTGTTGAAGCCGGACTGCCAGTGATCGTTGACATATTTGTCGACATTGCCGGCGCTGAGATCGACATTGGTGCCGAGAACGCCCGAAATCTTGCCGGTCTGGTCGTTGGCGAGCTTGGCAAGGCCGAGCTGCGTCTGCTGCGTCTGGTCGTAGATCGCCTGGTTCTCGGGCGAATAGGTCTGATAGGCCGAATAGGTCGGCAGCCGATAGGTCTTGCCGTTCTGGTCGGTCATCGTCTGATAGCCGCTGACCTTGTATTCCAGCGAGCCATCCGGCGTGTACTGATTGGTGTGGCTGAGCCCCGCATTGGCGATGGCGGTGTCGACGTTGGTGGCCGTCTGCGCCGCTGCTGTCTGTGTCGGATCAGGCGCCTTTGGGGCCTTCGGCGTGGAGACCATAGGGAAAATCCTCTTTCATGATTGCGTAAAGCAGCGCGTCGCAGTCGCCGAAATAGGCCTGCTGGCGGCCCTCCAGGCGGGCGCCGAGTCTTGCCAGAACCTTCTGGGATTCGGCATTGTCGGCGCGGGTTCTTGCGGTTGCGCGGCGGCAGCCGAGCTGATGCACGACATAGCGGAAGACCGATCGCATCAGCGTCAACGTCAGCCGGTCGGCGGCCAGCGAGACCTCGACGTCATGCTCGGTCCAGACGTTGAAGACGAAGCCGGCGATGATCCGGCCGCGGTCGATATGGGCGAGCGTGGTGTAAGGCGGGTGGAAGCTCACGCCGATCCTGTTGCCGACCCATGCCGCGATCTCCTCGCGCGGTTCGGAGACGATCAAATCGGCGCGCCCTTTTCGTAAAGCACCGAGCCGCCGACCACAGCCGCTTCGGAGACGGAGCCGGACGAGCCCGAGATCAGCGCCCGGATCGTCGGCGCCAAGGCCGAACCGGCGCCGCCGGCGGAGGCGAATTTGCGGACAAGCGAAATGCCCGGGAATTTCGCGACACCCCAGACCGCCGTTCCCCACTTTGCCGCCGTGTTGTTCTCGATCGACGACAGAAGCGCATTGGGAATCTTGGTCTGGTAGTCAACCGAAATCCCGGCATACATCAGCGTGGAAACCCCGATCTGCGCCGTCACCCCGATCAGCTTCGAGAGCTTGGTCGAGAGGCCGTCGCCATAGCGGCTCCAAGCGCCAACCATCAGCGCGTCGATCGCCACGCCATTGTCGTTGGCGCCGACTTCGGCCTCATAAACCGTGCCGTCGCCCGCCCCGAAGAACAGCCGATCCTGCCATGTCGTCCAGCAGGAGGCGGGCATGCCGACGAAGCGGCACCAGGCTCCGGTTTCGGTGTTCATCACATATTGATAGGGGCCGAAGGAGGACGGCAGGTTGACGATCGCCATCTGCCGCGCCGGAAAGCTCGAAAGCTGCCACTCCTCTGACGTCGTGCCGGTCGCCGCAACGGTCTCGCGCCAGGTCGGGCCGATCTTGGCGGTGATCGCCCCGAGGCTGGTCGCACCCCGGTCGAGCTGCACGGCCTTGGTGATCGGCACGATGCCATCGGTGGTCATGATCGCCAGATCGGCGCCGACCGACAGCAGGCATCGATCGGTGCCGAGCGGCCGGCCGAGCTTGAAGGTGCCGATCAGGCCCCAATTGGAAGCACTAGAAGGATCGGAGCCCTGGAAAACGATCACCTCGCCTTCCGAGGAAATCAGCACCAGGCACTGCTGCAGGCCCGTCGAAACGGGAATGGTCCAGACGTTGATCGCAATCAGCGTGCCGCCATATTTCATATTACCGCCGACCGGCAGAACCGTCGCATTGCCGCTGACGGCGTCGGTAGCGAGATACCAGACATTGGTCGAATTCTTCTCGATGAACCAGAGACGCGAGCGATAGGCGGTGACGGCGATCAGCAGCGATGCGTCCGGAATGCCCGATATCATCGTCGAGGGGACGTAAGGGGTGGCGACCGCGCCCTTTTCAAGCTGCGCATTGGTGACCGTTCCGGACACGGTGACGACAAGCGTGCCGGCGGCCGGCGTGAAGGTCAGCGACACCCGGTTGGCGACGCCCGTGCCGTTCAGCGTGCCGGCGAAGGCGCCGGAAAGCGTCACGGAGCCGGTACCGAAGAAGCTCAGCGTATAGGCCGTGTTCCTGATGGCAACGTTCTGGGTGGCGAGTGTTGCCGTGCCCACCAGAAAGTTATTCGTCCAGGCAGTGCCGTTGAAGAGCAGCGGCGTGTCGAGGCCGTTGACGAGGCGCAGAAACTCCTGGCCGGCCGGGTTGGTATATTGCTGCACCGACCAATGGGCGCTTGCCATGCCGGAGACGACGGGCGCACCAACGGCGCCGCCCGCCGTCACGTCGAAGATCTTGTCGCCGGCGGCGGCAAACAGCCTGTTGCCGACGCCGGAATAGGGAATGACCGTCTGCACGTCGGCGCCGAGGCCGGTGGCAAAGGCGAGGAAGCCATAACGGGCGCGCACCCGGTTGGCCTCGGGAAAGAAGTTGTCGAGCTGAAAGGCCGCATCTGCAGGCATATCCGCCATCTCGACATCGGTTCGCCAGCCGCCGATCGGTGCGATCCAGTCTTTGCTTGGCGAAACGCGGCCGGTGCGCCCGTTTTGAGGGACAGGTCTGCGGGTCATGGGTTGGACACCGTGATCGTGCCGGGCCAGTAATTTTCAGGCGCCTGCCCCCTCGCCGGCAGCGAGAGGTCAACCGGGCTTGCCGCCCGATCGGCGCCGATCGCGGCTTCCTTGGATCGCTCGAAACTGGCGATCTCCTCGCCATAGTCGAGGCCCTTGGCCCGCTTCCAGCGCCAGATCAGCGAAAGTTCGAGGAGGTCTTCGGGGAAGCGGGCGGTGTCGGTGTCGCCAGCCCAATTGGCGGCATAGGTCGCCTCGCCATTCAGCGCCACCCAGAAGCCGGAAATATACGCGTAAGCCATGGTCTCGCCGGCAGCGTTCGGGTGGATGTCGAGCTTGCCGCCGGCCATGCGCCAGATCTGCGGCACCGGGTTGGAGTTGAGGATGCTGTTGCGCTGCCAGGTCTGCGGCTCCACCGGGCCATTCAGCTGCCAGAGGCGCGAGGCGTTCCAGATCTTCGAATTGGCGGCGAAGCGGTCCCAGTCGGCGGGCGGCTCGGCCGGTTCGGGGTTGGCGCCGGTCGTTACGAATTGCCGCTGCACCATCAGCGCCGACCAGTCGTGCTCGCGCATCAGGTCGCGGCCGGCGCGGGTGGAGAGGATACGCAGCTGCATGATCTGCGGATCCGCCGAGGACATGACGGCCGTCGGCGGATCGAGGTCGATTTCCGCGCAGACGTTCTGAATGATGGTCAAGAGCGACATGCGCGGGATCTCCGGTTCAGGCGGCGACGCGGCCGCGGGACTTGTTGCCGCCCTGGCGTTCGTTTTCGAGCGCCTCGAAGCGGGAAGCCATCTCCCTCATCTGCTCCTGCAGGCGGGTGACCTCGTCCTTCAGCCGCTCATTCTCGGCGGCAAAGGCCGAGGCGGCACTCGAGTTTTCAGCGGTTGCCAGATAGGCCCGGGCGGCAGCGACGAGCTCGTTCGACCCCATGCCGATCTTCTGCTTGACGGTGTCGGAGAGGGCTGCGAGCTGCTCGACGGTGTAGATATTGACCGCCTCCAGCTCCTTGATCTGGCTGGGCTTCAGATAGGGCCATTGCGCCAGCGGCGTGCCGGTCAGCTGCTCGCGGGCAGCGGCGCCTTCCTTGAAGCGCTTGTAGGCGTCGGAAAAGCGCTGTTTGTCGTTGTCGGTGACCTCGCGGTAGACTTCGGTATGCTTGTCGCCGGAGATGAAGATGCGGACGAATTCCTTGTCGGCGAAGATCGGCCGGCCTTCCTTCTCCGTCAGAAAGGTCTGTTCGACCGGTTCGAGGCTGAAGGAGGCATAAATTCCGGTGTTGCTGTCGGGCATGGTGCGTGGTCTCGCTGTTGATGGCGGGGAAATGAGGAACGGGCGCCGCAGCGCCCGTTAGTTGACGTGGTTTAGTTCACCTTCGACAGGAACGGACGCATCAGCGTTGCCTCGAGCACGCCCGTCGCGGTGATGGTGATGCCCGAGCCGTTGGCGGTGGCGTTGGCCGAGAGGGTGGTGCTCTGGACCACGCCATTCGGGCTGTAGGTGATGCCCGAGATGGTCGTTCCGCCTGATATGCCGGTGCCGGAAACGGCGGCACCGATGAACGGGCCGGAACCGGCATTGAGGCCGGAAAGGCTCGTCAGCAGGTTGGAGCCGTTGACCGTGGTTGCGGTGAACGTCTGGTTGGCCGCCGCGAAGTTGACGTTGGCGATGGCCTTGGTGGTGGCCGTGGCGGATGCCGGGGCGTTCGCCTGGCCTGCCGTGGCGGTGGTTTCGGCAACGACGAGGGCCGCCGTTGCGGTTGCGACCAATGCCGGAGCCTGGCCATTGCGCTGCAGCCAGACGTAATAGGTGCCCGGTACAAGCGTGATGGCACCGACCGGGCCGCCGGTCAGTGTCGGGGGCTGGGCGGCGCCGGAAAAGACGCCGCAGCGCTGGCCGACGACGGCAGCCGCCGTGGTCAGCAGCGAAGCGACATAATCCCGGGTCCACTGGAACCACTGACCGGGCTGAAGGGTCGTCTGCGAGGCCAGCACCAGCTGGCAATAGACCCATTCGGATTCGCGGTCCCCGCCGGCGACTGCGCCGAGGGAGAAGTTCGGGCCGGGAATACCGGAGCCGGAAACGATCGGGCCTTCGACGACGAACGGGTTCGCGCCAAGACGATCGGACTGGATTGTTGCGACCGACATTTGCTTTTCCTTTCGTTGACGATCAGGCGAACAACACGCCCTGCAGGAAGGCGTTGTTCATGGTGAGGTTGCCGGCGAAGCCCATGAGCTGCACGAAGGCGTCCTGGTTGGTGTTCATGCGTTCATCGCCGATCGGCGCCATGTCGCGGTCGCGGTGCGGGCGATAGAACAGGTACTTGGTGTTCAGGAAGAACATCTGGTTGAGCGGCGCACCGCCGCCAAAGCCGCCGTCGAAGATCACGTCGGCGCCCATGTATTGCAGCGACTGGAAGCCGGCCATGCCCTTGTCCGCCGAGGTGATGCGCTGGATTGCCTGCAGCGATTCCCAGTAGAGGCGGAAGAAGTTGTTGTCGGCGACGACCAGATCCGGCGCGTCGGAGCCGCGAACGCAGGACATGTAGAGCCGGTTCATGTAGCTCTGGATGTTGGCGTTCGAGGCGGCGGCACCACCATCGGCCGAGGCCGAGAATTTCTGGTTGCGCCAGAAACCCCAGGTGGCGCGCGAAATGCCGCCGACGGTGCCTGAGGTCGGAGAGGTCGAGACCAGCAGCTGCAACCCGCCGATCTGACGCCCGCCATCGGCCGTGCCATCGGAATAGCAGTCGAGCGCGATGTTGTTCTTCAGCGTGGTTTCGGCGTTTTCGATGCGCTGCTCGAGCAGATCGAGGATCGCATCCTCGCCTGAGTTCTGCAGCTGTTCGAGGCCCGACATGGAGACGGCGACCGCGGCCTGCTTGAGGTCGTATTCGGCAGCGGTGATGACGTCGGAGGGCTGCACATTGAGGATATCGTAGCCGGAATAGCGCTTGAAGGTGCTGTTTTCCTGGTACTGCAGTTCCTGGACGATGGTGCGGCCGCCGGAGATGGGCTTCTTGCGGCCGCGGCTGTTCAGACGGGTGAGAAGACCGTTGTTCTTCGTCACGTCGTCGCCGACCGTGCCGCTGCGGTTGCGCAGCGTCGTGGTCACGATTTCAGAGAGGTTGGGCGAGATGGGCATTGATCATTCCTTTGATCAGACTTGACCGCGCGAAAAACGCATGGCGTCGCGCAGCGAGTCCCGGATTGAGGTGGGCTGGCCTCTTGCCGCATCGCGGGTCGGGCCCGGCGCGGAAGATCCAGAGATGGATCGCGAGGCGCGGCGGGCTTGATCTGCCGCTGCTGCCCTCTGGGCTTGCTGTTGGTGAACGGGGGCCTGTGCAGTCTGGCTGATCAACTGCCGGCGAATGTCCGGGCGCATCCAGCATGCGGCGTCGTAGGCGTCCTGAAGCGATGATGCCCGCCCTGCGTTGATAAGGGCGATCATATCGTCCAGCACATCATCGGCGTGCGCGTTTGCCGGGTCGGAAAGGAAGGCATCGACTTGAGTTTCGGTGTCCCTTTTCCGTAAAACATGTTCGACCGTCGCCTCGACGTTGACGTGTCGCGGCTGCGGTCCTCCTTGCTGTGGTCCGGCCTGCTGCGAACTCCGCTGCAGGACCTGTTCCATCTGACCATTGACCAGGGCATGAAGATTGACCCCGGCCATCCTGGCGACGTGAACGACGGTGTTGACGGGATCGTGGATGAGCGCCTTTTCCCAGTCGATCGCCCGGCGCATGACATCGGCATGGGTCATGCCGGCCTGGCGGATGAGCGGCGTGAACTCCTCGAGCCCCTTGTAATCCTGCAGGACACGGAAGCCGTTATCGACCTCCTGTTCCCGCTTGGTAATCGCCGCCTGCACTTCACCGGGAAGGGTCGCGAATTGCGCCTTGGCTCCTGCCGACCAGCCGGGCGGAACCCGACTGCCGACGTTTGCGGGGTGTTCCCGGGTCTGCAGCTGGGTCTGGGCTTGCGGCATCTGCTGAGCGGCGTTTGCCGCGGGCGCCTGCCCTGCCCTCGCCGCTGCGGCTTGCTCCTGCTCCTTGGCCAGGAAGCGGCCGTTTTCGCCGTCGCGCGGCTGGCCAGCGATATCGCCCGGTCCATTGCCTTCGACGGTGTCGATCGCCGCCTTCAAGCTGTCGCGGATGCTGACCGGCTTCTCGTCGAACGCGCCAAAATCTTCGCTGCCGTTGCCGGCCTCGTTCAGGTCTTCCATGTCCATGTCGGAAACTTCCTTTGTCGGGGATTGATGCCCGTAAAAACAAAAGGTTAGAGCGGTTTGTTCTAGGCGTTGTATTCGGCGTGAACTCGCCGCAGCTCCTTGCGGATCTCGTTGCGATCCGTTTTCGGCTTTTCGATCGGCGGCGGCTTTTCGTTGCCGATCTCGACCACGCCGGCCGATCGATAGGCGGAGCGCAGCTTGGCCTTCGAGGTGTAATGCCTGCCGTCATGCATCGACTGGATATCGATGCTGTCGCTGACGAAATGCGGCGCCGGCAGATCGGACTGCGCCGGGCTCTTTAGCGGCATGCAGTTGTGCGGCCACTCGTCGAGCGCGTGCCAGCCGCCGCAGACGCGGCAATAGCGTTCTCTCATGGTTTCACTCCGTTCACTGATAAGCGGCCTGCTGCGCCTGGAACTGCTGCAGCGCCTGTGCCGCTGCCTCGCCGCGCGCCTGTTCCACCACGGCACGATGCTCGATCTCGGCTTGCGCGACGCCAAGCTCGGCCTTGCGCTGTTCGGCACCGGCCTTCACTTCAGCCGTCTTCAGCTTAATCATCTGCTCGGCCGGCGGCTCCGGCGGCGGTTTTGGTGCGGTCGCCGCCTCGGAGAGCTGGGCGCCGACCTGTTCCAGCGTGCTTTCGAGCTGGCGACCGGCCCTGAAGCCGCGGGCGGCAAAGAGCAGTGTCTCGACCATGACAGGCACCAGCATCGGGTTCTGCTGCGCCATGGCGCCCGCCTGTTGCAGGAAGCCGCCGATCATCTGCACGAATTCCATGCGGCGCTGCTTTTCGGCGTCCTCGTCGGGCTCGATCGTCGAATCCGTTTCGATGTCGATCTGGAAGCCGCGAATGCTGTCATTGCGCAGGAGCTGCACGACCTCGTCGATCGTCGGCTGCTGCATCATCTGCTCAAGCTGCGGCGGTATCTGCGGCGGCGGCGGTGCGGCTTGCCCCATCTGCTCGGCGCGCGCTGCGGCCTGCTGCGCCGCCATCTGCATCTGCTGCATCTGCATTTGGACCTGCTGCTTCTCCGCCATGGTCGGCAGCTTGATGCCGCTGACCAGCATCAGCGTTTCCGGCTGGAACTGGTCGCAGATGATTTCGCCGGCAAGGCGGATAATATCGCGGGCAAACCTGGCAAGCTCCGACTGGCGGTCGCGGATGCGGATCGAGCCCCACTGGCTCTTGATGCGCTGCGCCGTTGCCGTCTCCGACGCCTGGGTATCGCCGCGGACGATGTCTGAAATGCCGGTGATCTGGTAGACGTCCTCGATCAGCTGTTTGCGGGCCTGGATGCAAGCGATGATGACCTTCTGCACCTCATCGATCGGCAGCGTCACGATGGCTTTCGAGCCGCCCTTGTCGGTGAAGGCAGCCCATTCCGGGATCGGCACCATGACGGTATCGTTTTCCGGCCGCATCGCCTTCTCGATCGCCGGCGAGATCGCACCGTCGCCGGAGGGATAGAACACTTTCAGCCGCAGCTGGTCCGTCAGCTTGTTGACCCGCTTCGTCAGCAGATCGATCTCGTCGCATTGCTGCTGATAATAGACATAGTCGGGAACCGGGATCAGCGAGCTGGTCGACATCGTGCCATAGGCCGGGCGCGGGCACGGCCAGAAGTGTGTCAGATCAAGCGGCGGCTCCGACACTTCGAGCGCCACAGGCGCGCCGTCGGCGATCCAGACGGTATAGTTTTCGCTCTTGCACCAGATCTCCCAGACATGGGTCTTGCCCTCGTTTTCGGCGCGCTCCGTCTGGTTGCTGCCCTTGTTGCTGCCGGCACCTTGCGCCTGGAGCGATGTCATCGCGTCCGGGCCGAAGCGTTTCTCCAGCTCCTCGTCGGTCATCGGAACGCGCCGCGCAACCCATGTCACATCCTTCCAGCGCCGCGCCGGCGAATGCAGGAAATCAGACCAGTGCACATAATCGATGCACACACGCTCGTCGCTGATTGCCTCCGGCGGAACGCCATTCTCGCCCATGCCACCGGGCAAGCCGCCGAGGAGACTCTCGGGCAAGCTGCCATTGGCCGGCGCGTCGGAGGGCTGGACGCCCATGTCGAGCGGCTCGAAATCGGCTTCGTAGCGCAGCCACACCGTGCCGCGGGCGCAGAGCAGAAAATCGTCGCGCACCGCCCGCATGATCGAATCGATATCGGCTTCGTCGCCCATATAGGCGAGATTGCGTTCGACCAGTTCCGAGGCCATCCGCGCCACCGGCTGGGCGTCCTTGAAGCGGCGCTCGACGACCGGCTGCGGCACCCGGGCATAGACGGCCGGCTGCAGCACCGAGGTGTTGGCCCAGAGCATTGGAAATCTTCGCTTGGCCGCATTCGTCTGGTCCGACTGCTGGTCGAGATAGATCTTCTCGATCTTGACGCAGCGGTCATGCCAGGATTTGAAATAGCGCTGAGCGCGCTCGAGCTCCTGCTGCCAACGGGCGCCGACCTTTGCCAGGTCCCATTGCTGCCCGTCCGCCAAAGCCGTTGTTTCGTCTTCCATCAAACACGCTCGCTGTAGGTGGGGGTGGAATCGGCAAATTCGTTGAATGTCATCGTCTGGAAGGTCGGGAGTATCTTGGCTTGCGGCTTCAGCGGTTCGGGCGCCAGGCCGGTGAAGATGATCGCCAGACCCCCGAAAGCGTCAGCACCATGCGAGGCCCAGTTATGCAGCGGTTCGTCGCGGAAAACGCTCAGATCCTCGTCCCAGTCCTTGCGGTAGTTCCGCAGGCACTTGATGCCCTGGATGCAGCCGGCTTGATCGAACTCGATCTTTGCCAGAATGCGCCTCGTGCCGTTGATCCGGTCGTGGACATAGGCGCGCTCGATCTTGCGGACCGTGCCGAGACCGCGGGCCTTGACCTCTCTCAGCATGACTTCGATGCGGGTCATGCCGCCCCGCGTCCATTCCCTGACCTTAATGTCATGCGGCATGTTGTGGACGCCGTAGACATAGCCATGCTCGGCGCCACGCCGCTCCAGCTCGTCGAGCATGCCGTCCATGCCGGTGCCGGTATGCTCGAAATAGCCGATCATCCTGACACGGCCGGGCAGCACCTGAAACAGCCAGACGCTGTTGGTATCATCCATGCCGATGTCGGAAATGGTGTGGACGGGATAACCTTCGACATGCGGGAAAACCCCGATCCGCTCTTCGGCGTCGGCGACCGCCATCTGGTCGGCGTAATAGGCGCCCTCGACGCTCGCTTCGAAAGCTTCCGCCGGCGTCGAGGGATATTCGCGCTTCATGTCGCCGAGCTGGGTTTCGGCCTTCTTGACGTACCAGGCCTTCTGCCCGTCCGTCAGCGTGATGCCCTGATCGGCCAGATTGCGGAAATACTTTGCGAAAGCATCGGTGATGATGACGCCTTCAGGCGCGATCGCATATTGCGGTTCCTTCCACCAGGGGAAGAAATGGAATTTGAAGTCCAGTTCGGTCAGCTTCGCCGCCTGGCGCTGCTTGACCTGGCCATCTTCGCAGAGCGTGTAGAAATGCCCTTCCTGGCCTTCCGCCGTGCTTTCGACGAAGACCAGCTGGCCGGCCTGCACCGTATTCAAAGCGCCGGTGCGGACTTCCCTCGCCTTCTCCGGATATTTCGCGCAAAGCTTTCCATATTCGGAGATATGAAGATATTGCAGCGTTCCCGAGCGCAGCGAGGTTCCGACACGAATGCTCGAATTATTGCCAAGCAGCAGTTCGGTCTGGTTGGCTCTGACGACAGGCACGGCGTTGCGGATACCATCCGGCAGATTGTCATAGGGGTATTTGATCTTATCCCGGAAGATCGTCTGCACGTCGCCCAGCGTATGGGCAATGGTGCCGGCCCTTATATCCCGGTTGAAGACGCAGGCATCGAGCATGAAGATCTGAATGAAGGTCGTCAGACCCAGCTGACGGGCCTTCAGCAGCACATTCAGATAATGCATCTGCTCGAAAAAGGTCATCTGCGTCCAGTTCATCTCGAACCTGACGCGTTGGCCCGATTTGTCGGTGATCCAATAGAGATTGTTGAGACGCCAGCGCCAGTCGGAAAACTGCTCAACCGCCGTTTGGAAGTCCGCGCGTCTTGCCATTGATATCTTCCAGCAACTGCGAAACTTCACTCGCGACGACGCCATGGTCGGGCTCGACCTTGGAACCGTATTTCTTCGGCTTCAGCTTCTCGGCGACCCACTGGCGGGTGGCGATGCGGAGCTGCGAACGCCTTATGGCTTCGCCATTCTCCTGCCAGCCGGTGGTCTCGCCGGCGGCGTTCTTCTTTTCGATCCAGTCGTCTGCGCGATCATCGGCAATCTCGACCATCTCGTCGACAAAACCATCCGCCTGAATCTCGCGCGCTAGGGCGTATTTGGCCCGAAAACCGGCCTTGTCGTCATCGGCGAGCCAGGAGAGCACGCTCGACATCGCCGGCATCCCTTCATCCCGGCAGATCGACCGGAGGCTTTCCCTGTCGGCGATACGCTCGCAAATCCTGTCGGCAATCGCCTGGGTGAACTTGATGGGTCTGCCCATGAGGCGCCGCTTCTGGAGGCTTCTAGAACAGCGCGACGATGTTGGATGCCGTAGTCCCGGTCAGCGCCACGATGGCGGCATGAACCGGCAGGATCGTCCCGGCCGGCACGCTCCTGAAGATGACCGGATCCATGTCCCTACGCGGCGCAATGGCAACGTCACCCGTCGTGCCGATATAAAGCGCGCGCGCACCGACAATGGCGGTATCGTTCGGCGTCACCACTGCGGCCCGCGAGGCCGGAGCAATCGAAGGGTCCATTGCAGTTCTCCTTGGAAGAGGCGAGCGCGACCCGGCCCGATCCCGATGTGATCGAAGATGAGCGGTCAGGCGGCAGAGGATGGGGGATCAACGACGATCCGAGGAAGCTGTCCGGACGTCTGAGATGACCGGTTCTCAAGCCTTGGCGAGTGACGCAAACGATTGAAGGGCGACGTCGATTTGGTCGACATCACCTCTGGACTCAAATCTCGCAGCTTGGATTTGCGGTAGTGATAAATGATCTGCCGGGGGGTGATCAAGGGCTAATTGTGGGCCTCGCGCCAGTTCGAAACCGAGCCTGCTCGACACGGTCGGCGGCAGAACGACTTACGCCGCGCCGGCGCCGGATTTGGCAAATCTCGCTTCCCAACCTCCGTCATCCCAGGCCTTGAGCCTGGGATCCATGCCCGCTGCTGGTGGAGGGTCAACGTAGATCCTCGGGTCAAGCCCGAGGAGGACGGAGCAAGAGGTGAGCCCTGTGGCAAATCCGCAAGTCTTGGCAAATGGCGCGTACGATCGGAGCGCGGCGCCGATTTGGTCGACATCGCTTCTGGACTCAAATTTCGCAGCCTGGATTTACGGTAGTCATAAATGATCCGCCGGGGGGTGATCAAGGGCTTCTAACCGCAGCATGCGATTAATTGAAATCTGCCCAACCCGGTCCAACCGGCGGCAGAACGCCTCACCGCTTTGCGAGCCTTCAGGTCCGGCGTACAATGAGTGGGCTGTTGATCAAACGGTGGAGAAGTTCAGTGAAAACCACGAGACTTTTTCTTTGCCTCATCGCTTTTCTCAGCGTCACGCTCGCTGGAAACCCGGCTGATGCCGACGAACTGGTTCACTTCGAAAGCGCGCCCGTCAAGCTCAGCCCATTTCGGATAAGCAAGGCGAGAGAACAGGGAGAAATTCTTTCTCAACCGCAAGGTACGCCCCTGCTGGGATATCTATCCCGCCCCCAGGGTGATGGCCCTTTCCCGGCAGTCGTCGTTCTGCATGGATGCGAGGGTCTGCGTTTGAGCGTCAAAGACCTTTGGCCGAAACGGCTGGCCGCATGGGGCTACGTCGTGCTGGTCGTCGATAGCTTCACCACCCGCAACATCAAGGACAGCTGTCAAAACCGTCTCCCCGATCGCGTCTTCGACGCCTATGGCGCTTTGAATTTTTTATCGAAACAAAGCTTCGTCGATATCAGGCGCGTTGCCCTGATGGGCTTTTCAACCGGCGGCACGGCGACGCTGGAGGGAACAAAAATCGAAGGCAACGAACAGCTGATGGACAGCAAGTTCAGGGCGGCGGTTGCCTACTATCCCCTCTGCGCGGCAACTCAGGGCGATGCGACGGTGCCGATCTTGATTTTAACTGGCGAACGAGACAATTGGAGCCCGGCTGACCGATGCCGGAAGAGGCTTGCCAAGCTGAGTGACGATAGCCCGCCCATCGAGCTCAATATCTACAAGGGCACTTACCACGATTTTGACGCCCCGGAATTTAAGGTGGGACGGAGGGTGTTGGGCCACATCGAAAAATACAATCCGGACGCCGCAGGAAAGTCCATCCGCAGCGTTCGCACATTCCTTCGAAACTACATCTTGAACTAAAACCTCGGCTCGAAGTTCGCAGGATACGCCCCACTCTCCGTCATTCCAGGCCTTGGCCCTGGAATCCATGCCAGCCGCGGAGGCACACTACCGCGAGAGCATGGCCTTCAGTCGCTGTTGCAAGACAAGAGGTTCGCTGGACATTCGAACCTGACTGAGCGCATGGCGCATGGCCGGCGTGAAGGGCAGCCAATGTTGCAGATGATCCAGCAACTCCTCCGACATCATGTCTTCGAGCGGGCCGGCGCCCAATTGACCGAGCGCTTTTTCGTGGCCAGGCAATTGGGCTTGATCGATAATGGCGAGCACTCGTTTCAAGACGACCTCGCTCGGATCATGCAGTAAAATCGTCGACCAATACCATTCGCCGGGATCTGCGAGATAGGCCTCTATATAGGCTTCAGCGGTAAGCGGTGGCTTTCCAACACCCGTCATATCCGGCAGCCAGGTCAGATCGGATGCGAGCGCGCTCCGGGTGAACACGTCGACCGCTGGAGCGTCGGCGGTGTGTTTTCGCGAGCGCGGGTTGCTATGGTTTTTCCTGGTCACTTTTGGGCTTCCCATTTCCACGGCACTCTGCATCAGCATATGGTTGCCCGCAACTCAACTCCGCTATCCCTGGCTACTTGACGCGCCATCCGCTGCGTCGGGGGCAAAAGAGAGCCTCCGTGTTGTGCAGGTTTCAAACATAAGCGGCATCATTCAGGGGTGACGCAGGCGATGCCCGGAGAGGTCAATTTCCGGCAAGACGCTCGATCGGTTCGGTCAGGTCGATCCAATGCGGGCGATTGTCCCACCAATGAACATGATCGGGTGCCGGAAAGGACGGATCGGCGAATGTGCCGCCGGCGATGACGACAGTTCCGGGAAAGTATGTTCCGGATTTCGAAAACCCGCCCCCGCCACAGATCCGGCAAAAGGCTTTCATCACATCAGGTGTGGTTTCGCCTTGCGGATACCATACGGAATATTCTCCGGAGACAATCCGGACATTTTCCTCACGGAACCACACATTATGCGCAAGTGCACCGCCGGATGCACGCTGACAACGCGTGCACGTGCAGACGTGGTTGTGCACAGGATCGCCATCGACCTCCAGGGCAAGGGCGCCACAGGTACACTGCGCATGAAAGATGGGCATGGGGCTCATTCCGTGTTTTTCTCACGGTTGTCGATTTTACGACGCCGGAATCGACACGGTCTATCGAAATTTGCCAGGACCCTCGCATGCGGCAAAGCATGGCCGGATGGAACTCCACCGTCTTTGCGGCGCCGATGCATCGGCGTTTTCGAGAGGTCCGGCCGGAAGCGTTGCATGGCGGCGATCAAACGAAGATGCCCGCCATTTTGAGTTTGCTGCAGAATACCGATATGGCGTTCGCGACGCCCTCGCTGAAGGGAAACTTGAACGGTCGCGTGGCTTCCTCGGTCAGAACTGGCTCGCCTGTTGCGGCGTCACGGCCGGTGACATGCTTCGTCAGCAGGATGCCGCAGGCCTCGCCGGCAGCCTCGTCGATCGCCATCTGGACATCGCCAAGATAGGTATCGCTGGGGATGTCGATGATGAAGGCCGTGAAAAATCTCACGCCGCGGCTCCCCGCCACGGCCTTGACCAGGCTTGCATGCGCCTCGGAGACCTCAATCTCCTTTTCCGGCGGCCACATCACATCACTTGCAGGCCACGCATCATCTTCCACGGCTTCGCCGATCGGCTGCTCACGCATATCCGCTCTCCACATCTTCGGTTTTCAGATGGCGGCCGCCGCGCCGATGTTCTTATTGTGTTCTGATAGCGAAGAGAGTCAAGACGGATGTTTTGATGTGAGCTACCTTCAGTGAACCCCCAGAGAAATGGTGCAGTCGCTCGGGACGGACGCCGGCCACCGGCCTCCTCGATCGCTCCAAGGGCTGTGGCACTCACGCCGAGATGTCCGCGTTCCAGCGGCGTTGCATCTCCTCAGGCGTGACCTGCTCGATGGTTTGCGACAACATCCAGCGGTGACCGAAGGGATCAAGCACCTGCGCCACCCGCTCGCCAAAACTCTGGTCGGTCGCCGGACGCAACATCGTCGCCCCGGCCGACAGCGCCTGCGCCAGTGCTGCGTCGGTCGACATCGTGTCCATATGGAAGGTCACCGGCGAGCCTCCGATGGTATCGGGAGACAGGGCGCCGAAGTCCGGATATTCGTCTGCCAACATCATCAGCGTCTCTCCGAAACGCAGCTCGGCATGGCCGATCCGCCCGTCCGAAGGATCGGTCATTCGGAAGACTTCCGTGGCGCCGAAAGCGTCCTTGTAGAAGTCGATGGCCCGCGCCGCATCCTTGACGATGAAGTAGGCGCTCACTTTTCGGGCAAAACTCGGCATGGATGATCCTCCTTGACTGGGTTCTTCATTAACGTTACGTATCGTAAAGATATGAGTCAAGAGAGTAATGCAACACCGAAGAAACGAGGGCGGCCGCCAAGCGCTGCCGCGCAGAGGCGTGCCTTGGAGGCCGCCCATGAAATCCTGATGGCCGAAGGTTTTGGCCGCATGACGATCGAAGCCGTGGCGGCGCGGTCCGGTGTCGGCAAGCCGACGATCTACCGTTCCTGGGCCAACGCGCAGGAACTGGCGATGGCCGCTCTTCTGGTCAACCGGCTACCGGAAGCGGAATTTGGAGGGGGCACGGCGCAGGCGGCTCTCGGGGCGCAGATGAGCGGACTGGTGACTGCCTTTGCGAGCACGCGCGGACGGCAGATCACCATGGCACTTGCGGCCGCCGACCCGGAAAGCGAATTCACCAAGGCCTTCCGCAACCAGGTGATCCTGTCGAGCCGCAACGCGGGTCGTGTCATCCTGGAGGAGGCTCTGGCTCGGGGAGAGATCGTTCCGCCGCCTGATATGGAGGCGCTGCTCGACATGATCTACGGACCGGTCTTCTTCCGGCTGCTGGTCGGCCATCGCCCGGTCTCGCCGGAGTTCGGCGATGCGATCGTTAGGACCGCGCTGCGGGCCGTTGCACCGTCGGGCGTGTGAGACATGCTTTAGCCGTGATCGTCACCCAGTTCGCCAAGATGGCGCTGGACCCACTTGATCTCCTCCGATGCCGTGCGCCCGAAATGCCGTTTGAAGTCGCGGCTGAACTGCGCCGGGCTGGCGTAGCCGACCGAAGCCGCGACATCAGCGATCGTTCTCGTCTGGCGCGCGATCATCAATCTCGCTTCGTGAAGCCGCATGGCCTTGACGTATTGCATCGGACTGTTGCCGGTCAGACCCTTGAAATGGACATGGTAGGACGGAACGCTCATGCCCACCTCCCTTGCCAGATCGGTGACCGCGATCTCCAGGCCATAGTTTTCCCGCAGCCAGGCCAGACTCTGAATGATTTTCCCGGATCTGCCCTTCTGCTGGAGGGCGGCGATCATCGCACCGCCTTGCGGACCGACCAGGACGCGGTAGTGCAGTTCGCGCAGAAGGCCGGCGCCAAGCACATCCGTCTCGACGCTGCTGCCAAGTGCCGTCAGCAGGCGCAGCAGGACATCCTCGATATCACCGGACATCCTGCTCGACACGAGACTTCTCGGCTCGTCGCCTGGCAGTTCGGCATGCTTTTCCACCTGCAATGCGATTTCGGCAGCCATCTGCATATCGAACTCGACATAGACCGCCAGTAAGGGCCGCTCGGGACTGGCCATCGACGTCATCCGAAACGGAACGGGCAGCGACACCGCCAGATAGTGCTCCTCGTCATAGGTGAAGACCTCGCCTTCGAGGATGCCCTGCTTGCTCCCCTGAAGGACGAAAACCGCGCCCGGCTGATAGAGGACCGGAATGTCGTGGAGCACGGCTTCGGTGCGCAATATGCGAACGGAAGCAAGAGCGGTCGGATTATATCCGTGACGGAGAGCGAGACGTGCGGCCAAGGCGACCATCTCCCCTCGCCTGGATAGGCCGCGATCACCATTCATAGGATTTGGCAACATTTTGAGAGAATCCGCAATCGATGCGCCGGTTTCTCCATACTATTTGTCAATTCCCATCCTCAATCAAGGAGTATCGTTGATGTCACGAAAGACCTTCTTCATCACCGGATCGAATTCCGGCTTCGGGCTCGCCATTGCATCTGCGGCCCTTCAGGCGGGCCACATGGTGATCGGCACTGTGCGCTCGCAGGCGTCGCGCACGGCGCTCGCCAAAACCCTGCCTGGCCTGCGGCCGGTCGTCTGCGACGTCACCGAGTTCGACCGCATCGATGATGTCGTCGCCGACGCGGAAGACGAGCATGGGCCGGTCGACGTGCTGATCAACAATGCGGGTTACGGCCACGAGGGCGTGCTCGAGGAGTCGCCGATCGAAGAGATGCGGCGGCAGTTCGACGTCAACGTCTTCGGCGCCGTCGCCGTCGCCAAGGCATTTCTGCCGCGGTTTCGCGCGCGACGCCGCGGCTTCATCGTCAACGTCACCTCGATGGGCGGCATGATCACCATGCCCGGCATCGCCTATTACTGCGGCAGCAAATTTGCGCTCCAGGGCATATCGGAAGTGATGCGTTCGGAAATGGCTCCGTTCGGGGTGCATGTGACGACCCTTTGCCCCGGCTCCTTCCGGACGGACTGGGCCGGACGATCGATGGTCCGCACCGAGCGGTCGATCGCCGATTATGATGCCCTCTTCAATCCGATCCGCGAGGCGCGGCAGGCCGTCAGCGGCAAGCAGCGCGGAGAACCCGCCAAACTGGCCGCGGCGGTTTTAGAGCTCATCGAATCCGACAATCCGCCGCCGCAGCTTCTGCTCGGCAGCGACGCGTTCAAGCACGTGTCAGACAGGATCGTTCGCCTCCAGCAGGAGATCGAGGCGTGGAAGCCTGTCACCCTCTCGACCGACGGCTGATGGAGGCGCGCAGCCTTTGACGGCCACGAACCATCGCACCGCCCTCGGTGCAGATTCTAATTTCGAGCGGTCAGGGCGAGACGTCGGTCGCAGTGCTCATTGAAAGGTTGGGCCGCCATCTGCACATCGAGCACGATCGGCATCGGCACTGAGGCATTGGCTGAAGATCATGGCATCGGTTCCGCGGCGTTCAAAAATGCCCCGACGATACGGGGCAGCTCTGGAAAAAAATCGGCTCTAGAAAAGGTGTTCCAATTCTGCGAACGGAGAATACTGTAGCCGTTTGGCATTGCAGCTGTAGTCCTGATACGTATAGCCACCAAGGGCAAACCCGTATCTTTGGTCATCGTGGAAGTATCGTGTCGTCACGCCACTCGTTCTGTGAGTCGATTTTTCGCCGTAAACCTTACGCAAATGATCCGATCCCCACGGCTTAGCGTTAATACGTTCGATATGCTTGCATCTCTGATTTCACGCTCATTGTAGTAGGTCTTGCGTGCATAATCGATGACAGCTGATCTTTCGGCTGCCGGCCGCTACGACGAACGTCGAGTCTTGTTTGGTCCCTAACCCACTACTTTGAGGTTGAGTAAAGCATGTGATCAGGCATAGTCAGGGCATGCTTGATCTCTCGTTTCCTTGGCCCATCGGCCCCATTCCCATAGCCATGACTGTCTGGGCGTCTTATGGTCTTTACCGTGCAGTTGTAACACGCGACGGGGTTACGTGGGCGTCAGTAGTTTCAGTACTGGGGCTGGTGGCATTCATGGCAGCACTAACTGCCCAAGTCGTAAAGCCCGTTATCAACCAAGCGCTTGCCCTGATGATAGCCCAATTTCTCGGAACGGGTGCGTGCTTCCTGTTCGTCAAGCTACTGTGGTCCGTTCAAAAAACGAAACCGGAACCATCTGTTCCATCTCTCAGGCGTCCCGACGTCAAAATGTTACGCGGCATGGGCATCTGCCTGAGCTTCCTGATTGTCCTTGACGGGCTTTTCTTTTTATTCCCTGACGCTGGAAAGTGTGCACATTTCAAAGGGTACATGGCTAATAAGTGTGCTGGGAAGGAACTATTTATTGGAATTCATGACCTTCCAGTGGAAATTTATTTTGGAGTTGTCTTGGGCGTTCCTGCAATGGCTGGGCTGATTTTAGGAATTTGGGCGCTGTTTAGGACAGCTGGCCTCCCAGATGCTGACGAGCCAGGTACGAAAAAAGTACCGGCGGTTGATGTCAGGCAGAACACAGAGGGATTGGCGTGACAAAACGCATAAACATCATCTGCCTGGTAGCTTTCTTCCTCTGCTTGGCAGGAGCGTTTGGCGTATCACGATTAAGTGGCGGCGTGGAAAACACACATGGGCTTCTGAGGTATGTATCCATCGTAATAGGCGCCGCTATATTCGCTTTGTTTCCTTTTAGCCTCGGCAGTTTTTGGCTGACACGGAGCTGGCGGGAAGTGCGCAAGGATAAAGCCAAAAGAGAGTTCATACTCAAAGACCCGATCCTTTCGTTTCTCATTTGGCGTGAGGAGTTAGATGGTGGGTAGCGATAGCCTCCCTTTATGATGGTTTGGCCACCGGTAAGGCAGTGAAGGACTGATCATAACGGGTAGCAGCGCCTACCGTTGCCGTGGCCTGGGTGCGGCATTGGCTCAAGAACAACTGAGTTGTGACGCTCCAAAAATTAGCGTGTCGGTTTCAGCCACAGCCCACTATGATATAGATCGTCGCGACCTCTCACGAACGGAGCCAAAGCGGTTGAAGTATTTACATGAAGAAGTTCGCTTCTTTGTTTGGGCTTGGTTAGCCGTTGCGCCTCCCTGTGCGGTATGGTTTGCTGGGATGATATTTTATATCAAAATCAACCACATTGATCTTTCCACGGTCTCCCAGGCCTCATTCCTAAGCCCTGTTATGCTTTTCGCTTTTATGACGATGCTTCTCGTGGTCGAATTGGGGTCGCAATCCAAATTCAGGACGGGCTTTTTTACTGCATGGCTTCAGATGGCCATGGGAGAAATTACAATCGATGGCCTGTATGAGCGTGGACGGCGAGAAGACAGGTAAATCTCAGCTACACCAATCGTTTCGTTGCCGCGGAGTCACCATAGCGAGATTATTTTGACGAAGCGCCTAAGCACCATCTGTCTGGTTGCCTTTTTTCTTTGCTTATTGGGAGGGTTTGTCATCCATCGACAAGGCTCCCTCGGAATTTTCAGATACATCGAGAACTTCCTGGCCGCCGCCGCGATGGCGTTATTTCCGGTCAGCGTTGTCAGCTACATGTTTAGTTATTCGTGGCGGGAACTGCGTAAGGATAGAGCCAAAAGAGAGTTCATACTCAAACACCCCATGAGGTTTTTGATTTGGCGCGAAGTGAGAGATGAAGCGTATGGCGAGGAGAAGCGTGAGGAATAGCACTCACAACACACCGGCGATGGGGTCACACCAGTTATTCCGTTGCTTCGAGCTCCAGGCCCGTGCGAAGCCCTCCCGAAGCAGCTCCTTGCCAATCACTTCACCGATCTCTTGCCAGTCGGCCCGGAAATATCAACCAGCGGCTGGCGGGTCGCTGCTCAAAAATCCGTTAGCTGAGATCTAGAAAAGGTGTTCCAATTCGGTGAACGGAGAATAGAATAGCCATTTTGGATTGCAGTAGTGATCCTGATACGTATAGCCACCAAGGGCAAACCCGTATCTTTGGTCATCGTGGAAGGATCGTGTCGTCACGCCCACACGTTCTGTGAGTCGATTTTTCGCCCTAAACCTTACGCAAATGATCCGATCCCCACGGCTTAGCGTTAATACGTTCGATATGCTTGCATCTCTGATTTCACGCTCATTGTGATACGTCTTGCGTGCATAATCGATGATAGCTGATCGTTCGGCTGCCGTTGGCGCGGTCTGGGTGGAATACACAGGATCCCATTGCTCGAGAGTCCCGCAGCCGGGCAATAGTATCGGGAGTGCGAGAAGAGTCAGGCGAGGCATTTGCTTTGTTGGTCGCGGCGTCTCAGTGGCGTGTTGTCGATATGGCCGGTTCAGTCGCACCAGTCGTTCCTCTGTTTCGGGCTTGGCGGTCTGCGATGCGCAGATGATCAATCCAGCAATCATTGAGTTATATTGCCACGCTCGGCCGCCTCGAGCTTCCGTCTGAGCGCCTGTTCCTGCTCGTATGACTTATGCGGGAAATGCTCGAAGCACCACCAGCGAGTCGGCACAGATGGGGACGTGCTGTTTCCCCAGCCTCCCCATTCCTTGCAGCCTGTGCCGTCAGCAAACCGGTGCTCGCAATAATGCTCAACGATCACATTGGCGCCCGGCGCACTCGAATGGCCTTCGATGCTCATGGGTGTGCCGTCCTCCGTTTCCCGCTCTTGATGCTCTCATAGATCATTTCGAGCCGCCTTGAGGCGACGTAGGCACTGTCCTCGTATCCAGCCGACGGCCAATCCAGTCGATGGCTGCCGTCTGTCGCCACGATCCAGAACCATCGATTATCGACCACTCCGCCGGCCTGTGACCGGAATATCCTTCCGATCTGGGTATCGCCGTCGAAAGCGACGTAGTCGTCGCCGGGTTTCTCCTTCCAGGCGTGCCGCCATTTGTATTTGATTTCCCGGCCGCTGACATGTTCCCACGATTTCCATGTGATTTGTTCTGGCATGCGTCGTCCTGTCCTCTCGCGAGGTTCTCTTTGACCGCATGGTTGATGGATGGCTCCCGCCCGAGCCGGTGAATTCAGATCAGCGTCGGTTCCGAATCTGGCTCGATCGGATCGATAATGTCAGCCGTGTCGTTCTTCGGCGAACCCACATTGCGGCCGATCGGCCACATGGTCATCAGTTCGGCAGGGAATGGCTTCATCAGGTCGTTCGGATCGGGTTCCGGCGATAGCCAGCGTTCATAATCCTCACGATGCAGGATGACCGGCATCCGATCATGGATCTGCGCCATCATCTCATTCGGCTCACAGGTGACAATTGCGAAGCTCCGAATCTCTATGTCATTGTCGCGCCGCGTCTCCCAGATTCCGGCGAGCGCAAAGGGCGAGCCGTCAGCCATGGCGATCGCATAGGGCTGCTTGTTCTTGCCCGTGCCGAAGATATCCTTCCACTCGAAGAAGCCGTTGATCGGCACCAGGCAACGGCGCGACCTGTAGGCAGAGCGGAACAGGCCGTTGGTACTGATGCCCTCGCAGCGCGCATTGATCGGCGGCGGCCGGCCACCCGGCTTCATCCATGCCGGCATCAGGCCCCAGCGCGCCGAGGCGAACACCGGCCCCATGATATCAGGCTCGCGGACCATGTCGCGAATGATGATTGGATAATCCAGCGTCGGCGCGCCGTTATAGCGCGGAAATCGGTTCCCGAGCGCATCGATCGCGCCTCGCTCTGCGAAGGCGAAATTGCGCACCAGCTCCTCAAGCGAGGTCTTGATATAGACGCGGCCGCACATCCGGAACTCTATCCTCTATATTAGATGTTCCGATTATGTTCTGATGGTTCGAGGCGAGTCAAGGCCGGTCGTTACAACCGACGCCGTCATCACTTTCGCCAGCGTCAAGGTGAAGCCGGTCACGGCCTCGACGACCGCCGATGGCAGAAAACTGCGTTCCGCTTGACAGCCTTCCTACTGGAAGGTAGATAGACCTCATGAGCAATCTTTCGACGACGTCCGACGAGATCCTGGCCTCCGCCCGAGCACTGATCATGACTGGAGGCTATAACGGCTTCAGCTATGCCGATATTGCTGCCGTCGTCGGGATCCGCAAGGCCAGCATCCATCACCATTTTCCGAGCAAGACCGACTTGGTGCGCACGCTTGTGGTGCGATATCGCGAAGATGCCGAGGCGGGTATCGCGGGCCTGGAGCAGCAGGTGCGGGATCCCCTGGCGCTCCTCCAAACCTATGCGGGCCACTGGGCCCAGTGCATCGAGGATGCAAGCCGCCCGTTTTGCGTCTGCGCCCTGCTGGCGAGCGAACTGCCGGCCCTGCCGCCGGAGGTCGCGTCCGAGGTCAAGGCTTTCTTCCGCTTTGCGTCGACATGGCTGACCTCGGTGATGGAACGCGGCGCTAAAGACGGGAGTTTGACGCTGTCGAGCGAACCGCGCGTCGAGGCTGAAGCCTTCATGGCCTCCGTCCATGGCGCCATGCTCTCAGCCCGGGCCTACGGGACCCCGGAGGTCTTCGCCACCATTCTGGCTCCCACCTTGCAGCGGCTCACTCCGACCGCCGCTCGATAAAGTTCCGGGCGGAATAAAGCTCGGAGCGATAACGACGTTCAGCGAAACTACCAACTAGTAGGAAGAACCATATGATCAAGACCATTCTCCCCGCCCTCCTGCTGGGGCTCAGCGCTATCTCGACGGCGGCCCTTCCAGGGGCGCCTGCCCGTGCCGAAGACCAGAAGCCCGAGCAGATCCATGTCAGGGGCAGCATCGTCGCCTATAGCGGCTCCGCTCTCACGGTGAAGACCCGCGAGGGAGAGACCGTCGATGTCACCCTTGCCGACGGCTGGAAACTGGCGAGCGTTGCAAATGCTGCGGTCACCGACATCAAGCCGGGCGACTTCGTCGGCATCGCATCGCTGCCGAGTGAAGGCGGCGGCGACGGCGCGCTTGAGGTGCTGATCTTCCCGCCGGCAATGAAAGGCGCCGGTGAAGGGAGCTATGGTTGGGACCTCAAGCCCAACAGCAGCATGACCAACGCGACCGTGGCCGACGCCGTCAAGGGCATCGACGGCCGCACCGTCACCGTCTCCTATCACGGCAAGGAAAAGAAGATCGCCATTCCGGACGGCACGCCGGTCGTGACCATCGCTCCGGCCACCAAGGACGATCTCGTTCCCGGCGCCGTCGTCTTCATCCCCGCCGAAAAGGCTGCCTCGGGGCCCCTCGCCCATCAGGTGCTTGTCGGAAAGAATGGCGTGGTCCCGCCCATGTGACCACGTCGTCGCCGGTCGGCCGGGCCGCCCCCGGTTCGACCGGCGATTTACCAGGGAATGCCGCCTGACCGGCAGCCGATGGACCCGAACGGCGGAGAAACGTTGTCTCGACAGCAGCCCGGCGGTGCCGGAGCAGTTCCGGCAAGCCCAGGAAATCCCATCGCGATGACGGACGCCGCCGCTCATGACGGTGAGCCGCCCCTTTCAGACCAACACCATCACATTCAGGAAAGAGATCATGATGACCACCGATCAAACCACCGTCGCGTCTGGCGACAGGGAAGAGTGGCTGACGCGCTATTACTTTACGCGAGCAGCCTTTTCCGCCATCTGGGTCGCAGCCGCCTTGACGGCCGGCCAGCAGTCGCTTGCCGTCGCGGCCGCCTTGCTGATCCTCTACCCGGCCTGGGATGCCGCCGCCAACCTGGTCGACGCATCGCGGAATGGCGGCCTGGCAAACAACCGCAGCCAGGCAATCAACGTCGCCGTCAGCGCGGTGACGACCGCTGCCGTGATTGTCGCGCTGACGATGAGCATGAACTGGGTTCTCGGCGTCTTTGGCCTCTGGGCGATCTTTTCCGGCCTGCTGCAGCTTGGAACCGCTGTCCGGCGCTGGAAGACCAATGGCGGCCAGTGGGCGATGATCCTCAGCGGCGGCCAATCCGCGGTGGCAGGCGCGTTCTTCATCGCCCAGGCGCAAATGCCGGAACCACCCTCCATTGCCAACATCGCCGGATATGCCGGCCTCGGCGCCTTCTACTTCCTGGTCTCGGCCGTCTGGCGGAGCGTCACGCAGATGCGGCGGAAGCGGGTCTGAGCCGACATGCGCCAATTGCGATGTGACACCGTCGATCAGCGGGGACCAACTGCCCAGTCGGGGAATTTGCGATAGTTGCAGGCGTTCATTGAAAACAACGCCACATCATCACCGATTTCGTGGCGCGAAAGCTCCCATTCGAAGGTGTCACGGTCATCGAAACCGTAAGATAACGCCATCGCGGTCAACTCCATGAAAGGCCCTGGGGGATACAGGGTGCCGTACACCGTCGCCTCATTTCCCAGGAATTTGCCTTTGATAACTCTCTTGATCTCCAAATCTGCCCTTATCCACCGCGTCGGAGAGTCTTTTGTCCCTATGAAACCGGATTCGCCGATCGACAGCGATTTCACGCGCGCCTCAACCACGATCTCCGCTTTCGCCAGCAATTCATCCTGAGCAGGACATTTCGGCGTTCCGGCGGCTGGCCTTAGACCAACAGCCAATAGAGCAAGAACTGCTGTGAAGCACAGTCGCATATGCGGGTTCAGGATCACTCTCGGCATCCTTGTCGGCCTCGTCCTCCGTCTTCCCGGCGGCATCGGGCCTGTGGTTGTCATTGGCGGCGGCGAGCGCCGCAAAGTCCTCTCGCGCCATGCGGCGACCGATGATCCGGGCCAGCGCTAGCGCCGCGCGGTCGATGCGTTGCCATGTCTCCGCCTGCGGCTCGCCGTCCGCACCGTCATTGCCGTTGGCCGGGACGGTCTCGTCCGGCTTCTCGTCGTCATCGCCTTCCATGTCGCCGCCTGTTTCTCGGTTCGAGTCAAACAGACATCAAGCGGCGGCAAGAGTAGAACCGAAAGCCAAATCGCAGGCCGTGCGGTCATGGCGAAGAAACGGCGGCAAATCGGTGGGATCGCTCCGCGCTATGCCGCCTTCGCCAAGGGCTTGGCACGATCGACCCGCGCCCGCTCCTCGGGCGAATTCATGACGCTCCACAGATCGCTGCGACGCTGCGTGTTCAGCCAGAAGTCCGGGCTGTTGCCGAACACGCGCGCCAGAATGAGCGCGGTCGCCGCCGTCACGTTGCGCCGGTCGTTGCAGAGTTCGTTCACATGCTTGCGCTGCACGCCCATCGCCTCGGCAAGCACCGCCTGCGTCAGGCCGAGCGGCTGCATGAACTCTTCCGTCAGGATTTCGCCGACCGTGGCCGGTTTGCGTGTGGTCATCAACATGGCGTCACCTCATCGATAGCTGTGGTCGTCGAGATAAACATCCGACGCTTCGCCGCGACCGCCGTCCCATCGGAAGATCAGCCGCCACTGCTTGTTGACGCGGATCGAATGCAGGCCGTCGAGCGTGCCGCGCAGCTTCTCGAAATGATTGCTGGGTGGCACACGCAAATCCTGATCGGTCATCGCGTCGTCGATCATCTGGAGCTTGCGGAACAACCGGCTTTCGAGATCGGACGGAATGTTGCGGGAGTGGATATCCTCCACGAAAAAGGCCCGCAGCCATTCGTCCTGAAACCCGACGATCATTCCACGCCTCCAATGCTTAGTTGATGTACCACTCTATGGGTCATTCGGCAACCGCTTTTTTCTTCGGAACTGGAGCGCCCGCAAATGCTTAAAGCCATCTATCGACGATGGCGCGCAAAGCGGATGGGCCACAACATGAAAGATCAATACCAACCGATCTACACATGGCGCGAGACCTGGCCTGGAGAAGGACATCAGGATTTTAGCGGCTTCGACGGCGACCAGTCTTTCGGCCGCGTCGAGCTTGAGAACGCGGCTGACCTGAAACCCGGCCTGTGGAAGTGGAACGCTACCCACCTTCCATGGGTGCGAAAGGAGATCATGCCTCGCAGCGGCTCGGAGCAAACCTCGCGAGAGGCATGCCGCCGGGTCGAGGAGCATTATGAGAAGCTGAAGGCGCTTCACCGGCGGTAGGCCGCATCAATTGATAGGGCCTCAGTCTCGCGTCGCTGGTTCTCTGCCATTGAACCTACCCTCCGTCATCCCAGGCCTTGAGCCTGGGATCCATGCCCGTTGCTAATGGAGGCCGGTGTGGATCCTCGGGTCAAGCCCGAGGAAGACGGAGCGCGGAGTGGCGGCTGGAGCAAGGACAGGACGCATGCGGGCATGATCGGCGACAGTTCATACGGTCGGCGACTTTGTTCTACCGAAACGCGCAGCGGCGGTGTGACCGCACTCACCGCCTTGTGTAAGTTTTCAAAAAGCGGTTAGCTGCCATCGTTGACTATGCCTCGTGCGCTGAGACGTGTCCGCATTTCGGGGGAAATCTCGTGCACTGGTCCAAACCCCTAAGACTGCATCTCGGCGTCCTGGTCGTCGCATCGCTGCTTTGCACGTCGACGCCGATCATCTGGCTGGCGTTCAGGCAAGGAAGCGATGCTGCGGTCAGTGCGGGCGTGCAGCAGATGCGCGAGATGAGCCTGCGGCTGATCGAGGGGTACCGCAATACGCTGCAGGGCGGCACCGAGGCGGTGGCACTGGCATCGACCCTGCCGCTGCTCGCCTCCCCGCCGCCTCAGGATATCACGGCCAAACAGCAATTCTTTCTGGAGGTTCTCAGAAACGTCCCCAACGCGACGAGCGTCTACACCGGCTATCCTGACGGCTCGTATCTGCAGGTCATCAACACGCAAAGGCAGGATGTCCGCCGGATCCTTGCAGCACCCGATGGCACGGCTTTTGCGATCCGCACGATTGCACGCAGACAGGGCCCCGACGTCATATCGACGTTTCGCTTCCTAGACCTCCAGGCAAGGCCGATCGCCGAGCGTGACGTCGACTATGCATCGTTCGATCCGCGGCAACGCCCCTGGTACCAATCCGTCATCGAGCATGGCGAGGAAGTATCCGTCGGACCCTATGTTGCGGGAACGCTGCAGCTTCCAACGCTGACGATCGCAGCACCGATGAAAGACGACGATCAGGTTGTCGTCGGCATCAACATCCACCTGATGACTGTCAGCCGGCTGCTGGATGCGCAGGAAATTTCGCCGCGGGCGCGCGCTTATATCATCGATGATGCCGATGATCTGATTGCCCATTCCGACCCGGCAATCATGAACAGGCTTCTCGGCATATGGTCGAAAAATGCCGATGGCGCCGTTGCCGTCGACACGACGACAGACAGTTACGACACGAGCCTCGAAACGGTGGCGAGGCTCAGGCGGGATCCGGCCTTTGCAAATGGCGGCGTGGTGCGGATCGATCTCGATGGCGAACGCCAGATCCTGCAGATCGCCCCCGTCGGCGTGTCCGGTCTGTTCAAGGGAAGCGTTGCCGCAATCGTCGTGCCCCTGGAAGATCTGGTGGCTGAAGCCAATCGGCTGCTCCTGCACAATCTCCTGATTGCGGCCGCCTTCGTGATCGCGGGCGTCGCTGCCTCGGTGATGCTCTCGCGCATGGTCAGCCGCTCCCTCTATCGCCTCGCCGACGAGGCGCGCAGGATCGGCGATCTCGACGTCGGCGAAAAAGGCGTCTCCCACTCCTGGATATCGGAGATCAACACGCTGGCAAGCGCGCTGGCGGCAAGCCGCCACGCCATCAGCCAGTTTGCCCTCTATGTTCCGCGTGAAGTCGTCAGGCGGATCGTCAATCCCGAGGGACGAGCCGTCGTCAAGGCGCAGCGGCAGGATGTGACGGTGCTGTTCACCGACATCCGCGACTTCACCACCATCTCCGAGCAGCATTCGCCCGAGGACGTCGTCGATACGCTGTCGGCCTATTTCGAACTGTTGAACACCATTGCCGAGCGCAATGGCGGGACTGTCGTGCAATATCTCGGCGATTCCATTTTCGTCATGTGGAACGCCCCTGTTCCAGATGCCAGACATGCCGAAAACGGCTGTCGATGTGCGCTTGCCATGAAAGCGGCGGTCGACGAGTTGAATGAAGCCAACCGCCGGAATGGCCGTCCCGCGCTCATCACCCGATTTGGATTGCACACCGGCCCGGCGGTCGTCGGCAGCTTCGGCGCGATTTCGAGGCAGCAGTACACGGCCATGGGCGATACGATCAATGTTGCCTCACGGCTGGAAGGATTGAACAAGGAATTCAACACCTCGATCCTGGTGAGCGCCGCCATATACGAGGCGGTCGCCGATCGCTTCGCCCTTCGCCCGCTGGGCCTGGTGCAGCTCAAGGGGCGGGCCGAGAAGGTCGATTTATGGGAACTTGTCGGGGAAAGCCTGAGGACGCAGGAATGAATGAGCGTTCGGGTTGCGACCAACGGCAGCTTCGCGCCGCTAGCGGCCTTTGTGGCGTCGTAAACTTTCTCTATTTCTTCCGTCAATTTGATCATGGCCGCCAAGGGTATCGCCAATGGGATGGGAAGCACTCGGGCAATGGGGCGAAGACGCGGTTCTCATCGAACGGCTCACGGGTGGCGTTGCCAACGACGTGTGGAGCGTTCGGGTCCACGGGCAGATCGCGGTTGCTCGTCTCGGCACCAGGAGCGACGCTGATCTTAAATGGGAAGCCGAGCTGCTCCAACACCTCGACCGTGAAGGTATGACCGTTCCGGTACCGATCCCGACGACTGACGGCCGGCTGTTCGTGGACGGGCTGGTGGTGATGAAATACATGGAGGGCGGACCGCCCGAGACGGGGTCCGACTGGCGTCGCGTCGCCGACACGCTCCGCGAGCTGCATCGGCTGACGCAGGGCTGGCCACAGCGCCCGGGCTGGCGATCGTCGAGCGACCTCCTGCATACTGAGACCGGAACGAGGATCAACCTTGCCGCGATGCCGCCTGAGGGGGTTATTCGATGTCGAGCCGCGTGGGCGCGGCTAGTCGGACGTCAGACATGTGTTGTCCACGGCAACCCCAACAGCCCTGGCAACATCCGCATGACCGCAGATCGGGTCGCGTTGATCGACTGGGATGAGTCACATGTCGACGTCCCCGACCTTGACCTGGTGCTGCCCGACAACGCTGCCGGCCTCGACGACGGCGCCCATGACATCGCCGCGCAAGCCTCGGCCGCATGGGAAGCCGCCGTCTGCTGGCAGGATGAATACGCAGTCAAACGGCTTGCCGAGGTTCGAGCGGTCTAAGATCGACAGGCCGCATCCACCCGTGAATTGCGCCATCGCCGGCGGAACATGGGTTGGCAGCGGACTTCAGGAAGCAGCCACGCTGCGCCAATTCCCTGGTTCGTCCCTGTTTGCGGCATGGCCGAATGAGTCGAGCTGTCACATGCTCGCGCTGAGCGTGACGAGAAGTTCATCCAACTGCTCGAACTGCTCCGGCAACACGTCTTCCATGCCGACGAAAGACTGGTCGAGCGCTTCCTTCGAGGGATAGAGTTCCCGCAGTACCAGCAGCGTCCTGCCGTCCTCTTCCTCGAAGGTCACCGTGGTGACGGCGCCGTCCTCCCCGCCTTCGTCATTGGTCCAGACGAGGCGCGATGGCGGCGACACGTCGAGATACTTGCCGAAGAAGGCCATGGCGTCGGCGGCGTCGTGTCCGAACGTGATGCGATAGCTGCCCCCGGTGCGAACATCCATCTCGCAGGAAAGCAGGGGCACGCCCATCGACTTCGGCGCCCACCACAGCTTGAACAATTCGGGCTTGGTCCACGCGTCGAATACGAGGCGAACCGGGCCGTTGAAGGTGCGCGTTACCACGAGTTCAAGCTCCGACCTCCGTTCGACCGCCGTACGGCCGTTACTCGCTCTGTCCCCCATCGACTTTCTCCTTCCGTTTCAGGGCCTCAATGACGTCATCAAGCGCGTCGAAGCGTGCGTTCCAGATCTGGCGGCGCGCTTCGATCCAGGCCGCCTCTTCCTCGAGCCCGCGTGAGCCGAGCCTGCAGGTCCGCACACGCCCGACCTTCTCCGTCGTCACCAGCCCCGCCTGCTCCAACACGCCGATGTGCTTCTTCATGCCCGTGAGGGTCATGTGGAACGTCCCAGCAAGCTCCGTGATCGAAGCATCAGCACTGCCGAGCTGCTCCAGAACGCCGCGTCGCGTGGCGTCTGAGAGCGCGGCAAAAGAGGCGTCAAGGCGATCTGTCGAATACTGAACCATATAGTTCAGTGTTTAGCACGCAGATCGGCGTCATGCAAGCGGCCGAGATCGGCCCCAGGCGATCGGCGCAGATATCTCGGCGTGGAAGTCGACGCCCCACCCTCCGTCATTCCTGTGCCTGTCACAGGAATCCAGTGCGCCCAAGTCCTTGGGCGCGATAGACTTTCTTGTTTGGATGAGAGTCATTCACGGCACGGACGCGCCGTGGCTGGATTCCTGTGACAAGCACAGGAATGAAGGAGGAGAAATAGGCGCCAGCCAGTTCTCGCAGTGCGGCGGCCACCGGCCAAGCCTTCAGACCTGATCTGACGACCCGGTTTGATGAACCCCTGCATCGATGATCGCCTGGACAACAAGCGCGATGCGTCTGTCACGCATGCCGGGCCTGATGCGGCCTGCACGTTCGAGCTCGGCAAGTCCATGAAGGGCTGCCCAGAAGGTCTCGGTCACGATCTCCGCATCGGCACAGAAGGGAGACACGGCAGCAGCGATGGCGTCGAAACCGGCCCGAAGTTCCGGTCTCGTTTCAGCCTCGGCGAACTGCAACTGGGTCGGCAGGATAAACATCGCCTCGTAGAGTGCCGGGCGACTGAGGGCGAAGGCAAAATAGGCCATGGCGACGTCCATGAGGGACTGTCGTCGTCCCTTCGCCTCGCCTGCCGCGGCCTGGAGAACGGTTGCAAGCTCCTTGAAGCCCTCGACGGCGACTGCGGCAACGATGGCGTCCCTGTTGGCGAAATGCGAATAGAGGACCGGCTGGCTGTATTCGATTTCCTTGGCTAGGCGGCGGATCGTCACCGCATCCCATCCTTCGCTTTCTGCGACGGCACGGGCCGCCGCGACAATGCGATCTTCGCGCTCGGCCCTTTCCCGAGTTTTTCGCTCTACGGTACCCATTTCCAAAATCTCCACGGCCGGCAGATCAATAGCGAAGATTATATCCACGCTTGACAAACTAGCAATGCTAGCGCATTTATCTAGCAACGCTATTTTATATAGCATCGACAGAAGGAGTGCATAATGCAGTGGTTGTTAAATGGCACAGGGTTGCTGCTTGCCCTCGCGATTATCGCGATCGGCACCAGCTATATTGCCAGCCCGACGACGACGATGCGCGGCTTCGGCCTGCCGCTGCCTGAAGATGGCCCAAACGTCGCCTGGTGGCTTCGCCTCAAAGGGGTGCGCGATATCGTCGCCGGATTGCTCGTGCTGGCGTTCATGGTGTGGGGCGTTGAGCGCGAGGTCGGCATCGTGCTTTTGATCGAAGCGATGATCCCCGCAGGTGACATGCTGCTCATTCTCGCCGCGAAAGGCTCCACCAAAAGCGCCTTCGCCATTCATGGCCTGACGGCAATGATCATGGTCCTGGTTGCCATCCCGATGATGATCGGGGCTGACTGAGATGGTTCACCTTCTTGCAATCTGGTTCCTGGTTGTCGCATTCGCTGGCGCCGGCCTCGTCAACGCCATCGGTACGTCCGGGACGCAAGATGATTTCGCCCGCTGGGGCTATCCGCGCTGGTGGGGCATCGTCACCGGTGGACTGGAAATATCGAGCGCCGTGCTGATTGCGCTTCCTGCCAGTCGCATTGTCGGCGTGGCGCTTGGGGCGGTCATCATCGCGGCTGCGGTTTTTACGGTTCTACGCCACCGCGACCATGCACATCTTGCGCCGCTCAGCGTCTTTGTCACCTTGATTGCTGTTGCCGCGATCTCATCTTGAGCACGATCGGCCGCCTTCACCGACAGGCGTGGGCAACCCGCCCCCACCCTCCGGCCCTGAGCCTGGGATCCATGCCCGCGGCTGATCGCGGAGGCCAGAGTGGATCCTCGGGTCAAGCCCGAGGAGGACGGAGCGCGGGATGACGTCTGCAGCAGGAACAGCGACGTCTCCCGACATGATCGGGAGCCATCAACACCGATTTTTGCCCCATGATTTCGCCCATGCAAAACCGTTGACATTTCGCTGAACAAAATATATCCATATGGCTATATAGCTAGATGGTGATATATGGGCGACAAGCTCGATGCGATTTTCTCCGCACTCGCCGATCCCACGAGGCGCGCAATTCTTGGGCGGCTTGCGAACGGCAAGGCGACGGTGGCTGAACTCGCTGATCCCTTCGAGTTGTCTCAGCCTGCCATATCCAAGCATCTCAAGGTCCTGGAACAGGCCGGATTGATCCGCTCCGGCCGTGAAGCGAATTCGCGTCCCCGCGTCCTCGAGCCGGCCGCGTTGAAGACGGTTGCTGATTGGGTCGCCGATTACAGACGCTTCTGGGATCAAAGCTTTGATCGTCTCGATGACTATCTGTCCAAGGTACAAGGATACGACAATGACTAATCCAGAGACCGACACCGACAACACCCGCGACTTGGTTCTTGTCCGAAGGTTTGATGCTCCATGCGATCTGGTTTTCAGGGCATGGACCGACCCGAAAGCGTTGGTGCAATGGTGCGGTCCTCACGGTTTCAAGGCGGTGGGCGATCGGCTTGAAGCCTGGCCAGGCGGCAGACACCGCGCCTGTCTGATCGCGCCAGATGGAGAAGAGCATTGGGTCGGCGGAAAATATCTGGAGGTCGAGCCGCCGCACAGGCTTGTCTTCACACATGCCTGGGAGCTCGCAAGCGGCGAAAACAGCCCGGAAACGGTCGTCACCATCACGTTCAGGGACAGCGACGGAGGCACGGAAATGACGTTTCGGCAGAGTGGATTTGATAGCGCATCGTCACTAAAGGGTCACGAAGACGGCTGGTCGCAAAGTCTCGAGCGGTTGAGCTTCTTTCTCGGGACTAGACCCGAAGGGCCGGATCATGCCTAAGGCGGCGATGAAGCTCTATTACTGCGAGACGCTCAATCCCCGGAAGGCCTGCGCCGCCGCTCGTTTTCTCAAAGCCGACGTCGAGTTTGTCAGGGTTGACCTGGCAAGCGGAGAACAGCGCACCGCAGAATTCCTGGCGCTTAACCCGAACGGGAAAGTCCCGGTACTGCAGGATGATGCCGGAACTTTATGGGAAGCGAACGCCATCATGTGCAGGCTGTCTGACAGCATCGAATCGGATTTTTGGCCGCATGACCACCGGCAGATCGACGTGCTGCGCTGGTTGAGTTGGGATGCCAGTCACTTCACCCGGCACGGGGCAACGCTGTGGTTTGAAACCTTGATCAAGCCGTTGTTCGGCGGGGAGCCTGACGTCGCCGTGATCGAAGATGCGAAGACCAGTTTTCGGCTCCATGCCCGCGTGCTCGACGATCATTTGGCCAAGAACAGCGTCGCGGTTGGGGAAACACTGACTGTGGCAGATTTCGCATTGGCCGCTGCACTTCCTTATGCGACTTCTGCTGAGATTCCACTCGCCGAGTTTCGGCATATCCAAGCGTGGTACGGACGGCTTGAAGAACTGGATGCGTGGCGAAACCCTTTCCCAGCCTAAGAGGGCACGAGCGAAAGACCTTTTTGCCAGGGTGAAAGGCGTTGGCAAAGGCACGTGAATTTATCGAGATCGGCCACTGATCTATTGGCTACCTTACTGGAGATGAAGCATGTTCACCCACGTGATGATTGGAAGCAACCACTTGGAGCGGGCCAGAAACTTCTACGACGCCACGTTCGCTGCATTGGGAGGCAAGCCCGGCGAGATGGATGCAAGAGGCAGGCTGATCTATGTCCACGAGGGTGGTCGGCTGATGATCACGAAACCGATTGATGGCAAGCCGGCGACCGTAGCCAACGGTGGGACTATCGGTATCGCCGCCGCGAGCCCCGACCATGTTCTAGCGTGGCATGCCGCCGGTACTGCGCATGGTGGCACAGCGATCGAGAGCCCGCCACGGGAACGTCCGAACGGGTCATTCGTCGCCTATCTTCGCGATCCTGACGGAAATAAACTGACCGTACGATCGCAGCCGACGAAATGAGATAGCCTTCAGCAGCGCCTACTGGACAGCGTGGTCGAGAGCGACCCATGTGCCATCAATCCTGCGCCGGCTCCCACAGCTCGACTGGGTTGCCTTCGGGATCGTGAATCCGGGCAAAGCGGCCTACCTCCGAGTTCCACTCGTCCCGGGTTTCCACCGCGATCCCACTTGCCGTCAGGCTGGCGATCAGCCCATCGAGATCGTCCACGCGGAAATTGACCATCCATTGTTGTTCCGCACGGCCGAAATAGTCGGTATCCTTCGAGAACGGACCAAATATCGTCATCCCGGCCTCTTGATGCCACACCGACTTGTGCAGGTCGTCAATACCGAGATGCTTTTGATACCATTCAGCCAGGCCGGCGGGGTTCGCCGCCCTAAAAAACACACCGCCGATTCCAACGGCCTTCGGCATAGAATTCTCCTCATCCTGGAACAGAACAATGCAATCGATCGGGCAGGTGTGCAACCTGAAGGTTGCGAGGGACGCGGTGTCCGCTTCGGGCTGGCTGATCACCGGCAGACGCTCGCGTCATCCACTTCCCGGAAGGGAGGAGGCCAGAGGAGGACGGAGCGCGGGGTGGCGTCTGCAGCAGGAACAGCGACTTATCCCGACATGATCGGGTGCCATCAACACCGATGTTAGCCCCGCAATCCGCCGGTGAAGGCCCCTCGAACACGCGTTTTCAATTTCCAGCCATCGCTTCTGCCACCGCAGCGTCGGAGATTTCCTTTGCCACCTCTGATATCAATGACCTCAACCACCGATGAGCGGGGTCGTTTCGGTAGCGGACATGCCATGCCAGCTCGACCGGGAAGCTGCCGAGATCGACCGGTGCGGGCAGGATTTTGAGACGCGGGTCGCGGGCAAGGCGATGGCAGATCAGTCGGGGCAGCGTGGCGCAGTAATCGGTGACGGCCACCATTTCCGGGACCGCCAGGAAATGGGTGACGGAGACCGAGACGTCGCGCCTGAGGCCTGCCTGCTGCAGCATCTGGAACAGGCCGACGCGCATCCGGCCGGGCGGAAGCACGTTCACATGCCGCATCCGCTGATACTGTTCCTCGGAGATGCTTTCGGCGATCTCGGGATGATCTTTGCGCACGACACAGGCCAGTCCATCATCCATGAGATGCTGCACGACCATGTTATCAGGCGGCTCGACGATCCTGCCGAGCACCATTTCGGTTGCCCCTGATATCGCGCCGGTCTCGGCCAGATCATTGCCGAAGGGCGTCAGGCGAAGCCTGATCCCGGGAGCGCATTCACGCAGCCGCGCCACGATCACCGGCATCAGCACAAACTCGACGTAGCTGTTCGGGGCGATGGTGAACTGCCGTGTCGCTCGCGCCGGATCGAACGCCTGCTGACCGAGAATAACGTCATCGAGGCTCGCCAATGCCCCGCGTACCACTGGAGCAAGTGCCTCTGCCATCTCAGTCGGCTTCATGCCGTAGCGCTCGCGGATGAAGAGCGGATCGCGCAGCGTCTCGCGAAGGCGGTTCAAGGCGTTGGAGACGGCAGGCTGCGTCATGCCCAGTTGTTCGGCTGCGCGCGTGACATTGCGCTCTTCCATGAGCGCCACGAAGACAGGCAGGAGGTTGAGGTCATACTTCATCCAGATATATTGCCGAACGCATAACTGAAATCAAAGAAATAAATTTCCGGAATGAGAACCGCCGAGGCATGATCCCCTCATCGAAAGCAACTGATCACATCTGTCTCGAAAGGATCTCCAGATGAAAATCCTCATGGTTCTCACCTCGCACGACGAACTGGGCGACACCGGCCGGAAGACCGGCTTCTGGCTCGAGGAATTTGCCGCCCCCTATTATGCCTTCCTCGATGCCGGCGCCGACATCACCGTCGCATCGCCGAAGGGCGGACAGCCGCCTCTCGACCCGAAGAGCGACGAACCCGGCTTCCAGACCGACCAGACCCGCCGCTTCCATGCCGACCCGGATGCGCAGGCGGTACTCGCCTCGACCGTAAAGCTCGCTTCGGTCTCCCCTGACGATTACGACGCCGTGTTTTATCCGGGCGGCCATGGCCCGCTGTGGGATCTGGCGGAAGACAAGAATTCGATCGCCCTCATCCAATTGCTCTATCAGTCCGGCAAGCCCGTCGCCTTTGTCTGCCACGCACCGGGTGTGCTGCGCCACGTCAAAGCTTTCGACGGCACGCCGCTGGTTCAGGGCAGACAAGTCACCGGCTTCAAGAACTCCGAAGAAGACGGCGTCGGTCTCACCCAGGTGGTGCCGTTCCTGGTCGAGGACATGTTGAAGGAGAATGGCGGCATCTATTCCAGCGGCGACGACTGGTCGTCCTATGCCGTGAAGGACGGCCTGCTCATCACCGGGCAGAACCCCGGTTCATCGGTGGAGACTGCCGGCATTCTGCTCGCTGCCCTGACGGCGGCAAAGGTCGCCTGACACACGGCGGCTGGTCGGGGATAAACCCATGACCAGCCGCTCTGTTATTTTTGTTGCGGCGATACTCAGAGCTTTCCCTCTGCCAGCAGTTCGCGGGTCCGCTTCAGTGTCGATAGCAGGGCGGCCTTGTAGCCCGTTTCGCCGTCGAATTGAGCCTGCTCGGCCTGCTCTTCCGGGCCGTTCGGCTGTTTGCCGCGCCGGCCGAGATAGCAGTAGAAGCGCAGCTGCAACTGACCTTCCTCATCCTCGAAAAGCTCGTTGACGATCGCTCCCTCGCGTGGCCCCGTCGCCTGAAAGAAGGTGACCTTGCTTTGCTGTTCCAGGGTGATGATCTCGCGCAGATCCTGCCCGGCAATCGTCGCCTCGCGCACGAGGTGGGTCGGGCTTTCCTCTACGACATCGCAACGGGTGCAGAGACCGGCCGGAAGAAAGAGCCGGGCATCGCGTGCCTTGCATTCGAGACCTTGCCAGACCTCGGCACGCGTCAACGGGGTTTCGCCTTCCGGGTTCACCGGAACTGTGGCGGTCGAATAGATCATGGTGATCGTCCTTTTGAGATCGCTGTTGCTGCCTCAGGCGGAGGCAACGGTTTCCGAGGCGAAGGCGCGATAGGAGCGCAGCGGGCGGCCGAGCAGCTTTGTCAGGCGCTCGACATCACCCGCCTCAGGCAGCATCCCGTCGGTCAGGAAGCGTTCGCCCATCAGGCGCATGTCGTAGGCCATCCAGGCAGGCATGAACTGCCTGAGATTCTGCTCGAAGCCCTCGGTATTGTCGCCGCCATAATGGATCGGACGGGCAAGTACGTCGGACCAGATAGCGGCGATATCGGCTCCGGTCAGTGTCTCCGGACCGACGAGGTTGATCCGCTCGAGCGCCAGCGGCTCTGCAGACTGTTCGCGGCGCAGCAGCTCTAGGGCGGCGATCTCGGCGATATCGCGCACGTCGATCATGGCGAGACCCTTGGGCCCGATCGGCATCGGGTAGGCGCCGTAGCCGGTGATGACGTCTTTGACCGTCAGATCGTTCTGGATGAAGTAGGCCGGGCGCAGGATGGTCGCCTTGAAACCCATCTCTTCGATCATCCGCTCTACGCCGAACTTGCCGGCGAAATGCGGCACGTTCACGTAGATGTCGGCGTGGATCACCGAGAGATAGACGATCCGCTCGATGCCGGCCGACCGGGCAACATTCAGCGCGATCAAAGCCTGGGTGAATTCGTCCGGCACCACGGCGTTGAGCAGGAACAGGGTCGACACGCCTGACATGGCGTTGCGCAGGGAGTCGACTTCGAGGAAGTCGCCCTGCACGACGCTGACGCCAGCCGGGAATTCGGCTTTCGACGGGTCGCGGACAAGGGCACGGACATCGGCGCCGCGCTTGACGAGGTGTTCGACGACTTGGCGGCCAACATTGCCTGTGGCGCCGGTAACGAGAATGGTCATGGTCTTTCTCCGTGTTGGATTGCTTGACACGTCGAATATGTGTGGTTCACTGGTAGTCCGATAGATGGCGTTTTTGGACACACCGTCTCGCTGGTGGAACACTCATGGATCTTCTTGCGCTTGCCGATTTCAATCTCGTTGCCCGCCATGGTGGCTTCGGCAAAGCGGCAAGGGCCACCGGCCGGCCGAAGGCAACCCTGTCGCGCCGTGTCGCCGAGCTGGAAAGCGGACTTGATCTACGGCTGTTTGAACGGGGTGCGCGGAACCTGAAGCTCACCGAAGAAGGACGGGCGCTGTTCGAGCGGACGGGGGCACTGCTTGCCGAGCTGGACGAGACGGCGTCAGCGATTGCCTCAGGCGGTCAAAAACCTAAGGGCAGATTGCGGATCAGCGCACCTTTGCATTTTTCCCAGACCGCTATGGGCAGGATCGCCGCCGGCTTTACCCTCCAATATCCGGAGGTCAGGCTCGAGGTAACGAGTGAGGATCGGTCTGTCGATATGATCGAGGAAGGCTATGATCTGGTCATCCGGGTCAATCCGGATCCCGACGAAAGCCTGGTCGGACGGGTGTTTCTGCGCGACCGGCTGGTGGTGGTGGCAAGCCCCGATCTTCCCCGCCCGACCGGCGGACGTGCCGCTCCCGGCGTTGCGCGCGGCGCCGGCGAAGCCCAAACATGGCAGGTGAAGACACCAGGCGGCCGGTCGGCGATCAGGATCGAGACTGTGCTGAGCTTGGCGACGCTGATCATGGTCCGCGATGCGGTGCGCGCCGGCGTCGGTGCAGGACGTCTTCCCATTTCGCTGGTGAGCCATGACCTGGCGGACGGCACATTGGTCAATTGGGGGGATATGGACGCCCCCGAGATCGCCCTCTGGACGCTCTACCCCTCACGGCGGCTGCTCAGCGCGCGCGTATCGGCGTTCCTGGACTTTCTCAAACAGGCCTTTCCCAATGGGACGGCTGACGAACTGGCCGCCTATATTGGCAGGTGATGACTGAACCCGCTTTCGGGCGTAGAGAGTCTGGCCCATAACCGACGAGATCGACATCCGAAGGAGAGCAGTGTGTTTCGTTATCTCTTTGGCGCAATATTAGTGTCCGTGCCGCTCGCTGCCGCCAATGCACAACCGCCAAATTTTTGCAGAACCAGTTTCAAGCCTAACGAACCGTTCGAGTCGCGTTTCGTAGGAATTGACTACGCGCTGACCATGCATGTGCTTGCGGAGAGATATTGCGAGGCGGAGCCGAAGCCGATGGGCCCGCGATTTTTACAATACGTCGAGAAACAAGGTTGTGGTCCTGGAACAGAGATCTATTCCGATGTCGAGGCGGCGATTGCAAAGCTTGAGGGGGCGAGCCTGAAGCTTCTCGCTCAGAATGGAGACCCCGGTCTGGCGATCTCCGAACCGCAGGTGCAGGAGTGGGCGTTGGCCACGACGAAAGAGCTTGGAGGATGCGACGCATTGAAAGCTGCGCATGATGCCGAGCTTCAGCAGTAGGTGGCAAATAAGAGAACTTATTCCTGCAAAGATCCCAATTCATGTCAAAGGCCAGCGGCGTTGGTATCTATGGCAACGGTGCGCCATGAGCGGGCGTTGCAGCTGCCGTAAAAGCCACTAGTCTCTGTGCAGAGGGATGGGCAAAGGGAGTGCCGGTTTTGGATGAAGAAGTTTCAGATCGCATCGTTGAACAACGGTAGCGAAATCGGTTCATCGACGCCATCGAAGTTCTCGCTCAGGGAAACGAAGGTCTCATTGAAGTGAATTACAATGAGTTCTTCGAAGGTTTTTACGACTATTGGCGTGACGGGCAATTGTTTGTGAGGCCAAATAGCGCGATCACGACCGATGAAGAGCGGACCGTCGATGCGCTGGGGCGGATGCTGGAGGATATCAGCATGGAAACCCGGCACTTCCAAAGCGAGGCAGAATACATTCAGTCGGGGTGCGCTGAACGGATCAAGCCGGTGGCGCAGGAGGCTCTGAAGTTGTTTCTGTCGCGCGGTCGATTTCGTGAGGATTGCGAAGAACTATCTCCAACTCTGGACACATACCAAACGTAGACCGAAACGTCCGGCGTGGCGCAAATCGGCCAGCGCATAAGGAACAGGCGCATTGGTCAGCACCGCAGTAGAGTTGGGCAGCAGCGGATCAACGAGCGCTCCTAGCTATGATCTCAATCACGCTTTCTCTGTACCCGTCCGTCCGGTAGATTCCCTGCACCCGGCAGCCACGCATGACTTCATAGCCTTCGCCATTATCCGGATCCGATCGCTTGAGAGCAACAATCACGTCGTTCAGCCCCGTCCACTGGTCCGCAAGCCCGCTTCGTGTCCAACTGAATGACAATGGGCCTTGTTGAACGCTCCCCTTCAGGGCCTCCAGTACTTCGAGGGTCACTCTCGCCTCACCAGGCTTTAAAACTTCGTAGTCCCGGAAAGTCCCCCGGACAATGACGTCAGCGTCGAACAAATCCGACAAAAATCCTCGAGGTGCTGCGCATGCGTGGGCGCTCGCCGCAGCGGTGAGAACGAATATCAGCGCGTAGATTGTCCGAAGCAATAAATTCATCCCAAACCATTCGGGCTAGCTGGTCAGTGACACTAGCATGATAAAGCTGAGCGAAATTCAGTCGCGCGCACCTTTTCTCAAACAGGCCTTCCCCGATGGTACGGCTGACGAATTAGCCGCCTATATCGGCAGGTGATGACCGCGCTTTGCCGGCGTCATGGATGAGCCCCGCGTCGCATGTTTCGTGGAACGCGCACCGGCTCATATGAGATGACGGAGGGTGGGAGCGTGCTTTCGCCGCGACCCCGCCGTCGAAGAAAAGCCTTCCTGCATAATTCCTCGATTCAAAGTCGATTTTAGGGTAAAATTAACCAGTGCATTTAGGGGCTGAAACGTCCTTGCGCGCCGCATGCGTCGCGCAGCGCTTACGAAGGAAAGATGAGCCAATGAAAAGGTTAGCAATCGTTATCCTGTCGCTGGTGACGGCGCTGACGAGCGTCCCGCCGGCCATGGCGTTTCCCACCGTTGCCGTGCCGAAGATAGAAGCCGCGGAGGCGCAGCCGGTCCAGTACAGAAATTATCGCGGCGGCTACCGCGGTGGATACCGAGGCGGCTATCGAGGCTACCGCGGGGGTGGCTACCGCAACGACAATTGGGCTTGGGGTCTCGGCGGGCTCGCGACCGGCGCAATCATCGGCGGAATGCTGGCGCAGCCGTATTATGGCCGAAGCTATTACGGTCGGGGCTACTACGATCAGGGCTACTACGACCGGGGCTACTACGGATCGCCCTATTACGGTCCGCCGCGCTACTACGGCTCGACCATTTACCGTCCGCGCTACTACGCGCCGCGCTCGTACCGCCAAGTCTATAGTGGCGGCAACGGACATACGAGCTGGTGCTACTCGCGCTACCGGTCTTACAGGGCTTACGACAACACGTTCCAGCCCTATTACGGTCCGCGACGGGCGTGCGTCTCGCCCTACTAAAGCATGCCGCGCAAAAGTGTGCAGCGGTTTTGCGATAACGACATTGCGTAAAAACAAAGACCTAAAGCGCGACAAGCGAATCTGAAAGATCGCGATGCGCTTCGCCGCCGGTGGAGGCGAGAGTGTGGATCCTCGGGTCAAGCCCGAGGAGGACGGAGCGTGGGGTGAGTTTGGAGCAAGGACAGCGACGCATCCGGACATCATCGGCGACCAGGCAACCGTGGAAAACATAACAACGACCCGGGCTATGAGCGCATGCCACATTGAACAGCCTCCATGTCTCAATGCAGAAGATTTGACATCAGCGGAGACGACCAGCGTAGCGGGGGTTTCGTCGATCTTTGGAACAATGAGCCATCTCCGCGGGCAGGATTACGGCCTGTCGTCGAGAGTTTAATTGGGCGCTTTGTGCTGATCACGGAGACAATAATCTCCGCGTCCAGCCCCATTGTTCGCAAGCCGGCGTCTCAGCCGGCAGAGAACTTCTGGACGGCTGTAACGTCGAAATAGTCCCGCCACTCGACAATCTTGTCACCTTCGATCTCGAAAATGCCCATGATCATCACGCGTCCGATTTCACTGCCGTCGGCACGCTCGAACCGGTCGAGCCTTTCGGTGAGAACGCGAGATCCGTCGGCGGCAATCGCGAGCATGTCGATATGGACCGTCGAGATGCCCATCGACGTCTCCAGTCCGTCGATCATGGCGATAGCCTCTTCGACGCCGTTCGTGACTGAAACGCCTTCGTTGACCCAGCGCGTGTTGGGTGTGAACCAGCGACGGACGGCTGGCCTTCCGCCGTCTTCAACGAACGTGGCGCAAAAAGCCGATACAGTTTCGATTGGGTTGGGCATGGCAGTTCCTCATAGGTGATTTAGAAGCCTCATGGCCTCGGTGTTGAGCCTGAAGATAGGCTTTGAACCGCGACGTCACGATGCCAGATCTTCCGCTATCATTGCCTGATTTTCCGGAAAGTTTGATAATTCTGGGCAATCGAATTAAGATGCCATGATGAGCGAACTCGACAAAATCCGCGCCATGGCGATGCGCCACGCTGGCCGTCAGAGTCCTCAACTGCCGAGACTGTTCGCTTACACCCTCGACCATACAACCGAGATCGACCCGCTGATCTACGATCCTGCGGCGTCCCTGGTGATCCAGGGAACTCAGCGCATGTTTATCGGCGACAAGATGTTTGAGTACGGTCCTGGCCAAAGCATGATTGTCGCGGCTGAGATCGCTGCATTGGGTCAGATCTGTGAGGCGTCAGAGGATCAACCGTTTCTCGCAGTCGGTCTGTTTTTGGACCCCGCCCTGCTGTCGGATCTCGTACTTGAAATGGCAGCGATACCAGAGTTGCCGATTCAATCGGGATACGGGGTAAGCACCGCGAGCGCGTCGCTTCTGGGCGCTTGGGGTAGACTACTGGAACTACTCGATCGCCCAACCGAAATCCCGGTCATGGCTCAGTCCCTGGAACACGAGCTCATGTTTCGGCTGCTGATGGGACCGCACGGCGGCCTGCTCCGTCAGATTGCCGGATCTGACTCGCGCCTGATGCACATCCGAAAGGCCATGGCCTGGATCCGCGACCATTACACCGAGCGCCTCAATTTCAAGGCGGTCGCTGCGCTCGCGGGTATGAGCGTATCCGTGTTTTACGATCGCTTTAAAGCCGTTGCCGCCGTCAGCCCGCTTCAGTATCAGAAATATATCCGGCTCCACGAGGCCCGCCGTCGCATGATCGCGAACCAGGTGAGTGCAGCCGAGGTGGGGTTTGCGGTCGGCTATGAAAGCGCCTCGCAGTTCAGCCGTGAGTACAAGCGTCTCTTCGGAGCGCCGCCGGGTCAAGACACCGAGAGAGCGAAAGCGGGCTTGGGGGGAATCAATCGGCCAGGATCGCTTGCTGCTCGGCCAGATATTGCTTGAAACGGCGACCGTAGTCCCGCCCCACGGCCGCGACGACGCTCGCTCGTAGTGCCAAAGCCTCACGCCATATGGATACGCGTGGGAGCCCCTGAAATATCATCTGCGTCACGGTCGGGTTGATGAGGTCGAAATACCGGAACAGAGGCGCGAACACCGCATCGACCATGCTGAACGTCGATCCAGAGAAGTAGGGCCCCCGGTCACGCACATCTTCGAGCCTCTCTAGCCGGTTTCGGAACGCTGCCCGCTTGGCGTCTGCGGTCGCACGATCCTTGGCGTTAAGGAATTGCCAGGCTTCGGCGAGGGTCGCCGTGCCATATTCGATCCACGCGCGCTGTTGAGCGCGCGACAGCGCGTCCTCAGAGTAGAGCCTTGCGCCGCCCTGCGTCTCTTCGAGATATTCGCAGATCACCATGCTTTCGAACAGAGTTGCGTCCCTGTCATCCGCCCGCTCCACCTTCAGCAAGGGCACCTTGCCTGTCGGAGAAAGCGCCAGGAACCAGTCCGGTTTGTCAGCGAGATCGACGTCGATCCTGTCGAACGACACGCCCTTCTCCAAAAGGACGATCGCCGCACGCTGAACGAACGGGCATAGCGGATGGCTGATGAGCGTGAGCTTGCTGGTTGTCATGATGGCCTCTCGATAACCGACAATCTGGGGAGCACTTGCCTGGTCTAAAGCAATTGTCCTCCCGAGATGTCGAACGTGGTGCCATTGGCCCAAGCCATGTCGTTGGACAGGATCGCGGCGACGGCGCCGCCCACATCGTCCGGCAGGCCGACGCGGCCCAGCGCGATGCCCTGCGCCACGTATGCGTTCACGCCCTCATTGTCGCGCACTGCGCCGCCACCAAAATCGGTTGCGATGGCGCCCGGCGCGATGGCGTTGACGCGAATCCTGCGTTCACCCAACTCCACAGCCAGATAACGTGAAAGCACCTCGACCGCCGCCTTCATGGCTGCGTAGAGGCTGTACCCCGGTAAGGTGAAGCGCACGAAGCCGGACGAGACGTTCAGTATGCGCCCGCCGTCCGCGATCAGCGGCAGAAGCTTCTGGGTCAGGAAAATCGGCCCCTGGAGATGGGTAGAAACCAGGGAAGCAAACTGCTCCTCGGTCGCATCGACAAAGTTCGAAAACAGGCCGTTGCCAGCGTTATTGACGAGATAGTCGAAACGATCTCGGTGGAAGTCCGACCTGAGCGTCTCGGTGACGGCGCCAACGAATGCCGGGAAGCTCGCCGTGTCGGTTACATCAAGCGCCAGCATCGACGCCTTGCCGCCCAGCGCTTCTATTTCCTGACGCAAGGCGTTGGCCTCGGTCATGCCATTACGGTAGGTGCCGATGATATGGACCCCCCGCTTGGCCAGGTGAAGCGCCATGTTGCGGCCAAGGCCGCGGCTTGCGCCGGTGATAAGTGCGATAGGGTGGGTCATGGCTGCCTTTCTCGGATGTCGCGCCCGCAGGCGCTTTTGTTGGATCCAAGATAGGCAAACGCCGGGTTGGGAACACGCCCGATCGGCTCAACCTCTTGCCTGATTGTCTCAAAACCTTTGCTTTTTCGCGGAGCCGTGGCACACTGGAGAAATGACAGACGATCTCGCGCCGCATCTGGACATTGTGTTGCGTCATGCCGCGACGGGCTCGACGGACACACTGATCCCCCGCCTCGACATGTTCGTAGGACAAGACACCATGGGCAAGGTGCCTTGCCTTTATCGCTCGATGATCTGCTTCATTCTGCAAGGGTCTAAGCGCGTTGCAATCGGCGACACCCTTCTGAGTTACGACAGCGCGCAGTATTTCATCAGTGCTCTCGACCTACCGCTGACTGGGCAAATTCTGGATGCCGGCAAGGGTCGCCCCTATGTCGCGGTCTCACTCGTCCTGGAGCCGGGGCTGTTGGCAGAGCTGGCTGCGACCATGCCCTCCGTACGAGAGAGCGATCAGAAAGGCATGGGCGTCGCGGTCAATCCAATGATCGCTCCGCTTCGCGATACATTGCTCCGGTTGCTGTCGTTGCTCGATAACCCGGCGGATATTCCCATTCTCAGCCCGATGATCGAGCGCGAGCTACTCTACCGGTTGCTGCAGGGCCCACAGGGGCGATTGCTGCGTCAGATCGCACGGCCTGAAGGTGCCTTGGCCCGCGTCCGGCGCGCCATCGCGTGGATTAGGGACCACCCCGACGCGCAGCTTCGCATCGAGGCCCTTTGCGATGCCAGCGGGATGAGCCGCGCAAGCTTGCATCGCCATTTCCTGGCGATCACTGGCTTCAGTCCTCTTCAGTATCAAAAGCAGCTGAGATTGCAGGAAGCCCGCCAACTGTTGCTAGCGGGCGGCCATAGCGCGTCGGATGCGGCGTTCGCGGTTGGATACGAGAGCGCCTCGCAATTCAGCCGCGAGTATCTTCGGCAATTTGGCGCGCCGCCGGCGCGGCATGTCCAGGAGATGCGTCAAGCGATTGAACACCCGACGGTGGCTTAGACGTCTGCGGCGGGCCAATCTCCAAGACGCCGAGCTGCCAGCCCGCATTGCGGCGGGCGTGCGTCTCACCCTACTAAAGCATGCCGCGTAAAAATGTGCAGCGGTTTTGCGCGACATGCGCAAAACCAAAGACCCAAAGCGCGGGCCAAGCAAATCTGAACGCGACGCGCTTTAGCGAAAACCGCCGCTGGCGGCCAATCGTTCGCCGCTCAGCCAGCGGGCATCGTCGGAAGCGAGGAAGACGGCGACACCGGCGATATCATCCGGCTGGCCGATGCGGCCGAGCGGCGTCTGGGCGACCAGGGTCTGTTCGAAATCCGAGCCGATGACGCCGGCCGAGTGCGTGCCCTCGGTCTCGACGATCCCTGGCAGGATGGCGTTGACGCGGATCTTGCGCGGGCCGAGTTCCTTGGCAAGCACGCTGTTGATGCCCTCGACGGCTCCCTTCGTCCCGGTATAGACGGCGGAGTCTGGCGGCGCCAGACTGGTGACCACCGACGAGATGTTGATGATGCTGCCGCCCTCGCCGAGATGCTTGACCGCTGCCTGGCTGGTCAGGAGAACACCGAGAACATTCACGTCGAACATGCGACGATACTGTTCCTCGGTCACCTCACCGATCGGCGCGAATTCATAGACACCTGAGTTGTTGACCAGCACGTCGAGCTTGCCGAACTCCTTGACCGCAGCATCGACCAGCCCCTGTGCCTCACCGGCCTTCGAAACATCGCCCTGCACCGCGATGGCTTTGCCACCGGCCGCGCCGATCGCCTGAACGACGGCGTCAGCTCCCGCCTTGCTCGAAGCGTAGTTGACCACCACTTTTGCACCTTCAGCCGCGAGTGCCTTGGCAATCGCAGCGCCAATGCCCTTGGAGGCCCCCGTTACGACAGCGACTTTTCCTGTAAGCTTAGCCATTTATCGTTCCTTCAGATCTGGATAGCCGCCGGATTGGCAGACTTGTTCCATAGTTCAGAAATTCGGAACTGTTGATCTCAATGTCAAGGGACGCTATATAAAATTCATGAGACCGCTCTTTCACCCAGCCCTGGAGGACATCAAGCCCGAGGCGATCCTCTATGCGCTGTCCGATCCGGAGCGCGTTGCCATTTATGCAAAGCTTGCCGGCGCCGGCGGTGGCGGGACGTGTTCTGCGCTTGCCGATCTCGGCGACCGCGTCATTCCAAAGTCATCGCTGTCCAACCATTTCAAGGTGCTGCGCGAGTCCGGGCTGATCATGAGCGAGCGCCAGGGTGTGGAGATGCGCAATCAAACGCGCTGCACCGAGTTGGACGAACGTTTCCCAGGCCTGATCAGGGCCATCCTGACGGCTTACGGCCAGCTTCCCGGGCAGCCGAAGGCGGACTGATAGCCACTAGAGCATAATCCCCGATTGTGAATGACGGCGCAGGTCGAAGCTGCTTCAAGATCCACTTTGGAGAGGTGGATGATGGCACGAGTCTTGACCGATGATCTTCGATTGCGGGTGTTGAAACATGGGCTTCAGTGGTAGCGATGGCGAAGCTGGACTCAACAAGACTTCAATTTTAGCGGGGAATGCATTGCGATATACGATCATTATTCTGAGCGTTGTAACGGCTCTAGCGTCGTGTGCTACTTCACCCTATGACACCCCAGAGATACGCCGCGTCGGGTCAGCCGGGAGTGCATTGGGCAAGTGCTTGGAGCGGACCACAAAATCGTATCTTGTTTCAAACAAAGATCCGCAAAAAGTCGCTTCAATGCTTGATAACTCATGCATGGCGGAACGAAAGGCAATGTCGGATGCTAAGCTCGCGGCTGGTCTGCCGGTGGATTATTTCGACTACGGAAAAGGTCGACACGAAGTCTCATTATGGTGGGTGCACTTTTTACAGTAGACCCACAATAAGCGGTCAACAGCCATCAACCTCTGCATAAAGGTCAACTCCTGAAACTTATGGCAGCAATCTAGGTGCTTGCAGGCGACACGAATGGTCGCATAGATCCAGTCGCCGGTTCCACCGACGACGGAGTTGGCCCAGGCTTTGCCGATGATCGACGAGATTGAAGTCGGCGGCCTACTTTAATTCTTGATCACATTGATGTTGACGGTGACGTCCTTGATGGTCCCCTCGCCGTAGGACACCCTCACCTTGTACATGTCACTTCCAGAATAGCCGCTGTTGGAAGTATAGTATTCCGACACGCCTAGAGATTTCCTGGAATTGCATTTAATGCGGATGCCATCCTTGTAATTTGAATAAATATTCTCTTTGACGAATTCAACCGAGCCATGCGCCGGGGCTTCCACCAACTTTATATTGGCGATTGTTGCAGCCGTGCAGTCTTCATTCAAATTGTAGGACTGGCCCATCTTTGTCCGCTCTCCACTCAGAGCCCGACTGTGATCCGCAGAAATAGCAACACCGTTTTGCGTAGTGACACATCCCGACAGAGCTAAAATGATGGAAAGCACAGAAATCGAAATAGAGTTTTCTTTCAAAAATCGCGAAGCCTGCATTTTGTTTTTCATCTCTTGGTTTTATTAATAGCGCCATTCAGCTTATCCAATCAGCAGCCTATTGCAATCGCACGTGCCTGCGGCCGCCACCGCCTTCATAGTCTTTTCACCGCGGAAGCAGCCTGCCAGCAAAGCCCGATGGTACAGCGCCCATGCTCGACTTTAATCCGCTCTATTCGACCCCGCAGGTTGCGGCCATCGAACAGTTCATCGATCGGCATTATCCGCTTGCCGGGCCGGTTTCCTGCCGGTTGCTTCAACGCGGCCTGAATGATGTGTATCTTGCCCTCGCAAGCAACGGCGAGCGGTATGTATTCCGGCTTTCTCATCGCCGCGCCCGTGGCCCGGCCGACGTCAAGACCGAAACAGCGTTCCTGGCGCACCTTGCGCAATCGGGCGTTCCCGTCGCCGCAACCCATCCCGACACGCGAGGGCAGCTTGTTCGTTGAGGGACAGGCGACGGAGGGCGTGCGTCAGGCCGTGCTCTTCCGGGCGATCGAGGGTCGCAAGCCGGATGCGACGGATGCCGGCGATGCACGGGCCAACGGCAAGACCCTTGCTTTGCTGCACAACGCCGCCGAGACATTCCAGCCGGAGGGAGCGCTCTATCGGCTCGACCTCGACCACCTGCTGCATCGGCCGCTTGCCCGCATATGCGACAGCGGCGTCGTGGAAGACGCGGACGTCCGCAGCGATCTTGAAGACATCGCTGCGCGGACCGCAACGGCGATCGAAGCCTTCGGCGATTTGACGTGGACTTATTGCCATGGCGACTGTCACGGCTTCAATGCGCGGATCAACGATGCCGGCGAAGCCGTGTTTTTCGACTTCGATGATGGCGGTCCGGGATACCTCGCCTACGACCTGTCGGTGTTCTTGTGGGCGCACACATCCTTCGGCCGGCGGTCGACCGCCATGTGGGACGCCTTCGTCGATGCCTATCGGGCCGTCCGGCCGATCACGCCAGCCGACTTTGAAGCCGCCCACCGCTTCGTGATCGTCCGCCACATCTGGCTGATGGGCGAATATGCCAGCCGGGCACAGGAATGGGGAAACGAGACCGTCGGCTGGATTGCCCGGGAAGCAAATTTCCTCAGGAGGTGGGAGACCGAGCGATGTATCGATCGGCTGCTCTGAATTCAGCTCTGCTCGGCAGCCGGAGGATCGGCGGTGCGTCGGCGCAGTCGGCAATCGCTTCGACCTTCGCCCAGTCCTGGTGCAGGTAAAGCGACGCCCGTGAAGGTCGATGTATGGGACTTGTCGGGGATATCAGCACTTAGGGGCCACCGGCCCGTTGGCCCTAAGCGGACTTTTTTCGTTATCGAAGGATAAGGTTGTTTTGCGCCTTCTCCTCGCCGTTCTCGGGCAAAGTGGGTCGTCCCGAAATCGGCCATCTATTCCAGATACGGCGTCAGCACATCTTCGATCCACTTCATGAATGCGCGGACTCGGCGCGACAGATTGCTCCGATGTGCTACGATGAGGGACACGGGGAGCGCCCGGCGACGAAAATCGGGCATGATCTCCACAAGCGCTCCGCTCTTAAAGTATTGGCCAATCCCCAAGAGTGGCGCCTGAATCAAGCCAAGGCCGGCGAGGGCAGCGGCGTCGTAGGTCTGCGCACTGTTGACGTGCAGCGCACCTGGCAACTGAAGCGTCGCGTAGCTGTCGCCGTCCGGATATTCCCATCCGTAGGGTCTTGCGCCCAGCATCGTCGAAAAATGAATTGTCCGATGTTCCTGACGCTGGAGATCTTCCAGCGATCGAGGGATACCATAGCGCGCCAGATAAGCCGGACTCGCAGCGTTGACCATGCGCAACAGGCCAAGCGGGCGAGAAACCAGCGTTTCGTCCCTGATGGGTCCAAGCCGCAATACACAGTCGAACCCCTCTTGAACCAGATCGACTTGTCGATCCGTACTCGACATTTCCAGCTCCAAGTCGGGGTGAGCCGCCATGAAGTCAGGCAAGGCCGGCACGATCGTTGTGCGCGCCACCTCGGTCGGAAGATCGACCCGTAAACGCCCGCGGAGTGCCACGCGGTCGCCAGCAAACATCGAGTGTAAGTCATCGACTTCAGCAAGCAGATCGCGGGCACGGGAATGAAATGCGCGTCCATCCTCCGTCAACTGCACGCTGCGCGTGGTCCGATGCAGGAGCCTGACACCGACATCTTCTTCCAGCTTCCGGACCGCCGTGGAGGCCCGCCCCTTATGGATGCCCAGGCTGTCGGCCGCGCGGGTGAAGCTCCCCATTTCGGCTACCGTTATGAATATGAGGATGGGTTCGAGGTTTTGCATTTCACGCTTTGATATTGTTTCATTCTGAAAGAACAATGCGTTCTTTTTGGCAGTATTTATCACATGTGCGAGGCACAGTAAGCTCCGGAAAATGAGGTTCCCCACCGGAGAAAGTGTCCGAAACCATGAAACTGCATCAGGTGCCTAAAGCAGTGACCTTGCATCGCGCCCTGTGGGCCGGCCGGATCATGAGCGCGTTTGTCGTTATCGCTCTGGTGGCAGACGGCACTATTCAGCTTTTCGCGCCGGCGCAGATCGCGAGCATGTTGCAGGAAACAGGGTTCGCGATGGATCTAACCCAAGTCGTCGGTCCGATCATTCTCGCCTGCGCCATCCTCTACGCCATCCCGGCCACCGCCGTCCTCGGCGCGATCCTGGTGACGGGCTTTTTGGGAGGCGCGATCTGCGCCCATGTCCGCATCGGTGAGTTCGGGTCGCCGCCGGAAATCATTTCGCTGCTTCTGGGCGCGATGACTTGGGGCGGCCTCTATCTGCGCGATCCCCGCATCCGGGCCATTCTACCGCTCGTTCATTGAACCAACCGGGACAGTGCTCTGTCCCTCAACATCAGGAAAAACGCATGTTTTTAGTAATGGGAATCACGGGAAACGTGGGCGGCGCGACGGCAAGGCATTTGCTAGCGCAAGGCAAGAAGGTGCGCGCGCTGGTCCGCGACCGCGAGAAGGCGGTTAACTGGGCGAACCAGGGCGTGGAACTGGTTGACGGCGATTGGAACGATTCGGCAGCCATCGAGCGAGCGCTCAAAGGCGTCGAAGGCGCGTTTGTCATGCTGCCCCCTGTCTGGGCGCCGTCGCCCGATTACAAAGAAGCAAAAGGCGTGATTGCAAATTATGTCGAAGCGCTCGCTAAGGCAGCGCCGCCGCGAGTGGTTGCGCTTTCGTCAATGGGTGCGAACAGAACCACCGGGCACGGGGTAATCACGGCCTTGTCGCTTCTGGAGCAAGGTTTTCGCGACCTGATATTGCCAGTCGCATTTGTGCGCGCAGGCGGATTCTTCGAAAATTTCCTTTTCGGCTTGCAGGTCGCGCAGGGCGGAACGCTACCGGTCTTCTACAATCCGACAAACCGGAAATCGACCATGGTCGCGACGAACGACATCGGCGTAGAGGTCGCAACCCTTTTGACCGGATCAGCGTGGTCAGGGCAGCGCATCGTCGAGATTGGTTCAATGGTCACTGCGGATGAAGTCGCGGAGCAATTGGGCGAAGTCCTGAATCGCGAAGTGAAAGCCTTTGCAATCCCGCGTGCAGGGTGGGCGGAAGCGTTAGAGCAATTCGGCATCCCGAAGGGCCACAGCGGGCCCGCCGAAGAAATGTACGAGGCCGTGAATGCGGGATGGATGGACCTCGGGGTCAAGGGTACGGAGCATGCAGCGGGTACGAGGTCTGCGCGCGATGTATTCGAGGCTGCACGGAATGCCCCCAGGGCGTAAGTCGGGGACGGACAAGCCTCACTACCCGCTGCGTCGGACGCGTAGCGGGAACCACTCGACAGTTCAAGTCAACACGAGGCGCGTCTACGCCCGCCCAGTCTTCTGACTCTCGGAATTGCGGACTTTTTAAAGTAGGAAAAGTCCGCAATTCGCGTCTTTCCATTTCATAGCGGCCCGGCTGCTGTCGGCCCCAGATCCATTCCTTCACGCGCGGCCAACGACTGCTCCTGGCGCAATCCTGCCGCAGTTGGTTCATTCCTTGAGCGATGGCTGTCCGACAATCAGCTCTGCACCTTTGACCGCAGCCAGTCCTGAAGCTTTTCCACCGCGTCAGACTTCCGATATCGCGGCTTCACCAGATAGAAGTGCGACCGCGCTCTGAGGGCGCCGTCGAAGACTTGCCTCAGCCTGCCCGCCTCGATGTCGGTCGAGACGAAAGCGCGGGTTGCCGTAGCGATGCCCTGCCCGGCGATGGCAGCTTCGATCGCGTGCGATGTCTGTGAGAAGCTGATGCCCCGAAACAGCGTGGGATCGCCGCCGCCGAGGAAGCGATCGATATATTCGGGCCAGGCATTATGGGCATCGTGAAGCAGCGTGTAGTGCGAGAGTTCTTCGGCGTTGTTGGGCTCGGCTCCCACGGCGACGAGACTTGGGTTGCAGATGGCAATGATCTCCTGCTCGAACAGCAGTTCGGCGGCAAGGCCTGGACCGAAGGGAGGGCTGCCATAGCGGACGGCAAGATCGACGCCGTCGAGCTGGAAGCTGGAAATGCGGTCCGTCGCCAGGATGTGGAGATCGAGATCGGGATGCCTCGAGGTGAAATCCGGAAGACGCGGGATCAACCATCTCGAGGCGAAGGTCGGCGTCGTGCTGACCACCAGTTTGACCGGCTGAGGCTTCAGGTTCGCCGTCGCGTTTGAAAGCAGTTCGAAGGCGCGCCTGACGTCGGCGACGTAGCTTCGCCCCTCGCCCGTCAGCGCCAATGACTTCGGCAGGCGCTCGAACAACGTCACCCCGAGTTCCGCCTCCAGCCCCCGCACATGCTGGGCGACGGCTCCCTGGGTGACGCCGAGCTCTTCGGCCGCGAGCCGGAAGTTCAGATGACGCGCCGCCACGTCGAAGGCCTTGAGCCCGTTGAGGGATGGAAGATTGCCGATGGACATGGACATTCGATAGTTTTTCTACTGGGACATTTTAAGAAAACTGGTTCGTTCCCGCTTGGGACCCATGGTATTCCAAGGATGAACGCCCGGCAATGGGTGCAAACCGAGTAGGGAGAGCGACGATGACAGTAGAAAAGGTAGCGATCATCACGGCTGGCGGCAGTGGCATGGGTGCGGAAGCCGCGAGGCGGCTGGCGGCCGATGGCTTCAAGGTCGCCATCCTGTCCTCGTCGGGCAAGGGCGAGGCGCTTGCCACCGAACTGGGCGGCATCGGCGTCACCGGCTCGAACCAGTCGAACGACGACCTGAAGCGCCTGGTCGACGCCACGATGGAGAAATGGGGCCGGGTCGACGTCCTCGTCAACAGCGCCGGTCACGGTCCGCGTGCGCCGATCACCGAGATCACCGACGAACAATGGCATACCGGCCTCGACGTCTATCTGATGAACGTCATCCGTTCGGTTCGACTGGTCACGCCGATCATGCAGGCGCAGAAATCGGGCGCAATCGTCAATATCTCCACCGCCTGGGTGTCCGAACCGTCGGCGATGTTCCCGACATCGGCGGTCTTCCGCGCCGGGCTCGCCGCCTACACCAAGATTTACGCCGATACCTATGCGGGCGACGGCATCCGCATCAACAACGTGCTGCCGGGCTGGATCGACAGCCTTCCGCCGACGGAGGAGCGCCGCGACAGCGTGCCGATGAAGCGCTACGGCACCAGCGCCGAAGTGGCCGCAACGATTTCCTTCCTGGTTTCCGAAGGGGCGGGTTATATCACCGGCCAGAGCCTCAAGATCGACGGCGGCCTTACCCGGTCCGTCTGACAGGATCGCTTTCAACGCCAAGGAGAACAGCGATGGGCTTCAACTGGAACGTCAAGGCCGGCGAGATGAAGAAGGCTGAGGCGGAGGCGACACGGTGAACCTCGCCGAGGTCGATGCATCGGCCTGGGCCGAGCTGGAAGGTGCTGCCGCCGATCCGCAGTCGGCCTTCCGTTACCTGAACCTCTGTTCGGTCGACGCCGGCGGCCGGCCGCAAGCCCGCATGGTGGTGCTGCGGCGCGTGGATGTGGGGCGGCGCCTCCTGGAAATCCATACGGATGTCAGAAGCCCGAAATGGCAGGAAATATCGGCCAATCCTTTGGTCACCATCCTCGGCTATGGCCCGCAGCCGAAAGTGCAGCTTCGCCTGCAGGGATCGGCCGAACTCCATGGACCGGCAAGCGAGTGCGCGACTGAAGCCTGGAGCCTGCTGCCGCGATCGACGCGCAGCACCTACACGGGCGGGCCGCCGGGCGACGACATCGGCGAGCGGCCGGCAAGCGAGGATAGGGCCGCAGACGCCGATGGACGGGCCTTCTTCGGGGTGCTGATCTTCCGGGCCGAGACGCTGGACTGGTTCCAGCTGCGCCACGTCGACAACCGACGCGCAGTCTTCGCCTACGATCATCTGGGCGCGCTGACCTCCTCCCGCTGGGTCAATCCCTGAACGCCAGACGACGTAGAAGCCGCCGATCGCTTTGTGATCGTCCGCCGCATCTGGCTGATGGGCGAATACGCACGTCGGACGAAAGAGGCTAAACCTTGCCCAGATGCTTCGGCCAGAATTCCTGATGGACTTCGGCGGCTTCGTCTTCGAGCTTCGGGTCCGGGCCGACCACCGTGACGATGCGTGCGCCGGTTTGCAGCACCGCCCGGCTCGGCACGTTCAATCCGATCCCGGCGATCTCGCCAAGCCGCGTTTCGGAGCATGCAAACACCATGCGCCCGATGCCCGACCAGTAAATCGCCCCGGAGCACATCGCGCAGGGTTCGGTGCTGGTGTAGAGCGTGCAGCCGGCGAGAAAAGCAGTGTCGTAATGCTGCGCCGCCAGTTTAACCAGGTTCATCTCGGCGTGGTTGGTCATATCGTGGCCGGTGAAGACGCTGTTTTCGGCGCGCAGGATGACTTCGCCGTCCTTCACCAGCACCGAGCCAAACGGTTCGTCGCCGTTTGCCACAGCGGATTTCGAGAGCGCAATCGCCTCGCGTAAAAACGGCTCGTGGTTTTCCATCAAGATTTCCCCCAAACGCTAGAGCGGGACGATCTTGTCTTGAATCGATGGGTTTTCCAAGGGTTGCAGATCGGATTCAAGATGCTGGCGGGGAAAGAGACCGGCTTGAAGCCCGCGCCGGGCAGCTAGTAAAGTGTCCTTCGGTAGGCTTGTTCCAGGTCTTCGTCCATCTTCCGCATTTCATCCCCGTCCTTCGGCGCCCCTGTCGTCTCGTCCAGAATGATCTTTATCAGCGAGGGCATCTCCGTGCGGTCCTGGAAATGTTCCGGGCTCCACAGGTGGGACCGTCTGAACGCCTTGGCGCAATGCATGAAACTTCGCTTATTTTGACGATGATCGCGAGTTTCGGCAGACGATCGGCAACGCTCATGCTCGTCAACAGTTGAGGATCGTTGGTCAGGCTTGCCCGGCCGTTGACGCGCAATGTGTCGTCGAAACCGGGGACAAGAAACAAGAGTCCGACATTCGGATTGGCGATGATGTTGCTTAAGGTATCAAGACGATTGTTGCCAGGTCGATCCGGGATCGCCAGGGTGCGCTCGTCAAGAACCTTGACGAACCCCGGAGGGTCACCGCGAGGACTGACGTCGGCCTTTCCCTCCGAACTCTGCGTGCCGATGCAGAAGAATGGCGAGCGCCTGATGAATTCCTGCGCGTGCTCGCCAAGGGAATTCTGACACTTCACGATTGCCAGAGCGTGGGTCGGCTCGAACAGCGCCCGAAGCGACTGTTCATCAACGATGGCAAAATCTGGACTGAGTTGCAAACCCGTCATGATCCCCTTCCGAAATCCCATTCACTCCCTGGCCGAACTGTAGGCCCGGAACCCTGGCCCCGCAATGCTCGTCTCCGCCCGTCAGGCAGGTGAATGATGTACGTACCTCAAAAGGTGTACATCAGTTGATATGCGGGATCAATGCGCCTGAGACAGAGTTACACCGCGGACCGGCGCGGCTGCGACGCGATCGCGCGTGCAATCTCCGCAGGGGCTTCGTCGGGAATGGCGAAGACGGAACTGACGTTGATCTCGCAGAGAACGTAGCTGTCGTTGCCTGCAGCGTCTGGTGCCCCGTAGAGGAAATCGGCGTCCCAGATGATCGGCAACGACGCTGCTTCGATACCAAGCGTCGACATCATTTCCGGCGTCCACTCCTTTTCCATTCGTGTCCTTAAAGAATGGAATGGTTCTGCGGATGCCGGATACATGATCCGTGGACTAGGCTGAAGTGGTTCCCGGCCAGGTCTTGACGGTGGCGTCACCAGCGCCTTGACCAACTGTTGTCCGAAGCCCACGACCCTGCTTCCAGACATGTAGCAGCGGATCATGCCCTGAGGCAGGCGGGACTGAAACGGCTGATCGACGATGCAGCCACCCTCCGTGAAGTAGGCTTCGCAACGGCAAATGAAGTCTGAAAGATCGATGGTTTCAGGGACACTGCCTGATTTCGCTTCCAGCACACTGATCAAGGTCGCACCGTCGGCGGGCGCTCCCATCAGTTCGACCTTCCAGATACCTTGTCCGCCGTTGCCGCGGTTCTGCTTCAACACGCGCGGCCCGGCGGCCAGGAATGTTGGAACGAACGCCTCGCGGAAGCCTGCCGCGGTGCGATAGAGACGGGTGTCGACGCCCCAGCCGATATGCCTGGTCTCATAGAGCACCTCCTTGACGCCCATCTTGAGGATCACGTCCGGGTGCGCGCTTACAAATCGGCCGGCTTCCGCCACCTTTCGCAGAAGCGGATCGAGGATCTTTCTCGTCTTTCCGTTGTCGAGAGGGTTCACCCAGACAAGCACGGCATCGACCGCAAGAAGCTGTTCGAGAACATCCTCGGCGAATTCTTCGTCGAAGACGGCTGGCTCCGGCGCAAGACCGACTGCCGCGAGTTCTTCGAAGATCCGGTGGAAGCGGTTGTTCTGTGGCGTGGCCGCTCGCCGGGCTTCCCGGTCGCCGCGCCAGACAATCGCAATCCGTGGGGGCGCGTTCTTCATGGAACCAACTCGAACGACTGGCGATAGGCGAAGACGCCTCGACTGAGCTTGCGTCCCTGCCGGCAGCAGACGTCTACCAGCGTCTGGGCGGCGGGCGTACCGACGATCCGATTGAGCTTATCAGGTTTGATTTCAAGAAATGACGACATGACGACGCGTCCTCCGTTGGTGCGGGTTCAAGGACGCGATTCTTCGGCCGTAGCCTCGTGGGGCGATCGCTGCCCCATGATCCGAAATTCTCAAAGCAGGATCGCCCTGTCAAGCGGCTTCAGTTTTCAATCCGCTGCTCGGCGATGACGCTCGCCACAACCTCGTCGGCGCCGTTCGGATAGATTGGAAGGTCGAGCGTTAGCGCTTCCTTCACGCCCTCGCGCTCGATCGCAAAGAACTTCCGCACCCGCCCTTGTCCCTTTTGCTCTCCAGAAGCCCGCGCTGCTCCTGTCGAGGCGAAACTCAGTTCGAATGCGGCCGCGTCGGTCCCAGCGAACGCCATGGTGCAACTCTCGACGGTCTTTGGACCAACCGCCCCACGTGCGACCACCACGGCCTCGAAAGGAGAAGTGCCGTCCGAATTCACGAGCCAGCCTTGGAAGGTCGCTGGTTTCCCGAGAGGCTGAATGCCCATCGTCATGTCGTCCGCCAGATCCGGCCAGCCGCTTTCCCTAGCGAGTGCGACCGCCTGGTCGTAGCGCGGCCCGAGTTCGAGGCACCGCTCGGCGAAACGCTGGAACGGCGACTTCGTCTCCTCGCACTGGGCGCCGCTTGCCGCCGCCAGCAGCGCCGCAGTCGCGCCAATCAGCACCATTTTTGTTCGACGCATCATTGCCCTCATGTAAGTGCCAGCCAGTTCGCTATCTCGACCGCAGCGACGGCAACCAGCACCAGCCCCGCGAGTGCACCCGTCGCACGGGATACGGAACCCAGCAGCCGCGGCCACGTCCTCATCAGATAGGCGATGCGGTCTCGGAAAACCACGGTCAGGAGGGCGACCACGGAGAGCGTCAGCCCGACGCCAATCATCATGGTGAAGGCGAACAGCAGGCCGGTGACGACGACCTGGTGGATCATGGCGAAGGTCATCACGAACAGGGTGAGCGGACACGGCACCAGCCCGGCTGCTACCCCCATCAACAACCCTTCGCCCTCCGCATGCGCGTGATCGTGCCGGAACAAAGCCGACGCCAGCATCCAGAGGCCGATGACGCCTAACAACGCCCGGCTGACGACTTCGAGGGTTGGAGACGATCCGGCGTCGACGAAGGAATGTGACACCAGCGGCAGGGCGAGAAGCGCGATGAGGACTGCCATCGTCACGTGCGTGAAGGAAAGCGCGAGCGATACAAGCAGCGCCCGGTGCGCCCTGGTGGAGGATCCGGCAAGGTAGGTGGCAAGAACGGACTTGCTGTGGCCGGGCGTCATTGCATGGACGGCGCCGAAAACGATGCCCATCGGCAGGAAGGCGAGGAACGAGGCCCAGCCTCCGCCCGCAGCAAATTCCTTTATGTGGCCGGCGAAGGCGAGGTAGATGTCACGCTGGACGTCGACGATCTGCTGGAACATCACGCAAGCCCCGTCGTCGCTGCGGCAAGCACGAGATATCGCCCTACTTTGGCGATGGCAACCAGCACCAGGAAGGTCGGCAGCGGCTCCCGCAGGACGCCGGCGATCACAGTGATCGGATCGCCGATGATCGGCAGCCAGCTTGCGAGCAGCGACCATTTGCCGAAGCGGCGATACCAGCCCTGCGCACGGTTGAGCGCTACCGAGCCGATCGGAAACCATCGCTTTTCCCTGAAGCGTTCGATGCCGCGGCCGAGCAGCCAGTTCGCCAGCGCGCCGAGCACATTGCCCAGGCTCGCGACGGCGAGGAGCCAGAAGGTGGAAAACTTCTCGGTTAGGAGAAGGCCGACGAGAACGGCTTCCGACTGCATCGGCATGATGGTCGCCGCCCCGAGCGCCGCGGCGAACAGTCCGAGATAGGCCAGCAGGTCGGCCATGCCGTCAAAGATACTTCGTGATCGTCTTGAACTCGTCGATGGACTGCCGCTTGTCGCGCGGCAGGGCGCCAACCGTCTCCTCGAGGCAGTGATCGAGATGATCCTGGATCAGCGTCCGCTTGGCGTTGATGATCGCCTTCTCCACCGCGGAGAGCTGCTGGGCGATATCGAGACACGGCTTGCCTGCCTCGATCATCGTGATGACGCTCTTCAGATGACCCTCGGCCCGCTTCAGGCGCTTGACGATCTCCGGATGGGTGGCGTGGGTGTGAGGTTCGGTCATCGTGTCCATGTTCTCGATCCTTCCGAGGAGAAGGGCGCTCGACCTTACGCCGGGGACCGCCTCCGCGACAAGTCAGTGATGATGGCCTTCCGGCTCTTCCATTCGAAACGGAAGGTCGTCGACTTCGACGCCTGCCATGAGCTTCAGCACCGCGTCGAACTCATGAGGCTCGGCCGGAGCGACATTGCTGATCAAAGCGTGATGATCGGCCGGCGAAGGGAGCAGCGGCAGCCGCTCAACAAGGCCATCGCGGGCAATTTCCACGACGGCCTGAAGTCCCCTAGCGTGTTTCGAAATGAAGAGCCGCATGCGTTCACCCTCCGGCGTTTCGACAATCTCCAGCACTCCGGTCGCCAATCGGGAACTCACCGTGAACGCCGCCGGTGCGTGGTGATGCCCGTGGCCGCGATGGCTGGTGGGCGCTTCGGCGGCTGCCTCGGCGATCTGGATGGTCGCCGTACCAAGCGCCGGAAGATGTGCGTGAAGCTCATTGCGAAGCGTGGCCACGATGGCGCTGGCATCCGCGACGGGCTTGTCGCCGCTGACCGAGATCGTAACGTCGGCATGGAGACGGTGACCGATCCAGCGAGCCTTCACGTCCGTCAGACCACCGATGCCCTCGACATGCTCTGCTGCATGACGGATCTCGTCGGTGATGCCGGGCTCGACGCCGTCGAGGCTCCGCGTGATAACGGCGCGCGCCGACTGCCAGACGATGCCGAAGATGGCGATCGTGATCAGCAGGCCGATGATCGGATCGGCGAGCGGAAAGCCGAGCCAGACCCCGACGGCGCCGAGCACGACGGCCAGGCTCGTCAAACCATCGGTGCGGGCGTGGTAGCCGTCGGCGATCAGCGCGGCACTGTTCATCTGCCTGCCGACGCGGATGCGGAACACCGCCACCGCTTCGTTACCGATGAAGCCTACGATGCCGGCCACGGCCACCGCCAGAAGCTGGGTGATCGGCTGCGGGTTCAGCAGGCGGTCGATTGCCTCATAGCCGGCGACGATGGCGCTGAAGAGAATGATCAGCACGATCAGTATGCCGGCAAGGTCCTCGACCCGGCCGAGGCCATAATTGAAGGTTTTCGACGGCTTCCGTCTGACCAGCGTGAAGGCGATCCACAGAGGAATTGCTGTGGCGGCATCGCCGATATTGTGGATGGTGTCGGCCAGCAGTGCCACGCTTCCCGAAGAAAAGACGACGACAAGCTGCAGCGCCGCGGTGATCGCCAGAATGACGAACGACCACTTGATCGCCCAGATGCCGCGCTCGGATGAAGCGATGCTGGGATCGACGACACCGTGCGTGTGACCATGGCCTCCGGCATCTCCAAGCGAGTGGCCGTGCGAGCCGTGACTGTGGCCATGGGACTGACCGCCTTGACCGAAACCGAACCATTCCCTGACGCTGGCGAACATTGCAGACCCTTGACTGATGAAGGCGTCTTCCTATCCCCCTGGTAGGGATGCGTCAAGTTGGTTTCTTGTGCAACAAGGGTCAGGAGAATCCAGGCCGGATGGCGCCGAGGGAAAGGCGGACTTAAGCCCGGCTGGCGAGGCGGGTTTGAGACCCTCGGTTGGTTTTCACTTATCGCTCCGTTCGCTGCACTATCTCTCGGGCTCACAGCCTTTTGTCATCTTGAACGCTGGAGAGACGTCGTCTCTCCACGCGCGAGACCAATGGAGCACAGCGGCCCATCCGATCCGCCGTGAAGCAGAGTTGCCACGCGCTTCTGACTGACGATTCCTGTCTCTGATTCCGGATCGCGATCCGCCCCTCCAAGCTTTGTGGTGGGGCCGCTCGAGCGAGTGTACGGTTTTGACCGAAACTTCTGAAGCAGATCCGCGTTAATCAGCACCTGTGAAGGAGGTGTACCTTGCTGACGCTGTATTTTCATATCACGCACATGGAGGGCTCAGTATTGGAAACCGAGGGCCAGGAGTACCCGGATCTTTATGTCGCAACTGCAGAAGCCATGGAGAGCCTTCAAGAACTGGTCGCAACGGCTCTTTTGTCCAGAAGGCAAAGAATTCCGCTCGGCATCGCAATCTGCAGCGAGGAGGGAACGATCCTCCGCGAGGTTTCCGTCAATGCCGCCGTCCCCGAGACAGCCCAAAGCCACCAAGCGAGTGTTTCCACTCCGCTAGGTATATGCGCCAGCTCGGGAAGCAATGCGGTCGGCGAGAGTAACGGGCCGGGCCGGCCGGGGGCAAGTTTGATACCGCGACCCTTCGATGCTGTCGTGCGGCCCACTCCTTCGGTCGAAAATTAACTTCCCCGCCACTCGCGACGGGGCTTTCTTTTTGGAGGTTGATTGGACGCATGTTAGAACACCCGAAGAAAAGGGGCGGTCGCGGTGGCAAGTTCATCCGGAACGCCCACTGCGGCCACCATATCTTCCCTTCCTTCCGCGCGAGGGCATTTGCATTGGACGAAAGTTCATTTCGGGTCGCCCGAAATTGGAATAGTGCGTGACTGAATAGCCCATCATCAGAACGAAGAGAATTATTGTTGGCCGAATGAGGGATCTGGAATGCTTTTCTCTTCAGACACGGATCGGAGGGACGTTCGTCATTTCAACGGGCCGCTGGTTTCGGTGGTCATCCCGGCCTTCAATGCTTCCCGTTATATCGAACGCACACTTCGATCCGCCGGGCGCCAGACCTACCGGAACCTGGAGATCATCGTCGTCAATGACGGCTCTACCGATGATACGGCAAGGGTGGTCGAGCAAGTGGCGCTGGCAGATTCGCGGATCCGCCTGCTGTCCACGCCAAACCGCGGCGTTGCCGCAGCAAGGAACACCGGCATCCGGGAAGCAGCAGGTCGGTTTGTGGCATTTCTTGACGCGGACGATCTCTGGCATTACACGAAAATCGAAAAGCAGGTGAATGCGCTCAATCGCTTAACCCCACAGTGGGCTGCGGTTTATGTGCTGCATTACATCATCAATAGTGACGACGAGATCCTTCGCTCCTGCCGGCCCGATGCCGCCAGAGGATATATCTTCGCCCGGCATCTGACTTTCAAATATGTCGGCAACGGAAGCGCGCTTCTTGTCCGTCGGGATGTCGCGCTCGAGATTGGCGGATTTGACAGCTCATATGCAGCTGCAGGAATTGGCGGCTGCGAAGATCTCGACTTCGAACTCAAGCTGGCCGCGCGCTATCAAATCGAAGTCATCCCCGAACGGCTGGTTGGATACCGGCAGTATCCCGGCAACATGTCGTCCAATCACCTGCCAATGGGCCGAGGCGCACTGGAAGTTATCAGGCGTTCGCTGGCGGCAAACCCTCAACTCCCCCAATACGCAACCCGAAGCGCAATCAACGCCACCCAGAAATACGCATTTTGGGAGTTCCGCCAAGCCAGGAACACGTATCTGTCACTTGTGACGATCTGGTCGATCTTAAAAAGCGAACCATCTTTCGTGGTTCGGCTTGCATTCGAGAAGTGCCTGCGCCTGAGACAACACTGTCATCGTCTCGTGAGGACAACAGCAACCGGTCGTGATCCACCGCGAGTGAACAGGTCGAAATTCGACCAGCAAATCGTCCCTTCGTCTGTCGAACGCCCGGACGAGACCGCGCAATCTCGACGTCACCTGATGCAGTTGACGGAGGTGGATGCCGAGCTGCATTCAACCCTTGAGCCCGTGGCGGACCGGCTCGGCCAGATGGCAAAATCACAAACCCGGTCTTTGTAGCCGGAGGCGAAATCAGACATTTGGGTCGACATCAGGATGGCGCCAGAGCGCCCAGCCTTTGCCGCTTGTCACAAGCATCAGAGGAGCAAAGTCCTCGCTTTCGCGCGCTTCCCTATGACCGACCGCCTGCATTCCTATTCATCGCCTCCTTGCCGAGCTCGGACGCTCGACACTGGTCGATAAATTCAAGCGTCATCAGGGAGGTTCTGACTGGAGTCGGCAACATTGCTAGAACCTCCCTGACGTCCTTTCAGCAAGGATCAGGAGAATTTAATGCGGATCGTGCCGAGGGAAAGCCGGACTTAAGTCCGGCTGGTGATGTCAGGGCACGCCGCTCATATCTAATGCGAGGTAATGTGTACGTCCGTGGAGGGGCGGAACAGGAGGAGAAAATGAAGTTCGGCCCCGATAACTACAATCACGAAGAGCGCTGCTCGCAAGGCCATAGTTCGGCATCCACGATCGCCACAATCGAAGCAGCCCTCTCCGCTGATCCTGAGATCGACAGCAGTGCCATCGAGATCAGGATGCTCGGTCCTGTCGTCCTGCTTGAAGGCTTTATAACCAAGGCTGTGGACCGCGACAAAGCCATCTCGCTTGCCGCGATGATCGTCGGCTGGGAGAACGTCCACGACCGAATGCTCAGCCGTTTTCCCACGCAGTAGGCGGGCGAATCCTACGCTAGGACCAAGGTCGGACCGGCCCCGGCATGAAGTCCGACGTCTGGAACACTTCCTCGATCTTTCGGTTTGTCTCCGCAGCGGAACCATCCGCATCCAAGGAGGAAAACAGATGAATATCAAAGCACTAGGAATCGCCGCAGGCATCTTGTTGGCATCGACCTCTGCCTTTGCGCAGTCTTCGACGGTGACAGGAGCAGTAGGCGGTGCTGCAACGGGTGCGATTGTCGGCGGCCCGGTCGGTGCTGCTGTCGGCGGCATCGTCGGCGGCGTGGCAGGTAGCGTCATCGATCCGCCGCCACAGCAGGTGTTGACCTATGTTCAGCAGGCTCCCGCCCCGACCACGCGCGTCGTGGTGAAGGAGAAGGTCGTCGTCGGACAGCCCCTGCCGGAGACCGTGGTCGTCACACCAATTCCCGACGACCCGAAATATGCATACGCGATCGTCAACGATCAGCGTGTCATCGTCGAACCTTCCTCCCGGAAGGTCATCCAGGTCATTCAGTGACCACGTGCGGCTGACGCCGCCCCCTATCAACAGTCAGGGCACGCATGCGGCGCATGAGAATGCGGGGCGGCATCGCGTGCCCGAAACCTCGGAGATCGATCATGAAAAGCAACCATCTCACCATGCTCGTAGCAGCGTTGTCACTCAGCGTATCGCCGCTTGCCACACTGCCCGCGGCGGCCCAGCAGGACACCAAGAGCGGCGGCCAGGCCCAGTCCGGTTCGCAGACGGGCACGGACGCCGGTTCGCAGTCCGGCTCCAGCGTCACCGGCACCGGCGCCGACTGCACCCCCGACGCTTCGGGAGCCTGCCCGCAAGGCAAGGGCCAGTCATCGCAGCAAAAATCGGGTCAGGGTTCGGACATGAAAAAGAGCGCCGAACAGCCTTCGAACGATAATTCTTCGACAAAGGGAAGTGCCTCCGGCAAGGCTTCGACAGAAACCAAACCCGGATCCCAAGACGCCGGCGGCGCCACCACGACCGAACAGAAGCCCGCCGCCAAATCCGGCAGCAGCGATACAAGCGGCTCGGCCACCTCAGGCACGAAGAGCAGCACGCAAAATGCCAAGCCTGCAGAGGGCTCGGGCAACGCCGCCACCACGCAAAGCGGCGATGCGTCGAAACAGTCGACCGATCAGAACTCTTCGACGACGAGCAAAAGCTCTTCCGAAACCAAGGTCAACAACAACACCACGACGAACAATCAGACGTCCAACACCAAGACCAACGTCAACATTTCCGTCGAGCAGCAGACCGAAATTCGCACAGTGGTGAAGGAGGTCCATGTTGCGCCGGTGAAGGAAGTGAATTTCACGGTCTCCGTCGGAACGACGATCCCGAAGAAGGTTCGTCTCGAACCGCTGCCGCCACGCATCGTGAAGATCGTTCCGCAGTATGAAAGCTACCGCTTCTTTATCCTTGCAGACGGCCGGATCGTCATCGTCGATCCCGATGCCCTAACGATCGTCTATATCATCGAGACCTGACAGAACGTCCCGGCGGCGTTTTGCGCCGCCGGAATCCCGGGAGCAATCAGGCGGGCTAACCCGAAACGTAATGAAGGCGGCCGGTTTGCGGGGCCGCCTTCTGTTTGATCAGGCCGTCCGCCTGACCATTCTCGCAATGGCGATCAGGATGCAGGCTCCGATGAAGCCCGCGATCAAATAACCCAGCCATCCGCCAAGCACGACACCGAAGAGCGAGAGGATGAAGTTGGCGACGATGGCGCCGACAATACCGAGAATGATATTCATCAGCACGCCCATGTTGCTCTTCATCAGCATTTCGGCGAGCCAGCCGGCAATGCCGCCGATGATGATTGCGGCGATCCAGCCGATACCTGCACTTTCCATAGCAATTCCCCCTTGTGAATTATGAGCGGCCGGCGGGCTGTCACGTCTCGCAGATCAAGCTAAACCGATCGCCAAGACTATAACCTTCCGCGGCGCCAGTTGGTTCCATAAGCCCCGCCCCAACAGGCCGCGCGCCCCTCCCCGATCGGCTTCACGTCACTTGTCGGCCGCCGGCCAATCGTTCGCAGGCTCTTCTATCACAGCAGCGTCGTCCTCCGCAGGGTCAGCATCGCGCTCAAGGGCTGCGCGCAGATTGCCGATCTCCCTGATGATCGTATCGAAAACGTCCTGCTGCCTGGCCCCGGCCATAACGCAGTCGTCGACGAGATCCTCCAGCTTCGCGCGAAGCCCGACCTTCCAACTATTCTCGCTCATGCCCTCTCCTCCTCTGATCGATCCACACGGAGCATGGTCGCTCGCCCGTTCGATCGCCTTTGATGGCGGGCGGCGGTTTCCGCGCTCAGGCGACAGTGAGCGATGTGTGGCCCTGGTTGACGGTTTCGATCCTCGCGAAATCCTGTTGTCCGGGATGAGATCGCGGCGAACAGGTAAGGTGCTCGCCTGGCATTTCGTTGCCCGCACCGAGAAATCGGAAAAACCGGTGCGTTCACCATCTCCGTCACGTCCGATTGGCACGCCGCGACCTCAGCGGATTAACCGATAGCCGCAGCAACGGTTCCGCCCCATCTGGACTCTTTGCGTCCATGAAACTGTCTATAGGCTGGCCGTGTCTTCCCGAACCGTTAGAATACGGTCGATAAGACCCCATTCCAATGCTTCTTCCGCCGTCATGAAGCGGTCGCGATCCATCCCGCGCTCAAAGTCTTCATAGGAGCGTCCGCAATGCTCCGCGTAGAGCCGCGTCATGCGCTGCTTGGTCTTCAGAATTTCTTCGGCATGAATCATCATGTCGGAAGCCTGCCCCTGGAAGCCACCGGATGGCTGGTGAATGAGGATACTGGCATTGGGCAAAGCAGCTCTTCCGCCGGCCTCGCCTGCCATCAGCAGGAACGATCCCATGGAACGGGCTGTCCCCATGCAAAGCGTATGAACCGGCGCGCGGATAAAGCGCATGGTGTCGTACATGGCGAGGCCGCTGGTCACGACACCGCCCGGAGAATTGATGTAAAGATTGATCGGCTTCTTTGGATTCTCGGCCTCGAGGAACAGTAACTGCGCGCAGACCAGAGCGGAAACGGTATCGTTGACCTCGCCGTTGAGGAAGATGATGCGTTCGCGCAGAAGGCGGGAGTAAATGTCAAAAGACCGCTCCCCTCTGCTGGATTGTTCTATGACCATAGGGACGAGTTGCATCGCTTCGCGCATCGGCGAACTCCAATCTTGCAGACATCAAAGGGGAGAGCTTACCGCGTCAGGCGGCGAGCATGAGGGGCGGACCGTTGCTGTTCGCGGGCGTTTTCGCCATCCGGTCAAGCCTCGCGTCGGTCAGCTCGTGGATAATGCGCAGGCGGGTGCCGCCGGTCGCGTTCGGGACGATCGTGAACGTCACCGTGCTTTCAAGGAAAGGCGGAGCGTCGTCGCGCAGGCTGTAACGGACCTCCTCGCCAGGTGTGATCGTGGCCGGGGTGGGATCGGCTAAAGCGTCTTTCGGCAACCAGTTTTCCCGAAATTCCGGAATGCTGATTGCACGCCAGACCTTTTGCGGCGGTTCATCCAGATCGAATTCCAGGTCGATGCCGTCTTTCCGCTCCTTGGCCTTTCCATCGTTCATTGGTCCATATCCTTCAGCAAGACCTTGAGAGCTTCGATGCGGGCAGGCCAGTAGGCGCGATATTTCGCCAACCATTGTGCGATGAGAGCCAGCCCGTCCGGATCGACTTCGTAATTCACGAAACGCCCCTGCCGTTCTTCCCTCACGAGCTTTGCGCTCCGCAAAACCGAGAGGTGTTGCGACATTGCCGGCTGGCTGATCTCCATGCCCTCACGCAGGGCACTGGCGTTCATGCCGCCCGCCGCCAGCTTCTCGAAGATCGCGCGGCGGGTGGGGTCAGCCAAGGCTCGGAAGATGTCACTCTCGATCATGCGAACACATAAGCACACACTTATGCGATTCGCAAGTCTATTTCGCGGCCGCAAAACTCTTCGAGCCCGAGACTATGCCAAGGCAATTCCCTAAAGTCCGCGATCGGCATATTTCCCGCTGTGCGCGCGGCGGATTTGCGCCAACAGCAGACATTGCCGGCATCGCAAAACCGTCTGTTCTGCGACGTTGCAAAAGTCAGGAAAACGAGTGTCGCTTTAATCGGGATTTTCGCGACAGGCACCCGATTGACAATTTTTGAAAATTTGCCCTTCTTGTCGTGTCTCAATCCTCGATCGGAGAGAGACGACAATGCGCAAAACCTTCTATGCCTCCCAAAGTATTTATTCGGAACCCGGCCCGTATCGTGAAGCCTTGATGCTCGGGGGCGACGCGCCGGAGTTGATTGCCCGGTGGATTAGCTCGTTCATGCAGCATCCTCGCGGTGCCGAGTCGAAGGAACGAGGCTTTACCACTAAACAGGTCATCGATCTGGAGCTTCGTTCCGTAACCGAGATTCTGGCTGTCGCCGCCGAGCGCAACTTGTTTGAAGGCGATCCTACGCAGATCAAGGTTGGTGGCCTCTGCCGGGATTTCGCAATTCTGGCAGCGAGCGCTTTTCGCGCCAAGGGTATCCCGGCACGTCTTCGCGTCGGTTTTGCCGACTACATCGTTCCCGACTTTTGGGAAGATCACTGGCTTTGCGAATGGCATGATGGCCAGCACTGGGAACGGCTCGATGTGGAATTTGCGGCGGCCGGTGGAGCTTCCTTCAACACATTGGACGTACCGCGCGAGCGGTTTCTAACCGCAAACGAGGCATGGTTTCGGATTAAAGACGAACCGGGCATCGCCTCGCGATTTGGCGTGTCGAGCCTCAACCTTGGGGGGGAGTGGTTCGTCGCGGGAAGCCTGCTTCGAGAAATCGCGGCCCTGCGTAAGCTGGAACTGAAGCCGTGGGATTACTGGGGTCTATCAAAGGACCTTTCCCCCATTTCAACCGAGTTGTCGCAACAGGCGAGGACAACGCTAGACCAGCTCGCTTCGCGACTCAGGAGCGCCGATGTTGACGGGGACGGCGAGCCGGAAACTACAGCGGACTGGCCTTTACCAAGGGAGGTTATCAGCTTCCCACAAGGCGAGCCTGTGGTTGTCGCGTTGCGAAACTCCTGACTTTTGCGACACGTCCGGTCTTTCCTGAAAGCGTTCGAGGATCCTCGCCGCAAAACTCTGTCGCAAAAGTTGGAGTTTCGCGGCGGATTTTTGCGACGGCCAATGACCGGTTTGGGTCGTTGGCGGCTTGGCAGCTTTTTGGCCGCCGAGGAACGACGGCTGATGATCAACCCGCGGGGTTAATGTCTGAAAACGGCCCACACCGGGCCCTCGCAGGCCCATTGCATGCTCTCCAGAATCAGGCTGGGACCAAGCCACGCACCACACGGAACATCATGGGAAATGACCGGGGTCCATCGGGCAAGCCAACCAGATACCCGGCACGAACATGCTGTTCGATCGAACCGCGGGCGTCGTCCGAAAGTGCCATCAATATGCTTGTGATGCTGCCTGGGCCGTCGGTGAACGTAGCCCAATAATCCGCGAAGGACCCATACTCGCAATCCACGACAACGGGAATTTCCGTCACCTCGACGAGGCCGATCTTCCGCCACAACGTCGCCTGACCATTAGGCCAGAAGAGCTGGCGCCCCGCCCGCATGGATCTCAGCCTGGCGAAGTCGGTTTCAAGCACGGCGCCGGTGTTAATAACGAGATCGAAGGCGGGCATGCCGCCCAAGAACTGAGTAACGGCGGACGCGACCACGCCGCCTGGACGGGTCACGCGCTTCATCTCGGCAACGACCTGTTCAATTTCCGGGATAACGTCCAGGGCCAGCGTGGAAACGGCCGCATCGAAAAAGTCAGTGTCGAACCGCATATGCCGGACATCGCCGTGTTCATAGGCGATATTGGGGTGGGATCGTCGACGGCGGGCTCCTTCCAGGTATCCCTCCGATGCGTCAACACCGATCACATGCGCTCCCGCTTCGGCCAGTGCTTTCGACAACACACCTGTCCCACATGCTACATCGAGCACGCGACTGCCCGGAGCAATATTGGCACGTGTGAGAAATGGGCTTGCCAGATGTTCGCTCCAGCGCCCTATGAATGTCTCGTAGACGTCAGGATCAGCCCAATTATATCGTAGTTCTGCGGCTTCCATCGCTTGCCATCCTCTCCCGATCAAGAATGGACCGTAACACGGCCATTCGGGTCGCGCGTATCGCCGTCACACCGGGCAATCCAGCGGAACCTTATTAACGCTTCTCAAGAAAATATGACACAGCGGGAACCCCTGAAATCACACTGGCCTTCCCCTCGGGCGGCTCCGAGGTACAGCTTTGTTGGTTTGACTAGTGTGATCCGCATAGGTCGCACGGTGGGAGCCCGCTTCGCCCACTACCTGCAATCCTTCAGCTTCGTAGGCCCATCCTACGCCATTGGCTTCCTCGCCCAGTGTTTCTGGTGGTGAACATAAACCGACGACCACCGATCAAGGCCGTGCCGCTTCACTACTCTCGCATCGAAGAGCGAGTAACGAGAAGGAGCCACTTTCGCCGTCACACGGTGAACGTCCCTTCGCTCGACTTTGGCCTTTGGTCGATCACAAACGCTGCACCAGCAAACCTGCCGCCAAGGCCTGAAAAGCCTCGACCGCCTTTGGCAGCACGCTTTGCGGATCTTCGCTGGCGGCGATCCAGAGAGCCGCATTGAGAGCGGCGCCGCTCAGCAATCGGGCGGCCGCTTCTGCGTCAAGCGGCTTGAGGATGCCTTGGGCGATCAGGCGCTCCACGGTGCTCTTGGTCACCTGCAGGCAATTGTTCTGGCTCGGCCACTGCGAGGGATCACCCAGCACCGCAGGTCCGTCGAGCAGGACGATGCGCTGGACTTCCGGATTGAGCGCCATCTCGATATAGGCCGCACCCTCGGCAAGCAGGCCCTGCCAATCACTGCCTGCGCGCGCTCCGATCTCCTGAGCGCGCACCGCCATCTCCGTGTCGATCTGATCGACCACCGCAGCCAGCAGCCCGCGCTTGTCTTGGAAATTGTGGTAGAGCGCGCCGCGTGTCAGGCCGACGTCAGCGGTCAATTCGTCCATCGATGCTGCCGAATAGCCCTTTTCCGCAAAGGTCTTGCGCGCCGCCGCGATCAGCTTGACGCGGTTTTCCTGCATCGTTTCACTGCGTTTCCTCGCCATTCAATCCCTCAATTTCAGATACGAAGCGTATATGGACTTGACATACGATGCGTATCTCATACATTTCACATACGAACCGTATATCAAATGGGGCGTGAGATGTGAAGCGATACGTCGCGCTCAACGGTCGTTGTCAACAATGAAGAGAGACCAGAATGACAAAACGCGAAGCAATCTTTCCGGCCGACCGGCATGCTCTTTACGAGAAGCACGGCTATTCCGCCGCGATCCGCTCCGGTGACCTGTTGTTTGTATCCGGGCAGGTCGGCAGCCGTTCGGACGGAACGCCGGAACCGGATTTCGAAAGCCAGGTGCGGCTCGCCTTTGAAAACCTGAAGGCGACGCTGAGCGCCGCCGGCGCAACGCTGGATGATATCGTCGACGTCACCAGCTTCCACACCGACCCCGAAAACCAGTTCGGAACGATCATGGCCGTCAAGCAGGAGATGTTCAGCACGCCGCCCTACCCGAACTGGACCGCCATCGGCGTCAACTGGCTCGCCGGCTTCGACTTCGAGATCAAGGTCATCGCCCGTATTCCGTGAAGTCACTGACACCGCCGGGGCTGCATCCGTCACCCGCACGAAGTGCCGGCAGGAGAGCGGCCCCGCGCTGCCAGCCCTGGGACACTTGACAGCAGCACAACTTTAGGAGTTAGAGGACCGACCTCACTCCGAGAGGTTTCCTCAAGGCGCCCGTGGATCGTCGGCTACCCTCCCTCGTTACTGTCTGCTTACATTGCCCCGGCACCGCAGAGAATGACCCCGCAGCCCGCCGCGTTGCCTTATATTTAGAAAAATCAATTGCATAATCTTCCGGAACAAAGAACTCCCTTGCGTGTTTTCAGCGCATGGATCGTCATCTGATCCGCAAAATGAGAGGAAACACATATGAAGAAGATCGTCTTTGCGGCGACAATTCTCTGCGCGTCTGCCGTTGCAGCCCTTGCCCAGACAACGCCGGCTCCATCTGCGGATGGAAATACACCTGCAGTTGCAACCCCGGACACCAAAAATCCGACTGCACCCGTCGAGGGCGCCAACAGCTTTACCGAAGCTCAGGCGAAGGATCGCATTACGGAAGCGGGTTACACCGACGTCAAGGATCTCAAGCTCGATGACAAGGGGATCTGGATGGCCGCCGGCATGAAGGACGGGAAAGCCGTCGCCATTGCCCTCGATTATCAAGGCAACATCGTCGCCAAGTAACCCCCAGGGAGAAACATCATGAGAACTGTAACCGGACTTTTCGACGACTATTCGGACGCTCGCTCCGCCGTCAGCAAATTGGAAGCGGCAGGCATTCCCTCAAACGACATCAGCATCGTCTCCAACAAGGCTGGCCGCATCGATCGCGACTCTGATGTTGGCGAGGATGCCGCGACGGGCGCCGGCATTGGCGCTGCCGTCGGCGGCGCCGGCGGCCTGCTGACCGGACTGGGCCTGATGGCCATTCCGGGTGTCGGGCCGGTGGTTGCCGCAGGCTGGCTGGCCGCGACTGCGGCCGGAGCCGTCGCCGGCGCTGTCGCGGGCGGTGCCGCGGGTGGCCTGATCGGCGCCCTCACCGACTCCGGCGTCCCGGAAGATGATGCCCACCTCTATGCCGAAGGTGTCCGCCGCGGCGGCAGCCTGGTCACGGCCAAGGTCGACGACGCCCGCGCCTCCGAGGCGCAGGCTATTCTCCAGGGTTCAAACTGGGTCGACCCGGTCGAACGCCGGCGTGCCTATAACGACCAGGGCTGGACCCGGTTCGATGACACGCTCGACCCATACGCCCCCGAGCAGATCGCGCAGGAGCGTGACCGCTATCGGCGGACGATCTAACCGGCCTTGAGACCAACCCTCCTTGTACGTCGCAAGGAGGGTTGAAGCGTTGGTCTCACGCATCAGTCGGTGGCCTGGATCCCTTGCTTCACCATCGAGTTGGAGGCGGGTGGAGCAAAACCCACGAATGGCCGCCCTTCGCCCCAAAGCCTCCCACTTCGCTCGATCCGTCTCCTCCAAAGACGCCGCACCCGATTTTCCTCCTCCCAATTGAACAATCATGGCGCAGTCGCATTAGAGTGTGCGGAGGAGGAGGACAAGAAATGGTTGAAATAACAACGCTGTCGGAGGTCACTATCGACGGCAAACTGTCGCTGGGGGCGACGGCTTCCAGCAAGGGTCTGTTCGATTTCTATGGCGACGATCTTCGCGCGTGGTTCCATGCCCAGAGAGCGGCACACGATGCCATAATGGTCGGTGCCGGCACCGTCCTTTCGGATGATCCAGAACTCACGGTGCGTCACGCACCAGGGCCAAATCCGTTGCGAATCGTACCCTCGTCCATGGGCACGCTGCCCCTCGACGCAAAGCTTTTGAACGACGGCCATCCGACGGTCCTCGTCGTCTCCCGCGCCGCGAAGGAAGCCGATATCGAAGCGCTCAAAAGCAAGCCCAATGTCGAAGTGGTGCGATGTGGCGAACGCCGAGTCGACCTCCCCGGCTTGATGAACATTCTCGATGATCGCGGGATCAAAAGCATGATCGTCGAAGGCGGAAGTCGCCTGCTGCACAGCCTGCACGAGGCGCGGTTGGTCCACCGGATAGTCATAAAACATATACCCGTTATCACTGGATCGGCGGACGCCCCGAGCTATATGCGCCCTGACGAATATAGTCGGGCATTCGAATTATCGAAATGGCGATTGGTCGAGTGCTTCACAAAGAGTGGGATTGCCGTGACGATCTACGAGCCTGGAACGGCGCGCACATGACCTTCATCGGAAAGCAAGATCTGCTGGATATTGGACAACGCCTCGCGGCGCGAGCAGGCGGAAATCCACCTTCGGTATATGATATTCGCATCGACGCTGAAGCTCTCCGCGACGATGAAGATCCCAGCCTTCGGCGATTTGTCCAACATCAAGCGCTGATGCGCAGTTATCAGGGTCGTTATGTCTTGCTGCCGAGCGCAGCGCCTGTCGGATCGATCCTGTCGCGGCTACAGCAGCACTACGATCCCCGCGAGATGCTGCGTCTCGACGAAATGCGCGCAAACCTTGAAGACGAACTGGTTGGCCCGCTGGTTGCCGAGGCACGCAGCCTTAGCCATAGACAAGATTGCGCCGGGTATGTGGCAAACCTCATACCCAATCTCAAAGCGAACAGGCCGAGCGGCTTCCTTGAGTTTTTGGATAGCTCGAGCAACCGGGATCATTATTACCGGAACTTTCTGCTTCAGTCCTCTGTCGATTTGCTGGCTGAAGCCTCCGCCTCCGCGCTCGGCGTCATCGGCGAATATGGGGAGCCTCAGTCCGCCCTATTCCGCATTCTCATTGATGAATTCGGATTCGGGGTCCACAACAAGAAACACAGCGTGCTCTACCGATCAACCTTGAGGGGGTTCGGACTCAGCGAAGAATACAATGCCTATTGGTCGTTGTTCGATACTCCGACTCTGGAACTGCACAATGTCATCCACTTCATGTTCCAGAGCCCTCGCAATTTGTTTCTTCAAATTGGCTTCCTGCTCTTCGCCGAAGCAAGCTACCAGCGATCCACGGAGGAGCACTTCCGGTATCTCAAGCGCTTCCATCCCGGCGTAGACGCGCATTACTTTGGCGAACATGCGCACATCGACATCCACCATTCCGCAATGGTTGCCGACGAAGTGGTCGCGCCCCTGGTGTCTAAATACGGTCCCGAGGTCGGCTCCGAGATCGTCGCCGGCGCCGAACTGACGAGACTGGCCTTCGAGCGGTCAGGAGATCATCTGCTGGCCGTCACTTTGGCGTTCGAGGCCGCGGTGAAGGCAGGACACGCCGAGTTTGGCATGCCGACAAATCTGACCTCGCCTGGTCGCTGCGCGGTGCCCGCGACGAACTGGAATACGGGTTCGGCTCTGCAGATCGGCGGCATTGGTTTTTTGACCGACCCGTCCGCCTTCAGGGTTTTTCCACCGTTGTCGGTCGGACGCGAGGTTGTGCCATGAGTGAGGCGGCAAGCTGGATCGGTCAGGACCTGCCCCCGATCGTCAGGGACGGAATAGAGTATTTTCTGCTTTCCTACCAAAGCGAGCTTTACCTGATCCCGAATAGGTGCCCTCACCGTGGAGGGCCGCTCAAATTTGGTTTCATCAATAAGCGTAATCAGATTGTCTGCCCGATGCATCACAACGCCTATTCTATTGAGAAGCTGATTGCACGCGATACGACCCTCAAACTGACCGCGGAGCCAGTATGAGCGTCGTCCATGGTTTGGTTTGGGAAGATGGTCCAATCAAGCTCGCCAACGTGGTGACGCTCAGTCGTGGCCTGTTGATAGCCCCTATATTGCTGCTTCTGAGCTATGGGTATGCTGGGCCGGCGCTTGTCCTCTACTTGATTGCATCCATGACCGACCTCGTCGATGGATGGCTCGCCCGACGGACGAAGCGAGCTTCCGAATACGGTGCCCGCCTTGACGCCATCGTCGACAACATCTTCTCCGTCGCCATTCTGTTTTTTCTACTCTCGTCATACCCCGGGCTCGCGTCCCGCCACGGAGTTGCGTTGACAGTCCTGTTCGGCGGCCCGGTGATCTATCTGCTCGTTTCGTGGCTGCTGACTCGACGCCTGCTGATGTTCCATTTTTGGTCCGCGAAGGCCGGCGCGCTTTTGCTATTCGCGTTGTGGCCGTTGCTTTATCTCACGGGATGGGAGGCCTTCGTTCCACTGGCTGCGACCGTCGTCGGGCTCAGCAGACTCGAACAGGTGATTTTCATTCTGCGCGGAGGTGTCGATCAGGATGCGCCACACATGTTCGCCTCGGTGGACCGGTCCCATGAGTAGCGTCTTACCCGCTCCTGCTGACGAACGCTCGCATCTGCTGTTGGTGGGACGCGCTTTCCGGAAAGGCCTCGACTTCCTGCTCTATGTCCTCTCTCCGAGACGATGAATAGTCGTCATCATCGGCTCATCGCGTCGACACGGCAGCCGCGATATTTAGTATGAAGGGATTACCTCTCAGGCGTGTTACGGTCTCTTTGTCGGGCTGAGCCCTTTGGCCGGTTGGCATCGTTGCCGAGTGATGACTTGCTTCGCGAGTCTCCGGCCCTTGAGGGCCTCTCCATGCAAAAGACACCCCCAGCGCATTTCGAAGCGGCGAGCACTCTTGCCGTGGTGGTATCGTCCAATGAACCGCTGCTGTTCCTCTCCGACGACCAGAAGGTCATCGCAGCGAGCGCATCCTTCTGCCGGGTCTTCGACATCGATCCCAAGACAGTTTGCGGCCGACGCCTCAGCGAAATTGGAAACGGCGAATGGGCAATGCCCCAGCTTGCGTCACTGCTGACGGCGACCGCCTTGGGCAGCGCCAACATCGAAGCCTACGAAATCGACTTTCGACGGCCAAACCAGAAAACACGGCACCTGGTCGTCAACGCGCGGACGCTCGATGATGGCGACATCGATCATATTCGCCTGCTTCTGGCCATCACCGATGTGACCGATATGCGCGCCGAAGCTCGGCTGAAAGATGATCTCGTTCGCGACAATGCGATCCTGCTGCAGGAAGTCCAGCACAGGGTCGCAAACAGCCTTCAGATCATTGCCAGCGTTCTCATGCAGAGCGCCCGGCGGGTCCAGTCGGAGGAAGCGCGCGGGCATCTCCACAACGCCCATCACCGGGTCATGTCGATTGCGGCCCTGCAACGCCAACTCTCCATGTCCAACAGCGGCAAGGTTGAACTCCGTACCTATTTCACTCAGCTTTGCCAAAGCCTCGGCGCGTCGATGATTGCTGACCCCGACAGGCTTTCGATTCAGGTGATGGTCGATGACAGCGCCGTGGAGGCGGACGTATCCGTACGCCTGGGGCTTGTCGTGACCGAGCTTGCCATCAACGCCCTCAAGCACGCCTTTCCCGTGGAACGACCAGGCGCAATCGTCATCGCCTATCGATCATCCGGCAAGGATTGGACTCTCTCCGTTACCGACAACGGCATCGGCATGCCTGCAGGTCGCGATGCACCAAAGGCGGGACTGGGGACCGGCATTGTGGAGGCGCTGGCAAAGAGCCTGCATGGTGACATTCAGTTAAGCGATGCGGGTCCCGGCACGGCCGTCACAATCCGCCACCGGGAAAGCGCCGGTTTGCGAACCGACCTTTCTACGGCGGCTTCGGAACCGAATGGCTTGCGAAACGCTATCCCTGCGGAGCCCATGCGGCTCGCACCTCCAATCTGACCGAGTGAGCAATGAATTATGGCAAAGCGGTCGTCCTGGTCGTCGAAGACAGCACGATTATTCGGATGAGTGCCGTCGATCTGGTCTTCTCTGCGGGTTACGAAGCGCTTGAGGCGTGCGATGCGGACGAGGCAATTCGTATCCTTGTGTCGCGAAACGACATCGATCTGGTTTTCACCGATGTTCAGATGCCCGGCACGATGGACGGCATCAAGCTATCCCATTACATCCGAAATCGGTGGCCGCCTGTCAGGCTGATCGTTGCCTCCGGCGCGGCAATCCTCGAAGAGAGCGATCTCCCCATGGGAAGCAGGGCCTTCTCGAAACCCTACGACAACCACGCAATTACCGATGCAATGGCTCATCTGCTGTCGATCGGGAACACGCCTGAGCTGGTAAGTTAAGTGTTTTACGACACCCCTTGGGTCGAGCCGCGGGTGAGACGATCCGCCATCCGCTGCGCCGACGGGGAGTTTAGCGGTAAGCGCCTCCCCCCTCCGTCATCTGAGGCCTCAGCCCGGGACGACGGAGGGTGGGTAAAAATATGCAGATGAAGCGAACCATCTTTGTCTCCAGCCGGCTTGATGCGAGGCTGATCCGGGCGTAATCCAGAACACAGCCACCCTCTCCTTCGACACCAATCTGAAACGACCCCATGGCGCACTCCCTCAATACAGCCCCCTCGCCCGCCGGCGGCCCCAACCAGCCGAAACTCGATACGGACGACATCTGGCAGGCCCGCGTCGATCTTGCCGCCTGCTTCCGGATGGCGGCAAGGCTCGGCATGGAGGAAGGGATCTGCAACCATTTCTCGGCCGTCGTTCCTGGATATGACGACCTGTTCCTCGTCAACCCTTATGGCTACGCTTTTGCCGAACTGACGGCCTCGATGCTGTTGATCTGCGACTTTCACGGCAACGTCGTGTCGGGCAGCGGGCAGCCCGAGGCCACCGCCTTTTACATCCACGCCAGGATTCACAAGAACATTCCCCGCGCCAAGGCGGCGTTCCACACCCATATGCCTTATGCCACCGCCCTTTCGATGACGGAGGGCGATCCCCTGATCTTTGCCGGGCAGACCGCCTTGAAATTCTATGGACGCACGGCCGTCGACCAGAACTATAACGGCCTGGCGCTCGATGCGCGCGAGGGCGATCGCATCGCCGCCGCGATCGGCGATGCCGACATCGTCTTCATGAAGCACCACGGCGTCATGGTCTGCGCGCCTAACATCGCCGAGGCCTGGGACGACCTCTATTACCTCGAGCGCGCCTGCGAAGTGCAGACGCTCGCCCTGTCGACCGGACGCGAAGTCCTTGCCGTCGCGCCTGAGATTGCGGAAGCGGCGTACCGGCAAATGCGCGAAGGCGACCCGGAGTCGGCCCGGCTCCATCTGGAGTCCGTGAAGCGCGCGCTTGATCGCAGCGAGCCCGAATACAAGCGCTGAGCCGCAGCGCGCGGTCTAGGGCGTGAACTCATAAAAACGCAGCCATAGTCGGATGGAGGCGACGGGGGTTCGCTCGCCAATGGTTGCATCTTCTGATAAGATCAGCCTCATACATCTGGAGGCCTCGCATGCCCTGCAGCAGCGCGCTCGCTCCATTCGTCATCGCCGCTCTGGCCCTCGGTCCGCTGCCGGCTGGAGCGCAGAACAATGCTGCGCCACCGCCGGCGGCAATCTCCCATAAGGCCAAGCTTTGCCAGATGTGTCACGGTAGGAAAGGTCTGCCGACTGTTAAGAACACGCCGATCATTGCCGGCCAGCACGAGTCCTCTTTGCTGATAGCTTTGCAGGAATATCGCAATGGAGCGCGCACCGACGACCTCATGGGCCGGATCGCGAAGGATCTTTCCGACGACGACATGAAGGCGCTTGCGGCCTACTTCTCCGCACTGCCTTGGCCCGCCTACCGCGAGCCGGCCGACGCAGCGAGCATGACCCGCTTCCAGGCGCTCGACGTCGAGAAGAAGTGCACCTCGTGCCACCGGGAGGGTTTCGTCGGATACGCCAACACTCCGCGCGTCGCAAATCAGAAGCTGGACTACCTGATCAAAACCCTCTCCGACTTTCACGATAATAAGCGCCCGAACATGCCCAGCATGACGGCCTTGGTGCGCAATTTGTCGGCCGACGACATCGCTGCCATGGCTCACTATCTTGCCGGCCTCTGACGATCAGTTCGGGGTCGGCGATCGACCGAATAGGGCCGCCGCACGGCGCTCTAGGCGTGTGCCGGCCGCCAATGCGGATAGGTGACATAGGCGGTGAGCGCGCCCTCCTCGAGCGAGCGGATGGTCACCGTTTCACCTTTGGGCATGTAGACGATCTCGCCAGGCCCGGCGGTGACCGTTCCCCCGTCCGTCGAGACCGAAAGCCGGCCTTCCAGAACGATCATCACGTCATCAACCGCCATCGTCTCGCTCAGGCTCTGGCCGGGCGCGTAACGTCCATAACCGATGGTGATCGGCCCTCCGTGCCGCTCGTCGACCAGATTGCCGACGGAGATGTCTGCCTCCTGTCCGGGGGAACGCTCCAACGACGCATCGGCGATCGTAAACTTCCGCATCTTCATCGTCTTCCTCCTTTGCCGTGTGCAGAGGTAGCGCGGAAATTTTACACGCCAAGACGGATGGGAGACGCACGAGGAGGAGGTTGCCGGTCTTGTGGTCCCCTCGCCAGCGAGAAAGCTGGGGCGAGGCATGGCGACACGCTTCCCCTCACCCTCCGTCATCCCAGGCCTTGAGCCTGGGATCCATTGCCCGCTGCTGATGAATGCCGGCGTGGATCCTCGGGTCAAGCCCGAGGAAGACGGAGGGTGGGGTGAGCTCTGCGGCAAGTACACCGGCAACAACCGTGAAAATCGACATATCTTTCGGACTGGCTTCGCAGCCAACCGGAGCGAGAGGCGGCAGGCCAGCCCCGTCCTTCGAGGCCCCTTCGGGGCACCTCAGGATGAGGCTGGAGAGAGGTTGCAGCCTGAGCCAACGGGAAGCGCGGCGGCAAGACGCGCCGGTAGCCCGAGGCAAGCACCATGGTTAGCCCTCATCCTGAGGTGCGCAGGCCAAAGGCCGGAGCCTCGAAGGACGAGGGCGGGTGGCGACACGGTTGCGTCTGAAGCCACTCCCCCGCCCATCACCTTACCAATCCGTAAGTTGTGGCCAAGCCGTCCTCTCGGCTAAATCTCGCCATCCAGGCATACGGGAATGATCGGGCTGATGCGAATCCTGCTTATCGAGGACGATATCAAGACCTCCGATTATATCGCCAAGGGCTTCTCCGAGGCCGGGCATGTCTGCGACGTGGTTGGCGACGGCCGCGATGGGCTGTTTCAGGCGCAGCGCGAGGCCTATGACGTCATCGTCGTCGATCGCATGCTGCCGGGTCTCGATGGCCTGGCGATCGTGCGTTCACTGAGAGCTGCCAAGGTCGGCACATCGGCGCTGTTCCTGACATCGATCGGCGGCGTCGACGATCGGGTCGAGGGGCTGGAGGCGGGCGGCGACGATTATCTGGTCAAGCCCTTTGCCTTCTCCGAGCTGATGGCGCGCGTCAATGCGCTTGGCCGGCGGCCGCCGGTGCAGGAGCAGAGGACGGTGCTGAAGGTTGCCGATCTCGAGCTCGATCTGATCCGGCGGGAGGCCCGCCGCGCCGGCCAGGTGATCGAGCTGCAGCCGCGCGAATTTACCCTGCTCGAGGTGCTGATGCGCGGCGAAGGCCGGGTCATCACCAAGACGATGCTGCTGGAGCGGGTCTGGGATTTCCATTTCGATCCGAAGACCAGCGTCGTCGAGACCCATATCAGCCGGCTGAGAGCCAAGGTCGACAAGCCGTTCCAGGTCCAGCTTCTGCATACGGTCCGCAACACCGGATACAGCCTGCATGCGCCTCGCTAGAACAGGATGATTTCAGGGCCTATCGTCCTGAAAATCTCAAAACCTGTCCGCAACTTAAAGAGTAAGAGCATGATGTCGTCCGAAAACCGCGCACACTTTTCGGCATCATGCCCGGAAAGAGTGAGAGCATGATGTCGTCCGAAAACCGCGCACACTTTTCGGCATCATGCTCGAGCCTGCGCAGGAGCACGCCGTTCCGGCTTGCCGTCACCTTCGGCGTGCTCTTCGTCGTCACCTTCATCCTGAGCGGCGCGATCATCTACCACATGCTGCGCCTCGGCCTTGAGCGGGATCTCGAACAGTCGCTCCACGAGATGAATTCGCTCATCGTCTCGACCTACAATCCCGGTGACACCGAGGATCTGGTCAACACGCTGAACAATTATGCAAGCTTCCAGTCGACCTCCGACGGGCTCTATTCGCTGACGGATGCAGGCGGGCGCAAACTTGCCGGCAATTTCGCCGCACCCCGTATCCCGAACGGCGTCTATACCGTCACCTCCAGGGATGTCGGGCTGAAGGGGCATGAACGCTACCGGATGCAGGTCTCGACCATCGGCCCCTACAGCCTGGTGGTGGCGGAAAATTTCAACGATGTCGACGAGATGCTGCGGATCGTGCTGGTCAGCTTCGAATGGGCCGCCGCGATCGTCGTCGCGACCGCGATCGGCGGCGGCGTCTTTCTCGCCGTTCGCGCCCAGGCGCGGCTGGACAGGGTCGCCCTTACCATGAACGAGGTCTCCCACGGCGCGCTCGACGCCCGCATTGCCATCACCGGCAACGGCGACGATCTCGATACGGTGGCGATCCAGATCAACGCGGCGCTGGAGCGGCTGCAGAGATTGGTCGAGAGCATGCGGCAGGTGAGCGCCGATATCGCCCACGATCTGAAGACGCCACTGAACAGGCTGCGCCTGACGCTGGATGCAGCGGTAGCCGGCAACGACCAGCAGGCGGATGTTTCGGCGCTGCTTGACGAAGCGAGACACGAGAGCGATCGGATCAACGCCACCTTCGAGGCGCTGCTGCGCATTTCCCAGATCGAGGCCGGCGCTCGCAAGGAGCGTTTCCAGGCAACCGATATCGACGCCGTGCTTGCGGTGATTTCCGAAGTCTATGTCGATGTCGCCGAAGACGCGCTGATGGCGCTTGATATCACGGAGCGCTGTCCCGCTCTCATCCGGGGCGACCGTGATCTGTTGACGCAGATGATCGCCAACCTGGTGGAAAACGCGATCAACCACTGCCCTGATGGAACCGGTATCACCGTTTCGCTCCGCTGCCAGGGCGGCCGCGCTATCGTCTCGGTCGCCGATACCGGCCCCGGCATTCCCGCCGGCGAAAGGGACAAGGTCTTCCGGCGTCTCTACCGGCTCGACAAGAGCCGCGCGACGCCGGGAAGCGGCCTCGGGCTCAGCCTCGTCAAGGCGATCGCCGACCTGCATTCGGCTAAGATCACCATGGCGGACAATCATCCCGGCCTCATCGTTTCGATCGGCTTCCCGCTGATCTCGGCGGCAGGTCCTAATTTCGCATCCGCCATGCCGCGAGCCGGCTGAAGCGGGCGGCAAAGCGGCGCAGCTCGGCGGCAGCGCGATACGGCAGCACGCTCCACGGCCGGCGGCGGCCCAGCCGGTAGGTCGAAAGCCCTGCCTGGATCTGCGAGCAGGGATCGGCCCTTTGGCTGACCGGCAGCGGATCGACGAAGCAGGCGCTCAGCCCATCATCGAACTCCAGATCGAAGGCGAGATCATAGGGCAGGCGCATGGGGACAAGCACATCGGCAATCCAGCCCGCCGCCTTGCGATTGATCAGATAGGCGCCGGAGCCCTTCTCGCGGGTCAGCGCGATGGCGAGCGAGCGCGACGCGGTCAGCGGCTCCACCTTGTGCTTTCGCCCGGTATTGACGGTCGACAGCCGCAGAATGTCCCAGCGCGCCTGGTGCTTAAGGGCGGCGTCGAGCAGCTCGGCCAGATCGTCATCGAAATCGAGATCGTCCTCCAGAATGAGCGCGAACTCGGCATGGCTGCCGAGGAACCGCCTGGCGCATTCGACGTGGCTCAGATAACAGCCGATCTCGAAAGGGTTCGGCCGGCGGCCGTGCTGGCGGAGATAGGCTGCTTCGTCAAAGCCCGGATGCGGCAGGCTCAGCCCTGCGCCATCGACCGCCGCCACACGCTCGAAGGCAAGGCCGAAGCTTGCCAGCAGGCGCTCCATTCGAAACCTGCGCAATGGCGCACGGTCGAGATTGATCAGGTAGGTGTTCACCCGCAGGCTGACCGGATGAAGGGCCGGCATAAGGGTGGCAGGAGCGGCGCGCATGTTCATGAAAGAGCTGACCTTCAACTTGGCAATGATGGCGCCAAGCCTGCGCTCCAAACCTCACGGGGACCTCGCTGGAACTATACATTTTGGTAAAGTGCGGTGGTCGAACGGCCGGGGTGGCATTCTTTACGGATTGGTATGATCCCGGCAAAGTGCGCGTGAGAATGCCGCGCTACCAGCTCTCCTGCGGCATGCAGTGGACGCCTCCCTTCCCGCGATCGAAACGACAACCCCGCGCCTTCGATGACGACAGCGACCCACTGCGTGCCGCGCCGGATGATCCTTGGCTTGAGCAATCGGCTCAGCACCCCCACCCACTCAGAGATCGCCGCCCGCCCCTCATCCGGCTGCCGCCACCTTTGTAACGCTCGCTGGTGAGCCTCGCCTTCTTCCCCGGGGGCCGGAGCACGGGACGGTGGCGGAGCTGTTCCTGCCGTTGAGTGGTTCATCTTCGAAAGTGGACGAAATGTTCCAATCCATTGTCACCCATTGACGTGAACAGGTTTCACCCCAATACGGTCAGGCCAGCCAGACGACAACAGGAGTGCAATCGTGAGCGAACCAACCGTAGCAGATGCAACAAACCGCATTTATGAGTCGCTCCAGGCGGACAACGCCGACATCGACGTGCATATCGCGGCCCTGAAGGCAGCGTTGACGCGGGCGGGTGTGAAAGAGGCCGTATTCGACCCGGCCAGGCTCGTGCAGAACAACCGTTCTGGCAGGAAGCGGATGGAGGCCTACTTTCGGCAGCGCGGTGTCACGGTGAAATTCTCAGCCTCGTGAAGCCTTGCTATGAAGGCAGGCGGCTGTAGTCACCCTCAGTGGGGCCTGACACCACGGTTGCTGGTCTTGCGGGCGCGGTCGGCGAAGGTTTCGGTGACCTCGCCTTCATGGCCTTTGACTGAGAACAGCGATTGCGCCCTCGGGCTCGGGGCCGGGACTGCAGCCCTCGGGATGGCGGAGGCTAAGCGACGGGCACCACCCCGTCACTCCTCTTCCTCCCAATACCTTTGCCAGAGGTCGAGCCTTGGCTTCAGCGGATCTGCTCCGAACGTCACGCCGTGATTGGTGAAGTCGATGACCCTGTGGACGAAGGGGTCGTGGTGAGGCCATTTTGGCCGTGAGCCGCCATTGGGGTCACCGCTCGTTGCAAAATCGACCCAGTAAGCACTCGCCAATGTGGCCATGGCCCAGTCGGCAGGCGTAACCTTGTCTTTCACCAGTGCGTCTGGAATGTTGAGCGTATACGGAATTTCGAAGCCGTGCGGAGTGCCTTTCCATGCCGGATCGTTGCGGAGAGCCTCGGCGACATAGGAGAAACGATACCACCACGTCGGCTGACCAGCGCGGATCATCTCGTCAGCGAGGTGGCGAGACGGTTCGACAAGTGTTTTGTCAGCCAGAACCTGCTGCTTCAGCTCATCGAGGGTCTGTTGGCCCGTGGGATCGTAGAGGCTGTGGGCTTCGGCTGCATGCTTCCCGAACAGCGCGAAGAGATCGTCTTTCGTCGCGGCCTGACCAAGACCGAGATCTCGATCATTTGCCCCGACGATGACGGGAACCGGCGCCTGCCGGCCTGCCGCAAAAGCCGCTTCCGGCGTTTCGAGCAAAAACCGTCCGTCAATCATCGCGCCTGAGATGCCGATGACGGGCTTGCCTGTCGACATTCCCGCCAGCACCTCTTCTACCGATGCACCTTCGGTCAGCTTTTCCGCAGGCAGCGCCCGAAGTGCCGTGAGAGCCTCGGCATCGCTCCCGTTGATCCCCAGAGAAGCCGCATAGTCCAACGCGGCTTTCTCTGCTTCTTTCAGAGGTGACAAAGGCGTACTCTCAGCACGCGCGGTTGGCAGACCAGGTGACTGTAGAATGGCGCCGCGGAAAAGCCCCCGTGACAATGGCGATATCATGTGCGCCATCACCGAGCCGCCACCGGCCGACTCTCCGAATATCGTCACTTTCTTCGGATCACCGCCGAAGGCTTCAATATTTTGCTGGACCCATTTCAAGGCTGCAAGCTGGTCCATGTAACCATAATTGCCGACGGGCTCGTCAGGGGATTCCTTGATCAGTGCAGGATGGGCAAAATAACCCAGTCGTCCCATGCGGTAGTTCATACTGACGAACACGACTCTCCGGGCGGCCAGCTGACCACCGGGATACTGAGGGGTGTTTCCATGGACAAGAGCGCCGCCGTAAATCCAAACCATCACCGGCAGCGGCGTCCGGGGACGCTTGATGGGTGTCCAGACATTGAGGGTCAAACAATCCTCTGACTTCGGCAGGTCGTCGGTCTGCATGCAGGACGGGCCGAAATCGCGGGCATCCCTGGTCCCGTTCCATCTCTCCGTTGGTCTGGGATTGCGCCATCTCAGATCACCAACCGGCGGTGCCGCGTAAGGTATGCCTTTGAAGCTGACGACCGTGCCCGATCTCTCACCCTTCAGCATTCCGCTGTCGATCGTAACGGTGTCGTCTGCCGCACCCAATCGTGGCGCGAACGCCAGTTGACACGATGCGACGGCCAAAAAGAGCAGAAACTTGCGACGGCCGTCCACAAACACTGCACTCTCCAACGCCAAGTTGAGACAGTTTGAGAGCAAAATACTCCCATAGAGCGGCACCGAAAAGGGTTCATCAGACGTCGACCAAAGTCGCTATGTCGGCATCGGCCTCTTGCTCGCGCTCATTTATCTGGGCGCCAGGACAAAGTTCTTTGAACGGCGGTGGACCGAGTAGCTCGGGGGCGGTCAACCGGTCTTAGACCCGCGGCGTTTTGGACGCGAGCAGCGGATCCCATGTCATGCGGCAATCCCGCACATAGATCGCAGCCTGCCCCTCATCCGGCTGCCGCCACCGACCGGGGTCGAGCCACGGGTCTCGCCCCGTCCTTCGGACCCCCGCGCGCGGGGAGAAGGGACATGCCGCACCGGCTTCCTCAATCTTGACGCTGCGTTTGGCACGTCCCCTCGCCCCGTTTTTACGGGGTGAGGGTTAGGGTGAGGGGCAGTTCCCGGCGTGAAACGGATAGCGCGGGAGTCCGGGCTTTCGCGGCTATTGCCTGCTGCGATCGTCGATGACGTCGGCTCGACGCTCCGTTCCTTTCGCCTTTGCAGGAACCTTCTCCGTTGACCCGTCAGTTCGCCCTCGCCTAAGCTAGGCTATGAACGAGCCAGAAATTCCTCTTATCGGCGGCAAGGATTCGAATGTCGTGCGCATCGGCGAAACGGTGCGGCGCGGCGGACGTGCGTGGTCTCCCGCCGTTTTAGACCTGCTGCGGCACGTCGAGCGCCAGGGATATGATGGCTGCCCGCGTGCGCTGGGCCTCGATGACCAAGGCCGGGAAGTCCTCACCTATATCGACGGTGACGTCGGCAACGGTGAAGGCTTCCTTCCCGATAAAGGCGGTCGCTTCGATCTCCGTCTCCCGGATTATGTCTGGCGCGACAGCGTCCTCGAGCGCCTGGGACAATTGCTGCGATCCTACCACGATGCTGCAGCCAGCTTCTCATGGCGGGATCGCGAATGGCGTCTTGACGCCCGCCACCCTGTTGAAACGGTCTGCCACAATGACCTGACGCCGTGGAATACGGTGTTTCAAGCAGGGCTCCCCGTGGCTTTCATCGATTGGGACGCGGCAGCGCCGGGACCGCGCGCCTGGGACCTCGGCTTTGTTGCCTGGCGCTGGGTGCCGTTCTGGCGTGACGAGAAATGCGAGGCGCATGGCTTGCAAACGGGCGTCCGCGAGAAAGCCCGGCGCTTTCAATTGTTACTCGATGCCTACGGGATAGAGCCCGAGATCGGCATCATGCAGGCCGGAATCGAACGGGTTCGGCAAATGCAGCAACATATGCGCAACCTTGCTGCAGCGGGTTCCGCATGGGAGATGGAATTGGCCAGCCGCGGCGTGCTTGACGAGGGGATGCTTGAGGTCGCCTGGATGGAAGACCATGCGACAGACCTGATCCAGCGCCCACGCGGGTGAGCGTAGGGCCGAGCAGCTCCGGCGTCACCCGGCCCTCGTCCCGCCGCAAGCCCCCTGCTCGCCCACGAGAACAGCGGCGGCGGCATCTGGTGCAGGCGCGCTTTTGCTCTCCGAAGCCACTGAGATCTGACCCAAGCGATTTTGCCGACGGTGATGAAGAGCCGTCGGCGAAGCGCCCCATTCCGGCCGTTCGAGCAGCGTTGGCGATATCCTAGAGCATGATGCCGAAAAGTGTGGTCGGTTTTCGGACGACATCATGCTCCAACTATTTAATTTAGAACAGGATTCAGATTTTAGGCCGACCGGGCCTAAAATCATCCTGTTCTAGGAGCTGCCGTTCTTCATCGCTTCCGCGGATGACCAGATCGGGTGGAATTCCGACTGGCGGCCAGCGGGGATCGGTAGTGTCTTACTTTACTGCCGAAAAGGCGGTCGGTGACAACAGCTGGCTAGAGATATTGGAGAGGATTTGCCCGTCGCGCTCTGACTCGTCGCGGGCCTTAAGCCATGCAGGATCAGTGGTGAAAGCATTCCATTTCACCTCGCGATCAGCTAGCGATTCCCAGGCGATGAGATAGGTGAGACGCTGGCTGCTTTCGCCCACGATTGTGGTGAAGAAACCCGCCTGCTTGATGCCGTGCTTGTCCCATATTGCCAGCGTATGTTCAGCAAAGCGGTTGAGCAGCGCGGGCAATCGGCCGGGCAGGCAGTCGTAAATTCTGAGCTCGTAGATCACAGTCTTGCTTCCTTATGTCCCTTGAGAACGACATGTGTTTGGCAATTGCTCCCCCGCGCCCACAATGTCCTCAAAACTTGCAGCAACGTCAATTTCACGGTGGATCCGTCAATATCCCTATTAGAACAGGCCCTGCAGGTATGTGCGAACAGCTAAACTTCTGTCAATCCGATCGCCTGTGTTTAGGCGTGGCAATTTTGACCCCCTGGTGATGTAGATCAGCGCTTGGCCTGCCCGGCGCTGGCCGGGGTTGCAGAGGGTGGGCCCAGGAGGATCTGCTCTAGCCTTACCGGGATCGAGCCACTGGTCTCTACCGTCGTGAGGCCAATGGGAACGGAGAGGCTGCCGCAAGTCTCTTCTCCCCTCGGGGAGAAGGTGCCGGCAGGCGGATGAGGGGGCCACACGGCACACCCTCCCGACACCCTGAACACTGTCGAGACAATGCCGTCGCGGCCGAAGCCCGCATGGACGTTGTTGGAAAGACCGGCTTCGCAGGCCCCCCTCGCCCCGTTTCCGCCCGTGTCTCCAGGCCGCAGCACGCAGGCCGGCATGGATCCTCGGGTCAAGCCCGAGGAAGACGGAGGGTGGGATGAGCTCTGCGGCAAATACAGCAATGGCAGACGGAATAAGGGCGGCTTCGGGCGGCTTAGCTCGACTTTTCTGCCCATTCTGCGGCGAACAACTCGCTCCAGCGAGACAGAACACCGTAGAAAAGACCAGCGTCCAACCATTCTTCGCTGAGCGTGGCACCGACATCTTCGGGAGAGTCCGTGTTGATGAAGGCGATAAGGCGAACCTTGTTTCCGACGTCCAACTGCAGAACGCAGCTTCCGTCATCAAAGGCCCGCATCAAGTGCCGGCCGCTACCTCCTTCGAGCTAATTGCAACTTTCGGCAAAGGCACTATCGTCGAGCGCAGAGGTTCAATCAGCCCCACAGGAAGGCGTCCGAGGCGACTTGCGTCCATCCGGAGATTGCAAGCGGCACCGCGAACATGATTTTTGGCAAAGGGCAATGAACGCTCCGGTCGAGACTGAACGTGAAATCATCCAGGACGATGAAATGCGGAGTGCGATACTGCACAGTCTGATCGCTGTCGGGCCATCCAAGCCGATCGGATATTTGCCGATCTATACCATCAAGCGCTTTCTCAAGACGACCCCGAAGGCTCTTGCAGCTTCTGCGGCCAGACGTGGGCTGGCAACAGCGCTGTTCACGACCAAAACCTGCCGTATCAAAAGTGGGGCATTTTACGTTTACGATCGCGTCGCACTGGAGATCCTCCTCAAAGAACAGGCAGAGGCGGTTCAAGCGGCCGGGCTACCCTCGAACGCCGGTGCCTTCGTGGCGCACATCGCTGCCGTCTGGTACGACACGGACCACTCCGCACATGGGATCATTGCGACCACGTTCGGCGAACCACCGCTCGAAGTCGATTGAACTGGGGACGAGGTTTGGCGGCCCGCGAATGGGGTTCAAACTGTTTCCGTTCCGCCTGCCCTAACCGGCCACGACGGTATAAGCCGGAGCGCTCAAGGGAGTTCGCATGACCAAAACACCCAATGATCTGGTTCAAGTTTCGATTCTTCCGCGATCTGAAAAAGATGGGGAGAGACTGGAACTGGCGATCCGCTCCATTGCGAAGAGAAATCCTTCGAGTGCTTGGACTGACCGCGAAAGCAGCTCTGCGATCCTCAGGGGAGCAAGCCAAGCGGATATCGATGTGAAGGTTGACAGCATAAAGCGTATTTGCGGGATCGACTGCAAGGTCGGCCCACCCCGGGTCATATTCCGCAAGACGATCGCAAGAGCGATCGAGATCGACTACACGCACAAGAAGCACTTCGGCGGCACCGGCGAGTTCGCCCGCACGAAGCTGGTTGTTGCGCCGAACGAGCCGGGCGACGGCTTTGAATTCAAGTCGCAGATCGTCGGTGGCGCCATCCCGGCCGAGTACATTCCCGCCATCGAAAATGGATTGAAGAAGGCGATCGGCGGGAGCGAACTTGACGTCGTTCCGGTAGACATCAAGGTCCGCCTGGTCGACGGCGCTTTCCATGATGTCGATTCATCGGCGGCGGCCTTCGAGATTGCGTCCAGCGGGGCTCTGCTCGACGCGTTCCGGCAGAGCGGCTCGCTCTTATTGGAGCCGATCATGAAAGTTGAGATCGCCACCCCCGCCGACCATACGCGCCTGATCGTTGAAGATCTGGCTTCGCGTCGCGGCAGTATAATGGATAGGTCTGTCCTCGGCGACGCCGTCTTGGTCCATGCGATGGTGCCGCTGGCAAACATGTTCGGTTATGACGGCGAACTGAGCACCTTGTCGGAAGGCCAGGCGGTCTGCACGATGCAATTCGACCACTATGAGCGAACTCCGGCTGAAGATCCCGATCCTCCATTTCGGCCAGCCGCGGCAATCAAATTGGCGTCTGGCGGAGCGGTTTGATTTCAAACCGACATCGGCGAGCCTGCGGCCATCAGGCTTTCAGGACGGCCCGAGACGCAGTTGCTGCGCCGGGCCGAATAGCTCCGGTTCAATCACCCAGCCCTCGAGCCTCAGATCCATGCCCGTTGTTGATGGAGGGAGGCTGGCGTGGATCCTCGGGTCAAGCCCGAGGAAGACGGAGAGTGGGGTGAGCTCGGCGGCACATACAGCGCCAACAACTGTGAAAATCCACATTTCTTTCGGACTGGCTTCGCAACCAACCGGCGCGTGAGGCGGGGCGGCCAGCCCCGTCCTTCGAGGCCCCTTCCGGGGCACCTCAGGATGAGGCTGGAGAGAGGTTGCGGCCCTGGTTTAACGGGAATCGCAACGGCAGGGCACACCGACCAGCCCTCATCCTGAGGTGCGCAGGCCAAAGGCCGGAGCCTCGAAGGACGGGGGCGGGTGGCTGGACGCCAATGGCAGCATTGGTATATCGAGGCAGGCGGGAGGCCAGCCCCGTCCTTCGAGGCCCCTGCGGGGCGCCTCAGGATGAGGCTGGAGAGAGGTCGCAGCCCCGGACTCCCGAGAGGAGCCTTACCCCCCATCAACCACCCCTCACCCCCCGCAACGCCGTCAACCCCCTCCGCAGCCACAGCAATTGCTGCGGCGGCATCTGGCGCAAGTGTTCATAGTCCATCACCGTGACGTTATAGACCGTGCTGCGCACCTGCGGTCCGTCAGGGCAGCGGAGCAGGATGCCCTGCAGCGCCATCATGCGGTTGCTGGCCTTGCGGGCGCGGTCAGCGAAGGTTTCGGTCTGCTCGCCTTCGTGGCCTTTGACTGAGAACAGCGATTGCGCCCTTGGGCTCGGGGCCGGGATGCCTGTGGTCTTGTGGTAGCGGGCGATCGCCTCGGCATAGTCGTCGCCGGCCTGGCGCTGCTCGGCGGTGATCAGGCCGTCGAGGAACATGCGGCCGAGGGTGTAGCCGGCAAAGGGGCTCTTGACCGTCTCATCATCAACCGTCCGGCCGAAGCCGTGGATGCGGCGGCGGGCTGATATCGCCACGCTGATATTCTCCTTCTCGGTTTCGAAGGGCTTGATCTTGCCGCAGGGAAAACGCTCGACATTTTCCTTACGCGGACGGCCGGCGCCCTTGTTGACCCGTCCTGTCTTCACCTTGGTGGCTTTGCCGCCCATGCTGATCGTCCTTCTATCGAATGATGCCGTTTCTGAGTGCCGCGGCGACCAGCGCCGTATCCTTGAAGACGCCGAGCCGCGCCTTGGCGTTGGCAATGTGCGTATTCACGGTGATGTGGGAGATGCCGAGAATGGTGCCGATCTCGGCGGCCGTCTTGCCCGCCGCCATCCAGCGGATCACTTCGGTTTCGCGCGGGGTGACGTTGCTCATGGCTCTGCATACCCATCGATGCAGGGCACGCGCGGCATCGTCACGTGGGCGCCCGACAGGGTCACCCGCGTCACGCGGTCGGGGTGGCGGATCGGCTGGACCGGCGGGCCCGCCTTCGGCTGCGGATGCCAGGTGTCCTGCCGGGAGGGGAACCTGTCGCGGTTGCGATGCGCCATGTTGATGACGGTGTTCTTCTTCGAGCCGAAGAGATTGGCGATCTCTCTTGCCGACAGCCCTTCCTTCCAGAGCTTTTCCGCCTTGACGATCTTGTCTTCCGTCCAAAAAGTGATGGTCATCTCAATGCCTCCTCGTGTCGTGCGGCCCTTGCAATGATCGGATTGTCGGGAAACATCCTGGCGAGCTCCCGCTTGGCGCTGCGGCTGCCATTGGCGGCGTCGCGCAGCAGCTGCATCTTGTAGGCCGGGACTTTCGGCTGCGGCGTCTCGGGCTCCGCCTCCATGCGCGGCCGGCTCTCCGCCTCGATCGCCGCCTTTTGAATGCGGCATTGCTCGGCAAAACTGGCTGAGCTCGGGGCAAAGGCGCGGTTATGATCCCTGACCTTTCCGGAGATGAAGAGTTTGGCGGCCTGCCAGACCGCCTCCACCGGGATGCCCTCGATCGCGACGAGATAGGCGCGGATCTGCATGTCGGGATCAGTGCCTGCGGATGCCGGGAAACCCGAAAGCATCCCAGCTATGATCTTCACCGGAGAGGAAATCTCTTGCGGCATCCACTGTCGTCCTTCTCGTGCTGCTGTTGATCGACCCGGCCTCCCTCGCCTTCTCCTTGAGGTACCAGTCGCATTTGATCGCCTGCCAGCCGCGGAAGATCTGCATCTCGGCGGCGCCGATCGGGTCGCCGGTCATGAGATATTCCCTCGCCTGCATCCTGGCGGCATAAGCCGTCAGCGGCTTCTTCAGCGTGCGCTTGCGATGCTCGATGATCGCTGCCGCGAGCTCCTCCCCCAGCACCGGGCTGAGGATGTCCATGATCTCCTGGCTCACTGTGTCCTTGCCCATGCGATGTCCCTTTCCCGGTTGAGATGGCCTCTTCAAACCCGCAGCCTCCGTCGCCCGCCGGCAAAATTGACCGGGGCGCCGGACCTGGCGGTGCGGCGGGGAAACCGCCTGATCTCACCGGCATGGTCCTGCTGGGCGGTGTCGCCCTTTTCCGCGCTTCGAAGCCGGTGGATCTCGGTTTCCACCGACGGCACCGACCTCCCCAGGAGGGCCGCGATCTCGATGTAGTCCCGGCCGCTGCGGAAGAGCTCGAGCGCGTTCATGTGCGTGCTTTGCTGCGCTGGCGTGGCCTCGGCCTGGATGCTCATCGCTTGATCCTTCTTTCCGATTTCAAGCGCGGCTCGCCGTTCCCGCCGGAGCGGGTGGCTCGTCCCGTGCTTGATTCAAATTCATCGATGACGACCGGAGCCGGCTCATGCGGGAGCAAAAGCTCCGGTCGTCTGCCAGGCCGCCGCCTGGGTCGGGCGCGAGCGCGCCCGGTGGGCACGACACAGTCGCGCCCGGGGATGCTGGCGTCGCCGAGGGAGGGCGACGACGCCAGCCACCGATAGCCGTCAGGGAGGGGCTGGGCTATCGGGGTGGGTGACCGGCAGAGCGCCGGGCAAGATCATGGTCTCGCTGATCTCTTCCGGGCGCGTCGGCCGATCGCAATTTTCGCAGTGGCGCTCGATCACCTCGGCAATCGACAGCGCCTTTGCGCAGATCGGGCAGCCGGTGTAGCGGGCGCCGCGGCGCTGGAACTCGCCGGCGGGTGTTGCGGTGGCGATGGTCATAGCGATTCCACCTCCCGGTTGGCGTTCAGCACCTGCTGCAAGGCCTTGGCGAGGAAGGGAATATCCTCGTTGCGAACTGATATCGCAGACATCCGCCCTCCCCTTGGCCCTTGCGGCCGGTGAATGACGACGCCGGTCGGCATGACGTCCATGGCGAGCCGCTCTTCGCTTGAGATGGTGAACCTCATGCCCTGGTCTCCCTAGTCTGGAAGGCTGGACCGTTGTTGATGATGTCGGTGTGTGTCATGGCGATTAGGGTACAATTAATACCCGTAATGTCAAGCACATTAGGGCATGACATGTACCTTAATTTAGGGTATTTTTTATATCATGTTGAAAGATCAGGAACAATTTGAACGCGAAGAACGCGCAAAGCGCCTCGTCATGGCCAGGAAGAATGCGGGCTTTGCCGGGCCGAAGGCGATCGTCGATCGGTTCGGCTGGAATGCCAATGTCTACAAGGCGCATGAGTCCGGCCGCAACGGCTTCGGCATTGCCGATGCGAAGAAATATGCCCGCGCTTTCAAGGTCAATCTCAACTGGCTGCAGTTCGGCACCGGCAACGCGCTCGATCCGGATGAGCTGCCCGCCTCCGTCGCCGATGTGCCGAAGATCTCCTGGGTCAGCGCCGGGCAGCTGAGCGAGCAGGCGCCGATCACCGATTTTTCGGAATTCCCGACGGTCGCCGCCCTCGATCTGCCCGATGGCGAATGGATCGCACTCGAGGTCGAGGGCAATTCGATGAACAAGATCTCGCCGCCCGGCTCGATCATCTTCGTCAATCTGCGCGACAAGCGCCTGGCGCCGAACGCGCTCTATGTCGTTGCCGACGAGACGGGGGCTGCGACCTACAAGCGCTATCGCCCGAACGATAACCCGCCCTTCCAGCCGGCGTCCTACGAGGACGTGCCGCCGCCGGAATTCCAGGGCGCCGTCACCATCGTCGGCCGCGTCCGCCGCTCGATCATCGAGATGTGAGGCTGACAGCCAAAGCTCGGGAATAACGCCGGGAATCAATCGTATTTCAATAGGTAAAACAGGATGATACGCCCTTCCTCATGCTCTGGCCGAATCTGGTTCTATATCGTCACGATAGCGGTGTTGCTCCTGGCGTACAGTGCCGCGCGCGCGATGTACGGCCTGTAGGATTTCGCTCCGGAGCTCGCCGAGCCCTAGCCGGGATCACGATGTATATCGGGACGATTCATCCTCTGAAACCAAAAATTGCGGAAGCTTCGGATGCCCTTCGCGCACCACTCGTCACCGCCACCAGGATGGAACGATGGCCGCGGGGAATGTCCTTCGGCAGCTTCTCATCCCATGGATCGTAAATTCGGTGATCCCAGACCCGCCTCGATCACCTAGTCGGTGATTTCGATTTCGTTGCGCATGGCCGGCCTCCTTTTTTCTCGTAGCTTTCATACTCCAACTTCAGTTCTCTATCCTCTCTCTTCAGCTTAGGAGGAGAAGGTTCCTGAAGGCTGGTGAGGGAGGGTTCCGGCCAAAGCTTCCCCCTACCCCATGAGCAAAGCCCATGAAGCCGGGAGAGCATTGGCCAAGTCCTGAAGGCCGGAGCCGGGATGGGACACGTGCCAGAGGGGCCATTCGCTTCGCCCTCGTCCTGATTTTCTGACAGCACACTTAAGGACTTTCGCTTCCCGCGCCGCTGGGCTTCGTCAGCTCGGGAGTTGCACCCGGTCGCCCAATCACTGGCGACAGACATAAACCTATGATTCGTACCCCGTCAATCGCAGAGGTATTTTTTATACCTTTTGCGATTGACGTAATCGGGTATTATATATACCTTTCCCTCACAGGCCGACCAGAGGCGCGAGAGGACAGGCGATGCAGCACATCCGCAATATCGAGACCGAGGAAAGCAGGCGGGACGCCCGCTGGAATGCGGCGCGCACGATGGGCGACTGCCGCGCCTATATGGCGAACGAAGCCCAGCGCATGGGCGCCCTCGGCTTTGCGTTCCTCCGCCGTCCCGAACATTCGATCCGCGGCCCGTCCTGGCTGCGGGGTGCGAGCGCCTCCGTCGCGGAGCACTACCGCTATGCCCGCGAGATCATGGGCATTACCGATATCGATCAGCTTTACGCCTGAGGAGAAGGGAGATGTCTGCCGCCAATCCCGCACCAGAGCCATCGACCGAGAGCCCTTCCCTTCCTGCCGCCCGACGGGCCGGAGCAAACGAAAAGACCCGCGCCCGCTTCACCGCCGGGGCACCCGATCTCCTGAAGGCACTGGTGGAGGCCGAACGTTTCTTCGATGGCAGCGACGATCACGGCTGCCCGCTTCACCAGAAGATCCTCGCCGCCATCGACACGGTGAAAGGCGGTGCGGCATGAGCGATTGCCTGATCAAGGTCTTTTCCGGCTGCGCCTGCCCGCCCGGTGAATGCGCGAAAAAGCCGGTCGTCCCGGCACCGGTCACCTTCGTCTCGTGGCGGACCCAGGCCATCGCCTGCCTCACCTTCGGCTTCCTCGCGGCGATCGTCTCGGCCGCCTGGATGGAGACGCAGTTCAAAACCCGGGATCTGCGATACCAGGAGCATGTGTCATGGAAGTGAGCCAGGGCTTTCGCCGACACCGCCGCTCAGGAGCTGAACTTGATGTCGCTCGCCTTCGCCGCGGTAATGAATGCCCGCCGCACCTGCTCGGGCCCGGCGGCATCGTTGAACACGTCGAGCACAAGCCGCTCGGCCACCTTGGCTGCCGGCGTCTGCTCGGGCCAGTCGTTCAGCAAAGTGTTGCCGGCCTGAACGACATTATAGACCGTCCTCACCTTGCCATTGATGGTGATCTTCACCGGCTTGAACCTTCGTCGCCTGCTCATGATGCATCCCCCTCACGCTGGAAATACGCGACTCAACGAATCACCGCGGGACTCGTTCCGGTTGAGATGATTCTTTGTTCGCCAGCCGGGCGCCGAGCCCGATGTCCTCCGCCTGCATGACAGAGCGGGGCTCGGATGCGTGCGAGAATGCGGCAGATGAAGCCCGAACCGGGAGGCAACACAATGGACCTTCAGAGTCTCGTCGCCGCGCATATGCCAAACCGCCGCCGCCCGACGCAGATGGGCGCCGCGGCCGAGGACCGATACTACCGAAATCAGATCACCCTGCCGCGCCTGAAGCTTCGGCTACTCGGGCTGACTGCCGCGACCGCCGGCCTGACGCTGTTTCTGGCCGGCGTCATCCACACATGAGGTGCCGCCATGCACCGACAGACCGATCATGTTATGCTGCGATCCGTTGTGGGGGACCGCGCGATGGACGACAGCGAGGCTGACCGGGCGGCGATCATGGCCGTGATCCGCGCCGAAACCGAGGCCTGGCTGCAGCGCGACTTCGAGGCGCTGGCAAGCCACTGGGTGCAGTCGCCGCAGACCCGGCGGATGGAATACTTCGCCTCGCTCGGCGTCCGGGTGGACGAAGGCTGGGACCCGATCGCCGCGCGGATCAAGAAGATCGTCGAGCGATTCCCGGAGAAACACGCCTTTTCGGAGCGTGTCCGCTGGGAAAAAGTCAACATCGTCGTCGACTGCAACATGGCCTGGATGACCTTCGATCAGATCGGCAGCGACACCGGCGAGGATCGCAAGCGCCAGCTCCGGATCCTCCACCGGATCGACGGCGCCTGGAAGATCGGCTGCATGGTGATGATGGAGAGCAGCGTCGAGGAGGCGAACTGCCCGCTGATCGAGGTCGACGCGGATGCAAGGATCCTCTGGACGAACCGGCTGGCGCGGGAGCGGATGCATGACCATCCCGGGCTCGTCGCCGCTGCCGGCCGCCTGCGTGCCCGGCAGCGCGAACGCGACGAGGCACTCCGCGAGGCGGTGCGCCTGGCGTTCCGCGAGCTGCAGAGCCAGAGGCCGCTGAACATCGCGCCGAAGCAGGCCTGGGCGGTGGCGCTCGGCGAGGACGCGGCGGGGATTCCGCTCCACTGCTGGGTTCTGCTCGAGGACGGCAAGACGCTGGTCTCCTTCGACGACGCCGAGACGCTGGTGCGCCGGATCGCGAGCGCGCGGGAGGTCTTCGGCCTCTCGCCGGCGCAGACCCGGCTTGCTCGCCTGATCGTCGATGGCCACGACCTCGCCGCCGCCGCCGATCTGCTCGGGGTCAGTGTCAACACGTTGCGCACCCAGCTACAGCGCATTTTCGACAAAACCGGCGTCCGCAGCCAGGCGGCATTGGTGCGGGCGCTGTTGAGCGCCGGGGCTCCGAGTCAATAGGCTCGACCGCCGGCGTCTCGCCGGGCCAATCCCGCCGCACCTGCTCGGGCTCGGCGGCATCGTTGAAGACAGCAGCTTGGCAGCTTTGACCGCGGCCCCTGCTCCCGGCACAGCACCTCACGCACCGATCTGAACCTGATCTAAACCCGACCTTCCAAAGAGATCGTGATATGGTTGGCGTCCAATTTGGAGAAGGGGCTATGCTGAAAAATCCCATCGTTGGACTGGCGGTTGGCGCGCTTATGGTTTTTGTGCCCCACGCAGCAGCGACTGCCGATCCGCTCCCCAAAGGTTTTGAGCGCCACAAGTTCAACGGATCGGTCAGACCGGAGGTCAAGGACGGCGTGACCCGGTTTGAGATATTCGACCGTCAGTGTTCCCATGTCGACTATGGAGATGGACGCGGCGAAAATGATTGTCGCAATGGCAACGTCCGCTCAACGATTCGCTACACGCGAGACATGAAGGTTGGCGAAAGCGTCGAATACAAGTTCGATCTCCGGCTCGATCCGACTTTTGCCTACAAGGGCTGGCAGAACAACTCCGCAAACGGCTTTTATCCCGATGGCTGGGACAGCCATTTGCGCCTCGCGTCCTGGGAAGGACCGGCAATCCACAATTTCATCTACATGCTGAAAGCCGACACGCGCAACGGCGTGAACTTTCTCGCCCGCCAGTGCCAAAAACCGCAAGATTTCGGCAAATGGGCGACATTCTCGCTGAAAATCCGATGGGCAAACGATGCGAGCGGATGGGTTACGGCAAGCTGCGACAACAAGGTGATCTACGCCGCCGAAGGCGAAGCAACCAACCAAGCTCCGCATTGCTGGGAATCGAACGAGTGCGAGCCGCAATCAAACCGCGACCCAAAATCATTCAACTTCATTCTCGGCCCGGTGATGATGGGTTGGGGCAATGAATGGAAGACCTATGACCATCATACGTCCCAGTTTGACGTGGTGCAGCCGGATGGTATCGGCATCGATGTCCGCAATGTCAGTGTGACCCGCGGTGTCAGCGACTATTCCGCCAAACAAGCAGTTTTGCTCAAGACGTTGCAGCAGCAACTGGCTCATTTGGGCTGCAAGCCAGGGAATGTCGAGGGCAAGCCTGACAAGGCAACACGGCAAGCCGCGCTCTCCTGCCGCACGTTCGAGAGCGGTTCGCTTCCCCAAGCGCTCAACCTCACGACACTGCAAGCCTTCGCTGACGCCTATGCCAAGCCGGAGACCGCAAGTCTGCCGTCAGGCAAGGCCGCGGCTGGCGCCGAAAACGCTTCGTCAAAACCGAGGACCTATATCAAGCTGGGCGAAATGCTCGCCCTGACGACAGGCAAAGACACCAAGGTGAATTCCGACTTCTTTGGCAAGATCAAAGGCGCCAAGAAGGGGCAGAACGAACTGGACTTCATCATACTGGGTCAGTTCGACTACACCGACAAGACTTTCAGCCAGCTGTCATTTGTTCTGCAAGACAAGCTCTCCAAGCCCGAAGTGAAGGCGGCGGCCAGGTGCGGCTATGGGACGATCAGATTTCCAGACGGCACAGATCATGTGGAGATCCGCATGGAAGGTTCAGGAAACACGTTCTCGTCGCCGCCAAGAACTGACTGCCTGATTCAAGCGCTCGGCAAACGACCGGCATCGCAGGTTCCCTACCTCACCAAGGGGTTTGCCGATCTGGCTAAATCAATGGTTTCCGACGGCGGTTGGAAGAAACTCAGGCATGACGGTTTGAAGATATTTGTCAAACGTGTTGCGGATGGTGAAATCACCGTCGGCGGCTGAGTCGCAGCATTGCGCCGCAGGTTCCATCGGCCGCGAGCGCCTTTTCGCGCTCTAGGGTCAAGCCGGGAGAAGACCGATTCACTAGTGATGAGACGTGGACGTCGGCGCGTTGACATCAAGTGAGTGAAGGCAATCAAACTTCGTGATCAGCAGCGTGACCAGTTCCTCGCGCGTCCTGTGTCCTTGATTATAGAAGTCGAACGCCGCGCTGCAAAGCAGCTGTGTCGATTGTTCCGTTGGCGTGGCGCGATTATGCCGGTACCAAGTCCGAACAGCATCCGAAAGCATGCTCACGTCTGCTAGCTGGAGTGAGGGATCGAAGTCCGTCATATCTTCCTCATTGAGCGTCGCAACAGCTCACCCGGATCGCGATAAGACAACCGTAGTGCATCAAGCTCTGAAGGCCAACCATCAGTGCGGTTGCGCACAATTGCCGGCGATGACATGGGACAGTGGCGAATGCGTTATCGATGCCGTTGCCTTGAGCGCGACGGAGAGAGGCAAAACGAACCAGGCGATATCCTGCTCGCGTTGCCTTTTTCGGAAGCGGTTAAGCGAGTGGACTAATCTACCTGGCGCGGAGCGGAAGACCCAGCACCTTTTCGTATTCGCGCTCCGGCACTCCATAGCAGCCACCGGCAATTTCGATCAATTTCTCCCTGTCCACTATTCTAACGTTTCCGCGGGTCGACCGGATGGCCTGGACGCCCTCAAGCACGTGTAGTTCATTGGTGACACCCGAACGCCGGACACCAAGCATCAATGCCAGAAATTCATGGGTAATTGCCAGGTTGTTGCCTTCAAGGCGATCGTGACACATCAGGATCCACCGAGCCAACCGTTCATGCATATTGAAGCGGGCGCTCGCAAGCGCCGAATGTGCGAGCTGCAGCACGGTTGTGTGAACATAGCGAAGGAAGAAATCCTTCATCTCGGGATCATCGGCCAGCGCGCGCTGAAACGTCTCCATCGGCACCATAATTCCCGAGCCTGCGACTTGCATGAACGTGCGCGTGGGGGTGGTCTCTACCGCCAGGACGACGTGCATGCCGGATGCGCCTTCGGGCCCGATGTGGCCGATCTCCACCGCTTCTTCGTCGGTGCTGCCGACAACCATAGATCCCAAGCCCCTTTCCAAGAAGCAGACATGCGTGGATGGGACGTCGCTAGCAACAAGAACATGCCGCAATGGAAGGTCGACGCGCTCCATCTCTCCCGAGAGGCGTGCGAAGCCGTCTACGCTCAACAATTTCAGCAGAGTGTTCTCGACCGTCGATTGGTCGAAGTGGGGCATAGTAGCTCCGCGTGGGGAGCTTGGATGTCAAACCAAACGCCTGTGGGTGTCGTGAAAGCTACGGGACGGCCAAAGATTTGGCTATCGATCCCGCGAAAGTGTGCGTTTATGACAAAACAGCACATAAGCCACTGACATTGTCGATGATCAGCGACGATAGACCGGCAACGATGTTCGTTGCCGACCAAAAGAGCTTAGCACATTTTGCCTCTGCATGCGCGCTGATTGCGAAAGGGACGAGCGATTCACAATACGAATATCTGCCGTTTGTGGATCGTTGATATAAGTCGCAATCAATCTCGCCAGCCAAGTCGGCGGCAATGCGCTTCGGCGGTAGGGACGGCCCCCTTCGGTCAGCATAGGACCTGGCAGATAGACCGTGGCTCCGCGGAAACTGACGATCACCGCCTTTGTCACGCTATCGAAGACGATAGCCATATCAGGCTCATAGGCCATTTGTTTTCCTGACGGCGCTTACTCCATCGAGATGTGCTCTTATTGGAACATCAATCCCTCAGGCGCGGGGCGCTTGGTGCGGAACCGCACAGGAACTTTTCAGACTATCAATGGGTTAGGTCGCAAGGATCGCGCAGGTGCCCCCTCGTGACGGGGCCGTACGCCACCCCTTGCAGTGCGATCCGCCCCTACCCAATTGCCCCGTTTCGGCGGGGCTCCTTTTTGATCCACAGCGCGCAAGGCGCGAGGGCGGTCAGGACGCGGCAGGGTTTGGCGATGATGTCACACGCACGTTCTGCGCCACAGGGAGCCGATGCACCGCTCCCGTTCAGCCGCGCCTCAGTTATAATTTTCCTGCAGAAACATTATAGCCAGAGGAAGGATGGGCTTTCGGCCGGTCGAATGCGGTGTTATAATCTTTTTATAGGAAAGTTATAACAAGAGAAAATCCGTGCCCATCCGCGAGATCGATTTGATGTACCAGACCATGCTGGCGGAGCTCGGCCAGCGTTCGCTGGACGGAAGTTTTGTCGCCGAGTTCCCGCTGGAGGGTCGGTTCGTCTCCGTCCCCGTGAAGGGCAAGGAATACTGGTATTTCGATCATCCGGGCCAAGACGGAGTCAAACGGTCTTATGTCGGGCCAAAGAATGACGAGGAGCTTACGAAAAGAGTGACCGACTTCGGCGCGATCAAGGATGATCTCCGAAACCGCCGGCGAATGGTGGCCACTCTTACGAGAGAAGGCGGCATGAACGCACCGCCCAGGTTTACGGGCGACATCATCGAGGCGCTTGCCAATGCAGGGCTCTTCCGTCTGCGCGCGGTTCTCGTCGGAACCGTGGCATTCCAGACCTATTCCGGCATTCTCGGCGTTCGACTGCCGGCGTCGCTTATGCAGACGAGCGATGCCGACTTCGCCCAGTTCCATTCGATCTCGACGGCGGTCAACGACAGCATCCCTCCCATAGGCGAGGTTCTTGAAAAGCTGGACCCGACATTCCGGGAGGTCCCACATCTCAACCATCCCACGCGCTCGACCCAGTTCGTAAACGCGAAGAACTACAAGGTCGAATTCCTGACGCCGAATACGGGCAGCGACGACAATCAGCAGAAGCCCGCTGATATGCCCGCCCTTGGGGGAATTTCTGCCGAACCGCTCAGATTCCTCGATTACCTCATCTACAACCCGATCAGGACCGTGATCCTTCACAAGAGCGGCATTACGGTCAATGTTCCCGCTGCGGAGCGCTACGCAGTTCACAAGCTGATCGTCGCCTCGCGGCGGCAGAACGACGACAATGGCGTGCTCAAGCGCGAAAAGGACGTGCAGCAGGCTTCCCATCTTTTCGAAGCGATGGGCGCGACACGCCGCCATTCCGATCTTGCGCTGGCCTATTGCGAGGCGTGGGAACGCGGTCAGTCATGGCGTGACGCAATTGCACGCGGATTGTCGTTCATGCGACCGGACCGCCGTCTACAGCTCATGTCCGTTCTCGCCGAAGGCATGGCGGAAATTGGCGAAGATCCCGCCCGTTACGGAGTTGAAACTGGCCCTGACGGAGCCGGGGGAACTTCGACACCTGCGCCAAAGTCCCGCCGTTAGGAAACTTGATCGGTGGGGAGGAGACGAAGGCTGAGATCAGCACAAACGAAAAACCCCGCCGGAGCGGGGTTTCTAGCTGGTCGGAGTGGAGTGATTCGAACACTCGACCCCCACGTCCCGAACGTGGTGCGCTACCAGACTGCGCTACACTCCGTGACCAGCGGCGCTTCTATAGAACAGCCTATCTGGTTGCACAAGCACCAAATTCCAAAAAGCCGGCGGAATTTTTGACGGGGTTGTGACAGGTTCGGACGGCTGCGGCTGCAGCAAAAAGCCACACCTCTCGCAAATCGAACGGAAGTCTCAAAGGAGCAATTTTCTTTTGCCAGGTTCCGCGCTAAAGGGCAGACAGGACAGGCGAAACCGCTGCGACGGCGGCTTCGCAGCCAATGCGCTTGAGATCAGGGACGACACGATGAATTTCCGCACCATGACCGCGGCCGGGCTTGCAATTGCGCTTGCCGGATGCACGACCATTCCTTCCGCCGGCAACCCAATCGAGGCCCGCTGGGTCGGCAAATCGGCCGGCATCTTCTTTGCCGCCTACGGCCCGCCGATCAGCGACAGCGAGCAAGGCTCGACCACCGTCTATACCTGGCGCGGCGGCTACAAGACCGTGCGCATTCCGGCGAAATATGCCGAAGGCGCCGACGGCAAGCGCGGCAAGCAGATTTCCGCCGCCCGCACCGCCTATCTGCGCTGCCAGGCCGAAATCACCACCAGCTCCGACTACACGATCCGCGACATCCGCACCGTCGCCGATATCCCCGGCGTCGACGGTCCGTCCTATTGCGCAGAGTTTTTGGCGCCGGAACAGAAGTAACGGACGGTTTGTTTGAATTGCATAACAGGCGGCCCGAGTGCCGCCTGTTATGCTGCTGACGACGTCTCGGCGCGCCGCTGCTTTCTGGTTTGTGCCGGGGGCAGCCCCTCATCCGGCTGCCGCCACCGCCGGGGTCGAGCCACGGGCCTCGCCCCGTCCTTCGGACCCCCGCCTGCGGGGCGAAGGGACCATGCCGCGACCTCTCGATTCCTCTTCTCCCCTCGGGGAGAAGGTGCCCGTAGGGCGGATGAGGGGGCCGGCGACGCCGGTCTTTCCAACAACACCATGTGAGTTCCACACCGCTCGCGTCGTCTCAATCGCCGGATAGGTTGTCACGAGAGGGGTGTGCCGTGTGGCCCCCTCATCCGCCTGCCGGCACCTTTGTAACTTCCCTTTATCCGCTCTTGGCGCTGTAATGCCTCTCCCCGAGGGGCGAAGGGATATACCGCGCCCTCTCCGTTCCCCACCAACCTCTCGCAGGGCACGTCTCCTCGCCCCGTTTGCGGGGGTCCGCAGGACGGGTCGAGACGAGTGGCTCGACCCCGGTAAGGTTAGGATGAGGGGCAACCCTGCAAGGAAGTGACCCCGCTCACGCCGCCTGTTCCCCCTGCGCCACACTCTCCGCCAGCTTGCGCGCCGCGACGAAATCGACCTTGCCGGAACCCAGCACCGGCACCTTGCCGATGGTGACTTCGGCCGGGACCATCATGTCCATGGCGCCCTTCGATTTGGCGAAGGCGAGGAATTCGGCACGGGTGGCGGTGGGGGCGTCGGTCAGGAGCACCAGGCGCTCGCCCTTCTTGGCGTCGGGCAGCGAGGAGACGACGGAGAGGGCGCCCGGCCAGAGCTCGGCGGCGAGCGTCTCGACGGCGGCGAGCGAGATCATCTCGCCGCCGATCTTGGCGAAGCGTTTGGCGCGGCCGCGGATCTTGACGAAGCCGTCCTCGTCGATAGTGACGATGTCGCCGGTATCGTGCCAGCCGTCGACGAGCGGCTCGAGCACGCCGGGCTTTTCGGCGCGCAGATAACCGGCCATGACATTGGCGCCGCGCACATGCAGCCGGCCGCCCTCTTCGATGCCGGGCACCGGTTCGAGCTTCCATTCCATGCCCGGCAGGATTTTGCCGACCGTGCCCGACTTGTTGTACATCGGCGTGTTGATGGAAATGACGGGTGCCGTCTCGGTGACGCCGTAACCTTCGAGGATGCGCAGGCCGAATTTTTCCATATAGGTCTGGCGGGTTGCGGCCTTCACCGGCTCGGCGCCGGAGAAGATATAGCGGATCGAGCGGAAATCGTAGGGATGCGCCGTCCTCGAATAGCCATTAAGGAAGGTATCGGTGCCGAAGATGATCGTGGCGTTGGAGGCATAGATCAGCTCCGGCACGATGCGGTAATGCAGCGGCGACGGATAGAAATAAACCGGCACGCCTGATATCAGCGGCAGCACGGTGCCGGCCGTCAGCCCGAAGGAATGGAACACCGGTAAGATGTTGAACACCTTGTCGCCGCTGTGGAAATCGATGCGGGCGGCGGCCTGGGCGGCATTCGAGAGGATGTTGCGGTGGGTGAGCACCACGCCCTTCGGCGTGCCTTCGGAGCCCGAGGTGAAGAGGATGACGGCCGGATCGTCCGGCTGGCGTTTCACCAGCGGCCGGGCCTTGCGGAGAAGCCCAAGGATCTTGTCCTTGAGTGAGATTTCGGCCCTGAGATCATCGAGCCAGACGATCTTCACCTGCTTTTCCATCTCGGCGATCACGGCACCGAGCTTCGCCTGGGTGACGAAGGCGCGCGAGGTCAGCACATGCCTGACTTCGGCGGCCTTGCAGGCGGAGAGGATATTGGCGGCACCCGCGGTGAAGTTCAGCATCGCCGGCACCTTGCCCGCGCTCATCACGCCGAGAAGGGTGGCGGCGGCGCCATTGGCATTCGGCAGCATGACGCCGAGGTTGTTTTCCGGGAAGCGGGTGCGGAATTTTGCGCCGAGCACGGCAGCGCCCGTGAGCAGCTTGCCATAGGTCAGCCGGCCGGTGACCGGATCCTCGACGGCGAGCTTTTTCATGCCGAATTCATGGCCGGCCTGAATGACGCGGTCGAGAACGGTGGAAGAGGTATCGGCGGTCTGGAACAGCAGGTTCGACATCACCTGATAAAGTGCGGCACCCGCCGCCGTGCGGCGCTTGCGGCCTTTCAGCTCCGGCGGCACTTCGAGCTTCACCGGTTCGAGAATGGTGACCTTGACCTTGGGGAACAGCCGGCGGCGGATCTTGCCGCTATCGAGATAGGAGAGATAGCTCTTCTCCAGCCCGTCGATCTTGACAGGCACGACCATCGAGCCTGTTTTGTCGGCGACCATGGCGGCGCCATCATAGACCTTCATCAGCGTGCCGGTGACCGTCAGGCGGCCCTCGGGGAAGATGCCGATCGGATTGCCATCCTGCACCACCTTGATCAGCGAACGCGTCGCCATCGGCTTTGTCGGGTCGAGCGGCAGGAATTTGCACATCTTCAGGAAGGGCCGCACCCACCAGGCTTGGGCGATCTTGTAATCGACGGCAAAGGTCGGCTCTTCCTCGGTGATGGCAAGCGCCAGGGCACCATCGAGCAGGCTGACATGGTTCAGCGCGATGATCGGCGCGCGGCCGGCCTTCTTGATATTCTCCAGCCCCTCGACCTCCAGGCGCATGAAGGCGCGGAACAGGATCGAGATGAAATCGCGGAAGGGATTGGTCGGCAGCGTCTTCAGCATCAGCCAGGCGACGGCAAAATTGATGATGCCAAGGCCGATCAGAATCTGGGGAATAGAGGCGCCGAGCGCCTGGACGGCGGCAACCAGGCCGAGGCCGACGGTGATGAACAGGGCAGACAGCACATTGGCGGCGCCGATGACGCGGGCGCGGCGGTCCTCATGCGCCCAGGTCTGCAGGGCGGCGAAGGTCGGCACGGCGATGAAGGCGCCTGCTATCGCCATGCTGGCGAGATCGATGGCGACACGGATGGTATTCTGGCCGGCAAAGAAACCGGCGATCGTCGTTGCATGGCTTGTGGAAGCCAGGCCCCAAAGGTTCCAGGCGAGATCGAGGCTGAAGAGGCCGAGCAGCGCCGTGCCGACAGGGGCCGGCAGCAGCACGATGCGGCCAGACGACATCCAGGCGGCAATCGCTGATCCCACGGCAACGGCAATGGCAAAGACGGTGAGATAGGCCGGCACGACGAGCTCGGAACCGCCGAGCAGCTCAGTCACCATGGTCGGCAGGATGGACAACACGAAGGCGCCGACCAGCCAGAACCAGCAGTTCATCAGCGCCGAACGCCACAGGCGTTTATCGGCGCGGATTTCCATGACGAGGGTGTAGCTGGAGCGGATGACATTGCGGTCGATCTGCAGATCCGGCGCCTTGGAGCCGGTGGGCGGGATCATCCGGCTGGCCAGCCAGCAAAGCACCGAAAGCCCCATCATCATCGTGCCGAAGATCAGCACATTGTCGCCGCCTGAGAAGGCGAAGGCGGCGATGATCGTGCCGGCGAGGATGGCGATGAAGGTGCCGCCCTCGATCCAGGCATTGGCCTTCGGCAGGTCGCGACGTTCGAGATGATCGGGCAGGATGCCGTATTTGATCGGCCCGAAAAGTGCTGAGACGATGCCGAAGCCGAACAGCGCCGCCATCAGCACGAAGATGGAGGAGAAGGCCAGACCGACCACCGCAAGGGCGGCGACCGCGATCTCGCAGCGTTTCAGCAGTTCGGCGATCTTCGCCTTGTCGTGCTTGTCGGCGAGTTCGCCGCCGAGCGCCGACAGCAGCAGGAAGGGCACGATGAGGATGACGCCGGCAAGCGTCACCAGGGCGGCGCCTTCACTGGCAGACATCTTGAAGAGAATGAGGAACACCAGGGTGTTCTTGAGGAAATTGTCGTTGAAGGCCGTCAGGAACTGGGTCCAGAACAGCGGCGCGAATTTCCTTGAGGTCATCAGATTGTGTTGCACGGCGGGTCCCTCTTTCGACTGGCAGAGAAGGCCACAGAGTTGTTACGCAAAAGTTGAATGCGGTAACAACTCTGCGCTGTGGTTAACCAAGATCAATCTTCATCGTTACGATTGAACTTGACCAGGAGTTTCTCGGTGCGGGCATCCTCGACCTTGCGGATCAGCTTCTCGGATTCGGCATTGTCGCGCAGCGTCTTGGTGATATTCACCGTGGTCTGCACCAGCATCAGAATGCCCATGGCGAGATAGCCTTTGCCCCAGAGATCGAGCGGCATCATGTAGAGGCCAAGCGCCAGCATGAAGGCGGCCGAGCCGAAGGAGATGTAGGAGAAGCTGACCCAGCTTGCGGAATGTTTCTGGAAACTGTCGTTCATTGTCTTAGTCCCTATGGTTCGATGGATGAATGGTTGGATGGATGCGATTTCAAGCAGCAGGCGTGATGCGGCTCTTCAGCCGCGCCAGTACATCATCGGCAGAGGAGCGCAGCGGCGCGCCGAAGCCGGCATTGGCAAGCTTTTCGATGATGCCGGCCGGGCGGATGGCGCCTTCCATGTCCTTCAGGGCGGCGGCCGTCAGCTCATTCTGGCTCTGGCGCAGGCGAAGGCGCGCCAGGGTCTCTTCGGCGTCGTCGAGCGTGGCAAAGCCTGGGCCGGCGACTGCGACATCGAGCTTCTGCGCCTCCTGCGTGGCCCGCGCCAGCCGCTCGCCGCGCTGCAGCTCCTGCAGCCGCGCCTCGGAGGCACGGACGATGCCCTTCAGCTTGTCGATCGCACCGGTGAACTGGGCTTGCGCCTTTTCCGATGCATCGCGCTCGGCTTCGAGATAGGCGATCGCCTCGGCCGCCTCGCGGGCCAGGCCCTCATTGCCCTTCGCCAAGGCGGCGGAGGCGCGGATTTCGAGATCGTCGATGCGGGCAACGATCGTTGCGTGCTGCCCCTTCTCCTGCTCGTTCTGGGCGATGGCGACCGCCACACTGCGGCGGGCCGACTGGATCGATTGGGCGGCATCGCGGATCTGCTGGGAAAGCAGCGGCACGGCGTGGCAGTCGGCGAAAGCCTGTTCGGCATCATGCGCCCTGCCCCGCAACAAAATGGAAATCAGTTTGAACATTTCCTTCCTCCGGTTTATGAACGTTGTTCACGAGAGGCGTTATGGCAGAATCATGAACGTCGTTCAAGATAAATTTTGAACGACGTTCAAAAAAATCGAAGTGGAATGGTGAATGGCCGGCAGACGAGAAGAAAAACGCGAAGACCTGAAGGCCCGGCTGATCGAGGCGGCGCGCGAGCGGATCGCCAAGGACGGGCTGGCAAACCTTAGAGCCCGCGACATCACCCAGGATGCCGGCTGCGCGCTCGGCGGCCTCTACACGGTCTTTTCAGACCTCGCCGAACTCGTCATCCACGTCAACTCCGCGACGCTGAAGGCGCTGGAGGCGAGGCTCACGCTGCCCGAGGCCAAGGATCGGCCGCCGACCGACCGGCTGCGCAACCTGGCGCAGGGTTACTTAAGCTTCGCGGTCGAGCACCGGAACCTCTGGAAGGCGCTGTTCGAGCACTTCCCGCCGGAATCGAGCCCGACGCCGCAATGGCATCTTGACGAGCACCTCTTCCTGATGGATGTGATCGCCGAACCGCTGGCCGAACTGCAGCCCGACATGCCCCCCGAAGACCGCGCCATCCGCGCCCGCACACTGTTCGGCGCCGTGCATGGCGTCGTCAGCATCAGCCTCGAAGGCCGCTTCGTCGGCCTGCCGCTGGAGCGGCTGGCACGGGAGGTGGATGAGCTGGTGCAGACGATTGCTGCGGGGGCGGAGCGGCGGCGGGGGTGATGGGGTGATTTCGTTGGTTTAGTGGTGGGACGCCACCCCACCCTCCGTCATCCTCGGCCTTGAGCCGAGGATCCATGCCCGCTGCCGTTTTCGCGCAGCCCCACCCCACCTCTCCGTCATCCTCGGGCTTGACCCGAGGACCCATGGCCAAGCACTCTGTCCCCTCCACGCCACCGCGAAGGGAAACCCCATGAGCCGCATCTTCATCACCGGTTCCACCGATGGCCTCGGCCTTGCCGCCGCACGCACCCTCATGAAGGAGGGCCATGACGTCGTGCTGCATGCCCGCTCCAGGGAGCGCGCCTCCGCTATCTCGGAGATTTCGGCCGCCGCCCTCGGCCTCGTCATCGGCGATCTCGCCAGCGCCACGGAAACGCGCTCGATCGCCGAGCAGGTCAACGCCATCGGCCGCATGGACGCCGTCATCCACAATGCCGGCATCTACCTCGAGCGGAGCCGGGGCGAAACGCCCGAAGGCCACGCAAAGACGCTGGCGGTGAATGTGCTTGCCCCCTATCTTCTCACCGCCTGGATCACCCGCCCCGATCGCCTGGTCTATCTCAGCAGCGGCATGCACCGCAGCGGCGGCAGTTCGCTTGACGATATCGACTGGAAGAAGCGGCCGTGGAGCGCAAGCCAGGCCTATTCGGAAAGCAAGCTCTACATCGCCACCCTCGCCGCCGCCATCGCCCGCCATTGGCCGGATGTTTTCAGCAACGCGGTGGACCCCGGCTGGGTGCCGACAAAAATGGGCGGCGCCGGCGCACCCGATGACCTGGAGATGGGGCACCTCACCCAGACATGGCTTGCGACGAGCGATGCGGAAGCCGCCAAGGTCAGTGGCGGGTATTGGTATCATCGCCAGCGGCGGGAGGCGGCGGCTGAGGTGGGCGATCCTGGGTTTCAGGAGGCCTTGCTGGAGACACTGGCGGGGTTGACGGGTGTTCGGCTGTTTGCGGAGCGCGGGTAAGTGTCAACTTGCCTTGCCACGGGGCGGCGACGAGGCAGTAAAGACCCGGTCTGGATCAAAGGGAGACTTCATGACAGCCCATATGCACTCACTTACGCTGCCGGGGCCAATGCTGCGGCGGGGCTTCTGGCTCTATGTATGGGTTGTAGAGACACCCCAAGGAGATATGCTGTACGTGGGCAGGACAGGCGACAACTCTAGCCCGCACGCCACAGCTCCTTACACCAGGATGGGACAACACCTTGGCTTCGCGAAGAACCAGAACGCTTTGCGGAGGCACCTGAGCGACCGAGGCCTCAAAGCGGAGGACTGCGCTTCCTTTGACCTCGTCGCATTCGGCCCGCTGTACGATGAGGTGGAAAAACGGGAGGGTCTTTCCCGAGCTGATCTGATGAAGCTCCACATGCCAACCAGGGATATCGTCGGGGCACTAGAAAAGGCCTTAGCAGAGGAACTGAAGGCAGCGGGATATGATGTCCTCAACACGGTCAAGTCAAAACATCCGCCCGATCTCGAAGGTTGGAGCGCCGCTCGACAGGCATTTTCGCAGCGGTTTCCAAAGCTCCGCGAGCGGTATGATTGAGGTCACTCCATTGAGCCACTTTGCTGTAGCCACTACTCGGCCAAAGCCATCAAGGCGCCCCCGCAACCTCCCGCAACAACACTTCCGCTTGTGCCAGAACGGTTTGCACGGCTTCCTGCTCCAAATCGGGCGGAAAACCGAATTTCTTCAAAATTCGCTTCACCAGAACCCGCATCTTGGCGCGGGCGCTCGCCTTGTGCTGCCAATCTACGGTCACGGACTTGCGCATCTGCTCAACGAGTTCATGGGCTATGACTCGAAGATGTTCACTGCCCATCGCCTCTACTGCACTGTCGTTACTAGCCAGTGCGTCGTAAAAGGCCTCTTCTTCGGGAGATAGTCCCAAAGTTGCGCCGCGAGCCAAGGCAGCTTTCATATCCTTGGCCATCGCGACCAATTCTTGGATCATCTCGACGGTGGAGATTGTGTTGGCATGGTAGCGGGCCACCGCATCCTCCAGCCGCTTAGAGAATGCCTTAGATTGAACGATGTTGGATTTCGAGCGGCTCTTGATCTCACCATTAAGCAGCTTCTTCAGCGCTTCCAATGCGAGGTTCTTTTTCTCCATGCGCTGCACGTCGGCGAGAAACTCATCCGACAGGACGGAGATGTCAGGCGACTGCAATCCGGCAGCTTTGAGAATGTCGACGATCTCGGCATTGGCGACCGCCTGATTAAGGAGTTGCTCGACAGCCAGTGACTTCGCCTTGTCCGACATCTTACCGGTGGCAGTGGTCTTCACCAGCGCAGCGCGTACCGCCTGGAAGAAGCCGACCTCGTCGCGGATTTCCGCCGCGGCATCGCTTGCAGAAGCCAAGGCATAGGCCTTGCTCAATTCCAGCACGACGTCCTGGTAGCGGCGATGCGCTTTCTTCTTCGCCTCGATGCCCTCGACTTTCGCGGCCTCGTTCTCCAGCCACTTCAGTATCGAGTCGATGCCGTCAGCCAGGGCCTTCAGGCGCTGCTGCGGGGCACCCACGATACCGAGGCTGTAGTCGTGGCCGTTGAACATGGCGCGAACGATCTCATACTTCTCCAAAAGAACCGCAACAGCTTCCTCCTCGTCTATACCGGTCTTGTCGCGATCGGACTGGGAGTATTGCGCCAGAGCGTTCTTCAGGTTCTGAGCAATGCCGATATAATCGACGATCAGCCCACCTGGTTTGTCCCTGAAAACTCGGTTGACGCGGGCGATCGCCTGCATGAGGCCGTGGCCATGCATCGGCTTGTCGATGTACATGGTATGCATGCAGGGTGCATCGAAACCGGTCAACCACATGTCACGCACGATCACGAGCTTTAGCGGATCATCGAGTTTGCGAGCGCGCTTGGCGAGATCGTCCCGCCGCTTCTTGTTGCCGATGTGCGGTTGCCATTCGAGAGGGTCGGAGGCGGAGCCCGTCATCACGATCTTGACCGCGCCTTTGTCGTCATCGTCTGAATGCCAATCAGGCCGGAGCGCAATGATCTCGTTATAGAGATCTACGCAAATGCGGCGGCTCATACAAACCGCCATAGCCTTGCCGTTCATGCCGTCGATGCGGTGCTCAAGGTGAGCGACGAGATCGGCTGCGATCTGGACTAGGCGCTTCTTCGAACCAACCAGCCGCTCAACCGTTGTCCACTTGGCCTTCTGCTTCTCCTGCTCGCTCAACGTCTCGTCTTCGAGTATGGCCTCGATCTCGGCATCGATCTTCGGCTTCTCGTCCTCGTTCAATTCGATGCGGGCCAGCCTGCTCTCGTAGTAGATCGGAACCGTCGCCTTGTCCTCGACCGCTCGGCTTATGTCGTAGATGTCGATATATTCGCCGAAGATTGCTGGCGTGTTGACATCCTCCGCCTCGATCGGCGTTCCGGTGAAGCCGATGAAGGAAGCGTTCGGCAGCGCTTCCCGTATGTAATGGGCGTAGCCATAGCGCCGCTTGCCGGTTTGCTTGTCCAGCTTGGCGTCAAAACCGTATTGGCTGCGGTGCGCTTCATCTGCCATGACGATCACGTTGCGGCGATCGGTCAGCATGGGGAAATTCTCTTCTCCTGCCTCGGGTGTGAACTTCTGTACCGTGGTAAAGACGACGCCACCGGACGCACGGTTCAGGAGCCGCCTCAAGTCATCACGGCTATCTGCCTGTTCCGGCGTTTGACGGATCAGATCCTTGCAGAGACTGAAAGTGCCGAAGAGCTGGTCGTCAAGATCATTGCGGTCGGTCAGCACGATCAGTGTCGGGTTTTCCAGCTCCCGGGAACTAACGATCAGACCACCGAGAAAGGCCATCAACAGGCTTTTGCCGGAGCCCTGCGTGTGCCAAATCACGCCGATCTTGCGGTCACCATCCGGTTTGACAGCTTCGATGGCGCTGGTGATCGCCTTCCGCGCACCGTGGAACTGGTGGTACCCGGCAATGATCTTGAAGGGACCTTCGCCCCGATCTCCAAACACGATGAAGTCCCGGATCAAGGCCAGAAAGCGCCCCTTGTCGAAGACACCGCGCAGCAAGGTATCCATCTCGTAAGGGCCGTGCGGCGTGAAATCACCTTCTGCCCCGGTCACAGATCGCCAAGGCATGAAGCGCTCGGCATCAGCCGTCAGAGAGCCAATCCGGGCGAGCATGCCGTCAGAAGCCACCATCACGGCATTGGTGCGAAAGAGCGACGGGATTTGTTCCCTATAAGTCTGAAGCTGCTGGCATGCCTGGTCGACGGTAGCGTTCTCGCTCGCCACATTCTTCAATTCGATGATGCCGAGCGGTAACCCATTCACGAAAACCATCACATCCGGCCGTCTTGTGTACTTGCCTTCAGCGACCGTGAACTGGTTGGTGACGAGGAAGTCGTTTTTCTCCGGATGCTCGAAATCGACCAACCAAAGTTTGTCACTCTTAACCTCGCCATCACCGATGCCAAACTCGACATCGACGCCCTCAGTGATCAGTCGATGGATGCGACGATTCTCTTCAATCAGTGAGGGGGTATCCGCGATCGAGAGCTGACGGATCGCCTGTTCGCGAGCATCAAGCGGGATGGCGGGGTTCAGCCGCTCGACCGCTGCGCAAAGAACATCAGAGAGCAGTACGTCTCGGTAAGCAAGACGGGCCGGAGCAGTTCCATCGGGGGAGATAACTGCCGATGGCTGATAACCGTATCCGAGTTCACGAAAGGTGGCGATGACGACCTCTTCGACCAGGCCCTCGGAGAAGCCGGAAGGAGACGCTGACGTTTGCTGATAGAGGACGTCTTCCATGGGGGCCTCTCCCGCCGTTCGTCTCAGACGAATCGTTCCTTGATGTAGGTGATGGCTTGGTCTCCGCTCATCTCGCGTGATGAGTTGCCGTTCCGGACATAGAATCGGTCCTGAGCAGCGCCACCTTTGTCTGCTAGCCTGATGTATATTGGCTTGTTCGCCGGCAGGATTTCAACACGGCAGATTTCCTTCTCGTCGATTTCCGGGAACGACAGCTTTACCTTCGTCGCCGCGAAAGCTTCACCAAACGTGTTGATGATCAGCGTCTTGAGGTGCAGTTCGAATTTGTCACGGTTACCGCCGTTGAGGGATTTGTAATCATTGTCGAGGCCTGCAATGTCCCCATTGTCTGCGACACCGATCAGAAGGGTCCCGCCCTGCGCATTCGCGAAGGCGGCGATCGTCTTCATGATCACACCTTCCAAATCCTTGTTCACAGTGCCTTGCTTGATGTCCCAGCGCAGGCTCTGCTTGAACTCGACTTCCTCGTTTTCGCCCTCGGCTATCATGTCCTCGAGCGAAATGCCCTCGGCGACAGCGTGCGTCTCTGCCAGCCCTTCAAGCCAGGCATTCAGGCTGTCGGCAAGCATCTTGCGGCGTGTCTTAAGGAACAGCTCGTAATTCTCGATCTGCCAAAGCTCCCGATCTTCCGGGATGAGTTGCAGGCTAAGCGCATTCGGCTGGTTTTGGACGACGCCGGAGAGATAGGTCTCCGTTTCCTTTGCGCCCTTCGAGCGATTGGCGATTTGGGTCAGAATGGCCCGATTAGTCAGCTCCTGCGCCAATTGGTAGCGAAGCCGGTTTTCCTGTCCGTAACCCTCCGCCTTTAGGTTGGCGAAGGCGAAGATGTGGTCGTATTCCAACTTGTACTTCTCTCCCATCGGCTGATGGATGGAAACGCCGGTGGTGAGGCACTTAGCGCCGCGGCTTTTCAAATGCCAGCGAAGCAAGCCGAACAGTGGGTGTTGCACGGCACTGCCAACAAACTCATCGGGCGTAATCGCAATGTTGCCGCCACGATCTTCACGGATAACGTCCAGCAGTCGGTCGAAGGGCATAGGGGAGGTTGTGACAATCTTCAGGTCATGGTCCAGCTTCTGTGGAAGCTGGCTGACGTAGCGCCGGCGAACCTGCGCATAGTAGAACCACTTCACCACCTTCTGGATGTCATTGTGGCTGAGATTGCAGTTCTTCCGATGGCAATAGGCCACGATCGGGATGACCGCATAAATCGAGTTGATCTCATCGGTATGGTCAACGAAGGCGTGGCCGCGCAGAAGGTTCGCCACGTAGTCCAGAACCTTACCGTCGAGTGCCTTCCAGACTTCGCGGATCGCGTCGTTGTTGTCGGCCGAATGTAGTTTGCGCATATCGGACCCGCCCTGGTGCAGGATAGCGAGCAGCGCGTAGACGATGAAATCGAGCTTGAATATGAAGCCGTTCTCTTTCAGCGCGTCGAGCTTCTTCTTGAAAGCCTCACGGGCTCGGGGCCAGTATCCAGAGATCTGAGCCAGCGCGAGCTCAGCGTCCGTCAGCGCCACGCCACCGGCATTGACGATGTAGAAGATGTCGATTGCTTCCCGCAACGTAGCTTTGATCGGGATATTCTGCTCAGGAAAGTCCCGGTCGAGAATGCCCTGAACGGCAGAAAAAGTATCATCAATATTGTCTTCTTCTTGGCGTGAAACCTGGCGCCCGGCCTGTTCAAGCTCTCGGACGATATCGCGTGCCCGCTTTGCCCGGCTGAAAATGTCCGTGACATTGAGCCAGCGTGGATCGGTCTCCATGCGCTTCTGATAGTATTCGATCTCTCGCGTCTCGACGTTGATGTGTAGCCCGCGCGTGTCCTCGGTGATCTCCTCGAGAGTGTAGTAGGGCGGCAACACGCCCCGTATCAGCATGTAAAGCGTCGTCACGCGCTGCTGGCCGTCGAGCAAGATCTTGATCGCCCCTTGTAAAGGGTCGTAGATGTGGCCACCCTTCAATTCAGGCGGCTGGTTGGTATCCCAGGTAAGAATGGTGCCTGTCGGATAGCCCTTGATCATCGAGTCGATCAGCAGCTTGGCGTCCTTCTTCTTCCAGACATACTCACGCTGAAACGCCGGCACGAAGAGTTGGCGTTCGTCTATCTTTTCCAGAATGCTGCTGATTTTCATGACGAAAGTTGATCCATTATAGAATGTTGGTCTTGGCCAGTCAGTTCATAGATCGCGACAATCTATTGTCAGCAATCCGATTGGACCGTGGTCACCATCAGCTTGTCTGATCGGGCGCGAGAAATATCCATCGGTCGGAACGATATAGGGAGGAAGCGTGCCGTCACGCATGCGCGTTTGACCATTCAGTTTCGCCACGCTTGGAAAGAACAGACTTCTTCCCTGCTGGGAGCAAACTAGGAAGTGCCAAGGCACACATCGCGCCTCCAGCGAAGCAAGATCTTGGTGGCCATGTCTTTTGATGTGGCGAGCATGGCCAATCAAGCATCCCGCTTCGTAAGGGCTCAGCATAGCTGACTTTCGCCAACGCGACCTTGCGCCCTCTTCTGAGTAAAAACACAGGATCGGCAGCAATCGATCGCGCTTGGCTTCGGCGATCAACATATCGACCTGCGGGTGTGGTGCCGACTTCGCCTTGTAGGTAAACAACCCTGGGAACTGCAGTGTATTCTTAGGCAAGCGTTTTGCTTGCACCCGCATCTTCAGCGTATATTTTCTGCCTATCAGGTGCCACTCCCAGTCAGCGCCATTGCGAGCCTCTTGTCGTTTGGTGAACGTTCTGATTTTCGCAATCTTTGAGTGGCGGCGCCAAATCTCCAACAGGGTGCTTTCGGTAATGGTTTCCTCGCCGTACGAAATGGCAGACCCATACGCTAGATGAAGGTTTCTTGAGACAGCATCCCCAAGCTCCAGAAAAGTTCTGCATAGATATTTCGCTGAGGGCTTCATTGTGCCGCCTCCAGCAATTCATCACCCTCGGCCAAGCGAATTTCGCCGGACATGATCTTTGGAAGGAGAAGATCGCGGGTAGCTGCGAGCGTCTCGCACTCTTTGGCTGCGTGGTCTGACTTGACCATTAACGGTTCAGCTACGCCTGTATATGCGTCTATGACGGCCATGGGCGGGGTGACCGTTGGACGATTGTGAACGTGATTTCGATTCAACGTTGGTACGGCTGAACCAGCGTTCAGTGCCAGCATGTCAATTTCACGCAGCAGGAAGTATGCGTAGATCGGTGTAGCATTCGGATATGCCTTAATCCACAGCGAGGTATTGAGTGGCCAAAAATCCTGCTGGACGTAGAATACTTTGCCAAGGACGCCGCTTCGCCCCGTACATACGCCGGGAGCCTTGACCCTGAATTCTGCATGAGTGCCGCTTGGTCCGCTCGCAGCAATAACAGGGTAAGCGCCATCGGTGCGTGAGGGTTTGGGCAAATCAAAACCACGTTGTAGGACAATGCTTTCTTCTAGCTGCTTGAAGCTCCACCCCTCCGGCAGCCCATCACCGAGCTTGGCGGGAAAAAGATCGGCAAGGGCTTGCGCCCGCCCGGCATCCTGCACGAGGCCGCCCATGATTGTGATCGGATTGGTTGCGCCGTCCAGCTTGCGGCGCGTGGGGCCGAAATCCACGAACCAGTCGCGGAAGATCGCTTGCGCCATCGCCTCCAGCGTCTCGTTCGTTCGCCGGTTCAGTTCGATCTTGTCATCGAGGGAGCCCAACATGGAGCCAATCGCTACTTGCTCGGCCAGCGGTGGCAAGGGGATTTCAAAACTCTCGATGTGTCCCTTTGTTATCGCTCGCCTAGACCCGCCGGCGTTGAAACTCTCAATGTATGGTTTTGCTTCAGGGCTAGCCAGGAACGACATTAGATATCGAGAGCAAAGCAGACTTGCGATAGGACGCACAATGGCAACATGCTGATTGACGCAGGCTGGCAACACATCATCCGGCACGATTGATGAGCGAGCAAAAGTCATCCCGTCTCCGGTGATATTTATAAGCACATCGCCAGGCCTCACCTCGGCGTTGCGAAGTGCCTTGGCCTGTTCGTCCGAAATGTACGATACTGTACTTGCGTCAAAGCGCCGGTCATGAACGCACTGGCTCCGAATCAATGCATATTGGTTCCGCTCCTTGAGATAGGTTTGTTCGCCTCCTCGTGGTGTTGCGCCTGAACCGATTTTCGACGTCAGGTCACGAAGTCGGGCAACAGTCCAGGAGTGAGGAAGTGGACTAAACGGAGATCTATAGGACATCGCCGAGTGCCTGCAAATTATTCATAATCTCGCTCTGAAGCTTTTCCCCTTCTTCGAACTGCTTCAATAAGGTCTCCCTAAGCCCCTCAAATTTTTCGGCAAACGACACCCCATCATCCTCGGCATCCGCTGCGCCCACATAGCGCCCCGGCGCCAGCACATGGCCATTACTGCGCAGTTCGTTGAGGCTTGCCGATTTGCAGAAGCCCGGCTCGTCCGCATAATCCGCCCAGCCATTCGTCGCCCGCGTTTGTGGCTTCGAACGCCAGCGATGATAGACCCCCGTGATCTTGTCGATGTCCTCTGAAGTGAACTCGCGGCGCACACGGTCCACCATGAAGCCGAGCTTGCGGGCATCAATGAATAGGATTTCGCCGCGCCGGTCGCGGTGGCCATTGGCGCTCTTGTCGCGGGCCAAAATCCAGAGGCAGGCTGGAATCTGGGTGGAATAGAAGAGCTGGCCCGGCAGGGCGACCATGCAATCCACTTGATCCTTCTCGATCATCGCCTTGCGGATGTCGCCCTCGCCCGATTGCTGAGAGGACATGGAACCGTTGGCCAGCACCACGCCAGCCGTTCCACGCGGGGCAAGATGGTGAATGATGTGCTGCAGCCAGCCGAAGTTGGCATTGCCATTCGGCGGCTTGCCGAACCTCCAGCGCGCATCTTCCGCCAGCCGCTCGCCGCCCCAATCCGAAATGTTGAAAGGTGGGTTGGCCAGAATAAAATCGGCCTTTAGGTCCGGCAGTTCATCGCGGTGGAAACTGCCCTCGTTGTTCCACCGAATATCGGCATCAATGCCTTGGACGGCAAGGTTCATCTTGGCCAGACGCCAGGTCGTGTGGTTGATCTCCTGGCCATAGACGGCAATATCATTGCGCCGTCCGCCATGCTCCTCGATGAACTTCTCCGACTGCACGAACATGCCGCCAGAACCGCAGCAGGGATCGTAGACGCGGCCCTTGTAGGGCTCCAGTATCTCGACCAGAGTGCGCACCACGGAACGCGGCGTGAAGAATTCGCCTCCCCGCTTTCCTTCCGATCCGGCGAAACCGGAAAGGAAATATTCGTAGACACGACCCAGAAGATCCTTCGCCGTATCTTTACTGTCGTGAAGGCCGATATTGGAGAACAGATCGATCAACTCGCCGAGCATGGTCTTGTTGAGCGTGGGACGCGCGTAGTTCTTCGGAAGAACGCCCTTCAGCCCCTCATTCGAAGGAAAACGCTCGATTGCCTCCATCGCCTCGTCGATCAGCTTGCCGATTTCCGGCCGCTTGGCGTTGGCCTGCAGAAAAGGCCACCGCGCCTCCGTCGGCACCCAGAAGACATTCTCCGCGAGATACTCCTCCGGGTCTTCAGCATCGGCATATTCATCTGCCGTCAGCCTGACGTGAAGCCCCTCAAAGGCATCGGATATGTATTTCAGGAAAATGAGGCCGAGCGCCACATGCTTGTATTCCGAGGGCTCCAGATTGCCCCTAAGCTTATCCGCAGCCTTAAAAAGCTCGGCCGTGAAGCCGAGGTCATCATTACTCTCTTTTGCCACGCGAGCGCTCCCAATAGTCGCGCCGACGATAGCAGCGAAGCAGGCTGTGTAAAGGACGAAAGGCAAGCCTCAGTTGTCCATCGACGATGTACCCACTAGGTGTACCGGCGCGGCAACATATCGCCCTTAAGCATCTGTTTTATCGACATAACAAAAATGGCTGGGGCGCCTGGATTCGAACCAGGGATGACGGTACCAAAAACCGTTGCCTTACCGCTTGGCGACGCCCCACCAGAGCTTGAGCGGAAACCGCCTGCTCAAATCGACGCCTGATTAGCAAAGCTCTTCGCCTGTCACAATGACTAAGTTTAACCCGGCGCAGATTTATGCGCTGCGCAGCACCCGTCGTCGTGCTAGAAATTGGCGACGTCATCGGCCCGAGATCATTCCTTCATGGACAGTCCCGCTTTCGACCTCGCTTTCGAGCCGGCCTATGGGCAGGCCGTGCCGGTTGTTTCAGGGGTCGAGCGGGTTACAGTGAACAATCCCGGGCCTTTCACCTTTTTCGGCACCAACAGCTATATCGTCGGCGCTTCCTCGGTCGCGGTCATCGACCCCGGGCCGGAGGACGAGGCGCATTTTCAGGCGCTGATGGCAGCGCTTGGCGGCCGCGCGGTGACGCATATCTTCGTCAGCCACACGCATCGCGATCACTCGCCGCTGGCGAGGCGCCTGCAGGCGGCAACGGGGGCGGTGACGGTGGGGCAAGGGCCGCACCGGCCGGCGCGGCCGCTGCGCGAGGGCGAGATCAATCCCTTTTCCGAAAGCTCGGATCTATCCTTCGTGCCCGACATAACGCTCAGTGACGGTGAGACCCTGTCGGGCGATGGCTGGGCGCTGAGCGCGGTGCTGACGCCGGGGCACACGGCCAATCATGCCGCCTTCGCGCTTGAGGGTCGCGACATCCTGTTCTCAGGCGATCACGTCATGGCCTGGTCGACCTCGATCGTGGCGCCGCCGGATGGTTCGATGGCGGATTACATGGAATCGCTCGACCGGCTGATTGCGCGCGACGACCGGCTGTTGCTGCCCGGCCATGGCGGGCCGGTGACGGAACCCTCGAGTTTCCTCCGGGCGCTGAAGGCGCATCGGCTGAAGCGCGAGCAGGCGGTGCTGGCGCGCGTCCAGGCCGGGGACAGGCAGATTGCCGAGATGGTGAAGGTGATCTATCGCGATACCGATCCGAAGCTGCATGGGGCGGCCGCCCTTTCCGTGCTCGCCCATATCGAGGATCTTTTGGAGCGCGGCGAGATTGCGGCGGATGGGCCGCCTTCGCTTGCCGCCCTCTACCGGCCGGCGGCATGAACATGAGGGTGGGGTCATGAGGGTGGGGAGATGATGATGCGGGCTCAAGCCGATTACAGCTATCGCAACGATGCCGATGTGCCCGCCTTTGCCGATGACCGGCCGTTGATCATCTTCGATGGCGAATGCGTGTTCTGCTCCGGCTGGGTGAAATTCGCGCTGAAACATGACAGGCAGCAGCGATACCGCTTCCTGGCGGCGCAGACGCCGCTCGGCGAAGCGCTCTACCGGCATTACGGGCTGCACGCGCGCGACTACGAGACCAATATCCTGATCGAAGAGGGCCGCGGCTTCTTCAAGTCCGACGGTACGATCCGCATGGTGGCGGGCCTCGGCTTTCCCTATTCGCTGGTCAAGATTTTCCGGCTGCTGCCACGGCGGGCGGCCGATGCGCTCTATGAATTCATCGCCCGCAACCGGCTGAAGATTGCCGGGCGGCGAAGCTGCATGGTGCCGACGCCGCAGCAGCGCAGCCGTTTCATCACATGAGCGAGGACCGGTTTTCGCTGCTCATCATCGGCGGTTACGGCACGTTTGGCGGGCGGCTTGCCCGGCTGCTTGGCGATGAACCGCGGCTCAGGCTGCTGGTTGGGGGGCGGTCGCTGGAAAAGGCTGACGATTTCGTTGCCGATCTCCGGACGCCGAAGGATGGCGCCGAGGGCCTGGGAAGCAACAATCTCGGCGCGATGGTGCAGGCCGTCAGCTTCGACCGAGACAGCGATCTCATCGAACAGCTGACGCGGATGAGACCCGATCTCGTCGTCGATGCCTCGGGGCCGTTCCAGAGCTTCGGCAAGGATGCCTATAAGGTGGCCGAGGCCTGCATCGATCTCGGCATCGATTATGCCGATATCGCCGACAGCACCGGTTTCGTCGCCGGCATCGGTGGGCTCGATGCGGCGGCCAAGGCCAAGGGCACCTTTGCGCTGTCAGGGCTGAGCAGCCTGCCTGCGCTTTCCTTCGCAGCACTGGATGCGATGGCGCCGCATTTCTCGCGGATCGAAAGTGTCGCGGCGGGCATTGCCCCCTCGCCGCATGTCAAGATCGGGCTCAATGTCGTGAGGGCGATATCAAGCTATGCCGGCAGACAAGTTCCGGTGCTGCGCAATGGGCAGCCGGCCTCCGGGCGCGGGCTGATCGATGCGATGCGGGTGACGGTGGCGCCGCCGGGGGTTAAGCCGCTGCGCAGTCGGAAATTCCTGCTGGTGGATGCGCCGGATCTCAAGCTGCTGCCGGCGCGCTTTGCCGGCCTGCAATCGACTTTCACCGGGGTCGGCACGGAGCCGCAGCCGCTGCAGCGCTTGCTCAGTCTTGCGGCCAGGCTCGTCCGCCTCCGGCTCCTGCCGTCGCTGCTGCCGTTTGCGCGGCTGCTGCAGCGCGCCAGCCACGCTTTCGCGATCGGCGAACATCGCGGCGGCATGTTCGTCCGCGTCGGCGGTGTCGATCATGCGGGCGAGCGGTTGACATCCGGCTGGCATCTGATTGCCGAAGGTGATGACGGGCCGTTCATTCCCGTCATCGGCGTCGATGCGCTGGTGCGCCGGCTGCTGACCGGCATGCGGCCGGAGAATGGAGCGCGACCGGCGGCGGGGGAATTGCAGCTTGCGGATTTCGAAGCGGCCTTCCAGCGGTTTTCAATCACATCCGGCATCACGATGGAAAACGAGGAGGCACGCCAGCCGCTCTACCAGAGGATCCTCGGCAGCGCCTGGGAGCGGCTGCCGCCCGCCCTCGCCGCCCTGCATGCCGGCGGCGCGCGCGTCGCCTCCGGCCGGGCGCGGATCGAGCGCGGCAGCGGGCTGCTGGCGAGGATCGTCGCTCGGGTGATCGGCTTTCCCCCGGCGGGCGAGGACGTGCCGGTCACGGTGCGTTTCGTTGCCGATGGCGACAAGGAGATCTGGACACGCGATTTCGGCGGCACGGTGTTCCACAGCTGGCAAGTCGAGGCAAAGGGCCGTGACCGGGATCTGCTCGCCGAGGTGTTCGGGCCGTTCCGGGTGCTGATGGCACTGGTGCCGGATGGGGAAAAGCTGCGGCTCGTGGTGCGCGGCTGGCGGTTTTTGGGGATTCCGCTGCCGATGTTTCTGGCGCCTGGCGGGGATACTTATGAGGAGGAGCGCGATGGGCGGTTCCACTTCCATGTGGAGATTGGCGGGCGACTGACGGGGCTGGTGGTGCGGTATTCGGGGTGGTTGGTGGTGGAGGAGTGAGCGGTGGCTGCCTTCGCGCGGATGGCTGCCCCTCACCCTAACCTTACCGGGCTCGAGCCACTCGTCTCGACCCGTCCTCCGGACCCCCGCTCGCGGGGCGAGGGGACGTGCCCTGCGAGAGGTAGCGAGGGACGGAGAGGTTGCGGCATGTGTCCTCTTCTCCCCACCGGGGGTCCGAAGGACGGGTTGAGACGGGTGGCTCAACCCAGGCAAAGGTGGCCCGAAGGGTCGGATGAGGGGGCCACACGGCACGCCCTCTCATCTTAACTATCCCACCATGCCGACGCGAGCGCGCTCGAATCCCGCATAGACGTTGTAAGGAAAGACCGGCTTCGCCGGCCCCCTTCCTTACGGTCTTGCGGGACCGACCAGCCCACCAGCCACATGGCACACCGATCAGCCCTCATCCTGAGGCGCGCAGGCCAGAGGCCAGAGCCTCGAAGGACGGGGCGGGTGATGCGCGCTGCGGCCGCATCCATTGCCGGAGGAGATACCAGTGGCCGGCCTCGTCCTTCGAGGCCCCTGCGGGGCGCCTCAGGATGAGGTCGGAGAGAGGCTGCGGCCCGCAGGTTGTCGAGTTTGCCGCACCGTATCCCGGCCCTTCGCTTTGGGCTCAGGGCGTTCGCCGCTGCAATCGATTCACTGGATCGATTGCTGCCGCCTTTGGCGGCACCGCGGCTCACCCACCCGCAATTCCCAGCAGTTCAGCATCCAGCGCCTTCAGATAATCGCCGGCGATTTCGGCGCTGAAGCCGAGGTCGTGTTGGCCGTAGCGGGAGGCGACGCGGATGTCGACGAAGGTGGTTTCGGCCTCTTCGCGGAGCCGAATGATGATATCGAAGCGCAGGCCGAGGATCAGCGTGCGGGTGGTACCCTGCAGCGTCACGCCGTTGACGCCGCGGATCAGCTTGGCGACGTCATCGTCATAGGGGCGCGGCGTCGGCACGGGGATGGTATCGGGCGCATCGGCCACGGCATCGTCGCCCGGCTGCGGCGGCTTGACCGGTCTGTCCTCGGCATCGCGGTCGGGCTCGGTGTCGCCACTGCTTTTCGTGATGGTAATGCCGCTCATCTTGGCGACCTTGCGCACCGCTTCGAGCACGCGGTCGAGCGCGCCTTCATAACGCCGGCCGGTGAGTTCGGGATAGGCGGCGAGCTGCTTTTCGCGATCCTCCGGCGTCACTTGGACGTTTCGTTTCAGCCAGATCTGGTCGGAGTGCGGCGGCGAAAGCCAGTCGGGTGCGGAGACCGGATCGGTGGAAACGTCGTAGATATCGGGCCGCGTCATGTAACGCTCGGTGGCATAGGCGCCGAGGCCGAGCGGAAAGGCGGCAAAGATCAGCGCCGCCAGCGCCGCCAGCCCGCCCTCGGCCCCCGTCATCCAGAGGCTGCGCAGCCCGACTGCGGCAAGCATGACGGAAAGCAGCGCGCCGCCGGCGGCGGCAATCAAGAGCAGCACCAGATAGGGTGTGGCGAGGCCGCCGAAGCGATGGGCAATCATGACAGCCAGCGCCAGCACCAGGGAAAACGCCGCGAGCAGCCGCGAAAAGCGGGCGGCGTTGGAAACGGGGCGGTCGAAGCGGATGGCCATCAAACTTACCGGTTGCTCGTCAGCGCCCGCGCGTTCGACCACGCAAATCGCCTCCACCCTGTTTAGAGCATGATGCCGAAAAGTGTGAAGCGGTTTTCGGACGACATCATGCTCTATTCATTGAATTAGATCCGGATTCAGATTTAGAGCCTTTCCGGGTTAGATTGCAGCATTCTGTTGGCTCAAACGGAGTCGGATGGTCGACCGGCCGGCGCGTGTCGTAGCCCGGCTCTACGGCCAAGCCGGCCGGTCGATCAGCCGGCCCGTTTCAGCCAACCCGAAGGGCCGGGCATCTTTCCGCCAGGGCAAAGGCGATCGGCTCGGACGTACCTTGGGGTATGCCCTTCGCCAATCGCCTTTGCCCTGACGAAAATCTGCTCCGGCAGAATGCTGCAATCTAACCCGGAAAGGCTCTAGGCCGGCCCGGCCTAACATCATCCGGATCTGGGGCAAGATTCGGCTAAATTGAAACTATTGTCTGAGGCATTGCGTTGGAATCCTCGGCGAAGGCCATGACGAACCGGCGGCGGCTTCATAAGCCCTTGCTGATATGTCAAAAAAAGGTCATTCTGCCGGGGTTTTATCTCCAGATGTAGAGGAGAGACGGGATGATTTCACCCGAGATTGCAGCAAGGCCGCAGGCGTCTGCGCTTGGCGGGATCGACCATCAGTCCGAGCCGATGCTGCCGATGGAACTGCTCGAGCTCGAACTTTCGCTCGAAGGTTATGCCGGCGGCGATGCCGGCTTCTGCGAGGCGGTGCGCCAGGCGGCGGCCCGCTCCGGCGGCGAACTGCTGTTCGACCTGCCGGCCGGCGGCCTCATCGATGATTGCCGGCGCATCGCCGTGCTGCGCATTCCAGGTGACGGCCAGGAGATGCGCGTCGTGCTGGCGCTGCTCGACGGCAACGGCACCGAGATCCGCATGCAGGCCCCTGACGAAGAGACCGCGCCGCTGGTGCGTTTCGCCGATGCCTTCATCGAACTGCTGGAGCGGATCTGAATTCTAGATCAAGATGTTAGCGGCGCTCGGCCGCGGCTTCCGCAACACTGCGGAAGGGAAACTTGCGCCCGCATTCACACTTGATGACGAAATTTTCCTGATGATTGGAAGGCCGCTGCACGCCAAAACCGCGCGGCAGCTGATCGACCTTGAAATCCGGGTGCTTGCGCTTGGGATCATCAACTTCCGAGGCCTCGGCAAAGCCCTCATTGCCGCATTGCGGACAGCTCAGTTTTTTCGAAAATCGATCGCGAAGGGCCATGCTCGTTCCAAGTTTGCAAGCTTTCCTCATACATAGGAATGGCCCTCATGCATAGAAAGGTTGGCAAGCGAAAGTGGAACCAAGTGCCAAGCCTGCCGTTCCTTTTTCGAAAAGGAGGCACTCATGCCCAACAAAGACCCGATCCCGACACCCAATGCCGATACGCCGCGCGGCCCGACGCCGACACCCGGCATTCCCGACCCCATCCAGCAGAAACCGCCGCTGACGCCGGCGCAGGACCCAGCCGATACGAAGAACCCACAGGATCCGCCGCTCAATCCGGCACTGCTGCCGATCGGGGATCCGGCTGGGGCGGCGTGAGGTCAGGTGGGAGCGTCATCCTCAACTTCCCTTATTCCTGTGCTCGTCACAGGAATCCAGTGCGCCCAAGTCCTTGGGCGCAGGAGACCGGCTTCGCCTATGAGCGTCATTCACCGCGCCGACGCGCGGTGGCTGGATTCCTGTGACGAGCACAGGAATGAGGGAGGAGAGGTCGAGTGAGACGCAACGGCAGACCGGCTTCGCCGGCCCCCTCATCCGCCCTACCGGGCACCTTCTCCCCGAGGGGAGAAGAGGGAATCGAGACGTTGCGGCATATCCCCTTCGCCCCAGCGGGGACAAGGTGGCCCGAAGGGTCGGATGAGGGGGCTGCACGGCACAAGGCTCGCCTCCTCACCTAGGGCTCAGCGATCTCCGGGATCGAGGCAATAGCTTGACGCCGGCATTCGAATGGCCTTTCCTCGGAGAAATGCATTCAAGGACCAAACCAATGCGCATTCGTCTTCTCATCACCGTCATGGCCACCATCGTCGCCGGGCTCTCGGCCTGCCAGACGATGACGCCGGAGGAGCGGCGGGCGGCGGATGAGCAGCGGTGCATGAGCTATGGCTTCCGGCGCGGCACGGATGGCTTTGCCACCTGCCTGCAGCGCATCGATCTCGACCGGCGCGCCGAATCGCGGGCGCAAAGCGCTGAGATGATGAACAACATGGCCTGGGAGCTGAACGGGCCTTATATCTACCGCGATCGCTGGCGGCGGCATCACTGAGTACCGCGGGCGCCCTGCCCCAGGCTGCAGCGACTACTCTAGATCAGGATGTCGTCCGAAAACCGCGCGCACTTTTCGGCATCATGCTCTACACGTTTGCCCGCAGGTCTTTCGGACCGCGCCTGATCTCCAGATTGCCTGCAATCACCGCCTGCGCCGCCGCCAACCTGGCGATCGGCACGCGGAACGGCGAGCAGGAGACATAATCGAGGCCGATCGTTTCGCAGAAGCGGATCGAGGCCGGGTCGCCGCCATGTTCGCCGCAGATGCCGAGCTTCATGTCGTTGCGGGTGCGCCTGCCGCGTTCGGCGGCGATGCTGATCAATTCGCCGACACCGTCGAAATCGAGCGAGATGAAGGGATCGTGCTCGATGATGCCCTTGCGCTGATAGGTGGGGATGAAGGCCGAGGCGTCGTCGCGCGAGATGCCGAAGGTGGTCTGCGTCAAGTCGTTGGTGCCGAAGGAGAAGAATTCGGCGGCTTCGGCAATCACATGGGCGCGAAGCGCCGCGCGCGGCAGCTCGATCATCGTACCGACGAGATAATCGATCTTCATGCCGGCTTCGTTCATGACGTCGCCGGCGACGGCATCGATGTGCGCCTTGACGTAATCGAGTTCGGTGCGGAGGCCAACGAGCGGCACCATGATCTCCGGTACGACGGCTGCTCCGGTCTCCTTCGCTGCGGCGACCGCCGCCTCGAAGATGGCGCGGGCCTGCATCTGGACAATTTCGGGATAGGAAATCGCCAGCCGGCAGCCGCGATGGCCAAGCATCGGGTTGAACTCGTGCAGTGCATCGACGCGCTGGCGAAGCACGGATGCTTCCATGCCCATGGCGAAGGCGACTTCGGCGACCTCGTCATCGGTTTTCGGCAGGAATTCGTGCAGCGGCGGATCGAGCAGCCGGATCGTCACCGGCAGGCCGTGCATGACGGTGAAGAGGCCGGTGAAATCCAGCCGCTGCATCGGCAGCAGCTTGTCGAGCGCCAGCCGCCTGCCCTTCTCATCGACGGCAAGGATCATCTCGCGCATCACATGGATGCGCTCACCCTCGAAGAACATGTGTTCGGTGCGGCAAAGGCCGATGCCTTCGGCGCCGAAGGAGCGGGCGGCCAGCGCATCGGCCGGCGTATCGGCATTGGTGCGCACCGTCATGCGCCGGGCGCGGTCGGCCCAGCCCATGATGCGGCCGAAATCGCCCGACAGCGCCGGCTGGATCATCGGCACCTCGCCCTTCAGTACCTGGCCGGCCGAGCCGTCGATGGTGATGATATCGCCCTTCTTCAGCGTCACGCCGACACCGAGCAGCCGCTCGTTGCGCACGTCGATACGCATGGTGCCGGCACCGACGACACAGGGGATGCCCATGCCGCGGGCAACGACCGCCGCATGGCTGGTCATGCCGCCGCGGGTCGTCAGAATGCCTTCGGCGGCATGCATGCCGTGAATATCCTCGGGGCTGGTCTCGACCCTGAGCAGGATGACCTTTCGGCCTTCGGCTTCCGCCTCGACCGCCTCTTCAGCGGTAAAGACGATGGCGCCGGTGGCAGCCCCCGGCGAAGCCGGAAGCCCGGTGCCGATCACCTGGCGGGTGACGCGCGGATCGATCGTCGGATGCAGCAGCTGGTCGAGGCTGGAGGGCTCGATGCGCAGCACCGCCTCGTCCTCGGTAATCACTCCCTCGTCGACCATGTCGACGGCGATCTTCATTGCCGCCCGCGTCGAGCGCTTGCCTGAACGGGTCTGCAGCATCCAGAGCTTGCCGCGCTCGATGGTGAATTCGATATCCTGCATGTCGCGGTAGTGGATCTCGAGCTCGGTGCAGATGCGGCAGAGCTCGCGAAACGCCTCCGGCATCAGCTTTTCCATCGAGGGTTTTTCAGAGCCGGAGGAAATCCGCCCTTCCTCGGTGATGCTTTGCGGCGTGCGGATGCCGGCCACGACATCCTCGCCCTGGGCATTGACCAGGAATTCGCCGTAAAGCGCACTCTCGCCGGTCGAAGGGTTGCGGGTGAAGGCAACGCCGGTGGCCGACGCATTGCCGAGATTGCCGAAGACCATCGCCTGGATGTTGATCGCCGTGCCCCAGCCTTCCGGAATATTGTGGAGCTGGCGGTAGGTGACGGCGCGCGCGCTCATCCAGCTGGAAAAGACGGCGCCGACCGCGCCCCAGAGCTGAACTTCGGGATCCTGCGGGAATTCCTGCTCCAGCTCCTCCTCGATCAGCTTCTTGTAGAGCGAGACGATATGCTGCCATTCCGAGGCGCTGAGTTCGGTATCGAATTCATGGCCGAGCTTGGCCTTCTCATCTTCCAGGATCTCCTCGAAGGCGTCGTTGCCGAGGCCCATGACGACATCGGCATACATCTGGATGAAGCGGCGGTAGCTGTCCCAGGCAAAACGCGCGTCGCCGGCATCATGGCCGAGCGCCTGTACGGTCTCGTCGTTGAGGCCGAGATTGAGCACGGTGTCCATCATGCCCGGCATGGAAACGCGGGCGCCGGAGCGCACCGAGAGCAGCAGCGGCTGGCTGACGGAGCCGAAGTGGCGGCCGGTGACCGCTTCGATCGCCGATATGCCGGCGCGCACCTCAGCCTTCACCGCATCCTCGATATGGCGGCCGTTCTTGTAATAGGTGTTGCAGGCGTCGCTGACGATCGTCAGCCCCGGCGGCACCGGCAGTCCGAGCGCGCACATTTCCGCCAGGTTGGCGCCCTTGCCGCCCAGAATCTCGTGATCGCGCGCCCGGCCCTCAGCCTGCCCGTCGCCGAACCTATAGACCCACTTGGTCATCTTCCCCCCAACACCAAATCGAGATTAGCTTAATCCGTTGGTGTTGAAATGAAAATCGACAAATGCGGCAGAATGTTGCGCTGCACAATAAATCTTGGCTGTGGCCGACGTCGAAACGGTTGAAAGGGGCTCAAACAGAAAAAAGGGCACAAAAAAAGCTTTGCGGGACTGCAACAATGTCCCGCAAAGCCTTGTTTCCGTCCGGCCAGGAAAACCGGACGGGGGGTCCCTCAACCCGAAAACGATTCAGCTTTTTCTCAAAACAGAACCGTCCTGATCTCGTTTTACGCAATTCCTGGGAAAATAGATCACCACTTCCCAAGATTTGCTCTCGGTTTCCGGTTCTTGCCCTCGCCCGGAAAACCGCACGCAAATTCGACAATGCGCAACCTCTGGTCGCCCGCTTTCCAGCAGAGTAATTAGGTTGCGTTGAAACAACTTCTAATGCAAGTCAGCGAAAAGAGCATCACCCAAATGGGGTACAAGCGACAATAGAGCCGACCTTTTTTGGTGTTTATTGCTCAGTCCTTGATTTTACGCAATTTCTGGGCGCAAAACCGCGCCGCACCTTTGCTGAAATTGCGTCGCCTGCGCTCGGCGTCCAAATGGATGCTCGGTTGACGCCAATGGCTGCCCCTCACCCCGTAAGAAACGGGGAGAGGCGACCTGCCCTGCGAAAGGTCGGAGGGAAACGCAGAGAGCGCGGCAATGTCCCTTCGCCCCGCAAGCGGGGGTCCGAAGGACGGGTCGTGACCCGTGGCTCGACCCCGCCTGGTGCCGGCAGGCGGATGAGGCGCTGCTCTCGCCAATCCCCTGGGCCGGAATCTCCAGTGACAATCAGCCCTGCCCCGACGCAGAAAACGCGTTCGCCGAAAACCTCAGGCAATCTCGCGCAGGCGCTCGGCCATTTGCAGGTCGACGGAGACGAGTTGGGAGACGCCCTGCTCGGCCATGGTGACGCCGAAGAGGCGGTTCATGCGGGCCATGGTGATCGGATTGTGGGTGATGATGACGAAGCGGGTTTCGGTGGAGGCCGCCATTTCGTCCATCAGATTGCAGTAGCGCTCGACATTATGGTCGTCGAGCGGCGCGTCGACTTCGTCGAGCACGCAGATCGGCGCCGGATTGGTGAGGAAGACGGCAAAGATCAGCGCCATCGCCGTCAGCGCCTGTTCGCCGCCGGATAGCAGCGTCATGGTCTGCGGCTTCTTGCCGGGCGGGCGGGCGAGGATTTCGAGGCCGGCTTCCAGCGGATCATCGGATTCGATCAGCTGCAACTCGGCGGTGCCGCCGCCGAAAAGATGGGTGAACAGCCGCTGGAACTGGGCGTTGACGATGTCGAAGGCGGCGATCAGCCGCTCGCGGCCCTCGCGGTTGAGGCTCTGGATGGCGCCGCGCAGCTTGCGGATCGCATCGATGACGTCGTCGCGTTCCTTGATCAGCGCTTCGAGCTTCTCGCTCAGTTCCTTCTGTTCCTCGTCGGCGCGCAGGTTGACGGCGCCCAGCCGCTCGCGCTCGATCCTCAGGCGTTCCAGCTCGCGCTCGACTTCGCGCGGATCGGGAAGCGCCTGCATGGTCGGGCGCCCGGTCAGCTGCAGCGCCTCGTGCGGCGCGACGTTCAGGACCTCGCGGATGCGGCCTTCGCTTTCCTGCCGTTTCTCACGAGCGGAGACCAGGCGCTCCTCGGCGCGGCCGCGGCGTTCACGGCATTCGGCAAGTTCCGACAGTGCCGTCGTCGCCTTCTGGTCGGCCTCGCGCTGGATGCGTTCGGCCTCGGCCAGGAGATCGCTGGCCTGGCGGCGCGCCTCCTCGGCCTTCTGCAATTCGCTGAGCAGAGCGCGGCGCTTGTCGTCGAATTCATCCGGCGCCAGTTCGAGCTCGGCTGCCTCGTCCCGCGCCTCTTCCTCGCGCTCGCGCAGTGTCGCGACATGATCTTCGGCGCTTGCCGCGCGCTGGCGCCAGGTGTCGCGCTCCTGGCCGATCGCCAGGATGCGGCGCTGACGGGCCTCGTTTTCGCGAGCCAGGCTTTCATGGCGGGCGCGGCTTTCGGCCAGCGCGCCGCGATCGGTCGCAACTTCCGCCTGCTGGAAGCGCAGCCGCTCGTCGATATCAGTCAGATCGGGCGCGTCCTCCAGCTCGATGCGGGCGTTTTCTTCCTGGATGGCTATTTCCTCCAGCTGCGACCGCAGCTGGCTGGCGGCCTCGCTGACGACATCGCGGCGGCGGATCAGATCGCCGGAGGCACGCTCTGCGGCAACAAGCGCATCGCGCGCTTCCGCGAGATGACGTGCCGAAAGACGGCTCATGTCACGGGCCTCGGCAAGCCGGCGCTCCTCCGCGCGGATCGCTTCGGCGGCGGCCGCCTGCCGCTCTTCGGCTTCGGCAAGCACGTCGCGGGCAAGGGCTGCTTCGCTTTCCAGTTCGGCCAGGCGGTTCTTCTGGGCAAGGCGGAGCGCCGCAGCACTCGGGGCGTCGGCACCTGTGACGTGGCCGTCCCAGCGATAGACCGCGCCCTCTTTCGTCACCAGCCGCTGGCCGGGCTTCAGCGCCGCCATCAGCAGCCCGGCATCTCCTTCCGCCACCAGGCCGATCTGGCGCAGGCGCCGAGTAAGCGCTGCCGGCGCGCGGACATGGGCCAGCAGCGGCGCAACACCGGATGGAAGGGTGGGATCGCCGGCGCCATCGCCATTGTCCGACCAATGCGCCGGTGCCTCGGCATCGAGCGGCGATTCCAGATCGTCGCCGAGGGCGGCACCAAGTGCGGTTTCGAAGCCGCGATCGACCTTCAGCTCGTCGGCAACCGGCGGAAATTTGCCGGCCGCGGCACCGGCGGCGAGCATGCGGGAAATGGTGCGCGCCTCGGTTTCCAGCGCATTCAGGCTCGAGCGGGCCTGATCGACCGGCGGGCGTGACAGCGCCTCGGTCTGGCGGGCGCTAGCAAGCGCCTGGTCGACCGCCTGGACGGCGGCTTCGGCGTCGGCGACGGCAATCTCGCCGGCCTCGACGATGGCGCGTTTTTCGTCGGGATCGGGCAGGCCTGATATCTTCTCGCCGACGGCTGACAGTTCCTGGTTTGCCTCGTCCATCTGCCGTTCGAGGCGCATCCGCCGATCCGTCAGATCGCGGATGGCGCGTTCCAGCTGGTTGCGGCCGGCAGCCGCCTCGGCGCGCTCGGCGGTCAGCTGGGTGAAGATGCGCTCGCTATCGGAAAGTTTTGCCGCAGCACCCTCGAAGGCCTCGCGGGTTTCCTCGGCATAACGGCCGGAATCGGCGAGGATTTCTGAAATCTCAGCCTCTTCGGCATCGAGCCTTGCCAGGATGACGGCATTGTCGGCCACCAACCGCTGCTCGCGACTTATATCCTCGGCAAGCTGGGCGAGACGACGGGTCAGCTCGTCGCGCCGGCGCAGGATGCGTCCGGCATCTTCCTCCAGCTGGCTTCTGGCGATCTGCAGGCGCTGCAGGGCGGCGGCGGCACGCGCCTCGCCCTCGCGCAGTTCCGGCAGCTTCAGGCTGGCGATAGCCTGGTTCTTTACCGCCTCCATCTGCATCTGCGCCTTTTCGGCGACGACGGAGGTCGCCTGGTTCAGCGCGCTGTCGGCCTCGGCCTCGGCTTCCTTGGCCTGCACCCAGCGGATATGCAGCAGCATCGCCTCGCGGGCGCGGATATCTGCAGACAGCGTCTTGAAACGGTTTGCCTGGCGGGCCTGGCGCTTCAGGCTCTCGATCTGGCTTTCGAGCTGCGAGGTGACGTCGTCGAGACGCTCGAGATTGCCTTCGGCGGCGCGCAGCCGCAGCTCGGCCTCGTGGCGGCGGGAATGCAGGCCGGATATGCCGGCCGCCTCTTCCAGCAGCTGGCGGCGGGCTTGCGGTTTTGCCTGGATCAGCTCGCCGATACGCCCCTGCCCGACCATCGAGGGCGACCGTGCGCCTGTCGAGGCGTCGGCAAACAGCAGTTGCACGTCCTTGGCGCGGCTTTCCTTGCCGTTGATGCGATAGAGCGAGCCCTGTTCACGCTCGATGCGGCGGGTGACCTGGATCTCGTCGCTGTCGTTGAAAGCGGCGGGCGCGGTGCGATCGGCGTTGTCGAGATAGAGCGCCACTTCGGCGGTGTTGCGCGCCGGGCGATTTCCAGAGCCTGAGAAGATCACGTCGTCCATGCCGGAGGCGCGCATATTCTTGTAGGAATTCTCGCCCATCACCCAGCGAAGCGCCTCGACGAGGTTCGACTTGCCGCAGCCGTTCGGGCCGACGACGCCGGTCAGTCCCCGCTCGATGATGAATTCCGTCGGCTCGACGAAGGATTTGAAGCCGACCAGGCGCAGCTTGTTGAACTTCATGCAGCCGCTCCGCAGCGCTCTGCGGGTGTGGAGCCCCCCTCTGCCCTGCCGGGCATCTCCCCCACAGGTGGGGAGATCGGCAAGTGGCGAGGGCTTCCCCAAACAACTGAGCGTTCATGCAGCGCAGCCGTAGAAGCGACGGTCATGAAAGATGAAACATCACCCCCAGCCGATCTCCCCACTTGTGGGGGTCCGAAGGACGGGTCGAGACCCGTGGCTCGACCCCGGGTCCGGCAGGACAGAGGGGGGTACGCCTTGCTCCCACGCAGCCACAAAAAAACGGGCGCACGGCTTTCGCCGTCGCCCGTTCTATCGAAACGATCCGGTTCAGAGCAGGCTGTCGATGAGCTTCGACAAAGTGTCAACCGGCATGTCTCCAGAGTAGCGCTTGCCATTGATCAGGAAAGTCGGGGTGGCGTTGACGCCGAAATCCTTGGAACCTCTTTCCCGCGTGGCGTTCACTTCATCCAGAAGCTTCTGGTTCGTCAAGCATTTCGTGAAGCTATCCTCAGTAAATCCGGCAAGCTTCGACATCTGCAGCAGTGCGGCGCGGCCATCATCGGCGGCAGCCCAGATCTGCTGCTGCTTGAAGAGCATCGAAACCATCGGGAAATACTGTTCCGGCGTGCTCAACTGTTCCGGATTGGAAGAGCTGCAGCGGGCGAGCATGAAGGCTGCGGCGGCGCGCGGGTCGAAGGGGAATTCGCGGATGATGAACTGCACCTTGCCGCTGTCAACATATTTCTGCTTGATCGTGTCGAAGGTGGTGTTGTGGAAATGAGCGCAATGCGGGCAGGTCATCGACATATATTCGACGATCTTGACCGGGGCGTCAGCCTTGCCGAGCGCCATTTCCGGCAGCACGCCGGGCTTCAGCACTTCGGCCATGTCGACATCGCCGTCGGACTCCGGCATTTCGGTCGCCGCCGTGGCTGCCGTCTGCATGGTGTCGACATTGGTGCCATCAGCCATGGTCTTGCCGGAGGACGAAGCATCGGCAGCGTCCTTGCTGTCGTTGCAGGCGACAAGCGCTACGGCAGCTGCGGCGATGGCGATACCGCTGAGCAGGCGGCGTTTCGTCAGTTGCATTTCGGACATCTGCATGGATTCCCCATAACTAATGAGATTGACGGCATGACTGTGCGATATAACGGCTGGCGGCCACTCACAAGGCACGCTTCGCCAACTTCCTTCAAAGAATTGTGACCGCGGGAAGACGACTAGACCAAAAATTGCAGGATTGGAGGTTTTGCCGATTTCATCGGCAGACATCGCGGCGGCTGGGGCGCGGGGGAAAAGCCCATCAGGCAGACCAGGTGGCCTTGGGGTTCAGGCGGTCGGGGAACGGTCAACGGCCTGATCTTTGTATCTCGAACCAAAGTCCGGCGCTTCTGTTGTCGCGCCGGACTTCGAAGTCTATCGGATTACTTGCATTCAGGGTCGTCGCCGAAGCCCTTGCAGAAGAATTCGGCGGCGTTCTCCTTGGTGATCATCTTCGACGCAATCTCGATTTCCATCGAGCCGTCGTCCTTCTTGGTCAAGGTTCCGAGCTTTTCCAGCGCTGCGGTGTCGTTGGTGGCAAGCGCATGCGCGGCAATAACGCCTTCAGGCGCGACGGTGGAATAGGTGAAGGTCGCGGTCAGATCGCCCTTGGCAACGGCGCGGATGGCGGCGTTCTCGCCGTCGATGCCGATGATGAGGATGCCTTCCTTGTCGCGGCCGGCGGCCTGGATCGCCCGCAGCGCCCCAAACGCCATGTTGTCGTTATGGGCGTAAACGGCTTGAATCTGCCCGGCCGGGAAACGCTGAAGCGTGTCTTCCATGAACTTCAACGCCTTTTCCTGGTCCCAGTCGGCATGGGTTTCGGCGATCACCTTGATCTCGGTACCGGCGATGGCTTCGGCAAAACCCTCATGGCGCTCCACCGCAGGAGCGACAGCCGGATCGCCCTTGATCTCGACGACATTGCCCTTGCCTTTCAGCGCCTCGGCTACGTACTTGCCGGCAAGCGTGCCGATCGGTTTGTTGTGCGGGCCGACATGCAGCGTAACGGGAATATCGAGGCTGCGCTCGAGCGTGATGACCGGAATGCCGGCAGCCAGGACCTGCTTGATGGTCGGAGCGATGGCGGCGCTATCCTGCGCCGAAATCATCAGAACCTTCATGCCCTGGACCATCAGGCTTTCCACATCCGAAATCTGCTTTGCCGACTTGCCTTCCGCGTTGGTGACGATCAGATCGACATCCTTGAAGTGTTCCGCTGCATAGGCCTGGTTGCGTTTGGTCATCGTGTTGCGGTGGGCGGAGTTCGAGCTCGCCTGCGAGAAGCCGATGACGATCTTGTCCGCGCTGAAGGCGGGTGCGGCGGTCAAGACGGTGGCGAGCCCGGCGGAGATAATGAGCATGCGTCTGGTGATGTTGAGCATTTTAAGTCCTCCCTCTGGTTAACACGCTACTTGCGTGGTTTTCTTCCGGCTTCGAGCAGCACGGCAAGAACGATGATCGCGCCCTTCACCACCTGTTGTGAGAATGGTGAAACGCCTGCGAGATTGAGAATGTTTGCGATGATGGCCAGCACCATGGCGCCGCCGATCGTGCCGAGAACGGTGCCTTCGCCGCCGAACAGCGACGTGCCGCCGATCACCGCGATCGTGATCGCTTCCAGTTCGAGGCCGAGGCCGGAATTCGGGTCGCCGACGGACAGGCGGGACAGGAAAATCAGGCCGGAAAGTGCTGCCAGCACACCACAAATGATGTAGACACTGAAGATGACGAGCGGCACGTTGATGCCGGAGAGCCTCGCCGCCTCCTCATTGCTGCCGACCGCATAGATGGCCCGGCCGAACTGCGTGAAGCTGAGCACGATGGCGGCTATGATGCAGACTGCCGCAAAGACGTAGATCGGTGTCGGCACGCCCAGCATGTAGCCGCCGCCGAGCACGAAGAAACTGTCGGCGAGCTTTCCGGGATTAACGGTCCCGCCATCGGCGATCATCAGGGCGAAGCCGCGCACCATGACCATGCAGCCGAGCGTCATGATGAAGGCCGGAATGCGGAAATAGGAAATGCCGAGGCCGTTGACGCAGCCGACGAGGGCGCCGATGGAGAGACAGATCAGCACCATCAGCGGGATGGGCACCCCCTGCTCCATCAGCACCGCGCCGGTGACGCCGACCAGTGCGACGATCGACCCCACCGAAAGATCGATCCCCTTGGTGAGGATCACGAATGTCATGCCGATGCCGAGGATCCCGTAGAGCGCAACCTGCCTCAGGACATTCAGGATGTTGATGGGGTTGAGAAAATGAGGAGAGATCAGCGAGGCGGCGATGATCAGTACGATCAGTGCACCGGCAAGACCCGTTCCGCGCGGAAGATATTTCATGGTAGTCCCCTCATTAATGTAGTGCCGCGAAGTGCATGACGTCTTCTTCAGTCGCGGTGCGCGCGTCGAGTTCAGCCGTCACCTCGCCCTCTCTCAGGACATACAGCCGGTCGCACAAACCAAGGATTTCAGGCAGTTCGGAAGAAGCGATGACGATTGCCAGCCCGCGGGCCTCCGCCAGTTCGACCAGCAGGTCGTAGATCTCGCGCTTGGCCCCGACGTCGACGCCACGTGTGGGCTCGTCGGCCAGCAGGATCTCGCATCCGGCGCTGACCAGCCTCGCCAGCACGCATTTCTGCTGATTGCCGCCCGAAAGGTTCTGCGTCGCTGCCGCGGCATTCGGCGTCCTGATCCGCAGCCGTTCGATCAGACCGTTCACGATTTTGCGCTCGCGGCGCAGAGAAAGAAGCCCGAAACGGACGATCTGCGCCAAGCTCGCCGACATGATGTTGAAGCCGACGCTCTGTATCAGGAAGAGGCCCTCCGTCTTGCGGTCCTCCGGCACGAGACCGAGCCCCTTGCTGATGCCGGCGCGCGGCGAACCGATGCTGGCCATCGCGCCGTTGATCCTGACTTCGCCGGCACCACGCGGATCCGCGCCGTAGATGGCGCGCAAAAGCTCGGTGCGGCCTGCGCCCGCCAGCCCGAAAAGACCGACGATCTCGCCCTTTCGAACATGGATGCTGACATTTTTGAGCAGCGCTGGCGTCGAAATGCCCTGAGCGGACAACGCCTCCTCGCCGATCCGGGGCGTGCGGGTGGGGAAGACGTCGCCCACTTCCCGGCCCACCATGCTGCGAATGAGATCGTCCGTCGTCAGACCATTGGAAGGTCCGTTGTGGATGACTGTGCCGTCGCGCAAAACGGTGACCGTGTCGCTCAGTTCGAAAACCTCGCGCAGGCGATGCGAAATATAAACGAAGGCAACGCCGCTCTCACGAGCCAGCTGCCGGACGACGCGAAACAGCTGGTCGATCTCTGCCTGCGCCAACACTGCCGACGGTTCGTCGAGAACGATGATCCTGGCATTGCGCGCCAGGGCCTTGGCGATCTCCACCATCTGTCGCTTGGCAACGGAGAGCGTCCCGATCCGAGCGGTCGGATCGACATCGAAACCGAGCCGGTCAATGACCTCGATGGTCCGGCGCTTTGCCTCGCCCCAGTCGATCAGGGCGCCCTTGCATGGCAGCCGCCCCATCAGAACGTTTTCGGCGACGGTCAGATGCGGCGCCTGAGCCAGTTCCTGATAGATAACCGCAACGCCGCGCGCGATCATCCCGGCTGGGGTCGGGTCGAGCACCGCTTCGCCAAAAAGCTCGATGCGCCCCTCGTCGGCCGAATAGGCGCCGGAAAGGATCTTCATCAGCGTCGATTTTCCGGCCCCGTTCTCCCCCACCAGCGCCCTGATTTCTCCGGGCTGCAAAGAAAACGACACGCCTTTCAGGGCCCGCACGCCCGGAAAGGATTTGGTGATCCCAGCAAGAGCCAGTGCCGACGTCATTTCAATGCCCTCCGCAGCCGCAGGAGCGGCGAATTACCAGTTTTGCCGGCAGGCGAACCTGCCGCACGTCTTCCGTGCTCGATTTGATCCGCCTGGACAGCATTTCCGCAGCCTGCATGCCGATCATCTCGCTCGGCTGCGCCATGACGGTCAGCCGCGGCTCGAAGCAGTCGGCCCAATCGAAATCGTCAAAGCCGATCAGCGCCAGATCCTCGGAGATGCGCAAGCCAAGATCCCGCACAGCGCGCATGACGCCGATCGTGGCCAGATTGTTGCCCGAGGCGATCGCCGTCGGTCGGTCCGCCCGGCTTAAGATCTCAAGCGCCGATTGGCGGGCATCCGCGCTGTTGGCATTGCCTTCGCTCATCAGGCTGCGATCGATCTCCAGCCCGTGTTTGCGCATGGCGCCGACATATCCACGCACGCGTTCGATCGTGGAAAGCAGCCCGGGCTCGCCGGCGATGAGGCCGATGCGACGGTGGCCGTGGCCCACCAGGTGGTCGATCAGCGTCTCCATCGCCGCCTCGTTGTCCAGGCAAACCCCGTCCGCATCGGCAACCGTCAGACGGTCGACAAGCACGAAGGGCATGCGAGACGATTTGAGATAGTCGATGGCGCGGTTTTCCGGATCGCCGGACGGAGCCAGAATCACCCCATCCACCCGCCGCTGGACGAGTTCGCGGACCAGCCGCAGCTCGGTCTCCGGATCGTTCTGCGTGTCGCACAGAAAGACGAGCTGGCCAATGGCCGCGCAGGCTCGTTCGATAGAAGACACGATATCGTTGAAATAGTAGTTGGTGCTGATCGAGATCGCGATACCCACGGCATCCGTCGATGATCGCACCAGTGACCGGGCCACGGCGTTCGGCACGAATCCGAGGGTTTCGATCGCCTGCCTGACGAGCGCCGCCGTCGCTTCGTTCACATGCCGCGTGCCGTTGACGACGTGCGACACGGTCGAGACCGAGACGCCCGCGGCGCGTGCAACGTCAGTGATTGTCGCCATGATTGCAGACCTCCCCCATCACGCCTGACGCGCAGCTTCAGACCGCCGCCGCGTCACCTCCAGAACAAAAAGTCGGAAATATTGCCGCCCGCGAACAAGCCTCCCAGCTCGGCGGTCACCCGGTCTATTTCATCCTCCAATGAAATGCTGGAAATCGATATATGGCCATCGAAACGTTTGCGCAAGCGTTTTCGTTAGCTATTATGGTGATATTGGAGTTTATTGGGAGGAGCAAACATGGCACTGAAAAACATTCCGGCGATTCTTTGCCCGGATCTTTTGTGGATACTGAGCGCGATGGGCCACGGGGATGAGCTCGCCATCGTCGACAAGAATTTTTCGGCGTGTCGCGTGTCGAAGAAGACCGTGACCGGCAAACTCGTGTCGATGAACGCGGCGAGCGCCACAGACGCCATAGCGGCGATCCTGGCAGTCATGCCGCTCGATCACTTCGTCGAACAGCCGCTCATGCATATGGAGGATCCGGATCAGGCCGGCACGATGCTACCGGTTCATGCGGATGTGGAATTGCTCTGCTCGACGGTCGAAAAGCGCAGCATCAAGAGCAGATCGATCGAGCGCTTCACCTATTATCCGTTGGCTGAATCCTGCTTTGCGGTGGTTCACACAGGTGAAACACGGCCCTATGGCAACTTCATCCTGAAGAAGGGTGTGGTTTAGCGATGGTCTGAAACGTCTCCAGGTCGCGGGAACGCTTGAAGGCGTGGCCTGTATGCGATTGGTCCGCCTGTGGATTTCATTGGCTCCGATCGAGCACGCGCCACATTTATCGTCCCTTCTTCCCCATCACCGCGGTGCCTAAGCGCTGGATTGCCTGGCGCAGCTTGTCGTTCTCGATGCCCTCCATCATGCCTTCGAGCTTGCGGGCGGCTTCGCCCTTCAGCGACGGCGGGGTGCGGGAGCGGCGGATGGTTTGTGAGACCGGCTTCTGGACGATGCGGATCTGGTGGACGGCGGCAAAGCCGAAGAAGCTGTTGATGCGCTGGATGAGTTCGCCCTGCGCATGGGTGAGGAACAGCGCACGCGCGCCTTCGCAGGCAATCGTCAGCACACCGGGGCGGAAGCCGCCGGTCTCATTGCCGCCGCGCGCCCAGGCGATCTTTTCCGGCCGGGTGCAATCTGCGAAATCCTCGCCGGCGATTTCGCTCCACGAGCCAAGCAGCGCCGTGTTGATGCCGGCGCGCCGGGCAAGGACGGGATCGATCAGCCCGTTCGCCAGCTCGGAGATCTGCTTTGCACCTTTGCGTGGATAACTCATCGAAACCCTTCAGCGACGCCGCCAATTCGCATGCCAATTCGTATTGGCGACTTGATCGCGCGGCATTGCTTCGTCAAGTATAGGCACTTCCCCCCATCGCGGCAAATCATGACGATCACCACACTCGACACGCCCTCAGCAAAGCCCCTGCTCGACTGGTACGATCGCCACCACCGCGACCTGCCCTGGCGCGTTTCGCCCGGCATGGCGGCCCGCGGCGTCAAGGCCGATCCCTATCGCGTCTGGCTGTCCGAGGTGATGCTGCAGCAGACGACGGTGCAGGCGGTCAAACCCTATTTCGAGCGATTTCTCCAGCGCTGGCCCGAGGTAACCGATCTTGCCGCAGCCGAAAACGACGCGGTGATGGCCGCCTGGGCGGGGCTCGGCTATTACGCCCGGGCCCGCAACCTGAAGAAATGCGCCGAAGCGGTGGCGAACGAGCATGGCGGCGTCTTTCCCGATACCGAAGAGGGCCTTAAATCCCTGCCCGGCATCGGCGACTATACGGCCGCCGCCGTCGCAGCCATCGCCTTCAACCGGCAGGCGGCTGTCATGGACGGCAATGTCGAGCGGGTGATCTCCAGGCTCTATGCGATCGCCACGCCGCTACCGGCCGCAAAGCCCGCGATGAGAGAGAAGGTGGCGCTGTTGACGCCTGCCGATCGGCCCGGCGATTTCGCCCAGGCGATGATGGATCTGGGTGCCACGATCTGCACGCCGAAGCGGCCGGCCTGTTCGCTCTGTCCGTTCCGGGGTGCCTGCGAGGCGCTCAAACTTTCCGATCCCGAGCTCTTTCCGGTCAAGGCGGCAAAGAAGGAGAAGCCGGTCAGATATGGCGCAGCCTTCATCGCGGTAACAGGTGATGGCGAGATCCTGCTGCGGCGGCGCATCGACAGCGGCCTGCTCGGCGGCATGACCGAGGTGCCGACGACCGCCTGGACGGCGCGCATCGACGGCGAGACCTCGGCCGCCGCCGCGCCCTTCGATGCGGCATGGCAGGCCTCTGGCACCGTCATCCATGTCTTCACCCATTTCGAGCTCAGGCTTTCGATCTGGCGTGCGGCAATCGCTGCCAAGGTCGGCACGAATGACGGATGGTGGGAGCCGGTTACAAATCTTGAAGCACAGGCACTGCCAACCATCATGAAAAAAGCGATCGCAGCGGCTATTCCTCTCGCGTTTAAAACATCCAAGGGATGACCATGACCACCGACATAAGACATATCGTTTTCGATATCGGCAAAGTCCTTATTCACTACGATCCGCATCTTCCCTTCAGCCGCCTCATTCCCGATGAGACCGAGCGCAACTGGTTCTTCGCCAATATCTGCACCCATGACTGGAACATCGAGCAGGACCGCGGCCGCACCTGGGCGGAGGCCGAAGCGCTGCTGATAAAACAGCACCCTGCCCGCGAAGAGCATATCCGCGCCTTCCGCAAATATTGGCATGAGATGGTGCCGCACGCCTATGACGACAGCGTCGCGATCATGGAAGGGCTGATCGCCGAAGGGCGTGACGTGACGATGCTGACAAACTTCGCCTCCGACACCTTCCGCGAGGCGCAGGCGCGCTTCCCCTTTCTGACCAAACCGCGCGGCGTCACGGTTTCCGGCGATGTCGGCCTGATCAAGCCCGATATCGCGATCTACGAGACGCATACGAAAAGCTTCGGCCTCGATCCGGCAGCGACGATCTTCATCGACGACGCGCCTGTTAATGTCGAAGGCGCCAAGGCCTACGGCTGGAATGCGGTGCTGTTTTCGGGCGCGGAAAAGCTGCGCAGCGATCTTGCCGGCTATGGGGTGAAGGTCTGAACTATGGCCTTCGACCCCGCAGAAGAGATCGAACGCTTTCACGCCGCCATCAACGCTCTCGATTTTCCGGCAATCGAGGCCTATTTCGCCGAGGATGCGACCTATGTCTCGAACGGCGTCGGCGATCTCACCGGCCGCGCCGAGATCATGGCGGCCTTCCGGCGCTACTTCGACGACTATCCCGATCAGACGGCGGAAAATTCGCTGGTGGAAACGTTGACGCCGCTCTCCGGCCGATCGGTCTGGTCGGTACGCGCCACCCACAGCAAATCAGGCAAGCCGCTGATCCGCGAGGGCGAGGAGACGATCACCTTCAACGCGGAAGGCCGTGTCACACGGGTTGAGGTCACCGATTACCAGGACTTTTGAAAAGAGGACGCCCGGGTTTGACCCCGGGCGCCTTGGTCTTCTTCCGCAACTGGAGGGAAATCGGAAGAAGGTGGTTTCGATCCGTAGAGGCGTTGCTCACTACGCCTTTGCCAGATCACTGCGGATGACGGACCTGAGATCGTCGATCGGGCGCAGGGACTGCCCGTCTTCGAAATGCCAGAAGGTCCATCCGTTGCATGCATCGAGGCCCTGCACCTTGGCGCCGAGACGATGAATGGAGCCGGCCTCGCCGCCGGATGCTACCGTGCCGTCGGCGCGGACAATCGCGCTATAACGGCGCTTGGCGTCGGTCAGCACCTGGCCGGGCTTGATCAGGCCGCTTTCAACCAGCACGTTGAAGGCGACGCGGACCTCGGCCTTCTTGCCGGTCATGACGGTCAGTTCCGCCTTGCCGAGCGGCTCGACGGCGGCGATGCGGGCCGAGGCCGCATCGATATAATCCTGCTCACGCTCGATGCCGACGAAATGACGGCCGAGACGCTTGGCGACCGCGCCCGTCGTTCCCGAGCCGAAGAAGGGATCGAGCACGATATCGCCTGGCTTGGTCGAGGCCATGATGACGCGGGCGAGCAGCGCTTCCGGCTTCTGTGTCGGATGGGCCTTCTTGCCGTCCTCGCCCTTCAGCCGCTCGCTGCCGTTGCAGATCGGGAAGAGCCAATCGGAGCGCATCTGCACGTCGTCATTGGCCGCCTTCAGCGCATCGTAATTGAAGGTATAGCCCTTGGCCTTGGCGCTAGGGCTTGCCCAGATCATCGTCTCATGGGCGTTCTGGAAACGGCGGCCCTTGAAATTCGGCATCGGGTTGGTCTTGCGCCAGATGATGTCGTTGAGGATCCAGAAATTCAGATCCTGCAGCGTGGCGCCGACACGGAAGATATTGTGATAGGAGCCGATCACCCAGATCGAGCCGGTCGGCTTCAGAACGCGCCGGCAGGCCAGCAGCCAGGCACGGGTGAAGGCATCATAGGCCTCGAAGGAGGCGAACTGATCCCATTCGTCGTCGACCGCATCGACCAGCGACTGATCGGGACGATGCAGCGTTCCGCCGAGCTGGAGATTATACGGCGGGTCGGCAAAGATGATATCGACGGAGTGGCTGGGCAAAGCTTCAAGAGCACTGACGCAATCGCCCTTGATGATCGTGTCAACCCAAGACCCGGGCCTGGAATCCGGCCGGGAATCCGACTTGACGGAAGCCTTGAGGTCGGCAAGCGGAAAAACTGATGCCATTCTGATACTCACTCATACGCTCTACGCTTAACTGTCCGTTATGGTTACGCAACTTAGTTACCAAAGCCTGAAGCGGTGGCCGATTTCGGGAATTTATTCGGGGGGCCAATCGACGGCAGCCATAGCCGCAACTGTCGAGGGCTAATGGTCGAACCGTTCTTTAAGGACGGTAAGTTTGACATAGAACTGCAAATAATTGAAAGTTCAGGTGGCAAGCTACAATCAGGGGCATTCGTCTGGCGCTCACCCATAGCCGCCGTAAGATGCGTCCGTATATCCAAGAGCAGGCGGTTTGGGCGTGACAGTAACTTTGGCCAATACGATGGCGCGCGGCGTCGCGTCGGGAGCGGTTTTGATGCTGGCGGGATGCGGCTTGCCACTCCATGAGACCGTCCAACCAGAGGCATCACTAACTGTGAGATCGGAGACGGGCACGCCGATCCAAGGGGCGCAGGTGAGACTCAATATGCGCGCGATCCCCAGTGCCCAGCACGCGATAGCCGTCGTGTTGACGGACACCGATGGGAGGGCCTCATTTCCGGAGGTGAAGGAGTGGCATACCAGATATCCGCTTATGATGCACGGAACGGTGGAATACCAATGGGCCTGGTGCGTTTCGAAGGCAGGTTATCAGGACCACGATGAAAGATGGTCTGCAGAGTTTAAACCCTATGCGGTTGTGACCATGAAAGAAGGAAACTCAAGAGGCTGCCCAGTCACGCGCAATCCCGGTGAACCGCGCGTAGTGGTCGCCACGCGTCACGCCGCATCGTGAACCTCGCGGCTATCGCTCGGCGCCTCATCGCGTTCGAACATGCCGTAGTCGCGCACGACACTGGCGATCCGCAGGCGGTAATCGGCGAAGACGCCGCCGCGGCCGGCCTGCTGGGCGGCCCGATGGGTCTCGCGGTTGCGCCATTCCTTGACCGCCTCCTCGTCGCGGAAGAAGGAGAGCGATAAGAGCTTACCGCGGTTCGTCAGGCTTTCGAAACGTTCGATCGAGATGAAGCCGTCGATCTTTTCGAGCTCTGATCTGAGCTCGCCGGCGAGGTCGAGATATTTGTGGCGTTCGCCCATATAGGGCACGACTTCGAAGATGACGGCGATCATGGCAGCACCAGCTTGGCGTGAGGGGCGGAGACGTTTTTCAGGAAGATGCGGTCCTCCTTGAGGATGAAGCCTTCGCGCCTGGCGAATTCGTAATTGTCGCGGCCGAGCGGGTCGGCGGCCAGCCTGGCGCGATAGGCCTCGTAAACGGCGAGGCTGTCGATGTTGTAGACGCCGTAAGCCGTCGTCGCCGATCCCTCGTGCGGGCCGAAATAGCCGATCAGGTCGGCGCCGTTCCGAGGGATTGCCTGGCCCCAGTTGCGGGCATATTCGGCAAAGGCCTCCTTCTTGAAGGGGTCGATCTGATAGCGGATGAAGCAGGTGATCATCGGTTTCTCCTTTGGCTGCCTACCCGTTTTCGCACATTGCCTGACGGCGATGCTTCGGTTACGATCGAACTATGAAGGAAGGCCCAGACATTGCGCAGATCGGCGCGCTCATCGGCGATCCCGCCCGCGCCAACATGCTGGCGGCACTGACCGGCGGCCGGGCACTGACGGCGACCGAGCTTGCCGGCGTCGGCGGCATCACCGTGCAGACGGCGAGCACGCATCTCGCCAAGCTCGAAGCCGGCGGGCTGCTAACCCAGCGCAAACAGGGACGCCATCGCTATTTCACGCTGGCCGACGAGGCCGTCGCCCGGCTGATCGAAAGCATGATGGGCTTTGCCGCCGGACGCGGCCATCTGCGCCATCAGCCGGGGCCGAAGGAGCCGGCGCTGCGCAAGGCGCGCATCTGCTACGATCACCTTGCCGGCGACTACGGCGTGCGCATGCTCGACAGCCTGATTGCCTCCGGCTCGATCGACGCGGTCGGCGACGGCCTGGCGCTGACGGAAAAGGGCGAAGGCGATCTCAAACGCATCGGCATCGATGTTGGCGACCTCAGATCGTCGCGCCGGCCGCTCTGCCGCTCCTGCCTCGACTGGAGCGAAAGACGCGCCCACCTCGCCGGCAGCCTCGGCAAGGCCCTGCTGTCAAGCTTCCTCGACAAAGGCTGGGCGCGGCGCACGGCCGAAAGCCGCTCGATCCTGTTTTCGCCGGAGGGCGACCGGCAGTTCCTCATGTTTTTCCCGGTCGATCCGTAGGTTATTGCGGAGCTGCAAGAGGTTCCGAGGCACGCTCCAGCGCCCTCACGCACCTGCCCTCTTTTCATCTTCCTGCCGCACATGCGCCCGCAGCGCCGCCAGAGTGAGCGCCAGCGCTGCGTGATTGCTCTCGGCTTCACCGAGCACGCTTTCGCTCTCCTTGATCTCGCGCAGCTGCGCACCGTAGAGCGACTCGTCCGGTGTCTGGCGGCCGCGGGCGAGGTGCCAAACCGCATCCGGCCGGACTTCCCGGCACAGGTCGATGGCGTGATTGACGTCGTGCGTGAAGGGTCGCGCCATCAGGAAGCCGTGCTCAGACTTGATACTGCTCGGCAGGTAATCGTGAGGACCGTCGAAATCGTTGGGCTCGGCCGGCCGGAGTTGCTTCAACAGAAAGGCACAGGTGATGAAGGCGTCGATCCGGCTGTCGGGCATGTCAGTCTTTTCCAGGGTTTCGATGATGTCCTCGATCGTCATGCAGTCTTCCTCTTCATCCATTCTCTAGACATGCCGCTTGTTCTCCTCCCAAGAGCGGCGGTGACGTCCTCCTCGATCGCCATCTAGTGCATGAGAATGCCAAAGGTAGTCCCCGGACTGCGGTTAGTCTGGCATGAGGCGGATTTGATGGATGTCGCGCCATCCTCAACGAAGGCGCATCTCTGCCGTCTCGGCAACAGGCTCGCCTGCTTCCAGACCGTGTTCTCTCGGTACTCGCAAGCTAGCGGCGACTTGCCTCTAGAGCATGATGCCGAAAAGTGTGAGCGGTTTTCGGACGACATCATGCTCTACTTCTTTGATTTAGATCAGGCTTTCTTCCTCATCTTCCTTTCGATCTTGGCTCTCTTGTCGGTGCCATCCCCGGCATGCTTTCCGCCGGTCAGGGCATTATCCTTCATCGCCTGCAGCTGCGCACAGCTTCGGTGCTTGCCCTTGGCGATGACGTCGGTGGATGTGAAGGCAAACAGCAGCACTACGGCTGCCGCCGGTCGGACGAAAGCTGAAAGCCTCATGGTCCCTCTCCCATTGTACGTGCATCGTACGCCCCAGACCGGTAAGCAGCAATGAGCCTCGACGAGGCCGCGGCACTCGCGCAGGTCCGTCATCCTATCGGTAGCGGGCATCCGCCCGACCCACAAAGAGCTCAACCTTTCATCGAAAGTGAAATATCCGCTACAACCTGTTGTTTTCGCGCCGTTAAGCCATATGGTGCTAAGAAAATAATTAAGCATGTTCGGCTACTCTCACGTTCTAAATTAACGAGAGAGCCCTGTCATGGCGTCGATCCAGCATAAGATCATCATTGCGAGCATCGCGATTTTCGCATTGGCGGGCGGCGCTACGGGCGTCGGCATCTGGTCCGCCTCGACCCTCTCCGAAAACAACGCCGACGTTGCCCGGTCGGCGCAAATTCTGCGCAACCACATGCAGGCCGACATGATGCATGATGCAATGCGCGCGGATGTGCTGGCGTCGATGCTTGCCTCCAACCCGGCAGCAGGCATAGACCCTGCCGCGGTGAAGGCGGATCTGGTGGAGCACGACGCGTCGTTCCGTGAGATGATTGGCGCCAATAAGGCTCTTGCCGCCGACGAAAAGACCAAGGCGCTGCTTGCCAGCATCGAACGTCCCCTTCTGACCTATATCGAAAGCGCCACGAAGATTGTCGATCTGGCGAGCCAGGATCCCTCGGCAGCATTGAAGGCCTTGCCGGAATTCATGGCGCAGTTCTCGACGCTGGAAACGGCCATGGAACAGACCGGGGACCAGATCACGGCGGCGTCGGACGATATTTCCAAGCATAGCGCCGACATAAAAGCTTCGGTCGATATTGTTCTGAAAGCACTTCTGGCTGCGGCCGCGCTGTTTGCGCTCGGGCTCTATTTCCTGACCCGCAAGACCGTCACCAAGCCGATCCTTTCGCTTTCCAACGACATGCAAAAGCTTGCCGACGGTGACACAGCAATTGCCTGCACCGGGATCGGCCGCACCGATGAAATCGGAACGATGGCATCGGCCGTCGAAATCTTTCGCCAGGCGGCGATTGCCAATAAGCAGCTTGAGCAAGACGCCGAGGCAGCCCGATTACAGGGCGAAGCCGAGCGGATCACGGCGCGCAAGCAGGCCGACGAAGATGCAGCCGAACGGCTGCGGGCGGCGACATCAGGCCTCGCCGCAGGCTTGAAGAGGCTTGCATCCGGCGATCTTGCCTTCCAGATCGATGAGCCGTTCGCGCCTGATTTCGAGAACCTCCGGCATGATTTCAACATGTCGATCCGGCAGCTCGATCAGACGCTCAGCGCGATTGCGACCGCCATTGCCGCGATCGACGAAGGCACCAGGGAAATCGCATCCGGGGCCGGCGATCTGTCAAAACGAACCGAACAGCAGGCAGCCTCTCTCGAAGAAACCGCCGCAGCGCTCGATCAGATCACCGCCAATGTCTCGAACTCGAGCAAGCGGACCGACGAGGCACGCACGGAAGCGACCGATGCAAACCGCAATGCCGCCAAATCTTCGGAAGTCGTGTCGCATGCCGAAGAAGCCATGCGCCGCATCGAGGCTTCGTCCCAGCAGATTTCCAGCATTATCGGCGTGATCGACGAGATCGCCTTCCAGACCAATCTGCTGGCGCTGAACGCCGGCGTCGAAGCGGCACGCGCCGGCGACGCGGGCAAGGGTTTTGCGGTGGTCGCCCAGGAAGTGCGCGAACTCGCCCAGAGATCGGCTCAGGCGGCAAAGGAAATCAAAGGCCACATCCAGAAATCCTCGGTGGAAGTGGAAAGCGGCGTCAAACTGGTTCTCGACACCAGCCAGGTTCTGAAGGCGATCAGCGAGCAGATTGCCCGCATCAACCAGCACATGGATGCAATCGCCGTATCGGCCAGAGAGCAGTCGACCGGCCTTGCCGAAGTCAACACCGCCGTCAATTCCATGGACCAGGTGACCCAGCAGAACGCCGCGATGGTGGAGCAATCCACCGCGGCATCCGGCCAGCTTGCTCAGGAAGCTGCCACGCTGCGTGAACTGGTTTCCCGGTTCAGGCTTCGGGCGACGGCTTCGACGCAATCTGCAGCCGGACGCAGGGGTGGGCAGCTGGCGGCCTGACCGCTGCTATCTGCTCGCCATTGTTCATTCCGGCGACGTCGGGGACCTCAGATCATCGCGGCTGCCGCTCCTGCCTCGACTGTAACAAAAGGCGGGCTCATCTCGCCGGCAGTCTCGGCGAAGCCCTGATGTCAAGTTTCTTCGACAACGGCTGTGCGCGCCGGGCGGCGGAAAGTCGCTCCATCCTCTTCTCAGCGGAAGACGACCGACAGTCACCGCACTCTTCAGCCGATCTGGCAGCAGAGCCTATCCAAGAGGGCGGGTGAGCACCCGATATCAATAGGTTCGTTTGTAGATCAAAAATGGCAAAAGATTCAAACCGTCATTAGAAATACAAATCAAATAATAAATGGTTGCGTTGACTCTAATATGCTACCTGTTGTTTAATGACGACGTCATTAACGGAGGAATGCAAGATGTCCGTCACGTTAAACTCTCCAATCTCATGGAAAAATCTATCAACTGACGACAGCACTATGCTTAACAATCTTCAGCCGAACATCATCAAGGCGCATGTTCGTGAGTTTTTGACTCTATTTTTTCTGCGGTTTGACGATAAGGAGGCTGCGAAAAGCTTCCTTCGGGCGATTTCCACGACGCTGATGAAATCGGCAAAGCAACATTTAATGGAAATTGAAGCATTCAAAGCCAAACCTTCGACGCCGGGAACGCCGTACATTGGGCTTGGCCTTACTGACGCGGGCTATCAAGCCCTCCAAATCGCCCAAAGACCGAGCGATCCGATATTCCGCGCGGGTATGCAAAAATCCGACTTGAATGACCCTGATGTCAGCAGGTGGGATTCTTATTTTCGCAATCCCATCCATGCGGTCGTTCTGGTGGGAGATATGCTCAATGACACCAAGGTCACGGCTCACGATCAGGTGGTAGACTTGATCCAAGCCTCGCATGGGGTAACAATCGTAGGGACGCAAGATGGCCTGGGCCTTCACAATGACAATGAAGAAGGTATCGAACACTTTGGCTATGTCGATGGGCGAAGCCAGCCGCTGTTTCTGCTGGAAGACATCGACGCCGAAGAAAACGCGACAGATGGGATTGCGAACTGGGATCCGGCTTTCCCATTAGAACAGGTCATTGTTCCTGATCCAGCAGCGCCCGATCCGGCCGTTCATTTCGGAAGTTACTTCGTATACCGGAAGCTGGAACAAAACGTCCGCCGCTTCAAAAGGCAGGAGCAGAAACTTGCAGATCGCTTATTCGGATCTGATGACGAAAGGGCCGGCGCTATGGTCGTCGGGCGCTTTGAGGACGGAACGCCGGTCACGATGCAGTCAGAAGACGGAGTTGAGTCACCCGTCCCGAACAACTTCAACTACTTCAGCGACAAGAGCGGCGCGAAGTGTCCCTTTTCAGGGCATATCCGGAAAACCAATCCGCGAGGGTCGGGCGGGTTCGAAAACATTGCTGGCGAGCGAAAGCACCTCATGGCCCGACGCGGCCAAACCTATGGCGTGCGAACAGATAATCCGAACGATGGCAAGATCGAGAACAAACCGAGTAAATACGTCGGCCTGCTGTTCATGGCGTTCAACAGTGACATAGGCAATCAGTTCGAATTCACGCAGAAAAATTGGGCCAACAATCCCGGTTTCCCGGCCGTTCCGGCTGGCTTTCCACCGCCTGGGGTCGATCCGGTCATCGGTCAAACAAAACAAGATGCTGCGCGACCAGATATGGAAGGAGCCGCCATCTGGGGTGATCCCAGCTCCCTCAAGACCGTCGCAACCGTTCCTCAAGCGGTGAAGATGAAGGGAGGCGAATATTTCTTTATGCCGTCCCTCGCGTTTCTGAGCGCGCTTTAAATTTGCCATGACGTCGGCGGACAATCCCGCCGACGTCATTCCATCGTCATCTCCAGGCGCTCTCATTTTATAGCGCCGCGCACGATGCGCCCGGCGAGCATTCGGCTGATGCGGCTTGCGATTGTGCCTCCGGTTCCCTCCCCATGCGCCTTCGGTAGCGAGCGGGTTCCTGCTTGTCGAGACCAGGATGACGGCGGCCAACGCGGCCGATCCGACTGCGACGACGGAGCCCGTCGCATGCCGCATCGCTGCCATGCTTGAGATCAGGTTGAGCTTTGGCCGGGCATCGTGTAAAGCCGCAGCATTCCCGGACAAGACCCCGACTTCCAGCCCAGACTTTCAGCAAGGCGTGAACATATGGACGGCTTCGACCTCATCATCTTCGACTGCGACGGCGTTCTCGTCGATTCGGAAATCATCGCGGCGGAAGTCGAATCCGTGCTTTTGACAGAGGCCGGATATCCGATCGGCGTCGAAGAAATGGGCGAGCGCTTCGCCGGCATGACATGGCGCAACATCCTGCTGCAGATCGAGCGCGAGGCAAGCATCCCGTTTTCGGCCTCGCTGCTCGACAAGTCGGAGCATATGCTCGACCTCAGGCTGGCAGAGGACGTCGAGGCCATTCCAGGCGTCGAATTCGCCCTCTCCAGGCTGCCGATCAAGCGCTGCATCTGCTCCAATTCGAGCACCAAGCGGCTCGACATGATGCTGACCAAGGTGGGCCTGAAGCCGCTGTTTGCCCCGAACATTTTCTCCGCCAAGGATCTCGGCCCGGACCGCGCCAAGCCGAAGCCCGACATCTTCCTGCATGGCGCAAGCCAGATGGGTGTTTCGCCGGACAAGGTTATTGTGGTCGAGGACTCCGTCCACGGCGTGCACGCGGCACGCGCCGCCGGCATGCGCGTCATCGGTTTTACCGGCGCCTCGCACAGCTATCCCGCCCATGCCGACAAATTAACGGATGCCGGCGCCGAAACGGCAATCTCGCGCATGAACGACCTGCCAGGTGTCGTCGCCGCGCTGGCGGCCTGGGACAACGTTCTCTGAGGCGCCTCAGGCCTTAAGCCCGACACCGCGGAGCTGTGGACTGACACCACGCCTTGACTCTGCCGAGCCCATAGAATGGCCGAGATCAAGCCGGAATGCTGTGTCAGGCGAGCACGCCCTCTCCTTCCTCATCCCTGTGCTCGTCACAGGGATCCAGTGCGCCCAAGTCCTTGGGCGCGAGAGAAAGGCTTCGTCGATGAGAGTCATTCACAGCGCAGACGCGCCGTGGCTGGATTCCTGTGACGAGCACAGGAATGAGGGAGGTCGTGCATCCGTATCTCGGAAGCAGCCGCTGGAATTGCTTAGCTGCTCTTCTTGGTCTTTGCCGGCAGGGTGTCGAAGCCGATATTGACGCGCACCAGTGCGCCGGAGCCGACCGGCATCTTGATGCCGTCCTTGCGGAAGATGACCTGCGTGCCCGGAGCACCCGCCGGGATTTCGGTCGGGAATTTGGTAACCTCGGAATAGAGCACCGTCTCGCCGTCGACGACGGAGATGCGGATCGGCAGCGTCAGCGGGCCTGGCGTGCCGGCCGGGCCGGTGATCAGGCGCAGCTGGGCGACGATGGTCATCGTCAGGTTCGAGTCGTTCAGCGTGCATTGGCGAGTGTAATCGCCGAAGGAGGCCTGGTAGACGATCTGCTGCGGATCGTCCTTCTTGCCCTTGGCATAGGTGCGGAAGATCGCGTCCTGGTCACGCATGAAGATCTGTGGGCAGGCGCCCTGGACGACGGGGGCGACCGTGCCCTGCGCCGTCGTGGCGGTGCCGATCGAAGGATTGTTCGAGGACGGGTTGGCGGGCGCCAGCGGCATGATCTGGGCGGTGCCGTTCGGCTGGGTCGGCGCCGACGACTTGCTGTCGCCGCCTATGCCGAGCGAGTTGCAACCAGTAAGCAGGGCAAGAAAAGATGCGGAGACGATGAGACGCGAGACCTTGCCGAGCACCATATTCCATCCCTTGTACAAGCGTTTCTTGGAGGCCCCGTGTCTTTTCAGCAGGGCCTTTCATGACGGTTTGCGATGGTCTATATCAGCGGCGCAAACAAAAATCGATTGGGTAAGCGCCGTTTTGATGCACTTTTCGACGCCGGATGCGGGCAACTTCAAAAGCATACGAGCAAAGCCCTGCCGGCAGGGCGGCGCCTTTTCGATTTCCGGCCCGATTTCAGGCAGAGCGGGCCATGGTGCCGGCCGGCCGGGTTTCCTCCAGCGATAGATCAAGGATGACGAACGTGGATTATATCTCGACCCGCGGCGAGGCCCCTTCCCTCGGCTTTTGCGACGCCCTTTTGACCGGGCTGGCGCGCGATGGCGGGCTCTACGTTCCCTCGAAATGGCCGAGCTTTTCCAAGAAGGAGATCCGGGCGCTCAGGGGCAAGACCTATCAGGAGATCGCCTTCACCATCCTGTCGCCCTTCACCAATGGCGAGATCCCCGACGACACTTTCCGGGCGATGATCGACGAGGCCTACGGCACCTTCCGCCACCCGGCGATCGCGCCGCTCGTCCAGACCGGGCCGAACAGCTTCGTCATGGAGCTTTTCCACGGCACGACGCTCGCCTTCAAGGACGTGGCGATGCAGTTGCTCGCCCGGCTGATGGACTATGCGCTGGAAAAACGCGGCGAGCGGGCGACGATCGTCGGCGCTACCTCGGGCGACACCGGCGGGGCTGCGATCGACGCCTTTGCGGGCCGCGAGCGCACCGATATCTTCATCCTCTTCCCGCACGGCAAAGTCTCGCCCGTGCAGCAGCGGCAGATGACGACCTCGTCGTCACCGAACGTGCATGCGCTTGCCGTCGAGGGCAATTTCGACGATTGCCAGAACCTCGTGAAAGCAATGTTCAACGACGTGGCCTTCCGCGACAGGGTCCGGCTATCAGGCGTCAACTCGATCAACTGGGCGCGCATCATGGCCCAGATCGTCTATTATTTCACGGCATCGGTCGCGCTCGGCGGGCCGGACCGGAAGATCTCGTTCACGGTGCCGACCGGCAATTTCGGCGATATCTTCGCCGGCTACTGCGCGAAGCGCATGGGCCTGCCGATCGACCGGCTGGTGATCGCCACCAACGAGAACGACATCCTGGCGCGGGCGCTGAAGACCGGCCGCTACGACATGAAGGCGGTCAAGGCGACGAGTTCGCCGTCGATGGACATCCAGATCTCGTCGAACTTCGAACGGCTGCTCTTCGAAGCCTATGACCGCGACGCCTCGAAGGTGCGCGCGGCGATGGAAAGCCTCAAGCAATCCAACGGCTTCGAGATCGGCAGCCAAGCGCTGAAGGCGATCCGCCGTGACTTCCGCGCCGGGCGTGCCAGCGAGAAGCAGGTGGCCGAAACGATTCGCAAGACCCATGCCGAGACCGGCTATCTGCTGGATCCGCATTCGGCGATCGGCGTCTTCGTCGCTGCCAAGAAAGAAAAGCCGAATACGCCGATGGTGACGCTTTCGACCGCGCATCCGGCGAAATTCCCCGCCGCTGTAAAATCCGCCTGCGGTATTGACCCGGCGCTTCCGACGTGGCTTGCTGATCTGATGCACAGGGAGGAGCGTTTCCAGATCATCAAACCGGAGCTGAAAGCCGTTGAGACTTTTATCGGCAAGCATGCCCGCGGCGAGACGACAGCAGGCGCAGAAAGATAGCCAATGACAGTTGAGTGCACCCGGCTAAAATCCGGGCTGACAGTAGTCACAGAGACCATGCCGCATCTTGAAAGCGTTGCGCTCGGAGTCTGGATCAAATCGGGATCGCGTAACGAGACGGACAACGAGCACGGCATCGCTCACCTGCTCGAACACATGGCCTTCAAGGGCACGGCGCGCCGCACGGCCCGCCAGATTGCCGAGGAGATCGAGGATGTCGGCGGCGAAGTCAATGCCGCGACCTCGACCGAGACGACCTCCTATTATGCCCGCGTGCTCAAGGACTACGTGCCGCTCGCCGTCGATATCCTCGCCGACATCCTGACGGAATCGGCCTTCGAGGAAGAGGAGCTGGAGCGCGAGAAGCAGGTGATCCTGCAGGAGATCAACGCCGCCAACGACACGCCCGACGACGTGGTGTTCGACCGGTTCTCCGAGGTCGCCTATCGCGACCAGACGCTTGGCCGGGCGATCCTCGGCACGCCGGAGACCGTCGTCTCCTTCACGCCGCAGCAGATCCGTGGCTATCTCAGCCGCAACTACACGACCGACCGGATGTTCGTGGTCGCCACCGGCGCCGTCGAGCATGAAGAATTCCTGCGCATGGTCGAGGATCGTTTCGCCAACCTGCCGACGGCCCCTTCGGCGCCGCCCGTCATGGAACCGGCGCGTTATATCGGCGGCAGCGTGCGCGAACCGCGCGACCTGATGGACGCGCAGATCCTGCTCGGTTTCGAAGGCAAGCCCTACCACGCCCGCGATTTCTACTGCTCGCAGATCCTCGCCAATATCCTTGGCGGCGGCATGTCCTCCAGGCTCTTCCAGGAGGTGCGCGAGTTCCGCGGCCTCTGTTATTCGGTCTATGCCTTCCACTGGGGTTTTTCCGACACCGGCATCTTCGGCATTCATGCCGCAACCGGCGGCGAAAACCTGCCGGAGCTGGTGCCCGTCATCATCGATGAGCTGCACAAGTCAGCCGATGCGATCCACCAGAAGGAAATCGAGCGCGCCCGCGCCCAGATCCGCGCCCAGCTGCTGATGGGTGCGGAAAGCCCGGCTGCCCGGGCCGGCCAGATCGCCAGGCAGATGATGCTCTACGGCCGGCCGATCTCCAATCCGGAGATGATGGAGCGGCTGGAAGGCATCACCGTCGAGCGGCTGACCGACCTTGCCGGCCGGCTGTTTTATGACACGGTGCCGACGCTTTCGGCGATCGGGCCATTGGACCAGCTCGCACCGATGGAAGATATCACCGCCTCGCTTTCGGTCCCGGCGTCGAAGACGCTGCAGGCAAGCCGCTGAGCCGACGTTCGTCCTGCCGGGAGTGATCGATGCCAAAATCGGTTTTTCGGTTCCTGCAGCGGCAGCCGGAAGCGGTGGAGCTGGAGAACGACAGGTATTTCCTGCGCCTGCCGCGCTACCAGGATTTCAACCAGTGGCACCGGCTGCGCGCCGAAAGCCGCAAGTTCCTCGAACCCTGGGAGCCGACCTGGCGGCGCGACGAGTTGACGGAGGGCGCCTACCGCGCCCGTGTCGTCCGCGGCAAGCAGGAATACGCCTCGGGCCAGGCGGTGCCGCTGTTCATTTTCCTGAAAGGTGACATGACGCTCGTCGGCGGCGTCACCATCGGCTACATCAGAAGGGGTGCGGCACAAAGCTGCATGATCGGCTACTGGATGGGCGAACGCCACGCCGGCCAGGGGCATATGTTCGCCGCCCTTCAATTGGTTATTCCTTACATCTTCGCCGGGCTTGAGTTGCACCGTATCGAAGCAGCCTGTATTCCAGATAACGCGCGCAGCATCCGTCTGCTTGAAAAAGCCGGGTTTCAACAGGAAGGCTATCTGCGCGGATATTTGAAGATCAACGGTCAGTGGCATGACCATGTGATGTTTTCACGTCTCGCCACTGATACGGATAAAGGCAGGATAACCGACAGCCGATGACAAGAGACCGCATGCTGCCCAAGTCACCGTCCGGACGAGTGATCGCGGTGATCGCAGCCCTTTTCCTGGCGGCCTTCGCCTTCGTGGCGGGTGTTGCCCAGGCGGCCGAACCGGTAAAAATTTCCCGTGACGATACCGCGCTCGATCTGACCGCGACGACCGAGATCTACGCCAACCAGGGCGAGGCCTTCCAGGTTTCGACGGCGGCCGGCGCCGACGGCATCCGCCGCCGCATCGAGGTCAGGGCAAGCTCGGAGAACCATCAGGGCGACTGGGCGGTGTTTGCGCTTGCCAATGTCTCGGAAGAACAGCTCGAGCGCGTCATCGTCGCGCCGCATTTCCGTCTGGTCAATTCCAAGCTGTTCTGGCCGGATCTCGGCTCGCAGCGCATCAGCGCGATTACGCCGAGCGAAGGCTTCGCGCTCGACCGGCAGCCGAGCGACGAGGCCGACGTCTTCCGCATCACGCTGAACCCCGGCGCCGTCATCACCTTCGTCGCCGAACTGTCGACGCCGGAGCTGCCGCAGATCTATCTCTGGGAACCGAACGCCTACAAGGACACGATCAACGCCTTCACGCTCTATCGCGGCATCGTGCTCGGCATTGCCGGCCTGCTCGCCGTGTTCCTGACCATCCTCTTCGTCGTCAAGGGCACTTCGATGCTGCCGGCGACGGCAGCCCTCGCCTGGGCGGTGCTCGGCTATATCTGCGTCGATTTCGGTTTTCTCGGCAAGCTGATCAGCGTCGCCTCGGCCGACCAGCGAATATGGCGCGCCTGCGCCGAGGTGGCGCTGGCCTCGAGTTTCGTCATCTTCCTCTTCACCTATCTCAACCTCAACCGCTGGCATGCGCATCTCGGCTACGCCACACTTGCCTGGGTGCTCGGCCTTGCCCTGCTCTTCGGCGTGGCGATCTACGATCCGTCGATTGCCGCCGGCATTGCCAGGCTTTCCTTCGCGCTGACGGCGACGATGGGGCTGCTGCTGATCATCTATCTCGGCTTCAACCGCTACGACCGCGCCATCCTTTTGGTACCGGCCTGGGCGCTGATCCTCGTCTGGCTGTTTGGGGCGTGGCTGACCGTCACCGGACGGCTCGACAACGACATCATCCAGCCAGCACTTGGCGGCGGCCTGGTGCTGATCGTGCTGTTGATCGGCTTCACCGTCATGCAGCATGCGTTTGCCGGCGGCGCCTTCCAGCAGGGGCTGTTTTCCGATCTCGAGCGGCAATCGCTGGCGCTGACCGGCTCCGGCGACATGGTGTGGGATTGGGACGTGGCGCGCGACCGCGTCGTCACCATTCCCGACGTCTCGATCAAGCTCGGCCTTTCCCAGGGCGCCATGCATGGCGCGGCGCGCAACTGGCTGCCGCGGCTGCACCCCGACGACCGCGACCGCTTCCGCGCTACGCTCGACGTGCTGCTCGAACACCGCCGCGGGCGGCTGAACCACGAATTCCGCATTCGCGCCGAGGACGGGCATTTCCACTGGCTGCTGATCCGCGCCCGGCCGGTGCTCGGCTCGAACGGCGAAATCATCCGCTGCGTCGGCACGATCGTCGACGTGACCGAACAGAAGAATTCCGTCGAGCGGCTGCTGCACGATGCGCTGCACGACAATCTGACCGGCCTGCCGAACCGGCAGGTCTTCCTCGACCGGTTGCAGTCGGTGCTGGCGCTGGCGCCGGGCGGCGACACGCTGCGGCCGACGGTGATGGTGATCGATATCGACCGCTACAAGCTGGTCAATGATTCGCTCGGCGTTGCCGCCGGCGACAACATCCTCATCGCGCTGACGCGGCGCCTGCGCCGGCTGCTGAAGCCGCAGGACACGCTGGCGCGGCTTGCCGGCGACCAGTTCGGCCTCATCCTGGTTTCCGAGCACAATCCGGCCAAGGTCGCCGATTTTGCCGATGCGATCAGCAAGGCGATCATGGTGCCGATCAACTTCGCCAATCGCGAGATCATCCTGACGGCCTCGGTCGGGCTTGCCTCCTGGGTCGACCGGCAGGAGAGCGCCACCGGCCTGCTCAGCGACGCCGAGCTTGCGATGTACCGGGCAAAACGAGCCGGCGGCAACCGTGTCGAGCCGTTCCAGCCGGCCTTCCGCGACTTCGGCACCGACCGGCTGCAGCTCGAAACGGATCTGCGCCGCGCCATCGAGCGCAAAGAATTGTCGATGGTCTACCAGCCGATCGCAAGGCTGGAAGATGTCGAGGTCGCCGGTTTCGAGGCGCTGATGCGCTGGGAACATCCCAAACGCGGCAATATCCCGCCGTCCGAATTCATCCCGATCGCCGAGGCCTCCGATCTTATCGGCCCGCTCGGCATGTTCGCACTGGAACAGGCGACCAACGATCTGATGAGCTGGCAGCACCAGACCGGCGAATTGCCGATCTTCGTCTCGATCAATCTGTCGAGCGTGCAGTTGCTCAATAACGAGCTCTATGACGACGTGCGTTCGGTTCTCGCCAAGACGCATTGCCAGCCCTCGCGCCTCAAGCTCGAACTGACGGAATCCATGGTGATGGAAAATCCGGAACAGGCCCGGCTGGTGCTGGAGAAGCTGAAGGAAGCCGGCATCGGACTGGCGCTCGACGATTTCGGCACCGGCTATTCGTCGCTCGCCTATCTCACCCGCTTCCCCTTCGACACGATCAAGCTCGACAAGACTTTGGTGCGCGACAGCAGCGACAAGAAGGCGATCGTGCTCCGGTCGGTGATATCAATGGCGCGCGAACTCGACATGAAGGTGGTGGCGGAGGGGATCGAATCCAACGAGGATGCGATCGAGCTTGCCAAGATGGGCTGCAACTACGGCCAGAGCTACCTTTTCGGCCCGCCGATCCCTTCGGAATCGGTGCTGCGGCTGCTGCGCGACCGCTTTCCGCTGACGAAACGGGCCTGAGCGGAGCGGCCGGCCTCATCGGTCGTCAGGTGAGTTGAGCGAGGATATCGTCGACGACACTTGGGACAGTACCCGTCGTGTCGATATTGATGCCGATGGGAAGATATTCCCGGGTATGATGATAGCGGAGCACCAGCGCCCGCTCGGCCGGCTCGAAGCCCGGCTCATTTGGCCGCCCATCCAATCGTCGGTTCAAGGTCTCAACGTCTATGTCGAGCACGAAAACCTTATCGAACAGGTCCAGGAATTTGTGGAAATTGCGCGAGCCGCCACAGAAGAAGGTGGCAGGATAGGTGGTGTCGGCAGCAATAGCCCGGACCTTGTCGACAGGCCAGATCCAGTGCGCGTATCCCCAAACGATGCGGTCCGCGCCTTTGGGCGGTCCTGCGAGTGCCTGGCCCGTCTCGGGGTCGCCGACATAGGCCAAGACCCGGTCACCATGGACGACATGGTAGCCCCGCCGCTCCAGTTCGGTAGCGACTGACGTTTTTCCAGTGCCGGAACCGCCTTCGATCAGATAGTTCTTGATTCCCATAGGCGCCGCTTATCATGGACTTCGATCTGGTGAAAAGACACTCTACCTGGCGGTGACCACCTAGAGTTCATAGTCGCGCCACAACCGGCCATTCCCGCAAGTTCTATGTGCGTCACGCCCGACTCGCCCGGACACTCAGCCACTGATCATGGGGCTTTCCGACGCACCGACGTAGCTCGCTGACGATCCAGCCGGCGTCTGTGAGGGCGGTGCGCAGGGCAGACTCACGCCAGTACATCTCGACGTAGCGCCGGGGCGCTGCAGCACTGCCGTGTGTGGACACATCCTGGCCTTCGCCCTCTCTTACCGAGGCGTGCAATCGGCCACCGGTCCGGGTCGCCTCGGCAAGCCGTCCAAGCACCGTGCCGAAATCCTCGCGCGCGACATGAATCAGGCAGGCACAGGCCCAGATCCCGTCGTATGGCGTGCCGGGACGCTGCGGGTCGGCCAAGTCATCGGTCAGCGGGTCCAACAGGTCGGCTTCGAAGCCACTTTCGCGAAGCAGTTCGACGAAGCCCTTTGCAATGTCGGTGCGCCGGACGCTCATTCCCCGCTTCTCAAGCTCAAGTGCATCGCGCCCGCCACCGCTGCCGATCTCCAGCACCCTGCCGGAGCCGCCCAGCTCGGTCACGAACGCATCGATCTCTATCGCGACCCATTCGGGCATCGCCGCGGCCTCCGCAGCGTATTCCGCCGCGACCGTATCATAGGACCGCACGGTATCCAGGTCGGTGCTCATCCTAGCGCTCCTCCTTCAAGACAAGAGGCCTGATGAGCGAGAGGCCCGTCAGCCCGTTGCGCCCTTCACACTTCGGCAGTTGGTGACATCGCGGGCGATTTGCTTCCGAGCTTTAGCAGAAATGTGATCAGAGACGCCACCGGCCGAGCCAATGCTGCCGGGCGGCAATGCGCCCTCATCATGGTCATCGAGCCACCCGTCGCTGCTGCTGCAAAGCGGACATGACGGAGTGACAACGCGGGTCGCAGCTGCGCCAAAAGCCGCCATTCCGCCCCATGCGGGTGATTAGATCACGAATTCCTCCTCGTACGTCTGTGGCTCGGGAACGACCGTAACCTCCACCGGAACAATCCAATTGGCCGCGTAGCTCTCGCAGTCGGAACGCTGGAGGTCGGGCTGCACGCAGCCCGCCCCATCGATCGCGCGACATCGCAGTATATATCGCCCCACTTCTTCAGGGGTCCACATGTACTCCCACAAGCGCCATGCAAAGGGACGTTCTGTTTCGAGGAGCCTCCCCTCGCGCCAGCCCCTGCCATCTCCGGTGCAGACCTGCACCTGCCGGATAGCAGCCTCTCCGCTCCAGGCGGCTCCGAAAATCCGGTACGGTTGGCCGGCGATGAGATGCGCCCCCTGTACGGGACGCGCGATCTGCGCTTTGACCTCCATCTCCGCAAGGGGGACCAGCCTGGGTTCCCCGAGGTTGCGCTCCCAACGGAAATAGTCGCGCGCCTGCCAGTAGCCAAGGAAGGGTTGCTCCACAACCGTGATATGCGTGATCCACTTGACCCAAGCCATGCCGAACCAGCCACCCACGACCGCGCGTAGCGGGTAGCCGTGATCGCGCGTCAACGGCTCCTCGTTCATCGAATAGGCAAGGATCGTGCTGTCAGCTATGGCCTTCTCAAGCGGTAAACTGCGCGCAAAAGCGATGGGGCCGGGAGAAGCCGTTTTCTTGTTCGTGTCGACGACGCCGCTGTCTGCGCCTACGAGCAGAACCTCACATGCGGTTCGCTTAATGCCCGCCATTTCCAAAATCTCGCGCAGAAGAACACCTGTCCACGCGGCATTGCCGACGGCTCCGTTCTGCCACTGCAACCCCTCCTTCGGCGGCACATAGTAGACGCGGCCGTTCCCTGCACACTCGACGACGGCGGTGAAAGTCGTGCTCCGCATCGCCTTGATGCTGTCGAGGTCAAGTTCGATCGGCCGCTCCACCGCCCCGCCAACGCGCAATCTCCAGTCTCGCGCATCGAGGTCCGGCGACGGGAAATGGTTTCGCACGAAGAACAGCTCGGTTGGGATCAGCCAATCGGAGAGCGACGCAAACGGAAACTCGATATTCTCAGGGGATTTCTGTCGAACTATTAGACTGGGTTGCTCTGGTGTCGGCATCGTCCTCGTCTCCCCTTCCAAGAGCACAACGTTGGCACTCGGTCGCGCGAATTCCGGTTCGATCACACCGCCCCTCGCAGTGCGTCTGTCGCGTTCCGCCTTCGGGCCGCATTCTAGAGCAATTCCAGGAAAAGTGCGAAGCGGTTTTCCGTCCGGAATTGCGTAAAAACAAAAGGATAGAGCGGTTCTGCGCTTCCGTTAAAAGCTGAACCGCTCTAACACATACCGCACGTTCCTCGGATCGACCTCGAACAGCAGCAAAGGGCCCGAATGCTGCTATGGGCCCACGTCTCTTTCGCGCCCGCTTGTCGTTCAGGCGCTACCGCTGGAGAAGACCAGCAACGTATTGTTGGTAGGCATCTCGATCGTCTCGCGGAGATTAAGTCCAGCGGCCTCACCCACTTGTTCAAGATCAGCGATATCACGCACCCCCCAGGATGGGTTGCGCTCCTTTAGAGCCGCGTCGAAAGCAGCGTTCGAGGGGGCGTTGTGTGCCCCGTCGCGCATGAATGGGCCGTAAAGAAGAAGAAGCCCACCAGCGTGAAGCAAACGGCCAGCTCCTGCGAACAATCCTAAGCTTGCCGCCCATGGCGCGATATGGATCATATTGATCGACACGATGGCGTCAAAATGCCCCGTTTGTTCGACGCCCCATTGTCCTGAGCACACATCAATATCCCGCGGTGCCAGCACATTCTTCAGCCCTGCGAATTTGATCCAGCTAGACGTGCTGGTGCGGGCGTCGGCATCCGGATCGCTCGGCTGCCAGGTGAGGTTGGGCATTGCTCCCGCAAAACACACGGCGTGCTCGCCGGTTCCGCATCCAATCTCCAGCACGGCGCCACGTGTTGGAAGGACACGTTTTAGGACCGCGACGATCGGCGCCGAATTTCGCGCAACGGAAGGTGAGAACATGCGCTGTTCCGCGCTTATGTCGCGCTGTTCCAGCGCAACAGGCGAACGGTCCTTCTTCTCTGGGGGCATTGGCCTTGAATCCCCTTTGGGCGATGTCTCCCACCTTATAGCTGAAATGGTGGGACAGAAACCAAGGATTTCGGACTTACGAAGGGGTCGCCGGCGCGTGCGTTCGGCCGAGGGCGACCGAACGTCCACTTCGCGTCAGATCACGCGCCCGCCAGGCTCAAGGTCTGCATTCGAAAATCGGAGCCCGGAAGCCGACCGACGGCTTTCGGCCCCGTAGCGGTCGTCTACCCAAGCCGAGCCGATGTCCGTTGTTGGTGCAATCCGGTCGACGACGCGCGGCGCTGGAGAGATGCCGCCTTTGCACTGATCTACTTCGCGCCCGCAGAAGCCTGCCGATTATCGGCCACTTGTTGAGGTCTTGAAATCAGCTATCTCAAGCCGGAAAATATCCGGAACGTTGAGGAGCACTCGATGACGAAGCATCGCATCTATTCCATCAGCGTCGCGAGCGTCTATCCCCACTATGTCGCCAAGGCAGCGAAGAAGGGGCGGACGAAGACAGAGGTCGATGACATCATCTGTTGGCTGACGGGGCATAACCAGCAGAGCCTGGACGACCAATTGGCTGCGAAGACCAACCTCGAGGATTTCTTTGCGCAAGCGCCGCAGATGAATCCCTCCCGATCGTCGATTACGGGCGTGATCTGCGGCGTCCGCGTGGAAGAGATCCAAGAAAAGACGATGCGGGAAATCCGCTATCTGGACAAATTGATCGACGAACTCGCCAAGGGGAAAGCGATGGAGAAAATCCTGCGGAAATAGCCGGAACACTGTGTCGCCGCGCTACCCGCGATCACCCACGGCACACGCGCAGAATCCGGCACCGTCCCGTCCAGAAATGACGAATGTTCACTGGCGCGGAGCGAGGCCATCAAGCAGGAAGTCGAGACCCTTCCTGAAAGCGCCGTCCCAATCATTATCCAGCAGCAGACGGGAGCGTTCGATCGTCGCGTAGTGTTGGCTGAGACCTGTCAGGCGCTGCTGCGCGGCCGCCCTGTCGTCATCGGAGAGGTCGAAGTTCGCCCGGGTGATGGTCGCGCCGATCACATAGTTCCAGAGCGACCAGATCGCGACGTTCAAATCCGCATCAGTGACACCGGCTCCGGACAAGGTCTTGCTCAGCAGTTCCAGGCGAATGAGAATGTTCGGGCCGAGCGCCCGGCGCGGCAGCAGCGAGGCCGACCAGGGATGGCGCAGCATGCTGGCGCGCCAGTCTTCGAGCATATGAACGATTTCCCCGCGCCAGTCTCGAGACTCGACGATGTCAGGCGGGCCGCGATATTCGAGCACGGAATCCAGCGCCAGATCGAAGACCTCCTCCTTGTTGCCGACATGCCAATAGAGGCTCATCGCGCCCGAGCCGAGGCGATCGGCCAGCCGACGCATCTTCAGTCCGTCGACGCCCTCGGCGTCCAGAAGATCCACCGCAGTCGCCACGATCCGTTCCAGCGAGAGAGGCGGTTCACTGCGCGGCTCCTGCCTGGACTGGAGTGATGGCGCACCTCTCCGCCCAGACCCTTTGCTCTCAGCACCGCTGCGTTTGGCTGCCATTCGTTTTCCTTACCGATCAGACGTCGATCTAAGCCGACAATGCTGGGAATGTCGATCCTGACCGATTGACTCGTACGGCGTACGATGCAATTTAATCGTACGCCGTACGAGTCGTATCATGTGGCGGTAAGATTCCATCCTGCAGGCCGCGAGGATCCGTCGCTCGCAGCCCTTGGTGAAGCCAGGAGAAGTCATGTCACGCGCAATCAAGCATCTCATTATCGGAGGACTCATCATGACCATCAGCGCTCCCACCGCCGCGACAGCCAATGAGGACGATCTCAAACTTGATATCGTCAATCCGAAAAACCTCTACGACCCCTCACCGAATGGCTACAGCACGGCGGTGATCGTGCCCCGAGGAGCCCGGCTGGCCTACATCTCCGGACAGGGCGGCCAGGACAGCACGGGAACCTTGTCGCCCGACTTCGCCGTCCAGGTGAAGCAGGCCTATGCGAATTTGCGCACCGCCCTCGATGCGCTCGGCGCAAAGCCGGATCAGGTCGCCAAGCTGACGGTCTTCGTGGTCGATCACGATATGTCCAAGCTCGAGGTGCTGACCAGCAACGTCAAGGACATGTTCGGCGAAGCACTACCGGCGCAGACGCTGATTCCCGTTCCCAAGCTTGCCATCGACCCCATGCTCTTCGAGGTCGAAGCCGTGGTCGTTCTGGATTAGCGGCGGCGTCGGATCTGCACAATTTCGGATTTTCCCGGTGGCGCGCCAACCTTTGTTGGGCGCGCCATCTTCCTTTTTTTGATGGCCATTGACCAACGGCCTGCGATGTGCGCCACTCATTCCTTGCACAAGGAAAATCCCATGCTCAAGTTCCTGCTCGCCCTCTCGATGGGTGTTTTTTGCGTCTCGCCGCTTCAGGCCGGCGACATCACTCCGGTCACCAAGAGCTGCCAGCCGGGGCCAAAACAGGCGCAATGCGAGCGATGGGTCACGGATATCAAGAAAGCCGTCGGGCTGGCCTATAAAGGCGACCACGGGGCGCAGGTGACTGTTGCCTTCTGCCTCTCCACCGGTTGCCATGGTGCCGTCGCCATCGACAAGGTCGCCTCCTGCAGCTGGCATCTCGTCATCGCCAATTCCGGTTCTACGACAGTGCTCGACAGTTCAAACACCAGGAACACCTGCCGGCCGATGACGGCGGACCAAAAAGACGAAGCCCGCGCGCTGGCGAGCGATCTCGTCCAGAAGATCTACAAGCGGCCCATGGTCAAGACCGACCAGATGTAATCTGCCGGCTTGCGGCTTGCGGCGCAACGCCTGCGTGAAAATAAATCTCATTGCTCTCCCGGCTTTCGCCGCTATTCTCCAGCCAAAGAAAATCGGGCCAAAGAAATCGGCCAAAGAAATCGGGAGGACCACTGATGATCCTGCACTGCGTATTCCTGCGGCTGAAGACCGCGGTGACGAGCGAAGACAAGCAGTCGCTGTTTGCGGCGATCGTCGCCCTGAAACAGCTCATTCCCGGCATAGTGGATATCAAATACGGGCCGAATGTTTCGCCCGAGGGACTGCATGGCGGCTTCGTCGACGGGTTTGCCGTGACCTTTGAAAGCGCCGAGGCCCGGGATGCCTATCTCATCCATCCCGAGCATGTGACCGTGGGCGAGCGCATCGTCTCGTCGACGGATGGAGGCCTTGCCGGCATCCTGGTCTTCGACCTGAATTTGTGAGGGCTGTTGGCCGGCCGCGCTAAAACGGGATCAGCCTCGGCGATGGCGGCGGGTTTATCGAAAAGGCTGAAAGGGACATGCATAGCTCCACCCTCCGCCGCGCAGTCACGACCGTCGCGCTCGCAAACCTTGGCTATTTCGGGGTCGAGTTCGCCGTCGCCCTTTCGATCGGGTCGGTCTCACTGTTTGCGGACTCGGTCGATTTCCTCGAAGACGCCTCGGTCAATCTCCTGATCCTGATGGCGCTCGGTTGGTCGGCTCGCTCCCGGGCACGCGTAGGCATGGCGCTCGCTGCAATTCTGCTGGCACCGGCAATCGCAACGATCTGGACCGCTTGGCAGAAGTTCACCGTGCCCGTCGCACCGGAGCCCTTTGCGCTGTCCTTGACTGGCCTCGGCGCCCTCGTCGTCAATCTGAGTTGTGCATTGCTGCTCGCCCGCTTTCGTCATGACGGTGGAAGCCTGACGAAAGCGGCCTTCTTGTCTGCCCGCAACGACGCGGTCGCGAATATCGCCATCGTCGGCGCCGGATTGATCACCGCGTTTTTCTGGAGGTCGGCGTGGCCCGATCTGATCGTCGGAGTCGGCATCGCGATCATCAATGCCGATGCGGCGCGCGAGGTGTGGACCGCAGCCCGTGACGAGCACCGGGCTGCGGCCTGATCGCTCGCTAGAGCGGTTCAGCTTTTCATGTAAGTGCAGAACCGCTCTGACTTTTTGTTTTTGCGCATTTCTCGGCAAAACCGTTTCGCGCTTTGCCTGGAATTGCTCCGGCTCAGCTCGATTTCGCCATGGCGGCGGCGAGCTGGTCGACATTGTATTTGAACATCTTCTCATAGGTCGGCGCCGGCCCCTTGGCGTCGGACAGGGATTCGACATAGAGCTCGCCGCCGGGCTCGGCCCCGGTTGCCTTGGCGACCTGCTTGACGAGGCGCGGATCGTTGGAATTCTCGGAGAAATAGGCCTTCACGTGCTCGCCCTTGATCTGCTCGATCAGCTTGGCGACGTCGGCTGCCGAGGCCTCGCTTTCTGTGGACAGGCCAAGCGGCGCCAGGAAGCTGACATTATATTCGCGGCCGAAATAGCCGAAGGCGTCATGGCTGGTCAGCACCTTGCGGCGATCGTCGGCGACCTTGTCGAATTTCGCATGGGCGTAGGCGTTCAGTTCATCCAGCGTCTTGGTGTATTTCTCGGCATTGGCCTTGAAGGCGGCGGCGTCAGCGGGATCGGCCGATGACAGCGCCTTTTCGATATTGGCGACCCAGATCTTGACGTTGACGGGGCTGTTCCAGACATGCGGATCGGTGATTTTTTCGCCGTCCTCTTCCATGGTGCGGGTGTTGATGCCTTCGGAAACGGTGACCGGCTTGCCCTTATAGCCCGAGGCGGTGATCAGCCGGTCCATCCAGCCTTCCAGCCCCTCGCCGCTGACGAAGGTCACTTCAGCCGCGTTCAAATTCTTCGCGTCGGCCGGCGACGGCTCGAATTCATGGGGATCGCCGTTCGGCCCGACGAGGCTCGTCACCTTGACGTGTTCGCCGCCGACCTGTTTGACGACATCGGCAAGCACGGTGAAGGAGGCGACCACCTTCAGCGTTTCGGCGGAAGCGGGCACGGCCGACAGCGCCATTAAAGCGGGGATAGCTGCGGAGAGAAGCAGTCTGTGCGGTGTCATTGAAGTCTCCTTGGGATCAGCCCTTCAAATGCGGGCGGGGAAAAAAGCGCCGGGCAAGGCCGGAGGGCGCGAAAAGAATAGAAAAGCCGTAGAGGACCGCCGCCGTCATGATGATCGTCGGGCCGGAGGCGAGTTCGAGATGGTAGGAGGCGATCAGGCCGAGATAGCCGGAGGCGGCAGCACTTGCGGCTGCTATCGCCATCATCACGGGCAGACTGCGCGACCAGAGTTGAGCGACGGCCGCCGGCAGCATCATCAGGCCGACCGCCATCAGCGTGCCGAGCGCCTGGAAGCTGGCGACGAGGTTCAGCACCACCAGCAGCAGGAAGAGCACGTGATAGACCGGCCCGCGCCCGCCGACGGCGCGCAGGAACCCCGGATCGAAACATTCGGCCACCAGCGGCCGGTAGATGAAGGCGAGGATGACGAGGGTCAGCGAGGTGATCGCGCCGATCAGATAAAGAGCGGGAGCATCGATCGCCAGGATGGTGCCGAAGAGCACATGCAGCAGATCGATATTCGAGCCGCGCAGCGAGACGATCAGCACGCCGAGCGCCAGCGAGGCGAGATAGAAGCTGGCAAAGCTCGCATCCTCCTGCAGCACGGTCATCCGGCTGACGGCGCCGGAAAGCAGTGCCACCGAGAGGCCGGCGATGAGGCCGCCAAGGCCCATCGCCGTCAGCGACAGGGAGCCGGCGACGAGGTAACCGATGGCGGCCCCCGGCAGCACCGCATGGCTCATCGCGTCGCCCATCAGGCTCATGCGCCGCAGCATCAGGAAGACGCCGATCGGGCCGGAGCCCAGCCCGAGGCAGAGGCAGGCGACGAGCGCCCGGCGCATGAAACCGTAATCGGCAAAGGGTGCCAGGAAGAGATCGTAAGCCGTCATGCCGCTGGCGCCTCTTCGGGTGCGCAGGCATTTGCATCCTCATCCCAGCGCTCGGCCATGGCGCGCGCCTTCAGGAGATTGACTGAGGACATGACGTCGGCGGTCGCACCCCAGCCGACCAGTTCGCGGGCGAGCAGCAGCGTTTGCGGGAAATGGGCGCGAACCAGCTCGAAATCGTGCAGGACGGCAATCACTGTGCGGCCCTCGCCATGCCAGCGGGTGACGATATCGACGAGGTCCCTGGTGGTGCGGGCATCGATTGCCGTAAACGGCTCGTCGAGCAGGATGATGCCGGCATCCTGCACCAGCAGGCGGGCAAAGAGCACGCGCTGGAACTGGCCGGCCGAGAGCGACCCGACATGGCGGCGGCCGAAGCCGTCGAGGCCGACGGCGGAGAGCGCCTCGCCTGCCCTTTTCACCTCGGCGGGCGCGATGCGGCCGAAGGCGCCCGTCTTCTTCCAGGCGCCGAACATGACGGTGTCGATCACCGAGATCGGAAAGCGCCGGTCGATCTCGGCCGCCTGCGGGAGATAACCGAATTCCGCCCGCCCCAGCCGATGCTCGACCCTGCCTTCGGCGGGACGAAGCTCACCCATGATCGCCTTCAGCAGCGTCGACTTGCCCGCCCCGTTCGGCCCGGCAATCGCCGTCAGGCTGCCCGAGGCGAAGGCGCCGGAGACATGATGGACGGCGGGGTGCCGGTTATAGGCGACGGTCAGATTCTCGAGACGGATCACCGGCGTCATGGCAAGAGAACCGCCCAGTGGATCGCCAGCCAAAGCACGGTAATGACCAGCGCCATGCCGATCACCCTAGAGAATGCCGACTGTCCCAGCAGGCTGACGGAGGGGCGGTCGGGGCTCGGGGGCATGGCGCATCCTACAATGTAATAACATTACGGTTATGTTATAACGATTGCGGCGAGATTGAGGCGGAAGCTAGTCCCAGATTCATTGCTAAGCTGAATACGGGCAGCATTCGACATGAGATGATCGCGTGCGCGCATCCATTTGACAGCCATATGCTGCTGAGCCAGACTTGACGTATGATCAGGCCATGGCCCCTACTCGCTGACCATATTCGCAACGCGCGAGGACGTTCGGAAGACGAAAAATTCTCGTCGGCCTTGCAAGGCATTGAGCAACTTGCCGATTTCATCGCTCGAAGTTCGCTTCGGGATGCGCTGTTCGGATGGACATCCATGGCTGATCTATGCGTCCAACAAACCGACCATGCCCCTCCCTCAGTGGCCTACCTTCGGATTTCAGCGCAATCATCGGGCCTGATAGAGTTTCGCTATATCGATACGAATGTGGAACGCCGGCAATGGACGCGGACGGAAACGCCAGAACGAGCTGTTCACAGGCTTAGGACCTTCTTAGACCAGCTTCATTGGGTTTCAGGTCCTGACAGCTTTGCTGCCATCCCGAACTAAGAGTTTGCGGCCTGGCCATCCAAACTCGCATCGGCTATCCCGCCTTCAACCAGCCAACCAGCGCTATGCAACGCGTAAATCTGGTGATCTGGAATATCATCGATCAAAGAAAGCGCCCGACGCGCTTTAGGCCCATACCCTCAGAGCCCGTTCCATCCGGTCGGCGGCGTAGGTGACGATATAGGCGATCACCATGTAGATGACGACCGCGATCAGGAAGGCTTCGAGATAGTAGAAGTTCAGCGCCGCGGTCAGCTGCGACTGCGCGAAGATGTCGACGACCTCGATTGCAAATCCCAGCGACAGCGCCTTCATGATCACCATGATGGAGTTGGCAAGATCCGGGATGGCCGCGACGATGACCTGAGGCAGCATCACCCGGCGGAATACCTGGCTGCGCTTGTAGCCCAGGGAATAGGCCGCATCGGCCTGACCGTTGTCGAAGGAGTTGAGGGCGCCCTTGACGACTTCCGCCTGGAAGGCTGCGACGCAGGCGGTCAGGGCGACGATGAGCGTGATCCAGTTCGGCGTCGAGTGACCGTTATAGTCGATGCCGACGAGCGAGGTCAGGAACTGCAGCGTCGGCGGCAGGCCGTAATAGGCGAGGAAGATCACGATGACCATCGGAACGCCCTTGAAGACGACCTTGTAGGCGACGACCAGTTCCCGAAGCACCGGGACCCGCCGATATTCCACCATCGCGAAAAGGCTGCCGACGATCGTAGAGAAGACGAAGATGCCAAGCGCCATGGCGAGCGTCACCGGGACCGCGCCGAGGATGTCCCAGAGATCGGGAAGAAGGACTTCGGAATCGAACATGTGATGACCTCCTATTAGATCAGACGCTTGCCATCATGGTGGCCTTGGCCGGTGCGGTATTGGGCGTAAACTTTGCGTTTCGCGTTTCGAAAAAGCGCACGACGATCCATGCCACGAGGCATAGCAGCGAATAGATCACCGCCAGCACAAGGTAGGTCTCGAACTGGTACTGGTTGTAGTCACGCTCCATGACCAGATGGGCGGTCGCCATGACATCAGCGGCGCCGATGTACATGACGAGTGCGACGTTGTGGATGAGGTAGATGATCGAGTTGCCGTAACCTGGCAGGGCGATGTGCACCGCCTGGGGTCCGACGACCCGAAGGATCTTCTGAAGGAAGGTGTATCCGAGGCTGTCGGCGGCGTCGTGCTGGCCGCGTTCCACGGCGAGGTAGGCTGGCCGCAGAACCTCGGAAAGATAGCCTCCATGGTAGAGGCTGAGACCGACGATCGCCGCGACGTTCGGGGACACGAAGTCCTCGACCTCGAACAAAGCGACGACCAGCGGCAGCCCGTAGAAGGCAACGAACAACTGGAGCACGACGGGGACGCTCCGGGCATAGGAGACGTAGAGGTCGGCCAGCTGGCTGACAATCGGTATCCTGCGCACCCGGAACGTCGTCGTTATCAGGGCCAGCAGGAAGCCGGCGATCATGGCCGTGAACGTGATCGCAAGCGTCAGCGGCAGCGCCTTGAGCAGCTCGGGGATCATGATGGATAGGTCCACTTCGGAACACTCCTTGTTTACGTCTTGGGCCTGATCGCCGGTATCGTTGGCCGGCGTTACTTCATGTAGGTAGTGATGTCCTCGCCGAACCATTTCTGCGAGAGCTTGGCCAGCGTGCCGTCGGCCTTGAGCTCCTTCAGAGCCTTGTCGATGTCTGCGGAGAGCGCCTTGTTCTCCTCGGAGCGATGGATCAGGACGAAGGTGTTGTTGATCGCGACCGGCTCGCTCGCCTTGACGTCGAGCTTCTGCTGGTCGATGACCGTCTGCTCGCCGAGGTTCGACGGCAGAACCAGCGCGTCATATTTGCCGTTCTCGACCTCTTTCAGGCGATCCGGATAGGGAATGCCGGCGCTGGATGCGGTGATCTCGATTTTAAAGTCGGGGTTCTTTTCCTGCCAGGCAGTGGCGAACTTGTAGATGCCGCCGCCGGCCGTCACGGGCACGATCTTCTTGCCGACGAGATCCTTCATTTCGTTGATGCCGCTGTCCTTGCGGCTGTAGATCTTGATCAGGCTGGCGCCGATCGGGCTCTCCGGAAGGAGGAACTGCTTTTCGCGAGCGGGCGCCCGGTAGTAGCCGCCGGTCGCGATGTCGTACTTGCCGGTGGCGAGGCCGGTCTCCTGAGCGATGTCGGCAGCACCCTCCATGACGAATTTGTACTGGGGCAGCTTGGCGTTGATCGCCTTCAGGACGTCGGGCTCGTAACCCTGCGGCTCGACGCCGATGGCACCCCAGGAGAGCGGCTTGGATTCGGCAGCCGTCGCGATCTTGATGGTGCGCACGTCCTCGGCATGCGATAGGCCCGCGGTTGCGAGGGCAAAGGCAACGCCGGCGACAGCGAGGCCGAAGGTGCGGCGGGAAGTCGACTTGATGGAAGACATGTCAGGCATCCTTTCTTTACTGGATGGAGTGTTCGGAATTCAGGAACTGGGCAAGGCGCGGGTTGGAGGGCGTGTCGAAGATCTCGGCAGGGCTGCCTTGAGCGGCGACGACGCCCCGATCCATGAAGACGATGCGGTTCGAGATGTTCTTTGCGAACTGCATCTCGTGGGTGACGAGGAGCGAGGTGATGCCGGACGACGTGACGTCCCTGATCACCTTCAAAACCTCGCCGACGAGTTCGGGGTCGAGCGACGACGTCGGTTCGTCGAAGAGCATGACATCCGGCTTCACGGCCAGCGCACGCGCAATGCCGGTCCGCTGCAGCTGGCCGCCGGAAAGCTGGGACGGGTAGCTGTCGATCTTGCTCGAAAGGCCGACCCGCTCAAGCTCCTGCAAGGCGATCGAACGCGCCGCGTCCTTCGACTTGCGTTGCACGACCACGAGCGGATCCATCACGTTCTGAATGACGGTCATGTTCTTGAAGACGTTGAACTGCTGGAAGACCATCGCCGTCCGCAGCCGGATCGCATGGACCGCAGTGTTGTCCGGTTTCTGGTAGTCCATCCTGACCTGATCGAAGGCGATCGTGCCGGAGGCCGGCTTGGCCAGATAGTTGATGCACTTCAGCAACGTCGTCTTGCCGGTGCCGCTGGGGCCGATGATCGACACCACGTCGCCGCGGTTCACCGAGAGATCGACGCCGTTGAGGACCTGGGTGTTTCCGTAGGACAGCTTTAGGTTTTTGATCTCAAGCATTTCGGGTCGGTGTCCTTTCGGCAGATAGGTCGGAAAACGTCGCGGTCTCGTCGTCGGCCCACTCGTCTCCGAGCAGCTCGGGCGTATCGAAGGCCTGGAGATCGGCGAAATGACGCTCGCGGTCGGCGACGAACAGCGCCCTGACGATGCCGCGCGCGAGCCGGTCGGCACCTTCGCTGATGGCGGGAATATCGCCCGTGAGCTTGCCGTGGCTGAGCGTGGCCGGGAAGTTGAAGCAGTGAATGCGGGCCAGCGCCGGGCAAGCGCCGGGCTCGGCCTCGAGGAACTCGAACGCCTCTCCGAGGTCGGGCGAGGTTTCAAGCTCGTCGTTTCGCATGTCCGCGGGCACAGGAAAGCGGTCGCGCCAGAGGCCGATATGGGATGCGACGGCGGCGAGTTCCGGCCGGTTCTTCAGGTCGACCCTGAAGCCGGTGCCGAAGATCAGGAAATCGACGGGATAGCTGCCTTTCGGCGTCGTCACAACGGTATGGTCGCCTTGCTGCTGCAATCGATCGATCGGGCTTCCGAGATGAAGATGGGCCTGCGGGAATGCGCTGACACGCAAGACGCTCGGGCGCGGAGGCGGCGTCTGCGAGCGCATGGCGTAGTCGAGAAAGCGCCACTTCCAGTCATCCGGCAGACCGGCGAAGCCATGCACCACGCCCTGGCTGCCGATGCCGGTGAACTTGTTGATCCGTGGCAGGTCGGTCCTGCGCACGAACATGTCAAGCCGGGCGGCACCTGCCTCGAGCGCGGTGGCGGCGTTGTCCATCGCCGAGGCGCCGGCTCCGACGACGCCGACCCGCTTGCCGCGCAATGCGGCGAAATCGATAGGGTCGGCGGTATGGGCCCAGAACTTGCGCTCGATGCCGTGGGCGATCGACGGTACGAAGGGACCGCCGAGACCGTCGCGGCCCGTTGCCAGCACCACATGGCGCGCGATCTTCGTTTCGGACCGGCCATCATGACGGCAGACGAGGTCGAGCAGGCCGTCGGCGCGCGGACGAATGGCATCGACGGCGACCCCATTGCGTACCGGCAGGTCAAGCACGCGCCGGTACCAGACCAGGTAATCCATCCATGTCTGACGCGGCGCCCGGTCGAGCGCGGTCCAGGCATCGCGGCCATGACGCGCCTCGTAGTAGGCGCGAAACGTCAGGGCCGGCAGGCCCATTGCGGGCCCGGTCAGTTGCTTGGGGGAGCGAAGGGTCCGCATCCTGGCGAAGGTGACCCACGGCCCCTCGCTTCCTGCAGGCGCCTTATCGAGAAGGATGTGGTTGGCGACGCCGAGCCGCTTCAGCATGGCGGAAGCCACGAGCCCGGCCATGCCCGCACCGATGATCACAACGTCGACGACCCCATGGCCATCGACGATGCGGGGCGGAACCCATGACTTGGCCGGCAGCTCCAGCCAGGCAAGGTCCTGGCGCAGGCGTGCCTCGAGCGCTTCAAGACTGTTCGGAAACGTCGAGAGGTCGCTCATGACGGCACGTCCTCGGTCATCGGGCTGCCGCCGTAGACAGTGTCGGCCAATGCTTCGACGCCGCCTGCGTCATGCAGCCGGCAACCGGGCATCGCGAGCGCCACCGCGCGGGCCGCATCGATCACGGCGGCAACTGTCGGGGTCAGCGGCATCGCGGCAGGCGAGATGGCGCCGAACAGGAAGGGGATGGTGTGGTCGAGGACGCGCATCACGATCCCCTCGAGCGGAACGCCGCAGACCGTCGCCGGCTCGACGATGGCGACACCCAGTCCGGCCCGGACCATCGTCAGGGCCGTCAGCGAGGCGTTGACGTCGATCATCCGTTGCGGCGCCACACCCGCCCGCTCCAGGGCCTCGTCGATGCGGTGCCGCAGGCGGTAAGGATTAGCGAGCGTGATGATGCGGCGCTCGGCGAGATCGGAGAGACGCACCACGTCATCGTTGGCGAGCGGATCGTTGGCGGCGAGAGCGACGACACACGACGCTTCGGCAATCCAGTGCACGTCTAGGCCGGGATGTTCCAGCGGCAGGCTTGAGATCCCGAAGTCGGCCGAGCGGGCGAGCACGGCCTGCACGACATTCTCGGCCGCCAGCGCCTGCACATGGAGATGACGCGGTATCAAGTCCGGCGCGACGGCCGCGATCGCCTGCGGCAGAACGCCGGCCGCAAGTGAAGGCGTGGCGGCGATCGTCAACGACGGCGGCTCATCGAGACCGATGGCATTCGCCCGCTCGCGGATGTGGGCGAGGCTCGCGAGATGGCGTTCCACTTCGGCGTGAAACAGCAGACCGCGCGCGGTCGGGCTGATGCGCGGGCCGCTTCGATGCAAAAGCGCATAACCGATATCGGCTTCCAGATCCTGGATCAGCCTTGTGACCGCCGGCTGCGACCGGCCGAGCAGTCGCGCCGCCCCGGTCACGCTGCCGGCGGACATCACCGCTGCGAAGGCTTCAAGCTGCCGGATATCGAAAGAGTTAGAATGCATAACGGACATCAAACACTCTCCTTCATGTCAGTAAAGCATGACAATTCTCATTTGACGACTGGCTGTAGATAAAAAATTCACATCAAAGTCTGCCTAGCATTCCAGTTTGACATAATGAGAGGTCCGGCCTACCTAAGACTTATGTCCGCTGACGTATTGAGGAGCTTGTTTTGACACTCATCGAAACTCTTGCCTCTGTGAGGCCGGGTTCCGCGCTCGCGGAAGCCATGGGCAAACGCGCGGAGATCCTGCGCCTCAGTGAAGCGGCCCACGACGCAGTGCTTCTGCCACGCGATCCCGGCGGGCTGTCGCACGGCCTGAGGGCTGCGCTCGCCGCCCGCATGGCGCGCCACAACCGCAGCCCGGCGCTCGCAAGCCACTACGACACGCTCGTTGCCCGCGCCGACGAACCGGCGACAGCCTTGCTCGCCGAGCCGGACACGAACGTGTCGGATCCGCGCACCGCCGAGATCGTTCGCCATGCCGACCGGCTCACGGTCGCGCCGCGCGATGCCACGCGCGCTGATGTGGAGGCATTGCGTCAGGTCGGCGTAACCGACGCCGACATCGTCCGGCTCGCGGAACTTGCGGCTTTCGTCAATTACCAGGTGCGGGTTCTCGCCGGCCTGAAGCTGCTGGGAGAAATGCGATGAGCGAGGTCGTCCACACCTTCACCACCACGGTGCCGCGCTGGCAGCCCTATGTCGTTCCGGTCGATTTCGCGACCGCCACCGACGAGCAGCATGCGGCGATGCAGACGACGCCGTCGAACAAGGGCATCTCGCCCTATGTGCTGACCCTGGCGCACGACCCCGAGACGCTCGCGGTCCGCTCACCGCTGTTCAACCTGATCATGTACGGCAAGGACGGACTGGCGGCCAGCGAGCGCGAACTGGGTGCCGTCGCCGCCTCCGTCGTCAACCGCTGCGTCTACTGCGCCGCCGTCCATGCATCGCGGTTCAACAACCTGACAAAACGCACGGATGTCATCGACGCCGTGTTCGCCGATGGTCTCGAGGCGACGCTCGACGAGCACCTCCAGGAAATCTTCAACTTTTCGGCCCGATTGTCGACCACGCCGCCCGAGGCGGTCGCAGCCGACGCGCAGGCGCTGGCGGACGTCGGGCTCGACGAGCTTGAGGCTCTCGATCTCGTCCTCTCCTCGGCGATCTTCGGCTGGGCGAACCGCCTGATGCATACGCTCGGCGAGCCGATGAAGGACTAAAGCGCGTCACACGCTTTAGATCTTTGGTTTTCCGCATGTCGTTTTGCGCGACATTCGCGCATTTCTGTCGCTGGACGACAAATGGCATGATGTGTCAAAAGAAGCCCGCCGCATGTCAGCGTGGAGACAATCTTGGGACTTCGGGAAGATAAGAAGGATCGCACGCGAGCCCAGTTGCTCGAGGCCGCGTTGGATCTGATCCACAAGCGTGGATTCGAGGAAACGACGGTCGCCGACATCGCGGCCGCCGTCAGCGTGTCGCCCCGTACCCTGCTTCGCTATTTCCCGACAAAGGAGGATGTGATCGTCAGCTGGGTGCAGGATGGTATGACGATCGTCCGTGCGGAACTGACGGAGCGGCTCGCCTCGGAGCCGCCGGTTGTCGCACTTCTTGCTGCCGCGCGGGCGATGCTTTTGGCGTTCGATGAAAAGTCGCGTTTCTTTCTCGCCATCGAGACGGCGATCCGCTCCAACAGGAGCATTTCTGCGCGAAAAGAACAGATGATCGCCGAACTGATCGACGAAGTCGCCCATATTCTCGCCTCGCCGGACAGGCGGTCTCCGCTCCCTGATGTTGTCGCCTATACGGTGGCGGGAACGGTTTTCGCGCTCATTCGGGCATCGATAAACAGTTGGGTGGATGGCGGAGCGGCAATGTCACTCGCCGATCTCTTCGATCGCGCCGCCGGTATCGTCCATTTCGAGCAAAATGTCACTTAGTGTCATTTGTCGTTGACAGACATAATTTCCCATGCAATTTCACGATGCGTTGCTGAGCAACGTCATTGCAAACAGCCTCGCCCTGCGAGCGCGCCTGCTTGGGAGATAGAATGTCCACAGATCAAAAAATCGCGCTCGTCACCGGCGCGACCCGCGGCCTTGGTTTTGAAACGGCTCGACAGCTCGGCCGGGAAGGCGTCTTCGTCCTTCTCGGCGCACGCGATCTTGCCGCAGGCCAAGCAAAGGCCGAAACATTGCGTGCAGAGGGATTGGCGATCGAAGCGATCGAGATCGACCTCAATCGCCCTGAGACGATCGACGCTGCCGCATCATCGATCGGCGAGCGGTTCGGCAGGCTCGACATCCTGATCAACAATGCGGGAATCCTGCTGCTCGACACCGACGATTTCCCCAGTATGGCCTCCATCGAAACCCTGCGCGAATCCTATGAGGTCAATTTCATCGGAATGGTGATCGTGACCCAGAAACTGTTGCCGCTGATCCGCAAGGCGGTGAGTGGGCGCATCGTCAACCTTTCCAGCAGCGTGGGTTCGCTTTGGTGGACGGGCGATGCAAATAATCCGTCCCCCGACGTCAAATGGCTTGGCTATGCCGCCTCCAAGGCGGCGGTCAACATGCTGACCGTGCAGCTTGCCCTTGAGCTGAAAGATACGCCGATCAAGGTCAACGCGGTCTGCCCCGGCTATGTCATGACCGAATTGAACCGAGGCGGCGGCTACATCACGATCGAAGACGGCGTTCGCGCCCCGGTCAAATATGCTTTGCTTGATGATGCCGGACCGACCGGCCAGTTTTTCAACACCAATGGCCCGATCAACTGGTGACGGCCTGCGGCCCCGCGCTTGGATAACCCGGCATGCGCCGGACCGTTCAGCGACACGGGGATGTTGCGTCCTGAGAACGCGGCATCCGCCTTTTCGCCGCGATCGCGAATTCGCACCCCTTCCCCTTTCAAGGACCATGAAACATGAAACCAACGACCGATGACATCGTCGAGATCAACCAGATCCTCTCGCTCTGGGCACACCTCGTCGACAATCATGCGTGGGACAGGTTCGGTGAAGTCTTTACCGAGGATGCACATTTCGACGCGGGCGTTTTCGGCTTTGCGCCGGTCACAGGCATTGCAGCGATCTGCCATATGGCCAGCCAGGACGGCCATGCGACGGCCCATCACACGACGAATGTGCACGTTCAGGAAGGCGCGGGCGACGAAATCGTCGCCGTCTCGAAGGGCCTTGGTCTGTTGTCGAACGGGGCAGTGGCGAGCGTGACCTATACCGACCGGCTGCGGCGGACGCCGGAGGGCTGGCGTTTGGCGCGCCGCACTCTCGCGCTCCAAGCGCCGTCGCATTGAGGTCGCCCCCTATGTCTCTCGTCAACCTATCCCTGGCAAACGTCATTGCCTGGCTGCTTGCAGCCTTCTTCTTCGTCGGCGCCTATGGCAACACTTTCGTCAGCCCCGAAATTGCCGCGGACTACGCCCGCTGGGGCTATCCGGAAAGCTTTCACTATCTGACCGCCATCTGTGAATTCACGACCGCGGTCATGCTCATCTTCAAACCGCTCCGCCTCTACGGTTCACTGCTCGGAAGTGCGGTGATGCTGGCCGCCGCGGGCACGGTTCTGTTCCACGGCGAATATGCTCATGCAATTCCGCCCCTGGTGGTGCTGGGTTTTTGCGGGCTCGTCGCTGTTCTGACGATGAGGCGAGCAGGATGATGCCCGCATCCGGCAGCAGGGGCCGCCCGAGAGCGAGCCGATCACACAAGTGAAAAGGGCGACCGAACGGCCGCCCCTTCATCCATCAGGAGTGAACGCTCAGAGCTGTTCCAGCATCGCGGCAGCGCCCGAGACGGTTGCCTGGCCGGGGCTTTCCTCGACGTTGAGGGCTTTCACCACGCCGTCCTCCACCAGCATCGAATAACGCTTGGAGCGAAGGCCGAGGCCGCCGGCGGAGAGGTCGGCGTCGAGGCCGACGGCCTTGGTGAAACCGGCATCCCAATCGGCGAGGAAGTGGATCTTGCCCATGCCGCCGGATGATTGCGCCCAGGCGCCCATCACGTGCCAGTCGTTGACGGCGACGACGGCGATGTCGTCGACGCCCTTGCCGAGGATGGTGTCGCGGTTTTCGAGATAACCCGGCAGGTGGTTCAGCGAGCAGGTCGGCGTGAACGCGCCCGGCACGGCAAAGAGCACGACGCGCTTGCCGGCGAAGAGCTGATCGGTGGTGATTTCGACCGGGCCGTCAGCCGTCTTTTCCTTGAAGGTGGCGGCAGGAAGCTTGTCGCCGATCGCGATGGTCATGGTTTTCTCCTTGAGTTCTGGATTGGGAGTTCTGCTTGACGGCGGGCGCCGCAGGGGATCGGAGGCGACTATAGGAGCCCATCATTGAAAGGCAAGTGTGGTCTCCATCGCCCTCTCGCCGTCGATGACCAGCACGCCCCAGCGCTTGCCGGATATGTCGTAATTCTCAGGCAGTTTGCCGATGGTGACATCGACCTTGAAGGTGGCGCCGTCGCGCTTGCCGCCGATCTGCTTGGTGAAGGCATGGCCGCTCGGGCCGGTGACGATGATATCCGGCGCGTCCGTCCCCTCGCCAGGCCCCTCGCCCGGCCCCCCGCCCGGCAGAGCGAGTGTCAGCGACAGCGTCTTCCTGTCGGGCGACATCGCATGCGCCGTCACGTCGAAATCCGGCGATGGCGGCTTCGGCAGCCTCGCATCGGCGGCCTGAAGTATCCCCTCCTCTTGCGGGTGCGACTGGATGGCGGGGCCAAGCTTCAGCTGCAAATTCGCCTGGAAGGGAATGCAGATATCCTTGCAGATGCCGATGAAGGCGGCAGCATCGATCGTAACCGGGCCTTTGCCGGCCGCCGTCAGCGACAGCGGCAGCGTCACCGGCGCGTCATAGGCGATATCCTCGATCGCGCCGTTGAAAAAATGCTTCGGAACGGGATAGGCGATGGCATCGAGCGTGACGCCGCTTTCCGCCGCGACAGTGATTTGGGGCGGAATGCCATTGCCGCCGGGTTCTTTCCAATAGGTGATCCAGCCGGGCTTCGGCTCGATCTGAAGGGCGGCGCGGATTTTGCCGGCGGCATCGGGGGCGAGCGCCACGAGGCGCATGCGGCCGCCCTCGTTGTCCGCCCAGGCGCTCATTTCCGCATGGGCGGAATAAAACGGGAGAAGGGCTGCGACCGCTGACACAACCACGATCAAAAGCCTGCGCGGGCCTGAGGAAATAACCATCATGGAACAAAGGTTTACCGAATGTGCCGCTTGGCCGCCAGAAGTCGCGGCGATTTAAATCTTCATTTTCAGTTGATTGATGTGTGACATTGGCCCATGTTTCTCTTGTCGAGGCCTTGGTGCGGTCTAGCAGCAGGAGGAACGATGTCCTTATTGACGCTGAAGAACAGACGGGAACGTGGCTTCTTCGATGGCCAGTTCCTCATCGCCATGCCGGGCATGGAAGACCGCAATTTTGCGCGCACGGTCATCTACATCTGCGCGCATTCGGATGCCGGCGCCATGGGCTTCGTCATCAACCGGCCACAAAGCCTCACCTTCACCGATGTGCTGCTGCATCTCGACATGATCAAGCAGGAAGATTCGATCGTGCTGCCGAAGCGGGCGCGCGACTTCCCGATCCAGACCGGCGGCCCGGTGGAAAGCGGCCGCGGCTTCGTGCTGCATTCGGACGATTATTCCAGCGACTCCAGCATTCCCGTCAGCGACGACATCTGCCTGACGGCGACGCTCGATATCGTGCGCGCCATCTCCAAGGGCGATGGGCCGACGCGGGCGACGATGATGCTCGGCTATTCCTCCTGGTCGGCCGGCCAGCTCGAAAGCGAGGTCGTCAACAATGGCTGGCTCACCTGCCCGGCCAACGAGGAATTGATTTTCGACCGCAGTCTCGACGACAAATACGAGCGGGCGCTCGCCGGCATGGGCGTGACCGCTGCGATGCTTTCGGCCGAAGCCGGCCACGCTTAAGAGACTGGCCTGACGATCGCTGACCTGACGGCAGCGGGAACGAATAGCCGCGAGTGACGTTTCATTTCGGCAAGCATGGACAAGAAGCCCATGCCGACCAAGGAGACATCACATATGGGTAGCACCAGCGACAAGATTTCCGGTAAGGCAAACGAAATTGCCGGCAAGACCAAGCAGGCCGTCGGCAAGGCCGCGGACGATCGCGAAATGCAGGCCAAGGGCGCTGTCCAGGAAGCCAAGGGCAAGGGACAGGTCGCAACCGGCAAGGTCAAGGACAAGCTCAAGGGCGCCGTTGACCGGCTCTGAGCGACAGCACTAAGACGCCCAAAGGACGCTGTGCTTCCGATTTAAGGAATGCGCAGTAGACGCTCATCCTTTATCACCATGCCTGTTGCGCCCCTCGCGCGGCAGGCATTTTTAGTCTGCCACCCTCATGCTCTGCAGAGATTGACCCAATGAAGCTTTTTGCCTGCGACAACTGCGATCAGGTCGTCCACTTCGACAACCGTCGATGCGTGCGTTGCAACCATCGCCTCGGCTTCCTGCCCGGCGATCTCGCCATGCATGCGCTGGAACCGCGCGACGAGACACTCTGGCAGCTCGTTTCCAATCCCGACCGCGACGTTCGCTTCTGCGCCAATGCCAGTCTCGATATCTGCAACTGGCTGGTGGACGGCGACGGCGAGAGTGAATTCTGCGTTGCCTGCCGCCACAACCGGCTGGTTCCGAACACCGACACCCAGGACGGCATCGATCGCTGGCGGCGCATCAGCCAGGCCCAGCGTCATCTGTTTTATTCGCTGCTGCGCTGGAAGCTGCCGCATCCGGATCGGGCGCAAGACCCGCAAGGCGGCCTGGTCTTCGATTTCCTCGAGGATTCGATAGAGAGCAACGGCTATGTCGTGCCGGCTATGACCGGCCATGAGGAAGGCCTGATCACCATTCGCGCCGCAGAGGCCGACGATGCGACGCGCGAACAGGCGCGCAGCTCGATGAACGAACCCTATCGTACGCTGCTCGGCCATTTCCGCCACGAGGCCGGCCATTTCATCTGGAACAAGCTGGTGCGCGATCGGGGCGGCCTTGCCGATTTCCGCAGGGTCTTCGGCGACGAACGGCAGGATTATGCGACAGCCCTGCAGACCCACTATGCCGGCGGCGCGCCCTTGGGATGGCAGGACGATTTCATCAGCGCCTATGCGGCATCACACCCCTGGGAGGATTTCGCCGAATGCTTCGCGCATTACCTCCATATCGTCGATACGCTCGAAACGGCGCGCGCCTTCGGCATCGCCATCGATCCGCGCGGCCATGAGGAAATATCAGGCGAGGTGGATTTCATCCCCTACAGGGCAAGAAGCGCCGAACAGTTGGTCAGCGCCTGGGTGCCGCTCAGCATCGCGATCAACGCCATCCAGCGCAGCATGGGCCAGCCCGACTCCTACCCCTTCGTGCTGTCCACGCCGGTCGTGGCAAAACTCGAATATCTGCACCGGCTGATCCAGGGCGCGGCGACGGCGCCGCAGCAGCGGGCGGCGTGAGCTACTGGAAAGCCGTCGCATCGCTGCCGTGAGGCGCCGCAATATCCCACCGTCGGGTGAGTGCCCGCCTGACGGAAGCCGACCCGCTATCCCGCTGCACCAGCGGGAAATTTGGGTTGGAACCGATCCTCACCCTCCGTCATCCCAGGCCCTGTGGAGCTAATTCTTATTCAACCCAGCCAGCTCCTCACCTGTTCCATCGTCCGGCGTTCCTGGTCCGCTTCCAAGGAGAACGGCGGCTCGATCGTAGCACGCGGCGCCAGGGAGCTGATCACTTCAAGGCTGTTTCCAAGGCCGTAACCGCCATGAGTGATGAAGGGGCGGATGATCTTGCCCGAAAGATCATGAGACCGCAGAAATGAGCGGATAACAGGCGGTGCCGTTGTTCCCCAAATCGGGAAGCCCAGGAAAATCTCCCGATACTGATCGAGGTTGGCAACCAGTTGAACCAAGGGCGGGAGGAAGCCTTGCTCGGTTTCCCGGCGAGCCTGGGCAACAGTTTCCTCATAGTCTTCCGGATAGGGCTCGGCCGGCTGAAGTTCAATCAGCGCGGCCTGCCGTGCCCGGCGGACCTGCAGGGCAATGACCCGTGTGTTGCCTGTCCGGGTAAAATACGCGACCAGCGTGTTCGCGGACGGAGTTTGCTGAGCCCCAGCGCCTGCGGAGGTCATAGCCAGCCCGATCGCCGCCAGGGGCAGCGATGTGAGAAAGTGCCGGCGTGCGCTCGATTTCTGCATGCGCTTTTTCCTCGCAGCTTGTCGGTCAATTATCGGCCTGGCGACCTTGGCTATAGTCCTCGGCAGCGACTTTCTCCATCCAGGTCACGCTGTTACCGTCGAGTGCTTCCGATACCGCAAAATGCACCATCGCTTGATCTGCCGACGCACCGTGCCAGTGTTTTACCATCGGGGGGATCCAGACGATGTCACCCGGTTCCATGACCTGGACCGTGCCGCCTTCCTTCTGGACCCAACCTCGGCCGGAAACGACAAACAGCGTCTGACCGAGCGGGTGCGAATGCCAGGCCGTATGGGCGCCGGGTTCGAAGGCAACCGTGGCACCGCCAATGCGGGCAGCGCCATCACCCTTGTAAGCGGCCGATACCTGGACCTTGCCGGTGAAACGCTCGGCTGGACCGCTTACCGGTTGGCTGCCGCGTTTGACCACCTTGATATCTGCTTCTGCCGGATTGCTCGCGGCGGAAGCTTGACGGCTGGCGAAGACGGTTTTGAGAACCGGCACTGCCGACATGGCGCGAGGCCAACCGGCATAGAACCCGGCGTGGGTAATAGCTTCAGCTGCCTCTTGCCGGCTGAGACCGTTATCCATGGCGCGGTTGAGATGGAAGGCCAGTTGGTCAGACTGCCCCATCGCCACCAGAGCGGCCACCGTAACCAGGCTGCGATCGCGGGCCGACAGATCCGGGCGCTGCCACAGATCGCCGAACAATGCCCGGTTTGTCAGGTCGGCAAGCGCCGGCGCGGTAGGCGCCACCTCGGCGTCGACGGACGCGCTGCGGGCGGCTTCCGTTGCGGCATCGAACTGAACGCGTGTGTCATCGCTGTCCGCCACGGGCGCGATCTTCAGCTCGTCAAAAACCTTCTTGATCTCCGTCACAGCCGATATCGCATTGGGCCAGCCGGAATAAAATGCGAGATGCGTGACGACCTCGCCGACTTCCCTCGGCTCGATACCATTTTCGAGGGCGCGCTTTACATGGTTGGCAAGGACGTGCCCCTTGCCGGTTGAGATCAGTACCGAAATGGTGACCAGGCTGCGGTCGCGCGGGCTCAGATCGCCGCGCTTCCAAAACTCGCCGAACAGGACGTCATCCGTGAAATGGCCAAGGCCAGGGGCGACCTGATAGACGGCCGGCGGAGCGACGCGGGGGTTCTGCTGCGCTTCGGCGCCTGCGGCTGCGAATGCCGAGATGGCAAGGCTTGCGGCGACGGTTTTCATGGTGATCTCCTTGTTGACTGTCCGCTCCGACATAGGATCGGAGGACACGCCGGATTAGGCATCGGATTCCGAAAGGGGCTATATCCGCCATTCATGAAAGGGGCGGCCTGCGGGACGCCGCTCCGCTGGGCAGTTGGTCCGCGGGCCTTTGTTCCTGGCGGATCAATAGGCCGCTGGCTGTCGAGGAGAATTTACTCCTGGCTGATTACTCCGACTAGATGCTAGGATCAAAATGGACTTATATTGAGGATTCATGAATGAAGCGCGATGAACTGGGTGACCTGGCGGCCTTCCTGACGGTCGCTGAAGAACGAAGCTTCACACGTGCGGCCGCGCTGCTGGGGACCTCGCAATCGTCCCTCAGCCATACAGTGCGCCGACTGGAAGATCGCATGGGCCTCCGGCTCCTGACGCGGACGACCCGCACCGTTGTTCCAACCGAGGCCGGAGAGCAGCTGGCCGAAACGCTGCGGCCTGCGTTCAATGATATCCGCAGCCGGCTGGATGCACTTGGCGCTATGCGTCATGCGCCGGGAGGCACGATACGCATCACTTCGATCCGGCATGCCGCAGAAACGATCCTCATGCCTGCCGTAAAGGGATTGATGCAGTCCTACCCGGATATCAACATCGAGATCTCTGTCGACAGTCGGCTGATTGATCTTGTGAACGAGCGCTTCGACGCCGGGGTCCGACTTGGGGAGCATATCGAAAAGGATATGATCGCGCTCAAGATCGGACCGGAAATGCGGATGCTGGTCGTTGCCTCGCCGGATTATTTCGCACGGAACCCGAAACCGGCCACGCCGCATGACCTGACGCAGCACCGCTGCATCAATCTCAGGCTTGCAACGGTTGGCGGCTTGTACGCCTGGGAGTTCGAAAAAGACGGCAAGCCGCTGAATGTTCGTGTTGAAGGTCAGTTCATCTGCAACGACGTCCCGATGATCGTCGATGCGGCGCTCGGTGGTTTTGGTCTGGCATGCCTGCCAGACGATTACCTGCTGCCGCTGATCCGTGAAGGAAAACTGGTGCCCGTGCTGGAGGACTGGTCACCGCCATTTCCTGGATATCACCTTTATTATCCGAGCCGACGCCTTGCTTCCCCCGCATTCTCGCTTCTGGTGAATGCATTGCGTTATCGCAGTTAATTTCGCGCTCAATGTCGCCGAGACGCGTAAAGGCAAATGCGCAGGACTTAAAACGAAACCGCCTTGCCCTTCTTGAAAGGCTCCATGCCCTTGCGGGCGAGTTCGTCGGCGCGTTCGTTTTCCGGGTGGCCGGCGTGGCCCTTGACCCAGTGCAGCGTCACCTTGTGGCGGTCACGGGCCGCCTCCAGCGCCTGCCAGAGTTCGGCATTCTTCACCGGCTTCTTGTCAGCGGTCTTCCAGCCGTTTTTCTTCCAGCCGAAAATCCACTTGGAAATGCCGTCCTTGACATAGGCGCTGTCGGTATAGAGATCGACCTCGCAAGGGCTCTTCAAGGCCGACAGCGCCGAGATCGCCGCCAGCAGTTCCATGCGATTGTTGGTCGTATCCGCCTCGCCGCCGCAAAGCTCCTTTTCGACATCGCCATAACGCAGCACCGCGCCCCAGCCGCCGGGGCCGGGATTGCCGGAGCATGCGCCGTCAGTGAAGATATCGACGTGTTTCATAGGCTCAATCCGTATTCGGCGGGCGATTTGATCTGGCGGTGGAAGCGCAGCTTGCGGAGATATTCGAGCGGGTCCTTCTTGGTGACCATGGCGCCCTCAGGCGTCGTCAGCCAGTCATAGAGCCGGGTCAGGAAGAACCGCAGCGCCGACCCGCGCGACAGCACCGGTAGGGCTGAGATTTCGGCCTCGCTCAGCGGCCTGACGCTCTGGTAGCCCTCGAGCATCGCCGTGCCCTTGGTGATGTTGTAGGCGCCGTCCTTCTCGAAGCACCAGGCATTCAGGCAGATCGAGACGTCATAGGCGAGCAGGTCGTTGCAGGCGAAATAGAAATCGATCAGGCCGGAGAGCTGGTCGCCGAGAAAGAAGACGTTGTCGGGGAAGAGGTCGGCGTGGATGACGCCGGCCGGCAGGCCACTCGGCCAGGCGGCGGAGAGGAAATCGAGTTCGCTGCGGATCTCGGTCTGCAGGCCGGACTCAACCTCGCCGGCGCGCACTTCGGATTTTTCCCACAGCCCCCGCCAGCCGTCGATCGACAGCGCATTCGCCCGCTTCAACTCGAAACCATCGCCGGCCACATGCATCTCGGCCAGCGCCTTGCCGACTTCGCGGCAGTGTTTTGCCTCCGGCTTTCTCAGCCACATGCCTTCGAGGAAGGAGATCAGCGCCGCCGGACGGCCGGACAGTGAGCCGAGCAGCGCGCCATCGCGGCGCGGCAGCGGCAGCGGGCAGGACAGGCCGCGGGCGGAAAGATGCTGCATGAAACCGAGGAAGAAAGGCAGGTCGCTCTTTTCCACCCGCTTCTCATAGAGCGTCAGGATCAGCGGATCCTTGGAGGTGTGAAGCAGGAAGTTGGAGTTTTCGACGCCTTCGGCAATGCCCTTGTAGGAGAGCAGCGTGCCCGCGTCATATTCCGTCAGGAACCATTTCAGATCGTCTTCGGCGATATCGGTATAGACTGCCAAGTGAGGTCTCGCCTTCATGCCTGTTGATATTGGATTTGCCGGAGTGGACGCCAGGCCGAAAGGCCGATCTAGCCGTTGACGAAGGCCATGTCGGCTGCCGTCAGCTCGATATTGCGCAGTTCGCGGTTGACGAGGAAATTTTCGGTTTCCTGCACCGTTTCGGCCAGTTCGACGCGGGCGTCGAAGCGGGCGCGGAAAGCCTCGATGATCTCGTTGACGATGACCTCGGGTGCCGAGGCGCCGGCCGAGAGGCCGAGCGTCGAAATCGCGCCGATCTCGTCCCAGTCGAGCTCGGCGGCGCGCTGCACGAGGATGGATTTCTTCGCCCCTGCCCTGAGCGCCACTTCGACGAGGCGCTTGGAGTTGGAGGAGTTCGGCGCGCCGACGATGATGAAAAGATCGCAGCCGGGCGCTGCCTGCTTCACCACTTCCTGGCGGTTGGTCGTCGCATAACAGATCGAATCGGCTGCCGGCGCCGTCAGGTTCGGGAAGCGCTCGTGCAGGCGGGTGATGACGCCGGCCGTATCGTCGACCGACAGCGTCGTCTGGGTGACATAGCCGAGATTGTCGGGATCGACGGGGACATAGGCGTCGGCATCCTCGATCGTCTCGATCAGCGAGACCGATCCCTCCGGCAGCTGACCCATCGTGCCGATCACCTCGGGATGGCCGGCATGGCCGATGAGGACGACATGGCGGCCGAGGCGATTGTGGCGCATCGCCTGCTTGTGGACCTTGGAGACCAGCGGGCAGGTGGCGTCGAGATAGAAGAGGTTGCGGCTTGCCGCATCCTCGGGCACGGATTTCGGCACGCCGTGGGCGGAAAAGACCACCGGCTGGGCGCGATGTTCGGCCGGGATCTCGTCCAGCTCCTCGACGAAGACGGCGCCCTTGGCTTCCAGCCCTTCGACGACATAGCGATTGTGGACGATCTCGTGGCGCACATAGACCGGCGCACCATAGGATTTCAGCGCCAGCACGACGATCTGGATGGCGCGGTCGACGCCGGCGCAGAAGCCGCGCGGGCCGCAGAGCCTAATCGTCAAAGGAGGTTTCGCCGCAATATTCATGTCTGTTCCGTCAAATTCCTCATTCCTGTGCTCGTCACAGGAATCCAGCCACGGCGCGTCGGCGCCGTGAATGACTGTCAAAATCCAAGTCCACCTACCGCGCCCAAGGACTTGGGCGCACTGGATTCCTGTGACGAGCACAGGAATGAGGGAGAACTCGGCAACGTCCAGCTTCAACAGCAACGTCCCGCGTGGGGCTAAGGGACCTCTAGCCCAATATGGTCGAGAATTGAAGTGATACTATTGCTGAGGTGCCTTGGCACCCTTGCGAAACCAGGAGATCGCCACCACGACAACGAGCACGGCGGCCAGCCCGTACCAGGTGAAAGCATATTGCAGATGGTCGTTCGGCAGATCCACCTGGGTGACGCCGCCGATCGGCAGGCCGGCCGGATTGGGGGTGGAATCGGCATCGACGAAGAAGGGAATGACGATCGCTTTCGCCAGCCCGACGCTCTCGGCCATGACGTCGAGATCCTTCCAGTAGAAGATGTTCTTGGCGACGTCGTTGTCAGGCACCACCCAGGAAGGCTTGCCGGGAAGCTTTTCGCGCGCCAGGCCGGTGACGGTCTGCTGATCCGTCAGCTGGCCCTGCATGCGCATTTCCGGCTCCTTGTTGTCGAAGGGAACGAAGCCGCGATTGACGAAGAGAATGCGCCCGTCGGCAAGCTCCAGCGGGGTATAGATGTAATAGCCGGTCTGGCCGCGCCAGGTGGCGAAGAAGTGCCGCTCCTTGTTGTTGATGTAGCGGCCGGTGGCGGTCACCTTGCGGTATTCGATATCGCCGCCTGCAGCCGCCATCGCCTCGATATCGGCAAGCGGCACGGGGCTTGCTGCCTGGCGCGCGGCGATATCGGCGATAAGGCCCTCCTTCCAGTGCAGGCGCTCCACCTGCCAGGTGCCGAGCGAAATCAGGATGGCAAGGGCAATCAGCACCAGGATGCCGGTGAAAACCGGCAGCCGGCGGCGCGGCGCGGCATGGTCGATATCAGTCACTCAGGCGTCCTTCGCGGGCATTATGGCGGTATTGCATGGCGATCAGGATGCCCTTGAACCAGCGCAGCGTCAGTAGCGACAGGATAATCGTCAACGGAGCAAAGAGCAGGATATGCACCCAGATCGGCGGCCCGTAATTCACCTGCAGCCACAGCACCATGCCGATGACGATGAAGCCGACGATGAGGATGACGAAGACGGCCGGGCCGTCACCGGAATCGGCGAAGGAATAATCGAGGCCGCAGGCGGCGCAACGCGGCTTTACTCCGAGCAGTCCGTCGAAGAGTTTGCCCTGGCCGCAGCGTGGGCAGCAGCCCTTGATGCCTGTTTTCACCGGATCGACGGGCGGAAAATGGGCGCTGTCCTCGTTCATTCCATTCCTTCTGGCAGCCTTGGCGGCCGCGGCCTTTTTCGATGCTGCCTTAACTCTCCCATAAATTATTCGCAGGACGAAGGGAAATGCCCGCGTGATTTCGTCCCGCCGATAGTTCTTCGCATCGGAATCGATGTGAGGAACTATCAGCAATTCAAAGTGTTACAGCGTCCTTGCCACGTCTGAATTGTCGCGCGGCGCTGTAATGATTCGCGCCAAACAGAAGAAGAAGACTGATGATCAATGATAGCCATTCCGTGCAAATCATTATCCTGAACGGCGCGCCGCGGAGCGGCAAATCAAGCATCGCGCGCGCGGTACAGGAACACTTCGAGGGGCCGTGGATCAACCTCGGCGTCGACAGCTACAATGCCATGACACCGAAGCGCTACCTTCCGGGCATCGGACTGCGGCCGGGCGGCGAACGGCCGGACCTGGAGGAACTGGTGCCGTTCTTTTATGCAGCACTCTACGAATCGATCGCCATCCATGCCAGCCTGGGGCTCAATGTCATCGCCGATCTCGGCCACCATGACAGCTATTCGCAGCCACTCGGCATCCTCGGCGATTGTGCCCGGCGACTGGAAGACTTTCCCGTGCTGTTCGTCGGCGTGCGCTGTCCGATCGAGACGATCATGCAGCGGCGCGACATTGTCCAGGAGGGGCGCGAGACGCTTTATCTCAGCGCCACGGAGGACGTGCCCGTTCCTGAACCGGTGCAACGCTGGCAGGACGAGGTGCATCGGCCCGGCATCTACGACATGGAGGTCGATACCTCAGTGCTGACACCGCTCGAATGCGCCGAGGCGATCCGCCACCAGCTGGACCTCGGCATTCCCCAGCCTTCGGCGTTCGAACGGATTGCCGGCGCGCGCTGAGGCGATGAAAAGCGGGAGCCCTTACCTCGGCCGAAGAGGTTGCCGATGGCAGCCCCTCATCCGCCTGCCGGCACCTTCTCCCCGCTCGCGGGGCGAAGGAAATATGCTGCAACCTCTCGATTCCCTCTTCTCCCCAGCGGGGAGAAGGTGCCCGTAGGGCGGATGAGGGGGCCGGCGAAGCCGGTCTTTCCAACAACATTCATGCGCGATTCGACCGCGCTCGCGTCGGCATGGCGGGATAGTTGAGATGAGAGGGCCTGCCGCGTGGCCCCCTCATCCGACCCTTCGGGCCACCTTTGCCTGGGTTGAGCCACCGGTCTCAACCCGTCCTACGGACCCCCGCTGGGGAGAAGAGGACACATGCCGCAGCCTCTCCGTTCCTCGCCCGCTCTCGCATGGCACGTCCCTCGTCTCCGGAAAGGTGCGGGCTGTCGCGGATCCCACCAACAAAAAAGGCGGGCACCAGGCCCGCCTTTTCTCAAGTTTCGTTCCGATCATCCGGCTGCGACGGGTGCGCCCCAGCCGCCCCAGACGTAGATGCAGAAGAACAGGAAGAGCCAGACGACGTCGACGAAGTGCCAGTACCAGGCGGCCGCCTCGAAGCCGAAATGCTGTTTCGGGGTGAAGTCGCCGCGCAGCGCACGGATCAGGCAGACAGCCAGGAAGATCGTGCCGACGAGGACGTGGAAACCGTGGAAGCCGGTCGCCATGAAGAAGGTCGCGCCGTAGATCGAATTCTTGAAGGCGAAGGGCGCGTGGGCATATTCATAGGCCTGGACGCTGGAGAAGAAAATACCGAGCAGCACCGTCAGCGTCAGGCCCTGGATCAAGCCCTTGCGGTCGTTGTGCAGCAGCGCATGGTGCGCCCAGGTGACCGTCGTGCCCGACAGGAGCAGGATGACGGTGTTGTAGATCGGCAGATGCCAGGGATCGAGGACTTCGATGCCCTTCGGCGGCCAAGTGCCGCCGGTATAGAGCAGGCGCGAGGCCTGGATCGCTTCGTTCGGATAGAGGCTGGCGTCGAAATAGGCCCAGAACCAGGCGACGAAGAACATCACTTCCGAAGCGATGAACATGATCATGCCGTAGCGCAGGTGCAGCGAGACGACGCGGGTGTGGGCGCCCTCATGGGCTTCCTTCACCGTATCGGCCCACCAGCCGTACATGACGTAGAGCACCAGCGCGAAGCCGATGTAGAAGAGCCAGGGATTGGCGAGCTCCGCGCCGGCGACCTTGAACGAGCCGCCGTTGAGATAACGCATGTAGCAGACGCCGCCGATTGCCATGATGAAGGCGCCGAGCGAGGCGAGAATCGGCCAAGGGCTCGGATCGATGATGTGATAGTCGTGATTCTTCTGGTGAGCATCGGCCATGTCGTTATCCCCGGATGTCTTCCTTCACTCCGCTCCCGGCATAGCCGGAAACGAGCCTTGATCAAAGTTTCTTTTCAATCTTTTCCGCTCCACCCTCATTCGAAGCCACCGGCTTCGGACCCTCTTTCGGGTAGAACGTATATGACAGCGTGACCGTGTGGATATCCCTGGATTCCACGGCCTTGACGATTTCGGGATCGATGTAGAACACGACAGGCATGTCGAGCTTCTCGCCCGGCTTCAGGTCCGTTTCCGTAAAGCAGAAACATTGCACCTTGTTGAAATAGACGCCGGCTTCACCCGGCGTGACGTTGAAAACCGCCTGGCCGCGCTGGGTCTCGTTCGAACGATTCTCGGCGGTGAAATTGACCTGGATGGTCTCGCCGATCTTCGGATTGACCTCGCGCTGGACCGGCTTGAAGTCCCATTGCAGCCCGGGGGCGACATTGGCGTCGAAGGTGACGCGCATCGTGCGGTCGAGCACGACGCTCGACACCTGGTCGACGCGCTGCGTCGTGCCGTTATAGCCGGTCACCTGGCAGAAGATGCGGTAGAGCGGCACGGCGGCATAGCTCATCGCGCCCATGCCGAAGACGAAGCTCAGGCACATCATGACGACGGCGCCGTTGTTGCGGACCTGCTTCTTCGGTGCGGCGGGGTTATCGCTCATCCGGCCGTTCCCCCGCCGATCTTCACGATTGCCATCACGTAGAAGAGAACGACGAGGCCGGCAAGCACCAGCCCGAGGGCGACGTTGCGGTTGCGGCGCGACTTGAGCTGCTTTTCCGTGAGCTTGACCAATTCCATCAGAACCAACCTCCCGCATGCGAGACCAGCCGGTCGATCATCAAGGCGGAGAACACGGCGAAGAGATAAAAGATCGAGAAGCCGAAAAGCTTCTTCGCCGGGATCATCTTCAAATCGCCATCGGGCATGCGCCAGACGGCGATGGAACAGTATATGAAGATCGCACCGAGGGCGGCGGCGACGAGGCCATAACCGAAGCTGGCGAAACCGAGGAAGGACGGCAATACCGCGCAGACGGCGGTCAGCACCGCATAGGCGACGATCTGATGCTTGGTCACCCGTTCGCCGGCAACGTTCGGCAGCATCGGCACGCCGACGGCCTCGTAGTCGCGCATCTTGAAGAGGGCGAGCGCCCAGAAATGCGCCGGCGTCCACAGGAAGATGATGAGGAAGAGAACGGTGCTCTCGATCGTCACGCTGTTGGTCACGCAGGCCCAGCCGATCATCGGCGGGAAGGCGCCGGCAGCACCGCCGATGACGATGTTCTGCGGCGTCGAGCGCTTCAGCCACATGGTGTAGACGACGGCATAGAAGAAGATGGTGAAGGCGAGGATGCCGGCCGAGAGCCAGTTGACCGCCAGGCCGAGAATCACCACCGAGAAGCCTGAAAGCACCAGGCCGAAGGCGAGTGCCTCGGAGGGTGCGATGCGGCCGGCCGGGATCGGACGGTTGGCGGTGCGGCTCATGATGGCGTCGATATCGGCGTCATACCACATGTTCAGCGCGCCGGAGGCGCCGGCGCCGACGGCGATACAGAGGATGGCGATCAGGCCGAGGACCGGATGGATGTGGCCCGGCGCCAGCACGAGACCGGCAAAGGCAGTGAAGACCACGAGCGACATCACTCGTGGCTTCAGCAATTCGAAATAATCGCGCGCACTCGCTTCCGACAATTCGCCGTCCTTTGCAAGCACCTCGTGATTGTCGATGACAGTCATCATTCCGTCCTGAATGTCTTACCATCAGGACGCCATATCGAAAGCGGCGTCCTGATGTCCGCGCAAATTACTTGATGCGCGGAAGCTGTTCCCACTGGTGATAGGGCGGCGGCGAAGGCAGCTGCCATTCGAGCGTCGTTGCACCCTCACCCCACGGATTGTCGCCGGCCACACGCTTCTTGGCGAAGGCTTCGAAGACGCCGTAGAGGAAGATCAGCACACCGAAGGCCGAGATGTAGGAGCCGATCGAGGAAACGTAGTTCCAGCCGGCAAAGGCATCCGGATAATCGATGTAGCGGCGCGGCATGCCGGCGAGACCGAGGAAGTGCTGCGGGAAGAACACCAGGTTGACGCCAATGAACATGATCCAGAAATGCAGCTTGCCGACCAGCTCGTTGTACATGTAGCCGGTCATCTTCGGGAACCAGTAGTACCAGCCGGCGAAGATCGCAAAGACGGCGCCGAGCGACAGAACGTAGTGGAAGTGGGCCACGACGTAATAGGTGTCATGCAGCGAGCGGTCGAGACCGGCATTGGCGAGCTGGACGCCGGTGACGCCGCCGACCGTGAACAGGAAGATGAAGCCGATCGCCCAGAGCATCGGCGTGCGGAACGAGATCGAGCCGCCCCACATCGTCGCGATCCAGGAGAAGATCTTCACACCCGTCGGAACGGCGATGACCATCGTCGCGAAAACGAAGTAGCGCTGTGCGTCGAGCGACAGGCCGACCGTGTACATGTGGTGAGCCCAGACGACGAAGCCGACGGCGCCGATCGCGACCATGGCGTAGGCCATGCCGAGATAGCCGAAGATCGGCTTCTTCGAGAAGGTCGAGATGATGTGGCTGACCATGCCGAAGCCCGGCAGGATGAGGATGTAGACCTCGGGGTGACCGAAGAACCAGAACAGGTGCTGGTAAAGAATCGGGTCGCCGCCGCCTTCCGGCGAGAAGAAGGATGTGCCGAAGTTACGGTCGGTGAGCAGCATGGTGATGCCGCCTGCCAGAACCGGCAGCGACAGCAAGAGCAGGAAGGCTGTGATCAGCACGGACCAGGCAAACAGCGGCATCTTGTGCAGCGTCATGCCGGGAGCGCGCATGTTGAGGATCGTGGTGATGAAGTTGATCGCACCGAGGATCGACGAGGCGCCGGCAATGTGGAGCGCGAAGATCGCAAGGTCGACCGCCGGTCCCGGCGTGCCGGTTGTCGCCAGCGGCGGATACATCGTCCAACCACCGCCCGTACCATAAGCGCCTGCCGGGCCTTCGACGAACATCGACAGCAGCAGCAGCGCGAAGGCGGGAACGATCAGCCAGAAGGAGATGTTGTTGAGGCGCGGGAAAGCCATGTCGGGCGCGCCGATCATGATCGGCACCATCCAGTTGGCGAAACCGCCGATCATCGCCGGCATGACCATGAAGAAGATCATGATCAGCGCGTGCGCGGTCGTGAACATGTTGAACATCTGCTTGGCGCCGTCGATCGCAGCGTCACCCTCATAGCCGTAGACCATCGAGGCCAGGCCGTGGAAGATCTGGATGCCAGGCTCCTGCAGCTCCATGCGCATGGCAACCGACAGCGCGCCGCCGATGATGCCGGCAATGATCGCGAAGATCAGGTAGAGCGTGCCGATGTCCTTGTGGTTGGTCGAGAACAGCCAGCGATTGGCAAAGCTCGGCTTGTGCCCGTGATCATGGTGATCGTCATGCGCGTGGTCATGATGGGCGGCGTGATCATGAGAATGATCGTCGTGAGCGGAAGGTCCAGCCATTGTCCCGATCCCCTTAATTACTGTGCTTCGGCGACGTTGACGGTCTTTGCGGGACCATCGGTTGCGGCCATGAGTGTCTTGTAGGCGCCGGGCAGGTCGCTGGCGGCTGCGGTCAGCCACTGCTTGTACTTGTCCTCGGAGACGACGCGGATGGCGATCGGCATGAACGCATGGTCCTTGCCGCAGAGCTCGGAACACTGGCCGTAGAACAGGCCTTCGCGTTCGGCCCTGAACCAGGTCTCGTTCAGGCGGCCCGGCACGGCATCGATCTTGACGCCGAAGGAAGGCATGGCGAAGGCATGGATGACGTCGGTCGGCGCGGAAGTCACGAGAACGCGGACCGTCTTGTTGACCGGCAGGACCAGTTCGTTATCGACGGCGAGAAGACGCGGATAGACCGACTTGTCTTCCTTGCCGGCGGCGGCGCGGTCCTGATCCTTCAGCAGGTAGGAATCGAAAGCCAGCGGGTTTTCGCCCGAACCTTCATATTCGTAGTTCCACTGCCACTGGGTGGCGGTCGCCTTGATCGTCACGTCAGGGTTTTCAGGCAGCGTCAGCTGCGCCGTCAGCAGGTTGAACGAAGGAATGGCGAGAAGAAGAAGCACCAGGACCGGCCCCACGGTCCAGGCAATCTCGATCAGCGTATTGTGGCTCGTCTTCGAGGGAACCGGGTTCGCGCTGGCGCGGAACTTGAAACAGACGACGATGAGCAGGGCCAGAACGAACAGCGTGATCGGAACGATAAACCACAGGGTATATTGTTCGAACCAGTGGATTTCCCGCATGATCGGCGTTGCCGCCGGCTGCAGCGTCGCCTGCCACGGCATGGGCTGGTCGGCATATGTGCCGGAAGCAAAAAGCAGACAGACCAGCGTGGTCAGGGCTGCATAAGCCTTCTTCATCACCTTATTATCTCCCTCGAGCGCTTGACCTGCAAAATAGAACGCAGAATCCTTGCCATCTTCAGCGCTTCAAACCACAGTTTGGCATTTGCCGCAACAGGTCAGAGCAATTGTCTATGCGGCATTTTTGCTCAAAGCATAGGCAGGTCAGAACGGCAAAACATCCCAAGTTTTTCATCAGCATATGAAAAATCGGCTTTCCGGCCAATCCGCGCGCGACACATTATTTCGCAAAGGTCCAATTTCCGCCGCAGTCCCCCGGTTTTGACGGGGTGGGGCTTTTCATTTTTGGTGGGCAGCTTCAACAATAGCCGCAATGATTCGATATCCAGAGGTTTCCATGGGTTTCCGTTCCCTCGCGCAGTCGCTTCTCGTGACTGCCAGCATCGCGGCCGCAGCGACAACGCCCGTTTTCGCACAGCAACCCGCCCCGTCGCAGACCAGGCCGCCCGCTTCCACGCCGGCGCCGACCCCTGCTCCGGCGCCGCAGCAGCCGAGTGCCGCCAAGCCGAATGTCGAACAGGTGACGCCCGGCCAGACGCAGCCGCCGGCGCCCGGCACGGTAAAGTCCAATCACGGCGCATGGTCTGTCGTCTGCGACAAACCGGCAGGCGCTTCGACCGAACAATGCGCGCTGATGCAAAACGTCATCGCCGAGGATCGGCCGGAGGTCGGGCTTTCCGTCGTCGTGCTGAAAACAGCCGACCGCAAGTCGAAGATTCTCCGCGTGCTGGCACCACTTGGCGTGCTGCTCCCGAACGGCCTCGGGCTCAATGTCGACGGCAAGGATATCGGCCGCGCCTATTTCGTCCGCTGCTTTGCCGACGGCTGCTACGCCGAGGTCGTGCTCGAGGATGAGTTGCTGAAGACCTTCCGCAGCGGCGCGCAGGCAACCTTCATCGTCTTCCAGACCCCGGAAGAAGGCATCGGCATCCCCGTCGACCTCAAGGGCTTCGCCGAAGGTTTTGACGCTCTGCCGTGAGGTCAATTGGCAGCTTCCGTGGGTCCGCCCCTCATTCGCCTGTCGGCACCTTCTCCCCGTAAACGGGGCGAAGGGGGCATATCGCGACCTCTCCGTTCCCCGCCCATCTCTCGCAGGGCACGTCCCTTCGCCCCGTTTTTACGGGGGTCCGGAGGACGGGTCGAGACGGGTGGCTCGACCCCGGTAAGGTTAGGGTGAGGGGAAATTGTTTGCTCGCCATCTCGAACAAATCGGCTCCCAAGCGGACTATGTAAAAAAGCCGCGTCGCCACACAGCGCAAAGCGATGGGAATGCTCACATCCCTTTAAAAAAAGAATAATTCGACGGCGGGGCTTCACTCCTTATTATGTGGAGCCCTATCTAGGGAGTAAGTGCACTCCTGAACGCATGCTTGGAGCCATACCATGACCACCGATCTCCTGACGCTTTTCGATGCCGATGAAGCGACGATGCGCAAGCACGTGGCCGAGGCCCTGTCCGGTGCCGATGACGGCGAACTGTTCATCGAGCATGCGCAGGCGGAAGCGCTGACCTTCGACAATGGCCGGCTGAAGGGCGGCAGCTTCAACACCGAACAGGGTTTCGGCCTGCGCGCTGTTGCCGGCGAAGCGGTCGGTTATGCCCATGCCGGCGATCTCTCGGTGGCGGCGTTGAAGCGGGCGGCCGATGCCGTCGGCGCGGTGACACGCGGCTATTCCGGCTCCTATGCGGCAGCACCCCAGGGCACCAACAAGAAATTCTACAGCGACGAGAACCCGATCGGCCAGCCGAGCTTCGAGGAGAAGGTCAAGGTCCTGCAGGACATCGACGCCTATCTCAGGGGCAAGGATGACAAGGTGCGCCAAGTGACGGCCTCGGTCGCCGCAAGCTGGCAGGTCGTCGATATCCTGCGCGCCGACGGGCACCGTGTGCGCGACATCAGGCCGATGACGCGGATCAACATTTCGGTGATGGTCGGCGACGGCGAACGGCAGGAGAGCGGCTCCTATGGCCATGGCGGGCGCATCGGCTTCGGCGATTTCATCGCCGAGGGCAGCTGGCAATACGGCGCCGACGAGGCGCTGCGCCAGGCGCTCGTCAATCTCGAGGCGATCGATGCGCCGGCGGGCACGATGGACGTCGTCCTCGGCTCCGGCTGGCCGGGCGTGATGCTGCACGAGGCTGTCGGCCACGGGCTGGAAGGCGATTTCAACCGCAAGAAAACCTCGGCCTTTTCAGGCCTTCTCGGCCAGATGGTCGCCGCTCCCGGCGTCACCGTCGTCGATGACGGCACGATCGACAATCGCCGCGGCTCGATCACCATCGATGACGAGGGCACGCCGTCCGCCTACAACGTGCTGATCGAAAACGGCAAACTCGTCGGTTATATGCAGGACCGGCAGAATGCCCGGCTGATGGGCATGGCGCCCACCGGCAACGGCCGCCGCCAGGGCTATTCCCATGTTCCGATGCCGCGCATGACCAACACCTATATGCTCGGCGGCGACAAGACGCCGGAGGAAATCATCGCCTCGGTGAAGAAGGGCATCTATGCCGTCTCGTTCGGCGGCGGCCAGGTGGATATCACCTCCGGCAAGTTCGTCTTCGGCTGCACCGAGGCCTATCTGATCGAAAACGGCAAGGTCGGCGCGCCGATCAAGGGCGCGATGCTGATCGGCAACGGCCCGGATGCGATGAAGCGGGTGTCGATGATCGGCAACGACATGAAGCTCGATACCGGCATCGGCAATTGCGGCAAGGCCGGCCAATGGGTTCCCGTCGGCGTCGGCCAGCCGCATCTGCGCATGGATCAGGTGACGGTCGGCGGCACCCAGACCTGAGGCAAAAGGATTCTGTGATGGCGGACATCGAAATCAGGACCTTCACGGCCGATGACGCCGATGCCGTGCTTTCGGTGATCCTGCCGATCCAGCGCGAGGAATTCGGTATCGACATCACCGCGGATGCGCAGCCGGATCTCAGGGTCATCCCGGATTTCTATCAGTCCGGCAAGGGGCAGTTCTGGGTCGCCGTCAAGGGTGGCGCCATCGTCGGCACGGTCGGGCTCAAGGATATCGGCAACAACCAGGCGGCACTGCGCAAGATGTTCGTCGCTGCTGAGGTTCGCGGCCACGAGCATGGCGTGGCGGCGCGGCTCCTCGATCGCCTGTTTACCCATGCCAGGGAGGCCGGCCTGACCGATATCTTCCTCGGCACAACCGACAAGTTCGTCGCCGCGCATCGCTTCTACGAAAAGAACGGCTTTGCCGAGATTGCCAAGAGCGCCCTGCCCCGCGCCTTCCCGCTGATGGCGGTGGACAGCAAATTCTACCGCCATAAGGTCGGCTGACTCCACCTCGGGAAGATCATGATGCGGCTGATTTCGCGATGGCAGAATTCGGCGGGGGAACGGGTGCGGATCGCCCTCAACCTCAAGGGTATTACCTATCGCTATGTGCCTGTGAGCTCGCTAGAGCCCGGCGAGTATCGCCGGCTCAATCCGCAAGGGCTACTGCCAGCGCTCGATATCGGCGGCCATATCGTGCCGCAATCGTCAGCCATTCTCGCTTATATCGAAGAGACCTATCCCGATCCGAGCCTCCTGCCCGAGGATCCCGCGTTGCGCGCAGAGGCGAGAGGTTTTGCCGCCCATATCGCGTCGGAGATGCACGCTTTGACCGTCCAGCGTGTCCGGCAGTTCCTGCGCGACGAACTCGGCGGCGGCGAGGCGGAGGTGAAACGCTGGCTGCAGCATTGGCTGGGGCTCGGCTTTGCAGCGCTCGAAGAGACGCTTGCGCAGCGTCGAAGCCCGTCGCCCTTCTGTTTCGGCGAGCGTCCCGGCTGGGCCGATCTGCATCTCATCCCGCAGATGAGCAATGCCCGCCGTCTCGGCCATGATCTCTTAGCCTACCCGCTGCTGCTTGCGGTCGAGGAGCGGTGTGTGACGCTCGACGCCTTCCGATCAGCAAGGCCGGAAGCGCAGCCGGATTTTCCGAAGACGGGTAGCCCTGCCTAAACCATTGGGCGGCATTGCATCAGCCCTTCGACGTCAGCGCCGGCTGGAACCGCCATTTCCGCTCGATGGCGGCGGCAAGGTCGATATCGTTGCGGCGGGCAAAGAGCAGGATGTGGCCGAGCAGGTCGGCGGTTTCGTCGGCGAGATCGCGGTCGAGTTCCTCCGGCGTCCGGTCCCTGCGGCGCCCGCGGCCGGTCAGGCGGTTCCAGGCCTGGGTGAGTTCGCCCACCTCCTCCTGCAGCTTCAACAAAAACCAGTCGGGGTCCCGCTCGATGCCGTTGGCTGCGGCATAGGCCGCGGATGAGGTTTCGAACTGGTCGGCGAGACGGCGCAGCATGGGCGTTCTCCTTTTGTTTATGGAGGAGACGCTGATTCCCAACAATTGTCCAGAACGGGATTGCCCAGAGTGCCGGGCGGCGATCAGCCGCGATCCGGCAGCAGCATGCAGTCATAGGAGCGCTGCTTGAGCGCATCGCAGGCCGAGACGGCGGCATCCTTGCTGGCGAAGCCGACGAAGCGGGCGCGATAGATCTTGTTGGCCCCCTGCCCGACCGCCTCGGTATAGGGCGAAGCTGACACGAGCGGCGCGCCGGCTTCGGACTTTGCCTGGGCGAGAAGCGCACGCGCCGCATCGGCGCTGGGAGCGGCCGAGATCTGGATCTGCCAGTCGCCATTGGTCTTCTCTGCTGATGTCTTCGGCGTCTTGCCGGCGTTCAGGATCTCGTCCATCGCGACCGGACGTTCCAACGGCACGACGGCGTCATCGGCATAGGCCAGGCTTTTCGCAGCGAGATCGTCGACTTGCCGCGGTGCGTTGAACGGCACCGGAACATCGGAAGCGTCAGCGGCGGAGGCGACTTCGACCGTTTCTTTCGCCCCGACGCTCGCCACCAGCCTTGCGCCACCGGAAGACGAGGCGCGGCCGAGATAATGGTCGAGCAAACCAGCCATCTTGGCGTCGCGGCTGCGGGCAGTGCGGCCGCCGAGCACGACGCCGACCACGCGGCGGTTGCCGTCTCTGACGGCACTGACGAGGTTGAAGCCGGACGCATTGGTATAACCGGTCTTGATGCCGTCCATGCCCTGGTAGCGGTACATGAGATTGTTGTGACCGCGCACCGTCCGGCCGCGGAAATTGAAACTGGCCGTCGAAAACAGCCGGTATTCGTTCGGATAGTTCTTCATCAGCGCGATGGCGAGCGTCGACATATCCCGCGCCGTCGTCACCTGACGGCCATCAGGCAGGCCGGATGCGTTGACGAAGACGGTGCGGCTCATGCCGAGCTGGCGGGCTTTGGCCGTCATCACCCGGGCAAAGCCGCTTTCCGAGCCGGCGAGCTTCTCACCCATGGCGGAGGCGGCATCATTGGCGGATTTGACGATCATGCCATAGACCGCCTCGCGCACGGTGATCGTGCCGCCCGCCTTGACGCCAAGCTTGGTCGGCGGCCGGGAGGCGGCGTATTTCGACATCTTGATCGGGGTATCCCAGGCGATCTTGCCGCGTTTCAACGCCTCGAAGGTGAGATAGAGCGTCATCATCTTCGTCAGCGAGGCCGGATGGTTCAGCGTATCGGCGTTTTCAGCGGCGAGAACCTTGCCGGTCCGGGCATCGAGGATTAGCGAAGCGTTGCCGGCAAGAGCCGCAAGAGGCGCCGAAACGGCAAGCGTTACGGTCAAAACAGCGGCCCAAAGCTTTCTCATGCACTTCCCCTCATATGCTGGCCCTGATGCGCAGGCCCTTCATGCATTGGCCCGCGATAGGATCGGCGTTTTGTCCCGTAATGTGACAGAAGCCGTAAGTTTGGCGCGACTTTGAGGCAACGCCTATCATTTTTCTAGTCTTTTCATCGTTTTGGTTAACAGGAAATCAAAGACCTGTGCTGAACCGGGATTCAGCAAGGCTTAAGTCGCACTTGCTAGTTTCCGGAAAAGGCAGGGGACGGGGCGCCGCATGACGGGACAATTCAAGCGATTGGGCAAGCGACTGGCGATCGGCGCCGGGCTCGAGTTTTCCTGGCTGCTGGCCTCGGCCGGGCTGATGCGCGAAGCACGCGGGCGCGGCGTGGTCTTCACGCTGCATCATGTCCGCCCGCACGTGGCCGAAGCCTTCGAGCCGAATGCGCATCTTGAAATCACCCCGCGGTTTCTCGACGTGGCGCTGCGGCGGCTGAGGCGAGAGGGCTATCGCTTCGTGCCGCTCGCCGAGGTGCCGGCGCTGCTGGCGGAGCCGGAAGGCGCAAAGCCTTTCGCGGCCTTCACGCTCGACGACGGGTACAACAACAATCTGGAACATGCGCTGCCGGTGTTCGAGCGGCATCAGGCGCCGTTCACGGTATTCGTCGCCAAGGGTTTTGCCGAAGGCTCTCACAGCATCTGGTGGGAAACGCTGGCGATCCTCCTGCGCCGGGCGGCCGAAATCCGTTTCGATTTCGGCCGCGGCATGGAGCGCCTTGTGCTCGATAGTCCGCAACAGCAATGGCACGCCTTCGATCGCTTTGCCGCCTACGTCCACCGCTCCGACGAGGCGCGCGCCGTTGCCGCCATCGATCTGCTAGCGCGCGAAAACGGCATCGAGCCGACGGATATCGTCCGCGAGCTGGTGATGGGCCCTGGCCAATTGCAATGGCTGGCGGCACATCCGCTCGCAACGCTCGGCGCCCATACGATCAGCCATCGGGCGCTCGCCCGGCTGCCGGAAGCCGAAGCGCGAATCGAAATGCAAGCTTCGGCGGATTACCTCGAGGCGGTGACCGGTATTCGTCCCGAGACGATCGCCTATCCTTACGGCACGCCTGCGGCTGCGACCGCCCGCGAGGCGCGCATCGCTCGCAATCTCGGCTTTACCCTTGCGGTCACCACGCAGCCCGGGTTGCCGGCAGCGAAGCTGACCGGCTATCTCCCGCGCATTTCGCTCAACGGATTCTACCAGAAGCGACGTTACGTCTCGGCTCTCGCCTCCGGCATACCGCTGAAGCTGATGGGCCGATAAGCCCGTTACGGATACATCCGGACCTTGTCCCATTCACCTTCCGGTGATGGCCGGCGGAATTCGACACGGTCATGCAGACGGAATTTCTGGTCCTTCCAGAATTCGATCGAGGTCGGCCGGATGCGGAAGCCCGACCAGTGGGCGGGGCGCGGAATCTCGCCGATGGCATAACGCGCGGTATATTCGGCCACCGCCTTTTCCAGCGCGAAACGGCTTTCCAGCGGACGGGATTGCTTAGAAGCCCAGGCGCCGATGCGGCTGCCGCGCGCCCGCGTCTTGAAATAGTCGTCCGCTTCGGCATCGGTAACGATCTCGACGGGGCCACGCAGCCTCACCTGGCGACGCAAGCTTTTCCAGTGAAAGCACATGGCAGCCTTTTTCTGGCCAAGAATTTCGCGGCCTTTCTGGCTCTCGAAATTGGTGTAAAAGACGAAACCGTCATCGTCGAATCCCTTCAGGAGAACCATGCGGACATTGGGAAGACCATCCTCATCGACCGTTGCCAGCGCCACCGCATTGGGGTCATTGGGCTCGGAAGCCTCGGCTTCTTTCAGCCATTCGGCAAAGAGCTTGAAGGGTTCGCCACTTTCGGTAAAGTCACCGCTTGTTAACTCGTTTGCCGACATATTGGTTCAAATGCCCCGGATTATTCAAAACTCGCCCAGCTTTTGATAACTGGACAGGATGCAGGGTGGAAGTCATAACAAAGTCATCTCGCCATACAAAGGGCCTGCGGCGACGCAGCCGCGCGTTGTTTGTCATCGGCACCGCGATGTTGTCGCTTTCCGGCTGCGTCGGCGGCGGTATGGATTTCTTGAGTGACGCCAAGGTCGACCGGTCGGTGGCAACCGGCACCGTGCCGCAGACGCCGCCGAGCACCGACACGCTTTCCGACGAAATGACCGTGCGCAACGCCGTGACCTCGGCCGACGTGCAAAGGCTCGAGGGCCAGCCGCTTCCCTGGGCGAACGCATCGACGGGCAGTGCCGGCGTCATCGATACGATCGTCGAGAACAATGAGTCCGGCCAGGTCTGCCGCCAGTTCCGTACCACCCGGCATTCCTATGTCGGCATCGCCAAATTCTACGGCAAGACCTGCCTCGTCGGCGGCGGCAACTGGCAGCTTCTGAGCTTCCAGCCCGAGAGCTGATCCTCCCAAGGTCGTTCAAAATATTACAGCGTCCCTTTGCGCGTTCGAAAAGACGCGCAGCGCCGTCACCAACAGGTTAACGCGCGACCGCTTTCTGCCGAATGCTTAGCAAAGAGCTAACCATTTACCGCGAAACACCCCACATCTCTGCCCAGAAATAACAAGTGATTAGCAACTCCGCCGCAGGATCGGCGTTGAGAGTGGCTGTTCCTGCCTTTGTGGCGGGTGGCGCTACACACGTTTTATTGGACGGGGATGCCGGGCAAGGACGAGGCTTGCCGCATCGCAACACCGGCGGTTTTAACATGCGCGATCCTTATAAAATTCTGGGCGTCAAGCGCGACGCGGCAGTAGACGAGATCAAGGCGGCTTGGCGCAACATGGCCAAATCAGCCCATCCCGACCACAATCAGGACGATCCGACGGCGACGGCCCGGTTCGCCGAGATCGGCCGCGCCTATGAAACGCTGAAAGACCCGCGCAAACGCAGCCTGTTCGACAATGCCCTGCGGATGGCCGAAGCCAAGAAACACGAACAGACGATCATGCAGCAGCGCCAGGCCGCCCGCGAGGCGGCCGTGCGCGCCAAGGCGGCACAGGCCAATGCCGAGCGTGTGATGGAAGAGCTGGCGCGCGCCGCCCAGAAGGCTGCCGCCGACGGCAACAGACAACAGGCAGGTTCCGTTGAGGCCGCCGACGAGATGGTGGATCGCATTTTCGGTGCCCAGGCCCGGGCTGCGGCCGGCGGCCAGGCGCAGGCTCGCGCCCAGCAGGCGCAATATCAGCAGGCGCAAAATCAACAGACCCAAAACGCCCAGGCCGATCCCGGCAGGCGCATGGATGGCGATGCCGCCGAGGCCGAGGTCAAGGGCGATGAGGAATCGGGCGAAGCTGCGCAGAATGCCGCCGCCAACCTGTCGCTGCCGCTCAGCATCCTGACAAACCTGGTGCGCCGTTTCACCGGCGCCAAGGATACCGGCCTGGACAAGGCACCGGATGAGGTGACGACGGCGACGGTCACGATCGACGACGTGTTGAAGAGCGGCTGGATCACCGCGTCGCTGCCGGAGGGCCGCGAAATCGGCTTTGCATTGCCGGCAGGCACGACCGACGGCCACGAGGTGCGGCTTAAGGGACAGGGCTTCAAACTGCCGGGCATGCAGCGCGGCGACGCCGTCATCAACATTCGCATTGCGTCCGATCCGCGCTTCACCGTCGACGGTTTCGATCTGCACGCCGTGCTGCCGCTCAGCATCGAAAATGCCGTGCTCGGCACCGAGGCGCGTATCGAAGGACCGAGCGGGCCGCTGAACGTGACGATCCCCGCATGGTCGGGCTCGGACAAGACGATTAGAATTCCCAGCCAGGGATTGCCCCGCGAAGAGGGCGGCAGAGGCGATCTGGTCGTCGAATTGCGCATTATCTTGTGGGAAAAACCCGACGACAAAGTCACCGATCTCATGCGGAGCATGCGCGAAGGCCTGTTCCTATGAAATTTTTATGACATTCGCACCCTTTATTACGATCCCTAACAGTTGATGATCCCGGCCAAGCTTGAACCGATTAACGGCCTATGCCATAGGCAGGATCGATCAGAATCCTAGGGAGCGAAATATGGCTCAAGCATCCGGCCTCATGGCAGGCAAACGCGGCGTCATCATGGGTGTCGCCAACAATCGTTCGATTGCGTGGGGTATTGCCAAGGCCATTCATGCGCACGGCGGAGAAGTTGCGTTTACCTATCAGGGCGATGCGCTGAAGAAGCGTGTCGAGCCGCTCGCCGCCGAAATCGGCGCGACGCTCGTCGGCCACTGTGACGTCGCCGATGAAGCCACCATCGATGAGGTTTTCGCGAACGTCGAGAAGCTGTGGGGCAAGATCGATTTCCTCGTGCATGCGATCGGCTTTTCCGACAAGGACGAGTTGACCGGCCGCTACGTCGACACCTCGGCCGACAACTTCGCCAAGACGATGCAGATCTCCGTCTATTCCTTCACCTCGGTCGCACGCCGCGCCGAGAAGCTGATGACGGATGGCGGCGCCATGCTGACGCTGACCTATTACGGCGCCGAAAAGGTGATGCCAAACTATAATGTCATGGGTGTCGCCAAGGCCGCGCTCGAAGCCAGCGTCAAGTATCTCGCCGTCGACCTCGGACCGCAGAACATCCGCGTCAATGCCGTCTCGGCCGGACCGATCAAGACGCTTGCCGCCTCCGGCATCGGCGATTTCCGCTATATTCTGAAGTGGAACGAATATAACGCGCCGCTGCGCCGTACCGTCACCATCGAGGAAGTCGGCGATGTCGGCCTCTATCTCCTGTCGGACCTGTCGCGCTCCGTCACCGGCGAAGTGCACCATGCCGACAGCGGCTATCATGTCATCGGCATGAAGGCGGTCGACGCGCCCGACATTTCCGTCATCAAGGACTGATTTCTCCATATGGATGCGAGACCGTGCTTATCTATGTGATCAGACACGGCCAGACCGCCTGGAATGCCGAGCGCCGCCTGCAGGGTCAGAAGGATATCCCGATGAATGCCACGGGCCTGGAACAGGCCCGGCAGAACGGCATCGCGCTTGCCGAGATCCTCGGCGACACGGTCGACCAATTCGATTTCGTCGCAAGCCCGCTGCAGCGCACGCGCGCGACAATGGAAATCATGCGCATTGCCATGGGCTTGCCGCCGCTTGCCTATCGCACCGATCCAAGGCTGGTGGAAATTTCCTTCGGCGACTGGGAAGGCTCGACAATCAAGGAGCTGAAGGCGACGCAGCGCGAGCGGGTGGCGGAACGCAATGCCTCCAAATGGGATTTCATCCCACCCGGCGATGATGCGGAAAGCTACGAAATTCTCTCCTGGCGCACTGGCTCATGGCTGAACTCGGTCGATCGTCCGACGGTCTGCGTCACCCATGGCGGTGTCATCCGCACGCTGTTCCAGGCGATCGCCGACCTGCCGAAAAGCACCGCTGCCGAAGGCGCCATCCCGCAGGACCGGATCATCCGGATCGAAACCACGGAGCGGACGATCGTCTGGCTGTAGGTATTGCAGGGCGCTAGGTCGGATTGGGGGTGCGAACGAGCTGTTCGGGCCTGTGCTGCCCAGGGAGATTGCCGGGACCAGCCCCTCATCCGGCTGCCGCCACCTTCTCCCCGCGCGCGGGGCGAAGGGGGATAGGCGCAACCTCTCGGTTCCTCGCTTACCTCTCGCAGGGCACGGCCCCTAGCCCCGTTTACGGGGGTCCGCAGGACGGGTCGAGACCAGTGGCTCGACCCCGGCAAGGTTGGGGTGAGGGGCAGCCACTGCGCGTACCTCACTCGATTATTCTCCAGAGAACTGCCTATTTAACGATGTCGAGATCGTTGATGACGCGTTTGCCGTCGACCTCGGTGTAGAAGACGATCACCTTCACGCCGGCTTCGAGGCCGTCGAAATTGAATTCCTCGGGCGCCTGATAGGTCTTGCCGTCATCGAGCGTCAGCACGAGGTTGGCCGTGTCGACCTTCTTGATCGTCGCCTCGACATCGGCGCTCTCGGCAAAACCGCTCATCGGTGACAGGAAACTTGCTGTTGCCAAAAGCGTGGCGACGACGAAACGCATGGCGACAATCCTTTTGAAACGCTGCACGATAAGCTGCACGAAAAAATGACTGGCCACAGATAAGCTCCTGAATATGGCGAAAATTGCCCGTAAGAAAGGCTTTTCCCGCCCAATTGATGAATAGGATTTTAAATATAATCAAGATGCCGCGTTAACCCGCGGTTTTTCCCTTCACACGATTTTTCGGCATCGCCGGCGGGCAATCGTAAATTAACCCGCGCGTCCTACAGTTGCTCGCCAACAGGGGAGTTTCATTTTGCTATCCAGGCTCAGCGACAGCAAGCAGTTGCGGCGCGTGTTGAAGAATACCCGCGTTTCGTTTCTGGTTTCGTCGCTCGTCGCCCTCGTCGTCATCATGGTCGGCTTCGGGCTCGACCGGGCCAATACTGCGTCTCATGTGCGCGAACTTCATATCCGCACGGAAAACGAGACCAACCTGATCCGCGCCCGGGTGATGGCCGAGATCAATTTGGACCTCAGCGTCGTGCGCGATCTGACGAACCTGATCTCCGTCAGCGCGGCCAACGGAGAGGAGATGGAGCGCCAGATCAACTGGCTGCTAATCCAGAACCCGTCTTTCATTCATATCGCCGTCGCGCCTGATTTCATCATCCGCGACATCCACCCACCGCAATCCGGCAATGAGCGGATCGGCCGCGACGTGCGCGAAACTCTCTTCTTTCGCCAAGTGATGACTGGCGCGGCCGGCGACCAGTCGGCGCGCTTCTACGGCCCGATCAGCACCGACGGCCGCGACGCCTTTGCCATCTTCTTCCCGGTTTACGTCAAGGAGAACGGCCAGCGGCGGATCTGGGGGGCGGTCGAAGTCGCCATCGACCAGCAAATGTTTTACCAGGCGACCGGGCTGATGCCGGCGCGCGACCGCGAAAACCGTGAGCGTTATCCGCATCTCGGCCATCTTTCGATCGCCATCCGCGATATCGGCGCGGCGGCCGCGACCAACGCCGCTTTGCCGCCGCCGTTCTTCGGTTCGTCCGATATCGATGACAAGAATCCGATGCGCCAGAAGATCGGCTTTGCCGGCGGCAAGTGGGAGCTTTCCGCGGTCCCTAATAGCGGCTGGAACGCGATACCCGAAAACCGCACCGAGCTGCGTCTGATCATCCTTGCCGCCGGCTTCATCATCATCGTGCCGATCTTCTTCGCGACCCTGTTGCTCGGCGAGCGCAATCGCAACATCACCGCGCTGGAGACCCGCGAGGCAAAATTGCTGGAACTGTCGCAGCGGCTCAACCTGGCGCTGGAATCCTCCAATATCGGCATCTGGGAGCTGGAGGATCATTCGAGCAGTCTGCTCTGGGATGCCCGTGCCGCGGCTCTGCACGGCAAAGCGGCGAAAGAAGGAAGCCGGGTGCTCGACGAATGGCTGGCGGCGATCCTGCCCGAGGATCGTGAAACTGCCGAAGTGCATTTCTTCAGCTGCAGCATTGCCGGCGCTGCCTGCACGGCGCAGTACCGCATCCTGCTTGGCAACGGCGGCATCCGCCATCTGCGCTCGGTCGGCGCCTTCTATACGGATGCAGCCGGCGTCAGCAAGACGATCGGCATCGTCTGGGACGTGACCGCCGATGCGGAGATCACCGACACGCTGCGCAAGGCCAAGGATATGAGCGAGGTCAAGAATGCCGAGCTGGAGCTGGCGCTTGACGAGCTCTCGAGCCGCGAGGGCGAGCTCGCCGAGCTTTCCAGCCGGCTCGACCTGGCGCTCAATTCCTATCAGTGCGGCATATGGGAGGCGCGGCCTGGCCTCGGCGGCTCGATCTGGAACGAGCGGATGCACGAACTCTATGGGCTTACACCGCGCAACGGCTTCATGACCGAGGAGATCTGGCTTAGCCGCATCCACCCCGAGGACAGGAGCCTGGCGCTCGAAAGCGCGCGTCACTTCAAGCACAACGGCGATACGCACACCCTCGTCTGCCGGGTGATCGTCGACGACGGCTCGGTGCGCTATGTGCGCTCGGTCGGCAAGGTCCACCAGACGGGGACTAGCGAGATGAAGATCATGGGCATCGCCTTCGACGCCACCGAAGACGTGCTGATGACGATCCGGCTGAAAGCCGCCAAAGACGATGCGGTCGCCAAGAATATCGAGCTCGAGCTTGTCAAAAACAGGATCGAGCACAATTCACTGCACGACCCGCTGACCGCACTCGCCAACCGCCGCAAGCTCGACATCGCGCTCGAAAGTCTGACCCATGACGGCCGCCAGCAGCGGCAGAAATTCTCGATCCTGCACATCGACCTCGACCGCTTCAAGGACATCAACGACACGCTCGGCCATGCCGCCGGCGATGCGATGCTGGTACACGCCTCGAAGGTGCTCGCCAAGAATGTCCGCGGCAGCGACATCGTCGCGCGCATCGGCGGCGACGAATTCGTCATCCTCGCCCTCGACGTCGGCGACAAGGAGATGGCGCAGCTTTCGACGCGGATCATCGAGGAAATGCGCCAGCCGATCGATTTCCAGGGTTTTTCCTGCCGCTGCGGCGTGTCGATCGGGATTGCGCTTGCCAACGGCATCCATGTCGATGCGCGCAAGGTGCTGATCAATGCCGATATCGCGCTCTACCGCGCCAAGAGCACGGGCCGCAACCGCTTCGAATTCTTCAATCACAATCTCCAGGCCGATATCATCAACACCAAGCGCACGGCCGACGAGATCCTCGCCGGCATCGACAATGGCGAATTCACCGCTTGGTATCAGCCGCAATTCTGCGCCCGGACGATGGAACTCACCGGCGTCGAGGCGCTAGTGCGCTGGAAGCACCCCTCCAAGGGGTGGCTCGCGCCTGACAAGTTCCTGCGCATCGCCGACGAGATCAATGTCGTGCAGATGCTCGACCGGATCGTGCTGGAAACTGCGCTGCACGACAAGATGCGCTGGACGGCGCGCGGCATTGTGGTGCCCAAGGTCTCTGTCAATGTTTCGGCCCGACGGCTGCATGACGGCAGCCTGCTGGAATCGCTCGCCGACCTGCATATCCGTCCGGGCGAGCTCTCCTTCGAACTGGTGGAATCGATATTCCTCGACGAGAGCGAGGACGTCGTCTCGCAGAATCTCGAGCGCATCAAGGCGCTCGGCATCGATATCGAGATCGACGATTTCGGCACCGGCCATACCTCGATCGTCAGCCTGTTGAAGCTGAAGCCGAAGCGGCTGAAGATCGACCGCCAGCTGGTGCAGCCGATCGTCAATGCCTCGCAGGAGCGCGCATTGGTCAGCTCGATCATCGAGATCGCCCGCTCACTCGGCGTCGAGACGGTGGCCGAAGGGGTGGAGACGGCAGCACATGCCGCGCTGCTGCGCGATCTCGGCTGCGACATCCTGCAAGGCTATGCCTTCTCGCAGCCGCTCTCCTTCGACGATTTCACCGCGGAAGCGACCGGAACGGGGTGGCGGCTGGCGTCCTGATCGCTGCCTGCCGATCGCCCTCGCCCTGCCCCCTCCCCGCCTGCGCAAAGAGAGTGGCGGCCGGATGCGCCGCCCATCCCCGACAACGAACGGAAACAGCATTCCCTGAGCTGCCGGTTTGGCGCAAAGAAAGGCTTTTGCCTCGGCGTTTTTTTGGCCTATGAGTGTCGCGCCTATTCAAGCAATGGCGCGACCGGCTTTGGCGCGCCACCGGTCGGAACACATGTCGCACAATACATTCGGTCACCTCTTCCGCGTAACCACCTGGGGCGAAAGCCATGGTCCGGCGCTCGGCTGCGTCGTCGACGGCTGCCCTCCGGGGCTCAGCTTCAAGCTCAAGGACCTGCAGGTCTGGCTCGACAAGCGCAAGCCCGGCCAATCCCGCTTCGTGACGCAGCGGCGCGAGGACGATCTGGTGAAGATACTATCAGGCGTCATGCTCGACGCCGACGGCGAGACGATGACGACCACCGGCACGCCGATCTCGATGCTGATCGAAAATACCGACCAGCGCTCCAAGGATTACGGCGAGATCGCGAAACAATACCGCCCCGGCCATGCCGATTATACCTACGACCTCAAATACGGCATTCGCGACTATCGCGGCGGCGGCCGCTCCTCGGCGCGCGAGACCGCTGCGCGGGTTGCCGCCGGCGGCATCGCCCGCCTTGTCGTACCAGGCGTTACCGTGCGCGGCGCGCTGGTGCAGATCGGCAAGTACAAGATCAACCGCCGCAACTGGGACTGGGACCAGGTCGATCAGAACCCGTTCTTCTCGCCCGATGCGGCGATCGTGCCGGTCTGGGAGGAATATCTCGACGGCGTCCGCAAGAAGGGCTCCTCGATCGGCGCGGTCATCGAGGTGATTGCCGAAGGTGTGCCGGCCGGCCTCGGCGCGCCGATCTATGCCAAGCTCGATCAGGACATCGCCTCGCTGCTGATGTCGATCAACGCCGTCAAGGGCGTCGAGATCGGCAATGGTTTTGCCGCCGCCGAAACGTCAGGCGAAGACAATGCCGACGAGATGCGCATGGGCAATGACGGCACGCCGATCTTCCTTTCCAACAATGCCGGCGGTATTCTCGGCGGCATCTCCACCGGGCAGCCGGTGGTGGCGCGTTTCGCCGTCAAGCCGACCTCCTCGATCCTGACCGAACGCCAGTCGATCGATGCGGAGGGCAAGAATGTCGATATCCGCACCAAGGGCCGGCACGATCCCTGCGTTGGCATCCGCGCCGTGCCGATCGGCGAGGCGATGGTCGCCTGCGCCGTCGCCGACCATTATCTTCGCGACCGCGGCCAGACCGGCCGTCTGAAATAGGAGCGCTCGCCCATGTCTTATGACCAGAAGCGCGTCGTCGACGCCATCCGGGCCTTCGAGGCCGGCGAGATGGTCGTCGTCATGGACGACAATGACCGCGAGAACGAAGGCGACCTGATCGTCGCCGCCGTGCATTGCACACCGGAGAAGATGGCCTTCATCGTCCGCCACACCTCCGGCATCGTCTGCGCGCCGATGCCGAAGGAAGAGGCCAAGCGCCTCAACCTCAATGCCATGGTGGCGGAAAACGATTCGGCCCATACGACGGCCTTCACCGTCTCGGTCGATTTCAAGCACGGCACGTCGACTGGGATCTCGGCAGACGACCGGACGCTGACGGTGCGCAACCTCGCCAATCCGAATGTCGGCGCTTCCGATTTCGTCCGTCCCGGCCACATCTTCCCGCTGGTTTCCCGCGAAGGCGGGGTACTGATGCGCTCCGGCCATACGGAAGCCGCCGTCGACCTCTGCAAGCTCGCCGGCCTGCCGCTGATCGGCGTCATCTCCGAGCTGGTCAACGACGACGGCACCGTCACGCGCGGCCCACAGGTGGTCGATTTCGCCGCACAGCACGGGCTGAAGCTCGTCTCCGTCGCCGACCTGATCGCCTATCGCCAGCGCAAGGAAACACTGATCGAACTCGGCACCAGCTTCGACATCGAGACACCGTTCGGCAAGGCCAAGGCGCATACCTATTCCCTGCCCTGGGACCCGATGCAGCATCTCGCCGTCGTCTTCGGCGATATCCGCGACGGCGTCGACATCCCGGTCCGCCTGCATCCGGAAAATGTCGCCGAGGATCTCTTCGGCAAGAACAGCCCGGTCGATTTCTACATGCAGAAGATTGCCGAGCAAGGCCGCGGCGTCATCGTCTATCTGCGCGAAGGCTCGGTCGGCGTCGGCCACCACGATAATGGCCGCAAGGCCCGCAACCAGGGCCGCGAAGCCCATGCCGAAGCCCAGACGCGCGACAGCGAATGGCTGGAAATCGGCCTCGGCGCACAGATCCTCAAGGATCTCGGCGTCAGCTCGATCAAGCTGCTCACCAGCCGCGAGCGCCACTATGTCGGCCTCGAAGGGTTCGGCATCAAGATCAGCACGACGGAGATCTGCTGAACGGGCGTGGGCTTGGACCCTCGCCATCCCTCATTCCTGTGCTTGTCACAGGAATCCAGCCACGGCGCGTCCGCGCCGTGAATGACTCATTTGCTTCTACGAAGAGAGTTTCCCGCACCCAAGGACTTGGGTGCGCTGGATCCCTGTGACAAGCACAGGGATGAGGGAGTGAGGGTAGTTCGACTATCCCCTCCACCCTTCCAGAAACACGACCTTCTCCACGCCGGCAAACCGCGCCAGCCGCTCCAACTCCGCTTCCAGTCTCTCCAGCCGCCCGGCCGACGGCTTCACACCGGGCTCCAGCCAGAGCCGCTTGACGTCGAGCGTCGATTTCTTCCGATCCGCCTTCATGTCGATGCGGCCAATCAGCCTGTCGCCTTCGAGCAGCGGGAAGACGTAATAGCCATATTCGCGCTTGGGCTCGGGCACGAAAATCTCGATGCGGTAGAAGAAGCCGAACAGGCGTTCGGTGCGGTTGCGGTCGCGGATCATCGGGTCGAAGGGGCTGAGCACGCGAATGCGCGGCGGAGCGCCGGGGTAAGTGTCGAGCGTCGAGAGGAAATCGGCAAAAGCCCAGGATGGGCGCGCCTTGCCGCCGAGCGCCGGTTCGATCAGCACTTCGATCAGTTCGTCGCGATGGGCTGATACCCAGGCCTTGGCCTCATCGGGCGAGACCAGGTTCCAGAAGGCCGATATCTCGCCATGGGTGGCGAAGCCGAGCCGGGTAAGCGCGCTGCGGCATGCCCAGTCGACGAATTCCTCGCGGCTCACCTCCGGCTCGCGGAACTCGGTCGGGATGACGCGCTCCGCCAGGTCATAGATCTTCTGGAAATTCGAGCGGCCGGCGATGGCGAATTTGCCGGTGTGCCAGAAGTATTCGAGCGCCGTCTTGTTCGGATGCCAGTTCCACCAGCCGCCGGAAACGTGTCCATCGGCCTTGATATCGCGTGAGAGGATTGCACCGTCGCGCTCAACGCGCTCATAGGTCTCCGCAAACGCCGCCTCGAACCCCTCGCCGCGCCATTTGCGCCAGCGTTCGATGAGCACCTTTTCCTGATGAAGGAACTTGTGCTTCCAATAGACGAAGAAGGCGCTCGGCAGGATGGAAGCATCATGCGTCCAGTGCTCGAACAGCGCGCCGTCCTTTTCGAGCAGCGCCGTCAGATGCTCGCGCCTGTAGGTCTGGTTGCGGGAAAACAGGATCTGATGATGCGCCCGCTCCACCGTCTGGATGCTGTCCACCTGGACGAAACCCAGTTCATGGATGAGCTGCAACAAGCCGGCCTTGGTCAAGGCGCGGTTCGGCGGAGCGCTGAGGCCCTGCTTGGCAAGGAAGACACGGCGGGCGTCGGAATTGGAAAGCAGATTCGTCATAGCTGCATCATAATCCGGAAAATCTTCCTAGCCACCCGATATCGACCCAATATCGACAGCAAGATTTGCGCTTTCATCATCCTCGATTCCCCGTGTAGAAGCACTGCTGTCAGGTTGGCGCCAATGGCTGCCCCTCACCCTAACCCTCTCCCCGCTCGCGGGGAGAGGGGACGTGCCCTGCGAGAGGTTGGTGGGGAATGGAGAGGTCGCGGTCTAACCCCTTCGCCCCGTTTACGGCGGTCCGAAGGACGGGTCGAGACGAGTGGCTCGACCCCGGCTGGTGCCGGCAGGCGGATGAGGGGCCGGTATCGGCAATCTCCTCCGGTGAAAAATGCGAGGGATTGGTTTGGATATTCGTTTCGAAGGCGCCGGGGTCAGTTTCGGGGCACGAGTGGCGCTGCAGCCGCTGACGCTTGACATCAGTGGGAAACGCATCGGCGTCATCGGGCTGAACGGTTCGGGCAAGACGACGTTTGCGCGGCTGATCAACGGATTGAACAAACCATCGGTCGGCCGCGTCACCGTCAACGGCCGCGACACGGGCGACGAGAAGACTGCGGTGGCCGATGTCGGCTTCATCTTCCAGTCGCCGCAGAACCAGATCATCCTGCCGATCGTCAAAGACGATATCGCCTTCGGGCTGAAGCGGCGTGGCTTCAGCAAGGCGGAGATCGAGGCGAAGGTCGAGGGCGTGCTGGCCCGCTTCGGCGCCGAGGCGCTGGCCGATCGGCGCGCGCACGAGCTTTCCGGCGGCGAGCTGCAGGTGGCGGCGCTCTGCTCGGTGCTGGCGACGGGGCCCGGCATTCTGATCCTCGACGAACCGACCAACCAGCTCGACCTCAAGAACCGGGCGCTGGTCGAAGGGATTATCGCCGGGCTCCCGGAAAGCGCCATCATCATCACGCATGATCTGGAGCTGATCGCCGATTTCGAGCGAGTGCTGCTGTTTCATGAAGGGCGGCTTGCCGCCGATGCACCGGCTGCCGAAGCGATCGCCCGCTACAAGGAGATCGCCGCCTGATGCAATCGCTCTATGTCGAAGGCAACAGCGTGATGCACCGGCTTTCGCCGCGGGTAAAGCTGTTGTCGCTAACGGTCTTCGGCGTCGTGCTGTTCATCAGCGGGAACCTCGTCTTGCTGTCGATCGCCGTGCTGCTGACGGCGGTTCTCTACCGGATGATCGGCCTGCCGTTTGCGGATGGGCTCCGGCGGCTGCGGCCGGTCTTCCTGACGATCGCGGTCGTCGCACTCTTCAACCTCATCTTCAATCCCTGGCAGGAAGCGCTCGTGCCCCTGCTGCGGCTGACGGCGCTGATGCTGCTTGCCGCCACCGTGACGGCGACGACCTCGATCACCGAGTTCATCGACGAGGTCACGGCGCTTGCCCGCCCGCTCGAACGCACCGGCTGGGTGCAGGCCGACGATATCGGCCTGGCGCTCGGGCTGGTGCTGCGTTTTGTGCCTGAGATCGTCGGGCGTTATCAGGCGATCCGCGAGGCGCATAAGGCACGCGGGCTGAAGGTCCGGCCGACGACGCTGCTTGCGCCGTTGATCATCTTGACCCTTAAGGATGCGGATAATATCGCCGCGGCGATTGACGCGCGCGGCATTCGGCGGCATGTGAGTTAACGATTGATAAATACGGAATTCATGATGAGCACTCGCGACCTCGTTCTTACCGCCCTCTTTGCCGCGATCATCGTGGCGCTTGGCCTGCTGCCGCCGATCTCGCTCGGCTTCATTCCGGTGCCGATCACCGCCCAATCCCTCGGCGTGATGATGGCCGGCGTCGTGCTCGGCGCCCGGCGTGGCGCGATTGCCGTGCTGATCGTGCTGGTGCTGGTGGCGATCGGCCTGCCGGTGCTTTCCGGCGGCCGCGGCGGGCTTGCCATCTTCGCGTCGCCGACGGCCGGCTTCCTGATCGGCTGGATCTTTGCCGCCTTCGTCACCGGCTATCTCAGCGAACGGCTGGTCAACCATCAGCAATCCGGCCTGGTGCAGACGGTGAGCTTCTTCCTCACCGCCATGGCCGGCGGCATCGTCGTGCTCTACGCCTTCGGCATCACCTATCTCGCCACCGTCGCCGGCCTCGGCTTCACGAAAGCCTTCGTCGGCTCGATGGCCTTCATTCCCGGCGATGTGATCAAGGCTTTCGTCGCAGCCCTGCTTGGCCGCGCCGTCATGGTCGGCTATCCCCTGCTGCCGTCGCGCGCCTGACGCATAGGCCGGTCTTGTCTGGCGAATACCCCAACGGCCCCTTCGGGGGCCGTTGCGCTTCCGACCGGTCCGCATGAACGGGAACTTTCCAAACCGTCTTTTCATTTTCCACAATGAACGTCGTTGAAGGAGAAACCATGCGAGGCGACCAGGAGGAGATGGCTGCCTGGTTCCGCTCGCTGGAGCCCGTCCAGCCGAAGGACATGGTCGGCCTTTGGAGCGGCGTCGGTATTCAGTCGGGCCATCCACTGGACGGCGTGCTCGAAAATCTCAACTGGTTTGGCAAGCGCTTCCATTCCGACATGCGGGCGGACGCCCTGCTCTTCAACTGGAGACCGGGCCGGCTCGTGGCGATCGAGCCAAATTTCCTCCCTGTTGAGCTGGCGATCAAGATGGCGCCCCTTGGCCGGACGCTCGTCGCCCGCCACGGGTTCTCGTACCTGCAGAAGGTACTTCGAGCGAGAGGCACGACCGCTTCGTTGCGGCTTCAGGCGCTCGACGGCATCGAAACGGCTGCGATGATCTACGACAAACAGCCGATCGTGGACTACTTTCGGAGGATTGACGATGACGGGATTGCCGGAATGATGTGCCTGCGCGGCGACCCTCGGCGATTCTTCTTCGAACTCCGGAAAGTGATGGACTAGGCATGCCGCAAATGGCCGGGCGGCTGCCTCGGGAAAATCGCGGCACAGAGCCATCGAACCGTTGCCGGGCTGATCTTTCCTCGATCCAAAACAGGCGGAACATGTTATGAAAGCAGGGAAGAGGGCGAGATGACCGTCATCGATCGAAATCATGTTCAAGTCCGGGGCGATGGCCAGCGTGCGATGATCTTTTCGCATGGATTCGGGTGCGACCAGAATATGTGGCGCTTCGTGGCGCCGGCTTTTGAGGCCGACTTCAAGACGGTGCTGTTCGATCATGTCGGCGCAGGACGATCCGATCTCACGGCCTATGATGCCCGGAAATATTCTTCATTGGCGGGCTATGCAGTTGACCTCGTCGAAATTTGCCGCGCGCTCGGCCTGACGCAAACTGTCTTCGTCGGGCACTCGGTCAGCGCGATGATCGGCGTCATCGCGTCATTGGAGGCGCCGGAACTGTTTGAAAGTCTGATCCTTGTCGGGCCGTCGCCGCGCTATATCAACGACGATGACTATTTCGGCGGCTTCAGCGCGGCTGAGATAGACGAACTTCTCGAATCGTTGGACGACAACCATATGGGGTGGTCTGCCGCCATGGCGCCCGCCATCATGGGCAATCCGGATCGACCGGAACTCGGCGAAGAGCTGACTAATAGCTTCTGCCGCACCGATCCTGAGATCGCCAAGGCATTTGCACGGGTGACATTCACGTCGGACAATCGCAGCGACCTTCCTGAAGTCACCGCCAGAACGCTGATCCTTCAATGCCGCGATGATATCATCGCCTCTGAAGAGGTCGGCGAATTCGTCCATCGGCAGGTCCCAAACAGCCAATTGGTCGTGCTGAATGCGAGTGGCCACTGTCCTAACCTCAGCGCTCCCGACGAGGTCGTATCTGCAATCCGGCGGTTCGTCCGATGACCGGTGCCGATACGCAGATCTTCATGCCGGCTGAGGACCTCGAGGACTTGTACGAAAACGCGCCATGCGGCTATCTTTCGCTGCAGCCGGACGGGCGCATCGTCAAGGTCAACCGAACGCTGTCGACCTGGATCGGCATCCCTGCCGAGCAACTCCTCGGCAAACGACTTCACGACCTGCTCAACACGTCGGGCCGTATATTCTACGAGACCCATTTTGCGCCTTTGCTGCGCATTCAAGGGTTTTTCAACGAGGTGGCCCTCGATCTTGTGACCGTGGACGGCAGAAAGCTGCCTGTGCTCGCCAATGCCGTGGAAAGACGTGCCGAAGACGGTGCCCTGCTTTTCACCCGCGTGACGATGTTCCAGGCTGCCGAGCGTCGCCGCTATGAACGGGAGCTGGTCGATGCGCGCACAGCCGCCGATGCTGCCGGCGCCACGATCAAATCCAAACTCGCCTTTGAACAGCAAACCGCCGAGTTGCGGGAAGAATTCATTGCTGTTCTCGGCCACGACCTGCGCAACCCGCTTGCCTCGATTGCAGCCGCGGCGCGCATGCTGCGAAAAGAGAAGCAGACCGATCGGGCGATTAAAGTGCTCGATTTGATGCAGGGCAGCGTCGTTCGCATGTCAGCCCTGATCGATAACGTCCTCGACTTCGCGCGCGGACGATTGGGTGGCGGCATCACGCTCGAGAGGCGGGCGGAGCATCTCGAGCCGCTCTTGCGGCAGGTCATCGAAGAACTTCGCTTCAGTCACCTCGACCGCGGGATTGAGGTGACGATCGAATTCGATGGGCCGATAAACTGCGACAGCGGCCGGATCGGCCAGCTGGTGTCCAATCTTCTGGGAAATGCCCTGACCCATGGCACACCGGACGAACCGGTGCGGCTCTCGGCGGCAACTGTCGACGGAAAACTGGAGCTTTGGATCGCCAATGGCGGCGCTCCGATTTCCAGCGACGCGATGACACGGCTTTTTCAGCCTTTCTTCACAGGCGAAGCCGGCACAAGTCAAAGAGGATTGGGGCTGGGTCTGCACATCGCTTCGGAAATCGCCCGCGCCCACGGCGGGACGATCACGGTCAGTTCCGATGACAAGGAGACGCGCTTCACCTTTGTAATGCCGTTGGATTGATAGGGCCGCACAGCCGGCCAGCGTAAGCGGCTATTCCTTGCTGTCGGTGCGCGCCTGGCGCAGAAGCCGGTCGGCATCTCGCCCCGCCCGAAATCCGGGCAACAAAAAACCGCCTTGAGGCGGTCGGGCATTCTATCGATTTCAGTTTGATTTAGTCTCCTCCTCCACCATCTCCGCCACCGCCATCACAGCCGCCGTCGCCTGAGGCATCAAACCAGCCTCCGCCTCCATCGCCTCCCGAATTTCCCCACCTGCGCTTGGTGTTTGCGGTGGTCTGGGTGGTGGCGCCTCTTTCTGCCCTTGCGATCAGCGCAAAGATCAGTGCGAAGCCTCCAACGAGCACGGTAACCACAAAAAATGTCTCCAATCAGTATCCTTTCGTTGTTTCGGGAAATCTCGTTTCCTGACTAAAATAATAGATTATTTTCCCGCTCCCGGAAATAGCCCGAATATGAAACTTTCATGACATGCCGGATCACGTCAAAACTCTGCGCTGCCTCAGTTGCAGCGCAGAGGATCTCGGGCTGGTCCCCTTTAAGCTGACGCTCTTTGCGGAAAGAGCACGGCTTGTGGGGCGGCTTTGACGTCCGTCACGATCAAGGGGTCCCGATAGAGGCGAGGAGACGGTATTCCCAGCCTGGAATGTAGCTTTGCGGCCGAGCTTGGCAGGAACGGCAGGAGGCAGCGGGCGATGATCGCAAGGCCGTAGACCTGCTCGGCCAACGAGGAGCCGAGACGGGCGGCGGTCGCCTTCCGATCCTCCGGCGTGAGATCGGCAAGCAGGGCTTTTGCATCCGCCCATGGTGCGCGTTGTGTAAACCGCCTGTTCGCCTCGCCGATGAATGCGAAAATATCGGCGAGGCCGACATGGAGCTCGTAGGCATCGAACGCTTCAGCCACCTTCGCCGGAAGGCGGGCAGCCTCCTCCACGAACGCGCTGTCCGGCACGGGCGGAACGATCCCGTCGAACGACGTGGACAGAAGCGCAAGCACCCGGTTGGCGAGATTTCCGAGCTGTCCTGCAAGTTCTCCCGACCATGCGGCTTCCAGACGCTCGGCCGAGAAGTCGCCATCGTCTGCCGAGCGTATATGCCGGAGCAGGTAATATCGCAGGGCGTCCGGCGTTGCGTAGGATTGGATGATGCGTTCCGGATCGATGCCGTTGCCGGCCGACTTGCCGATCTTCTTGCCATCCACCGTAACGTAGCCGTGCACGAGGATCGACGATGGCGGCGGCAGGCCTGCGGATAACAGGATGGCCGGCCAGTAGATGGCGTGGAACTTGGAGATGCCCTTGCCGACGACATGGATGCGTTGGCCGCCGTTCCAATAGCGCGGCAAGAGGGTTTCATCGGACCCGTGGCTGAGACCGGTGAGATAGTTCGCCAGGGCATCGAACCAGACGTAGACGACCTCATCTTCATCGGGCACGGGAACACCCCAGCCTCGCGCCCGCTCCGCACTGCGCGACACGCTGATGTCGGTCAGGCCGCGCCGCAACAGGGCAAGGACCTCGTTGCGCCGATGGGCCGGGACGATGCGAAGCTCGCCGGTCTCGACCAGCTCGATGAGCCGGTCGCCGTATCGGGAGAGACGGAAGAACCAGTTCTCCTCGCGGATGGTCTCAAGGGCAATGCCGTGTTCAGGGCAACGCCCGTCATCGAGTTCCGACGGCTCGTAGAATTGCTCGCAACCGACGCAATAGAGGCCCTCATAGGCCTTGCGATAGAGGTCGCCATGTCCGGCGCATGCCCTCCACAAGGCGTGGACGCAGGCGATGTGCCTCGGATCGCGCGACGTGCGGACGAATTCCTCGTTGGAGATATCGAGCAGGCCGCCAAGGCGCTCGAACCTGTCGGCGTTTGCGTCCACGAAGTCCTTCACGGGCAATCCCGCGGCTTCCGCCGACCTGACATTCTTCAGGCTGTTGTCATCGGTTCCGCACTGGAAGCGGACGTCCTGACCGAGAAGCCGGAAATGGCGGGCATAGGCATCGGCCTGGACCAGTTCGAGGGCAAAGCCGACATGCGGTGCGGCATTCACATAGGGGATCGAGGTGGTGATGTAGATCGTGTTCATCGGCGTTTCCTTTCGAAGGCTGTTTGCCCCGCGAGACGGATCGACCCATGAAAAGACCGCCTCGAGGGCGGTCGCTGGTGCATTCTGGACGCACGAAACCCGCCACGCTTATGAGCGCGGCATCATCATCACAAAGGTGCTGATCAGGGTGTTGTCCATGCAATTTTCCTAGCATCAAGAGCCGTTTCGGACAAGCGTACTCTTCGATCCGGATGCGTTGGCCGCAGCGATCCGGAACCCTGCAGCGGAAAGCGATGCTTCCTCGCAGCCCGCCGTCACACCAACCCGGACACGACGAACACAAACCAGGCGACGATCGGGCCGATGATCGCGATCAGGGCGCTATAGATCAGCAGCTGTCGAAGCACCTGCTCACGCCTGTCATCCGGCGCGTTGGCGACGACAAGCGCGCCATTTGTGGAGAATGGGCTGGTATCGACGATCGTCGTCGAGATCGCGATCGCCGCGACCACGCCGATGGCGCTGACATGTCCTTGCAGGAGGAATGGAACGGCAAGCGGGATGATCGCGCCGAGCAGCGCGGTCGAGGATGCAAAGGCCGAGACGATGGCACCGGTAAAGCAAAGCAGCAGCGCCACCAGCAGCGGCATACCGAGACTGGATATACCGTTCGCCACGTAGTCGACAGTCCCGGCCTTCTCCATGACGCCGACATAGGTGATGATGCCTGATATCAGCAGCACGGTCGACCAGCTGACCTTGTCGATTGCTGCCTTCTGAGTCTTCGGTGACAAGAGCGCCAGTGCGACAGCCACGGTCATGGCGACGAGGCCGACATTGAACTTGAAAACCAGGGCGCCGATACCGAGCGCCGTCAGGCCGATCAAAGTGGTAATTCTCTCATTGTTCAGGCGCAACGTCGTCGCGGTATCGGCCGCCGTGCCATAGGCATGCTCCCTGATCGGTTTTGCCGGCGTGCCGCCGTGACCTCTGATCGACGCCGATACGCCCTCGGGATGGAGTTCGGGCAAGGGGCCAAGCGATGCGGCGTCCTGCTTCATCACCTTTGCGCCGCCGAAAATGAAGAAGACCAGCACCGCGATCGCCAGGTTGAAGAAGAAGCTGGAGAGAAACAGCGAGGTCGGCGCGAAAGGCAGGCCGGCCTTCGCAACGATCTGGTTGGTGATTCCGCCATAGATGCTGATCGGCGAAAATCCGCCCGCCTGCGCGCCGTGGATCACCATCAGACCCATCATGACCGGGTGAATGCGGTATTGCACGGCAAAGCTCAACGCGACGGGTGCGAGAATGGCGACCGCAGCAGGCCCAAGTGCACCGAAACCGGTAATGATGGCGGCGACCAGGAACATCACCCAGGGAATCAAGCCGATCCGCCCGCGCACCAGACGGACGGCACATTCGACGAGCCAGTCGATCGTGCCGTTGATCTGCGCTATGGCGAAGAGGTAGGTGACGGCGACGAGCGTCAGGAACAGGTCACTCGGAAAGCCGGCGAAAATGTCGGTGGTTTTCATCCCGATGACCATCGAGCCGAGCACGAAGGCGCCGGCAAAGGCGAGCGCACCCATGTTGATTGGCTGGATCGTCGCAATGATGAACATGGCGACCAGCAGGCCTATGGCCAGTAGTTCAATACCCATGATTCCCCTCCCTCCGACGCCTCCAGCGCCGTAGTTGTTGTGTTCAAGATTGATGCTGGATGTCGGCGCACCCTCCTCCCAGAGGGCGCAGCCGTCTTACTTCCTGGTATAAAGATCGGCGTATTGCTGCCGCAGGATGTTTTTCTGAACCTTGCCCATCGTGTTGCGCGGCAGGTCCTCGGCAAAGATGATGCGCTTGGGTTGTTTGTAGCGGGCGAGACGTTGCTGGAGGGCGCTGACGATGGTCTTTTCATCGAGGACAGCGCCGGGTTTGCGCACGACGACAGCCGTTACGCCTTCTCCGAAATCGGGATGCGGCACGCCGATCACAGCACTCTCGACCACACCCTCGATCTGGTCGATCTCGCCTTCGACCTCTTTCGGATAGATGTTGTATCCACCGGAAATCACAAGATCCTTGCCGCGGCCGACGATGTGGACATAGCCGTCCCGGTCGATCTTGCCGAGATCGCCGCTGATGAAGAAACCGTCGGCGGTAAATTCGGCCGCCGTCTTTTCCGGCATGCGCCAATAACCCTTGAAGACGTTCGGCCCCTTGATCTCGATCATGCCGGTTTCTTCAGGCGGCAGCACGAGCCCGCTGGCGGGATCGGTGACGCGCACCGTCACATCAGGCAGCGGGAAACCGACCGTTCCGGCAATGCGTTTCCCCTCATAGGGGTTCGACGTGTTCATATTGGTTTCCGTCATGCCGTAGCGCTCGAGAATGGCGTGACCGGTGCGCGCCTGGAACTCGGTATGGGTTTCGGCAAGCAGGGGAGCCGAACCGGAAATGAACAGGCGGATATTGGCGACCGCTTGTTCATCGAGGCGCGGACTTTGCAGCAGGCGCACGTAGAAGGTCGGCACGCCCATCAGCATGGTTGCCTGCGGCATCAGCGAAACGACCTCGCCGGCGTCGAATTTCGACAGCAGAAACATCGAGGCGCCGGCGAGCAGCGTGACATTCGTGGCGACGAACAGCCCGTGCGTGTGGAAGATCGGCAAGGCATGGATCAGCCGGTCGCCTGATGTGACGCGCCAATAATCCCGCAAGGTCAGGGCGTTCGAGAGCAGGTTCCCATGGGTGAGCATCGCCCCCTTGGAACGTCCGGTCGTTCCCGACGTGTAGAGGATCGCAGCCAGATCATCGGCGGCGCGCGAGGCATCGACAAAGTCGGCCGGCTCGTCGCGTGCCAGATCCAGCAACGAGCCGCTGCCATCGGCATCGAGCGTTTCGACGATCGCGCCGTGGGGCTTGGCGATCGTCTCCACGCCTTCCCGGGCAGCCGGCGCAACAACCACCAAACGCGGCTCCGCATCGCCGATAAAATAATCGAGCTCGGCCAGCGTATAGGCGGTGTTGAGCGGCAGGTAGACGGCGCCGGTTCGAAGACAGGCGAGATAGAGGATCAATGCCTCGGGGCTTTTCTCGACTTGCACCGCCACCCGGTCGCCGGGGCGAATGCCGAGCGCGTCCATCGCGCTGGCGATGCGGCCGGAAAGAGCGAAGGCGTCGTCATAAGTCCATGTGCGGGTGTCATCGATCCGGATGAACGGTGCGTCACCGGGCGCAGCCGCCCGCATGGCGTCGAAAAGATGGTTGCTCACTTTCGCCCTCCTCCAAGCGTTGAGTTCACTATTTGTTGGAATGGCCGGGAGCCTTGCTGGCCATTGCCGCCGCGGCGGCTTTCTTCGTTCTGGCTGAGCAGGCTTTTGACGGCAGGCGAGGCAATCACTTCGCCGCGCTGCGCTAAGGCCTCGTGGTTGGCCACGATATCGTCGAGCTTGTAGAGGTAGTTGACCATCAGACCATGGGCCTGCTGCATCGCCTTGGCCGAGCGGTCGCCTAGAAAATTCAGTCTTTCCAGTCGAGCGCCGTTGCCGAGATGGAAGCGGGCGACAGGATCGACGGGGCGGCCCTCCGGCGTCCGTTCGGTCAGGAAATAGCGCGCTGCAAGCGGCAGCAACACGCGCTCCACTTCGGCTGCCGTCTTCTCGTTGTCGGGCCAGTTCGGGTCGTCCAGCGCCGTCAGCGTTTCCGGGCGCGCCTTGGCAAGCCAACGGGCAAAACCCGGCACGGGCGACAGCGTGACGAAATTCTTCAGACCGGGCAGGTCTCTGCGCAGGTCTTCCACGACCTGCTTAATCAGGAAGTTGCCGAACGAGATTCCGCGCAGGCCATCCTGGCAGTTGGAGATCGAATAGAAGACAGCCGTCGTCGCCTCGTCGGCATTGATCTGCTCCCTGCCCTCGACGAGCACATCGCCGATCGCGCTCGGCACCGATCGTGTGAGGGCCACCTCGACGAACACCAGCGGCTCGTCAACCAGCCGGGGGTGGAAGAAGGCAAAGCATCGGCGGTCGGCCGGCGCCAAACGACGGCGCAACTCCTCCCAGCCGGCGATCTCGTGCACGGCTTCGTATTTGATGATCTTTTCAAGGATGTAGGCCGGTGTCGACCAGTCGATGGGCCGCAGCGTCAGAAAGCCGCGATTGAACCAGGAGCCGAACAGATGCGTGAAGTCGGCGTCAAGCGCGTGATAACCTTCGGATTGGTCTTTGGAAGCCAGCAGCTGCTCACGCATCCGGACAAGCTTGGCGGTGCCGTTCGGCGCGTGGTTCAATCGGCGCAGAAGCTCCTGTCGCCGCGGCTCGGCTGCCTGGTGGAGAGCAATGACCGCGGCAGAGCTTTTATCGGTGCGGTAGTTTTCGATCGCCTGGTCGAGCCTGGCCGTGTCGGGGCCGAACTTTTCATGCAGCATATCGAGGAATGCCTGCGCGCCTTCGCTTTCGAGCGCCCCCCAGCGATCGAGGATCTCGGCGGCAAGCGCCATGCCCGAGGCTTCGCCCCGGCTCGATAGCAGCATTTCACAGAGTGTCTGAAGATCGGCCTTGGCTGCGACCTGCGTGGCGCGCGAGCCGGAAAACAGAAGCTGGCGTCCGCGATCGGTGATGCTCTGCAGCATGTCGGTGAAGAAGGAAGCCTCAGACATGCCATTCTCCTCTCTTCGCTGGTCTCTTCTGTTGGGCCGGCTGGTTTCGCGGGCTGCTTTGACGGCTGCTTCCCATTGTCGGGTTTCACCGGTAGTATATAGAATGCCATTCTTCGTACACTAGATCAATGATCGTGTATACAAGAATTACGTTTATGTATGAAGGAAGTGAGATGAATGTCCGAGAATGTCGGCCGATGGCTTCGTGATGAGATTGAAAACTCAATTCTTTCCAACGAGTTCTCCCCCGGTGAGCGGCTCGACGAAATGGTGCTTGCGACGCGTTTCGGTGTCTCCCGCACGCCGGTGCGCGAGGCGCTGATGCAGCTTGATGCGATCGGCCTCATCGAAATTCGACCGCGCAGAGGCGCCATCGTCATCGATCCGGGGCCGCACCGCGTCTATGAAATGTTCGAGGTTATGGCCGAATTGGAGGGCCTGGCCGGATCGCTCGCCGCACGACGGCTGGACAAGGCCTCCCGGGAAGCGATCACGGCCACCCACAGCCGCTGCGAGCAATCAGCTGCGGCCGGCGACAGCGACGCCTATTATTACGACAATGAGGAATTCCATAAGGCCATCTATGCAGCCGGCCGAAGCGATTTCCTTGAGGAGCAATGTGTGCAATTGCACCGCCGCCTGCGGCCTTATCGCCGCCTCCAGCTGCGCGTGCGCAACCGCCTGTCGACGTCCTTCTCAGAACATTGCGCCATCGTCGATGCGATCTTTGCCGGAGATGGAGACGAGGCCCGCCGGCTGCTGCGGACGCATGTCGGCATTCAGGGCGAGAGGTTCAGCGATCTGGTCGCGAGCATGGCGGCCAGATGATTGGACCGCGTGACATAAGCAGGATCGCGTTGATTTGCTGTCCGTGACGGAGATTAAGACCGCTGCACGATCCCTTATTTAGCTTTGCGCGGATTCTGGCTCATCCAGTCGCTTCAGAGATCAGACCGGGAGCAACTCCAAAATCGGCTTACTTGCTGTCGACTTTCTCGAGGAAGGCTGGAAACGTCCGAGAGACCTCGTTTCCGTCCGGAAAGCGTTCGGTCACAACCGTAAATCTGATCCAGCCCTTCCATCCTATAAGACCGGTGCGCTTCGGCGCGATCACCACTACCACGATGTCTTCATTCGGAACGACATGAACGGCACGAACTCCTGGACCAGGCTCTGAGTGCAGCACTGCGAGTACCTTTCCGCCCCCCGGCTTGGCACCCGCATAGATGGGAGAACCGTCACCTAGCGGTGCGATTGCGCTTATAAAGCGCGTGCTGACGTAACCCTCGCCGTTGAAGAAGAGAGGACCTTGATAGGGACGGGGAGGCTCATCATCGCTCCAAGCAGCGCTGACGGACACAAGTAACAGGGCAGTAGCGAGTATTGAAATTCGCTTCACCGAACGGCTCCTCTCGAAGATTGGTTGGAACAATTGACATGGAGCTCAAACCTTTGGAAGAACCTTTCGAACGACGAATTAATCACCACCGCAGCCGCGAGGATAGGAATGAGGAATCTCTTGATGTGTGTCCTTGCGGGAACGGTGCTTATGAGCGTTGGAGCCGCCAAAGCCACTGACGATCTCAAGGGCTTCGAATTGGACAGTTCATTTGTCGAAGCTCGACGGAACGCCGAGTCGAACGGTTGGAGCCTTCAGCCGCTATCATCTGAACTACCTCACCAACGGGTTGTTCGAGACACGAATCTCCGTCTGTTCGTTTGTGAGGACAGAGTCGCCTCGATACTAACGCTCCAGAGTGGCGGACTTGATGACTTCGCTGCATTAGTCATGCGGCGCCAGATCGAGATGGGTGACCCCCGAACCCAGATCGTATCTTTTATGGCCGGCTCAAAGCGTATTTCGACAATTACGTCCCGTTTCTCTGACGCAGTGGGGAGAGAGATATCCGTGCAGTTAACCAGCATTGCCGGCGCCCCAAGTATTTCTACGAATTACTCGTCAAATACTCGTTGCCCGGAAGAAAAGTGACTTCGATGACTGGGCTACGCCGTCGGTATCACCTATCTGCGTCCGCGCGGGAAAAGGCGTGTCATTTGCTAGATAATTTCGCACGGCCTCGGCAGCGAAATCGATTTTAGAAAGCACATCCCGCCGCCCGCATAACGCCCTAATCCAAAAAGCGATAAAGCCAGTCGCGCGTTTCCTCCGGCAGCGAAGCCGGCGACTGGTCCTCGCGGGTGCGGGCCTGCCAGATGATCTCGACCTCGGCGGCACGCTCCTCCCCGGTGTCGATCGAAATGAGGAAGCCGATGGAATGCATGCCGATCTTGTCGATGGTGGCGGTGAAGGTTGCCGGCTCGTCATAGTGCAGCGGACGGTGGAGCATGCAGGAAACCTTGCTGGGGCTATAGACCGGTTCGTCATCGACATCGGGCCGTGACGACCAGAAGCTCGCAAGGACGGATTCGGCATAGGAAATATAGGAGGCCAGAAACATCCGGCCGTTCATATCGACATCGCGAAACGGCACGCGTATTTCCGCCACATCCGGGCGTTTCGACTGACTCATCAACAGATCTGCCCTACTGAGTTCCCCACAGCAACACTACTGCATAATTTCTTATACCGGAACCGGCTTAAGGATAAAATTACACAATAGTTCAAAGTGTTACAGTATCCTTTGCACGCCTTAAAAGATGCCGCGCCGCTGCAATGGACCGGCTCGACGGAAACGGCGCAAATGAAACAGTGTAGTAGGCCAACTGTCGGAGGGCGCGGCAAGAGCACTTGTTGAAATCGTCAGGCGATGCCCCATCTGCTGTGGCACATGACATAAGCGACCGATAGAGTGTCTTCATGAGCACCCGTCTTTATGAACACCCGATCTTCCTGGAACATGTGACGCCCGCCGGCCATCCGGAGAGATCGGACAGGATCCGCGCCATCAATGTCGCGCTGGAACATCCGAATTTCGAGCGGCTGGAGCGCCGGCAGGCGCCGCAGGCGAATGAGGATGCGGTGCTGCTGGCCCATCCCGAAGAACATCTGATCGCCGTCATGCGAGAGATCCCCGAGGAAGAGGGTGAGATCAACCAGATCGAAGCCGATACCTATGCCAGCAGCAAAAGCCTGCAGGCGGCGCTGACCGGCATTGGCGGGGCAATGGCGGCGGTCGACGACGTCTTTACCGGCCGGGCCGACAATGTCTTCGTCGCCGCCCGCCCGCCGGGGCACCATGCCGAGAAGATGACGGCGATGGGCTTCTGCTTCTTCAACAATGCGGCGATCGCCGCCCGGCATGCGCAGAAAACGCATGGCGCCGAGCGCATCGCCATCGTCGACTGGGACGTGCACCACGGCAACGGCACGCAGGATATCTTCTGGGACGATCCTTCCGTGCTGTTCTGCTCGACGCATCAGATGCCGCTCTATCCCGGCACCGGCGCCAAGGATGAGAAGGGCACGCACAACACCATCGTCAATGCGCCGCTGTCGCCGAATGTCGGCAGCGACCATTTTCGCGAGGCGTTCAAATCGCGCGTGCTGCCCGCGCTTGACGATTTTCGGCCGGACCTCATCATCATCTCCGCCGGCTTCGACGCGCATCACCGCGACCCCTTAGCGCAGATCAATCTGACCGGCGAGGATTTCGACTGGGCGACCGGGCGCGTGCTGGAACTGGCGGACCGGTACGCGAAGAACCGGGTCGTCAGCCTGCTCGAAGGCGGTTATGATCTCGAGGGACTCGCCGAATCGGCGGGCATGCATATTCTGAGAATGATGAAGGGTTGAGAATGACTGACAGCGCCAAGCCGGAGGTGTCCGGCCTTTCCTTCGAAAAGGCAGTTGCCGAACTCGAAAGCATCGTCGCCCGGCTGGAACGCGGCGATGTGGCGCTGGATGAATCGATCGAGATCTATGAGCGCGGTGAAGCGCTGAAGAAACATTGCGAGACCCTGCTTTCGGCCGCCGAGAACCGCATCGAGAAGATCCGGCTCGACCGCGCCGGCAAGCCGCAGGGCGTCGAGCCGCTCGACGGCGCCTGAGACAGCAAACTCCCTTTTGAAGATGCTTGGCTATCGGCTTCGGACCGATCTATGATCCCATCCAAAACGATGAGGGGACAAGGAAATGTCGGACAGATTGAAGGGCAAGGTCGCCATTATCTCGGGCGGCGCGACCGGCATGGGCGGCGCCGCCTCGAAGCTTTTTGCGGCGGAAGGCGCGCGTGTTGCGATCATCGACCGCAATGGCGATGCAGCCGCAGAGACCGTGAAGCAGATCCGCGATGCCGGCGGCGAGGCCGATTGCTGGACGGCCGATGTCTCGGACGAATCCGCCGTCAATGCCGCCGTCGCAGGCGTCGAGGCGCGTTACGGCGCGGTGACCGTGCTCTTCAATCATGCCGGGACGATCGTCATCAAACCGTTTCTCGAAACAACCGTCGAGGAATGGGACTGGCTGCACGCCGTCAATGTGCGCTCGATGTTTTTGATGACCAAGGCCGTGCTGCCGAAGATGATTGCAAGCAGCGGCGGGTCGATCGTCTGCACCTCGTCGATCTCGGCGGTCGCCGCCACGCCGATGGAAGTGCTTTACGACACGACCAAGGGTGCCGTGCATATGTTTGCCCGCGCCATCGCGGTGGAATTCCGCGACCGCAACATCCGCTGCAACGCAGTCTGCCCCGGCTTCATCCGCACGCCGCATGGCTTGCGCGAGGTGGCCGACCTGCAGGCGCTCGGCGTCGATGTTTCGGATGCGGCCATTGCCGCCCAGCAGGGGCGGATCGGCGAGCCCGAAGACGTCGCGCGGGCCGCCCTTTATCTGGCCAGCGACGAGTCGAGCTTCGTCAACGGCGCCCATCTCTTCGTCGACAACGGTTTTACCGCGATCTGAGCCCCGCCGCGCATCCGATTGGACACGCCGCGCGCTTTCAAGTGCTGGAGCGCCTTTACGCGTCCGATTGGACGCGCGGCGCACTTTCCAGTGCTGGAGCGTCCTTTGTGCGTCCGATTGGACGCGCGGCGCTCCAGGCGCTATCTGTGGTCAATGACGCTCGGCACTGCAGCGATCGGAGATCCCCATGTCCTTCTTTCCCGGTAAAGACCCCCTGCCCGGCGATGCTTTCGCCTGCGATGCGATCGAGAACCTGATCATCCCGCGCACCAGCGATATCGGCGGTTTCCAGGTGCGCCGCGCGCTGCCCAGCCGGCAGCGGCGGCTGGTCGGGCCGTTCATCTTCTTCGATCGCATGGGTCCGGCGATCCTGAAGCCCGACGAGGCGCTCGACGTCAAGCCGCATCCGCATATCGGGCTGTCGACGGTCACCTATCTGTTCGACGGCGAGATCCGCCATCGCGACAGCCTCGGCACCGAAAAGGTCATCCGTCCCGGCGATATCAACCTGATGACGGCCGGCCGCGGCATCGTGCATTCCGAGCGCACGCCCGACAATCTGCGTGGCCATCCGCTGCTAATGTCGGGGCTGCAGACCTGGCTGGCTCTGCCCGACGACAAGGAGGAAATCGACCCCGCCTTCGCCCATACGGAAAAGTCCGCCATGCCGCTGATCGAGACGGCAGGTGTGCGCGGGCGCGTGGTCATCGGCTCGTTCGAAGGCATGACGTCGCCGGTCGGCGTTTTCTCCGACACGCTCTATGTCGATCTCGACCTGCAGGCGGGCGCCAAATTTCCGTTCGGCGCCGGCCACGAGGAGCGCGCCGTTTATGTGTTGTCGGGCGAGGTCGTTATATCAGGCGATCGTTTTGCCGCCGACCAGCTGCTGGTCTTCCGGCCGGGCGATGCGATCACGCTGGAGGCCGGCCGCGATGGCTGTCACCTGATGCTGTTTGGCGGGGCGGCGCTCAATTCGAAACGTTATATCTGGTGGAATTTCGTCTCCTCCTCGAAGGAGCGGATCGAACAGGCCAAGGAGGAATGGCGCACCGGCCGCTTCGATATCGTTCCTGGCGACGAAGAGGAATTCGTGCCTTTGCCGGAGGGCTAAATGGATCCCGATGATCCGAATCCTCCGGATCGGATCGAGAAATAGAGCTGGATCTCCGCCGAAAACCGCTCACACTTTTCGGCACCATGCTTTAACAGTGGGAGCATGATGTTATCCGAAAACCGCTCACACTTTTCGGCATCATGCTCTAAGGTAAAAACCTTCGGTTCCTGAAATGCACTTGTTTTGCCGCAATCTAATCGAATAAAGCGGAACAAGGAAAAGCAAGAAAGAGCGCCCGCCCGTGACACAACTGCCGAAGACCCCCCTGCTCGACCAGGTCATCTATCCCGCCGACCTGCGCAAGCTCGAGGATCGCGACCTGCCGCAGCTTGCCCGCGAAGTCCGGGACGAAATGATCGATGCGGTGTCGCGCACCGGCGGCCATCTCGGCGCCGGTCTTGGCGTCGTCGAGTTGACGATCGCCATCCACAGCGTCTTCGACACACCTGATGATCGGCTGATCTTCGATGTCGGCCATCAATGTTATCCGCACAAGATTCTCACCGGCCGGCGCGACCGCATCCGGACGCTGCGCCAGGAAGACGGGCTGTCCGGCTTCACCCGGCGGGCGGAGAGCGAATACGACCCCTTCGGTGCGGCACATTCCTCGACCTCGATCTCGGCCGGCCTCGGCATGGCGATTGCCGCCGACCTCGACAAATCAGACCGCCGCGTCATCGCCGTCATCGGCGACGGGGCGATGTCGGCCGGCATGGCCTATGAGGCGCTGAACAATGCCGGCGCACTCGATGCGCGCCTCATCGTCATCCTCAACGACAACGACATGTCGATCGCGCCGCCGACGGGCGCCATGAGCGCCTATCTTGCCCGTCTCGCCTCGGGGCGCACCTATATGGGCTTCCGTGACTTCGGCAAGAAGCTGACGGCCTATCTCGGCAAGAATATCGACCGGGCGATCACCCGCGCCGTCGAGCATGCGCGCGGCTATGTCACCGGCGGGACGATGTTCGAGGAGATGGGCTTTTATCATATCGGCCCGATCGACGGGCATTCCTTCGACCACCTGCTGCCCGTGTTGCGCAACGTGCGCGACAATGGGCGCGGACCGGTGCTCATTCATGTCGTCACCCAGAAGGGCAAGGGCTATCCGCCGGCGGAAGCCGCGGCCGATAAATATCACGGCGTCAACAAGTTCGACGTCATCACCGGCGCCCAGGCAAGGGTCAAGCCGAACGCGCCGAGCTATACCAGCGTCTTTGCCGAAGCGCTGGTGCAGGAAGCCGCCCTCGACGAAAAGATCGTCGGCATCACCGCCGCCATGCCCAATGGTACCGGCCTCGACAAGCTCGCCGAGGCCTATCCGTCGCGCTGCTTCGACGTCGGTATTGCCGAACAGCATGCGGTGACCTTCGCCGCCGGCCTGGCAGCGGAAGGCTACAAGCCGTTCGCAGCGCTCTATTCCACCTTCCTGCAGCGCGCCTACGACCAGGTCGTGCATGACGTGGCGATCCAGGGACTGCCGGTGCGTTTTCCGATCGACCGTGCCGGCTTCGTCGGCGCCGACGGGCCGACGCATGCCGGCTCCTTCGACACCACCTTCCTCACCACCCTGCCCGGCTTCGTGGTGATGGCGGCGGCTGACGAGGCCGAACTCAAGCATATGGTGCGCACGGCCGTCGCCTATGATGACGGGCCGATCTCGTTCCGCTATCCGCGCGGCGAAGGCGTCGGCGTCGACATGCCGGCGCGCGGCGAAATCCTGCAGATCGGCAAGGGCCGCATCGTCAAGGAAGGCACCAAGGTGGCGCTGCTCTCCTTCGGCACCCGGCTTGCCGATTGTCTGCTTGCCGCCGAGGATCTCGATGCCGCCGGGCTTTCGACGACGGTCGCCGATGCGCGTTTCGCCAAGCCGCTCGACCACGACCTGATCCGCCAGCTTGCCCGCCACCACGAGATCGTGATCACCGTCGAGGAAGGCTCGATCGGCGGCTTCGGCAGCCACGTGATGCACTTCCTCGCCACCGAAGGCCTGCTCGACAACGGCCTGAAGCTGCGCTCGCTCGTGATGCCCGATATCTGGATGGAACAGGCCAAGCCCGAAGCCATGAACGCCCACGCCGGCCTCGACCGCGCCGGCATCGTCTCGACGGTGTTCAGGGCGCTGGGGCGCGGTGTTGCGGTTGGGGTTGCGGGATAATGTTTTGGTGAGGGCGTGCCGTGTGGCCCCCTCATCCGCCCTACGGGCACCTTCTCCCCGCGGGGGAGAAGAGGGAATCGAGACGTCGCCGCAAATCTCTTCTCCCCCCGGGGAGAAGGTGCCGGCAGGCGGATGAGGGGGCTGCCCGGCAGGTCCTCTCAATAAAAAGGCGGCGCATCCCTGCACCGCCTCTTCATTTAACGTCCCTTCGAAGGGCCTTCTCAGAATTCCGTCCAGTCTTCCTTCACGGCCGCAGCGGCTGCCTGTCTTCCGCCGAAAGCCTTGGCAACCGTGCGGGTCAGGGCGTGGGCCGGGGAGGCGACCGGCCGGGAGCTCGTGCCGGCAACGCTTGCGCGCGGCGCCGGGGCCGCCTGGCCGAGCTTGAACTGGCGCAGCAATTCTTCGAGAGCGTTTGCCTCCTGGGCGAGCGCATGGCTTGCCGCGGTCTGCTCCTCGACCATGGCGGCGTTCTGCTGCGTGCCCTGGTCCATGTTGTTGACGGCGGTGTTGATCTCCTGCAGGCCGATCGACTGTTCGCGCGTGGCAGTGACGATGGCGCTGACGTGGTGGTTGATCTCCTGCACCTCGGAGACGATGACCTCCAGCGCCTTGCCGGTCTCGCCGACGAGGCCGACGCCGGCAACGACTTGTTCGCCCGAGGTGGTGATCAGCGCCTTGATCTCCTTGGCGGCCTTAGCCGAGCGCTGAGCGAGCTCGCGCACTTCCTGGGCGACGACGGCAAAGCCCTTGCCGGCATCACCGGCACGGGCGGCTTCGACGCCGGCGTTCAGAGCCAAAAGGTTGGTCTGGAAGGCGATGTCGTCGATGACGCCGATGATGTTGGAAATTTCGCCCGAGGACTTCTCGATCTGCTGCATGGCGGAGACGGCCTTGCGGACGACCTCGCCTGACTTTTCAGCGCCGAGGCGGGCGCGCTCGACGAGATTGCCGACATCCTCGGCGCGCTTGGCGCTGTCGCGGACGGTTGTTGTCACTTCCTCAAGCGCTGCTGCGGTCTGTTCGACGGCGGCAGCCTGCTGCTCGGTGCGGTGGGCAAGATCGTCGGCGGCCGAGCGGATTTCGCCGGCGCCGGCATTGATCGCCGAAGCGTTGCGGCCGACCGATTGCAGTGCTGCCTGCAGCTTTTCGACAGCATGGTTGAAGTCATTGCGCAGGCTGTCATATTGCGACGCGAACGGCGTCTGGAGACGCCCGGCCATATCGCCATTGGCAAGCTCGGCAAGGCCGCCCGCCAGAGCGTCGATTGCATAGCGGATCTCGCCTTCCTCGCGCGCCTTCTGCTCGTCGCCTGCCCGGCGCTGGCGTTCGGCGTCGTCGCGCATGCGGTCGGTCTCGCCGGCAAGACGCAGCTTCTCGATCGCCGCCTGCTTGAAGACCAGGACGGATTGAGCCATGCGGCCGATTTCGTCGCCGCGGTCGGTCGCGGGAACCTCGATGTCGTTCTGACCGCCGGCGAGGCGATCCATGGCCGCAGTCATGCCGACGACCGGGCGGACGATGGTGCGCGACATCAGCCAGGCGAGAACGGCAGCGGCAAGCGAGGCGAGGATGCCGCCGGCAAGCAGCGTCGTCTTCAGATCGCTGTTGGCATCGGCGCGGATCTCGGCGAGCGCGTTCGACTTTTCACGCGCGGTGGCCTTGATCTTGGCTGAGGCCTGGCGGAACCCGTCGAGCTGGCCCTTGGTGGCGTTGACGCCGATCTTGACGACCTCTTCGATCGGCATGTCGGTTTCCTTGCGAGCCTTGGTCTGCGGCTCGGCAAGTTCGTGGAAATAGAGGTCGGCAGCCTTCTGCATGCCGTCGATCATCTCGACCAGCTGCGGCTCGCCGGCGGCCGTCTGCTTGGCAGCGGCAATCGCCTTCAGCATGCGCTCGCGGTTGGTGAAGACATCGCCATAGGTGCTGTCGCTGCGGAAGAGGATGAAGCCACGCAGGTTGACGGCCTGCTCCAGCATTGCCTGCAGCGCATCGTCGATCTGGTTGACGAGCAGCTCGGACTTTTCTTGCTCAGCAGAAGCGGCCGCGGACGCCGTCGCCTTGGAATAAACGAAAGCGGAAATGGCGACGAAAATGAGAATGAGGGCTGCGAACGTGGCCGCAAGTTTACCGTTCAAGGATATGTTTTTGGCGGACATCGGTGATTTCTCCTGACGACAGTCGACGCGGCGAAAGGCAGGTCGCACGAGACGCAACCGCCGGAATGTTTGAACTTGAGAACATGATCGGCGTGGAAACGCTTGCGCCTTCATGGCGCCGAGCGGCTTGGATGAACCGCTACAATCACGCTGAACCTATATGGCCAGGCTTTAAATTTGTTTAAATTTGTGCACCGCAACAGCGGCCGAGCCTACGGATTATTGTGCCGTTTCTGGAGGTTTGAGGATCAGGATGTCGAAATCCTTTGCGGGATCGAAATCCTGGGCCGTCATCCGGAAGGTGGTCGGGCCGATCTTCTGAACATTGCTGCCGCAGAAGCTGATGAGGCTGCCGGGCTTGCCCTTGTCGATCGTCAGCTGGAAGCGCTTGATCGGGCCCGCCCAGTTGGCGCCGGTCGACAGCACATAGGAGATCCAGCTTTCGGTATAGTTGGCACCTCCGGCCTCGGCTTCCCGCGCACGCTGCTGGGCAACCCTGACGAAATCTCCGTCGAGGCAGTATTTGCGGGAATATTCCTCGAAGCGCTCACCCTTCGGCTCGCCACCTTCGAGAAAGCTGATGGCGACGGTGCCGCCGACGGCCGGCTTGTAACGGTGCGCGACGCTGACTTTCTTCTTTGCCGGGAAGGTGGTGCGCCACCAATAGGTCGAGCGCAGCGTCCAGAGCGGCACGAGATCGGCCCCGGCGGCATCGCCGGCGCCCATGGGATAGACGAGGCCGCGGGCGATCCAGTCCTTGCGGACGGTTTCGGGGAGCTTGGCAAGCGCCTTGGTCGTCTTCTGGCTATAGGGCAGGACGGGAATGCCCTGCTTGGTGAACTCGTCAGTCACGTCGATGCCGAGCGAGACGACGCGCTGCTGCAGCTTGGCGGTGATCGGGCTGCCGTCCTGCACGGTGGAAAAATGCAGGAAATTATCGCTGTCATAATCGGAGATGGCGGAATTGTTGTCGACCTGACCTGATATGTCAGGCATCGGAAATGCGACCAGGCTTTCGACATCCTTGTCGGAGCTGTTCTCGAAGACGTAGTCGACACGCACTTCCGAAGCGGAGATGAAGAGATCCTCTTCCGCCATGCTGACATCGTCGGATTGGGCAAAGATCAGCCCGCCGGTCTTGACCTCGGCCATAGTGTCGTTCGCGAGCGCGGGCGATGCGATCCCCGCCGCGACAAGAAGAGTGAAGAGCTTCAGCATGGAACACCCCCGTGTCTGCGGCACGCCCCGCGATCGCCGCGGGGGGATTATCGCCGAAAGCTTTTGAGGGTCAATGACGGTCTTGGGAACAAAATGCTTGCAACCGGCGGCTTTGCCGGTCATGCACAGCCGATGTCAGATCAAAACACCCAACGTCTCGACCAGCTTCTCGTCTCTCTCGGCCTCTTTGCCAGCCGCTCGCGCGCCCGCGACGCCGTGCAGCGCGGCACCGTCAGGATCGGCGGCCAGGTGGTCACGAAGGCCGGCGCGCTGTTTGGCGCGGACGCGGCCATCGAGATCGACGATCCGGCGCAGGACTATGTCTCGCGCGCCGCACTGAAGCTTGCCGCAGCACTCGACCATTTCCGGCTCGATCCTGCCGGCCATCACTGTCTCGATGTCGGTGCCTCCACCGGCGGCTTCACCGAGGTGCTGCTGCAGCGGGGCGCTGCGCATGTCACCGCGATCGATGTCGGTCATGGGCAGATGCATCCGCGCATATCAAGCGATCCACGGGTGACGAACAGGGAAGGCCTCAACGCCCGCAACCTGACGGCAGGGGATATCGGCCATCCCGCGACCTTCATCGTTTCCGACGTCTCCTTCATCACGCTGAGGCTGGCGCTTGCGCCGGCCCTTGAGATCGCGGAACCCGGCGCTGTCGCCGTGCTGCTGGTCAAGCCGCAGTTCGAGGCCGGGCGCGAGGCGATCGGCAAGGGCGGGATGCTGAAGGACCCCTCGTCTGCTCCCGCCGTCGCGGCGGAACTGGAGCGCTGGTTCGTCGAGGACATGGGCTGGAAAAGCCTCGGCCTCATCCCCTCCCCGATTTCCGGCGGCGACGGCAATCAAGAATTCCTTCTGGCAGGATTGAAACCGTGAGCACCGAAACCGTCACGATCGAGAAGCTCGGCGCCCAGGGCGACGGCATCGCCAGCAGCGCCGGCGGGCCTGTTTATGTGCCCTTTTCCCTGCCCGGGGAAACGGTGGCGATTGCCCGGGTCAAGAGCCAGGGCACGATCATGTCGATCACCACGCCCTCGCCCGACCGGCAGGAGCCGCCCTGCCGGCATTTCGGTCCGGATGGCGTCAACGGCACTTGCGGCGGCTGCACGCTGCAGCATATGGCAGATGCGCCCTACCGCGCCTTCAAGCGCCAACTGGTCATCGACGCGCTGAAATCGAAGGGACTGACATCAGAGGTCGGCGAGATCGTTCCGGCCCGGCCGGGCGAACGCCGGCGGGTGGTGTTTGCGGCGCGAAAGACCGAGAAGGACATGCTGGTCGGATTCAACCAGGCCGAAAGCCACCATATCGTCGCCATCGAGGAATGTCCGATCTCGTCGGCAGGGATCATCGCCCGGCTGCCGGCGATCAGGGCGATTGCTGCATCGCTGGCGACCAGTGCCGAACCCTTCCGCGTCGCCGTGCTCGAAACGCTTTCCGGCCTGGACATCTCCGTCGACGAGGTGAAGAAACTCTCCGACCCGCAGCGGCGCAAGGCAATCGAGACCGCGCTTGGCCTGCGCGGCATCGCCCGTGTTTCGCTGAACGGCGAAATTCTCGTCGAGCCGTCGAAGCCGATGGTCGAATTCGGCGGCGTCCAGGTTTCGCCGCCGCCGGGCGGTTTCACCCAGGCGACGAAGCCGGCGGAAGAGGCGATGGCGGAGCTGGTCACGGCCCATGCCGGCAAGTCGAAGCGGATCGCCGATCTCTTTGCCGGCTCCGGCACGTTTTCGCTGCGGCTGGCGCGGATCGGCCGCGTGCACGCCGTCGAAGCCGAGGCCAAGGCGCTCGCAGCACTCGACCATGCCGCCCGCAACACACAGGGGCTGAAACCGGTCACCGTCGAAAAGCGCGATCTCTTCCGCCGTCCTTTGATGACGCCAGAGTTCAAGCCCTATGACGCCGTCGTCTTCGACCCGCCGCGCGCCGGTGCCGAGTTCCAGTGCCAGGAGCTCGCCCGCTCAGGCGTGAAGAAGATCGTGGCCGTCAGCTGCAATCCGCTGACGCTGGCGCGGGATCTGGCGATCCTCGTCGAGGGCGGTTACCGGATCACCGGGGTGACGCCGATCGACCAGTTCCTCTGGACCTCGCATGTCGAGGTGGTGGCGACGCTGGAGAAATAGGCGTGCCTGTCGGAAAGACCAAAAAACGCAACCCCTATTATAACGGCCCGGTGTCCGATCATTTCGACGGCACGCATTTCTTCAATCCCGAAGGTATCGAACCCCTTGGTTTCCGCGATCTGATGCGGTGGCAATTCGGCGGTGGCCGTGAGCGTTGGCCGAGGTCGGTCCCAAGTCCGTACGCGGAGGCCAAGCCGGATCCATACGTCGACGGCGAGGATCTAAGGGTGACCATGGTCGGCCATGCAACAATGCTCGTGCAGGTCGCTGGGCTCAATATCCTCACCGACCCGGTATGGTCAGAGCGCGCGAGTCCCTTCGCTTTTGCCGGACCCAGGCGCGTCGTCCCACCGGGCATTGCCTTCGATGATTTGCCGCCGATTGATCTCGTGCTGGTATCGCACAATCATTATGATCATCTCGATATAGGAACGCTCAGGCGGTTGGGTGCGAAGCACCGGCCGCGTGTCGTGACGCCACTTGGCAATGACACGATCATTCGCCGTGCCGTGCCCGATATACAGATGACGTCGATGGACTGGGGCGAGCGCATTTCGCACGCCGGAATAAGCATTGATGCCGAGCCTGCACACCATTGGTCCGCCCGCGGAACCGCCGATCGGCGGATGGCACTCTGGGCGTCGTTCGTTTTATCGACTCCAGCCGGAAAAATTTATCACGTCGGAGATACGGGCTTTCATCACGGCATCAATTACAAAGCGGCACAGCAGAAGCATGGCGGCTTTCGCTTGGCCATTTTACCCTTCGGCGCCTATGAGCCGCGATGGTTCATGAAAGGGCAGCACCAGAATCCGCAGGAGGCGGTGATCGGGATGAAGTTGGCAAATGCGGCCTATGTGGCCGGGCATCACTTCGCCACGTTCCAACTGACAAATGAAGCGGTCGACGCGCCGGCAAGAGCGTTGCAAGACGCAATGGGCGAGCATGATATTCCCCCGGAACGGTTCCGGCCACTCAGGGCCGGCGAAGTATTCAATGTGCCGGCGGTCTAATCGCTATCCGTTTGCTCCGGGTGTTGGTCGGCCTGCTGACCGAGATCGCCGCGAAGCGATGCTCAGCGAAGCATGAAGGCCTCGAAAGCCGCCCGCGCTTCGGCACTTTTCAGCCGCGCGGAGAAATAGCGGGCCTCCTCGTCGATGCGGGCGATGATCTCGCCGCGGTCGCCGCGAATGAGATCGCGGGCGATGCGCAGCGCCTCCGGCGGCTTGGCCGCGAGCTTTGCGGCGAGGCCAAGCGTCACGGCATCGACCTCGCCTGGCTCGACGACCTTCCATACCAGGCCGGCTTCCTTGGCTTCTTCGGCGGAGAATGCTTCGCCGGCCGCCAGCAGGGCGAAGGCGCGCTGATGCCCCATCAGGCGCGGCGCGACGAGGCTGGAACCGGCCTCCGGCACCAGCGCCAGATCGACGAAGGGGGTGCGGAACTGGCTGCGGCTGGAGGCGATGGTCAGGTCGCAATGGAGATGGATCGTCGTGCCGATGCCGATCGCCAGGCCGTCGACGCCCGAGACGACGGGTTTTTCGGCATTCACCAGCGCATAGAGGAAATCGAGGATTTCCTGCTCCAGGCCGCGGCCGCCCATCGCGGCAGCAAGAAAGTCGTTCATGTCGTTGCCGGCCGAAAAGCAGCCTTCGGTGCCGAGCAAAGCGGTGGCACGGATGCCGGGATTTGTGTTGGCGGCATTCAGCGCATCGGCCATGGTCCGGTACATGGCGCGGGTGATGGCGTTCTTCTTCTCCGGCCGATTGAAGCGGATAGACTGGACGCCGGGATGGGCGGAAGGCTGCTCGACGATGATGTGATCGGTCATTGGGTTTCCTCAGGCAAGCAGGATACGGGCGGCGGCAAGGCTTGCCGCGCCATTGACGACGCGGTCGCGCAGGGCTGCGGTCTCGGCAAGCAGGTTTTCGGCGGCGAAGCGGCAGAGCGCGATGCGGTTTTCACCTGCCCCATCGGCTGCCTCGGCGAGACCACCCTTGGCAAGATAACAGCCGGTGAGCACCAGCCCGAACAGGCGCTGATAGGGGGTGGCACCCGAGAGCGCCTCGGCGGTGCTGTTCTCGGCAAGCGTCTTCATCAGCCAGGCGGTCGCCTGTTCGAGATCGACGATCGCCGCGTCGAGCCTGACAGCGGTCTCGCCGAAACCATCGAGATTGGAGCGGCGGACGTCGTCGGCGATCTCTCTAAGCTCGGCGATGAAGCCCTTCACCTGATCGCCGCCGGAGAGCGGCAGCTTGCGGGTGACGAGGTCGATCGCCTGGATGCCGTTGGTACCCTCGTAGATCGGGGCGATGCGGGCATCGCGGAGATAACGCGCCGCACCCGTCTCCTCGATGAAACCCATGCCGCCATGCGCCTGGATGCCGAGCGAGGCGACGTCGACGCCGGCATCCGTCGAAAAGGATTTGGCAATCGGCGTCAAAAGGGCGGCGCGCTCCTGCCAGTGGCCGCTGGAGTCACCTGCCCGGTGCGACATGTCGATCGCATGGGCGCAGACATAGGAGATGGCGCGCGCCCCTTGCGTCAGCGCCTTCATGGTGAGGAGCATGCGGGCGACATCGGGATGTTCGACGATCGGGCTCATGCCGGCACTGCCTGAACCCGGTGCCCTGCCCTGGGTGCGTTCCCTGGCATAGGCGAGCGCCTTCTGGGTGGCGGCCTCCGCGATCGCCACGCCCTGCATGCCGACGGCAAGGCGGGCATTGTTCATCATCGTGAACATGCAGGCCAGCCCCTTGTTCTCCTCGCCGACCAGCCATCCCACAGCGCCCTTTTCACTGCCGAATTTTCCGTCGCCGTAGATCATCGTGCAGGTCGGCGAGCCATGGATGCCGAGCTTGTGCTCCAGCGAATGGCAGAACAGATCATTGCGGGGCCCAAGCGAGCCGTCGTCGTTCACCAGGAATTTCGGCACCAGGAAGAGCGAGATGCCGCGTGTGCCGGCCGGCGCATCCGGCAGGCGGGCGAGCACCAGATGGATGATGTTGTCGGCCGCGTCATGCTCACCCCAGGTGATGAAGATCTTCTGGCCGAACAGGCGGTAGCTGCCGTCATCGCGGCGCTCGGCGCGGGCTTTCAGCACGCCGAGATCGGAGCCGGCATGCGGCTCCGTCAGGTTCATGGTGCCGGTCCATTCGCCGGAGACCATCTTTTCCAGATATGTGTCTTTCAGCGCAGCACTGCCATGGGAGCTGACCGCCTCGATGGCGCCCATCGTCAGGGTCGGAGCGAGCGCAAAGGCCATGGAACCGGAATTCCACATTTCGAGTGCTGCGACATTCAGCATATGCGGCAAGGCCTGGCCGCCGAAGGCCTCCGGCGCCGTCAGGCCGTTCCAGCCGCCGGCGATCCAATGGCGATAGAGATCGCGCCAGCCATCCGGCAGCCGGACCTCGCCATCGATCAGGCGGGCGCCCTGGCGGTCGCCGATTTCGGCGAGAGGCGCCACTTCCTCTGTGGCAAAACGTCCCGCTTCGGCGAGGATGGCGTCGACCAGATCTTCGCCGAGATCGCCGAGCAGCCCTTTTGAAATCGCCTCGCCCATGCCCGCTACGTGCTTCAACGTGAACGCTATTTCCTCGACGGGCGCCTTGTACATGGTTTTTCCTCCGCAGACCGGCCTCGCGCGCGGCAAAGCTCCTCCGAGGCAAGGGCTAATTGATTTTTACGTAAACGTCAATTTCGATTTCCCTTAGGCGCCATGCGATAATTCGCCTGAGATGGTGCTTTGCTCTTGCACCTTTGGACAAATGGACGTCATGAACAATCTTTAAGGGAAGACATCGCCTTCGCAAAGGACCGGCGAACAATGGACACATTGCCCGTCAACATACCCGGTTTCGTCTGGGGCTATCGCTTCTCGCCCGAAGAAAAGACCGCGGTGCGACTGAACAACAGTGCGACGGTGGCGGAACTGACCGCCGACAATTGTTTCTATTGGCTGCATCTCAACCTTGTCGACGCCCGTGTGCCGGCCCTGCTCGATACGCTGGAGGGGCTGACGGAGGACGCGAAATCGGCGCTGACGACGCGCGACACGCATGCGGCCATCACCGTCGACGAGCAGATGCTCTATGGCACGCTCGTCGACTGTCAGCGCGATTTCGCCGAGGATACCAACAATCTCGGCTGGCTGCATTTCGCCATGTCCGACCGCTTCCTCATCACCACAAGGCTGCAGCCGCTGCGCAGCGTCGAGCGGGCGCGGGCGCTGATCGATAGGAATCCGGGCAAATTTTCCCGGCCGGTCGATCTCTTCGAACTGCTGGTGATCGAGTTCCAGCGCACGCTGATCGCGATCGTCATCGAGCTCACCGAGGAGCTGAACCAGATCGAGGATATCGTCTACGACAGCGCGCAGCGCGATGAACGCCGACGCCTGGCGCCGGTGCGGCGCACCGTGGTCAGGCTGCATCGGCATCTGCGCACCGTGCTGGCGCTGATGCGCCGGGCGGCGGCGGCCGACGACGATGAGATGCCCTTCGGCTTCGACGACGTGGCGCGGCGGCTGACGAGCCGGCTGGAAACGGTCGACCACGATATCTATGCGCTGCAGGACCGGGCACGCCTGCTGCACGAAGAAATCGATTCGAAACAATCCTCCGAAACCAACCGCCACCTCTATCTGCTGTCGATCATGACGGCCTTCCTGCTGCCGCCGACGCTGGTGACGGGCTTCTTCGGCATGAACACCGCAAACCTGCCCTTCGCCGTCGGCAATTACGGCACGGAATACGCCGTCGCCCTTATCGTCGCTTCCATTGCCTTTGCCTGGTGGCTGCTGCGGCGGGTGGATATTCTTTGAGGGTGAAATTTCCGGCATTCTGAGGGCGCGCAGCCCCTTGCATGTTCAATTTGCACTGATTGTTGGATGATTGGTGCGCACTCCGGCGGATGGCCATCCGCCGGAGTGCGGACGGCCGGGACCGCAGGCCCCTTGGCTTGAACCGGGGATGAGATTGGTCCGGCCGTCCTCGCGTTTGTCCTGAACAGATGATGGGGAGCAAGTCCCGCATGCAAGGCAAGGTTTCGTTCCAAGAAGACGCGATGCCGGTAGTTTATGCCGGTGTGGACGTGAGTAAAGAGTGGCTCGATATTCATCTGCATCCGCTGGGCGAAAGCCGGCGGTTTAGCAATGACAAGACCGGCATCCGCCAGCTGAAACGGCTGCTGGCCAGGCATCGGCCCAAAAGCATCGTGATGGAGGCAACCGGCAAGTTCCATCGCCCCGCCCATCGCTCGCTTTGGCTCGATGGCTTTGCCGTCGCCGTGGTCGATCCGCTGCGCGCCCGCATGTTTGCCCGTGCCTGCGGGCTATCTCGCCAAGACCGACCGTCTCGATGCCCGTTTCCTGGCGCTCCTGGCCGAGAGCCTGCGCCCGCCGGCCGACACGCCACCAAGTCCTCACGTTGAGGCCTTGCAGGAGCTGGTCAATGCACGATCGGCAGCCAAATGCGACATCACCGCCCTGCAGAACCGCAGCAAGACTGCCACCACCGCCCTTCTGCGCGGCGAACTCAACCGTCTCGTGCGTCGGCTGGAACAGCATGTCGAACGTCTCGACAAAGAGATCGAGCGACGTGTCGGCGAGGATCCGCAGCTCTACCGCAAGGCCGAGATCCTCACCTCCATTCCCGGCATCGGCCGCGTCACGGCCCTGGCATTGATGGCCGGCATGGACGAGTTGGGCAGTTGTTCGGGCAAGCAGGCCGCCATGCTGGCAGGGCTTGCCCCAATCGCTAACGACAGCGGTGCCCGAACCGGACGTCGTTCCATCCGCGCCGGCAGGCCCGCACCCCGGCGCGCGCTCTACATGGCCGCCTTGTCTGCCTGTCGCTACAATCCCACCCTTGCTCGTTTCGCAGACACACTCAAAGCCGCAGGAAAACCAGCGAAGGTCATCTTGGTCGCCGTCATGCGTAAATTGCTCGTTCTGGCAAACTGCCTTCTATCTCGGGATCGCCTCTGGACCCCAAATCCCCCTTGACAACCAACACAGATTCTCATCCGGCTGCCGCCACCACCGGGGTCGAGCCACGGGTCTCGACCCGTCCTTCGGACCCCCGCGCGCGGGGAGAAGGGATGTGCCGCCACATCTCCGTTCCCACCAACCTCTCGCGGGGCACGTCCCTCTCCCCGTTTTTACGGGGAGAGGGTTAGGGTGAGGGGCAGACGTTTCTTGAGAACAGCACGTTTATCAATACGGCGAATAGCACTGCTGGCGCGGGCCGTTATAGGGCTGGAAGGTGTTGTCGTAGGCGCGATAGGACCGGTAGCGGTTGGCGCACCAGGCGACGTGGCTCGAACCCATGCGGGGCGCGGGCGCGACGTAACGCGGCTGCGCGACGATAGCGCCGCCGATGACCGCGCCGGCGCCGAAGGCGGCGAGCGGATACCAGTAGCCGTTATAACGGCGATAACCCGGACGGTAATAGGAATAGCCGCGATAGCCGCCGTAATAACCGGGCCGGTAATAGGCGCCGGGACGATAGCCAGGCCGATAGCCCGGACGGTAACCGGGGCGATAATAGCGGCGGTACTGGACATTCTCGACGTCGGAGGATTTTTCCACCTGCGGGGCGGTGGGCATCTGGATTGCCTGCGACGGCGCAAAGCCTGTCAGCACCACCGCGGCAGCCAGAACTGCGGTCGCGATCTTGTTTCTCAGCCCGATCATTGCTTCTCTCCCATTCAACAGCGATCACCGCCTGCCTAGCAACGCTTTCGCGCCTGAATGGTTCCGAAAGCGGCCCGGGGCCGGCTGCTCTCCCTTTTAAACAACCTGAACTGAACCGGAGATTAACCGGCGCAGCTAAAGCGCGTCGCGATCTTTCAGATTCGCTGCCACACCTTAGGTCCTAGTTTTCCGATGTCGCTGCCGCAAAACCGCTGCACGTCTTTGCGCGAATGCTTTAGCGAGATCAGGCAACGGCGGAGATTTTCGCCTGGTCGCCCTGCAGACGGTTGACCATGAAGTTCGAATACCATTCGAGGAACTGCATGACGCCGCCCTCATGCAGGGTGGAATAGGGGCCGGGCTCATAGGCGGGCGAGCGAATGCCGAAGGCGTTCTCCTCGACGATGCGGCGATCCTGATCGTTAGTCTCGCTCCAGACGTGGGTCAGTTCCTCGAGATTGTAATCCACGCCTTCGACGGCATCCTTGTGGACGAGCCACTTGGTCGTCACCGCCGTCTCGTTGGCGCTGAGCGGCAGCACCCGGAAGGAGATGGCGTGGTCGCCGAGCAGGTGGTTCCACGTCGTCGGGTAATGGAAGAGCAGCATGGTGCCGATATGGCTGATCGAGATATCGTCGGAGAGCGGGCGCTTGACGGCGCTCCTGCCCGACATGGTGTAGCTCTCTGCATCCTCGATCAGCGGCATGCGGGCGGTGCGGAACTGACCGTCCGGCGAAATCTGGAACTTGCTCGGCAGGCCGGCGGCCTCGCAGCGCGCCCAATGGCCGGCGATCTCGGGATCGTCGGCGCCGCCATCCGTGCCGGTGACGCTCGGGGCTTCGGGATAGGTGCGGCAGAGCTCGGGATGATTGGCGGCGCAGTGATAGCACTCGCGGTTATTTTCCCAGACAAGCTTCCAGTTGCCCTTCTCGATGATCGTGCTCTGGAAGGCGACCTTGCTCTCACTGATCCGGTGCGGCGCGACATAGGGTTCGATCTTGTCGCGCACCGGCTGAAAATCCGGGGCGGTGTTGGCAAGGCAGATGAAGACATAGCCTGCAACGATCTCGCAATGGACGGGCTTCAGGTTGAAGCCGGTCTTGTCGAAATCATCGCCCATGTGGCGAGCAAAGGCGAGCTTGCCTTCGAGATCATAGGTCCATTGATGATAGGGACAGACGAGACGCACGGAGGAGCCGTGCTCCTTGGTGCAGACGCGCGAGCCGCGATGGCGGCAGCTGTTGTGGAAGGCGCGGATGACATTGTCGCGGCCGCGGACGATGACGACAGGATAGCTGCCGATCTGAACGGTGAAATAAGCGCCCGGCTTCGGCAGCTCGCAATCATGGCCGATGAACAGCCAATCGCGATAATAGATCATCTCCATGTCGAGCTGGAAATAATCCTCGTCGATATAGAACGGCTGTTCGAGGCTGAAGCCCTCACGGCGGCTCTTGAGCTGACGCAAAACGTTGCTGCGAATATCCATCTTCATGTCCTCGTGCACCCGGTTGCCACCTTCGAGTGGGAAGGCCGGCGGAAGCGCGCCCGCTTCCTTCTCCTTCGGGAGAATTGTTCATGGCGTCATTTAAGCACCGAGCTTGCCTGGCGCTTGGTTGTAATGCGACATCGGCTTCGAAATTGACGACAGGATGCGGCAAGGCTTAAGGCTGCCCATCCCCGTCGATGACATCGCCCGACTCTCCGGGCAATTATCGTCAATTGCGACATGGCGTAAAGACCCGCTCCGCAAAGAGGTCGGCTGCCTGATATCGATATCAGTCGCGTTTGCGACACCTGCCGGCATTTGCCCCTCAGCCAGCCGGCTGCCGCGGCCGTTTTTTAACATCGCCTTAAGCATACGGTCCTATCCTGCTGCTGATTCAGACCGACCGAAGAACGCGAACCATGGCCAAACTCCGTTATTTCGACGCGAAAGAAGCAGGTAAACTGCAAGAGCCGCAGCTGATTGCCGCGCATTCCGAATTTTTGCGCACCGGCCGCATCCCCCGCGAGAGGCGGCACTGGCTGGCCGAGGAAAAACGCTATTTCACCCATGATGAGGTCGCGGCAAAGACCGGCCGCAAGCTGCAGGTGGCCGGCGAAAAGACGCATCAGCACATCAACGGCTTTCACCACTCGATCCAGTTTCCGAAGATGATCTTTCACCGGACGCTGGAGGACAGCCCGCATCTCGGCTATTGCCACGTCACCGCCGCGCGGACGAAATTCGCCCATTACGAAGAGGTCAGCTGGGCCTTCTACATCTCCAATTTCTATTCCGACATCGGCGAGAACGATAATTTCTTCGAGCGCATCGATGTCGGTTATTCCCGCATGTATTTCGCCGTCGCGATCAAACCCGGCGAAAACTCCGCCGAAAAGATGACCATCGACCGGTCGGTGCGCGGCAACGGCCTGCTCTTCCGCACCCATGATCCGCAGGCAGCGATCCGCAACATCCTCTTGCTCGGCGCCCGCAACGAACAGCTGCGCGAAATCATCCGGCAGCTTTAAGCGATTGATCGCGGGCGGCGGAAAGCCTAATGACTGCCAAGACTAACACGGGCAGGACATGGCACGCACGATCGATATCACGGCAGACAGGCAGGCAGCGCTGGAGGCGGCCTCAGCCGCCCTTGCCGACGGCTTTGCCATCGCCATCCCGACAGAGACCGTCTACGGCCTGGCGGCCGACGCCACAAATCCTGCAGCCATCACCCGCATCTACGAGACAAAAGGACGGCCGCGCTTCAATCCGCTGATCTGCCATATGGCCGACCTCGCCATGGCCGAAGAGCATGCCGAATTCGACCCGGTCTCACGGGCGCTCGCCAGAGCCTTCTGGCCCGGGCCGCTGACCCTGGTACTGCCGCTGAAGCCTCTGAGTTCGATCCATTCGCTGGCGACCGCCGGGCTCGACAGCGTCGGCATCCGTGTGCCGAAGGGTTTCGCAGGCGCGTTGATAGGCGCCTTCGGACGGCCGCTCGCAGCCCCCAGCGCCAACACCTCAGGCGGGGTCAGCGCCACGAGTGCCGCCCATGTCGAAGCCGATCTCGGGGCAAGAATCCCATTGATCCTCGATGCGGGCCCAAGCGCCGTCGGCGTCGAATCGACGATCGTCAAGGCAGAGGGCGGCCGGCTGAGGCTGCTTCGCCCGGGTGGACTGGCGGCGCGCGAGATCGAGCGCGTCGCGGGCCAACCGCTGCTGCGGGCGAGAACGGCATCGGCGGCGATCGAGGCGCCAGGCATGCTCGCCTCGCATTATGCGCCGGGTGCTTCCGTGCGTCTCAATGCGACGGCGGTAGAACCCGGTGAGGCACTGATTGCCTTCGGCAGTGCTGCGGTCTCCGGCGCGGAGAGTGCACGGATCGTGCTTGATCTCAGCCCGCGCGGCGATCTGGCAGAGGCGGCGGCCAACCTTTTCGACTACATGAAGCGGGCCGATGCCAGCGGCGCCCAGAGCATCGCCTTTTCGCCGATTCCCGAGGAGGGGCTGGGCGAGGCGATCAACGACCGGCTGCAGCGGGCAGCTGCACCCCGCGACTGAAAAGACCTGCTGCATAATTCCTAAATCGGAATCGATTTAGGAATTATGCAGCAATTCAAAGTGCTACAGCGTCCTAAGCGCGTCTGAAAAGACGCGCGGCGCTGTAGATGACGATGGAGGACCGAGCCCGAATGAGCATTTCCACCGAACTCCTCGATCGCTTCGCTGCCATCGTCGGCGAAAAATACGCGCTGCGTAGCGAGGCCGATCTTGCACCGCATCTGATCGAAAACCGCGGGCTTTATCACGGCTCCTCCCCGCTCCTCCTGAAGCCCGGCTCGGTCGAGGAGGTCTCTGATATCATGAAGCTTGCGACGGAGACCGGAACGGCGATCGTGCCGCAGACCGGCAATACCGGCCTCGTCGGCGGCCAGACGCCGCGTCAGGGCAAGTCCGATATCATCCTGTCGCTCGAGCGGATGAACAAGATCCGAGATGTCGATCCGGTGGCGAACGTGCTGGTGGCCGATGGCGGCGCCATCCTGGCCGAGGTGCAGAAGGCAGCCGAGGCGCATGGGCGGCTTTTCCCACTGTCGCTCGGCTCGGAGGGTTCTTGCCGCATCGGCGGCAACCTTTCCACCAATGCCGGCGGTACGGCCGTGCTTGCCTATGGCAATATGCGCCAGCTCTGCCTGGGCCTCGAAGTGGTGTTGCCGACCGGCGAGATCTGGGACGGTTTACGCCGCCTGAAAAAGGACAATACCGGTTACGACCTGCGCGATCTCTTCATCGGCGCCGAGGGCACGCTCGGCATCATCACCGGCGCGGTGCTCAAGCTCTTTCCCCAGCCGCTCGGCCATCAGGTGGCCTTCGCCGGCTTGAATTCGGTGACGGATGCGCTTGCCCTCTTCAACCTGGCCTCCAGCCTCTGCGGCGCCTCGCTGACCGGTTTCGAGCTGATGCCGCGTTTCGGGGTCGAGATCACCACACGCCACATCGACGGCGTGCGCGATCCGCTGGAAACGGCCTATCCCTGGTATGTGCTGATCGACATTTCGACGTCGGATTCGGCCGAGACGGCGGAGCGGATGATGAACGGGGTGCTGGAACAGGGTTTCGAGGCCGGGCTGGTGCTGGATGCCGCAATCGCCGCATCGGTAGCGCAGCAGAAGGCGATCTGGCACATGCGAGAAAGCATGTCGGATGCCCAGAAGCCGGAAGGTGGGTCGATCAAGCACGATGTTTCCGTGCCGGTGTCGAGGATCCCGCATTTCATGGCCGAGGCCGAAGAAGCGGTCATGGCGGCGATGCCGGGCGCCCGCATCTGCGCCTTCGGCCATATGGGCGACGGCAATATTCATTACAATATTTCCCAGCCGCTCGGCGCCGACAAGGCCGCCTTCATCGCTCGCTGGCGCGAGATGAACCACATCGTACATGGGCTGGTGTTGGCGCATGGCGGCTCGATCTCGGCCGAGCACGGCATCGGCCAGCTGAAGCGGGATGAACTGGCGGCGATCCGTCCAACGATTGAAATCGAGCTGATGCGCCGCATCAAGCGCGCCTTCGACCCCGCCAATATCATGAACCCGGGAAAGGTTGTCAGCCTCGATCCGTGAGGTTGACGGTCAGAGCGATCAAACCTGCTGCGTGCAGCAGGTTGGGGCGATCAGCTTTGCTGCGTGCCGCCGCCGGTCAGGATCATCAGCGCCGGCGACTGCTGGGCAGCGTTCTGGACGTCGTACATCGCGGTGAATCGGCGCAGCAGCTTGTCGACCTTCTTCGGATCCTGGAGATCCTCGAGCTTGACGAAGCGGCTGAGGAGATCGCGCTGCTTGGTGACGTCCATGCCCGATATCTGCGACGGCAGGTTGTAGGCTGTCGTGATGACCTGATAGAGCGCCTTGTCGCCGAGGATCGAATAGATCGAGGTGATGCTCGGGGCTTTGCGGGCGAAATAGAGCGCCAGGCGGACGCCGTCGTTGCTTTCGCCTTGCTGGGCTTCCATCGTCTGCTGGACGTAGAGTTCCTGGGTGTGCTCCTCGGCCGCCTTGTTCTGGATCGTGCCGATCTTGGCGCGGGTCAGATTGCCGTCCTTGTCGAAGTTGAAGGCGGCGACGATATCCTGGAAACGCGCATCGGCCTTGGTGTTGAGGTAGCTCTTCTTGTCGTCAGGATCGGAGGTGAAGATCTTCTTCAGCGTGGCCTTGTCGTAATCCTTGGGGTCAAGGTTGTTCGCCTTCAGCACCAGGTCGGTCAGGCGGCTGTCATCCAGGAAATCGTCGAGCGACTTCACCTTTGCCATGCCCTTGGCGAAATAGTCGACCTCGGCCGTCGCATCCTTTGCTGCCTTGTCCTTTACCGGTCCATCCTTCATCAGCATGGTGATATGCGACTTATAGTCGGTGGCGTATTTGGCCAGGGTCGCATCGGGAAGCGCCTGGAAAGGTGACGCCGCCTTGCCGTCGGGGCCGAAGTTGAAGGCGCGGGCAAGGTTGGTGATGCGTTCATCCTTGAGCGAGGCGATATAACCATCCGGATCATAGGCATCGCTCGTCAGGACCTTGCGCATCATCGAGCGCGGGACGTCCTGGTCGGTCAGGCCAAAGGCCTGCAGCGCCACATGGTAGAGATCCGGCAGATTGTCATTGCTCTTGCTGAAATCGGCGGCCGAATTGCTGCGCAGGAAATCATTGACACTCTTGACGTCGGAGAAATTCAGCAGGCTGCTGCTGTCGGCCATAAGCTTCTGGTAGTTGGATGCGACCTCGTCGAGCGCCTCGTCGCGCTCGTCGTCATAACGCGCCGCGTAATTGTCGTTGGTGGTCTGTGCCTGGTCGGCCGTCTGGACCGAGCTGACGACAGGAAGCGATCCGTCGGCGGCGAAGTTGAAGTCGGCATTGAGATCGGCATGGCCGGCGGCGGCAGCGGCCGTCGCATCGGTCAGGATGCTCTTCAGATCGGCGTCCGAGATATCGAAAGGCAGATTGTAGGTGCTCTTCAGGAAATTGGTGATGGCGGAATCGGCGAGCAGATCATCGACATTGGCGATCGTCGCCATCCGCGCGGAATAGTCGTCCGTGCGCGCTTCGGCGGCAAATTTCGTGCTGCTGATCTGGGTGGCCGTCTGCGCCTGCAAGCCGTCTTCGAGCGTGCCGTCCGCCTTGAAGTTGAAGGCGCCGGCGACATCGGCATAGGTGCCGGTGCCGCTCTGATCGGTCAGGATATTGCGAAGAGCGACGTCGGTGACAGTCGACGGGATGCCGAAGGCGTTGCGGACGAAATTGTTCAGCTTCTGGTCCGCCAGCAACTGATCAACGTTTGAGATGCCGGCGATGGTTGCCTGGTAATAGACCGCCGCATCGCTGGCCTTGCTGGTGGTGCTGGCACTTTGCGTCGCACTTTGCGAGGCGTAAAGGGTCGGGACCGAACCATCCGATTTGAAATTGAAGAGATCGTGAACGTCGCTGTAGCCCTGGGCGCTGGCAGCCGTACGGTCGACGAGGAAAGTCCTCAACGTCGCATCGGAGACGCTATCGGCGATCTGCATGCTGTTTCTGATATAGCTGACCGCAACAGCATCGGACATGATGTCATCGACATTGGTGACATTGCCGATCATGCTGTTGAAGTGCGCTGCGTTCGCCGCCGACTTGTCGGTGGTCGATTTCCGTTGCGCCGCAGTCTGAATCACGGAACCGTTGATCGAGCCATCCGCCTGGAAGTTGAAGTCGGCATTGAGATCGGCATGGCCCTGGGCCGCGGCATAGGTCGAATCGGTCAGGATGCTCTTCAGGTCGGCATTGCTGAAACTCGTGCCGAGACCATAGGCATCCTTAATGTAGCGGGCCAGCACATTGTCAGCCAGCAGGGCGTCGACATTGGTGATGCCGCTCGACTGCGAGGTGACGGTATAATAGTTCTTCGTGCCCGATGCGGCCGCCTGCAGACTGTTTGCCTGATCGACCGTCTGGACGCGCGCCGTGCTGGAGGTCGACCCGTCAGCCTTGAAGTTGAAAGCATTGTAGACATTGGTAAAGCCCATCAGCTGGGCATAACCGGGGTCGGTCAGCACCGTGCGCAGTGCTGCGGCGGTGAAGTCGGCGCCCATGCTGTAGGCCGTCGTGATGTAGGAGGTCAGGCGCTTGTCGGCGACCAGATCGTCGACATTGGTGATCGTGCCGATCTTCGCCGTGTAATAGGCCTTGTTGTAGTCTGCCGCCGTCTTGCCGACATAGTAGACATCCGAGCCGACCGAATTGTCGATGATGACAGACTGGGAATTCAGGGTGTAGGTCTCGATGACCGAGGCCTTCTGCGCAGCGGTCTGCGCCGTGCCGTTGACGGTGCCGTCGGCGTTGAAACCGAACTGGGCGGCAAGCGCCTTGTACTTGTCGCCGCCCTGCGTATTGACGACGCTGGTGGGGTCACTGAGATCGCTTGTCAGCACCTGCCGCAGAAAATCCTTCGACGCATAGGTCGGATCGATCTTGAAGGTCTTCAGCACATAGGTGCGCAGCCGCGTGTTGTTGACCAGATCGTCGACGGTCGTCACGCCGTCGATCGCCGTGCCGTAATAGCTGCTCTCGGCGCTGGCGGCTTTGTCGGCATCGATGAAGGACTGTTTGTAAAGGCCGATGAGATCGTCCTCCTGAGCGTCCGTCTGCACGTCCTTGGCCGGCTCGTTGAAATTGAAGGCGGCGGCGAACTCGCGGTAGCGTGTATCGGAAAGCTTGTTGGCGTAGCTGTTGGGATCGGTGAGATCGCTCTCGAGCACCTTCTTCATGAAGGCCTTGGCGTAGGTCATGTCCTCGAGGCCATAGGCCTTCATCGCATAGCTGTAGAGCTTGTAGTCGCCGAGGAAGTCGTCGACGGATGTGACCTTGTTGATATGGTCGGCGTAATATTGGGCATCCTTCTTGACCGTCGCCTGCGACGCAACCTTGTTGAGGCTCGACGTCATATCCCGCGACAGGATCGTGTAAGCGAGGGAAGCCGTGATCATGAAAAGCGCCCTTTTTGGCAAAATCTCTAAAAGAACGACGAAATGCTGGTGAGCACATTTTGCCACGGAAAGCTTACCTGAGGCTTACCTCCGGATGCATCGTTCCAGCACACCACACCGTTCACCTTCCGGAAACCCTGCCGGATTCGGTTTTGATAACCATCAGAGGAGGCAAAGTTTTCTTAACCGCAATTTTTAAGCTGTACGGAAGGGCGGCTGCCTATTGTCGGCCATAGAGGACGAAAAGTCCCAAGGAGAAGACCGGAAATCGGCTCTCAGGTAAGACAAGGGTAGAATGAAATGAACAATCCCGTTATGAAGCCCGCTTGGGCTGGCACGACGTTACGTCTCGATCCGTCCCGCTTTCCCCAACAGGTCAGCTACGCCATCCATGATTGTTCGGATGACGTCAATATCACCATAGACGAACGCGGCGCGGTCCTGCGCAAGGTCCTCCCCTCCAGCGGCCTGCCGCTCTCGATTGCGCTGCCCAAGCGCGTCTTCAAAGGTGTCGCCGCCCGCGCCATCGACCATGGCGACGGCGAAGTCACCGTGACGCTGGAGCTTCACCACACCGATCCGGAGCTCTGCATTCCGCTGCTCGTCGCCCATGATCTCAGCGATATCGCCGCCGACTGGCGCAGTTGGTCGGAAGCCTTCCGCATTCCGATGCTGATGGTCGAGGCCGACGGCGTTGCCCGGCCGCTCGAAGACCACATCGGCGCCTTACGCACCAGCGATCTCAAGCCGCGCCGCCGTCATTCCTACTTCGCCAATCGCCGTCCGCGCTTCCTCGTGCGCCGCACCACCGGCCGGCTGGGCGTCGCCATGAAGATCGAGGGCAAGGAAATCATCGCCCGCAACTGACCGAAATCGCGACACCGGACGCTCATTGGCGGGCATTCTGCGCACTCATCTGTCGCGGAATGCCCGTTTTGCGACGCTGTCGAACTCGGCCGCAAACTGTCGCTTCAATCTCAATCGGCACCGCGGGATGAATTTTGACAGGATCACTGCGTAGCCAGTAAAAATCCCCTCATTCAAGGACGGAAAGTCCCAATCCGTGCTTGACCGTTTTGAGTGCGATCAGGCTCTTGTATTTTCGCACGAGCGCCTGTTGCTCGCCCATAAGCCGCTCAATGAAGATATTATATTCCTCAAGATTGCGGACGGCCACGAGCAGGACATAGTCCATGTCGCCGGTGACATACCAGCATGACTGAACTTCAGGCGCATGGTCCAACCACCGCTGGAATTGCTCCAGCGTGTGTCGATGTTCGTTCTGGATTTCAAGCTCAACCAGAACGGACAGTGTGCGATCGACGGCTTTCGGACTGACCACCGCAACGATCCTCTCGATGATCCCATCCTGCTTCAGTTTGCTGATCCGCCGTTCGACGGCCGAAGGTGAGAGATTGACCGCGTCAGCAATGACCTTGCCGGGAATGTCGGCATTCTCCTGCAGCATCGACAGAATAGTTCGATCAATATCATCCACAGCGTATAACCAAGCCCATAAGCAGAAATTCCGCTATAAATTTGTCACGAGCGCGGTTTTTCCGCGCCGAAAATTCCTATCATCTGCCCATGACAAAACAAACACCTCTTTCAGCCGCCAAAATCGACGATGCACGCAAAAAAATCGATCCGATTTTCCTGAACACCAACTTGTTGCGTGCCGATAGGCTCGCGCTGTCACTCGTCGCCAAGGACGAAACGGAAAATCCCATCCGCAGCTTCAAGGGGCGCGGGACGGGGTATTTTCTCGCCGACGTCGTTGGAGACAGAACTCCTCTGGTCACGGCATCAGCCGGGAATTTCGGCCAGGGGCTTGCTTACAATGCCGCGCGGCATGGGCGATCTCTGGTCGTGTTCGCCAGTATCAACGCCAATCCGTTGAAGATCGAAGCCATGCGCCGGTTTGGGGCAGAAGTCTTTCTCGCCGGAGAAGATTTTGACGCTGCAAAGGAGGCCGCCAAAATCTACGCCGCCGAACGGAAGCTGCAGTTCGTCGAGGATGGAGCGAGCGCAGCCATTGCCGAAGGAGCAGGAACGATTGCGGCGGAGCTGACTGAAGAGGTCGAAGATATCGACGCCGTTTTCATACCGCTCGGCAACGGTGCTCTGGCGGCCGGAATAGGATGCTGGTTCAAATCACGATCACCGCGAACAAGGGTCGTCGCAGTCGCCGCAAAGGGCGCACCTTGCATGGCACTGTCCTACAATGCGGGTGACGTGATCTCAACGCCGGAGGCACGCACGATTGCCGATGGAATTGCTGTGCGGATTCCCGTCCCGTCGGCCGTCGGCTGGCTTAAAGACACGATCGATGACGTCGTTCTCGTGGATGACGATCAGCTTCTCGATGCAATGCGATTTGCTCATGACACATGGAAGCGTCTCGTCGAACCAGCCGGAGCAGCCGGGCTCGCTGCTATTCTTGAGCAGGCATCTGCCCTGAAAGGCTGCCGTGTAGCGACTATGTTGTGTGGTGCTAACCTCACGGATCAACAGATCAAGGCATGGCTTCCATCTGCCATAAAGCACAACACGAATGCCTGCTAGACCAATCCTCCTATCTGGGGACAGGCGCCCGCGCCCGGTTCGTCCCAATCAGGGAATGGCAAACAGCAGCGAGACGAAGAGGCCGAAGAAGATGATCAGGCCGACGCGGTTGTTTGACTTGAAGAGCGCCAGGCACTGGTCGGCATCATCGATATCGAGCCGGACGATCTGCCAGGCGAACATGCCGGCCGCACCGAGCAGACCCAGAAAGGCGATGAGATTGGCGCCGGCGAGAACGAAAGCAATAAACATCAGCGCCAGCGTCAGTCCGTAAAGACCGATCAGCCACTGCCGCGTCCTGTCGCCGAATAGGCGCGCGGTGGAGCGGACGCCGATCAACTCGTCATCTTCCTTGTCCTGATGCGCATAGATCGTATCATAGCCGATCGTCCAGGCGACGGAGGCGGCGTAGAGCAGGATGGCGGCAAAGGAGAGGCCGCCCAAAATCCCGGCCCAACCCATCAACGCGCCCCAGGAGAAGGCAAGCCCGAGGTAGAATTGCGGCCAGTCGGTGAAGCGTTTGGCAAAGGGATAAAATGCCACGATCCCGAGCGAGAGCACGCCGAGGAAGACGTTGAGCCAGTTGAACTGCAACAGCACGAACAGGCCGACCAGCGCCTGCAAGCCGATGAAGATCTTCGCCCGGCGGCGGGTGACGCGGCCGGAGGGCAGCGGACGTGACCGCGTACGCGCCACTTCCATATCGATCTCGTGGTCGACGAGATCGTTATAGGTGCAGCCGGCGCCGCGCATGGCGACCGCGCCGATGAAATAAAGGAACAGGTGAGACACCAGCAGGCTGCCGGAATAGAGCCCCTCGCCGATCGCCGCATTGGCGGCAAGTGTCGCCGACCAGAAGCACGGCCACATCAAGAGCTGCCAGCCGATCGGGCGATCCCAGCGCGCCAGCTGCGCATAGGGCCAAAGCCATGGCGGCAGGATCCGGTAGACCCAGTTATCGGAAGGTGCGTCGGAGACGCGATCGTTGAAGTCGCCGGTATCGTGCATGCCGCTCATCTAGCGGCGGGCCGCCGATCCGGTCAAGAAGCGATCATTGCGCTGCCACTTGCATCATCCCTAGATCAGAATCGATCCCGGGATGAAATTACACTGCAATTCAAATGGTTACAGCGCCACGCATCTGAAATGACCCGCGGCGCTGTCAATCACTGCAGGGAAAAATTGAACTTATAGGTCGCCGAAACGCCGATCAGGACCTGGTTTTTCGAGCCGCGGTCGCGCACGAGGCTGCTGTCGGCGGCGGGACCCGCCAGCCGCTTATATTCGAGGAAAGAACTTGCCGAGAGGTTTTCCGTCGCCTTCCATGTCAGCGCCGTGCCGGCGCCATAGGACTGGATGCCGGACGACGGCTTATAGGGATCAAGGCCGCTTGCCGCCGCCTGCTTGGCGTTGACGCCGTAGTAGGCGTCGTAATAGCCGCTGGTGGCGAATGTCGCGCGCGGGCCGCCTGATAGTTGCAGGTCGGGCGCAATATCGGTAAAGGCATCGACCGCGAGGTCGGCGACGATGCCGTCATGCGAGCGGATGCCCTGGCGGACTTCGGCGCGGGCGCGAAGGAAATCGGTCGGGTAGACTTCGACGAAACCGCCGGCTTCCGCCCCCCATTTGACCTTCTTCAAGCCCTTCAGCTGGCTGCTGTCGCCGTCATCGCGCGACGGCACGAATTTGCCGACGATGCCGGCGCGGAAGGCGCCCTTGTCGATGAGGGCGAAGGAGGGATTGTCGTTGCGCGAGGAAAAACGCGGGCCAGCACCCTGGCGGCCGACGGAGATCAGCGGGCTGAACTTGAATTCATTATGCGACGAGCCCTCGAATTTCGGGGCGGAGAAGCCGGCAACGCCGACGCTCAGGTACCAGTCGCCGGACCAGAAGTGCTGGCCGCTTTCCTGGGCGACCGCCGATCCAGCAGAGAAAAGGGCAATAGCCAGAGAGATCGATACGACTGATCGATGAGACACATCCGCACTCCAGAAAACGCAAAAACAAAGCCGCGGAGGGCGGCGTTCGCTACATTTATCCTGATCTCGTTACCCCAGTGTTAACCACGGAAGCGAGATGACACAGGCAAAAATGACGGATGCCAGCGCTATCTCTGGTTCCAGCGGCGGATGACCGGCTCGGTCAGATCGTGCTCGTAGCCGAGCACGCTGATGCTGGCCGTATCGAGCACGAAACGGGAGCCGTCTTCCGGCGGAAGGCCAAGCCAGCGGGCGGCCAGCACACGCAGGAAATGCGAGCTCGAGAAGATCAGGATGGTGCCGGCCGTTTGGCGAAGCGCATGGATGACGGCGTCTGCGCGGGCGCCGACATCGGCGGCGAACTCGCCCTTCGGGCAACCGTCGCGAAAGAGCTGCCAGCCGGGACGGTCGGCAAGGATCGCCTTGGTGGTGATGCCTTCGTAAGCGCCGTAGTCCCACTCGGCGAGATCGTCCTTGATCACCGCGCCCGATCCGAATCCGGCAAGCGCGCAGGTCTTGCGGGCCCGCTCGGACGGGCTCGACCAGACGGCGGAGAAGGCAAGGCCCGCCAGCCGGTCGGCGAGCTTGCGAGCGGCGGCCTCGCCGTTCGCCGTCAGGGGAATATCGCTGCGTCCGGTATGGCGCCCGGACAGGCTCCATTCGGTTTCACCGTGGCGGACCAGGTAGATCTCGGGAAACGCACTGCTCATCGGCACGTCCTTTCATGAGAATCCGTCCCTTGGCAAAACCGCCAGCGGAAGCGGCACTTCCGCGGGATCAGAACGTCACCTTTTCGAGCGGAGCGCGCGCCGCCTCGAATTCCTTCAGCTTTGCTTCATTGCGCGCGATGTAATTGCGATTGTCGGGAACGGCGAACTGGTTCTTGGCGATCTGGATCTGCAGGATGAAGAGCTCGTCCCAGCGGAACCCTATTTCGGAACCGGCCAGATAGAACTCCCACATGCGGAAGAACTGCTCGTCGTAAAGCGCCACCGCTTCGGCCTTGCGCGCCACGAAACGCTCGCGCCAATGGCGCAGCGTATAGGCATAATGCAGCGGCAGGATTTCGATATCCTTGACCAGCAGTCCGGCCTTCTCAAGTGGCGGCACGACCTCACCGACGGAAGGGATGTAGCCGCCCGGGAAGATGTATTTCTCGATGAACGCATTGGTGCCGAAGCTCGGCTTCGGGCGGCCGATCGAATGCAGCACCATGACGCCGTTGTCGTCGAGGAGATCCGATACCTTGCGGAAGAAATTGCCGTAGTGGCCGATGCCGACATGTTCGAACATGCCGACCGAGACGATACGGTCGAACTTCCTGCCCGTCATGGTGCGGTAGTCCTGCAGTTCGAACCGCACCCGGTCGGCAAGGCCGCGTTTTTCGGCGCGCGTACGCGAGACCTTGAGCTGCTCCTCACTCAGTGTGATGCCGGTGAACTCGGCACTGTCGGTCGCCTCCGTCAGGTACATGCCCATGCCGCCCCAGCCGGAGCCGATCTCCAGGATACGCTGGTTCGGCTCGAGCAGAAGCTTGGCGGCGATATGGCGTTTCTTGGCGAGCTGTGCCTCGTCGAGACCAATGCCCGGCGGCTCGAAATAGGCGCAGGAATATTGCCAGTCCTCGTCGAGGAAAAGATCGAAGAGCTTGGCCGACAGATCGTAATGGTGGGCGACATTGTGCTTGTTGCGATTGACCGGCACACGGCTCTTCAGCTGCTGCTTGGCAATGCGGCCGAGGAGCAGTGCCGCCATCTTGAAATCGAAGATCTCGTTGGTGGTGTTCTGCTTCACGAGCGACAGGAAATCGTAAATGTTGCCCTGTTCGAGAATGAACCGGCCTTGCATGTACATTTCGCCGAGTTTCATGGCCGGGTCGCGCCGGATGGCGTCCTCGGCCTCCTGATCGGCAAGGCGGGCGACAACGGTTTCACCGGTGCCGTCGCCGATAGTGTGGGTTTCGCCATTGGCGATGGTAAGTTTCAACGAACCCTTGCGGATGATTTTTTCGACGATCGATAAGAATGCCGACGCCATGGACGCCTCGCAAATGTGACAGGATGGTCACATCAACTTAGTAGCTCTCTTTCGCCTTACAAGCGCCGGATTTAGCACTCTGTTCAGAACGCTGCCAAACTGTTGCATTTTTGCCGAAATGCCGGCTAAACCCTTATTTTCGCTTCATCGCTTCGGCAAGTGCCGCGCCGAAAGCGCCCTGGCTCTCGGGTTTCGCGGCCGCGGGCCGGCGCTCGTTCTGCGGCCGGGAACCCTGGTTCGCGCGAGAATCACCCCGCGGCGGCGCTGAAGAACCGTCATCGCGTTTCATAGAGAGAGCGATGCGCTTGCGCTTGGCGTCGACTTCGACAACCCGCACCTTGACGACATCGCCCGCCTTGACGACCTCGTGGGGATCCTTGACGAAGCGATCGGCAAGTTGGGACACATGTACCAGGCCATCCTGGTGCACGCCGATATCGACGAAAGCGCCGAAGGCGGCAACATTGGTCACCGTGCCTTCCAGCACCATGCCGGGCTTGAGGTCGGAAATTTCGTTGACGCCCTCGGCGAAGGTCGCGGTCTTGAAGCTCGGACGCGGGTCGCGGCCGGGCTTTTCCAGCTCCGCAATGATGTCCCTGACCGTCGGCAGGCCGAATTTCTCGTCGATGAACTGGCGCGGATCAACCGATTTCAACACCGCGCTATCGCCCATCAACGCGCGCAGATCGCGGCCGCAGGCAGCGACGATCTTCTTGGCGACGCCATAGGCCTCCGGGTGGACCGAGGAGGAATCGAGCGGCTCCTTGCCGTTCGGAATGCGCAGGAAGCCGGCGCACTGCTCGAAAGTGCGGCCGCCGAGGCGGGCGACCTTCAGAAGATCCTTTCGCGTCTCGAAACGGCCTTCGCTGTCGCGGTGGCGGACAATGGCGTCGGCGATCGACGGGCCGAGGCCGGAGACGCGCGACAGCAGCGGCGCAGACGCGGTATTGAGATCGACCCCGACGGCATTCACTGCGTCTTCCACCACGGCATCGAGCGAACGCGACAGCTTCTGCTGGTCGACGTCGTGCTGATATTGGCCGACGCCGATCGACTTCGGCTCGATCTTGACGAGTTCTGCCAGCGGATCCTGCAGGCGGCGTGCGATGGAGACGGCGCCGCGCAGTGATACGTCGAGATCGGGGAATTCAGCCGCTGCGGTCGCCGAGGCGGAATAGACCGAGGCGCCGGCTTCCGACACGATGACCTTGGTCGGCTTCGGCGCCGGCAACTCGGCCAGCATGTCGGCCACCAGCTTTTCGGTTTCGCGGCTGCCGGTGCCGTTGCCGATCGAGATCAGCTCGACATTGTGCTTGCGGATCAGCGATGCGAGCTCGACCTGGGCGCCGCGCACATCGTTCCTCGGCTGGAAGGGATAGACGGTCGATGTCGCCACCACCTTGCCGGTGCCGTCGACGACGGCGACCTTGACGCCGGTGCGGATGCCGGGATCAAGACCCATCGTCGCGCGCGAGCCGGCGGGTGCAGCCAAAAGCAGATCCTTGAGATTGCGGGCGAAGACATGGATCGCCTCCTCTTCGGCCCTTTCGCGCAGTTCCCGCATCAGGTCGAGCGAGAGCGACGTGGAAAGCTTGACGCGCCAGGTCCAGCTTGCGACCTCCATCAGCCAGCGGTCGCCGGGACGGCTGGTACCGATCTCGTAGGCGGCCACGATCATGCGCTCGACCGGCTTGTTCGGAGAGGTCGTCTCGGCGTCGGCCTCGATCGTCAGCGTCAGCACCTCCTCGTTCCAGCCGCGCAGCATAGCGAGCGCGCGGTGGCCGGGGGCGGTCGCCCAGCGTTCGAAATGGTCGAAATAATCGGAAAACTTCTCGCCGGTCGCCTGCTTGCCATCAACGACTTTCGCCTTCAGCAGCGCGGCCTGGCGCATATGGGCGCGCAACCTGCCGAGCAGGTCGGCATTTTCGGCAATGCCTTCGGCGATGATGTCGCGCGCGCCTTCGAGCGCCGTCTTCACATCGGGCACATCCGCGGTGACGAAGCCTTCGGCCAATACCGCCGGTTCCCTGGCGCGGTCGGCGAGGATCGTCTCGGCGAGCGGGCCGAGGCCACGTTCACGGGCGATTTCGGCGCGCGTGCGGCGCTTCGGCTTGTAGGGCAGATAGAGATCCTCAAGCTCGGCCTTGGTTTCGGCGCCTGCGACCTTGGTCATCAGCTCGTCGGTCATCTTGCCCTGGCCGGTGATCGATTCGACGATCGCGTCGCGCCGAGCTTCGAGTTCGCGCAGATAGACCAGCCGCTCGGCGAGATTGCGCAGCTGCGTATCATCCAGCCCGCCCGTCACTTCCTTGCGGTAGCGGGCGATGAAGGGCACGGTAGAGCCTTCGTCGAGCAGCTCGATTGCAGCTTTGGCCTGTTCGGGCCGGGCGTTGATTTCGGCGGAGATGCGGGCTGCGAGAAAACGGAGGTCTGCGGCCATGGGATTTCCTGTTTCGTCAGAGGTGGCGGGACCATAGCGGCGAAAAGCGGCAAGGCAATGTTGGAGTTTACGGCCGAGCGCCGATCCACAGGATAAGCATGCCGGAAAGGCGGCGATTTTGCGGTTGTGCAGATGCGCCATTCTTTGCTAGCAGAAGCAACGTTTTGACCCGGCGCCCATGCCATCCCTCCCCTGTCGCGGGAGGCAAGGAAATTCGACATGCCAAACCTTCTTCTCGAACTCCGCTCCGAAGAGATTCCGGCCCGCATGCAGCGCAAGGCTGCCGGCGACCTGAAGAAGCTCGTCACCGATGCGCTTGTCGAAGCGGGTCTGTCCTACGAGGGCGCGCGCGAATATTGGACGCCGCGGCGGCTCGCGCTCGACATTCACGGACTGACGGCGCGCTCGGCCGATGTGCGCGAGGAGCGCAAGGGACCGCGCACCGACGCCAACGAGAAGGCGATCGAAGGCTTCCTGCGCGGCGCCGGCCTTTCCTCCGTCTCCGAAGCGCAGGTGGTCAGCGATCCGAAGAAGGGCGATTTCTACGTCGCGGTCATCTCCAAGCCCGGCCGCGCAACGGAAGAGATCGTCAGCGATGTCATGCCCGGCATCATCCGCGATTTTCCCTGGCCGAAATCGATGCGCTGGGGCAAGGCCTCGTCGAAGCCCGGCGCGCTGCGCTGGGTGCGGCCGCTGCAGTCGATCGTCTGCACCTTCGGCCCGGAGCATGAAGAAACCACCGTGATCCCCTTCGAGATCGACGGCATCACCGCCTCCAACATCACCTACGGCCATCGTTTCCACGCGCCCGAGGCGATCACCGTCCGGCGCTTCGACGATTATGCGGCGAACCTGGAAAAGGCCAAGGTCATCCTCGATGCCGAGCGGCGCAAGGACATCATCCTGCACGACGCCCGCGATATCGCCTTTGCCAACGGGCTGGAGCTGGTGGAAGACGAAGGCCTGCTGGAGGAAGTCTCCGGCCTCGTCGAATGGCCGCAGGTGCTGATGGGCAGCTTCGAGGAGGATTACCTCTCGATCCCCTCCGAAATCATCCGGCTGACGATCAAGACCAACCAGAAGTGTTTCGTGACGCGGCCGCAGGGTGGCGAAACGCTGTCGAACAAGTTCATCCTCGTCTCCAATATCCAGGCAAGCGACGGCGGCAAGGAAATCGTCCACGGCAACGGCAAGGTGGTGCGGGCCCGGCTTTCGGATGCGCTGCATTTCTGGAAGCGCGACCAGGGCAACTTGCCCGATCTCGAGACGCTGGAAGCTTCGGCAGCAAAGTTCGGCCTCGACCTGAAGAAGCCCCTCGACCAGCGCATGGCCAAGCTCGATGCGCTTGATGTGACCTTCCATGCCAAGCTCGGCACACAGGGCGCGCGTGTTGCGCGCATCCGCACGCTGGCCAAGGAATTGGCTGATATCACCGGCGCCGACGCGGCTCTCATCGATCGCGCCGCCGTGCTCGCCAAGGCCGATCTGCGCACCGAAGCCGTTGGCGAATTCCCGGAACTGCAGGGATTGATGGGCCGCAAATATGCGGTGCTGCAGGGTGAGGACGCCTCCGTTGCCGCAGCGATAGAGGACCACTACAAGCCCCAGGGTCCGTCGGACCGCGTGCCGGAGGACAGAGTGGCGATCACCATCGCCCTTGCCGACAAGCTCGATACGCTGATCGGTTTCTGGGCGATCGACGAAAAGCCGACGGGGTCGAAGGATCCGTTCGCCCTGCGGCGTGCGGCACTCGGTGTCGTCAGGATCCTGCTGGAGCGAAGGATCCGCCTGCCGCTGCTGGCAACGACCAAGGATGGCGACCTGCTCTCCTTCTTCCACGACCGTCTCAAGGTCTATCTGCGCGACCAGGGCGCCCGCCACGATCTGATCGACGCCGTGCTGACTTCAGATGCCGACGACCTGCTGATGGTGGCGCGCCGCGTCGAAGCGCTGACGGCCTTCATCACCTCGGAAGACGGCAAGAACCTGCTTTCCGGCACCAAGCGGGCGACGCAGCTGCTTGCCGCTGAGGAAAAGAAGGGCACCGTGATCGCCGACAGCGTTTCGCCAGCGCTTCTGAAGCTCGATGCCGAGAAGGAATTGTTCGCCGCAATCTCCAGTGCCTCGAAGGATGCGTCGAACGCCGTCGCCGGGGAAGACTTCCGCTCGGCAATGGAAGCGCTCTCCAAGCTGCGCGGCCCGGTCGACCGCTTCTTCGAAGACGTGCTCGTCAACGACGAGGACGCCGCCATCCGCGCCAACCGTCTCGCCTTGCTGCGGCTGATCCGCGAGGCGACGGGAACGGTTGCGGATTTCTCGAAGATCTCGGGCTAATATTCGGCCGCCATCGGCGGTCTGGCATTGCCGCGGCTCCGGCTGTATTCAAGCAGATATGCAGAGCAAGATTCTCGTCAGCGCCTGTCTCATGGGCCAGGCCGTCCGCTATGACGGGCGGGCGAAGCCGTTGCTTCATCCGGCGATCGAGCGTTGGCGGGCCGAAGGCCGGTTGGTGACGATCTGTCCGGAGATGTCGGCGGGCATGACGGTGCCGCGGCCGCCGGCGGAGATCGCAGAAGCGGCGACCGGCGAGGATGTGCTGGCCGGCACGGCGCGGGTTGTCGAGCTGACGGGCGCCGACGTAACGGAAGAGTTCCTGCTGGCGGCGGAAAATGCCGTGGCGCTCGCACGGCAGGCCGGCTGCCACTATGCGCTGCTCATCGACGGCAGCCCGTCCTGCGGCTCCGGTTTCATCTATGACGGCACGTTTTCCGGCCGCAAGCAGGCCGGCAACGGCGTGACGGCGGCGGCGCTGAAAGCAGCCGGCGTTGAAGTGTTTTCCGATCGCGAGATCGAGCGGCTGATCGAACGCATCGGGCAATGAGCCTCAAAAGGCACGGCCGCCGGAGAACCGACGGCCGCTAAAAATTTGGTGATAAAAACGCTTTTGTCCCCGCGCCGTTTATGCGGCGCGGCGACCCTGATGCATGGCCGGGGCAGCGCTTTCGCCACTGACGCGGAAGCCGCGGATGAGGTCGATCAGCTCGTCGGTATCGGTGGCCAGCGTCTCTGCCGATGCCGTGGTCTCTTCGGCCATGGCGGCGTTCTGCTGGGTGGCGGCGTCGAGCTGGTTCATCGACGAGGAGATCGAACGCAGCGTCGTATCCTGCTCGGAGGCGCTGTGGGCGATCTTGGCGACAATCTCGTTGGCGGCCTTGATCTGGTCGGAGATGCGCTTCAGCGCCTCGCCTGCCTCGCCGACCAGACGGACGCCATGGTCGACCTGGCTGGAGGAGCGGGCGATCTGGTCCTTGATCTCCTTGGCCGCAGCGGCGGAGCGCTGGGCAAGTTCACGGACTTCCTGGGCGACAACCGCAAAACCCTTGCCGGATTCACCGGCACGGGCTGCCTCGACGCCGGCGTTCAGCGCCAAGAGGTTGGTCTGGAAGGCGATCTCGTCGATGACGCCGATGATCTTGGTGATCTCCGACGACGATTTCTCGATGCCGCTCATCGCCTCGATCGCCTGGGTGACGATCGCATCGCTATGAGTGGCTTCGGTGCTGACCGAATGGACGCGCTTGCTCGCCTCATGGGCGCCATCGGCCGTCTGACGGACGGCGACGGTGAGCTCATCGAGAGCGGCCGAGGTTTCTTCCAGGCTGGCAGCCTGGCGCTCGGTGCGTTGCGACAGCTCGTTGGAGGCACGGCGGATTTCTTCCTTGCTGGTGCCGATATCGGTGCCCTTGGCGCTGACCTTGGCCATGGCGGCTTCGAGATGCGACAGCGCATCGTTGAAGTTGTCGCGAAGGGCGGCGTATTTCTGGCCTAGATCGGCGCAGCGGACGGTAAGATCACCGCGGGCAATCATCTCCAGCGCCTGGCCGATCGTCGTCACCACGCGTGCCTGGAGCGTTGCTTCATCCTGCTGCTGGCGCAGATTGTTTTCGCGCTCGCTTTCCAGCGCCAGTTGCTGGGCCGCCTCGCGATCGGACATCGCATGACGCTCCCTGATCTTTTCCTGCAGTGACTGCGTCGCCTTCGCCATCATGCCGACTTCGTTGTTCATGCCGGTATGCGGGATGGCAATGGAGACATCCTCTTCGGCGACAGCCTTCAGGGCGGCATGGACGTTGTTGAGAGGTCCCGATATGCCGCGGATGACGACGTAGGCGGCGGCCATGGCAAGGAAGAACAGGACGATGCTGCCGGAGAGCGCGGTCAGGATCGTGCTGTTTATCTGAGCATCGAGATCGTCCATGTAGACGCCGGTGACGACGACGACCTTCCAAGGATCGAAGGCCTGTGCATAGGCCGTCTTGCGAAAATCGCCGGCGGGCTGGCCTGGTTTGGCTGTGGAATAATATTCGACGAGACCGCCGCCCTGCTGCCCGAGCTTGACCAGCTCTTCTCGATAGAGCTTTCCTTTGCTGTCCGGCTGACCCTTGTTGACCTGACCGATTTTCGCGGCATCGTAGTGGAACATCATCTGGATGTCGTAGCTATAGCCGAAGAAATAACCATCGGGGTCGTATTTCATTGCATTGACCGTGGCGTAGGCCTGCTTCTGGGCATCTTCCAGCGTCATTTCGCCGGCAGTCACCTTTGCCTGGTAGATTTTGAGAACAGAGACCGCAGACTGTACCTCCGCCCGCAGCATGTCATAGCGTTCGTTGTAGATCGCATTGACCGAGGAGCGGATCTGCAGGGAGGTGGCGATTGCAAACGCCACCATCAGGCCGACGACCAGCAATATGAGCTGTTTTGATATCTTCAAATTTTTCATGACGCCTCGCAACGGGAATGGGTGAATACATTCCGGTGCGGTTTTCTACCGCCTGTGCGAGCGCGCCGAAAAAGAAGACGCGTCTACCGCTGCTAAAATAAACATGCTGCGACCGGGTAAAGTAACAATTGATGCCCACCCTATAAAAAAGCTTTAATTTTATTATTCGCGACGTGCATTTCCCTAAAAATCCGGGGGTGCTTACAAAGCAAAACCGCCGGATTTTCATCCGGCGGTCGAATATCGCTTGTTTTCAAATTTTCAGCTGGCTCGGCGCATCGGTTCGGCCTGGCGGTGCTGTGGTGCACTGACGCGGAAGCCGCGGATGAGGTCGATCAGCTCGTCGGTATCGGTGGCCAGCGTCTCTGCCGATGCCGTGGTCTCTTCGGCCATGGCGGCGTTCTGCTGGGTGGCGGCGTCGAGCTGGTTCATCGACGAGGAGATCGAGCGCAGCGTCGTGTCCTGTTCGGAAGCGCTGTGGGCGATCTTGGCGACGATCTCGTTGGCGGCCTTGATCTGGTCGGAGATCCGCTTCAGCGCCTCGCCTGCCTCGCCGACCAGACGGACGCCATGGTCGACCTGGCTGGAGGAGCGGGCGATCTGATCCTTGATCTCCTTGGCCGCAGCGGCGGAGCGCTGGGCAAGTTCACGCACTTCCTGGGCGACAACCGCAAAACCCTTGCCGCTTTCACCGGCGCGGGCTGCCTCGACGCCGGCATTCAGTGCCAAGAGGTTGGTCTGGAAGGCGATCTCGTCGATGACACCGATGATCTTGGTGATCTCAGAGGACGACTTCTCGATGCCGCTCATCGCCTCGATCGCCTGGGTGACGATCGCATCGCTATGAGTGGCCTCGGTGCTGACCGAGTGGACACGTTTGCTGGCTTCATGCGCGCCGTCAGCCGTCTGACGGACGGCGACGGTGAGTTCATCGAGGGCGGCCGAGGTTTCTTCCAGGCTGGCAGCCTGGCGCTCGGTGCGTTGCGACAGCTCGTTGGAGGCACGGCGGATCTCTTCCTTGCTGGTGCCGATGTCGGTGCCCTTGGCGCTGACCTTGGCCATGGCGGCCTCGAGATGCGACAGCGCATCGTTGAAGTTGTCGCGAAGGGCGGCGTATTTCTGGCCTAGATCGGCGCAGCGGACGGTAAGATCACCACGGGCAATCATCTCCAGCGCCTGGCCGATCGTCGTCACCACGCGTGTCTGGAGCGTTGCTTCATCCTGCTGCTGGCGCAGATTGTTTTCGCGCTCGCTTTCCAGCGCCAGTTGCTGGGCCGCCTCGCGATCGGACATCGCATGACGCTCCCTGATCTTTTCCTGCAGTGACTGCGTCGCCTTCGCCATCATGCCGACTTCGTTGTTCATGCCGGTATGCGGGATGGTGATCGAAACATCCTCTTCGGCGACCGACTGCAGGGCATTGTGGATGTCCTTCAGCGGATGGGAGATGCCGCGGATGAAGAAGACGGCGGCGGCGATGCCGCAGACGAAGACGATCAACGAGGCGGTCAGCGCCTTCCAGATCGTCGCATTGACCTTCTGCTGCAAGTCATCGAGATAGACGCCGGTGCCGACGACGATCTTCCAGGGCTCGAAGGCCTTGGAATAACCGCCCTTGAGGAAGACCTGGTCTTCCGGCTGGCCCGGTTTGGTCCAATAGTAGAAGGTGCGGCCGCCGCCGGCCTTGCCGTTGTCGACCAGCGCCTGGCTGAATTTCGCGCCGGTCTTGTCGACCTGGCCGCTCATGTCCTTGCCGAGATTGACCGGGCTCGGATGAAAAAGCTGAACGACGTTGTAGTCGAAACCGAAGAGGTAACCGGATGGCTGGAAGCTGACGCGCTTCAGGATCTCGAAGGCTTCCGCCTGGGCGGCCTCATGCGTCATCTGGCCGGCCTTCTCGCGCTCATAGAAGGTATTGAGAATGGAGATGCCCGATTCGACCTGTGTGCGCAGCATGTCGAAACGCTCGTCGTAAATTGCCTGTTCGGAGGTGCGGATTTCGAAATAGGTGGCGACTGCAAAAGCAGCCATTAGGACGCCGATCAGCGCAAAAAGTTGATGCGCAATCTTGAGCTTTTTCATGATTTGCCTCGCAAAGCAGCTGAATTAGAAACAATTCCGGATCGGGCAACTCCCGACCTGCGGACGTCTCATATCGCCCGCGCAGCTAGCGCAATCATGCGTCCTCCGGCCTTTCGATTGGTAAAATTAGAGTGGATGGCTGAATTATGTTTTAACGGGTCATGGCTTCTATTTGCATGACTTGTGACGATTGAAATATAACTTCTCGAATAATTTCATAAGTTGCATTTCTTCTATTCAACTTCAATAATTCAGCTTGTGATTGCGCATAAAAACAAGAATGCACCCTCGCTGCTCATCGAGGGTGCATTCGGTCCACCGGTGGTGGGACCCCAATCGATCGAAACCTTGATCAGGCAGGGGCAGGGAACTTATTTGTTTTGGGCAATTCCGGACGGAAATCGCTTCGCACTTTTCCTGGAGGCTGCTCCTAGAAACGCAGCTTGAATTCGGAAGCGTTAAGAGCTGCCGGTTGTTCCGTCATGGCTGCTGCAACAGGCCTGGCGTCGTCGCCAATGACGGCCGCCGTCGTCGCATTCATGTCGATGCCGTCTACCGGCGCCGCCGGCGGCGCGGCCGCAATCATGGATTCAGGCGTCGCCTTGCTGACGAAGACGACCGGCGAGCCGCCCATCCAGCCTTCGGTGCGATAGATCTTCTTTTCGCCGCCGACATCGCGGACTTCACTCGCCTGGAGGACGCCGGGTTTCAGCTCCGGCACCGTATAGTCCTTCTTGGTGAGCTCGGCCTGGAGCGGCGGGCAATGGGCGCAGGTTTCGGTGACGATGCTGCTTTCAGCGCGCGGCGCGGTCTTGCCGACCACCTCTATCGAGGACGCCATCACAGGGCCTGCCATCAGCAGGATTGCCGCACCGAGGAAAATCTGACGCATCAATGCCACTCCGTCTCATCTTGGGAGCAAATTAGCGCAGCTTTGTTTCCATCCCGTCAGGGGAAAGGGTAAAAATTTAAAGAACGGGCCGGTTTATACTCATTCCGAGCCGGTTTCGCGCTCGATCGCCCGCCAGCCGATGTCGCGCCGGCAGAAGCCGTTTTCCCATCTCACCCTGTCGAGCAGCGCGTAGGCGCGGTTCTTGGCCTCGGCGACCGTGCCGCCTGACGCGGTGACGTTCAGCACGCGGCCGCCAGTCGCAACCAGTGCACCGTCTTTCAGACCCGTGCCGGCATGAAACACCTTCTCGCCCTCGCCTGCATCAGGCAGGGAAAGGATCGGCGTGTTCTTCTCGTAGGCGCCGGGATACCCCTTGGAGGCCATGACCACCGTCAGCGCCGGATCGTCGTTCCATTCGGCGCTGACCTGATCGAGCGTGCCGTTGGCGGTGGCGAGCAGCAGCGGCAGCAGATCGCTCTTCAACCGCATCATCATCACCTGGCATTCGGGGTCGCCGAAGCGGACATTGTATTCGATCAGTTCCGGCCCCTTCCGGGTGATCATCAGCCCGGCGAAAAAGACGCCGGAGAAAGGATGACCGCTCTCGGCCATGCCGCGCATCGTCGGTTCGATGATCTCCTTCATCGTCCGCTCGACCATCTCGGCGGTCATGACAGGCGCCGGCGAATAGGCGCCCATGCCGCCGGTATTGACGCCGGTATCGCCCTCGCCCACCCGCTTGTGATCCTGGGCGGTTGCGAGCGGCAGCGCATGCTTGCCATCGCAGAGGCAGAAGAAGCTCGCTTCCTCGCCGTCGAGATAGGCTTCGACGACGACTTCGGCGCCGGCGGCGCCAAAGGCGCCCTCGAAGCAGTCGTCGACCGCGGCCAGCGCCTCGTCCAGCGTCATCGCAACCGTCACGCCCTTGCCGGCAGCAAGGCCATCGGCCTTGACGACGATCGGCACACCCTCGGCGCGGATATAGGCTTTGGCCTTCGGTCCATTGTTGAAGCGCTGGTAGGCGCCTGTCGGAATGTCGTAGCGGGCGCAGATATCCTTGGTGAAGCCTTTGGAGCCCTCGAGCTGGGCTGCGGCAGCGGAGGGACCGAAGACCGCCAGGCCATCGGCGCGCAGCCGGTCAGCGAGGCCGGCAACCAGCGGCGCCTCCGGGCCGACGACGACGAAATCGATCGCCTTGTCCTTGCAGAAGGCCGCGACCGCTTCGTGATCCTCGATATCAACCGGCACCAGCACGGCGTGTTCGGCAATGCCGGGATTGCCGGGTGCGGCGTAGAATTCCGTCATCAACGGCGATTGCGCCAGCTTCCAGGCGAGCGCATGCTCGCGTCCGCCCGATCCGATCAACAGAACCTTCATGCGCGACCCTTTCCTTTTCTGTCTGGCGGTTAAGGGCCAAGGGCCGAAAGGTCAAGCGGGAAAGCTTACCAACCCCCGCCTCCCCCGCCTCCGCCACCGCCGCCCGACGAGCCGCCGCCGGAAAAACCGGAGGATGAGCTCGACGGCGGCGGCGCGGGAATCGTCGACGCGATGGTCGAGGCCATGGACGAGGAAAAGCCGCCGATACGATCGGAAAAGCTGCCGCTGTTGAAATTGCCGGCATACCAGGCGGGCGCATAGGCAGCAGCCGCGCCGGCGGCGGCGGCCGCAAGCCAGGTTTCGAAAGTGCGCGACCAAGGCTTTTCGACGCCGAGCGCCACCGCATAGGGCAGCAGCGTCTCGAAATGCCGCGGCGACATTTCCGGCGCGCCTGCCGTGTTCATCCGGTCCTTCTCGGCAAGCGTCAGATACTGGCGCAGACCGTCTATGCCATCCATCATCTTGGCGCCGAGCGGGGTCGGCGCGCCCATGATGAAGAAATAGAGGATGTTCAAAAGCGCGATGCCGCCGACGGCAAAGAGCATCGGCGTTTCGTGCAGTTCCACCAGCGAGGAGGCAAGCGCCAGAACCAAGGTCGCCAGAATGCCGATGCCGACGAAGACGCCGACGGCGGCGGCGATGATGGCGATGATCTTGCCGAACAGTGATTTGCCGCGATGTAGCGACCTGACGAGGCCGGCGGCGAACACTGCAACGAAGACCGAGATGGCGATCGGGATCAACATCAGCGCGATGGTATCGGGCGCCAGCGAACCGAAGACGAACAGGATCACCAGGGCGGCTGCGCTGAGCGCGATGCCGCCTACGGTATAGGCTAGGTTGGAATTGTAATATTTGCCGCGATGCTCCTTCTCGATCGCCGAGCGGAAGGCCTGGCCGACGGACTTCACCCGCTCGCCATTGGCCTTGTCGATCGTAAGCGTCGAGCCGGCACCGCCGGCGACCTTCAGCAATTCGATTTCACCGGCCTGGAATTTCTCCTTGCCGAGTGGCTTGCCGGTGCCTTGGATGACAATCGAATTCTTCAGGTCTTCGAGCTTGACGTAACCGCGGACGGCAAGATTGAGCGCGGTGGCGGACAGCGCCGTCCAGCCCTCTCCGGAGAAGCCCTTATTGTCGATATAGTTGACCAGCGCCGGCGAGATACCATCAGGCGCGTCCCAGCGTGGCACGACGACGCCACGGGCGGGATCACGGCCGACCTTCAGCCAGGAGCGCGTGTAATAGGCGAAAACGAGGATCAGGCCGCCGAAGCCGATGAAATAATTGCGGTTGTCCTTCAGCCACCAGGTGCTTTCCATATCCGCGCTCGGCGGATCGATCGAACCCTTCGGCATGCGGATCGCGAAGGTCAGGCCTTCGTGGGCATCAAGCGGCGCAATGGTGGAAAAGACCAGGCCAGCGCCGCTCTCGCTGACGCGGGCATTCTTTTCCGTCGCGCCCTGGGGGCCGGTGAAGAAGGTCGTCTCCGTCGCGCCGACGCCGGGCGGCAGCTTCACCGTCGCGGTGGCCGAGCGGATCGGGAAGATCCAGCCATTGCCGGTGACGTTCCAATAGAGTTCGTCGTGATCGTCGAAATAGCGGATCTGGCGATTGGTCCTGTAGGTGAAGACGTATCGATGACGGCCCGGCGTCACGGTCACATCGGCAGAACCGGCATAGATGCGGATGCCGCCTGATATCGATTCGGTGTGCCAGGGCTCGTTATCGCCATCGCGCTGGACCGACACCATATCGAAATCAACGCTGCGGCGGCGGCCCGCGGCATCGGTGAAATAGAGCGGGAAATCACGGAAGATGCCGTGGTTGATCTGATTGCCTTCGGCATTGACGGTGATCGTTTCCGTCACCGTCATCGCACCGCTTTTTTCGAGCGTAATGTCGGAGGCGAAACTGTCGATCACCTCGGCGGCAAAGGCCACCGGGGCGGCGAGCATCAACAGCAGTGCAAAGCAAAATCCGAAAAACCGACGCCCCATCCCTGTCTCCCCGCCGGCAGCCTCGGCTGCGTTTCGTCAATCGTTGTCCTGATAGGTCACGCCGAGTGCTGCCAGCGTCCGCCAATAGGCGGGGAAGGTCTTGCCGACGCAATCGGGATCGAGAATGGTGATGCCGTCGATCTTCAGCCCGGCGAGCGCGAAACTCATGGCGATGCGATGATCGGCGAAGCTGTCGATCTCCGCCGGCAGATGCCTGCCCGCAAGTGCGGGATCGGATTGCACGATCAGATCGTCGCCTTCTTCGCGGGCGAGCCCTGAAACAATGCGGTTGAGGCCGGTCGAGAGCGCCCGGATGCGATCGCATTCCTTGACGCGCAGATTGGCGATGCCGACGAAGCGAACCGGCGTCTGGTTGAAGGCGGCAAGCACGGCAAGGGTCGGAACGGCATCCTGCATCTGCGAGCCGTCGATCTCTGCCGGCAGATGCGGGAATTTGGCGATGATGTCATAGGCGCGCGCATCCGGCTGCGAGAAGGTATCGGAGGGAACACCGAGATCGATCGCGCCGCCGGTCAGGACCTCGGCGGCCCAGAGATAGGTCGCAGCCGAAGCATCGGGCTCGACGATGAAGTCGGCAGCGCGGTAGCCGGTCGGCTCGACGCGCCAGGTGACCGGGCTGGTCTTCTCGACCTTGGCGCCGAAAGCCTTCATCGCCGCGGTGGTCAGATCGATATAGCCGAGCGCGCCGATATCTTCGCCGACGAGTTCGATGTCGACCGGCCGGTCGCCGCCGGCCGCCATCATCAGCAGCGCCGAAACATATTGGCTGGACAGGCCACCATCGATGCGGATGCGGTCGGCCTGGAAGCGGCCGGTGCCCTTGACGGTGACCGGCGGGCAACCGGTCTCCGCACTCACGTCGATGCCGAGCGTGCGCATCGCCTCGACCAGCGGGCCGATCGGGCGCTTGCGCATATGTTCGTCGCCATCGACGATGACGGTGCCGTCGACCAGAGCCGCTGCCGCCGTCAGGAAGCGTGTCGCCGTGCCGGCATTGCCGAGAAAGAGTGGTGCCTTCGGCGACAGCAGCCTGCCGCTGCCCGTGACGACGAAGGTGGTATCGTCAGGCTCGTCGATCGAAACCCCCATGGCACGCAGCGCTTCGGCCATATACAGCGTATCGTCGCTCTTCAGCGCCCCGGTCAGTCGGCTGGTGCCCTTCGCAAGGCCCGCGAGCAGCAGGGCGCGATTGGTGATCGACTTGGAGCCCGGCGGCATGGCGCGGCCCGAAAGCGGCTTGCCCGGCGGGATGATCGTGAGTTTGGCTGTGCGTGTCATGCTGTTCTTCCGTCCATAAGGCGACCATTACCGGCCGCAATCTGCCCTTGCTCTTAATCGCTTTCTGGCAAAGGCAAAATGCCGGATCGTCAGAATTTCACGGTGGGGACGGCGCGGTCGGCTTCGTTGGTGATTTCGAAATATTCCCGCTTGGCAAAGCCGAACTGGCCGGCGACGAGATTGGACGGGAAGCTTTCGACCTTGACGTTCAGGTCGCGGGCCGCACCGTTGTAATAACGCCGCGCCATCTGCAGTTCGCCTTCCATGGTTTCCAGCGAGGCCTGCAGCTCGGCAAAGTTCTGGTTGGCCTTGAGATCCGGATAGGCCTCGGCAAGCGCGATGACGCGGCCGAGCGCCTGGCCGAGCAGACCTTCCGCCTGCGCCCTGCCGGCCACATCGCCTGATGGCACGGCCTGCGCCTTGTTGCGGAGCTCAACCACCTCTTCCAGCGTCGACTTTTCATGAGCGGCATAACCCTTGACCGTCTCGATAAGGTTCGGGATCAGGTCGGCGCGGCGCTTGAGCTGGACGTCGATGCCCGACCAGGCTTCTTCCGCCATCTGTCGCGCGCGAACCAGGCCGTTGTAAATGAAGACGAGATAGAGAGCGATGACAACGATAATAGCGAGTATCACATACATGCAGATGAGCTCCCCCGATTTGATGATCGCACGTTAGTGATTCGGCATAACAAAGTCATCTTGGCGCAGTCATTCTTTGACTGATTTCGATCAGACTTTGAAAATACCGCTCGTCTAAGAACTTATTCGCCAATCCGGAGCATAGGCATCCATCTTCTCGCTCTCTCGCCAGAGGTTGAAACGTTCGGTCCAGCGTTGCTCGACACCAAGCGCGACGGCGAAGGGCAGATGGTGCTCGTAGCATTCGATCGACATTGGCGGGCCATCGATCTCACCGTGGAAATAACGATGCAAACTGAGGATGTGATTGCGGATCTGCCGCTGCTTCGACGTTGGCATGCGCAGCATCGCCAAAACGGCGATAATGCCGGCAATGTGCAGCAAGATCGCCACCAGATATGGCTGCTGTTCGCCGATCACCTCGGTCGTGCCGATATAGCAAAGTGCAACAATCAGTATCGCCGGAAGACCCACAAACAAACTAATCGCCTGTTTGAACTGCTCGGAGGTGCCGGTGGCCACGGGAAACCGCTCTGGATGGCGGAACATTGTTACCACCAGAAAAACAATGAGCAATATCCCGCAGATGGCCGCGGAAAAAATCAAGAGGCCCGACAAATAGGCAGTGGCAATGCCAAGAACTAGAATTGTAGCCGAAGTCGTCAACGCTGCTCGATCTGCGCCGCCTCTAACTTTCCAATATTCCTCGGCGACTATCTGGTGCAAGTCACGTTCGAAACCATACAGGGCATATACGACGGTGCGCCGATCATTGACGGGCCGCTCTCCTTCAATTCGACCAAATACCGAACGTGTCACAGCTGGAAGACCATACCATCTGGCGCGCGCCACCTTGCCCTTCTTGCGCACCTGCCTGGCAGACAAATCCGAAGCTTCAGCATTCTCCCCAAGGCCAGAAATGCGAAGCAGTCTCTTCGTTGCGAGATGGCAGACAGACGCCATGAAGGCCGCCTTTGCAGTATCCGGCTTCCAGTTCCAAAACACATAGGCGGCTAAAGCAGGCGAGATGCTCTCCGTCTTCTTGCTATCGCCAGCAATTGAAGGTGCAGGCAATCGCCAGCCCTGCCCCAATCTCATGAGGACAAACAGACCGGCGATGAGCGGTCCCAAAATGCTTATGAATGGGAGAAAGTGATCGGAAAGCCACCACTGCACCCGCTCGCCGCTCGTTACGGTCACAAAGGTCCCTGCGGGATATTCGATCTCGATGTCCGGCAGCTTTCGATCCGCTTTACCTACTGGAATAGATACCAAGATCTCATTCGGTGCGCTCCGCGTAATGTCATAGCCCGCCGCCCGATCCTGTTGCGAGGGGCGTACCGTTCCGCCCGGCGGCAGCTTCAGAGTAAGCGTTTTTTTCGCTCCCTGGCCGTGCACGCGGCCCATATAGGCCGGCAGGAAGAGAACCTCGTGATCGCCTTCCTGACGAACCAGGCGTCCGAGCCAGTAAGCGATCTGGATCTTTGTAACACCGGTGAGCAGATCTGCAGAACAGCTTTTGCAGTGCTCCGCTCCTATGTAAACCGAATAGCCCGGCACATTGTTTTCTTTGAAATAATATTCGTCGATTCCGTCACGCCGGGCTGCGGCCAGTTCGAAATCGCGCCAGTGAACACCACCTGACGCATCCGTGAAACGTTGAGGGATATCAACGTAGACGCCGCCGTAATTTTCCGCCTTTTTGACCAAAATGTCGAAGTGTTCCGACACAAACGCACTGCCGTCGGTATAGACTTCGATCGTAGTGTTTGCCGAATAGACGGTGAATTCTTTGTCGAAATTGCTGCACGAAGTCAGGACGAACAGCATGGCGCATAAGATGGGCCATGCTAAAAGGCGCAACATCCTGGGGGCGGAATTTTCATACAAAAGTTTAAAGTAAAGAATACCGCTCTTCAAAAGAGATACCGAAGCCATACGTGATCGCAACACCCACAAGACATGTGGGGGCGGTTTGCGCAATACAAAAGAAGCGGAGCGACGGAAGCGACGGAAATTTTCGAGACGGCTTTTACGCCGCCGCTTTCGAGAGATTGACGCCGCCGGCGTCGGTCAGCAGAAAGGCTTCGCCGCAGGCCTTGGCAAGCGTGCGAACGCGCAGGATATAGCTTTGGCGCTCGGTGACCGAGATGACGCCGCGGGCGTCGAGCAGGTTGAAGACATGGCTTGCCTTGATGCACTGGTCATAGGCCGGGAAGACGCATTTGTGCAGGCGCTGGTTGGCGTTGTCGCCGGGGGCGCCGGCATCGAGCAGCGCCCGGCATTCCTTCTCGGCATCGACGAAATGGCGGTGCAGCATCTCGGTATTGGCGAACTCGAAATTATGACGCGAATATTCCTGCTCGGCCTGCAGGAAGACATCGCCATAGCTGATCTTTTCGTCGCCGTCGCGGCCGTTGAAGTTCAGGTCGTAGACATTGTCGACGCCCTGGACATACATGGCGAGCCGTTCGAGACCATAGGTCAATTCGCCAGCGACCGGCGAGCATTCGATACCGCAGACCTGCTGGAAATAGGTGAATTGCGAGACTTCCATGCCGTCGCACCAGCATTCCCAGCCGAGGCCCCAGGCGCCGAGCGTCGGGCTTTCCCAGTCATCCTCGACGAAGCGGATGTCATGCAGCAGCGGATCGAGACCGATCGCCGCCAGCGAGCCGAGATAAAGCTCCTGCAGGTTTGGCGGGTTCGGCTTCAGGATGACCTGGTATTGGTAATAATGCTGCAGCCGGTTCGGGTTTTCGCCATAGCGGCCGTCGGACGGGCGCCGCGACGGCTGGACGTAAGCGGCCTTCCAGGGCTTGGGGCCGAGGGCGCGCAGCGTGGTGGCAGGGTGGAAGGTGCCGGCGCCGACTTCCATGTCATAGGGCTGCAGCACCGCGCAACCCTTGTCCGCCCAGTAATTATGCAGGGTCAGGATCAGCGCCTGGAAGGAGCGCTTCGGGTTCATATGGTCTGGGATAGCTGACATCGAACGGCACCGATTGCTTGGGATTTATCGGCGCGACAGGTGCCATGGAGGGCGGCGGGGGTCAAGACTTTTGCAGCGGCGGAGAGCCATCGAATGCCGATATGGAAGAGGAATTCTTTCTTGTGCTGTGGGGGGTGCCCCCCTCTGTCCTGCCGGACATCTCCCCCACAAAGGGGGAGATCGGCTGGGGGGAATGTGCCGGCTTTCATAACGGCTCCGCGCAGGCGTTCCGTTGTTTGGGGAAGCCTTAGCCACTTGCCGATCTCCCACCTGTGGGGGAGATGCCCGGCAGGGCAGAGGGGGGCTTCCACCTGCAGAGCGCCCGGAGCCATTGCCGGATGAGAGGCAAATGAGTGGCGACGCCTCTTATTCTCCCTCGCGCTTCAGCCGGTACTCTCCCGTCGCCGGGTCCTTGACCAGCGTGCCGATCGCGCCGGTCTGGCGCTCTTTTTCAGCACGGCGCGACTTTTCGGCGAGCTTGCGGGCATCGGAGACGAAGCGGCGGTAAAGCCACCAGGCTGAGAAGACCAGGATCAGAATAGTAATTAACTGCGGCATGCCCCTCTCTTGCTCCCTTCAAAGCCCGAAACGGCTCCACAATGCTCTTTCTTCCGCCGCTTCGACAAGCCCTGTCGCGAGACCGGATGCAGCGTCCTCGAGCGAAACCGGCGACACACCTGGAATCCGGCGGCCGAACAGGCCGCGGCCGGCGGTGACGAGCTCCAGTTTGGTCTTCTGGCCGTAGCGCCTCTTCAATTCCTGGCGCATATCGCCGAGGCCATCGATGAGGCCGAGTTCGAGGCCGCGCGTGCCGCTCCAGAACAGGCCGGAAAATACCGTCGCATCGTCCCTCAGCTTGCTGGCGCGACGTTCGCGCACCATGGAGATGAAGACCTGGTGGATTTCGAGCTGCAGGCTCTTCAGATACTCGATATCCTTTTCCTTTTCCGGCTGGAAGGGATCGAGGATCACCTTGTTTTCGCCCGCCGTATAGACGCGGCGTTCGACGCCGATCTTCTTCAAGAGTTCGGGAAAGCCGAAACCGCCGGAAACGACGCCGATCGAGCCGACGATGGAGGTGGCGTCGGCAATGATCTCGTCGCCGGCAAGCGCGATCATGTAACCGCCGGAGGCAGCGACATCCTCGACGAAGACCAGAACCTTCTTCTGTTTCTCACGGGCGAGCTCGCGAATGCGGGTGAAGATCAGGCGCGACTGGACGGGCGAGCCGCCCGGCGAATTGATGGAGATGGCGATCGCCGGCGCGTCCTTCATGGCGAAGGCCTTTTCCAGAACCGGAGAGACATTGGCGAGATTGAGGGTCGGTCGGAACTGGCCGCCGCCGCTGATAATCGCCCCTTGCAGCCGGACGACCGGAATGGTGATGCCGTCCTTGCGGAACCGTTTCGGCAGCAGTTTTCTCAAGAATCCGGCCATTTTCCATCCTTCGCTTCGGGTCGCACGATCGCCTCCATGTATGCGCTGGAACGGCAAACGCAATGGCCGCGTTCCTGAAAATAGCGGGTTTGAATTTGTTATTGCGAATGACTTGCATTATCATTCTAATTCGTCATAGTGCGCTGACGATAAAACAGGTGGAAATCGCATGGACGCCCTCAATCCGAATGCAAAGAACGGCTGGCGGCACGAACGCGGAGAAGCGTCGCTGTCGGATGTTTACCGCACCGTCGGTACTGGGCGTCACAGCTCGAGATGGCGAAGGGCGGCAGCCTTCGCCGGACCGGGCTACATGGTCGCCGTTGGCTATATGGACCCCGGCAACTGGGCGACCTCGCTCGCCGGCGGCTCGAAATTCGGCTATGCGCTGCTCACCGTCGCTCTGCTTTCCAACCTGATGGCGATCGTGCTGCAATCGCTCTGCGCGCGCCTGGCGATCGCCTCCGGCCGCGACCTCGCCCAGGCCTGCCGCGACGCCTTTCCGAAATATGTCTCGCTGCCGCTCTGGGCCTTTGCGGAAATCGCCATCATCGCCACCGATATCGCCGAGGTGATCGGCACGGCGATCGGCCTCAACCTGTTGATGGGCATCCCGCTCGAACTCGGCGTGCTGATCACCGCGCTCGACGTCTTCGTGATCCTCTTCCTGCAGAAGCTTGGCTTCCGCTGGGTGGAAGCCTTCATCATCGCGCTGCTCGGCGTTATCGCCGTCTGCTTCGGCGTGCAGATACTGCTGGCCGACCCGCAATGGGGCGCGGTCCTCACCGGCTTCTTCCCGACGACGGAGATCGTCACCAATCCCGAGATGCTCTATCTGGCGCTCGGCATTCTCGGCGCGACCGTCATGCCGCACAATCTCTACCTCCACTCCGGTATCGTGCAGACGCGGGCCTATGGCCATACGGTTCCCGAAAAGAGGGAGGCGCTCACCTTTGCGACGATCGACTCGACCGTCGCGCTCTGTTTCGCGCTGCTGATCAACGCCTCGATCCTGATCCTGGCTGCCGCCGCCTTCAATGCGCACGGCAAGACTGACGTCGTCGAACTCGGCGATGCCTATTCGCTGCTGTCGCCGCTGCTCGGCCTCGCCGTCGCGCCGACGCTGTTCGGCATCGCGCTTCTCTGCTGCGGTCTCAACTCGACGGTGACGGCGACGCTTGCCGGCCAGATCGTCATGGAAGGCTTCCTCAAGATTCGGCTGAAGCCGTGGGTGCGCCGCCTGATTACCCGGGCCATCGCCATCGTGCCGGCAGCGATCGTCACCATCTGGTATGGCGACCAGGGCACGGCAGAGCTTTTGATCCTGACCCAGGTGGTGCTCAGCCTGCAGCTTTCCTTCGCCGTCTTCCCGCTGGTGATGTTCACCGCCAACAAAGCCAAGATGGGTGAACTCGTGGCACCGCGCTGGCTGAGTGGGGTTGCGTATCTGATCGCGATCGTCATCGCCGGGCTGAACGTCAAGCTGCTCTTCGACTTCGTCACCGGCTGAAGCATTTTTCAGGAAAAGTGTGGCGCCAGTCTAAAGCCTGGCATAGGCCGCCCGGCCATTATTGAAATCATCAACGAGAGGGGAGAACTTGTGGCTCCCCTCTTCGTGCATGATGAGGGCCGCACGCAGCGACAGCCGCGCCCGCGATCCCTTGATACCAGTCACCAGTATCCGCACGGCGTTTTCACCCTGACGCGGATGGATGGCGGTGATCTCGATGCCGCCGAAGCGCCGGCCGCAGGCGGCGACGATCTCGGCGATCGACTGTGGCCTGGCGATCAGCGACAATTGCCCGCCTGGGATTATGATGGCGCCGGCGGTGCGGATCCAGCTTTCGAACAGGCCGTCGGTCATCGCATGGGCTTCGGCCTTCAGCGCGTCCGGTGTGCGCCGGTCGCCGGCGTCGTTGAAGGGCGGGTTCATGATGACGTGGTGGAAGCTCTCATCGGTGAGCCCGGCATCGTTGCGCGCCTTGGCGGTCAGCGTCACATCGGCCTCGACGACGCTGACGCGGCCGGCGACATGGGCATTGTCAGGCAGCAGGATGCTGCGGCGGGCATAATCGGCCATCTCGGCCGAGCGCTCGAAAAGCACGACTTGCGTATTGGCAAGCCGCGAGGCGACGGCAAGGCCGGCAGCGCCGGCGCCGGCGCCGAGATCGGCGACCCTGACCGGACGATCGTCGGCGACGAGCGCCGCAAGCAGCATCGCATCCATGCCGGAGCGATGACCCCTGCCCTTCGGCTGCACCACATGGAAGCCGCCGCGATGAAAGGCATCGACAGTGTCAGTGGCGGTCATCGGAGCTCACTTCCGCTCGCGCAGCTCGCCGCCGAGACCGGCATCGGTGAGGATGCGGCGCGCCTGATCGGCCATCTCCTCATCCACCAGCAGGCGGCGCGACAGCATGCCGAGCGAGCCTTCCAGCACGCTCATGCCCTGATCGGCGATGAAGCAGTGAATTCCGGCATCCTTCATCAAACTCTCGGCAAAGGAGAGCAGAACGGGGTCGTTGGCGCGGATAAGCTCATGCATTTGCCGTCGTTTTCCTTCCAATTTCGCTCGGCGCGACAATTCACCCCTTGCCGCGTCCATCGCCCCTTTCTATTGTCAGGTGCAATGAATGAATAGGAGTCCGGGTCGTTGGGCGTGGTCATACCGCTTGAAGAAAGCAAAAACAAACTGGCATCCATAAAGCCGCTGGTCGATCTCACCAGGGCGGATATGGAGCGAGTAAACCAGCTCATTCTGTCTAAGGCCGGCTCCGACGTGCAGATGATCCCCGAAGTGGCGAACCATCTGATCTCGTCCGGCGGCAAGCGGCTACGGCCGATGCTGACGCTGGCTTCCGCCTCGCTGTTCGACTACAGGGGCGAAAACCACGTCAAGCTCGCCACATCGGTCGAGTTCATGCACACGGCAACGCTGCTGCACGACGATGTCGTCGACGAAAGCGATCTGCGCCGCGGCAAATCGACGGCGCGGATGATCTGGGGCAACCAGGCAAGCGTGCTGGTCGGCGACTTCCTGCTCGGCCAGGCCTTCCGGATGATGGTCGATGTCGGCTCGCTCGATGCACTCGACGTGCTGTCTTCCGCCGCCTGTGTGATCGCCGAAGGCGAGGTGCTGCAGCTTTCCGTCGCCAAGAACATGGAGACGACGGAGGACGATTATCTCTCCGTCATCCGCGCCAAGACGGCGGCTCTCTTTGCCGCCGCCGCCGAAGTCGGGCCAATCGTCGCCGAGGCCGGCCGGTCCGGCCGCAATGCGCTGAAATCCTACGGCATGAATCTCGGGCTCGCCTTCCAGCTGGTCGACGACGCGCTCGACTATGGCGGCAAGGCGGCCGATCTCGGCAAGAATGTCGGCGACGATTTCCGCGAGGGCAAGATCACCCTGCCGGTCATTCTCGCCTATCGCCGCGGCACCGAGGACGAGCGCGCGTTCTGGCGCGATGCGATCGAAGCCGGCAACAGCACCGACGCAAACCTCGAAAAAGCGCTGGGGCTGATCACCAAATATGGCACGCTGAGCGACACGATCGGCCGCGCGATCCATTACGGCACGATCGCACGGGATGCGCTTGCGCCCCTTCCCGATACGGTCTGGAAATCCGCCCTGATGGAAGTGATCGACTTCTGCATCGAGCGCGTCAATTGATCAAACGTCCTTGATCGCAGGCTGATTTTCTTGCGGCGCCGCTTCAAAAAAGCCATCCTGTTATGAATCAGTGATCGCAACTTGTTTTGCGACCGGCACATTGTCCGGGACGCTGTCGAAGAAAGGTTTCCTAATGCGGCAGAGACTTGCCATCCGTCTTCTTACGAGCGCAGCGCTTGCCGCTGTCCTTTCGCTCAGCGGTGTCGGCGGCGCGAACGCCGAGGATGCGGCCAAGACAGACGATGCCGGCACGGCCGTTCACTTCGATGCAGACAGCGTCACCACTTTCTCCGGCGCCTTCCTCGCCGCGCGCACGGCCGATGTCGATCATGACTACGAAACCGCGATCGAACTCTACAAGAAGGCGCTGCAGATCGAGCCCGGCAATCCCGAGATTCGCCAGCGGCTGATGATCTCGCTGCTGCTAAATGGCGATATCAAGGACGGCGTCAAATATGCCAACGACCTGAAGGGCGATCCTTCCGTCGAGCGCATCACCACGATCGTGCGCGGCATGGATGCCGTGCGCCGCGACGACTACAAGTCCGCCGAGGCCATCCTGAAATATAAGGGGCCAAACGATCTCGACCGGATGATGAACGACCTGCTGCTCGCCTGGGCCCGCGTCGGCGCCGGCCGCGGTAAGGAAGCGCTCACCATGGTCGAGAAGATGAAGGGCCCGGACTGGTTCCGCATCTTCCAGAATTACAATGCCGGCGCGATCGCCATCGTCACCGGCGACGTGAAATCCGCCCACCAGCATCTGAACGATGCCGTGCTCGACAAGGAAGGCGGCGCGACGGCGCCCGACACCTTCATGCGCGCCGTGATGGCGCTTGCCCGCCTCGAAGCAACACAAGGCAATAAGCAGAAGGCGCTCGACGCCGTTTCCGTCGGCGACAACCTGCTGCCGAATTATGCGCCGCTGAACGCGCTGCGCGACAGTATCGAGAAGAACGAGAAGCAGGACCAGCAGGTCAAGACGGCCGAAGAGGGTGCTGCCGGCGTGCTCTTTTCGGTCGGCGGCGCGCTGAACCGCGACGGCGCCGAAGACATCGTCTCGCTGTATCTGCAGACGGCCAATGCGCTCGATCCGAACAGCGCCGATACGCTGGTGCTGCTTGGCGGCATTGCCGAGAAGCAGAACCAGATGGACCGCGCCATCGCGCTCTACAAGAAGGTGCCGGAGAATTCGCCGATGCGGCGCATCTCCGAGCTGCAGCTCGGCCTTGCGCTTGCCCAGGGCGGCAAGGTGGATGAGGCGCGCAAGCACCTGCAGGCGCTTATCACCTCCGACCCGAAGGACATCCGCAGTTACCTCGCTTATGGCAGCGTGCTCTCCGACGCCAAGGACTACCAGGCGATGGCCACGAATTACGACAAGGCCGTCGAAACGATCGGCCCCATTCCCGGCCGCGCCAACTGGAGCGTCTTCTTCCAGCGCGGCATCGCCTATGAGCGGCTGAAGAAGTGGGACCAGGCGGAACCGAACTTCCGCAAGGCGCTGGAGCTCAATCCCGACCAGCCGCAGGTGCTGAATTATCTCGGCTATTCCTGGATCGACATGAACCGGAACCTCGATGAAGGTCTCGGCATGATCAAGAAGGCCGTCGACCTTCGCCCTGACGACGGCTACATCATCGATTCGCTCGGCTGGGCCTATTTCCGCCTCAACCGCTTCGACGATGCCGTCGACGAGCTGGAGCGGGCCGCACAGATCAAGGCCGGCGACGCGACGATCAACGACCATCTCGGCGATGCCTATTGGCGCGTCGGGCGCAAGCTCGAGGCCGTCTACCAGTGGAACCGGGCGCTCGCCTCCGAGCCCGAAGCTGCCGAGATCCCGAAGATCAAGGACAAGGTCGCCAACGGCCTGCCTCCCGCCAGTGACGATGCCAAGGCGGCCGACAAGAAGCAGCCGGATCCGGCGCCCGTCACCCCGCCGCCGGTCGACAAGAAATCCTGACGGACCATGCCTGATGAGGGCGTGGCCGGCGTGAGATCAAAGAAATAGAGCATGATGTCGTCCGAAAACCGCTCACACTTTTCGGCATCATGCTCTAGCTTTTCCGAGGAAGCACGCGCGAAAATCAACCTCGCCCTGCATGTGACGGGCCAACGGCCGGATGGCTATCATCTGCTCGATATGCTGGTGACCTTCGCAGGTCACGGCGATCGGCTGGACTTCATGCGGTCGCCGACCGACGCATTGACCCTGTCCGGCCGTTTTGGCGAAACGCTTGCCGGCGACGGCGGCACCAACCTGGTGCTGAAGGCCCGCGACCTTCTGCGTGAGGTGGTCGGTCCCCTCGCCTTTCCCGTCCGCATCCATTTGGAAAAGAACCTGCCTGTTGCCTCCGGCATCGGCGGCGGCTCGGCCGATGCGGCCGCGACGCTGCGCGGGCTGATGCGGCTCTGGGGCACGACGTTATCTGCGGAGACGCTCGCAGCATTGGCTCTGAAGCTCGGCGCCGACGTGCCGATGTGCCTGGAGAGCCGGCCGCTGATTGCCCGCGGCATCGGCGAAAAGATCGAACCGGTGCCTGATCTGCCGGCCTTTGCCATGGTGCTTGCCAATCCGCTGAAGGGCGTCGCGACGCCTGAGGTTTTCCGCCGGCTGGCGACAAAGAACAATCCGGCCCTGAGCCTGGCTTTGAGCGGGTCTCAGGCTGCCGACTGGCTCGCGGCGATTGCTGCTGCCCGCAACGACCTGGAGCCGCCGGCGCGCGAACTCGTGCCCGAGATTGCGGCGATCTCGGCGATGCTGCAGGCTCGCGGCGCCCTGTTGACCCGCATGTCCGGTTCCGGCGCCACCTGTTTCGGCATCTTTGCGAGCATGACTGCTGCCGAAGGTGCGGCGGCAGCTCTTCACGACAAGCGCCCTGACTGGTATTTCCAGGCGACAGAAACGGTTTCGGGAGGCGCGTGATGGCAGGTCTGGACGAAAAGCGACCCTTCATCGCGGTCGGCATTGCGGTTTTGACGATCTCGGATACCCGCACGCCGGAGACGGACAAATCAGGCGACACGCTGGCGGCGCGGATCAGGGAGGCGGGGCACAGGCTGGTCGACCGGGGGATCGTGCCCGATGATCGCGAAAAGATTGCCGCGCGGGTGAAGGCCTGGACTGAGAACCAAGACATAGACGTCGTCATCACCACAGGCGGCACCGGCTTTACCGGCCGCGACGTGACGCCAGAGGCGCTGGAGCCTTTGTTCGAAAAGCGGATGGACGGCTTTTCCGCCATTTTCCACCGGATCTCCTACGAGAAGATCGGCACGGCGACGATCCAGTCGCGCGCCACGGCGGGCGTTGCCAACGCCACCTTTATCTTCGTGCTGCCGGGTTCGCCCGGCGCCTGCCGGGATGCCTGGGACGGCATTCTGAAAGGACAGCTCGACTATCGCAGCGCGCCGTGCAATTTCGTCGAGATCATGCCGCGGCTGGACGAGCACCTGAAACGCGGCGCGACGAAGTAGGGCATGGTTGCCCCTGGCACACCAGGAGCATTCACTATGTGGCCAGGCCCGGCAGGACGGGCATCGTGTCCCAGCTGTCACCCGACAGCAGAACGCAGCTTATGCCGTGAACGTCCGTGACGATGAGGGTCCAGGTGCCGCTTTCGGCGGCATAGACCTCAAGAATGGCGTTCTCGTTGATCAGTCCGACTGCCGTGAGCTTTTCGGCGAAGTTCTTGTCCAGGAAATTGACGATTTCGGGTCGGCCTGCGCAACTGCGCATCATCTGCGATGCAGCCGAATGCGGATGCGCGATCACCAATGTCGGCAATATGACGGCTATGAGGCCGTAGATCATACTGCGTACGCCGTAGATCCTACCGCGTGCCATGACGCACCTCCTTTCGCCGGGAGCCCGGCAGAAGAGGAGATTCTCGCTGACCTGTTCTGCCGTTCACCGGCATTCCATGGCCATTCCGTTGCGAAGCGAGGCGCTTCGACGGCGCCATGTTGAATTATAGCGCGAAATCCTATTGGGCGCCATCTTTTGCTCATGGAGAGAGTTGTGGCACCTATCGCGCAGCGCGGGCAACCCAGGACGGAATCAATTCGCTCGCGAGCTTGCGCGGCTTCTGGCCCTTGACGAATTCGGTAAGCCGCATCCCGCTTTTGGCGATAGCGAGCGCCTGCTTCCTCGGCAGGAGAAAGCCGAGTTCCAGCGGCGGCACGGCCCGGCCGACACGCTGGAAGAAAGGGCGCCTATAGGCACGCGATGCGGTGAAGCGCGCCGGCAATTTGTTCAGCGCGACATATTCAGCGATCTCATCGATCCAGCCGGCCTGGGGTCTGGCGCCCGGCTCGACGAAGAGCAGCCATTCGCCGCGCGCCGAGCGGACGATGTCCTTGATATCCCACTGCGAATGGAAGCGGCAGCCGGCGGCGTCGGCCACCCGCGAGGTGCCGTCGCGCGAGCCGTGATCGAGCACGACCACATCGCTCACCAGCCCCTCCACCGCGCCTGCCACCAATACCGATAAAGTCTGTGCCAGCTCAGATTCCTGATCCTGACATTCGAGAACAACCGTCAACATTGACCATTTATAATGCGCCGCACAAATTTTTGCCAGCACCGTTTTCCTCATTTTGTTCTTGCATTGTTCTCGTTTTGCGGATAGGAATTTAATCAGCAAAACGGACGAGGGCGATGGCTTTTCGCCGCGGGAGAATCCGATGAGAGAGCAGTCCCTGGCAGGGCAGGCCGCATTCGCGCCTGCCAATACGGCAGATATTGCCGATGCGATGATCGTTTCCTCCGGTCTGAGAGTCGAGGTCGATCGGCGGCGTGGACGTGGAGCGGGACTGAACCCGACAGGTCGGTTCGAGGCGCAGCAACGCGAAACCGTCGACGATGGCTGGCAGACGTGGGAAGAGCTGCCGCCATTCAAGACCGAAGTGCAGGTCGAGAAGCCGCGCACGGCCATCACCCGCAACGAATCGCCGGACATTCCCTTCGACCGCTCGATCAATCCCTATCGCGGCTGCGAGCACGGCTGCATCTATTGTTTCGCCCGACCGACACACGCCTATATGGGGCTTTCTGCAGGGCTCGATTTCGAGACGAAGCTGTTTGCCAAGCCCGATGCGGCGAAACTCCTGGAGCGGGAACTCGCCAAGCCCGGCTACAAGGTGCGGGTGATCGCGATCGGCACCAATACCGATCCCTATCAGCCGATCGAGAAGGAATGGCGCATCATGCGTGGCATTCTCGAGGTGTTGAACAAGGCGAACCATCCGGTATCGATCGTCACCAAGTCGGCGATGATCCTGCGTGATCTGGACATTCTGCAGGAGATGGCAGCTAAAAACCTGGTGCGCGTCGGCATCTCGGTGACCACGCTGGATCGCAAGCTTGCCCGGACGATGGAGCCGCGAGCCGCCACGCCGCCGCGGCGGCTGGAGACGATCCACACGCTTGCCGAAGCAGGCATCCAGACGGCTGTGCTGGCCGCCCCGCTCATCCCGGCGTTGAACGACCACGAACTGGAGCGCATCCTCGAATCGGCCAAGGCTGCCGGAGCCGCCGAGGCGAGCTACGTCATCCTCAGGCTACCACTCGAGGTCAGCCCGCTGTTTCGCGACTGGCTGCTGCAGCATTACCCCGATCGTTACCGGCATGTGATGTCGCTGGTGCGCTCGATGCGCGGCGGTAAGGATTACGATGCCGAATTCGGCAAGCGCATGAAGGGCGCCGGCCCCTATGCCTGGCAGATTGCCCGGCGCTTTGAAATGGCCGCCCGACGTTTCGAGCTGACGCGCCGCAGCATGCCGCTGCGCGACGATCTGTTCGTGCCGCCCGATGGCAGCGGCGTGCAGCTGTCGCTTCTTTGATTTTTGAGCTTGCGCATCGGCTCTCGAGAAACCGCCTGTTTTCGAGCCCGAGCGCAATTCCCGCGGATGGCCCTGACCGCCACCATCCGCCGGAGCGTCCCCGGCCGCCGCCCTGATCCGGGGACTTGCGGGCAATCGGGTTGGCGTGCGAGGTTCAGCCGCATGAAACCTCGCACGTCACCCGATTCTCCCCTGCTTTTCGACACGGCTCCGCTCGTGCCGGATTTCCGACTGGAACTCAAAGCCCGCAAGGCTGGCCACTGGCCGGTCGCCGGCGCCGACGAGGCAGGCCGCGGGCCGCTGGCGGGACCCGTCGTGGCGGCCGCCGTTATTCTCGATCCGAGGCGCATCCCTGAGGGTCTCAACGATTCCAAGCAGCTTTCGGCGCAACGGCGCGAGGAACTGTTCGTGCAGATTCTGGCGACTGCGACCGTCTCCATCGCCTCCTCCAGCTCGACGCGCATCGACGAGACGGATATCCGCAAGGCAAGCCTCGACGCCATGCGCCGGGCCATCTGCAGCCTCGCCATTCCGGCAAGTTACGTGCTGACCGACGGGCTCGACGTGCCGCCCGGCCTCGATTGCCCCGGACAGGCGGTGGTCAAGGGCGATGCCCGCTCGGTCTCGATCGCCGCCGCCTCGATCGTCGCCAAGGTGACGCGTGACCGAATGATGGCGCGGGCCCACAGCGTGTTTCCGGATTACGGCTTTGCCGCGCATGTGGGCTACGGCACGGCGCAACACCGCGCCGGCATCGAGAGACACGGCCCCTGCTCGCTGCACCGGATGAGCTTCAGGCCATTGCGTAAGACCGAGGGCGCTCCTGAGACGGACGAGCTGCTTTCCGAGTAGGTTATTCAAAAGACCGGGATATGCCCGAGCTTGTCCCAATGCTGTCCGGTTCACGCCGAAGGCTGCCCCTCACCCTAACCCTCTCCCCGTAAACGGGGCGAGGGGACGTGCCCTGCGAGAGATAGGCGGGGGACGGAGAAGGCCGCGGCATATCCCTTCTCCCCGTCTGCGGGGAGAGGTGGCGGCAGCCGGATGAGGGGCTGGCGCCGGGTGAGAGCAGCGGACCGCAGCGGGTTTGCCCGAACGTCTGCAGTCGGTTTATCTGCGGCAGATACCCGGCACGAGACCGAGTAATCAACAAGAGAAAAGGCCGGGACATGCCCGGCCTCCTCTCAAATCTTTTCGAAACCGCTCAGTTCAGCCGGGTCTTGACCTGGCCGACGGCATTGCCGAAGAGCTCGGACTGGATTTTGGTGTCGGCCCGCTTGGCAAGCACGGTTTCAGCGGCCGCGATTGCGAGATCGACAGCAGCGGAACGCACCGCCTTCATCGCCTCGACCTCGGCCTGCTTGATTTTCTGCTCGGACAGCGCCGTGCGGTTGGCGACGAATTCTTCGGTCTTCTTCTTCGCTTCGGCGGTCAGCATTTCGGCTTCGCGCTCAGCGGCGGCAACGATGTGGGCCGCTTCGGCTTCCGCTTCCTTGCGCTTGCGCTGGTATTCGGCGAGCAGGTGCTGGGCCTCTTCGCGCAGACGCTTGGCTTCGGCCAATTCGTTGCGGATCTGATCGGCGCGGTCATCGAGCGACCGTGCCATCATTCCCGGAACCTTCAGATAAACGACCAGCGCCAGGAAGAGGACGAGGCCGACAAAGGCGAAGAAAGTCGCGTCAAAGGCAAATTCCATCGATCAAGCCTCCTTCTTGGCAGCCGCGACGGCGGCGGCGACATCGGCCTTGGCGACGGTGCCGCCGATCAGCTGATCGACCACGGCAGCCGCCGTTTCCTCGGCAATGGTGCCGACGTCGGCGAAAGCCTTGGCCTTGATCTCGCCGATACGCAGCTCGGCAGCCTTGATCTTTTCCGAAAGGCTCGCCTCGACAGCGCGGCGTTCCTCTTCGGCCTTGGCCTTGGCGGCGTCGCGTGCGGCGGAGCCGATCGCGTTGGATTTAGCGCGGGCAGCGGCCAGTTCACCTTCATAGGTCCGGACGGCGGCGTCGGCTTCGGCCTTCAGGCGGCCTGCTTCTTCCAGATCCTGGGAAATGCGCGTGTGACGCTGATCGAGGATGGTCCCGATGCGCGGCGCGATGACCTTTTGCATGAGCAAATAGAAGACGCCGAACGTGATCACCAGCCAGAGCAGCTGGGACGCGAAGGTCGTCGAATCGAAAGGCGGGAAAGGGCCGCGGGCGTGTTCGCCTTCGGCGACACCAGTCTCGGTATGGACCTCGCCTGCGGCCGGAGCGGCGTGCGCATCCGTACCCGTCGCTGCCGCCGGTGCTTCCTCAGCGTAAGCCGGGGTCACAAAAAACATGCTCACCTCCAGGTGGACTGCAAATGCAAAGGATCACGGCTTGCGGTCGCAGGCCGTGATCCATCTATTCGCCGATATCAGACGGCGAAGAGGAGGAGGAGAGCGACGAGCAGCGAGAAGATGCCCAGAGCTTCCGTAACGGCGAAGCCGAATACCAGACGGCCGAACTGGCTGTCAGCGGCAGACGGATTGCGCAGTGCGCCGGAGAGGTAGCTGCCGAAAATATTGCCGAGGCCGAGAGCCGTACCGGCCATACCAAAGCAAGCCAGGCCTGCACCGATGTACTTTGCTGCTTCCGCTTCCATGTTGAACTCCTTTGAAATGGTTGTTGCGGCGAATGACTGACGCCCTTTGACGTCGATGTCGTTATCCTTAGTGCCCGCCCGGATGGATTGCGTCGTTGAGGTACATGCAAGTCAGCACCGCAAAGACGTAAGCCTGGAGGAAGGCGACGAGGAACTCGAGACCGGTCAGGGCGACGGTCATGATGAGGGGAAGAACGGCGCCACCGATACCGAGAGCACCCATGGTTCCGAGCGAGGCGACGAAACCTGCGAACACTTTGAGCGTGATGTGACCGGCGAGCATGTTGGCGAAAAGACGAACCGAGAGTGAAATCGGACGCGACAGGAAGGAGATGATTTCGATCGTGACGACCAGCGGCAGCAGAAGGCCCGGCACGCCGGAGGGCACGAAGACATTCAGGAAGTGGAAGCCGTGCTTATAGAAACCGTAGACGAGAACCGTACCGATAACCAGAATCGCCAGAGCGAAGGTGACGATGATCTGGCTGGTGACAGTGAAGAAATACGGGAACATGCCGAGCAGGTTCGCCGTCAGGACGAACATGAAGAGCGAGAAGACCAGCGGGAAGAACTTCATTCCCTGCTTGCCCGCGCCTTCCTTCAGCATGTTGGCGATGAATTCATAGGACATTTCCGCAACCGACTGCGAACGGCCCGGCACGATGGCCCGGTTCGAGGTCGCGAAATAGAGGAAGCCTGCGGCAGCGGCAGCCGAAACGGCCATGAAGAGCGATGCATTGGTAAACGAAAAATCAATTCCGCCGATTTCGATCGGCACAATCTTCTGGATCAGGAACTGATGAGTCGGATCGTTAGACACCGCTTGTTCTCTCTCTTTGGCCCGCAGGACGCGGGGTCATTGCACTGGACCGGAACCGGTCCTTATTTCTTGTCGTCCTTGTCGTCCAGGGGATGGGCAACCACCCCCGCAGAACGCAGCACGTTCAGAACGCCGGCACAAAATCCAAGAAGCAGAAGAACAATCAAACCCCAAGGCGCCGTGCCAACAAAACGGTCGAGGAGATAGCCAAGCAGAGCACCGACGACGATTGCGGAAATGAACTCGCTGGAAAGCTTCATCGCCTGGGCATAACCTTTGCGGCTTACCTCGGCGCGGGCTTCCCTAGCCTCGTCTTCTCCCGTCTCGACGCCCTTGGTCGCGAGTTTCGCTCCCAATTGCGCACGGCGCTTTTCTAGACTTTCCTCGCGGTCGTCCGCCATGGATCTCTCCTCGCCTGCCCGTCGCCCGCACTCCCGCTACCCCGGTCATTCGGACCCCGGACGCGAAGGTTGAGACCCTTCCGGCCCGTTCTGAAGTCGCGCGCAACATAGTTTTAGGGATTAGCATAGTCAAGGCGTAGACAGCTTCTGTCCAGTGAGAAAATAATCCCATCAAATCAAAGAGATAAATCGACTCTGGGTCGATCGCGCAAATTCGACGGAAAGAATCCGCTTTTCCGGGCCGGAAATCGGCTTGCCCTGGCGATTTATCTCAGCTCCAGCCGCCGCCATAGGTGCGATAGAAGACGTGAAGACCGATGCGGCCGACCTTTTCCATGGTCTTTGCCCATTTCGGTCTGACATAGACGGCATGATAATGCGTCGCCGAACCCACCTGCGGCAGCCAGATCTTGCCTGATGTCACCGCCATCGCCACGTCACGGGCGACTCGCCAGTGATATTCCGAGTTCACCCTGTCCTTGATGCTGTCGCAGGCGAAGGAAAATTGGCAGCGGTTGCGCCAGTCCTCGTTCTGGTAGACGACGCCGCAGATGGTCTTCGGATAGGAAGGGTTGCGGACGCGGTTGAGGATGACCTGGGCGACGGCCGCCTGGCCCTTCACCGATTCCCCCCGCGCCTCGAAATAGATGCCGGAGGCAAGGCACTGCTGTTCGCGGGCGGAAAAGACGCTCGGCGCCAGCACGCTTGCGGCCCAGGCATGGTCGCGCGGGCCGATCTCCGGAACGAAGCGGCCGCTGTCCGGTTCGGCCAGGATGGAATCGAAGGGCGATTGGCGGGCATAGTCGGGTGCGGCCGGTGCATAGGCGGTGGCCAGAACATCGGCCTTGTTGTTGGTGACGAGGCTTGCGAGCATTGCCGGCACGCCGTTATCGGTCACAACGGGCTGCGTCTTATAGAAAGATGTGGCGATCTCGATTTCCTTGCCCTGGATCGTCGGCTTGACGAAGGCCGACCGGTCCTTGAGATCGAAGCTCGGGGTGAAGAGCATCTTGGTGCGCTCGAGGATCGAGCCGGCGGAAAAATCCTTCGGCGGCTGCATCTTCTCGACGGCGACGACGCGGCCCTTCTTGGCGCTGCGATTGACGCGATCCTCGTCCGGGGTGTCCTCATGGCCCCTATCCTTGGCAGTGCCCTTGTCCTTGGCATTGAAGGCGACCTTGCGGCCATCGGGCAGCACCATGCCGGCATCGGCTGCGATCGAACCCGTCACCATCGGCTCGGCAAAGGCGAGTTCGGCCTGGTGGATGGAGCCGGCCGGAGAATTGGTCAGTACCATACGCCAGTTCTCCCCCTCATGATCGAGGCCGGCGAGCATGGCGGCGAGATCGGCATGGGATGCGACGCTCGGGAAAATCAGCCAGCCGGCAAGACCGAAGATTACGGGGGACACCCAATTCTCGGGAAAAAGACGCAGCTTGCTACGGGAAGGGCTCTTTCGACGCAACACGGACTCCGGGCATGGAACGCTGGAACATTCCATTGAAAATCCCGCATTAACCTTGATGTCCGGTTAACAGGCCGTGCCGAAATGTGTCCATGAGAATTTTTGGATGTTCTAATGTGATGGATAGTTCGAGGGATGAGATGTGTCGTAGCCTCGCGAAAGGACCCTCCCCACAAGCGGGAGGGACTTATTGCGGCACCGCCTCGCTTATCTGAAATGTCGAAAAGTTGGCAGACGGCCCAACAGGTTAAACCCCTCCCCCTTGTGGGGAGGGATTTGGGGCGGGGTCTTTGCCCACCCTCAAATAATAACGTGCGAGCCCAGTTCCACCACCCGGTTCGCCGGCAGGCGGAAGTAGTCCGAAGGGTTGGCGGCGGCGTTGGCGAGCGCGATGTAAAGCCGGTCCTGCCAGTAAGGCATGCCCGACTTGGCGTCCGGCACCAGTTTGCGGCGGCCGAGATAGAAGGAGGTCGACATGATGTCGAACTTCAATCCTGTCTTGCGCAGCGTCGCCAAAGCCTGCGAGACGTTCTGCGATTCCATGAAGCCGAAGAGCAGTTCGACGCGGGAGAAACGCTCGGAAATCTGCTCTATCTTGTAACGGTCGTGGCTCGGTACACGCGGTTTGTTGATCGTGCGGATCGTCAGGATGACGTTGCGGTCGTGAAGCACATGGTTGTGCTTGAGATTATGCAGCAAGGCGGCGGGGGCCGATTCCGGATCGCTGGTCAGGAAGATCGCGGTGCCCGGAACCTGGGCCGGCGAATGTTCGCTCTTGCGCTCGATCGAGCTGACGAAGGAGGCGAGCGGAATATCGGTATGACGGGTCTTCTCCATCAGGATCGCCGTGCCGCGACGCCAAGTCCACATGACGACGGTAAAGGCGGTGGCGATCATGATCGGGATATAGCCGCCGTCGTGGATCTTCAAAAGATTGGCACCGAGGAAGATCATTTCCAGCACCACCAGCGGCGCGAGCGCGATCACCGCGACGGGAAGCGACCAGTTCCAGCGGGCGCGGACGAATTCGAAGGCCATGATCGAAGTGACGACCATGGCGCCGGTGACGGAGATGCCATAGGCGGTCGCCAGCGCATCCGAAGTCTTGAAACTCAAGACCAGGAAGATGACGCCAATGAACAGCACGGCGTTGACCGAAGGCACGAAGATCTGCCCGGTATTGGTTTCCGAGGTGAAGAGGATTTCCATGCGCGGCAGGAAGCCGAGGTTGATGCCCTGGCGCACCATCGAGAAGGCGCCGGTGATGACCGCCTGGCTGGCGATGATCGTCGCGGCGGTCGCCAGGATGACGACCGGCAGCAACGCCCATTTCGGAAACATCAGATAGAAGGGATCGGACATCGTCGCCGGATTGCCGAGAACGAGGGCCCCCTGCCCGAGATAATTCAGCGTCAGCGCCGGGAAAACCAGCATGAACCAGGCCCACTGGATGGGACGACGGCCGAAATGGCCGAGATCGGCATAGAGCGCCTCCGCACCCGTCACCGTCAGGAAGACGGCGCCGAGGACGACGACGCCGTAGAAGCCCTCATGCAGCAGGAAGCTGACGGCATAATAGGGATTGAAGGCGGCCAGAATGCCGTAATCGTCAGAGATATGGGAAATGCCGGCGGCGGCCATGACGAGGAACCAGACAGCGGTGATCGGGCCGAAGAACCTCGCGACGGCGCCAGTGCCGCGCGATTGCACGACGAAGAGCAGCGCCAGGATCACCACCGAGATCGGCACGATATAGTCCGCGAGTCTGGGTGTGACGAGTTTCAGGCCCTCGACGGCCGACAGCACGGACAGAGCCGGGGTGATCATCGCATCGCCGAGGAAGAGGGCAGCGCCCATCAGGCCAAGCAGCATCAGGATGGCGGTATGGCCGTTGGCGGTCTTCATCAGAAGGGCCAGCAGCGACAGCGTGCCGCCCTCGCCGTCGTTGTCGGCGCGTAGCAGGAAGAGCACATATTTGATGGTGACGATGATCGTCAGCGCCCAGATCATCAGCGAGATCAGGCTGATGACTTCAAAACGGGTAACGCCGTCATGGGCCACCGGCTTCAGCGCTTCGCGAAAGGCATAGAGCGGGCTGGTACCGATATCGCCGTAGACGACACCGACGGAACCCAGCGCGAGATAGAACAGCTTTCGCGGCGTCATATGGCGTTCGTTCGGATGGCTCTCTTCGGACATGAAGTTGCAACAGGCTCCTTAGAGCCAGCCTTTCCAGCGGAAAAAGAAAAAGGGGATGACGGCGGATATCACCATCAAGGCCAGCGAATAGGGATAACCCGCGGCCCAGGTCAGCTCCGGCATGACCTGAAAATTCATACCATAGACGGAGGCGACCAATGTCGGCGGCAAGAACACCACCGAGGCAATCGAGAAAATCTTGATGATCGAGTTCTGCTCGATGTTGATCAGCCCGAGCGAAGCATCGAGCAGGAAGGTGATGTTGGCGGCGACGAAGGAAGCATGCTCCGACAGCGACTGGATATCGCGCGAGACGGTGCGGCAAAGCTCCTTCGCCTCGCGGTCCTGCTGGATCGCCGGAATCGTGTGAAAGAACGTCAGCAGGCGGGCAAGCGAACCGAGACTGTCGCGCACCTTGCTGATCATCCGGTGATGGCCGGCAATATCGCGCAGCTTCTCCTCGAGATAGTTCGAGGGCTTACGCACCTTCCTTGCCCGCTCGCCGAAGACATGCATCGACAGGATGTCGAGGCGCGAGACGGCGATCTCGAGGATCTCGGCGGTGCGGTCGACGATCGTCTCCAAGAGCTTGGCAAGAAGGGCAGCGCCGCTGCGCCAGTTTTCCGGCAGCCGGTGGAGGGCGGCGATGAACAGCGCAAAGGATTTGGGATGGGCGTAGCGAATGGTGACCAGGCGGTTTCCAGCCAGGATGAAGGCAACATCGGTCAGCGTCGGTACGTCGGTGTCAGCCTTCCAGAGCAGCGAGGCGGTCATGAAGACGGCGTCGTTTTCGACATAGAGACGGGCGGAAGGCTCGATATCCTTGAGATCGTCGCGGGTCGGGACCTCGATGCCAAGAACCTTCTCAACATAGAGTTCCTCATCGCGGGTCGGCTCGATCATGTCGATCCAGACGACATCCTCGGGGAAGGACGCAGCATGCGACAGATCGCCGATCTCGACCGACTTGCAATTGGAACAGTAGGCGGTAATCACCGGTCGTCTCTCCGGCTGCATCCAACCTTAAAGGCCGGCATGCGCGTTGTGCTCAACCGCATCGCAGTTCCCAATCCTTCGATCGACAAGACAACTCCGAACTTGCAGGCGGGCCGGCATCTTCGATACGAAGACGACCGTCATTGAGCATCTGCAGCAAAATGCCATCATGGCGCCGCGGCATATGAAGCAAAGCCGTGAAATAATCAAGACATCTTCCGTGAAGCGCGGCTTTTCACCACGTTTCCCCCACAATTTGGGGTATCCGCTGCGGCGATTCGGGCCGCTAAAGCGCCGCGCTTTAGCCGCTGCACACGTCCCGGTGACATGCATTTTGTTTTATGCATGCCGTTATCCCGGAACCGCTGCACTTCCGGGCGACATGCATTTGTTGTGATGCGTGCCTTTATCCCGGAACCGCTGCACACTTCCGGGCGGCATGCATTATTCGAAGACGATCGTCGGTGCCGGACGCTGGGGCTGGCCGGCGACCTGCTCCCAAACCTTGGCGGCGATGCCGCGATAGATGCCGGCGACGACGCCGTTCGGCTCGGAGGCGACAAGCGGCGTGCCGGCGTCGGAGGTTTCGCGGATGTTCATCGTCAGCGGCACTTCGCCGAGGAAGGGCACGCCAATGCGCTCGGCCTCCTTGCGGGCGCCGCCATGGCCGAAGATGTCGTAGCGGGTGCCGGTATCCGGGGCGATGAAATAGCTCATATTCTCGACGATGCCGAGCACCGGCACCTCAACCTTGCGGAACATGTTGAGGCCCTTGCGAGCATCGATCAGCGCGAGATCCTGCGGCGTCGAGACGATGACGGCGCCGGCAAGCGGCACTTGCTGGGCCATGGTCAATTGGACGTCGCCGGTGCCGGGCGGCATGTCGACGACGAGGACATCCAGTTCGCCCCAGGCGACTTCGCGCAGCATTTGCAGCAGCGCCGACTGGACCATCGGCCCGCGCCAGATCATCGCCGTCTCCTCGTCGACAAGAAAACCCATCGACATGACCTTGAGGCCATAATTCTCCATCGGATTGATGATGCGGCCGTCGATCTGCGTCGGGCGGCCGGATATCTTCAGCAGCCGCGGCATCGAGGGACCATAGATATCGGCATCGAGAATGCCGACACGAAGGCCGTTGGCGAGCAGGCCGAGTGCGAGATTGACGGCGGTGGTCGACTTGCCAACCCCACCCTTGCCCGAGGCGACGGCGATGATCGCGCCGATGCCGGGCACACCGATCTTGCCGGCGCGCGGCGGTTGTTGAGGAGCGTGAGCATGACTCCCATGATCGTGCCCGGCATGACCGTGAGGCGGGTTCGCCGCAGGGCGGGCAGCCGGAGCGGCGGCGGCGGCCTTCTTGTCCGCCGTCAGTGTGACGAGGGCACCCTTGACGCCTGGCATTTCCTTGATGACGCGTTCGGCGGCGAGCCGCATCGGCTCCAGCTCCTTGGCGCGATCGGCCGGGACGGTGATGGAGAAATAAACCTTGCCGTCGGAGATGAAGACGTCGGAAACCATGCCGAGCTCGACGATATCGTGCTCGAGATCCGGTCCACGCACTGTCTTCAGCGTTTCGAGAACTTGTTCCTTGGTGACGTCGGCCATTCCACCCTCACTGCTTCTTGCAGATCACAGATAGTGGAGACGGAAGCCTTCGCCAAACAAAATCATCGGGAGGAAAATCCGGTGCGCCAAAAGAGCGCCGGGGAGAATTGGCAATCCGTTGCGGCCATCAAGTCCGCCGGGCTTTCGCCCTGATGGCCGCAACGGTCTCCCCGAGAACCGGCGCAATCCGGGGCGAACTAGAGCAAGCCGAAGAAAAGACCAGCGAAAAGTGAACGCGGAAGATGAATCGCCAACAGCCGGGAAAGAAGCGGTGCCAAAACGCAACAACCGCCGCCGACACCGAAGGGCCGGAAGAAAAGCGGCATCGGCGTCGGGCAGCGGTGTGTCGGCCGCGCCATTTTCTGGCGCTGGTCTCAAAGTCCCCTCTGGACCTCTCGCAGAAGAGATGCAGAAAGCGTGCCAGATGGAAAATCAGGAAAAACAGGGCAAAAGCGCTCGGGACAGGCTTCCAACGGGAAGGACTTGCCTATGCGCTGGGCGGCTTCGAAAGCACTCGGTTGTTTTTTGCAACTTATTTGATCAGGCCGATGCGCAACGCCTTGGCGACCGCCTGGGTACGGTTGACCGTGTCGAGCTTCTTGGTGGCACGGTTGAGGTAGTGATTGACCGTATGCTCGGACAGGGTGAGGATTTCGGCGATTTCAGCACTGGTCTTGCCGGCCGCCGTCCAGTTGAGGCAATCGATCTCGCGGTCGGTCAGCGTATCCGTCATGCGCGTATCGAGGTTGCGGATCTCGGCAAGCCTGTCAAAGATATGGATGGAAATGTAGCAGAGCTCACGCATCTCGGCCGGACTGAAGGGCTCGCGGTCGCCGGCGAAAGAGATGGCGCCGCGCAGGCCGGAGGGCTCATGCGTCGGGAAATAGGCGCAGCGCATCATCTTGAAACGTTCGAACAGGGAGGCGACGAGAATGGACTTACCGTCGTCCCGCGACAAGTTCTGCCGTGACATGTCGTAGAAGAAGGGCCGCGCCGATGTTCTGAGGCGTCTGAGGACCGGGCTGTTCACCATCAGGCCTTCCTGGTCGTAGAGCGCCAGAAGCTCGGCCGGCCAGCTGGTGATGACGGTGCTGCCCTGAAGATCGAAGGAGGTGATCGGCGGCAGGTTGAGAACCATGAAGGCACGGCTGCGATAGGCTTCCGTCACCCGTTTCATGAAACGGAAAATATCGAACTGGGTCTTCAGGCCCGCTATTTCCTGAACGTAGTCGTCTTCTTCCGTGGATGTTTGCGACAAGGGTGCCATCACATTTCTTCATCTTCGGCACAGCGGCCGGCAAACCGTTTGCGAAACCTGCCCGCCGTGGCCGGCTCGATTGCATCGGGAAACGACGATCGCTGGTTGGAATCGGCTTCAGCGTCGAGCGTTCGGCCGGTGAATGGTTGTAGATTTCGCGGACCGTTCTAGTTGTGGTGATTCGCCGGAAAATCTCAATATCGCGCTTATCATAAGCATGCTCTGCGATTACGTCCAGCAGCAGCAGCCGACGGCGATTTTTTCCGTCAGCGGCGCGGACCGAGCCGGACGCGCATGCCTTCCATGATCCTGACAGCCGCCAGTTGAACGGGAACGGTCCATTGATGCAGAAGTTCCATCGACAACCGATAGGCCGGGCCGGTAATCGAAATGCCCCCCATAAAGGTCCGATCCTCCGACCAAACGGGTGCGGCAACGCAGCGGATGCCGGCCTCATGCTCCTCGCGGTCGAAGGCATAACCCTGATCGGCAATCTCGCGGATTTCGGCAAGCAACGTTTCGGCCGAGACATGGGTCGAGGCGGTAAAGCTGGTGAAGCTCAGGCCGGCGATGAGATCGACGAGGCTTTCGGCCGGCAGCAGCGACAGGGCGGCCTTGCCGACGCCAGTGCAATAACAGGGCGAGGCATTGCCGATCTGCGAATACATGCGCACTGGCTGACGGCCCTCGACCTTATCGAGATAGATGATCGACTGGCCCCTGAGGACGCCGAGATGGACCGTCTCGCCGGTCGCCTGCTGCAGATCTCTAAGGTGTGGTTCGGCAATCAGACGAAATTCGTTGCGCGCCCAGCTGCGCGCGGCGAAATCGAGCAAGCGCAGGCCGGGCGCATAACGGCCGTCGCCATCGAGCTCGAGCAGCCCCTCCTCCACCAAGTGGCTCAACTGGCGATGCAGCGTGCCGCGCGGCTGGCCGGCAAGGGCCAGGATGTCGGTGAAACGCAGGGGCGCATCGGCATGGGTGACGAGATCGAGCAGAACCATCAGTTTGCCGAGCGTGCCGGTTTCGCGTGCCTGTGCTGCGCCGTCGCCGTTTGAATTCATCGCGTCACTCACCCTTGACAGAAAGGGCACTGTAATTCGATAATTCCATATAGTCAAATTAAGTTCCATATAATGGAACAACGATAAGGTCGGGAGGCGACGGTGACCATGATGCCAGCAGCACAATTTCCCGAGTTCAAAAACCGAGCCGTGCTGGTGACCGGCGGCGGATCGGGCATCGGTGCTGCGATCGTCGAAGGTTTCGCGCGCCAAGGCGCCAAGGTTTCGTTCATCGATATCGCCGAGGCCGCCGGCCGCGAGCTCGCCGAAAGGCTGTCGCGGGAGACCACGCATCCGGTCTCCTTTCACCATGCCGACCTGCGCGACATCGCGGCGATCCGGCGCACGGTCGATAGCGTCATTGCTAGCTCAGGGCCGATCCGCGTGCTGGTCAACAATGCCGCCTGGGACGACCGCCATGAATTCGACGCGGTGACCGAGGCCTATTGGGACAACAACCAGGCGGTCAACCTCAAACATGTGTTCTTCACCTCGCAGGCAGTCGTGCCGTCGATGCGAGCGGCCGGCGGCGGGGCGATCATCAATATGTCGTCAATCGCCTTCAAGCTGAACATGGGCGGCTTTCCCGCCTATGCGGCAGCCAAGGCGGCGGTCGTCGGGCTGACGAAGAGCCTGGCGGGCAGGCTCGGGCCGGAGAACATCCGGGTCAACTGCATCCTGCCCGGCATGGTCGTCACCGAGCGGCAGATGCAGCACTGGCTCACCGAAGAGAGCATTGCGCGCTCAGTCGAGGACCAGTGCCTGAAAGTCGCGCTCAAACCCGATGCGATCGTCGGTCCCTGCCTGTTTCTTGCATCCGACTGTGCGGCGGCGATGACCGCCCAGTCCCTGATTGTCGATGGAGGTGTTCTGTAATGGCAAATCCCGCTTATGTCGCGGTGGACTGGGGCACCAGCAGCTTTCGGCTCTGGCTGATCAGCAGAGACGGCACCGTCCTTGCCGAACGCCGCAGCGGCGAAGGCATGACGAGCGCGGCAAAGATCGGCTTTTCCGCGGTGCTTGCCGGCCATCTCGCCGCCATCGAGGCACCCGAAAACCTGCCGGTGATCGTCTGTGGCATGGCCGGCGCCAGGCAGGGCTGGGTCGAGGCCGGTTATATCGACGTGCCGGCGCCGCTTGCCTCGATCCTGACCGGAGCGGTCTCCGTGCCCGGCGAAAGCCGCGACATCCGCATTCTGCCGGGCCTTGCCCAGCGGGACATCGCGAGGCCCGACGTCATGCGCGGCGAGGAAACCCAGCTTCTCGGCGCGCTCGGCCGCGCAAGCGCGGGCGCGCAGGCGGTCTGCATGCCCGGCACCCATTCGAAATGGGTGCATGTGACGGATAGCAAGGTGACCGGCTTTTCGACCTTCATGACCGGCGAGCTTTTCGACGTCATCAGCAAACACACGATCCTTTCGCATGCCGTTGCCGGTGCGGAAGAGCAGCCGGCGGATGCGGCGGCCTTCGAGGCCGCGGTCTCGGCCGCTTTCGCACGTCCGGCCCTTGCCTCCAACCTGCTCTTTGCCGCCCGCTCCGGTCAGCTCCTGCACGGGATTTCTGCGGCTGCCGCGCAAGCCCGGCTTTCCGGTACGCTGATCGGCCTTGAAATCGCCGGGGCGCTGCAGGATGCGGCAAACGGCACCACCATCACCCTCGTCGCCTCCGGGCGCCTGCAGGCGCTCTACGAACAGGCCTTCAAAACCCTCTCCCTTGCCTTCACCGCCATTGACGCCGACGCCGCCGTGCGCCGCGGGCTTTCGGCTGCCGCCGAAGCCATCTGGCCGAATTGAGAAAGCTGACACGATGAACCGTATCCCCTTCCCCGACATGAAGCGCCCGCTGATCGCCATCCTTCGCGGCATCAGGCCCGACGAGACCGAAAGCGTCGTCGGTGCTCTGATCGACAATGGCCTGACGGCGATCGAGATCCCGCTCAACTCGCCGGAACCGTTCAAATCCATCGAGATCGCCGCGAAGATGGCGCCGGCCGAAGTGCTGATCGGCGCCGGCACGGTGCTGACCGTCGAGGCGGTCGACAGCCTACATGCGGCCGGCGGCAAGCTGCTGGTCACGCCAAATGTCGAGCCCGAGGTGATCATCCGGGCGCGCGACTACGGCATGGTGACGATGCCGGGCGTCTTTACACCGACCGAGGCGTTGGCGGCAGCGCGCGCCGGGGCCACCGGTCTCAAATTCTTTCCGGCCAGCGTGCTCGGCCCTTCCGGCATCACGGCGATCCGGGCGATCCTACCGCCGGAACTGACGATTGCCGCCGTCGGCGGTGTCTCGGACAAGAATTTCGGCGATTATACCAAGGCCGGCATCTTCGCCTTCGGTCTCGGCACCAGCATCTACAAGCCAGGAATGACTGCATCAGAGGTTGCCGAGCGCGCCAAGGCGACCATTTACGCCTATGATGCAGCCATTGGGAGCGTGAACGTATGACCGATATTTATGAGTTCGAGGGCAAAACACTTTGCAATACCAATTCCGTTCTCGGTGAAGGTCCGACCTATGATCCGGACAGCAATACCGTTTGGTGGTTCAACATCCTCGGCAAGGAACTGCACGAGCTCAATCTCTCGACGGCCGCGAAAAAGGTGCATCCGCTGCCTGTGATGGCGAGCGTGCTTGCCCGCATCGATGCCGGGCGGCAGCTGATCGCGACGGAGGAAGGGCTTTTCGTGCGCGATGTGGCAAGCGGCAACCTCACCTTCTACGCCGCCCTCGAAAACGACAGGCCGGAAAACCGTTCGAACGACGGCCGCACCCACCCGTCCGGCGCGCTCTGGATCGGCACGATGAGCAAGCGGGCGGAAAACCAGGCCGGCGCCATCTATCATGTCGCGAGCGGCAAGGTGACGAAGATCTTCAACGGCATCAGCATCCCGAATTCGATCTGCTTCTCGCCTGACGGCACGGTTGGCTATTATACGGATTCCCGCATCAACCGGCTGATGCGCGTTATGGTCGATCCGTTGACCGGCCTGCCCTCGGGCGAGCCGATCGTGCTCGTCGACAGCATGGACGACCCCGGCAGCATCGACGGCTCGGTCGTCGATGCCGACGGCTATCTGTGGAATGCGCGCTGGGGCGCCGGCGTCGTCGACCGCTATAGTCCAGACGGTCTGCGCATCTCGCGCTATATGGTTCCTGCCGTCCAGCCGTCCTGCCCTGCCTTCATCGGCGTCAATGCCGACCGGCTGGCGGTGACGACTGCCTGGGAAGGGCTCGACGAGGATGCGCGGTCGGCGCAGCCGAGCGCCGGCGCGCTGCTGGAACTCGGCATCGACGTCAAAGGCGTGTTCGATCCCGTCTATGTAATCTGATTTTTGCTTGCCAGCGGCGATCAGAGGCGCTCCCCATCGGGGCGCCTTTTTCTCGTTTTGGCCGCAGCTCTTCGATAAATGTTCCGTGAAAATCGAGAAATTTTCCGTGTTTTCAACCGGAACCAATCGCGCCACCAGCCATTTTCCTTTCGAACCGGCGCGGCAAAGAGACCTGGGAAACAGGTGTTGCCGGGTCAGCGATCACTCTAGGGAAAAACGAAGGTAGGTTCGAAATGACACGCAAACTCTTGACGACCGTTGCCGCTGGCGCACTGTTTGCCACGGCTTTCGCACCGGCGGCATTCTCGCAGGCGGCACCGCAGCCTGCGGATCCGGCCGCGCCGACCCAGGCGGCTCCCGCCGATCCGGCAGCACCGAAGCCGATGACGCCCGACGTCACCAAACCCGCAGGCGATGCCGCACAGGCTCCGGCCGCAGCACCGACAGCAGACACGGCACAGGCCGGCTATCTGACCGAGCAGTCTCCCGACCAGGTCAGCGCCAACACCTATATCGGCCAGTCGGTCTATAACGGCAACAATGAAAGCATCGGCAGCGTCAACGACCTTATCCTGAAGAAGGACGGCGGCTTTGTTGCTGCAATCGTTGGTGTCGGCGGCTTCCTCGGCATCGGCGAGAAGAACGTCGCCGTGCCAATGGAAAAGATTACCGTCGCCCAAAACACTCAGGACGGCAGCGTCAAGCTGACGACCAGTGAAACGGCTGAATCGCTGAAGGCCGCACCTGAGTTCAAGACGCTGGCAATGCAGTCGGCCGAAAAGGCTCCGGCTGCGACCGGTACAGATACCACGGCGACAGGCTCGACCACGCCTAAGTAATCCGTGCGCGGTAGTATAGCGTAGGCGATGGCGCTCCTAGGGGCGCCATCGCTTTATGCTGCGCCATGGCTTTATGCGCTGACACGCTCCACCATGGTCGGATCGTAATAATTCTCGTGCAGGAAGCGCAACGTGGCGATACCGTCGGCCGGACGGCCGAAATGATAACCCTGGCCCATGCCGCAGCCAAGCGTGCGCAACTTCACCGCCTCGGCATAATCCTCGATGCCTTCCGCCACGACCTCCAGCTCCAGGCCTTCGCACATGGTGAGGATCGCCTTGATGATATGTTCGGAGGCGCGATCGGAATTGATGCGTGAGACGAAGGCGCGGTCGATCTTGATCTTGTCGAAGATGAAGTCGCGCAGGCGCCCGAGGCTCGACTGGCCGGTGCCGAAATCGTCGAGCGAGATGCGCACACCGGCGGCACGCAGATCGGCGATGATGCGGTGAGCGGTATCGGCCGAACTCATCACCGCGGTCTCGGTGATTTCCAGCTCCAGGCGATGCGGATCGAAGCCGACGCGGCCGAGGATCGACAGGACGCTGCTGCTCGTACCCGGATCCATCAGCTGGGCCGAGGAGAGATTGAACGACAGGAAGAGTTCGCGCGGCCAGGAAAGTGCGGCTTCGGCGGCTTTGCGCAGCAGCGCCTCCGACAGCGCATCGATGAAGCCGCGCTCTTCGGCGAGCGGCACGAAGACGCCGGGCGACACGAAGCCGAGATCGGGATCGTTCCAGCGGGCGAGCGCCTCGAAGCCGACGACCTGATTGTTGGACAGCGAGACGATCGGCTGGAAATGCACATCGATAGCATCCGAGATGATGGCGTTTCTGAGCGCCTGCTCCAGCTGCGTGGCGCGCTTCATCTCCTGGGCGATCTCGCGCGAATAGACGGTGATCTGGCCGCGGCCGCGGCGCTTGGAACGGTAGAGCGCGGTTTCGGCGCTCTTCAGCAGTTCCTCGCAATCCTCTCCGGCGAAGGGATAGATGGAAAAGCCGAGGGAGGCGGAGAGACGGACATTGCGGTCCCCGAGGTCATACGGCGCCGACAGCACCTCGCGGATCATCTGGCCGAATTTCTCGGCACTCGCCCGCTCGAAGATCAACGGCAGCACGAAGGCGAATTCGTCGCCATCGTGGCGGGTAACCAGCGCGCCATCCGGAATACAGGCCCTCAGACGATGGGCGACCTGGCAGAGGATTTCATCGCCGGCTGTCGAGCCGAATAGATCGTTGATCGGCTTGAAACTGTCGAGGTTGACGATACCGATGGTGAAGGGGGCCGGATCGCTGGCGCGCTCAGCGGAGATCTGCAAGACCTTGTCCCGCATGCGATTGCGATTGCCCAATCCGGTCAGCGGATCGGTATAGGCCATCGCCTGAAGCTCATTCTGACCGACGGTCAAGAAAGCTATGTCCGCCGATTTCATCATCCAAACCCGAGCTTTCCTCCGGAGCCATGCAGAAGAATGACCGGCAGGTCTTAACAATTCGATAGTAAATCAGCGGCATAGCCGCCTGAACCTCCCCAAAATCTAGGGAGTTGACGGGTATTTTGGCGCCTGCACACTTTTCCGCGACATGCTTCAGTTTTGCGCCCGCATGGCCTCATTCATTAGGTATTTCTGAAATATGGTCTCCAGCATGTCGGGGCTGACGGGTTTCATGATGACGTCGTCCATGCCTGACTTGACGCATTCGGCGCGGTCGCGCTCGAAGGCCTGGGTGAGCACGCCGATGATCGGGGTGCGGATGCTGCCGCCGGTTTCCTCCATCTGCCGGATGAGGCGCGCGGCCTCGAAGCCGTTAAAGCCCGGCAGGGAAATATCCATCAGCACGATCTGCGGCCGGTGCTCGGCCCAGAGGCGCACGGCCTCGTCGCCGGTCGCCGCCAGCATATGGCGATAGCCGAGACCTTCGAGGATCTGCGAAAAGACGATCTGGTTGATATCGTTGTCTTCGGCGACGAGAACTTGCAGGCCAATCGCGTCGTCGGAAGTGCTGATTTCCCAATCCGCATCCGAACCGGCGGCGTTGCGGCTGTTGCGATTGAAATGGCGGGCGATCTGGAAGGTGAGCTCGTTGGCGATCTGGAAACCGTCCATGACGAGCGCCGGAATACCGTATTGTTCGGCAAGTTCGAGGCAACGCATGCCCATCTGGTTGTCGATGATCAGCAGATCGAGCGAAATGCCGGAGGAGGTGGCGATTTCCAGGAACCGCTCCTCTTCGTCCTCACCGCGGACCGAGCAGGATTCGAAGCCGTATTTCGTCAGCGTCCGCAGCGCGGCGGTCTCGGCGGCGAGGTCGGCAGTGACGACGAGGACCTTGCGGCCGGAGAAATTCTCCGGAACGATCGCTTCCATCGCCGCCGGCTCGCGCCGTTCGATGCCGCTTGGCACCGGCACATAGGCCCGGCGATAGCTTTGATTGCTGGAGGCGGTGATCGCGGACGCTTGGCCGAATTCGTCGAGATCGGCGCCGTCGCGCGGCAGATCCTGCATGGTCGACACCAGGAAATAGCGGCCGGGCTTGCCGATGCGGTGCTTGCGGCTGACGATGTCGCGCTCGATGCCGTCGCGGGAGATCTGCCGCTGGCGGGAGACGGACATCTCGCCGGTCTCCAGCACATGGCGGTCGCTTTCTTCGAAGCGCTTGGCGATCTCTTCTGAAAAAAGATCACCGCTCTTGCGCCCGAGCACCTCGTCGGCGCTCGTCTGATATTTCTCGCAGAAGGCAAGGTTCACCGCGACATAGCTGAGGTTGCGATCCTTGACGAATAGCGGGAACGGCAGATTGTCGAGAATGTCCTCGGTGAGCTGCACCCGCTCCAGATCGGAGCGCCATTGCTCTTCGCGCTTCTTGCTCTCGGAAATGTCGGAGATGATGCTGACGCCGTAACCGCCCGGCAGCCTGCGCTTGACGAAGCGGACCCAGCGGTCGGCGCCGTGGCGCTCGACGGCATCGAAGCGCTCGCGCCAATGCGAGGCGATTTTCTGTGACAGCCAGTCTTCGCGGCTCAGCGAGCCGCCCTGCCTGACATCATACTGCTGGCGAATGCCGGTGTCGTACATCGCGCCGAGGAAATCGCGAAGCCGCGTGCCGGGCTTCAGCATTTCGGACGGCAGCGGAAAGAATTCAAGTATCTGGCGGCTTGCGAAGACCAGATGATCATTCTTGTCGTAGATGATGAAAGCTGCGGAAAGGCTGTCGCACACCACATCGAAAAGCGCCGTCTGCAGATCGGCCTCGGCGGGAGTTCCATCGATTTCTGATGATGTGTCCGCCTTTTCGAAGCCGGCACTCATTCTGTTGCGTCCCACATCTGTTCGATTTCGCAGCTTCCGGAGGTATGTGATTAGAAATGCCATTTTTATGTTAAAACCGGCTTAACATTACCTATTCCCAAATTTGGGGGAGCTCCGGATCACGTTTCGGGAAAGCCTGTCGAAACCCCTTCCCTCCGGCCCGCGAATCCCCGAAAATAGCCCATGGCCATCAGACAGCTTTCCGAAACGCTCATCAACCAGATCGCCGCCGGCGAAGTCATCGAACGGCCGGCGAGCGCTGCCAAGGAACTGATCGAAAACGCGCTCGACGCGGGTGCGACGCGCATCGAGATCGCCACATCAGGCGGCGGCAAGGCGCTGCTGCGCGTCAGCGACAACGGCTCGGGCATGGACGCGGCCGATCTGGAACTGGCGGTCAGGCGCCACTGCACCTCGAAGATCTCAGAGACGCTCGAGGATATCCGCACGCTCGGCTTCCGCGGCGAGGCGCTGCCCTCGATCGGCTCGGTCGCAAGGCTCAGCATTGCAAGCCGCAGGCGCGACAGCACAGGCGGCCACGAGATTGCCGTTGCCGGCGGCAAGATCGCGCATATGCGCCCGGCTGCCGCCAATCCCGGGACGATCGTCGAAGTGCGCGACCTGTTCTTCGCGACACCCGCCCGGCTCAAATTCCTGAAGACGGAGAAAGCCGAGGCCGGCGCCATTACCGAGATCGTCAAGCGCATGGCGATCGCCTTTCCGGCGGTACGCTTCGTGCTGTCGGGTTCGGACCGCACGACACTGGAATTTCCGGCGACCGGCGACGACCATCTGGCGCGCATGGCGCAGGTGCTCGGCAAGGAGTTCCGCGACAACGCCATTGCGCTCGACGCGGTGCGCGAGGAGATCGCGCTTACCGGCTTTGCCGGCGTGCCGACCTTCAATCGCGGCAACTCCGCCCACCAATACGCTTTCGTCAACGGCCGGCCGGTGCAGGACAAGCTGATCCTCTCGGCGATCCGCGGCGCCTATGCCGAGACGATCCCATCCGGACGCTATCCGGTGGCGGTGCTGGCGATCACGCTCGATCCCGCTCTGGTCGACGTCAACGTGCATCCGGCAAAATCCGACGTGCGATTCCGCGATCCTAGCCTGGTGCGCGGCCTGATCGTCGGCGCCATCCGCGAGGCCCTGGCGCGCGACGGCAGCCGGGCGGCAACCACCGGCGCGAGCGACATGCTGCGCTCCTTCCGCCCCGGCTTCCAGCCGAATAGCCAGCGGCCGCAGGGCGGATGGTCGGCCGAAACGTCGCCCTCCCGGCCCTATCAGCCGACAACGGGTTTCGGCGAGCGGCCACAGGCGTCCTTCGACGGACTTTCGATGCCGACGGCGCGGGCCGAGCCGCAGTTTTCGCCGCAGCCGGCAGCACCCGAACCAAACGCACGGTATCCGCTCGGCGCGGCGCGGGCGCAGATCCACGCAAACTATATCGTCGCCCAGACCGAGGACGGGCTCGTCATCGTCGACCAGCATGCTGCGCATGAGCGGCTGGTCTTCGAAGCGATGCGCAAGGCGCTGCATTCGAAGCGGCTGGCCTCGCAGGTGCTGCTCATCCCCGAGATCGTCGATATTCCGGAAGAGGATTGCGACCGGCTGATGCAGCATGCGGCCGAGCTTTCCGAACTCGGCCTGGCGATCGAGCGTTTCGGCCCCGGCGCGATCGCCGTACGCGAAACGCCGGCAATGCTCGGCGAGGTCGATGCGCATGGGCTGATCCGCCAGCTTGCCGACGAGATTGCCGAATGGGACACGGCGTCGGGCCTATCGGCCAAGCTCGAATATGTGGCAGCGACCATGGCCTGCCACGGATCGGTGCGCTCGGGACGGCGGCTGCGACCGGAGGAAATGAACGCGCTGCTCCGGGAAATGGAAGTAACGCCCGGCTCCGGCCAGTGCAATCACGGCCGGCCGACCTATATCGAATTGAAGCTCAGCGATATCGAGCGGCTTTTCGGCAGAAGCTAAAAAAGCTGGAAAAGCAGCCCTTGCGGGAGTATGGCAGACTAAAGCGTGTCGCGATCTTTCAGATTCGCGTGCCACGCTTTAGGGCTTTGGTGTTCCGCATGTCGTGATCGCAAAACCGCGGCACACTTTTGCGCGACATGCTCTAATGACAGACGGCAGGGAACGGAGCGCATGAATTTGTTCGAAGGGCACGGAAACCGCGAGGCGAAGATCCGGTATCTCGATGGCGATTTCCAGATTCTCTCACCCGGCTCCTATGTCGTCTGCGCGATGACGGGGAAACAGATCCCGCTCGACGAATTGCGCTACTGGAGCGTCGCCCGGCAGGAGCCCTATGCCGACGTGATCTCGGCCATCGATGCCGACAAACGCGCCGGCGTGCTGCCGAACCAGCGGCGCTAGAGCAATTCCAGCAAAAGTGCGCAGCGGTTTTGCGTCCGGATTTGCGTGAAAACAAAAAGATAGAGCATTTCCGTGATTCGGAGAAAAACGGAAATGCTCTAACTGTGAGCTTGTCCATCGGAGCTTATTTAGAAGACTGGAATTCCCACCTCAGTTTTCCAGGAGAGGTCCGAATGGACGCAAACCGCTGCGGACTTTTGCTGGAACTACCCTAGATAGCCGAGGCTCGGCTTCGCTCAAGGTAGAGCTGCCGAAGTCGGGCTGCCATTGGTCCCGGCGTTCCCTTTCCGACCACCCGCTCGTTGATCCTGACGACTGGACTGACCAGGCCGGATGAGGAGGTCGAAAACGCCTCGGCGGCGTTCTCGACCTCCTCGACGGTAAACGGACGCTCCTCGATTCTCAGCTGAAGATCCTGTGCGCATTGCAAAACAGCCTCACGCGTGATCCCGCGCAGGATATCGGTTGAGAGATCCCTTGTCACAACCGTGCCCTCCAGGGTCACGATATAGGCATTGTTCGATGAGCCTTCGGTCACAAAGCCATCTCTGACCATCCACGCGTCGTCGGCGCCGCGCGACTTGGCTTCCATCTTTGCCATGGAGGGGTAGAGGAGTTGCACCGTCTTGATATCGCAACGTCGCCACCGCAAATCTTCCACCGTGATGACATGGAGCCCGCGCTCCGCCAATGGGCTATCAACGAGCGATTTTTTCTGCGTGAAAACCACGAGCGTTCTGGGCGTCGCATCGGCGGGAAAGAGAAAGTCGCGATCAGCGGCCCCTCGGGTCACTTGCAGATAGACCAGCCCTTCCTCGATATCGTTCCGCCGGATCAGTTCCCGATGGATATCCAGCAGTTTCTCGTTGGTCAGTGCGAAAGCCATGTCGAGTTCGCCGAGCGAGTGGCGCAGGCGGCGCATATGGCCCGCAAAATCAACAAGCTTACGGTCGAGTACGAGCGTTACCTCATAGACCCCGTCGGCAAACAGAAAGCCCCGATCAAAGACAGAAATCCGGGCCTCGGTTTCAGGCAGATAGTCCCCATTAACATAGACTTGGCGCATGAGATCAATCCCAAAGAAATACAGGTGGCGGCTGCATCAGCGAGCCATCTTAAGAGGCATTTTGCGGACAATGTTTCTCGTCCTTTGAGAGCGAGGCTGACAGGCAGGCTCCGTTGCGGCAAATGCCGTTTTCCGATAAGTTATGCAAAATTTGCATAAGGTTTGTGATGGAACTCGGTTGGCTAGAAGACTTCATGGAACTCGCGGCCGTGCGGAACTTTTCTACCGCGGCAGCGGCCCGACATGTGACGCAGCCCGCCTTCAGCCGCAGAATAAGGGCGCTGGAAAACTGGATCGGCGCCGCGCTGATCGATCGCAGCTCCTATCCGGTCAGGCTAACGAACGCCGGGGAGACGTTTCTCGAGTCGAGCCGTGAGTTGATGCGCGAAATCTACCGCGTCCGCGATGAATGCCGGCAACAGGCACGCGCCGGCATCGAGGTGCTCACCTTCAGCGCGCTGCACACCATCGCTCTTAGTATCTTTCCCGATCTTCTTACGAGCGTCGAACAACGCACCGGTCCCTTCATAACCCGTATGCATGCGACGGACTTCTACGACTGCGTAGAATCGCTTGCGCTCGGCCGCTGCGACATCGCCTTTTGCTATTCCCACGAGTTCGGGCCACCGGTCCTGCAGACCGGGCAGTTCTCCTCGAAGGTTATCAGAATCGATCCTTTCCACCTCGTCAGCAAGGCAGATCAACGAGGAAACCCGGTCATCGACTTGGCAACTTGGCCCGGAAACGAAGATATGCCTCTCGTCGCCTATTCATCCGACTGCTTTCTCGGAAAAGTGCAAACTCAGCTCATGCTCGACATGCAGAAGACAGGGCGGAGCTTTCGAGTAACCTATGAAAACTCGATGTCGGAGTCGGTCAAGCGCATGATTCTCGCGGGGAAAGGCATCGGCTGGCTGCCGGAAAGCTCTGCGACCCGCGAGATAGAGCGGAACGAACTCTGTATCGTCGACGCGCGACAGGCTGAGGTCACCCTGAACGTCCTCGCTATCCGCAAGCAGGGTAGCGGCTCAGCCGCCCTCGAACGCTTCTGGTCAAATCTGCAGGGTTTGTGATGATGCGTATTACGCGCTGATACCGTGATGCGATGACGACAGCAGCAAGTTCCGATGAATTCCGACATACCGGCTATGGAGCTCTGCGCCCCACCGAGCCTAGAGCCTTTCCGGGTTAGATTGAAGCATTCTGTTGGCTCAAACGGAGTCGGATGGTCGACCGGCCGGCGCGCGTCGTAGCCCAGCTCTACGGCCAAGCCGGCCGGTCGATCAGCCGGCCCGTTTCAGCCAACCCGAAGGGCCGGGCATCTTTGCGCCAGGATCAGAGGCGATCGGCTCGGACGTACCAAGAGGTATGCCCTTCGCCAATCGCCTCTGCCCTGACGAAAACCTGCTCCGGCAGAATGCTTCAATCTAACCCGGAAGGGCTCTAAGCCCCAGCCTTCATTTCCCGCAGCCGCCGCTCGCGGCAGGCGACGATCGCCCGGTCGATGATCAGGCTGGGGGCGAGGTGATCCTCGAAGACCATGTCGACCTCGATCACCCGGCTCTTTTCGACGAGCCGTGCCGCCTTGCCCTGATGGCCGGACAGGCGGACGAAATCCTTGGAGGTGGTGACGATCAGGAGACCTTGACGCTCGGCGGTTGTCAGGATGTCGTCGATCTCCTCCTCGGTCAGGTGCTCGTGATCGCCGAAGGACTTGGCGACGACGATCTCGGCGCCGCGGGATTCGACCGTGCGGAAGAATTTGGCGGGATCGGCAATGCCGGCAAAGGCGAGCACCTTGGTGCCGGCCAGCGTATTGTCGCCGCGCACTTTCAGCGATGCGGTGAAATAGGGCTTTGCCGCGCGCGCCGCCATGCGGACGATCCTGTCGGCGGCATTGCCGCCGCCGACCTTCAGCAAAGCGGTCGCGGACCGCAGCTGCTGGCGGATCGGCGCGCGGACCGGGCCACCCGGCACGATATGGCCGTTGCCGAGGCCGCGCGTCGCGTCGATGACGAGCAGGGCATAGTCGATCGCCAGACGGGCACTCTGGAAACCGTCATCCATGACGATGAGATCGGCGCCCTCCGCCACCAGCCGTGCAGCCCCTTCGACGCGCCGGCGCGAAATCACCGTCAGCGCTTCCTGGGCAAGCAACAACGGCTCGTCGCCGACGGCAATCGCCCGGTGATGATCGGGATCGACCACGGTGGTCACATCGAGCGAGCCGCCGTAACCCCTGCTGAGAAAGCCGGGCTTCAGCCCCTTCGCCCTGGCGGCACGGGCGATCGTCAGCGCCGTCGGCGTCTTGCCGGCGCCGCCGACGGTGAAATTGCCGACGCAAATGACCGGGATGGGAACGGAAGCGCGGCGCGCATGGGCCATACGGTGGCCGGCGATACGGCCATAGAGAAAGGAAAGCGGCAGCAGCAGCCAGGCCCGCCAATCGGCTTTCCTCCACCAGAACGGTGGCGCTTCGGATATCATCTTGCCGTCCCGCTCCCCTGCCCGGCTTGTTCTCACGCAATCCCTTGGGAAAGTCGCTGCGCGCTTTTCCCGGCAAAACCGCTGTGCACTTTTGCTGGAATTGCTTTAGCCACAGCCAGTCCCCTGCTTTTCGACCGGTCGGATTGAGAAGCCAAAACCGGTGAAAATGCAAGCCCTTACCGGTCAGGCCGGCTGCAAGTCGGGCAGCAGCGTCTCGATGGCGGTGATATCGTCGAGCACATGATCGGCCGCGGCGGCAAGCGTCTCCCGCGAACCGGTGCCGGTCAGCACCGCGATCCTGAGACCCGTGCCGGCATTCAGACCCATGTGCAGATCGTGATTGTTATCGCCGACCATGGCGACCTCTTCAGGCAAAAGACCGGTCGCAGCGCAGAAGCCGAGCACCATGCCGGGCTCCGGCTTGACGCCGAAACCGCTGTCGTAGCCGGCGATGTAATCGATATAGCGGGCAAAACCGAAACGTTCCGCCGTCTGGCGGATCGACCGCTCATTGTCGCTGGAGGCGACACCGAGCTTGAAGCCGCGCCGATGCAGCCGCTCGAAGAAGCCGGCGAGGTCGGTCACCGGCACGGAAAATTCGGCGGCACTGGAAAACAGGTCGTCGAGGCGGACCGTCAGTTCGTCGACATCCACCATCGAACCCGCGGCAACAAGGCCTGAGGCGATCTGACGGGTATTGCCGGCGGCAAGCAGGCTGTCGGGAACGATATGGCCGGTCACCGGATCCATGCCGCAGGCCGACAGCAGCCGGTTGGCGAGAAGCTCATCCCCTCTGGCGGCGATGCGGGCAAGCTCGCGGTTGACCGGCAGCCAGCTCTCGTCATAGTCGAGCAGCGTGCCGTCCTTGTCGAAGAGAATGCCTTTGATAGGGGCCACTGCCGACATCTTCGCTCCTCAGACCTGGGCCACGGCCTTGGGCAGCAGCCGCGCCTTCACCGTCAGCGGATTGATATAGGGTTCCAGCCCCTTTACCGTTGCCGTCAGCGCGCCGCGCATCTCGTGCACGGCGGTGATGCCGGCCTCGATCATGTTGCGGCGGGCGTCGTCGTTGATCAGCAGATAATGCACACCCTTGGCCAGCATTTCAGTATCGCGCACCATGCGGGCGCTGCCGCTGCGGGCAAGCTTCTGATAGGCATCGCGGAAATTCTGCACATGGCCGCCGGAGAGAATGGCGCAGCCGAGCATGGCTGGCTCCAGCGGGTTCTGGCCGCCTTCGGCAAAGAGCGAGCGGCCGACGAAGGCGATTTCCGTCAGACGGAGATAAAGACCCATTTCGCCGATCGTATCGCCGAGGAAAATATCGACATCGGCGGACAAGACATCGTCGCGGGTGCGGCGGGCGACCTTCAGCCCCTGCTTGACGAGGGCCGCCTCGATCTCGTCGCTGCGCTCGGGATGGCGCGGCACAATAATCGTCAACTGGCGGTCGCGCTCCCTGAGCGCCCGGTGAACGATGGCGGCAGCGTTCTCCTCGCCGTCGAAGGTCGAGATCGCCGCCCAGGTCTTGCGCTCGCCGATCTGCTTCTTGTAGCGGGCGAAGACAGCGCTGTCATAGGGCGGTGCGTCGGTATCGACCTTCAGATTGCCCGAGGTGATGACGGGCACAGCGCCGAGATCGCGGAAACGTTCGGCATCGACATCCGACTGGGCGATGACGAGGGCAAGATTCTCGAACAAGGCTTCGGCGATCGCCGGGCGGCGGCGCCAGCGGGCAAAGGAGCGGTCCGACATGCGGGCATTGATCAGGATCTGCGGAATGCGGCGGCGGCCGAGTTCCAGCACCGTTGCCGGCCAGATCTCGGATTCGGCGATGATGGCGCAATCGGGCTGCCAATAATCGAGGAAGCGGCTGACGGAGGGCTTCAGGTCGAGCGGCACATATTGATGGATCGCTTCCTGGCCGAGGCGCTCGGCGGCGAGCTTGGCCGAGGTGATGGTGCCGGTCGTCAGGATGACATGGATGTCGCGGCGGCGGATTTCGCGGATCAGCGGGATGACGGCGTTGGTTTCACCGACGCTTGCGGCGTGAAACCAGATGAGCGGGCCCTGCGGCCGGTTGGCGCTCGGATAGCCGAAGCGCTCCAGGCGGCGGGCCCGGTCTTCCTTGCCCTTGGCCGTGCGGTAGGTGATATAGAGGCCGACGACTGGAGAGGCCACGGTTCCCGCCAGACGGTATGCGTTCAGACCGAACCGCGCCATCCGGGAACTCATCGCGCCAGCCTCCGATCAAAACCGATCGACATCAAACCCATTCCCTAATTATCGTTGCGGCCGCAATGGCCGATTAATTTGTTCAGAATGCGTCCAACAATCCGGATCGACGGGCGCGCCCGGTGCACCAAAGCTCCGCTCGACGAGCGGCCGGCCGGCGGAACTTGCTAAGCTCAGCCCTTGGGCTTTTCCTGCGGATCGAGCAAACGATGCATGTGGACGATGAAGTAGCGCATATGCGCATTGTCGACCGTCTGCTGCGCCTTCGACTTCCAGGCCGTCAGCGCCGTGGCATAATCCGGGAAAATGCCGACGATATCGAGACCCTGCAGATCACGGAACTGGACGTCATCGAGGCTTTCAAGTTCGCCGCCAAAAACGAGATGCAGAAGCTGCTTCTTGTCACCGGAGTCAGTCATTTTTTCTTCTCTTTCTGCCTATTCTCCTCCGCCACCCATCTGCGGGATTTTGACGGAAACGTCAACTGTCTCGTCGCCCCGCAAAGGCCGCGAGGAACTCACTGATGCGGGGCGTTGGGGCCGCGCAGAGGACATTGTGGGTGACTTCGGCGCGATTGTAGACAATCGGCCGGCCTTCGATGTCGACGAGGCCGCCACCGGCACAGACGAGGATCAGATCGGCAGCGGCAAGGTCCCAATCATGTGAATTGCCCTTGACGAAGGTGCCGTCGAGACGACCGTCCGCCACCATGGCGATGCGATAGGCCAGCGAGGGAATGTATTTCTCGCGCGTCACCCGATCGCGGAATTCCGTCGGAAAGGTCTTCAGCAGGTCTTCGCCGATTGCAAGGCGGCTCATCTCTTCCGGTCCGGCCGCCGAGACGGTGAAGGGGACGCCGTTCTTCAGCGCCACGCCGCCCTCGACCGCCTCATAGAGCTCCTCGAGCGCCGGGGCATAGAGCACGCCAGCGACCGGCCGGCCGCGATGAACCACCGCGACGCTGACGCACCAGACCTTCTGCCCGCCGAGGAAGGCGCGCGTGCCGTCGATCGGATCGATGATGAACAGCGTTTCGCGTGAAAGGCGGTCGGCATCGTCGTCGGTTTCTTCCGACAGCCAGCCATAATCCGGCCGGGCCTTGCGCAGGATGGTCTCGAGCGTCTTGTTGGCGGCGAAATCGGCGGCGCTGACGGGCGAACGGTCCTCGTTCTTCCACCAGACCTCAGGCGACTGGTTGAAGAAGCCGAAAGCGACGGCGCCCGCCTCTTTCGCAGCATCGGCGATCAGCGTGAGATCGCTCTGCCAGCGGGCTTTCTCCATGTCGCTCATCAGATCAATCCATTTCTCAATTCAATAGTGAGAGCATGATTTCGCCCGAAAACCGCTCACACTTTTCGGCATCATGCTCTAAAGCGCGTCGCGATCTTTCAGATTCGCTTGCCACGCTTTAGGTCTTTGCTTTTCCGCATGTCTTTATCGCAAAACCGCTGCACACTTTTGCGAGACATGCTCTAGCGCCCCGCGAGCGTCATGCCTTCGATGGCAAACGTGGGAGCCGCGACGCCGAATTTGCGATCGATGTCGTTTGCCAGCGTCAGGCGCATGAACATCTCCTTGAGGTTCGAGGCGATCGTCACCTCGGAGACCGGGAAGGTGAGTTCGCCGTTCTCGATCCAGAAGCCGGTGGCGCCGCGGCTGTATTCGCCGGTGATCATGTTGACGCCGTGGCCGATCAATTCGGTCACATAAAAACCGTTGCCAACGCTGCGGATCAGATCCTCCGGCGAGATGTCGCCGGGTTCCAGCGCAAGATTGGTGGAAGAAGGCGAGACGGCGGTGCCGCCGCGCACGCCGCGGCCGTTGGTTTCGAGGCCGAGCTCGCGCGCGGTCGAGGTCGAGAGGAACCAGTGCTTCAAAACACCATCCTCGATCATCACCAGCCGCTCGCCGGACACTCCCTCGCCGTCGAAGGGCCGCGAGGAAGGGCCGCGCACGATCAGCGGATCGTCGGTGATCGACAGGCCTGACTTCAGGATCTGCTGACCCATCTTGTCGCGCAGGAAGCTGGACTTGCGGGCGACGGCAGCACCATTGATCGCACCGGCGATATGGCCGACGAAGCCGCGGGCGACACGCGGATCGAAGATGACGGTGATGTCCTTGCCGGTCGGCACCTGGCGCGGATTGATCCGTTTGATCACCCGTTCGCCGGCGCGACGGCCGATTTCAGCGGGATCGTCGAGCTCGGCATAATAGAGACGGCTGTCATAATCATAGTCGCGCTCCATGCCGGTGCCTTCACCTGCGATGACGCTGACGGAATGGCCGAAACGCGAGGCCATGTAACTGCCTTCGAAACCGTGCGAGGTGGCAAGAACGAGGCCGCCCATGCCGGCCGACGCGCCGGCGCCGGAGGAATTGGTAACCCCCTTGACCGCAAGAGCTGCTGCTTCAGCGGCAAGACCCGCCTCGCGCAGCATCTCGGAGGAGACCTCGGTGGTATCGAGCAATTGCAGGTCGGGATAGGATCTCGAAAGACTCGCCTCATCCGCCAGGCAGGCGAAGGGGTCTTCCGGAGAAACCTTGGCCATGGCGACGGCGCGTTCGGCCAGCGCCTGAAGATCGAAGCCCGGATTGGCCGAGACGCTGGCGACACGCTTGCCGATGAAGACACGCAGCGAGAAATCGTCGCTTTCGGAGGATTCCGTGCCCTCGACCTTGCCGAGGCGGACGCTCACCGATTGCGAGCGCGACCGGACGACGACGGCGTCGGCGGCATCGGCCCCTGCCTTCCTTGCCAGATCGATCAATTGACTTGCGCGGGAAAGAAGTGTCGAGGAATCAATTTCAGAGGACATGATTTGGCCTTTCCTTCGGCTTCCATTTATTGTGCACTCTCCCAAGCATCAAGGCCGCCGTCACCGATTCTTTATCGGGGCTGCCTGCTTGCTCCCCGCCGTCGAGAGAAATTGCCAGCATGTCAGCGTCCAATGCCTTTTTTTCCGAAACGATCCTGCTGCTTGGCGGGGCGGTGGTCGCCGCGCCGATCTTCAAGAAACTCGGGCTCGGCACGGTGCTCGGCTATCTCGCCGCCGGCATCGTCATCGGCCCGGTCTTCCACGGCATCACCGATGGCGAACAGATCCTCGCCGTCGCCGAACTCGGCGTCGTCTTCCTGCTCTTCATCATCGGACTGGAGTTGAAACCCACCCGCCTCTGGCAGATGCGGCGCGACATCTTCGGCCTCGGCGCGGCGCAGGTGGTGCTGACGGGGCTAGCGCTGACCGCGCTTGCCTGGTTTTCCCAGGTTCTCGACTGGCGCGGCAGCATCGTTGCCGGATTTGGCCTGGCGCTGTCTTCAACCGCCTTCGCCATGCAGATCCTCGAGGGCGACGGCGACGTCAATACCAGATACGGGCAACGCTCCTTTTCGATGCTGCTGTTCCAGGACCTGGCGATCGTGCCGCTGCTGGCGCTGATCACCATCCTCGACGGCGGCGATAAGGGCAGCAACGCGCCACTGTTCGATTTCGCTATCGCCGTCGGCGCGGTTGCGGCGATGATCGTCATGGGACGTTACCTGCTGACGCCGCTCTTCCAGATCATCGCCCGGACCGGCGCGCGCGAAGCAATGATCGCGGCTGCCCTCTTCGTCGTCATGGGATCGGCGAGCTTGATGCAGCTGGCCGGGCTTTCGATGGCGATGGGCGCCTTCCTATCCGGCGTGATGCTGGCCGAATCCTCCTACCGGCACGAGTTGGAGGCAGATATCGAGCCGTTCCGCGGCGTGCTGCTCGCTATCTTCTTTATCGCAGTCGGCCTGTCGCTGGAGCTCGACGTTCTCGCCGACAACGCGCTTTTCGTCATCGTCGCCGTGCCGATCGTCATGGCCGTCAAGGCGATCGTCATCTACGGGATCTGCCGGATCTCCGGCTCTTCGCACGACGATGCGATCCGCATCGCTTTCCTGCTGCCGCAGGGCGGCGAATTCGGCTTCGTGCTGTTTACCACGGCGGGTGCGGCCGGGCTGATGTCGACGAGCACAGCCTCGCTGCTGGTCGCGATCGTCACGCTGTCCATGGCGCTGACGCCGATCGGCTCGGCCCTTTCGAAGCGGCTGCTCAACGGCGACGAACAGGAGGAACTGGACGAGGATTTCGAGGGCGCGGGCGCCGACGTGCTGATGGTCGGCTTCTCGCGTTTCGGCCAGATCGCCGCCCAGATCCTGCTTGCCGGCGGGCGTAGCGTCACCGTCATCGATTTTTCCGCCGACCGCATCCGCCAGGCCTCCTCCTTCGGCTTCCGCATCTATTTCGGCGACGGCGCCCGCAAGGACGTGCTGCGCTCGGCCGGCATCGACCGGGCGAAGATCGTGCTGGTCTGCACGCAGAAGAAGGAAATCACCGACAAGGTGGTGGAGCTGGTGCAGGCCGACTATCCGCACACCCGGCTCTACGTGCGCTCCTACGACCGCATCCATTCGATCGAACTGCGCAACAAGGGTATCGACTACGAGCTGCGCGAAACGCTGGAATCGGGCCTACTCTTCGGACGGCGAACATTGGAGGCGCTCGGCGTTTCCGAGGTCGACGCCTACGAAATCGGCGAGGATATCCGCAAGCGCGACGAGGCACGCCTGGTGCTGCAGGTGTCCGAAGGACTGCAGGCCGGGCGCGACATGCTGTTTTCCCACCCTGTCCGCCCCGAACCGCTGGTCAAGCCGAAACGCGCCGCCGATCCCTTCGAGGACGATCCGCTGGCCGGAACCGCCGATGCGACGGCGGATGCCTGATCGCCCCTGACCGGCTTGCGAAATTGACGCATTGAATATGGAGGGGGCGGCGTTTATCAAACGTCCGATCGGAGCGATCCAAGAGGGAATCTTGATCAGACGGACGAGACAGATCGAACAATGGGCGCTGCGCATCCTGTGCGCGGTCGCACTGGTGTTCGTCGGCTTCGCCCATCAGGTTCCTCTCGCAGCAGCCGGCGAATTCGATCCGGCTGAACTCGCGCAATATGTGCTTCCGGACGGGACGCTGCCGACGCTTTGCGTCACCACGACAGACACATCCGGTCAGGAGCAGCACGACAAGGCGCATTCGCATGGTTGCGAAGCCTGCCGGATCAGCGCCTCCATCCTCCTGCCGGCGCCGACGGACATCGCCGGTTCCGCCATACACTTTGCGGCTACGGTTGAACTGCCGATTCCGGCCGAGGCCTTCCATCGCCAGCTTTTCCCGCCCAATACCGGCCCTCGGGCGCCTCCTTCCGATCCGATCCCTGCCTGAACTTCGCGTTGCGGCAGGCGCCGTGACGCGCCTTTCAACGCCGGCCGACCTGCATGCGTGCCGTCGGTCGTGGATACGGATCCATTCTCATGTCGACTATTACTGCTGCCGAACCGGCAGAGGACGCCGCAAACGGCGTTTCGCTCTACCGTGCCATCTGGCGCTGGCATTTCTTTGCCGGGCTTCTCGTCATACCCTTCCTGCTCAATCTGGCCGTTACCGGATCGCTCTATCTCTTCAAGGACGAGATCAACAGCACCTTCTTCGGCTACCGCTACAGTGTCCAGCCGGCTGGCGAAGCGCTGTCGCCGGAGCGGATCGCAGAGAGCGCCGCCTCCGCCGTGCCGGGCTCAACCGCGACATCTTACAAGGACCCGGTCCTGCCCGAGCGATCGGCCATCGTCACCCTCTCCAGCGATGCCGGCTCGATGCTGGTCTTTGTCAACCCCTATGACGGCAAGGTGCTCGATGTGGTCGGATCGACCGACGAGTTCAATTATGTCGTCAAGCGCATCCACAGCCTCGCCTATTTCGGCACCATAACGAACCGGCTGATCGAAATTGCCGGCGGCTTTGCCATGGTGCTCGTCGTCACCGGCATCTATCTCTGGTGGCCGCGACGCCAGACGGGCGGCGTTATCAGCGTGCGGGGAACGTCCGGCCGCCGCGTTTTCTGGCGCGACCTGCATGCCGTGACCGGTGCCTTCGCCGGCATCCTGATCTTCTTCCTTGCGATGTCAGGCATGCCATGGTCGGGCTATTGGGGGGCGAACGCCAATGCCTGGCTGACCGAACATGGCCTCGGCTATCCGGTCCAGCTCTGGGGCGACGTGCCGAAGTCGCGGAAAGTCACCGAGGATATCCTTCCGAACAGCGGCTGGATCGTCGAGAAGGCGCCCGTTCCGCTTTCCGATATCGCCGCAGCGCAATCAGCCAGGCCAATCGGCCTCGAAAAAGCCGTGGAGACCGCCAAACGGCTGGGCATGGCGCCGGGCTTCGACCTAGCGATCCCCTCCGACGAGACGGGCGTCTATACAGCCTCGCTCTTTCCCGACGATCTTGCCGACGAACGCACGCTCCATATCGACCAGTATTCCGGCAAACCACTGATCGATATCGGCTTCGATCAATATCCGTTCCTCGGCAAAGCGATCGAATGGGGCATCAATGTCCACCAAGGACAGGAATGGGGGCGTTTCAACCAGTTGCTGATGCTCGCAACATGCCTCGCAATTGTGCTCAGTTGCGTGACCGCTATCGTCATGTGGTGGAAACGGCGCCCGATCGGCCGCCTCGGCGTGCCACCCATGCCGCCGAAGCCTTCGATCTATTACGGCCTGTGGGTGATCGTCGGGATCTTCGCCGTCACCTTCCCGATGAGCGGGCTCGCGATTGTCGCCATGATCGCCTTCGACCAGATCGTCGTGCGGTTCGTACCGTTGCTGAAACGTGTTCTCGCTTGAGGAAGGCCATCAGATGAAGAAGATCATCGCTATTGTTGCCGGCGTGCTGCTTGCATCCATGGCATCTGCGGATGACGATCCGCAACAGGCGATCCCGGCGAGGCTGAAGGTGATGTTCGAACGGCCAGACAAGCCGCTCGATATCGCGCCGGTCGTCGTTCAGGCCGATTGGGCGATCGTCGGCTGGCGGCAGAACGGATACGGCGGACGAGCCCTGATGAAGAAGTCGCATCACGGCTGGAGCATCTATCTCTGCAGCGGCGACAGCCTGAAGGATGCCGGGACGCTGGAGACGATCGGGCTCTCCGCAGTTGACGCCGCCGGGCTGGCTGCGAAACTGAAGAATGCCGAGGCCGGCCTCGATTCTTCCGCGCTTGCGCTGTTCTCAAGCTTCGAGGGCACGGTGATGATGAACGAGGCTGCAAACGGTGCGGGTCACGCCGGCCATGAAGGCCATGCTCAGTGAAGCCAAGAGTGCTTTAGCGCTTCAGCCGAGCCTCGATTTCCCGGTCAAGGGCGAATTTCAGGTCGTCCTTGACGCCGACGGACATGGCAAGGACTTCGCGGGCCTTCAGGAAATCCATGACGCCGGTGCGCCCGACCGTCGGGCGCAGGAAGATATGCGGCGGGCGAAGCCTCAGCTTCAGCGAGATCGCCGTCTGCATCATCAGCTGGCCGGAACCGAAGATGCTCTCCATACGGTTCGGAATATGGGTGCCGTCGCCTTCCGGCGCGCCGACGACATCGATGCCGACGACGATGTCGGCAAGATCCATCAGGCATTCATAAGGCACCGGATTGCTGATGCCGCCGTCGATCATCACGCGGTCGTGCAGGCGCACCGGCATGAAGACGGCGGGGATGGCGGAAGAGGCCGCAAGTGCGGGAAACAGCTCGCCCTGTTCGATGATGACTTCGCACTGCCCGTAATAATCGGTGGTGATCACCTTCATCGGGACCAGCAGATCCTCGAAGCGGGCCGGCAGCTCGGAGGGCAGGAAAGCCTTGAGGATCCGCTCCAGATTGAACTGGCCGATGCGGATACCCTTGGCCACCGCATCGCGCACCGTCGCCGGCCTCAGGCCCCAGATGCGGGCGACGACGGCCGTCTTGTTGCCGACGGTCGTCAGCGCATGTTCGCGGATTTCGGCGCCTGACATGCCGGCCGCCATGCCGGCCGCCATGATCGCGCCGATCGACGAGCCTGATACCGCCACCGGGCGGATGCCGAGTTCATCGAGCGTCTCGATGACATGGATATGGGCAAGTCCGCGCGCACCGCCGCCGCCAAAAGCGACGGCGACCGTCGGCACATCGCTGATCGCAGGCAATTTCGGGCTGATGATCTCTGCCTGCTGCACGCCCGCCCCCGCTTATTGCGGCTGATATCGGAAGAAATGCACCCTCGTATCGCCAAAGATGCGGCTTTCGAGGAAGACATAGGAAGGATGGACGGAAACGACAATATCGGCCCGTTCTTCGAGCACCGCGATTGCGCCTGGCCGCAGCCAGCCGCCCTCGGCCGCCGCAGCCATCGCCTTCTCACCGAGACCCTTGCCATAGGGTGGGTCGGCAAAGAGCACGTCGAAGGGGTCGAGATTGCCGACGCTGCCGAGATCGGTCGCATCCCGGCGCAGGATGCGCGTTCGACCATGCAGGCCGAGCGCATCGATATTCTCCCAGAGCAGCGCCCTGCCCTCGACACTGTTTTCGACGAAGAGCGCATGGCGACAGCCGCGTGAGACGGCTTCGAGGCCGACGGCGCCGGTGCCGGCAAAAAGGTCGAGAATCCGGGTGCCATCGACGCATTCCGGATAGGCATGGCTCAATATATTGAACAGGCTCTCGCGCGTCCGGTCGGCGGTCGGCCGGATCTCGTTGGATTTTGGCACGGCGAGAGGCCGTCCGCGAAACTCACCGCCGACGATCCGCACCGCGCGTCATTCCTTTTCCTTTAGCACCACCTCTGGACGGCCCGCCCGCAGGCCTGTCGCCGCCCGGTCTGTCCCCGCCCGGCTTGGTGCCTTTCGGCTTGCCGGAAAAACTCTTGGCCCCACCAGGTTTCGCCCCGCTGGGCTTGGCCGCAAAGCCCTTGCCGCGCGGCCTGTCTCCAGAAGGCCTGTCACCCGAAGGCTTGTCACCGCGCGGACGCTCGGAGCGGCCCTCGCCGGCAAAGCTTCTGGCTGCCCGCGGACGCTCATCACCGTCCTCGCGCGGCCTGCGATCGCCACGCGGCTTATCACCGAAGGGCCGGTCTCCACGTGAAGGACGATCACCGGAGGGGCGGTCGCTGCGCGGACGCTCAGAACGGCCCTCATCGGGGGCGGTTCTGGCGGCACGAGGACGCTCGTCGCCATCCGCACGCGGCTTGCGATCACCGCGCGGCTTGTCGCCGAAGGGGCGGTCTCCACGCGAAGGACGGTCGCCGAAGGGGCGGTCGCCGCGCGGACGCTCCGAACGGCCCTCACCGGCAGGGCTTCTCGCGGCACGAGGACGCTCGTCGCCATCCGCACGCGGCTTGCGATCGCCGCGCGGCTTGTCGCCGAAGGGCCGATCACCACGCGGGGGACGATCACCGAACGGCCGGTCGCCGCGCGCCGGGCGGTCGCCAGAACCGCGGTCTTCGCGGGCGGGGCGATCACCAAAGCCGCGCTTGCGGCCGAAGCCTTCGCCCTCATCCTTGCCGCGGGGCTGCTCGCTCGAGCGGATCCATTCGCCATCCTCTTCGCGCACGCGGTTCACCTGCGTGCGCGGGCGATCCTCGATGCGATCATTCTTTGCCGGCGCCTGCTCGCCGCGCCGGCGCGCAGTCTGCGCATTCTTGGCGGCTTTCGCCGCTGCCTTTTCGCCGAGCGGCCGGGCGCCCGGCGCCATCCAGACATTGGCGCTGCGGCGCTGGCCGAGCGGCTGGGGACGCTTCGGCTTCTCGTCGTCCCTGCGGCCGCCGTCGCGGCGATCGTCCTCTTTGCGCGCCCCACCGTGGCGGTCGTCGCGCTTCGTATCGAGACGGCTCAGCGCCCGTTCGCGCTTGTCCTCGTCGCGACGCGGACGCTCGCGCTTTTCCGGTGCTGCCGGCTCTGCCTCCTCCTCGGCAGCGACCGCCGTCGTATTGTAGATCGGCGCGTCGAAATTCGCCTTGGCTTCCTCGATGAGGCGCGGGCCGAGCTGGTCGCGCAGTGTGCGGCCGCGCACTTCGACGACATGGCCTTCCGGCAGGTCGCCAAGCTGGAACGGGCCATAGGAAATGCGGATCAGGCGATTGACGTCGAGGCCGAGCGCACCGAGAACGTTCTTGATTTCGCGGTTCTTGCCTTCGCGAAGACCCATGGTGATCCAGACGTTCGAGCCCTGCGTGCGGTCGAGCGTCGCCTCGATCGAGCCGTAGAGCACGCCGTCGACGGCGATGCCGTCCTTCAGCTTGTCGAGCGCGTCCTGATCGATCTCGCCATGGGCGCGGACACGGTAACGCCGCAGCCAGCCGGTCGCCGGCAGCTCGAGCGCGCGGGCGAGACCGCCGTCATTGGTCAAGAGCAGCAGGCCCTCGGTGTTGATATCGAGGCGGCCGATCGACATGACGCGCGGCAATTCTTCCGGCAGGTTGTCGAAGACGGTCGAGCGGCCTTCCGGATCGGCATTGGTGGTCACCAGGCCGGTGGGCTTATGATAGAGCCACAGTCTGGTGCGCTCGATGCCGCGGATCGGCACGCCGTCGACTTCGATGCGATCGGCGAGCGTGACGTTGACGACGGGGGTGTCGAGCACCCTGCCGTTCAGCGTCACACGGCCTTCCATGATCATGCGTTCGATGTCACGGCGGGAGGCGACGCCGGCACGCGCCATCACCTTGGAAATGCGTTCGGCCTTGGCGTCACTATCGGTTTCGGCGGCGATTGCGCGTGCGACCGCAGGCTTTGCCGGCTTGTCGCCGTCCGCCTTCGGGCCGGCTTTCGACCTGATATCCCGTGAAAGGGGCTTTGCGCCCGGGCGTTTTGGCTTGTCTTTGGGTGTCATTTGTTGTTTGCCTGCCTTTTGGGCCTGTCTATCAGGTCACGCATCTGCGGTTAAGTGGAAATTCTTGCGATCGTGAAGACAAATCGTTTCATGGAGATGGCGCTCGAAGAAGCGCGTGCCGCCGGAGAACGCGGAGAGGTGCCGATCGGCGCCGTCGTCGTTATCGACGATATTGCCGTTTCACGCTCTGGAAACCGCACGCGCGAGCTCAAAGACGTCACCGCACACGCCGAAATCGCCGCGATCCGGCTCGCTTGCGAAGCGCTCGGACAGGAACGTCTTGCCGGTGCCGATCTCTACGTGACGCTGGAGCCTTGCACCATGTGCGCGGCAGCCATCTCGTTTGCGCGCATCCGCAGACTCTACTACGGCGCCGAGGACCCGAAGGGCGGCGGCGTCGACAATGGCGTGCGATTCTATGCGCAGCCGACCTGCCACCACGCCCCGGAGGTCTATTCCGGCTTCAACGAGGTCCAATCGGCCGATCTGCTGCGAAGGTTCTTTTCGCAAAGGAGAGAGGCGCCGTAATCCCAGCGCCTCTGCGCGGCGCCGTCATCCTTGCCGGCGCGCCGAAAAAGCCGCTATTGCAGGAGGTTCCACCACTGCTTGCCGGTGTTGGCGACCGCTGCATCCTTCTTGCGCTTCTTCTGCTTCTTGAGTTCGGGCTCGCCGACATCATCGAGCTTTGCCGGATCGTCGACGGTGCGGTAGCCGGGCGGCGGATCTGATATATAGCGGCGCTGATCGACATAGGAGCCCTTCTGCAGGGCGCGGGCTTCACGGTAGGCCTTGGTCTGAGCTTCCGTCGTGCGCCGGCCGCCTTCGATCGCAGAGCTTGCGAGCGGCGAGCGGTAATTCGGATTGTCCTCGTTCGCGTCGGCTTCCGAAACGAGACGAGCACGTGTCTCCTCCGGCGATTCAAGCCACTGCGGATTGTCCTTGTTGGCGACCGTCTGCTGCGGCGCAACGAGGGTCTCTTTCTGCGCCTGAGCCGGCAGCACCAGCGTTGGACGCGGCGTGTACTTGACGCCTTTGTTCTTCGGGTCTGGACCGGTCAAAGACACCGACTGGCCGAGATCGTCGGTCAGCTGCTCCATGGCGGTCTTGTCGGTGCCGTAGGTCGGGCTGCTGGCGCAACCGGACACCAGGGAGCATCCCGCCACTACAACAGACAGGCAGGCGCCCATACGGAACCAATGCGTTGCTAACATGAAAACCCTTCCAGCCCTGCCGGTGCAATCATCGCCCAACCGGACAACCGTCCCCCTGACGCAAAAATCCGGCCATTTTCAGGCAGCTTTTACCGGATGAACCGCGAAAACGCAATTCATCCGGCAATATTCTTCACGTAAGTGCGGCAAGCTCACGAAGGGCAGCAGCGTCGCGGGCCGAAACATCGGGATATTCGGGATCGGAACCGACATCCCTGGTGATGCGCCAGGAGCGGGCGCATTTCTCACCCTCTGCAAGCTTCGGCACGACGCTGACCTGAGGCACCTCCGCCAGGCGGAAGGCATCCCCTGGTCCTTCGCCGACCTTGATCTCGATTGCCGAGGTGATGCAGACCTCGGTGAAGTCCTGGCCTTCCAACGCCTTCAGCAGTTCCGGATCGGCGATATGAACGACGGGAGCCGCTTCCAGCGAGGAGCCGATGCGCTTGTCCTTGCGCTCGATCTCCAGAGCGCCTGTCACAACCGAGCGGACCGTGCGGATCTTCTTCCACTTCTCGGCCAGGGCATCGTTGCGCCATTCCTTTGCGACCGGGGCAAACTGTTCCAGATGCACCGAAACGGCGGACGGGTTGCGCGACAGCCAGGCCTCCTCGGTGGTGAAGGGCAGCATCGGGGCAAGCCACGTCACCATGCAATCGAAGATCTGGCGGATGACGTGCAGGCTGGCGCGCCGGCGCAGGCTCGACGGCGCGTCGCAATAGAGCGCATCCTTGCGGACATCGAAATAGAAGGCCGAAAGCTCGACATTGGCGAAATCGATCAGCGCGCGGGCGATCTTCTTGAAGTCGAAGGCATCGTAGTTCTCGCGCACCAGTTCGTCGAGTTCGGCAAGCCGGTGCAGCATCAGCTGCTCCAGCTCCGGCAGATCGGCAAACGCGATCTCCTCGCCCTTGTCGTGGGCGAGCGTGCCAAGCATCCAGCGGATGGTGTTGCGCAGCTTGCGATAGGCATCGACATTGGTCTGGATGATCGTCTTGCCGACGCGCAGGTCGTCGGCATAATCCGAGGTCATCACCCAGAGGCGCAGGATATCGGCACCGGCGTCCTTCATCACTTCCTGAGGTGCTGTGACGTTGCCCTTCGACTTCGACATCTTCTCGCCCTTCTCGTCCATGGTGAAGCCATGGGTGAGGACGGCGTTATAAGGCGCGCGGCCGCGAGTGGCCGCCGATTCCAGCAGCGACGAATGGAACCAGCCGCGATGCTGGTCGGATCCCTCGAGATAAAGATCGGCCGGCCACTTCAGGTCCGGGCGGTCTTCGAGCGTGAAGGTGTGCGTCGAGCCAGAGTCGAACCAGACGTCGAGGATATCCATGACCTGGGTCCAGCGGGAATGGTCGTGGTCATTGCCGAGGAAACGCTCCTTGGCGCCTTCGGCAAACCAGGCGTCGGCGCCCTCATGTTCGAAGGCTTCGAGGATGCGGGCGTTGACGGCTTCGTCGACCAGGACATCGCCATCATCGTCTGCAAAGACGGCGATCGGCACGCCCCAGGCGCGCTGGCGCGAGAGCACCCAGTCCGGACGGCCTTCGATCATGGCGCGCAGGCGGTTCTGGCCGGCGGCGGGCACGAAGCGCGTATCATCGATCGCACCCAGCGCGCGCGAACGCAGCGTCGTGCCGTCGGCAAGGGTCTTGTCCATATAGACGAACCATTGCGGCGTGTTGCGGAAGATGACCGGCTTCTTCGAGCGCCAGGAATGCGGATACTGGTGCTTCAGCCGGCCGCGGGCAAAGAGCGCGCCGCGGGCGATCAGTTCCCTGATGACACGGTCGTTGGCATCGCCCTTCTTGCCGTTGTCGTCGATGACGCGGGCGCCCTCGAAGCCGGGGGCGTCTGATGTGTAGAAGCCGCCGTCGTCGACCGGAAACGGGATCTTGGTGTCGATGCCGCGGGCCTCAAGCGCGCGGACAGCCGACATCCAGGCATCGAAGTCTTCCCGACCGTGGCTGGGTGCGGTGTGCACGAAGCCGGTGCCGGCGTCATCGGTGACGTGATCGCCATCGAGCAGCGGCACGCGGAATTCATAGCCACCGCCGAGACCCTTGAAGGGATGGGCACAGGTCATCGCTGCGAAGTCGGCTGCAGAGACATCGCTCAAGCGCTTATACTGCAGCTTGGCCTTGGCGAAGGATTCCTCGGCCAGCTTGTCGGCAAAGATCAGCTTTTCGCCGGGACGCGGACCAAAATCGTTCTCGGCGGCCGTCACTTCATAGAGGCCGTAGGAGATGCGCGGCGAAAAGGAGACCGCGCGGTTGCCGGGGATCGTCCAGGGCGTGGTCGTCCAGATGACCACGAACGCATCCTTGAGCGCGACCGGACCTTCGACGACTGGGAATTTCACCCAGATCGTGTCGCTCTCATAGTCCTGGTATTCGACCTCGGCCTCTGCCAGCGCCGTGCGCTCGACGACCGACCACATGATCGGCTTGGAGCCGCGATAAAGCTGACCGCTTGCGGCGATCTTCAAGAGTTCGCCGGCGATGCGCGATTCCGCGTGAAAATTCATCGTCGTATAGGGATTGTCGAAGTCACCCTCGATGCCGAGGCGCTTGAACTCTTCCGCCTGGACTTTGATCCAGCCGGCGGCGAATTCACGGCATTCCCGGCGGAATTCGTTGACCGGGACCTCGTCCTTGTTCTTGCCCTTCTCGCGGTACTTCTCTTCGATCTTCCATTCGATCGGCAGGCCGTGGCAATCCCAGCCGGGCACGTAATTGGCGTCGTAGCCGCGCATCTGGAACGAACGGTTGATGACGTCCTTGAGGATCTTGTTCAGCGCATGGCCGATATGGATGTTGCCGTTGGCATAGGGAGGGCCATCGTGAAGGACGAATTTCTCGCGGCCGGCGGCGGAAGCGCGCAGTTTCTTGTAGAGACCCATCTCCTGCCAGCGCTTGACGAGTTCCGGTTCCTTCTGCGGCAGGCCGGCGCGCATGGGAAAATCGGTCTCGGGCAAATAGAGGGTCTTCGAATAGTCGATCTTTTCGGCTGTATCGGTCATGTCTGACAATCGTTTTCTGGCGGCCCAGGAAGGGGCGCAACGGGCGTGAAATAGCTGGTGACGGAAGCGCTCTTACCAAGCGCCAAAAACCCGGACCTTCCGGCCGCTTAGCGCGCGCGGAAGGCCGGGCCGATAATTCGCATCATCATTGCCAGCCGATATTTCGTCATCGCGCCGGTTCATAGGCGTTTTTGCCGGGAAAAGGAAGAGAAGAATTCGCGGTTGGCAATCCGCTTCAACGGCTGGAATCGCCGGTGGCCGCAGCGACAGCCGCACTCAAGGCGACCTCAGGAAAAGCACAGTTTCCGATCAAGCGCGCCGAGTGGCTTGACACCCGCAAGCAGCGCCCCCGCCTCTTCCTCATCGCGCTTGATCTGGGCGACGAGCGGATCGAGGCCGTCGAATTTCAGCTCGGGGCGGAGATAACCAAAGAAGGAGACGGAGCAGAGCTGGCCGTAGAGATCGCCGCTGAAATCGAAAAGATAGGTTTCGAGCAGCGGCGCGCCGTTTTCCGTGACCGTCGGGCGGCGGCCATAGCTTGCAACGGCATCGTGGAGCGTGCCGTCCTGGCGGCGGAAGCGGACGGCGTAGATGCCGGCGGCAAGATCGACCTCCGGCGGCAGGCGCATGTTGGCCGTCGGAAAACCGAGTTGGCGGCCGAGCTTTTCGCCATCGATCACCTCAGCTTCCACCGTATAGCGGTAACCGAGCATGCCGGCGACTTCACTGACATTGCCCTCCTTCAGGAGCGCGCGGATATGGCTCGAAGAGACGACATCGGCGTTTTCGTCACGGAAGGCATCGATCAGGGTGACGCCGAAGCCGTAGGTATGGCCGGCATTCATGAGGAAGGCCGGACCGCCCTCGCGGCCACGGCCGAAATGGAAATCGAAGCCGGTGACCACTTCGGAAGCGCCGAGCCAATCCTTCAGGATCGAATGGATGAAATCATCGGCCGAGCGCTGCGAGAATTCGTAGTCGAAGGGATATTCGATGACGGCGCTGAAGCCCAGCGTTTCCAGGATACGGGCTTTCAGCGGCGCCGGCGTCAGGCGGAAGACCGGTGTCTGCGGCCGGAAGACCGTGCGCGGATGCGGCTCGAATGTCAGCACCAAAGCGGGGATACCGCGCGCCTTGGAGATCTCGAGCGCCCGGCTCAGCACCGATTGATGGCCGCGGTGCACGCCATCGAAATTGCCGATGGCAATGACGCCGCCCTTTAGATGGGCGGGTAGGGGTTCCCGGGTTTCATTGCGGTGGAAGACGGTCATCGGCTGGCTTCTCTTCATGCAAGGCGTGTCTTCATGCAAGGCGGGGCATCCACCACTTCGGCGCGGCGTTTTCCCGTTCGAGATAGGCGTTGAGGATCGCCTCGTCGGTCTCGCCGTTGAGAGTATATTCCTTAGCGTGGATACCGCCGCTGATGTAGAGGAGGTCGAGGCCGTAATTCAAGGCGCCGCGCACGTCGGTCGGCATGCCGTCGCCGATCGCCAGCACGCGATCGACCGGGAAATCGCCGCGAAGCTCGTGGGCAGCCGCAAGCGTCGCCTCGTAGATCGGCCGGTGCGGCTTGCCGGCGATGCGGGTTTTGCCGCCCAGCTGCTCGTAATAGGCGGCCATGGCGCCGGCGCAAGGGATGATGCGATGGCCGCGCTCGACGATGAGGTCGGGATTGGCGCAGATCATCGGCACGTCGCGGGCTTTGAAATCGAGAAGCATGTCGGTGTAATCCTCCGGCTTCTCGGTCTCGTCGTCGAAAAAGCCGGTGCAGACCAGCGATTGCGCTTCGCCCGCCGGCCGGCGCTCGACGCCAATGCCTTCGAGCAGCGCCTTGTCGCGCTCGGGGCCGAGCAGAAAGACGGTCTTCGGCCCTTCGGCGATCAGCCCGCGCGTGACGTCGCCAGAGGTGACGATCCTGTCATAGGCACTGTCGGGAACGCCGATCTGGCGCAACTGATCGACCACCTGCCAGGAAAGGCGCGGCGAATTGGTGATGAGGACAACGGCGAGGCCGTTTTCGCGTGCCGCTTCAAGGGCTGCGGCCGCCTTCGGGAACGGATCGACGCCGTTGTGAACGACGCCCCAGACATCGCAGAGCACCACATCATAGCGACCTGATATCTCCGAGAAGTTTTCTATCCGCTTAGCCATTCCGATTTCCCGATTTGCTTCAGTCACCGGTGACATTGCAAAGGCGCAAGACGATGGCAAGGCATTTTCTTCGCCGCCGGGCCAATGCGTAGAGCTCGAACGGCGATCCGGAGGAGCGGAAGGGCAAAGGGTTTTGACAATTATCGCGAAGCGGCAGATCGCCGAGCGCGGACGAGTTCGGCAAAGTTCAGCTGCGCCGAGGTTTTGGCCGCAATCTCCGACTATTCTCCGGCATCTTCACAATTCCGGCACAAAAATTCGTGATTGCTCTCATTGACTCCTCTCGGAGCCATCCCTAAATGCTCGTCGCTAGCACTCACCGCAAGGGAGTGCTAACATCTATCCATGTGGGCCAATCCGGTCCGCGAATGTCATTCGATCGAGGGATTAGACAATGGCAAGCACCAACTTCCGCCCCCTTCACGACCGCGTCGTTGTTCGCCGCGTTGAGTCCGAAGCCAAGACCAAGGGCGGCATCATCATTCCCGATACCGCCAAGGAAAAGCCGCAGGAAGGCGAAATCGTCGCCGTCGGCTCCGGCGCGCGCGATGAGTCCGGCAAGGTCGTCGCACTCGACGTCAAGGCTGGCGACCGCATCCTGTTCGGCAAGTGGTCCGGCACCGAAGTCAAGATCGACGGCGAAGACCTTCTGATCATGAAGGAAGCCGACATTATGGGCATCATCGGCTGATCGGCCGACCTGCTTTCCCGAAATGGCTGACGGGCTCTTTGCCCGAACAACTCGAATTCAGGAGTTAAGAATATGGCATCTAAAGAAATCAAGTTTGGCCGCACCGCGCGCGAAAAGATGCTGCGCGGCGTCGACATTCTCGCCGATGCAGTGAAGGTCACGCTCGGCCCGAAGGGCCGTAACGTCATCATCGACAAGTCCTTCGGCGCGCCGCGCATCACCAAGGACGGCGTTTCCGTCGCCAAGGAAATCGAACTCGAAGACAAGTTCGAAAACATGGGCGCCCAGATGGTCCGCGAAGTTGCTTCGAAGACCAACGACATCGCCGGCGACGGCACCACGACGGCTACCGTTCTTGCCCAGGCGATCGTTCGCGAAGGCAACAAGGCCGTTGCAGCCGGCATGAACCCGATGGACCTGAAGCGCGGCATCGACCTCGCTGTCGCCGACGTCGTGAAGGATCTCCAGGCCAAGGCCAAGAAGATCTCGACTTCGGAAGAAGTTGCACAGGTCGGCACGATTTCGGCCAATGGCGACAAGCAGGTCGGTCTCGACATTGCTGAAGCCATGCAGAAGGTCGGCAACGAAGGCGTCATCACGGTTGAAGAAGCCAAGACCGCCGAAACCGAACTCGAAGTCGTCGAAGGCATGCAGTTCGACCGCGGCTACCTCAGCCCCTACTTCGTGACCAATCCGGAAAAGATGATCGCCGACCTCGAAGACGTCTTCATTCTCCTTCACGAGAAGAAGCTCTCGAACCTGCAGTCGATGCTCCCGGTTCTCGAAGCCGTCGTTCAGACCGGCAAGCCGCTCCTCATCGTCGCTGAAGACGTCGAAGGCGAAGCCCTCGCTACGCTCGTCGTCAACAAGCTGCGCGGCGGCCTGAAGATTGCTGCCGTCAAGGCACCTGGCTTCGGCGATCGCCGCAAGGCCATGCTCGAAGACATCGCCATCCTGACGGGCGGCACTGTCATCTCCGAAGATCTCGGCATCAAGCTCGAATCCGTCACGCTCGACATGCTCGGCCGTGCCAAGAAGGTTTCGATCTCCAAGGAAAACACCACGATCGTCGACGGTTCGGGCGCTAAGACCGACATCGAAGGCCGTGTTGCCCAGATCAAGGCCCAGATCGAAGAAACCACCTCCGACTACGACCGCGAGAAGCTGCAGGAACGTCTTGCCAAGCTCGCTGGCGGCGTTGCCGTCATCCGCGTCGGCGGCTCGACGGAAGTCGAAGTGAAGGAAAAGAAGGACCGCATCGACGACGCGCTCAACGCGACCCGCGCTGCCGTTCAGGAAGGTATCGTCCCCGGCGGCGGTATCGCTCTGCTCCGCTCCTCCACGAAGATCACCGTCAAGGGTGCAAACGACGACCAGGAAGCCGGCATCAACATCGTTCGCCGCGCCCTGCAGTCGCTCGTTCGTCAGATCGCTGAAAACGCAGGCGACGAAGCCTCGATCGTTGTCGGCAAGGTCCTCGACAAGAACGAAGACAACTACGGCTACAACGCCCAGACGTCCGAATATGGCGACATGATCGCCATGGGTATCGTCGACCCGCTCAAGGTCGTTCGCACGGCGCTGCAGAACGCTGCTTCTGTCGCATCGCTGCTGATCACCACCGAAGCCATGATTGCCGAACTGCCGAAGAAAGAATCGGCTGGCGGCGGCATGCCGGGCGGAATGGGCGGAATGGGCGGAATGGACATGATGTGATAGGCCAACGGCCTTTCACAGCATCGTTCATGAAACCGCCCATCATCTAAGATGGTTCAGCGCGTCAAGCGCGCTGAACTGGCGGAATGGACATGATGTGATAGGCGAAAGCCATCACTGACCACCATTCCGGCATCCGGAACAGGAAGGGCGGCCCTCGGGTCGCCCTTTCCTTTTGCCCAAAGCGATTCGACGTGCGGCACAGTGATTTGCATAGCCGACGAACGCCCGCCCGGCTCCCTCTTACAGGCCCCGGGCACGAAGCTTGCGCGAGGCTTGCGCTGCCTGCGTCTTTCTCAGCCCACCGACATGCGAGAGATCATTGAGTTGCGGCACGATTTCCGGCCTGACGCAGAGTGAAAACGTTTGCAACGCTCGCAAAGATGATCTTCCCATGCCAATTCTGGCGAAATAGGCCGAAGATGCGGGCACCCCCAGAATGAAGCCGATCCGAATACCCCTTAAAAAGCCGTTGCCGTTTGTCCAAAAGCCCCTATAAATCCGCGCTGCAATTAAAGTGCGCCCGGCGATAATTTTTCGCCAATAGACGAGGCCGGGGCGCGGAAGGCGATGCATGAACGTTCGGCTTCGAAGGGCTCCGGTTACGGAGGCCAGATGGCCGTGGCAATCATCGCCGGATGAAGCGCGGGCATCATGCCCGCTGCTGCGTGATCCTGTTTCTTTGTGTTTGCCGAGCGTGCGGCGGGAGCCGCATCCGAACGGGGGAACGCCTTGTTTAAGATCGCCAGAGCCAATGCAGCCGTACCTTTGACACCCGGCTCGTTTGATGACGCCAATCAAAATCACGAGATGTTGGCGCAGTTTTCCGTTTCCGAAGCTTGGACTGGAGATTTTTCGAGCGGCATGCTCCGTCTCGGCGAATGGAGCGCGATGCTGCACGGCCTTGCCGCACGGGAATGCGGACTGCTCAGCCTGATCCGCTGCTATGATGCCAAGGACCGCAGCCACATATTGGAGCTGTTCGAGCAGGCGGCGACGCTCTGCTCCTCCTTCTGTTTTTCGACGACGATCATCATGCCGAACGGCTTGCGCCAGCCGCTGTTCTGCATGGGCGAGTCCAACGGTCTCGAGCAGAAATACAGCGGCAGCATGGTCGGCGTCTTCGTCTTTCCGCGCTTCAAGCTGGAAGGCACAAAGCAGATCACAAGCCGGCGATAGGCCGGACATCAAGATAAAAGGCCGCCTCGAGGGCGGCCTTTGTACTTTGCAGCGATCCGTCCGTTACTCCGGCTTGACCGGTATGTTGAGTCCCCTGGCACTTGCCGGGCGGGCGATGCAGCGCTCCAGCCAATCCGAGACGGCGGGGAATTTTGCGTATTCGAGCACCTCGCGGCCGCCATAGAAAATATCGGCGCCGCGAACCCAGGTGAAGGTGGTGATGTCGGCGATCGTGTATTGATCGCCCATGATCCATTGACGACCCTTCAGCCGGTCATCGAGCACGCCGAGCAGCCGTTTGGATTCATCGCGATAACGCTCGACCGGATAGGAATTGTTGGCGACCTTGTCGGCGGCGAATTTATGGAAATGCCCGAACTGGCCGAACATCGGGCCGATACCCGCCATCTGGAAAAACACCCACTGGATTGTTTCGTAGCGACCGGCGGCATCAGCAGGGATGAGCTTGCCGGTTTTTTCGGCGAGATAAAGCAGGATCGCGCCGGACTCGAAAAGGCCGATCGGCTTCCCGTCCGGACCGTTCGGATCGATGATCGCCGGAATGCGGCCGTTCGGGTTGAGAGATTCGAATTCCGGCGACTTCTGATCGTTGGCGGCGAAGGAAATATAATGCGGCTCATAGGCGAGGCCGAGCTCTTCGAGGGCGACCGAGACCTTCACCCCATTCGGCGTCTGCAGGGAATAGAGCTGGATGATGTCGGGATTTTTTGCCGGCCAGCGCGTCGTGATCGGAAATGCGGAAAGATCTGCCATCGGAGTCTCCATGTTGGGCGCCGACCATAAGAGACCCGGCTTGGCAAAGGCAAGCGGGGGCAGCTAATGCATGTCGCCCAAAAGTGTGCTGCGGTTTTGGGCCAACGACACGCATGACCACAAAAGATCCAACCGCGTCGCATGAATCCGGTCGAACGCGACGCGCTTTGGAGATCGTTCCATATTAGTGAACGAAGTGTCCCCTTTCGTTTATCTTTCCACAACGCAAGAAAAGAGCGACATAGAGGCATCCGAGGTCGAACCGGTGCTGGGGCACCAAGATCTCCAAAGTCCTTGAAACGGAGACAACGTCCATGTCGAACAACGTCATCATCCTGATTGCCCGTATTCTTCTTTCCTTCATGTTCATCCTTTCCGGCTTCATGAAGCTCACCGATCCTGCCGGTACTGCGGGCATGATCGCCGGTGCCGGCCTGCCGGCAGCAACCCTGCTGGCCTATGTCGCAGGCCTTTTCGAACTGCTGGCCGGCCTTGCGGTTCTCACAGGCTTCCAGGTCCGCATTGCCGGCTGGCTGCTCGCCGCCTTCTGTGTCTTCACGGGCATTGCCTTCCACCTGCCCTACGCGAGTGGCACGGAACTCGTGAACATTCTCAACCAGATCATGGTCATGAAGAATATCACGCTGGCCGGCGCGTACATACTGCTCGCCACCGTCGGTGCCGGCGCCTACTCGCTCGACGCCCGGCGCGGCGCCTACGCAACCGCCTGACACCAGCAGACATCCTCCCGGACATACAAAACCCGCCGTCATCCGACGGCGGGTTTTTCTTTTGCCTTCATGACTGAGATCAGAGGGCGGCACGCACCGCATCGATGATCGCCTGCACAGCGGGTTCGCCGGCGTGGCTTTCCTTGCGGGCGCGCACGAGGCAGGCCTGCGAATGCAGGATGACGCCGTCCTGGAGCACCTTCAGATGGTTGGCGCGCAGCGTCGAGCCGGTGGAGGTGATATCGACGATGATATCGGCCGAGCCGGAGGCGGGAGCGCCCTCGGTGGCGCCCAGGCTTTCGACGATGCGATAAAGCTGGATGCCGTGCTGGCTCGAAAAGAACTGCTGGGTCAGCCGCCAGTATTTGGTGGCGATGGCAAGGCGCCTGGAGTGGCGGGCGCGAAAATCGGCCGCGACGTCGACGAGATCGGCCATGGTGTCGACATCGAGCCAGATCTCCGGCACGGCGACGACGACATCGGCGTGGCCGAAGCCGAGGCGGGCGCAGAATTCGACGCGCTTGTCGACCTCGGCAAAACCTTCCCGCATCAGATCCTCGCCGGTAACGCCGAAATCGACCGTGCCGTTGCCGATTTCGCGGGAGATTTCGGACGCCGAAAGGAAGGCGATTTCCACATCGTCCCAGCCTTCGACGCGGCCGCGATAGGAGCGATCGTTGCCAACAGCCGAGATCGTCATGCCGGCACGTTCGAAGATCGCCGAAGCGTCCTCCTTCATCCGGCCCTTGGAGGGAAGCGCGATGGTGATGGTCATGCGGCTGCCCTTTCGGTTTCGATGCGGTCGAGCCAGAAGGAGAAGCCGACGGCCGGAATACGGTCCGTCGCACCCAGGAAGGTCAGGAGCCGGTCGAAGCGGCCGCCGCCGGCGAGCACCGCGGTCGAGCCTTCCACCGTCACCTCGAAGACGAGGCCGGTGTAATAGTCGAGCGGCCGTCCGAAGGCGGCGCGGTAGTCGAGGCAGGAAAGATCGACGCCGGCATTGGAAAGTGCTGCAACGCGGCCATTGAAGCGGGCGAGCGCGTTGCCGAGTTTCAGGCCGGCAGCATCGGCAAAACCGGAAAGGGCTGCGGAAGCATTGATAAGCGGCACGTCGAGCGACAGGAACTCTTCCAAAACACGGAAGGCCGCATCGTCGAGGCGCGTTTCGGACAGGATGAGCTTTTCCTTGAGCCTTCGGGCGATCTCCAGGGCCGAGCGGCCGGCATTCGTCGAATAGCCGGTCTTCTGCATCTCCCGCTCGAGATAGGCGACCAGCGCCTGCTCGTCGTCTGATGCGACAAGCCTGGCGATATCGTCGTCCAGCCCGGTGACGAATTGCGGGCTGACGAGGCTGGCAAGCAGGGCTTCCAGCTGCGTCATATTGCCGAAGGCGTGGATCAGGCGCTTCTGCCAGCCGAGCGGCAGGCCGAGCGCCTGGACGACAGCCTCAAACACTGCCTGGTCGCCCAATGTCACGGCTAAGCGGCGGCCCGGCAGCAGGCGGGCGAGAATGCCGGTGGCATCGCCGATGGCGCGGGCGTCGGCGTTTGACAGGTCGATATCGCCAAGATCCTCGATGCCGGCCTGATAGAATTCATTGGCGCCGTCGCGGCGCTGGCGGAAAACCTCGCCGAGATAGGCATAACGCTTCGGCGTGCCGGTCGCCGTCTCGATGTGGCGCAGACAGACGGGGATGGTGAATTCGGGACGTAGGCAGAGGCTGGCGCCGGTTTCGCTCTCCGTCATGAAGATGCGGCGGCGCAGATCCTCGCCGGCGATATCAAGGAAAGGTTCGGCCGGCTGGATGACAGGCGTGTCGATGCGCTCGGCGTTGCGCTCGATGAATTCGGCAATGAGGTCGTTGGCGAATTCGGGGAGATTGATCAGGGGCATGCTGCGCTCCGTATAATAGGCGACGGGCGTGCCGGAAATGCCTCAGACATTCGCCGCTCGCTTCCGATCCTCGGCCTGCGCAGCAAGGATCTCCCTGACCTTGGCGACGAGGTCGGCTTCCGGGACCGTCTCCTGCGCCACGCGCGCCTCGCGCCAGCTGGCATTGTCTTCAATCTCGCCGGAGAGCCGCTTGCCTTCGATCAAATCCTTGATCTGCACGACGCTTGTCGCGCGCTCGTCGCCGCCCTGGATGATGGCGACTGGGCAGCCGCGGCGATCGGCATATTTCAGCTGATTGCCGAACTTCTTCCAGTTGCCCTGGAACATCTCGGCGCGGATGCCGGCGGCGCGCAGTTCCTGCGTCATCTTCTGATAGCGGCCCATCGCCTCGACATCGCCGTCCATGACGGTCACCAGCACCGGCTCGATGACCTCACTGGCGCCGAGCTTGCCGAGGTTCTTCAGGGCTGTCATCAGCCTGGAGACGCCGATCGAAAAGCCGGTCGCCGGAACCGGCTGGCCCATGAAGCGGGAGACGAGGCCATCATAACGGCCGCCGCCGCCGACCGAACCGAAGACGACTTTTTCGCCCTTTTCATTGGTGACGTCGAAGGTCAGTTCGGCCTCATAGACCGGGCCGGTATAATACTCGAGGCCACGGACAACCGAGGGATCGATCTTGATGCGGTCAGGGCCATAACCGGCGCTGGTAACCAGCGCACCGATGAAATTCAGCTCGTCGACGCCCTCGCCACCCCTGGCGGTTCCCGCAACCAGCTCGGCGAGGCGGGCAGCGCTTTCGGCATAGTCCGTGATGCCGACGAAGAACAGCACCTTGTCGATCTGCTCCTTGTCGAGACCAGCACCCTTGGTGAAGTCGCCGGATTCATCCTTGCGGCCGGGACCGAGCAGCAGGGCCACGCCCTCCGGGCCGAACTTGTCGAGCTTGTCGATGGCGCGCAGCACGTTGAGCCGCTGGCCGGCCTTGTCGTCGCCGCCGAGACCGATCGCTTCGAGCACGCCATCCAGAACCTTGCGGTTATTGACGCGAATGAGGTAATCGCCGCGCTTGATACCGAGGGCTTCCAGCGTATCGGCCATCATCATGCACATTTCGGCATCGGCCTGCACGCCCGGCGCACCGACGGTATCGGCATCGAACTGCATGAACTGGCGGAAGCGGCCGGGGCCAGGCTTCTCGTTGCGGAAGACGTAACCGGCGCGATAGGTGCGATAGGGCAGCTGGATTTCGTTGAAATTCTCGGCGACATGACGGGCGAGCGGCGCGGTCAGGTCGTAACGCAGCGACATCCACTGCTCGTCATCGTCCTGCAGCGAGAAGACGCCCTCGTTCGGCCGGTCGCTGTCAGGCAGGAACTTGCCGAGCGCATCGGTATATTCGAACAGCGGCGTTTCGAGCGGATCGAAACCATAATGCTCATAGACTTCCCGGATCTTTGCCGTCATCTCGTTGACGGCGCGGATATCGCCGGCCGTCCGGTCGACGAAGCCGCGCGGCAGGCGGGCCTTGAGCTTTTGCGGTTTCTTCTGCTTGTCGTTCATTTCCGGGGATTCCACTGACTGTGACAGTGGCGGTTTCCTAGCGGATTGGGCGGGGAGCGGCAAGGGCGAAGGGCCTTGATCTCAAGACCGGAATCGATTGAACGAAGAGGCATCCATCAGAAATGCGGATATGTTCATGATCACTGAGGCGCTTCTCTATGCCGCAACCTTGCCGCTGACCGGCAAGCCGCATCGAAAGTTCATCCGCTATTCCGTCAATCTCTGGTCGCGGGCCGGGCGCTGCGCGGCGGATTGGGCCGAACATGAGGAGATGAGCCGGAAGGCGATCCTGGCGGCGACGGCCGATCTCAGACAGAAGCGGACCGCCGTCGTCCTCGGCTCCGGCCTGTTGCGCGATGTACCGATCGAAGTGCTGGCGCGAGATTTCGACACCGTCGTCCTGGTCGATCTCGTTCATCTCGCCTCGGTGCGCCTGTGGCTGTCGGCCAAGTTCCATCGCAATGTCCAACTGATCGAGCGCGATCTTTCCGGCTACGACGACCTCGCCGCCGGCCGCGAGCCCGAACCGCTCGGCTTTTTGCGTGCTGTGCCCTATCTCGATTTGGTGGTATCCGCCAACCTGTTGTCGCAGATCGGCCGCGGTGTGAAACGGCGCCATGGGGCCGAGGCGGGGCGAATGCCTGAAGACACGGTGGAAAGGCTGATCGCGGCGCACCTGACCGGGCTTTCGGGGCTTCCCTGCCGCAACTGCCTGGTAACCGACATCGCCTATGCCGTCATCGACCGCAACGGCAAGACGCATGAAGAGGCCGACCTGCTGCATGGCGTTTTGCCGCCGCCGGCAAAAGCCGCCTGGACATGGCCGGTCGCGCCGCTCGGCGAAGAGAGCAAGGATTATAGGATCGAGCACAATGTCATGGCTGCTTGGTGACCAGGATGTGACCGCCGATTGCCTTGGCTTGTATCCAGCATTCGCCTATAAAACAGCATGCGCATGCTCGCCCTCATCACGATGTTTCTCGGCTGGCTGGTCTACAGCGCCATGTCCGCATGGGCCGGCTGCCCGACCTGTGCGTCGATGAATGCGCCGGTCGTCGTCGAAAACGGCATGCACCATCAGATGGCTGGCATGGATAGGCATGAGGCGGCTGATACGGCCGATCCGTTGAAAGACCCTTGCGCCACCGGCAACTCCGCGCATATGCCGCTTTGCGTCGCCTGTCTTTTGCTGCCAGCGACGGTGACGGTCATGGATGGCGGAAAGTCCATTTTCGGCTATCCCGCCCCGGCGCTTGCCCGCGCCCTGGACGACGACAAGCCGACGCCGCAGCCGCCCCCTCCCCGACTGTCCTGACACGACGACTATCCATGCCAATCGGGTGGCCCAGCCGCCCGGCAAACCTATTGTCAGACAGAGGAAGGAACTCTCATGTCTTTGAAAATCATCACCCTCACCGCAATGCTCGCCATCATTGCCGCTCCCGTCCTTGCCAAAGACAAGCCGATGGACATGAGCAAGCCGATGGGCAACCACGATGCGGCGAGCCACGCCTTCAGCGAGGCGAACGCCAAGATGCACAAGGATATGATGATCGACTATAGCGGCGATGCCGATGCGGATTTCGTCCGCGGCATGATCCCGCATCATCAGGGTGCGATCGATATGGCCAGGATCGAGCTGCAATACGGAAAAGATCCCGATATCCGCAAACTCGCCGAAGCCGTCATCAGGGCGCAGGAAGCCGAAATCGCCGAGATGAACGCCTGGCTTAAGGCCCACGGCAAGTAGTCGATCGTTGAGGAAAAGGGGAACGCCGGATGTCCGGCGTTCCCCAAGACTTATGTTGGCGAGGTCAGTCCTTCGGCTCGAAATCGGCCGGGCGGCGGCCGGCGCCCTGTCGCGCCAGCATCCAGCCCGGATATTCGGGCGCAAGCGCGCTCACCTCGTCGAGCTTCTTGATATCCCCTTCATCGAGCTTCAGCTTGACGGCGGCAAGGTTCTGGTCGAGCTGATCGACACGCTTGGCGCCGATGATGACTGTCGTGACGAAGGGCTTGGCCAGGATATAGGCGAGCGCGACGGTGGCGACGCTGACGCCGTGCTTTTCGGCGACTTCGCGCATGACGGCGACACAGGCCCAGGCCTTGTCCTTGTCGACGGGCGGGAAATCGAAACTGGCGCGGCGGCCTTCACCATTGCCGGGCGCGCCGGGACCGTACTTGCCGGAGAGCAGACCGCCGGCGAGCGGGGACCAGACCATCAGGCCAAGCTTTTCCTCCTGCATCATCGGCACGATGTCGCGTTCGAGATCGCGGCCGGCGATGGAGTAATAGGCCTGCACGGTTTCGAAACGGGCAAAGCCGCGGCGCTCCGACAGGCCGAGTGCCTTGGAAATGCGCCAGGCCTGCCAGTTGGAGACGCCGATGTAGCGCACGAGACCACGGGACACGAGATCGTCGAAAGCGCGTAGCGTCTCCTCGACCGGCGTCACCGTATCGGTCGCATGGATCTGATAGAGATCGATATGATCGGTCTGCAGCCGCTTGAGGCTCGCCTCGACCGAGTCCATGATGTGACCGCGCGAGGCGCCGCGGTCGTTCGGCTTGTCGCCCATGACGCCGTAGACCTTGGTGGCGATGACGACGTCCTTGCGTTGGATGTCGAGGTTCTTCAGCGCCTGGCCGAGCAACCTTTCGGACTCGCCGGTCGAATAGACGTCGGCCGTGTCGATGAAATTGACGCCTGATGCAAGCGAGCGCTCGACGATCCGGTCGGCGGCATTCTGGTCGACGTCGGCGATGGCGCCCCAGGCAGTGCCTTGCTTGGCTTCGCCGAAGGTCATCGTGCCAGGCAGATTTCCGAGACGAAAAGTCCGGTATTTCCGAGTTGATTGTAACGCATGGTCGAAAAATTCCTTTGTGTCTGCCGCAAGAGGGGCTTGCGAACTACTGAACTTCATTTTTTGATTATTGGCCTGCATATGACAGGCACAGCCGTGGCTGGCTGCAAGGTGAGGCGATTTTCATGTAGTGCGGCGTCGGCGCTTTTCAACGCCGTAGCTTGGCTCTGCGGAGGCTATGCCCTTGTCTCGACACAGGCCGCCGATAGATTGCCGGCCATATTTTAAGAGGTGCGCATATGACGACGCGACCACTGACCACGATCGGCTTCGATGCCGACGATACACTCTGGCAGAACGAACAATATTACCGGCTGACGGAAGCCCATTTCACCGGGCTTCTTGCCGATTTCGCCGAAGGACCGAAGATTTCCGAACGGCTGCTGGAGGCCGAAAAACGCAACCTTCGCCATTACGGCTTCGGCATCAAGGGTTTCACGCTGTCGATGATCGAGACGGCGATCGAGATCACCGAGGGCAAGATTCCGGCCGGCGTGATCGCCAAGATCCTCGATACCGGCCGCGAGCTCCTCTCTCATCCTGTCGAGACCATGCCGCATGTGCGCGACACGCTGGAGGCGCTTGCCGGCAAATACCTGCTTGTCATGATCACCAAGGGCGATCTCTTCGATCAGGAGCGCAAGCTCGCCCAATCGGGGCTCGGCGACTTCTTCGATGCCGTCGAGATCGTCTCCGACAAGACGGCGGTCACCTATCGCCGCATCTTCGCCAAGGTCGGCGACGGGCCGGAGCGGGCAATGATGGTCGGCAATTCGCTGAAATCGGACATCGTGCCGGCGATCGCCGCCGGCAGCTACGGCGTCTTCGTGCCACACGAACTGACCTGGGTGCTGGAACATGTGGACGAGCCGAAAGAGGCGCCGCGTTTCCGCAAGATCGACCACCTCGGCGAATTGCGCGACCTGATCGCCCGGCTCGGCTAAGCCGGGCGCTACCTCCGCCTCATTGCGGCTTGGGCGGGGCCTTTGGGAACAGCGAGGGGCGTTCCGGCTCGGCCGGCGGTTTCGGCTGCTGCGGGGCAGCCGCCAATGGTTCGATCAGGATGCTGAAGGGAGCGCCGAGGCCGCGGCGCGGCGAGACCTTGGAATAATAGGGACGCAGCAGCCAGGTGGCGTTTTCCTTGATCGTCGTCTCGAAGCTCATGCCGTCCTCGTCGGTGCCGAAGAAGGCCTCGTCATCGGGTTTCGACAGGTCGAAAATCGCCAGGAAGGCAAATTTGCTTTTCGTCGAAAAGCTGATCTTCAGGTGCTGACCGGCTCGCACCGGCAGCGTATAGACATGGCCATTGCCGAACTTCGTCCAGCCCTTCAACTGCATGGTGACGGCCGGGAATTGCAGCTTCTCCAGCTTCTCACCGGGATCGAGCTGCGGCGTCTGCGCCATGGCGGAGACGGTCAGGAGGAAAAGGGCAGCGGCGGCGATCAGTGTTCTCACGGCGTGATCTTTCATGGGCGAACCAGAGCAGTGCGCATCGCCTCGACCTCGGGCCGGCAGAAGCAGCCTTCCAGATGATCGTTGACGAGACCCATCGCCTGCATGAAAGCATAAACTGTGGTCGGGCCGACAAAGGTCCAGCCGCGTTTCTTCAGATCCTTCGAAATGACCACCGATGTCGGCGTCGTCGGATTGGCGACGATGTGCTCGCGGTCGACCACCGCCGGCCGCTCGTTATGGCCGGGCTCGTAGCGCCAGAAATAATGGGCGAGCGAGCCGAATTCGCCCCGGAGCTCGATGGCGCGCTTGGCATTGTTGATGGTCGAGACGATCTTGCCGCGATGGCGGATGATGCCGGCATCGCCCAGGCAGCGAGCGACATCCTCTTCGCCGAAAAGGGCGACCTTGTCGAAATCGAAACCTGAAAAGGCGGCGCGGAAATTCTGGCGTTTGCGGAGGATCGTCAGCCAGGAAAGGCCCGACTGGAAGCCTTCGAGGCAGATCTTCTCGAAGAGGCGGATATCATTGGTGACAGGGCGGCCCCATTCCTCGTCATGATAGCGGAGATAGTCGGGCAGATTGGCGTGCCAGTGGCAGCGGCTCCTGCCGTCCTCGCCGATGATGATGCCTGTCGCGCTCATGATCCTTCATTCTGCGGGGATCCGCTTCGTTCTCTGCTCATGATTCCGGCTTTACCATTTGCAAACCGTCTTTCCAAACCGAACGGTAACCCTGACGAAAAGTTTATCCGATCGGTCGGCTTTTCGTGAATCGATCTTTACCATTCGCTGGCGGATTGGGTGGCAGCGTCTTTCCCGGGTGGGACATCTCCGCCCGGGCGGACATGTCCCGCCAGTCCATTTTCGGTCATTTGTAGAGAGTTCGTCCGATGATGAAACAGCTTGTTCTTGCCGCAGCCCTTTTCGGCATTTTCTCCCCGGCCGCCACTGCAGACGACCGCTACGCCACCCGCCCGCCCGTTGTGCTCAGCCCCGATCTGACCGCACCCTGGATCAACCAACTGGGCGGCGGCAGGGTTCGTCCCGTCGTCTATCAGCGACCGGTCGTCCAGCCGCAGCAGCGCGGCCTTTTCCAGCGCCGGATCATCCGTCGGGCGCCGCAGGTGTCACCGCAGACCGTTTCGGCGATCAATCCCGGCATCCCGTCGATCCGTCGTCCGATCGAACCGCAATACCTGCCGCAGATGGTGGATTACGACACCACGGAAAAGCCCGGCACGATCGTCATCGATACCAACAACCGCTTCCTCTATCTGGTGATGCAAGGCGGCAAGGCGCGGCGCTACGGCGTCGGCGTCGGCAAGCCGGGCTTCGAATGGGCCGGCGCCCACAAAATCACCCGCAAGACCGAATGGCCGGATTGGACGCCGCCTTCCGAGATGATCAGCCGCGAAGCCGCCAAGGGCCATTACCTGCCGGCGCGCATGGACGGCGGGGCGGAAAACCCGCTTGGCGCCCGCGCCATGTATCTCGGCTCGACGCTTTACCGCATCCACGGCACCAACGCCCCCTGGTCGATCGGCAGCGCCGTCTCCTCCGGCTGCATACGCCTGCGCAACGAAGACGTCGTCGACCTCTACGACCGCGTCAATGTCGGAACCCGCGTCATCGTCATGTAAAGGCGGCGCAATACTTACAGCGCCACGCGTCTTTTCGAGAGCCGCAAAGGGCGCTGTAATCCTTTAAATTGCTGCATAATTTTTCCTTAAGTCGAGTCCGATTTGAGGATAAATTATGCAGTGGGAGCCGCAAGAACATCCGGCTCTCCTTCTCCAAAAATGCTTTATCCGGCCACACCGATCTTGAATCAGGCAGAAGTTCATGTAGCTTCGAGCGGATTTGCTTGAGGGGAATCGATCATGATCAAACTAATGCCGGGTCTGGCTGCTGCCGGACTTGTCCTGTCGTTGATGTCTACATCCGCCTTTGCAGCACCTGCGGGCTCCGCGCCCGACAATGCACGGGCACCGGCACAGATCGTGCGCGTCGCGCAGATGCCGAAATATGTGAAGCCGCAGTTCAAGCGCAAGAAAGTGCGCCTGGCAACGACGGAAGCCGCCGGCACCGTTATCATCGATACCAACAACAAATATCTCTACCTCGTCGAAGGCAACAATCGCGCCACCCGATACGGCATCGGCGTCGGCCGCGACGGCTTCGGCTGGTCGGGGGTCGTCAAGATCGGCCGCAAGGCCGAATGGCCGAGCTGGACGCCGCCGGCCGAGATGCGCCGCCGCGAAGCCGCCAAGGGACATATGATTCCTGCTTTCCAGGAAGGCGGCGAGGACAATCCGCTCGGCGCCCGCGCAATGTATCTCTACCAGGGCGGCCGCGACACCATCTTCCGCATCCACGGCACCAATCAGCCCTGGACGATCGGCCTCAACATGTCTTCCGGCTGCATCCGGATGATGAACGAGGATGTGTCGCATCTCTACGATCGCGCGCCCGTCGGCACCAAGGTGATCGTCATCGGCCCCGGCAACAGGCAGGGCAAGGTGGCATTCGAGGACAGGGGCATCGACGTGCTGCGTACGATGTTCGGCGGCTGAGCAACACTTAGCAAAAAAACGAAAGGCGCAGTCTGATGCGCCTTTCGTTTTGCTTAGACTTTGCGGCCAAAAGCTGGCACACGTGCCTAAGAGTCGACATATTTATTTCGGGGCTATTCAATGACATCTGCGCTGCGTTCTTCCGCTTCCCTGCTTGCGGGCATCGCGTTTTTGACAATCTGTTCAGCAGTTTCCGCCTCGGCGGAAGACCTGCAATTCTCTATCTACGGCGGCTACCAGACCGCGCCGCATAGCGGCGTCGATCTTTCCGACGGCACGCACTTCACCGCCGGCTGGGAAGGCAAGTCCTTCGGCAGCCCGCCTTATTACGGCGGTCGCGTCACCTGGTGGCTCGAGAACTTCAACAAGCCGAACTGGGGTATTTCGCTCGATTATACCCATGACAAGGTCTATGCCGACGACGATACGCTGGCAAAGGCCGGCTGGTCGCATTTCGAATTCACCGACGGCCTGAACCTCCTCACGGTGAACGGTCTCTACCGTTTCCAGGATCCGACCCGCCGCTGGACCCCCTATCTCGGCGCCGGTATCGGCGTGAACATTCCGCATGTCGAAGTGATTCGTCCCGAGGGCAAGACCTGGGCTTATGAATTCGGCGGCGTGACGCTGCAGGCCCAGGCCGGCGTCGACTTCAAGGTGACCGAGCGCTGGTCGACCTTCGTCGAATACAAGGGCACCTATTCGCGCGTCGACGTTCCGATCGACAGCGGCGTGGACCTGAAGACCAACATCTTCACGAACGCCGTCAACGTCGGCGTATCGTTCCACTGGTAATTGAGTTGTTGAATTTCGGCTGTGGCGCTATTTCGTGCCGCAGCTGACCTTACCCTCGACGGCATAGGGTTTTTCACCGCCTTCGATAGTCAGGGAATAGCTGCCGCTAAAATTTGCCGCCGGCTTGCCGCGCTCGCCGGCGATAACCACCAGATCCAGCGTTGCGCCGCCAGTGTCATCTTCGCCACCGTCGAAGACTTCCATGAGCAGTTCGCCGTTACGCGACCAATGGTTGGTCAGGTGCTGCGATTCGAAAACACGCTTTCCGAACACGGCCTCTTGGGCCGGATCCTTGACGATCAGCGCGCCGCGGAAGTGGTTGAGCTTGTGGCCGGCGGCGCTTTCGAAACCGCTTTCGAGCGTGAAGCGCGCTTCCTTGTCGTCGGCGGAACAGAAATAACGGCTATTTGCATGGGCGGTGCCTGCCGCACCGAGCAGTCCCGCAAGCACAATCATTCCCCGCCACATCGTCTAAACTCCCGAGACCGGCCCGACGGGCCTTCGCAAGCTTCAGCCTAACGGCAAACCTGTTAATTTTTCCGGCACAGCGCCGCCGTAGGCCCAATCGAGCAGTTCGACCGTATGCAGGATTGGAATGCCGGTGCCGGTAGCGATCTGGGTGATGCAGCCGATATTGCCGGTGGCAATGATATCGGCCTTGGTCGCCTCGATGTTCTTGACCTTGCGCGCCTTCAGCGCCGCCGAGATCTCCGGCTGCATGATGTTGTAGGTGCCGGCGGAGCCGCAGCAAAGATGGCCTTCCGCCGGATCGCGCACCGTAAAGCCCGCCGCTTTCAGCAATTGCTTCGGCGCGAGCGTGATGCGCTGGCCGTGCTGCATGGAACAGGCGGAATGATAGGCGACCGTGATGCCCTTCGGCGTGTGTGCCGGCAGGTCGAGGGTTGCGAGATATTCGGTGACGTCCTTGGCGAGCGCCGAGACACAGGCCGCCTTTGCAGCATAGGCGGGATCGAGGCGCAGCATGTGGCCGTAATCCTTGATCGTCGTGCCGCAGCCCGAAGCAGTGATGATGATCGCATCGAGGCCCTGCCCCTCGATCTCGCGCGTCCAGATATCGACATTGGCGCGCGCACTTTCGAGCGCCTGCTCGGCGCGACCCATGTGATGCACCAGCGAGCCGCAGCAGACCTCGCCTTCCGGCACCACGACCTCGACGCCGAGCCGCGTCAACAGCCGGATCGCCGCCGCGTTGATGCCGGGATCGAGCACCGGCTGGGCGCAGCCGGAAAGGATCGCCACCCGGCCGCGCCGTTCCGTTTCGGGCCGATGCGTGCCGGGTTTTGCGAAGTCCGAAGCAGCGGGGATGCGGCGCGGCGCAAGTGCCAGCATGGCGGCGAAGGGTTTCAACGCGCCACCCCGCATCAGACCGGCGAAGGGCCGGCCGAGACGGGCGAGATTGAGCGCCAGGCGAAAGCGACCGGGATAGGGCAGCACAGCGGCAAGGATGGCGCGCGTCAGCCTGTTCATGAACGGGCGCTTGTAGGTCTTTTCGATATGGGCGCGGGCGTGATCGACCAGATGCATGTAATCGACGCCGGAGGGACAGGTGGTAACGCAGGCAAGGCAGGAGAGACAGCGGTCGATATGGGTGACGACTTCGGTATCGGCGGGGCGGCCGTTTTCCAGCATGTCCTTGATCAGGTAGATGCGGCCGCGCGGGCTGTCGAGCTCGTTGCCGAGCGTCACATAGGTGGGACAGGTGGCGGTGCAGAAACCGCAGTGAACGCATTTGCGCAGAATCTGCTCGGATTCGGCGACATCGGGATCGAGGAGCTGGGTCGGGGTGAAGTTGGTTTGCATCTAACGCGACCGCCGCTTTGGGAGGATATCGGGCGTTGTGCATGCAATACCCCCCTCTGTCCTGCCGGACATCTCCCCCACAAGGGGGGAGATCAACAAGAGGTTGGACCATCGCTTCCTATCTGCCGTGTCGGAGTCGCAGTGCCCTAATTGTTTGGGGAAGTCATAGCCCTCAGCCAATCTCCCCCCTTGTGGGGGAGATGTCCGGCAGGACAGAGGGGGGTAACCCAAGCACAAACTCATCTTATCCCTCACCCCATCTTCCCCGGATTGAAGATTCCCGCCGGATCGAATTTCTCCTTCACCCGCTGCGACAGCATCGTCACCGCCTCGGGCTCGGGATGAAAGGCAGCAGTTGTCGCCCTCGCCTCACCCGATGCACGGATCAGCGTCGCGTGGCCGCCGCCGAGCGCCTTGATGTAGCGACGGACCAGTTCCGCTTCGGGGCCGGCCTCCATGCGCATCCAGACGAGGCCGCCCTGCCAGTCGTAGAAGGCGTCGACGCCTGCCTCGAGGCGGAGCGCTGCGACCAGCTGAGGGCCGGTGCCGGGGGCGACCGAGACGCGCCAGATCGGCCGCATGCTGCCGTCGGCATAGGGCAGCACGTCGCGGATTTCCTGCCAGAGCTTTTGGCTCTCCGGCTGTTCCAGCCGCGTGACCGTGGCGAAACCCGACATTGCCGCGGCAAGCTTCTCGATGCGTACGTCGACCGAGCCCGGCAGGCCTTCGATGCGCAGAGCGGTCGCCTCGCCCTCCGGCAATTTGCCGGCGAGGAATTTCCACGTCACCGTCAGCGGCAGGTGGGCGGCGCCTGAGACTTCCACCGGCAGGGCCATTGCCGCCGCCATGGCGTTTGCCGCCTCGGCGTCGTTGAGGCCTGATAGCAGCACCGTCCGCTCCGTCTTCGGGCGCGGCGGCACGCGGAAGGTGACTTCGGTGAGGAAAGCCAGCGTGCCATGCGAGCCGGCGACCAGCTTGGCGAGATCGAGGCCGGTGACATTCTTCATCACTCGGCCGCCGGCCTTGATGATCTCACCCTTGCCGTTGACGAAGCGCACCCCGAGCAGGCTGTCGCGGGCGGCACCCGCGATCAGCCGACGCGGACCGGAGACATTGGCGGCAAAGACGCCGCCGATGGTCGGCTCGCCGGATGTGCCCATCACCGGGCGATGATCCATCGGCTCGAAGGCGAGCATCTGGCCGCTCTCCTGAAGTGCCGCCTCGACCTCGGCAAGCGACGTTCCGGATCGGACGGTCATGACCATTTCGCCGGGATTATAGGCGACGATGCCGGAAAGTCCGGTCGAGCGCAGCCGGCCCTCGGCGGCAACGGTATTGCCGAAGCCCGAGCGGCTATTGCCGCCGCAGATCGCCAGCGGCCGGCCGCTTTCCGCATGGGCGCGGACGATCACTGCTGCCTCTTCCTCGCTCGTCGGCGTCAGGTCGATCATGCGGCGGGGCGCCCTTCGAGCGGGAAGACCTTCGACGGATTGAGGAGCCAGCCGGGATCGAAGGCGGCACGCGCCGCCATCTGCTGGGTGAGATCGACCTCGGAATATTGGTGCCGCATCAGGTCGCGCTTCTCGATGCCGACGCCATGTTCGCCGGTGAGGCAGCCGCCGGCATCGACGCAGAGCCGAAGGATATCGTTGCCGGCGGCCTCGGCACGGGCGGCATCCTCCGGATCGTTGGCATTGAAGAGGATCAGCGGATGCATGTTGCCGTCGCCGGCATGGAAGACGTTGGCGACGCGCAAGCCGTAATGATCGACGATCTCGGCGGTCCTTTTCAACACGTAGGAAAGCTGGCTGAGCGGCACGGTGCCGTCCATGCAGATATAGTCGGCGATGCGGCCGGTGGCGCCGAAGGCGGATTTGCGGCCCTTCCAGATCAGCGCCGCCTCGGTCGCCGACTGGCATTCGCGCACGGTCTTGACAGCGTGCCGGCGGGCGATCTCGACGATGTCCTTCAGCGCGGCGTCCATCTCCGCTTCCGACCCCTCGACCTCGACGATCAATAGCGCGCCGACATCGAGCGGATATCCGGCATGGGCGAAGGCCTCGCAGATCTCGATCGCCGGCTTGTCCATAAATTCGATTGCGACCGGGATAATGCCGGCGGCAATGACATCGGCAACGCAGGCGCCGGCCTCCTCCGATCTCTCGAAGCCAAAGAGCACCGGGCGCGCGCCTTCCGGCTTGGCGATCAGCCGCACCGTTGCCTCGGTGACGATGCCGAGCTGGCCTTCGTGGCCGCAGACGAGGCCGAGCAGGTCGTAGCCTGCCGCATCCAGCGCCTTGCCGCCGAGCTCGATCACGGTGCCGTCGACCAGTACCATCCTGACGCCGAGCAGATTGTTGGTGGTGACGCCATATTTCAGACAGTGGGCGCCGCCGGAATTCATGCCGATATTGCCGCCGATGGTGCAGGCAAGCTGCGAGCTCGGATCGGGCGCGTAGAAAAAGCCGTCCGCGGAGACGGATTCGGAGATATTGAGATTGGTGACACCGGCCTGGACCACGGCGACCCGGTTCGGCAGATCGATTTCGAGGATGCTGTTCATCTTCGACAGGCCAAGTACGACGGCATCCTCCTGCGGAATGGCGCCGCCGGAGAGCGAAGTGCCGGCGCCGCGCGGCACGACGGGAATGCCGTAGCGATTGCAGTAACGCATGACGGCCGAAACCTCAGCCGTGGTGCGCGGGAGGGCGACGGCGAGCGGCAGGCGGCGGTAGGACACGAAGGCGTCGGTCTCGAACGGCACCAGCTCGCGCGCCTCATGCACCAGGCATTCCAGCGGCAGAAGATCGGTGAGATCGGCAACGATCTGGGCGCGGCGCGCCAGCACGTCGGCGCGCGGCTCGAGAAACGAAATGGCGTCGGACATGGCGTTCTCCCTGGCCCTGACGACGGGAATGACAGCGGGAAGATGACAGCGGAAACCGGCCGCGAACCTCCCTGCCGCCGATAAACCGGCTTAGCACTTTCCCGAAAGTGGCGCAAATGCTAAGCACTTATGCCAAAAGGGAAAAAGTTACGAAACCTTATGACCAATCTGGGTGATCTCGAAATCTTTGCCAAGGTCGTTTCGACCGGAAGCATGTCGCTCGCCGGCCGGGCACTCGGCTTTTCTCCGGCCGTCGTCTCCAAACGGATCAAGCGGCTGGAGGACCGGCTCGGCACCCGGCTTCTGCAACGCACGACGCGGCAGATCTCGCTGACGGAGGCCGGACAGGGCTTCTACGACCGGGTTCTCGGTATTCTCGCCGGGCTCGAGGAGGCAGAATTTTATATCTCAGGCCGCTCGGCGCAGATGCACGGCACGCTGAAGATCTCTGCCCCGACCTCCTTCGGGCGCATGCATATCGCGCCGCATCTGAAGTATTTCATGGAGGCGCATCCGGAGCTTGCGATCAACCTGGTGCTGACCGACGAATTCAGCGACATCGTCGGCGGCGGCTTCGATCTGGCGATCCGCATTGCCGAACTCACCGATTCGAGCCTCGTTGCCCGAAGGCTGGCGCCGGTGCGCCGGCTGCTCTGCGCCTCGCCGGATTACCTTGCGTCGCATGGCGAGCCGAAGCACATCGACGAGCTGAAACGCCATCGCTGCCTGCCGGCCCACAATAACGACACCTGGCGGCTGAACGGGCCGGACGGGGCGCTGAGTCTCAGGCCGGAAGGCTTGCTCGTCACCAATTCCAGCGAGGTGATCCGCGAGGCGGTCATCGCCGGGCTCGGGATCGCGCTGCGCTCCACCTGGGATATCGGTGAAGAGCTCAAGGCCGGCCGGCTGGTGCAGGTGCTGCCGGCCTATGAGAGCTCGCACAATGTCGCGCTGTCGGCCGTTTATCCCAGCCGGCAGTTCCTGCCGGCCAAGGTGCGGCTGTTCATCGACTATCTGGCAGAGCTTTATGGTCCCGTCCCCTATTGGGAGCGCTGACGGCATCACCGATTCAGCGCGCCAGCCTCTCGATGACAAGGTCCAGCAGGGCGCGCAGCCGCGCTAACCGCTTCATGTCGCGGTGATAGCCGACCCAGGTGTCGCGGCCGGGTGGCGGTTCACCGAGATCGACCAGTTCGATGGCCGCAAGAGAATCGCCGAGCGGCCGCGGCAGGACGGCGAGCCCGGCTCCGTTGGCGCAGAGCGCAGCCTGCACGTCGCGGCTGTTGCTGCGCGTGACGATGTCGGCCTGCGGCAACAGGCGCCGCAGCCAGCCGACATCCGGCATCTCGCCGAAAGCCTCGTCCATGGTGACAAGGCGGGCGCCCGCGCCGTCGCCGGCTTCGGGGTGCGGTGCGCCGCGACTGATGTAAAGGCCGTATTCGATACGGATAAGCTTGCGCGATACGATCTCCGCTTCCGTAAAAGGCTGGATGCGAAAGACGAGGTCGGCTTCGCGTCGCGACAGACTGAGAAGCCGGCTGTCAGTCAGCAATTCGACCACCACCTTCGGATGAACTTGCGAGAATTCCGCCAACACAGGCGAAAGCACGTGCGCGCCGAACCAATCGGATGAGGACAGCCTGAGTAAACCATCGAGCTGACGGCTGCCGCCGGCAAGGCTCCGCTCCATGGCGAGCGCCTCCTCCTCGATGCGTTCGGCGCCGGCGAACACGGCTGCGCCTTCGTCGGTCAGGACGAAGCCATCGGTCGTGCGCTGAAAAAGCGTCTGGCCGAGAGAGGCTTCAAGGGCACGCAGCCGTCTGCCCATCGTCGGCTGCGTCAGCCCGCGGTTGCGGGCTGCTGCCCCCAGCGTGCCGAACCGCGCGATCGCCAGAAACAGCCTGAGGTCACTCCATTCCATCGCTCGCATCCGCCAAACAAAAATGCATGGACTTCAGTCGTTATCTTTCATTTTCATTCGAGTTTCAATGAAGCATCTTTCTTCCACGCCAATTGCGGTGGTCCTACCGACGCCGCACCGCGAACGAAGGAGAGCTCCATGTCTGTACAATCAACGATGAAAGCGCTGTTGGCTGAAGCACCGAATTCACCATTGCGCATCGCCGATATTTCAAAACCGGTGCCCGGCGAAGGCCAGGTCCTGGTGCGCATCAAGGCAAGCGGCGTCAATCCGCTCGACCTCAAGATCCGGGCCGGCAATGCGGCCCATGCCCGCCATCCGCTTCCCGCCATTGTCGGTATCGATATGGCCGGTGTTGTCGAAGAGGTCGGAACTGGCGTCAGCGGTTTTCGCCGCGGCGACGCGGTCTACGGCATGACCGGCGGGGTCGGCGGCATTCAGGGATCGCTTGCCGAATTTGCAGCTGTTGACGCCGCGCTGCTGGCGCCAAAGCCGCAGAATCTGTCGATGCGCGAGGCAGCCGCCTTGCCGCTGATCTCGATCACCGCCTGGGAGGGGCTGGTCGACCGCGCCGGGGTCAAGGCCGGCCAGAAGGTTCTGGTGATTGGCGGCGGCGGTGTCGGCCATATCGTCGCGCAGATCGCCAAGGCTGCCGGAGCCGAGGTCTATGTGGTCGACGGCGCGTCGAAAGCAGACTATCTCGCCGGCCTTGGCGCAACGCCGATCGATCGTGACGCGGAAACGGTGGAAACCTATGTCGCAAGACACACCGGCGGCAAGGGTTTCGAACTGGTCTACGATACCGTCGGCGGCCAGGGGCTCGATGCGGCATTCCGAGCCGTCAGCCAGTTCGGCCACGTCGTCAGCTGCCTTGGCTGGGGAAGCCACGCGCTGGCACCGCTCTCCTTCAAGGCCGCCACCTATTCAGGCGTCTTCACGCTGCTGCCGCTGCTGACCGGCGAAGGACGCGCCCATCATGGTGAGATCATGCGAGAGATGACGAAGCTTGCCGAAGCCGGCAAGGTGATGCCGAAGCTCGACCCGCGCCGCTTCACCCTTGCCGATACAGATGAGGCGCATCGGCTGATCGAAAACCGGCAGGCGGACGGGAAGCTCGTCGTCGAGATCGACTGATCTAATCCGTCCGCGGAATCAACGCGCCAGATCGAGGTAGGCGTTCGCCACCATGGCATCGATATCCGCGGGCACAGGCACGACGCAGGATTGGGGGCCGGCCTCGCCCTTGGCGATGCGTTCCAGGCAGCGGGCCTGAAGGGTGAAGCCGAGATCCATCGACTCGACGGTATTGCCGAGCGGCCGCGGGCCGGCGAGATTGGCCATATGGCCGCCACCGAGCAGATGGAAAGAGCGGCCGTCGCTGAGATGGAAGGTCTCGATATGGTCGGCCTCGTAGCGATCGATGCCAATGACATCGGGGTGGCGACGGAAGGCTTCGACATCGATCTCATGCGGGAAATGGCCGCCATTCATCAGGATCGCGCCATCCTTGACGAGCGGCAGGTCGGCCGCCGTCACGATGCCGGCAAAACCCGTGACGGTAACGATGATATCGGCCGAGCGGATCGCCGCGTCGCGCAGCGGTGTGGTGAAACCGTCGAGATGAGCTTCGAGCGTCGTCACCGGATCGATATCGATGACGCTGACGGTGGAAAAGGCATTGCGGAAACAGGCGGCCGTGCCCTTGCCGCAGGCGCCGTAGCCGAACACCGTCACGCGCTTGCCGTTGGTGGAGCGGTTGGTGAAGCGCAGGTAGCTTTCGAACAGGCTCTGACCGACGGCATGCCTGTTTTCGGCGAACTGCTTGATCGGGCTGTCGTTGATGACGAGGATCGGCATGTTCAGGCGCGCGCGTAGCGGCAGCAGGCGGATGCGGCCCGAGGTGGTTTCCTCTGTGCCGCCGCGGAGATTGGCGTAGGGTTTTTCCGCCGCGATGGCGAAAAGATCGCCGCCATTGTCGAGCAGCAGATTCGGCTTTTCGGCAATCACCGCTTCGAGGCTCTGATGGTGAGCGGCGGGATCGGTCGTCTGCGTCGCGAAGACCGAGATGCCTTGGGTACGCAAGAACTCGACCGTCGAAGGCTGGGTGCTGTTGAGATTGCCGGTGCAGACAAGACGCGCCCCACCGGCGCGAAGCGTCGTCAGCAGCGCCACCGTCTTCGGCTCCAGATGGATGCCGGTGCCGATCGACAGGCCCTCGAAGGGACGCGTCCGCTCGAATTCGGCCGCCGTCGCATTGAGCAGCCGGCAGCTGTTGCCGATCCAGTCGATGCGGGTTGCGCTCTTTTCCATCAACTCTTTCCTATTTGCGTGTTGGTGCTGTTTCTAGCGGACCAACAGGGTTGCGAATATGGAAGTAATTCTGGCGAAGGGGCAGAAAATCTGCCCTTTCAGGCTGGTGTCCCGCAACGAAGCAACCAACCGGACAAGGCCGCAAAGGCCGGCCGTTTCATATCCGGCGTGCGGCAGCAGAGGCTGTAGCCCGATGGCCGAGAGATGAAGCCGGAGGGCGCGACCAGATGCCCGCGCTTGAGATCGTCCTCGATCGAGGCACGTGGGGCAAGTGCGATGCCAAGCCCGGAACGGGCGGCACCCAGCGCCAGCAGCAGATCCGCGAATTCCTGGGTGCGGGAAAAGACGACCGGCGGCGTGCCGCTTTCGGCAAACCATTCGTCCCAGAGCCTCGGAACGCTGCGGCTGATAAGCATCGTTAGCGCGCCCATCGCAGCCGGATCGCTCGATAGGGTCGCGGCAAGCGAAGGCGTTGCGACCGGACCGAACTCATCCGCCATGAATCGCAGGGCGGTAATGCCTGCGGCCGGCCGGTATTCGCCGCCCATGATCACGGCGTCCAATTCCGGGTGCATCTGCAGCGGTTCGACCGTGGCCATCGGCACGATGTCGACGGTATCGCCGAGGCTCGCCTGCATGTCTGCTGCACGCGGCATCAGCCACCAGACCGCGAAGGCGGAGGGTACGCCGAGCCGGATGCGGCGCGGCACGGCGCCTTCGAGTTCCGAAGCGGCGCGCTGCAGAATGTCGAAAGCCGCGCTCGCGGCGGCCGCAAAAGCGCTGGCCTGCAAGGTCGGGACCAGTCTGCGGCCGTCGCGCAGGAAGAGCTTGCTACCGAAGTGATTCTCCAGCGTGTCGATCTGCTGGCGCACGGCGCCGCGCACCACATTCAGCTCTTCGGCAGCCTTCAGAATGCTGCCATGACGGCAGACGGCCTCGAAGGCGCGGATGGCATTGAGCGGGGGAAGACGCATGGGGACGACATTCACAAAATCATGGTGGATCACTAGATCTCGGCATTGAACGAAAGGCAAGATCACGCCATATTGTACAGCTGTGCAATGTGACGCATTCGAGACAGGATGCGACGGATTTTCCGAGCCTGTCCGGCCTCGATTTCCCTATGAACGGCGATCAAATCGCGTTTCGAATCGTCCTGCGGCCTTTTGGATTGCGTAAGCTTTCCGTGATATACGTATATGAGTGATTCCTAACGACGACTGCGAAGGTGACCCGACCATTGACTCTTTTCGCCCGACTGGCTTCCGATGTGCAACTGATGTTCCGGCGTCCGCCGCGACAGCAATACGGTGCGCTCTGCTATCGGGTAAAGAAGAAGAGCGGTGAGGTCGAGGTGCTGTTGATGACCAGCCGCGATACCGGCCGCTGGGTCATTCCCAAGGGCTGGCCGATGACGCGCAAATGCGCCCATGAAGTCGCGATGCAGGAAGCCTTCGAGGAAGCCGGCGTCCGCGGCGCGGTCGAAACGGAGACGCTCGGCGCCTACACTTATTCGAAGGCGTTGCGCGACGGGGTGCAAGTGATCTGCAAAGTGCAGGTCTATGCGCTCGAGGTCACCGACATGGCGAAGAACTTCAAGGAAAAAGGCGAACGCCGCATCGAATGGGTCTCGTTCGACGAGGCGGCGGCGCGCGTGCGCGAACCGGAGCTCCGCCACCTTTTCCTCGCCTTCAAGCAAAAGATGACCGACAGGCTTTCGGCCAAGGCGGCCAAGCAAATTCCAGACGTGAAACAAATTCCGGCGGAATGAATCCTGCCATCTTGCACTGCTAGGAAAGCAGCGTAGAAGCAGATTCATCCTCAGGAAAAAGAATGCCGCCACGTCCCGCAGTCCTCACGAAACGCACGCTCGACAAGGACCTCGACAAGATCACCCATGCCGAGGACGTGGCGAAGCATGTTTTGCGGCGGCTGGTGGCGCCTGGTCTCGGGCTGATCTTCGTCGGTCTGGCCATGCTCTTTGCCGGCGTCTATGTATTCGACCGGCCGGGAGCGATGCTCGTCATCGCGGCCGCCGCCCTTGCCGGCTATATGGCGATGAACATCGGCGCCAACGACGTGACCAACAATGTCGGTGCCGCCGTCGGGGCGCGCGCCATGACGATGGGCCAAGCATTGGTCATCGCTGCGATTTTCGAAGTTCTTGGCGCCACGATCGCCGGCGGCGAGGTCGTCAAGACGATTTCCTCAAACATCGTCGACGCCGTCCAGGTACCGCCGGCGCTGCTCGGCTGGATCATGATGGCGGCGCTGATGGCGGCGGCTCTCTGGATCAACCTCGCAACCTGGATGAACGCGCCGGTTTCCACCACCCATGCTATCGTCGGCGCGGTGATCGGCGCCGGCATCTCAGCCGTCGGGCCGGAACCGGTGAACTGGCAGGTAATGCTGGAGATCACCTCGAGCTGGATCACCTCCCCGCTGATCGGCGGGCTGATCGCCGCCGGGCTGCTTTATCTCGTCAAGACCCTGATCATCTACCGCGACGACAAAGTAGCGGCGGCACAGCGCTGGGTGCCGGTGCTGGTCGCGGTGATGGCGGGCGGCTTCATGGCCTATATGGTGCTGCAGCTGTCGCCCCCGGGCAGGTTCCCGCCGCTGACCGTCCTCCTCATCGGAATCGGCATCGGGCTGGTGAGCTGGCTTGCCGCCCGGCCACTCGTTCTCGCCCAAGCGCGGGAGCTCGAAAACCGCAACAGCTCGCTGCGAACGCTGTTCCGGCTGCCGCTGATCGGCTCTGCGGCGCTGCTGTCCTTCGCGCATGGCGCAAACGACGTTTCGAACGCGGTCGGGCCGCTGTCGGCGATCGTCCATTCGGTCGGCATCGGCGGCGGCGGCGGCATCGGGCATCCGCCGCTCTGGGTGATGCTGATCGGCGCCCTAGGCATCTCCGTCGGTCTGCTGCTCTTCGGGCCGCGCCTGATCCGCCTCGTCGGCGAGGAAATTACCAAGCTCAATCCGATGCGGGCCTATTGCGTGGCGCTGTCGACAGCTTTTACCGTCATCGTCGCCTCCTGGCTCGGTCTGCCGGTCAGCACCACACATATCGCCGTCGGCGCCGTCTTCGGCGTCGGATTCTTCCGCGAATGGTATACGCGCCATTCGAAGCGTCGCATCGCCTATATCAGGCGCAAGGCCGAGAGCTTTGATATCGACGAGCCGGAAGAGCCGAATATCCACGAGACGCGGCGGCGCTATCTCGTGCGCCGTTCGCATTTCATGACGATCATCGCCGCCTGGATTGTCACCGTGCCGGTTTCGGCAGCGCTTGCGGCAATGATTTATTGGGTTATGTTCGCGCTCTTCGTCTAAAGCGCGTCGCGATTTGTCCCGGCGCCGTGCTTTAGGTCTTTATTTTCTAGCGTGTCATGATCGCAAAACCGCTGCACAGTTTTACGAGGCATGCTTTGAGACCCCGAGTTTTTTAATGCGCGCCAATTTTCGCATGCAACGGCTTTTCGTCGACGCGCCGCTTACGCGCGGTGCCGGCGTGGAGGCGAATGCCGATCAGTTCAACTATCTCGCCAATGTGCTGAGGATGGAGGACGGTGGGGAGATCCTGCTCTTCAACGGCCGCGACGGCGAGTGGAAGGCAACCCTTACCTTCCCCACGCGCAAACGCATCCTTTTGACGGCAACCGAAGAGACACGGCCGCAGCCGCAGCCTTGCGACCTGCATTATCTCTTTGCGCCGCTCAAGGTCGGCCGGATGGACTACCTCGTGCAGAAGGCGGTCGAAATGGGCGCCGGCCTGCTGCAGCCGGTCATGACCCAGCACGTGCAGGGCAAGATCACCAATCTCGACAAGCTGCGCGGCAATGTCGTCGAAGCGGCGGAGCAATGCGGCATTCTCGGCATTCCCGACGTGGCCGAACCGGTGAGGCTTCTCGACCTGCTCGACCGCTGGCCGAGCGAGCGCCGCATCATCTATTGCGACGAGGGCGATGCCGGGCAGAACCCGCTGCCGGTGCTCTCGGCGATCAGGGAAAGACATCTCGCTCTGCTCGTCGGGCCGGAAGGCGGCTTTTCGGAAGAAGAGCGGGCGCGGCTTCGAAGCCTCGATTTCGTCACGGCCATTCCGCTCGGACCGCGCATCCTGCGGGCCGATACGGCAGCCGTTGCGGCCCTGGCGGTGGTCCAGGCGGCGATCGGCGACTGGAACTAAGGTCGAAAACGGGTTGACATGGAAATCGCTGTTATTTTTTTGATGCGTCGTTGAAAGAATTTCACTTGCAACATGGGTGGCTTGGGTCCTAATCAGCCTTCCAACCGCCCGGCCCCCTGGGCGCCTTTTTGAATACAGGTATCCCGCATGGCCCGCGACACTACCGACCAGACACCGCTCTCTTCGGTCCAGGATCTGACCGATTATATCGCCGCCGGCAACAAGCCGCGGGAGCACTTCCGGATCGGCACCGAACACGAGAAATTCGCCTTCTTCCGCGCCGACAACAGCCCGGTTCCCTATTTCGGCGATGCCAGCATTTCGGCCCTCTTGACCGGCCTGCAAAAAAAAAGCGGCTGGGAGCCGATCACCGACGGCGGCAACATCATCGGCCTTGCCGAGCAGCATGGCATGGGCGCGATCTCGATCGAGCCCGGCGGCCAGTTCGAACTCTCCGGTGCACCGCTGGAGACGATCCACGAGACCTGCAAGGAATCGAACCAGCATCTGGCGACGCTGCGCGAAATCGCCGAGCCGATGGGCATCCGCTTCCTCGGTATCGGCGGCAGTCCGAAATGGACCTACGCGGAAACGCCGCAGATGCCGAAATCACGCTACGAGATCATGACCCGCTATATGCCGAAGGTCGGCACCCAGGGTCTCGACATGATGTACCGCACCTGCACGATCCAGGTGAACCTCGATTTTTCCTCGGAAGCCGACATGCGCAAGAAAATGCGCGTTTCGATGAAGCTGCAATCGCTGGCGACCGCGCTTTTCGCATCCTCGCCCTTCACCGAGGGCAAGCCGAACGGCCTGCTCTCCTGGCGCGGTGACATCTGGCGCGATGTCGACAATCGGCGCGCCGGCCTGCTCGATTTCAGCTTCCGCGACGATTTCGGCTTCCGCGACTATGCCGAATGGGCCCTCGACGCGCCGATGTATTTCATCGTCCGCGACGGCCGCTATCACGACTGCACCCATGTCACCTTCCGCCAGTTCATGAACGGCGCATTGAAGGGCGAGGTCGCCGATCCGGCGCCGACGATGGGGGACTGGACGAACCATCTTTCGACACTTTTCCCCGACGTGCGGCTGAAGCGTTTCCTCGAAATGCGCGGCGCCGACGGCGGCCCGTGGCGGCGCATCTGTGCGCTGCCGGCCTTCTGGGTCGGCCTGCTCTACGATGATGCAGCACTCGATGCTGCCGACGAGTTGACGAAGGATTGGACCTTTGCCGAGATCAGCGCCCTGCGCAATGCGGTTCCCGCCGAAGGGTTGAAGGCGCAATTCCGCGGGCACCCGCTCTTCGACATGGCGCGCGAAGTGGTCGGCATATCAAGGGCCGGTCTCAAGGCGCGCGGTAAGCTCAACCGGGAAGGCCAGGACGAGACGATCTTCCTGGCGCCGCTCGACGAGGTGCTCGCCAAGAAGGCGACGCTCGCCGAGGATTTGCTGTCGCTCTATCACGGCCGCTGGCACGGCTCCGTGGAGCCGGTCTTTGAGGACTATCAGTACTGAGTCCGACCCCGGTTCCCCTTTTCCTGGAATCGCTCTGACAGCCGCTGTTTTCGCCTGTTTCCGAGCAGCGGAAGTGAAGGCCGGCGACCTAGCGCATCGTGCTTTCCGAAAATCGGAATCGATTTTCGGAAAGCACGATGCGAGGATCGAAAGAGTTGGAGCGTCCTTTGTGCGTCAGAAAGCACGCACGGCGCTCGCGTGCTCCACCGACCCGCCGCTGGAGCCTCGGCCGCATGCTCTCGCTAAATTCCTCCCTAAGTTCTTATGGCAAAAAGCAGTTTGCTCATTGCCATTTCCGGTTATAGTGGCGTTACAACGCGTCACGACCCGGGGAAAGGGACTTCCATGCTGCCACTCTTCGACATGATGATGCAGGCGCAGAACGGCGCGGCGATGGAGGCGATCGCCCGGCAGTTCAACCTCGCGCAGGAACAAGCGACGAAGGCAATGGCGGCGCTGATGCCGGCCTTTTCCGCCGGGCTGAAGCGCAGCACCAGCAATCCCTATGATTTCGTCGGGCTGATGCAGGCGGTCTCCTCCGGCAACTATGCGCGATATTTCGAGGATATGAACCGGGCGTTCACGCCAGAGGGTATTTCCGACGGCAACAACATCCTTGCCCAGCTCTTCGGCTCGAAGGAGGTTTCGCGCGCGGTCGCCGCCCAGGCGGCACAGATGACCGGTATCGGCCAGGATATTTATAAGCGGATGCTGCCGGTGCTGGCCGATACGCTGATGGGCGGGCTCTTTAAACAGACGACCGGCCAGATGGCCTCGCCGGTCAACCCCTTCGTCAACACGGCGATGGGCGAGACCATGCAGAAATGGCTGGAAAGCACCGGCTTTGCGCCGAAGCCGAAGACGACCCCGGACCCCAGCATCTTCGACAATCCCTTCACCCAGGCGATGCAGCTGATGTTTTCGGTACCGAAGCCGGAAGCGACATCTCAGCCGAACCCCTTCCTCGACAATCCCTTCGCCAAGGCCTTCCAGGAGATGATGGGCGGGCTCGGCCAGCAGCCGGCGGCGCAGACTAAGACCAAGACGCCGGAGGCGCCGAAGGAAGAGGCGAAGCTCAATGCCGACAGCTATACCGAGATGCTGAACGCCATGTTCGACAGCGGACTGGAAGTGCAGAAGAACTACCAGAGGAACCTGGAAGCGATCTTCGAAACCTATCGGCCTAAGCCCTCCTCGGACAAGAGTGAATAGCACTGTAGATTTTTACGCATGTCGCTATCGCCAAACCGCGGCACACTTTGCGCGACATGGTTTAGCGCATAAAAAAACCCGGAGATGGCTTGGGAAAGCCGATCACCGGGTCAAGCGGCAGGGCTATTGGCTATCACCCTGCGGGGAAACTCGCCGCTCCTACTGTTCGTAGGAGCGGAAGAGGGACAGGCGCCAGCGATTGCGCGCCGAGCGCGTCAGATGTTCCGACGGGTCCTCGAAAAAGGTCGATGCCAGGAACGCGGAGGTCAGGTCGGCTCTGTTAAGGCCGATATCCCTCAGCTGAGCGTCGCTCAGATCGTGCAGCGTGTTGATCTCCATGCGATTGCGGAACCCGCGAAAGAGGGAGGTCAACGGTGCGAGGCCTGCTGCCAGACGCTGGGGAAACGTCGGGGTGAGCTTGCCGCAGTCGAGTTCTATTGTTCTGTCTGTCATCCGCATGGGACTCTCCTTTCTTTCGATTTCTTTCAGGCGCGCAACAACCCACCCCTCCACGCGAGGTCGCACGGGAAGGAGCAAGGCTGAATTGGCTCGGACAGGCAGGGTGTCTGTCCTTCACTTTGCTTGATTTGCATCCCGAAGATGCCAAAGACCTATTGATCAGTCCAACGAATGTTTCTAATGATTATCATCAGCTATCTTTATGGGTGACAACATGTCCGCGCCTCTTGATCTCGACCAATTGCAGACTTTCATCGCCATCGTCGATTCCGGCAGCTTCACCAAGGCCGCCGACAGGGTCTACAAGACCCAATCGGCCGTCTCCATGCAGATGCGCCGTCTCGAGGAACGCATCGGCAAGCAGCTGTTCATCAAGGACGGGCGGGGAAACCGGCTGACGGTCGAGGGCGAAAAGCTGCTCAACTATGCGCGGCGCATCATCCGCCTCAACAATGAGGCTATCGCCGCCTTCGACGACAACAGGCTGGAGGGGACGCTGCGCATCGGCACGCCCGATGATTATGCCGACCGCTACATGCCCGAAATCATCGGCCGCTTCGCCAAGACGCACCCGAATGTCGAGCTCTATATCGTCTGCGAGCCCTCGGTGGATCTTGCCGAACGCATGCATAAGGGCGAGCTCGACATCGCGCTCGTCACCCATAATCCGCGGGAGCGCATGTCCGATGTGGTGAGAACCGAGCCGCTCTGCTGGGTGGGCTCGGCCAACCATCCGATCCGCGACGACGCGCCGGTACCGCTTGCCGTCGGTCGGCGTGACTGCCAGTGGCGCCAGCTCGCCTGCTCGGCGCTCGATGCCGTGGGACGCGAGCACCAGATCCTGTTTACCAGCTGGTCCTGCACCGTCGTTGCCGCCGCCGTGCTGGCCGGCATGGCGGTTTCGGTGATGCCGGAATCGGCGCTGCGGACGGGCATGAAGGTGCTGAGCCAGGCGGACGGTTTTCCAGCGCTGCCGCCGGTGCAGATCGGCATCATGAAGCGGCCGGGCGTTTCGCTTTCGCTGATGAACGCGATCACCGCGCATATCACCGCCTGCCTCGACAATATCACGCCCACTGTCGTCGACGACAGCCTGGAGGCGGACGTTAAATCCGCCCAGGCGCGCCTTTATCCGCGGTTGAAGGCGGCCAATATGGTGCCAAGCTGGTAAGAGTTCTCAGGCAGCAGCCGGCACGGTCGCGGTGAAAAGAGAGGCGCGGATGACGCGCTTCCACTCATCGAGCATACGCCGTGCCAAGGCCTCCTCGCTGACGGCGGCAAGTCGGATCACGGCGCCGATCAGGTGGCTGAACAGGTAAGTGCGCGCATACATTTCTTCGTCGCAAAGGTCAGGGGCCAGCTGACGCACGGCGTCACGGAAGATGCCGGCGACGTGACCGCTATGCTCAATATTCAGCTGCAACAGATCCTGATCGGTCTCCGTTCCCATCCAGACACCGAGATAGACGGGATCGTCGTGGTAGGAATCGTAATACCAGTCGATGGTGGCGCAGACCACGTCCAGCGCCTGGTCGAGTGACCGTACGTCGGCAAACATCGCCGCCATCTTCGTCTGGATCGCCGAGGCATGCTGGTCGAACAGGGCTTTGACGATCGCCGCCTTCTCCGGGAAATACTGGTAGACCGAACCGATCGGCACCTTGGCTGCAGCGGCGAGCTCCGTCATCCGCATGGCGCTGACGCCCTTTTCGGCGATGATCTTGGCGGCGGCGGCGAGAATGAGGTCCAGCCTCTGGATGCTGCGCTCCTGCTTCGGCTTTCTGCGCAAGCCGATCCGATCCATGCTTTCCGCGCCCATGTCGTTCCCATTCTTTTTGTTCGCGGCGGAAGGCATGACATGCAGGTCTTCATCGGCCGTAAATGGAAACACTCGCATTTTAACGACCGGCAAAAGCGTATGAAAAACGGGGCTCTACGGCATTATGCTGCAACTCAAAGTGTTGCAATGTTCTTGCGCGTCTGAAAAGACGCGGAGCGCATGCAATGCATCTCGTATTTAAATCGGGACGTTTTTAGAATTTCACCGACAGCGTCGCTTTGGCCCCATGCTGCTGCGCGTTGTCGGCAATCTGGCCGGAATAGGCGATGCCGAGGATGGCGCTTTCGGTGAGGTCGAAGTCGAGCCCGGCGTCGAGAACGAAGGCGTTCTCTGCCACCGGCACTCCGGCGACGGCGAACGCGTCGCCTCCGGCAAAAGCATGCGTCGACACCGGAACGATGTCGCCGGCGGCATGCCGCCAGCCTGACATGCCGCGCAGGGTGGCGTTCGTCTCGCCCAAGCGAACCTCCATTTCGGCATGCAGGCCAAGCGTGGTGATGGTGGTGTTGGTCATGCGGCTGGAGCTGTCGAGCGCTGCCGCCCCGCCCTCTTCGGTGAAACCCGCCGTTCGAATGCCGATATGGGCGAGATTGACGAAAGGCTCGAAAGTGGCCGCCGCCGTATCAAACCGATAGCCCAGCTCCGCAAATGCCTGCAGCGTGCCGGCATTATAGCTTGCTTCCAGCCTGTCCTCGAAGCTTCCAATAGCGACGTTGCGGTTGGTCTCGATCTCGTGCCACGTATGAGCGAGACCGGTGCGGAAGGCGAGACCGCCCCATTGCGTGCCCGCGTAAAGGCCGAGGTGATAATCGTCGCTCGATCCCGATGAGCTTCGGTGCCGCGGGTCGAATTGGGAGTTGCTGTAACCGGCCATCAGGCCGAGCCTGACGTCATCGAACATGGCGTCGACGCCAGCGAGAAGCCCGCCGGTCTGGTGGTTGAGGGTGGCGGCATTGCCGTCCGTGCGTGTCTCGCTTGCGCCGCCAAAAGCCGTGCTCCAGAAAACCGGCGCGTCCGAAGGATTGGCAGCGATGAGTTCCGGACCGCCCGGCCAGAAAGCCTGTATCGGGATTACGCCAGCACTGGCGTCGCTAAACGCGGAACGCAGACGTTCGTTGGCGGCCTGGCGGACAAAGAGGCTTTGCGTAATCAGCGCCGTTTTGATCGAGCCATGGATTTCACCGGAAAGCGCGTCGTAACTGGCCTGAATCAGCGGCTCGTCATCGGGCAATGTGACGATGGCGTCGTAGATATCGTTGCCAGTTCCGAGATTCTCTGCAGCCTCTGCCGCGGCCATCTGGTTGCGCGTCCGTGCCATGTCGCTGAAACGCACGTTGTTGCGTTCGATCTCCAGATAGACGTTGTTCAGATCATAGGAGAGCTCCGCCGCCAGGAAGGCATAATCGGAGGTGACGGCGCCGAATGTTCCGTTGATCCCGCCAGCGGCGGTAAGGATCGTATAGGTGGAGAAAGGCTGGTAGTCGCCATTCATCCCGACATGGGTAACGCTGGCGCCGTTGAGGAACGCGGTCCCCGTGACCGAGATCAAATCGCTGGCAGTGCCAGCCGGATCGACCTCGACCTCATAGGTGGAACTGGGATCGAGGGTGAGGTTGCCGCCGATGGTCAATGTCCCGATGGAGTTGCCCGGCGCGATGGTGACGCCTGCGCCGGCGGTCACCGTACCGATATGACCCGACCCGGCCAGCGTGCCGCCCGTCATCATCAAGATGCCGCCAAGGCTGCCATTGACGATCAGGCGTCCGTCCGAAACCGTGGTCGTGCCGGCAAAGCCCGAACTGTTGCCGGTCAGGCGCAAGGTGCCGCTGCCCAGCATCGTGAAGTCGCCGCTGCCGGAGAGTATGCCGCCATAGGTGGTGTTGTTCGCCTGATCGAGCGTGAGTTCGGCGCTGCCGATGACGATCTCGCCGCCGCTTCCCGAAAGCTGCGCCATCGTCAGGTCGAAGCCGCCGAGATCGAATATGCCGCCATTGACCGCATAGGCGCCATTCTGCACGAAGGCACCGGCGCTGCCCGCCTGCAACGTGCCGGCCCCGACCGTCGTCACACCGGTAAAACTGCTGGTGCCCGAAAGCGTCAGTGTGCCGCTGCCCTGTTTGGTCAAGCCACCGGCGCCTTGCAAATCCGTGGCAATGCCGACGGCAAAGCCGTTCGTATCGATAAAGGCGCCGCCGGCATCAATCGTTACCTCGCCGGCGTTGAAACCGCGCAGGAAATTCGCCTCGTTGCCCGTTGCGCTGAGAATACCGCCATCGAAAACGAGGTCCGCGTCACCACCGCCTCTCTCGATATAACCGGTCTCCAGGACGCCGCGCCCGTTTGCGGCGCTTCCGGCGATCCGCACAGTTCCCGTGGCGCCCGAATCGTCGGCGATGATAACCTCGGAAGCCGAAACCGTGCCGCCATTCTCGACGCTCATACTGCCTGAACCGAATTCGCCCACGAACAGCGCGCCGGAATTGATCCAGCTCGACCCCGTACCGGTCACGCTCACCACGCCGTTGCCGTTCGAACTATAGCCGACATAACCTTCACTCGCAGTGACCGAGCCGCCATTCGAAATGGTCAGCGTTCCCGCTCCCGCCTCGCCGACCGAGATATAGCTGGAATTGCTCCAGATCGAGTTCGTGCCTGTGACGATGACCTCGCCTATGGCAGTCGTGTCGTTGCTGATAAGCCCGGCAGCGCTGCTGACCGTGCCGCCATTCGAAATGGTCAGAGTGCCGGTGCCGCTGTCGCCGATATAAAGATCCTGGGCGTTGGTCCAGGTCGAGCCGGTGCCGGTGACCGTCACCGTGCCGCTGGCGCCAGAGAAATAGCCGATACGGCCGAATATATTGTCGACGACGCCGCCATCTTCGATATTGAGCACGCCGACACCCCGATGGCCGACGTAGAGGTCGTCGGAATTGGTCCAGGCCGAGCCCGTCCCCGTAACCGTTACCGTTCCTGCGGCGCCGGGATCGACACCGAGCACGCCGATGTCATTGCTGACTATGCCGCCATTCCGGATGACAAGGGCTGCATCGTCACCATTCTGATCGCCCACGATGAGGTTGGTATTGATTGTCCATGGACTCGGTTGCGTGCCCGCGCCGGTACCGCCCGGGTCGTTGCCATCGACGATCTCCGTGTCGTTGCCGGTGATGACCTGCGCCCATCCCGGCCCTACAGCCAGCACCAGCGCCGCAGTGCTCGCCAATCCCGTAAGTCGCAGCATGACCATCCCTTGGATTGCCGCTCCAGATATCCTTTCGCCCATGCTCGCTCGCAAATCGTCCCCACCATCATTCGCTCGCGCAGAAATAGGCCAATCAATTTAAATATTAGTAACCATGTTATTGAAATATTCATCGACAGCGGTAACAACAGCCTTACGCCGCACGCGTTAGGCGCATGTTTTGACTGGTCTTCCAGCCTTTTCACTTTGGTGAAAACAATATCGTTGGGAATGGCTCAACGTCCGGCGGCCATATTGCCGCCGATGCCGGCAACTTGCGTCGTCGGCCTGCAACACTTACGGGCAAATAATGGGGCGGCGGCGCCTGTCGCCTCAGCTCATCAGCATCCATGCGGCAAGCCAGATCCACATGGCGGCAAGTACCAGGTAACCGGCAGCGAAGATCGGGCTGCGATAACGCAGGTCGTTGCTGGTGACGTGGATGGCGGCATGGGCGTAACGCAGGGCGACGAAGGCCCAGGCGAGGCCGAGGGCGACGAGATTGTCTGCCTCGGTGATATAGAGAAGAATGCAGCAGGCGTAGAAGAGCACAGGCAGTTCGAACTGGTTGGCGAGGCAGTTCTTGACGACAAGGCTTTCGGCCGGCTCGCCGCGGTTTTCGCGATAATCCGATTTCACGATGCTGCCGGCGCGGACCATTTTTGCGCGCCGAAGCCCAAGAAGCGCATAAATGCCATAGACCAGGGCCACATGGGCGAGCAGTGGCCAGAAGATTTGATAGCCGGTCATATGTTGGTCGTTTCCTTTCCGCTTCCGCGTTCGACGCGAGCATTAGCCGAAAGGGGAGCTGGATACCAGCATAGGGCGACGCCCCATCGGCACCTGCGTCGCTAAGGCACGTCGCCGCAGGTGTCCCGGCTTTTCGACATGGAGCTGGATGGAATAACGGCGCCTCAGTCCGGACGCGACGAGAGCCAGCGCATGACGGCGAGCCGGGCGATGAGGATGAAGCAGATGGCAAGGCTTGCGAATTTCAGCCGTGTCATCCACGGCAGCAGCTGCGTTGCAAGACTTGCAGACGCACCGTTGCCGAAGGCGATGAGGCTCGAGATGTTCTCGCCGTAGTCGGCGATGCCATAGATGAACGGCAGCAGGTAGACCGCCTTGCCAATGACCGGATGCACCGATTGGCCGAACCACGAACCGACGGGACCGAGCTTGAGGAAGGCGAGGAACAGCAGCGCCGTCAGCAATGCCGGAAAGATCAGCTCCGGCCCGAAATACATGGCGCGTAGCAGCCTGGTCGCCGTCTCGTTCTCATCGAGCAGCTTCTGCATGTGGAAGACCGCCGACTCGTCGTAACCGGCGAAATAGGTATCGAGCACCGCCTGGCCGGTTTCGTGCTTGAACGGAACGACGAAGCCGAAGGTCGTCCAGGCGAGCACGGCAAGGCAGAGGGCTGCGAGCAGCGCGACGACCCAGAGAGGAATCCCGCTGCCCGCCTTCATGATCAGAGGCCGGCGCCCGGATAGTTCGGGCTCTCGCGGGTGATCGTCACGTCATGGGCGTGGCTTTCGCGAAGACCGGCACCGGAGATGCGCACGAAAGTGGCGCGGTCCTGAAAATCCTTCAGATCCTTGCCGCCGACATAACCCATGGCCGCCTTGAGGCCGCCGGCGAGTTGGTGGATGACGCCCGAGACCGGCCCCTTGTACGGCACCTGACCTTCGATGCCCTCAGGCACGAGCTTCAGCGTGTCGCGCACCTCGGCCTGGAAGTAACGGTCGGCCGAGCCGCGGGCCATGGCGCCGACGGAGCCCATGCCGCGATAGGCCTTGAAGGAACGGCCCTGGTAGAGATAGACCTCGCCCGGGCTCTCATCGGTGCCGGCAAGCAGCGAGCCGATCATGACGGCGGAAGCGCCGGCAGCGATCGCCTTGGCAAGATCGCCGGAGAACTTGATACCGCCATCGGCGATGACGGGCACGTCCTGATCATTCGCGGCCTGCACCGCCGACATGATGGCGGCCAGCTGCGGCACGCCGACGCCGGCGACGATGCGCGTCGTGCAGATCGAACCCGGACCGATACCAACCTTGACAGCATCCGCGCCGGCATCGATCAGCGCCCTGGTGCCGTCATAGGTGGCGACGTTGCCGGCCATGATGCGCACCGAGTTGGAAAGCTTCTTGACGCGGGTGACGGCATCGAGGACGCGCTGCGAATGGCCATGGGCGGTATCGACGACCAGAAGGTCGACACCGGCCTCGATCAGCCGCTCGGCGCGCTCGAAGCCGTCATCGCCGACGCTGATGGCGGCGGCAGCGCGAAGCCTGCCCTGCGCATCCTTGGAAGCGTTCGGGTTCAGCTGCGACTTCTCGATATCCTTGACGGTGATGAGGCCGACGCAGCGGCCTTCGGTATCGACCACCAGCAGCTTCTCGATGCGGTGCGAATGCAGCAGGCGCTTGGCCTCCTGCTGATCGACGTTTTCCTTAACGGTGACCAGATTGTCCTTGGTCATCAGTTCATGGATCTTCTGTTCCTGATCGGAAGCGAAGCGGACGTCGCGGTTGGTCAGGATGCCAACGAGGCGGCCGGACTTCTCGACGACAGGGATGCCGGAGATGCTGTAGGACTTCATGAGCCCGAGCGCATCGGCAAGCGTCGCATCGGGGCCGATCGTCACCGGATTGACGACCATGCCGCTTTCAAACTTCTTCACTTGCCGGACCTGCTCGGCCTGTTCGATCGGCGTCAGGTTGCGATGAATGACCCCGAGGCCGCCGGCCTGGGCCATGGCGATCGCCAGGCGGCTTTCGGTGACGGTATCCATGGCGGATGAAATGATCGGGATGTTGAGTTCGAAATCGCGGGCGATGCGGGTGGAGATATTCGTCTGGCCTGGCATGACCTCGGAATGTCCGGGCTGCAGCAGCACGTCGTCGAAGGTAAGCGCGTCTGCGCCGGTTGCCGTTTCAATGATACGTGCCATGGCCAAATTCCTTCATTTAATAAAAATGCGACCCTGTCCGGAAACGAATCGTCCGCCCCGGCGGTCTGCATGGGTTGCTTGGAAGTTGGCGAGGGCTGGTAACACGTCTATGACAGGAAGGAAATAGCAAAAAGCCCGGCATGTCCGCCAGGCTCGTCATGGGTGCCATGCGCCAGGAGCATTGCGGGAAAAGCGCTCAGCACTTTTCCGTCCGGAATTGCATAAAAACAAGAAGTTAGAGCGGCCCAGCGCTTCCGCGAAAGGCGGAACCGCTCCCGATCAGATGTCGAACTGATAGCTCTTCGGCACGAAGCGATAACCGCCATCCTGCCTTTCGACGAAGCCGACCGCTGGGAACGGCATGTGGTAGCCAAGGAAGGCGATCTTCTCGCTCGCAATCATCTCGAAGACCTTGCGGCGGGTGGCGGCAGCCTGCGCCTTGTCCATGTCGAAGCGCACCTCCCAATCCGGCCGCAGCAGCGACAGGATATAATGGTTGGCCGTATCGCCGGTGAGCACAAGGCGTTTGCCCTCGGATTCGACGTGGAACACCATATGTCCCGGCGAGTGGCCGGCCGCCAGCACCGCAGTCACACCGGGCGCGACGCTATCACCTTCTTTGATAAAAGTAGTCTTCTCGGCGAACGGTACGACATTGGCGAGCACCGCCTTGTGGCCGCCCTCGGCAGGCGTGCCCTCACGTGCCTTGTCCGACCAGAAATCATATTCCGCCTGGCCGACGACATAGCGGGCATTCTTGAAGGCAGCCGCGCCGTTTTCCATCAGGCCGCCGATATGATCACCGTGCAGGTGGGTCAGCGCCACCAGCGTGACGTCGTCGGCCGAATATCCCGCAGCCTTCAGGCCTTCGGTCAGTTGGCCGGCGCCACGTGCGCGGCCGGCAGCGCCGAAGCCGGTATCGACGAGGATGACATCCGAACCGGTATCGATGAGAGCCGGCGTATAGCCATTCATGAACTTGTCGGCCGGCAGGAAATTTGCGGTCAGCAACGCCTTGACCGTTTCAGGATCCTGATTGGTGCCGAAGGTTTCATAGGGCTTTTCGACAATGCTGGTGCCGTCGCGGACGACGGTGAACTTATAGGAACCGAGCTTGAATTGATTGATCTCAGGCAAAGGCGTTCCATCCATAAGATTGCGTTCTCCAGTTGCGGCCGCTTCGGCCCTCTCTCTTAAAATGACCGGCGCCGCCAGCAGGCCAAGGCCTGCGGCAAAAAGGGTGCGCCGCTTTATTCCCGACGAAATTGTCATATGTCCATCCTTCATGACGTGCGGAGCGTCGCCGCACGGCCCCCAGTGTCGATTCCGGCCGGATTTCTTGCTCCCGCCAGGTAAACATATGTCAATCTTGACAAGCGACGTTAATGCGCAAGCCGTCTCACGCAGACGTGAAGCAAACGTGTCGTCGACCCGGATTTGGGGATTGGCAGAACCCGCAGCTGGGACTAAACAGCACCGGCCTTTCCAGCTCCATTCCGCGCCCATCAAGGCTTCCGCCTATGAATCGCATCGTCCCGCTGATCCTTGCCGTCGCCCTCTTCATGGAACAGATGGACTCGACTGTCATTGCGACGGCGCTGCCGGCGATCGCGGCGGATCTCAATGTCGGGCCGATCACGCTGAAGCTGGCGCTGACCTCCTACATGGTGGCGCTGGCGGTGTTCATCCCGGTCAGTGGCTGGATGGCCGACAGGTTCGGCGCGAAGAAGATCTTCCGCCTTGCCATCTCGGTGTTCGTCATCGGCTCGATCTTCTGCGCAATTTCGTCCAACCTCGTCGAATTCGTGTTTGCCCGCTTCCTGCAGGGCATGGGCGGCGCGATGATGACGCCGGTCGGCCGCCTCGTGCTGGTGCGCACGACGCAGCGCAGCGATCTGGTCTCGGCCATGGCGCTGCTGACCATCCCCGCGCTTGTCGGCCCGCTCACCGGACCGCCGCTCGGCGGTTTCATCACCACCTATTTCAGCTGGCACTGGATCTTCCTGATCAACGTGCCAGTCGGCATCATCGGCATCTGGCTTGCGACGATCTTCCTGCCGGAGGTGGAAGCGACGGCGCCGCCGCGGCTCGATTTCACCGGTTTCGTGCTGACTTCGCTATCGGCTGCGGGCGTCGTCTTCGGCCTGTCGGTGGTCAGTCTGCCGGCCCTGCCCCCGATCATCGGCGTCACCGCCACCTTGATCGGCCTCATCTGCGGCGTCCTCTACGTGCGCCATGCCAAGCGTCATCCGGCGCCGATCCTCAATCTCAACCTGTTCAAGAACCCGACGTTTCGGGCCTCCACCTTGGGCGGCATGCTCTTTCGCATTTGCGTCGGCGCCATGCCATTCCTGACGCCGCTGATGCTGCAGCTCGGCTTCGGGCTGACGCCGTTCCAATCCGGCCTGATCACCTTTGCAGGCGCGATCGGGGCGATCACCACCAAGTTCATGGCGAAGCGCGTCTTCGCCGCCGCCGGCTTCCGCACCACGCTTCTCGGCGCCGCCATGGTGACGACCCTGGTGACTGTCGTCACCGGCCTGTTCACGCCGTCGACGCCGCATCTCGTCATCATCGGCGTGCTGCTGCTCGGCGGCTTCTCCCGCTCCTTCATGTTCACCGGCGTCAATGCGCTTGCCTTCGCCGATATCGAAGATTCGGAAGCCAGCCAGGCGACATCGATGAGTTCGGTGATGCAGCAGGTCAGCCTGGCGCTCGGCGTTGCGGTCGCCGCCGCGATCCTGGAGAGCTCGATCTATTTCCGCGGCGAAGCGCTGCAGGTCGCCGATTTCCACCTTGCCTTCTACATCATCGCCGGACTGACCGTCATTGCGACCATTCCCTTCATCCGGATGGACCGCAATGCCGGCGCACTCGTTTCCGGCCACCGCTTGAAGACGATGACGGCCGCAACTGTTGAAGCCGAACAGCACGCGGTGAAATAAAGCATGTCGCGCAAAAGTGTGCAGCAGTTTTGCGGGAACGACATGCGTGGAAACAAAGACCTAAAGCGCGAGGAGCGAAGGCACCGCTACTGCGGGTTTTCGCAGACCGCAGAGAGCTTGTTACCGTCGAGATCACGCACATAGGCGGCATAGAATTGGGCATGGTAGGAGCGCAGGCCGGGCTCGCCCTCATCCACGGCGCCTGCCGCGATTGCCGCCGCATGAAAGGCATCGACATCAGCCCGCGTTTCGGCTGCAAGCGCCACCATGGCGCCATTGCCTGAGGTTGCCCGGCGGTGATTGAACGGCGTCACCACCCAGAAGCGGCAGCGCGTATCGCCCTCGGCGGAATAGCCGATTTCCTCTTCGGAAGAGCGCTGACGGCGATAGCCGAGGGGAGACAGCACGGCATCATAAAAATGCCCTGCGCGATAGAGGTCGTTGGTTCCGAGCGTGACGTAAAGAAGCATGGGATCAGCGGTTCAAATCCTGACAGCGCGGTGCGCCCTTCAGACACGCAAAGGACGCGGCAACGCTTTCCATTGCTGCATATCTTATCCTTAAATCGATACCGTTTTAAGGAGTTATGCAGTTGATCGCCATCATCCGTCGGGACCGGCCCGAAGATCAAGCTTCCTCTGCGTTGCCTTCGGCCTTGCGTCCCTTGAACCCCTTGGCCAGCAGGAACATCTCGACTGATTCGGCGCGCGACGAGTTCGGTTTGACATGGACGACCTGGCGGAAGTTCTGCTTGAGCATGGCAAGCAGCTCACGCTCGGTGCCGCCCTGGAAGGTCTTGGTGAGGAAGTGCCCGCCTTCCCCCAGCACTTCGACGGCGAAATGCGCCGCCACCTCACAGAGATGCATGGTGCGCAGATGGTCGGTGCGGTGGTGGCCGGTGGTGGGCGCCGCCATGTCGGAGATGACGAGATCAGGCGTGCCGCCGACGGCCTCCAACAGCTTTTCCGGCGCACTGGGATCGAGGAAATCCAGCTGCAGGATCTTGACCCCCGGCAGCTGGGTCATTTCGAGGAAATCGATCGCAGCCACACGAATATCATCATCTGTCGAACCGGTGACTTTGGCGGCGATCTGCGACCAGCTGCCGGGGGCAGCGCCGAGATCGATAATGCGCCTGGCGCCGCGCAGGATATGATGTTTCTCGTCGATCTCCAGCAGCTTGAAGGCGGCACGGGCGCGATAGCCTTCGAGCTGGGCGCGCTGCACATAGGGATCGTTGATGTGGCGCTCCAGCCATTGGCGGGAGGAGGCCTTCATCTTCTTGTTCTTGACGCGCTGGCCGAGCTTGCGGCCGGTGCGGTTTCCCGCGATCGGTGCCTTGGTCATGCCTATTCCTTATCTCACGATCTCACGCGCTGGCCGCGGCGGTTGCGGTTGCGCCGCCACACGCCGTCATCGGCCATCATGTCGGTGAGCAAGCCTTCCCTCAAGCCGCGATCGGCAACGCGCATGCGCGGGCTCGGCCAGCGGCGGCGGATCGCCTCGAGAATGGCGCAGCCGGCGAGCACCAGATCGGCCCGGTCAGGCCCGATGCAGGGATTGGCGGCACGGCTTGCGAAATCCCAGGAGAGAAGCTTTGCCTGCATGGCGGAGACCTCGTCGTCGGATAGCCAGATGCCATCGACCTTGCGCCGGTCATAACGCGGCAGGTCGAGATGCACGCCGGCCAGCGTCGTCACCGTGCCCGATGTGCCGATCAGGTGAAAGTCGCCGGTCTGGGCGACCTCGATCTCCGGGCAATCGAAGCTTCCAAGCATGCCTTCGACTTCACGCACCATGCCTTCGAAGGCCTCCGGCGTGACGTCGTGCCCGCCATGGCGCTCCGACAGGGTCACGACGCCGACCGGCAACGAGGTCCAGTGGGTGATGTGATTGGCAAGGCGGCTGAAGCGATTGTCGCCGATGCGGATGACGGCAATCTCCGACGAGCCGCCGCCGATATCGAAGAGCACGACGGAGCGCGTCTCGCGACCGACCAGCGAGGAGCAGCCGGAGACGGCAAGCCGCGCCTCTGTCTCGCGATCGATGATCTCAAGCGCGAGGCCGGTTTCGGCAACGACCCGGCTGAGGAATTCCTCGCCATTGACGGCCTGGCGGCAGGCTTCGGTGGCGATCAGCCGCATGCGGCGGATCTCCCGGTTCCTGAGCTTGGAGGCGCAGATCCTCAGCGCCTCGATCGCCCTCTCCATCGCCTCATCGGACAGACGGCCGCTGGCCGCAAGACCTTCGCCGAGGCGCACGATGCGGGAAAAGGCGTCGACGACGCGAAATTGTCCCGGACGAGTCGGCTGGGCAATGAGGAGACGGCAATTGTTGGTGCCGAGATCGAGGGCAGCATAGAGCTCCTCCGGCCACACATGTTCGCCGGCCTGACGATCCCCCTGATGCCCGGGATGGGCATGGCTTTCCTGGCGACCCCTGCGGTTGGCGCTCGCGCCATTCAGTGTTTCACGCAGTTCGCCACCGAGCGCCGTCTCTTCCGCGCGGCGTTCCTGCTGCGGGGCACCTGATGGTTTTGCCGGTGTTAGCGGCCGGCCCTGCAGACCGCGCTTGCCGCGATGCTTGCGGCGGTTGCGACGGCTCGGCGCCGAATCGCCATCGGAGCGGGCGGCATGATCTGCCGCTCCGGCCTGTTCCATCATATGAGGTTGAGGTGAACCATCCTGCACAGCACCATGGCCGCCACGACGGCGACGCTTGCGCTTGCGGGCCGGATTGCCGGCTGCATCTTCCATCGGGCGCGCAGGCTGTCCGGCACCGCCGGAAGGCTCATGCGAAGCGGGATGAGCACCGTTGCGGGATTGCCCGCCACGTTTGCCCTTGCGGCGCCTGGACTTCTTGCCGTCCTTGCGCCCTGCCGCCGACGCCCCGTCAAATTGCAGCTTTGCGCCGCCTTCGGGGTCTTCCACGTTGTTTTTCCATCGCGCCGCGCAAGTCTTGAGATATGCAGCAGGCGCTCATTCGATTTTTGCGTTGCGGCAAGAATATCAGCGCCCGCCGAAATCGCCAAATTCTTTTTTGGACAGGGGATTCGCAGCGGTTTCACCTTTCCGCGGCAGCACCGATTTTTTTCAAATCGGGTATTTGCAATCCCCCGGCTTTTGGTTATAAGCGCCGCACACCAGCCGACCGCCCGCCGGTTCGCTTATGCTGGGGAATAGTTCAATGGTAGAACGACGGACTCTGACTCCGTTAATCTTGGTTCGAATCCAGGTTCCCCAGCCAATTCTCCCCCACGACCACCGCCATGGCGGCGACATCTGGACGTCTGCTGGGAGAGTAGAGATGGTAGGCTGTAAACGGCTGGCTCCATTCTTCCAATACCTACGGCACTCGTCTGACCATCGCAGATCCCTACTCGCCTTGGTGCGACCTTCTCTGTTTTGACAGCGCTGCTACCTCTGGCGGCTGCGCCACTATGGTCGCTTATTTTCCTCCCAGCGGATTCCCGACGGCGACCGTGCAGATGTGGTGATCGGCTCCGGACGCAAAAGCAGACCGTGTGATGGTGGCCCTGCAGCTGAAGCTCGTGCCCGACCTCGATACTTCGATCGTCTGACGCACCATGCGGCCTCTGCGATCGCGCCACCCCCTAGCCAATCCGTTCTGAGTCCATCTGAATGGGGTTGCCCCACCAGAATTATCGGAGCCGGGCGTTATTTCATGCCTTGCTGTTCGCCCTTTACCCTCCGCATTAACACGGACGAAGAGCCGTCCCCGTGATGATATATAAATTTCCTGATTCCACACAATCTTCCCCGTCCTACGTCTCCCATGAACCACTTCCGTGTACTGCACCACAATCGAGTGGCCCTTCAGTTGCGCTTGAAGATCGCTTTGACTAAAGGCCGTGACGGGCATAGTTAAAGCAAGGAGAGCGCTCGCAATAGATATCAGCCGCATAGATACCCCTGCCTTTTCCTGGTTTTGCGATAGGTAAATCTCTTCAGCCGCTAGGAAGTGTTTTTCTCCATCAGAGACGACTGCGCCGACCTTTATTGCTGAAGACAAGCAATGCCGAAGGCCGGTAGTTCGGCATCACGTGCAAAACTGACAGATTCCGACCCTTTATTATCATATTCTAATTCCCAACTAAATAGAGTATGATTGCCTAGATTATTCGCACTGGTTGTGGTCGGCAGCTTTCGCGAGACGGCTCGGCCCCACGTCAGCTTCACTTGGGGGATATCCATGCGTACGCGTCGAACGTTTCTCGTGCAATCCGCGTTGGCTTTGGTGACGGCTGTTTCCGCCAGGGCAGATGATAGCTGGGAGGCTTTGCTCAAGGACGCAATCGGCGACGCGAACCCGATCACGCTTGGTCGGATCATTCCGCCTGCATCCTCGCCGCTTTGGAAGGAAGCACATGATCAACTTGATGAAGCACGGAAGGCTCGGCGTCCATATGATATCGCCAGATATTTCGTCACGTCGCTTCCCCCCAAATTTCAGATTGCGTGGCCCGAGCCAAATCCTGCGCGTCCCACCCTTGCGAACCCTCTGATCGTTCTATTCTTTGCTTCTACAAAAACTCAGCCCGCCGGGGACAAAACACCTTGGTGCTCAGCGTTTGTGAACTGGTGCCTTCAAAACGCTTCACCATCGATAGCGGGAACGAACAGCGCTGCGTCTCAATCGTTCATCAGAAATGCAGGCTGGGGCACAGAAGTGTGGAACAAGCGGGATAGCTGGCCACCAAGTGCGGCGAGACCGGGCGACATTGCCGTCTTCACGGATAGGTCGGATCCTACCCACGGACACGTGGCGTTTTTCCACCGCGCGACTCCTCGTCAGCCGCACCATGTAGACGTTCTGGGGGGGAACCAGTTCAATAGGGACGGCCTACATACCTTCAACGTAAAGTCGCTCAACATCAAGAACGAACTAGAACTTGTTTCCATTCGTAGAACGAAAAGCCTGCGAGATGGGTGAGCTCCACTCCCTGGGCCTCGTCGTTCTACGGGTTGCCCTGTTTCTTGGTGTCTGCAGCTCTTCTGCATGGGCCCAAAATCTCGAAATGACTTGGAGCGTCCCACCTCAATATCAAACGCCGGGAAACGGCTCCACCGCGATGATCATCAAGGATCCAGAGGGTGTTGCCAGGACAATATACGATGAAAGCTATGCTGTTCTCATCATTCAAGGGCGATATTCAAACGGTTGGTCATCAACCGTTGCACAGGGAGAGCGAAGCGCTTCCATTTTAAGGAAAGCACTTGAAGCTCGCGGTTATCACGTGATGATCTGGCGCGACTTGAAGGGGCAGCAATTCCAACTCCTACTGAGTGAAATACTATCGAACATTGGGTACCGGAACCAAACTCGCCTTCTATTTTACTATTTCGGCCATGGTACCTCACTAGGGACCTCCGATGACGATGCGGGGATACGGACTTTCTTGGTTCCCGTGGACGCTGGCGATCCCAGCACTAATCCTCAAGGATTTTACAGATCCGCAATTCCGATTTCGCGGCTGACTGAACTTGCCTCCGCGATGACCATCAAACATGCCTTTTTTGCGCTTGAAGCATGTAATGCCGGCGGGATTTTGTCCACGCTCGGTCTGCCACCGCCACCGAATGCGATGGGCTATATCTTCGGTGAAAACGTAAAAAAGCATGTCCGGCAATTCCTGACTGCCGGAAATGAGCAGCAGGAGGTTCCGTCGGGCGTATTTAGTGCGTTACTTGTGGGCGCATTCGACGAGGGAAGCCGAAATGCTGATGGTTACGTTACCGGATCAGACGTGATCTCCTATGTGACGCGCCATAGCCCACAATATACCAAGGATTTTCCACTAAATCCTTCATATGGATTTATTCCGCCAGCAGGGGGCGGTGACATGGTGATCGGTCCCTCACTTGCCAAGCTGGACGCGTCAATCGAAGGGGATAGCCCACCGGGCGTCGTGGACAGGCCGAGCGCGAGCGGGGCACTGAACGGCAAGAAACCTGCTGAGCCCGAACCAGCAGCGCCATCCGTGAAACAGACACCATCTTCGACAATGCCGAAACGCCAAGCCCAACCGCGAAATCCGGGAAAGCACAAGCCGCCCATCGTCTCTCAATCCGCGCCGCCGAAGTCGCTCCGCGGCAACGGAAACGTTAATACACCCACATCAGGAAAGTGCTTCAAGTTTGATGGCCAGACCTTTTGCGAGTAGACATGAACGGATCTTTCTGAAGCACAGGTAGCATCCGCTGCAGCCGAGACGTAAGGGCGGAAGTCTCAAAACCTGCTGTGGTTTTTTGGAGGAGCCATTGACCACCTGATGCTTTCGCTGCTCGCATTCCTGCTGGTGAGTATCTATGGGGGCGGAGTATGCTCCCGCGAGTTCGCAAACGTCACTGAAACAACCGCTGTACCTGCAGCGCCATACTGTGCACCGGGATTAGCAAATCCGAGCTGTAACGGTTGGCGAGTAGATGAACAGGGGTGCGCGAGTCCGATTTCGCGCCGCGCGCCTTGCAACAGACAGCCTGAGTTTGGCCCTTTGTCAGTCGTCTGACGCTTGCGTCGCGACGTCCGCTCTATTGCGCGCTATGGACGAAGCCGTGCCGAGACGATGATTTGAAGTCCGACAGCGGAAATTATTGCCGCTCGCCCGTCCTATTTACTGAGGCCCAAAGCCAGGCACAAACGTGGCATCCACGGTCGCTCGCCGCGGGAAAAAAGAGGGAATTTCAAGGCTTTTTCGTTAAGCCATTGAAATCATGTGGAATCCATGTTCCCCAGCCACTATTTCACTAAGCGATTGATTTTACGACAAAACGGGTTTGCTTTTATCTGCCCTCCCCGTCCCCTCCTCCAATGCCTGCTTCCTTTTCGCTGCCCCGATCACTTGGATCGACGGGCGCAGCATATCGGCGAATCCGACATCCTGGCTTGGGCGAACAGCTTACAGCATCTGCGCACTACACCCGCCCATTTCGATTTTTTTTGATTTCGGGCGCGCCGTGGTGGGCAGCGATGGTAGGCGCTAATTGGCGTCGGCCTGACGTCTTCTCGCTTCTGGAATGACCCATCGACAAAATTGGTCAGCGACTGGGAAAACAAATGCAAACTAATGAGGGTTCCGGAATGCTGATTTACAACAGCGCAGAAAATAAAGATTGAAATCGGCCCCGCCCACAAATCTTTTATCAGGTCATACTGTTCTCCCTCCAAGATCTCTGTGTTAGGCAGCCCAAAAGCGCCATTCTTGCGCGCGACAAAGTTACGCTCTCGATATCGAAGGCAGGCGCTAGCATTGAAGGCTTACAGACCAGAGATCGATGGCTTAAGGGCCATATCGGTGATTGCGGTTATCCTTTATCACGCCGAGTTCACGATTGCTGGCCACACGTTACTTCAGGGTGGATACATTGGCGTCGATGTATTTTTTGTGATCAGCGGCTTTCTGATTTCCCAAATCTTGCTGACAGAAATCGAAGCAACGGGGCGTATTGATTTCCTCAAATTCTACGCTCGGCGTGCAAGAAGAATTCTTCCTGCGTTGTTCGCAGTCATTTTCGTGACGATACCCTTCGCTTATTACCTTTTGCTACCGTCGGAACTCCTGGATTACGCGAATTCCATAGGTTCGACGCTCCTATTTGGGTCGAATATCTATTTTTATTTTACTGCGGCTCAATACGGGGAGCCCAATACCCTTCTCAAGCCTTTTCTTCACACCTGGTCGTTGAGCGTCGAAGAGCAGTTTTATATCGGGTTTCCGCTCTTATTGCTGATCGTGCGCCGATACCTGAAGTCAAGGTTTCTGCCATGCGTGTTGCTTGTGGCATCCCTCAGCTTTGTATTGTGTCTGGTGACGGTACGGTATGATCAACAGCAGGCCTTCTACTCGCCACTCACCCGGGCCTGGGAACTGCTGGCCGGAACACTTCTCGCCTATCACGATGTGAGGCGCGGACGAACTCGCCCTCGGCCGTTACTCGCCGCGGTCGGGCTTGTCCTCGTTCTTGGTTCACTGATCTTGTTCAGAAAGGACACAGCTCATCCCGGTCTGTTCACTGTGATCCCGGTCATCGGGACCTGTCTGTTGCTCGCATTCGCCAGTCAGCAGCACGCAGTCGGGCGCCTGTTGGCTTCTCCACCTGCGGCGCTCACCGGAATAGTATCCTACTCTCTATATTTGTGGCACTACCCGGTCTTCGCCTTCTTGCGGCTGACAAGCTTGAATTTCAACAATGGCGATAAGCTCCTCGCCATCGCAGCGACGGTCTTGGTCGCGGTCGTGAGCTTTGTCGTTATCGAAAAGCCCCTTCGCCACTCCAGGAGAAGCCGCGCTCTCTGGATCTACCTGGGCTCATCAGCTGCAACCATCACGGCTGCAGTTGTGTCAGCAATCTCTATGGCCGGTTTTCCTCACAGGTTGGATCAAATTTATCCACCTCTCGCGCAGACGAACGAAGCACGGCTCGAAAGCACTTTTCTAAGCTTGAACAACAACATTCAAGCTGGGAAGCCCATTATCTTCATAATTGGGGACTCGCACGCCAGAAACTGGTCGATCGCGCTGAAAAATTACATCGATTCCGACCGATATCAAGTCGTCGCAATCAGCTACTTAAACTGCATGGTGGAGATCAAGAACGATATTGTTAAGGCCCCCTCTCGCGCCAGCATTTTCGATAAATACTGCATTCCCTTTGAAAAATTTATCAACGACAAGTCATTGCTCAGCCGAACGAAAGCGATCTTCCTCACGAGCCTTCGGCCTTTTGAATACACCGTCAACCCCTTCAGGTTTGAGCTTCTTTCCTGGATGAAAAGCCACTCGGATGACGCGCGAATTTTCGTTTTCGGAAATTATTTCCAGCTCGACGAATTACACTCGTGCCTAGGGCTCATGTTTCAGAGAAAATCCGATGCCTCTATATGCCTGCGGGAAGCGACCTATCCGCCGGCCAACCAGCCTTTAGAGCAACTGCCATTTTTCCCATCCGATCTAGCGTTCACCTACGTCGATATCGTCAAGCTTCACTGCGATTACGACAAGGAGAAATGCCTCACGAGCAGCAGGGGTGTTCCGTTCATCACAGACTGGAACCATCTGACAGCAGAATTTCTGACGACCCTGATTGGTGACATTCTGGAAAAGAGAACCGCCGACCTAAGGGGCGATGGTCTCCTCGATTTCCTGGTACCGCCGCACGCCAGGCAATCCGAACGAACGGCAAGTTCTCAGCCGAACGCTGGTCGAACGTCTTCCGCTTCTCCATCAGATTAAGCGCCAGACGCCGGGAACGACGGTGAACTTGGTGTTCAAGTCCGGACTTTCGGCATACCCCATCGTCTCGATCAAGGGTAGCAGCCACGTCGCCTAGAACCGACGGCTCACACGTCACGCCAATCGCCGCCCTTTGGAGTTCTGGATGCCCGACAGCTATTGTCGCGCCACGGCGTTGCCTTCGAACTGCAGAAACCAATCATACACTGCGCGGATACCTTCCTCCAGCGAGATGCGTGGCATCCAGCCCATGTTCTTCAGCTTGTCGGTGCTCATGAGCTTACGCGGCGTCCCGTCAGGCTTGGAGAGGTCGTGGGCAATTTTTCCTTCGTAACCGACAACACGGCAAACCAACCGCGCGAGCTCGATGATTTCAATGTCCTCTCCCGAACCGACATTGACGTGCTGCGCGTCCGAATAGTTCTTCAACAGGAAAACCAGCGCATCCGCGCAATCGTCAACGTGGAGAAATTCCCGTCGTGGCTTTCCGGTTCCCCAGATGGCAATTTCGGATGCCCCCGTCACCTTTGCGACGTGCGCTTTGTGAATTAGCGCCGGCAGAACGTGACTGGATTGCAGATCGAAATTATCGCCCGGACCATAGAGGTTGGTGGGCATGGCAGAAATATAATCGCGTCCGTGCTGCTTGCGGTAGGCGTCGGCCAGCTTGATCCCGGCAATCTTGGCGACAGCATACCACTCGTTGGTCGGCTCAAGCGGTCCGGTCAGAAGCGCATCTTCAGAAATCGGCTGCGGCGCGAATTTAGGATAAATGCAGCTTGAGCCCAGAAACAGAAGCCTGTCGACGCCGTTACGATGCGCGGCTTCGAAGATATTGGCCTCAATAATCAGGTTATCGTAGAGGAAATCGGCCGGGAAGGTATCGTTCGCAAGAATACCGCCAACCTTTGCAGCAGCGAGGATGATCGCATCCGGTCTGTTCGTCTGGACGAATTTCTCGACCTCGTCCTGCCGTTTGAGATCAAGCTCCTGTCGCGTTGCCGTGATGACAGTGCAATTTTCTGAGTGAAGCCGGCGCACAAGCGCGCTGCCGACCATGCCGCGATGACCGGCGACCCAGATTTTCTTGTTGGACAGGTCGTACACTCAGATCTCTTTCCGGCTGTTTTGAGCCTTCAAGTGCTTGACATCCTCCCGCACCATTTCGGCGGCAAGTTCGCGAACCGGGGTCTTGTGGTGCCAGCCGAGTTTCTGACGTGCCTTGGTCGGGTCGCCAAGCAGAAGATCGACTTCCGTCGGGCGGAAATACCGCGGGTCGATTTCTACAAGGCAGGCACCGGACGCGGAGTCATAACCCTTTTCGTCGACGCCGGACCCCTTCCATTCCAAAGCAATGCCCACGTCGGCAAAAGCCCACTCCACAAACTGGCGGACACTCGTCGTCTCACCGGTCGCCAAGACGTAGTCATCCGGCTTGTCCTGCTGCAGCATGCGCCACATGCCCTCGACATATTCACGCGCGTGGCCCCAGTCGCGCTTGGCGTCGAGATTGCCGAGGAAAAGCTTATCCTGCCGCCCCAGATGGATGGCAGCAACGGCCATCGTGATCTTGCGCGTGACGAAGGTTTCGCCGCGAAGCGGGCTTTCGTGATTGAAAAGAATGCCGTTCGACGCATGCATGCCGTAGGCCTCGCGATAATTCACAACGATCCAGTAGGCATAGAGCTTGGCTGCGGCATAGGGAGAACGCGGGTAAAAGGGCGTCTTCTCGTTCTGCGGCACTTCCTGCACAAGACCGTAGAGTTCCGAGGTCGATGCCTGGTAGAACCGGGTCTTTTCCCCGAGCCCCAGGATACGGATCGCTTCGAGCAACCTCAGCGTCCCGACGCCATCGGCATCCGCCGTATATTCAGGTGTTTCGAAGCTCACACCCACATGGCTTTGTGCGGCAAGATTGTAGATTTCATCGGGCTGCGTCTGCTGCACGATCCGCAGCAGGTTGGTCGAGTCGATCATATCGCCATAGTGGAGAATGAAGCGAGGATGTGCCTCATGCGGATCCTGATAGATATGTTCGATGCGGCCGGTATTAAAAGACGAGGATCGCCGCTTGATACCGTGCACCGTATAGCCCTTGCTCAGAAGCAATTCGGCCAAATAGGCACCATCCTGACCAGTTACCCCAGTAATAAGCGCGGTTTTTGTCATTTTCATCGTCTTTCGATACAATCTTCGGGTCGTGTTTATGGAAACGGCCGAACGAGTGCAACCCCCATGTAACTGCGGCCAGGCCGGCGAAATGAGCATCGTCGATCTCTTCGGTTGACGCGAGGCTGGCACGATGAGACCAGAGCTTTCCATTTGTCAGATGTCTAAGGGGTAAATACGATCGGGCGGTTCTTCCTTGACTGTCCTCACCGGGCAAGAGGTCATTTTGCCCTTCAGTTTACTTTCCCGCTCCAGGTTTTGATGGCCCTTCAAGCACCATAGAAGAAATTGTCGATCATTGTCTCAAGATTGCAACGACACCCTCCAAACAGGTCCAACTTTGCTTGTGACCGGGCCGTTGTGGGTGTTGTCGTGATCGCAGGATATGCTAAGGCAAATACCAGGAATTAATTAGGTGCAAATGAATGGATGACGCGGATGACCCCTCGCGCCAATTGGTGAGAGCGCCCTTTTGCGGATCTCCGTGACGATCAATTCGTGACAGCATCCGCTGACTGTGACCCTTTTACAAAGGGGACGAGAAATTGAGGAGCGAGATCCGCTGTGTCAGATTTTTTGTGAAAAACGACGCGGTTCTCCGGCCTGATCGAAATGTGAAGTAGCCGTCTGCTGGCGCGGACGCTGAGGTTAGTCAAAGCATGAAAATTGGTATCTTGCTGGAAAACCCGATTCAGGTCGGTGGCGGATTCAATCAAGCAATCAATGCGATCGTACAACTCCAGCGTATCATCGGAAAACAGCATGAGGTCGTGGCTTTCACGACGATCAAAGCCAATCTGCAGCATCTCAAGCGGCTTGGAGTTCCCGCGGAATACCTGCCTGTCGCCGGAAGGCTATCTCGAATTGCACTCGCCGTGTTGCGCCGCTTAAGCCGCAAGGAAATTGGCAAAGCGTGGATGGCAAACAAAATGGAAAATGCGCTGCTGAAAGCAGGCATGGATCTGGCGTATTTTGTTACCCATTCCTCAACTCCGAACTATTTCCGCAAGCTCAACTACGTCACGACCGTTCTTGATCTCTGTCATCGGGACGATCTCGAATTTCCGGAAGTGAGCTCCGATGGCAGGTTCGAAGAACGAGAGCGGCACTTTTCCACATGCCTGCCACGTGCCGTCGCCGTCATGGTGGCATCACATCAGCTTCTGAAGAGCATTGTCGTTCGCTACGGAATTGACGAAGAGCGCATGATTGCGATGCCGTTCGAGCCCTCTCCGTTCTTAGGTGAAGCGCATTCGATCGATCGCACAGCCGTGCTTGGCAATTACGGGCTGAGGGATGGTTATTATTTCTATCCGGCGCAATTCTGGCCTCATAAGAACCATATACGCATTCTTGAAGCGGTCTCGTTGTTAAAGCAAAAGACGGCCGTCAATTCCGATATACGCGTGGTCTTTTCAGGTGCGGACCGCGGTAATTTGGCCCGGATCAAGCAGCAAGCGCAGCGGTTAGGCGTCTCCGACAATGTGACGTTTCTCGGCTTTGTGCCGGTTGATCACATGCGCGCGCTTTACGAAGGCGCTCTGGCCGTCGTGATGTCGACTTATTTTGGCCCGACCAATCTACCGCCGTTGGAAGCCTGGGCAGTCGGCCGCCCGTTGATCTATTCGGCGCACCTCAATGAACAGGTCGGCGATGCGGCGTTGTTTGCCGACGCTAATGACGCAGAGCAGTGGGCCGACGCAATGTTGCGCATTCGGGATCCTGCGGTGGCAGTTGATCTGATCGAAAAAGGGCGTAAGCAGCTAAAAGCGATCGACATGGAGCGGCTCGAAGCCGAGACCCTGTTCGTACATAGACTCGAGCAATTTGCGCAACGCAGGAAATGCTGGGAATAATCATGGAATGCGCACCAGTCATACTTTTTGTCTTCAATCGTCCCATGCATATGGCACGGACGGTCGCTGCATTGCAGGCAAACGAATTGGCGGAACAGACGCCGCTCTTCATTTTTTGCGACGGTCAGCGCAATGAAAAAGAAGCGGAGCGCGTGCGCCAGGTCCGTGAACAGGCAAAGACGGTAACGGGTTTCAAGTCAGTCACTATCGTCGAGCGTGAAAAAAACTATGGCCTTGCCGGTTCTATCATCGATGGCGTGGGCCGTCTGTGCGAACAATATGGCCGCGTCATCGTCGTCGAGGACGACCTGATAACCTCGCCTGACTTCTTGCGCTATATGAACCAGGGGTTGGATCTTTATGCAGATGAGGAGCGGGTCGCCAGCATTCACGGCTACGCCTATCCGGTCCCCAATGACGATGCTCCCGAGAGCTATTTCCTACGTGGGGCGGACTGTTGGGGATGGGCCACGTGGGCCCGGGCATGGAAACATTTCGAACCCAATGGGGCTAAGCTTCTGACGGGCCTGAAAGAGAAAGGCCTTGCCAAAGCTTTCGACTATGGTGGGAACGCCTTTTTCCTCGCGATGCTGCGCAATCAAGTCAAAGGCAAGAATCAATCCTGGGCGATCAGGTGGCATGCCAGCGCTTATCTGGACAATATGCTGACTCTCTACCCTCGCCAGAGCCTTGTGGAGAACTCAGGGTTTGACGACAGCGGGGTCCACTGCAGCGATGTCGATTATTACGCCGGCAGCCTTGGGCATGCGCCGGGGAAATTGCAAAAGATCCCCGTTGAAGTTAACGAACAAATGCGACTGCGCGTGTTGGGCTTTTTCGCAAAGATGCGCCGCCAGCGGATGAATGATTTTTACAAGCTCGTATTCTCGGCCGGGGTCAAGCGCATACGCAAAGTAGTCGGTTTGGCGGCATCCTGACGCATCGGTCGATTTGGGAAAGAGAAACATGATAGAAAAGATCACGAACGGTGGCGAGTTGCAGGCCATGATATTGCGGTCGAACTACACGTTCGATGGTATCCAATTCTTCACGCCGGACGAATTTTCGCAGCAACTCGCCTATATGAAGCGACCGACGGGCTATGTCATCCAACCCCACGTCCACAACGCCGTCGTGCGCGAGGTTCTCTATACGAAGGAAGTCCTGCTTATAAAGTCAGGCGTTGTCCGCGTGGACTTCTATTCCGACGCGCAGGAATACTACGAAAGCGCGATCCTGCGCGCAGGCGACGTCATACTGCTGGCCTTCGGCGGACATGGTTTTGAAATTATCGAAGAAGCTGAAATCATCGAAGTTAAGCAGGGGCCTTACGCCGGGGAATCCGACAAGACGCGATTTGTACCGTCGGTGCAGGAACTGAAGATAAAGGGTGCCGAATGATTCCGGTTAATGAACCGCTGCTGAATGGTAACGAGAGTAAATATCTGCTGGAATGCATCGAGACCGGCTGGATCTCCTCCGAAGGCCCCTTCATCACACGTTTTGAGCGTGAGTTTGCCGCGACCGTCGGCCGCAAGCACGCAATCGCCGTTGCGAATGGTTCGATGGCTCTCGACGCTGGCATGATGGCGCTTGGCCTGGAGGAAGGCGCCGAGGTCATCATGCCGTCCTTCACGATCATTTCCTGCGCCGCAGCCATCGTGAGAGCCGGTTGTGTGCCGGTTGCGGTGGATTCGGATCCTCTAACCTGGAATATCGATCCGACGAAGATCGAAGCAGCTATCACGCCGAAGACGCGCGCCATCATGGTGGTGCATATCTATGGCCTGCCCTGCGATATGACCGCGATCAACGAGATCGCCCGCCGCCACGACCTCAAGATCATTGAGGACGCTGCAGAAATGCATGGACAGACCTATAACGGCCAGCCTTGCGGCAGTTTCGGCGATGTCAGCATTTTCAGCTTCTATCCCAATAAGCACATTACCACAGGCGAAGGTGGCATGATCGTCACCGATTCCGACGCCCTTGCCGACAGATCCCGGAGCCTGCGAAATCTCTGCTTCCTGCCTGCCCGCCGCTTCGTTCACGAGGAACTGGGCTGGAATATGCGTATGACGAATATGCAGGCGGCTCTGGGTTGCGCGCAGCTTGAGCGCCTTCCGGAATTCGTCGAGCGCAAACGTGCGATGGGCAAACTGTATACCGAGCTGCTTGAGGACCTGCCCGGCATTCAACTGCCGTTGCCCGAGACAAGCTATGCCCGGAATATCTATTGGGTCTATGGCATCGTGCTGAAGGACGAGATCGATTTCGACGCAGCCGAAGCGATGAAACGATTGGCGGCGAAAGGCGTAGGCTGCCGTCCGTTTTTCTGGCCGATGCACGAGCAGCCCGTTCTGCAGAAGATGGGCTTCCTCAAGGATGCAGATCTTCCCATCGCCGCAAAGCTTGCGCGCCGTGGCTTCTATATTCCAAGCGGCATGGCGCTAAGGGAAGATCAAATTCGCGAAGTCGCGGGTATCGTAGCGGAGGTTATCCGTTGACGACCAGTTTCGGATTGTACTCCCAGTATTACGATCTTCTCTATAAGGACAAGGATTACGAGGGCGAAACAGCTTATGTGAAAGCTCTGCTGGAGCGTTATGCCACCGGCCCAATCGCGCAAATTCTGGAGTTAGGCTCCGGCACCGGCATTCACGCCGAGAAGATCGCAGAAGCCGGATTTGGGGTGCTGGGAGTAGAACTGTCGGAAACCATGTTTGCGGCGGCCATGCCGAAGGCGGCACAGTCGGGCGGCAAACTTGATTTCACGCTGGGCGATGCACGCACATTCCGGACGGATCGGCGATTCCAGGCGGTCATCTCCCTTTTTCATGTCCTGAGCTATCAGACGTCCGATGCCGATCTCGAAGCGATGATGGAGACTGTCTCCCACCATCTCGAAGATGGCGGAATTTTCATATTCGACTTCTGGTACGGACCAGCAGTCCTTTGGCAGCGGCCGAGTACCCGCGTCAAACGCTTGGAAAACGATGAGATTTCCGTCGTTCGCGTTGCAGAATCGGTGGTTCATGACGCCGAGAACATCGTGGATGTCAATTACACAATCTTCGCGACGGAGAAGCTGAGCGCCAAGACCGAAATGGTTTGCGAAACCCACCGCATGCGCTACCTCTTCCTGAACGAGATAGACCGCCTCCTGACGAATGCGGGGATGAGCCGGGTGATTGCCGAAGAGTGGATGTCCAGTTCGACGCCGGGGACCGAAACCTGGGGCGTCTGTGTCGTAGCGCGCAAGAACGCGGGCTGACTGTTGGCGATACATTTGGACAGCCGAATTACCTTGCGTCGGAAGAGGATTGGTTTCTATCTCGGAGTAGGCCGCCATGCCGGTGGTATGTTCCAGTACGCGCAAAGCCTCGTGCAGGCCCTGTCTTCAATCGACGGCACGGACGTGGAGGTCATCGTTGCCTATGGGGACGAAGCCTGGCGCTCGGAACTTGATGCCAGCCCGCTGAAGGCCGTCCCGCTACAGCACTGGAAGCGGGGCGAGACACTTGCCAAGCTGTTCATGGTTCTGCCCGGCTCCGTAGCGCGTGTCGTCGCGAGATGGGTGAACCCACTCGTGCGGGAATTGGCATCTCTCCAATGTGATCTGTGGATTTTTCCGGCTCAAGACGCCCTGACCTGGCAGATCAAGGAGCCCTCGATCGCAACCGTTCACGATTTGATGCACAGATATGAACGCAGCTTTCCAGAAGCTGGAAGCTGGTTGCGCTTTCAACTGAGAGAAAGCCGGTTCCGTCACCTTGCGAACCAGAGTGCTGCCGTGCTCGTCGATTCCGAAACCGGGCGGCGGCATGTCATGCAAAGCTACGGCACGCCAGAAGATCACATATATCCGCTGCCTTATATCGCTCCGAACTATCTGACAGATTCGGTTGAGACGTCCGCCTTCGCCGAACACTACCGACTTCCGGAAAAATTCTATTTTTATCCGGCGCAATTCTGGCCTCACAAGAACCATGTGCGGCTCATACAAGCGCTGGCAGCCGCGCGCAGGACTCATCCGGACATGGAACTGGTCTTGGCGGGCAACACAAAGCGCGAATATGCGGCCGTCAAAGCGATGGTAAGCGAGCTTGGGCTATCCCAAGCGGTTCACTTCGTCGGTTATGTGCCGGATTCGGATCTGGCTGGGTTTTATCGTCGTGCCAGAGGGTTGGTCATGCCGACTTTTTTCGGCCCGACAAACATTCCTCCGCTTGAAGCGATGGTGTGTGGTTGTCCCGTCTTGATATCAGACAAGTATGGCATGCGGGAGCAGTGCGGTGACGCAGCGCTTTACTTCTCGCCGCAATCCGTCGAGGAGATACAAGGGGCAATGAGCCGCCTGTGGGAAGATGAAGACCTACGTTCCTCTTTGATCAAAAAGGGGCTTGAAAGAGCCTCCTTGTGGAAGCAAGAAGATTTCGACCACCGTCTGAGAGAAATTTTGGGGCGTGTCCTCGATCGAGTCGCATGATACATGGCGTTGGTCCATGCAGTCCCCTGAGGCCGTAGAAAATATGGCACGAGCAACGGCTAACGGAGAGTTTGAGCGCATTAATATGACAGGTCACGTGACAAAACAGGAAAGGGAAAGCGGCACCGAACCCTGGGATATAATCATCAAGCCGTCCGGCACCATCAGCGTCGGGCTGACGACCGCGTGGAAATATCGTGAACTTATCTGGATGTTCTTCAAAAGGGATTTCACGACATTCTACAAGCAAACCGTGCTTGGACCGGTTTGGTATCTCATACAACCGATACTGACGACGATCACCTATTACATCGTCTTCGGAAAGATTGCCAATCTCTCCACCGATGGAATTTCGCCGCTTGTCTTTTATATGTCCGGCACCATTATTTGGAATTATTTCTCAGCTTGCCTCATCAATAACTCAGAAACATTTTCGAAAAACTCGAACTTGTTTGGAAAAGTGTATTTCCCCCGGCTAGTCGTACCACTCGCAGTCGCGATGAGCGGCCTGGTCGCATTTGCCATCCAATTCACGCTTCTGCTTACGATCTCTTTTGTTCTCTGGCTTAGCCAGGATGGAATAGTGATCAGCTTGCGTTTCGTTTTCGCGACACCATTGATTTTGCTATATGTTGCAACGCTTGGTGTGGGAATGGGACTCTTGGTTTCCGCGCTGACAGTTCGATATCGTGATCTGGTTTATGCCGTCGGTTTCGTTACGCAGCTTTGGATGTATGCGACACCTGTCGTCTATGCTTTCAGCCAGGTTCCCGAACGATATCAATGGTTTTACTACCTCAATCCGATGACGGCTCCGGTTCAGCTATTCCGTTGGGCACTTTTCGACGCGTCGCCGCTTCCTCTGAGCATTTGTCTGGCGAATGTCGCGGCCACTCTGATTATTATAATTGGCGGCTTGATACTTTTTGCGCGGGCTGAGGCAACCGCTATGGATACCGTTTGATGAATGATATCGTTATACGCGCCGAGAATGTCAGCAAACACTATCGCTTGGGTATCATCAATCATGGCACCTTGTACCGCGACCTCCAAAGCTGGTGGGCGCGCCTCCGCAATCTGCCGGACCCCAATGCCTCCGTATCGGATTACGCTTCTGACAGACAGAACAAGGCTCGGCTTAAGAACGATATTTTTCACGCCCTGGATGATGTCTCCTTCGAGATTTCCCGTGGCGATATCGTTGGCGTCATCGGTCGCAATGGGGCAGGCAAGTCGACCCTTCTGAAGCTGATGTCTCGCATAACGCGTCCAACCTCGGGCTATATTGGCATTCGAGGCAGGATTGCGAGCCTCTTGGAAGTCGGAACCGGGTTCCACCCCGAACTCACGGGGCGCGAAAACGTTTACCTGAACGGTGCCATTCTTGGAATGACACACTCCGAAGTTCGCACGAAGTTCGATGAGATCGTCGAGTTCGCAGAAATCGGCGATTTCATCGACACCCCAGTCAAACGTTACTCTTCAGGCATGTATGTTCGACTTGCCTTTTCCGTTGCGGCACATCTGGAACCCGAAATACTTCTTGTCGATGAGGTTCTGGCAGTTGGCGACGTCAACTTCCAGAACAAATGTATGGGCCGAATGCGGGAGGTGACCAAGGCGGGCCGAACAATCATGTTCGTCAGCCATAATATGACGGCTGTGAGCAGTCTTTGCCCTCGATCCATTCTGTTGTCCGACGGTCGCGTGGCTGCCGTGGGCAGTACGTCCGATGTCATTCGCGCCTATCTCGACCGGCCTGAAATGAGCGGGAAGATAGACTTTGAAATCGACCCACAGGATGTCGACGGCAAGGCGGTGATCTCTCGCCTTTCCATCCGAAACGAAGATGGCGAGCTAGCACAAACTGTTGAACTCACGAAGAATTTTATCATCGAGATGGAGTATGAACTGCGCGAGCCACTGACAGGACTTTCCGTCGGGCTGCAGATCATGATGGAGGATGGTTATTCCCCGGTCATCAGCCTGTCTGATCCGGAACTCGACTTAAGCCGTCTCGACACCCGGTCTCCAGGTTATTATCAGGCGCGAGTAGTCATTCCGGCTGCCTTGTTGAACACCGGAACCTTTTATCTCCGCGCCGGCATTTCCAGCCGTTTTTCGATCTATTCGGTGGTTGAAGGCATACGGTTCGAAGTCGAAGACAACGTCGGAATCATCCAGATGCTGGGGCAGCAGCGAAAACCGTCGATTTCGGCGATCCAGCTCCCCTGGGATGTGAAGATGCTTTACCTCCGCGATTCTGAGGGCTTATTGAAATGAAGAAAGTACTTGTGACCGGCGCGGACGGCTTCATCGGCTCTCACCTCGTTGAAACCTTGGTCAAGGCAGGCGTGGAAGTCCGCGCCCTTTGCCAATACAACTCGTTTTCCAGCTGGGGCTGGCTGGACCAGTCTGAATACCGCGGCAAGTTCGAGGTCATTCTTGGAGACGTTCGCGACCCCGCGCAAATGCGTGCCGTCGCTAAAGGCGTTGACACAATATTTCATCTGGCCGCGCTCATCGCTATTCCCTATTCCTATCAGGCGCCGTCCAGCTATGTGGACACCAACATTAATGGCACGTTGAATGTGCTTCAGGGCGCACTCGATGCTGGCGTTGGCCGTGTCATCCAGACCTCGACGAGCGAAGTCTACGGAACGGCTCGCTTTGTCCCAATCAGCGAAAGTCATCCGCTGCAGGCACAGTCGCCCTATTCGGCGTCAAAAATCGGTGCTGACGCGATGGCATACAGTTATCATTCGAGCTTCGATCTGCCGGTGACGATCGCACGGCCCTTCAACACCTTCGGCCCGAGACAATCTGCAAGGGCGGTTATTCCGACTGTGATTTCGCAGCTTCTGAGCGGGCGGACGACGCTGAAGCTTGGTGCGCTCTCGCCCACCCGGGATTTCAATTTCGTGCAGGATACATGCGACGGCTTTCTGGCACTCGCGGCTTGCGACGAAGCCATCGGACAGACGGTCAATATCGGCTCGGGCAGCGAGATATCGATCGGCGATACCGTCCAGTTGATCGCCGACATCATCGGCGTCAGCGTGGAGATCGAATGCGACGAACAGCGTTTGCGTCCGGCAAATAGCGAAGTGGAGCGTCTGTGCTGCGACAACAGCCTGATCAAGTCTCTGACAGGATTCTCGTCGCGTCATAGCTTGGAAGATGGTCTGAAAGCGACGATCGACTGGCTGCGTCAGCCGCAGAATCTGGCGAGATACAAGGCGGATATCTTCAATGTCTAGGCGCGCAGTCATTCTGGCGGGCGGAATGGGAACGCGGTTGCGGCCCTATACTGTCGTGCTTCCGAAGCCTCTGATGCCGATCGGCGACTATCCTATTCTTGAGGTGATCATTCGTCAGCTGATATCAGGCGGATTTCAGCATATAACACTCGCCGTCAACCACCAGGCCGAGCTGATCAAGGCTTTCTTCCAGGATGGCGACAAGTGGGGTGTACGCATCGACTATTCGCTCGAGGACGAGCCTCTTGGCACCATGGGGCCGCTGCGGCTGATAAAGGATCTGCCGGAGAATTTCCTGGTGATGAACGGCGACATCCTGACAGATCTCAACTATGCCGATTTTCATGATGCTCACGTCCGCGACGGGAATATATTCACGATCTCGTCCAAGACGCGTCAGCATCGCATAGATTATGGCGTTCTTGACACCGGCGAGGCCGGGCTGCTGACCGGTTTTCGAGAGAAGCCGACGGCCGAATACAAAGTCAGCATGGGCGTCTACATGGTGTCTTCGAGGGCCGTGGAGCACATACCACAAGGTGGCGCCTACGGCTTCGATCAGTTGATGCTTGATCTTCTTGCGGCCGGCAAACCGGCCACGGTTCGAGATTTTGCAGGCTATTGGCTCGATATCGGACGGCCTGACGATTATGCCTTGGCGATCGAGCAGTTCGAATCCATGCGGTCCAGGTTCTTGAATGGTTGATGCCATCGTCACCGGTGCTGGCGGTTTTCTCGGGAGCCGTCTGGTCAGACGGCTCAAGGAGGCCGGTTTTGACGTGCTTGCGCTTGACCGAACGCATGGTGATATAAGCGAAGAAAAGGTTTGGCAGGAGCTTCCCGCCGCACGCACGCTGTTTCACCTTGCCGGCAGGACATTCGTTCCGGATAGCTGGAGCCAAGGCCCGAGTTTCATGGCCGCCAACGTCCTCGGAACGCAGCACGCTTTGAACTGGTGCAAGCGACACAAGGCCAAACTCGTGTTCGCAAGCGCCTATGTTTACGGAGTGCCCGACCGGCTGCCGATCCATGAAAGCGATCCGGTCAGGCCGAACAACCCTTACGCTCTTTCGAAACATCTTGCCGAACAGCTTTGTGAGTTCTCCGCCACGCACGAGCAGATACCGGTGGTGGTATTGCGTCTTTTCAATATATACGGCGCAGGGCAGCGCCCCGAATTCCTCATACCGACGCTTCTGAACCGGATACGGACCAAGCAGGAAATACAGGTTCTGGATCTCAGTCCCCGGCGTGACTATATCTTCGTTGAAGATGTCCTGAGCGCCTTTGCCAAGGCCATGGACGTCGCGGAAGGCTACCATTGCATCAATATCGGCTCCGGCATGTCGTATTCGGTGCAGGAGATAATCGACATCTTGCAAGAAGCTGCCGGCACTGCTCTACCTGTAGTGTCATCTTGCACAGTTCGGCGGAATGAAATACCTGACGTGCGGGCCGATATCACGCGGGCTCGCACCGTTCTCGGATGGCGGCCGGAATGGGATCTGCCGACCGGGATGCGCGCGATGATGAAGGAGTCGTAAATTGAACGAACGTTACGTCCCGATCAACAAGGGCAACTACTCGATGGACACGGACGAGCGCGAAGCCGCGTTCGACAAATTCCGGGGCGAAGGGTGGGAAGCAGAATACGCGGATTACCGTCGCAAATGGTCGGAAAATGCCCTGAACCAGCAGGTTTCGGACTATCCGCTGCTCGTCGATCTCGAGCTGGCATCGATCTGCAATCTGCGCTGCCCGATGTGCTATACGATCAGCGACGAGTTCAAGAAAAGTGTGAACACGACGCGGATGGACTGGGATCTCTACTGCCGCATCATCGATGAGATCGGCGGCAAGGTTCCTGCGATCCGTCTGTCGCTGCGGGGCGAGGCCACGCTGCACAAGCGCTTCGCCGACTGTGTGCGTTATGCCAAGGATCATGGCATCAAGGAAGTCTCGACCCTCACGCACGGCTTCAAGCTCAACAGAGATTATTTCGCTCAGCTCGTCGATGCCGGAATCGACTGGATCACCGTTTCGATCGATGGCACCGGTGAGACCTACGAGAAAATCCGCAAGCCAATCAAGTTCGAGGCCCTGCTCGACAAGATCAAGGACATCAAGAAGTACAAAGACGAGCGTGGGCTCCACCGTCCGGTCATTAAGGTGCAGGGCATCTGGCCGGCAATCAGGGAAAATCCGGATCTCTATTATGAAACCTTTGCGCCTCACGTGGATCTTGTCGCCTTCAATCCGCTGATCGATTATTTGTGGAAAGATACGGAGATCCAGTATCTCGACAATTTCACTTGCCCACAGCAGTATCAACGCCTCGTCATTGGCGCTGATGGACTTGTCATGAAATGCTCGAACGACGAGGAAAACAAAGAGCTCATCGGCGATGCCAATAAGCAGACTGTTCATGAAATCTGGCACGGAGAGAAGATGCAGGCTGTGCGCGATCTGCACAAGGAGCCGCAAGGCTTTATGAAGAGTGAGGTTTGCCGCCGGTGCTATCTGCCGCGCTTGACAAATGACGAGACAGTGGAAATTGCCGGCCGGGAGGTGATCGTGCGTAACTATATCGACCGTATTCAGGAAGTCGGTAAGTAATGTGACGTCGAAGTATACGGAACTATGCCTTCCTGGATTGATCGCGTCGGAATATAAGCTCGTCATCGGTGACAATTTTGACCGGCGCTGAAACATTAGAGCGGTGCAACAACATCACCATCGAGAACAGCGCGTTTATGGGCTGCGATGTGCTTAATTGACCACCATCGTGAAAAGGCCGCCGATCAGCCGATTTTTGAGTGCGTCGAAATTGAGCAGATGTTCATCGGCAACAGCATATGGGCTGGCGAGGAAGCAACAACTTTGATTAACAACCGCGCCAGAAACGGTGCGGCATTCGGTAGCTATGCTGTGGTGCGCGGAGTTACCCGACTACGCAATCGCGGTGATGTCCCTGCTCGGGCGCAAATTAGGGAGTGGTAAATGTTCCGCAATTATAGACAAGACAGATGCTATATTATTGCCGAGATCGGTGGCAATTTCACAACTTTAGAGCAGGCGAAGCGTCTGATTGACGAGGCCAAGAAGGCGAACGTCGATGCGGTAAAACTTCAGACCTATCGGGCCGCGACCATTTCGAGCAAGCATGCAATCTTCGATATGGAGAATACGGGGGTTACCTCCCAATTCGACCTGTTCCGCAAGTACGAGGTCGACTTGGACTTGCATGAAGCCGTGTTCCGCTATGCCGAAGGGCATGGACTTGATTGGTTTTCCACGCCATCTCATGAAACTGACGTGGATCTTCTGGAAAAGTGCGGGGTTGGTGCGCATAAAGTCGGCTCGGACGATGCAGTAAATCTGCCTTTCTTGCGTTACTTGGCAAAGACCAAAAAGCCGATCATCCTTTCAACTGGCATGTGTACGATGGATGAAGTCAAGGAATCTGTGGCGGTCATCAAGGCAGCGGGCAATGAAAAATTGATCTTGTTGCATGCAATCACCAGCTATCCTACCCATGCTGAAAATGTAAATCTGGGTGCAATGCAGGCCATGATCCAGGCTTTCCCTGGTATCGATGTAGGTTATTCGGATCACACCCTGACTCCGATAGCCAGCCTCTGCGCTGCCTCCATGGGCGCGCGTGTCATTGAGCGACATTTCACTTACGACAAGAAGGCCGACGGTCCCGATCATATGCTATCTGCCGATCCCGAAGAAATGAGTTGGTTGGTTGATGCCATCAGGTCGTTCGAAATTATGCGCGGCAGCGGCGTGAAGGAGCCTGCGGCAAGTGAGGCGACGACCCGTATCAACAACCGAAAGAGCGTGATCTTGAGCAGGGCTATGAAGGCAGGTGACACTATTGGCACCTCTGACATCGCAATCAAGAGGCCCGGTTATGGTATCGCACCAAAGGACTTCGATCAGGTAATGGGACGCACGCTCGCAAGGGATATGAGCGAGGACGCGGTGCTGAAGTGGGATGATTTGAAGTGACGCTGGGGATAATCGTGCAGGCTCGGATGGGTTCAACTCGTCTGCCTGGCAAGGTGATGCGCCTGCTCAACGGCAAGCCACTAATCTCTCATGTAGTTGGCCGATTGATCATGCTGCGCAACGACGCCGAGATCGTTGTCGCAACTGGACAAGGGGCCGAAGATGAAATCATCGAACGCTGGTGCCGCGAGAATAATGTGAAATGCTTTCGCGGCCAGGAGATGGATGTTCTCGACCGTTACTATCAATGTGCAAAAACCTATGGCTTCACTGATATAGTGCGGCTGACGGCCGACAACCCATTTACCGATGTTGCTGAACTGGACCGATTAATTGATGTTCACCGGAGTGGGGGCTATGACTATACCCACGCTTTTGGCCACCTACCTGTAGGCGTCGGTGCTGAGATATTCACTTTCGTGGCATTGGAACGCAGTCATCGGGAAGGGTTGCTGCCGCATCACCGCGAACACGTCAACGAATACTTTGTCGACCGGCCAGAACTCTTTCTGATCGGGGAACTGGATGTGTCAACCGCAAAGACTGCCCCCGGCTTGCGGCTTACAGTCGATACCGATGACGATTTGCGGCGAGCCGATGCGCTGGCGAGACATGCCGCCGAGATCTGGCTAACTACCGAAGAAGCGATTACCTTATGTTCGTCTTCTGCATAGAGAGTTCTCATTCGCGCGGCATGGGGCATTTGTATCGTTCGTTGACCCTCGCGGGGGAACTACGTCGACGAGGGCGTGATATCCATTTTTTGGTCAATGACCATGCATCGACACTGAATGTCCTTCAATCACGTGGCTTCGAATCCACCATCTATGATCCTTCAGCCCCCGACGGCTCATGGGAGGCTGCATTCACTGAAAAAGTTCAGCAGCTTGAAGTGTGGATCAACGATCGTCTCGACACTGCCTTTGCCCACGCGGAGGCGGTGATGAGTACCGGAGCTAGACTCGTGACCTTCGACGATCGGGGAGACGGAGCTGAATTGGCCGACATCAATATCGGAGCGCTTGTTTTTGACAACACTGCTCAACTCAAAGGGCGAGAAGTACGGACCGGCATTGAATATATGATCCTCAATCCTGAGATCGAGCGCTACCGTCGAGCACGCACGAGATTGGGCTCCATCCTGGTGACGCTTGGAGGAGCCGATACCCATGGCGTCACAGTTCGTGTTGCGCGTTGGTTGCGGAACAAGCCGCTCAAGCTGACAATCGTGACTGGCCCCGCTTTTCAGCACCGAGAAGAGCTTGACGCTGTATTGTCCGAACCAAGTGTAGCACACATCGAACATCTGGACGGTGTTCCTTCGATGGCATGGGAAATGAGTAGGCACGAGCTTGCAATCACCGGCGGGGGCCTCACCCCTTTCGAGGCAGCAGCAAGTGGACTGCCCTCAATTGTCATCGCGAATGAACTTTTTGAAATTCCGGTCGGGCGCGCCTTGGAAGAGCTAGGCTTCTCCCGGTTCGCAGGTCACCACCGTTCTTTGGATCTTGGTAAACTATCCCTCGATTTGCCGATCGATGTGATGAGCCGAACGGCGTTGAGCCGCACCAATCTAGATGGCTATAGTCGGATCGCAAACCTTCTTGAGAGCTTGGTGCACTGATGCTCACAGTAGTTATTCATCAACCGGACTTTGCGCCGTATCTCGGCTTTTTTCAACGCTTTCTGAACGCGGACCTTTATGTCGCCCTCGACCACGTATCTTTCGTCTACGGAAGCCGAGGTTGGACTCACAGAGACAAGATCAAAACGGCTCAAGGAGCAAAATGGATCAATGTTGGAATTCAGAAGCCTGATTATGGCGCTCCCATAAATGCAGTGAGGATGGCGGAAGATCGTGCCTGGGTCGACCGTAATCTGTCCTTGTTGCGAGAAAACTATAGAGGATGCGCAGGCTGGAGCGAAGTGTTTCCTCGCATCGAACAGCTAATGCACGTCCGTTTCGATCTGATGTCGGACTTCAACCTTCACTTCTTAAATGGCATTCTGGAAATACTGCACGTGGACATTCCAACGGTGCGGTCGAGTACGCTTCAGCCGAAGGGCAACAAGAACGAATTGCTAATTGAGCTTCTTCAAAAAGTTGAGGCCACTTGTTACCTCTCGGGCCTTGGCGCACGGGATTATATGCAGCCGGAGCTTTTTGAAGCAGCAGGCATTCGTGTGATATGGCAGAATTTCGTCCATCCCGTTTATCCACAGCCGTTCGGCGAATTCATTCCCTATCTCAGCATCCTCGACACACTATTGAATTGTGGTATTGCAGGCACGCGTGACCTGCTCTGGAGTTGCAAATGAATATTCTCGCGATCGGTGCCCATTTTGACGACGTGGAACTGGGCTGTGGCGGTGCATTGGCGCGCCATGCGGCGAATGGCGACACGGTTTATGTCTATGTCGCGACCGTATCCGGCTTTTCCAACCAGTATGATCAGTCCGTACGCAGCAGCCAGGTCGCCAGAGCGGAAGCGGATGCTGCGATGGAAATCCTCGGCGTCCACAAGATGGTTTGCGGCGACTTCAAAACGCTCCAGATCGAATTCGTCGATCCGCTGAATATCGAGATCCTCAAGCTCGTGCAGGATCTGAAGATCGATATGGTTTACACCCACTGGGTCGGAGACATCCACCATGACCATCTGGCCTTGTCGCGCGCATCGCTGCACAGCTGCCGCCATGTGCCTCGTCTGCTGATGTACCGCAGCAACTGGTATCATTCGACGGTGGATTTCAGGGGGAATTTCTACGTCGACATCACCGCCCATTGGGACCAGAAGGAAAAGGCGATCCTTGCCCATGAATCCGAGATGGAGCGCACGGGGCGGAAATGGGTGAGCTTCTTTCGCAATGAAGCCGAGAACGCCGGCCAGCGCATCGGTGTAAAATACGCCGAAGTCTTCGAGGTGGTGAAGTGGCTGCAGCTTTGAGAAAGATTTTGACCTTTGGCTCCATGCTGCTCCCCTATGGTGTGCATGAGCTGAAGCGCAGGCTAAAAAATCGTCACAAACTCTCTGCTGATGTCGCGAGATCGCTGGCAGAAAATAGACAGCTTGCTGGTCTGCACGCGGGGCAGCGCTGTTTTATTTTAGGCAATGGCCCGAGCGTCAAGGGCTTGGATCTGTCGCGACTTCAGGGCGAAACCGTTATAACCGTTTCCAATGGTTACCTGCACTCCGATTTCGACAAGTTCCAGTCCCGTTATCATTGTGTTCCGCAAATTACCTATGGATTGATGACGCCGGAGGACGTGGTCCGCTGGTTTGACGAGATGCATTCGCACCTGGGCGGCGCGGAACTGTTCCTCAGTTCCACTGAAGCGGAGCTGGTTCGAAAACACAATCTGTTTTCAGGGCGAACGGTTCGGTATCTCGTGCTCGGCGAAAGCTTTGACGAAAGAGCATCTGTGGAAATCGTCGATATCTCTAAACCGGTGCCGGGTGTCGAGTCGGTGCCGGTGATGACCTTGATGATAGCAATGTATCTTGGTTTCAAAGAGATCATCCTGCTCGGCATCGACCATGATCGTTTCCTGTCAACAAGTTACGAATACGCGTTCGACCTCAAGGTGCAAAAAGGAAAAGATTTCACCGTAAATGCGGACGGCACCCCGACCACGACCCGTCATGACGACTTTCAGCGGGCGGCGCGGCTGTGGCGACAATATCGAGCCATCGCAAATATCGCGAGAGCGAATGATATCCGCATCGTCAATTCCACACCCGGCGGAGCACTGGACGAATTTGAGAGGCGGCCTTTCCAAGCTTGGTTCGAAGAATGAAGCGCCTTCATCCTGCGTCAATACTGGTTGATAGAACAAACGCGCGGTTCATTGTCGCCGATGTGTCTTTTGTGCAATGGCTAGATTTCTGTTGGTTCGCAAGGAAAGACGACAATATTTGATGCGCGTAAACGTCTTAATCCCGGTCTTCAATCGGCTTGAACATACTCGCAAAGTCATCGCGGCCTTGAGAGCCCAAACAGTTGTCGATAATATCCGAATTGTCATCATCGATGACGGCTCCACGGATGAAACGGCTGAGTTCCTCGCGGCGCAGCCTGACGTGACGAGCATAAGAGGCGACGGCAATCTGTGGTGGGGCGGAGCCATAGAGGTCGGCCTGAAGCGGGTTCTGCCCGACTGCGGCCCCGAAGACTACATCCTGTTCGTCAACAATGACACGTGGTTTGGCCCGACCTATGTCGAGACATTGATACGGTGTTCACGCGAAAATCGGGATGCTATTATCGGCAGCGTCGTTCACGAGGAGGAGAGCGACCCGCCTTTGACGGGGGTGGGACCGCGCTTGAACATAAATCGCATTGCAGTATGGGACATTCTTGCCGAGTTGAGTGAAGAGGAGCGCCGGAATCCTAAGCCGCTCTATAAGGCGGACGCGCTCAGCGGTCGCGGAACGTTGTTTCCCGCGGAACTGTTCAAACGGCATGGAACCATGCGTCCGCGTTTCCTGCCGCATTATATGGCCGATTACGAAATATCCATGCGCTTCGCACGAACGGGCGTACAACTCCTTGTTTCCAGCGAAGCCATAGTTTATTCACCGCCAGTCTACGGCGCTCACGTGTCGGATACGTCTTCGTGGAAGAAGCATTTTGGCCGGCGCTCGCCCCACAATGTATTTCAGCGGGCCGCGTTCTATTCTTTGATCGGCACGCCTTTGCAACGGCTGACAGCGCCATTGCGCATGGCGGCCTTCATGATTATCCGGACGGCCCATACTCTGCGAGCGAAGAAATGAAAAAGGACAATAACGACGCGATGAAGAGCGATCATCAGATGCAGTGTATTGCCTGCGGTTCGAATATGGAAACATTTATCGAGCGCATATCCGACGATCGATACGGCTGCCCCGGTGTATATTCGATCGAGAGGTGCGTGTCTTGCGGTCATATGACGACGACACCGCCGCTGACCGAAGCAGACCTGCCTGGGCTTTACAGTACGTATTATCCACGCAGGGAAGTTGATTTCTCCGCCATAGAGCGAGAAGCTGCGCTGGTAAACAAGCCTTTCGCCGCTTTCAATCGTTGGATGGCCGGCACCGATCATCAAGGCCACTATCTGGCGCAGCCTGGTGAGAAAGTACTGGATGTCGGTTGCGGCTCATGCATTTCACTCCTTGAAATGCGTAACAAGGGTATTGAAAGCTGGGGGATCGAGGCGGATCCGAATGTGCGGACTATCGCTGATCATTTCGGTCTGCAGGTCCATATCGGCAACATTTACGATCTGCCTTTTCCCGACATGAAGTTCGACCTGATTGTATTGAATCAGGTGCTCGAACATGTGCCGGATCCCTCGGCCATGCTGCAGGCGGTAAGAGAACGTCTCACCCCCCAGGGTCGCGTGATCATGGCGTTCCCCAATACGGGCTCGTTTCATCACAAGATCTGGAAAGACCGCTGGATCAATTGGCACATTCCCTATCACCAAAATCATTTCAATCGCACCTCTTTTACCAAGCTCGCCGGCAAGTTTGGTTACAAGGTCGAAAACGTCAGAACGGTTACGCCTAATCTCTGGTCGGTCCTGCAATTACGCACTGCACGCGAGCGGAAGCAGGAGGGCAAGTCATCATCCACCTGGATGCACAATGCTGATGCAATCCAAGGCAGGCCACCGTTCTTCACTCGACTGAAGAACGTAGCCCTATCGCGTGGCGCACGTGGGGCCGGGATGGTGATGGGATTGGGCAATCGAATTCTGGATGCCGCAGGCAAGGGCGACAGCCTTCTCTTCGTGCTGAGGCCGATCTAGAAATTCCACCCCGCTCTCCCGCAAGGTCAGGCGGTCGCACGTCGGAGAATTCAACAGAACGGTCCGACTGCATAGGAGCGGATATGCAGGCACGGGTGCAGTTCAAGCTCACGCCGCGAGGCCTGGATACAATGAGGTATGGCGTGTCAAGAACCGCAAGAAGTTGCTTCGAAATGGCGAGGGTCGCAGGATGCGAGCCGAGTGCTCGAGCCCCCGGCTAGCAAGATGCCCTTGCGCAGCTTTTTCTTCGAAGACAAGGGATCTCCTGCATTGACCAAGGATAATCTGCAGTACTGGATTGCGACGCCGCCTTTCCATCTGCTACGGGTTGGCTAGATTCCGCCTCTTCGAATATGAGCAAGACACCCGTTAAAATGGCTGCAGACACTGCCGATCCACGTGCTCCCCGGATAAGCCTCATCACCGTTTGCTGGAACGCCGAGCGGACCATTGCCGATACGTTGCGGTCCATCGACACGCAAACCTACGACGATTTCGAGCACATCATCATCGACGGCGGCTCAAAAGATTCTACGCTCGCCATCATCGCTTCGGCGCCCGCCAAGAACCGCCGTGTGCTTTCGGGACCGGATGGAGGCATCTATGTGGCGATGAACAAAGGAATTGGTCTAGCAACCGGCGATATTATCGGGTTCCTGAATGCGGACGATATTTTCGAGAGCAGCCACTCCCTCGGAACTGTGGCGGCTGCGTTGCAAGATGAAGCATATGACGGCTGCTACGGCGATCTCGTCTATGTTTCCAACCGGCATACCGATCGCAAGATCCGCTACTGGAAATCGCGTGCGTTCAGATCCGGTTCTTTCGCCCGTGGCTGGTGTCCACCACATCCGACATTCTATGTTCGCCGTAGCATTTATGATCAGTTAGGGCGGTTTGATCTGCGTTATCGGCTTGCAGCCGACGTCGAGCTTATGATGCGATTTTTGGAAGTCGCGCGGATCAGAACAATCTATATCCCGCGAGTCCTGGTCAGGATGCGCTTAGGGGGCGCCACGAACAAGAACGTTCAAAATATATCGCGTCAGAACAAGGAGGTGCTGTCCGCCCTTGCCGACAACGGCCTGAAGGTCTCAACATCGATGTTCTGGGCCTTTAAGATCATGAACCGGTTGGGCCAGTTCCTGATGCGCAATCGATCGCAGGATTTATCAGCGTAAATCCACGCCGTCGCCGATAGCCGGTTTTACACCGCCACCCTCCCCCGAACCCGTCCGCAATCGCCGTCATCCTCTCCGCCGCAGCATGCCAGATCTCCCCCCGGGGGTTTACCCGGAGGTCCGATCGGGTTCACGCAAAAAGGAAATCCCCCGAGTCTAGGCTCGTCAAGGCTACGTTCCTCAACACTATGGTGTTGTCGATATCGGCTGTAACGATTGTATCGTTGCCATTCTGACTGGATGCAGCAAAAAGCGATTCCCAGTCGGCGAAAATGTTGTGATCGATTCTGATCGTGTCGTGCGCCGGGCCAGTTGCCATGAAGTTTGTGATCGTATCGTGGCCCCAGTTCAGCAAATAAACGAAGACGTCGGCTGCTGCTCCACCAGTGAGGGTATCGTTACCGGCGCCGCCCGTCAGCGTATTAGAACCACTGCCGCCGACGATAACGTTGTTCAGCGCATTCCCTGTTCCGGCAAACGGCCCTATGCCGGCAAAGCTCAGGTTCTCGACATTGCCGGCAAGCGTATAACTCGCCAGGTTCGTGCGAACCGTGTCGATCCCCTCATTGGCAGCTTCGTTGACGAGGTCGCCGGCATTGTCGACGATATAGGTGTCGTTGCCCGCTCCGCCGATCAAGGTGTCCGCACCGACCCCGCCATTCAGGATATCGTTGCCGGCGCCGCCGGTGATCGTGTTGGCGAGCGCATTGCCGGTGCCGGTGAAGCTGGCAGATCCTGTATAGGTCAGGTTCTCGACATTGTTGCCGAGCGTATAGCTTGAAAGCGCCGTGTGGACTATGTCTATTCCCTCGTTCGCGTTCTCGATCACAATATCAGTCGCAATGTCAACGACGTAAACGTCGTCGCCCATCCCACCCGACATCTTGTCGGAGCCACCACCCCCGATCAATGTGTCGTTGCCCGCCGCCCCGGCGAGGCTGTCAGCGCCAACACCACCTGTGATAACGTTGTCAAGCAGATTCCCTGTTCCAACGAAGGTTGCCGCTCCGATATAGGTGAGGTTTTCGAGGTCGCTGCCAAGCGTATAGCTTGCCAGCGTCGTGCGAACCGTGTCGATCCCCTCATTGGCCGCTTCGGTGATGAGGTCGCCGGCATTGTCGACGATGTAGATGTCGTCGCCTGCACCACCGATCAAGCTGTCGGCGCCAGCCCCGCCATTCAGCGTATCATTGCCGGCGCCGCCTGACAGCGTATCGATGGCAGCGCCACCCGTGATCGTGTTGTCGAGGCTATTACCTGTTCCGGCGAAGGCTAGCGTGCCGATATAGATGAGGTTCTCGAGGTCGCTGCCAAGCGTATAGCTTGCCAGCGTCGTGCGAACCGTGTCGATCCCCTCATTGGCCGCTTCGGTGATGAGGTCGCCGGCATTGTCGATGATATAGGTGTCGTCGCCTGCACCACCGATCAGCGTGTCGGCCCCTGCCCCGCCATTCAGCATGTCAGAGCCGGCGCCGCCGGTGATCGTATTGGCAAGCGCATTGCCGGTGCCGGTGAAGTTGGCCGATCCCGTGTAGCTCAGGTTCTCGACATTGACCAATGTGGCGATGGAGTAGGCTGCAAGCAACGTGCGGATTTCGTCGGTGCCGGCACTGGCCAACTCGGTGATGACGTCGCCCGCACTGTCGACCACATAGATGTCGTTACCGGCGCCGCCGATCAGCGTGTCGTTGCCAGCACCGCCGTCAAGCAGATCGTTGCCGGCGCCACCGATGATCGTGTTGGCAAGCGCATTGCCGGTGCCGGTGAAGCTGGCGGATCCCGTATAGATCAGGTTCTCGACATTGTTGCCGAGCGCATAGCTCGAAAGCGCCGTCTTGATCAGATCGGTGCCTTCATTCAGTCCTTCGGTGACCACATCGCCAACGTCATCGACAATATAGGTGTCGTTGCCCGCTCCGCCGATCAGTATGTCTGCTCCGGCCTTCCCGTCCAGAATGTCGGCACCTGCCGCGCCCCTGATCGTGTTGGCAAGGCCATTGCCCGTCCCGGCAAAGGCCGCCGCTCCGATATAGGAGAGGTTCTCGAGATCATTGCCAAGCGTATAGCTTGCCAGCGTCGTGCGAACCGTGTCGATCCCCTCATTGGCCGCTTCGGTGATGAGGTCGCCGGCATTGTCGACGATATAGGTGTCGTCGCCCGCACCACCGATCAGCGTGTCGGCCCCTGCCCCGCCATTCAGCGTGTCGTTGCCGATACCGCCGGTGATCGTATTGGCAAGCGCATTGCCGGTGCCGGTGAAGTTGGCCGATCCCGTGTAGCTCAGGTTCTCGACATTGACCAAGGCGGCGATCGAGTAGGCTGCAAGCACCGTGCGGATTTCGTCGGTGCCGGCACTGGCCAACTCGGTGATGACGTCGCCCGCACTGTCGACCACATAGATGTCGTTGCCGGCGCCGCCGATCAGCGTGTCGTTGCCGGCACCGCCGTCAAGCAGATCGTTGCCGGCGCCGCCGATGATCGTGTTGGCAAGCGCATTGCCGGTGCCGGTGAAGCTGGCGGATCCCGTATAGATCAGGTTCTCGACATTGTTGCCGAGCGCATAGCTCGAAAGCGCCGTCTTGATCAGATCGGTGCCTTCATTCAGTCCTTCGGTGACCACATCGCCAACGTCATCGACAATATAGGTGTCGTTGCCCGCTCCGCCGATCAGTATGTCTGCTCCGGCCTTCCCGTCCAGAATGTCGGCACCTGCCGCGCCCCTGATCGTGTTGGCAAGGCCATTGCCCGTCCCGGCAAAGGCCGTCGCTCCGATATAGGAGAGGTTCTCGAGATCATTGCCAAGCGTATAGCTTGCCAGCGTCGTGCGAACCGTGTCGATCCCCTCATTGGCCGCTTCGGTGATGAGGTCGCCGGCATTGTCGACGATGTAGATGTCGTCACCAGCACCACCGATCAAGCTGTCGGCGCCAGCCCCGCCATTCAGCGTATCATTGCCGGCGCCGCCTGACAGCGTATCGATGGCAGCGCCACCCGTGATCGTGTTGTCGAGGCTATTGCCTGTTCCGGCGAAGGCTAGCGTGCCGATATAGGTGAGGTTCTCGAGGTCGCTGCCAAGCGTATAGCTTGCCAGCGTCGTGCGAACCGTGTCGATCCCCTCATTGGCCGCTTCGGTGATGAGGTCGCCGGCATTGTCGATGATATAGGTGTCGTCGCCTGCACCACCGATCATCGTGTCGGCCCCTGCCCCGCCATTCAGCATGTCAGAGCCGGCGCCGCCGGTGATCGTATTGGCAAGCGCATTGCCGGTGCCGGTGAAGTTGGCCGATCCCGTGTAGCTCAGGTTCTCCACATTGACCAATGTGGCGATGGAGTAGGCTGCAAGCAACGTGCGGATTTCGTCGGTGCCGGCACTGGCCAACTCGGTGATGACGTCGCCCGCACTGTCGACCACATAGATGTCGTTACCGGCGCCGCCGATCAGCGTGTCGTTGCCGGCACCGCCGTCAAGCAGATCGTTGCCGGCGCCACCGATGATCGTGTTGGCAAGCGCATTGCCGGTGCCGGTGAAGCTGGCGGATCCCGTATAGATCAGGTTCTCGACATTGTTGCCGAGCGCATAGCTCGAAAGCGCCGTCTTGATCAGATCGGTGCCTTCATTCAGTCCTTCGGTGACCACATCGCCAACGTCATCGACAATATAGGTGTCGTTGCCCGCTCCGCCGATCAGTATGTCTGCTCCGGCCTTCCCGTCCAGAATGTCGGCACCTGCCGCGCCCCTGATCGTGTTGGCAAGGCCATTGCCCGTCCCGGCAAAGGCCGCCGCTCCGATATAGGAGAGGTTCTCGAGATCATTGCCAAGCGTATAGCTTGCCAGCGTCGTGCGAACCGTGTCGATCCCCTCATTGGCCGCTTCGGTGATGAGGTCGCCGGCATTGTCGACGATATAGGTGTCGTCGCCCGCACCACCGATCAGCGTGTCGGCCCCTGCCCCGCCGTTCAGCGTGTCGTTGCCGATACCGCCGGTGATCGTATTGGCCAGCGCATTGCCGGTGCCGGTGAAGTTGGCCGATCCCGTGTAGCTCAGGTTCTCGACATTGACCAAGGCGGCGATCGAGTAGGCTGCAAGCACCGTGCGGATTTCATCGGTGCCGGCGTTGACCGCCTCGTTGATCACGTCGCCCGCACTGTCGACCACATAGATGTCGTTGCCCGCTCCGCCGTTCAGCGTGTCATTGCCGGTGCCGCCGTCAAGCAGATCGTTGCCGGCGCCGCCGATGATCGTGTTGGCAAGCGCATTGCCGGTGCCGATAAAATCGCCGGTGCCGATGAAAGCCAGGTTTTCGACATTGGCAATATTGGTCAAGGCATAGGAAGAAAGCACCGTCCTGATCAGATCGGTCCCTTCATTCAGCCCTTCGGTGACCACGTCGGCCAGATCATCGACGATATAGATGTCGTGGCCCGCTCCGCCGATCAGCGTGTCAGCACCTGCCCCGCCATTCAGGATGTCATTACCGACACCACCAGTGATCGTGTTGGCAAGGCTATTGCCTGTCCCGACAAAGGCTGCCGTTCCGATGTAGGTGAGGTTCTCGACATTGGCTCCCAGTGTGTAGGCGGCCAATATCGTGCGAACCGTGTCGGTTCCCGCGGCGGCGTTCTCGGTGACGCTGTCACCGGCATTGTCGACGACATAGGTGTCGTCGCCCGTTCCGCCGATCATCGTGTCGGCACCAGCCCCGCCATTCAGCGTATCATTGCCGGCGCCGCCGGAAAGCGTATCGATCGCAGCGCCACCCGTGATCACGTTGTCGAGATCATTGCCTGTTCCGGTGAAGGCTAGCGTGCCGATATAGGCGAGGTTCTCGAGGTCGCTGCCAAGCGTATAGCTCGTCAGCGTCGTGCGAACCGTGTCGATCCCCTCATTGGCCGCTTCGGTGATGAGGTCGCCGGCATTGTCGACGATATAGGTGTCGTCGCCCGCACCACCGATCAGCGTGTCGGCCCCTGCCCCGCCGTTCAGCGTGTCGTTGCCGATACCGCCGGTGATCGTATTGGCCAGCGCATTGCCGGTGCCGGTGAAGTTGGCCGATCCCGTGTAGCTCAGGTTCTCGACATTGACCAAGGCGGCGATCGAGTAGGCTGCAAGCACCGTGCGGATTTCATCGGTGCCGGCGTTGACCGCCTCGTTGATCACGTCGCCCGCACTGTCGACCACATAGATGTCGTTGCCCGCACCACCGTTCAGCGCGTCATTGCCGGCGCCGCCGTCCAGCAGATCGTTGCCGGCGCCGCCGGTGATCGTGTTGGCGAGCGCATTGCCGGTGCCGGTGAAGTCAGCGGATCCCGTGTAGCTCAGCTTCTCGACATTGTTGCCGAGCGTATAGTTTGCCAGCACGGTCTTGACCGTGTCGGTTCCCGCAGCGGCGTTCTCGGCAACGCTGTCGCCGGCATTGTCGACGATATAGGTGTCGTCGCCCGCTCCGCCGATCATCGTGTCGGCGCCAGCCGCACCATTCAGGGTGTCGTTGCCGACACCACCAGTGATCGTGTTGGCAAGGCCATTGCCTGTCCCGGCAAAGGCTACCGTTCCGATATAGGTGAGGTTCTCGACATTGACGCCAAGCGTATAGCTTGCCAGCACGGTCTTGACCGTGTCGGTTCCTTCATCGGCGTTCTCGGCAACGCTGTCGCCGGCATTGTCGACGATATAGGTGTCGTCGCCCGCTCCGCCGATCAAGCTATCGGCACCTGCCCCGCCATTCAGCGTGTCGTTGCCGTCGCCGCCTGACAGCGTATCAGCGGCGGCCGCCCCTGTGATTACATTGTCGAGATCGTTCCCGGTGCCGGCAAAGGCTGCCGTTCCGATATAGGTGAGGTTCTCGACATTGACGTCAAGCGTATAGCTTGCCAGGGCCGTGCGAACCGTGTCGGTTCCCGCGGCCGCGTTCTCGGCAACGCTGTCGCCGGCATTGTCGACGATATAGGTGTCGTCGCCCGCACCGCCGATCAGCGTATCGGCGCCTGCCCCGCCATTCAGCACATCGTTGCCGGCGCCACCGGTGATGGTGTTGGCCAGCGCATTGCCGGTGCCGGTGAAGCTGACCGATCCCGTATAGCTCAGGTTCTCGACATTGATCAGTGCAGCGATCGAGTAGGCTGCAAGCGACGTGCGGATTTCGTCGGTGCCGGCACTGGCCAACTCGGTGACGACGTCGCCCGCGCTGTCGACCACATAGATGTCGTTGCCAGCACCACCGATCAGCGTGTCGTTGCCGGCATCGCCGTCCAGCAGATCGTTGCCAGCGCCGCCGGTGATCGTGTTGGCAAGCGCATTGCCGGTGCCGGTGAAGCTGGCCGATCCCGTGTAGGTGAGGTTCTCGACATTGTTGCCGACCGTATAGTTTGCCAGCACGGTCTTGACCGTGTCGGTTCCCGCGGCGGCGTTCTCGGCAACGCTGTCACCGGCATTGTCGATGATATAGGTGTCGTTGCCCGCTCCGCCGATCAAGCTATCGGCACCTGCCCCGCCATTCAGCGTATCGTTGCCGACACCACCAGTGATCGTGTTGGCAAGGCTGTTGCCTGTCCCGGCAAAGGCTGCCGTTCCGATGTAGGTGAGGTTCTCGACATTGGCTCCCAGTGTGTAGGTGGCCAGGGTCGTGCGAACCGTGTCGGTTCCCGCGGCGGCGTTCTCGGCAACGCTGTCGCCGGCATTGTCAACGACATAGGTGTCGTCGCCCGTTCCGCCGATCAAGCTATCGGCACCTGCTCCGCCATTCAGCGTGTCATTGCCGGCGCCGCCGGTGATCCTGTTGGCGAGCGTATTGCCGGTGCCGGTGAAGCTGGCCGATCCCGTGTAGCTCAGGTTCTCGACATTGATCAGTGCAGCGATCGAGTAGGTCGCAAGCGACGTGCGGATTTCGTCGGTGCCGGCACTGACCGCCTCGGTGACGATGTCGCTCGCACTGTCGACCACATAGATGTCGTTGCCCGCACCGCCGTTCAGCGTGTCATTGCCGGCGCCGCCGTCAAGCAGATCGTTGCCAGCGCCGCCGGTGATCCTGTTGGCGAGCGCATTGCCGGTGCCGGTGAAGCTGACCGATCCCGTATAGCTCAGGTTCTCGACATTGATCAGTGCAGCGATCGAGTAGGTCGCAAGCGACGTGCGGACTTCGTCTGTGCCGGCGCTGGCTAACTCGGTGACGACGTCGCTCGCACTGTCGATCACATAGATGTCGTTGCCCGCTCCGCCGATCAGCGTGTCAGCACCTGCCCCGCCATTCAGGGTGTCGTTGCCGACACCACCAGTGATCGTGTTGGCAAGGCTATTGCCTGTCCCGGCAAAGGCTGCCGTTCCGATGTAGGTGAGGTTCTCGATATTGGCTCCAAGCGTATAGCTTGCGAGTGTCGCGCGGACCGTGTCGGTTCCCGCGCCGGCGTTCTCGGCAACGCTGTCGCCGGCATTGTCGACGACATAGGTGTCGTCGCCCGTTCCGCCGATCAAGCTATCGGCACCGGCCCCACCATCCAACACATCATTGCCGGCGCCGCCGGTGATCGTGTTGGCCAGCGCATTGCCAGTGCCGGTGAAGTTGGAGGATCCCGTGTAAATCAGGTTCTCGACATTGTTGCTGAGAATAGAGCTTGAAAGCGCCGTCCGGACGGTGTCCGTCCCCTTGTTCGCACTCTCGACCACAAAATCGACGCCAGCGTCGACCACGTAGATGTCGTTGCCAGCACCTCCGATCAGCGTGTCATTGCCGGCACCGCCATCCAGCAAGTCATTGCCGGCGCCGCCGGTGATCGTGTTGGCGAGGCCGCTTCCAGTTCCGGTAAAAGCGCCAGTGCCGGTGAAGGTGAGGTTTTCGACATTGGCAATATTGGTCAAGGCAAAGGAAGAAAGCGACGTCCTGATCAGATCGGTCCCTTGATTCAGCGCCTCAGTCACCACGTCGGCCAGACTGTCGACATTATAGGTGTCGTTGCCTGTTCCGCCGATCAGTGTGTCATTGCCGGAACCGCCGGAAAGCGAATCATTTCCGGCATTGCCCCAGAGCGTATTGTCCGCCTCATTGCCGATAATCGTATCGTTGCCGGAGCCGGACTGAACGTTCTCAATCAACGACGCGACATTGTCGTGATAAAGAAGGGCGTTGAAAATGTTGCCGCGGGCATAGCCATTGTTCGGACCGCCCCCCAGATAGGCCAACTGGCTCTGGGAAAAGACCGAGTACCCCCCCGCTCGCAAGTCGATCCTGAGGCCGGTCGTATAAGCGCTCAGATCATAGGTGTCGGTACCGCCTCCGTCCCAGATTGTTGCGAAGATCCTGTTGGCAGCGGGCGTGATGGCCGCAACGCCGTTGACATAGGTGATGCCCTGGTTGGGATTCCACCTATAGACGGTATCGCCACTGTTCGTCGTATAGTCCGCACCATACATTTCCTGCAGGGCGGCAATGTCGAGCATCATGAAGCTTTGTGGCGCGCCATCATGCTCATACTTGGCCCCACTCTCATCGTCTCCGATGAATGTGTGGTAGGTCATGATCGTATATTCGAGCGAGTCGTAGGCGCTCGGAACGACTGTTCCCCCTTCGTGAGCATGTTTCAGTCCGAGAGCGTGACCCAACTCATGCACCAGGGTATGGCCCGCATAGTTGCCGAACCTTGGGAAACGATAATCATCTTCGGTGCCAGCATATCGCGTCCCGAACCAGACGTCGCCACCCCGTCCATAGGCAGCTGGCATATAGGCCCCTGCCGTCGGAAGAGAGGGATCCGACGATTGAGCGAACCGCACCGTTGCGGTATCGGCGCTTCCGGCCTCAAAGTTGGCGTTCGTGAACCCCTCGACGGAGAAGCCGTCGTTTGCAGCATTCCCATAGGACTGCTCCATAAAGAATAAGGCGAGAGACTGCTGCTGCGACGAAATTGGAGTGAAAGAATAGTATTTTTCGGGGCCATAGCTATACGATGACGAAGTCGTGGGAAACGCATAGGTTATCGTTCCGTCCCAGGCGAAGAGATCAAGAAGCCCGTCAACTTTGTTATCGCCAGTCCAGTTGACGATCTTCGTCGGAGTAATAAGGTCCGTCATAAAATACCCGTTTGCCTATTCCATTCGGCCGCGCCTAATGCCAGTTTCCCTCTGCCGCAAATCAGGGGAAAATTCAACTAAAAGCTTTATTTCGCTTCAGGAAAGTTTTTTTGACCCTAGTAACTAACGCTCATGAAGCGCTTCCGCCGCAACCTCTATCGAAGGCCGGAAGACATATTCCAGGATCCTGTGCTCGCCCGTCCGAACCTCCGCAATTGCTGCCACGACGGCACTTAAATTGACGTTACGATCATCTGCTGAAATCTAATGAGTCTCCAGGCTTGGCTATATCGGGAAGCGAGAGGTCCGCATTCGACGTCGCCGAACGTTGTCTCCGGCAGTGGGGTCGCCCTCACTGCATGCCGCGTCGGGTTCGAGAATCGCATCTGCCGCAATCTTGGTGACGTGGGCTGTGATCGTTCCGTAGCGAGTGAAGAGAAAGGCTTTGAGCTTGACGACGGCGTCCTGTCCGACCGTGGCGAAGCCGATTTCCTTGTTCAAAGCATCAATTTGGAGCTCAAACGCGCTCCCCAAGAAAATGGGTGAAGCTGAAGCCCGCTAAGCCTGGTCAGCTTGAAAGCCTGCTCCGGGCGTTCTCCGCCAATTCCTCCACCCGGTCTACCGGGATGCGGCCGATCAGCATGAAGGCGTGCGTCGCATTCGACCAATAGACGACGTTCATACCCTTGCGGCTTTCGAGGTCCGGTGCCTTCGGCCCCTTGTCAGACTTGACGATGCAGAGCGCCATCGGCCCGGTCTCGGGGTCGAGATAGGCGATCTGGGCGAGCGCCTTGCCGTCATATTGCAGCAACTGGGCGCGTTTGAAATCGATGCCTGGGAGCGAGACGGCTTCGGGGGAGAGTGACAGGCCGAGTTTTTCGTCGAGGCCCGCGAGCTGGGCGGCCTGATCCTCCCTGCCGGGGACGGGGCCGGCGAGCGTTTCGGCGGAATAGAGCGAGATATAATCGGCGACCACGGCGCGCCATTCGCTGTTTTCGTCCTTTGCCGAAAAGCGTGCTCCCATGCCGATGACGGCGCGGTCGATCGTGATGCCGGCGACCAGCGAGGCGGCGAGTGCGCCGAGGAAGCGGCGACGAGTGGTGAATACGGGGGCGAATTTTGCGCTCTGCTTCACAGGGATGGCGGCGAGCATCGCTTCCAGCTTCTCGCGCGGGGCTTCCGACAGCAGCGGGGCGAAGGCTTGCTCGAAGGGCAGGCTGGCGCGTGCCAGGAATTCCAGCCGCTCGGCGGTACTCTCGTCTTCGTTCACAATGGCTTCAATGCGGGCGGCCTCTTTAGCCGTCAGTTCGCCGTCGATGAAGGCGGTCAGGTCCTCGTCGGAGGGAATGGTGTGTTTCGTCGTCATTGCCGTCCCCCTTCCGGTCCGGCGCCGGAGAGCTTGGCGCGGGCAGCCGCCAGCCGGCTCATCACGGTTCCGATCGGGATATCCAATATGCCTGCAACCTCGCGATAGGAAAGTCCTTCCACATAGGCGAGGAAAACCACCGTCCTCTGCGCCTCGGGCAGCGCATTCACCTGTTTCAGCACCTGATGGGCCATCACATGGGTTTCGGTGTCATGCGCGCCGTCGAAGGTCAGCGTCTCCCCGGCATCGACGAACCCCTGGCCCTGGCGCACCCGGCGCGAGCGGATCTCGTTCAGCCAGATCGAATGCAGGATCGAAAACAGCCAGCGGTCGAGCCGGGTGCCGGGGATGAATTGATCGGCGCGCTGCAGCGCGCGAAGGCAGGTCGCCTGCACCAGATCGTCGGCGACATCACGCTGGTGCGAGAGAACGAGACCGTAACGCCAGAGCCTTGCCAGATTTTCCGTCAGGCCGCTTCTGATATCCGCTTCGCTCGCGATGGCCGCCTCCGCCAATCCTGCATCCCTCGAAACCGCCGGATGAACCGGCGATTCCATACTCGCGCGACTATAGGCAGGAAAATGGGTGCGCGCGACCGACATTCTGACGTCCCTTTCGTGCTTCCATTTTCCCGCTGTGGCCTGCTGATCAGATCTTCGAGGGATCGAGGATTGCAGCGTTCAGATCCTGATATTCCTCGCAAGCCGTGCCGCAGATCGTCTTGATTGACATCAACTGATCCTTAGCGAGATCGAGCCGGCCCTTGATGACATAGGCTTCGCCGAGATATTCGCGGACCTTGGCGTATTGCGGGTCCATCTTCACCGACTGGAGATAATAGGAGATGCCCTCGTCGGTGCGGCCGAGCTTGCGGGTGGCATAACCGCGATAATTCAGCACTTCGGCGGTGTTCTGATCCTTGACCGTGTCGAGCATGGCAAGCGCCTCTTCATAACGACCGGCCTTGGCCAGCGAATAGGCATAGTCGGCGCGGTTCTCGTCGGAGACGTTGGCGCTCTGCTGCTTGACGCATTTCTTGGTCTTCTGGTCGTAGATCTCGCCCTTCTTGCAGACCGGTGTCGTGTTGCTATCATCGCCGACCGCAAAGACCGGGCCGGAGACAACAGAAGCGGCAAGGCAGCCGCCGAGAATGATGGAAGCGATGCGGGCTGTCATGATCGTCATGGGGAAACTCCTCGAAAGTGACGTTGCGACGAGAGAACACCGCTGCATCCAGCTTTATTCGGCACTGCTTGCATTTCTTTCTTCACCCTTTCGTGAAGCTTCAGAGCTGAATAATTTGGGCGTCTGCGTGTTTTCCTTCGTTCCGCCGGAGGGACAAGGAGAATTCTGTGACCGACACCGTCAAACTCGTCAGCCTCGCCATTGCCACACCCGAACATGTCATTTTCCAAAAACAGGCGGTCGAAGCCTCGGCCCGGCTGTTTGCCGACCGCTTCGAGGATTTCCGCCATCTTGCCCGCGTCTTCGATAGCGCCGGCATCGACAAGCGCCATGCGGCGCGGCCGCTTGCCTGGTTCGACGAGCCGCATGGCTGGCAAGACCGGATGCAGGCCTTTGCAGAGGTCGCAGGCGGGCTTTTCGTCGAGGCTGCCAGCTCGGCCCTTCGCCAGGCAGGGCTTGAGGCCGGCGATGTCGACTGTGTCGTGACCGTCTCCTCCACTGGTTTTACGACACCGAGCCTCGATGCGCAGCTTGCCGGCCGGATGGGTTTCAGACCCGATATCGAACGCGTGCCGGTCTTCGGGCTCGGCTGTGCCGCCGGCGTGTCGGGCTTTGCGATCGCCTCGCGGCTGGCGCGGAGCCGGCCGGGCACTGTTGTGCTTTTCGTCTCGATCGAGCTTTGCACGCTGGCCTTCCGGCTGGACGAACTGACGCGGCCGAACATCATTGCGACGGCGCTTTTCGGCGACGGCGCTGCCGCCTGCGTGCTGCGATCAGGCGAGAGAGGGTTAGCGGAGGTGGAATCGACCGGCGAGCATCTTTTTCCCGACACGCTCGATATCATGGGCTGGAAGATCGATGACGGCGGCTTCGGCATCGTACTGGCGCAATCGCTGCCGCCGTTTGCCGAAAAGGAGCTCGGCCCGGCGGTAAAGGCTATTCTGGCCCGCAACGGGCTGAGGGTGGAGGATATCGACCGCTTCATCTGCCATCCCGGCGGCATGAAGGTGCTGGCCGCGATGGAGAGCGCGCTGTCGATGGTGCCGGGCACGCTCGATCACGAGCGCGCCGTGCTTGCCGAATACGGCAACATGTCCTCGCCGACCATCCTCTTCGTGCTGGAGCGGGCAATCCGCGCCGGATTGCCGGCGCGCTCCGCAATGATCGCCATGGGGCCTGGCTTTTCGGCCAGTTGCGTGACGCTCAGGAGGGTCGCATGATGTGGCCGTCGATCGCGCTTCTGGCCTTCGTGACGCTGCAGCGGCTGGCGGAACTCGTGCTCGCCCGGCGCAATACGGCGGCGCTTCTTGCCAGAGGCGCCAGAGAGGTCGCACCCGAGCATTATCCCGTCATGGTGGCGTCGCATGCAGGCTGGATCATCGGCCTCTGGCTCACTGCACCAGGCAGGCCGGTCGCGCTCTTCTGGTTTCTGGTGTTCATGGGGCTGCAGGCGCTGCGGCTCTGGGTGCTGGCGACGCTGAAAGGCCGCTGGACGACGCGCATCATCGTCCTGCCCGGCGCGCCGCTCGTCAGATCCGGGCCCTATCGCTTCCTCCGCCATCCGAACTATGCGATCGTCGTCGGCGAGATCGCCGCCCTTCCCCTCGCCTTCGGCCTGCCGCTTTACGCGATCGTGTTTTCCCTTCTCAACGCGCTTATCCTCCATGTCCGCGTGAAGGCTGAAAATGCCGCACTGAAAAGCGCAATGATTTTGAAATGAATGCGATTTTCCGTTTGCGTCGCGGTATCGGCACGGGCATTTTCACCGCGTTAGACAAAGCGGAATGCAAGCGGAAATGACGAAGAACGCAATCGTGCTCGGCGCCGGCATCGTCGGGGTTTCCACGGCCATCCATCTTCAGCGACGCGGCCGGCAGGTGACGCTGATCGACCGCAAGGATCCGGGCAACGAAACCTCGTTCGGCAATGCCGGCCTGATCCAGCGCGAAGGTGTCGCGCCTTACGGCTTTCCCCAGCAGCTCGGGCTTTTGCTGCGTTATGCGCTGAATGACCGCATCGACGCGCATTATCATCTGCGCGCACTGCCGAGCCAGATCGCCTTTCTCGCTCGCTACTGGTGGAATTCCAATGCGCGCCGCCACGCGATCATCACCCGGGCCTATGCGCCGCTGATCGAAAATTCGGTTGTCGAACACAAGGATCTGATCGAGGCGTCGCAGGCCGAAGGGCTGATCCGCAAGGACGGCTGGATAAAGATTTTCCGCACTGAAGCCAAGCGCGACGGGGCTTTTGCAGAGGCAGCACTTTGGCAGAATGAATTCGGCGTGGAGTATGACAGCCTGACTCCGGCCGATATCGCCCGCATGGAACCGCATATGACCGGCGATTTCGCCGGCGGCATCCGCTGGCGCGACCCCTGGTCGGTGCTCGACCCGCATGCGCTGACATCGGCCTATCGCCGCTATTTCGAACGTATCGGCGGCCGCTTCGTGACGGGTGACGCCGCCTCGCTCGGTCCGTTCGGCTCCGGGTGGAAAATCATGACTGCGGAAGGTCCGCTCGAAGCCGACGATGCTGTGATGGCGCTCGGCCCCTGGGCGGCCGTTGCGACGCGCCGGCTCGGCTACTCCTTCCCGCTCGGCGTCAAGCGCGGCTATCACATGCACTATGCCGCCGAGGGCAGTGCCGTGCTCAACAACTGGACATTGGATGCCGAACGCGGCTACCTCCTTGCGCCGATGCGCCGCGGCATCCGCCTGACGACAGGGGCGGAGTTTGCAACGCTCGACGCCCCGAAGACGCCGGTCCAGCTCGACCGGGCCGAAGCCGTGGCGCGCACGATCTTCCCGCTCGGAGGCAGGCTCGATCCCGAACCCTGGATGGGGGCGCGCCCCTGCACGCCAGACATGATGCCGATCATCGGCAAGGCGCCGCGCCATCAGGGCCTGTGGTTTGCCTTCGGCCATGCCCATCACGGACTGACGCTCGGGCCGGTGACCGGCCGCGTGCTTGCCGAACTCATCACCGGGAGACGCCGTTCATCGATATCGCGGCCTTTTCGCCGCAGCGTTTCAACCCGTGACGCCCAGAGGGGTGAGGCCTTTGAGAGCGGTTGCGGCGATGCCGTCCACCGTGTCGTCGATATCGACGGTGACGACACCCGGCTCACCTGTGGGCACCTCAAGCGTCGCCAGTTGGCTGTCGAGCAGCGAGACCGGCATGAAATGTCCCTTGCGCTCACCCATACGCGTCATCAGCAGCGCCCTGGAACCTTCGAGATAAACGAAGAACAGATTGCCGCCGGCAGCGGCCCTCAGCCTGTCGCGATAGAGGCGCTTCAGCGCCGAGCAGGAGACGATGATGCCCTTGCCCTTTTCCAGCGAGGCTTTCATCTCTTCGCCGATGCGGTCGAGCCAAGGCATCCGGTCCTCATCGGTCAGCGGAATGCCCTTCGACATCTTCTCGACATTGGCGGCCGGGTGCAGCGCATCGCCTTCGACGAAGGCCAAGTGCAGGGCTTCGGCGAGCTTTTCGCCGACGGAGGACTTGCCGCAACCGCTGACTCCCATGACGATGATCGCATGGGGTCTGTTCATCTGCTCCGACATGATCCCTCCTTAGCTTGCCTTCCCGCTTAATCGAGCGGGAAATGACAGGCATATTGATGTGTGCCTTCCCCAGTTAATTCGGGAGCAACCTGGCGGCAATGGTCCTGCGCCTTCCAGCAGCGCGGATTGAAGTGGCAGCCCGACGGCGGCTTCAACGGCGACGGCAGCTCGCCCTGCAGGCGAATGCGGGTCTTTTCGCGATCGGGATCGGCGATCGGCGTCGCCGACAGCAAGGCGGCCGTATAGGGATGGCGCGGCCTGGCGAAGACCTCGGCGGCGGGACCGGTTTCCACGGGACGGCCGAGATACATCACCATCACCTCGTCGGCGATATGGTGGACGACGGACAGGCCGTGGGAGATGAAGAGATAGGCAAGCCCCATCTCCTTCTGCAGGTCCATCAGGAGATTCAGCACCTGCGCCTGGATCGAAAGGTCGAGCGCCGAAACCGGTTCGTCGAGCACCAGTACCTTCGGCCGCAGCATCAGGGCGCGGGCAATGGCGATGCGCTGGCGCTGGCCGCCCGAGAACATATGGGGATAGCGGCCATAGTGCTCCGGACGCAGACCGACGCGGGCCATCATCTCCTCCACCTTGCGGCGGCGGGCGGCGGCGTCGAGATTGGTGTTGATCTTCAGCGGCTCTTCGAGGATCGAGCCGACCTTCTGGCGCGGGTTGAGCGAGCCGTAGGGGTTCTGGAAGACGATCTGCACCTGGCTGCGCAGGCTGCGGTCGCCGACATGGGCGGGCTTGCCGTCGATCAGCAATTGCCCCGATGTCGGATTCTCGATCATGGTGACCAGGCGGGCGAGCGTCGACTTGCCACAGCCGGATTCGCCGACGACGGCGAGCGTCTTGCCGGAATGGAGGCTGAAGCTGACACCGTTCAGCGCCTTGACGGTGGCGTCGTCTTTGAAGAGGCCGCGGTTGACGGTGTAGAAGCGGGCGAGATCCCTGCCCTCGAGAACAGCGTCCGTCATACGAAGTCTCCTGCAGTTTGAACGGGCATGACGCCGGGATGCCCGAGCGGCTTGCCGTCCTTCAAAGGATAGTTGCAGAGCGCCAGTCCGAGCTCCGGCCCCTGGCGGACGACACCGCGATCGCATTCGACCGTGGCGAAGCCGCAGCGCGGTGCGAAGAGACAGCCTGTCGGGCGACCATGCTGGCCGGGAACGACACCGGCGATCGAGGGAAGACGCTGGCCGACCTTGGCGCGTTCTGGCAAGGCTGCGAGCAGGGCTGCGGTATAGGGATGATGCGGATCGCGGAACAATGCCCTCACCGGCTGTTCCTCGACCTTCTGGCCGGCATATTGCACCTGAACGCGTTCGGCGGTTTCGGCAACGACACCCATGTCGTGGGTGATCAGCACCAGCGCCATGCCCTGCTCTTTCTGCAGGCGAACGAGCAGATCGAGGATCTGTGCCTGGATCGTCACGTCGAGAGCGGTCGTCGGCTCATCGGCGATCAGCAGCTTCGGATTGCAGGCGAGCGCCATGGCGATCATGACGCGCTGGCTCATGCCGCCCGACATCTGATGCGGAAAATTCGACAGGCGCTCTTCCGGCGCCGGAATGCCGACGAGGTTCAAGAGCTCGATCGAGCGTTGGCGGCGTTCCTTGCGGTTGAGGCCCATATGGAAGCGCAGGGTCTCGCCGAGCTGGAAGCCGACCGTGAAGCACGGATTGAGGCTCGACATCGGCTCCTGGAAGATCATCGCCATATCCTTGCCGACGATCCTGCGGCGCTGGCGGCCGGAGATGCCGCGCAGATCCTTGCCGTCGAACTGCATGCGGTCGGCGGTGATCTTCGCCGTCCAGGGCAGAAGCCCCATCAGGGCAAGCATGGCAACGGATTTACCCGAGCCGGATTCGCCGACAACCGACAGGATCTCGCCCTTGTCGCAGGCAAGCGATACGCCGTCGACGGCGCGGAAGAGACCGGAGGAGGTCTGGAATTCGACAGTCAGATTTTCAATCTCGAGGAGTGGCATCACGACCTCTTCAGTTTGGGATCGAGCGCATCGCGCAGGCCGTCGCCCATCAGGTTGATGGCGAGAACGGTGATGAGGATGGCAAGACCCGGAAACGTCACCACCCACCAGGCGCGCGAAATGAACTCACGGGATTCGGCCAGCATCGTCCCCCATTCGGGTGTCGGCGGCTGGGCGCCCATGCCGAGAAAGCCGAGGGCGGCGGCATCGAGAATCGCCGCCGAGAAGGCGAGCGTCGCCTGAACGATCAGTGGCCCCAGACAGTTCGGCAGGATTGTCTTGAACATCAAACGGAAGGTGCCGGCGCCGGCGACACGCGAGGCAATCACATATTCCTTCTCACGCTCTGAAATGACCGAGGCGCGCGTCAGCCGCACGAAATGCGGCTGGTTGACCAGCGAAATCGCGATCATCGCATTGGTTAGCCCTGGCCCGAGCACGGCCACCAGCACGAGAGCGAGCAACAGCGACGGGAAGGCTAGGATGATATCCATCAGGCGCATGATCGCCGTATCGACCTTGCCGCGGAAAAATCCGGCGACGAGGCCGATCAGGACGCCTGAAATGACCGAAAGCGTGACGACGACGACGCCGATGAACAGCGAAAACCGCGCGCCGTAGATCAGGCGCGAAAGGATATCGCGGCCGACGGCATCCGTTCCGAGCGGGAAGGAGGCGCTGCCGCCCTCCATCCAGAACGGCACTGCGAGCAGTACCGCGCGGTTCTGCTCGTTCGGCTCATGTGGCGCAAAGAGCGGCGCGAGGACTGCGACGACCAGAATGATGATGAAAACCACCAGGCCGATGACGGCGCCCTTGTTGCGGGAGAAATAATGCCAGAACTCCGCAAGAGCGGATGGCTGGCCGGATTTGACGGTGACCGTGCTCATGGGCCGCTCCTAATGACGAATGCGCGGATTGATGAAGCCGTAGAGAACATCAACAATCAGGTTGACCAGCATGATGACGCCGGCGATCAGCAGAAGGCCGCCCTGGACCACGGCGTAATCGCGCTTGAAGACCGAATCGACCATCCATTTGCCGATGCCCGGCCAGGAGAAGATCGTCTCGGTGAGGATGGCGCCGGCAAGAAGAACGCCGATCTGCAGACCGATGGTGGTGATGACAGGGATCATCGCATTGCGCAGCGCATGCACGCCGACGACGCGCAGCGGCTTCAGGCCTTTCGAGCGCGCCGTGCGGACATAATCCTCACCCAGAACCTCGAGCATCGCCGAACGCGTCTGGCGGGCGATGACCGCAAGCGGGATGGTCGCCAGCACGACCGTGGGCAGAATGAGGTAGCTGACGGCCGAGGAAAACGCGCCCTTCTGGCCCGACAGCAGGCTGTCGATCAGCATGAATCCGGTGACCGGCTTGAAGAAATACATCAGCGAGATGCGGCCGGAAACGGGCGTCCAGCCGAGATAGCCGGAGAAGAAGATGATCAGCAGCAGCCCCCACCAGAAGATCGGCATGGAATATCCGATAAGGGCAATACCCATCACGCTTTGGTCGAACCACGTGCCTCGCTTGACGGCGGCAAAGATACCGGCGGGCACGCCAAGACAGACGGCGAGGATGATGGCACAGAGCGAGAGCTCCAGCGTTGCCGGAAACAGTGTCAGGAATTCTCCGAGAACGGGCCGCTTGGTGACGATCGAGGTGCCGAGATCGCCATGCAGGATTTTTCCGAGATAATCGAAATACTGCACATACATCGGCCGGTCGAAACCGAGATCATGCATGATCTGGGCGTGCCGCTCCGGCGCCATGACGCGTTCCCCCGACAGGAGCATGACGGGATCGCCGGGAAGCATGCGGATGAACGAGAAGGCAATGAGGGAAACGCCGAGGAATGTCGGGATCAGCACCGCAAGGCGGCCGATAAAAAAACGCAACATGGCAGATGTCCAATAGTTTCCGGCGGTCAGGAGACCCTGACCGCCGGCTGCGCCCAGCTTTGCCGGGCATTCTTACATTATTCTTGTTATTCGGATACGTCGACGCCGTCGAAACGGTGAATGCCGAGCGGGTCCATCTGGAAGCCCGAGACCTTCTTGCTCATCGGAACGAAGACGAGCGAATGGTCGATGGTTGCCCAGGGAGCTTCCTTCTTGAAGATCAGCTGCGCCTGCTCATAGGCCTTGGTGCGCTCGCCGACATCGGCCGTCAGCTTGGCCTTGGTCATCAGGTCGTCATATTCCTTGTTGCACCACTGAGCACGGTTGTTGCCGCCGACGGCATCGCAGCCAAGCAGCGTATCCATGAAGTTGTCCGGGTCGCCGTTGTCGCCGGTCCAGCCGAGGATGACGGCGCCGTCGCGCTTCACGTCGGAGGAGAGCTTCAGATATTCGGCCCATTCATGGGTGACGATCTCGACCTTGACACCGATCTTGGCGAAATCCGCCTGCATCAGTTCGGCGGCGCGGCGCGCGTTCAGCATGTAGGGACGCGACACCGGCATTGCCCAGATCTTCATGCTGAGATCCTTGACGCCAGCATCGGCAAGAGCCTTCTTGGCAGCGTCCGGATCGTACTTGTCGTCCTGAACGGCGTCGTTATAGGACCACATCGTCGGCGGGATCGGGTTCTTGGCAACGGCCGCGGCACCCTGGAAGACGGCGTCGATGATCGCCTGCTTGTTGATCGCCATGTTCAGCGCACGGCGAACTTCCGGCTTGTCGAACGGGGCCATCTGGGTGTTGTAAGCGAGGAAGCCGACATTGAGGCCGGCCTGTTCCAGAACGGTCAGATTTTCATCCTTCTTCAGTTCGGGTACGTCGGCTGCATTTGGATAGGGGATCAGGTGGCATTCGCCGGCCTTCAGCTTCTGGGCGCGCACGGCGGCGTCAGAGGTGATGGCGAAAACCAGATCGTCGATCTTTTCCTTGCCCTTGAAATAGGTTTCGTTCGCCTTGTAGCGGATGACGGCATCCGGCTGGTAGGCGACGAAGGTGTACGGGCCGGTGCCGAGCGGCTGCTGGTTGAGCTGCGCCATCTTGCCGTCGGCGGCAAGCTTGTCGGCATATTCCTTGGAGACGATCGAGGCGAAGTCCATGGCGAGGTCGGCGAGGAACGGCGCTTCGGGGTGGTTGAGCGTGAACTTGACGGTGAGGTCATCGACCTTCTCGACAGACTTGATCAGCTCGGGAAAGCCCATGCCGGCGGCGTATTCGTAAGAGCCGCCCTCGACATACTTGTTCCACGGATTGTCGGATTTCAGCTGGCGCTCGAAGGAGAACACGACGTCGTCGGCGTTGAAATCGCGCGTCGGCGTGAAGAAGTCGGTGGTCTGGTACTTGACGCCAGGATGAAGCTTGAAGGTGTATTCCGTGCCGTCGGCCGAAACGCTCCAGCTGTCGGCCAGGCCCGGTTCGATCTCGGTACCGCCATGCTTGAATTCGACGAGGCGGCTATAGACCGTGCGCGACGACGCGTCGAAGGTCGTGCCTGCCGTATAGAGGCTCGGGTCGAAGCCCTCCGGCGAGCCCTCGGAGCAATAAACAAGGGTCTTGGACCAAGCCGACGTCGCCATGACGGAAATCAAGGCCGTCGCTGCCAGCAGGACAGAGATCTTTTTCATAATATTGTTTCCCGGTTGTTCTTTTTTGATGTTTGGAGACCGTAGATTGGCATCTCGGTCGACGCTCGATGGAACGATATTTATTTACTGAAAGCAACGGGCTACGCAGAAAATTTTTCCACCTGGACAATTTTAGAAATTTTCCGTCAAAAATCAGCCTCATTCGGAAATTTTCGCACAAAAATGACCGAAATTTTGTCGCATTTGGTATAAAAACGCACCCATCGCGACATGCCGACGGCATTTCCCCGTATGCCGGAGACCACCCAGACGCTGCAAAAACAAAAACCGCGGTGGCCAGGGCAACCGCGGTTCAGAAGCAAATTATGATCTTTAATTCAGGCGGCGGGGGCAACGATCACGGGTTTGCGATATGCCGGCTCGCCTGTGATTCCGAGAAGGAAATTGATCTGTGGACGCGCCTTGACGAGGTCGTCGATGGAATATTCCGACAGCACCGCGAAGAAGGCATTGAGCGCCTTGCGCAGCGCCGAATTCAAACCACAGCTATCGACCAGCGGGCAGTCGACCTCACCGTCATCCTCGAAGCATTCGGCCATGGCGAAGCTGTCTTCCGTCACCCGAACGACGTCGAAAAGACTAATGTCGGCGGCCGGCTTGCCCAAGCGCACGCCGCCATTGCGACCGCGAACGGTTTCGACCAGACCCGCCTTGTTCAGCGGCTGAAGGATCTTGAAAAGAAAGAGCTCGGAAACGCCATAGGCCCTGGCGATTTCGGGAATCCGGCTCAAATGCCCGTCATTGGCAGCACAATACATCAACATGCGAACCGCATAGTTCGTCTGCTTCGTCAACCGCATGCCATTCTCCTGACTCGTCTGTTCAGACCTATATAGGCGGTTTGCTAGTTTTGAACAATTCCAAAATATGAAATTCGCATTCAGCTTATGAGGCCATTTGCCGCGACGTCAATCCCGCTCCAGGATCCCAACGTCATCGAGGATCGCCTGCTTGCGCTCGGGCGTGCCTTGCGCATCAGTTTGACCTCGGCACTGGGGAATAGGACATGGTCAGCAGACCGCGCCCTTGTCTCAGGACATCCTCGACGCCGGACCGATATCGCCGGCAATCAGCATGACGCGGAAAAATTCGGGAGCCAAAAGGCTCCCGAATTACAGATTTCAGATCGGAATGTCGTGACGATTACTTCATCGTCGGCATGACGAATTCCGCGCCGCTCTTGATGCCGGAGGGCCAACGAGCAGTGACGGTCTTGGTCTTCGTCCAGAACTTGATCGAATCCGTGCCGTGCTGGTTGAGGTCGCCGAAGCTCGAGGCCTTCCAGCCGCCGAAGGAGTGGTAGGCGAGCGGAACCGGGATCGGAACGTTGATGCCGATCATGCCAATATTGATGCGCGAGGCAAAATCGCGGGCGGCATCGCCGTCGCGGGTGTAGATCGCAACGCCGTTGCCGTATTCGTGCTTCATCGGCAACGACAGCGCTTCCTCATAGTTGTTGGCGCGAACGACGGAGAGGACAGGTCCGAAGATCTCTGTCTTGTAGATATCCATCTCCGGCGTGACGTGATCGAACAGGCAGCCGCCGACGAAATAGCCGTCTTCATAGCCCTGGAGTTTGAAATCGCGGCCGTCGACGACGAGCTTGGCGCCTTCCTCGATGCCGCGGTCGATCAGGCCGCGAACACGGGTATAGGCTTCCTTGGTGACGAGCGGGCCCATGTCGGCCTTGTCGTCGGTATAGGGGCCGATACGCAGGGATTCGATCTTCGGCGTCAGCTTCTCGACGAGGCGGTTGGCAGTCTCCTCGCCGACCGGAACGGCAACCGAGATCGCCATGCAGCGCTCGCCGGCCGAACCGTAGCCTGCGCCCATCAGCGCGTTGACGGCCTGATCCAGGTCCGCATCCGGCATGATGATCATGTGGTTCTTGGCGCCGCCGAAGCACTGGGCGCGCTTGCCGTTCATCGCCGCGGTGCCGTAGACGTAGCGGGCGATCGGCGTCGAGCCGACGAAGGAGACGGCGCCGATATCGGGATCGGTGAGGATCGCGTCGACGGCAGCCTTGTCGCCGTTGACGACGTTGAGGATGCCGGCGGGCAGGCCGGCCTCGATCATCAGTTCACCGAGACGGATCGGCAGGGAGGGATCACGCTCGGAGGGCTTCAGGATGAAGGCGTTGCCGCAGGCGATCGCCGGCGCAAACATCCACATCGGGATCATGCCGGGGAAGTTGAAAGGCGTGATGCCGGCGCCGATGCCGACCGGCTGGCGGATCGAATACATGTCGATCGCCGGGCCTGCGCCCTCGGTGAATTCGCCCTTGGCGAGATGCGGGATGCCGCAGACGAATTCGCAGACTTCGAGGCCGCGGATGACGTCGCCCTTGGCATCCTCGATCGTCTTGCCGTGTTCCTTGGAGAGGATTTCGGCAAGCTCGTCCATGTGCTTGTTCAGGAGTTCGACGAATTTGAAGAAGACGCGGGCGCGGCGCTGCGGATTGGTGGCAGCCCATTTCGGCTGCGCAGCCTTGGCGTTTTCGACGGCGGCGCGCAGTTCCTCGACGCTTGCGAGTGCGACCGTCGCCTGCACTTCGCCCGTCGCCGGATTGTAGACATTGCTCACGCGGCCGCTGGTGCCGGCAACATGTTTGCCGCCGATGAAATGACCGATCTCACGCATGGGTGTTCCTCCTGTTTTTCGATGGCCGACAATCGCACTTCAATTTGCACAAATCAATGCGCTGATATAAGCAACCGTTGTGCGTAAATTATAGCCCTGTCGTTGCATTGGGCGCTGCGGCTGCTTCAAACTTGGCACCGCACGCCGACAAGTCAAACGCCGACAAGTCAAACCCTGGGGAGGTCAAACCGATGAGCCGGAAACCCGTCGTCAGAATGGCGGAGCTGGAGATCGATCCGGACACGCTTGAAACCTATCGCGCATTGCTCACGGAAGAGATCGAAACATCCATCGCGCTGGAAGATGGCGTCCTTTCCCTGAGCGCCGTTTCCATCAGGAACAACCCAAACCGGATCCGTATCCTTGAAGTCTACGCCAACCAGGAAGCATACGAGGCCCATCTGCGAACACCGCATTTCATTAAATACAAGAACCAGACGGCGCACATGGTCACATCGCTGACGCTTATCGAGGTCGATCCGATCGCAATGCGTGCCAAGCCATGAACTGGGACGATGTTCGTATTTTCCTCGCCGTCGCCCGCACCGGGCAGATCCTTGCCGCCTCGAAGCGGCTGGGGCTCAATCACGCCACGCTCTCGCGCCGACTGACTTCGCTCGAAGAGGCGCTGAAGACGCGGCTTTTCATCCGTCGGACGACTGGCTGCGAGCTGACGGCCGAAGGTGAAGTGTTCCTGGCATCCGCAGAGCGGATGGAAACGGAAATGCTCGCAGCACAGGCCAGCCTCGGCCACACCGATACGGCAATTGCCGGGACCGTGCGCGTCGGCGCGCCTGATGGGTTCGGCGTTTCCTTTCTTGCGCCGCGCATGGGCAGATTGATCGAGCGTCATCCGGAGCTGAAGATCCAGCTCGTACCGGTGCCGCGCTCTTTCTCGCTGTCGCAGCGCGAGGCCGATATCGCCATCACGCTGGAGCGGCCCGAACAAGGCCGGCTCGTCTCCTCCAAGCTCACCGACTACACGCTCGGTCTCTATGCCTCACGCGCATACCTCGCCGCCCAGGGCACACCCGCCGATATCGACGCGCTCAAAGCGCATCGCCGCATCGGCTATGTCGAAGACCTGATCTTCACCGCGTCCCTGAATTTTTCCGGCGCAGTCATGCGGAGCTGGGATGCAGGCTTCGAGATTTCGACGGCGATCGGACAGACCGAGGCGGTACGAACAGGTGCCGGCATCGGCATCCTGCACGATTATATCGCCAGGCAATATCCGGAACTCCAGCGCATCCTGCCGGAGGTTTCGATCCGGCGCGCCTACTGGACGACCTATCACGAAACGGCGCGCGACCTGCTACGCGTCCGGAGCGTCGCCGATTTCCTCCAGGAGCTTGTCAGCGCCGAGCGGCACATCTTTCTTTAAGTCTCGAAAGTGTGTTTTGCCGGTTCGTCGTTCTCGTCGGGATTGGGAACCGGTGCTTCGTCGGGCAGCCGGTCAGGCTCCGGTTCTTTGATCGGAGGCACCGGCTTCCAGCCGGGTCCGGGCATCGGCGGCTGGTCGGGAATGGGTTCGTTGGGCACGGACATGACCGCCTCCCTTTCATGATCTTGGTTCTGCTTCGTGATCTTGATTCTCAGCGATATCAGGACGACTTGTCCGGCTTCAGCGATTCGGCAGCGCGCATCGGCATGCTGTCGATGATGGCCAAGAGCTCGCCATCGGTAATCGGCTCGCTGATCTTGAGCTTGACGGTGCCGTCCTTGCCGAGAAGGAAAGCGGCGAATTCGCCGACCTCCGGCGCCTCGAGATCGCGGCGGATCGCTTCGCCGTCGAGGCCGTCGGCCGCACCGAAGAGCGGCCGAACGCCAGCGCCGGAAATCTTCAGCACCACCAGGTCGCGCTCGTCGAGAGCCGAGCGGTCGGCCAGCAGCTGATTTTCCTGCCGGGAGGCGCGGGAATTATCCCTGTCGGCGAAAAGGATGAAGACGCGGTTCTTCCACTGAAACGCAGCAAGACTTTCTATCGGCGCGTAAGCGCTGTTGGTCTCGTCGATCTTCGTCGCACCGTAGAGAAGGGTTTTCGACATGCGTATTCTCCCGTTAACATGGAGAACGATCCGGTGCCGCATGGGTTCCATCGAAACGATAGGACCAGTTTCTCATTCTTGACGTGGGGGAGATGGTACGGTTGGGGGGTCTCGAACCTCCGACCTCAGGTGCCACAAACCTGCGCTCTAACCAACTGAGCTACAACCGCATAAATCGCGCTTGGCGCGACGGGGGTCACATACGAGGACTTGGAGATGAATTCAAGCCCCATTCCTCGTCAATATACAAAAAGGCTGGACGCGAGGTCCAGCCTTTTATCTGTGATCGGTAAAGACCGATCAGGCAACCTTGAAGGAAGCCATGGCCTTTTCGGCGGCGTCCTTAGAGGGCTTTGCGAGCTTCTCGGCCACCTGCTTGGTGGTTTCCTGGATCGACTTCGCCTGCTCGACGGTGAGTTCCGCCTGCTTGCGGATGAACGAGGTCTGCAGCTCGAAGAATTCGGCCGGCGACTTGACGCCGAGCAGCGCTTCGAAGTGCGACAGCGAGTTCTCGGAATTGATGCGCAGGATGTCGATCGCCTTCAGGCCGATCTCGACGCTGCCGGTCTGTGCCGTCTGGACGGTGGCTTCCAGCGTCTTGCCGGCTTCCTCGCCAGCGGTCTTCAGCTTGGCATAGGCATCCTTCGACTGCTGAGCGCCCTTTTCGGCGAATTCACGGAAAGATTCCGTGAACTTGGACGGGTCGAAAGAAGCAATTGAAAAAACGTCGTCGGTCTTTATGGTAGCCATGGGTCGCATCCTTTGGGTTGAGGCAGCCGCTGCCTGCGATTAGTTGGATGATGCTTATATAAGACATTCTATTGTGCATTGCAACAATTATTGTGCAATGCACAAGACGTTAACCTTTCCGGCCGAAAACCCCCTCCTCTTCTGGACCGGCATGCGCCTCGCAGTTATTAATAAGCCGTTAATTTAAGAAGGCCGACAGCGACAAGGTTCGAACATGCCCGCAGTCCAATATCCGTTCATCGATATCGCCGTGCATGCACGGGTACGGGAACGCTTTTCACGCGGCGAGGCCATGGTGCTGTTTTCGGCCGATCTCGCCCGTCTGCTCTGGGCGAACGGTGCGGGTGCCGAGCTTTTCGGCCATTCGGCGGTCTATGATCTGCTCGATCAGGGGGTCGACCGCGCCGACATCACCTTCCGCCAGCTGGAAACCGCCGCGGGCCAGCTGACCGATATCGGCGACAGCCGCAGCCTGATGATCCGCGTCGCCAAGGGCTTTCAGCGTGCGCAGGTGCAGGCGGCCGCTGAACTGATCCGACTTTCCCAGGGCGAACAGGCCATCCTGTTTTCAGTGCCGGTCTCGGCAAAACCACTCGCGGCCGGCGCATCGGCAGCCCAGATGCTGCAGGGGCTCGATGATCCCGACACGCATATGGCGGTGATCGGCGCCAATGGCGAGGTCATCGCCGCTTCGCCGGGCTTTGCCTCGCTCGGGATCTCCGAGCAGTCGGCAAAGACCTTGATCAACCTTGCCGGCGCGCATCCCGACCGGCTGGTGAAGCGACCTGTCGCCACCGACAGAGGCAATCTTCCGGCCGCGGTCGGCAAGCTCAGCGACGATCCGGCGCTCAATCTGCTCTTTGCTGTTGAGACCGCGGTCGGTCATCTCGACCCGGTCGACGCGCCGGCACCCGAGCCTGTCGATGCGCCCGCGCTCGATCCAGTCGATGCGCCCGCACAGGAAGAAAGCGCGCCGCCGACGGAGGTGATTCAGGACGAACCCGTCGCCGCTACAGGCTTCACCGAAATCATCGACGCGGTCTCGGGGATCGAAGAGGTCGAGGAGGCGCTCGAGGAGATCGCCGGCGAAAACGAGCAGCCGGCTGAGATAGCTGTGGCATCCGCAGACGAGGCGATTGACGGGATGGATCCTGCCGGGGACGCGGAGCCGGACAGCGACGACGGCGTGATCGATAGCAGCGCGGATGAGACCACCGAGCCCGCCGCGGTCATCGAAGACGATGTGACTTCCATTGCGGAGACGGTGGAAACGGCGACGACGGCGGAACCGCCTGTTGAAGCCAGCGAAACGCCTATCGAAGACACGCCGGAAGCGGTCCACGAAGAGCCAGCCATCGCAACGCCTGTGGTCCCGGACGCTACCCCTGCCCCGCAGCTTGCGGCTGAGCCCGGCTTCGTTTTCAGGCCGAATAGCCGCGCCACGCGCTTCGTCTGGAAGATCGACGCCGAAGGCCGGTTCAACGAGGTCAGCCACGAATTTGCCGCGGCCGTCGGTCCGCATGCGTCCGACATCATCGGCTCTGCCTTCGGCGATGTCGCCGCCCTCTTCAATCTCGATCCTGACGGCAAGCTTTCTGAGGCGCTCGCCCGCCGCGACACATGGTCGGGCAAGACGATCCTCTGGCCGGTCGAAGGCACCAGCCTCGTCGTTCCGGTCGATCTGGCGGCACTGCCGACCTATACCCGCAACCGCGACTTCGATGGTTTCCGCGGCTTCGGCGTCGTCCGGCTTTCCGACGCGCAGGAAGATCCGCTGGCGCTTGGCCTGACACTCGGCCCTGATGGTATCGGCCATGATGCAGCGAGCCTCGGCCCGCCCGCCGAGACCATTGCCGAGGTGGCGCACGAAGCGGAGACAGTGCTTGAAGAGCCCCTGATCGATCCCTCCCCGACGCAGGAGGTCGAGGATCAGGCGCTTACGGCAAGCGAACCACAGGCGGAGCCAGCGCCGGAAGAGATTGCCACCGAGCAGGCGGCCGAGATACCTGCCCAAGAAAGTGCTGCCGAAAAAGCGGAAGGCAGCGCCGATGCCGGCGACATTTCCGCCGCCGAGCCGGTAGCGGAACTTCCGCAAGAGCCGCCGGCGCTTCGGATTTCGGAAACGCCTAATCGCCGTTTCTCCGACAAGATCGTTCAGCTCCACAACACCGGTGCCGGACTGACGGCCGCCGAACAGGCCAATTTCCGCGAGATCGCCAAGCGCCTCGAAGCCTTCGGCACCAACAAGGACGAGCCCGCCGCCCCGGCGCCGATGGAACCCAACGCCACGGAAACGGCCGCCTTCAACGAGGCCTCCGGACCCGAAGCGTTCGGGGCCGAAACACCCACCGCCGACCAGGCGGACATACCGTCGCTCGAGGAGATCGCGCCGCAGGAGGCGATCTTCGAGAATGCCGTTGAGGCGGAGCGCGAAGACGACGGCGCCACCGAAGAGCCGGCTGTCATAGTCGAGGACGAGGCGACGGAAGGGCTGGAGGAGACGGCCAGCCAGATCGAGGTTCTCACAAGCTTCATCCCGCCGCGCATCAAGATGACGGACGGGCTTTCGGTGGGCACGGTCGACCAACTGCCTGTTGCCGTGCTCATCCATATCGGCGATGCGCTGATCCACGCCAATCCGGAATTCATGCGGCTGACGGGCTACGGTTCGCTCGACGCATTGCGCGAGGTAGGCGGCATCGAAGGTCTGCTGCAGCGCCGCGAACTCGAGGAGAAGGCCGCGGGCTCCGGCACCATGATGCTCGTCAAGGCCGATGATACGCTGGCGCCGGTGACCGCGCGGCTGCAATCGGTGCGCTGGGAAGACGCCAACGCCCTGATGCTGGCGCTGATGCCGGTGGAAGGCAAGGAAGATGGCCGCGGCGACGCAAACCGTTTCGACGGTCGGTCCGAAGACCGCCCCGAGCGGATGGTCGAGAAGGTCGCTAAACTCCAGGTCGAAGTGGAGGAATTGCGCTCGATCCTGGAAACGGCGACCGACGGCGTCGTCGTCATTGGCACCGAGGGCGACATCCGCTCGATGAACCGGTCGGCCAGCGCGCTTTTCAATTACGACGAACAGGAGACGCGCGGCAAACCCTTCGTCATGCTGTTTGCCCATGAGAGCCAGAAGGCAGTCATCGACTATCTGAACGGCCTCTCCGGCCATGGCGTGGCAAGCGTGTTGAACGACGGACGCGAAGTGATCGGCCGCGAGGCCGCCGGTGGCTTCGTGCCGCTGTTCATGACGATGGGCCAACTCACCTCCTCCAACGGCTATTGCGCCGTCATCCGCGATATCACCCAGTGGAAGCGCACCGAGGACGAGCTGCGCAACGCCAAAGGCGCGGCCGAAACCGCCAACGCCCACAAGACCGATTTCCTCGCCCGCGTCAGCCATGAGATCCGCACGCCGCTCAACGCCATCATCGGCTTTTCCGACATGATGGCCGGCGAGCGCTTCGGGCCGATCGGCCATCCCCGTTATATCGAATATGCCAACGACATCGGCCGCTCCGGCCGGCACGTCCTCGATATCGTCAACGACCTGCTCGACATCTCGAAGATCGAGGCGGGCGAGATGGATCTCGATTTTGCCGCCGTCGGCCTCAACGAGGCGGTTTCCGAAGCCGTGGCTCTGGTACAGCCGCAGGCGAACGGCCAGCGCGTCATCATCCGCACGGCGCTGTCGCAGGCAGTACCCGAGGTCGTAGCGGATCTGCGCTCGATCAAGCAGATCGCGCTGAACATCCTGTCGAACGCCATCCGCTTCACCCCCTCAGGCGGGCAGATCGTCGTTTCGACGTCCTATGAGGCGAATGGCAGCGTTGTCCTCAGGGTCCGCGATACCGGCATCGGCATGACGCGCAGCGAACTCGACCAGGCGATGAAGCCGTTCCGGCAGGTCTCCTCGACCCAATCTCGTCATCGCGGCGACGGCACCGGGCTCGGCCTGCCGCTGACCAAGGCGATGGTGGATGCCAACCGGGCGACCTTCACGATCAATTCGGCGCCGAACGAGGGCACGCTCGTCGAGATCACCTTCCCGTCGCAGCGCGTGCTGGCCGGTTGATAAAGAAAAGGCAGCCAAGAGGCCGCCTTTGAATTTGGTGCTGTTCAACAAGAGCTCAGTCGATCAACGTCATGTTTCGGAGGCCGGAAGGCCCCGGACCGCATCGTTCATGTGCGGCCCCCAAGTTAGCTTCACCTTTGACAAACCTTTCTTAACGAAAGGTTTCCATGACAGGAGATTGATAAAGGGTGAAAGCTTGTAATCTACGATCGCCGTCAATCCCTCAGTTCGCTTAGCCCGGCGAAGAGGCCCAGCGCCTCTGGATTGGCAAGCGCTTCCTGGTTCTTCACCGGCCGGCCGTGAACGACCTCGCGCACGGCAAGCTCGACAATCTTGCCGGACTTGGTGCGGGGGATATCGGCAACCGCGATGATCTTCGCCGGCACATGCCGCGGCGAGGCGCCGGTGCGGATGCGGGTCTTGATCGCCTTGACGAGATCCTCGGTCAGCGTCACATCAGGGGCAAGGCGGACAAAAAGAATGACGCGTACGTCGTCGTCCCAGTCCTGGCCGATGCACAGCGCCTCGGCCACCTCCGCCATCTGCTCCACCTGATTGTAGATCTCGGCCGTGCCGATGCGAACACCGCCAGGATTGAGCGTCGCATCCGAACGGCCGTGGATGACCAGGCCGCCATGCTCCGTCCATTCGGCGAAATCCCCGTGGCACCAGACATTGTCGAACCGGTCGAAATAGGCGGCGCGATATTTGGCGCCATCAGGGTCGTTCCAGAACATCACCGGCATCGAGGGGAAGGCCTTGGTGCAGACGAGTTCACCCTTCTCCCCGCGCACCGGTTTGCCGTCATCGTTCCAGACATCGACCGCAAGGCCGAGGCCGGCCCCCTGGATCTCGCCGCGCCAGACCGGCTGCAGCGGATTGCCGAGCACGAAGCAGGAGACGATATCGGTGCCGCCCGAGATCGAAGCGAGCTGCACATCCTTCTTGATGCCCTCATAGACGAAGGTGAACCCTTCCGGCGACAGCGGCGAGCCGGTGGAGGTCATCAGCCGCAGGCTGGAGAGATCGTGGCTGACGCGCGGCGTCAGCCCGCCCTTGCGCACCGCATCGATATATTTCGCCGAGGTGCCGAAGATGGCGAATTTTTCGGCCTCGGCATAGTCGAACAGCACGTTGCCATCGGGGGCGAAGGGCGAGCCGTCGAACAGGCAGAGCGTCGCCCCGCTGGCAAGACCGCTGACCAGCCAGTTCCACATCATCCAGCCGCAAGTGGTGAAATAGAACAGCTTCTCACCCGCCTGCAGGCCGCAATGCAGCCGCTGCTCCTTGAGGTGCTGCAGCAGCGTGCCGCCGGCCGAATGCACGATGCATTTCGGCACGCCTGTCGTGCCTGACGAAAAGAGGATGTAAAGCGGATGCGCGAAGGCAAGCCGCGTGAACTCCACCTCCCTCGCCTCATAGGGCACGACAAAGGCCTCAAGCGTTAAAGCCCCCGGCGTCTGGCGCGCCACGGCCTCCGCATCGCCGGCGTAATGGACGATGACTGTGGGGACACTCAGACTTTTTGCGACCGTGGCTACCTTGGCGCCGACATCCTGCAGCTTGCCGGAATACCAATAGGCATCACAGGCGATGAACAGCCTTGGCTCAATCTGGCCGAAGCGGTCGAGCACACCCTGCTCGCCGAAATCGGGCGAACAGGACGACCAGATGGCGCCGATCGAGGCGGCGGCGAGCATGGCGGCGACGGTCTCCGGCATGTTCGGCATCATCGCGGCGATGCGGTCGCCCTTGCCGATGCCGCGTGCTGCGAAGGCCTGCTGCAGCTTCGAGACCAGCGCGCGCAGCCGGTCCCACGACCAGCGGTCCTCGGCCTTGTCCTCGCCGCGGAAGATGATCGCATCGCCCTCGCCGCGGCCAGACAGCAGGTTTTCGGCGAAGTTCAGCGTCGCATCGGGAAAGAAGCGGGCTTCCAGCATGCGGTCGCCATTGGCAAGCACCTCTGCGCCACGCTCCCCCTGCACGCCGCAAAAATCCCAGACGGCCGACCAGAAATTCTCCCGCTCGGCCACCGACCATGCATGCAGATCCTCAAAGCCCGAAAGAGAGAGCCCGAAGTCGGCATTGCAGCGCTCCATGAAGGCATGGATCGGGCTTTTTGCAATGGCATCCTCCGAGGGCACCCAAAGTGGTCTGTTATCCTGCATTCAATCCTCCTCCCCAATGCCGTCCTTATATCATGCTGCATTGCATTATAAAGCGCGGAACCGACGCGATCCGACGCCTGGAGTATGATGTCGAAAAGTGTGAGCGATTTTCGGACGACATCATGCTCCAACTATTTAATTGAAAGTGCTACAGCGTCCTTTGCGCGTCTGAAAAGACGCGCGGCGCTGTCGGGATTTGCATATGCCTGATATTTCCTATATCCGGCAAAATCAGCGCATAACGGGATGACCGGCTGAATTTGCCGGCGGAGATCATGAGCACGTCAAGACATCGCAGGTGGCGCAGGAAGATCGGACCCGTTTCGCGCTGGCTTCCGGCCTTCGCCCGCCTGTCGACGGTATTCCTGCTGATCGCGCTGGCGCTTTTCGTGGCGCTCAGGGTTGCCGCACCCTATCTCATCTCGACCGGCTTCGTGCGCTCCGGCATCGAGGACGCGCTGTCGAAATGGACGGGCTACCATGCCGAGATCAAGGGTAGTCCGGTTCTCGAATTCTGGCCGACACCGCGCATTACGCTGAACCAGATCACCATCCGCCAGCCGCGCGAAAGTGGCGATAAGCTGCTCGGCAGCATTGAAAGCCTGTCGGCGGATTTCAGCCTCATCGATGCGTTGCGAGGCCGGACGAGCTTCCACGAATTCCACTTGGTGCGCCCCAACCTGGCGCTGACGCGCGACGAAAAAGGGCTGATCGACTGGAGTTATGCCGGCCTGCTCGCACGCGCGATCAGCGGCGTACGCTACGAAAACGGAGCCGAGGTGCTCGATCCCGATCTCGATGCCGAGATCGGCGCGGTGACCGTCGAGGACGGCACGCTTGTGGTCACCGACATCAAGTCCGCCAAGACCTATCATTTCGACAGCGTCACCGCAGATATCGCCTGGCCGAGACTATCCGGCGCAATCTCGTCGGTCGTCATCGCCCGCATCAACGGCCAGGACCTGAAAGTCGATTTCGCCTCGCGCCAGCCGCTGCTCGCCTTTGCCGGCAGGAATGCCGAGACACGGACGTCGCTCACATCAAACCTGTTGACGGCGCACTTCCAAGGCATTGCCAGCATCGCCAACCTTTCGGCCCTTTCCGGCAATGTCACAGCCAGCATTCCCGATGTGCCGGCACTTCTGACATGGTCGGGCAAATCGATCCCCGGCATCGCAACGTTGAAGAGCGCCTCGCTGGAATCCGACATCATGTCGTCGGGTAATGGGCTGCGTTTCAACAATCTCAGCCTCTCGTTGAACGAAGCGAGCGCCACCGGGGTAATGGACCTTTTCACCCAACCCGGCAAACGACCGAAAATCGGCGGCACGCTCGCCTTCGACCAGATGAACCTCAAGCCCTTCCTCGACGCCTTCGCGCTCCGCCTCGCGGCCGGCGAGGCGGAGGAAATTTCCGCCGGCATCAGCGGACCATTGCGGCTGCTCGATATCGACCTCAGGCTTTCGGCGCGGCGCGCGCAGATGGGTCTCTTCGAGCTTTCCGACGTTGGCGCCAGCGTGATCGTTGCCGGCGGCGAAGCGAAATTCGATATTGGCGACAGCCAGTTCGAAGGCGGTGAAATGACCGCGCATCTGGAAGCGACGCAGCGCGACTTCGACGGCGGCGGCAAGCTGCGGCTGTCGATCCGCGATGCCGACTTCGCGGCCCTTGCAGAACGCCTGCAGTTGAAAGGTCCGCTGCCGCTTGCGACAGGATCGATCGATCTCGACCTGCAGTCGCCCAAGGCGATCTGGACGACCGGCCTTGCCGACGTCACCGGCAAGCTGCACTTCTGGACCGGGGAAGGCACGATTCCCGGCATCGATGCCACGGCACTTCGGACGCAGGCAGCCGAAAAGCCGTTCTTTCCGCTGAGCGCGGCAGCAGGCGGCGCCTTCGCCTTCAGCCAGTTGAACCTACAGGCCGATTTCGCCAACGGCTCCGCCGAGATCCATGACGCCCATATCGCCGGACCCACACAGACACTGACGCTTTCCGGCATCATCACCTATCATTCGAACGGGCTGGCACTTTCCGGATCACTGGATGCAACCGATCCGGCCAAGGCGGCGGAGCTGCCGCTTCTGCCGTTCTTCATCGGCGGCTCATGGCCGAACCCGGTGATCTCGCCGGTTCCGCTATTCGGCAATACACCCCACGCGCAGTGAAGCATGTCGCGCAAAACTGTGCAGCGGTTTCGCGATAACGACATGCGCAAAATAGAGACATAGAGCGCGAGGAGCACGCGCTTTAGACCTCACGCACCGGCCGCAGCGGCGCGCTCGTCCCTCTGTCGCTGCGTTTCGCGGCGCTTGGTGATGATCGAGGCGCAGATGACGCCGAGGGCGACGATGCCGATCAGGATCGTGCACACCGCATTGATCTCGGGCGTTACGCCGAGGCGGACCTGGCTGTAGATCCTCATCGGCAGCGTGGTGGCGCCAGGCCCCGACGTGAAGCTTGCAATCACCAGATCGTCGAGCGACAGGGTGAAGGCCAGGATCCAGCCGGAGGCGACGGCGGGCGCGATGATCGGCAGGGTGATCTCGAAGAAAGTCCGCACCGGCGGCGCGCCGAGATCCTGAGCCGCTTCCTCGATCGAATGATCGAAACTCAGCAGGCGCGACTGGACGACGACGGCGACGAAGCACATGGTCAACGTCGTATGCGCGAGCGTGATCGTCCAGAAGCCGCGGTCGAGACCGATCGCGACGAAGAGCAGCAGCAATGACAGGCCGGTGATGACCTCCGGCATGACGAGGGGCGCATAGACCATGCCCGAAAACAGCATGCGTCCGCGAAAGCGCGTGTAGCGCACCAATGTCAGCGCCGCCATCGTGCCGAGGATGGTTGCAAACGTTGCCGACAGCAGTCCGACGCGCAGCGTCACCCACGCAGCGTCGAGCAAGGCCTGATTGCTCATCAACGAGACATACCATTTCGTCGAGAAGCCGCCCCAGACGGTCACGAGTTTGGATTCGTTGAAGGAGAAAATGACGAGAAGCACGATCGGCAGATAGAGGAAAGCGAAGCCGAGCGTGACGGAGACGATGTTGAAACGGGTCCATTTCAGCATGGTTTATTTCCCCCGCTCTTCGGCCTTGGCCTGGACATTCTGGAAGAAGACGATCGGGATGACCAGGATCAGCAACAGGATGGTCGCCACCGCCGAGGAGACCGGCCAGTCGCGATTGGAATTGAACTCGTTCCACAGTGTCTTGCCGATCATCAGCGTCTGCGACCCGCCGAGCAGATCGGGAATGACGAATTCACCGACGGCCGGGATGAAGACCAGCATGCAGCCGGCCACCACGCCGGGGATAGACAGCGGGAAGGTGATGCGCCAGAAGGCTGTGATCGGCGGGCAGCCGAGATCCTGCGCAGCCTCGATCAACGTGCCGTCCATCTTCTCGAGCGCCGAATAAAGCGGCAGCACCATGAAGGGCAGATAGGAATAGACGATGCCGATATAGACGGCGGTATTGGTGTTCAGGATGATCAGCGGTGTATCGATCAGGTGCAGCGACAGCAGCAGCTGGTTGAATAGGCCCTCCGGCTTGAGGATGGCGATCCAGGCGTAGACGCGGATCAGGAAGCTCGTCCAGAAGGGCAGGATGACGAGCATCACCAGCGTCGGCCGCAGGCCACGTGGCGCCTGCGCCATGCCGTAGGCGATCGGATAGGCGATCAGCAGCGTCAGGAAGGTGGAGATCCCGGCGATCACCACGCTCGACACATAGGCGTTGAAATAGAGCGGGTCGTCGGTGAGGTAGGTGTAATTGTCGAAAGAGAATTCGCCGATCTTGCTTAAGAGGCCGGCCCAGCCGTCGGCGAAGGAGAAGACAGGCTCATAGGGCGGCATGGCGATCGCCGTCGTCGACAGCGAAATGCGGAAGACGATGAAGAAAGGCGCCAGGAAGAAAAGCAGTAGCCAGGCGTAAGGGATGACGATGACGAGGCGATTGTAGAGGCCGGAAGTGAACTTGCCCATGATGTCAATCCTTCAGCAGGACGCCGGCATTCTCGTCGAAGGAGACCCAGACTTCCTGATCGTAGGTGAAGGGGTCGTCGACGGAGCGCTGCGCGTTGAGGGAGGATGCCTTGACGACGTTGCCGCTCTGCAATTTCACATGGAAGACGGTCATGTCGCCGAGATAGGCGATGTCCCAGAGTTCGCCCCTCGCAGCGTTGACCGACGCGTTGGCGGGAGGCGTGCGCCCGACCCGCATCTTTTCCGGCCGGATGGCAAAGCCGACGGCGCTGCCTGCCGAGGGAGTCTCGGCGGCGGCGACACGCACGCTGAAGCCGCTGTCGACTGATATCTCGACGGTGCCGTTGCCCGATGAGGCGACCTTGCCGTCGAAGATGTTCACGTCGCCGATGAAATCCGCGACGAAACGGCAATTCGGCGCCTCGTAGATCTCGGCCGGCGTCGCCACCTGCACGACCTTGCCGTGGCTCATGACGGCGATACGGTCGGCCATGGTCATCGCCTCTTCCTGATCGTGGGTGACGACGACGAAGGTGAGGCCGAGATTCTGCTGCAGGTCCATCAGCTCGAACTGGGTTTCCTCACGCAGCTTCTTGTCGAGCGCGCCGAGCGGTTCGTCGAGCAGCAGCACCTTGGGGCGCTTGGCGAGCGAGCGGGCCAGCGCGACGCGCTGGCGCTGGCCGCCGGAAAGCTGGTTCGGCTTGCGGGATGCAAATTGCTCCAGCTTGACGAGCTTCAACATCTGCAAGACGCGGTCGGTCATCTCGTCCTTCGCCATGCCGTCCTGTCTCAGGCCGAAGGCAATGTTCTTCTCGACCGTCATGTGCGGGAAAAGCGCATAGGACTGGAACATCATGTTGACGGGGCGCCTATAGGGCGGCGTGCCGGCCATGTCGGTGCCGTCGAGCACGATTTCGCCCGAGGTCGGCTGCTCGAAGCCGGCGAGCATGCGCAGAAGCGTCGACTTGCCGCAGCCCGAAGCGCCGAGCAGCGCGAAGAACTCACGGTGATAGATGTCGAGCGACAGGTTGTCGACGGCGGTGAAATCGCCAAAACGCTTGGTGACATTCTTGATCGATATGAAGGGCTTGGCGGACGGATCGGTCCAAGGTGCGAAAGAGCGGCGAATATTGCCTAAAGACTTCATATTGTTCCCCGAAAATACATTATTTTCTTTTGTTCTCGGCTTTTGTTCCCGGCTTCACCCGACTGGAATCGTCAAAAAAAGGCCCGGACGTTTCCGTCCGGGCCACGATCAGATCATTGGCCGGTGACCACGGTGGTCCATAGCCGCGTCACGAGCCGCTGCGCCTTCGGATCGAGCGGCGGAACGGTGAAGAGTTTCGCCATGACTTCGGGCGTTGGGTAGATCGCCGTGTCGTCGAGGACTTCCTTGTCGAGGAACTGCTGCGACGCCTTGTTGCCGTTGGCATAGAAGACGACGTTGGATGCCTTGGCGACGACTTCGGGCTTCATCATGTAGTTGATGAATTCATGGGCTTCGGCGACATGCGGCGCATCCTTCGGAATGCCGAAGACGTCAAAGAAGATCTGGGCGCCCTGCGACGGGACCGAATAATCGACCTTCACGCCGGCATTGGCTTCCTTAGCACGGTCACGGGCCTGGAACATATCGCCGGAATAACCGAGCGCGATGCAGATATCGCCGTTCGCCAGCGCGCTGATATATTCGGACGAATGGAACTTGCGGACGAAGGGACGAACGGCCGTGAGGACCGCCTGCGCCTTCTTGAGGTCGGCAGCGTCGGTACTGTTCGGATTGAGCCCGAGATAGGCGAGCACCGAGGGCACCACGTCGGTGGGGGAATCCAGCATGTAGATGCCGCAATCCTTGAGCTTTGCTGCTTTCGCCGGGTCGAACAGCGCGTCCCAATTGGGCTTTTCGTCGGTTCCGAGGGCAGCCTTGACCTTGTCGACATTGTAGCCGATGCCCGTCGTGCCCCACATGTAGTCGACGCTGTATTCGTTACCGGGGTCGAAGGACGCCACGCCCTTCATGATGACGTCCCACATGTTGACCAGGTTCGGCAGCTTCGACTTGTCGAGCTTCTGGTAGACGCCGGCGGCGATCTGGCGCTTCATGAAGGATACCGTGGGGACGACCACGTCGTACCCCGAACCACCAGCCAAGAGCTTGGTTTCCAGCGTCTCGTTGGAATCAAAAGTGTCGTAGACGACCTTGATGCCGGTTTCCTTGGTGAAATCCTCGAGGATGGAACTGTCGATATAATCCGACCAGTTGTAGACGTTGACCACGCGCTCCTGCGCAAGGGCCGGCGCGGCAGCAAGGAGTGCGGTAACGGCGGCGGCCGTCACGCATAGGATGGTTGACCTCATGACTTCTCCTGTTTGTTCAAAGATTCCGCACCCCCGGACATCTTTTCCCTCTGGTTTTCCATGCAGACTAGGAAGGAATTTCACAGCCCACAAGCGCAAAATCCTGCGCCCTCAATGATTTCACAATCACTGGAAATCGAAGGCGCTGAGGCCTGCCACCATCTCGTCGAGCCCAAGCGGTCTCGTCACCGGCGGCTCGGCCCGGGAAAGGCAGCCGCGCCGCTCGCAAAGGCGACAGGCCGGACCGACCGCGACCGGCTCGAGCGCCATCGCCTGCCCATAGACCACGCCCTCGCCAAGGGCAGCGTCGCAGCCGATCAGGATCGCCGTGCGCCTGATCCTTTCGCCGAATTCGACGCTCGGTCCCTCCAGGGTGCGGGCGACCGTCAGGAAGGATGCCCCGTCAGGCATGACGACCGTTTCGGCGAGGATCTGGCCCGGCTGCAGGAAGGCGGCATGGAGATTGAGCTTCGGACAGCTGCCGCCGAAACGGGCCTGCGGAAAACCCTGGGCGCCTGCCCTGCGCAGCCGGTGGCCGGCGGCATCGATCTCGATCAGGAAGAAGGGAATGGCGGCCGCTCCGGGGCGCTGCAGCATCGCAAGACGTGCAGCCGCCTGGCCGAAGGAGACACCGAAGCGTGCACGCAGAATATCGATATCGTAACGCGTCGCCTTCGCTGCCGAGAGAAAGGCCTCGTAGGGCATTGCAAGCGCCAGCGCGGCGATGCGGGCAAGCTCGAAGCGGGCGATGCGGCGCGCCTCGGCGGAGGAGAGCGAGAGATCGTCGAGCTCGGCATCGATTGCCGGCAGCAGGGCCAGAGTCGCGGCCTCGACTGATATCTCATGCGCCCGGTCGGCCTGCGACAGGCGCTCCGAGATGAAAAGCCGCATCGAATGGCGATCGAAACGGCGGCGCAGATCCGGCATGACATGGACGGGCAAGACACGCACCGCGATGCCGCGCTCGGAGCGCAGCCAATCTTTCAGTCCGGCGGCAAGATCGAGGCCGCCGGGAAGCGTTGCGGCAAAGGCTTCCGCCGCCGTCTCGATCCGCGCGAAATAGCCGGACCGGCGCTCCAGCATCTCGCGCACCTCGTCCAGCGGCAAGCGGCCGGCGGCGACCGGCGCATGCCCTTCGGCGACCATCAGCGCCGTCAGATCGGAGAGCCTCGCCGCCTGCTCGCGATAGGCGCGGTAGAGCTTGATCATGCCGCTTGCGGCATTGGGTGCGGCCTCGGCCACCTCCACCAGTTCCTGGTCACCCGGCAGCTCGCCCGATAGCAGCGGATCTGCAAAGACCTCCTTGAGTTGACCGAGACTGCCGCCGGTCTGTCCGCGCAACTCCTCAAGATCGACCCTGTAGACGCTTGCAAGCTTGAGAAGCAGCTGCACCGTCAGCGGCCGCTGGTTGCGCTCGATCAGGTTCAGGTAGGACGGCGATATTTCCAGCGCCTCGGCCATGGCGGTCTGGGTCAGCGCCAGCGCATTGCGGATGCGCCTGACTTTCGGGCCTGCGAATATCTTTCGTTCCGCCATGTCACACCCTTTGACAGGCAAGGAGCGCCATATTTACAAAATTTTACAAATTCACAGCGCCGCTCTGTCAATCCTCGTCATCTTAACCTCTTTCCGAGCAAGAAATCAAAGGTTTTTCTGGTCATATCGGCTCATATTGTCAATCTTGTCACGCAGCCACCCAGTGGCGGAGTTTAGCCAGGAGAGCAGCATGACGGATTTTTACAAGCTTGTCCCAAACGCTTCGGTTGATCGTTTCGACGGCATCGAAAGACCCTACTCCGCCGATGACGTACAGCGGCTCAGGGGCTCGGTGGCGCTCAGCCACACGCTGGCCGAAATGGGCGCGGACCGGTTGTGGCGGCTTCTGCATCAGGACGATTTCGTCAATGCGCTCGGCGCACTTTCCGGCAACCAGGCCATGCAGATGGTGCGCGCCGGGTTGAAGGCGATCTATCTCTCCGGCTGGCAGGTGGCGGCCGACGCCAATACGGCATCGGCGATGTATCCCGACCAGTCTCTCTATCCGGCCAATGCCGGTCCGGAACTGGCCAAACGCATCAACCGCACGCTGCAGCGCGCCGACCAGATCGAGACCGCGGAAGCCCAGGGACTTTCCGTCGAGACCTGGTTCGCGCCAATCGTTGCCGATGCCGAAGCAGGTTTCGGCGGACCGCTCAACGCCTTCGAAATCATGAAGGCCTATATCGAGGCGGGTGCCGCGGGCGTTCACTTCGAGGACCAACTCGCTTCGGAGAAGAAATGCGGCCATCTCGGCGGCAAAGTGCTGATCCCGACGGCCGCCCATATCCGCAATCTCGATGCCGCGCGGCTTGCCGCCGACGTCATGGGCGTTGCGACGCTCGTCATCGCCCGCACCGACGCGGAAGCGGCAAAGCTCTTGACGTCGGACATCGACGAACGCGACCAACCCTTCGTCGACTATGATGCCGGCCGTACGGTCGAAGGTTTCTATCAGGTGCGAAACGGCATCGAGCCCTGTATCGCGCGCGCCGTCGCCTATGCGCCGCATTGCGATCTCATCTGGTGCGAGACCTCGAAGCCGGACCTCGATCAGGCGCGCCGCTTTGCCGAAGGCGTGCACAAGGTCCATCCCGGCAAGCTGCTCGCCTATAATTGCTCACCTTCCTTCAACTGGAAGAAGAATCTCGACGAGGCGACGATCGCACGGTTCCAGCGCGAACTCGGAGCGATGGGCTACAAATTCCAGTTCATCACGCTCGCCGGCTTCCACCAGCTGAACTACGGCATGTACGAGCTGGCGCGCGGCTATCGGCAGCGGCAGATGTCGGCCTATTCCGAGCTGCAGCAGGCGGAATTCGCCACCGAAGTTAACGGCTATACCGCCACCAAACATCAGCGCGAGGTCGGCACCGGCTATTTCGACGCCGTGTCGCTCGCCATCACCGGCGGCCGGTCTTCGACCACGGCGATGCACGGCTCGACCGAACATGCCCAGTTCAAACCGGCTGCGGAATAACTCGAAGAGGAGGAGAAGATCATGGCATCCATCACACGCGTCAGGGAACGGGCCGAGGAGCAGGCGACAAGCATGAGCGAGGATCAGCAGACGACGATCCGCATGCTCGCCAATGACCTGCATCGGCTGAACCAATCGGTCATGAAAGCCGTCGAGGCCGGCGTCTCGGTCGAACTGGTGCGCTCGGCCCGTCATCACGGCGGCGACGGCAACTGGGGCGACCTGCTGATTCCGGTCGTCGTCACGAACCGGCATTGACGAAAGCCGGCCGCGGCGCTCTAGCCGCGGCTCGGTCGTTTTCCGGCGAAGAGATCGGCATAACTTTTGATGAGTTTGGTCATGCGGTCGGCGACGGTCCGGATCTCCGGGCGGTGGCGGTCCTCGGCATTCATGACGATCCATTGCCGGTGGCGCAATTCCGGCAACTCGCCACCCTGCCGCTGCAATTCGGGATGGAGATCGCCGACGAAACAGGGAAGCACGGTCTTGCCGGCGCCGGCGCGCACCAGATCCGGCAGCGAACGCGGCCGATTGACGGTGGCGACGATCCCTGTTGCGGCATGGGCGTGCGGCCAGCGCAGATAGGCCGATATCGCCTCTTCCTCGGCAACGGCAATCCAGCGCTCGTCGGTCTCGGCGGCGTTGCGTCTGATATAGACGGCATAGGCCACCTCCCCGAGCAGACGTGCGGCAAGATTGGCCTCCTCAGGCTCGAAGGCGCGAATACCGATATCGCTTTCACGATAGGCAAGGCTTGCCCGCGCCTCGCCAATGGTGAGCGAAATGGCGAAGGCATCGCCCGGCATGCGGATTGCGGCGAAATTCTCGGTCAGCAGCCAGGCGAGCCAGGTGCCGGCGGCGACCCTGACGGTCGTGCCGCCCTCGCCGGATTGCCGCCACGCCGCCACCTTGCGGGCGGCCGCCTCCATCTCCTGCAGGTGATCGAGCAGGGCCTGGCCATCCTGGGTCAGACGGTATCCGGTCTGGCTGCGCGAAAACAATGCGCGGCCGATTTCCTGCTCGAGATCGAGCATGCGTCGGCCGACGGTCGCAGGACTGAGCCCGCTTGCGGTGCTTGCCCCCGTTAGCCCGCCTAGCCGGGCCACCTGCAGGAAAAGCTGATAGGAATCCCAACTCGCGTTTTTCATCAATGAAAAACATAGCGGGATTTTTCCCGTTTATAAAGAGAAATTCGACGCCTAGATCAGGTGATGTCTTATACAGGAAAGGAGATCGTTATGATCGACATGCTCACCATCGCAGGCACCATCGGCTATCGGCACTATCCCAAGCGAAGCGGTTGCAAGGCGGAAGAGGACAGATTCTATGCCGAGTTCGGAAACAATAGTCTCATTGGCTTCGCCGCCTGGCTGACGTCGCTCGATCTCGACCTCAGAAGGCGCCGCAAGACCGCGGCGCAAGACCGCGGTGGCAGCGGCTGCGCGGTTCAGGCGACTCTTCTTGCTCCGAGATGAGCCGGTGCCGATTCTGCGACGATGCGGAAGCGCTCGATCAGCGCCATCAGCGTATCGGCTTCGCCGGCAAGCAGGCGGCTTGCCTGCGTCGTCTCGGCAACCATCGCCGCGTTCTTCTGGGTCATCTGATCCATGGCGTTGACCGAACCGTTGACCTCCTGCAGCGCGGCCGACTGATCGCGGCTGGCGGTGGCGATGGTTTCGACATGGCCGCTGATCGCGATGATCTCCTGGCTGATCGAGGCAAGGACACTGCCGGTCTTCTGGACCAGTTCGGACCCTGCCGTCACTTCGCGGCTCGATGTCTCGATGAGCGACTTGATCTCGCGCGCCGCATCGGCCGAGCGCTGGGCGAGTTCGCGGACTTCCTGGGCGACGACGGCAAAACCCTTGCCCGCCTCGCCGGCCCGCGCCGCCTCGATGCCGGCATTCAGCGCCAGAAGATTGGTCTGGAAGGCGATGTCGTCGATCACCTCGATGATCTGCTCGATGCGCTGCGAAGCCTGCTCGATGCGATCCATGGCGGCGACGGCATCGCCGACGACGGCGCCGGAATTGTCGGCCGTCTTCTTGGTCGCAGCCACGACATTGTTGGCTTCACGGGCACGCTCGGCGGATGAACGAACGGTCACGGTGATCTCTTCCACCGCGGCCGCAGTCTCCTCGAGGTTCGCCGCCTGCGCCTCGGTGCGTTTCGAAAGCTCGCCGGCAGAGGCGGAGACGGCGCCGCTGTTGCGCTGGATCGTCGCGGCGCTGTCACGGATACCGGACAGCGTATCCTGGAGCCGCAAGAGGGAAGCGTTGAAATCGACGCGCAGCTGCTCCAGCCGGCCGACGAAGGGCGTGCCGATCGTCTGTGAGACATCGCCCTGCGACAGGCGCCCGAGGCCGGCGGCAAGCTGGTTGACGGCAAAGTCGATCTGGCCGTCGAGCGAGCGCTTGTCGGCATCGTTCCTGGCCCGTTCGGCATCGCTCAATTCGCGCTGTTCGGCAGCCTGGGTTTCCAGGTCGCGCCTTGCGCGGGCACTGTCGCTGAAAAGCGCCAAGGCCCGGCCGATGTCGCCGAACTCGTTCTTCTTTTCGACACAGGGGATCGCCCCTTCGAGATCGCCCGCGGAAATCGAGTGCACGCTCGCTGTCAGCGCCTGCAAAGGCTTCACCGACAGGCGGATCGCATAAAAGGCGAGAACGCCGACGATGAGCATGACGATGGCGCCGACACCGAGAACCAGCATCTGCAGCTCATACATGCGCTGGTAATAGACCTCCATCGGAATGCCGATGAAGAGAATGCCGACATTGGCGTTCGAGGCATTCTTGATGGGGAAATAACCGGTCATGAACTTGCGGCCGAAAAGCTCCGCCGGACCGTAATAAGCCTCACCCCTGGCGAGAACTGGCTGGGCCGGGTGTTCGGCTATCAGCTTGGTGCCGACGGCGCGGTCGCCGTTTTCCTTCTTGACGTTGGTGGATATGCGGACGTAGTCGCTGCCCTGTTTTTGGAAGATGGTCGCGACACCGGCGATCGATTGCGCCGTGCGGTCGACCAGCGAATGATCGGCAAGGGCCGGGATGGCGTCTTCGGTGACGGCGGAGAGCTGATTGTCCTTCAGTTCGATCTTTGCAGCCTGATCAGCCGCGCCGTAGAGGACAGCCATCGCACGGGCGGCGTCCTTCGCATCGGAGACGGCCCCGTCCATGACCTGATGGCTCAAATTGTAATAGGTCACGCCAACGATGGCGGCCGTGCTGATCGCCAGCAGAAACAGCGTGATCGCAACGATCTGGCGTACGATCGACGTAGAGAAAAGGCGCAGCATCGAGACCCCCGGGAGATAGACCAAGGTTAAATTAGACTAAAAGCGTTAAGGAAGATTCTCCGTAAATCAGGGTTGTCGGAGGTATTCATCGGTCTCGTTTCGGACGGACCATCTATGCGTGATGGCCGCGCCGCCGCTCGCAATCCGACCGGAGCGCGATTTCTGCGAAATAAAGAAAACGGCCCCGGAAAACTCCGGGGCCGTTCGCACGAAGGCGGTCGGTCGATGATCAGGCGGCGCGATAGACCGGCGCACCGGTGGCGTCGCCGTCGATCTTGAACTGCTGAATGAGCCGGCGCAGCGAACCGGCCTCGTCGGCTAGTTCGCGGCTGGCGGCAGTCGTCTCCTCCACCATGGCGGCGTTCTGCTGCGTCATCTGGTCCATCTGGTTGACCGTCGCGTTGACGCTCTGCAGCGCGTTGGACTGGTCGTGGCTGGCGCGAGCGATCATCTCGACATGCTGGCTGATCGTGACGATCTGGGCGCTGATCTTGGCGAGCACCGTGCCAGTCTCCTGCACGAATTGCGAGCCGGAATTGACCTCGTTGGTCGATTTGTTGATCAACCCCTTGATCTCCTGCGCCGCGGCTGCGGAGCGCTGGGCCAGTTCGCGGACTTCCATCGCGACCACCGCGAAGCCTTTACCGGCCTCACCGGCGCGCGCCGCCTCGATGCCGGCGTTGAGCGCCAGGAGGTTGGTCTGGAAGGCGATCTCGTCGATGACGCCGATGATCTGCTCGATCTGGCGCGAGGCACCTTCGATGCGGCTCATCGCGTCGATCGCATTGCTGACGACGACGGCGGAATCGTCGGCGCTGCGCTTGGCCTGGCGGACGATCTGGTCGGCATCCTTGGCCCGTTCGGCCGACGAGCGGACCGTGACGGTGATCTGATCGACGGCAGCCGCGGTCTCTTCGAGCGAGGCAGCCTGCTGTTCGGTGCGCTTGGAGAGATCCTCGGCCGACTGGGCCATCTGGTTGCCGTTGCCCTGGATCAATTCGACATTGTCGCGGATCTGGCTCATCGTCGCCTGCAGGCGCATCATCGAACCGTTGAAATCCTGGCGCAGCTGTTCGAGGCGGCCGATGAAAGGCGTTTCGATCGTCGTCGAGATATCGCCCTGCGACATGCGTTCGAGGCCGGCGGCGAGCGCGTTGACCGCGAATTCGATCTGACGATCCATCTCGCGCTTTTCGGCGTCGTTACGCAGGCGCTCATGTTCGGCAGCGGCGCGTTCCTCGTCGCTCTGCTCCTCGATGCGGATCTTCGAGATGGCGTTTTCCTTGAAGATGCCGAGCGCGCGGGCCATGTCGCCGATTTCGTCGTGGCGCTGCTCGCCGGAGATGCTGGTGTCCAGCGCCCCTTCGGCGATGCGGCGCATGGCGGCGGTGATATGGCTGATCGGGCGCTGCAGCGTCAGCACCAGGGCAATACCGCCGAGGATCGACAGCAGGATGCCGAGACCGGTGGTCATGACGGAAATGCTGTTTGCCTGAGTGCGCTCGGTGCCGGCCGTCTGCTTCTGCAGTTCGGCGAAGTCGGTCAGCTTTTTCCAGATCTGGTCGAGCTCCTGGCGGGCGGCGGCATAGGCCGTGACGCGCTCGCCGATCGTGTCGACGATCTTCGAGCCGCCGCCGGAGATGACGTCGAGCGCCGGCTGGATCGCGCCGGATATACCTTCGGCAAAGCCCATGCCCTTGGCGCTGGTGACCAGCACCTGCATGTCCTTGCCGAGCGTGCCGGCCTGCTGCTGCAGACGCACGAGATTTTCCTTGCTGGAGTCGGCGAGAAAGTCGGAAAGAACGATCTGCAGCGAATAGACGGAATTTTCGAGGCGCCTCGTATCCTGCAGGACCGAGTTGGCCTGGGCGATCCGGCCGTCGAGCGCCGCGAATTCCTGGGTCGCGTCACGCATCTTCTGCGTTGCGGTCAGCTGCGTATAGGTCGAGGTCTGGCGGAAGCGCGAAACAAGGCGGCCGAGTTCGGTGGCGGTCTCGTCGGTCGGATTGGGCGTCTGGACGATCGCCTTGATGCCGTCGATGGTCGCAGCCAGCGCCTCGATGACATTCTTCTGATTGCTCGGAACCGAGATGGCGATCAGACGCTGCGATTTGATGATCTCCGGCATCTGTTCGTTGATGAAGGCGATCTTGTCCTGCGGTGTCTGCGGCTTGCTGAAGCCGCTGGCGACGGTGCCGAGGAAATCGCCGCCCTTCAGCAGGCGGTCGGCCGTGCGAAGGGTGCTGGTGGCGGCGCTCTCGTCGCTCTGGACGGTGCTCTGCAACTGCTCGGCCTGGTAGGACACAGTGAAACGGGTGCTGATCACGCTTTTCTGGGCCGCGTCGATCTGCTCATGCAATGCCTGTTCCTGCTCGTGCAGGGCCCAGAGCTTGTCGACGACGCCCGAAATTTCCTTGGTGCGGCGCGATGCCTCCGCAAGGCTGTCACGGCCAGCGGCTTCGTCACCGACCTGGCTCAGCGTCTGGTCGAGCACGCCTTGCTGGATCTTCAGATCCGCGCTCAGTTTGTCGCGCGCCTCAGGGCTGGTGACGCGCAGGAAATCATCCATCGAACCATAGAGATCCTTGAAGCCGCTGAGCGACTGCAGCACACTGTTGGATATTTCCATACGGCCCTGCAGTAGTCCCGAAGCGTAGAGGCCGGTCAGGCCCACCGCCGAAATGGTGACGACGAAAGGCAGAACGAAGATCAGAACCTTGGTCTTGATCCTGAAGCGGGAAAGAATCTTGTCAATCAACATGGCGTTCCGGGCCTTTCATACACCACTCCTCCCGCAGGCGGCCACATGGCGCCAGCCGGGTGCACATCGAGCTGTTCTTATTTTACATTGGGGAACCCGGAGGCCAGGCGGCAGTCATTGCCAGTTCACGTCCAAACAACTTGGAGATGCCCAAATATTCGCGAGCAATTGTGTCAGATTAGATATTAATTTTCGGATAAGCAGTGACGGCGGGTTAAGCCAAGGCAGTGAAATAGTTGCAAAATTATGGGCCGCGTCGTCGCGGTGAGGTGATCACCATGCCGGAACGTTTGCTCCAGGCCTGCGGACGGGATCAGATGAAGTGCGAGAGCAGCAGCGCGAGGCTGGCGGCGGTGGCGCCGGCTGCAAGCATCAGATAGCGCAGGGCGACCATTCGAGCGTTGGGCTTTGCCTCGGCAATTGCGATGGCGCGGGCGCGTCGTGCGTTTCTGTTCATGGTCGAAACCTCACTTCTCTCTGACACAACAACAATCCAACAAAACGGCTTGCCGGTAAAGCTTAATTTAGGAACGACCTTACAAACCGCCAATTGAGACAGGATGGCGCACCTCTATTAAAAAGTCTTGAATCGGCATTTCTAAAGCACGTCGCGCTGAATCGGGACCATGCGACGCGCTTTAGGTCTTTGTTTTATGCATGTCGTTATCTCAAAACCGCTGCACACTTTTGGGCGACATGCATTAGACGCATTCGCCCGCGGCAAAACCGGAAGCCCAGGCCCACTGGAAATTATAGCCGCCGAGCCAGCCGGTGACGTCGACGCATTCGCCGATGAAATAAAGGCCGGGCACGGCTTTTGCTTCCATGCTGCGGGAATCGAGCGCTGCCGTGTCGATGCCGCCAAGCGTCACTTCGGCGGTGCGGTAGCCTTCCGAGCCGGACGGTTTGACCACCCAGTTCTGGACGCCGGCGGCAAGACGCAGCAGCGCCTTGTCGGGCAGGTCGGCCATGTTGCCGGAGATTTTCTCGCGCTCGACGAGAAATTGTGCCAGCCGCTTCGGCAGGATATCGCCGAGTGCCGTCTGCGGCGACTGACGGCCATTGAGCTGCTTTGCCGCCTTCAGATGGGCGGCAATGTCGATATCCGGTTCGATCGAGACCACGATCTCCTCGCCCTCGCGCCAATAGGAAGAGATCTGCAAGATGGCGGGGCCGCTCAGCCCGCGATGGGTAAAAAGCAGCGCTTCGCGGAAGCCGGTCCTGCCGTGGCGGATTTCGGCCGGGGCGGCAATGCCGGCGAGCGGCGCGATGCTTTCCAGCAGGACGGGATCGAGCGTCAGCGGCACGAGGCCGGGTCGGGTTTCGAGCACGGGCAAGCCGAATTGTTCGGCGAGGCGATAGGCAAAGCCGGTGGCACCCATCTTCGGGATCGATTTGCCGCCTGTGGCGACGATCAGCGACGATGCTTCACAGTGACCTTCGCTTGTCGCTACCCGGAAGCCGGATTCGGTCTTTTCGACGCCTGATATCTCGGTGCCGAGATGCAGCACCGCACCGGCCATGCGCATTTCAGCCAGCAGCATGCGGATGATGTCTTTGGCGCTGTCGTCGCAGAAAAGCTGGCCGAGCGTCTTCTCGTGCCAGGCAATGCCGTGGCTGTCGACCATGGCGATAAAATCGGCGGACGTGAAACGGGCGAGCGCCGACTTGCAGAAATGCGGGTTGGCGGACAGGAAATTCTTCGGTCCGGCATGGATATTGGTGAAATTGCAGCGTCCGCCGCCTGATATGCGGATCTTCTCGCCAGGCGCCCTGGCATGGTCGAGGATGACGACCGAGCGGCCGCGTTTTCCGGCGCGGATGGCGGCCATCATGCCCGCCGCTCCGGCGCCGATGACGATAACGTCGCTTTTGCGCTGCAAACCCGTTTCCCCGATCAAACCCGCGTCTTCTTTTTCCATCAAAGGGCGAAAGTCAACGTTTGCCACCCCTCGCCAATTGGCAAAGTCTGGTTATGATGGCACCACGATCAATACAAACCGGTGTGTCATGTCCCCAAAAAAGACGACGCTGAAGCCTGCCAGAAACGTACCCGCCTCGAAGAAAACTCCCCCGGAACCCGGATCCCTGCGTGGCGTTGCGAACTGGAAGGAAGCAGCGCGGTGGCTGAGGGCGAGAGGCATCGAAGACATCGAATGCATCACGCCGGACCTTGCCGGCGTTGCGCGCGGCAAGATGATGCCGAGCTCGAAATTCACCTCCAACACCTCGCTGGCGCTGCCTTCGGCCATCTACCGGCACACGATTTCGGGCGAATATCCCGACGAGACGGAGAGCTTCCGCTATGAGCCGCGCGACAGCGACCTGAAGCTGATGCCCGACCTTTCGACGCTGTCCGTCGTGCCCTGGGAGACCGACCCGACGGCACAGGTGATCTGCGATATCGTCGATTCGGACGGCGGCGAAGTGCCCTATACGCCGCGCAACGTGCTGAAGCGGATCATGAGCCTCTATCATGAGCGCGGCTGGAAACCGATCGTGGCGCCCGAGATCGAATTCTATCTCGTCGCCAAAAACGACGATCCCGACTATCCGCTCCACCCGCCCAAAGGCCGGTCCGGCCGCTCGATCCTCGGCGGCCAGGGCTATTCGATCGCCGGCATCAACGAGTTCGACGAACTGATCGACGACGTCTATCATTTCTCGGAGAAGCAGGGGCTGGAGATCGATACGCTGATCCATGAAGAGGGACCGGCGCAGATGGAGATCAACCTGCGCCACGGCAATCCGATCGAACTTGCCGACCAGGTATTCCTGTTCAAGCGGACGATCCGCGAGGCGGCACTGAAACACGACATCTATGCGACCTTCATGGCCAAGCCAATGCAGGGCCAGCCGGGTTCGGCGATGCATATCCACCAGTCGGTGGTCGATATCGAGACCGGCAAGAACATCTTCTCCAATGCCGATGGCTCGGCTTCGAAGGAATTCTTCCATTTCATCGGCGGCATGCAGAAATTCGTGCCGAGCGCGATGGCGATGCTGGCGCCTTACGTGAATTCCTACCGACGCCTGCAGCCCGATATGTCCTGCCCGGTCAACAATGCCTGGGGTTACGACAACCGGACGACCGCCTTCCGTGTCCCGGTCTCCGATCCGCAGGCGCGGCGCGTGGAAAACCGGCTGCCGAGCTCGGACGCCAACCCCTATCTCGCGCTCGCCGCCTCGCTCGCCTCCGGCCTGCTCGGCATCATGAAGCAGATCGAGCCGACGGCGCCGACCGAGGATTCGGCCAATGAGGGATCGATCGACCTGCCGCGCGGCCTGCTGGAAGCCGTGGCGCTGCTCGAGGACGAACCCGCTTTCGAGGAGATGTTCGGCAAGCAGTTCATCGGCCTTTATGCCGGCGTCAAGCGCGGCGAGTTCGAGACCTTCATGCAGGTGATCAGCCCCTGGGAGCGGGAATTCCTTCTGCTCAACGTGTGAGGCAAGCATCAAATGGCATCGCAGGAGACGTGGCAGAGCCCGATCGCGCCCGGGCTGTCCTGGTATCAGGCAACCGTCGGGGAGCGGCCCACCTACCCCGCTCTCGACGGCTCGAGAACATGTGACGTCGCAATTGTCGGCGGCGGTTATACCGGCCTGCAGGCCGCCTATAATCTTGCCAAGTCAGGCGTTTCGGTGGTCCTTATCGAGGCCTACCGCTTCGGCGACGGGGCGTCCGGGCGCAATGGCGGCCAACTCGGCACCGGTCAGCGATGGTGGCCGGAAGAACTCGAGGAGAAGATCGGCTACGAACGCTCGAAGGCGCTGTTCGATCTTGCCGAAGCGGCCAAGCGCCATCTCATCGATTTCGCCCGCGAGCATCAGATCGAGATCGACTATGTGCCCGGCCAGCTCAACGTCGCACACAAGGCGAGCTACAAACGCGACTATTACGAAAATGCCGAAATCGCCGCCTTACGGTACGGCTATCCGCATCTAAGCTTTATGGACGAGAAGGAAACGCAAGAGAGGCTCGGTTCGAAGCGTTTCCATTGCGGTGTGCGCGATGTCGGCACCGGCCACATCCATCCGCTGAAGCTGCTGGTCGGGCTGGCGCGGGTCGCCGCCAATGCCGGCGCTGAAATCTTCGAGATGACCAAGGCAACGGCGATCCGCCAAAGCGGCGGCAAGGTGACGATCGAAACCGAAAGGGGAACGATCACCGCCGAGCGCGCACTGATCGCCTGCAACGGTCATATCGGCGACCTTGAACCGGTAACGGCGAGCCATGTCATGCCGATCCGCTCCTTCATCGGCGCCACGGCGCCGCTCGATGGGCATGCCGGTGTGCTTCCCGGGGGCGAGGCCGTGGCCGATTCGCGCTTCGTCGTGCGCTACTTCCGCAAATTCGGCGATGGCCGCCTGCTGTTCGGCGGACGCGAAGCCTATACCTCGGACAATCCGCGCGACATTTCAGAGCACATCCGCCGGCAGATCGCCGAGATCTATCCAGAGCTGAAGGACATCGAGATCACCCATGCCTGGGGCGGCAGCGTCGGCATCACCCTGCCGCGCCAGCCCTTCGTGCGCGAGGTCATGCCCGGCGTCATCTCGATCGGCGGTTATTCCGGCCATGGCGTCATGCTGTCAAACTACTGTGGCAAGCTCTATGCGGAAACGGTGCTTGGAAAATCCGGCGATCTCGATCTCTTCACATCGCTCGATATTCCCGCCTTTCCCGGCGGAGCCCGGATGCGCGCGCCGTTGCTTTTCCTCGCCTTGTCGTGGTTTGCACTTCGCGACAAGTTTTAGTCCGATTGCGGATTTCCTCTTCCGGAAATTCGCTCTAAAACCAGTTCCTGAGAGATTCATTGCACTGCACACTGGCTTTTTTAAATCGATTAGATTAAAAGAGCCGCCAACCAGCCTGATTGAGAGACAAGCTCATGAGCAGCCAAATCATTCCCGTTGAGCCCTTTGATTATGTCGTCTTCGGCGGCAGCGGCGACCTTGCAGAACGCAAGCTTCTGCCCGCGCTGTATCATCGCCAGATCGAAGGCCAGTTCAGCGAACCGACCCGCGTGATCGGCGCCTCGCGCAGCCCGTTGACGCACGAGGAATACCGCAAATTCGCCAAGGACGCGCTGAACGAGCACCTGAAGAAGGGTGAATATGACGAGGCGGAGGTGGAGAAATTCTGTGCCCGCCTCTACTACGTCTCGGTCGACGCCCGCACGGATGCCGGTTGGGATCAGCTGAAGAAGCTGCTCGACGAAGGCAAGGATCGTGTGCGCGCCTTCTACCTCGCCGTCGCTCCGGGCATCTTCGGCGACATTTCGCAGAAGATCCACGACCACAAGCTGATCACCAAGTCGACCCGCATCGTCGTCGAGAAACCGATCGGCCGCGACCTCGCCTCGGCGCTGCAGCTCAACGACACGATCGGCCGCGCCTTTAAGGAAGAGCAGATCTTCCGTATCGACCATTATCTCGGCAAGGAGACGGTGCAGAACCTGATGGCGCTGCGCTTCGCCAACGCGCTCTACGAGCCGCTGTGGAACGCCAACTACATCGACCACGTGCAGATCACGGTGGCTGAATCGGTCGGCCTCGAAGGCCGCGCCGGCTATTACGATACGGCGGGCGCACTGCGCGACATGGTGCAGAACCATATCCTGCAGCTGCTCTGCCTGACGGCGATGGAAGTACCCTCGTCGATGGATTCGGAAGCCGTGCGCGACGAGAAGCTGAAGGTGCTGCGGGCGCTGAAGCCGCTCAATGCCTCCAACGTCGAGCAGGCGACGGTCCGCGGCCAGTATCGCGCCGGCGCATCTGGCAGCGGCCCGGTCAAGGGTTACCTCGAAGAGCTCGAAGGCGGCGTCTCGAACACCGAGACCTTCGTTGCCATCAAGGCCGAGATCAACAACTGGCGCTGGGCGGGCGTTCCCTTCTATATAAGAACCGGCAAGCGCCTGACCGGGCGCATGTCCGAGATCGTCATCACCTTCAAGCCGATCCCGCACGCGATCTTCGACCAGGCGGCCGGGCGCATCAACGCCAACCAGCTGATCATCCGCCTGCAGCCGGATGAGGGCGTCAAGCAGTCGCTGATGATCAAGGATCCGGGTCCGGGCGGCATGCGCCTGCGCAACGTCTCGCTCGACATGAGCTTCGCCCAGGCCTTCAACGTCCGCAATCCCGACGCCTACGAGCGCCTGCTGATGGACGTGATCCGTTCCAACCAGACATTGTTCATGCGCCGCGACGAAGTGGAAGCCGCATGGAAATGGGTGGATCCGATCCTCAAGGGTTGGGAAACGACCGGCCAGCAGGTGCAGGGCTATACAGCCGGCACCTGGGGGCCGAGCCAGGCCATCGCGCTGATCGAGCGTGACGGCCGCACCTGGCATGACGAAATCTAGGACGAAATCGATGGCATCGACCCTGCATTCCTTCGCCAGCGCCGCAGACCTCGCCGGCAGTCTCGCCGACAAGGTCGCCGATGCGCTTTCGGCGGCGATTGCCGCCCGCGGAACGGCGTCCATCGCCGTTTCCGGCGGCTCCACGCCGAAGGTCTTCTTCCAGACGCTTTCGACGCGCGACATCGCCTGGGACAAGGTGACGATCACGCTTGTCGACGAACGTTTCGTGCCGGCCGACAATCCGCGCTCGAACCATCTGCTGGTCGATGCCAATCTGCTGCAGAACAAGGCAAAGGCGGCACGCTTCCTGCCGCTCTATCAGGATGCCGCCTCCGCGGAGGAGGCGGCAAGGCTCGCAACCGAGAAGACCAGGGCGATCAGTTCACCCTTCAACATCGTCATCCTCGGCATGGGTGGCGACGGCCACACCGCCTCATTCTTTCCCGGCGGCAGCAATCTTGCCAAGGCGATCGATGCGTCGACGCCGCGCGGCATCATTACCATGGAAGCGGAAGGAGCCGGCGAGCCGCGTCTGACCTTCACCTTCTCCAGTCTTGAGGATGCCGCACTCCTGGTTCTCCATATTGAGGGCGAAGGCAAAAAAGACGTTCTCGCCAAGGCGGAAGGCAGCGGTGACGAGGCAGAAATGCCGATCCGCGCCGTTCTGCGCCGGGCCACTTCCCCGGTCGAGATCTACTGGGCTCCCTGATCCACCGTCATCCGGATTGAGATTCAGGCCAGAGCCGCCGAAACAGATAAAGACAACGAACAAGGCAGGGATTTTCCATGTCCGCTCACGCACGCATTTCTGCGATCACCGATCGCATCGTCGAACGCTCGAAACCAAGCCGCGAGCGCTACCTGGAACGCCTGCGCGCCGCCGCTTCCAAGGGTGTCGCGCGCTCGGTGCTTGGCTGCGCCAACCTTGCCCATGGCTTCGCGGTCTGTTCCCCCGCCGACAAGGATGCGCTCGCCGGCGACCGCATCCCCAATCTCGGCATCATCACCGCTTATAACGACATGCTCTCAGCCCACCAGCCATTCGAGACCTATCCGGCGATCATCCGCGAGGCGGCGGCCGAGGCAGGCGGCGTGGCGCAGGTGGCCGGCGGCGTGCCGGCGATGTGCGACGGTGTCACCCAGGGACAGCCGGGCATGGAGCTCTCGCTGTTCTCGCGCGACCTGATCGCCATGTCGGCGGGCGTCGGCCTGTCGCACAACATGTTCGATGCCGCCCTCTTCCTCGGCGTCTGCGACAAGATCGTGCCCGGCCTGGTGATCGCGGCATTGTCCTTCGGACACCTGCCGTCGATCTTCGTTCCGGCCGGTCCGATGACCACAGGCCTGCCGAACGACGAAAAGTCACGCGTGCGCCAGCTCTTCGCCGAAGGCAAGGTCGGACGCGCCGAGCTGCTGGAGGCGGAATCGAAATCCTATCACGGCCCCGGCACCTGCACCTTCTACGGCACCGCCAATTCCAACCAGATGCTGATGGAGATCATGGGCTTCCACATGCCCGGCTCGTCCTTCATCAATCCCGGCACGCCGCTGCGCGAAGCGCTGACGCGCGAAGCCGCCAAGCGGGCGCTGGCGATCACCGCGCTCGGCAACGAATTCACGCCGGCCGGCGAGATGATCGACGAACGCTCGGTCGTCAACGGCGTCGTCGGCTTGCATGCGACCGGCGGCTCGACCAACCATACGCTGCACCTCGTCGCCATGGCGCGGGCGGCCGGCATCCATCTTACCTGGCAGGACATTGCCGAGCTCTCGGAAATCGTCCCACTGCTTGCCCGCGTCTATCCGAACGGGCTCGCCGACGTGAACCATTTCCAGGCGGCCGGCGGCATGGGTTTCCTCATCAAGGAACTCTTGAAACACGGCCTGGTGCATGACGACGTGCGCACCGTCTTCGGCCACGGTCTCCAAGCCTATACGGTCGATGCCCGCCTCGGCGAAAACGGCGCCGTCCTGCGCGAGCCGTCGCCGGAAAAAAGCGTCGATCCCAAAGTGCTTTCCAGCATCGAAACGCCGTTCCAGGCGAATGGCGGGCTGAAGATGCTGCGCGGCAATCTCGGCAAGGCGGTCATCAAAATCTCCGCCGTCAAGCCCGAGCGCCACATCATCGAGGCCCCGGCAATCATCTTTCACAGCCAGCAGGAGCTGCAGGACGCTTTCAAGGAAGGTAAGCTCAACCGCGATTTCATCGCCGTCGTGCGCTTCCAGGGCCCGAAGGCGAACGGAATGCCGGAACTGCACAAGCTGACGCCGCCGCTCGGCGTGCTGCAGGACCGCGGCTTCCGCGTGGCGCTGCTCACCGATGGGCGCATGTCCGGCGCATCCGGCAAGGTGCCGGCGGCGATCCACGTCACGCCGGAAGCGGTCGATGGCGGTCCGATCGCCCGTATTCGCGAGGGCGACATCATCCGCCTCGACGCGATCAAGGGCACGCTCGAGCTGCTCGTCGATGCAGCCGACTTGGCCGAGCGCGACCCTGTCGTCGTCGATCTCTCCGACAATGAATTCGGCATGGGCCGCGAGCTCTTCGCGCCGTTCCGCCGCGCCGTTGGAGCTTCGGACCAGGGTGCGAGCGTGCTCTTCCACCACTGAGCATGGTCACTGGAGACAAACAAAACCCGCGGAGCGCAAAAGCACCCGCGGGTTTTCTGTATCAGTCCCGTGCTATCCGTCAGGCTCGAATATCGAGAACGTAGTCGCGGTGCGCCGGATGGGTGCTGTAGACGAAGATCTTGTTCAGCTCTTTCTGCGTCAGCAGGCGCAAGAAGCGAACTTCCACTGTGTTGTTGGCGTTGACCTTCATCAGCAGGCATCCGACCTTGGTGATGCGGGCATCCGGAATATCCAGATAGAACTGCTTCGGCAGGCTGAACTGGGTCAGGATCGCGAGCGTCGCGCTGCTCATCGAGATCCGGACAATGTCGCAGCGGCGCGAAGCCGCGTGCATGACGCCCTTTTCCGTATATTCGATGCGCGCGGCGTTCATGGTGTCCTCCATCTTGAACCGCGCCTCGCGGTCATACATGAAGGATTCTTCCTTGCTCAGGAAATGAGATTTTGGCTGTGACGGATTGGAAGCGGCCACGTGCTTATCCCCCTCATAAATTGACAGGGAAAAGGTAGCAGCCGATCTTTAACAGAAAGTGAGAATTCGGTCCGTCCCACACAATTCTTGGGACCATCACCCCAAAAATGGCCGCCTCATTTCCGGTAGGTATGACCGGTTGCGTCAAAGAGATGCAACTTCTGCCTGTCGGCGGCAAACCGCATCCTCTGGCCCTTCTTCACATCATAGATGCCGGGCAGTTTGACGACGATCGGCTCGCCGGGAACCAGGCCCTCGATATAAAGCAGCGTCACTTCGCCGAGCGCTTCGACGATCGACACTTCCCCTTCGAAAAGGTAGTCGGCGCCGTCGGCAACCCGGAGATCCTCCGGACGCACGCCGAAGCTTGCCTGCTTGCCCATTTCGGACGCATCGGTTGCCACATCCAGCGTCACCGACATGCCGCCGGTCAGCGTCACCGTCGTCTGGCTTCCGGTTCCGGCGACCGTTGCCGGAATGATGTTCATCGCCGGCGAGCCGATGAATTTCGCGACGAAGAGGTTTGCCGGGCGCTCGTAGAGGTCCAGCGGCGCACCGACCTGCTCGATATTGCCGGCGGAGAGAACGACGATGCGGTCGGCGAGCGTCATCGCCTCAACTTGGTCATGGGTGACGTAGATCATCGTCGTATCAGCCATCTGTTCGTTCAGGCGGGCGATCTCGATGCGGGTCGCGACGCGCAGCGCGGCATCGAGGTTGGACAGCGGCTCGTCGAACAGGAAGACCTTGGGATCGCGGCAGATGGCGCGGCCGATCGCCACGCGCTGGCGCTGGCCGCCGGAAAGCGCCTTCGGCAGGCGACCGAGATATTGGGTCAGTTGCAGGCTCTCGGCCGCCGCTTTGACGCGGCGATCGATTTCCTGCTTGCTTTCGCCGGCGATCTTCATGCCGAAAGCCATGTTGTCGAACACGGTCATATGCGGGTAGAGCGCATAGGACTGGAAGACCATGGCGATGCCGCGCTTGGAGGGCGGCACGTCATTGACGAGATGGCCATCGATATACATCTCACCGCCGGTGATCGCCTCGAGACCGGCGATCATGCGCAGAAGCGTGGACTTGCCACAGCCGGACGGACCGACGAAGACGATGAATTCGCCCTGCTTGATATCGAGGTCGATACCATGGAGAACGTCCACGGAACCGTAGGATTTGCGGATATCCTTCAGCGTCAGTCCAGTCATTTCTCTCTCTCCCCTTAGTTCCTAGGCGAGACGGGCGAAATACGCCCCCCAGGCCGGAATATCGATCTTGTCGCCATAGTTGTTGCTGGTAAAGCCGTGGCCCGTCAATGCCTGCCATTCTCCAGCAGGCAGAATGACGGCGGCCTCGGCCGGGCTCATGTTGAAGATGCAGAGCAGCTTCTCGTTGCCGTATTCACGGGTGAAGACCAGGCTGTCACCCTGTTGTTCCTCGAATTCGATCTCGCCCTTAGCAAAAGCCGGGTGCAGCTTACGGAAAGCGATGAAGCGGCGATAGTGCTCCAGCACGGAAGCCTCGTCGCCCAGCTGGACGCTGACGGCACGCAGGATATGCTCGACCGGCACCGGCAACCAGGGCTTGACCGTCGAGAAGCCGCCCTGGGCGACCTGGCTGTCCCAGACCATCGGCGTGCGGCAGCCGTCGCGACCCTTGAACTCCGGCCAGAACTGGATGCCGTAGGGGTCCTGCAGATCCTGATAGGCGAGATCGGCCTCGGTCAGCGCCAGCTCCTCGCCCTGATAGAGGCAGACGGAGCCGCGCATCGTCATCAGCAACGAGGCATAGAGCTTGGCAAAGGCGTCGTGATCGGCGACCAGCCCGCCCCAGCGGCTGACATGGCGCATGACGTCGTGATTGGAGAAGGCCCAGCAGGCCCAGCCATCGGGTGCCGCAGCTTCGAAATCCTGCATCACCTCCTCGACGCGCTCCGGCGTCAGCGGATCGGGCGCCAGGAATTCGAAGGCGTAGCACATGTGCATCTTGTCATTGCCGGAGGTGTATTCGCCGACGATTTCAAGGCCGCGCTGGCTGTCGCCGACTTCGCCGACAGCGGCGATCGCGGGGAATTCCTCGAGAACGGCGCGAAAGCGCTTCAGGAAGGCAAGGTTTTCGGGCCGGTTCTTGTCGTAGAGATGCTCCTGAAAATTATAGGGATTGACCGCCGGCGCCGTCGAGGCGTTGCGGCGCTCGGGGGCAAGCGCCGGATTGTCGCGCAGCTGCGTGTCATGGAAATAGAAATTGATGGTGTCGAGGCGGAAGCCGTCGACGCCGCGATTGAGCCAGAAGCGCACGACGTCGAGCAGACGGTCCTGCACCTCAGGATTATGCAGGTTCATGTCCGGCTGCGATGTCAGGAAATTGTGCAGGTAATATTGCATGCGCGTCGGATCCCACGCCCATGCCGAGCCGCCGAAGATCGACAGCCAGTTGTTCGGCGGCGTACCGTCCGGCTTGGCGTCGGCCCAGACATACCAGTCGGCCTTGGCGTTGGTCTTGCTGGAGCGGCTCTGCGCGAACCAGGGATGCTGATCCGAGCTATGGGAGATGACGAGGTCGATCATCACGCGGATGCCGAGGCGATGAGCCTCGGCGATCATCGTGTCGAAATCCACCAGCGTGCCGAAGATCGAATCGACATTCTCGTAGTCGGAAACGTCATAACCGAAATCGCGCATCGGCGAGGTGAAGAAGGGCGAGATCCAGATCGCATCGACGCCAAGGTTTGCCACATGCGGCAGGCGAGCGGTGATGCCCTTCAGGTCGCCGATGCCGTCGCCGTTCGAATCCTGGTAGGAGCGCGGGTAGATCTGGTAGATCACCGCGCCGCGCCACCAGTCCTTGTCAGGGGTCGAGATCGATTGGGAAGCCACGTTCATGGAATATCCTGTTTGAAGTCACGTTCGGGAATGGTCAGCCTCCCTTGACCGAACCCGCCAGCAGACCGCGCACCAGGTAACGCTGAAGCCCGAAGAAGACGAGCAGCGGCACGATGATGGTGACGAAGGCTGACGCCGTCAAAATCTCCCAATTGCCGCCGCGCGAGCCGAGCAGCGCGTTCAGGCTGCCGGTCAGCACGATGTGGTCCTTGTCGGTGCCGAGGAAGACCATGGCGACGAGCAGGTCGTTCCACACCCACAGGAACTGGAAGATGGCGAAGGAGGCGAGTGCCGGGAAGGACAGAGGTAAAACGATGCGGACGAAGATCTCGAAATCGCTTGCGCCGTCGACGCGGGCGGATTCGATGATCTCCTTCGGCAGGCCAGCGATATAGGCCCGCAAGAGATAGATGGCGAGCGGCATGCCGAAAGCGGTATGAGCCAGCCAGATGCCGGGATAGGTCTTCGACGGCTGGCCGAGCAGGTTGCCGACCTCGTTATAGAGGCGCAACAGCGGGATCAGCGACATCTGCAGCGGCACGACGATGAGGCCGACGACGAGCGCAATCATCAGCCCGCGGCCGGGAAACTCCATCCAGCTCAGAGCATAGGCGGCGAAAGCGGCAATCAGGATCGGGATGATCGTCGCCGGGATCGTCACGGTCAGCGAGTTGATGAAGGATTGGCCGATGCCCTCGCCGGTCAGAACCGTGTTGTAGTTCTGCATCGTGAATTCCGGCGGCGCCGAGACGGATGCATAGATGCGCCGCGGGCGTTGGTCGGGCGAAAAGGCGGCGTTCTTCACATAGCGATAACTGCCGTCACTGTTGATCTGCAGGGTTTCACCGTCGCCGAGATCGGCGGTCTCACCGGCTTTAAAGGCGGCCGGCTGCTGCACGCGGTTGCCGAAGGCCTTCACCGCGCGGCCGGTCTGGCCTTCCAGCACATTACCTGAGATGACGTAGCTGGCGCCCTCTTGCTTTTGCTGGTCGGGTGTACCGAGGCGGACCGCGGCGGTCTGGGTCGAGCCGACGAAGGCCGTCCACCAGCCGGAGACGACGATCTGGTCCTTGTCGCGAAGCGCGCTGACGAAGATGCCGAGCGTCGGGATAAGCCAGATGATGACGATCAGCAGAACGGCTGCGTGAACGAAGAGCCGGGCGGGGCCGATCTTGAAGTAGCTTCCGATAGCGGTCATCTCAGTGCCCCTTCAATTCGCGATTGGCGCGGCGCACGTTCCAGACCATGATCGGCGTGACGGCGAGCATGATGATGATGGCGATGACCGCACTTCGGCCGGAATCACCGCCGCCGCGGAACATCCAGTCGAACATCAGGTTCGCCAGCACCATCGTCTGCCACTGGCCGTTGGTCATGGTCAGCACGATGTCGAAGACCTTGAGGACGAGGATGGTGATCGTCGTCCAGACGACGGCGATAGAACCCCAGACCTGCGGCACCATGATGCGCCAGAAGATCTGCCAACCATTGGCGCCGTCGATCACGGCGGCTTCGATCGTCTCCTCGGGGATGCCGCGAAGGGCGGCCGACAGGATGACCATGGCGAAACCGGTCTGGATCCAGATCAGAATGATCATCAAGAAGAAGTTGTTCCAGAAGGGAATGGAGATCCACACCTCCGGCGTGCCACCGAAGGTCTGCACGATAGCGTTCAGCAGGCCGATCTGGACGTCGTTGCCGCCGCGATATTCATAGATGAATTTCCAGATGACCGAGGCGCCGACGAAGGAGATCGCCATCGGCATGAAGACAATGCTCTTGGCGATATTGCCCCACCAGATGCGATCGGTCATCACGGCGATGACGAGGCCGAAGAAGGTGCAGGCGGCCGGCACGACGGCGAGCCAGAGGATGTTGTTGAAGATCGACTGGCGGAATTCGCGGTCGCCGAGCGCCCATTTGTAGTTGGCGAGGCCGACGAACTGCAGGCCGGCACGGTCGTAGAAGGAGAGGATGAAGGTCGCAACGACGGGATAGACGAGATAGACGACGAGCAGGAAGAGCGCCGGGCCGATGAACAACCACGGCCGGACGAGTGCACGCCGGTTGAGATTGCGCGATGCGGCGCGGATGTCACCATCCTTCACCGGCAGAGCGAGATCCAGGATCTTGTTCGAAAAATAGAAATAGGCCGAGCATGCGATAACGGCTCCGACCACGACGCCCAAAGCGGACACTATCTGCGACAGCATTTCGTCCCTCCCCTGCTTCCCCTGATCTTATTCCGACCGGCTTTTATTCTGACGGGTCAACGCCGGTCACCGTCAATCTATTTGTATAGCCCAATCACAATATATCCTGCGATGGCCGGGCTCTTTGCGAGCCCGGCCAGTCATGCAAGCCCATACCGCCGGCAAGCCGGCGGCATAATTTTGAAAGATTACTTGATGCCGTCCCAGGCGCTCTGGATTTCGCCAGCGGCCTCTTCAGCGGACTTGCCGCCGACGAAATCGACCATGCCCGTCCAGAAGGCGCCGGCGCCGATCTTGCCCGGCATCAGGTCGGAACCGTCGAAGCGGAAGGTGGTGGCCGAGGTCAGGATATCGCCTTCCTTCTTCATCTGCGGGTTGGCATAGGCCTCGGTGCTGACGCCCTTATACGGCGTCAGGAAGCTCGACTGCGCCATCCAGACCTCATGGGCGATCGGGGTCTTCAGGAAGTCGATGAAGGCGCGGGCCGTCTTCGAGTCCTTGGCGATCGAGACGAGCGTGCCGGCGCCGAGAACCGGCTTGCCGAGTTCGGGATGCGACGCAAAGGTCGGCATGTAGAAGAAGTCGGCATCCTGACCGAGCTTCGTGCCTTCAGGGAAGAAGGACGGGATGAACGAGGCCTGATGGTGCATGTAGCACTTCGGCGGAACCGCGAAGAGGCCCTTCGGGCTGTCGCGGAAATCGGTCGAGGCCACGGCTGCGACGCCGCCATCGACGTATTTCGCGTTCTTGGCGAACTTGCCAAACTCGTCGATCGCGGCAACGACCGCCGGATCGGTGAACTTCAGCTCGTTGGTCGTCCACTTGTCGTAGGCTTCCGGCGGCTGCATGCGCAGCATGATGTCCTCGACCCAGTCGGTCGCCGGCCAGCCGGTGGCGCCGCCGGAACCGAGTCCGATGCACCAGGGAACGCCACCGTCCTTGACGATCTGGTCGGTCAGGGCATGCAGTTCTTCCATGGTCGTCGGGATCTTGTAGCCGGCTTCCTCGAAATTCTCCGGCACGTACCAGACCAGCGATTTTACGTCGGCCTTATACGGGAAGGCGTAGAAGGCTTCCTTGCCGTCCTTGCCCTTGTAGGTACCGTAACCGACCCAGCTGTCGCCGGCGCCGTAATTGTCCTTGATCCACTTGGAGTTGTCATCGCCGAGCGGCGTCAGGAAGCCCTTGCTGGCGAGATCGGCCAGGAGGCCGGGCTGCGGCAGAACGGCAATGTTCGGCGGCGAGCCCGCCTGCGTGTCGATAACGATCTGCTGTTCGTAGTTTTCGGAAGACGAGTATTTGGCATCGATGCCAGTGGCTTCGGTGAAATAGGCAAGCACGCTCATGAAGAACGCCTCGTCCTCGCCGCGCCACGGCCCAAAGATCGTCAGCGGCTGACCCTTCAGATCGGCATGCGCAGCCTTGAACTCGTCATAGCTCTTCCAGTTGAACTTGGAATCCTGTCCGGGGGCAAATTTCAAATCGGCCGCGGACGCAGCACCGGCAAAAAGCGCTGCCACGGCAACGCCCATCAAAAATGACTTTTTCATGTGATCAACCTCCCATCACAATCCCAACCGCGCCGAATTCCCTCAATAAAGAAATTTCAAAGCGCTTTGACACCCAACTCATTCCACTTTCGGTGGAATGAAGTCAAGTTAATTCGCGAAAACCCGCTGCAAACACGCCAGATATCGGGGCATATCGCGGCGCAACAGCACCTATCGGGAACTATGGAGCGATTTTTCTTGAGTCAAGCGCGCCAGATGATACAAATTGAAAGCGCTTTGGATGCCACTGGGAGGCGGCAGGCCTTTTCAAGACGGCTGACGGGCGGGCCGGGAGGAAGCATAGCAGGTGAATCTCAAACAGCTATCGGAATTGCTGGGGCTGTCTCAGACGACGGTGAGCCGAGCGCTCAACGGCTATCCCGAGGTCAACGAGGCGACCCGGGAGCGCGTGCTTCAGGCTGTCAAGGAAACCGGGTACCGCCCGAACAAGGCGGCGCAACGGCTTGCGACCGGCAAGGCAGGCTCGATCGGCCTCGTCATGCCGACGGCGCCCGGCCACCAGTCCGACGTTCATTTCGGTGAATTCCTGGCAGGGCTGGGCGAAGAGGCCGTGCGCCACGACTTCCACTTCGTGATCATGCCGGCCGACCCGGATGACGAGGTGGCGGCGCTGCGCCGCCTTGCGATCAGCGGCAATGTCGATGCCCTGTTCGTCGCCTATATGCGCGGCCACGATCCACGGCTCGCCATGTTGAAATCGCTCTCGATGCCCTATGTCGTGCACGGCCGGTCCTTCGGTTCGGAGCCGGACTATCCCTATCTCGACATCGACAATGAAGGCGCCTTCTACGACGCGACGCGGCTCTTGCTACAGCTCGGCCATACGCGCTTTGCGCTGATGAACGGACCGATGCATCTCGATTTCGCCATCCGCAGGAAGAACGGTGTCGTCGCCGCCCTTGCCGAGCGCGGGCTTGCGCTCGAGGAGGGTTGCATGAGCCACGCGCTGATGACGGACGAACAAGGCCTGCTGGCAATGGAACACTTCCTGCAATTGCCGGAGCGACCGACGGCGATCCTCTGCTCCAGCACGGTGCTGGCGCTCGGCGCGATCCGCGCGGTCAACCAGGCCGGATTGCGGCTCGGCGAGGATATCTCGCTGATCGCCCATGACGACGTACTGCCGCTGCTGAAACCGGAAAGCTTTTCCGTGCCGCTGACGACGACGCGCTCTTCACTGCGGGCGGCGGGCGTTCGCATCGCGCAGCGGCTGATCGGCACGGTAAAGCAGGCGGGCCCCTTCCCCGACCAGGAGCTCTGGAAGACCGAGCTGATCGTCAGGGCCTCGACCGGTCCTGTTCCCCAGGCCTAGAACAGGATGTCGTCCGAAAACCGCTCACACTTTTCGGCATCATGCTCTAATCAAAACTGCGGCGGTGTCTGCCCTGCGGTGCGATGGGCGGCAATGACCGTATTGGCCATCAGCATGGCAATGGTCATCGGCCCGACGCCGCCGGGAACCGGGGTTATGGTGCTGGCGACCGCCGAAACCTCCTCGAAGGCGACGTCACCGACGAGCCGGGTCTTGCCCTCGCCTCTTTCGGGGGCTGCCACCCGATTGATGCCGACGTCGATGACCGTCGCACCGGGCTTGACCCAATCGGCCCTGACCATCTCCGGCCGGCCGACGGCGGCCACCAGGATATCGGCGTTGCGGCAGACCTCGGCGAGATTCTTGGTCCTGGAATGAGCGATCGTCACCGTCGCATTGGCGTTGAGCAGCAATTGCGCCATCGGCTTGCCGAACAGGTTGGAGCGACCGATGACGACGGCGTTGAGGCCGGAGAGATCCTCGCCATGGGTGCGGCGGACGAAGACCATGGCGCCGGCCGGGGTGCAGGAGACAAGTCCGGTCTTCAGATCGCCGGTGGCGAGCTTGCCGGCATTGACGACGCTCAGACCGTCGACATCCTTTTCCGGCAGGATCGACTGGATGATCGCCTCGCTGTCGAGCGGCTTCGGCAGGGGCAGCTGCACCAGAATGCCGTGGATCGACGGATCGGCGTTGAGGCTGGCGACGAGGGCTGCCAGATCCTCCTGCTTCGTCTCGGCCGGCAGCGTGTGCTGAACGGACTTGAAGCCGCACTCCTTGGCCATGCGGCCCTTGGAGCCGACATAGGCGTGGCTTGCCGGATCGTCGCCAACGATGACAACCGCAAGACCGGTGGTGACGCCGCTGCTCTTTTCCAGCGCCGCCGTCGCACTCTTGACCGTCTGAATGACCGATGCAGCTACGTTCTTTCCGTCGATTACTGTCGTCACGCGTCTCTCCGCCCTGTTTCGCGTCAATCTATGGATATTCGGCGAGCGTCAATTGCCCGCTAACGCCCTATCCTGTCCGAAAGCGGCAAGGCAATAGCAAGCTTGCAAGGAAATGTTTTCAGCGCAGGGGCTGCCGCGCTTCGAGCGCATGAACACGAAGCCGGTCGCGCAGGCCGGAGATCTCGGAGCGCAGCAGCTCCATCTCGTCGACCGGTGCGGGGGCCTGCGCGGGCATCGACGGCAGTGCGGCCTGCGGCCGAAGTACTGGCATTTTTTCCCTTGCGGGATCGGCGACGGGCCTCCGCAGCCGGAGCAAGAAAGCCGCGGCAAGGCCTATCGCAAGGCCCGCTGCGGCACCGGCCAGCGAGCGGCCGGTCAGGCCATCGCTTCCCGATACTGCGGTTGCCAATGCTGGCTTCAGGAGAACGATACGACCGTCGGCGGCCGTTTCCACCGCTGTGGACGTCGCCTCTTCGAGGCGCGAGCGGGCGGCATTCGCCTTTTCGCTGAGCTCGGTCAGGCGTGACAAATCGACGCCGGTGTCCCGGCTCTGGGCGATCAGCGTGTTGCGGCGATCGTTCAGGCCCTTGCGCGCATCGACGGCGGCTTTGGCGGCGAGGTTGGCAGTCTGGGCAAGACGGGTCAGCTCCTTGCCCATATTCTCCTTCAGACCGTCGGTTTCGGCCTGCTGCTGCAAGAGGCGCGGATGGCGCGGGCCGAGCTCGGCGGAAAGCTGCGCAAGCGTCGTTTTGGCGACGGCATATTTGTCACGCCAGTCCTGCAGCGCCGGCGAAAGCATATCGGAGGGGAGCGAACCGTCGAGCACTTCGGCAAGTTTTGCGGCTTTGAGCCGGTCGGTCTGCGCCTTGGCGGCAAGGATGTTCTGGTCGGCCGCTTTCAGATCGGCATCGAGCTGGTCGATCTGGCGGCGAAGATCGATCGCCACCTTGACGTTGCCCTCGCCGCTCTTCGCCGTGAAGGCGGCAAGCTCCACTTTCACCTCGTCATAGATTTTGCGCAAGGCGGTATCGGTCTCGACGTTGCCGCCGGGTCCGTCTGCTGCGGACACCGCTTCGGCAAGCTTTGCGGCGATGCGCATGGATTTGCCGCTATTACCGGTCGTCGCCCTGACGAGGATGGTGCCGGCGGCGGCATCGGGCAGTATCTCGACCGCATGTTTCAGCGTCGCCTCGGCGCGCGAGGCCGGATCGGCAGCAGCGCCGGTCGCCGAGAGGAGATCGAGCGCGACGCCGAGCGCATTGGCACTGGCGCCGGCAAATTCGGGGTCGTGATCGAGTTTCAGGGCGGCCACCGTCGAAGCAACCACCCGCGCCGACAGCAGCCCTTTCGCCGCGGCCTGGGTGAAGGCAGCGCGGCTTGCGGCATCGCTCTTCACCGCAAGCGTCGCCTCGGCACGGTAGAGGGCCGGCGAAGCCGGCATCAGCGCCGGCAAGCCCGCGCCGACGATCGTCGCGGCGGCCACCATCATCACAAGACCAATGCCGCCCACGCGGCGGCGCGGTGCGACCGACCGGGCCGCCGCGGGTTCTTCACGGACCGCTGCCAACGGTTCGGGTGAGATCATCGGCTCGTCGGCCGGAACGCTCAGCTCTTCGTCGCCCGCCGGCTGCTGAAGAAGCGGATGGCCGACGTCGTTGGCGGCCCGGAGGCGGTTGCCGAGGATGGTTTCGATGCGGTCGACCAGCGGTGCGGTGCGCGCCGCCCTGGCGCGCTGCTCCTCCAGCACCCGGCCGATGGCGCGCAGCAATTCGGCCTCGGGCGGCGCGATATCAGGCTGGCTCGACCGGGGCGCCCCGTAGGAATCGTCATCGTGGCGCGGCCCTGCGGCTACGCGATCCTGGAAGTTGTTTCTGGCCCTGATATCGTACATTTGCGCCACATCTCATGCACATGATGGCCGAGTTCGCTCATCCGCACGGATACAGATGATTAAGCCACTCTAAATATTCATGGCAAAGAAATGGTTAACCGCAGCGGGCAAAAATTGCTAAGCCGCGCGTCTTGTTAGACGCGCGGCGCTATAAGGTCAGCTCGCCTTCTTATGATCCGACCGCGGCTGCAGCGCGCTGCCGTGCTCTTCCGGATGGCTGAGGATCCTTTCGCGCCGGCGGAAGCGGTAGCGCAGGACATGGAAGAGAAACACCGGGATGCCGATGATGTAACGGCGCCAGAGGCGCGTCGGCTCCTGCAGCAGGCGATAGGCCCATTCCAGGCGCATCATCCGCACCGTCTTCGGCGCGCGTGGGACAGCGCCGGAGACAAAGTCGAAGAGAGCGCCCACCGTCAGCACCAGGCGTGCATGATCGGCGCGAATATGATCGTGAACCCATTTTTCCTGCAGCGGCGTCCCCATACCGACGATCAGAATATCGACCTTCTGGCGCTCGAGTTCCTCGATGACATCTGTGGGATCGACCTTGTCGAAGTAACCGTCGGAAACGACGACGAATTCGTGCCAGGGCGTGTGCCTGCGGAAATTTTCCGCCGCTGCCTCGACGACCGAACGCTCACCGCCGATGAGGCCGATGCGGCGCGGGGCCTCCATGAAGGTGAGGAAGGCCGGCACGAAATCGGTGCCGTTCAGATTGGCGGGAAACGGCGAACCATGGGCGATCTGCGATGCGATGTTGAGGCCGATACCATCAGGCAGCACCAGATTGTGCGACATGATCCGGTAATATTCGTCGTCGCGCAGCGCGGTCAGCATGTTGTGGGCGTTGACGAAGCAAACCACGGTCTGGCCGACGGGAATAGAGGCCAGCTCGTTGATGAAAACGAGGGCATCGTCCCAGCCGAGATCGCAGACCGGCAGATCGAAGATCGTCCGCCGCGATGCGAGCACCGCGAAGTTTGCAATCAGATTCATTCCTACCTCCTGCCGAGGGTGCTGCATGCGCCCGACATCCCGGAAAACAAGCCTATATTTCCGCACCGGAGGTCTCGAAAGGACCGGTCGCGTCCCGCCGGGACGGCGTCGCTCCGATCTCGGATAAGCGGCGCATGCCAAGCTGTGACACCTGATATAACAGGACGGTTTCAAACAACCCTTAGGAAAATTCCTTGAATTTCTATGCTCGTATAAGTGGATTATTAACCACGCGCCAACGACAAACGGCGCCCTCGGGCGCCGTTTGTCGTCGATGATCAAATGATGTTTAGTGGGCCGCTGGGGCCGGTGCTTCGGCGGCCGGTGCGGTCTCGACGATCTTGACGGGTTTGCCCACCTTCTTCGGCTGACCGGCGGAGCTTTCCTTGACCTCTTCCTTGGAGAGATAATCGAGCTGCTCCAGCATCACGTCGGCGACGTATTCGCCGCCGAGGCGCTCGTTCATGCCCTTCTTGATCTCCTCGCGGAAGGCCTTCGGATCGAAGGATTTGATGTGGGCGATATCGACCATCTTGTTGCCGACGAGCAAACTGAAAAGCTCGTCCGTCGTCATCTCGCTCAGCGGCAACGTCACGCCTTTCAACATGTCCTTGTTCATCATGAACGAAACGCGGCCGAGGAAGTAACCGGTGATCGCACCGTTGCCAATGATCGGCACCGTGATCGTTTCGCCCTTCACCAGTTCAAGAGCGCTCTGCTTGGAATCCGTTGCTGCGGGCGCCGGCGCGGTCGCCAGGTACACCGAGAAATAGACCGATGCCAAGGTGATGGCGCAAACCCAGACACCGGTGAGGACGAGCTTGATCATCAGTTTCCACGCGCGGCGAATTGTTCCTGGGAATAGGTGCCGTCGGCATCGGCGTCCTGAACCGCGTTCTTCAGGAGGTCGGCGACGGCGCGAACCGCTTCGAGATGCGCCTCGACGCGACGGGCATTGAGAACCAGTTTCTTCTTCAGGCCGTGCAGCTGATCGAGATGGGCAGCGGCAAGCTCGGCCGGATCGGTGTCGCGGAAAAGCATCGACAGCTCGTAGAGGCAGCGGCTCTTATGCGCATTGGAGACCTTGAGATCGAACTGCGGATCGTTGCCGATCCGGGTGTTCTCATTATCGATGATCATTTCGAGGCGTCCGAGAACGGATTTGATCCTGTATTCGTTCGAAACTATTTCCATTGTACCCTCGGTTATGCGTCGCTTAGAGCATGATGCCGAAAAGTGTGCGCGGTTTTCGGACGACATCACGCTCTAACTCTTTAATTGAGAACAGGATTCAGATTTTGGGCCAACGGGCCTAAAATCATCCTGTTCTATCGGTCTTGGCTTCGGCGGTCGGCGTGCCAAAGGTCTTGCGCTGGAAGTCGTCGATCATGCTGAGCGCAGTGTTGCGGTCATCGTCGTCGGTGGAGGCATTGACGATCTTGCCTTCCTGCCGGCGCAACTGCTCGCTGTACATCTGCTTGGCGATGCCGATGCCGTCTCCCTTGGCCATGACGTTGCCGAGCTGTTCGGCCATCATGCCTTTCCAGATATCGCCGGTCGCACCCTTGCCGTAGACGTCTTCGCTTTCGCTCGGCAGCATGGACTTGACGAAATTCTGCAGGACCATGGCCTCGAACTTCCGGTAGCTTTCCGGAGCTTCCTCGGCCTTGGTGCGGTTCTGAATGTTGTTGAGGCCACTCTTCTGGCCGACTTGATCGAGAACGTCGACCGTATTGGAGAAGCCCTTGCCATTCTCGGCGAGGCTCGTTGCGGCAAAGGCCGCACGATTTGCCTTCAACTTTTCCTGAGCTGCCTGAACCTCCATGGGGTCGGCAGCTTTGACAACGTCCAGGACCAGATCACTGGGGGGCGAAATAGCCACGTTACAATCCTCTGAATTTAAGATCGTAACGACTATGGTTTTTGAAGCTTGCTGGAGGCTGGCGTTGCGAATTGCTGATCTATGACATCGTAGACGGCGTTGTCATCTGCCTCGCGGCGCTCGACTTCCAGGGCTTCCTGCATGCCCTCTTCGAGGCGGTCGCCCTTGGCGCGCTCGCGCGTCAGCCGCATCTCGTGGATCTGCTGCATGCCGGTCAGCTGCTGGTCCTTGATGGTGAGCCTGCCGAATCGGTCGGCGTAATTTTGCGAGAAGGCGTGGTGGACGGGGTCCATCGAGCCGAGCGCGAGGATGACGTCGTCCATCGCCACATTGACCTCGACACGCTGGCGGCTGGTTTCGGCCAGGTCGTTCTCGGCCATTCTTTCGATATGCCGCTGCACCGAGAGCAGCCGCTTGAGCTTCTGGGAGCGCTTCTTTTCGATCATATCAGCCTCATCGCCCGATATAGATCGAGCCGAAGGACTGGCCGAACTGGCTGACCATCGCCGCAATCGAGAAATAGATCAGGAAGAGCCCGCCCATCAGCAGATAGGGCGTGGAGATGAAGTAGACCGGGATCTGCGGCGCCAGCTTGTTGATGAAACCGATCGAGACGTTGAAGATCAGGCCGTAGATCAAAAACGGGCTCGACAGCCGCAGCATGATGTAGGTGGTCTGCTCCAGCGTGTCGGTAAAGGAGATCAGCGTCGCGCGCATCTGCATCAAGCCGCCGAAGGGCATGGTCGTGTAGGAATCGATCAGCGCGCGGAAGACGATGTGATGGAAATCCATAATGAAGAGAATCATCATGCCGGCAAAGGTAATGAAGCCGGAAAGGCTGGTCTCCGGCGTGTCTTCGAGGATGTCGGCGGAACCCGGCTGGGTGTAGCCGACCATCATGGCGATGATCGTCGCGGCGAACTGCATGCCGAGCGTGTAGATCCTCGCCAGCATGCCATACATCACGCCGATCAGCGATTCGCTGAAGATCAGGCCGATATAGGTTCCGGCACCGGTGTGAACGGCCGGATAGACGGTATCCCAGAGCAACGGCATGACGGCGATCGACAGCGCCCCCGCAATGAAGACGCGCAGCTGATCGGGCACGCGCGCCGAGGAAAAACCCGGAAGAGCCAGCACACAGCCACCGATCCGGCAGAAAACCAGAAACAGCGCGAGAACGGTCCCTTGCGGGTCTGTTATCATGAAATAGAGCCCAAAATCTTTATCTCGATGCCCTTGGCCAGTTCGACATGCGACAGGACCGGGAGCGTGGCGAACAGCCTCTCGATGATCATGCGCACATAGGAGCGTGTTTCCGGCGACGTGACAAGTGCGAATGGCAGGCCGCGATCCATGAACTCACGGATAACTTTGGTGGCCTGCTCGCTGAACTCCTCCAGGCTGCGCGGATCGATGTCGAATTCGATCACCTCGCCCTTGGCGTCGCGCTTCAGCGCCTGGTGGAAAGCGAGATCCCATTTGCTGCCCAGCCGCAGCACGCGCAGCACGCCGTTGTCGGCCAAGTCGCCGCAAAGCTGCTGGGCCATGCGGATGCGGACATGCTCGACAATCTGCTCGGTCTTCCTGACATGCGGGGCGAGTTCGGCCACCGCTTCGAGAATGAGATGCAGGTTGCGGATCGAGACGCGTTCGGCAAGCAGCAGCTTGAGCACCGCCTGCAGGCCGGAATAGGACATGTGCGACGAGCAGATCTCGTCGGCGAGCTTCTTGTATTCTGGGTCGAGCCGATCGATCAGCACCTTAACGTCCTTGTAGGACAGAAGCTGCGGCAGGTTGTTGCGGATCACCTCGCTCATATGGGTCAACACGACGGAGACGTTGTCGATCGGCTGGAAGCCCTCGCGTTTCAGATCGTCGGCGAAGTTTTCGAGGATCGAGACGGCAGGCATGCCGAAAGCGGGTTCGCGGATTTCGTCGCCGGGAATGCTCGGCCGGCGGCCGGCGCCGGTCACGACGAGGACTTCGCCGACGCGCAGTAGGTTGGAGGCGACCGTCGTGCCGTGGATGCGGATCTGGTAGGACTTCTCGGCGATGGCGATATCGTCGGTGACCTTGATCTCGGGCACGACGAAGCCGTATTGCGTGGCGAACTTCTTGCGCATCTTGCCGACGCGGAAGGCCAGCTCCTGGTGGGCGCCGAGCAGGCGCGTCGAGACCATCTTGCCGAGTGCGAGCTCGATTTCGGAGGTGCGCAGCACTGCCTTGACCGAATCCTTTTCCAGTTCCTTGCTCTGGACGACCTTTTTTTCTTCCTGCTCGCGGCGAAGCATGTTCTCTGCCTCGACCTGACGTGGGATGAACCAGGCGCCGAAGGCCAGAAGACCGCCGAGGGATACGAAGGGGACGAACGGCAGGCCCGGCATCAGGGCCAGGATGAACATCAGCACCGCCGAGACGGAAAGCGCACGGGGATAACCGCTCAGCTGATTGACAACCGCCTGGTCGGTGGAGCCGGTGGTGCCGCCGCGCGAGACGAGAAGGCCGGCCGCGAGCGAGACGATGAGAGCCGGCATCTGTGCGACGAGGCCGTCGCCGACGGAGAGCTTGACGAAAACGTCGGCCGCTTCGCCGATCGGCATGCCGTGGCGGAAATAGCCGATGATGATGCCGCCGAAGATGTTGATGCAGGTGATGATCAGGCCGGCGACGGCATCGCCGCGCACGAATTTCGACGCACCGTCCATCGCCCCGAAGAAGGAGCTTTCCTCCTCGAGCTCCTTGCGCCGGCGCTGGGCTTCCCTCTCGTCGATAATGCCGGCCGATAGATCGGCGTCGATCGACATCTGCTTGCCGGGGATGGCATCCAGGGTGAAACGCGCGCCGACTTCGGCGATACGCGTAGCACCCTTGGTGATGACGATGAAGTTGATGGTGATGAGGATCAGGAAGACGATCAGACCAATGACGAAGTCACCGGACATCACCAGGCTTGCGAAACCCGCGATGACACCGCCCGCCGCATCGTGGCCCTCATGACCATGCGAAAGAATGACGCGGGTCGTCGCGATGTTCAACGCCAGCCGCGTCATCGTCGCGATCAGAAGAATGGTCGGAAAAGACGAGAAATCGAGCGGTTTCTGGATCCACAACGCGACCATCAGGATCAGCACCGAGAGGGCGATCGAGAAGGCCAGTCCCATGTCGATCAGGAATGGCGGGATCGGCAGGAAGAGGATGCAGATGATAACGATGATGCCGAGGGCAAAACCGACATCGCGCAGGTTCGGGGCGACTTTCGGAAGGGGGAGTGCAGGTGGTTGCGCCATGACGATTCCGTCTCTTCATGAGAGGAGGCGGACATGCGGTCCGCCCAATTCGGATCGAGAGTTAAATGGCGAAGCTTGCGCGAAGGTGGCTCAGAGCGGTTCAGATTTTATGGAAGCGTAGAACCGCTCTAACCTTTTGTTTCTACGCAATCCCCCGGCAAAAGCCCCTCGCGCTTTGCCTAGCAAAACCGCTGTGCACTTTTGCTGGAATTGCTCTAGAAGCCGGACTGGATGCGCGAGAAGACCAGATTGGTGAAAATCGAGATCTGCGAACCGACGAACGGCGCGGTGACACCGACCGTGATCAGCACCGCGACGATCTTCGGCACGAAAGTCAGTGTCGCTTCCTGCACCTGGGTCAGCGCCTGGATCAAGGCAATGACGAGACCTACCACCATCGCGGCGATGACGGCGGGACCGGCAGCAATCAACACGGTCCAGATCGCCGCCTGGAACAGATCCAATGCATCAGCTTCATTCATCCGAAGGCAACCTCATATCGCCTTGAAGCAGCCCCGCCGTGGCCGGACCGCCATTGATTGGTATCACCCGAGCTATGCGGCGCACCGGCGCCGTGGGTATCAGGTATCGGTCGACGTCGTCGGCGCCTTGTCGGCAACGGTGATTCCCGCCTGCACGAGTATATTACCGCCATCCGTGGTCGTCGCAATGATTCCGTCGGAATAAACCTTGACGGATTCGATGGTGCCTTTGACGGTGCCGTCGGCGCTTTCCATGTATTTGCCGACGTAGCTGCTGGCCTGGGTGAGGCTCGAACTGGCGAGCAGCGTGTCCAGCTTGGTGTTGGTCTGGATCGTCTGCTCGACCTGCGAGAAGCTCGCCAGCTGCGACATCTGTTCGCTGGCGTCGACCGGATCGGTCGGATCCTGGTTCTTCATCTGCGCGATGAGCAGTTGAAGGAAATTGTCGTAGTTCAGCGTCGCCTTCTGCTGGGCCGTGTTCGTCGTACTCGTCGAACTCGTGTTGGCCACGCTTGATGTTGCATCTACCGCCATGGTGCAATCTCCCTGCGAATCTGCTCGACCATCGTCGGCGGCATTTCGTGGTTGTTGAGGATATTGTCTTCGATCGCGTAGAGGCCGCGGATCGCCTTGAGTGCATCGAAGGCGCGACCAGTCGAGACGAGCGCATCGATGCGCTTCAGTTCGGCGAGGATCTCTTCGTTCTTGAAGCAGGTGAGCAGCATGGTGATCGACTTGCGGAACAACGCCGTCGAGTGGTCCTTGCCCTCTGGATTGATGAGGATCATCTGCGCGATGAAATAGAGCTGACGCAGCGGCGTCGTGGCGCCCTCCGGCTGGAGGACGTGGTTTTCGAGAAGGAACGTCACATCATTCAGGAATTCCAGCGCGACCTTGCGGTCGACGCGCAGGACGGCGCCGTTGATGAAGATTCTTTCTCCGGCTTTCAGAGAAATGCGAAGTGTACTTTTCATTTAAGTCCATCCCTGATGATGGTGGTAACGTCGATGATGCCCTGGTAGTTATTAGACTGACGTTTTCTGATCCTGTCGCATTCCTTCAATATCCAGATCGCGATCGAGATGAGGTTGGCCCTCAGCCCGATCTCCAGCTGGTTGTCGGGATGTTTGAGATCCTCGATGAAGCTGATCCAGACCCGGCGGGTATAAAACAGGGCTTCAATGGCTTCCCGGCCGTATTTTTCCTTTTCGCGCGCCGCCGCCAGCAGGTCTATGGACCGGTCAAGAACCTGCCATTCCCGCTCTTTCGCGTCGGCCACCGAGTCCTGCATGACTTCGGCATATGAGAACTGATACATTCATGCATCCTTCTTTATTGCGCGCCTTTGATCATCAAAGGTAGTTTACTAGACTCAACTGCTGGATCTTCGAGACGATCGTGTAAGCGGTTTCAAGCTGCGTTTCCAAAGTCTTGACGAGGGTCGAGGCTTCGTAAGGATCGACGCCCTGGAGATCGACGAGCTTGTTCTTGATGATGTTCGATTGAGCGTCGAGAGCGTCGTTGGACTTCTTGACGCGCTCTTGGGAAAGGCCGAGCTGGCTTGCCTGGGTCACGAGGCCCCTGGTCGCCTTCGTCGTATAGCTGATCGCCTGCTTGGACACAGTGCTCATCGCATCGCTGCTGAGGCCCTGACCCAACAGCGCCGAGGTCATCACCGAGGCGAGCGCGAAGTAACGCATGCCCTCGGAATTGGCATTGGTCGAGGATTCGATCACCTCGGAGTTGCTGATGCGGCTCGTCATGTTCTGGCTCGATGCCTGCGACCAGCCGGTCGTCGGGTCGGTCCAGGCGGCCTGGCTGAACATCGGCTCTACCTTCGTGGTGATGAAGGTGCTTATTTCGGCGCCGGTGAGAGCACTGACCGCCTTCGGCGGGACGAGAGCGGCGGCGTAAGTATTCAACTCCGTGACGATGGCGGCACTGGTCGCGGTCGTCTTGTCGGTCAGCGGCTGCACATCGGTGTTGATGCCCGAGAACAGATATTCGCCGTTTACCATGGTATTGGCCGTGTCCATCATTGTGGACAGGGCGCTGGTCGCCGACTGGATGGCGACGGTGATGCTGCCGGGATCATGGCTGCCCTGGAGCGCCGTCAGCTTCGAAACGAGGCCGTCGCCGACATCCTTCATCTTGGAAAGGCCGAGCTGCGAGGATTCCATGCGCGCGGTGACAAGCGAATTGCTTGATTTGATCGAGTCTATCCTGTCGACCTCGCGGCTGAAGTCCACGCTCCTGGCGGCGTTGCCGCCGAGCGAGACACCGATATCCGCATAGACTCCCGTCGTCGCTTCCATCGTCGCCTTCGTCATCTGGTTCTGCGCCTGACGGATCGTCAACCGCATCGCATTCTGAATGGCCGAACTTGAAATAAATGAGCTCTTCATGGCTTAACTCGCAATATCCAGCAATGACTTCAACATTTCGTCAACGGCGTTCAAGATCTTGGTCGCCGCCTTGTAGGACTGCTCTATGTCGAGGAGCAGCGTCAGCTCCTCGTCGAGGTTGACGCCCGTCTCGTTGGAATAGGCTTCGTCAGAGCGTGACAGCGCCGCCGAGGTGTTTTCCGCTGCCGTCGTGGCATTGCTACGGTACTGTTCGAGCCAGCCGAGGGAATTTGTGGCGAATTCCATGATGCTGACGTTTGAATCGATGCCTGTCGTGGCGTCGAACCCGACAGGCGTCCCCGCCGCTGGATCGAAATCGATGTCGGAGCCCAATGCGGTATAGAGACGATCGAGTTCCGTCGTATAACCGCTGGCGCCTGACGTGTTCAGGACGAGGCCGGTGGCGTTGACGCCGCCATCGCGCAAGCGCATCGGATCGCCGCCTTGCGAGGTGATGACGCGGCTGCTGACTGTGATGGTCGCCGCCATGCCGGCAACCGCGGTGGCGCCGGTATCGACCGTGCCGCCGCTCCAGGTGAAGAGGCCGGGCACATAGGCCGGGCCGGCTGCCGTGTTCTGCTCCTTGAAGAGCGAGACCAGGCCGCGGGCGACTTCGTCGAGCTGCTTCTGGAAATTCGGGGCGATCTCGTCGCGGACCTGGAGGAGAGACTGAAGGCTTCCCTGCCCCGTCGTCGTCGATCCGCTGCCGCGTGGAAGTGCCACACCGTCAACATAGACCGAATTGCCGGTGATGGTCGCGGTATAGACATCCTGAGACTTGAACGTCACCTTGCGCGGGATCGTCTCGAAGAGGATCGTCCCGTCAGAGGTGCTCAGCACCATGTCGTTATTGTCGCGCGTCGTCGTGTTGACACCGACGATCTGCGAAATCTGCTTGAGAGCCTTCTCACGCTCGTCGAGCGCGCCGGATGCATCCGCACCCGAGGCCGTGGCGGTCTTCACCGCGTTGTTGGCCTTCTCGAAGTCGTTGAGAAGCGTATTCAGTTTATCGACGTCGGTGGCGATCTGCTTGTCGGCGGTGGCGCGGACGTTCTGAACGGATTGCGAGGCATTGTTCAGCGAGTTGGCGACGTCCTGCGCGGCGGTGATGGCGCCCTGAGCAGCGACGGTGCTGCCCGGCGTCGTGCGGAAGGCCTGAAGCTTCTGCTGGAAAACACCGAGATAGGTGGATGGCGACGTTTCGTAGTCGTTGCCACCCACGATCGACTTGAGGTCCTCGAGACCGCCGAGCAATGCCTGCTGGGCACTGTCGTGAGAGGATGTCTTCAGGTATTGGCGCAGCAGCGCCTCTTCCTGCGCCCGATCGATCTTGACGACCTGTGCGCCATTCAAGGACGTGGTGAGCATCGCCTGCCGGCGCACGTAATCTTTGTTGCCCGCATTCGAGATATTGTTCGATACGACACTGCTCTGAGTACCCGTATTGTTGAATATGTTCTGCGCGGTATTAAGTGCGGATGTGAGCGACATGGCTTACCCGGTACCTTGCTTATCTCTTGAGGTTGACGAGAACGTCCATAATGTCGGATCCCGTCTGAAACACCTTGGAATTGGCGGTATAGCTGCGCTGCGATTCGATCATCTCGGTCAGCTCGCCGGCGAGGTCGACGTTCGAACCTTCGAGAGCGCCTGATTTGATCGTGCCGAGACCGTTGGTCTGCGGGAAGCCGGTGACGGTGACGCCCGACTGGCCGTTGGCGCTGTAGACGTTGCCGCTCATCAGCGTCAGCTTGTCCGGGCTGGCGACATTGGCCAGCGGAATGCGATAGAGCGGCTTGGTGCTGCCGTCTTCGTATTTCGCGTAGACGATGCCGTCGCCATCAACCGTGACGTCCTTGACCGGGGTCGCTGCCTGACCGTTCGGCGTGCCGGTGCCGGAGAAGTCGGCACCGAGCTGTGTGAAGGCGGAGAAGTCCATGGCAATCGTCTGACCAGTCACTGGGTCGACGATGTTAACGGCGCCGCCCGCGGTCAACTTGCCGTTGGCGTCGAAGCTGAGCGTTCCGGTGCCGACAGAGGCGGTGCTGTAGGGGAAGGAGGTCGTGCCGCCCACCGCAGCATCGGCGTTGCGGAACATCGACACTTCCCAGGTGGCAGCCGTAGCGGGCGTTGCCGGCGGCGGCGTAACAACTGTTTTTTTCGTGAAGTAGAAGTCGTACATCACCTTGTTGCCGAGACGGTCATAGGCGACCATCGAGACCTTCTTGGTGTCGGTCGTCGTCGTGGCGAGGTTGGCGCTCGGCAGCGTCGCAGGAGCGACCGGAGCGATCTTGGCATTGGAGTCGAGGTTGCCCTTGAAGATACCCGAGGTCGAGGCGATGGCGGTCAACCCATCCTGGTTGACGTTGACGGGAACGAGGCCATCGAAGCCGTTGACGACGACAGCAGGAGAGCCGGAGTCGTAGGAATAACCCATCAGCATGAAGCCGGCGGCGTTGACGAGATTGCCTTCGTCGTCCTTGGTGAAGTCGCCGGCGCGGGTCAGAACCGGGGTGCCGTCAGGACCCTGGACGATGAAGAAGCCGTCGCCTGAGATTGCAAGGTCGGTGCTCGACGTGGTGTAGGAAATATCGCCCTGGTCGGAGACGGCTTGGCGGACGGAGGTCTGAACGCCGCCGGAATTGTAGTTGCCGCCCGAGGAGGGCAGAACCAGCGACGAGAAGCTCGTCGACACGGCCTTGTAACCGGTCGTGTTAACGTTGGCGATGTTGTCGGCGACGGTGCTGAGGCGGTTGGCCTGCGCGTTCATCCCCGATACTGCCGTCTTCATGCTGCCGAAAATGCTCATCTGAAAACCTCGCTTTACCTGTTATGCACGAGAGTATTTGTCGGGCCTTGCGTGAAGCTGTCTGTCATGCGAGCTGCGAGGCCGGATATGCGGTTCAGCCCGGCGCCGCCCGGCCGAGAAAATCAGGCCCAATCGATGCAGTAACCAAGGAAGCGCTTGGAATCGACCGGATCGACGCCGAGCTTTTTGCGCAGCTTCTTGCGCAGCTTCGAGATGTGGCTTTCGACGACGTTCTCCTCGACCTCTTCATCGAAGATGCCGTAGATGGCGTTGAAGATCTGGGTCTTGGTGACGCGGCGACCGCGATTGGCGATCAAATATTCGAGGATGCGGCGCTCGCGCCGGGGAAGTGCGAAGACTTCGCCGTTGATCTCGGGGTCACGGCCATCCGAGAAGACGCGAATCCCGCCGATCTCGGTATAGTTGGTGATCGCCTTCAGCCGGCGCCGGATCGCAGCCGCCCTTGCGAGGATTTCACGGGGATGCACCGGTTTGCGCACCACGTCGTCGACGCCGCAATCGAACAGCGCAAGGGTGTTTTCGAGCGAGTGCTGATCGCTGACCGCAATCACCGGCGCCATCGACCGATCCCGGATCGCCCGGGGCAGTTCGAAGTTGCGCTGGCCTTGACCGATCAAGAAGGCCTCGACTGCAGCTATATCGGAATCGGCGGCGGTTTGTACCCACTCGCCGAATTCCGCTGGATCAAAGCCGGTGGAGGGAATGCCCTCACGACCGAACAGAGATGTGTATCCATCTTTCACGAGCTCACGCTCATCAACCACTACGATCATTCGTCCGCCTCCGAATCAGTGTGGCACTTCGATGATCTATGGGTACGAATCGCACGAATCGGCGACAACTCGTTAAAGTTAATGGCAGAAACTAATAATTGATTAAGATTTGGGTAGCGATTTGATCTATATCTAGTGGGTAGCCCTAAATATACCCACCAAAATTTCGTGGAAAAGTTAACAGTCGGTTAAATATGACTTGCGCGGGGGATTCACGCCGGATTCCTGCCACATTGTGACACAGTTTCGTCACAATACGCCTCTTCTATCTTTAGTTGAATCAATTTCGGCAAAAGTTACTCGCATTGAGAGTCCATTTGCCGTAACCCGTGGCGACGAGATTGGAGATGACGCGGCAGACATATTGCTTCTGTGCCGGATTATTGTTCGGTCCGGCATGGTATCTGGCTACCGCCATCGTCCATGTCTCGTGACGGTCATGCAGATTGCGGAGGAATTTTGCCGCATACTCGACGTTGCGATGCGGGTCGAACATCTCCTCGGCGGACCGGAAATTCTCGCCGTGAAAGTAATGGTTGATCTGCATGCAGCCGATGTCGATGAGCTTGGCGCCGCTGTTGCGGGCGACATCGAACTGTCGCATCGCGTCCTGCTCCGAGGGCGGAAAGATCGCCTTGCCTTCGACGTTCATGGCATAGGGATAGAGCGAGCCCTTACGGCCGGTTTCCGTCAGACCGACCGAATAGAGGATCCCTTCCGGGATGCCGTATTTGGCCGCTGCCGACTGGATCTCGCGTTCGCAGGCGCCGGTGGAGGCGGTCGCCTCAGAGGTAAACGCCGCCAGTACCGCTGCTGCCGCCAGCACGAGCGTCTTCAATACCAGTCTCGCCTGCGCCATTGAAGCCTCCGTCCGTCCGCTGTGCCGTCTGATTGTGGCGCTCGCGCGCCTCGCCGCCCTGCCCCTGCTGGGGGGGGCGACTGCTGCTGGGAGGCCTGGCCCTGGTTGCCGGCGTCGGAACGCTCGACCGGCGCCATGCTGATGGTGACGTTTTCGACCGCGTAACCCTGGCTGCGCAGAGCTTCGAGAATCTTGCCGTGATCTTCCTTCATCTGACGATAGGCGGCCCCGGTTTCGACCTTGAGGTCGACGTTCAGGGCGTCGCCGGACAGGCGCATGGTCGCCGTCACCAGACCGAGATCGAGCGGGTTCATCTGGATCTTCAACGTATTGACCACCCTGCCGGTGCTCGTCCATTCCGCCGTGTTGGAGAGCGCCGAGCTCGGCTCCATGGCGCGCGCCCATTCGGAATCGCCGGAGAGAGCGGCGGTAACGGCAGCGGAATTCGAATTCTGCATCAGGCCGATATAGCGGCGCGATTCGAGCACCGAAACGTTTTCGACATCGGCCTTCTTCGAGCCATCTTTCGGACCGACCTGATCGGTGCCGATGTGGACATCCATCGAGACGCCGCGGCCATCGGCGCGGCTGATCCTGAATGTCTTTCCATCGGCGGCTTCGGCAGCCTCCGATCCGGGAACCTTGATATTATCCGCCTTGCCGCTCTCGACGTTGCCGCTGACGGCGGCAAGAGCGTCGGACGCATGGCCGCCCGCCTTGGCTTCGATACCATCGATTTTTTTGTCGGCAGCTCCAGCCTCGTCGACGTTTGCAAAGACGTGATGCGCGGTGGCCGCCGGCAAAGTCACGGTCCCGTCGGCAGGCTCCTGCTTCAGCAGACCCAGAACATCGGAAATGCCGCCGTCATCATCGTCGCTGGCCTTATCCGTATCGGTTTCCAGCGCGTCGGCCTTGGTGTGTTTGCCGCCCTTGGCTGCCGGAGCGACCCCGTTTGCGGAACTGTCCTTCGGATCGAGCTTGCCGAGGCCGAGATCGGTCGGCATTTTGATCTCGGCCTTTACCGGCTTCGCCGCGGCCTTGTCAGCACTGACGATCGTTTCCGGCTGCGCCTCCGCCTGTGCCTTCAGCGCGGCGTCGCTAAGATCGATCAAGGGCTTTGCGCCGTTGCGGCCGCGGATCGACTGCGCCGCTTTCTCGGCGCTGCCATCGGCTGCCACGCCCTGATTCGGCTGCGCATCGTCGGCATCGTCATTGGCAGCACTGCCGCTTGCCTTGGCCAGCGCGTCGGAGAAGCCGTTCTTTTGGCCGGCGGCATCGTCTTTTCCGGCCGGTCGCGCAGATTTCGCAGTCGCGGCGGACTCCGCACCGGGGGCTCCGCCCGAGACGCTCATATCCATCATTGTTCGTTGCCTTCCTGCGCCAGAAGACCGTCGATCTCGTCGAGCTTGGATCGATTGGTCGTCACAAATGCGTTGAATGAGGGGTCGGTATCCTGGCTTTGGCCAGTCGATGCCACACCTCCCGGAACAGGCTCGGGAAGCGCGCCTGGCGCTCCCGGTTGCGTGGCTATAGCCGCAGCCTTTTCAGAAGTGATTTCTTGATGGTCAGTGTTAGGATCCGAGGCTTGCGTCAGGCTTGCCGGGTCGGGAGCGCGCAGGATCTGGTCGGCGACGGACCGCGCGGCCTCCTGCAGCGCCTGATCCCGCGGCGAAAGCGCGTTGCCGTCGATGCCGCTGACATTCTTCGCCGCCTGATCGATATCCTCCGTAGGAAGGCCGGCCATTCCGCCATAGAAATCTGCAAGCGAACCGAATGGATTGTCGGTGCCGGCGCCAAGCGACTGCACGCGACCGACCGCCATGCGCGCCAGCTCCGGCTTGCCTGATATCGCGGCAGCGCGGGCGATGCGCAGATAGACCTCGCGTTGGCGCGGGGCGTCCATGAAGGACAGGATGTCGATGACATCCTGCGGTTTCACGTCGTGATCGTGGCCGACGACGAGCGTGACGAAAAGATCGGCGAACTGGCTGGCATAGGGCGAATGCAGGAAGCGTCTGACATAGCGCTGCGAATAGGCCATTCCCCTGTCGAGCATTCCCTTGTCGACGCAGATGGCGACGGAGCGGCGCAACGCCGCCTCCTCGACGATCGTACCCGGAGCGGCAAGACGCGCCTGGTCGTAGAGATCCAGCGCGTCTGTCGGTTTCGTCGCGATCAATACGTTGCCGCCGATCAGGGCAAGGTAGGGGCCGATCTTCTTGTCGCGATATTCTCTGGCCGTCTCCTCCAGTGTCTTGGCGACGAGCAGCCCCTTGCCGCTCAGATATTTGCGCAGCACATCGGTGACGCGGTTGTCGAAATAGCCGTTGACGTCATGGGCGATCAGATATTCGAGTGTCTGGGGATTGCCGCCGCTCATCGCGTAGATCAGCGCTGCGTCGACGTTGCGGTCGTCGTCGAATGTCGAAGGATCGACAGTGCGCAGCCGCTCGTCGATCGTGCCCAGCATGAAGCGTTGCATCTCGCCGGCCGAATGATCGCCGCTGACGACGGAATCCTGCACGAATTGCAACGATCGCAGCATCTTGTACGGCGCGAGATCGTCCGGATCCTGCGCGTTGCCTCCGGCCGGCGAAAGCATCGCCAGGCCGAGGGCCACAAATCCGACGTAACGGTGCTGCCGACGCGCCATTCGACTATCCTTGATCCGCCTGCACCAGGATCTCGATCCGGCGATTGGTCGCGTTGAACGGGTCAGACGGCAGCTTCAGCCGACGATCGGCAAAGCCGGAGACCTGGGAGATGCGTTTCTCGTCGAGCCCGCCGCGTACGAGCATGTAGTAGGCGCTTTGGGCGCGATCCATCGAAAGCCGCCAGTTCTCATTCTGCGTGCCCTTATACTGGCGACCATCCGTGTGGCCGCGGACGGCAACCGCACCACCCCTCTCCTTCAGGATCGCGCCGATCTTTTCCATGGCCAGCACCATCTCCTGGCGCGGAACCGCAGAACCGATATTGAACATCGAATCGTCGGTCTGATCGGAGATGCTGACCAGCAAACCGCCTTCGGACGCCGTCACGGTCAGACCTTCAGCGAGCTTGCCGGCAACGCCGCCGATCTGCTGGGCGATCTGCGCCTGCAGCTGCTCTGCTTCCTTCTGCTGTTGCTGTTCGGTTTCGGCCGCGATCTTGTCTGCGTCTTTCTGATGATCGGCTGCCTTCTGAGCTTCGGCCTTCTTGTCCTCGGGCGACTTGCCAGCCGGCGCTTTGCCGTCTTTGGCTTCGACCGCGCCCTTGGTTTCCTTAGTTTCTTTGGTTTCCTTGGCGGCCTTCTGATCGGTGGTCAGCGGTATAGGCTTCATATCCTCGACCTTGGCGATCTCGGTTGTCTCGCTCTCGACCGCCTGCTGGTCGCTCTTGCCGGGCGGCAACGTCTTGCCGGCGGTGGTGACTTCGACCTGTTTCGTCCAGAAATCCGGATCGAAGGGATCACGATAGGCCTCGCCGCCATCGGCGCCGGTGGCCGGGCCGGAATCGGCGGCACCGCCGTCGCCCTTGGCGCTGACATTGGCCTGCTGGCCGACTTCCTGGGCGATCTCGGCCAGAACCGAATAAGGATTTTCGAAGAAATCGGCCTCGGAATAATTGGTTTGGTCGCCTGAGGTCGATGTCTGGTCGTCACCATCCGCCGCGGCCTTGCCGTCGTTCGGATCTTCTTCCTTCTGTTTCGACTTCTCCTGCTTCTCTTCGCCCTCGGCGTTGTCGACGGGCTTCTTCAGGCCCTTCTCGGTCGGCTTTTCGTCGGAGAGTTTGATCGGATTGAAATAGGTCGCGACCGAGGCCTTGGTCTCCTCGTTGGCGGCATTGACCAGCCACATGACCAGGAAGAACGCCATCATCGCCGTCATGAAGTCGGCATAGGCAATTTTCCACGCACCGCCATGGGCGCCATCGTGATCACCGCCGCCATGTCTCTTGACGATGATGATCTCGTTCTTGCCGTGGTGGTGGTTTTCGCCTTCGCTCATTCGAGAACTTTCTTCAAGCTGGCCGCCCAGGCGGACATACGGGTGACGATGACGGCATCACCGATTTCGACGGCAAGATCGATATCGTCGGTCTCAATGTGGCGAACCGCCTCGGCATGTTCGCCGAGTTCGGCCTTCAATATGTCGAAAAGCCGGGTCGGCCCCCTGACGACGACCGCTCCGGCCGCGCCTTCGAGGATCGCGTCACGCAGCAGAGAGGCGAGGCTTTCGGCAGCCTTGGCGGCAAGCGCTTCGGTCATCACAGGCGCGATGGCAACGGCGGCGCCGGCGCTGACCAGTTGAGCGATCTCTTCGGCGATATCGCGGATGCGGGATGCAATGACCGCCGCCGCCTCGACTTCGTAACGCAGCTTCAGCTCTTCGAGTTCACGCGCATGGACCTCCGCCAGCATCCGCACCTCGCGCTCGTATTTCTCAGTCAATTCCACGGTCGCTGCGGCATGACCTTCCGCATAGGCTTCGCGGCGCTCCGCCTCGACGTCGATCGCCGGTTCGCTCGCCATTTCGGGGAAAGCGTCGCTGCCGAAATCGTCCATCTCGAGGATCGGCGCTGACGATTCCGGTTCACCGAAATCCTTCAAATACCGGGAAAGCGCAATGCTCATAAAAAACCATCCAGCATTCGGGAGGCATGCAACATGCCCGCCCCCGCTCAAAGTGACGTTGTGCGTCGGCATCCCCTTCGAAACGGGCAAGAGCCTGACCTTGCGCCGGCACGGATTCGGACGATGCCTTCATGCCGGAAACTAGGCAGTCAAACTTGCGCGAGGATGAATGGCGCCGCTGCACCCGTGATCGCGCCCGCCCCTATTCCAGCAGGATCAGGATCTTGCTTGCGGCCGTGTTGAGGATCGAGATCGCTTCGACGGCCATCTGCTTCTGGGTTTCGATCGCCTTCTGCCGGATCGAAGCCTCGTCCATGTCGGTATCGACGAGCGCACCGACGCTTTTGTCGATCGAATCGGACAGATTGGCGGTATAGTCGATCTGATCGTCGATGCGCGTCTTCATCACGCCGATGGACGCGGCCGTGGTCGTCAGCGAGGAGAGCAGCGAGTCGGTCACGTCAAGCATGTCGGTGAGTTGTGCATCGGTCGTGTTCTTGCCAATCGCAATTTCCGTACCTGTCGCCGGCGTGGTGGAGTTGGCGTTCAGCAGATAATAGTTCCGCGACGTCGCGCCGCTGTTGTTGATCGCGTTGGCATCGACCGACTTGGTCAGCAGGCCGCCGCTCGCATTGTTCTTGTCGATGAGGATGGTCTGCGAGGATGGGAAATCGATGGTCTGAGCCTGATATTCGCCGGTTGGAGCGCGCACGAAACCAGAGATCACCTGCCATGTCGGCGGCGCGGCGGCATCGCCGTTCAACAGCCAGTTTTCACCCGCAAACGACGTCGATTCGACGACCGTCTGCAACTGCTCCTTGTATTCACTGATCTCGGCGTTGATCTTGTCCTTGTCGGCGCCTGGTTCTCTTGCCGAAACCAGCTTGGCGCGAATCTCACCGATGAGATCGATCGCGGAGTCCATCGCCGTGTAGGTCGCATCCACCTTGGCAGCGCCGAGGCCGAGCGCATCTCCGATCGTTCCGAGATTGGTGCTGTCCGAACGCATGACGGTCGCGACCGACCAGTAGGACGCATCGTCGGCGGCCGTCTCGATACGATATCCCGAGGATACTTGCTGTTGGGTCTGGCTGGCTTCTTTGTTTATGCTGCGCAGCACCGCAAGCGCATTCACCGCGGCCGCGCTGGTAATCTTAACGGTCATCGACAGGTCTCGGAATCGGGGTGAAAGGGCAGGCCGGATTGCCGGCGGCGACTGGGGTGGCGTCATGCCTCCGGCAGAGTTTCCACCGGTGTGTCGCAAAGCAAATCAACTCAAAGCGAAGTTAACTCGATATCAACCGGTTGGGCAAGAGCCTGGCGCCGAGCCCGGCGCGTCGCCAGAAATTTCGATCAAGCCGTTGATATAAAAGGAAGAACCGCGCCGTTTTGAGGCGCGGTCCGGGAGGCTTCTCGTTTGCGGCCAGACGACGGCGCAAGATTCGGTCCAGCTTCAGCGCCTGACTTAGCTACGGAACAGCGTGAGGATGTTCTGAGCGCTGGAGTTGGCGATCGACAGCGACTGGATGGCCAGCTGTTGCTGGGTCTGCAGAGCGCTGAGCTTCGAGGATTCTTCTTCCATATTGGCGTCGACGAGGCGGCCGACACCGGAGTCAATCGAATCGCTGAGCGCGCTGACGAAGCCTTCTTGCAGCTCAATGCGAGTGGAAATAGAGCCGAGCTGCGATGCAGCCTTGGTCATCGCCTCAAGGCCTGCCTCGATTGACGTCAGGGCCATGGAGATCTCAGGCGAATCGAAGTTGGTGATGTCCATCGAGTAGATCGAGCCGATCGTACCGGATGATGTGCCGATAAGGCCGGAGCTGGTCTCGATCGCGCCGGTCGAGTCCATGCCGAAGAGAACGTTGCCCGTGGAGCTCGTGTCCAGAATGTAGTCCGTCGTCTTGACCGAGACATTGCCGTTGCCATCGCGGACGAACGAGGAAACGACGCTCTTGGTGCCGTCAGCGCCCGCGACCCAGTTTTCACCGGAGAAGGAAGCCGATTGCGCGATGCTCAGGAGCTGCTGCTGCAGCTGGCCGATTTCTTCCTGCACTTTAGCCTTGTCGACACCCTTTTCGGTTGCAGCGACGATCTTCGCCTTGATCTCGCTGATGACATCGATGGCACTGTCCATGGCGGAGTAAGCGGTGTCGACCTTGGCAGCGCCGAGGCCGAGAGCGTCGGAGACAGCCGAGAGAGCCTTGTTGTCGGAACGCATGGTCGTTGCGATCGACCAGTAGGCGGCGTTGTCGGCCGCCTTCTCGACGCGGTAACCCGATGATACGCGGTTCTGCGTATCCTCGAGGCTGTCGTTGATTCCGCGAAGTGTTTGAAGAGCGGCCATTGCCGCAACGTTCGTCAAAATGCTGGTCATGAAATGATTGCCCCTTGTTGGCAGATGGAAAAAAGGGACATTCCGGAAAGCTACCGGGAACGGGGACCAGCCTCATGCCTGTTAACCGGTTCTTAAATTTGGTTAACCCACCGTCTCGTTGACCGCAGAAGACAGCATTATGGTTAATCGATCGTTAACGGACATTAAAAAAGCCGCGCTCCATTGAAGCGCGGCTCGATTCCGAGATGCCCGCCGGAGACCGGCGGGCTGATGTTTCGGCGGGTTATTAGCCGCGGAACAGCGTGAGGATGGTCTGCGAAGAGGAGTTCGCGATCGACAGCGACTGGACGGCCAGCTGCTGCTGGGTCTGCAGGGCGCTGAGCTTGGAGGACTCTTCTTCCATGTTGGCGTCGACGAGACGGCCGACACCGGAGTCGATCGAGTCGCTGAGAGCGGACACGAAGTTTTCCTGCAGTTCGATGCGCTTGGAGATCGAGCCGAGCTGAGCGCCGGCGCTGGTCATCGCCTTCAGAGCCGATTCAACGTTAGTCAGAGCCGACTGGATTTCGCCGAGGGTGAAGTTGGTGATATCCATTGCGTAGACAGAACCGGTCGCACCATTCGAAGTACCGAGGATACCCGTGGAGGTTTCGACCGAGCCGACGCTCATGCCAAACAGAACGTTGCCCATGGAGGAGCTGTCGAGAACATAGTCGGTCATCACGACCGAAACGGCGTTGGAGCCGTCACGGACGAAGGAGGCAACGACGTTCTTGGTGCCGTCAGCGCCAGCAACCCAGTTTTCACCGGAGAAGGAAGCCGACTGAGCGACGCTCAGGAGCTGCTGCTGCAGCTGGCTGATTTCTTCCTGGACCTTGGCCTTGTCGACGCCGCTTTCAGTGGCGGCAACGAGCTTGGCCTTGATGTCGCCGACGACGTCGATGGCGCTGTCCATAGCAGAGTAAGCGGTGTCGACCTTTGCAGCGCCGAGGCCGAGAGCGTCGGAGACAGCCGAGAGAGCCTTGTTATCAGAACGCATGGTCGTTGCGATCGACCAGTAAGCAGCGTTGTCCGAAGCCTTGCCGACGCGATAGCCGGACGAAACGTGGGCCTGGGTTTCCTGGAGACCCTGGTTGATGCCACGGAGAGTCTGGAGGGCTGCCATTGCAGCGTTATTGGTGTTGATGCTCGTCATAGTTTGCTTGCCCCTTGTTGGCAGATTTTAAACAGGGACATTCCGGATTTTCGGCCGGCCCACAGCGATCAGCATCATGCCTGTTAACCATTTCTGTTAAGGTTAACTCGCCGTTTCGATGGGCCTAGAAAACACCAAGATGGTTAAGGAAAGCTGAATTCGAATTGGAAATTACTTAAAAATATCTGAGGCTTAGAAGGATTTTCATTAACCTTATATTAAAATATTTCGCGGCCGGGGATGACCCGGCCGCGAAACTTGGAAACCTTGTGTCGACCGGTCTTAGCGGAAGAGCGACAGGATGTTCTGCGAAGAGGAGTTCGCGATCGACAGCGACTGGATCGCCAGCTGCTGCTGGGTCTGCAGGGCGCTGAGCTTGGAGGACTCTTCTTCCATGTTGGCGTCGACGAGACGGCCGACACCGGAGTCGATCGAGTCGCTGAGAGCGGACACGAAGTCGTCCTGGGCGTCGATGCGGCTGGAGAGCGAGCCGAGAGCAGCGCCTGCGCTGGTCATGGACTTCAGAGCTGCTTCAACGTTGGTCAGAGCCGACTGGATCTGGCCGGCGGTGAAGCTGGTGATGTCCATCGCGTAGATCGAACCGGTCGCACCGCTCGAAGTACCGAGGATACCCGTGGAGGTTTCGACCGAGCCACCGCTCATGCCGAACAGAACGTTGCCTGCAGAGCCGCTGTCGAGAACATAGTCGGTCGTGGTGATCGAAACGGCGTTGGAGCCGTCACGGACGAACGAGGAGACGACGCTCTTGGTGCCGTCAGCGCCGGCAACCCAGTTTTCCCCATTGAAGGAAGCCGACTGAGCGATGCTCAGGAGCTGCTGCTGCAGCTGACCGATTTCTTCCTGGACCTTGGCCTTGTCGACGCCGTTTTCAGTGGCGGCAACGAGCTTCGCCTTGATGTCGCCGACGACGTCGATGGCGCTGTCCATGGCGGTGTAAGCAGTGTCGACCTTGGCGGCGCCTACGCCGAGAGCGTCGGAGACGGCCGAGAGAGCCTTGTTATCAGAACGCATGGTCGTTGCGATCGACCAGTAAGCAGCGTTGTCCGAAGCCTTTTCAACACGGTAACCAGAAGAAACGTGGTTCTGCGTGTTGTTCAGGTTCTGGTTGACGCTGCGCAGCGTCTGGAGAGCGGCCTGTGCGGAAGAATTCGTGTTAATGCTTGTCATAAGTCTGTCCCCTGGAAACTAGATACAAAAAGGAGGACATACCGGACTATAGTACCGGCGATGACGGACCAGCTTCATGCTACTCGGCGCCTGTTTTGTTTGGCCCAAACCCGTCATGTCCAGGGCAATCTCGCAGCCAATGCTTGCCAACTCCTTAAAAATACGGACCCTCGGCCGGCTCCTCGCAGGGCATAGTTAATGCCTTCTCACAAGGCTTAGTTAATGCCTGCTGAAGATAATTTTCGGCATCCGAATTCGAGCGGCAAAAGAAAACTTTACCGGCGGAAGGGGCGTTTTCCTGGGACAGTCGAGGCTTTCCGGACAAAGCAGGCACTCATCGTGCCACCGGTTTCAAGCAAGCTTCGAATGCCAGTATGGCAGATGCCGGGATAGCATCATCGGACTGACCTCGTTTTTGGGAGGACGGTCGATGCGCGCTTCGGCGATCGACAGCCATGCCAGAACATTTCCTTCACGGAGTTGGGTTTTGAACAGCAAAGTTTCGTTCTCTGCGGCATCCAAGGATTACCAGATGGGCCGCTACACACAGTCCTTGGCGACGCTCAACCAGTTGATGGATATCCAGCAGGACGCCAAGACCTATGCGCTGCTGGCCAAGAACCTCGTGCAGCTCGGCTTCAAGGCCGATGCCGCGAAAGCCTATGGCCTGGCCGGGAATTGCGAAGGACCGAATTCCTACGAATACCAGAAACAGGCTGCCAAGCTGCATTACGAGACCGGCAACGAGGACGATGCTCTGCTGATCGCCATGCGAAACCTCACCAAGGCGCAGGAAGACGCGGAACTCGCCTTCATCATCACCGCGATCTATCTGAAGCGCCAGCAGCGGGATATCATCCGCCCGTTCAAGACGGTGCTGTCGCAGAGTGCCAATCCCGATCATATGCGCCTGGCGGCCCTGCTGCTGAGCGACGATCTGAACGACGCAACCAACCAGAACCTCGCGCGCAACATCTTCAAGCGTTTTCCCGGCAACCTCGCATTTCGCTTCCTTCACCTTGTTTTCGCCCGCGAATTCAATGAGTTCGAAGAGGCGAGCAAGCATCAGGCGGTAATCGACGCGGCCCTTGCAAAGGGCGATATCGAGATCCTGCGCAAGGACAACCCGTTCTATCATCTGCACTGGTGCGGCAATGAAGACTTCAACCGGTATGCGACGATCGGCACCACCCCCCTCAACCAGGAACGGGTGGCCTTCCGCCGCAATCAACCGCACACATGGTCGGACAAGATCCGCATCGGCTACATGTCATCAGACTTCTGGGATCGCCATGCGACGATGAAGCTATTGCAGCGCATCCTGGAACTGCACGACACGGACCGGTTCGAGGTGACGCTCTTCTGCCATACGGGCCCGGAATACCTCAAGCACAACACGATCGACCGCAGCCGCTGGGGCCGGATCGTCACCGTTCACGGCTTCTCCGATCAAGCGGTGCTGGAAGCGGTGCGCGAGCATAATATCGACATCATGGTCGACCTGAAGGGCCACACTTCGGGCAGTCGCGCGACGGCCTTCAACCTGCCGCTCGCACCGGTGCATGTCGGCTGGCTCGGTTTCCCCGGCAGCACGGTCAATGTCGATCTCGATTACGTCATCGGCGACCATTTCGTCCTGCCCGAGGTGGCCAAGCCCTTCTACCACGAGAAGTTCTGCCGCCTGCCGGAGAGCTACCAGCCGAACGACCCGATGCATCGTCCGAAGCCGCGTCCTGTCACCCGCGAGCAACTCGGCCTGCCTGATGACGCCTTCATCTTCGCGTCCTTCAACGGTAACCGCAAGATCACGCCGGAGACGATCGACAGCTGGTGCCGCATTCTCAAGCGCGCACCGAACAGCGTGCTCTGGCTGATGGCGAATACGCCGCGCAACCAGGCAAACCTCCTGAAGCAATTCCAGACGGCGGGCATTTCCGCCAAGCGGATCATCTTCTGCCCCCGCGCGCCCTATGAACAGCACATCGACCGCCAGCAGGCGGCCGATATCGGCATCGATACCTTCCCCGTCAATGGCCACACGACCACCTCGGAGCAGCTCTGGGGCGGCCTGCCGGTCCTGACCGTCAAGGGCACCAACTTCGCCTCACGCGTCAGCGAGAGCCTGCTCAGGGCCATCGACCTGCCTGAGCTCGTCGCGCCCGACCTGCAGGCCTATGAGGATATGGCTGTCGAACTGGCTGAGAATCCCGGACGGATCGCTGAGTACAAGGCGCATCTCAAGGAGAAGCGCTATACCGCGCCGCTCTTCGACGCAGAACGGTTCTGCGACCATCTGGAGCAGGCCTATCAAATCATGGCCGAGCGCGCCAAGCAGGGTCTTGCCCCCGATCACATGGACATTCCGGCGTTGCCGCCGCGCACGGCGCCGTTCGCGGCCGAATGAGGCTTTTCGACCGCTACAGCGCCGCGCGTCTTTCAGACGCGTAACGGACGCTGTAGCTCTTTGAATTGCTGCATAATGAGAAACCCGCCGGAGCGATCCGGCGGGTTTCTCATTGGCGAATATCCAAGCGGCGGCAGCCGGTCAGCTGAACGAGCGCACCAGGCTGCCGACGAGCAGGTTCCAGCCGTCGATCAGCACGAAGAAGAGAATCTTGAAAGGCAGCGAGATCGAGGTCGGCGGCAGCATCATCATGCCCATCGCCATGGTGATGGTCGCGACGATGAGGTCGATGACGAGGAACGGCAGCACGACGAGGAAGCCGATCTCGAAGCCGCGGCGAATTTCGGAAATCATGAAGGCCGGGATCAGCACGCGGTAGTCGATCGGATCGGTCGTCTGGATATTCTGTCCGCGTTCGCGCGCCAGATCGACGAAGAGCGCCAGATCCTTGTCGCGGGTATTGGCCGCCATGAAGGTGCGGAAGGGTTCGGCGATACGCTGGACCGCTTCGGTCTCGTTGATCTGATTGGCAAGCAGCGGCTGCACGCCGTTCTGCCAGGCCTGATCGAAGGTCGGCGACATGACGTAGAAGGTCATGAACAGCGACAGCGACAAGAGGATCATGTTGGAGGGCGTCGAGGAGAGGCCCATCCCCGAGCGCAGGATCGAGAAGGCGATGATGAAGCGCGGAAAGCTCGTCACCATAATCAGGATGCCCGGAGCGACCGAAAGAATGGTCAGCAGGCCGAATGTGCGGATGATCCAGGCGGCGACGGAGCCATCGACCGGCACGTTCAACAAGTCAGTCGGCAGCTGCTGTGCCACCGCCAGTTCCGGTACCGCCATCATGGCGGCAAGGAAAACTATGAGACGAATCATTCGATGACAAATGTCCTGAACATGACCTTCGATACCCGCCCTTGCGAGCGAAGGTCAACACGTTCCTGTATGTCATCCTTGAGATATTGAAAGCCGCGCGGCCCCTCGATCTGCTGGAGGGAAACGGTCCTGATATAGGCGAGGATATCCTGGTGAATATCCTCGGAAACCTTGACATCCGGCGGCCCGTTGAACAGCAGCGCGACTTCGAGTCGCACCCAGTTTTCTGAGGGGTAGGCGAGGTTCGAGGTGATCGGCTCGAGCTGGACGACGTTGTTGGCCTCGGTCGAGATGCGCGCCAGGCCTTCCTCGGCCTTCTTCTTGGCCTCAGCATCCTTGGCCTGCTCGACCTCCTTGGCGCCCTTGATGTTGGGCGCGACGATCGTGCCGACCGCCCAGCCGCCGCCGGCGCCGAGCAGGGTCAGGACGGCGATGCCGATGATCGTCATCAGCGCGCCGGATTTCTTCTGCGATTGACCTGCGCTTGCGTCTGGCTCTGCCATCGTCGTTCAGCCTCAAAGCGGCGAGAAAAGATCGACGGCCTGCTGGCCGCGCGGAGGCTGCTGCACTTCCATCAGACGGCCGCGGCCGCCGTAGGAGATGCGGGCTTCGGCGATCTTGTCGTAGGAGATCTGGTTTTCGGCATTGACGTCCTGCGGACGAACGATACCGGCAACGTTCAGGATGCGCAGTTCCTGGTTCAGGCGGACTTCCTGCGAGCCTGATATGACAAGGTTGCCGTTTTCGAGAATGCCGGTGACGACGGCGGCGACCAGAAGGGTGAGCTTGTCGGTGCGCTCGATCTTGCCCTTGCCGTCGGTGCTGGTGTCGGAACCATAGGTGAGGTCGGTCTTGGACTCGGGCGTCCAGCCGAAGATCTGGGCGTTGACGTCCCAGTTCATGCCGCTCGAATTCTTCCGGCTGCGGTTGGTCTCGTTGTCGAAGGAGCCCTTGTCGTTGATCTGGATGTCGACGGTCAGGATGTCGCCGACGTTCAGCGCGCGCGCATCCTTGAAGAGGGCGGCCTGCGAATCGCTCCACAGCGAATAGCCCTGCGCCACGGCGCGCGGCTGTTTCGGATAAAGCGCCATCTGCGGCGTCTGCCCGTAGGCAAGGCCGCTGCCGATCGGGCTCATGGCAGGCGCACGGCCGATCTCGCTGACCGCCGTAGGAGACTGGCAACCTGCAAGGAGTGCGAGGGCGGCGATCGCGGCCGGGAAACGCATATTCATGAAGGATCCTTCGACGTATTGGGATCGGACGCACTGGCGATGACGCTGGCGATGACCGCGGCCTTCTCAGGGTCCATCTCGTTGAGGATGAGGCTCGACTGACGCGGCCCGAGCCGCATGATCACGGCGGAGGCCACCTCGATCTTCATGTCCTGCAGCTGGAGTGCGGCCGCATCCGGCTTCATCTTCCTGTAGATTTCGGTGAGGCCGGCCTCCGCCTGCTTCAGGAAATCGTCGCGCCGCTTCAGCCAGTCCTGGTACTCGGCCTTGCGCTTGTCCATTTCCGCCATGCGGGCGTCAATGTCGGCGCGAAGCTTTTCCAGTTCCTGCTTCTGCAGGAGGTAACGCTGGTCGCGGGCGGGCTCGGCGATGTTGGTGCAGAACTGCTTGATCTCGTCCTGGGACGTGATGTCGCCGGCCGGCGCATGTTCCTGCGCGAAGGCACTGGGGATCGACAGAAGGACGAGGCCTGCGGCGGGCAGCGCCAGCCGGCGCAGCAACTGCAAAACCGTCATGTCAGGGTTGATGATATCAATCATTGCAGCACAAGCTCCGCCTGCAGGGCGCCCGCCGACTTGATGCCCTGGAGAATGGCGATGATGCCATCCGGTTTCACGCCGATATTGTTGAGACCGGCGACAAGGGTCCTGAGATCCGGACCATCGATGATGGCGACGCGCCCGCCGGTCTGCTCGGCCGCAATATCGGTCTGCGGCTGGACGGCGGTCCGGCCTTGCGAGAAGGGTTCGGGCTGGATGATCTGCGGCGTCTCGGTGACCTGGACGGTCAAGGTGCCGTAGCTGACGGCGACCGGCGAGACGCGGACGTCGGACCCGATGACGATCGTTCCGGTGCGTTCGTTGATGACCACCTTGGCCGGCGTGTCGGTCTCGACGATGAGATTTTCAATATCGGCCATCAGCCGGGTGAGATCGGCTGTGCGCGGCTTCTGGATCACGACTTCCTGCGAATCCTTGGCTTCGGCGACCGGCCCGCCGAAGCGCGCCGAGGCATAACCGTTGACGATGTCGGCGATGCGGATCGCCGTCGAGAAGTCGGGGTTGCGCAGCTGCAGGACGAGATTGACCGAGTCCTTGAAGCGGGACGGCAGTTCACGTTCGATGATCGCGCCGCCGGGCACGCGGCCGGCGGTGGTGACACCTTCGGTCACGGTCGCCGCCTGGCCCTGCGCCTGAAAACCGGAAACGATGGCGGCACCCTGCGCGACGGCATAGATTTGGCCGTCGGCGCCAGAAAGCGAGGTCATGACGAGCGTGCCGCCGCGCAGCGACGTCGCATCGCCGAGCGAGCTCACCGTCACGTCGATGCGGCTGCCGGGGCTTGCGAAGGGTGGCAGGTTGGCGGTGACCATCACGGCCGCCGTGTTCTTGGCGTTGGACTGGCCGCCCTGCGTCGAGATGCCGAGATTCTGCAGCATCGCGCGCATCGACTGCTCGGTGAAGGGCGAGGACCGGAAGCCGTCGCCGGTCCCCTGGAGGCCGACGATGAGGCCATAACCGATCAGCTGGTTGTCGCGGCCGGCCTGAAGGGAAGCGATGTCCTTGATGCGGGAAGTCAGCGCCCAGGCGGGCACGACATCAGCCAAACTCATGGCGAGAACCGCGACAAGGGTGACGAAGCGGAAGAACAATTTCATTTTGCCCTCACATGGACCGTGCCGTCCGCAAGCACCGTGCCGCTGACGATGACGCCGGAGTCCATATTGCGCGCGCGGACGACCTGCCCGGTCGTGCCGTCTTCGAGCGGCGTGCCGGCGGCGGAAATCGTCAGCGCGCCGAACGACAGAACCAGACGGATCGAAGAGCCGCGCGTCACCGTATAGGCCTCGCGCAGGCCCGAAACCGAAATCGTCCGGCCCGGCAACAGCGTACGCTTGGAGACCATGCCTTCGACCTGGGAAATGGATTTGGCATAGTCGCCGGCGAGGTTGGGGTTGGTAACCTCGACCTCCTGAAGCTGGCTGGACGACAATGTGTCGCCGGGATAGATGATCGTCGTCGGAACGACGGCATAACCCATGCCGGCATCCACGTCCGCGGGCAAGAAAATGCCCGCGACTGCGATCGTGGCTGCTGCCACCCATCCTGAGATGTGTCCTGCCCGGCAAAACATCATGTTTCGGCCCTTCCCTTTACTTCAGATTCTTGCTGACGATGGAGGCCATTTCGTCAGCGGTGGTGATCACCTTGGAATTCATTTCATAAGCGCGCTGGGCCGAGATCAGCTCGGTGATTTCCTTCACCGGGTCGACGTTCGAAGATTCCAGGTAACCCTGCTTCATGTAAGCGAAACCTTCCTCGTCGGGATTGCCGATGACGGCTTCGCCGGAGGCCGGCGTTTCCTGGAAGAGATTGTCGCCGAGCGGCTGGAGACCCGCCTCGTTGACGAAGTCTGCAAGGGTCAACTGGCCGAGCTCGGTTGCCTCCGTCGCACCCGGCAGCTTGGCTGTGACCTGGCCGGAGCGGCTGATCGTCAGTTCGGTCGAGCCCGTCGGAATGGTGATGCCGGGAAGTACCTCGTAGCCGTCGATGGTGACGAGCTGGCCCTGGTCGTTCTTGTTGAAGGCGCCGGCGCGGCTGTAAAGCGTCGTCCCGTCGGTCGACTGGATCTGGAAGAAGCCCTTGCCGATCAGCGCCACGTCGAGATCGTTGCCGGTCTGGGTCAGTTCGCCCTGGAGATGCAGGTTGCGGACCGCTGAGGTCTGGACGCCGAGGCCGATATTGGCACCTTCCGGAACGACGGCCTGGTTGGCGCGGTTGGCGACACCCTTGGCACGTTCGGTCTGGTAGAGAAGATCCGAGAATTCGGCGCGGGCGCGCTTGAAACCGGTCGTATTGATGTTCGCGATGTTGTTCGCGATGACTTCCAGATTGGTCTGCTGGGCATCCATGCCCGTTGCTGCGATGGCGAGCGCTCTCATGTGTTCGTCCTCAAATCAGTTACATCTGCATCTTGGTGACTTCGAGAAAGGCCGAGACGACCTTGTCGCGGATGGCAATCGCGGTCTGCAGCGTCTGCTCGGCCTGGAGCATGGAATCGACGACTTCGCGCGTCGTCGCCGTGCCCTTGATACCGGCAAAGGACATGCTTTCCGCACCCTTCAGGCTGCTGACCGCGTCGCTCGCCATGTTACCCATGACGGAGGCGAAGCTCATGCCGTTGGCCGCACCTGCGGCGCCCGGCATGGTGGCGGCAGACGACGAGGTGGAATTTTCGGTGTCGACGGCGCCGAGCGCACGGGTCATCGAAAGGTTGCTGACGTTCTGGACGCTGCTGATCATTATTATTGGCTCTTCAGGAGGTCGATCGTGGAGGAGATGAGATCGCGGGTCTGTTTGATGGTCTGCAGATTGGCGTCATACGAGCGGTTGGCTTCGCGCATGTCGGCCATCTCAACCAGGATATTGACGTTCGGCAGTTTGACGACGCCCTTCGGGTCCGCAGCCGGATTGCTGGGGTCGAATTCAGTGCTGAAGTCGCCTTCGTCGACGCCGACCTTTTTGACGCCGACAGTCTCGACACCGTTGGTGCGATCCATCTGCTGGCCGAAGGTGATCGTCTTGCGACGATAGGGATCGGCACCGGGCGTGTCACCCGTCGAGCGGGCATTGGCGATGTTTTCCGAGACGATGCGCAGCCGCGTCGACTGCGCCTCGAGCCCGGAACCGGCGATTTTCATTGCTGCTGAAAGCGGATCCATAACTTTACTTCCTGACGGTCATCAACATCATGCGGTTGAAGGAACTGACCAGCGAGGTGTTCAGATCGTACTGACGCTTGATATCGCCCGACTTGGAGAGCTCCTCGGCCAAACCGACCGTATTGCCGGATTCCTGGACACCGATTTCCTGGTCGAGCGCGGCATCCTTGACGTCGATATCGCCGCTGTCGCTGAAATCGTTGCCGCTGAGATGCGCCGGATTGGTGCGCGCCATGTTGATATTGGAATTGTCGAGCACCGCATCAAAGGGCGTAACGTCCTTGGCGTGGAACTTCGGGGTATTGGCATTCGCGATGTTGCCGGCAACAACCTGCTGACGAATCGTCAGCCATTCCGCCTGCCGCGAAGCCAAGTCGAAAAGTTGGATCGGTTGCATGAGAACTCTCCGTTTTTACTGTCCCGAACCTAGTGCGGTAATCTTGCGTGGGACTTACGGGAATTCAGGCTTCGAGGCGGCTTTCGGCGAAGGCCGCCGCTATGACGGCGCCGCGCGTCTTGCCGATGCGCCAGGACGCTGTAACTCTCTGAATTGCTGCGTCATTTCCCCAAATCGGAATCGATTTAAGGAATGACGCAGTAAAAAACAGGGGCTCCGGCCGGTCACGGCGGAGCCCCTGTTGCCTTCCGCGTTTGCGGACAGGTTCAATTGTTCTGGTAGGTCTCGCCCTTGGAGGTGACGATCACCCATTTGCCGTCGCGCTGCTCGAGTGTCGCAAGGCGGCTTTCATCGGGCAGGATCGAGCCGATGCGCACCACATACATGCCGGAGGGATCCTCGATCAGCGCCCGGCCGTTGGAAACATGCAACAGCCGGAAGGACGATTTGCCGGGGAAGGGCTGATCCTCCTGTATAGCGCGGCCATCGCGCTCCTTGCCGAGATCGGAGACCGTCGCCGTCGTCAGCGGATCGATCGGCGGGGCCTTCTTGTCCGCTTCGTTCTTGTTGACCATGGCAAGCGGCGAGACGCTGAAGACGTTGCGGGCCGGCCAGTCCGGCAGTTCGCGCGAATTGCTGCTGCTGGCGACATTGATGCCGAACTTGTCCGCGTTGAAGAAGACGTACCAGGGAAAGAAGGCGGAGGCGCCGGCAAGCGCCAGGCCGGCGAAGGTCAGAAACCGATCCAGGATGGCGGCTTTCCTGCGCTGCTTCAGGGAAGCAATGCGTTCGTCGTCGAAATCAGCCACGTCTAGCCTCTCCTCTGAATAGGGGCGCCCTGATTGCCCATGCCGGCTGCAGCCTTGAGCGCACCGGCGAGATCGGCGAAAGCGTCGAGCGAGTCGCGGTCGCCCGGAGACTGCTTCAGGACGTCGTAAATGATCGGCACCTGCTTGATCGCCATGTCGAGATCGGGATCAGCACCCTGACGGTAACCGCCGATCATGCGCAGATCGCGCGTCTCTTCGAAACGGTGGATCAGCACCTTCAGCCGCGATACCAGCTTTTCCTGATCCGGCGTCCAGGCCTTGCGGGCAAGACGCGAGATCGAGGCGAGCGGATCGATCGGGGGATAACGCCCTTCTTCGGCGAGACTGCGCTGCAGGACGATATGTCCGTCGAGGATGCCGCGGGTCGAATCGGCGATCGGGTCATTGTGATTGTCGCCGTCGACAAGGATCGAGATGATCGCGGTGATGGTGCCGGCGCCCTCGGGACCGGGACCGGCGCGTTCCAGGAGGCGCGGCAGCTCGGTGAAGACGGAGGCGGGATAACCGCGCGCGATCGGCGGCTCGCCGGAGGCGGTCGCCACCTCGCGGATCGCATGGGCGAAACGCGTGACGCTGTCGATGATGAAGAGGACGTTCTCGCCCTTGTCGCGGAAATGCTCGGCGATAGTGACCGCCGTCAGCGGCGCCATCTTGCGCAGCATCGGGCTCTCGTCGCTGGTGGCGACGACGGCGATCGCCTTCTTCATATTGCTGCCGAGCGTATCCTCGATGAATTCGCGCACCTCGCGGCCGCGTTCGCCGACAAGCGCAATGACAACCTTGTCGAAAGCATCGGCGCGGGCGAGCATGGAAAGAAGCGTTGACTTGCCGACGCCGGAGCCGGCGAAGATGCCGAGGCGCTGGCCGAGGCAGAGCGGCGAGAAGATGTCGATCGCGCGTACGCCGGTCTTGAAGCCGGTCTCGACACGCTTGCGGGTCATCGAGGGCGGCGCGGTATTGGAGATCGAGCGGCGATCGAGGCCCTCGGCGATCGGGCCCAGCCCGTCGATCGGCTCGCAGAGCGAGTTGACGGTGCGCCCGCACCAGCTGTCCGTCGGTGCAATGCGGAAGGCGCCCTTGCGGATGACGGTATCGTGGATGCCGATCGGCTCGCCGGGTTCGATCGGGCAGACATAGATCAGTTCCGGCTCGACGCGCACGACTTCGCCGAGATGGATGCCGGTCGCCGATTTATGGGCCACGAACTCGCCGAGACGAACGTGGCGGGAGAGACCGTGAACCGTGTAGTGGCCGGCAGCGATGGTCTGCACGCGACCGCCATGGGCAACCGCAAACTCCGGCGATGCGTATCGGTCGACGAGGCCCGCCAGATGCGCCAGCTTCGGAGAAAGACCGTCCATAGACAGTAGCGTGGTGCTCATGCTTCAAATCCCGCCCTGAAATACGTTGCGTGCAGCTCGCGGCATGCGACGTATTTTGGGTCTTTGTTCTTGTGCATCTCGTTCTCTCAAAACCGCCAAACACTTTTGGACGACATGCATTAGCGGCTGCCGCCAAGCGTCTGGACGGCTTCCTTGAAGGAATCCTCGCTGTCGCGCATCAGCGATGAGACGCTTTCGAAGGCGCGGTTGACTTCGATCAGCTGGGTGATCTCGCGCATGGCGTTGACGTTGGAGTTTTCGAGATAGCCCTGCTCGACACCGACATTGAAGCGGTCGACGACGGCGCGCGGCTGGTCGGTGGTCATGATGCCGCTGTTTTCGTAACGCAGGTAACCCTTGCTGATATCGGCCTCGAACAGGCCGAGCGAAGCAACCTGGCGGTCGGCCTGATAGATGATGCCGTCCGTACCGACGGCCGGCTCGCCACCCTTCGTGTTGAGCTGAATCGGCGCGCCGCCGGCGTCAAGAACCGGATATCCCCTTATCGAGACGAGTTCGCCGGTATCCTTGATCGTGAAGCGGCCGTCCCTCGTCAGAACGCGGCCGGCCGGCGTATCGAGCGCAAACCAGGCATCGCCCTTGATGGCGAAATCGAGCATGTTGCCGGTGTGCTGCAACTCGCCATTTCCCTCGTTCAGGTAGTCGTTGCCCTGGGAAACGAAGGCCACCTTGGTGTTCAGCTTGTTCTTAGTGGCCGCCACCATCTCATCGAACTTCACCTCGGTGGCGCGAAAACCCGTCGTGTTCACGTTCGCCATGTTGTCTGCGATGGTGTTCAGACGCTTTTCGAGAGCCATCTGCGACGACAGAGAAACATAAAGACCGGATTGCATGTCGGTAAGCTCCAAGCATTGGCGATGAACGGAACGAAAAGCCGGGGGTCGTCTCATGTGGTTCGGCCGGGATTTCGCTGAGGCGGCATCTCAGAAACGGGCGCGGGCACCCATTCGTCTTCTTTAGACTGACGGCAGATGCTTGCGCGAAGCTGGCACGCGGAAATGCCTTGCGATCGGGCCTTTCATCAGCCTCACGCAAGGCAGAAACCCTATCGGTCTAAAAGAAAAGCAACGTTCAGATTGGGCTGACGATGAACATCATTATCGGATTTATAGTGACTTGCGGCTGTATCGTCGGCAGCTTCATGGCGATGGGCGGCGAAGTGGACGCGCTGTTCCAGCCCTTCGAATTCCTCATCATCGGCGGCGCCGGCCTCGGCAGCTTCATCATGGCGAACCCGATGAAGGTGGTGAAGGACTCAGGCAAAGCGCTCAGCGAAGCCTTCCGGCACGCCGTACCGAAGGAACGCAATTATCTCGATACGCTCGGCGTGCTCTATTCGCTGATGCGCGACCTGCGCACCAAGTCGCGAAACGAAATCGAAGCCCATATCGACAATCCGGCCGAATCGACAATCTTCCAGTCGGCTCCGACGGTTCTGAAGAACAAGGAGCTGACGGCGTTCATCTGCGACTACGTGCGCCTGATCATCATCGGCAACGCCCGCAGCCACGAGATCGAGGCGCTGATGGACGAAGAGCTCAACACAATCATGCACGACAAGATGAAGCCCTACCACTCGATCCAGATCATGAGCGATTCCTTCCCGGCGATCGGCATCGTCGCGGCCGTTCTCGGCGTCATCAAGGCGATGGCCCATATCAACGATTCACCCGAAGTGCTCGGTCATCTGATCGGCTCGGCACTCGTCGGCACCTTCCTCGGCATTCTCTTGTCCTACTGCGTCTGCTCGCCGCTGGTCTCCCAGATCAAGGTCGTGCGCAACAAGCAGCACCGCCTCTACGTCATCGTCAAGCAGACGCTGCTTGCCTATATGAACGGCTCGGTGCCGCAGGTCGCTCTCGAATACGGCCGCAAGACGATCTCGGCTTACGAGCGTCCTTCCATCGACGCGGTCGAGCAGGAAATGATGAACCCTGGTGGCGAAAACAAGGCGGCTTAAATGACTATGAGCAATGCTTCGCACGACAAACCGGCAATGGATCCTGCCCTTCTCGCCAAGCTGACAGGCGGGCTCGGCGACAGAGGCGGAGTTGCCAAGATCTGCAGTTCCTTCGGGGAAATCTACAGCGAATTCTTTCCCGACGTCATCAAAAGCGAGACCGGCCTCGACGTGACGGTCAACTATCTCGGCTGCGAGATCGGCTACAAGAACCACCTGATCGAAGATCTGAGCGCGAACGTCACGCTGGTCGATGCGACGCTGCGCAACTGGTCGCAGAACATCACGCTTGCCTGCGGCAACGGCTTCGTCATCACGCTGATGGAGCACCTGCTCGGCGCCACCGCCGATACGATCGAGGAACCGGCCGACCGGCTGCTTTCGATCATCGAGCTCGATCTGGCGGTCATGGTCTTCGACAAGATCGCCAAAGTGCTGCGCTCGGCCGTCAACGCGCCGGGCGGCTTCGAACCGAGCCTTTCGGCCCCGCACGCCCTTGACGCGCGCGCCCGGCCGCCGGAAGATCGTCCGGACGAATTCGCCGCTGCCATCAACATGTCGATCACGCTTGCCGGCATCGTTTCGGAATTCGCCTTGATCGTTCCGCAGACGGCGCTGCTCAAGACCAAGGTGACGCCGCCGAAGCCGAAACGCCAGGCCACCGGCAAGTCACCGGAATGGACTGAGCAGCTCGGCGACCAGGTCCGCCGCTCGCATGTCACGCTCGAGGCGAAGATCAGGCTGCAGGACCTGACGCTTCGCACGATATCGAAGCTGATGGTCGGCGACGTCATTCCGTTCCGCGACCACGGCGACGTGCGGGTCGAGGTCAGCGCCAACAGCAAGGAATTGTATGTGTGCGAGTTCGGGCGTTCAGGCGAAAATTACATGGTCCGCGTCAAGGATACGATGAACTCGGATGACGAACTCATCCGTCATTTAATGAATTAATCGGTTCTCTGGCTTTTGGGCTGCAAAGGCAGTTTGAGGCAAGTTTCAACTGGAATAGTGATTTCATGGCTACGAAGAAAACACAGCAGAACAGCGACCTCTCCCTGGATCTTCCGGGCAGCGAAGCCGATCTCGATCAGGCGATCGACGATCTGCGCGGCGTACTGAAGCAGGATGCCGACGGCGACCTGCCGCAGTTTGGCGACGACCCGCAGAGCGACCCCTTCGCAGCAGGAACGGACCTGGCGGCCTTCGGCGGCGAGGCTTCGGAAAGTCCTTTCGGCGGCGACGATTTCGGCGGCGATTTCGGCGGCAGTGCGAGCTCGGCTGCCGGCATGGATTTCGGCAGCAGCCCCTCCTTCGAGGAGTCACCGGCTCCACTCGGCAGCGCTTTGAATTCGAACTTCGACCTGATCATGGACATCCCGATCGACGTCCAGATCATGCTCGGCACCAGCCGCATGCAGGTCTCCGGCCTGATGAACCTCAATGAAGGGGCGACGATCGCCCTCGATAAGAAAATCGGCGAACCGGTCGAGATTATGGTGAACGGCCGCAGGATTGCACGCGGCGAAATTACGGTGCTTGATAACGACGACACGCGATTCGGTGTGAAGCTGATTGAAGTTTTGAGTACGAAAAAAGCCTGATCCCTGTGTGGGACGGAGAGGTTAGACCATGATGGACTTTGACGATTTCGGCGGCGCATTAGCCGGGAAACCGTTGACCCAGGCTGAAAAGGCGGCGGCTGTTCTTCTCGCTATGGGAAAGGGAGTCGCCGGCCGGCTGTTGAAATATTTCACCCAGGCCGAACTGCAGACCATTATCTCATCCGCCCAGTCGCTGCGCGCCATTCCGCCGGACGAGCTGCTGTTGCTCGTCTCCGAGTTCGAAGACCTCTTCACCGAGGGCGCCGGACTGATGGACAATGCCAAGGCAATCGAAGCCATTCTTGAAGAAGGCCTGACGCCCGACGAGGTCGACAGCCTGCTCGGCCGCCGCACTGCATTCCAGGCCTACGAAACCTCGATCTGGGATCGCCTCAGCGAGGCGGAGCCGACATTCGTCGCGCAGTTCCTGCTGCGCGAGCATCCGCAGACCGTCGCCTATATTCTTTCAATGATGCCCTCCTCTTTCGGCGCCAAGGTGCTGCTGCAGCTTCCCGACAACCGCCGCGCCGACATCATGAACAGAACGGTCAATATGAAGACCGTCAGCCCGAAGGCTGCGCAGATCATCGAGAACCAGGTCATGACGCTGCTTGCCGAAGTCGAGGCAGAGCGCAATGCGGCCGGCTCGACGAAGGTCGCCGATCTCATGAACGAACTCGACAAGCCGCAGGTCGACACGCTGCTCAGCTCGCTCGAATCGATCAGCCGCGAATCGGTCAACAAGGTTCGCCCGAAGATCTTCCTGTTCGAGGACCTCATGTACATGCCGCAGCGCAGCCGCGTCATGCTGCTCAACGACATCTCGACGGATGTGCTCACCGTCGCGCTACGCGGGTCGCCCCCCGAGATCCGCGAATCGGTTCTCTCCGCCATCAGCCCACGCCAGCGCCGCATGATCGAATCGGATCTGCAGAGCGGCATGGGCGGCGTCAATCCGCGCGAGATCGCGATTGCCCGCCGCGCCGTGGCGCAGGAAGCGATTCGCCTGGCCAATTCCGGCCAGATCGAGCTCAAGGAAAAGGAAGGCGACGCTTCGGCGGCCGCCTAAAGTGCGCCGCGATCTTTCAGATTCGCTCCTCGCGCTTTAGGTCCTTGTTTTTACGCATGTCGTTGTCGCAAAACCGCTGCACACTTTTGCGCGACATGCTTTGGCGCTTCGAGACTGTTGACAAATCCGGCATGTCGAACGGCGGCTGTTGATCGCCGTGCCACAGGCGACTACCCTTCCAGCAACAGACCGTGCTCTAAAGCGCGTCGCATAGAACTCGGTTCCTGCGACGCGCTTTAGGTCTTTGTTCTGATGCATGTCGTCATCCCAAAAGCGCTACACGTTTTTGGCGGCATGCATTAGCTGCGGCCTATTTCTTTGAAGAGGGCCGCGACTTGGCAGACGATGACAAGGACAGCAAAACAGAAGCCCCAACCGCGAAAAAGCAAAGCGATGCCGCGGAAAAGGGCAACGTGCCGTCTTCGCGCGAACTTTCGATCTTTGCGACCATCCTCGCGACCTTCATTTACCTCGTATTCTTCCTTCCCGACAGCGTCGGACGCATGAGTGAAACGCTGCGCGACATCTTCGAACAGCCCGACCAATGGAAGATCGAGACGGGGCCGGATGTGCTGGCACTATTCGTGCGGCTCGGCTGGGCAAGTGCGGCGCTGGTGGCGCCCGCCTTCATCCTGTTCATGGTGTTCGGCGTCGCCTCCTCCGTCTTCCAGAATCTGCCGACACTGGTGCTGGAACGCATCCGCCCGCAGGCCTCGCGTATCTCGCCGATCAAAGGCTGGTCACGGCTCTTCAGCGTGCCCGGCCTGGTCGAATTCGGAAAGTCGCTGTTCAAGGTGGTCGTCGTCGGGGTGATCCTGTTCTTTGTGCTCAGGAGCGAATATTTCGGTTCGATCGACGCGATGTTCTCCGATCCGCAGACGATTCTGGTGCGACTGATGGCGGCGATGCGCAAGATCATCATCGTCATGCTGATCGCCACCGCGATCGTGGCAATCGCCGATCTTTTCTGGACGCGCCATCACTGGTTCACCGAGCTGAAGATGACGCGGCACGAGGTGAAGGAAGAAAACAAGCAGGCGCAGGGCGACCCCTTCGTCAAGAGCCGGCAGCGCTCGCTGATGCGCGACCGCGCGCGCCGGCGCATGATCGCCGACGTCCACCGCGCGACGCTGGTGATCGCTAACCCGACGCACTATGCGGTGGCGCTGCGTTACGCGCGCGAAGAGAACGATGCGCCGGTGGTGCTGGCCAAGGGTCAGGACCTGATTGCGCTCAAAATCAGGGAGATCGCCGAGAAGAACGGCATACCGGTGTTCGAGGATCCGCCCCTTGCGCGCTCCATGTTTGCGCAAGTCTCGATCGATAGTGTCATCCCGTCAGTCTTCTATAAGGCGGTAGCGGAGCTCATCCACCGGGTCTACGCTGCGGACGCCAAGAACAAACGGGTAAGATAAGCCGAATGAAAAAATGCCCTCACTCTACCCAGCGTGAAAAGATCCTCGCAGACGCGATCAGCCCGGTCGCTACTGAACTGCGCCTTCTGGATGCTTCTGACCTTATTTCACTGCTGCGCTTCGAGTATTACGGCAACCTTTCCGATCTCGTCGCTTCGGCGGCGGAGCTTTTCTTTCATCCGGGCACGGTGAATTTCGGCCTGGGCGGCAATTATACTCTGGAATGGGGCGGCAAGCCCGAAGTCGTTCTCGATCTGGAAATCAAGCCACGCGGCGTCACCGTCTACGCACAGCTCACCCTTGCCGAAGACCACGCCGGCATCGAGATCAATCATATCGCCTTCCAGAACCCCTCAGCGGATCCTGACGAGAACACCATATTCCTCAGAAGAAGCCTTCGGGAATCGCGTTACAGCATCAACCAGCCGCCTCAGACGCTGGCCGGCTGACATCTTTCAAGACAACCGAGCTTTCGCATTCGCCTTGGACAGCAATTCAAAGCGTTACAGCGTCGCTTGCGCGTCTGAAAAAACGCGCGACGCTGAAAACGACCGCGCGGGTTCAGCTGATATAACCGAGCCGGATCGCCTTGGCGATCGCCTGGATGCGATTGACGGAATCGAGCTTGATGGTCGCCGAGCCGAGATAGGCGTTCACGGTGTGCACGGACAGGCCGAGCTTGTCGGCAATCTCTTCGCTGATGCGGCCGTCGCCGGCCAATTGCAGACAGGCGATCTCGCGTTCGCTGAGCGCCTCGGCAGCCGCCGTGCGGCGCTCGTCGAGCGAGAGCAGATCCATCATGATATGGCAGCATCGACCGTGCAGCTCGACGATGGTATCGCTCGAAGGATCGATCTCATCGCCGGTGAAAAGGATGAAACCGTTGCCGACGGCGCCAAGCCGCACCGGAAAGGCAAGTCCGGAGAAGGGCAGAATACCGTCCTGCAGCCGCGTCATGAACGGCGAGAAGTCCGCCGGACCGGGTGCCGCACGGTCGTAACCGCCTGCCCATGAGAGCGGCAGCAGCGACTTGTCGATATGGTCGAGAAGAATATCGCCGTAGGCATCCGTGAAGGCCTTGCCGAAACCGGCATTGGAAGACCCCCAGTTCTCGAGCTCGCAGACAAGCCGCTGCTTTGCCGGAATGCCCGAGCCGCTGACGCGGAAGATCGCGAAGCCTTGCGCATCGGCGAGCTTCTGCATCGCGATCAGCCGCGGAAAAAGATCGGACCGGCTGGAAATCCTGTTCACACGTACCATGCGCAGCTGCTCGGCGCTGCTCATGGTCCTGCCTGATGGATAACCCATATATCCCCCTATACGAGATTATTGCGGACGGCGAAGGCAATGGCCTCGGACCGGGTCTTGGTCGCCGTCTTGCGCATCACGCTGGTGATGTAGTTGTTGATGGTATTGCGGGATATTCCGAGAATCATCGCGATCTCGTCGCTGGTCTTGCCCTCGGCGATCCAGAACAGGCATTCCAGCTCGCGGTCGGTCAATTCGAAATCGCGATCGACCTTCGTACCGCCGCAGCGAAGGAAGCTCGCGACATAACCTGCAAGCAAGCCTACATCGCGCAGGCGCTCCGGCGAAAGGATGAATCCCTCCCCGAACAGGAACATCAAGGCCAGCCGCGACCGGCCGACATTGAAGGTCACCGAACAATATTGGCGGCTGGCGCCATCCGGGACCTCGGCACTGTCAGGCAGAAGAGCAAAACTCGGCTGGAAGACCTGCATGCATTTTTCCAGCTCGGTCGACCGGGCATAGCCGCGGACCAGATCATTGGCGATGTCCCTGACCAGGTCGAAAGGCCAGTCAGACGAAACGATGAAATCGAGGCCACTTTCCTGGAGGAGATCGCAGCGCGCCAGAAGGTAGTACGAAGCACCCACGTAGTCCGTCAGTGCGCGCAGACCAGACTGCAACCTGCCGGTGCTGGCGACGCCGTGGAGGCGCTGGAGCAGCTCATCACGCGGCAACAGATCCGGCACCGCCGCACTCGCGAAATTCGCCATCTGCCTCTCGCCTTTGCTCGCCTGAATTACATTCATATCCACTGGCAATGTCCTGCGGCTGAGAAACGATCGAACTCGGTGCAACAGCAATTTTTCTGTAAGGGATTCAAGTCAACTTCCGCTCGAATCCCATTTCGAATCACCTAAGGGTAAGCCAGTCGATGCAAATCACCATCTCCGACTTCTAGGGATTTACTTTCGCTGTCGCCAATGCACTGATTCGACCACTCGTTCCAGCCTTCAGATAGAGGGAGGCTAAGGTGATTCTGGCGGTATCGCAACTTGCTTCGCGTTTTACGCGAGTCCATCTCATTAAGTTGCGCTACAGCCGCATTTCAGTTGTCGGGTCTAACGTCTTATTCGAATTCCCGACCCTGATGTCATGCCGGGTCTCTTGCATCTCCAGTCACGGCTTTTCAGCAAACAGCGGTTCGGGAATCAAGCTTCGGTACCGACATGAAAAAAGGCCGGTTGCCCGGCCTTTGTTTTACGCTGCTTCGTCGATCGCCCATTTCCTGAGGATTTTCGCGGCGCGTTCCTCGTTGATCTCGACCATACGGGAAAGCTTGCGTTCCGGGCCTTCCTTGACGCGCCGATTGAAGTTTCCGTCGTCGTCGCCGAGGCTGAGCAGGTCCTCGGTACTGTCGAAGCCGAAGTCGGACCCGAAGCCGTCCATGAGAGCGCCTCCGGGTGCTCCCGATGCAGGCGCGAAGTCCGGAAGCTCGAGGCCGGCCGCTTCCGGCGTCGCGTCGCCGAAAGCCGCAGAGCTGCCGTTGCCGCTGACGCTGCGCACCAGTGGCCGCAAGCCCATCCAGACCACCAAGAAGGCAACCGCGACAAAGGCGAGCGAGTTGATGATGCCGGCCAGATTGCGGCTCAGCATATCCATGACGCGGACACCACCGGTGGCGTCTTCGAGCAGCTGATTTTCGAGGAAGTCCATCGCCGTGACGGTGACGACGTCGCCGCGCTTGGCGTCGATGCCGGCCGCCGAAGCGACGATCTTCTGCATTTCGGCGAGATAGGCGTCGACCTTTGTCTGGTCGGCGGGCTCACCGACCATCTTGGCGATGCGGCCCTTGTTGACCACCACGGCGATCGAAAGCTTTTCGACCTTATAGCTGCTGCGGGTCGTCGCCGTCGTCTTGCTGTTGATTTCGTAGTTGGTCTGCTCTTCGCGCTTGTCGGACTTGTCTTGCGATTCGGGCCCGGCGGAGCCGCCGGCCTCGGGAGCCGCCTGCGGAATGTTCTGCTCGACCGTCGTCGCGCTATCGGACTGCTTCTGCTGCGACTGCTGGGCTTCCTTGGTCGAGCGGACCGAACGTTCGACCTTGGATTCGGGATCGTAGGTCGTTTCCTGGATCTGCTGGGCGTCGGTGTTGAGATCGGCGGTGACGCTGGAACGGAAGTTGTCCATGCCGAGGAAGGGTGCCAGCGCCTTGTCGATGTTGGATTCGACTTCCTGTTGAACGTTCTGGACGATGTTGAGCGAGCGGTTCAGCGAGCTGTTGCTCGCCTCGTCGCCGGAAGCGAGGAGCTGGCCGGCGGAATCGAGGATGGTGACGTCATCGACGTCAAGCCCCGGCACGGCCGAGGCGACGAGGTGGCGGATCGAGGTCGCCGCGCTGCGCCCGGTGGTAGCGCTTGCGCGAATCATGACGGATGCGGTCGGCTTCTGCTCCGCCTTCCGGAAGTTTCCAACCTCCGGCATGACGATATGGACGCGCGCGGCGGTGATGCCCGAGATCGACTGGATGGTGCGGGCGATTTCGCCTTCCAGCGCTCGAACCCGCGTCACCTCCTGCATGAAGGAGGTCAGGCCGAGGGAGCCGACATTGTCAAAGAGTTCGTAACCGGCATTGGCGCTGTTCGGCAGGCCGCGCTCGGCAAGCATCAGGCGGGCCTTGCCCGTCATTCCAGCGGGAACGCTGATGCTGGTGCCGTCGGTGCCGACCTGGAAATTGATGTTGGCTTCGGCAAGCGCCATGCTGATCTGGTTGAGATCGGGCGAATCCAGACCGACATAGAGTGTTTCCTGTGCCGGCTTGTTGACGAAAAGAGCGGCCGCAAGGACGATTGCAATGGAAACGGCACCGACGCCTCCCAGAATCATCAGGCGTGTTCGGCCAAGGGAACCGAAGTTCTTAAAGATCTGAACTAATTGATTTAACAGATTCATTCTGTTCTCGCACGATTCGTCAAAGACAAAGCAGGCTTATTGCCTCATCAGACGAATAGTCGGCGAAACTTGTGCGAGCGTTTCGTGAGAGCGTGCGGGAGCGAAAAGGCCTAAAGTAATTCCAGTAAAAATGCGCAGCGGTTTTGCGTCCGGGATAGCGCAAGAACAAGGAGAGAGCGTTTCCGTCAGTCGGAGAAAAACGGAGCGTTCTAGAAGAAATCGAAGTCGCCGGCTGCCTTGCTCAATGGCTGGGAATGGCCGTGGCGTGTGGCCCCGCCCAATGCCTTCTGCATCTCTGCCAGTTTGACGAGGCTGAGCGCGGTTGCGACGTCGACTGCCCAGCCGTGCGGGATTTCGCCGGTGATGGTGTCGATGAATTCGGCAAGGCCGCGTGATTTCTGCACGGCCAGATCGATGCCCTGCATGACCTTCATGGCATCCGGCGAGTTCAGGATTTCGGCGCTGCCGAGGTCGAGAAGCTGGGGCTCGATGCGTTCGATGAGGTAGGCGACATCGTGCAGTTCGGACACGATGCGCATCAGGATGTCGCTCAGCGCTTCGACAGGCGCGGGCGGCTCCATCATCTGGGTAAATGTCATATGAAAATCCTCGCCATCAAAAAAATTCGATACTGGTTTCGACGGGTTTCTGCGGAGCGGCGGGACGCTGCTCGAGAGCGACGGTTCTCTGCGTTTCGGCGCCGGTCAGGGGGTATTGCCGGGCACGACCGGAGACCGGCCAATATTCAAGCTTGCGTCCATGCTCTCCGCCGGTCGAGGAACCGACCACCGGAATGCCTTCATCCCTCAGGAACTGCACGGCGAAGGCCGCGTTCTGCTCACCGACATTGGAGAATGTCGAGATCGTCTTCGCGCCGCCGAAGATCTTTGCCTCCAGCCGGTCGCGCCGGGCGCCCTGCTTCAAGAGACCGTTGATCAGCAGTTCCATCAGATGCACGCCGTAGCGCGTGGCATCGCCGCCTGATGTCGGCGACGTCGCCGAACCGGGCAGCAGAAAGTGGTTCATGCCGCCGACACCGGCGACAGGATCTCTGAGGCACGCAGCCACGCACGAACCGAGAATGGTCGAGAGGACCGCATTCGGATCGTTCAGAACCTTGTACTCGCCCTGAATGATGTGCACGCGGCGGGCTGCCCCCTCAGTGATCATTTCAGGGCTCCAAACACGGCTTCGATGGCCGCTTTCATCTTCTCGATCGTGAACGGCTTGGCGAGCACGTTGTTGGCGCCGAGCTGGGCCGCCTTCTGCACCAGTGCGCGGTCGCCCTGGGCGGTCAGGATGATGAAGGCCGCCTTCTTGGTGTTCGGGTTGGTGCGCACGGCCTGAAGGAAGCCGATGCCATCCATCTTCGGCATGTTGAAGTCCGAGATCACCAGGTGGTGCGGCTGCTCGGCCATGATCTTCATGCCCTGCTCACCGTCACCGGCCGAGGTGATCTGCTTGAAACCGAGCTGGGTCAGCGCGTCGCTGAGCAGCAACCGGCTCGTTACCTGATCGTCGACGATCAGAACTTTGATTTTCTCCGCGATCGACATTTATTCGGTCCCTTCCTTTCGGGCGGCTGTCATTTTCAATATTTCTTCACCAATGGCAGACAGCGGCAGCTGCTGCTCAACGGCGCCAAGTTCGTGGGCAACCCTTGGCATTCCGTAAACGACGCAGGTTTTTTCGTTCTGGCCGAGCGTTCTGGCGCCGGCGTGGCGCATTTTCAACAATCCGGCGGCGCCATCGCGGCCCATTCCGGTCAAAATCACGCCGACGGCATTACGGCCCGCCAGTTCAGCGACCGAATCGAATAGCACGTCCACCGAGGGGCGGTGACCGTTGACCGGTGCCCGGTCAATGAGTCGGCAGCATGGTGCCGAGGCGTTGCTGACCTGGAGGTGACGCTCGCCGCCGGGCGCCAGATAGATCTTGCCGATTTCGAGACGGGCACCGTCGGTCGCTTCCTGCACCACCGGCGCACAGAGGCGGTTCAGCCGTTCGGCGAAGCTCTTGGTGAAGGTCGGCGGCATATGCTGGGTGATGACGGTCGGCGGGCAATTCGCCGGAAACTTTTGCAGCACGGCGATCAGCGCCTCGACGCCGCCGGTGGACGAGCCGATCGCGACGATCTTGCGGCCGACGCGGAAGTCGGCAACCGAGGGCGGTGGCGCGACGGCGGCGACGGGCTGGGAATATTGGCGCTGCGTGCGCGCGGCGGCCTTGACCTTCTCGGCGAGGTCGCCAAACGGCCTGAGTTCGCCCGGCGCCGGCTTGCCGACACAGTCGAACGCGCCGATCTCCAGCGCCGCAAGCGTCGCCTCGGCGCCGCGATGGGTCATTGTGGATACCATGATCACCGGCATCGGCCGCAGCGTCATGATCTTTTCGAGGAAATCGAGACCGTTCATGTTCGGCATCTCGATGTCGAGCGTCAGGACGTCGGGGTTCAGCCGCTTGATTGCCTCCCGCGCTTCCAGCGCGTCGCCGGCCTGGCCGATGACGTTGACCTCGGGGTCGGAACTCAAGACGGCGGTGATCAGCCCCCGCATCGTCGGCGAGTCGTCAACAACGAGAACCCTTGCTGGAGCGCTCATGCCTTCCTCCCGAGACCTTTGGACGTGTAGCGATAGGTCGTGATGCCAATATTGTCGAAGACGTGTTTTGCCTCACCCGAAACACGCTCGGAATGACCGATATAAAGATGACCGCCCTCCGGCAGCAGGCCGGCGAAACGCTGCCAGATCTTCATCTGCGTCGGCTCGTCGAAATAGATGACGACGTTGCGGCAGAAGATGACGTCGAACTTGCCCTTGAACGGCCATTGCGCCATCAGGTTCAGCTCGTTGTAGGTGATCAGCCGCTTGACGCGGTCGTCGACCTGGAACTTCCGGCGGCCCTGTATCTCGACTTCGCTGAACCATTGTTTGCGCATGGCGGGCGATACGGTTTCGAGCGCGCTCTCGTCATAGGCGCCGGCGCGGGCGATCGCGAGGATCTTCGGGTCGATGTCGGTCGCCAGGATCTTGAAGTCGTAATCGGCGACGTTCGGCATCAGCGACAGCACCGTCAGCGCGATCGAATAGGGTTCTTGCCCGTCGGAAGAGGCGGCCGACCAGATGCGCACCCTGCCGCCCGATCTCGCCCGCTGCAGAAGCTCCGGCAGGACATGGTCGCGCAGGTGATCGAAATGATGGTTTTCGCGGAAGAAGCGAGTAAAATTGGTCGTCAGATGCGAAAGCATCTCGCGGCGCGGCGCAGCACCGGCCGGCGAAGCGACGAGGTCGCAATATTCCCGGAAGCCGGACAGGCCGAGATTGCGGATATGCTTCGACAGGCGCGAATAGACGAGCGACGCCTTCGTTTCGTTGAGGAAGATGCCGGCATCCGAATAGATCATTGCGGCGATTTCAGTGAGGTCGCGGCGCGTCAGCGGATATTCTCCGCTCGCCAGGACCTCGTCGGATCCCTGTCTCTGATCTTTTGCGCCCATTACACTCATGCGGCTTCGCTTTCGGTCTCTGGAAAGAGGGATTCGAGTTCGATCAGGCAGATCATGCGCTTCTCGATGGCGAGAATGCCGCGGGCAAATTGACGCTCGAGCTCGGAGGAGATCTCGGGCGTCGGCTGGATGGTTTCGTCGGTCACCGTCAGGATATCGGAAACGGCGTCGACCAGCAGGCCGACGACCTTACGCCGGACCTGGGCGACGATGATGACATGACGGGCAGTCGGATCGGCCGGCTTCATGCCGAGCCGGGCCGCAAGATCGATGATCGGCAGCACCGCGCCGCGCAGGTTGATGACACCCAGCATATAGCCAGGCGAATGCGGCATCGCGGTCGCCGGGGTCCAGCCGCGGATTTCGCGAACCGACATGATGTTCACGCAAAATTCCTGATCCCCGATGCGGAACGCGATCAGCTCGCGATCCCCCTCGTTCAGATTTTTTACAGTGTACGACATTCCCTTATCCCACCGCTGCTAACGACATTTCCGCTTTGAGCGACTGGCCGCGCGAGGCGCCGACGACTGCGTCGACATCGAGGATGAGAGCGACGCGCCCGTCACCGAGGATGGTGGCGGCGGCAATGCCCGGCACATGGGTGTAGTTCGCTTCCAGGCTCTTGATGACCACCTGGCGCTGACCCTGGATGGCATCGACCATCAGGGCGCGCTGGCCGCCGCCTTCGGATTCCACCAGAAGCGCCACGCCCTCGACCGGATTGGCCTGGGTGGCGCGGAAGTTCAGGATGCGGCCGACATCGACCAGCGGGCAGAAGCTGTTGCGGATCGAGATCAGCCGGTGGTTGGCACCGAAGGAGTGGATCGCGGCCGCTTCCGGCTGCAGGGTTTCGACGATCGCCGTCAGCGGCACGACCAGCGTCTGGCCGGCGACTGTGACTACCATGCCGTCGAGGACGGCGAGCGTCAGCGGCAGGCTCATGGTGAAGACCGAGCCGTGACCCGGCTTCGAGGTGATGTTGATGCGGCCGCCGAGCGCCTGGATCGAACGTTTGACGACGTCCATGCCAACGCCGCGGCCGGAGATGTCGGAGATCTTGTCGGCCGTCGAGAAGCCCGGCAGGAAGATCAGGTTGTCGATTTCCTCGTCCGACAGGTTGGAATCGGCCGGGATGAGGTCGTTGTCGATCGCCTTCTGGCGGACCTTCTCACGGTTGATACCGGCACCGTCGTCGGCAAGCTCGATCAGGATGCGTCCCGAACGATGCTTGGCGGTCAGGCGGACAGTGCCTTCGGTGTTCTTGCCGGCGGCTGCACGCTTTTCGGGCGTTTCGATGCCGTGGTCGACGGCGTTGCGGATCATGTGGGTCAGCGGTTCGGCCAGCTTGTCGATGACCGTCTTGTCGACTTCGGTGTTTTCACCTTCGGTGATCAGGCGGATCGACTTGCCGGTCATGTCGGCGATTTCGCGGACGATACGCGACATGCGCTGGAAGACCGGCTTCACCGGCTGCGCGCGGATCGCCATGACCGAGTCCTGGATCTCGCGGGTGAGCTGCTGCAGCTCCTCGAGGCCCATATTGATCGAGGAGGTGCCGGTCGTGTCGTTCTCGATTACGCTCTGCGACAGCATCGCCTGGTTGATGACCAATTCGCCGACGAGGTTGATGAGGCGGTCGACACGGTCGAGATCGACGCGGATCGTCTGGCCGGCACCGGCGGCATTGTTCTGAGCGGCAGCACTTGCTGCGGCCGCTGCGGCGGCGGCCGATTCCTTCTTCTCTACGCGGGCGGCGACAATCTGCGTGACGTTGGAGGCAGTCTCGGCTGCGGCAACGGCTGCGGCCGTCTCCTCGGCCCGCGCGTCTGAGGCGGAAACCTCTTCGATTGCGCCGGCTTCGTCCAGGATCGACAGGTCGAAAGGAACCGGCACCATCGGCAGTTCGTCGTTGCTGGTCGCCTCGGCCCTTGCTTCTTCGACCGGCTTTACCGTCAGTTCGCAATCCCACTCGGCGAATTCGAAGACGGTGCGGATGGCGTCCTCGCCCTTGTCCGTCTTGATCGTGACATTCCAGAAGAAATAAGCGCCTTCCGGATCGAGTTCCTCGAGGCCCGGGAGGTCATCCGTATTGCAATAGATCGTCATTTCGCCGAGGCGCGAGAGATCGCGCAGCAGCAGGGTGGCGTCATTGCCCTTGGAATAGAGTTCGTAGCGCGGCTTGAAGATGACTTCATAGGCCGGCATGCCGCCGGCATCGCCCTCGCCGCCAAAATCGTCGAAGGAAAAGGGGACCGGCTGGAAGCCGCTGTCGTCCGTCGGCTTGGGGGTCGGCGCCGGAGCGGCCTTTGCGGCTGCCTTCGGCGCAGGCGCCTCGACTGACGCCGAGGGAGACGGCATTTCACCGTTGGCCAGCGCCTCGAGCTCCCTGACGAGGCCGCGGCTGCGGCTTTCATCGACGCTGCCGCCGTCGCGCGCAACGTTCGTCAGGTCAGCGAGCACGTCGGCCGACTTCAGCATCACCTTCAGGACGTCCTGGTTCGGCTCAAGCTTGTTGGATCGAACGCAATCGAGAGTGGTCTCGAAAACATGGGCGAAGGCTACCAGATCGTCAAGGCCGAAGGCGCCGGCGCCGCCCTTGATCGAATGCACGGCACGGAACACCGCATTGACGGTTTCCGGATCGCGATCGCCATCATTCATTTTCAGAAGACCGGATTCCAATTCTGCGAGCTGTTCCTCGCACTCCTGGAAAAAGATCTCTTTGATTTCGTTCATATCCATAGGAGCAAATCCTGGGTTTAAGCGGTTACACGCTCAATGGCATCGATCAGCTTGGCCGGGTCGAAAGGCTTGACTATCCAGCCCGTGGCACCGGCCTGGCGGGCGCGGTTCTTCTTTTCCGCGTCGCTTTCCGTGGTCAGGACCAGGATCGGGATCGCCCGATATTTCTCGTTGCGGCGGACACCTTCGATGAAGCCGAAACCGTCGAGGCGCGGCATGTTGATGTCGGTCACGATGACGTCGGGATTGGACTCTTCGAGAACCTCAAGGCCCTCGATGCCGTCTTCCGCCTGGATCGTCTCGAAGCCAGCATTGTTCAGTGTCACGAGAAGCATGTTTCGGATGGTGCGGGAATCATCCACGGTCAGCACTTTTTTCTTCATTGCCGAATCTCCTTGGCAAGCAGGTGGTCAATATTGACGCCAACCAGCTGCATGGTTTTCTGAAATGCGTCGGACACCTTGGAGAAGGTGAACGGCTGCTTGTCCTGCTCCCAGGTCTTCTCGGCGGACATCAGAACCTGGGCGCAAAGCGCACCGATCCGTTCGACGCCGGAAGCGTCTATCGAAAGACCGCTACCCCGGAGGGAGAGGAGTTTATCGCGCAAGGCGGAAGCCTCGTTGAGGTCGAGCACCGCTGTCAAATCAAGCGTTTTGCCACTCTTCTTTGCTGCCATCAGCTTTTCCTTGTCCCCTTGTCCCCGGCCCGAAAAGACGAGCTGCGGCAATCATCCGATAGGTTAGTAAACATTCCGCCCACCTCCGACGCTTGCGAACGCTTGCGGAAGGCCAAAATCGTCATTTTCGTATTCGTCCACGACCGGTGCCGGGCGGGTAGCGCCCTCAAGGGCCCGCGGCGGTGTCACGCGCACCGGCGCAGGGCGCCCGGCAGTGGCGTTTTCCCGGGCGATGCGGAATTCGCGAATCGTCTGGCCGAGCTCGAGAATGACGCTGTGGAGGTGGTCGGCGCCTTCGGCCGAGCGCTCCGCAAGGCCGGCGCTATCGGCCACCTCGCCACCCAGGCCCTTGACGTCTGATGTCACGCTGTCGAGGCTTGCGGCATGTTCGCCGGTTCGGGTGGCGATGCCTGATATGGCGGCGTTGATGTCGGTGACCTGGCGCACGATGCTGCCGATCGAATCCTGTGTGCGGCCGACCATCTGCACGCCAGCGTCGACCTGCGCCTTGGTCGTCGTCACCAGCGTCTTGATCTCGCGGGCGGCTTCGGCCGAACGCTGGGCAAGGGCGCGGACTTCCTGGGCGACGACGGCAAAACCGCGGCCGGAATCGCCGGCGCGCGCGGCTTCGATGCCGGCATTCAGCGCCAGAAGATTGGTCTGGAAGGCGATCTCGTCGATCGCCCCGATGATCTGGCCGATCTTTTCGGCCGACTGCTCGATATCGGCCATGGCGCTGATCGCGCGGCCGACGACTTCACCGCTTTCCTCGACGGCAGCGCGCGTCGTGGCGGCCGCCTGTTCGGCAGCGCGGCTGTCAGCAGCACCATCGCGCACACTGCCGGCGATGCCGGCAAGGGCAGCGGCGGAAAGCTGCAGCCGATCGGCCTGGCCGGACGCCGTGCCGGCGAACTGCCGCGACAGACCGGCAAGCGAACCTGTCGCCGCTTCGGCCTTGACCGTGCGCTCGGTAATAGCGGTGAATTCGGCCTGGAGGCCGTCCAGCGCGCCATTCAGCGCGGCGGCGATCCCGCCATAGGCGCCGTCGCCGTCGACAGGCGCGCGGCGCGTCAGGTCGCGTGCGGACAGGCCTTCGATGACATCGCCGAAGATCCTGATGATCTCGGCCTCGTTGGCGGCGCGCTGATCGGCGAGCGCGCGCTGCTCCCCGGCGCGCAGCGCATTGAAGCGGAGCGAGACGGCAATTTCCACATCGACCATGACGATGCGGATGATCGCCGTCATCAGGTCGGAGATTTCGCGGGTGCGGCGCTTGGCCGACGGCAGCAGCGGACGGCCGGCAATCTGCTCGGCGAGGCCGGAAACGACATGCTCCAGCATGACGCCATGGCCGGCCACGTGCCAGCGCGGGTCAAGACCCATCTTGCTTTCGGTATCGGAGAGAACCTTGACGCGCTCGGCATAGAGGCTGTCAAACCGCGCATCCGTCAGCACGTCCCAATGCGAGGACTGCAGATCGTGCAGACGCTCGACCTGGCGTTCGCTCTCGAAATTGCGCGAGGCGTCGGGGAATGACTGGAACCGGTGGAAGAGATCCCTCAGGCCCGCCTTCAGATGGGCTTCGAGCGCCGGCCGGTTACGGCGCACCAGCTCGCACTGGTCGGCATCGAGACCGGCAAAGCGCAGGCGGTCGCGCAAGCTGCCTGCCTGCGCTCCACGAGCCTGATCTGATGGCATGTCCTGCCTCAACGCCTGTCCCCAACCACTTTCCGGGCGAAAGCCCGGCCAAAAACTTGTGCAGCATCCGATGAACGCGAAGCGTTGAGACGGTTCTCACCACCGGTTACAACCGGCGGAGCGAAGCCCCCTGATCAGCTATGTTTCGGAGCTGTCTGAAGAGATGGATACCGGATCAACCCGGTACGGCGGGACGGCGTCATGCCTGGTGGGAACGAGTGCATCTTCCCATTCCGACGTGTAGACCAATGTTTATGGTTAATTCCTTGCTTGAAGGTTAATAAGCCTTTCGGAGAACAGGCTTTTCAAGCAATTCAAGGCAGTTCGCAGCAAATACTGTTGCGGAGTTGCATGGCTGCTACAAGGCACACGCAAGCTCCGTGTTATATGCCGGTCGATAACCAAGACATGACGTCGACAAGGACAGAGCAATGATTGTTCTCGGATTGGGTGCCTGCTTGATTGCAATGACGCTGCTTGCCGCCGTCGCCCGCCTCGATTCCATCGCCGCAAACCGCGACATCCGCGCCCTTCGGGTGTTCTAAGCGCGTCGCAATCTTTCAGATACCTCCTTGCGCTTTAGCTCTTTGTTTTACGCATGTCGTTGTCGCAAAACCGCTGCACAGTCTTGCGCGACATGCTTTAGAGCGCCGTGCGTCCTTTCGGACGCACAAAGGACGCTCTAACACTTTGAATCTACGCATCGTGCTTTCCGAAAATCGGAATCGATTTTCGGGCCGATGCGCTAGACCCACCCTTCCCCGTTGGCAGTCCGGCACCTTTGGTGTATCGCACTCGCGCCTTTCATGTCAGCGGAACTATCGGTTCATGTCCCCCAGATCTGGTCTCCTCATCGTTCTTGGCTTCACGCTCTGGCGCGTCGTCATGCTCAATTTCGATACGACGGACCTTTTCGTCGACGAGGCGCAGTACTGGTTCTGGTCGCAAAACCTCGACCTCGGCTATTATTCCAAGCCGCCGATGATTGCGTGGGTGATCCGGGCGATGACCGAGCTTTCCGGCTCCAACGCCATCTATGGGATCAGGCTGCTCGGACCGCTGATCCACATGGCGGCGGCACTGGTGCTGATGAAGACGGCAAAACGTTTCGTCGGGCCGGAGATCGAAGGCTGGACGGGCGCCACCTATATCACCCTCCCGGGCGTCGCGCTGTCTTCGGTGTTCTTCTCGACCGACGTGATCCTGCTGTTCTTCATCGCGATCGCGCTGCTTGCCTATTTCGGCTTGACCCAGCGGCGCTCGGTCGGGCTGGCGCTCGTCATGGGCCTTGGCGTCGGCCTCGCCTTCCTGACGAAATATGCCGTGCTGTTCGTCGTTCCGGGCGGAGCGCTTGCCCTCCTCCTCATTCCGGCGGCGCGCATCGCCATCCGGGATTTCATCATCGCGGTCGCGGTCGCGGCGGTCGTCGCCTTGCCGAACCTCTGGTGGAATCTGCAGCACGACAACACGACGGTGCGGCATACGCAGGATATCGCCCATTGGAGCGAACTCGGCATCAATCTCCGTCGCGGGCTTGAATTCTTCGCCGCCCAGTTCGGCGTGGTCGGGCCGATCATCTTCTTCGCGATGCTCTGGGCGGTCTACCGCATGATCAAGGGCAGGAGTGACGATCGGGAAAAGATGCTGGTCTGGCTGTCGATGCCGGTCGTCGTGCTCATCACGCTGCAGGCGACGGTCGCCAAGGCCTATGCCAACTGGGCGGTGACTGCCTATGTCGCCGGCACCATCCTTGCCGTCTGGCTGCTTTACCTGAAGTGGCCGAAGGGGCTCAGGCTGTCGCTGACCATCAACGGCATCGCCAGCCTGCTCTTTCCGCTGGCGACGATCTTTCCGCATCAGTTGCTGCTGCCGAACGGCGACGCGCTGATGAAGCGCTATCTCGGCCGCGCCGAGGTCAGCCGCGAGACCGCCGCACTCGCAGCTCAGGCCGGCACCGACATCATCGTCACCGACAATCGCGATATGGTCGCCGATCTTTTCTACACGCTGCGCGATGCATCCTACAGGATCTATGCGCGGGCGCCGGCGGGCCTTCCGGAGAGCTATTACGAGCAGGAATTCGCTCTGCCCGCCGACATCACCGGCAAGGTGCTTTTCCTGACGGACGGGGCCTTCACCTGCGCCACCGAGACGCCCGAGGTGCTGAAGAACTGGCAGCCGACGGAGGGCAACTACAAGGGTAAGACACTTTCCATCTACAAGGTCTCTGCCGCCTGCCTGGCACCCTGAGCGTGTTCAGTCTGCCCGATGACAGCACCAAGCCTCTTTTCAGAGGCGCAACGCAGTAACACTTTGAATTGCTGCATCATTTTATGCAGTGGGCAGGTAAACGCCGGTGCCTGCCCCTTGGATCTCCACGAATTTGACGCCGCCTTCCTCGAAGGCGAGGCGCAGTTGCGCTTCCGTCGCGCGGTGGATGTCGTGGTGCCGGCCCTCATAGTCGCGGATGGTGCTGCGCGAGACGGCAGCCCTGTCGGCAAGATCGGTTTGAGTCCAGTCGAGCAGGCCGCGCGCCGCGCGGCAGAGAGCGGGAGTGAGAATTGTTTCTCTTGCGCCTTGACCCATGATTTCAAGTTGCCCATATTGGTCGATATAGACCATATATGTCATATTACAATCGGGATTTCCAGATCGGAAGACAGCAATGCCACACGATACGCCCTTGATTTCGACAATCGTCGGCGGCCTCGTGCTGGCTTTCATCTTCGGCGCCTTCGCCCATCGGCTGCGGATGCCGCCGCTCGTCGGTTATCTGATCGCCGGCGTGCTCGTCGGGCCACATACGCCAGGTTATGTGGCAGATCAGAACCTTGCGCCGGAGCTGGCCGAAATCGGCGTCATCCTGCTGATGTTCGGCGTCGGGCTGCATTTTTCCCTGAAAGACCTGCTGTCGGTGCGCGGCATCGCCGTGCCCGGCGCGATCGTGCAGATCGCTTTTGCGACATTGCTCGGCTGGGGGCTCGGCGCCTTCATGGGCTGGCCGACCGGCGGCAGCCTGGTTTTCGGCCTGGCGCTTTTGGTCGCCTCCACCGTCGTGCTCTTGAAGGCGCTGCAGGAGCGGCGCCTGGTCGAGACCGAGCGCGGCAGGATCGCCGTCGGCTGGCTGATCGTCGAGGATCTCGCCATGGTGCTGGCGCTGGTGCTGATCCCGGCCGCAGCCAGCATCGGCGGTGAGGGGCACGCTCCCGTCGAGCCGCTCTCAGCCGCGCTCAGCCGCCTGTTCGGCCTCGATCTCGGCATCGGCGGCATGATCGCCATGACGCTGGTGAAGGTGGCGCTGTTCGTGGCGCTGATGCTGGTCTTCGGCCGCAAGCTCATTCCCTGGACGATGCATCGCATCGCCCATACCGGTTCGCGCGAGCTTTTCCGGCTCGGCGTGCTGGCGATCGCGCTCGGTGTCGCTTTCGGAGCGGCGAAGCTCTTCGGCGTGTCGCTGGCGCTCGGCGCCTTCTTTGCCGGCATGGTGCTTGCCGAAAGCGAGCTCAGCCATCGCGCCGCACAGGAAAGCCTGCCGCTGCGCGACGCCTTCGCCGTGCTGTTCTTCGTCTCGGTCGGCATGCTGTTCGATCCGAACATCCTGATCGACAAGCCGCTGCCGATCCTCGCCACCATCTTCATCATCGTCATCGGCAAGTCCGTCGCCGCGCTCCTGATCGTGCTCGCCTTCAAGAAGCCGCTCAGTACGGCGCTGACGATTTCGGCCAGCCTCGGCCAGATCGGCGAATTCTCCTTCATCCTCGCCGCCCTCGGCGTCGAACTGGGGCTGCTGCCGGAGGAAGGCCGCGATCTGATCCTTGCCGGCGCCATCATCTCGATCATCCTCAATCCGCTACTGTTCTTCCTCTGCGACCGCATGCGGCCGCTGCTGGATGGTGCAAAGCGCGAAGACGTCGCGGCAGACCCTGCTCCCGCTGCAGATGCAATAGCAGCGCCGGAGGAGATACCGCCCGAAGATGACGAGGTGCACCCGACCGCTCTCCGCGGCCACGCCATTCTCGTCGGCTACGGGCGGGTTGGCAGCATCGTCGGACAGAATCTCAAGTCGTCAGCCACACCTTTTCTGGTCATCGAGGACTCTGACAAGCGCATCGGCGAGCTGAAGGCGCAGGGCATCGAAACTCTGGCGGGCAATGCGGTGATGCGGGAAACGCTCGACCTAGCCAATCTTTCCGGCGCCCGCAGCATTGCGATCGCCATCCCCAACGCCTTCGAGGCCTGCCGCATCGCCGAGCAGGCACGCAGCGTCAATCCATCGATCCTCATCGTCGCCCGAGCCCATTCCGACGCCGAAGTCGATGAGCTGAAGCAATATGGCGCCGACACCGTCATCATGGGCGAGCGTGAAATTGCGCTTGGCATGGTTGACCGGCTCGCCCAAGTGCATCATGAGAGTGTGCCCTATGAAGACAGCCATGGGCCTGATACAATTGCCCCGACGGATGACCCTCCGCCGGAAAGAGAATGAGAGATTGGCGCGCTTTTGAGCCGATACGGGAGTGACATCGCCGGGACGGAGAAGATGGAGCTGGAACAGCACCGTCTGACGAGCCGTATCGCCGCTTCCGTCCTCGTCGCCGTCCTTGCCTATCTTGGCCTGCTTTTCGGCGGCAATCTGGTGATCTCGCCGGCGGCGGCCGCCAATACGCTTTCCTCTTCCGGTCGAGATCCTCAGCCGCCGCAGCTGACTGCGCGCGATACCGTGCGTGGGCTGCTTGCCACGGAGCGCAAGCTTGTGCCGAAGCAGGCGGCACATGACGGCGGATCGCCTGCCCTTGCCGCCGCTCCGACCCTTAACTTCGCCGGCTGGAATATATCAGCGGCTTTTCCGGCATTTGAAGCTTCGCTTCACGCCGCAGTCTCCAGGACCCATCAGCCGCGCGCACCGCCGGTCGCTGCCTGACGCTCGCGCCGATCGGCGCTTCCGACCATTGACGACATGCCGCCAGCGCCCGAGCGCCGGCCCTCGATATCAAGGAATACAACATGCGTACTTCACGATGGCTGGTGATCACCTATTCGGTGATCATCCTACTCGGCCTATTGATCGCCCTGCCGAACGTCCTGCCGCAATCCGTCCTCCAGCGCGTGCCGGCCTGGCTGCCGCATGAGCAGGTGTCGCTCGGCCTCGACCTTCGCGGCGGTTCGCACCTCGTTCTGGAAGTCGACGAAGCCGACCTGACCAAGGAGCGGCTGCAATCGCTGCTTCAGGACGCGCGCCGTGTGCTGCGCGAAAAGGGCATTCAGCCGAAGGCCGTGGTCCGCAGCCAGAACCAGATCGTCGTGACGCTTGCCGATGCCGCGCAGAGCGATGCTGCCGTCACCGAACTCAAGACGCTTGCCAACCCGATCAGCACCGGCCTCAGCGCCGGCCAGGCCGATCTGGCCGTCACTGCGAACGGCGCCACCATCACCGTCGGCTTCTCGCCGGCCGGCATCTCCGCCAATGTCGACAATGCCGTCCAGCAGAGCCTCGAAGTCATCCGCCAGCGCGTCGACCAGGTCGGCGTCTCCGAGCCGACCATCCAGCGCATCGGCGCCAACCGCGTGCTCGTCCAGCTTCCGGGCGCGCAGGATCCGTCACGCCTGCGCGAACTTCTCGGCTCCACCGCCAAAATGTCGTTCCACATGCTGTCGCCGAACAATGCGCCCGGACCCGGCGTGACCATGCTGAAGGACGACGAAGGCCGGTCCTTTCCGGTCCTCGACCGCGTCGAAATCTCCGGCGACCGCCTTTCGGATGCCCGCGTCAGCTTCGACCCGAACACGCATGAGCCGATCGTCAGCTTCAGATTCGACAGCGCCGGCGCCAGCCGCTTTGCCGAGATCACCCGCCAGAACGTCGGCAATCCCTTCGCCATCGTCCTCGACGACAAGGTGCTGAGCGCGCCTGTTATCCGCGAGCCGATTACCGGCGGTTCCGGTCAGATCTCCGGCAGTTTCTCGGCCGATAGCGCCACGACGCTGGCCGCCATGCTGCGCGCTGGCGCCCTGCCCGCCAAGCTGACGGTCATCGAAGAGCGCACCGTCGGCGCCGACCTCGGAGCCGACGCCATCAAGATGGGCATTTATTCCGGCATCGTCGGCTTTGTGCTCGTCGCCGTCTTCATCTTCGTACTCTATGGCACCTGGGGCTTCCTGGCGAATATCGCGCTGTTGATCCACACGATCCTGACCTTCTCGGCGCTAACGCTGGTTGGTGCGACGCTGACGCTGCCGGGCATTGCCGGTGTCGTTCTCGGCATCGGCCTTGCGGTCGACGCCAACGTTCTCATCAACGAGCGCATCCGCGAAGAAACGCGCAAGGGCAAGAGCGCCTTCGCCGCCATCGATACCGGTTTCCGCCGTGCCTATTCGACCATTATCGACGGCAACATGACGGCCCTGATCGCTGCGGCCATCCTGTTCTTTTTCGGCTCCGGACCGGTTCGCGGCTTTGCCGTGACCATGGCGCTCGGCCTGATCATCTCGATGTTCACATCGGTCGCCTTCGTGCGTGTGGCGATGATCGAGATCACCCGCCGCAGCAAGCTCAAGGTGCTGAACATCCGGCCGCTGATCCCGTTCAGCCCCTATGACAAGCACATCCAGTTCATGAAGGCGCGCTTCTTCGGCATCACCGTTTCAGCGCTGCTTTCGATCGCCTCCATCGTGCTCTTCATTCATCCGGGCCTCAACTACGGCGTCGATTTCCGCGGCGGCATCCAGATGGCCGTCAAGACCACCGGCCCGGCCGACCTCGGGACGTTCCGTGAAGGCCTGAACACGCTTGGTCTCGGCGAAATCTCGCTGCAGTCCTTCGGCGACAAGAACAGCATTCTCGTTCGCGCTCAACGGCAGGAAGGCGGCGAAGAGGCACAGACGGCAGCGGTGACCAAGCTGAAGGCAGAAGTCACCAAGATCGATCCAACCGCCACCATCGAAGGCACCGACGTCATCGGCCCGAAGGTCAGCGGCGAGCTTGCCTGGGCCGGTATCCTGTCGGTGGTGATCGCGAGCTTCGCGATGCTCATCTACATCTGGGTGCGGTTCGAATGGCCGTTTGCCGTCGGCGCCATCGTCACGTTGGTGCTCGACGTCACAAAGGCGATCGGCTTCTTCGCGATCACCGGTCTCGACTTCAATCTGACGGCCATCGCCGCCATTCTGACGCTTGTAGGTTATTCGGTGAACGACAAGGTCGTCGTCTATGACCGCATGCGCGAAAACATGCGGCTCTACAAGTCGATGCCGCTGCGCGAGATTATCGACAAGTCGATCAACGAGACCCTGGCGCGAAGCCTTTACACCAATGCGACGGCCTTCCTCGCGCTGGTGCCGATGGCGATCTGGGGCGGTAGTGCTGTCTCGAGCTTCGCGATCCCGATGGTCTTCGGCATTCTCGTGGCCGGCGCCTCTTCGATCTTCATCGCGGCACCGATCCTGCTCTTCCTTGGCGACTGGCGCCGCCGCCATGCCAAGGCATCGGCAACCGATGCGGCAGTCGAGATCATTCCGCCGGAACAGGGTCGTCCGCGCAAGTCCGCGAGCTAAAATCCCGTTGACGCATCCTTGATAGGGCGCCGGTTGCACAGCCGGCGCCCTCTTTCTATTGTCGGCTACTGCATTATGTGCCAATTCAAGGTGTTACAGCGTCCTTCGTACGTCTGAAAGGACGCGCGCGCTGTAATTGAGATCGGGGAAGCCGCCAGATGTCATCCAACCCGACAAGACCGCCGGAAACCACCGTTGCCGGAGACAGCGAGGAGCGCATCAAGCGTTTTCTCGCGACTGCCTCGCACGACCTGCAATCACCGCTCCGCCATATCGCCATGTATGCCGAGCTGCTGCTCGACGATCTCGAGGAGACGCTCGACGGCGAACAGCTTCAGAGCCTCCGGATGATCATGGAAAAGGCGCAGACGGCGCAGCGCCTCACCAAGGCATTGATGAGCCTTGCCGCGGGCACACCTCAGGTGACGCCTGAAGAGGTCGATCTGCAGGCGCTCGCCGAAAATGTCTGGGGCGAACTGACCGACGAGACGGCGGTCGGCGCAGCGACGCTTGAAAGCGACGGCCTGCCCTCCATCCGTACCGACCCTGCCCTCCTCGGTCTGGTGCTGCGGCACCTTTTGACCAATGCCCTCACCTACCGCGGGGAAGCGCCGCCGCATGTGGCCATTGCCGCGGAGCGCGAGCGGACGGACTGGTTCATCCGGATTTCCGACAATGGGACAGGCATCGATCCGGCTTATCGAGAGCGGATATTCGAGCCGTTCTGGAAATTGCCGAAGGCGGGGGCGGTCCCGGGCGCCGGTCTCGGATTGACCACGGCGCGTGAGTTTCTGGCGGCGCTTGGCGGCGATATCAGCCTCGAACGTTCGGATGAAAGCGGCAGTCGCTTCATCATCCGCCTTCCCATCGCTTGATGGTTAGATACTATAATCGTCCTTCCAGAAATCCGGGACGTCATAGGTCACATATTCGCGGATGATGTGCTGTAGCGTCTGGGCATCGATTTCGTCCTTGCCGATGCGGAAATCGACGCCGTAATCCGGGAATTCCTGGAAATAGCCGCCCGATATATCGGTCGAGACGACGCCGATCGGGCCGGTGTAGCCGATGCCGCGCAGCTCCGGCACCGTCTCGCGGAAATCGGCATTGGGCAGAAGGCGATTGTCGAGCAGGATGAGATCGAAGCGCGCCAAGCGGATCTTTTCCAGCGCGTCACCGATCGATGGCGAATATTCAACCTCGACTGCCGGCTCGGAGAGATCGGCGATCTTCTTCTTGAGCGCGCGGAATTCGATAAATTCGTCGTCGACAAAGAGAACCTTTACGGCGTTCCTCCGGCCCGTTTCGGTGATCATCGTCTCATTTCCCCAATCCCGAAACCAACTTCACGAAACCAAACCATTCCTCAAGGCGATCGCCACCATATGAACGCGGTTGACAGCGTCGAGTTTGCGCGCGGCCGCGGTGATGTGCGAATTGACCGTATGTTCGGAGAGACCGAGAATGATGGCGATTTCCGCCGACGTCTTACCTTCGCTCGTCCATTTGACGATTTCCGATTCGCGCTGCGTCAGCCGTCCGGACATTTCCGGCGTCAGGATTTCCTCGTAGAGCTTGTCGAAAATGCGCATGGCGTCGAGAAGTATGTCGGCGATCTCACTCTGATCCGGCTCCTGACGCTCGCCGCTGAGCACGAGGCAATATCGCCGCCCTTCCGGCGTAAACAGCGGGATGAAGAGAAAGACGCCGCTCAGGAATTCGTTGAAAACCAGATCGGACGGATAAACTTCCGGCTGTGCGCTCCTGCCATGGACCGGCGTTGCCAGGAACTGGGCGGTCTTTGCCCGGACGGTGCCCAGCGCTTCCTTCAACGTCGTGATGAAAAGGCCGACACGCCGCTCGGCGACATTGGTGATGACGACATCACGTTCACCGAAAGGGGCCGAAGCCTCGGAAATGCGGGCCAGCGCAAAATTGTCGAAGTTGTAATGCTGCGCCGCCGATTTCAGCAGACGGAAAAAATCGGTGCGGTTGATCGCCCGGCTCAGCTCCGGTCCGGCATGAAAGGGAATTGCCGGGGCATTGTTCATTCCCACTCTTCCTCTCCTCCCGCCAATGCCTCTAATCCCGAAATCTTGGGATATACGTCTTAAACGCGAAGAGCTACAAAAATTGCGAGACGGTTGATGAGAGATATCGAAAACGGGGACTTTCGATATGTAAGGCGGAAATCATCAATTATCTCAACGACAGGTGATGCACGGGCAGATTTTACTGAGGGGCAGTAGTTCTTACCTGGGTATCGTATTCTTCCTGCATTCAACATCCATGAATGCGAGAAGGCAGTGCCAGACGTAAGCGCGAGAGAGCCGATGACCCATTCAGCTAAGGGGTTGGCTGATGTTCGTGGCGGCGAACGCGGGTTGATCGGTTCTCTCAGCGCTTATTTCGCGTTCCATATTCTTCGCTTCGGTTGCATCTTGTGATGCGTCCTCGACCTTGTCAATTGCGGTTTGTCAGATGGCTTGGACGAATGAGAGGAAACAGGGCTTGCGGCTTTCGACGTTTTCTACATCTCAAGATTGAGAATGATCTTGGCAAGGTCAAGTGGCTTTTCCAGATAGACATCGGCGCCGGCATCGAGTGAGCGGGCGCGGTCCTCGGCAGCATCCGATCCGCTGCAGATAGCAAGTCGCATCGCCTTGAAACGATCATCCAGGCGCAACCGCGTGATCAGGCCAATGCCGCTATCGAGCGGCATGTAGAGATCGGCGACCAGAAGATCGGGCGAGGTCTTGCCTTCTGCCGCGCGCGTCTCCAGCGCCTCAAGCGCGGCCTCGGCTGTGGAGAAACAGAATAGATCGATGTCTATCTGCTGCTTTCTGCTCATATAGTCGAGATAGAAGAGGTCATCCTTGCTGTCGTCGACATAAAATAGGGTGGTCATCTAGCACCGTAATTTGGATATTGTTCGAATGAACCTCGCTGTCCTTCGACATCACCATATCGCGGTTCCACTAAAATTCGATATACCTCATCGCAAATCATTTCGCAAAAAGCGCGGCACCGCCCTGCCTTGGCTATTGAGTATTCCTCGATTTCGGAAAAGATGGCCGCGCAAACCGAAGGAGGACACAGGGGTGCAGGATCAGGGCAACGTGGACCTGCAGGACCAGCCAAGACAGCACTACCGAGCCTTTGCGATTGCCGTCGGCTGCCTGATGTTGCTTCTCGGCGCGACGGCGCTTACCGGCTGGCTGCTGCAGGCCGAGATTGTCATCTCGCTGGTTCCCGGCTTTCCGTCGATGGCTTTCAACACCGCGCTCTGCTTTGTGCTTTCCGGCGCAGGGCTGGCCGCCTCGACACTGGCCGCCCGCCGTTTTCGAATAATGGCAGCGATCACGATGGGGCTTGCGGCGGCGATCGCCGCGGCCCGCCTCGTCGAAATCGTCACAATCGGGCGGAGTTTTCACAATGTCGACGTGCTGATCTCGCGCTTTCTGGTTTCGGCGGATTTCCTCGCCGAGATCGGCGGCGGCATGGGGCCGAACACGGCATTGGTCTTCCTGATTGCCAATCTTTCGCTGCTGCTCTCGCTCCAGGTGGAGAAGTCGAGAAGCCAGGTGGTGCAGGAATTGACGAGCTATGTCGTTATCACGCTCGGCATGATCGCGCTGGCCAGCTATGTCACCGATGCCGAACAGGGCTACCGCTGGGGCCCCTATGCGGCGATGGCGCTGCACACGGCGGCCGGCATGGTAATCTTCGGCTCGGGGCTTCTCGCCCGCTCCTGGTGGATGCAGCCGGCAAACCGGGCACAGATCCCGCTCTGGATCCCGGCTGCGGTCTGCTTCACCGGTCTTCTCGTCGATCTCTATACGCCGCTGGGTGTCGCCAACGGCATTCTCTACGTACCGCTGGTGCTGACGGCGCTCTGGTTCGGCAACCGGAACGCGCCGCTTTTCTTCGCCTTTGCCTGCACCGTGCTCCTGATGCTCGGCTTCTTCGCCGTCAAGCATAACGAGGCGGCGTTCTGGCAGGAAATCGCCAACCGTGCCATCACGGCTGCCACGCTTTGGCTGATCGCGATCCTCGTCTTCTATTTCATGCGCAACAACTATAACCTCGAAACCGAGCGCGTCCGCTTCGGCGCGCTGGTGCGCGGCACGCCCGATGCCGTCGTCGTCATCGACGAGCGTGGAACGATCAGGAATTTCAATCCGGCGGCTGAAAGCATGTTCGGTTACTCCCCGCAGGAGACGATCGGCAAGAACATCAAGATGCTGATGCCCGAACCCTACCATTCCGAGCATGACGGCTATCTCGCCCACTACCGGCAGACTGGCGACGAGCGCATCATCGGCACGACGCGCATGGTCTCCGGACGACGCAAGAACGGCATCGTCTTTCCGATCGACGTTTCCATCAGCGCCGTCGTCACCGGCCATACGAAGACCTTCGTCGGTATCGTGCGCGACATCAGCGAGCGCGTCCGGCAGGAAGAACGGATGAAAACGACGCTTTCCCAGCTTGAGGCCTATACGGCCGAACTCGAGCGCAGCAACCACGACCTCGATGAATTCGCCTATATCGCCTCGCATGATCTCAAGGAACCGCTGCGCGGCCTGCACAACCACTCCCGCTTCCTGTTGGAAGATTATGAAGACAAGCTCGATGCGGACGGCGTGCGCCGGCTGAACCGGCTCGTGCGTCTCAGCCAGCGCATGGAGAAACTCGTCAACGAGCTTCTTTATTTCTCCCGGCTCGGACGCCAGCAGCTGGCGGTCAAACGCACCGATATCGGCCTGATCGTCAAGGATGTCGTCGCGACGATGGAGTTGCTACTCGAGGAACGACACGCCAAGGTGATCATCGACGGCCGGCTGCCGGAGGTGGTCTGCGACGCGACGCGGCTGACCGAAGTGTTCCGCAATCTCATTACCAACGCGATCAAATACAATGACAAGCCGGCGCCGCTCGTCTCGATCGGCTATCTTGATCGGTTCGTCGGCAAGGACGGCACGGTTGCCCGCAACGTGTTTTTCGTTAAGGATAACGGCAAGGGCATTCCGCGGGAATTCCACGAGGATATTTTCCGCATTTTCAAACGGCTGGAAAAGTCGCAGGATTCCGACGACGGGACCGGAGCAGGCCTCACCTTCGTTCGCAAGATCATCGCCCGGCACAATGGCGATATCTGGCTGGAATCCGAGGTCGGCACCGGCACGACATTCTACTTCACTCTGGGAAAAAAGCGCGAGGGGCAGAATGCAGCAGCGTGATACGCAACCGATCCTGATCGTCGAGGACAGCGAAGACGATTTCGAAGCGACGATGCGCGCCTTCAAACGCACCAATCTGCGCAACTCGATCCGCTGGGCGGCCTCCGGTCAGGAAGCGCTCGACATGCTCGCCGAGATGGTGCCGAAACCGGGGCTGATCCTGCTTGACCTCAACATGCCGGGTCTTGACGGCCGCAAGACGCTGGAGGCGATCAAGTCGAACGCCGGCTGGCGCAAGATCCCGGTGGTCATCCTCACGACCTCCGACGACGAACGCGATATCGAAGGCTGCTACGCGCTCGGCGCCAATACCTATGTGCAGAAGCCGGTGGATCTCGACGGGCTCTTTGCCGCGATCCAGCGGCTGAAGGAATACTGGTTCGAAATCGCGATCCTGCCACTCGAGGACTGACAGATTGGCGGAACACTGCTCTATTCTCATCATCGACGACAACATCGACGATCTCGAGGTCTATCGCCGCATATTGGGCCGCGTTTCCAGCACTGCCTATACCGTCGTGGAGGCGGAGACGGGCGAAGAGGGCCGTGCGCTGAATGGCCGGAAACGGCCGGACTGCATCCTGCTCGACTATTCGCTGCCTGGGCGCGACGGGCTCGGCGTTCTTGCCGATATCCTGGAGGATGATCCCGCCGCCAACGTCATCATGCTGACCGGCCAGGGCAGTGAGACCGTGGCCGTCGAGGTGATGAAGAGCGGGGCACGCGACTATCTGACAAAGGATTCGCTTTCGCCCGAGACGCTGCATCGTTGCATTCAGAACGCCATCATGCACGGCATGCTGGAGGCGAAACTGGAGCAGAAGCGGCAGTCGCTGGAGATTTTCACCCGCGCCATGGCCCATGATCTGAAGGAGCCGCTCCGGACGATCAAATCCTTCACCCGCATCCTGCACGGTTCTGCGGCGCTGCCGGCCGAAGACCGGGAATTGCTCGATTACGTGCTCAGCGCGGCCGACCATATGGAAGACCTGATCGTCAAGGTCTCGGGCTTCACCAAGCTCGAGGCCTCCGGCGGACTGGAGCTCAGGCCGGTCTCGCTCTCTGATGTGCTCGACCAGGTGGAGGACAATCTGCGCCAGCAGACCGAAAGCCGTGGAGCCGTCATCATCCGCGGGGCGCTGCCGGAGGTCATGGGCGATGCGACGCTGCTGACCCAGCTCCTGCAGAACCTGGTGTCGAACGCCATCCGCTATTGCGAGCAGAAGGTTCCGGAGATCAGCATCACAGGCGAAGCGCAGGGCGATACCTGCCGCCTCACGGTGCGTGACAACGGGCCCGGCATCGACCCCGAGCACCGCGAACTGATCTTCCAGCCGTTCAAGCGTCTCGTCGGCCGTGGCATCGAAGGCACCGGGCTCGGCCTTGCCATCTGCCGCCGCATCGCGCAGATGCATGGCGGCTCGATCTGGTGCGAGGCAGAAAATGGGCCGGGCGCCACCTTCATTCTCGAAGTGCCGCTCGCCGAGGCGAGGCCCGTGCCATCAGCCGCATCGGCCGTGCCGCACAGCACAAGGCCGGCGGAGCAGCAAGCCGAAGGTTCGGGCAGGCTTGCCGAAGTGCTGCTGGTGGAAGACAGCCCGGCCGACATTCAACTTCTGAAGATCAAGCTGATGCGGAGGGAGAAGGTGAACTTCAACCTGCATGTCGCCACCAACGGGCGCGAGGCGATGCGGCTGCTCGAAGAACGCGCCGGCATTGCCGATCTGCCGCAGATCGACCTCATGCTGCTCGACATCAACATGCCGATCATGGACGGCTTCGAGGTGCTGCATGCGCTTTCAGCCGACGTGCGCCTCAAGCAAATTCCCGTCTGCATCCTCAGCACATCAAGCGACGAGAGCGACATGCGGCGGGCCAGAAATCTCGGTGCGCGCGCCTATATGGTCAAGCCGCCGACCCTGCAGCAACTAGAAGAGGCACTCGAAGATGTCGAGAATTTGGAGTTGTTGCAGCGCGGCGATTCGCTTGCGCTTTGTGCGGAACAAAACTAAGCGATCGTCATTGGCAACGGTATGACCTTCGCAGCTCTCATACTCGCGCTCCTGACGACGCCGCTTCAATCAGGACTGCTCTCGATGGTATCAGGTATACATCACGTCACGGCCGTCACCCGAAAGGTGCAGGCGAACGTGGACTTTTACGCGGGATTTCTCGGCATGCGGCTCGTCAAGCAGACAGCCGGTTACGAGGACGCGACGCAGCTTCATCTCTTCTATGGCGATGGAGAGGGGACGCCGGGTTCGCTGCTGACCTTCCTCGCCTGGGAAGATGGTGCGCCCGGCCGGGCCGGCTATGGCCAGATCAGCGAAATATCGCTGTCGATCAACCCCACCAGCATCGGCTACTGGCTGACGCGTGCCATGAGCTTCGGCCTCAGCTCCGAGGGACCGGCCGACGAATTCGGCGAGCCTGTCCTACGGCTGAAGGACCCTGACAACATCATCCTCAAGCTCGCCGGCGCAAAGAGCCTGGTATCGCCGGCCGCCTGGGACGGCGCCTCGATCCCGGTCGAGCATGCCATCCAGCGGGTGCGCGGCGCAACCATGCTGACGGAGAAGCCCACCGAAAGCCGCAGCTTCCTCGAGAGCCATTTCGGTTACCGCTTCCAGGCCAGCCGCGGCACGATCGACAGGCTGGTGTCGCAATCCGGCGACATTATCGACGTGCGCGATGCGCGCGGCTTCTGGTCCGGCGCGCCAGGCACCGGGACGGTCGATCACGTCGCCTTCCGCGCCGCCGACGAGGAGACGCTGCTTGTCGTTCGCAAGGCTCTGGAGGCGACTGACGCATCGCCGACCAACATGCATGACCGTAAATATTTCCGCTCGCTCTATGCCCGCGAGCCCGGCGGTACGCTGGTGGAGCTCGCCACCGACAAGCCCGGCATGACCGTGGACGAAGAGCAGGCCGCCCTCGGGGGGAAGCTGTTCGCACCGCCCGAAGCCATCACCAATCTTCACGACCTGAAGGTGATGCTGCCGCAATTTTCGATGCCCGGCCAGCCGCGTGTCAATTATCGCGAGCTGCCATTCGTCCACCGTTTCTATACGCCCCCCGATCCCGACGGCAGCGTCTTCGTGCTGTTGCACGGCTCCGGCGGCAACGAGACGACGCTGATGCCACTGTTGAACAAAGCGGCGCCGCGGGCGACGCTGCTCGGCGTGCGCGGCCGGGCGACGGAGGAAGGTTTTCCGCGCTGGTACAAGCGCATTACGCCCTTCTCCTTCGACCAGAACGACATCAAGACCGAGGCGGAGGCCTTCGCGGCCTTTATCGAGGGCGCCGTCAAATCCTACGGGCTCGATCCTCAGAAGGTCGTCTATGTCGGTTATTCCAATGGCGCCAACTTTTTAAACTCGCTGCTCTACCTACACCCGCACCTGGTTCACAAGGCCGTGCTGCTGCGTTCCATGCCTGTGCTCAGCGATTATCCGCATGCCGATCTGAAAGGCACGGACCTGCTCGTCATCAGCGGCAAGACGGATGCCTATGGCAAATATGCGAGCGAGTTGGAAGGGAGGCTGAAGAGTTCGGGCGCCACCGTCGATTCCGACGTCATCCCCGGCGGCCACGATCTCGGCGATGCCGACATTCCGATCATCCAGAAATGGCTGCTGCAGGAAAACCGCTGATCTGCCGCGGCTTCACACCTGAACGCGGGATGTCCGGGCAATCATGATGCCGGCCAGCACGACGGCGCCGCCGAGCGCCTGCATCGTTCCGATCGCCTCGTTAAGCAGCGCCCAGGCCAGGATTGCCGCAACGACCGGCTGCAGCAGCAGTGTCAGCGAGGAAAAGGCCGGCGGCAGATAGGCGAGCGCATAGGTGATCGCCACCTGTCCGCCGGCATGGCTGATAAAGGCGAGGCCGAAGACGATCGACCAGCCATAGACGGTCGCGGGCAGCATATGGCCCTCGTAGATCAGGCCGATCGGAAAGATGCAGGCGGCAGCGCAGGTCGTGCTCCACAGCATGATGCGGAGCGTATCGAAGCGGCTGCGCAGCCTGCCGATCGCAAGGATGTAGCAGGCATAGAAGAAGGCGGCGATCATCGCGATGCCGTCGCCGCGAAGGTCGCCATTGCCGATGGCTGCCGGTCCGCCCTTCAGAATGACGACGCCTGAGAGCGCAAGGACAAGCCCGAGCGCGAAGCCGCGGCTGATCCGCGCGCTGAAAAAGACGAAGGCAATCAGCGTGACGAAAACAGGTGCGAGGTTGGCAAGCAGAGTCGCATTGGCGACCGACGTCATGGTGAGCGAAAGATGCCAGGCGGCAAGGTCAAGCGCCAAGATGACGCCTGGGAGAATGAGCATGCCGTAGTCGGAAAGGCTTTGCGGCTTCGGCCCCCTTTCCTTCTTCAGCAGCGAGACGATGACGATCGGGATCAACGCCAGCGCCACACGCCAGAAGGCCGTCGCCATCGGTCCGACTTCGGACAGCCTGACGAAGATCGGCGAGCCGCCGATCGCCGCGCCGCCGAGAAGGAGCGCCGCAAGGGCGAAACGATTGGAAGGCGAGGCTTCGGAAAGGGTGGGGGCGGCCTGCGACATGGTCTCGATATTTCTGGTCGCCCGAATGCCGGGCCGGCGGGATATTACAGCGCCGCGCGTCTTTTCAGACGCGCAAAGGACGCTGTAACACTTTAAATTGCTGCATAATTTTATCCTTAAATCGCCTTCGATTTAAGGAATTATGCAGTGATGGCCGAGGGACTATCAGAAGTCGATCACCGGGGACAGTCGAAGAGCGACATATTGGTGGAAAATCAGGCAGGATGCCTATTCGTCGCGCTGGTCCGCAGCTTTTCGGCAATCTCGCCGGCGACGAAAAAGGCATGCTCGGTCACCTGCGGCAGTCCCATCAGCTCGCCGAATGTACCGCGCGCCAGCGGGCCGGAGATCAGCAGCGAGGGATCTACCTTTCCTGACGGGCCGATCGCCTCCGAGCGCTCGGTGCAGGCAAGGCCGAGGCCGGTCGGGTCGAGCGCCAGGTGACCGTTCGCCGCGAGTGCTGCGAGCCAGGGTTGGGTGTCGAGAATACCGCCATGCGCCGGGCCGGTGGTGACGACGACGGCGTCATAGCGCCGCTCCAACGGCTGGCGCTGATGACGCGGCTGCAGGGAGCAAAGAATGAGCTCGCCCTCGATGCGCGCATCGGCGACCGAGCCGGCCAGGATATCCAGACGGCCCGAGGTAACAGCTGCGTCGAGCACGGCCTCGACCTGCGGGGCGATCCGGAAACGATGCACATCCCAATAGGGACGCAGATGGCGGACGAGACGGCGTCGTTCGGCGACCGGCAGCGCCTGCCAGAGATCGTATCCCTGCGCCCGCACCTGGTCGATCACCCCATGCCAGCTTATGCCCTGCGCCTTCGCCGCACCTATGGCGGTACGGATCCCTCTCAGCAGCGACACGGCGGAATGGGCTGCACTGGAGACGAAATCGCCGAAGAGTTCCTGCGGTACCAGCGGATGGCCGCGAGACCGCAGCCCGCGGCGCGAGATCGCGGTCACCGAACCGTCATGCCCGCGCTGCGCCAGCGAGGCGATGACATCGGCGGCCGTCAGGCCATTGCCAATGACCAGCACCCGGTCATGCGGGCGGATCACGTCGAGCGCGTTCGGCTTGGTGGTATCGGCGACGAAACGGGGATGGGCAGCAAGCCGGCTCCCAAGCCGGCCTGGGGCTGTCGGCGGCGGATGGCTGGTGGCGATCGCGACGATATCGGCCTTCGTCACGCCGCCTCTGTCGTCGCGGATTGACCAGCGGCCGGCACAGCGTTCGACAGCCGTCACTGCAGCGCGGCAATGACGCACGCTACCGTCTTCCAGTAGCGGCTTCAGCAGCGAGGCGACATAATCGCCGAACAGCCGGCGCCGGGGGAAGAGCGAGCCATCGGGCTGCCTGGCCTCAGGGTCGCCGGCGACCGCATCGCGGACTTCGATCCAGGCCAGGAATTCGCCCAGGTCATCTGGCTGCAGGCTCATCTTGGCGGCTGGAACATTGATGCGGTGGGCCGGATCGGCCGTGTCGTAGGCAAGGCCGCGGCCGAGTTCGGCACGCGGCTCGAAAACCACGATGGCAGGGCGCTCGCCGCAGTTGGCTCTCGCGAGATGATAGGCGACGCCGGCGCCGGAGACACCGCCGCCGATGATGGCGACGACGGGCTGTTCAGACGTCGGGAGAGGCTTGGGCTGCATGGTGGCCGGGATCATTGCTTTCGATGCCCGAGCATAGAAGCCGGGCATTGGTCACGCAATCCTCCGCTCTCGATTGTCTATAATTATTATGTAGATTTAGCCTTACCCCAATATCGTCGTCGAGAACTCGGGATTGCCGCGGATGGTGTTGCTCACGGTGCAGATCTCGTCTTCGGCGGCATGGGCAATTTTCTGCCGGGTTTCCTCGTCGATATCGCCCTTGATCGAAAAGGCGATGTTGAACTTGGCGACGCGCGAAAGGCCTTCCGTCGCTTTCTCGCCGGTGACCTCGGCAGTGATCTCGCTGATCTTGTCGAGAATGCCCATCTGGCTGGCGGCGATGCGGGCGCTGAGCACCAGACAGGCCGAGAGCGAGGAATAGAGCAAATCGAGCGGATTGAAACCCGGCTGCGACGGCCCGGTGACGATATCTATTTCGCCCTTGGTGGCGGAGGTGACGTGCGGGAAACCGGTACGGCCGAGAACGGCGGTGGCGCCGGTCGGGCGGGGACGAGCCTTGAGATCGGCCATGTTGAAATCCTCTGGCGAACATGTTGCAGATAGTAATTTCCGCCTGAGGCGGCAATGGCAAGCGGCGGCCCATCGGTTTCGGAACCTTTCGATCCGTCATCAGTTGAATACACCTGAACGAAATCAGTGACAAAGGTGGATTGCGATGCCTGACGTCCGCAGCATGGATAACCAAGGCCGGCGGATGGATGCTCGCGATCGGCTGATCGTTGCGCTCTATGCGCAGCTGAAAGCCGAGCGGGAAACCCGCGAAACGCTGGAATGGGCGATCCGAAATGGCGCCGTCTCACAGGAAGTGCTGGAAGCCATCGCTGCTGATCCGGTTCCCGTCGTCACCAGCGAGGATATCGCCTCGCTGGAGAAGATCATCGCGCTCGATGAACGGCGCAAAGCAAATCGGAACTAGCCGACGACATCATGCACCCTATTTGAGTGAGAAGAGGAGATCCGAAATGGCCGATATCACCTATCAGGTCGTGCCGCATGACAATGGCTGGGCCTACAAGCTCGGCGACACACTTTCGGAAACCTATGCGACAGCGGATGAAGCGATCATCCATGCCAAGGACGCCGCATCGCGCCAGAAGATCGGCGATGGCGATGCGTTGCTCGCCTATCCCGCGCCCGACGGCCGTGGCTGGGCATTTCAGGAACTCGAAACCGACAAGAGCGGCAGCCGGCTCTGATTGCGACGGAGGATGGAATGGCCGCTCGGGCAAGCTGGAAGGGTCATCTGAAGGTGGGCGACCTTGCCTGCGCCGTCGGGCTCTACACCGCCGTTTCCTCCTCCGACCGCGTCTCCTTCAACATCATCAACCGCAGGACCGGCCACCGGGTGGAACGGCAATTCGTCGACAGCGAGACCGGAAAGCCGGTCGAGCGGGGCGACCAGGTCAAGGGCTACCAGATGGAGAATGGCGATTACATCGTCATCGAGGGCGACGAGATCGCCGAAATCATGCCGGAAAGCGACAAGGTCCTCAATATCAAGGCTTTCATCGCCTATGACGATATCGACAAGCTCTATTTCGACCGCCCTTATTATCTCGCGCCCGTCGACGAACATGACGAAGAGGCGCTGTCGCTGATCGCCAGGGGCATGCGTGACGGCAAGGTCGCGGCGCTGGCCGAAGCCGTGCTTTTCCGGCGCAACCGGACACTGCTGATCCGTCCGCATGACGACTACATCGTCGCGACGATGCTGAATTTCGACTACGAGGTGCGCTCGGCCGAGACGGTTTTCGAGGACATTCCCGACATCAAGTTCGACAAGGAAATGATCGCGCTTGCGGGCCATATCATTGGCACCAAACAAGGCAGCTTCGAACCGAGCACATACGAAGATCGCTACGAAGCCGCCCTCGTCGAGTTGGTGAAGGCGAAGATCGAGGGCCGGGCGCCACCGAAGAAGAAACCGGCCCCGGAACGCAAGGTCGTCGACCTGATGGAAGCGCTGCGCCAAAGCGCCAAGATGAGCGGCAACGCTCCAGCAAAGAAGGCCCTGGCGAAGAAGAAGGCACCGGCGCGCAGCGACAGCCGCAGCAAGAAGGCAAGCTGAGATGGCCTCGACCCTGGCGGGCGATGGGCAATCTCAAGCGCACCCGAGCTCGCGCGAATGCATCGGTTTGTCGCGCCGGCGAAGCCGCCGGACTTAAGCGCGTCAAAGTGGATTCCCGCGGCGCGCTTTAAATCTTTGATTTATATATGCAGTTTCCCGAAATCTCTGGCCACTTTTTCATTGGCGCGGCTTCTGGCCGCCTTCGGCCGCCAGGCTTTTTTTCAGCGCATCCATGATATTAATGACGTTGCCGGTCGATTTCACCGGTGCAGGTTTTTGCGCAGGCGCCGCCTTCTTCAGGCTCTTCTGCTTGCCGCGGATCATCGACTTCAGGCGTTTCTGAATCGGGTCCTGCACCATGGCCGGGCTCCAATTCTTCGTCTCTTCCTTCACCAGTTGCGTCATCAGCGCAAGCAGCTTGCTGTCGATTTCAGTTTTGCTGTCGAGTTCGGCCACGGGGTCCCGCACTTCGTCGCCATAGCGCAGGGTCCAGAGAACGATGCCTTTGCCCAGCGGTTCCAGCAGCACCGCACGCTCGCGGCGATAGAGGACAAGGCGGGCGATGCCGACGACGTCATTCGCCTTCATCGCCTCGCGGATGACGCAGAAGGCTTCCACTCCGACCTTGTCCTCCGGCGCCAGAAAATGCGGTTTGTCGTACCAGATCCAATCGATCGAGCCGCGCGGCACGAAATTGTCGATCTCGATGGTGCGGGTGCTTTCGAGCCCGACTTCCTCGATCTCCTCGTCTTCGAGAAGAACATAGTCATCCTCGCCGCGCGGATAACCCTTCACCTGGTCCCTCTCGGCCACCGGTTTGTGGGTGACGCTGTCGACATAGCGGCTTTCGACGCGGTTCTTCGTCTGGCGATTGAGGACGTGGAAACGGACCTTGTTGCTTTCGGTCGTCGCCGGCGTCAGCGAGACGGCGGCGGTGACGAGCGAGAGCTTGAGATAACCTTTCCAGAATGTCTGACGTGCCATGTCTGTCATGTCTCCCGGACACGGTGGGGCATGGCAATCAACGGCGGGTTCGGTCTTTGGTTCCGGCAATTGACGATTTCGTTGATCGGATGCGGTCGGTGCATGTCCATTTCATGGATCGGCTGCCATGCCCGAGCATTGCGGGCGGAGAGACCAGAACCACTCTTTCCTTGCCACCGCCATTTTCCTCTTCAATAATGAAAGCCCCAAGACGTCAGGATATCGGTCATCTGAATGTTGCGACTTTTCGCCAACCTCGTCATCGTCCTCGCATTGAATTTCCTTCTCATCGTCGGCAATGCTGGGCCGTCCTTCGCACAGGAATGCCCTGACCCTGCAAAAGCGACGAACGCCTCGGCCCAGCAAAAGCAGGCAAGCAAGCGACTTAATCGCGCTCTTCCCAGCTATCGCGTCAAATCGGCCCGATACAATCTGGCTCTTGTCGGCGATTCGCTCGTCGAACTCTGGCAGCCCTGGATCAAGGACAGCTTTCCCACCCGCCCGGCGATGAACCTCGCGGTCGCCGGCGACACCACGCAAAATGCATTGTACCGCCTCGATGATCTAGACCTTCCGGATTTCCATCCGACGGATGTCGTCGTGCTTATCGGCACGAATAACCTGGGTGCGAAAACGGCGCCATGCGCCGTGGCGGCGGGTGTCGTGGCTGTTGTCAGCAAGGTTCGCGCTCTTTGGCCAGGCGCCCATATTTATGCGTTGTCCATACCGCCTCGGGGCAAGCGCTACGCCTTCTACGAGGATGTCCGAATTCCGGCCAACCAACTTGTCGCATCGTCATTGGCTGAAATGCCTGGTGTCACCTTCGTTCAAATGAACGATGATATGTTGCGGTGCGGCAAACCAAGCGATAAGGATTGTTCCAACTACAAGCCTGACCATCTTCATTTCAATGAAGGGGCATACAAGCTGATCACGAGCTTCCTCGCCGCAGCGGGTCTGCAGCTTTGATTTTTGCCGCTCAGGTGGTTACCAAAACGTAAGGCGGAATGTCATGAGCACCTCATTTGACAGCTACCAACCGATTGGCCTGCAAAGACATAGACCCAGAGCTCGCGCGCAATATCGCATTCGGCGTGAAACCCTCGTTCGGATCCTCCTCTCGGCAATATTTTATATTTCCCTCTGGAGAGCGACTGGCATGTGGTACGGGCTGCCCGCCGACTTCCAGGAGGGTGTCGGCAAAGATCCCATGCCAATGCGACTGTTGCTGATGTCGCTCGTTCCACTCATCGGCCTCTACTGCTTGCTGGAGCCCAGGCGAGTCGTTGAAATGCTCCGCAGCGCCTCGCCGCTGGTCGGCATAATCTGCTTATGCGTCTTTCTGTCGATTGCTTTTTCCGTCAGCGTTACAGCCTCGCTCCGGGCTCTCGTCGCCGTCGCATTGCTGACTGCTGGACCCCTTCTTTACCGAGCCCGTTATGGAGCCGTCGACACATTTGAAAGCTTGGCGAAATTTGCCATTGCCACGGCTTTCATCAATATTCTTTACACGGCAGCCTTTCCCCGGTTTGCGGTGATGAGAGGCAGTTATGCCGGGATGGTGAAAGGGGCGTTCTACCACAAAAATATGCTCGGCCAGTTTTCGGCAACAAACTTCATCCTGCTACTTCCAGCCCTGCCGATGTGGCGCCTGCGCTATTATGATCTCCTGCGATGGGCGGCAATGCTGCTCTACCTCGTGCTCATCGTGCTGGCGAAATCATCGACGGCGATCATCCTGCTTTCGATCGGAATAGCCGTATACTACGGAATGAGCTGGATTCAGCGCTTTCCAGGCCGCATCTTCAGATCCTTCGTCGTTCTTCTTGCATTCGCCCTGCTAGGCTTCGTCGTCTCCGTCGCGTTGATGGGTGTGGCCCAGGCGATTGCCGAGTCATTCGGGAAAGACCTTACGCTCAGCGGACGTACGAATGTCTGGGAACAGTTGCTGCCGCTGATCTACGAGCGGCCGTTTTCAGGCTGGGGATTCGCCTTGTTCCGACAGCCCGATATCATGGAGCAATATGTTCGCCTTACGTGGGACGCTCAATCGACACACAACACCTATATCGAACTTGCGCTGAACATGGGCATACCAGCCACCATCATCTGGACCTCGTTCGTCGTGGTGCGGCTCGTGGGGAAGATGACCTCGTCACCCCTCAATCAAGCGCTCGCCATCACCAAGCGAAAGGAGGTTGTCATTATCCTCCTGATCTTGATCGGCGCGTTCACCGAAGCCGGAATGATGCTGGCCCCCTTCATCTTGTGGCCCCACACCGTGATCGCGCTTACGAGCCTTGGCCCGGAGTTCCTGTCCCGCTTCCGCAAACCGACCCAGGCAGGGGCGCAACATGCATCAGGCTAAAAAGATGACTTCAAATAGTCGTAGACTGGTTGGCCTCGATGGGATTCGTGGCTTGGCGGCCATTTGTGTGGCAGTGCATCACACCGAAGGGTTCGTCGGATTTGATGCAGCACCTGCTGCCTATCTCGCCGTCGACCTGTTTTTTTGTCTCAGCGGCTTCGTGATCGGCCACGCCTATGAGAGGAAACTCATTCAAGAGTCTTCACTCTCTGCCAATGATTTTGCCATCAAGCGTCTCATCCGCTTATACCCCCTGTATCTGCTCGGTTTGCTGCTCGGCGTACTCGCATATGCCGGCATGTCGCTCAGCAGAAATCAGCAAATCGATCCGATGCTGTTTGCCACCTCGTTGATTGCCTCGATGTTCTTCCTGCCGGCGATCGGTGGAACATCGCTGAAGGCGCCGAACCTGTTCCCCTTCAACGGTCCGTCATGGTCCCTATTCCTGGAGATCGTGATCAACCTGGCCTACGGCTATGCGGCGAGAATGCTGTCCAGCGGCGTACTCGCACTCATCCTGCTTGCGTCATGGGTTTGGCTGGCGGCGCAAACGCTGGCCCATGGAAGCGCCGACCTGATCCCGCTCGACGGCGCCTTGCTCTCCGGATTTCCCCGCGTTCTCTTTTCTTTCAGCCTCGGCATCTTGATGTACCGCTACCGTCAGCGGCTTTCCCCTTCAGGCATCGGAAAAGCCGCCGCAGTGACAACAATCGTCGTCGCGACCGCTCTTCTCGTCTTCCAGGCGCCGGCCGCCTGGGTTGGCATAAAGGACCTGATTGTCATCACTGTTTTATTTCCTATCGCCGTGCTTGTCCTTTACACAGCCAACTTCGATGGCGTGTTGCGGCAGCCCCTTCTTATTGCGGGAGAGGCGTCTTACGCGCTCTATGCAATTCATGTTCCGCTGCTGGGCTTGCTGTTGGGAGCCTGGAAAGCCGCTGGCTTGGGACAACCGCCAGCCTGGGCGATCTTTGCCATCGTTCTTCCGCTGATCGTCCTATTGGCCATTGTCGTCACCCGCCTCTACGATGAACCGGTTCGCAAAGCGCTCAGCGCAGGAAAGGCCATGAGACTTCGCTGGCGTCGATCCTGATTTTGCGCGATCCGGGCCCCCGTCGCACGGCTTAAATCGAGAGATAGCGCTTCTGCCAAGGCAGCTTGTGTTCCTGCCATGCGCGCGGCGTGAAGTCGTCATAGGCAGTCTCGGCGATCGCCAGCATCCAGTTCTGGTCTTTGCGAGCCAGCAAGACGCATGACAATTCCATGCCAGGCTCCGCGGTGAAGGAGGGCCGATTGGCGCCTGGGATATCGATCCCCTTGTTGCGCCACTGGATGCGGATTTCGTCGGGCTCGGATGTCCATTCCCCGGAGGCAACGGACGCGTTGCCATCGGGCTTGAAGCGAAGCGGCGGCGGGGTGACGTTCAGGAAGCTGCCATCGTTGCGATAGTTGCCATCGATATCACCCGCAGTCGCTTTGCCGTTTCCCTTGAGAACGATGTCCTGTTCGCACCGCAGGAATATGTTGCGCCGAAAGCTGCCGGACCACCGACGGTTGGCGAAGAACGCGATGTCGCATTGGCTAATGACGTTGTCGTGGATATCGATGTCTTTGCGAAATGCCAGCTCCTGATCCGAAAAACCGCTCAGGCTGACGCCACGATTGGTGTTCTCGATCCAGTTGTCATAAACGTGATGGCCGGCGTGGTCGGCCTTGTCGCCAACGCCGTAGCCGAAGGAATAATCATTCATCCTGCCATCGCGCATGATGTTGCTGCGCACCACGGCGTCATCGCCGATCGACGAAAAGGAGAAATTCTTGCCGCCGATGAAATTGTATTCGACCAGGTATTGTCGCGTTTTGTCGCAGACCAGCGCGCCCTTGTTCGATGCGCTCGCCGGCGACTGCAGGAAGAGGTTGCCGCGGATCACGATATCGGAGCTGATATTGTCGTCGCTGTTTTGATAGGCGAATTGGCAGCAGTCTGCTCCCTCGCCCGGGGCCGCGCCGATGCGATTATTCTCCAGCAACACGTGCGTCGTCTTCGTCAGGTAGATGCCGTCGCCGTTCACATTCTCCGTTTCACAGCGCCTGACGGTGAGATTCTTGCCATTGTGAAATTTGAAGCCGCGAGGGGAATTCTTGACGATAACGTCTTCGATCACCGTATCGGAAAACACCTGATAGGCGACGCCGACATCGGGCGCACCGTCGATGACCTGTCCGCGTGTAGACGCGCCGTGAACTTTCTTTCGCAGGATGGCGGTCATTGCATTTCCTTCGATACCGGTGCCGCGGGGAATTAAGCAGAGGGCATGTGGCAGATGTTTGAATATTTGGAAATTCAGCTTGTAAACCGCCCATCTTTCAGAAACGACAGGGCTTGGCTCCACATCGTCTTGTTGACGGGCAAGAAAGTGTGGTTTGCCGGAATGACGATATGGTCCGCCGCGCCGTCAAGGCGCGTGCTCTCCACCGAAACCTTCCCATCATTCGGAACCCTGAGGCCAATGATAAGCGAAGAGACCGGATCAATGGTCCGGTTCCCGGCAATGATGCCAAGTTCGTAATCGACCGTGCCGAACAGCTCGGTCATGGCGGTTTGATCGGTAATCAGCTGCTGTCCTGCCGGTCCATAGACCTTCCTGTATAGTGGCCAGCTCTTGAGGAAATCGGCAATCTGACTGCCGTTGTTCGGCGTTCCGACCATGACCACTCTCCCCAGCTTGGCTGGGCGATAGCGCCTGAGAAAAGCGCGGATGACCAGCCCACCCATCGAATAACCGACGAAATGGACCCGGCCATCGCCTGCTTTCTTCACGGCGTCGTCGATCTCCGGTCGGATGATGTCGATGAGGTCGCTGATCGAAAACTTGGTGGAGGGGTAACCGACATTCACAACCCGATAACCGTGGCCGGACAGGAAGCCGGCGAGCTTCGCCATGCTTTTCTTCGTCCGGGCAATGCCGTGAAAAAGAAGAACTGTGTCGTTCATCACTGTCCGCTCAACGTGCTGCTATCGATAGGGTCTATCCTGTAGCTCTCAAGGTGAAGCTTGTCACGACGGCAGACGTTCTCGAATAGCGGCGCGTGCTTGATGCGGCGTCCTGCTAGTGATCTAGTGGAGGATGAAATGAAGGTGAACGTCAGCAGTCCGTCTGATGAATGTTCGACCGCTCCTGTGCTAGCCTCCTATGCGCGTCTGAAAAGACGCGCGGCGCTGTAGAGAAAGAAATGCGAGCACGTGACGACCAGCATCCGACATATCGCTAAACTTGCAGGAACGTCAGTCTCTTCGGTCTCGCGCGTGCTCAACAACAGCGGTTATGCCTCGCCTGAGCTCAGGGAGCGGGTCGAGGCGGCTATCCGAACGCTGAACTACACGCCGAGCAAAGGTGCCCGTATGCTGCGCGGTGCACCAAGCCGGATGATCGGACTGATGCTGCCGTCGATTGACGTGCCTTTCTTCGGCATTCTGGCCCATGCGATCGAACAGGAACTGTTCCAGCACGGCTATCAGACGCTGATCTGCAGCACGGCGGAAAACATGGACCATGAGGTGCGCTATATCTCGATGCTGCTCGCGCAGCGCGTCGATGGCGTCATCGTGGCAAGCGCCTTCGGCAGCATCGAGCATTTCGGGGTGCTGCGGGACGCTGGCATTCCGATCATCGCCATTGACCGCGAGCTGAGCGGCATCGCCGACGACGCTGTCATGGCCGATCACGAGGAAGGCGGACGGCTGATGGCGCGCCATCTGATCGATCTCGGCCACCGGGCAATCGCCATCGTCGGCGCGCCGGCCCACAGCCAGCCGATCCAGCTTCGCCTTCAGGGCATCACGGCGGAAATGGCGAAAGATGGCATCGCGCCCGCCATCGTGGCGATGGCGGAAGAGCACAGCTTTGCAGAGACCTACCGGCTGGCGCGGGAATTGCTGGCGTCTCGACCCGAGGTCACCGCAATCATCGGCACGACCGACGTTTCGGCGATTGCCGCAATCCATGCCATCCAGGATCGCGGATTTTCCGTTCCGGGCGACTATTCGGTCGTCGGCTTCGACGATCTGCCGGAGGCCGCTTACGTCTTTCCACGGCTGACAACGGTTGCGCAGCCGATCCGCAATGTCGGACAGCAGGCAGCACGACTGCTGGAAGCGCTGATCGAAGAGCACCAAACAGGAGACGAATCTCGGCAAGGCGCGATCGTAAAAGTGCCGGTCACCCTGATCGAGCGCGATTCCACCGGTCTCGTCCGCAACTGAGGTGGGACCCCGAAGCTAGGGCCGGACGATGACCTTGATCTCGCCCGGCAATGGCGCGTTGGCCACCACGTCGGCGACCTCCTCGAGACTTATGGTTTTGGTGACCAATGCGTCCAGCTCCAACACTCCGCTCGCGACCATTGCCGCAGCCCGCGAATGGGTGAAGGGGTTGAGGTAGGCCGGCCTGATATCGACTTCGTTTACCAGCAGATCGAAAGGCAGAACCGGCACCTCGACCCCCGCCGGTGTGACCCCGAAAAGCACGAAGGTACCACCGCGCCGCGCCATCTTCAGACCGCTTTGCAGCGTGTCGCTGACGCCGGCGCACTCGATGACCACGTCGGCGCCGCCTTTGGTGACCTCTCGAACGGAAGCGATTGTGTCCGAAGCGGCCGGGTCGAAGGCGTGCGTCGCCCCCAGGCGCAGAGCGGTTTGGCGTCTCGATTGCTGCCGCGTAATCAAAATAATCTCGCCTGCCCCAGCCAGGCGGGCCAGTTGCACCATGAGCAGGCCGATCACTCCCCCGCCGAGGATAGCGACGCTGTCGCCCGGACGGATCTTTGCCTTGTCGATGGCGTGGATACAGCAGGCCAGCGGTTCACTGAAGGCGCCGTGAACGGGATCGAGGCCGGCCGGCAGGACGAAGGCCTGGGCCTGCGGCACCGCCACATATTCGGCAAAGCCGCCATCCCGTGTCACGCCGATGGCGGTCAAGCTCTCGCACAAATTCGGCCGCGCCTGCGTGCACGCCCGACAGGTGCCGCAGGCAATATTCGGGTCCACCGTCACAAGCTCACCACCGGTAAAGCGGGTAACGGTATCGCCGATCGCTTCCACTATGCCGCACAACTCGTGGCCCAGCGTGACGGGGATAGCCGTCGGATACTCGCCCTTGTACATGTGGCGATCGGAACCACAGATGCCGGCCACTGCAACCCGGACAAGCAGCTCGCCCGGTCCGGCAACCGGCCTCTCGACGCTGCGCATGGTCAAAGACCCGATCGACTCCAAACGTACAGCTCTCATTCCACTCCTCCAGACATCAAGTTCGATTGCCCATTCCGGCTGATGAAGCCAAGCGCCTCAGCTCATGACATTGCCGCCGTCGACATTGTAGCACTGCGCCACGATGTATGCTGCATCGGGTCCGGCCAGGAAGGCGGCCATGGCAGCTTGTTCTTGGGGGGCGCCAAATCGTCCGGCCGGGACGGCGGCGGCCACGCGGCGCTTGACGTCACCGGGTCTCAAACCTTCCCGGCTGCCGAGTTTTGCATCGACGACGTCCCACATCGGCGTATCGACGACGCCGGGAGCGATGGCGTTGACGTTGATCCCGTAACGGATCAGCTCCAGAGCGCAGCTTTGGGTGATGCTGATGACGGCCGCCTTGGAAGCGCAGTAAGCCACGGCCGGTCCTTCGCCCCGGCGCCCAGCCTGGGACGAGAAGTTGATGATGCGTCCACCTTCCCCTCTTTCCACCATGTGCCGGGCAACGGCCTGCGTCATGAAGATCAGGCCTTCGATATTGACCTGAAATACCCTAGCGGTCCGTTCCCGGGATATTTCCAGGATGGACTCGACGTCGTAAATGCCTGCGGCGTTGACCAGGATGTCGATCTGACCGGCGGTTGATATAGTGAAGCGTACGGCTTCTTCGATGCTGTCCTGGCGGGTCACGTCAAGCGCTGCACCCCAGACATCAGGGCCGATCGCTTCCGCCACCCGTGCGCATCGTTCACCGTCGAGGTCCGCCACGACAACCCTCGCGCCTTCGGCAGCGAAGCGTTGGCATACCGCCTTGCCGATGCCGCTCGCTCCCCCCGTGACCAATGCCACCTTGCCGGAGAGCCGCGCCGTTTCCGCATATGTCATCGCACTGCCTCCCCGATGGCGCCTAAATCGGCAAATGCGCCGTACGCGGCTGCCATAATGAATAGCTTCATGGTTGCTCCTCCCCTTTTGACTGAACGATAATCGGAGCCGCCCTCCTGAGGCGACGCCAATGGGCTAAGCGGATTCCGGCTTCGTCTCCTTCGCCTCGCAAAGAAGGACGGACATGTCGGGGATGCCATCGGTGGCCGTCGCCCCCTCGAGGCAACGCGCAGCTGCGGCGTGGGCGACGGCGCAGATATGCTCGACCGGCCAGTTCTCATGCAGGCCGTAGAGCACGGCGGCGCAGAAAGCGTCTCCCGCGCCGACGGTACTGACGATGTCATCGGGATCGACGGGTCGTGAGCGCGTCATGATCGGAGAAGCGCCGGGCGAAAACCAGAAGCAGGTTTCCGGCGCATGGATGATCGCGCCCTTGGCGACGCCCGCCGCAAGCAGGCGCTCGCCCGCTTCCAAAAGCCCCGCCTCGATCAAATCTCCCTTCGCATCGCGAACGATAACGCCGGTTGCCCGCCCCGCCTCCATCTCGTTGATGATCAGGAAATCGCAGAAGGGCAGAGCGACGCCGACCTTGGCCGCAAATTCCGGGTCTTCGCTCGATACGAAATCCACGCAGGTCGTCAGGCCGGCGCGCCGCGCCGCTTCCAGCAGGCGCGATGCTCCCGAACGGCCGTCAGGGCCAATGCGGTCGAGACCCGGCAACAGCATGAGATAACCGAGATAGAACAGCCGATAGCCGGCCGTGGCGAAGGCCGCGGGTGAGACAAGCTTGTCCGTGACGGCGTCGTTGGCGCCACCATGATAGAAGAAGGTCCGGTTCTGGCCGGGCACATTCATGACATGGGTATGCGCCGTCACCCGGTCGGCAAGCGCGGTGAGCCCCCCGACATCGACGCCGGCAACTGTTAGACGGGCCTTGACGATCTCTCCGTCCTGATCGGCGCCGATGCATCCTGCTGCCGCCAGCTTTCCGGGAAATCCAAGCGAAGCCAGATCGGTGACGACATTGGCCGCCCCGCCCCCCACACCCAGATCCTGGTGCAGGATATGGGCGAGATTGCCCTGTTCGGGCCAATAAGACAGGGTGTGGACGCGATCGACGATGAAGTTTCCGGCGCAAACGATGCCGCCCTGCTTTTGACTGTCGCGATCGTGAACCTCCTCCCCGGCTCGCATCAGCTGACTCCTTCGTTCCACAAGGGTCTCAGCGGCGGCTCGTCTTCCTCGATCGCGGCAAAGCGCGCGATCGGCTCCAGAAAGAAATTGTCGCTGTTGTCGTCGTTGACCTGGCTGACCTCGCCGACAAGGACAGGTCCGCCGCCTTTCCTGCCGTAGAAGCGGTGGTAAAGCCCGGTGCGGATCGTCACGCTCTGGCCGGGCTGGAGAACCAGCGGCTCCCATGCGGCGAGCCGGTGCTGCAGCCCGTCTACCGGCACCGTCACATCCTCCGCCAGCACATTGCCATCGGCATCGGTTGCGGCGAATTCGATGACGAGATCGCCGCCGGCGCGATTGATGATGTCTTCCATCTTCGCCGCATGACGGTGGGTCGGCGTAACCTGCCCTTCCCCAACGAAGAGCAGCTTTTCGGCATAGGTCCGTTCACCCCTGATATCAACGACGCCATTGCGCAGGCTAAACAGCACGAGACCGCATTCGGCGAACCGGTTCGAGCCGAAATCGGTGACATCCCAACCCAGCTGATGGGCGCGCAAATAGGCTGATGCCTCAGGATGAGCGGCAAAATCCGCTGCCGTCCAGGAGCCCCATGCCGGCAGAGACCAGTGCCAGCGCTCGAGGGTCTCGGTTGCCCGCAGCAACGCGGCGTTGATCTCGGAGCGCTTCATCAGGCTGACGCCCCGTCATACTCGACCGGTACCACGACGTCCTCGAGGCCGGATTTGAGGGCTGCCGTCAGGACCGCATGATGCGCCTGCGCCTCGGCCGGCGTCGCGCAGCCGAAACCGTTGGCATTTCCTCCAACAAGCTCATCGACGAAGGCCGCCCACATCTGCTGTATGGCGTCAGCAAAACCGAATTCGAAGATCTTGCCTGTTATGGCTGGAAACAGCGAGCCATAACCGAGATCCTCGGTGCTCCAAGCCTGGACACCGCCATTATAGTCCATCCACTGCCATTGGCGCGGCGACTTCGTGCTGAAGAACGCGCTCTTCTTCATGCCGAGAACGCGGAGGTACCAGGTGTTGGATTCGCCGGGCGCGATGCGCCAGGTTTTCAGCACCATCGGGAAATCCTGATCGCCGGTGCGCACGCGGCTGCTGATCGTGGCATTGTCCCAGGTGGTGCAGGGCAACATGCCGCCCTTGCCGTCAGGACGTTCGGTGACCTTCTTGACCAATTGCGCATGCAGGGTCGTCGGGCGCCAGCCGAGACGCAGCGGCACGTGCAGCACATGCATGCCGAGATCACCCATGCAGCCATAGTCGCCATTGATATCGGCCATGCGCTTCCAGTTGATCGGCTTCTGCCGGTCGATATCCGAAGAGTGCAGGAAACCCGCCTCGACTTCGATTATATCCCCCATCTCGCCGCTTTTTGCGAGCGCGATGACCTTCTGCGCGCCGGGGAAGAAAGGCATTTCCGACGAGCAGCGGACCAGGAGTTCGGGATGCTCGGCGAGAACAGCCATGATATCCCGGTTCTGCGCGGCGTCCATGCCGAAGGGCTTTTCGCCGAGAAGATGTTTTCCGGCCTTCAGGACGTCGATGTAGAATTGCTGGTGCAGCACATGCGGGACAGCGCAATAGACCGCATCGACCTCGGGATTGGCCAGAAGCTCCTTATAGTCGGCGGCGAACTGCCGAACGGTCGGCACATGATCCCTGAACCAGTCGAGCAGCGTCGCGTTGGTATCACAAACGGCGACGATTTCCGGTCGCGCCTTCACATCGGCCAGATGCAGCCAGCGCGCCGCGGCACTCGCGAACTCGCGCCCCATCAGACCGCAGCCGATGACGCCGAAGCGAAATATTTTCGTCATGACATGTCCTCCCAGACGCGCGTCAGCCAATATGCAGCGAGGCTTGCTCGACGGAAGCCTTGTCATGGACAATTGCCATCAAGGCCCGCGTCATGCCGGCGGGATTCTGATGCTGGATGACGTTGCGGCCATAGACGATGCCACGGGCGCGCTGCTCCATCAACTGCTTGGTGCGGATCAGGATTTCCTGATCCGAAACGCGGCCGCCGCCGCGCACCAGCACCGGCAGGCCTTGGGCGATTTCGACCACGCGGTGATATTCCTCGACATTGTCGCAGGGGTCGGCCTTGATGATATCAGCGCCGAGTTCGGCCGCCTGGCGCACGAGCGGCAGGATCTTGTCGATCGCGCCGTCGACCATGTAGGCGCCCTTGGAATTGTCCTGCATGACGAGCGGCTCGACCATCAGCGGCATGCCGTAGATCTCGCATTCGCGTTTCAGGCTGTTCACATTGCGCACGCAGGCGCGGTAGACTTCCGGCTGGTCCGGCAGCATCAAGAGATTGACGACGACACAGGCGGCATCCAACGCAACGCCCTGTTCCACCGCCCTGTCGATCATTTCGGAAAACAGCTGAGACGGCAGGGGATTGCCATAGATGTTGGCGATGTCGGTGCGCAGCACCAGCGCCGGACGCTGCTTGCCGGGGATCGCCTGCAGCATGGGTGCGGTTCCCGGCGGCAGCTGAATTGCATCCGGCGCCGCTTGCGCGATCACCTCGATCGCTGTCTTCATGTTCTCGATGCCGGCGAGGAAAGTCCGTTCATTGAACATGCCGTGATCGATAGCAACGTCAAAACAATTTCCAGATACGCCGAAAAGTCGGTTCAATCGCGCGGATTTCATCAAGCTTCCTCCCGATATGGTAACGTTTCCACATTTGGATAAACGCAGCAGGAATGCGAGTCAAGATAATGTGGTAACGTTTCCATACGGGTTTCCAGGTGTGGACGAGGCGCCGCTCTCACCTCGTCCGGGACCGACTACCAGCAGGTGAACCCTGCATCGACGTTGACGATCGCCCCGGTCATCAGGCTGGCGGCGCCCGACGCGAGGAAGAGGACCGCACTTGCAACCTCCTCCGGCGTTCCCATTCTTCCCATCGGCGTGTCGGCGAGCCAGAGCGGGATACGCTCGCGATTGGCTTCGACGGCGACCACCATCGGTGTCTCGATATAGGTGGGCGCAACGGCATTTACCCTGATACCGTGGTGTGCCCACTCGGCGGCCAACGAGCGCGTGAGGTGATGGACTGCCGCCTTGGAGACGTTATAGGCCGTCTGAGGCTGGGGCCGGTTGCAGATCGTCCCCGACATCGAGCCGAGGTTCACGATGGCGCCGCGTTTCATCGAAATCATCGGACGACCAAAGGCGCGCGAGCACCAGAAGACGCCGTTGAGATTGACGTCCATCATGCGCAGCCAATCGGCGTCGGTGAGATCCTGCGCCGGGATGCCGCTCTGGCCAATTCCGGCATTGTTCACCAGGATGGTCGCCGGCCGCCCGCCGTCGGCAAGCTCGGTTGCGATCGCGTCCATTCGGGCCGCGTCGGTGACGTCGCCCACCCGGACTTCGATGTCGTAGCCTCTGTCCCGGAGAGCCAACGCCTGCTCGGCATCGGCCTCGCTCCGTTCGATGACGACGACGGCGGCGCCCGCCTCCGCCAGCGCCTCGGTGCAGCAGAGACCGATCGCACGCCCTCCGCCTGTGACCACCGCACGTTCGCCGTCGAGGCGAAATTTCTGCTGGTAGCTCATGTCACGTCTCCTCAAATGTCAAAGGCGCTTGGAAGCACGACGATATCGCGGATGGTGACGTTGCGCGGCCGTGTCAGCATGAAGATGATCGCGTCGGCGACTTCCTTGGGCTCGATCAAGGCTCCGGCCTCCTTGGCCTTGCGAAGGTTTTCTTCCGGCCAATCCGCGAGCAAAGCGCTGATCACCGGGCCTGGAGAAACCGACCCCACACGAATGCCACTTTTCAGAAGCTGGCGTCGCATCGTCTGGACGAAGCACGTCATCGCCCACTTCGATGACGAATAAACAGGTTCCCATGGAATCGCCGAGTGTCCAGCGACGGAGCTGGTGACGACAATGTCGCCGGTGCCGCGTTCGATCATGTGCGGAATGACGCTTCGAACGTTCTTGATGACAACGTTTACATTGAGATTGAGCATCCGATCGATGGTATCGAGGTCGGTTTCCATCAGGTCGCCGCCGATATAGGTGCCTGCATTGGCATGCAGGATATCGAGCTTGCCCGTCTTCGACAGGATGCCATCGAGCAGTCCCGCACACTCGCCCGGATCCAGCAAGTTGATCTTGAGCGGAATAGCGCGCTCGCCAAGCCGGGCACAAACCGTCTCAAGGGCCTTCTCATCGCGGTCCACCAGCACGACCGTCGCGCCAGCGGCGAGCATTGCCTCCGTCGAAGCGAGTCCAATTCCGGACGCAGCACCCGTGACCGCCGCGATCTTCCCATTCAATTCCGTCATGATTTTCCTCCTGTCTTGATCCTGATTGTCAATTTTTCCCGACACCGCAGGCGGCGTGATAGTCCGAGAGACTCTTCGTCACCCTCCAGATCAAAACCTGTTCCGGATCGAGCGGCGCATCTGCGAATTCCTGTGCGGCCGGCATATGCTGCCAAAACAAGGGCAGCGGTACAATTTGCCCTCGAAGCGCCTCGCACAGGCGCCCGACGGCCTCTTGGGCTTCAGCCGACGCCCAATAATAGCGAATGCGGTCAGACAGCGAGTAATGCCGCAGCCAGCGCATCTCGGCGTTTGTCCCGTGGTAGTGGCGGCTCCAGTTGCCGGACTGATCGAGCATCACCGCTTCCATCGCCGCATAGAGCGGACGTTCGCCGTAATCGGGCAAGAGGTGCGACGCGATCGCATCCAACGCATAGAGCGCTTCGCGCAGGACGAAGGTCAGCTCGGGACCGACCTTCAGAATGGGAAAGCCGTCCTCCACCAGCGCGGTCAAGGGCCGGGTTCCCTGATAATCCGTCGAATGCGCCTCGAAGACGAACTGCGGCTCCTCGGTGAGCACCGATTTCAGCGCGTCTATCTTGCTGCGGTCGTAAAGGATGACATTCTGATTGCCGAACTCGACGCCCGGCTGAACGACCAGCCCGATGGCCCGTTCAAACGCTTGGCCGAGTCCTGCCTCCGCAAAGATCCGGCGGTGGACTTCGATCGTCTTCAGCGCCGCTGCGGCCGCCGTCGGATCGATGGTTGTCAGGGCATGATCGGCCCCGCCTGGCGGCGGCACTTCGGTGCCGATGACATAAACCGGCATTGCGCCGCCGCTCTTCTTCGCCGAGGCCTCGGCGACCGCCGCGAGCCGGGCGGCGCGATGGGCGGTGGTTTCGTCGTCGAGCGCCACCGGCTCGCCCTTGCAGCCCATCGAGGCATCGAGGTGAATCTTGCGAAACCCGGCCTCGACATAGGCGGCAACCATCTTCTCCGCCTCGGCCATGGCCTCTTCGGCCGGGCGATCGCGCCAAGGATTGGGGCCGAGATGGTCACCGCCGAGAACGATCAGATTTTCGGGGCATCCCTCCTCGACTGCTATTTGGCGAACGCGGGACGCGAAGTCGCTTGGCGTCATTCCGGTGTAGCCGCCGAGGTGGTTGACCTGGTTGCAGGTCGCTTCAATGAGGACGGTGCTCTCGTGTTGCCGTCCATGTCGGAGCGCGGCGCGAAGCACGATGGGGTGGGCGGAGCATACGGAGGTCACGCCTCTGGGGTGGCCTTCGATCCTCAGCCTGGCCAGTTCGTTGAGATGCACCTGCATCACGACCGCCTTTCCGTTGAAGCGATGAACGCATCGAGCTCTTGCCGAGTGCCGGCACCTTCCATCGGACCCAAGACCATCACGTTGCGGGCGCCGGCGGCCGAGGCATAGGTCAGAGCTTGCTGCGGAGACATTCCGAGCCGCCGGCAGGTGAGATAGGCGCCACCAAAGCAGTCGCCGGCGCCGGTGGGGTCGACCTCTTGAACGACAAATGCCGATGCGTCGATGCGGTCTCCTTGCCTGCCGAAATAGGTTGCGCCTTCGGCGCCGCGCTTCAGCACGATCTCCTTGACGCCGATCTCGAACAAGCGGCGGATCGCCTCTGCCTCGCCTTCGACGCCGGCGGCACGCTCAAGCTCCTCTCCGGACGGCAGAAGCAGATCGGCGGCAGCGACAAGCTTGGAAAAGCGGCGCTCTGTATCCTCATCCAGCTTCAATTCCTTGCGAATGTTCGGATCCACTGAGAGGGTTCCGCCCCGCGCCTTGACGATGTCGACCGCCTTGTCGATCACAGCGCGCGCACTGGGGACCGACAGGGCGGAACCCATCACGTGAAGATGCCCGCTCCGATGGATGAGATCGCCGACCGCTTGAGACCAGCCGAAGCGCGCAGCTGCTGATGTGGCGATGTTATAGACGAAATCCCTGGAGCCATCCTTGCGGTAGCGGACAAAGGCGCTGCCTGTGGGGTAATCCGAATCGATCGAGATCGTCGAAACGTCGACGCCGTCGCGTTTGAGGCGATCGGTATTGACACGACCGAAATCGTCATCGCCGACGGCGCCGACCATTGCGGCCTTGCCGCCCAGGCGCCCGCATTGCGAGATGAAGATCGCCGGCGCTCCGCTCGCGAACGGACCGACGAGCGGCTGGGCTTTGAGAAAGCCGTCTCCGACCGTCGTGGCGACGATCTCGACGAGGATCTCCCCTACGCAAACGGTGGGACCAAGCGGGTCCGGAGCCAGTACTGAAGTCATTTGCAATCCTGCTTTCGATCGTTCTTGTCGTCAACTCGTCGCCGACTGGATCGGCGCACCGTCCTCGCCGCCGAACTCCTCGCTCTCCAATGACAGAAAGCGCTGGTGCAACATGCACGCCGCCCCGAAGGCGGAGCCGAACTCCGCATCATCGTCCACGACGATCTCCGGCGTGGGGAAAGGTATACTCTGGCCCTCCGACATGTGGACCGCCACCCGGGCGGCCACCATCGGGTAGAGGGATGCCACAGAGCCACCCAGCACGATCCTGTCGGGGTCGAGCAGCCGACAGGCCTGCAGCAATGCATATGCGAGATGGCGCGACCAGGTTTCGGCGATATTGACCGCGGCCGGGACACGGTCATGAACGTCGCCAAGGAATTCCTGCAGATCGACGTGCTTACGTCCAATAGCCTCGCGATATTGCCTGATCAGCACTTCGCGACCGATCAGTTGCTCAAACTTCTGACCGCCGCTTCCCGGCACCAGGGTGTGACCGATTTCTCCCGCCAGGCCGTGGCCGCCCCGGAACAGCTTGCCATCGATCATGATACCGCCACCAACGCCGGTTTCCATCAGCAGGAACAGGGTCACGCCTGAGACGCCGTGACGATAGCTGTCGCCGATCGCAAACGCGTTGGCGTCGTTTTCAACTGCGATCGGGACGGCGGCCGGGAAGGCGGCCAGGAAGGCGGATCGGCCAATCTCCTTCAACGACACCTCCCGCCAGCCGATGATGGGTGCGAGGGTGACAATTCCGTCCGGCCGGATGTGGGCCGGCGCCGATATGCCGAGACCCTTGCACCGTCCGATCATCCCCTTCGCCATCGCGCCGACGATCAGCTCGACACCCCGCGCCACGGCCTCCTCCACGGTCGACGACATGGTGTCGAACGCGATTTTCCGACATGCCCGGACTTCGGCGGAGAGATCGACAACTGCAGCCGATATATGCTCGACGCCAATCTCGATCCCGACGAAGAATGCGGCATCGGGGACCAGTTCGAGCATGATACCAGGACGCCCGGCACGGGAATGCTCCAGGCGCTGCTTGCCGCTCTCGTCCGACTCCTGAACGAACCCGCCTTCCGTCAGCTCGGCGACGATCTCTCCCGAGGACGAGCGATTCATCCCGAGCTTCCGGGCGAGATCCGCCCGGCTGAGGCTTCGGTGGGCATAGATCGTCTGCAAGGCGGCGACGATATTGTTCTGTCGGATCCTGCGCGGCGAACTTCCGATGGAGACGGTGTCGTTCATGTTTCAATTCCCTTCAGTCGGCCCAACCCTTACACGACTGGAACAGGCTGTCAGAGGGATAATCAGGGCCGCGCGTTTGTGGCGCGGCGGCGCTTGGCCTCGTCATATTTCAGCTCGATGTAGCGCTTCGCGTGCGCCGCAAGCGGATCATTATCCTCCCAGGTGTCGCGCCAGATCGCGCAGGCGAGCGACAGGCCTTCGTCCACGACCGTCGTCGAGAAGCTTTCGAACACGATGTCGCGCTTGTAGTCGATGTCGAGCAGAGCGTCGAAGATCAGATCGAAATTGATGACGCCGTCGCCGAGGTAACCGCGATTGCTCTCGCCGATGTGGAAGTAGCCGATCTTGTCGCCGGCCAGGCGGATCGCCGCGGCCGGATTGGCTTCCTCGATGTTCATATGGAATGTGTCGAGGTGGAGACGGACATGCTCCGATCCCGTCTCGGCGATGAACTTCAGCCCCTGCGCCGCCGTATTCAGCAGGTTCGTCTCGAACCGGTTGACAACCTCCAGGACGAGGTCGACGTTCGCTTGTCTGGCGACTTCGGCGGTCGCGGCGATCGCGGCGACGCTATTGTCCCAGCCCTTCTTCGTCGGCTGGCGATTGTACTTGGTGTGCGCGGAATAGAGAATTCCGCCCAGCTTGTTGCCGCCGATGTCACGGACCGCCCGAACGGCGTCGGCCAGCGTCTGCTTGCCGGCGGACACAGCAGAGGTATCCTCGCTCGATACGTCCCTGTCGAGCGGCAGGCCCATCGTCACGCCAATCTCCACGTCAAGCGACTGCGCAAGCTTTGCCAGTCGATCGAGATTGAATTTCTCGGGGCGCAGATAGGCAAATTCGATGGTGCGATATCCGTGTTCGGCCGTCTTGTTGAGGGCCATCTCCAGCCCTTCCTGCGTTTGGCCGCCTGTCCATACAAATGAATGGATACCCAATCGACGCATAGCCTTTTCCTCCAAAAAATGCCTTTGGCTGCGGACAGTGCTATGCCATTTAGTTTGGCAAGACAACAAATAATTTTGGCTTAAAATCTTTTGCTGCTTTGCAAAAATACCTTGCAATGCAACATTTTAAGGTTGTGCCCATTGCATTCAACCCTCCGTCGGAAATTAGTTTCTGCGAAAATCAATAAGATAGATCCTCTATTTGCATGTTTAGACAACAAATGTTGCGCCGGTGGTTTTTTTGGCCTACACAAAGGACCGGCGAAATGATCTCGCTGCACTTTGGGAGGATTGAAAATGAACTATGCTTTGAAGGCTAGCGCGCTTGCGCTGACGCTCAGCCTCGCCGCCACTGCTTCGCCTGCCTGGGCTGATTTCTGGTCCGACGCCGGCGCCAAATTCAAGGGCGTGACACTGCACGGCGTCACCGAAAGCACCCCGCCATCGAACTACATCAGGAATGTGCTTGCTCCGGAATTCGAAAAGAAGACCGGCATCAAGGTCGACATCGAGACGACGTCCTGGGATCAGATGTACGACAAGGCCATCAAGGACATGGAAGCCAAGACTGGTATCTATGACATGGTCTACATCGAGCAGGACATCATCTACTCCTATCTCGCCAGGAATTTCCTCGTCGACATCACCAAGACGCTTAAAGACCAGCCGGATCTGAAGGCGCCGACCTACGACGATGCGAACTTCACCAGCTTTGCCGACTATTTCAAGGACGCGAGCGGCGATCTCTTCGGCGTTCCGATGGAAGCCTTCCTGAAGGCGTATCTCTATCGTAAGGACCTGTTCGAAGATCCGAAGATCAAGGAAGCTTTCAAGAAGGAAACCGGCAAGGACCTGAAGCCGGCGACCACACACGCGGAATACACCGAGATCGCCGAATTCTTCACGAAGTACGGCAAGGACAACGGTATGGAGCTCTGGGGCACCACCGCTCAGGCACATACCGGCCATCCGGCGTCCTGGTATGAATTCTTCGAGTCCATCGCGCCGACTTTCGGCGTCTACAATTGGGGCATCGACGCCAAGAACAATTATGCGGCGACGGTCGAACATGGCGGCGCAATGAACGGCGACAAGGCCAAGGCCGCGTTGAAGTACTGGCTGCACCTGCGCGACATCGCTCCTCCGGAATCGACGCAGTCAACCTGGACGGAAACCGCGACGACCTTCGCCGCGGGCCGCGTCGCCCAGGGCCTGATCTACGGTGAGAACGCCGCGTGGATCGCAAGCGATCCGGCGCAGTCGAAGGTGGTCGGCCAGGTCGGTTTCGCTCTGCCGCCGCTCGAGCCGGGCGTATTGGACGACGCGAAAGCTGGAAAGGGCTATATCGGCTACTACGATGGCGGCGCCTTCGGCGTTCCGGTCACGTCCAAGAACAAGGAAGCATCACTGCTGTTCCTCGAATTCATCGGCCAGAACGAAGTGCAGCCCGATTGGGCGATCGCTGCACCGCGCATCACCAACAAGGCGACGTTCGACGATCCGAAGGTGAAGGAGATGGACGTCAAGCTTGGCGGCTTCTACACGATGCTGAAGGACGACGGCAAGCTCTTCGCCGGCGCTCCCCCCTATCCCTTCCATGCGCAGGTGCGTGAAGCGACCGCTCCTATCTTCTACGACATCCTGACCGGCAAGATCGGGCCCGATGAAGGCCTCGACCAGATGGCGGCCAAGGCCGAAGAAGAGCTCACCTCGCTCGGCTATCGCAAATAAAACATCCTCCCCAACTTGACGGGTCGTTCCGACGACCCGTCATCTTCCGTTCCCAGATGGAGCGGACGTCCACATAACGTTCAATGGGGGATAGGCGATGCATTCGCAGAAGCTCGGGTGGCTGTTGCTGTCACCGACCATAGTGATCCTCGGATTGTTCGGGATCTTTCCTTTCATCTACGTCCTCTGGGTCTCTTTCCATTCATGGAACCCGTTCGCGGCCAATCCGGGCATGATTTTCAACTGGGCTGAGAATTATCGGCGGCTCGTCTTCGACCCGCAGTTCCTGGCATCGCTCGGCATCACCCTGACATTCGTCTTCTTCGCGGTCGTCTCGGAGCTGGTCCTTGGCTACATCCTCGCCCAGGCGCTGCTCAAGGACTTTCCCGGAAAAGCGGTGTTTCGCACGATCCATACGCTGCCGCTGATCATGGCGCCGATCATCGTCGGCTCAGTCTGGAAGCTGATGACCACCCCCTCCATCGGCATCATTCCCTATCTTCTGAGGAGCTGGTTCGGCTACGATCTGAATATCGGCCAGAGCGCCGTCGCGGCCTTCACCGTCACTGTCATCATGGACATCTGGCACTGGACGCCGCTCGTCACCCTCTCGCTGATCGCCGCACTCGTCTCACTTCCTTCAGACCCGTTCGAGCAGGCGCAGATCGACGGCGCGGGCAAAAGCCAGATCTTCTGGCACATCACGCTGCCCCTGATCCGTCCGGCCATGCTCGCCACGGTGTTCATCAGGCTGATGGATGCGCTGCGCACCGTTGACGAAGTCCTGATGCTGACCGGCGGCGGTCCGGGTTCATCGACGCGCTACATCGGCGTCCATATCTTCAAGGAAGTCTTTCCCAAGACGAATTACGGCTACGGTTCGGCGATCTCCGTCATCGTCCTCTATCTCACCATCGTCGTCTGCTGGCTGCTCTACGTCGGTTTGATTGCGCCCCGCGTGAAGAGAGGTTGAAGCGATGAAGAAGACCCGTTTTCCCTGGCTTCCGGTCGTCCTGTGGACCTTGATAAGCCTCGCGACCCTTTTCCCGATCTACTGGCTCTTCGTCATATCGGTCAAACAGCCCTTCGACCTGTTCTCGACGCCCGATGTCATTCTCCGGAGCTTCTTCTGGAAGAACTACCAGGACGTGCTGACCAATCCGACCTTGCGCGGATACATGCTCAACTCGATGATCATTTCGTCAGGCAACGCGCTGCTCGTCACCACGCTCGGCTTCCTTGCCTGCTACGCCCTGACGCGCTTCGACCTCGCCGGCAAGGAAAGCATCTTCTTCTGGACGATCACCAACCGCATGGCGCCGCCGGCGGTCTTCCTGCTGCCGCTTTTCCTGCTACTGACGCAGGTCTACAGGATCGGCGACTTCTCGCTCGCCGATTCCAAGCTGGGCATGATCCTGGTCTATTGCTCCTTCAACCTTCCCTTCGCCATCTGGACGCTGCGTCCGACCGTGGAAGGCATTCCGAAGGAATTGGACGAGGCGGCCTACATGGACGGCGCGAGCCCATGGACCGTCCTCTATGATATCATCTTTCCTTTGGCACGGCCCGGACTTGCGGTGACGCTAATCCTGACCTGGGTGTTTGCGTGGAACGAATACCTGCTGGCAGCGACGCTCACCAATTTCCACGCGCGGACTCTGACCACCGGCTTGTCTGAATATGTGACGACGACGGGAACGGCCTGGGGCATCATGGCCGCGATCTCAATGCTGACATTGGTTCCGGCGCTCATCGTCTTTTCGGTGGTCCAGCGTCACATCGTCGCCGGCCTGACCTTCGGCGCCGTGAAAGGATGAAACTATGACGTCTCAATCAGGAAATAACGAACGCAAGCCGGGATTTCTGCCGATCGAAACGAACTGGTTCGACCGGCTCTTCATCTCGATCGTGATCTGGGTCGCGCTCTCGCTGTTCTGGATGCGGTTCATCGAGCCGTTCGGGCCTTCGGTATGGTTCGCGGCGGCAATCTCGGCGGTCCTTGGCGCCTATGTCGTCTGGAAGGGATGAACCGATGAATTCCGTCAATGACATCAAAACACAAACTGGGCTGCTTTAGGGGGAACGACATTGGCAAACGTACAGGTTAGCGACGTCACCAAGAAGTATGGCTCTCTTCAGGTCATGCATGGCGTGAGCGTCGACATCGAGGACGGGGAATTCGTCGTTCGGGTCGGTCCCTCCGGATGCGGCAAGTCCACCCTGCTCCGGATGATCGCCGGGCTGGAGACGGTCAGCAGCGGAGACATCCGGATCGGCGGCCGTGTCGTCACCGACGCTCCTCCAAAGGAGCGTGACATCGCGATGGTCTTCCAGAGCTACGCGCTCTATCCCCACAAGACGGTCGCCGAGAATATGGGCTTTCCGCTGAAGATGGCCAAACGTCCGAAGGCGGAGATCGACGAGAAGGTCGGCAGGGCGGCCGAGATCCTCGATCTGACGCGTTATCTCGACCGCTATCCGAAGCAACTGTCGGGCGGACAGCGTCAACGCGTGGCGATGGGTCGTGCCATCGTCCGAGACCCGAAGGTCTTCCTATTCGACGAGCCATTGTCGAACCTCGACGCTAAACTCCGCGTCACCATGCGCGTCGAGATCAAGGAGCTTCACCAGCGGCTGAAGACCACCACCGTCTACGTCACGCACGATCAGATCGAGGCGATGACGATGGCCAACAAGATCGTGGTGATGCGTGACGGGAGGGTCGAGCAGATCGGCAAGCCTCTCGATCTCTACGACTTCCCCGTCAACCTCTTCGTCGCCGGCTTCATCTGCAGCCCATCGATGAACTTCCTTGAGGGCCGCATAGCCACCCGCGACGGCAGGAAGATCGTCGTCACCGAACAGGGCATCACCTTGCCCATGGCAGATACAAATGCGGAGGAAGGACGAGCCGTTACCTACGGCATCCGACCGGAGCACATCACGATCGGCGAAGAAGGCGTTCCGGTCGAAGTCTCGGTGTTCGAGCCGACGGGTTCCGAGACGTTGATCTTCGGCCGCACGGGAGGCGTGCCGATCGACGCGCTGATCCGTGAGCGTATCGAGGTCGACCCCGGACGGACGATGTACTTCCACATCGATCCCCGACGTGCGCATATCTTCGATCGGGAAACAGGCCAGAGACTTTAGGAGATCGACCCATGGAGTTCAGAGGAAAGACGGTGATCGTGACCGGCGCCGGCAAAGGTATCGGACGCGAAATTGTAAGGATGCTCGTCGAACGGAGTGCGCAGGTCGTCGCGCTGACGCGTAGTGCTGCCGACGTCGAAGCGTTGCGAGGGGAATTCGGCTGCCGGGCAATCCAGGTCGATCTCGCGGACGCCGATGCGACCAGAGAGGCGGCGATCGCTGCCCTTCCCGCAGATTTCCTTATCAACTGCGCCGGCACGACCGAGCTCCAGCCGTTCCTGGAGACGACCGTCGAAGCGTTCGATCGTCTTGTCGCGGTCAATACGCGCGCTCCGATGATCGTCGCCCAGGAATATGCCCGTTCGCTGATCAAGGAGGGCCGCAAGGGCGCCATCGTCAATGTCTCGTCGGTCGCCTCCTTCGTCGGCATCCCCGACCACGCGGCCTATTGTGCATCGAAGGGTGGATTGGATGGCTTGACGCGGGTCATGGCCAAGGAACTTGCGCCGCACGGCATCCGCGCCAACGGCGTCCATCCAACGGTGACGTTGACGCCAATGGCGGTGAAGGCATGGAGCGATCCCGAGAAAGCCGCGGGGATGATGAAGCGAATTCCCGTCGGTCGCTTCGCCGAGCCGGCAGATATCGCCGAGGTTGTTCTTTTCCTGCTGTCCGATCAGGCTGCCATGGTGAACGGGATATCGATGCCGGTGGACGGTGGTTATATGATTGCTTGAAGTTCAGGACGAACGCGTCGTACGAGGCTGCGATTGCAATCGGGAAAGCGGCGGCGTTGACCGCCGCACCAATCGGCGCAGCTCATCTTGATCGACAAAATGGTCCGTCACTCCGGCCTCTTTATCCGGATGACTGAAGACAAGACCGTCGGAATCCTCAAGCTTGAGAGCTTGCTCGGTATTCATGATCCCCAGTGCCTGGCGCTCGTACTCGGACTCGAGCGCCGCCTCGACGATGGCTTTTCTCTTGCGCATGTCCATATCCTCCGTTCCTCAAAGGGTAACGGACGGCCGGACTCGCGGTTCCGATCGAGGCATCACGATATGAGACCCGTTGAAACGAACGCCCCGCCGATACTCCCCGGTACTGGCGACGCCGCCTAACTCGGCGAGACGTCAGGCCCACCGGCGGCTCTTTGAATTAAGCGGGCAACCACTTCTGTGCGGTTCTGCGCCTGCAACTTGCGCATTATGTGCTGCAAATGCATCTTCACCGTATGCCCCGACAAATTAAGTTTTCCTGCAATGACCTTATTTGAACAGCCGCATTGCAGCTCTGCGAGGACATCCGCTTCCCGGGGAGTGAAATCAGCAATCGCCAAATACTGCGTCCTCTCATCCAAACTCTTTTCGGCCTCATTTCTGACCGGCGTATGATCGTTTGGGACTGCTGTAACAGCTCCCAATAGCTGCGGGAAAAACGTTCCTCCAGCCAGAACGAGACGAAGACCGGCAAGGGCAATGTCAATGGGAAGTGAAGTCGAGAATAAGCCGCGGAGGCCCATCTTGAGTGCCTGACGGGCTATGATGGCGTCATCCGTACCTGAGAGCAACGTGACAGGAGCCTCAGGAAAACGTGCAGCAATCGCCGCGAGATCGTCACGCAGGCTGGTGCTCTCAACACTTCTGCCAGCCAGACCCAATACAATCAAACGCACCTCAGCCCCGAGAGCACTCTCGAGACTCTCGGTCGAGATCAAATCTATAACGTTCCATCCGGCGAGTTCACGCTCAAGAAGCTTCACCACGGTGGTGCGCGCCAATGTAGAATGCTCGATGATGATCACAGTTGGTGCATTGCGCCCGATACGGCGCCTAGTTCCAGTAATGTCGGACACTTGCGTGCTCCCCAAGAATATTTGCAACGCAACAGCTGTTCATATTATTCCTGTTCTCACTACATGTCATGAGAAAAAGTGAGTGTATTTCTGATATTAATAGTCTTACCTCTCATGATAATTCTTATAGTTTATAAAATATCAATGATAGATAACTGGGATTGCAGAGCACATTGAAGAGATTTTTCATGAATGCCTGCTGGTTCGACTTGTCGCTGCAGACTTTCCAGCCTTCGCCGAATTCACGTACGGCAAGCGGGTCAACAAAGCTTTCAAAGGCACTGAAAAGGCAACTGATCTGCTACCGACCCATTTCGGAAAGCGCCATTGGATATAACGAGTTGCCGATCGGCTCGGCTTTGTTTCCATATCTCAATTCAAAGCAGTCGCAGACCCGACAACAAAATGACAAACGCGAAAAGCAACAAAAGCCTGAGATCGCTGACTACCCCTTATGATTAGTGAAACTGTGCTCTAATGACGCATTAATACCAGTTAGCATTGTTCTCCCGCAAACAGCACTGCGCCGGCACCGACCGATAGCGGCCGGAGGTCACGGCCCCAGTCGGCCGAAATCGGCGACAATGCGGATGAGGTCATTGTGGAATGTTCGGGATCTCACTGAGCCCGCCGTTCAGTGTCATATCGGCCCAAGGAGCCGAATGCCGGGCGGAGGAAGCAATTCAACACATGGCTTGAAAGATCGCACAAAGAACGGTTTCGTGCAGTTGAGCCTCCGCAATGCAAGTGGGGAGGCTATGCGCTAGCGCAATATCAGCAAAAATGCGTAGCGGTTTTGCGTCCGGAATTGCGTGGAAACAAAGAGATAGAGCATTTCCGTGCTTCGAAGAAAAATGGAAAGGCTCTAGCCATGCATGAAGCTCAGAATGTCGTCTACGAGAGCCGAATGGGCGTCTGTGAGGTTACCGTCTCCGCCGTGGCCCGCGATGCCGGCCAACTGGAGCGCATGTTGATCATAGAGAACATGATCGACCTGTTGGGCGTCCGCCGTCCCACCGGCGGGAACGGCAATGTTGATGGGATGGAAATAGCCGAAATTGACATCGACCATGCTGCCGGTTGACGATCCGACCCCGTCACCGCCACCGCCGAGCGCATGGTTGCCGGTGAAAATCGTGTCTGACGACAGGTTGAAGCCACCGCCATTGCCGCCGATGCCTGCGATCTGCACAGCTCCCTGATCGAAAATGACATTGTTTGTCTGATGGGCCTCCGCCGAGCCGCCCGCGGCGCCAATGGCGATATTGATCGGCGAGAAGATGGCGATACTCACGTCGACCATAGTGCCGACGAAATATCCATCGCCGCCATGACCTGCATAAAAGTCGCCGGTCAATGTGAGCGCAGTTCCCGGGCTCATCGACGAGCCGTGGCTCGCGACGTTATGGTCTCCGCCCGAGCCGCCCATGCCGCCGATCTGGGTTGCGCCCTGCAGGAACAGGGCGTTGTTCGATTGCTCGGCGTGAGCCGTCGCGCCGGGGCCTGCAGCCACGGCAGTATTGACGGGGGCAAACAGTGCGACTTCGGTGCTCACGAGTCCGCCGTAGAAAAGCCCATTGCCCCCCGTGCCGGCATGATTGGCGCCATCGCCGCTGCCGATGGCAACATTGCCGCTGCCGCCATTCCCACCTATCCCGGCCATTTCGGTGGGATGCTGATTGATGAGCGCATCATTGCCCTGGAAAGCGTCGGCACCCGAATGAGGTCCCGCAATAGCGGCATTGGACGGCATGAAAACGGCCAACGCGTTGCTGCTGATCACGCCTTCGCTTATTCCGTCACCACCGCTGCCGGCTGAATTAGAGCTTGGACCGGAAGCGACATCCAATGGAAGCCAAGTCGGCACCAGCGCCAGATGTCCCGCGGCCACATTGGAGTCGAGGTGTTGATCGGTGCCCGCCTTGGGCAAGTCTTCCACTAAGGAACGAGTTTCCGCCATTGCCGTCTCCATCCGCGGTCAACCGCACGTCCACCGAGCGTGCGGCGCCATGCAGCCTGAATTGTTCAGGCATTGTGCCTCTGAACGGAAGAAAAGCGGAGCCTGCAATTCGTCTACATCCCGTCGGCTAGGACTGTAGCCATTTGGCTGTCATGACCGCAGCGCCCGTTGTGCGAGTTTGCGAGCACCAATCCGCCCTTGGATCAGAGGTCCTGCATCTTTCTCGCGGCGGAACATAAACGTTTTCAGCCCCGAACAGGATCGTCTTTGCCAAGCGCAAACCTGATGAGAACCCCGGATACAGGCGGTTTTCTTCGGCGGGCGTTGCTTCAAAAAGCGGCGCCGCTTCGACGAGGTCGCAGACATGATCGTGGCCATGCCATCCGACGCCAAAGCACCAAGTACCAATTCAAATAACGCTTCGCCGCCTCGAAGTATACATCCGAATGAATGTCACCGAATATCTAGATGGTTCACAGATTAAATCGCAGGCATTATTTGCCTGCGGTTGTATTGGCTGGCGGTGACATGCTTGATACTCACGCCGTAAAAGCAACACTGATGAAACGAAGTAGAAGGAGTGACATCAATGCCTATTCCACAGATATCCGACACGATTCATCTCAACAACCCGGATGCGGGTGACGCGAATGCCGGCAACGGCGGCGATGGCCACAACGATGGGAACATCAACTACAACCCGGTTGCATATGTAGACCCAGTGCAAACGGTCTACGGGGCCGATACCCATCTGCACAACGGCGATCACGTTTGGCAGAAGGCAGGTTGGGACGCCGGCAGTGGCGGAGACGGTGGCTTTGCTCAGGCCAAGAACGGCTTCCTGGCGGCGGTCACGAACAGCGGCGACGGCGGCGCGGGGGGAGATTCCCACTCCAACGGCAGCCAAGGAAACTCGAGCGGCGGCGACACGGCTACCGTGAATGCGGCGACGACCGCGACCCAATATACGCAGCTTGTGGCCGATCAGCATGCGACCATCCTCGCAGGCGTCGGCGGCAACGGCGGCAACGGAAACAACGCTCTGGGCGGCGATATCTCGTCAGCTCTGGTTCACACGGATCCCGAAACGACGACGGTGAACAATTCTCTCGATCACTTCATAAACGCCTTCGGCCATATCGACGTCGACCATCTCGGCTCCTGAACTCAGACCTCAAGGGCCGCTGGTTTCGGCCGGCGGCCCTCAAGGTAAGCAGCCTCTTCTTGTCAGTATCAAGTGCAGCGAGATCTGATAATGACAACAATTTCCATAAAGCCACCGCGCCCGCCGACACAGCTTGTTGTTGCGCTCCGGGCTTGTGCCGGAGCCTTCGGGCTGGTCTTCCTCTATAGCTGCGGCTACAATCTGTTTCTTCTCGCGCCTTCGATCTATCTCCTGCAGATCTACGACAGGGTCCTGTCGAGCCGAAGCGCTGACACGCTGCTGATGCTGACGATGATCATCGCCATCGGCGTGATGGTCGGGTCCACGCTGGATATCGTGCGCAGAGCAGCTCTTTCGCGCATCGGCAGTTGGCTGGACCACAGGCTGCGGCCCATGGTGCTGACGGCATCGTTCGAATATGCCGCTCGCGCCGATACGGGAGCCGCCACGGAATGCTACAGGGACCTGGCCGCACTACGCCAGTTCCTCGATTCACCGGCTAGCTCGCTCTTTTTTGATGTTCCCTGGGCACCGGTATTCCTGTTCCTGCTCTTTCTTGTTCATCCGCTGCTTGGGACCATCGGTCTTCTGAGCGCGCTTGCACTTCTGCTGTTTGCGTTCCTGACGGAACTGGCGACGAGAGAGCCGCTTGCCTACGCCAATCTTGCCCTTTCGAGGAGCTATATCCGGTTTGCGACCGCCCTCAAAAACATCGAGGTGATCCGGGCAATGGGCATGCAGGATGGCGCAGCGCTGATCGTCTATCGCGATGCGGAAATGGCAAGAAGGGCGCAGGACATCGCGATGCATCGGACGGAGATCATTCTTGGTTTCTCCAAATCGATCCGCACCCTCGCGCAGATCCTGATGATGGGATCCGCCACCTGGCTGGTGCTCGCAAACAATGGCAGTGCCGGGATCATCTTCGTTGCGAGCCTGCTGCTCGGACGCGGGCTTGCACCAATCGAGGGCGCAATAGGTGCATGGCGCTCCTTTACGTTTGCGCGCAATGCCTTCAATCGCTTGAACAGAATGCTGATATCAGTTGCATCTGAACACGATGCTCGAATGGTGCCGTTACCGGAACCCAATGGCCTCGTTCTCGATAATGTCAGCTATATCAAGCCATTCGCCGATCGGCCGATATTGACAGGCATCACCTTGCGCCTCGCGCCCGGCGATTGCATAGCGCTCATCGGTCCTTCGGGATCGGGAAAATCGACACTCGGTCGCGTCATAGCAGGCGTTGTGCAAGCAACGAGCGGATGTGCTCTTCTCGGCGGGGTCGATATCTCAGCTCTGCGCCTTTGCGGGGGGACCCGCCACGTCGGATACCTGCCGCAGGACATCGAACTTTTCGGCGGGGCGATCAAGGATGTGATCGGCCGGCTGGACGGAGGAGATCCCGGCAAGGCGATCGACGCCGCAAAGCTGGTTGGCTTGCACGACGCGATCATGCGGCTGCCCCAGGGCTACGAGACCGATATCGGTGAAGGTGGAAACCTGCTCCTTCGAGCGCAACGCCAACAGCTGGGACTGGCACGGGCGGCCTATGGAAATCCGTCCCTGATCGTTCTCGACGATCCGAATTCGAGCCTGGATTATGACGGCGAACGCATGCTGTTCACGGCAATCGAGCGTATGAAATCCAGGGGGATGACCGTCGTTATCATGACTCACCGGATGGGGATCCTGCCGGTCACCAACAAGATTGCCATCATGCGTAACGGGACGGTGGCAGCCTTCGGCGACAGCGAGCGGATTTATGAAACTTATCTTCAGCCACCGTCTCGAACAGGAACATAGGGAGAAACGCTGCCATGGCCCTTGTTCAACTGGACGCAACGCCGGCGAAATTTTCAAATTCGTCAAGGACGAGTCAGCAGTTGGTTCCACGATCGACAGCGACGGCCAGGCAACAGACGGCCTATTTGCCGGTGATCGAGTCGAAACAGCGCGGACCCGCCCCCCCTTCGCCCATGCCCGGGCTCAGAGGTGTTGTCTGGACGGGGAACCTGTTGATCCTGGTCTTCATCGTCGGATTGGGAATCTGGTCGGTCCTGGCGCCGCTGAAAAGCGCTGCGATCGCATCCGGCGTTGTCGAACCGGAGTCCAGCCGCAAGACCATTCAGCATCTGGAAGGCGGGATTGTCCGACGGATACTCGTTAAAAACGGCGATGCGGTCATGGGCGGGCAAATCGTGATAGAGCTCGACGATACGAAGTCCCGCTCGGAGCGCGACAGCATTCAAGGGCAACTTTGGGACGCCGAAGGAAGCCGCGCCCGCCTGCTTGCGGAGCAGACGGGCGGCGACCATATCGCCTATCCTGAGGATCTCAGGGCAGCAATGGACAAATATCCTTCGGTCAGCACAATTCTGATTGGGCAACAGAAAATCTTCGAAGCCCGTCGCCGGGTCATGCAGGCCGAAATTCAGATCGCCAATGAAAAGATCGCGCAGGTGCGGCAGGAAATCGTCGGACTTGGCGCGCAGAAGGCAGCACTGGCCGACAGAGCGACAATCTCGAGCCAAGAACTGGATCAGGTTACGATCCTCAGCGCCAAAGGTCTGGAAAGAAGAAGCAGACTTCTCAACCTCCAGCGGGAAAAAGCAGACCTTGATGGCCAGCAGGGTCAAGTCGAGGCACAGATCTCTCGCGCCTACCAGGTGATCAGCGGGTCACAGGCCGATCTCGCAAAGCTTGAGAGCGACCGGTTGAGCGAAGTCGCCCAGGGCATGCGCGATACGGAGAGCCGGATCATGCAACTGCGCGAGCGTTTGCGGGCGATCGACGACCAACTCTCAAGGACCGATATCCGTGCTCCCGAAGATGGAACAATCATGAACCTGCGCATCCACACATCAGGTGGGGTGATCGGCGCGGGTGAACCGCTCGTCGATCTTCTGCCGCGCTCAGATCGCCTTGTCGTGTCTGCCCACGTCAGACCGGAAGACATCAATCTCGTCCATGCCGGGCTCGAGGCACAGGTCCACCTCCTTCCATATAATCAGCGGCGCGTTCCACTCCTGAAAGGTCGAGTGGAGTATGTATCAGCGGACCGCCTCACCGATCCGCAGAGCGGCCAGCCCTACTTTGCCGCGACGATCCGTGTAACGGACGAGCGGTTGGCGAAAATGAAAGATGTCGAGCTGGTCGCGGGCATGCCCGCACAGATACTGATCGAAACGGGCAAAAGCAGCGTGGCGCTCTATGCCGTCAGACCACTCCTCGACAGTTTCAACAGAGCATTTCGCGAGGACTGAGGCGGTGATGGGCAAGCGAAAATTCGACGACGACCAGATTACGGGTATTCTGAAGGAGCACCAAGCCGGAGTGACAGTGGCAGATGTTTGCCACAAGCACGGTATCAGCGAGCCGACCTTCTATCGGTGGCAATCCCTGCAGTTCGGGAATGTCGGTCTCCATGCCAAAAGGTTGAGAGCACTGGAGGAAGAGAACCAGAAGCTCAAGAAGCTTTTGGCCGAATCCATGCTCTCGGCGGCAACACTGAGCGAGATGCTGGCGAAGACATTGAAAGGGCGACACTAACCTCTAAAGAGAGGGGCTTGTTGGCCGCCTTCTGGCCCTGCATACCAGGAGCTCGGCATCATATTTTTGGACGGGGGAGCCTCCCCAAGTGGGGCAAAGGGATACGGCTCTAAAAGCAGCAAGCTCGATCACAGCATGGCCGCCTTGGGATGCGTATACATCAAGCCACATCGTCAAGGTCGACGTCCAGCGCGCTGGCGATCGACCTGAGTGCGTCCAGGGAGCCCTCCTTCTTTCCGGTCTCGATTTCGGAAAGATAGGGCTGGGAGAGCCCGGACTTTTCAGCCAGCTCCTTGATGCTCATGCCGCGATGCTTACGGAACACCCGGACAGGATCTTCGCCGGCGATCAGCGCCTTGACGACGTCTTCAGGCCAGGTCTCTTCGCCAGCGTCGATACGCGCCTTTGCGGCACGCGCGTCGCTGACGTCGACAAGGTCCTGATAGTCGTCTTCGGAAAGCAGCACGTACCCCTTGCCGTCGATGGTCAGTTTCTGGATTTCACCCATGGTGGTCTCCTATTCGTTATAGATGTCGCCGCGTGGGCCGGCCTTGATGACGAGGACCTGCATGGTCTGATCGTCGATGATGACGCGGTCCTGTCCGACACGAATTCAAAAAAATTCGCTGCCTTGCAGCGTCTTGAGGTCGACCGGCTCGCCGTTGGCGATGATCGCCGCGGCGCGCTTCGGCTGCATCTTGCGGAGTGCCTTCGTGGCGGCCTTGCTGTAGGCGATCCTTTTCATGAGTAAATATAGCTGATAGCTAACTATTTCGCTACAATAATATTGCCAGTGGCGATACTTGCTAAATTCTGCAGGTTCTTTCAATCGGATGCCCGCGCGCATCGATAATGCGGATAAAAAAATGCAATGAAAACATCGTGGATTGAGTGGTGCCCAGGACCGGAATCGAACCAGTGACACGCGGATTTTCAATCCGCTGCTCTACCAACTGAGCTACCTGGGCTAACCTGCTTCCGATGGTCCCTTTCAGAAAAAGGAACCGCGGGGCCTTGGTTCACCCCGGAAGCGAGCGGGGTTATAGCATCTTGTTCGGCCATGGCAAGCGTCAAATGACTCTTTTTTGACGGTCTTGCCGGCTTTGCGGATTCATGAGGAAAAATAAGAGCTTCGCGGGCGGAAATCTTTAATTTTCTTCATCCGGATAATCAGCCTTCGTCTCATCGTCGGCAACAGGAATGGCATAGGCGCCGGTCAGCCAGCGGGAGAGATCGGCCTCGCGGCAGCGGTTGGAGCAGAAGGGGTAATGTTCGCGGTGGGAGGGTTTGCCGCATTCGGGGCAAGGGCGCGTCTTGCGCAGCGGTTCGACCTTGGCGGCCGCTTTCTTGTCTTCAGGCATATCAGTCCGTCCTAAAGCATGTCGCGTAAAAGTGTGCAGCGGTTTTGCGACAACGACATGCGAGAAAATAAAGCCTTAAAGCGCGACGCTCGGATCTGAAAGATCGTGGCGCGCTTTAAGCATCGGCCCTCGGGGCTCAGCCCTCGGGCCACCGGCTATGCACATCGAAGCCTTCGCCGGTCAAAAGCAGAATGGTTTCATAAAGCGGCAGGCCGACGACATTGGTGTAGGAGCCCACCATCTTCTGCACGAAAGTGCCGGCGAGGCCCTGGATGCCGTAGGCGCCTGCCTTGCCGCGCCACTGGCCGGAGGCCAGGTAGTTCTCGATCTCGAAGCCGGAGAGACGCTTGAAGCGCACCTTGGTCTCGACGATCTTCTGACGGACCTTGCGATCCGGGGTCACCAGGCAAACGCCGGTGTAGACCATATGGTTGCGGCCCGACAGAAGATGCAGCGAGTTCAACGCCTCGTCGGCGAACTCAGCCTTGCCGAGAATGCGCCGGCCGACAGCGACCACCGTATCGGCAGACAGGATATAGCTGCCCTTCCAGGTGATATCGCCCTTGATGGCGGCAAGAGCGGCTTCCGCCTTCTCGGCCGAAAGCCTGCGGGCGAGCGAACGCGGATGCTCCGACTTCTTCGGCGCCTCGTCGATATCCATCGGCATCAGGCGCGAGGGCTCGATGCCGGCCTGGTTGAGCAGGTCGACGCGACGGGGCGAGCCCGAGGCCAGAATGAGCTTGTATTTCAGCGCCATGGAACCTCGACCATCGTCAGACGGGAGCAAAAACCCTTGCGGGGACCTTCGGGCAAACTTACTTGAAACGGTAGGTGATACGGCCCTTGGTCAGATCGTAGGGCGTCATTTCCACAAGCACCTTGTCGCCGGCGAGAACGCGGATGCGGTTCTTGCGCATGCGGCCCGCGGTGTGGGCGATGATCTCGTGTTCGTTTTCGAGCTTCACGCGGAACGTCGCATTCGGCAGAAGTTCGGTGACGATTCCCGGGAATTCGAGGACTTCTTCTTTAGGCATATAAGTGTTTTCTTCCTGTGGGTTGAATAGGCAGCGCAGCGCGCGCCTTTAAAATTTGGGCGGAAACTACACAATCAACGAAGGTTTGTGAACCTCGTTGATCAGGCTTTCCTTTATTTGTTTTCATGCCGATTGCGCGGCAATGCCATTTCGTTTGAGTAGCCGGCTTTCGATAAGGCCGGCCAGGTGATCGCGGACCTCGCGATAGCTTTCCAGAATCTGCTCGCGCGTTCCGATTGCAACCGTCGGATCCATGGTCGGCCAGTAGACGACATCGACTGCACTCGACCGCGTCAGCTCGAGTGCTGCATGATGGGCCTGCGGCGACAGCGTGATGATCAGATCGAAATAATCATCCTCGAGTTCTTCCAGCGTCTGCGGCTGGCGGCGCCCGAGGGAAAGCCCGATTTCATCCAGCACGGCATCCACGAAGGGATCGCGCTCGCCGGCGCGAACGCCGGCAGACCTGATATAGGTATTGGCGGGCAGAATGCTACGGGCGATCGCTTCGGCCATCGGCGAGCGGATGGCATTCATCCCGCACATGAAGAGGATGGCGCCCGGCCGCTTTCCCTCCTCGACGTCGACGGCGAGCTCCATTGCCGTCATCCGCGCCAGTAGAGCACGCAGACCAGCGTGAAAAGGCGCCGGGCGGTGTCGAAATCGACCTCTATCTTGCCGGCCAGCCTATCCTTTAGCGTCTGCGAGCCTTCATTGTGGATGCCGCGCCGGCCCATGTCGATCGCCTCGATGCGGCTCGGCGTCGACGAACGGATCGCTTCGTAATAGCTCTCGCAGATCATGAAGTAATCCTTGACGATCCGCCGGAAGGGCGTGAGCGACAGGATATGGGTGGCGACGCCGCCGCCTTCTTCGGTGGTGATGGCGAATACCAGCTTCGAATCGACCAGCGAGATATTCAGCCGGTAGGGCCCGCCGGCATGGCCGAGCGGCTCGAACCTGTTCTCCTCGATCAGATCGAAGATGGCGACGGCGCGCTCATGCTCGACATCGGGCGTCGAACGGCCGATCGTATCGTCAAGGACGACGTCGCAAAGCCGGAATTCGCCCTTCGCCATGCCCTCACCTTTCGAGGTTGAGGCGGATCGCGACCGATCGCGCATGGGCATCGAGGCCTTCGGAAACGGCAAGGGCGATCGCCGCCGGGCCGAGGGTGCGGAGCTGCTGCGGGCCGAGGCGCAGGATCGAGGTGCGCTTGACGAAATCGAGCACCGAAAGGCCGGATGAGAAGCGCGCCGAACGCGCCGTCGGCAGCACATGGTTCGAACCGCCGACATAATCGCCGATCACCTCGGGCGTATGGGCGCCGATGAAGATCGCGCCGGCATTGCGGATGCCGTCGAGCAACCGGTCCGGATCGGCGACGGCGAGCTCCAGATGCTCGGCAGCGATACGGTTTGCCAGCGGAATGGCCTGTTTCAGATCGGCAACGAGGATGACCGCGCCGAAATCGCGCCAGCTCGCTGCCGCCGTCTCAGCCCGGTTCAGCGTCTTCAGCTGGCGTTCGACCGCCTGCTCCACCGCCTTGCTGAATGCGGCGTCATCCGTGATCAGGATCGCCTGGGAACTGACGTCGTGCTCGGCCTGGGCCAAGAGGTCGGCTGCGATCCAATCCGGATTGTTGTCCTTGTCTGCAATGACAAGCACCTCGGAGGGGCCGGCGATCATATCGATGCCGACGGTGCCGAAGACATGACGCTTGGCGGCAGCGACATAGGCATTGCCGGGGCCGGTGATCTTGGCGACTGGGGCGATCGTCTCGGTGCCATAGGCAAGAGCCGCGATCGCCTGGGCGCCGCCGACACGATAAATCTCCGTGACGCCGACAAGCTTGGCGGCGGCAAGCACCGCCGGATTGACGGCGCCGCCGGTGGCGGGAACGGCGATGACGATGCGATCGACACCGGCGACCTTGGCCGGCACCGCATTCATCAGCACCGAGCTTGGATAACTCGCGGTGCCGCCCGGAACATAGAGCCCGACCGCTTCGATCGCCGTCCAGCGCGAGCCGAGACCGACACCGAGGTCGTCCTCGTAGATATCATCCTTCGGCAGCTGCCGGCGATGGTGGGATTCAATGCGCAGTGCGGCGAGCTTCAGCGCCCCCAGCACTTCCGAAGGCACCGCCTCGACGGCGGCGTCGATCTCTTCAGCTGTGACGCGCATCGGGACGGTGGCGTAATCGATGCCGTCGAATTTCAGCGAATATTCGGCCAGCGCCACATCACCGCGGGCGCGCACGTCATCGATGATGGCGCGAACGACGATGTTCACATCCTCGGAGACTTCACGCTTCGTCGTCAGAAAGGCGGCAAAATGCTGCTCGAAACCTTCCGATGCCTGATCCAGCCAGATTGCCAAGGTCGATATTCCTTCCCAACTCGAAACTGCGATATCTAAACTTCCGGCGTCATGTCAGCGGTGGCGAGGCTTGGAGGAAGCCTCCCAGGCGCCGCCGATATCGGCCAGCTGGGCTTCGATGCATTCGACATCGAGCGCAATCGAGGCCGTGCCGGACAGCGACAGCTCGATCGTGCCCTCCGGCCCCTCGCCCTTTTGCTCGAAGCGCAGCGCCAGCAGCGACAGCACCTCGTCGCGTTTGCCGCGATCGATGCCGAGCGAACGGACGGCAAGCACGCGCTTGAAAACCAGGGCAGCACGGCGGCGCTCGAAACCCTTGCGCTTGCGCTCGGCACCTTCCCAGACGAAACGATTGGCGGCAAGCGCGAACTGCGCGTCGCGCGGCGACCAATCGATGTCGCCGACCTTGAAGACACTGTCCTGCATATGCGCGGACATGATCGCAAGATCCTCGTTATCGAGCGCAACAAGTTTCAGGTCGGTCATTCAGTCTCAATCCCATTACCGGCCTAGGCCGGGCACCGCCGGAATGGCGATGCGTCAGACAAGGGAAATAAGGCGCGGCGACCAATTACGCAACCGGGATGAACGGTGCTTACTCGCTGATGCGCTCGACGATGGCGCCGCAGCGGGTCAGCTTCTCCTCGAGCCGTTCGAAACCGCGGTCGAGGTGATAGACGCGGGAGACCGTGGTTTCGCCCTCGGCGGCAAGGCCGGCGATGACGAGCGAGACGGAGGCGCGCAGATCGGTCGCCATGACGGGCGCGCCGCGCAGGCGTTGGACACCCTCGATCTTCGCCGTCTGGCCGGACAGCGAGATCCTGGCGCCGAGGCGGGCAAGCTCCTGCACATGCATGAAACGGTTTTCGAAGATGGTCTCGGTGACATGCGAGACGCCGGAAGAACGGGTCATCAGCGCCATGAACTGCGCCTGCAGGTCGGTCGGGAAGCCCGGGAAAGGATCGGTGACGATATCGACCGGCCTGATGCCGGCGCCATTGCGCTTGATGCGCATGCCATTGTTGGTCGACGAGATTTCCGCGCCGGCGCGGCGCAGCGTTTCCACCGCGGTTTCGAGCAGCGCCACATCGGTATTTTCGAGCACGACGTCGCCACCGGCCATGGCGACCGCCATGGCGTAGGTGCCGGTCTCGATGCGATCCGGCAGGACGCGGTGGCGGGCGCCGGAGAGCGAGGTGACGCCTTCGATGGTGAGCGTCGCCGTGCCGGCACCTGTGATCTTGGCGCCCATGGCGTTCAGGCAGTTGGCGAGATCGACGACCTCAGGCTCGCGGGCGGCATTGCCGATGACAGTCGTGCCGCGGGCAAGCGTTGCCGCCATCATCATCACATGGGTGGCGCCGACGGAAACCTTCGGGAAAGTGTAGCGGGCGCCGATCAGGCCGCCGGCAGGCGCCTTGGCATTAATATAACCGGCATCGATTTCCATGGTGGCGCCGAGCGCCGTCAGGCCCTCGATGAAGAGATCGACGGGGCGCGTGCCGATGGCACAGCCGCCCGGCAGCGACACGCGGCAATGGCCTTCGCGCGCCAGCAGCGGGCCGATGACCCAGAAGGAGGCGCGCATCTTCGAGACCAGCTCATAAGATGCGGTGGTATCGACGATGGTGCGGCAGGTGAAATGGATCGTGCGCGAATAGGCGTCTTCCTGGCGCTCGCGGCGGCCGTTGACGGCGACGTCGACGCCGTGATTGCCGAGAATGCGCATCAGCAGCTCGACGTCGGCCAGATGCGGCACGTTTTCGAGCGTCAGCGTATCGCTGGTCAGAAGCGAGGCGATCATCAGCGGCAGTGCGGCATTCTTGGCGCCGGAAATCGGAATGATGCCATTCAGCTCATTACCGCCGACGATTCTGATACGATCCATGTGCGCTTACGGGCCGAGCCCGCCTTTCCTGAAAGTTCTGCCTTGGAATAAGGAGTGAGGTGTTTAGGGGATTTCTCGACACGCTTCAATTCGCGACGGACGGAACATTACGATTCGTCCATTTTTGCGGCGGGCAGCCCATTTGTTTCGTCGGCCTGGCCCGAACGGCGGGCGCGGACCTGCTGTTTGCGTCGCCCCAGATTTTCCCTGAGCTTTTCGGCGGCGCGCTCGCGGCGCAGTTTCGCCTGTGCCTCGATCGCCTGTTTGCGGCTCTGCTGGCCGGTTTCGGTCTTTTCGTTCATGCGACAGGATTAGCCGAATTCGCGCCAATCCAAAAGGCCCTTTGCCTCAATCCATACGAAGTTGGAATTTGCGGCTTGCGCTTGCCGCCAAGCTGTGGCAATAGCCCCCCGTTCTCGCGATTGAGCCACACGGCTCGCACGGGTCCTGGTCCTGCTGCCGTAGCTCAGTGGTAGAGCACACCCTTGGTAAGGGTGAGGTCGGTGGTTCAATCCCACTCGGCAGCACCAGTTTTTTTTAAAGACAGTCAATCTCGACTCCCCACCCTTCCCGGCGAAAACACCTCATAAGTTGGCGTTTCTCATCAACTGCCGTCCATAGGCTTTCCTGTCATGGGTCGAGGCGAAACCATTCGTGGCGGCATCAGCGACGATCCGCCCATTGCTGACGGTGAAAATCTCGCTAGAGTATTAACTATCGCAAAGTCTCCCCGGAGGAACTGGGAGATGCTGCACTTCGTTTCTGTCGAAAATCGTGGAGGAGCGTCGATGGCAACTGAAAGATGGAACAGCCCGGTCAAGGTTGGTTTCGAAGGTGCGGATGCGCGAACGGTCAATGGGCCGTTCGATGCGCTGAAGTGCCTGGCGGATCTGTGGCCGAGTATGCGCGGGCTTCGTTATATCAAGGCCCGCAGCGCCTGCCGGGCGGCGCTCGATGGGCGCAAGAGCGTGGAAGAAGCAAGAGCCGAGTTCCTGGCGGCCGCCGAAGAGGCGAAGCTGAAGCTGCATTAGCAGTTCGACAAGGAATTTTCGGGCGATTTCGCCTTCTGGGCGCGCAAGCGTGCCGGAACGGGACGATGCTTTAATTTTGGGCTTTAATTTTGGTTTAACCCTGCAACAAGTGCGTGCCGGGTTTCGGTGCAAAGGGCGTTGCGCCTGGTACGGGTGCTTCAATAGAAGACGCCCAGCCATCATGATGATGGTTAGAGGCTCGTCACCTCTGCGGAAACGCAGGCGAGCCTCGTCCGAGCAAAGCGGATGCCTCAGCAGTCCGCGCCGCCCTCATTCTCGACCTCGACATAACCGACGCCAATGATCGTGCCGTCCGCCGCGCGGATGAAGGAGGGGAGATAGTGGGGCTCTACCGGTGTGCAGGCGACGGCACCGGTATATTCGTTGAGGGCGATCTGGTCCTTCGGCAAAGCGGAATAATTCGTGCCGGTTTCCAGCGAACCATGGGCGGAGCCGGCAACGACACCGCAACCCACTATCAAGGTCGTTGCCCAGAGGCGAGGAAGCAACTGCATGAGAGTCTCCAGCGTTTAGGTCCGGCCTTTCAACACGCGAGAGAGCATTTTGGTTCCCTTCATGCCTCGCAAAGACATGCGCGTCCGAGCCGGCTAGCGTCGCAGCAAGCGAGCACGCACATAGCCCCGGCCGACGACGCCCTCGGCGATCTCGATCGCCCGCTCGACATCGCCCCGCCGGCGCACGAAACCTTCCAGGATGACATAGGAGCCCGATATGCTGACGGTGATTTCGCCGGCTTCGATATCGGCGGCGGCATGAAGGGCGCTCTCCACCGAGGCCCGCGTCGCCGCATCGCTGTGGCCCTGCCGGCCGGGCTCGCCATGCCCCATGAATGCTGGAAAGCCGAGCACCGTGAACGTTTCCTAATGTAGGTTGATGTCTGTTAACGCCGCTGCGACGCATTCGTTGCGTCCCCCGGAAAAGAAGAGCCTGCTCGACAGCGATACCTGCGCGGCGGCATGGACGGCCCTTGGCGAAAGGCGCCGCGGTTTCCATATCTGGCGGCAGTCGAAAGAGGGATGATGACGATGAAAGCGCTTCTGCCCGCCTTGTTTGCCGGGGCATTGCTTGCCGGATGCTCCTCGGCAGATACGCCGGCGCTGGAACCCATTCCCGGCAGCATTACCTATGGCGGCCAGCCGCGAACGAAGCTCAGCAAGTCGCCGGTCGGCAGCGCCGTCTACAACCAGTTCTACAACGGGACGGGCCAGCGCGTGGAGGAAACTTATATCCTTCAGCCCGACCGCAGTCTGAAGCTGGTGCGGCGCGAGATCGGCCCCGATTTCCCCGACTGAGATGTTGCTCGCGCGCCAGATCGCTTGACAGGGACGGCAATCGCGAACATTCAAGGAACATCTAATCTTTCCCCAGTGATTCTGCGGGAGCCCGACCGGACGGCTGGATGTATCTCGAAAAGCTCAATCCGCAGCAGCGCATGGCCGTCGAGCACGGCACGCTCATCGACGGCAGCCATATTGCCGGGCCGCTGCTGGTCATTGCCGGCGCCGGCTCCGGCAAGACGAATACGCTGGCGCATCGGGTCGCCCATCTGATCGTCAAAGGCGCCGATCCCCGCCGCATCCTGCTGATGACCTTTTCGCGCCGGGCAGCCGCCGAGATGGCGCGGCGCGTCGAGCGCATCTGCCGCGACGTGCTTGGTTCGAATGCCGGCGTCATGGCGGACGCGCTTTCCTGGTCCGGCACCTTCCACGGCATCGGCGCCCGGTTGTTGCGCGATTATGCGGAGCAGATCGGTCTCGATCCTGGGTTTACCATCCACGACCGCGAAGACAGTGCCGATCTGATGAACCTGATCCGGCACGACCTCGGCTTCTCGAAGACGGAAAGCCGCTTTCCCACAAAGGGCACGTGCCTTGCCATCTATTCCAGGGCGGTGAATTCGGAAACCGCGCTCGACCTCGTGTTGCGCGACGTCTTTCCCTGGTGCGCGACGTGGGAGAAACAGCTGCGCGAACTATTCGCCTGTTATGTCCAGGCCAAGCAGAGCCAGAACGTGCTCGATTACGACGATCTGCTGCTCTACTGGGCGCAGATGGTCGGCGAAGCGATGATTGCCGAGGATATCGGCAGCCGCTTCGACCATGTGCTGGTCGACGAATATCAGGACACCAACCGGCTGCAGGCCTCGATCCTGCTGGCGCTGAAGCCCCAAGGCCAGGGGCTGACCGTCGTCGGCGACGACGCACAGTCGATCTATTCCTTCCGCGCCGCGACGGTGCGCAATATCCTCGATTTTCCCGCCGCCTTCAGCCCGGCCGCCAATATCGTCACGCTCGACCGCAACTACCGCTCGACGCAGCCGATCCTCGCCGCCGCCAACGCCGTCATCGATCTCGCCTCGGAGCGCTTCACCAAGAACCTCTGGACCGAGCGGCAATCGTCCGAGCGGCCGCGCCTGGTCACTGTGCGCGACGAGGCCGAGCAGGCGCGGTATATCACCGACATGGTGCTCGATAACCGCGAGGAAGGCCTCACGCTCAAGCAGCAGGCCGTGCTCTTTCGCGCCTCGCATCACAGCGGGCCGCTGGAGGTCGAGCTGACCCGGCGCAACATTCCTTTCGTCAAGTTCGGCGGGCTGAAGTTTCTCGACAGCGCGCATGTGAAGGACATGCTGGCCGCCCTTCGCTTCGCGCAGAACCCGCGCGACCGGGTGGCGGGCTTCCGGCTGATGCAGATCCTGCCGGGCGTCGGCCCGTCGACGGCACAGAAGACGCTCGACCTGATGGCCGAGGATGCCAGCCCGATTACTGCTCTTGGCGCCATGCCGGCACCGCCGCGCTCCGGCGACGACTGGACAATGTTCGTTGCGATGCTGCAGGAGCTGAAGACCGGCAAGGCCGGCTGGCCGGCAGAGATCGGCCTGGCACGGCAATGGTACGCGCCGCATCTGGAACGGCTGCACGAGGACGCAGCAACGCGGCAGGCCGACCTGCTGCAGCTCGAGCAGATCGCTAGCGGTTATGCCTCGCGCGAGCGCTTTCTCACCGAGCTCACCCTCGATCCGCCGGATGCGACCAGCGACCAGGCGGGCGTGCCGCTTCTCGACGAAGACTATCTCATCCTGTCGACCATCCATTCCGCCAAGGGCCAGGAATGGACGAAGGTCTTCATGCTGAACGTCGTCGACGGATGCATACCGAGCGATCTCGCCGTCGGCACAACCGCCGAAATCGAAGAGGAACGCCGGCTGCTCTATGTCGCGATGACGCGCGCCCGGGATGGTCTCGACCTCGTCGTTCCGCAACGCTTCTTCACCTATGGGCAGAACTCGCAGGGCGACCGGCATGTCTATGCCTCACGCAGCCGCTTCATTCCGGCAACGCTGCTGCAGTTCTTCGAGGCCTGCAGCTGGCCGCAGGTGAAATCGGAGGCCGCGCAAGCCCACGCGCGGCAAGTGCGCATCGATGTCGGCGCCCGCATGCGCGGCATGTGGCGATAGCCGGATAGCGTTCAGAGCGAAAGCGGCGGTTCGGCTGGTTTCAGGAAATGCTCGACCCTTGCCACTTCCACAGCCTCGACTGATGCGGGCGACCATTTCGGATTGCGGTCCTTGTCGATGACGGCGGCGCGAATACCCTCGAAGAAATCGGGATTATCAAGCATCCGCAGGCAGGCGCCGAGTTCGCGGCCGAGGCATTCGGCAAGCGAGGCGCTGCTGCGGCCGGCTCTGAGCAGCCGCAAAGCGAGCTTCAGACTGGTCGGTGAACGCGTCAGCAGCACCCGGCGCGTCTCGGCGGCGAATTCGGCTTCCTCCTCGGCAAGCGTTGCCAGGATCTCCTCCACGTTGTCGAAACAAAATGCGCGATCGATCATCGCCGCGTTCTGCCTGAGCCGGCTTTCTCCCTGAGGCTCCGAAAGCGCCTGCAGCACGGCATCGACATCGCCGGATGAGCTGGCGCGCGGCAGGGCGGAGAGAGCATCGATCGCCTCGCCGAGCCGCGACGAGGCGATCTGAAGGTCGGCAAGGCGGGCGTGGATCGCATCGGCAGCCCCCATATCAAGCCCTGTCAGACCGAGCCATGTTCCGGCCTCGCCGGGGCCACGCGGCAGCAGCCAGGTGGCGCCGACATCCGGGACATAGCCGATGCCGGTTTCGGGCATGGCAAGGCGGGTGCGCTCGGTGACGATGCGGTGGCGGCCGTGCGACGACAGGCCGACGCCGCCGCCCATGGTGATGCCGTCCATCAGCGCGACATAGGGCTTGGGATAGGAGGCAATCATATGGTTGAGGCGGAACTCCTCGCGCCAGAAGCTTGCCGCCAGGCCATCGCCGGCGCGGGCGCTCTCATGCAGGGCGCGGATATCGCCGCCGGCGCAGAAGCCGCGTTCGCCCTCTCCCGTCGCCACGACGCTCGCCACCTCGGGATCACCGGCAAAGTCGTGAAGGGCCGCGGTGATCGTGCGGATCATCGGCAACGTCAGGCTGTTCAGTGCTCGCGGCCGGTTGAGCCGGATGACGCCTGCGGTACCCCGCCGTTCAATGATGACTTCATCTTGCCGTTCGCCGTCCTGCATGGTTCACCTCATCTACTACGACCATGAATAGACGACGATGACGCATCGCTCCAGTCGATTTAAGGTAGCTCAGGCAGACAGCGAATTGCGGGCGGAGGCTGCGGCCTCGCACCGGGCGGCGTAATCGATGGCAAGTTCGAGCGGCAGCGGCCGCGAGAAATGATAGCCCTGCGCCAGACGAACGCCCATCGCCTTCAATCCCTCGGCAATCTCTTCGCTTTCGACGCCTTCGGCGACGGAGGCGATGCCGAGGTTCTGGCAGAGATTGGCGACCGAGCGGGTGATGTTCATGCAGCGGGCGTCTCGATCGAAATTCATCACGAACGACTTGTCGATCTTCAGCTTGTCGAAGCCGAGACGATGAATATGGCTGAGGCTCGAATAGCCGGTGCCGAAATCGTCGAGCGCAATCGAGATGCCGGCAGCGCGCAGCATGGATATCACCTGATCGGCGGTGTCGAAATCGGAGAGCAATGCGGTCTCGGTAATCTCGAATTCGATGCGCTTCGGATCAATGCCGGAACGGGTGATCATGGCGAGCAGCGCCATCGAGGTCTCGTGGTCGCAGATATCGCGCGCCGAGAGATTGAAGGACAGCCTGAGATGCCGTGGAATGATCGCCAGCGCTTCGAGCGCCTTGGCGAAGAGGATGCGGGTTATGCGGCCGATGACCGCCGTGCGCTCGGCAGCGGGGATGAAGGCGTCTGGGCTGATACGGCCGAAGCGGGCGCTGTCCCAGCGGGCGAGCGCCTCGTAAGCGACGACGCGGCCGCTCCTCAATTCGACGATCGGCTGATAGTCGAGTTTCAATTCCTTGGCGAAGTCGTTCGCCTGCAGCTCAAGTTCGATCAGGTGGCGCTGCGTCAGGATCTTCTCGTGCTCGGCCGAGAAAAATTCGACGCCGCTGCTGCGCTTGCTCTTGACCTGGTAGAGGGCAAAATCGGCTTTCTCGTAGAGATCCTCGGCGGTGTATGTGCCGATATCAGGATAGACGATGCCGCAGGAGCCGAAGACGCGGACCGAGCCGTCGGGGATTTCGAAAGGATCGCGGACGGCAGCACAGAGCGCCTGGCCGAGATCGGCGATCGCCTGGCGCGTCATCAAGGAGGGAAAGATGATACCGAACTCATCGCCGCCGAGACGGGAGACGATGCCCTCTTCGCCGACCAGCGCGACAAAGCGGCGGGCCGTCTCCTTCAGCACGAGATCGCCGGCGGCATGGCCGAAGACGTCGTTGACCGGCTTGAAGCCGTCGAGATCGAGAATGCCGAGGACAGGCGGCGTCGACGAATCCTTCTGCAGCCGTTTTTCCAACGAGAGAAAGAAGCTGCGGCGATTGGCAAGGCCGGTCAGCTGGTCATGCAGCGCATTGCGGCTGTTGACGAGGTTCAGTTCTTCGGCTTCCGCCTGCTTCTGCTTCAGCTCCTCGGTCAATTGCACGAGACCGACGAAATTCTGGAAGTAGCTGTTGATCACCCGGAGGAAGGGCAAGATCAGAAAGAGGCCACTGATGGCCGTCGCGACGAAAACGGGATTGCCCGAGAACAAGAAGGTCGCGACCATGGCCGAGAAGGTGATGACCGTGGTCAGCGCCGCCGCCATCGGCAGGTGCATCAGGCAAAAGATGCAGGATATCCCGGTCACGACGAGGAAATAGGCGATCTGACCCTGCTGGGAAGCGTCGCCATATTGGTAAAGCGCGATCGCCCAGCTGCCGAAAGCGACGGCCAGGATGCCGGCCCCTGATATCGTGAGCTTCATCAGCCTGTAGGCCCGCTCGGCGGTGACCTTTTCCTTGCCGCGGATCTCCCACCAGCAGAGACGGAAGACACAGACGACGCTCAAGGCCACGGGAATGTAGAGCGAGAGCCAAAGGGGGGCGGATTTGAGGTGGGTGATCGCCACCGCAAGGGCGTTGATGACCAGAAGGACATAGAGAATGGGAATCTGCGACGACAGGGCCCGGAACTGCGCCAGCAGAAGCGTCGGATTGTCTTTTTGCAGTTGCAATGAGGCCAGAAAGTTCTTCATCTTCTCTTTTCCGTTGGCCCGAGCCAGCCAGAGAAAGCTTGTTTTTTCCTTATTCACGTGACGGCATGCGCCCCCGCAGGCGCGGGGATGGTAAACGGGTTCCCCGATCAGAACGAAGCGGCGGCCAATGCCCGGTGGATGCTGTGCAGGTCGTCGACGTTCTTGTTCGACAGGAACAGTTCCCAATCGAGCGAACTCTGGACGATGGTTTCCAGCGAATCGTGTCTGGGCTTCCAGTCAAGCACCTGCCTTGCGAGCGAAGCGTCGGCGACGACGCTTGCGGAATCGCCGGCGCGGCGCGGCGCCATGTGGATCTTGAATGAATGTCCGTGCAGGCGGGTGACCATGTTCAGCACGTCGAGCACGGAATAGCCGCTGCCGTAACCGCAATTGGCAACGAGCGAGCCCTTGCTTCTGCGCAGATGCTGCAGCGCCTTCAGATGTGCATCCGTGAGATCGCTGACATGGATGTAGTCGCGCACGCCGGTGCCGTCATGGGTGGGATAGTCGACGCCGTAGACATTGACGCTGTCGCGCCTGCCGAGTGCTGCCTCGCAGGCGACCTTGATCAGGTGTGTGGCGCCTGAGGTCGACTGGCCGGCGCGGTGGTGCGGGTCGGCGCCGGCGACGTTGAAATAACGAAGCGCGACATAGTTGAAATCATAGGCGGCAGCGGCATCGCGCAGCATGAATTCGGTCATCAGCTTCGACTGGCCGTAGGGATTTTCCGGATTGAGCGGAGCCGTCTCCTTCACCGGCAGGTCGGTCTTTTGCTGGCCGTAGACGGCCGCCGTCGAGGAGAAGACGAAGTTGCGGATACCTGCCTTGACCGAAGCGCTCAGCAGCGCCCGGGTCTTGCCGGAATTGTTGTCGTAATAGGAGAGCGGATCGGCGACCGAGACCGGGACGACGGCAGAGCCGGCGAAATGGATGATCGCCTCGATGTCGTTTTCGATGAAGACCTTTTTCAATATGTCGGGATCGGCAACGTCGCCGAGATAGAAACGCGCCGCCGGCGCCACGGCCCAGCGAAAGCCTGTGGAGAGGCGGTCGAGCACGACCACATCCTCGCCCGCATCGAGCAGCGCCCAAACCATGTGAGTGCCGATATATCCGGCGCCGCCCGTCACCAAAACCGCCATGTCCCGCATCCCTGCTTTCGTTTTTTATAAGCAGGGGCATCAGGCGCCGGTTTTTCTTTCCAATTTTCTTATCGAACGGCGTTTGGAAGGCCTTTGAACGGGTATGTTTGGAGTCGTGGTTAGAGGCCGATTTCGGGCTTTGCTAGAGTTTTATCGATCCGGCGATTTCGGCACAAATCGACGCCTCGGTCGCCACGACGCGTCTTGCGGCCAGTGCTTCTCAGAGCTTGAGGATATAGTCGCAGAGACGCTCGGCGGCGATCGCCACCTGCGTGGGGTCGCGCAGGAAACAGGCGCGCAGGAAGAGTTCCCCGCCCGGTCCGAAGGCTGTTCCGGGTGCAAGCCCGACGCCTGTCTTGTCGACGATGTCGAGCGCTGCCTTGCGGCTGTCGGCGACGCCGTCGATCTTCAGGAAAGCATAGATCGCGCCATCCGGTTTCAGTGTCTCGACGCGGTTGGTGGCGACAAGCGCATCGCAGAGAGTATCGCGGGAGCGGGACGCCTTGGCGATATTGGCAGCGACGAAATCGTCGCCTTGATCAAGGGCTGCGACGGCGCCTTTCTGCATGAACTGCGCCACCCCCGATGTCGAATACTGGATGAGGTTTTCGAGCACCTGGCCCATTTCAGGCGGGGCGACGATCCAGCCGACGCGCCAGCCGGTCATCGACCAGTTCTTCGAGAAGGAATTGACGAAGATGATCTTGTCGCCCTCGTCCATCACATCGAGGAAAGAGGGCGCGCGGCCGCCGGCAAAATAGTAGCGGGCGTAGATTTCATCCGCCAGGATCCAGAGGTCGTGCTTGCGGGCAAGCGCCAGGATATCGCCAAGATCCTGTTTCGTGGCCGTCCAGCCCGTCGGGTTCGACGGCGTGTTGATGAAGATGCCCTTGGTCTTCGGGGTGATCGCGGTTTCGATGCGGTCAAGATCGACCGCCCATTTGCCGCCTTCAAACTGCAGCTCGACACTGAGCGAGCGCGCACCTGCTATCTCGAGAGCGGCGGCAATGTTCGGCCAGGAAGGCGACAAGTAAACCAGTTCGTCGCCCGGCGAGGTCAGCGCCTGCACGGCGATCTGGATCGCCTGCATGCCGGAACCGGTGACGTAGAAATGCTCGACCGGAAGCCGGATTCCGAAATGTCTGTCGTAATAATCCGAAAGCGCCTGGCGAAGCTCCGGAATGCCGCGCTGCCATGTGTAGAAGGTCTCGCCGCTAGCAAGCGCGTCCATCGCCGCCCTGCTGATGAAATCAGGCGTCGGCAAGTCGCCCTCACCCACCCAGAGCGGCAGCAGGCCTTCGCGGCCACGGGCATAGTTGACGAGTTCGACGATCCCGCTTTCGGGCGCCGCCAGTGCGCGCGGGCTGAGGCTGCTAACGATCGACATGCAAATCTCCGGTTTCCGCCTTCATAGCGGATTTGCGCCGGCAAATCCCATGACATCCAGTGATGGCATATCGATTTTGGTGATGAATGAGCCCGACCGAAGCGGACGGGCTCCAGCCCGGATCAAGCCGTCGGGCGCGTGGCGAGAAGATCGCGAATTTCCGTCAGCAGCTGAACGTCTGCCGGCGGCGCTGGCAGCTCTTCCGGTGCCACCTTTTCCTGGCGTTCGACCTGGGCACGCAGGGTGTTCACGCCCTTGACCATCAGAAAGATGATCCAGGCGAGAATGAGGAAGTTGATGAGCACGGTGAGGAAACTGCCATAGGCAAACACCGCTCCCTGCTCGCGGGCGGCGGCGAGCGACTGTGCGTTGACGGCCGACGACAGTGGGAGGAAGTAATTCGAAAAATCGAAACCGCCGAAAATGGCGCCGACGATCGGCATAATAAGGTCATCCACCAAAGATTTGACGATGCCACCGAAGGCGCCGCCGATGATGACGCCGACTGCAAGATCCATGACATTGCCGCGGGCGATAAAGGCCTTGAACTCATTGAGCATCGGATCCGTCTCCCTTTGATCCATTTCAAAGATATGCGATTGTTTTTATTAGCTACATCTTCATTGCAATTAATCAATCGGCAATCGCAATTATTCGGCGATACCTCCCCGCGGTCTTTGACTTAAGGCCTAGACAGCCAGGAATTTTCAAAGCGTCTGAAATGACTTAAGCTGACCCATGTTGCGGGAGGGTCCCGGCGGGTTTTCCGCCGGCGGAGGGTCAATGCTTCCAGGCTGGGTCATATTCGCGTCTGCCTTCGGCTATCTGCTCCTGCTTTTCGCCGTGGCAAGCTATGGCGACCGCAAGAACCGTGGCCAGGGCAACCTCAGCCCGGGAACGCTGGGCGGATGGCCGGTGGTCTATGCGCTGAGCCTTGCGATCTATTGTACCTCCTGGACCTATTTCGGCAGCGTCGGGCTTGCGGCGCAGCGCGGCCTGGAATTTGCCGGCATCTATATCGGCCCTATCCTGGTCTTCACGCTCGGCATGCCGCTGCTTCGCCGCATCATCGAGCTCGCCAAGGCGGAGAAGCTCACCTCGGTTGCCGACTTCGTCGCCGCCCGTTACGGCAAGAACCCGACGGTCGCAACGATCGTCGCCCTGATCTCGCTGATCGGCGCCATTCCCTATATCGCGCTGCAGCTCAAGGCGATCTCGAGCACCGTCAGCGCCATGGTCAATCCATCCGATTACGGCATCGGCAGCGGCAATCTCTATTTTCTCGACCTGCCGCTCGTCGCAACGCTGGTGCTTGCCTGTTTCGCCATCATGTTCGGCACACGGCATACGGATGCGACGGAGCATCAGGATGGCCTCATCCTCGCCGTTTCGATGGAATCCGTCGTCAAGCTCGTCGCCTTCCTGACGGCCGGCGTCTGCGTCATATGGTTTCTGTTCGACGGTCCGACCGATCTCTGGCGCAAGACCGTCGACAATGAGCTGGTCATGTCGGCGCTCAACTACCATACGCCGATCAGCCGCTGGATCACCCTGATCATCTTGTCGGCCTTTGCGATCATCCTGCTGCCGCGGCAATTCCACGTGACGGTTGTCGAAAACCGAACCCCGAAACAGCTGAAACTCGCAGGCATCCTGTTTCCCAGCTATCTCATCGCCATCAATCTCTTCGTGCTGCCGGTGGCGATCGGCGGGCTGCTGACCTTCGGCGGCAGCGGCAATGCCGATTTCTACATGCTGTCGCTGCCGCTTGCCGGCCAGATGCCCGTCATTTCGCTGATCATCTTCATCGGCGGGTTCTCCGCCGCGACGGCGATGGTCATCGTCGATTCCGTCGCACTGTCGATCATGGTGTCAAACGACATCATCATGCCGATCTTCCTCAGGCGCAAACTCGCCGGCCGCGCCAGCCTGCGCGATAATTTCGCCAAGACGTTGCTCAACATCCGCCGCAGCGCCATTTTCGCCGTGCTGCTCTTCGGCTATGCCTATTACCGTTCGACCGACAGCACGGCAGGCCTTGCCTCGATCGGCCTTCTTTCCTTTGCCGCGATCGCGCAAATCGCCCCAGCACTGTTCGGCGGGCTGATCTGGCGGCGGGCGAACGCGCGCGGCGCAATCCTCGGGCTTTCCTCCGGCTTCATCATCTGGATCTACCTGCTGTTCCTGCCCTCGCTCGGCGGCCCCGACTATTCCTATGTGGCGAGCGCCGTGCTCGGCTTCATCTTTCCCGGGACGACGTTGTTCACCGCGCCCGACGCCGATCCGCTGGTCAATGCGACGGCAATGAGCCTGCTCGTCAACACCGCTTTCTTCGTCGTCGGGTCGCTCACCCGCAACGCCAAGCCGCTGGAGCGCATCCAGGCCGGTATCTTCGTCAAACGGCATTCGCGCTCGCAATTTGCCACGCGCGGCTGGAAGACCCGCATTAGCGTCGGCGATCTCAAGGCGGCGATCTCGCGCTATCTCGGCGAAGAGCGCATGCAGCGCTCGTTGACGACCTACGAACAAAGCTCCGGCCGCAAGCTGGAAGACGAGCAGCCGGCCGACATGGCGCTCATCCATTTTAGCGAACAGCTGCTCGGCAGCGCCATCGGCTCGTCCTCGGCCAGGCTGGTGCTGTCATTGATCCTGCAGAAGATCGAGGATGCCTCTTCCGATACCGCCTGGCTGCTCGACCAGGCGAGCGAGGCGCTGCAATATAACCAGGACATGCTGCAGACGGCGCTTTCGCAGATGGACCAGGGCATTGCGGTCTTCGACAGTTCCAATCGGCTGACGATCTGGAACCGGCGTTTCCGGCAATTGCTGGATCTTCCGGAAAGTGCCGGCCAGGTCGGTTTTCCCTTGTCTGATATCGTCACCACGCTTATCCAGCGCGGCGATATCGCGCCCGGCGATCTCAGCCAGACGGTGCGGCATTTCCTGACGCTCGACAAGCCCTTTTCGCTGGTGCTCGGCGGCGGCGAGCGGATCATCGAGGTGCGCTCCAACGCCATGCCCGACAAGGGCATCGTTGCCACATTCACCGACATCACCCAGCGCGTCAGCGCCGACCAGGCACTGAAACAGGCGAATGAGACTCTGGAGCAGCGAGTCGCCGAACGCACGGCCGAGCTTACCCGGGTCAACCGGGAACTCGGCGAGGCGCGCGCCGCCGCCGATGAGGCGAATATCGGCAAGACACGCTTTTTCGCCGCCGCCGGCCACGATATCCTGCAGCCGCTCAATGCCGCCAGGCTCTATTCCTCGGCATTGGTCGAGCGCATGGCGCAATCCGAGAACAGCCTGATCGTGCGCAACATCGATTCCGCGCTGGAATCGGTCGAGACCATTCTCGGCGCGGTGCTCGATATCTCCAGGCTCGATACCGGCGCCATGCGACCGCGGCTTGCCTCCGTCGCGCTCTCCGACCTGCTGAAGCGTATCGAGACCGATTTCGCGCCGATCGCCCGCGAAAAACAGCTGAGGCTGGTGGTCATGCCGACGTCGCTCAGGGTCCGTTCCGACCCCAACCTGCTGCGCCGGCTGGTGCAGAACCTTGTCTCCAACGCCATCAAATACACGATCAACGGCAAGGTGCTGGTGGGCGCGCGACGGCGCGGCAACCAGGTGATCATCCAGGTCATCGATTCCGGCATCGGCATTCCGCCGTCGAAATTCCGCACCGTGTTCAAGGAATTCGCGCGGCTGGACGAAGGCGCGAAAACCGCCTCCGGCCTCGGGCTCGGCCTGTCGATCGTTGACCGTATCGCCCGCGTGCTCAACCATCCGGTCGAGCTGCAGTCGACGCATGGCAAGGGCACGGAATTCCGTATCGCCATGCCGCTCGACGTCTCGCGCCCGGCCGCGGCCACGGCGGCAATCACGCCTGCCGACCGTCCCGGCCAGCCGCTGAGCGGGTTGAAGATCCTCTGCATCGACAACGAGCCGAAGATCCTCGAAGGCATGCGGCTCTTGATCAGCGGCTGGGGCTGCGAGGTGGAGGCGCTGGATTGCCTCGCCGACGTCACCGCCCTCGACGGCCAGGAGGGACCACCTGATATCGTCATCGCCGATTATCATCTCGGCGACGGCACCGGCATTGCCGCGATCCTGCATCTGCGCCGGCAGTTCGGCGCCGATATCCCCGCTTTGCTGATCACGGCCGACCGCACGCCGGAGGTGCGCAGCGAGGCCGAGCGACATGGTATCGCCGTCCAGCACAAGCCGGTGCGGCCGGCGGCGCTGCGCGCCTATATCACCCAGATTTCCGGCCTCAAGCGCGCAGCCGCGGAGTAACAGAAAACTCAGAGCATTTCCGTTTTTCTCCGAATCACGGAGATGCTCTATCTCTTTGTTTTCACGCAATTCCGGACGCAAAACCGCTACACACTTTTGCTGGAATTGCTCTTAGTCCGTCGCGCTCATGACACGCGCAACCAGATCGCGCACACGCGCTGTCGCCGGCACATCGCCGAACAGGATGCGGTACATGATCGGCGCCACGACCTGGTCCATGACGCGGTCGACATCCGGAAAGGCCTCGCCGCGAGCCTTGGCCCTCTCGGCGATGACGTCGACCTGTTGGCGGGTAAATTCAGCGCATTTACAGGCATTCGCGCCCGCCTGCGCCGCCAGCACGTCGCGGATCATCTCGCGGCCCGGGCCGGAGGACATTTCCTCGGCATATTGCTCGGCCCAGGTTTCGAGATCGGCCTTGCCGCTGCCGGCATCGATCGGCTGCATGTCCGGCCGCAGCCGATCGACGGCGACATCGGCGAGAAGCTCCTGCAGGTCGCCCCAGCGGCGATAGATGGTCGACGGCGTTACCCCCGCCTTGCCGGCAATCAGCGGGATCGTCACCTCGGCGCGGCTCATCTCGGCCATCAGCTCACGGACCGCTTTGTGCACCGATGCCTGAACCCGGGCGCTTCTGCCGCCCGGACGGAGATTCTCTTTTACTGTCATGCGTGCAACCCGACTTTCGCCCTTTGACACCGTTGGTTCAAAATCTTTGATAGAACTATTAACGCAAATAAATTGCTTTTACGAAGTCCCCGCTCTACTTAGGCTAACGCAACAGCTTAGCTTTAAGGGGCTTATATATGTTCGCCGCAGCCAAATCCACCGAGAATTCGCCGCGTCCCTCGATCGGCTTTCATGCGCTGACGCTCGCCACCTTCTTCGGCGCCTCCGCGGCGCCGACGCCGCTCTACCGGATCTATCAGGAAAGTTTTTCCGTCTCGCCGGTGCTGATCACGGTGATCTTCGCGGTCTACGCCTTCGCGCTGCTGGCGGCGCTGCTGATCGCCGGTTCGATCTCGGATCATCTCGGCCGCAAGCCGGTGATCTTTTTCGCCCTCGTGCTCGAAATCGCCGCGATGGGCCTCTTCGTCGTCGCGAGCGGTCCCGCCTGGCTGATCGCGGCGCGGATCGTGCAGGGGCTGGCAACGGGGATCGCCGGCGCCTCGATCGGAGCGGCGCTCGTCGATGTCGACCGGGCAAAGGGACAGATCGTCAATTCGATCGCGCCGCTTTGCGGCATGGCAGTGGGGGCAGTGGGCACCAGCGCCCTGATCCAATACGGGCCCTTCCCGATGCATCTGGTCTATGCGCTGCTGCTCGTCGCCTTCACGCTGCAGGCGGCTGCCATCTGGCTGACAGGCGAGACCGGCGGCACGCGGCCGGGGGCTCTCGGCTCGCTGATACCGCGGGTCACCATTCCCCAGCAGGTGAAGCGGCCGCTCTCAATGGTGACGCCGATCAACATTGCCAACTGGACGCTTGCCGGCTTCTATCTCTCGCTGGTCCCGTCCTTGGTCGCCAGCACGACCGGCAGCCGGGCGCCGCTGACGGGCGGGGCCGTCGTCACCGCGCTGATGGTGAGCGGAGCAATCGCCGTCTATCTCAGGCGCAGCAAGACGGCATCGGCCAATCTGGTTTTTGGCGTGTCGGCCAAGACGCTCGGCATCCTGACCGTCGTTGCCGGCGTGCATCTTGCCAATGTGCCGCTGCTGCTCGTCGGCACGATTTTCACCGGCGTCGGTTTCGGCACCAATTTCCTCGGTTCGATCGGCACCATCATGCCGCTCGCTAAACCGCACGAGCGGGCCGGGCTGCTATCGGCCTTCTACGTCCAGAGCTACCTCGCCTTCAGCCTGCCGGCGATCCTGGCCGGGTTCCTCGCGAAATCGGCCGGCTACGCATTGACGACGGATATCTATGCGACAGCGATCCTGCTTTTGATGGGCGTCGGAATGTTGAGCATTCGCGCCGACCGGCGCAGGGTGGCGGAGAGCGCGGCCTGAGAAAGCAGTTCACGGCTTGAGATCGAGCAGTGCCTGGCCGCTGCCGTCCATGGCGAAGGGCACCGAGGCGTGCTGGTGGGCAACCAGCCAGCGGCCATCCTGCTTGACAAGACCGAGGGTCTGGCGAAACCAGAGATCGACGGCGGTGCCGTCGGTCTTGGTCCCGCTCATGCGCGTGAGGCCGCTCCAGAAAGCGACATCCTCGCCAACCGTCAGTCTGGCATCGCGCACCTCGCCGCCGATCGGGCCTTCCCAGCTATCGAACCAGGCTTGCAGACCCGCTTCGTCCTGGCCGTGGTAGACGAGCGGCGGCGCCAGCGAAAATTCGACGGAATCCTCGGCCTCATAGGAAAGCGCGTCGCTGGCGTTCTTCTCACCCAGCGCCTTGGCGCGCATCATCAGCATGGCGATGATCGCCTCTTCCTCGATCCTGGCATTCGCTTCGTCTTTCACAATCGTTCTCCTTCTCCGTTATGGACAGAGGACGAAGGGGAGGACGACGATCCGACATCAGCGATAGAACCACTGCGCACTTTTGGAATTGCGTCAGAGATAACTCGTCACCGCCGGTTCGTTCCACCAGGCATCGTGCCTGCCGTCGGCATAACGGACAGGCAGTGCTGCCAGTTCCTCAGGGGTGATATCGTCAAGGCAGGCGATGTTGATCGAGACATAGGCGCCGCCGATTTGTTCGACATAACCGTCGCCATAGGCCGGCACACCGCAGGTGCGGCAGAAGCGGTGATGACCGCTCATGGTGTTGAACTGATAGTCGGACGTTTCCGCCTGGTCGCACATCAGCCGGAAATCCTCCGGCTTGACGTTGGCGCCCCAATAGCGCCGCTTGGCGCAGATCGAACAATTGCAGCGGCCGGTGCCCTCCTCGAGGTCCATGTCCACCTGGTAGTGCACTTTGCCGCAATGGCAGCTTCCTCTGTAGGTTTTCTTCATGGCGATCTCCTCCTTCGGCGTTGCCTTCAGTCTCCAAATATGACAATATGTTGTCATTATGGATGAGATACAAAATCGACAACATGTTGTCAAACAAAATCGACCGGAGCGAACGATGGAGGGGGATGCCTTTTCCGCTTTCGCAATCACCGCTCTTCGCCTCGCCGGCCATCTGACGGCGGCGGGCGACCAGTTGGCAAAGCCGGCAGGACAGACGAGCGCGCGCTGGCAGGTGCTGGCGGCGGCGCGACGCGGCGGCATGTCGGTGGCGCAGATCGCCCGTGCGCTCGGCGTCGCCCGCCAGGGCGTGCAGCGGCTTGCCGATGTGCTGGAGAATGAAGGGCTGATCGCCTATGCCGACAACCCGCAGCACCAGCGCGCCAAGCTGGTACGATTGACGGAAGAAGGGGCGGCGCGGCTCGGCGTCATCGAGATCGCGCAAGCCGGATGGGCCGACGGGCTGGGCGCTGCTTTCACGTCAGCGGAACTCGATGCGGCACGGGTGGTGATGGCGCGGGTTATGGAGATGCTGGAAGGTGGCGAGGCGTAAGGCGGCTAAGGGGAGATGCCCGGCAGGGCAGAGGGGGGTGTCGCGGACGCAATTCTTGGGAAAGGGCACAACATCAGCCAACCGGACACAAAAAAAGGCCGGGTGAACCCGACCTTCCCTGCTATCTCAACGAACCGTGCCAGTACATCCGTGGTCACGATCCGGAGATGATATTTAGAGCCTTGAAGGCTCAGGCCGCCTGGAGGCGGTCTGCCGACATCTTGCCGGACTTGTTGTCGCGGACGAGCTCGTAAGACAGCTTCTGGCCATCCTTGAGATCGCGCATGCCAGCGCGTTCAACGGCAGAGATGTGGACGAAAACGTCGGCTGCGCCGTCATCCGGCTGAATGAAGCCGAAGCCCTTGGTTGCGTTGAACCACTTTACGGTACCTGTGCTCATGACGATATCCTTTTCGAATCGTTCATAGAAGAATGCAGCCCGGATAAATGCCGAACGGCGATGAAAACCGATTTTGGAGGAAGTTCGCCAGGAACGACACGAGGCCGTTTCAAAGTTCATCTAGCAAGATCGATGCGCGGATATGTAATCGGAAATTGTGTCCGTGACAAGGCCGCAGCCAGGGAAATCGGTGACGTTTCAGACACCGCGGACAGGTCTTTGCCTGCCGCGATGCGCGGAAAACCAGGGCGAGATTTTTTGCAGAAGCTGAAATACCGTCTATTCGGCCTGCGTCAATCTGGTGATCGCCTTGCCGAGGCGGACGACCCGCACTTCCGGGGTCGTTGCTTTCAGGAGCGGCAGGACGATTGCATATTGGCCGGTCTTGTCGAGCCGCGCAAAGGCAGCACTGGCGGCAGCGTTCTTAGCGAGCGCCTCCGCCAGATCGTCCGGCAGGCCGGCATCGCGCTGCGGAGCGTAGGCGACAGCCCATCGTCCGTCGGCTTTGGCGGCAGCGACTTCGGCAAGGCCCGCGGGCCGCATGCGCCCGGTTTCTGCGAGTGCTGCGACCCGATCGACATTGAGCTTCGACCACGAACTTTTGGCGCGCCGGGGCGAATAACGCTGCAGGTAGGAATGCGCGTCAAACCCCTTGCGCTGGCTGTCAATCCAGCCGTAACAGAGCGCCACATCCAGCGCCTCGTCGATGGTGATGAGAGTTCGTTTCGGATTTTTCTTACCGATCTTCAGCCAGGCGCCGGTCGATGCCGCGTGATGCAGGCAGAGCCAGGATTCCCACTCCATCGGATCGGCGAAGGCGAGGATGTCGGTTGACGGTTGCATGGGCGGTCCGATCCGGGTGACAGCGAGGCGCGGGTTGCTTACGGTTCAGATTGCCATCGCCACCTGCCCCATTCAACGTTTGAAACCCGACAAGAGCTGCACGACTCAAAGACGGCCTAAGCCGCCTTCCCCACCTTCGCATAGGGGTCGAACCGACCGTAAAACGTCTCGCCCTTGGCGGCCATGTCCTTCAGCAGCGGCGTCGGCTTGAAGTGGTTTCCGTAAGTACCTGCTAACTTTTCCGCCAATTCCACGAAAGCCTTCGCACCCATCCCGTCGATATAGCTCAGCGCCCCGCCGGTATAGGGCGCGAAGCCAAAGCCCAGGATCGAGCCGACATCCGCCTCGCGCGGATCGGTGACGATGCCTTCCTCGACTGTGCGGGCAGCTTCCAGCGCGATGGTGACGAGGAAACGCTGTTTGAGGACGTTGACATCAACCTCATCTGCCTGCTTCTGCGGATAGAAGGACTTGAGGTCGGGCCAGAGGGACTTCTTCGCCGGTTTCGGCGGGTAGTCGTAGAAGCCCTTGGAATTCTTGCGGCCGAAACGACCCTCCTTTTCCACCATACTGGAGATGAGATCCATATGCCTGGGGTCGATGGCTTTTTCGCCGAGATCGGCGACCGTCGCCTTGAGGATCTTCAGCGAGAGGTCGATGGCGACCTCGTCGTTCAGCGCCAAGGGACCGACCGGCATGCCGGCCATCTTGGCGGCGTTCTCGATCATGACAGGCGGCACGCCCTCGATCAGCATATCGTAGCTTTCCGACATGTAACGCAGCACGCAGCGATTGACGAAGAAGCCGCGGGTGTCGTTGACGACGATCGGCGTCTTCCTGATGGCTGCAACATAATCGAGAGCGACGGCCAGCGCTTTGTCGCCGGTGTCGCTTCCGAGGATGACCTCGGTCAGCATCATCTTCTCGACAGGGGAGAAGAAGTGGATGCCGATGAAATCGGCCGGGCGTTTCGAATTCTTGGCGAGACCTGAGATCGGCAGGGTCGAGGTATTGGAGGCGAAGATCGCGCCTTCCGGCAGCACGGCTTCGACCGCCTCGATGACCGCTTTCTTCACCTCGCGATCCTCGAACACCGCCTCGATGACGAGATCGGCATTGGCGAGGTCGGCATAATCTGCCGAGGGGGTGATGCGGGAGAGCAATGCGGCTGCCTCATCTTGCGTAAGGCGCCCCTTACCGATAGAATCCTTGACCAGGCCTTCGGAGACGGTCTTGCCCTTGGTCGCCGCTTCGATGTCGCGGTCGATCAACGTCACCGGAATGCCGGCGGCGGCGGTGACATAAGCGATCGAGGCGCCCATGAAGCCGGCGCCGACGACGCCGACATGTTTCAGCTCGGTCTTCGCATGACCCGCCGGGCGGCGGGCGCCTTTTCCGAGCTCCTGCATGGAGATGAACAGCGAACGGATCATCGAGAAGGCTTCGCGGGTCTGCAGCACCTCGGTGAAATAACGCTGCTCGATCTTCAGGCCGGTGTCGAAAGGCACCTGCAGACCTTCATAGACGCATTTCAAAATGGCGAGTGCCGCCGGATAATTGCCCGATGTTTCCCGGCGCAGGATTGCCGGAGCTGCCGGCCAGAGCTGGGCGGAAGCCGGCGTCCAGATGCCGCCGCCGGGCGCCTTGAAGCCCTTCTCGTCCCAGGGGGCGACCGGCTTCAGGCCATCCTTGATCATCTGCTTGGCGGCGGGGATGAGCTGATCCGGCTCGACCACCTGGTGCACGAGGTTCATCGCCTTGGCGCGGGAGCCGGTCAGCGACTGGCCGGTCGTCATCATCTGCAGCGCATCCTGGGCGTTCGCCAGCCGCGGCACACGCTGCGTGCCGCCGGCGCCGGGGAAGATACCGACCTTCACTTCGGGCAGCGCGATCTTGACGCTCTTGGCATTGGAGGCGACGCGGCCGTGGCAGGCGAGCGACAGTTCGAAAGCGCCGCCCATGCAGGTGCCGTTGATGGCGGACACCCAGGGCTTGCCCGATATTTCGAGCTTGCGGAACAGGCCACTCATGCGGCCGACCAGACCGAAGAGGTTCTGCACCGCCGTCTCGGGGCTCTTTGCCTTCTCCTCCTGATAAGAACTGAACATCGACTTGATCATCGACAGATCGGCGCCGCCGGAGAAGGAGGACTTGCCCGAAGTGAAGACGACACCCTTGACGGCGGCATCGGCGGTCGTAGCGTCGATGATGGCGTCGAGTTCGGCCATCACCTCGGCGGTGAAGACGTTCATCGATTTGCCAGGCATGTCCCAGGTGACGAGAGCGATGCCATCGGCGTCGGTTTCGAGCGTGAAATTGGTGTAGGTCATTGGGTTTCCTCCCCGATCAGGCCGGCAAATGGCTGCGCTGCGCGTCTAAGGTCTTCGTCTTTTCGGTGACGACATCGCCGGTGTGCTTGGTCAGCGACGGCTCGAAAAGCACGATCCAGCATTCCTCCTCAGCAACAGGATTATGCTCGACACCCCTTGGCACGACATGAAAATCGCCACTCTTGAGATGCACATGCGGGCGGTCGCGATATTCGATGGTCAGCGCTCCCTTCCAGATGAGGAAAAGCTCGTCTTCGTCGCGGTGGGAATGCCAGGCGAGCTGGCCCCTAACCTTGGCGAGCTTGACGCTCTGGCCGTTGAGATCGGCGATGACGCGGGGCGACCAGTGCTCGCTGACCTCGGCATATTCGGTTTCGATCGTGCCGGTGTTGAAGCCCATCGTCAGACCCTCTCGATAACCGTTGCGGTGCCCATGCCGGCGCCGATGCAGAGCGTCACCAACGCGGTGTTGAGGTCGCGGCGTTCAAGCTCGTCCAGCACCGTGCCGAGGATCATCGCGCCGGTGGCGCCGAGCGGATGGCCCATGGCGATGGCGCCGCCATTGACGTTGATCCTGTCATGGTCGATGTCGAATGCCTGCATGTAGCGCAGCACCACGGCAGCGAAGGCCTCGTTCAGTTCGAAGAGGTCGATGTCGGAAAGGCTCATGCCTGATCGTTTCAACAGCTTCTCTGTGACGTCGACGGGCCCGGTCAGCATCAGGGCCGGATCGGAGCCGATGTTGGCGAAAGCCTTGATGCGGGCGCGCGGCTTCTTGCCCATGCTCTGACCGCCGGCTTTGGAGCCGAGCAGGACGACACTGGCGCCATCGACGATGCCGGAGGAATTGCCGGCATGGTGGACATAGTTGATGCGCTCGATCTCAGGATGGGCCTGGATGCCGACGGCCTCGAAGCCGCCCATCTCGCCGGGCATCTGGAAGGACGGATTGAGGGAGGCGAGCGCCTGCATATCGGTGCCGGGACGCATATGCTCATCCTTTGCCAGGATCGTCAGGCCGTTCTGGTCCTTGACCGGGATGACCGACTTGTCGAACCAGCCCTTTTCCCAGGCATGGGCGGCACGCTTCTGGCTCTCGACCGCATAAGCGTCGACATCGGTTCTGCTGAAGCCGTATTTGGTGGCGATCAGATCGGCCGAGACACCTTGCGGCATGAAATAGGCCGGGAAATTTACCGAAGGGTCCATGAACCAGGCGCCGCCGGACATGCCGAGGCCGACGCGGGACATGCTTTCGACGCCGCCGGCAATGACAATATCGTCGGCGCCTTGGGCGATCTTGCCGGCGCCGAAATTGACGGCATCGAGGCCGGAGGCGCAGAAGCGGGAGATCTGCATGCCGGGTGCCTTGGTGGAGTAACCGGCTTCGAAGGCGGCGGCCTTGGGGATGACGGCGCCGGCATCCATGACCGGATCGACGCAGCCCATGATGATGTCGTCGACCGTGGCCGTGTCCAGCCCGTTGCGGTCGCGGATCGCTTCCAGCGTCTTTGCCGCGAGGCGAACGGAGGGCACCTCATGCAGGGCGCCGTCCTTCTTGCCGCGGCCGCGCGGCGTACGCACGTGGTCGTAAATGAAAACCTCGGTCATTGTCTCATCTCCCTGACGGCGCGGCGGCGCCGGTGAATTTCGTTCTTCCCTCTTCTCCCCAGCGGGCCACCTCTGCCTGGGTCGAGCCACCGGTCTCGACCCGTCCTTCGGACCCCCGCTGGGGAGAAGAGGGACACAATCAAAACGCTTCGGCGGCCAGTTCCATCATCGTGTCGGCGCCGGCTTCGATGCGGGCCTTGCGAAGCGCGGTTTCCGGCATCAGGCGTTCCATGAAGAAGCGGGCGGTGACCAGCTTGTTCTTCAGGTATTCCTCGCGGGCGGCATCGCCGGATGCAAGGCCGTCCTCGGCGGCCTTGGCCATCTTCGCCCACATATAGCCGAGAATGACGAGGCCGAAGAGGTGCATGTAGTCGGTCGAGCCGGCACCGGCATTATCGGGCTTGGCCATGGCGTTCTGCATGAACCACATGGTCGCGCCCTGGGCATCGTTCAAGCCCTTCTTCAGATGCTTGGTGAAGAAGGAGAGCTTTTCGTTGCCGCGGTTCTCCTCGCAGAAATCGCCGATCTCCTTGAAGAGGGCCATCGCGGCGCGGCCGCCGTTCAGCGCCAGCTTGCGGCCGACAAGATCGAGCGCCTGAATGCCGTTGGCGCCCTCATAGATCATGGCGATGCGGGCATCGCGCACATACTGGCTCATGCCGTGCTCTTCGATATAGCCGTGGCCGCCGAAGACCTGCTGGGCCATGACGGCATGATCGAAGCCCTTGTCGGTCATCACGCCCTTAAGGATCGGGGTGACGAGGCCGAGAATATCGTCGGCCGTCTGGCGCTCCTTCTCGTCGCTGGCGCGGTGAGCGATATCGGACTTCAGCGCGGTCCAGAGCAGGAAGGCGCGGCCGGCCTCGTTGAAGGCGCGGATGGTCATCAGTGTGCGGCGAATGTCCGGATGGACGATGATTGGATCGGCCTTCTTGTCGGGCGCCTTGGGGCCGGACAGCGAGCGGCCCTGGATGCGGTCGCGGGCGTAGCTGGCGGCGTTCTGATAGGCGATCTCGGAAATGGCGATGCCCTGCAGGCCGACCATCAGGCGGGCCTCGTTCATCATCACGAACATTGCGTTGAGGCCGCGGTTTTCGGCGCCGATCAGGAAGCCGGTCGCCTCGTCGTAATTCATCACGCAGGTGGCGTTGGCGTGGATGCCCATCTTGTGCTCGATGGCGCCGCAGGAGACAGCGTTGCGGGCGCCCGGTGCGCCGTCCTTGCCGACGAGAAATTTCGGAACGATGAAGAGCGAAATGCCCTTGGTGCCCTCGGGCGCACCCTCGATGCGGGCCAGCACCAGATGAATGATATTGCCGGTCAGGTCGTGCTCGCCGGCGGAGATGAAGATCTTCTGGCCGGAGATCTTGTAACTGCCGTCAGCCTGCGGCACCGCCTTGGTGCGCAGCATGCCGAGATCGGTGCCGCAATGCGGCTCGGTGAGGTTCATGGTGCCGGACCACGTGCCGTCCACCATCTTCGGCAGATAGGTGGCCTTCTGCTCGTCGGAGCCGTGGACGAGGAGTGCGGCGATCGCGCCCTGTGTCAGGCCTGGATACATCATCAGCGACATGTTGGCGGCGGAGGTATATTCGCCGACGGCGGTATGCAGCGTATAGGGAAGCCCCTGCCCGCCGAATTCCTCCGGCACCGCAAGGCCGATCCAGCCGCCTTCGCGATAGGCTTTATAAGCCTCTTTGAAGCCCTTCGGCGTCGAGACGCTGGCATCGTCGTGGCGCGTGCAGCCTTCCTGATCGCCGGAATAGTTCAACGGAAAGAGAGCTTCCTCGGCAACCCTTCCGGCCTCACCGAGGATTGCTTCGATCATATCGGGGGTCGCATCGGCAAAACCCGGCAGATTGTTGTAGCGTTCGAGACCCAGCACGTCGTTCAAGACGAAGAGCGTATCGTTCACCGGGGCCTTGTAGACTGGCATCTCTCAAATTCCTCCCATTCGACTGACCGGATCGCGCCGGCCTTGGGCACTGTCTTACAAAATATTGACGTTTGCGTAAACGTCAAAGTCCGCACTTGTGCCGTCTTTTCTTGAAAAAATTCGAGAGCATGAATCCGCGGGCCATAAAGCGCCGAAAGGAGCAAACGCCATCTCATCTTGCTTGTCCATCGCAACGGAGTCACCGCCGGGCAGTAGCGCAAGTCGTTCGGACTTCCTAAGTCTTTCGGACGATTCATCGAGGAAGACATCATGACCGACTTTCCCTATGAGAGTGCGCTGATCGTCGGCGCGGGCTCCGGCATCAGCGCATCGCTTGCCCGGCAATTGTCGGCGCAGGGCGTCAAGGTCGGGCTCGCCGCCCGCAATATCGAGAAACTGCAAGGGCTCATCGAAGAGACCGGCGCCAGCGCCTTTACAACAGATGTCTCGCAACCTGCGAGCGTCGCAGCACTCTTCGAAGAGGCTGCCGCCGCAATCGGCGGGCCTGACGTGGTGATCTTCAATGCCAGCGCTCGTCAGCGCGGCCCGCTCGCAGAACTCGATCCCGCCGATGTCGAGAAGGCGATTGCGACCTCCGCTTTCGGCGGTTTCCTGGTGGTGCAGCAGGCAGCGCGGCGGATGATCCCGCGCGGCCGCGGCGCCATCCTGATCACCGGCGCGTCGGCAAGCGTGAAGGGCTTTGCGCAATCAGCCCCCTTCGCGATGGGCAAGTTCGCGTTGCGCGGCCTTGCCCAGAGTGCAGCCCGCGAACTCGGGCCGATGGGCATCCATGTCGCGCATTTCGTCATCGACGGCGCGGTGCGCTCGCAGATCCGGCCGGACCGGGTGGAGAAGCCGGATGGCACGCTGCTGCCGGAGGCCATCGCCCAGACCTATATCGACGTGCTTCGCCAGCACCGCAGCGCATGGTCGCTGGAGGTGGAAGTCCGGCCCTGGACGGAGAGCTTCTGAGCTCTTGCTATAGACGGATACAGCAACTTTCGCGGCGGCTTCAAACAGGCTAGACTTTGCCGTCAATGCTGGCTGGGAGGACACCAATGCCGCGCCTGGACCACGTCACCATCGAAACCCGTGATGCCCCCGTCATGATCGGTTTTCTGGAAACCTTGCTCGGCGTCAGGGAAGGCTATCGGCCACCCTTCGCCTCGCCCGGCCATTGGCTCTATCTCGACGAGTGCCCGGTCATTCATCTCAGCCTGACATCACGCAGCACCGATTTTCCGCCCGGCATCTTCAACCACGTCGCCTTCAGCCTTTACGAATTCGAGCCGGCGCTGGAACGCATCAAGGCGACCGGCTATCGCTACGAATATTACGATATTCCCGACACCGATCTCGGCCAGGTCTTCGTCTATGGCCCCGAAGGCGTGAAAATCGAGCTGCAATATCCCAGGCCCGCCTGAGCGCAGCGTCGCCATTCGATGTGACGCGTCCGGGGGCAATTGCCGCCAAAAACGGCGTTTTGAACACAAACGTTAAAAAATTCCCATCGACATTAACGGCTTGTTTACCACGTTTCGTGAAAGGTGCGGATTGAGCAGTAGCGATCCGCATTCCTTTTCCCAGTCTCGCGTTCCCTTAGGATGCCGCTACATCGTTCAGCTTGAGGAAAGTCTAATTGACTATCGTCTTATGAATGGTGCGCTCAGGTCCGCGTAAAGCGGGCAGCAGACGAAAAGCCAAAGATCGAGCTCTGACGAGGGGTCGAGCAGTCGAAGCGAGCAAGAAGATGAACGGATCGCGATCAAATCCTTCCCGACAGTCCGACAGGACCTCGCTCGATGCGCTGAACCGCACGATCGAAGGGCTGGAGGCGCGCATCGAAGGGCTGATGGGCAGCGGGCGCGAACAGCGGCCGCGCACGGCAGCGGCCGAGCGCGATCCTTATGCCGCTTCCCATGCTCCCCGGCCCGCAAAGGCCCCGCCCGAGCCGCGGCCGGATCCGCTCGCCGAAATCCGTCAACGCCAGCGCGCGCTTGAAGCTAGCCGCGAGCGGCCTTATGCACGCGAACAGGCCCCGCAGCTTCGGGAACCTGCGCCTCGCGCCGCTGCCCCAGTGCCGGCGCCGGCCTTGCGCGCCGGCAACGACACGATGACGGAGATCGCCCAGGCGCTCGTCAACCTGCGGCAGGACCTGAAGCGCGACATTTCCGAGGGCGTCACCCGCGAGATGAACGCGTTGCGCGCCGAGCTGCGCGAAATCAAAACAAATGCCGGAGACGGCCGTTTCGCCGACGACATGCGCGCCGATATGGGCCGCCTTGCCCAGAGCATCACCCAACTGACCGGTCGCTCCGTCGCACCGGAGGCCACCGGCCTTCGCGAGGATTTCGAAGAGCTGCGCTCGCTGATGGACGGGCTGGCGCGCGAGGATTCGCTGCGCCATATGGAAAACCGCTGGGACGGTTTCGAAAACCGGCTTGCGGCGCTCGATACCGAGGGGCTGCAGGAAGAGCTCGTTTCGCTCGCCTATCGGCTCGACGACATCAAGCGCCATATCGGCGGCATGGGCGAGAGCCCGGCCGTTCGGGCGCTGGAAGACAAGCTGATCTCGATCGCCACGGCGATGGAGCATTTCGGCAATATGATCCAGCCGCACGACCGGGTGATGTCCGAACAGTTCGCCGCCATGGATATGCGGCTCGACGAGATCAGCCGGGCAATCGCGGCAAGCGGGCGCACGGCCACCACGAATGATCCGGGCCTGATGCAGCGGCTGGAAAATCGGCTGGAGGCGCTGGCCGATCAGATCGACCTGATGAGCCATGATGCGGCCAGCCGCGTGAACCCGGCCGACGAGCTGGCGATGCGGCTGGAGGCGCTGACGGGACGCGTCGAGGAGATGACGAAGGCGGAAGCGACGTCGCGGCTCGACGAACGGCTGGAACATCTCTCCTATCTGCTGGAGCGCACGCAGGAGACGGCGCCGCAGGCCGACCTCACCGGCACGCTTTCCGACATTTCCCGCAAGATCGACGCGCTTGAGAACGGCGCCGTCAACGACGTGCTGGCGCAGCGGCTCGACCATCTTGCCCGGCGTATCGACGAGATGGCCCATCAGCAGCAGGCGCCGGCGCCTGCTGCTGTAGCCGACGACAGCGCCTTCCTGCGTCTCGAAGGACGGCTGAGCGACATTGCCGCCCGCCTGGAGGAAAGCACATCGGCAGCGCCGACCGATCCGCGGGCGCTGAAGAACCTCGAAGACCAGATCGCCAATCTGTCGGCGCTGATGAGCGCGCCGCGCGAGAGCGCTGTAATACCCCCCGAATTCGACCAGCGCATGGGCGCGATCGAAGACTATATGGCGACGAGCGACGAATATATCATCGAGGCCGCACGCCAGGCGGCAGAGGCCGTGGTCGAAGCCTATTCGCGTCATGGCGGCCCGCAGGGTGTCATGCCGGCCGCCGACATGTCGGCGCTGACGGCGCTGGCCGAGGATCTGCGCCACCTCGAGGATCTCAGCCGCGACAGCGAGGAACGCACGCACAAGACTTTCCAGGCGCTGCACGAGACGCTGGTGCATATCGCCGATCGGCTCGACGGCATGGAAGATCGCGGCCGGCCGCTCGCCCAGATGCCGGTCGCCGACGTCGATTTCGATGTCGATCCCTATGCCCTGATGGTGGCCGAAGCCGAGCTGAACAGGACGCCGGCCACTGCCCAGACAGCGAATGCTTCTCCTGTTATTCGCACGGCCGAGGTCGCCGCCGAACCTGCCGCCCCGGCGCAAGCCACCGCCATGAGCGGAACGAGCGCGATCGCCATCGAAGCCGCGACCAGGACGACGGAAGTTGCGACAGCCGCACGGGCACAGGCCCCGGCGAAGGCCAGCCTGCTCGCCAGCCTCGGCAAGCGGCTGCTGCCCGGCAAGAAAGCCGAGAGCAGGGCGACCGAGCGTCCGATGATTGACCCCGCGCCGTCGATCGATCCCACCGACGTGGTGCCGACGGATGCGGCAAACGAACTGCTCGAGCCGGGCTCGGGCGCGCCTGACGTGAAGAAGATCCTTGAACGGGTTCGCGCCAGCCAGAGTGCGGCACGCGGCAAGCCTGCCGGCGAAACCGATCGCGCCGATTACATCGCTGCTGCGCGCCGTGCGGCACAGGCGGCTGCGATGGAGGTGGATGCCAATCCGAAGCAGGCAGCCGTTAAGGCCGAGAAAAAGGGCGCGAACGCCGACAAGGCCGGCAAGACTTCCGACAAGACGGGCAAGACCAGCGCCTTTTCGCGCTACCGGCGGCCGATCCTGCTGGCCGTCGGCGCCGTGCTGCTCGCCATCATGGCCTTTCCGCTCGCCCGAACGCTGACGAGCGGCGAGCGCGCGCCGCAGCCGCCAGCCGAAGTCTCGGCGCTGACGGGTGCTGCGGAAAACCCGGCGCCGCCCTTGCCTGAAGCGACACCTGCCCAGCCGGATGCCGCCGCTCTCGGAACGACCGCTCCGGCAGCGGAAGCTGTACCGCCCGCCGCCGAACAGGCGCAGCCGGAAGCAACCCCACCTGACGCCGGCGAGCATCTGACCGACGTGGCGCCGCTTGACGGCGAAGGGGCTGCGACCCTTGCCCCTCCCGGTCCGTCGGGCGCGGCACAGGAGACATCGGGCTTCGTTCCGAACGCCCCGGCTGCGGCGGCACCCGCACCGGCCATCACCATTCCCGACACCGTCCAGCCGAAATCGCTTGCCGATGCGGCGAGCAGCGGCGATACGCTGGCGCTGTTCGAGATCGGCGCGCGTTATTCGGACGGCCGCAACGGCATGACGGTCGATCAGAAGCAGGCGGCGAGCTGGTACCAGCTTGCGGCGGATAAGGGCTTTGCGCCCGCGCAATACCGGCTCGGCAGCATGTACGAGAAGGGCAACGGCGTCGAACGCGACATCACCAAGGCGAAGGGCTTCTACGAACAGGCGGCCAACCAGGGCAATGCCAGCGCCATGCACAATCTCGCCGTGCTCTACGCCTCCGGCGCGCTTGGCCAGCAGGATTATGCGACGGCCGCCTCGTGGTTCACCAAGGCAGCGAACCTCGGCATCACCGACAGCCAGTTCAACCTGGCCATCCTCTGCGCCCGCGGCAACGGGGTCCCGGCGGATCTCGAAGAGTCCTACAAGTGGTTTGCGATCGCCGCCAAGGGCGGCGACAAGGATGCGGCGCAGAAGCGCGACGAAGTGGCCAAAGCCATGAAACCCGACCAGCTCGAACGGGCGCGCGCCAAGGCCGATCTCTGGAAACCGGAGCCGGTCGACCACCGCACGAACGCCATCGACATCCCCGACGAATGGGCCGGCACCGGCGCGAAGACGGCGAGCGTCGACATGAAGAAGGCGGTCCGCAACATCCAGGCGATCCTCAACAATAACGGCTTCGACGCCGGCGTGCCGGACGGCGAAATGGGCGCGAAGACCGTGACCGCGATCAAGAACTTCCAGAAGTCGGTCGGCCAGGAGCCGGACGGCAAGGTGACCGATGCGACCGTGAAGGCGCTGCTCGAACGCAACAAGCAGGCCGGCAAAGCGATCTGAGGCGCGTCGCATCGACGCGGGATCGTCTCGACCCTTTCTTCCGGGCAATGAAAAACGCCTGGCGGCACTATGCCGCAAGGCTTTTTCCAATTTTGCCGTCGCCTGTCACAAAACCTGAAAAAAGCCGGATTATGCCGGACATATCGATCCGCGCATTCGGCGAATCCTCTGCCACCGATCTCTCCGCCAATCTCTATGGCTAATCATGGGGCCGATCGAAAGCCTCTGGCAACGATTTCACAGTATGGTGCGCATTCGAACGGGGACGTGACAAGAAACCGCCCGGCAGGAGCGGTCATCATTCGGGGTCGGCTGTGACAATCTATCTGCCCATCGCAGAATTGTCGGTGAACATTTTCATCATTCTCGGCATGGGGGCGGCCGTCGGATTCCTGTCTGGAATGTTCGGCGTCGGCGGCGGCTTTCTGATCACGCCGCTATTGATCTTCTACAACATTCCCCCGGTCGTCGCGGTCGCGACCGGCGCCAACCAGGTTGTGGCTTCGTCGATATCGGGCGCGATCACGCATTTCCGGCGCGGCTCGCTCGACGTCAAGCTCGGCACGGTGCTGCTGGTCGGCGGCCTTACGGGTGCTACGGTCGGCATCTGGATCTTCTCGCTGCTGCGCGCCATCGGCCAGCTCGATCTGATCATCTCGCTGATGTATGTCGTCTTCCTCGGCACAGTCGGCGGACTGATGCTGCTCGAAAGCATCAATGCCATGCGGCGAGCAGCGCGCAACGAGCCACCCGCACCGCGCAAGCCCGGCCACCAGCACTGGGTGCACAAGCTGCCGCTGAAGGTGCGTTTCAAGAAATCGAAGATCTATCTCAGCGTCATTCCGATCGTCGCACTCGGCTTTGCAATCGGCATCCTCACCTCGATCATGGGTGTCGGCGGCGGCTTCATCATGGTGCCGGCGATGATCTACCTGCTGCGCATCCCGACCAATGTGGTCGTCGGCACCTCGCTGTTCCAGATCATCTTCGTGACCGCCTATACGACGATCGTGCAGGCGGCGACGAACTTCTCCGTCGACATCGTGCTTGCCTTCATCCTGATGGTAGCGGGTGTCATCGGGGCACAATACGGCGTGCGCGTCGGCCAAAAACTGCGCGGCGAACAGCTGCGCGCGCTGCTCGGCCTGCTGGTGCTCGCCGTCGGCGTGCGTCTTGCGATCGCGCTGGTGGTGACGCCGGCCGATGTCTATTCGGTGGTGATGGGAGCGGGCAACTGATGCGCCTGCTTGTTTTCGTCATCGCGTTGCTTTGTCTGCTACCGGCGGTGGCCGGAGCGCAGTGGCTGCCGGGGCAGGCAACGGAGGCGGTGCGTGAAGGGCTGGAAATCGGCACGTCGACCAGCGAAATCGCCATCACCTCGGATTTCCACGGCGCGGATTTGACCATCTTCGGAGCGCTCTCGAACACCGACCAGCTACTGCTCGCCGTCGGCCAATATGATGTGGTCGTGGTGCTGGAAGGCCCGCGCGAGGATGCGACGGTGCGCAAGAAGGAACGCGTCTTCGGCATCTGGGTGAACACCCGCTCGATGACCTTCGAAGCGGTACCGCATTCCTATTCGATGTCGAGCTCGCGCATGATCGACGACATCGTGACGCCGCTTGACCTGACCGATCAGGGGATCGGCATCGACCACATTCCGCTTACGCCGGTCGGCTTCGTCGGCGACGGCAGCAATCTCGGCGAGTTCCGCGAGGCCTTCCGGCGGCTGCAGCAGGGCGGCGGGCTTTATGACCGCAACCCGAGCGGCGTGCGGTTCGTTTCCTCCAACCTCTTCAAGGCGAGCCTGCGCCTGCCGGCAAACATTCCGAACGGGGTGCACAGTGTGCGCGCCTATCTGTTCAAGAGCGGCCTTTTCGTGACCGAGAAATCGCTGCCGCTGCGGGTCATCAAGACCGGCATCGAGCAGACGATCACCGATGCGGCGCATGATCAGCCGATCCTCTACGGCTTTGCGGCCGTGCTGCTCGCCGTGATCACCGGCTGGGGTGCCAGCCTGATCTTCCGCAAGGACTGATCCACAGCCAAGGCGCTCAGGATTTCTTCCCGAAACTAGGCTCGGCAAGACGCTGAGCGCGAAGGCCCGCGGCAGCAGCTGCTTGCCCGAATGTTCTGCTTCAAAAAAACCGCTTGCATTTCGCTATCAGTCGACTTAAATTTCAACCAGTTGTTAAACGCAACCAGTTTTAATGGACGGCAATTCAGAAGGAGGATGGAAATGAGAAAGCTTATCGTCTGGAACCTGATGACGCTCGATGGTTATTTCGAAGGCACGAAGCCGTGGGATATCGACTTCCACAATCTCGCCTGGGGGCCCGAATTGCAGCGCTATGCCGAACAGTTCGGTAGGGAAAGCGATCTGCTGGTCTTCGGCCGCAAGACCTATGAGGGCATGGCCTCCTACTGGCCGACCGCCGAGGGCGAAGGTGAGATCAAAACCTATATGAACGGCATCGCCAAGATCGCCGTGTCGCGGACGATGAGCGAGCCCGGCTGGAACAATGCCCGCGTCGTCAGCGATCCGATCCCCGAATTGACCAGGCTGAAGCAGGAGGATGGCAAGACGATCTTGATCTTCGGCAGCGCCGAGCTTGCCGATAGCCTGCTGAAAGCGGGGCTTATCGACGAAGTCAGGGTTTGCCTGGTGCCGGTGATCCTCGGCGGCGGCAATCCGCTTTTCAAACAGGCAGAGGGCCAGCTGCCGCTGAAGCTCATCGAATCCTCGACAACGGAGGGCGGCGCGGTGATCCTGCGCTACGAGCCCGTCAAGGCGTAGGGATTTTGATGCGATGCCGGCCCGGTGGTCAGGCCAGGGTATCCATCCCTGGCCACACAAGGAGGCAGCCGCGGAAGTTCGCATTCGACTAAAAACCGGTTTTTAACATTTACGAGTTAGTAATCTCTCGGAAACGAGAGGTTTTGTCATGCGTACTCGTATCGTTCTGACGGCCGTGGGTCTCGCGCTGCTTGCCGGCTGCGCGACGGCGCCGAAGCAGACGAGGAACATCTGTGCCGTCTTCGACGAGCGCGACGGGCTTTTCTCCAGCTGGCAGAGTGCCGCCGAGCGGACGGAGAAGAAATACGGCGTGCCCGTTCCGATCCTGATGGCGACGATGTATACTGAATCCGGCTTCCAGCCCTATGCGCGGCCACCGCGCACCAAGCTGTTCGGCTTCATTCCCTGGACCCGGCCTTCGACCGCCTACGGTTATTCTCAGGCGCTCGACGGGACTTGGGATCACTATCAGTCGCAGACCGGCAACTGGACCGCGCGGCGGGCGAACTTCGCCGACGCGATCGATTTCATTGGCTGGTATCACTATCAGAACAGCGTGGAGACTGGCATTCCGCTGAACGATGCCTATAATCTCTATCTCGCCTATTATTCCGGGCCGACGGGATACAAACGCGGCGACTGGCGCTCGAACGGGCAGTTGCAGCAGACGGCGCAGAAGTTTGCGCGGATGGCAGGGACGTATCAGCGGCAGCTGCAGGAGTGCGATTGAGTTTAGGTGGTGCCGTCCAAATATGGAGGGCACTACCCCCTCAAGTTCCCATATCTGACCGAATAAATCCGATCCCGCCCCAGCAGATGCGCCACCAGCAAAGCCTTGTCGAACAGGCCCTTCATCGCCTGATGGCCGAGATCCAGACCGCCGCTCATGAGGCCGAAGGCCGGCATCAGCAGGCGGGCGCCGTCGGTGGCAAAGCACGGGCGGCGGACGGATTTCTCGCGGCGGCGGACCGTCGCCGACGGGTGCAGGTGGCCGGCGATCTCGCCGCTTTGCAAGCCGTTCTTCGGCTCGTGCCGAAAGGTCAGGCCGGCATAATACATCTCGTCGGCAGATGTGCCCGGCAGGTCGACGATGCCATCCGGATCATGGTTGCCATTGATCCAGATCCATTCGCGGCCGCGCGCCATCTCGACGATCAGAACGCGAAAATTCTCCGGCAGGTGCTTGGAACCGATGCGGTCGTGGAAATTGTCGCCGAGCGAGATGACGAGCTTCGGATCATAACGCGAGATGACGGCGGCAAGGACGGTCAGCGTTGCCAGCGTATCGTAAGGCGGCAGCATCATGCCGCGGCGGGCGAAGGCTGCGCCCTTTTCCAGATGCAGGTCGGAGACGACGAGCAGGCCGGCATCGGGCAGATAGAGGGCGCCGAGCGGATCGCAGACGGCGGCAATGCCATGGACCGATGTCTCGATGCCTGGTATCGCGGCCAGTCCTGAAATGTCGCGCGCGAGCGCCAGGCGGTTCATCACTTCTCCTATTCCCAAATACGTCAGTCAGGCCCAATTCTCGTCAAGCGAGCGCTTCGGCGATCAGATCGTCCGCCGCTTCGGCGAGCAGTGTATCATGGGCCTCGCCCGGCACCGCCTCGCGTCCGATTTCCAGCATCACCGGCACGGCGAGCGGGGAAATATGGTCGAGGGCGCGGTGGGTGATGTGGCCCCTGATTCGTCTCAGCATATCGCCAAGACGGCCAATATCCAAAAGTCCCGTCGCCGCATCCTGCCGCGTCGCCTGCAGGAGGATGTGATCCGGTTCGTGGCTGCGCAACACGTCGTAGATCAGATCGGCCGAGACGGTGATCTGGCGGCCGCTCTTTTCCTTGCCCGGATGGCGGCGCTCGATCAAGCCTGCAATCACGGCGCAATTGCGGAAGGTGCGCTTCAACAGGAAGGATTCGTCCAGCCAGGCTTCGAGATCGTCGCCGAGCATGTCCTCGTCGAAGAGGTCGGAGAGGTTGAGCCGGCCATTGCGGATCATCAGGCCCATATCCTCGAGGCCCCAGACGGCAAGGGAATAATCGGTGGCGACGAAACCGAGGGGCTTGGCGCCTATCCGCTCCAGCCGGCGGGTGAGCAGCATGCCGAGCGTCTGGTGGGCGAGACGGCCTTCGAAGGGATAGGCGACCATATAGCCGCGGCTGCCGCGCGGGAAGGTTTCGATCAGGAACTCGTCGCGCTTCGGCAGCATCGACTTGTCGTTCTGCAGCGACAGCCAGTCGCGCACCTGATCCGGCAGGCGGCGCCAGCGATCGGGATCGGCGATCATCGCCCGCACCTGCTCGGCGAGATAGGTCGACAGCGGAAACTTGCCGCCATTATAGGAGGGGATCTTCGGATCGAGCGAAAAGGCCTGCGACGCCAAGCACTCGTTTTCGCGGATGCCCTCGAAACGCAGCACCTTGCCGGAGAAGACGAAAGTATCGCCCGGCGACATCTGCTCGAGGAAATATTCCTCGACCTTCCCCAAGGTAGCGCCGCCGCGGCCGATCCTGCCGCCCTCGCCGCGCTTGACCATGCGGATATTCAGCATCGGGCTTTCGACGATGGTGCCGAGGTTGAGGCGGTATTGCTGGGCGACTGCAGGGTTGGAGACGCGCCAGCGGCCCTCCGCAGTCTTGCGGATACGGGCGTAACGCTCATAGGTCCGCAGCGCATAACCGCCGGTCGCGACGAAATCGATGATGCGCTCGAAGGTCTCCCAGCTCAGATCGGCATAGGGCGAGGCGCTGATGATTTCATCGTAGAGTTCCAGCATGTCGAAAGGTTCGGCGCAGGCCATGCCGAGCACATGCTGGGCGAGCACGTCGAGCGCGCCGCGCCCGACCGGCGGGGTGTCCTGTGCGCCGATATAATTGGCGTCGAGGGCTGCCTGACACTCCATGACCTCGAAACGGTTGGCCGGCACGAGGATCGCCTTCGAGGGCTCGTCCATGCGGTGATTGGCGCGGCCGATGCGCTGGGCAAGACGCGAGGCGCCCTTCGGCGCGCCGACATGGATGACGAGATCGACATCGCCCCAGTCGATGCCGAGATCGAGGGTGGAGGTGGCGACGACGGCGCGCAGCCGGTTTTCGACCATCGCCGCCTCGACCTTGCGGCGCTGGGCGACATCGAGCGAACCGTGATGGAGCGCGATCGGCAGGTTGTCGTCATTGATCGTCCAGAGCGCCTGGAAAAGCATTTCGGCCTGGCTGCGGGTGTTGACGAAAAGCAGCGTCGTGCGATGTTCGACGAGCTTGTTGTAGACATCGGGAATGGCATATCGGGCGGAATGGCCGGCCCAGGGGATCCGCTCTTCGGTCGACAGGATCGAGATATCTGGTTTGGCGCCGCCTTCGACGACGACGAGGCCGGCATGATGTTCGCCACCCTCTTCCTGGCCGACCAGCCATTTCTGCAGGTCCATCGGCTCGGCGACGGTGGCCGACAGGCCGATGGTCTTGAGGCCGGGGGCAAGGCGGCGGAGACGCGCTAGGCCGAGCGAAAGCATATGGCCGCGCTTGGAGGTGACCAGCGAATGCAGCTCGTCGAGGACGATATATTTCAGGTCCTTGAAGAACCGCTCGGCCTCCCGGTTTGCCAGAAGCAGGGCGACCTGTTCCGGCGTCGTCAGCAGAATATCCGGCGGGTTGAGCTTCTGGCGCTGGCGCTTGGCGTTCGGCGTGTCGCCGGTGCGGTTTTCGACGGTGACAGGCAGGCCCATCTCCTCGACCGGCTTCATCAGGTTGCGTTCGATATCGATGGCAAGCGCCTTTAGCGGCGAGACATAGAGCGTGTGGATGCCGGTGAAGGCCGAGCCCGGCGGGATCTTGCCGCGGCGGGTGAGATCGGTGAGCGAGGGCAGGAAACCGGCGAGCGTCTTGCCGGCGCCGGTCGGGGCAATCAGCAGCGTGCTTTCGCCGGCATCAGTGCGGGCGAGCAGTTCCAGCTGATGGGCGCGCGGGCGCCAGCCCTTTTCCGCAAACCAGCGGGTAAAGGCGGCAGGAAGCAGGGTACGGGCTTCGGAATCGATCTGGTCCACGCCCTGAAAGTAGTGAAACGCCGGGGAAAGAGAAGAGCGGCCAAAGCATGTCGCGCAAAAGTGTGCAGCGGTTTTGCGATAACGACATGCGTAAAAATAAAGAGCTAAAGCGCGAGGAGCGAATCTGAAAGATCGCGACGCGCTTTAGCAATTCACATGGCGATATAGCGGTCCTTGCGGTGGTTGATGGCAATCGTCAGGTTGAGAACGATCGCGCCAAGCACCGAGCAGGCGATGATGAAGGGGCTAGCGACGAAGAAGGAGAGCGCCAGGATGATACCGTCGAAGCCGAGCTGGACGAAGCCGGCGCGCCAGCCGAAGCGATCCTGGATATAGAGGGCGAGAATGCCGATGCCGCCGAGGCTGGCGCGGTGGCGGAAGAGCGCCAGCATGCCGGCGCCGATGACGAGGCCGCCGAAGAGCGCGCCGGCGATGGGATCGACATGCGCCATGCTGACAAAGCCCGAGATGAATTCCGACAGGACCGAGGTCAGCGCGATGGCCGCGAAGGTCTTGATGGTGAAGGCGAGGCCCAAGCGGCGGAAGGCGAGATAATAGAAGGGCAAGTTCACGACAAAGAAGCAGAGGCCGAAGCTGAAGCCCGTCGCATAATGGGCGAGGAAGGCAAGGCCCGCCGTGCCGCCGGCAAGCAGCCCGGCGCTGGAGAGAAGCGTTACGCCGAGCACGGCGAGCATGCTGCCGGCAACGATGCCCTGGGCGTCGTCGAAGAGCGAATGACGGTCGGCGCTGGAATTCAGAAGGCCTGCAAAAGCGTTGGATGCCATGGTGTTCCCCTGTCTGCGTTTCCGTCTTCTATCCGCGGTCAGGATAAAGGCAAGCGGCAGCAGAGAGGACACCTCTTGACAGCTGACATAATCATGGATATTTTTTATCCACGAATTGAGGAGGCCATGTGCATGAAGATGGGCGATGGGGTCGAGCAGGCCATTCACAGCGTTGCGATGCTTTCCGGCCTCTCCGAAGGCGGCGTGCTTTCGGCCGCCGCGCTGGCGGAATTCCACGGCGTCTCGACGAGCTATCTGCTGAAGCATCTGCAGGCGCTGTCGGGCGCCGGCATCCTCGATACCGTACCGGGGCCGAAGGGCGGATATCGGCTGGCAAAAGCGCCGAAGGAGATTTCGCTGCTCGACATCGTGCTCGCGGTCGAGGGGTCTGCGCCGGCGTTCCGCTGTGCCGAAATCCGCCAGCGCGGACCGAACCCGGTCTCCGATCGCTTGTTCGCCAATCCCTGCACCATCAACGCGGTGATGCTGAAAGCCGAACGGGTCTATCGCGCCGAACTCGCCAAGACGAGCCTGGCGGATATCGGCATCGAACTTGCCGCCGTCGACGACGGATCGATCGCAGCTAGGGGCTGCGCCTTCCTTGAAATCCATGAACGCAAGACGGCTCGTTGAGCCATAACAAAGGAGAAAGAGCATGCAACCACGTTTCAATTTCGCCAAAGCCGCTCCCGATGCCTACAAGGCAGTCGCCGCGCTCGAGCAATATGTCCAGTCCTCCGGGCTGGAGCGCCGCTTCATCCACCTGATCAAGCTGCGCGCCTCGCAGATCAACGGCTGTGCCTATTGCGTCGACATGCATGTGAAAGAAGCCCGCCATGATGGACTCTCCGAACAATGGATCAACCTGATGTGCGTCTGGCGGGAATCGCCGGTCTATGACGCCCGCGAACGGGCGCTGCTCGGCTGGGTGGATTCAGTGACCAATATCGCCAAAACAGGGGCGCCCGATGCCGACTACGAGACGCTGAAGGCGCATTTCTCCGAAGAAGAAATGATGAAGATCACGGTGGCGATCGGCGCGATCAACATCTGGAACCGGCTTGCCGTCGGCTTCCGCTCGCAGCATCCGATTGATGCAGCAGCGAAGGCCGCCTGAGATATCTGCTGAGAGGAAATCATCCTTGCAACCGACCCGAAATCTCGGGTCGGTCGAATATCGGGTCACTCGTGATCCCTGGTGGCCCGTACGGCAACGGCGTCAAACCGATTGCCAGAGAGGTCGACGCTATTGAATAGGTCTCGGACGACTTTCGCAATTTCTTCTGCGGAAGCGCCCTTGGCGTATTCTTCCTGCATACGGCGTCTCACAAGTTTTTCCAAATCTGACATAACTCACCTCATCAAATCCGGCGCGAGATGAGTTTCGCGCCAAGACCGATGACAGGCAAGTTACGTTTTATTTAGAATGGCTTACCGATTGGTAATGTTAGAGCATGTCGCGCAAAAGTGTGCGGCGGTTTTGCTACAACGACAGGCGTAAAACTAAAGCGCGATGTAGCGATCAGCGCGGTGATTGATGGCGACGAAGAGGTTGAGGACGACGGCGCCGAGAACCGAATAAAAGACGACAGGCGGCGTGGTGACGAAGAAGGCGGCGGCGAGCACGCACATATCGATGGCGAGCTGGACGAGGCCGGCGCGGATGCCGAACCGCTCCTGCAGGTAGATACCGAGAATGCCGACACCGCCGAGGCTGGCGCGGTGGCGATAGAGCGCCAGCAGGCCGAAGCCGAGCAGCAGGCCGCCGAGAAGGGCCGCCCAGGCTGGATGGATGCTCGAAATGGACAGGAAGCGCGACTGCACGTCGGCAATCACCGAGGTCAGGCCGATGGCGATGAAGGTCTTGATGGTGAAGGCCATGCCGAGGCGCTTCCAGGAGAGATAGAAGAACGGCAGGTTCAGCAGGAAGAAGGCAAGCCCGAAATTGACGCCGAAGGCATAATGCAGGAGGAAAGCGACGCCGGCCGTGCTGCCAGTGAGAAGGCCGGCGCTGGCGAGCACGTAGAGGCCGAGAGCGGCAACGAGGCTGCCGGAGAATATGCCCTGCACGTCTTCGATCGGCGTGTGGCGCGTCGCAGTCGTATTCCAGAAGCCAAGGGCATTGATGAGCTGTGTCATGTCGCCAGTCTCCACGGCAGACGAGTTCAAGAACGCGCTTGGGAAAACCCGGGCGCGACGGAATTTTGGATCATGAAAGGAGCACGAGCGCCTCGGCGTAATATTGCCGGGCTCTCTGCCGATGCGGTGCAGTATCGGGTTTTTCGGTCTTCCGATCAAGCGAAATAGGTAAGTAATGCTGACCTATTAAAAGATCGCAAGAAATGTTCGCTCACGCCGGCTTCTGCGTAAGGAACAGAATGCCGGAAACCGGTTTTCCGCCATCTTTGCGAATGACCGACTTGACGGTCTTGAGGATTTGGAAGCCGTGACGGGCAAGCAACATCCTGACATAGCTTTCCGAATGGGCGTAGCGCAGAGAGGGAGCGAGGTGAAAGCCGTCGCCCTCACCTGCATCCTCGACGGAAAAGGCGATGTCGGCGCCTGATGCAGCGAGTTCTCCGACGATGGCAAAGACGCTCTCGAGATTGCCGAGATACATCAGCACATCGGCTGCCGTCACCAGGTCGGCGCGATGGCGCGCGGCATCGGCAAAGACGCCGGAGAGATCGGGGGCGAGCGAAAGATCGGCCTGGGCGAGACTGTCATAGACATGTTTCTCGGCGGCCTTCGCCAGCATGTTCTGCGAGAGATCGAAGCCTTCGAGGCGGTCGACATTGGCCCGGATCTCCGGGCCGAGCAGGCCGGTGCCGCAGCCGAGATCGACGGCGCGTTCGTAGCGCCTGCCGGTGGAGGCGATAAGCGCGGCCAGTTTCTGCGGGACGCTGTAGTCGAGCTTTTCGACAAGTGCTGATTCGAAACGGTCGGCATAGTCGTCGAAGAGGCGCTCGACATAGCGGCTCGGCGGCCGGTCAGGCACGGCGCCATCACCGAGAAGGGCGAGCTTGAGGGCGGCGCCGAAAATGTCATCGGGACCGAGAGCAAGCGTCCTGCGATAGGCCTCGATCGCGGCTTCACCCCTGCCCGCCTTTTCCAGGTAGGTGGCGAGGCGATACCAGCCGGCGGCCCAGGCAGGCACGAGCTCGAGGGCCTGCTCCATCAGCTCGGCGGCCGCTTCCGGCTCGCCGCCTTCTTCGAGCATCCGGGCATAATCGGCGCGGCGGTCGGCGATGACATCGCCTGAGGAAAGCTGGTGGGGCTGCATCAATGGGCCTGTAGCTCTTTGTTTTATGCATGTCGTTTTCCCGGAACCGCTGCACACTTCCGGGCGACATCCATTGGCCCGCATTTGGCGGCGGCCACAAAAAAACTCAAGTCCTATTTCAGAGGCGAAGCGGCCAATTCCGGAAAGGGCTTGCGGGCGCCGCGCCGCGACCTTATTCCAAGGGCAAACAGGAGATGGCTTATGTCCGATCAGGCGAACAGGTTCCTCGGTGATTCGATCGGCCGCACATTGATAAAGCTTATCGTGGTGTCGCTGATCGTCGGTTTCGTCATGACCGTCTTCGGCCTGACGCCGTGGGGCATCATCTACGGCATACGCGATTTCATCCTGGAGATCTGGTACCGCGGCTTCTCGGCGCTTGGGCGCGTCGGCGACTATCTCCTCCTCGGAGCAACGATCGTCATCCCGCTCTTCATCATCCTTCGTCTTTTCAGCTACCGCCGGTAACATGACATCCATCGATCTTTCCAGGCGCGGCCTGCTGCGCCTTTCCGGACTTGCGCTTGCCGCCGGCATCGCCGGCTGCACCACGACCCCGCGGATGGCCGGCACGCCGTCGGACGGCGAGGACGAGACGGCGAGCGTGCTGCCGCTTGTCAACCGGCTCAGGGCCAAAAACGGCCTGCCGCCACTTACCATCGATCCGGCGGCGAGTACTGCCGCCTTGTTCCAGGCAAAACGCATGGCGAGTGTGGGCAAAATGGCGCATCTCATGGGTATGACCGACAGTTTCGGCGCGCGCGTCAAGGCGAGCGGCGTGCGGTTGCCGGCGGCCGAAAACATCGCGTCGGGCCAACAGAGCGTCGATGCCGTGGTGACGGCCTGGATCAACTCGCCGCATCACCTGGAAAACATGCTCGGACGTTATGGCGGCCTTGGCGTCGCCGTCGCCCACAATACATCTTCCAGGAACCTGCCCTATTGGGCCATGGTGCTTTCCAGCTGAGGTGATTCCGCCGGCAGCAGTTCAAGTGATGCAGCGTCGGTTGCGCGTCTGAAACGACGCGTCGTGCCGTCGCGACGAGGCCGGCATGGATACACGCAGCAATCGCAACGCGCTCGCATTCGACGTGACGCACCGGATGGTGCTGTCGATCGCCCTTCCGATGACGCTCGGCTTCATGACGACGCCGCTGCTCGGGCTGACGAACACCGCCGTCGTTGGCCGCATGGGCAATGCGGAAGCGCTGGCCGGGCTGGCGATCGGCGCGATGCTCTTCGATCTGATCCTCGGCAGCTTCAACTTCCTGCGCGCCTCGACGACCGGGCTGACGGCGCAGGCCTATGGCCGTCATGACCAGCACGAGCAGCAGGCGGTCTTTTCCCGGGCGATGATTTCGGCGCTCGGCTGCGGACTGGCGCTGCTCTGTCTTTCACCGCTGCTAATCACCGGCGGGCTGAGGCTGATGGGGGCGGAAGGAGCGATCGCCGAGGCAACCAGCACCTACTTTTCGATCCGCATGCTGGCAGCACCCGCGGCACTGGCGAATTATGCCATCCTCGGCTTCGTGCTCGGGCGCGGACAGGGCAAGATCGGGCTGCTGCTGCAGGCGATCATCAACGGCATCAACATCCTGCTTTCCATCTATCTCGGCCTGACGCTCGATTGGGGCGTGGCGGGGGTCGCCTGGGGGACCATGGCCGGCGAAAGCGTCGGCGCGCTCGCCGGGCTTTTCATCGTGCTCAGCGGCTTCGGCAAGGCAGCGCGACCGGCATGGTCCGAGGTCTTTTCCCGCCACCGGCTGGCCGAGCTTTTCGCGCTCAACCGCGACATCCTGATCCGCACTTTCGTGCTGATCGGCGCCTTCACCATCATGACGCGGATCGGCACCAGCTTCGGCGCGGTGACGCTAGCCGCCAATGCCGTGGTGATGAATTTTTTCCTACTATCAGGCTATTACCTCGACGGGCTTGCCAATGCCGCCGAACAGATCATCGGCCGGGCGATCGGCGCGCATTACCGGCTGGCCTTCGACCGGGGGCTGAAGCTGACGACCTTGTGGTCCTTCGGACTGGCGGCGCTCGGCTCCGCCGTCTTCTTCCTCGCCGGCCCCTGGCTGATCTCGGTGCTGACGACCTCACCCGATGTGCGGCAGGCGGCCGAAACCTATCTGCCCTGGGCGGCGGTGACAGGACTGACCGGCGCGCTCGCCTTCGTGATGGACGGGGTCTTCATCGGCGCCACGTGGTCGGCCGACATGCGCAACCGCATGCTGATCTCTTTTGCCGGTTATCTCTTGATGCTCGCGATCTTTGTGCCGCTCTTCGGCAATCATGGCCTGTGGCTGGCGATGAACGCCTTCCTGCTCTTCCGCGGCTTCTTCCTGGCGATGCTCGTCAAGCGACGGGCCGATCAGACCTTTCGCGCTGCCCAGTAATCCAGCCTGACATCACGCAGGTCGCGGATCGAGGCGGCCTTTTCGCGGTCCAGGAGTTTCGACAGGCCGCGGACGATATCGCCGGCCAAACCGGGGCCCTCATAGACCATGCAGGAATAGAGCTGGACGAGATCGGCGCCCGCCCTGATCTTTTCCAGCGCGGTCTCGGCCGAGGAGACGCCGCCGACGCCGATGATCGGCAGATCAGGGCCGACGCGCTTGCGCATCCTGGCGAGCACCGCCGTCGACTTTTCGAAAAGCGGCACACCGGAGAGGCCACCCGCCTCCTTCGCCTGGCGCTGATCCCTAAGGCCGTCGCGCGACAGCGTGGTGTTGGAGACGATCAGGCCATCGAGCGCATGCGAAAGCGCCTCGGCGGCGATATCGTCCACGCCTTCCTCGGTCAGATCAGGCGCGATCTTCAGAAAGACCGCGATCTTCCGGCCGGATGTCGCCGCCATCTCGTCACGCGCCGCAAGCACTGATGACAACAGCACCGCAAGGCTTTCGCGCCCCTGCAGGTCGCGCAGGCCAGGCGTGTTCGGGGAGGAGATGTTGGCGGTGAAATAGCGCGCGACGGAATAAAAGCGGCGGATGCCGGCGACATAATCGGCGATGCGATCCTCGCTGTCCTTGTTGGCGCCGATATTGACGCCGATCATGCCCCCGCCCGTTAGCGCGGCGAGGCGCCCGAAAGCAGCATCATGGCCTTCATTGTTGAAGCCGAGGCGGTTGATGACGGCTTCATCCTCGACCAGGCGAAAGATGCGCGGGCGCGGATTGCCGGATTGCGGCTTCGGCGTCACCGTGCCGATCTCGGTAAAGCCGAAACCGAGCTTCAACAGCGCCTCCGGCACCTCGGCATTCTTGTCGTAGCCGGCGGCCATGCCGAGCGGATTTTCGAAGGTAAGGCCGGCAACGGTCTGGCGCAGGCGCGGATCGGGGGTGATCTGGCAGGCGGGCACGAGACCGGATTTCAAGGCGGCGATCGACATGCCGTGCGCCGTTTCCGGATCGAACAGGAAGAGACCCTTGCGGGCGAGGCGCTTGAAGGGATCGATCATGGCTGCAGCTCCGGAAAGACATGGGCGCCGGCTTCGTCGAGCGGCAGCGGCGCCTCCCAGAGCACGGCGGCAAGCGGCAGATCGGCGTAGAGGTGCGGGAAGAGATCGCCGCCGCGCGAGGGCTCGAAGACCAGCTTGTCACTGAAGCCGCCACCATCGACGGCAATCAGCAGCAGGCCGGACTGGCCGGCGAAATGCAGGGCGGCGGTCTGCTTCACCTGGTCCGCCGTCGAGAAATGGATGAAGCCGTCCTTGAGATCGATGCCGGCGCCATGAAAAGTGCCGGTTTGTCTGGCTTGCTGCCAAAGCGTTTCCGTCACGATCTTGTAAAGGGTCGGTGTCAGGGTCATCATGGCCTCACGATAGGCTGTTCCTTGGTCACCAGGGCTTTGCCGGAAAGAGGCGGCGATGTCCACGCCCCGGCGCCGAAAAACGGGACCGGCAGAACAGGATTCAGATTTTACGCCGACTCGGAGGATAAGACGATGAAGGCATTCGTTATCACGCTTGGCGTTTTTTTCATGCCGTTGGCGGCCGCGGCGGCCGAAGCCGATGCCGGCCGCTTCCAGCTGGAGAAGAGCGGCGATCATTTCGTCCGGCTCGACCGGCAGAGCGGGGCAATGTCGATCTGCCAGGACAAGGACGGCGCCCTCGTCTGCCGGATGGCGGCCGACGAGCGGGCGGCCTATGAGGATGAACTCGACCGGCTGGCAAAGCGGGTGACGGCACTAGAACAGGGCAATGTCGCCCAGCGCGCGCTGCCGAGCGATGCCGAGGTCGACCGTTCGATCAGCATCATGGAGCGGATGATGAAGAGTTTCATGGGGATGGTGAAGGAGTTCCAGGCCGAGGAAAACACCAATCCCCTTCCGCAGAAGACCTGATCTGATATAGTCGATATGAGCAAGCCGGCATGCAACGCGGAGGGATGGCGTCGCATGCAAGGCATGATCGGGCTCTTGGGAGGGAGTTTTCGATGCACGAACAGACCATCATCATTGCGGACGATCATCCGCTTTTCCGTGACGCACTGCGCCAGGCGGTGATCGGCATGGAAGGCCGGCAATCGATCGTCGAGGCCGGCGATTTCGCTGCCGCGCGCCGGGCCGCCGGCGCCCATGCGGATGCCGATCTGATGCTGCTCGATCTCGCCATGCCCGGCGTCAGCGGCTTTTCCGGCCTGATGGCATTGCGCTCCGAATTCGCCAGCCTGCCGATCGTCATCGTCTCGGCAACCGACGACGCGACGACCATCCGCCGGGCGCTGGAGCTCGGCGCTTCCGGCTTCATTTCGAAATCCTCCGGTATCGACGACATTCGCCGCGGCATCCAGACGGTGCTCGCCGGCGACATCGCCACGCCGGAAAGCTATCGCGACGGGCAGGAGCAGGATCCCGATGTCGCCGACCTGATCCACCGCCTGCATACGCTGACGCCGCAGCAGAGCCGGGTGCTGACCATGCTTGGCGAAGGGCTGCTGAACAAGCAGATCGCCTACGAACTCGGCGTCTCCGAAGCGACGATCAAGGCGCATGTCTCGGCGATCCTGTTGAAACTGGACGTCGACAGCCGGACGCAGGCGGTGATCCAGCTCGGCAAGATCAATATGGCGATGGTCGCCTGAACGATACATTTCCCTTTGGAAACAGGATTTTATTCCTCTTTCATCTTTACTCAGACGGCACGGTCGATTAATATTCGACATGGTTGAAGCGCGGCGTTGAATGCCGCGACGGAATCGCGCGCATGCTGTCACACAACCAGATCTGGGAAGCGCTCGACAGGCTTGCCGAACGGCACGAGCTGACGCCATCCGGACTTGCGCGCCGCGCCGGCCTCGACCCGACCTCCTTCAACAAATCGAAACGGCTTTCCGCCGATGGGCGGCTGCGCTGGCCTTCGACGGAATCGATCGCCAAGGTGCTCGACGCCACAGGGGCGAGCATGGAACAGTTTATGGCTTTCATGCGGCCGGACGCCGGTCTTTCCAAGCAGCCGGCCGGGCAGCAGGAAAACGCGTTTCCGCCGCAAGGCGGCTCCATTCCGCTGCTCGGCTTCGCCCAGGCGGGCGCCGGCGGTTTCTTCGACGATGGCGGCTTTCCGGCCGGCCAGGGCTGGGACGTGGTGGAATTTCCGGCCGCCCCGTCGCAAAAGGCCGGCGTCTATGCGCTGGAGGTGCAGGGCGAGAGCATGATGCCGCTTTATCGCGACGGCGACGTGCTGATCGTCGAGCCGGGGGCGCAGGTGCGCCGCAACGACCGCGTCGTCGTGCGCACAAATGAGGGCGAGGTGATGGCCAAGGTGCTGCTGCGCCAGAGCCCGCGGTCGATCGAGCTGCTGTCTCTCAATCCCGAACATCCCAACCGCACCCTCGAGCTTTCCGACGTCGACTGGATCGCCCGCATCATCTGGGCCAGCCAATAGGAAGATATTCCATGCGCCCTGCCGCCTTCATCACAGGTATCACGGGGATGGTCGTGGTGACCGGCCTGCTGCTGGCAGGCGAAGCAAGGCTTGGCGGCGGCACGGCCGGCGAAGAGACGGCGTCCGCCGAGGAGACGGCGACCGCACCGGCGGGTGCTGCCTCCGACGCCGACGAAGGTGCGGCGATCTCGGACGACCGTGCCGAAATGATCGCTCGCTCAACGGAACCGGCGGCTTCGCCCTCTCCGGCGCCAGGCGACGGGGTGACATCCAGACCGGCCGATGTCCCGCAACAAGCGGAGACGGCTGGCGGGCAAGCGGCAAGTCCGGCTACGAAAAAGCCGATGGAGCTGGCGCGGCCGGCGGTCGAAAATGCCGGCATTCTGTCCTTCGGCGAGCGCCGGCTTCAGCTTGCCGGCATCGTGCCGACGCCGGTCGACAGGATATGCGGGCCGGCGGCCCGGAAATGGCCCTGCGGCATGATGGCGAAGACGGCGCTGCGCCTGCTGTTGCGCAACCGCAGCGTCGCCTGCGATCTCGAGACGGTGGAATGGAAGGACACAGTAGCGACTGCCTGCCGGCTCGGCACAGAGGATCTCGGCGCGTGGCTCGCCGAAAACGGCTGGGCGGAAGCAGCAGTGGGTTCGCCGCTTACGGCGGCCGCCGAAAAGGCCAGGCAAGCAGGAAAAGGCCTTTACGGCGACGATCCGCGCCGCCATTAAACCGGCAGTCGTGACAGCGATCGGACAGTCCCGGATCGGGCCGATCCCTTGTAATGGCTGCCGCCAATTCCTAATCTCGGCTGATCGAAAAAGGAATCAGAGATGAACAAGCCGCTTTCCGCCCATGATGCGCTGATCTACGTGATGGTGATGGCATCCGCCGTCGACAGCACGATGAACGACAGGGAAATGGAAAGGATCGGCCAGTTGATCGGATTCCTGCCAGTTTTCCGGGATTTCGATGACGACAAACTGATTGCGGTGGCGCGCGACTGCGCCTCGCTGCTTGCAGGTCCGGAAGGTCTCGACGTCGTTCTCGAAACCGTGCGCGATACCCTGCCCGCAAAGCTCTACGACACGGCCTATGCGCTGGCCGTCGAGGTGGCATCCGCCGATCTCTCGGTCAAGGCGGAGGAGTTGCGGCTGCTCAGCCTGCTGCGCGACCGGCTCGGCCTCGACAAGCTCACCTGTGCGGCGATCGAGCGCAGCGCGATTGCCCGGTTCCGCAAGGGCTAAAAGCTAAAACGCGTCCAGTGCTTTTAGCGGCTTCAATAAAGCCCGTAGGGAAAGTAGCGCAGATAGATTTCCTGGAGGCGGCCGTTGCGCGACAGCGTGGCGAGTGCGTGGTCGATGGCTGACGTCAGCACGCTGTCCTTCTGCCGCAGCATGATCGTCATGCCCTCGCCGAGGAAATGCTCGGAAAGATAGGGGCCGTCGAACAGCGCGCAGCATTTGGCCGAGGCTGGCGAAGAAACCCAGAAGGAAAGCTGCAGCGCATCGGCGAAGGCGGCATCGACCTTGCGGTCCCTGAGCGCCGCAAGCAGGGCGTCCTTTGTGTCGAACGGCTCGGCCTTGAGCGTGGGGAAAAAGGCGGCCAGCATCGCCTCGTGCACCGTCCCCCTGACGACACCGACCGGGTGGCTGGAAAGGGCGGAAGCGGTCTTTCCGTCGAGCGGCACGGCGAGATTGCGCACGAAGCGCGCCGGCAGCATCAGATAGGGTCTGGAGAAGACGAATTGCCGGCGCAGCTCCGGCGTCACGGCAAAACCGGCGATGACGGCATCGCCCTGCGAGGCGGCGAGCGCATCCCTGAGGTCGGCGAAGGGGATCGCCTGGATCTGGCACTTATCCGATATTTCCAACTCACTGCAGATTTCGCGGGCGAGGTCGACATTGAAACCGGAAAGCTTGCCGTTCTGATCGGTGAAATTGAACGGCGGGAAATCGACCGACGTTAGGAAGCGCAGGCGCACCAACGAGGAGAGATCGGGCCTGGCAAGACGTTCGCGCGCATCGAAGAGCAGCGGCAGCGAGGGCGACGCCTGTTGGGCCGATGCGGCAAAACTCGAAAAGAGCACGCCGAGAAACAGGCCGAACGCGAAAAAACCCTTCAGAGTCAGGGATGCCAGCTTGGATTGCATCATCGTGATTGTGGTCTCTGGATTAAGCGCGAAACAATGCGGCGTTGGCGAGATGTATCAGAGTCATGCGGGGTGGGGAATATGTGTGGGAGTGAGGTGAGCGGATGACGGTCACGAACTCATCGGCCTCGTAGCAGCGCGCCACCCTCTGACGTCCCTCATCCTGAGGCGCGGAGGCCAAAGGCCGGAGCCTCGAAGGACACGCCGCAACGCTGCTCCTTGCATTATCCGACGCGGAATGCCCGCCTCGCCCTTCGGGGCCCCTGCGGGGCACCTCAGGATGAGGCTCTCTTGAATGCCGGCGCTCCGAGGCTTGATCTCGGTGCCCGTCATACGCGCTAGGTGACTGCAACCTCTCAGCCCCAAAAAATCACAGCCATCCCCCCGCCCCGTGTTAGCGCGGAATTAAAGAATATCGCCTCTTATTTGTTGCGACGACATCGGACCCCGCCAGCCGATCGCATGATGCAAGCGTCAGCCCAAACGTAATCCCTAAACCGCGATATTGAAGCCGCGTTTTCTGCAACAATTGATTTCAAAAGCACCGGGCGCGACACGCCCCGTCAATCGGGTGACATTTCCATGCTGAAACATCTGAAAATCCGCACAAAAATCATATCGGTCGTGGCGCTCATGGGGCTGATCACGATGGCCGGGCTGATCTATGTCATCTCCGAATTCCGCCGTGCGGATGCGGCCTACAGCGCCTTCATCGATCATGAAGCGCAGGCCTCGATGCTGAGCGCGCGCGCCAGCGCATCGGCGGTGGCCTCGGTGCTGCAGGTCACCCTGATTGCCGACATGAAGCCCGATACGCCGGCATTCCAGACGGCGCTCGCCACACCGAGCAAGCTGCCGCAGGCGCGCGACCGCATGAAGCAGGCGCTGGCGCTGGTGCCCAGCCGCAAGCCGGCGATCGATGAAATCCAGGCGGGCATCGATGAGATCGAAACCCTGGCAAACAAGATCATCGAACAGAGCAAGGCCAAGGACAGCGCCGGCGCGCTTTCGAATGTTGCCCTGATCAATGCCAAGCTCGATGCGCTGACGCCGAAGATGATCGCCAACAATGATGCGATGATGGCGATGCTCAACGATGGCGGCGACGCGCTCTCGGCTTCCGTCAACGGGCGGATCGTCTTCTGTTTCGTGCTGATCGGCATCGCCGTTCTCGCCGCCGTCGGCTTCAGCGTGGTCGTCGCCCAGAAGGGCATCGCCGGCCCGATGACGCAGCTGCGCCTACGCATGACCCGGCTTGCCGAGGGCGATACGACAAGCGATGTCAGCGGCCTCGACCGCGGCGACGAAGTCGGCCAGATGGCAAAGGCGGTTTCGGTCTTCCGCGACAATGCGATCGAGCGTGCCCGGATCGAGGCGCGCGCCGAAACAGACCGCGACGTCAGCGACAGCGAGCGCCGCGACCGCGAGGCGCAGAAGGCCCGCGAAGCATCGGAACTCGACCGCGCCGTCACCGCACTCGGCGACGGCCTGCGCCGCCTTGCCGCCGGCGATCTCGCCTCGCATATCGCGGAGCCCTTCGTCGCGCATCTCGATGCGCTGCGTGAGGATTTCAACAACTCGGTCGAGAAGCTCAACGAAACCCTGCATACGGTCGGCGCCAATGCCCGGGCGATCGGCGCTGGCGCCAACGAGATTCGTTCCTCCGCGGACCAGCTTTCCCAGCGGACGGAACAGCAGTCAGCCTCCGTCGAAGAGACGGCAGCAGCGCTGGAGGAGATCACAACGACGGTGCGCGACGCCGCCAAGCGGGCCGAGGAAGCAAGCCAGCTCGTCGCCCGCACCCGCCTCGGCGCGGAGAAATCCGGCGAGGTCGTCCGCAAGGCGGTCTCCGCCATGCAGCAGATCGAGAAGTCCTCGGGCGAAATTTCCAACATCATCGGCGTCATCGACGACATCGCCTTCCAGACCAACCTTTTGGCTCTGAACGCCGGCGTCGAAGCCGCCCGTGCCGGCGATGCCGGCAAGGGTTTTGCGGTCGTCGCCCAGGAAGTGCGCGAGCTCGCCCAGCGCTCGGCGAAGGCGGCCAAGGAGATCAAGGCGCTGATCAGCACCTCCGGCTCGCATGTGCAGACCGGCGTCTCGCTGGTCGGCGAAACCGGCAAGGCGCTCGACGCGATCGTCCAAGAGGTGCAGGAGATCAACCAGCACGTCCACGCGATCGCCGAAGCCTCCCGCGAACAATCGATCGGGCTGCAAGAGATCAACACCGCCGTCAACACCATGGACCAGGGCACGCAGCAGAATGCGGCGATGGTCGAGGAATCGACAGCCGCCAGCCATAACTTGGCTACGGAAGCGTCAGCGCTCAACAATCTGCTCGGCCAATTCAGGCTGACCGGCACCGGCGGCTTCACCACGAGTACTCCAATCGCCGCAGCAGCACCTCGCGCTGCCGCCCGCCCGGCAGCCAGGGCAGCCCCGGTCCGCGTCGCTCGCGAAGGCACCGCCCGCCCGGCCGCCTCACCGGCCCGCGCGCTCGGTCAGAAGATCGCCAACGCCTTCGGCGCCGGCAGCACATCGCCGAGCCAGGATCCCGACTGGACGGAATTCTGAGCCGACCTCGGCACGAGGCACTGCTGTCCGGTTCGCGCCGCGGTTGCCCCTCACCCTAACCCTCTCCCCGTAAACGGGGCGAGGGGACGTGTCCCGCGAGAGGCTGGCGAGGAACGGAGAGGTCGCGGCATATCCCCTTCGCCCCGTTTACGGGGAGAAGGTGGCGGCAGCCGGATGAGAATCTGTGTTGGTTGTCAAGGGGGATTTGGGGTCCAGAGGCGATCCCGAGATAGAAGGCAGTTTGCCAGAACGAGCAATTTACGCATGACGGCGACCAAGATGACCTTCGCTGGTTTTCCTGCGGCTTTGAGTGTGTCTGCGAAACGAGCAAGGGTGGGATTGTAGCGACAGGCAGACAAGGCGGCCATGTAGAGCGCGCGCCGGGGTGCGGGCCTGCCGGCGCGGATGGAACGACGTCCGGTTCGGGCACCGCTGTCGTTAGCGATTGGGGCAAGCCCTGCCAGCATGGCGGCCTGCTTGCCCGAACAACTGCCCAACTCGTCCATGCCGGCCATCAATGCCAGGGCCGTGACGCGGCCGATGCCGGGAATGGAGGTGAGGATCTCGGCCTTGCGGTAGAGCTGCGGATCCTCGCCGACACGTCGCTCGATCTCTTTGTCGAGACGTTCGACATGCTGTTCCAGCCGACGCACGAGACGGTTGAGTTCGCCGCGCAGAAGGGCGGTGGTGGCAGTCTTGCTGCGGTTCTGCAGGGCGGTGATGTCGCATTTGGCTGCCGATCGTGCATTGACCAGCTCCTGCAAGGCCTCAACGTGAGGACTTGGTGGCGTGTCGGCCGGCGGGCGCAGGCTCTCGGCCAGGAGCGCCAGGAAACGGGCATCGAGACGGTCGGTCTTGGCGAGATAGCCGCAGGCACGGGCAAACATGCGGGCGCGCAGCGGATCGACCACGGCGACGGCAAAGCCATCGAGCCAAAGCGAGCGATGGGCGGGGCGATGGAACTTGCCGGTTGCCTCCATCACGATGCTTTTGGGCCGATGCCTGGCCAGCAGCCGTTTCAGCTGGCGGATGCCGGTCTTGTCATTGCTAAACCGCCGGCTTTCGCCCAGCGGATGCAGATGAATATCGAGCCACTCTTTACTCACGTCCACACCGGCATAAACTACCGGCATCGCGTCTTCTTGGAACGAAACCTTGCCTTGCATGCGGGACTTGCTCCCCATCATCTGTTCAGGACAAACGCGAGGACGGCCGGACCAATCTCATCCCCGGTTCAAGCCAAGGGGCCTGCGGTCCCGGCCGTCCGCACTCCGGCGGATGGCCATCCGCCGGAGTGCGCACCGATCATCCAACAATCAGTGCAAATTGAACATGCAAGGGGCGGACGGCGGCGGCCGCCCTTTCCTTTTGGGTATCGTCTAACCCGGCCGCCAGCCGATCTCGACGAGAATGTTTCCGGGAGCCGTGCAATAAAACAGCCAGCCGCCGCGCATGGCGGCCGGCGGACCGGACAGCGCAGCACCGGCAGCAGCAAGCCCGGCATGGACCGCATCGACATCCGCCCTTTCAGGCAGGATGAAGCCAATGTGATAGGTCTGGCGTCCCATCTCCACCTGATCGGCGGTGCCGAATTTTGCGATTGCGTGGCTGAGGACGATTTCGAGGCCGGTATCGTCTTCGAGGATCGCCAGGCCGTTCTGGCCGCGCATATCCTTAAGCCTCAGACCGAAATGGCGGATGAAGAAATCCGCCGTGGCAGCGATATCGGGAACGTGGAAATCGAGATGGTTCAAGCGCATGACAGTCTCCGTTCGAAAAAATCCCGGGACTGCCTCTTTGCCGTCTCCGCACGCCGCCGGGATCCCGCATCTTCATGCGGATCACGTCGCGGGTTCTCGTGCCATGGCACGGAGCAGAGCTTCCGTGAGAGCGCGCTTGACGCCCGAACGGAAGGGACCGGGCTTACCTCAACCGATCCTGCCTTTTTCGACGATGCCGATCTAGCAGACGGCACCGGTTTCGGCAATGGATGCGTCGGGGCGCCTGGAGGAACGGGATTCTCACCCTAATATCCATAGGCGGATGTCGCGTCCGGCCGCTCGATCACGGCGTCCCCGGCAAGGCTTCCCGAAGGATTGAAGAGCGGCATGAGCATTCGTGTCGTGAGCCCTATCCGACGAGGTGTAGAGTGATATTATTCAACGCATTGGGAGGGATGGACATGAAACCTGCAATCATCGGCCTCGTCGGCACGCTCGTTCTGGCGGGATGCAACACCGTCAGCTACAGCGGACCGGGCCTCGAACCCATCCCTGGCAGCATCACCTATAGTGGCCAGCCGCGCAGCAAGCTCACCAAATCACCCCCCGGCTCCGCCTTCCCGCATGACTTCATCGACCAATACGGCCGAGAAGTGGAGGAAACCTACATCATCCAGCCCGACCGGAGCCTGATCATCGCGCATCGGCAATACAAGCCGATCCGCTTTTTCGGGGATTAGGCTTGGTCGGTATGGTTTGCGGGAGATGGAGCGGGTGAAGGGAAATATTCCCTCAATTGCGAACGGAGGCCATGGGTCTGGATCAAGTCTGCGGTGTCTTCGGCAAGCGCGTCGATCGCTGCTTAACGGACTTCGAGTCCGGATTTCAGCCCGAGCCGGATCAACCCGTCAGGGCCAGCCAATCACCGATCGTTTTTTCGTAACGCCGCGTGGAGCGGATGGCCGGAGCCGGCCGCTGTTGGGTTGCCATCGTCCTTCGGATTTCACGCGGGCTCAGCCCGAATTCGTGGATGAAGGCGCGCGTAAAATTGGCGGCGACCTCGAAACCGGCGGCTTCTGCGATTTCTGAAATCGGCCTGTGGTCGGCCGAATTGCTGAGATCCGCATAGGCCTGCAGCAATCGCCGCTTGCGAATATAATTGAGCACGCCTCCGCTCGCCTCAAACAGTTGATAAAGCCGCGTACGCGAAATCCCCAACGCGCGGCACATCACGTCCGGTGTCAGGTTTTCCGAATGGAGATTGACGTGAATGTAGCGGTGCGCCCGCTCCATCAGTCCCATGTTGGCCTGGTTTTGACCGGTATCAGTCCTTGTGGACGATGCGGCGCCCGCAACGACCATATCGCCGATGGTTTGGATGATCCGGGGCACTTCCTCTATCGTCAGATTGCCGAGGTTCGTTTCGAGGCCCGTGAGATAGCCCGTGAGCAACTCGGCGTGGCTGCCCGAAAGAACCGTGTTGCCGGCGCTCTGGAGAAGGCTCGCATCGCGAGCCAGCATCTCATACGGCAGGAACACGAGCAAAGCTTCGGTATCGGTCGTCCGTCCGCGATAGGGGCTGCCGAGCGACATGAAAAATATCTCGCCGGCACCGGTCTCGGTGACACGACGGTTGACCTCGGTCCAGGCCTGGCCGCTGCGCTGCAGGCCGACGTTCCAATGGTCGATAGGGCTCGATCGAAGCATGGCCTGATCGCGGACATATCTGTGGGCATGCGCGCGCTGCTGGACGATCAGGATATCGCCGAGATGCCAGCCGATCTGCTCCGCAAGGAACCCGTCTTCCGGTGATTTTCCCTCCGGCAGATGAACATCCACGAGCGGCGCCATATGTGCCCGCCAGGCCTGGAATTGTTCTGCCGGTGGTAGGTCCTGCGTCGAGAATCGCAGCGGCACGAGTGCAGGGGAGGCATGGGGTGGGCGTTCCTTGCGCATGGCCGGTTCACGCGGCCAGCGCCGCCGCTCCATATGCGCCGGCCGTTCCTGTTCCGCGGCAGGATCATCGTCGGATTCAGACCCTGTAGCCATCCAATTCCTCCAGCGCATAACCCGACCCGAGCCATGGAAATTGAGAAAAGCAATTGTTTTTGCGGCTGAAATCTCCGCAGAACTCCGTCTGGAAAAACGGAAGTGCCCGAAGATTCTCCTCCATAAGTTGTTTACCATATTCCTTTTCGCTCTGAAATGTACGGAGCGATAATTTCCAGGACGTGAGGATAACGACAATTGCCTTTCTTAGCTGTATCTAAATAAACATCGGTTCTTTCCAAAAGAAAAACCGGACGAATAAAACATTCGCATGATCGAACGACTTGGTTTCGCGATATGTCGAAGTAAATATCGAATATCCCATAGCAAAATATGAAAACACGGGAGGTAGTCGTGAACTATCTTGGTAAGATTCGTGCGCGCTCTGTACAAGTTTCTGCTCGTGATGCAAATTGTCCTTCCGGAATACATCATGCTCCCAAGAGAGTTCTTGTCACCGGCGGTGCAGGTTTCCTCGGATCGCATCTCTGCGAGACGCTTTTGGCCGCCGGACACCAGGTGATCTGCCTCGACAACTTTTCCACCGGCATGCGGCGCAATATCGTCCATCTGAAGCGAGTCGATCGCTTCAATGTCGTCGCCCACGATATCGTCCACCCGCTCGATCTGGAAGTCGACGAGATCTATAACCTCGCCTGCCCGGCATCGCCCCCGCATTATCAGGCCGATCCGATCCATACGACAAAGACCTGCGTGCTGGGCTCCCTCAACCTTCTGGAGCTGGCCGCGCGCACCGGCGCACGTATCCTTCAGGCATCCACCTCCGAAGTCTACGGCGACCCGAACGTCCACCCGCAGGTCGAAAGCTACTGGGGCAACGTCAATTCGTTCGGGCCGCGCTCCTGCTATGACGAGGGCAAGCGCTGCGCCGAGACGCTGTTCTTCGACTTCCACAACACGCACGGCGTCGAGATCAAGATCATCCGCATCTTCAACACCTACGGCCCGCGGATGCGTCCGGACGACGGCCGCGTCGTCTCGAATTTCATCGTCCAGGCCCTGACGGGGCAAGACATCACGATATATGGCGACGGTTCGCAGACCCGCTCGTTCTGTTTCGTCGATGATCTCATCGGCGGCATGGTCCGCATGATGGCCTCACCGTCGTCGCTGACGGGGCCTGTCAATCTCGGCAATCCGGGCGAATTCACGATCCGGGAACTGGCCGAGCAGGTGATCGGATTGACCGGTTCCCGGTCGCAAATCATCCATCGCGCTCTGCCGGTTGACGATCCCCGTCAGCGTCGCCCCGATATTTCGCTTGCCATGCAGGAACTCGACTGGCGGCCGAAGATCGACTTGTCGAGTGGCCTGCGTCAGACGATCGACTATTTCGATGGCGTTCTCACCCTTCCGGCACGCGAGCTGGAGGCGGTCTGATGGATGCGCCCCGGGTCCTGGTCACGGGCGGTGCCGGCTATATCGGCAGCCACACCGCCAAGCTCCTCCGCTCGGAGGGGATTGAGCCTGTCGTCTACGACAATCTCACGACCGGAAACCGTTCGTCCGTGCGCTGGGGGCCTTTCGTCGAAGGTGACGTCCTCGACACGTCATGCCTGATCGAGGTCATCGAGAAATATGCTCCCGATGCCGTCATCCACTTTGCCGCCTCGGCCTACGTCGGCGAGTCCGTGGAAAACCCGGCGAAATATTACAACAACAATGTCTGCGGTGCATTGTCGCTTATCGATGCCTGCCGGCAGACGGGGCTTCAAAACGTCATCTTCTCATCGAGTTGTGCCGTCTACGGCGTCCCGTCCGTGCTGCCGATCGATGAGACGTTGCCGAAGGCTCCGATCAATCCCTACGGCAAGACCAAGCTGATCTTCGAGCATATGCTCGCCGATTATGCGGCGGCCTACGGCCTGCGGTATGTTGCCCTGCGTTATTTCAATGCCTGTGGAGCCGATCCGGACGGCGAGCTTGGCGAATGGCACGTTCCGGAAACCCATCTCATTCCGCGGGCGCTGCTGGCCGCGGCCGGCCGGATTCCGCACCTGGAGATATTCGGCGATGATTACGACACCCCTGACGGGACCTGCATAAGGGACTATATTCACGTCGCAGATCTCGCGCGCGCCCATGTTCAGGCCTTCACCCATCTCGCCAAAGGCGGAGCAAACCTCGCTGTCAACCTCGGCACCGGGCGGGGTTTTTCCATCAGGGAAGTCCTGCGCGTGATCCAGGAAACGACCGGCTGCGAAGTCCCGGTCGTCATCCATCCACGCCGGCCGGGCGATCCGCCCAGCCTCTACGCCGACGCCAGCCTGGCCCGCGAGACGCTCTGCTTCCAGCCTCGATATTCCGACCTCGAAACCATCGTGCGGACGGCGGCTCCGTTCTTCGGACTGGAGGCGCGCGCGTGACCGAACTTGCGATTACCCAAGCGACGCATGCTCCGGAATCCTCCCACGAGCCGCTTCTTGTCCCGGTTCTGACCGGATATCGGCGGGCCGAATATTTGTTCTCGGCGGCCGTATGGGCCTGCGCCTTCGCCTATTTCTGGATCTGGTGGCTGGAGCCGCGCCATCACGTCGATGCTTTCGGCACGATTACGGTGAGCCTCGTTCTTGCCTGGGTTACCGCTCTGCCGGCCTATTTCATCGTCGTCTTCTATCGGGCGGCAAGACCGAACGGTCCCTTGCGCCTGCCGGCGGGCAGTCGAGTGGCCATGGTCGTGACCAAGGCGCCGGCGGAACCCTTCTCGGTCGTCAGTGAAACCCTGCTGGCAATGCTTGCCCAGGAGGTGGAACACGACACCTGGCTTGCCGACGAAGACCCTTCCCCCGAGACTCTCGACTGGTGCTCCCGCCACGGGGTCCTCGTCTCGACCCGCAAGGGGCGATCCGATTATCATCGGACGTCGTGGCCCCGACGCACGCGGTGCAAGGAAGGCAACCTCGCCTTCTTCTACGACCACTACGGCTACAGCCGCTACGATTTCGTGGCACAACTCGATGCGGATCATGTTCCCGCGCCCGACTATCTCTTCCACATGCTGCGTCCGTTCGCCGATCCAAAGGTCGGCTATGTCTCGGCCCCCAGCATTTGCGACAAGAACGCTTCCGAAAGCTGGTCGGCACGTGGAAGGCTCTATGCCGAGGCCAGCATGCATGGCTCGCTCCAAGCCGGTTACAATGGCGGCCTGGCGCCGATGTGCATAGGGTCGCATTACGCGGTACGTACCGTCGCCCTCAAACAGATCGGCGGCCTCGGTCCGGAGTTGGCTGAAGACCATTCGACGACGTTGATGATGAATGCCGGCGGCTGGCGGGGTGTGCATGCGCTGGATGCCATCGCCCATGGTGACGGCCCCAGAACCTTCAGCGATCTCGTGACGCAGGAATTCCAGTGGTCGCGCAGCCTGGTCATGGTGCTGTTGCGGTACTCGCCGAGCCTCGTCGGCCGGCTGCCGCCCCGGCTCAAGTTCCAGTTCCTCTTTTCGCAACTCTGGTATCCGCTTTTTGCGTTCTTTATGTTGCTCATGTTTGCGTTGCCGATCATCGCGCTCGTGCGCGGCCAGAACTTCGTAACGGTGACCTATCCGGATTTCCTGGCGCATTTCGCACCGCTTTCTATCGCTCTCGTGGTGATGGCTTATCGCTGGCGCGCCAGCAGCTCGTTCCGCCCCTACGACGCCAAGATCCTGAGCTGGGAATGCATGCTCTTTCTCTTTGCGCGCTGGCCCTGGGCGCTCGCCGGCACGCTGGCTGCGGTGCACGATTTTGTAACAGGCTCCTTCGTCGATTTCCGCGTCACGCCGAAAGGCCGGTCCGAAGTCGATCTGCTGCCGGTGCGTGTCCTGGCGCCCTACGCTTTGCTGGCGCTCATGGCGGTATTGCCTGCCCTGGCAATCGGCGATGCCGGCGCCTCCAAGGGTGGTTACTTCTTTACCATCCTGAACGCGGCAATCTACTGCGCGCTGCTGTTGGTCATCGTCGGGCGTCATTCGAAGGAAAATACGGTTGCGGCGGCCCCGCGTTTCTACCGTCCGGCGATGGCGACCGTGCTTCTTGCACTCGTCGCGTTGCCGGGGGCTGCAACCATCATGCGCGGAAAGGATGCGACCGAGGCACTCGCCTGGGGCAGCGGCCGCCTTCAGCTGTTCGAAGAGCGCTACGCCGCCTCCGGTGCAGGCCGGGGCGGGACCGCCCTGCGCACGATCTTCTTCAAACCACGATGGATTTCCGATCCGGAGGAGATCCAACTGAGAACGGATGCCGCTCACCCGGATGTGCGGCCGAGCGTGGAGGAAATACACAATGCATAGCCCATCCAAAATAGCCCTGTTGTCGTTAACCGGCCTGTTGCTGTCGGGAGTCGCGGTCCTGCCGACCGCTCTGGGCAGTTCTGCCGGAGAGCAGCCGCTTGCAATGACGACATCGTCCATTGCGCCGCCGGCCAAAATGCCGATCGTCACGAAGGAGTCGATCACGTTCGGCGCCTATGATCCGCACGGAGATTTAGGCGCCTCGCCCGATTCGAAGATCGAACACCTCTTCCTGCCCTGGGAAGATGTCGATCTGCGCACGCTCGCCCTCGCCGACGATTATGCGCAAGCGCGTGGCCGCACCCTGCTGATCTCGGTCGAGCCCTGGACCTGGTCGACCGGTTCGCGCCAAACCTCGCAGGAACTGCTGCACAGTATCCTGGACGGTTCGCGCGATGCGAACATGGCCGCCGTCTGCTCGACTGCTGCCAAGCTGAAAAGTCCGGTCATCATTCGCTGGGGACAGGAAATGGACGAAACCGACAGCCAGTTCTCCTGGTCGCATTGGCAAGGCGCCGATTATGCCAAGGCCTATCGCCGGATGGTGGGGGTCTGCAAGGTCCACCTGAAGACGGCCAAATACATGTGGTCACCGAAGGGCAATGAGGGGCTTCAAGCCTTTTATCCCGGCAACGATGTCGTCGATCTCATCGGGCTCTCGGTCTTTGGCCTGGAGCAATACGACAGGGACAAGACTGGCCGTGACCAGACGTTTGCCGAGCACCTTGCGCCCGAATACGCCCGTGTCGCCGCTTACGGCAAGCCCATCATGGTTGCCGAACTCGGCTACGAAGGCAGCGATTCCTTCGTGCGAAACTGGGCTGAGAGCGTAACGAAACGCTATCCCCAGTTCCCGGCCCTGAGCGCCGTTATCTACTTCAACGACCGTGAAGTCTATCCGTGGCCGGACGGCTATGGCCGCCCCGACTGGCGGGTCGTCCGCGAAAGCATCAATTGAACAACAAGGAACCTGAACATGTCCATGCTTCAAAAAATGTTCCTGGCCGTGGCCCTGACCAGTGGTATCGCCACGGCCGCGTCCGCTTCCGGAACCAATGAGCCTGCTGGGATCGAGACCGCAAAGCCGATGAGCAGCGCGGAAATCTATCGGCTCTACAACCAGAATTCCTGGATGTGGAAAGCCGGCGCCGGCTACTTCTCCGCAAAGGCGCGTCGCTTTACCGCCTGGTCGCGGGAAAATGGCTCGCCGTCCTTCGGCACGGGCCGCTGGTTCATCACGGAAACGGGTAAACTCTGCTTCAACGCCGACTGGCACGCCAAGACCGGAACGGCGACGGCGATCACCTGCTTCAGCCACCGCAAGAAGGGCGGCCTGATCTATCAGAAACGCGAACCGGACGGTGAATGGTACGTTTTCAAGAGCGCACCGGCACAAGCCACCGACGAATTCGCAAAGCTTCGCCGCGGCGACTACGTGGGTTCTCAATTGGGGAGGATTGAGACGAGCGTCAGTAAGACCAGATAAAGGCGAAGCTAGGGGTTGCGCGCGGCCGAGGCGCCATCTGTGTCCTTGTAGGAGCCGATGCCTGCGCGCAACCCTTTTCATAAAAGATCACGAAGCGCCTTCAAAAGGCGGCGAACGGCCTGAGGGTGAATGGAGCGGGTGAAGGGAATCGAACCCTCGTATTCAGCTTGGGAAGCTGCTGCTCTACCATTGAGCTACACCCGCGATGAAGCGAGATTTCCAACAGATAGGGGCCGCTGTCAAGTCGCGGCCGCCGGGAAGCCTCAGATGCGGAAGTGCTTCGAGAGCTTCAGGCCCTGGGCCTGGTAATTGGAGCCTAGGCCGGAGCCGTAGAGGCTGGCGGGCTTTTCCTGCATGTGTTCGTAGACGAGGCGGCCGACGATCTGGCCGTCTTCGAGGATGAAGGGCACCTCGTGGCTGCGCACTTCGAGCACCGCGCGGCTGCCGCGCCCGCCGGCAGGCGCATGGCCGAAGCCCGGATCGAAGAAGCCGGCATAATGGACGCGGAATTCGCCGACCAGCGGATCGAAGGGGGTCATTTCGGCTGCGTAATCCGGCGGCACGTGCACCGCCTCGCGCGAGACGAGGATATAGAATTCATCGGGATCGAGGATCAGCTCGTTGCGGCCGCGGCTGTGGAGCGGCTCCCAGAAATCGAAGAGGTCGTGCTCGGCCTTCTTGTCGACGTCGACGACGGCGGTGTGATGTTTGCCGCGATAACCGATCAGGCCGTCCTTGTCTCCGGCGAGGTCGATCGACAGGGCGATGCCGCCGCCGGAAACGTTCGGCAGCTTGCTGGCGACCAGCGTCTCGCTCTCATGCAGCTTCAACAGTTCCGGCTCGCCGAGCAGCGCCTGGCCGACGCGGAAACGGATCTGCGACAGGCGCGAGCCGCGGCGCACAACGATCGGGAAGGTGCGCGGGCTGATTTCGAGATAGAGCGGGCCGGAATAGCCTGATGGGATCTTGTCGAATTCCTGGGCGTAGTCGGTAATGACGCGGGTGAAGATATCGAGGCGCCCGGTCGAGCTCTTCGGATTGGCCGAGGCCGACATCTCGGCCGGCAGCGCCAGGCTCTCCATCAGCGGCACGATATAGACGCAGCCCGTTTCGAGCACCGCGCCTTCGGAGAGGTCGATCACGTGCAGGCTCAGCCGGTCAAGCTTGTCGGACACCAGATGCGAGGGGCCTGGCATGAAGCTGGCACGCACCCGAAAAGCCTTGCCGCCCAAGCGCAGGTCGAGGCTTGCCGGCTGGATCTGGTCGCGGTCCAGCTCCCGCTCGGAGATCAGACGCCCCGTTTCGAACAGCGCGGAGATCGCGCGATCCGCCAGAATTCCCGTTTCGCGAGCCATCATGCCTCATCCATCATTTGCCGCCGACAAAACCAAACTCGGGGAATTGACGCAAGCAGCTAACAGCAGTATTGCAGAATTATCCCGTGGTGATTTGGCCGGTCGGCTTGCAGCCACGTTAAACAAGTGGCTAAAAAGACCGGGTTGAAACCGGTCTGCTTTTGCGACCGGTTTTTTTGTTATGTGAAGGTGATGGCATGAGCAAGACCTGGCGCCCGGCAACCCAACTCGTCCACGGTGGCACGCTGCGTTCGCAATATGGCGAGACGTCCGAGGCAATCTATCTCACCCAAGGCTTCGTCTACGAAACGTCCGAGGCGGCCGAAGCCCGCTTCAAGGGCGAGACGGAGGGCTTCATCTACGCCCGCTACGGCAGCCCCACCAACGACATGTTCGAAAAGCGCATGTGCATGCTCGAAGGCGCCGAAGACGCCCGCGCCACCGCTTCCGGCATGGCCGCCGTCACCGCGGCGATCCTCTGCCAGCTGAAATCAGGCGATCATATCGTCGCCGCGCGCGCCCTGTTCGGTTCCTGCCGCTGGGTCGTCGAGACGCTGGCGCCGAAATACGGCATCGACTGCACGCTGATCGACGGCCGGGATCTGGCGAACTGGGAAAAGGCGATCACGCCGAAGACCAAGGTGTTCTTCCTGGAAAGCCCGACCAACCCGACGCTCGAAGTGATCGATATCGCTGGCGTCGCCAAGCTCGCCAACCAGGTCGGCGCCAAGGTCGTCGTCGACAATGTCTTTGCCACGCCACTTTTCCAGAAGCCCCTGGAGCTCGGCGCCCATATCGTCGTTTATTCCGCCACCAAGCATATTGACGGCCAGGGCCGCTGCCTCGGCGGTGTCGTTCTTTCCGACAAGGAATGGATCGACGAGAACCTGCACGACTACTTCCGCCATACTGGGCCGGCCATGTCGCCGTTCAATGCCTGGACACTGTTGAAAGGCATCGAGACGCTGCCGCTGCGCGTGCGCCAGCAGACCGAGAATGCGGCAAAGATCGCCGATTTCCTGGCCGAGCAGGGCAAGGTCGCCAAGGTGATCTATCCCGGCCGCAAGGACCATCCGCAGGCCGATATCATCGCCAAGCAGATGACCGGCGGCTCGACGCTGGTCGCCTTCGAGCTGAAGGGCGGCAAGGATGCGGCCTTTGCGCTGCAGAACGCGCTCGATATCGTCAAGATCTCCAACAATCTCGGCGACAGCAAGAGCCTGATCACCCATCCGGCGACGACGACGCACAAGAACCTGACGGATGAGGCGCGCGCCGAACTCGGCATTTCCCCGGGCACGGTCCGCCTTTCGGCCGGCATCGAGGATACCGACGACCTGATCGAAGATTTCGCCAAGGCGCTTGACAAGGTCTTGGCCTGATCGACAGCCAGAGCGGCCGGACCCCACCCGGGTTCGGCCGGATCTCACTAAAGCGCGTCGCGATCTTTCAGATTCGCTCCTCGCGCTTTAGTTTTTGTTTTTACGCATGTCGTTATCGCAAAACCGCTGCACACTTTTGCGCGACATGCTTGGGGTTCGGCCGTGCCGGACCTCACTGGGTGAGACCGAGGGGGGGGGAACAAGTTTGCCCGCCGCGGCGTTCCGAAACTGAATTAACACTGACAATTAGGCTTAACGATCGAAAACCCTTCGGATCACAGCCATTTCAGCGATGATAATTGTTCCGTTTCTTGACGGACAGGGCCTCTTATAAGATACGGGTAAGATATCTTGACTAAGGTGCAAGGCATGTATCGCGCCCTCACAAGAGAGATCGAAGTTGTCGTCGAACCGTTCTATCTGGAGGAGCAATCCGATCCGGACGACGACCGCTATGTCTGGGGTTACCGGATTGTCATCAGCAACAATTCCGGCATAGCCGTTCGACTGGTCAATCGTTACTGGAACATCACCGACCAGAACGGCCAGGTGGACGAGGTGACCGGTCCCGGCGTCGTCGGCGAGCAGCCGCGGCTCAGCCCCGGCGACACCTACGAATATTCCTCCGGCTGCCCGCTCGACACGCCCTCAGGACTGATGTTCGGCCATTACCAGATGGAAACGGACGACGGCGAGATGTTCGATGTCGACATCCCCGCCTTCTCGCTGGATTCACCTGGGCTGCTGCGCGTGCTTAATTGAGAGCGTAGGTTCGCGGTCGTTTCGTCGGTGCAAGCACGGCGCGTGGATCCGGCCGGCTACAGCCTTCCAGTCAGTACCAGCATGGACGCCGTACCCTCGGTCGTAGATCCTCGGGCTTGCCCAGTCATCAATCTACTAAAGGTCAAAAGGATCCGAGGCCTGGGTGCCTGGCTTTGCTTCGAACGGATCTTTTGATTGTGGCGGCGCCGGATGTTTTGCGACCGCATCGTTTACCGCCTTTTGGCAGGCGAGCAACTCATCCGCTGCACTGGCGGAATCTTTCAAACCGAGAGCCACAATCTGCTTTCCTCCAAAGCTGGCGCGGAAACTCAGTTTACCAGCGAACTCCTCAATCAAGTCGGGATCCTCGAAATCAATCCATAATGATTTGAGGCCATCGAGATCCAGACCTCTCCCATCAGCCGTCCGTTTAGACTGGTCGAACGAGAGTTCGATGGGATAATGCTTACCTTTCTCCAAGGATTTCCAGTTTGGGTTTCCGAGCAGAATGTAAAGAGGGTTGTCCTTTTTGCGGAAATTGAAGCCAAGACGAAAAATGGTGTCGTCATCAAAGGAAGTCAGAACAAAACAGCCATTGTCTAAAGTCGGGTCGACAGCCACGCTCCAGCCCCCGACCTCTTTCCATGGGACTGTCTGGTCATCAGCCAAGCTCACTGGTGGCATCGCAGCTATGAGCGCGAGTACAAAAAACAAAAGTCTCATCAACGCCCCATCCGCTTTCCTAGGCCAGAACCAATGAAACAGAATAGGTGCACAGTGACTACGCGAAGTCGAGTCACCGTGCTGCATCATCGCTAATCTTTTATTGTTCGCTGTGCGTGTCCTTAACCGCGCCTATTCCGCCGGCTGAAGTTCGGCCGGCTCGAAGCGGTAGGTGGTCGAGCAGAATTCGCAGGTCACGGCGATTTCGCCATCTTCCTGGCTGGCCTCGATCTCCTCGGCCGAAAAGCCCTTCAGCACGCCCTTGATCTTGTCGCGCGAGCAGCTGCAGCGGTCGAAAACCGCGCGCGGTTCGTAGACGCGCACGCCGCGCTCGTGGAACAGGCGGAACAGCAGCCGCTCGGTTCCGACCAGCGGATCGGTGAGTTCATCGGCGTCGATGGTCTCGACCAGCGAACGCGCTTCGAGCCAGGCATCGTCCTCGCCGTGCGGGCGGCTGCCGGTGTCGCCGTCGCCGCCGTGGAGATCCGGCTGGCGCATGCGCTCCGGCGCTTCCGGAAGGAACTGGGCGACGAGGCCGCCTGCCCGCCAGCGATGGCGCGGCTTGCCCGCATCGTCACGGTCGAAGAGTTCGGCCGCGGCAAGACGGACGCGCGTCGGGATCTGCTCCGACTGGCGGAAATAGACGCCGGCAATATCTTCCAGCGTGGTGCCGTCGAGCGGAACGATGCCCTGGTAGGGCTGGCTGAACTTGCCCTGGTCAATGGTGAAGGCGAGCACGCCCTTGCCGAGCAGTTGCTCCGGCTCGGTTTCACCTGACTCGATCGCCTTGTTGAGCAGCGCCTGATCGAAACGGGCGTAGGCGCGGACATTTTCCGGCGTCGAGAAATCGGCGACGAGAAGATCGACCGGGCCGTCGCCCTTGGTCTGCACCGTGAACTTGCCGTCGAACTTCAGCGAGGTGCCGAGCAGCACCGTCAGCACGACGACTTCGGCAAGCAGCCGGGCAACGGGTGCGGGATAATGATGACGCTCGAGGATGGCGTCGAGCATCGGGCCGAGCTGGACGGCGCGGCCGCGCACATCCAGCCCTTCCACCTGGAAGGGGACGACATGGTCATCGCCGGCGAAATCAAACTGGCCGAGGGCGGCTGCAGCTTCTGCCATGGCTTTTAACTCCTAGTTTCAGAGCGATGGGCCAGCGTGCCCTTCGCTCACGCGGTCACGAGTCTGTCTCTCGCGACGTCCGATTATGGTTCAGATCGCGCCCAGGCACCAAGCAAGAATCGACTTCTGCGCATGAAGACGGTTTTCCGCCTCATCGAAGACCACGGATTGCGGACCGTCGATCACTTCGTCCGTCACTTCCTCACCGCGATGAGCGGGCAGGCAATGCATGAACAATGCATCATTGCCGGCTTTCGCCATCAAGGCCGCGTTGACCTGATAAGGCTGGAAGACATTGTGACCCCGGGCCCGATGTTCCTGATTCATGGAGACCCAGGTATCGGTCACCACGCAATCGACGCCGGCGACCGCACGGTCGGCATCATGGCAAAGCATGATTTCGGCGCCCTCATTGCGGGCCCAGTTCAGATAGTGATCCTTGGGCTCCGAGCCAAGGGGCACGGCCATGTTCATGCGGTAGCCGAAGCGGGCGGCACCCTCGACCAGCGAATGCAGCACATTGTTGCCGTCGCCGGTCCAGGCGATGGTCTTGCCCTTGATCGGGCCGCGATGCTCTTCGAAGGTCATGATATCGGCCATGATCTGGCAGGGATGAGTGTCATCCGTCAGCGCATTGATCACAGGCACGGTCGCATGCTGGGCCAGCTCGACCAGCCGGGAATGCTCGGTGGTGCGGATCATGATCGCATCGACATAACGCGACAGCACCTTGGCGGTGTCGCCGATCGTCTCGGCGCGGCCGAGCTGCATCTCGGTGCCGGACAGGAACAGCGTTTCGCCGCCGAGCTGGCGCATGCCGACGTCGAAGGAGACGCGGGTGCGCGTCGACGGCTTTTCGAAGATCATCGCCAGCATCTTGCCGGCGAGCGGCTTGTCGCCCTGGCCTGCCTTGAAGGCCTGCTTGCGGGAAAGCGCATCGTTCATGATGGTTCTGAGATCGGCTGATGTGACTGCCGAAAGATCGAGGAAATGTTTAGGGCTCATATCGTCTTCTTACCTGTGCTGCGCCCGAAGGCGGCAATCTCTTCAAGCCGTCTTCTTGACCTTGGAGGCGCGAATGCTCTCGGCGGCGCGTTCGACGCGGGCAAGGCCCTCGCGGGCTTCCTCGGCGGTGACCACGAGCGGCGGAAGAAGGCGGATGACATTATCGCCGGCGGGTACGCCGAGAAGATGGGCGGCGCGGATCGCCTGCAGCAGTTCGGCTGAGGGAACGGCAGCCTTGATGCCGAGCAAAAGCCCTTCGCCGCGCACGTCCTCGATCACATCGGGATAACGATCCTTCAGCGAGGCGAGGCCCTGGCGGAAGACAAGTGCTACGTCGCGCACCTGCTGGAGGAAGCCATCGGCAAGGATGATGTCGAGCACGGCGCTGCCGACGGCCATGGCAAGCGGATTGCCGCCATAGGTCGAGCCATGCGTACCGGCCTTCATGCCGGAGGCGGCCTCTGATGTGGCAAGGCAGGCGCCGAGCGGGAAACCGCCGCCGATGCCCTTGGCGACCGCCATGATGTCGGGGGTGATGCCCGACCATTCATGGGCGAAGAGCTTGCCGGTGCGGCCGACGCCGGTCTGGACCTCGTCGAGGATCAACAGCAGGCCGTTCTCGTCGCAGAGCTGGCGAAGCGCCTTCATGAACTCAGGTGTGGCAGGACGCACACCGCCCTCGCCCTGCACCGGCTCGATGAGGATGGCGGCCGTCGCCTCGGTGATCGCGGCGCGGACCGCTTCGATATCGCCGAAAGCCACCTGATCGAAACCCGGCGCCTTGGGGCCGAAGCCTTCGAGATATTTCTCCTGGCCGCCGGCGGCGATGGTCGCCAGCGTCCGTCCGTGGAAGGCGCCTTCGAAGGTGATGATATGGAAGCGCTCGGGATGGCCCTTGGAAAACTGATAGCGGCGCGCCGTCTTGATCGCGCATTCGAGCGCCTCGGCACCCGAATTGGTGAAGAACACCTTGTCGGCGAAGGTGGCGTCCGTCAGGCGTTTTGCCAGACGCTCCTGGCCGGGGATCTCATAGATGTTCGACAGGTGCCAGACCTTGTCGGCCTGCTCCTTCAGTGCGCCGACCACATGCGGATTGCTGTGGCCGACTGAGGTGACGGCAACGCCGGCGCCGAAATCGAGATATCGCTCGCCAGTTTCGGTGATCAGCCATACGCCCTCGCCTCGCTCGAACCGCAGCGGGGCACGAGAATAGGTGTCATAAAGCGGCGCGGCTTCAGCCATGGCGCGATCTCCATCAAAGTTGCCGGGCAATGACTCCGGCTAAGGAAACCAGGCCCGAAAAATCAAAAATGCCGCCTTGCGGCGGCGAGTGGCACTATTTCCTTTTCGCGCTGCAATGTCAACAAAACGGCGCCCTTAGCGTATGCAGCACAGGTGTACAGCGGCATTTTCAGTCTTCAACAGGCATTATTGCAGAAATGCCACGCAGGGACAGCAAGTTGGGGAAAACTACGAATTCGATTCATCCGGATTCATGCGACTCTTGTCACGGAGTCAGGCTCACACTAGGTTAAAGATCAATTACTAGACTGCATGCGGCGGAACTAGTCACCAAAATTGATCAAGCGTTTCTTGTTTCGGAGCTCCCGGGACAACGGTGAGGGATTCTGCCATCACCAACGCAAAAGGTGGAGACAGGGCATGAACTGGACAGACGAGCGGGTCGAGAAACTCAAGAAGCTTTGGGCCGAAGGACTGAGCGCCAGCCAGATCGCGGCACAACTTGGCGGTGTCAGCCGAAACGCGGTCATCGGCAAAGTGCACCGGCTGTGCCTTCCCGGCCGTGCCAAGGCCGGCGGCACCAACACCGCGGCGCGAACGCCGAAGCGCAACACATCGGCGCCGCGCGCGCCGAACTTCGCCTCTCGCATCACCACCCGCACCGTTACCCGCCAGCAGGGCGCGACGATGCTGAAGGAAGAGATCGAGATCGAAACGATCGAGGAAATGGAATACGTGCCGAGAGGCAATGTGGTGGTGCCGATTTCGCGCCGCCTCGGCCTGACGGAACTGACCGAGCGCACCTGCAAATGGCCGGTCGGCGATCCGCTGAAGGACGACTTCCATTTCTGCGGCTGCGAGTCCCCCGACAATTCGCCCTATTGCAGCTATCACCAGAAGCTTGCCTACCAGCCGGTCAACGAACGCCGCCGGGCAGCGGCGCGCGCCAGCTGAGGGGGCTGACCATCGTTAGAATGCAGAAAACGGGCCGAGCGGCCCGTTTTTTTATGCGCGGATGGAAGCTCAGGTTTCCCTCCGTCATGCTCGGCCTTGTGCCGAGCATCTGATCACCTCAACTACTTGAGAGAAAAACCTTTATTTTCAAATGCTTAATTTGGCGTGCGCAGATCCTCGGCACAAGGCCGAGGATGACGTCGCGGGTTTTGCCAGGGCTTTGCCAGCAGGCTCAGATGAAAGCCCTCAGGCTTCCATCGAATAACCGGCGCCGCGGACGGTGCGGATGACGTCCTGCATGTTGGAGAAATTCAGCGCCTTGCGCAGGCGGCCGACATGGACGTCGACGGTGCGCTCGTCGACATAGATATCGTGGCCCCAGACGCCGTCCAGAAGCTGCGAGCGGGAGAAGACCCGGCCCGGCGACGACATCAGGAATTCCAGCAGGCGGAATTCGGTGGGGCCGAGGCGGACTTCGCGGGTCTTGCGATGGACGCGATGGGTCTCACGGTCGAGCTCGATGTCACCGCATTTCAGCACCGTCGACAGCACCTCGGGACGGGCGCGACGCAGCATCGCCTTGACGCGGGCAACGAGCTCGGGGGTCGAAAAGGGCTTGACGACATAGTCGTCGGCGCCCGTCGACAATCCGCGGACACGCTCGCTCTCTTCGCCGCGCGCCGTCAGCATGATGATCGGCAGGCGCTCGGTCTCCGGCCGCATGCGCAGGCGCCGGCAGAGCTCGATGCCGGAGACGCCGGGCAGCATCCAATCGAGGATGAGAAGATCGGGCGTGCGCTCCTGAAGCCGCATTTCGGCTTCGTCGCCACGAAGGATGGTATCGACCTCGAAGCCTTCCGCTTCGAGATTGTAGCGAAGAAGCACGCTGAGGGCTTCCTCGTCTTCAACAACTGCAACTCTCGGGATCATGCGTGTGGGTCTCCTCGCGCATGATCCTTAAACCGGGGGTGATTTAAGCAATGCATCCTGCGCAAAATCAGAATTGGCTGCGACCTCTTGCGCGCCCGGATGGGCGCGCACGCAAGCGGCGGGGTGTAGGCGGTTATTCGGTGACCGCGCCGACGGTGTTGGCGCTGTCATCCTTTGGACGGTCGCCTTCCGGCTGCGCGCCTGTCGTCATGTAAAAGATCGTCTCGGCGATGTTGGTGGCGTGGTCGCCAATGCGCTCGATGTTCTTGGCGCAGAAGAGAAGATGCGTGCAGCTGGTGATGTTGCGCGGATCTTCCATCATGTAGGTCAGGAGTTCGCGGAACAGCGAGGTGTACATCGCGTCGATCTCGTTGTCGCGTTCGCGGATCGCATTCGCCTTGTCGGCGGAACGATTGGTGTAGACGTCGAGCACTTCCTTGAGCTGGACGAGCGCCAGCTCGGACAGATGCTCGAGGCCGCGGGCGAGCTTGCGGGGAACGCCGGTGCTTTGGACGGCGATGACGCGCTTGGCGGTGTTCTTGCCGAGGTCGCCGACCCGTTCGAGATCGGCGGCGATGCGGATCGAACCCATGATTTCGCGAAGGTCCGCGGCCATCGGCTGGCGGCGGGCGATGGTGACGATCGCCTTGTCGCCGATTTCGCGTTCGGCGTGATCGAGGATCACATCGTCGGAGATGACCTTCTGCGCCAGCGCGGTATCGCCGTTGACGAGCGCCCGCACGGCTTCGGCGACCATCTGCTCGGCCAGGCCGCCCATTTCGGAAATCCGCCTGGACAGGAACTTCAGATCATCATCATAGGCAGAATAAATATGTGTCGATGCCATGGGGCTTTATCCTCGAATAACGGAAAGGCTTGGTGACGCCAAAATCAGCCGAAGCGACCCATGATATAGTCCTGGGTGCGCGGATCGTCGGGATTGGTGAACATCTTGTCGGTGTCGTTCTCCTCGACGAGATTGCCGAGGTGGAACATGGCGGTGCGCTGCGAAACACGCGCGGCCTGCTGCATGGAATGGGTGACGATGACGATCGTGTAGTTCTCGCGCAGCTCGTGGATCAGCTCCTCGACCTTGGCGGTGGCGATCGGGTCGAGCGCCGAGCAGGGCTCGTCCATCAGGATGACTTCCGGGCTGACGGCGACGGCACGGGCAATGCAGAGGCGCTGCTGCTGACCGCCCGACAGGCCGGTGCCGGATTCGTGCACGCGGTCCTTGACCTCGTTCCAGAGACCGGCGCGCTGCAGGCTGGTCTCGACGATCTGGTCGAGATCGGCCTTCGACTTGGCAAGGCCATGGATGCGCGGGCCATAGGAGACGTTTTCATAGATCGTCTTCGGGAACGGGTTCGGCTTCTGGAAGACCATGCCGACGCGGGCACGAAGTTCGACGACGTCGATATCGGGATCATAGATATCGTCGGTATCCAGCGTGATCTTGCCGGTGACGCGGCAGCCGTCGATCGTGTCGTTCATGCGGTTGAGGCTGCGCAGGAAGGTCGACTTGCCGCAGCCGGACGGGCCGATCAGGGCGGTTACGGTGTTTTCGCGGATGTTCAGGTTCACATCGAATAGCGCGCGCTTTTCGCCGTAGTAAACCGAGACATCCTTTCCGATCATCTTATACGGGACGTTGCTCATCTTGTGATCCAGCGCCTTTTCAACTGCAGCTTCCGTCAACATGTTCATGATCTTGTAACTCCGTTTACCAGCGGCGCTCGAAGCGACGACGCAAGAGGATGGCGCCCATGTTCATGACGATCAGGAACAGGAGCAGGACGATGATGGCACCCGAAGTACGCTCAACGAAGGCACGTTCGGCCTCGTTGGCCCACATATAGACCTGTACGGGCAGAGCCGTCGAGGGATCGAGCGGTGTCGTCGGCGCGTTGGCGACGAAGGCGACCATGCCGATCAGGAGCAGCGGCGCGGTTTCGCCAAGCGCGTGCGCCAGGCCGATGATCGTACCGGTGAGGATGCCGGGCATGGCGAGCGGCAGCACATGGTGGAACACCATCTGCATCTTCGAAGCGCCGAGGCCGAGGGCTGCGGCACGGATCGACGGCGGCACGGCGCGAAGGGCGGCGCGCGTCGCGATGATGATCGTCGGCAGGGTCATCAGCGTCAGCACCAGGCCGCCGACCAGCGAGGCCGAGCGCGGCAGGCCGATGAAGTTGATGAAGACGGACAGACCAAGCAGGCCGTAGACGATCGAAGGGACCGCGGCGAGGTTGTTGATGTTGACCTCGATCAGGTCCGTCAGCTTGTTCTTCGGCGCGAACTCCTCGAGATAGATCGAGGCGGCAACGCCGATCGGCAGAGCGAGCACGAGGACGATCAGCATCAGGTAGAGCGAGCCGATGAGGGCGACGCCGAGGCCTGCGGCCTCCGGACGGCTGGAGTTGCCGTTGACGAAGAGGCCGGTGTTGAACTGCTTGTGGAGAGCGCCGCTCGCCTTCAGCTCGTTCATCCAGCCGACCTGCTTATCGTTGACCTTGCGGTTCTTCTCATCGACCGAGAGATCGATCTGGCCCTTATTGGCGCTGTCGACATTGGCGTCGGCGAGCACCGTGACATTGACCGTCTTGCCGATGATCGACGGATCGGCAACGACCATGTCGCGCAGCTGGACCGGCGCACCCTTGGAGAGCATGGCGGATGCGTCGCGCACATCGGGACGGCTTGCGGCATTGACGTTCAGCTGCTTGACGATCGCGTCGCGCAGCAGAACCGGGTAGTTGGCGGCGATCAGCACCGAAGGGTCGGTCGCACGCTTGTTGTTCGGGTCGATCGTCTTCTCGGAGAATTCGATCGGCAGGGTGATCGCCGTCTGCTGGAAGGCGGTGTAGCCCTTGCCGATCACCGTCCACAGCAGGATGAACAGGAAGACGAGACCGAAGGTGATGGCGGCGATGCCATAGGCCTGGAACCGGCGCTCGGCGGCGTAGCGGCGCTTGATGCCGATATCGCGGCGCACTGGCGCCTTGGAAACGGTGACGCCTGATGTGGGAGAAACAATATCCGTCATTCGTACTGCTCCCGGTATTTGCGCACGATGTAGAGCGCATAGATATTGAGGCAAAGCGTGATGCAGAACAGGGTGATGCCAAGGGCAAAGGCAACCAGCGTCTGCGGCGAGGTGAACTCAAGGTCGCCGGTCAGCTGGTTGACGATCTTGACGGTCACCGTCGTCATCGGCTCGAAGGGGTTGATCTGGATGCGGGCGGCGACACCGGCGGCCAGCACGACGATCATGGTTTCGCCGATGGCGCGCGAGGCCGTCATCAGCAATGCGCCGACAATGCCGGGAAGGGCTGCGGGCAAGACCACTTTCTTGATGGTTTCGGAGCGTGTGGCACCAAGACCGAGCGAACCGTCACGCAAGGTCCGCGGCACGGCGGTGATGATGTCGTCCGACAGCGAAGAGACGTAAGGGATCAGCATGATGCCCATGACGATGCCGGCCGTCAGAACGCTCTGCGCCTGGATGAAGTTGCTGTAGTTGCCGGAGAGCAGGCCGCTGATCTGGGCTGAGAAATCGCGCAGGAACGGGCCGACGGTGACGAGCGCGAAGAAGCCGTAGACGATCGTCGGAATACCGGCGAGCACTTCGAGGAGCGGTTTGGCGACGCCGCGCAGCTTCGGCGAGGCGTATTCGGCCATGTAGATGGCGGCAAAGAGGCCGACCGGCACGGCGACCAGCATGGCGACCAGACCGATATAGATCGTGCCGAGCAGCAGCGGGATCAAGCCGAACTGGCCGAAGGACGAGCTGCCGGCGCCGGCAAAGCGCGGATCCCAGACGGTGCCGAAGAAGAAGTCCATGGCGGGAACGGCCGCAAAGAAGCGGGCGGCTTCCGACAGCATGGAGAAGACGATGCCGATCGTCGTCAGGATGGCGATCGAGGAGGCAAGCAGCAGGCCCCAGAGCATGACGCGCTCGACCCGGTTGCGGGCGCGGAAGCGCGGAGCGATGGAACGCAGCGCATAGAAGGCACCGGCAACGGCGAGAGCGAAGACGATCGCCGTCATGGCGATGCGGCTCGTCATGCTCATCGCGTTGAGCTTTTTGGCGGCGTCGAGCATGTAAGGCAGCGGCTGGCTGGCAAGCGGCACGCCCTTTTCGAGGAGCTTGGCCTGCAGGGCAGCCGGATCGTTGGCGACCGCGGCAGTTTCATCCGAGGTCAGCATCGTCATGCCGCGGGCAACCGTCGCCACCGTCGAATAGCCGAGATCCTGCTCGACTGCGGCTTGCGCTTTGATGTCGTCGGGGAAAGCACCGCGAACCGAGGACTGGATGATGCCGGGGCTGATGGAGAGCCAGAGGCAGAGGACGAGCAGGGCGGGAAGAACTGCCCAGATCGCCGCATAGGCGCCGTAATAGACCGGCCGTGAATGCAATGCGGAGGATCGGCCTCCGGCAAGCGCCGTGGCACGACTGCGCGCGACCAGATAGGCGGCGGCACCGATCACCACAAGGCACAAAAGTATGATGGATGTGCTCATTCGTTACGTCCCCAGGCCCATAGCCCCCAAAAAGCCCGGCAGCTTCATCAGCCTGCCTTCAGCTTCCAATCATGGAGAAGGAATTCCAACCCTGCAGCTCCAGAACCGCTGGCGCGCAGGGACATAAGCAATGCCGGCGCGGGCCAAGAAGGACCGCGCCGGCAAAATGATTACATGGACTTGCCTGCTTCGACGTCCTTGCGGATTGCGTCGCGCTCTGCGTCCGGAGCGGCAACGAGGCCGTATTCGACGAGCGGGCTGTCGGGGCCGATCATCTGGTCGGATACGAAGAAGTTGACGTATTCCTTCAGGCCCGGAACAGCGCCGAGATGTGCCTTCTTGACGTAGAAGAACAGCGGGCGGGAAACCGGGTAGGTGCCGTTGGCGATCGTTTCGGTGGACGGAACGATACCGCTCATGCTCGCAACTTTGAGCTTGTCGGCATTGTTTTCATAGAAGGAAAGGCCGAATACGCCGACGCCGGTCTTATTGGCGGCGATGCGTGCGAGGGTTTCCGGATAGTCGCCGTCGATGTCAACGGCAACGCCGTCCTTGCGGACTGCGACGCAGGCCTTGCCCTGGGCAGCCTTGTCGGCGATTTCCTTGGCGATGACGTCAGTTGCGCCCGAAGCCTTGCAGCCGGCGGCGAGAACGTTCTGTTCGAAAACTTCGCGGGTGCCGTGCTTTTCGCCCGGGATGTAGGCAGCAATATCAACAGCCGGAAGCTTCGGGTTGACTTCCGACCACTTCTTGTAAGGGTTGGCGACGAGCTTGCCGTCGACGACGACCTGGGCTGCGAGGGCCTTGTAGATGTCGGCAGGAACGTAGGCGACGTCAGGGTTGGAAGCGTCGGTTGCGAAGACGATGCCGTCGTAGCCGATCTTGACTTCCTGGATGTCGGTTACGCCGGCAGCCTTGCAGGCTTCGGCTTCGTTCTTGTTGATCGGACGCGAAGCGTTGGCAATGTCGATGGTGTCTTCGCCAACGCCCTTGCAGAATTCCTTCAGACCAGCGCCCGTGCCGCCGGATTCAACGACCGGCGTCTTGAAGTTGGTGAAGGTTTCGCCGAAGGACTCGGCAACGATCTTTGCGTAAGGCAGGACGGTGGACGAACCAGCAACCTGAATCTGGTCGCGGGCGACGGCAGCGCCAGCGAAAGCAGCAGTTGCGGCGAGCGCGGCAACGGTGAGCTTAAAGGTGTTCATGTAAATCTCCCGGCATTTGGGCTTGTGTGAGTGCGGCCTTAGAGAGGCCCTCGCATTGCCTTTTTTCATCGGCGAGACTCTCTTAGCGCTGTAAGCACCGTCCTTTTATGTCAAAGCCGTGAAACATTTGTGACAGGTTAAGTTATTGATTTATAATGATTTATTTTAAATAGGCCAAACGATCGTGCCGGGCGGCCGGCAATGTTTGCCGGTCAATCCACCTCGCGTTGTAAAAATGGCTGCAGATAGGCGAGCGGTTGCGGTCACTTCCCGCTTGCGGCCGCCACCTTCTGCCCGCTCGCGGGGCTAAGGGACATGCCGCAGCGTCTCGACTCCCTCTTCTCCCCTCGGGGAGAAGGTGCCCGTAGGGCGGATGAGAATCTGTGTTGGTTGTCAAGGGGGATTTGGGGTCCAGAGGCGATCCTGAGATAGAAGGCAGTTTGCCAGAACGAGCAATTTACGCATGACGGCGACCAAGATGACCTTCGCTGGTTTTCCTGCGGCTTTGAGTGTGTCTGCGAAACGAGCAAGGGTGGGATTGTAGCGACAGGCAGACAAGGCGGCCATGTAGAGCGCGCGCCGGGGTGCGGGCCTGCCGGCGCGGATGGAACGACGTCCGGTTCGGGCACCGCTGTCGTTAGCGATTGGGGCAAGCCCTGCCAGCATGGCGGCCTGCTTGCCCGAACAACTGCCCAACTCGTCCATGCCGGCCATCAATGCCAGGGCCGTGACGCGGCCGATGCCGGGAATGGAGGTGAGGATCTCGGCCTTGCGGTAGAGCTGCGGATCCTCGCCGACACGTCGCTCGATCTCTTTGTCGAGACGTTCGACATGCTGTTCCAGCCGACGCACGAGACGGTTGAGTTCGCCGCGCAGAAGGGCGGTGGTGGCAGTCTTGCTGCGGTTCTGCAGGGCGGTGATGTCGCATTTGGCTGCCGATCGTGCATTGACCAGCTCCTGCAAGGCCTCAACGTGAGGACTTGGTGGCGTGTCGGCCGGCGGGCGCAGGCTCTCGGCCAGGAGCGCCAGGAAACGGGCATCGAGACGGTCGGTCTTGGCGAGATAGCCGCAGGCACGGGCAAACATGCGGGCGCGCAGCGGATCGACCACGGCGACGGCAAAGCCATCGAGCCAAAGCGAGCGATGGGCGGGGCGATGGAACTTGCCGGTTGCCTCCATCACGATGCTTTTGGGCCGATGCCTGGCCAGCAGCCGTTTCAGCTGGCGGATGCCGGTCTTGTCATTGCTAAACCGCCGGCTTTCGCCCAGCGGATGCAGATGAATATCGAGCCACTCTTTACTCACGTCCACACCGGCATAAACTACCGGCATCGCGTCTTCTTGGAACGAAACCTTGCCTTGCATGCGGGACTTGCTCCCCATCATCTGTTCAGGACAAACGCGAGGACGGCCGGACCAATCTCATCCCCGGTTCAAGCCAAGGGGCCTGCGGTCCCGGCCGTCCGCACTCCGGCGGATGGCCATCCGCCGGAGTGCGCACCGATCATCCAACAATCAGTGCAAATTGAACATGCAAGGGGGCCAGCGAAGCCGGTCTTTCCTATGACCCGGGCAACGGTGCAGGCGTCGTCTCGACCATCGTCAAGGCCCTTGCGCAGGCATCGCGGAATAGGTTTTACGTGAGGTTTTGCCGTGCGGCCCCCTCATCCGCCTGCCGGCACCTTCTCCCCGAGGGGAGAAGAGATTTGCGGCAGCCTCTCCGTTCCTCATGCGACACATGCGTCAGAAACGGACAGTAAAATCAGTGCCCTTGCCGACTTCCGACTTGACGATCAGCCGCGCGCGGTGGCGGGTAAGGATATGTTTGACGATGGCAAGGCCGAGGCCGGTGCCCTTTTTCGAGCGGCTATCCTCGATGCTGACGCGATAGAAGCGCTCGGTCAGGCGCGGCACGTGCTCGGCCGGTATGCCCGGACCCTTGTCGACGATGCTGACCTCGACCGGCTGGCCGGCGCCGTTCTTCAGCCAGACATCGACGATCTCGCCCTCCTGGCCGTATTTACAGGCATTTTCCATCAGGTTCTCGAAGACCTGGACAAGTTCGTCGCGGTCGCCCAGCACCTCGACCTTGCCGTCGGGCAAATGCAGGTTGATGTCGACGCCGACATCCTTTGCCAGCGGCACCAGTGAATCCCGGACATGGCCGAGCAGCGGCACCAGATCAATCTTCTCATCAGGCGCGATGTGCGATTTCAATTCTAGGCGGGAGAGCGACAGCAGGTCGTCGACCAGCCTGCTCATGCGCGTCGCCTGATCGAGCATGATATTGAGGAAACGCGTCTGCGCCTTCAGATCGTTCTTCGCCGGCCCCTGGATGGTCTCGATGAAGCCGCGCAGCGAGGCAAGCGGCGTGCGCAGCTCATGGCTGGCATTGGCGACGAAATCCGAGCGCATGCGGTCGATGCGGCGGACCTCCGATATATCGCGGAAGGAGAGGATGAAATAGCGCTCACGCGGACCGTCCTCAGCGGCGAATTCAATGGGGGCGCTGCGCACGATATAGACGCGCTCGGAGGGCAGCCGCTCGGAATGCTCGATCTGGTTCGGCGCGTTGGTGGCGATGGTTTCGCGCACCATGTCGAGCACGCCGGGCGAACGCATACGGGCCGATATATGGGCGCCGAGCGCCACCTCGCCGAAGGCCTTTTCGGCAGCGCGGTTCTGGAAAAGCACCGAGGCGTCGTCCGACAGCAGCATGACGGGGATATCGAGGCCGGAAAGCGTGGCGGAAACTTCCGGCAGGCGGCTTGGCGGCGCCTCCGGCTTGATCTCCACCGGCAGGGCGGGTTCTGCCTCGATGACGGGCGCCTCATTGAAGAGCGCGGTGAGGATCATCACAAGCAGTAGGCCAAGCACAACCCACTTGTTCATGCCGGCGGCAAGCGCGGCGAGCGCGCTGAGGATCGCCGCCAGCAATACCGGCCGTTCGCGCCTTATGCGCGCCAACAGGCTTTTTCTCCATGGAGTTTCGTCTGGCAAGTGCCCTCGCGGCGTCGATTCGTTTTTCGTTATATTGAACTCTGCCTGATAGCGGCAATTCATGACAGAAGTTTTCGGGCTGCCGCGTCCCAAGCGAAAGGCAGCAGCCGAAACCCATGAAAAATTGCCGGCCGGCCGCGAGAGATTTGATTTTCAACGGTAAATATGTTCGCTTGGAGGACGAGAAGCGATCGGGCTGAGGAGGCTGATATGGACGAGGACATCGAAAACAGGGCCGTGGAACTGGAGATCCGCGGCAAGAAGCGCACCTTCGATGTCGACGACCCCACCCTGCCGAACTGGGTGGACGAGCACGCGCTTGAGTCCGGCGACTTCCCTTACAAGAAGAAGCTCAAGGAGGAGGACTATCTGGAGGAGCTGGAAAAGCTGCAGATCGAACTCGTCAAGGTGCAGTTCTGGCTGCAGGCGACTGGCAAACGGGTGATGGCGCTGTTCGAGGGGCGCGACGCGGCCGGCAAGGGCGGCGCGATCTCGGCCTCTTCGGCGCATATGAACCCACGCCTTGCACGCGTCGTGGCGCTGACCAAGCCGACCGAGCGCGAACAGGGGCAATGGTATTTCCAGCGTTATGTGGCGCAGTTTCCGACCGCTGGCGAATTCGTGCTGTTCGACCGCTCCTGGTACAACCGCGCCGGCGTCGAGCCGGTCATGGGTTTCTGCACGCCACAGCAATATGAGGATTTTCTCAAGCAGACGCCGCAGCTCGAAAAGATCATCGCCCATGAGGGCATCTTCTTCTTCAAATTCTATCTCGATATCGGCCGCGAGATGCAGCTCAAACGTTTCCACGACCGCCGGCACGATCCGCTGAAAGTCTGGAAACTGTCGTCGATGGACATCGCCGCCCTGACGAAATGGGGCGACTACAGCGAAAAGCGCGACCGGATGCTGAAGGAAACCCATACGGATTTCGCGCCCTGGACGGTGATCCGCGCCAATGACAAGCGGCGGGCGCGCCTCGAACTCATCCGCCACATGCTGAACAAGATGGATTATGACGGCAAGGACAAAAAGGCGCTCGGCACGGTCGACGAGGAGATCATCGGCTCAGGGCTAGGCTTCCTGAAATAGGGCTTTCCGAACAGGCTGGCCCGCAATCGTCACCGGCTCCGCCGGGACCGGCCTTACTGCCCCGGCAGGATGCGTATGGCGAAGAGGTTGATGCCGCGCGCCTTGCCGTCGAGATCGCTGTTGATCGTCAGCGTGCCCGGCGAATTCGGCGCCAGCGAGCGGTCGAACTTCACCTGCAGCAGCGCATCCGACTTTTCCCGGGTGACGGTAAAGCGGTGACGGGCGCAATTGCCGAGCGTCTGGAAATTGCATTCGACGGTGATCTGCGTCGGCTCGTCGGTGGTGGACTGCAGCGTCAGCGCGATCGTCGAGGATTTTCCGGCCAGCTGCTGCAGCACCGATGGCGGCACGCTGATCGAGACATTGCCATCGGCCGCACCGCTTTCGGAAATCAGCCGTACGGCAGGACCGTCATTCTCGGCGATTTTTTCGGTGCGCGCCCGCGGGCCGCTCTGGATCTTGTCGGCGTCCTCAGGCTTGAACAGCGGGATCCAATCGGCCGAGAAACTGTTCTGCGGATCGATGGTCACCGGCTCATCGGTGTGAGAAGCGGCATTGCCGGCGCTGTCGTCATTGCCGGTAAAATCCTCCGGTTGCGTGCTTGCCGGCGGATTGGCGACGCTGGTGTCGCGCTCGGCCGCCGTCATCAATAGGCCTGACGTATGCGCCCACCAGGCGCCGATGCCGATGAAGGCCAGCAGGACGCACCAGACGAGCAGCCTCGAAAAGAATTTGCGTGGCTTGCGCCGGCCTGCCGCCCGCTCCGGACGGAAATCCATATTGGTGGCGCGCTGACCACGGGCAAGGCGCTCCTCGCCGACGGGGGCGGCAGCCAGATGATCTGTATTGCCGGCATGCACGTCGTCGAGGCTGGACTCGTCGCCGCGGTGCATAACCTCAGGCGCGCGGGTCTCGCCTGACACCATCGGGCCGTCGAACTCATCGGCTTCGGCCTGGTGAACCGGCGGCGCCGGCATTTCCACGACCGGCGGCACGGGCACTTCAGGCGGTCTCTGGCGGGGATGAAGGCGGTCGCGCTCCTCGCCTTCGATGGCGTGGATGGTGCTTTCCAGGCGGTGGCGGTGATGGGCGACGACCTCGGTGTCGGTGATATCCTGCTTGCGCAGCCCGGCTTCCAGCGCCTGGCGGGCCGACTGATAGATCCTCGCTCGAACCTCCGGATTATCGCGATCGGAATTCTCGAGCGCCGTTCTGATGGCCGTTTCTAATCCGCTCACATTCAGTCCTTCACCTTGAATTCGGCATCGGACTGCAATCCCCGCCGTTCTCCATCAAAATTCGGTAGCGTCAAGTGCGGCAAACCGCAAGCCTTGCGAGGGTGGGCCACCATCGATCGGCGGGGATATCGGCAGGTTTCACCGCTTGTGGGCCTTATTCTATTAGCTTTCTCGGACGTATATATTCGGGCTGAAATCGACGAAGGCATGGCAGCCGCTCTTTTATCGCCTTTTCATCTCTGTTATGAGATTGACGTTTTCGTAAACGTCAATGGAAGCGATGAGCCATGGCCCTGCCCCCGATCCTCAAGGACAGATTGAGACTGCCGGTCATCGGCTCGCCGCTGTTCATCATCTCGCATCCGGCGCTGACGCTGGCGCAATGCAAGGCGGGCATCGTTGGAGCATTTCCGGCGCTGAACGCCCGGCCGGAAAGCCAGCTCGACGAATGGCTGGCGGAGATTACCGAGGAGCTTGCCCGCCACGACGCCGCCCATCCGGAGCGGCCGGCCGCGCCCTTTGCCGTCAACCAGATCGTCCACATGTCGAACAAGCGGCTGGAGCACGACCTCTCGCTCTGCGTCAAATACAAGGTGCCGATCGTCATCTCCTCGCTCGGCGCGGTGCCCGAAGTGAACGCCGCCGTGCATTCCTATGGCGGCATCGTGCTGCATGACATCATCAATAACCGCCATGCCCATTCGGCCATCCGCAAGGGCGCCGACGGGCTGATTGCGGTGGCGGCCGGCGCCGGCGGCCATGCCGGCACGCTGTCGCCCTTTGCGCTTGTCCAGGAAATCCGCGAATGGTTCGACGGGCCGCTGCTGCTGGCCGGCGCCATCGCCACCGGCGGCGCGATCCTTGCCGCAGAAGCGATGGGCGCCGACATGGCCTATATCGGCTCGCCCTTCATCGCCACTGAGGAAGCCCGCGCCGCGGACGCCTACAAGCAGGCGATCGTCGAAGGCGCCGCTGGCGATATCGTCTATTCCAACTATTTCACCGGTGTGCACGGCAACTATCTGAAACCCTCGATCCTCGCTGCCGGCATGGACCCCGACAACCTGCCCTTAGCCGATGTCTCGAAGATGGATTTCGAGCAGGCTGTCGGCGGCGCCAAGGCCTGGAAGGACATTTGGGGCAGCGGCCAGGGCATCAGCGCCGTCAAGGCCGTCGAGCCCGTGTCCAAACTCGTCGACCGGCTGGAGGCCGAATACAGGGCGGCGCGCACCCGGCTGGCGCTCTGAGGCGCCCTTCCCGCGCCTCCCCTCTTTTTTGCCAAAGCCATGACAGGGTGCTTGAAATCTTCCAACAATGCCTGTATCAGCGCCATGCAAATCGCAGGCCGCATGCTTCGGCCGTGAGGGGCCGCTTTAGCTCAGGTGGTAGAGCACATCATTCGTAATGATGGGGTCGCAGGTTCGAGTCCTGCAAGCGGCACCATTTCTTTTCAAGAACTTAGGCTGTGCATTACCGGAAATTGGGGTCTGACTTTCAGCCCTGGGTAACGCAATGGGTAACAAACTGCCGATTGGACATTAATTCATGCAGGCCAGCTGTCTCGAAGACTACTCATAAGACGAACTGAGCGTTCGAATCCTGTCGGGTGCGCCACTTCCGAACAAAACTGGGAACTCCGGCAGGAGTAGCCCCGCCGCCCATCACCAGCAGCTCCAAAACAGCTCGCTGCCCGCGGATGCGGATTACTTCGTTGCAAAGGGCGCGCCTTTGAATTCCATAGTACGACGTGGATTGATTAGAGCTTCTCGCTCTTTCAGCGCTTCGGTATAGATGAACCATGGGTAAAAATAGCCGAATCCGAGTTCTTCCGGATTTGAGCCGTGCATAACTGTGGATTGCCTGACTTCTTCACCTTGCTCGGGCGACAATGCACACCAATTCTGTCCACTTTATCATGCGGAGGGCTGCGAACGAGTCGCCGCGCCGGAAAAGAGCGCCATGACCGATCAATATGAACTCACGAGTATCTTCTGCGCTAAGCCGCAGCAATTTGCGTGGTTCATCGGCGCAGGAACTTCCGCCGTCGCAGGATTGCCGACGGCATGGGACATTATTTGGGACCTGAAGCGGCGGCAATATTGCCGCGAGGAGAGCCAAGACATTTCCCGGCAGGATGTTCAGCTCGGAGCAATCAGGTCGCGGATTCAAAGCTACATGCTGTCAAAGGGTTATCCCGCGGAGGGCGACCCTGGAGAATACACACTTACTTTCAAAATATCTTTGGGGAGGACAAGGAGCGGCAGCGCCAATATCTGACCGCTTTCCTATCGGAAGATAAAGTCACGCTTTCGATTGGGAACCGGGTTCTTGGCGCACTTCTCTCTACGGGACGAACCCGCGCCGTTTTCACGACAAATTTCGACAGTGTCGTCGAGCGCGCTGTGGCGGAAGTCAGTGGCAGGTCGCTGTCCGCATATCACCTCGAAGGAGCAGCGTCGGCCAATAGTGCCGTGAGCAACGAAGAGTTTCCCTTTTACTGTAAACTGCACGGCGACTTCCGATACGACAGCATCAAGAACCTGCGCAGCGATCTTGCCGCGCAGAACAAGGATTTGTCTAAAGCGCTTGTCAATGCTGCGAACCGGTTCGGGTTTATCGTGGCGGGCTACAGCGGTCGCGACGAGAGCGTTATGAATCTCCTGCGTTCGGCGCTTTCAACACCAAATCCATTTCCCCACGGCCTCTTCTGGACAGGGATGAAAAAGGCTCCTGTACTGCCAGCGGTCGAGCTTCTGCTCGAAGACGCAAGGGCAGCTGGTGTTAACGCGTCCTTTGTCGAAGTCGAAACCTTCGATGCCCTCATGCTCCGGTTCTGGCGCAATATCGATGGTAAAGAGCTCGCCATCGACGCGAAGGTTCAGAAGATCTCCCGCGCCAGCGTCAGCATCCCCATGCCTGGCCCTGGAAAAGGCCAAATCGTCCGAATGAACGCGCTGCCGATTATGGGGATGCCGGGAGAGTGCCAGGCGCTCACTTTTAAATCTCCGAAGGAATGGAGCGATCTGCGGACCGCTGCAAGTGTCAATGATGGCAGGCTTATCTTTACGAAGTCCGATACGGTCATGTGCTGGGGCGAGGAGGCGCTGGTTCGCGGGCATTTCCCCGACATCGTCTCGGTATCCCCTCAGGACATTTCGGCCAAGATTGCCGACACGGACAATCATCTTTACATCAAGCAGTTTCTCGAAGAAGCGATGTCCCATGCGCTTGTGCGTGACAGGCCACTTCTTACTCGCACAACGAAGGCGGGCTCCTACCTTATCGCCGATTCTCATAGCAGCGATCAATCCGCGCTAGAGCCTTTGCAGAAGGCCGTCGGCAAAACGTCGGGCCGGATGGCAGGGATTTTTGCGCCCGTGGATATTGAGCATCCGCACGCCGAACAAGTCTCCTGGGCTGAAGCGTTGCGCGTCTCGTTCCAAATTGTCGATGGAAGGAACTGGCTACTCCTCGATCCCGATATTTGGGTTTGGCCGCCGCGGGCTCGCCCTGAGGCCGGGACATTCCTCGATAAGCGCCGCGGGGACAGGTACAATAACGTCTACAATGACATTCTGGACGCATGGCTTTCCGTGCTGTTCGGCAAACACGACCGCAAAACCGCCTTCAAAATATCGGCTTACGAAGGAGGAACCTCTGTCGAAACGCCGTCCTTCACCATCGGAGCGCGAACGGCATTCACACGCAGGCTCGCATCATGACCGAGCACAGCAGCGAGCTCCCCGGCTTCACCACGATCCCCGAGCCGGATTTGATGTTCGCGCAGGGCGGCCTCGATAAGCACCCGCTACGCGGACTGATCGATCACGGTCCCTATGGCCTCAAGTACGGAACGCCCGCGACCGTTCGTTTCGCGCTGCTCGCTCCGAGCACTAAAATTCGGCAGCTGCGCGGTCTTGTAACCGAGCTGGGCGGCATCGCGAAAACACGCGAGGTTCCAGCATACTACCCGGATTATCCGGGCTTCGAGAAGGTCTTCCGGATTCCGATTGCGCCGGTCGATGACCGGCTTGTGTTCTCGTTTCCGGATGAGTTGGACGGCCACGCCCAGAGGCAGGACAAACGTGCGCTTGCGGCGGGCCTGTTTCAATGTATCGCTCAGCTGCGGGCAATCCGCTCAAGCTTCGATGTCGCACTCATATATCTCCCGCCGAACTGGGCAGCTTGCTTCGAGGACGAGGGCTTTAATTTCCACGACTACCTGAAGGCGTTTTGTGCGCCTTCAGGTATTCCCGTTCAGATTCTTCGTCAGTCGAGTTTCGAAAGGGCTTGCCGGTCAAACGTGATGTGGGGCCTCAGTGTTGCCCTGTATGCGAAGGCTGGAGGCGTGCCGTGGAAGCTAACAGGACTTAATCCCGAGGAAGCGTTCATCGGTATCAGCTATGCCATGAAGCGGCTTTCGTCTGGTATGGAATACAGCACTTGCTGCAGCCAGGTGTTCGACCCGGACGGCACCGGATTTCAGTTTGTTGCTTATGATGCTCGCGAGTATACACAGGACAGGAGCAAAAACCCCTATCTGTCGTATTACGAAATGCAGTCAGTTCTCTCGCGTAGCCTTGAAATCTATCAGCGCGGATATTTTGGCAAACTGCCGAAGAAGGTGACGATTCACAAGAACACAGAATTCAAGGAGGAGGAAATACTCGGGGCGCTGGACAGCTTCCGTGACGGGACAGAGGTCGAGCTAGTGCAGATCGTAAAAGGTGTGAGCTGGAAAGGCATCAGGTTCAATACATCGAAGCCGCCACAGCCAATCGGATACCCAGTAACCCGCGGAACTTATATTCCCGTGGAGAAGAATGAGGCGCTCCTGTGGACGCAGGGCAGCGTCCGGGGCGTGAATCTGAAAAACTCGGCGTACGACATTTATAAGGAAGGAGCCTTGAAACCGACCCCGTCGCCGGTTCTGGTTCGCCGCTTCGCTGGAGAGGGAGGATGGCACGACACTTGTGCAGGTATTATTGGTCTGACGAAAATGGACTGGAACAATAATACGCTCTACAAAAAACTCCCGGTCACGCTGGTCTATTCAAAGATATTTGCTGACATCATCCAGCAGAATCCGAACATCGTAGACAATATCTACGATTTTAGAAGCTTTATGTGAAAAATGCTTAGGTTCCTTGATTGTCACTCGCATCGTTCGTGCGGAGGCTGGCAATTTGGGTGACCACAAATTCTTCGATGGCATCGGGGAATTGAGGCTCGACTACGGTCCTGGGTACCGTTTGTATTTTGCAATGCAGGGCAGCGTTGTCGTTATTCTCCTGTTGGGGGGCGACAAGGGCAGCCAGGAGCGGGACATTAGGCGAGCGATCGAAATGTCCAAGGAGATATGAGATGGCGCTTGAAATCATCCCTTTTGACGCAACCGAGTTTCTGGATACCGAAGAATCTCAAACCCATCTCATTGAAGATGCGTTTGAAAGCGGTGACGCAGGTTATATCGCGCACGCATTGGGCGTTGTTGCGAAAGCTCGCGGCATGTCACAAGTCGCCCGGGATGCCGGCGTTACTCGCGAGGCTCTGTACAAATCGCTCAGTGAGAAAGGCGACCCAAAGCTTTCAACGCTCATCGGTGTAGCTGCAGCTCTCGGATACAAGCTGACAGCGACGCGTGTGAATGATTCAGATGCGCGCGAGGACGAGCGCCGATCTGCATAGCCGGCACGATACAATTCCGATGCTGCGGGCGATCTGACTTCAAAGAAAATTTCGAGCCTCGACAGCCCACTTTCTCTGCCCATCATGGAGATACAGGTCCAGTAGTCGCCCAGGCCGTTATCTGCCTCCAATCAAACGACCGTGAAAACCGCAACTCCGACAGGAACAAGCCCCCGCCACGCAGGTTCTCCCCTTGAGACAACAAGCATGGAGAAAATCATGTCCTGCAAGTTCATCGCGATATCACTGCTTTCGATCGGTCTGGCCGGCTCGGCGCTAGCGCAGACGGCCGGGGGTGCGGATGCCAACGGGCGGCTTTCGGTGGCGCCTGTTATCGGCGGATCGGGGAGTTCGGGCGCCGGTTCCGCTGGGGCCGGGTCGGCTGGCACCGGGTCTGTCGGCGGCGGTGCAACAGGCACAGGGTCTGTCGGAACCGATCCCGGCACCACCGGCAGCACGACGGGCAATGGCGGCGTCGATCTCAACAGCGGCCGCAGCACGATCAATCCAGGCGGGGTCAATCCCAACCTGCAACAGACGCCGGGTTGCACCGGCGGAAGCGCGGATACCGGCTCGCTGGGCGAGGCATGCCCGCAATGAGGATGAGGTGATTATCGCCTTTCCTTCGGAAAAAACGAGGCCGGGAGCGGAATGGGACCGGGCCTTCGCTTTCGGCCGAAACTTCCCTGACATCCCGCGAAAACAACCGGTGCTGTCAGAAACCGGTCGCGGCCTGCTTTACCGGCCGGGCTTGAGGTCGTAAAAGGACGGCATCACTCCGCAAGCGGCGCATCGCCCCACATCTCGCCAGCCTGCCGATATTTCCGGCATCTGCGGAGCACCCGAAGAGGATCGTCATGTCGAATGCAGCGCAACGCTCGAACCGCGTGCTTATCGTCGCCACCATCATGCTCGCGACCTTCATGGTGGCGATCGAGGCGACGATCGTAGCGACCGCGATGCCGCGCATCGTCGGGGAGCTCGGCGGCTTTTCCTATTATAGCTGGGTGTTTTCGGCCTTCCTGCTGGCGCAGTCGACGACGACTGTTATCTACGGCAAGCTTTCCGACATTTTCGGGCGCAAGCCGGTGCTGATCGGCGGCATCCTGATCTTCCTGGTCGGCTCTTTGCTCTGCGGGCTTGCCTGGTCGATGATGTCGCTGGTGCTGTTCCGGCTGCTGCAGGGGCTGGGCGCCGGCGCCATCCAGCCGGTGACGACGACGATCATCGGCGATCTCTTCAAGCTCGAGGAGCGCGGCCGCGTGCAGGGCTTCATGGCGACCGTCTGGGCGACGTCGGCTGTCGTCGGGCCGCTGGCCGGCGGCATCATCGTCGACAACATCTCCTGGGCCTGGATCTTCTGGATCAACCTGCCGATCGGCGTCATCTCGATCATCGCCTTCATGGTCTTCCTCAAGGAGGACGTGGCGCACAAGCAGGCAAAGATCGATTACCTCGGATCAGTGCTGTTTTCGATCTCGATCGTCGCACTTCTCGTCATGCTGACGGAAACCGATGCCAGCGCCTGGATCCTGATTTCGCTTTTCGCCGTCTTCGTGATCGCGGGCATCCTCTTTCTCGCCCAGGAGAAGCGGGCGCCGGAGCCGATCATCTCGATCCCGCTCTGGAGCCGCAGGCTGATTGCGACCAGCAATGCGGCGACGCTGCTGGCCGGCATGGCGCTGATCGGGCTTTCGACGATCCTGCCGCTCTACGTGCAGGGCGTACTTGGCCGCTCGCCTCTTGTCGCGGGGTTCACGCTCACCATGCTCGTTGTCGGCTGGCCCTTGGCGGTGATGCTCTCCGGCCGTTTCTACAGGGCCTTCGGCATCCAGCGTACCTTGCGCGTCGGCAGCCTGATGTTTCCCTTCGGCGCCTGTTTCCTGTTGTTCCTGACACAGGAAAGCTCGCCGATCGTTGCCGGCGCCGGCTCCTTCTTCATGGGCTTCGGCATGGGTCTCATCAGCCTCACCAGCATCGTGCTGGTGCAGGACAGCGTCGAATGGTCGATGCGCGGCAGCGCCACGGCCTCGATCATCTTTTCCCGCAGCCTCGGCAATACGCTCGGCGCCACCGTGCTCGGCGCCATCCTCAATGCCGGCATCAACCATTATGCGAGCGGCGAGGCGGCGGCCGGCCTGCACGAGGCGCTGAACCAGCCGACCGGGCTCTCGGCCCTCGCCGCCGATCCGGCCATCCGCTCGATCTTCAATGCGGCGCTGCACTGGAGCTTCTGGGGCGTGGTCGTCGTTGCGGTGCTGACCTTTTTCACCACCTGGCTGATCCCGGTCGGGCCGAGCCAGAAACGCGAGGGGACGGCTGTCGCCAGCGAGGCGGCATCGCATTAAGCGGTTCAGCTCGTGGAAGCGCAGAAATGCTGTGTTTTCACACCGATGGATTGTGTTGGGAGAGTTGTCGAACGATGAGTGTTTTCGTGTTGCTCTTGGGGTTTCCGGGCGTCGGCAAGCTGACAATCGCCAAAGAACTCGGCTCGCTTATATCAGCAAAGGTCGTCGATAATCACTGGTTCAACAACCCGATCTTGCGCCTCCTCGACGAGGAGGGGACCGCTCCGCTGCCGAAGGGCATATGGGAGTACACCGGCAGAGTCCGGCAGGCCGTCCTGGATGCGATCACCGCCTATAGCGGCCCGTCGGCGAATTTCATTTTCACCCATGCCGGTGTCGAAGGCGATGAGCGGAGCACACGGACCTGCGAGCAGTTCGTCGAAGCCGCCAGACAGCGCGCCGCGGTCTTCGTTCCGGTGAGATTGCTGTGTGCCGAAGAAGAATTGGCGCGTCGCGTTTCGGCTCCCGCACGGCGCGACCACTTGAAAACGACCGACGTCGAGACGTCGAGGAGCCGAAGCCAACAGGCCGTGGTTCTCAATATCCCGCACCCAAACGCGCTGACGTTGGATGTGACATTCACGTCGCCTTTGGAAAGTGCTGCGGCAATACGGGATCATGTTGTGACATGCCTGCCGAAAGGGAGCTGATTGTGTGATTGCGTGCAACGAAAGAGGATATTCCGAAGTGTGGCGTCGTCATCGACGCCACCGCGCCGTTCACCGTCGTTGTCGACGAGGTCTTGGGGCTATCGCGTGCCTATGACTACCGTTGCCGTTGAGCGAAGGCGAACCTTGCCATCACTGACGGATTGGAGCGCTAGCTCCAGAACCTCGCGACGGATTTTCTCCCGTGTTGCCGCATCTGCCCTGGATAGTCCGGCGACAACAGGCGCGGCGATCTCGGTCATGAAGTCCCAGTAGCGCTCCGGGGTATCGTGAACCATCATCGCCGACACTTCTTCCTCGGCGAGATCGAGAAGGCCCGCCTCACTGAAGGTCTCGACCATCATGCCTTCCTCCGCGCAGCGGAACAGGCCCGGAACTCCGGGTGGTGGCGAGGGCATTTCCACGTGGCGGGCAATCGTACCCATGACCGTGGTCGCCCATGAATTTTTGGCAGGCACGCTCCAGACTGCGGCGCAGACGCGCGCACCGGGTTTTGCCACGCGTGCCATCTCCTTGGCGGCGGCAGCGATGTCAGGGAAGAACATAAACCCAAACCGGCACAGGACGGCGTCGAAACTGGCATCGGCAAAAGGCAACGTTCCCGCATCGCATAGGCGAGTTTCGAAGTTTTTGAGGCCACGTCTGGCCGCATTTTCGGCGGCAGCAGTCAGCATATTTTCCGAGAGATCGGTGACGACAACATGACCCTCGGGGATTGCCGCCGCCGCCGTCAGGCCGGGTTCGCCAGTGCCAGCTGCTATGTCGAGCACGCTGAAACCGTTGGAGAGATTTGCGCGCCGGAGCATCGCGTCACCAAACGGGGCGAGCCAGCTGAGAACCAGGCTGTCCCATTTCTTCCAGCCGGCAGAAAACTTGTCCCAGGTCTCACGTTGCTGGTTACGGATATCGTCGAGATTTGCTGACATGCACCGGCTCCCCCTACGTTCAACCGGCAAAGCCGGGAACGTCGGTACTATGCGCCGCTGATGTCGGGATTCAATGGAAATAAGCGCAATCGGGCCAACCGCCAGGCATGACCAAACCTGTTGGGACGGAGTGATGAATTGACCAAGACTATTGGAGCTTTTATACAATAGCTTTTGCGAAACTCCGGATTGGCCAAAATTAATCCTTTTAAATCAATGGGCTTCTCCTGGATGGTGCCAAGTCAAGAATACGGAACAAGCGGATTGCTGAAGCGATGCAGCCCGGCTGTAAGCATCAGCCATGGAGAAACAAAATTATAAAGATCATGGTCTTGCTGCACAGCGCCGATGGCATGGCTTGGCAGTCTCCCCCCAAAGGCACCAGCCTGAAGACATTGAGCGAAGCCGAGGAGCAAGGCTTCATCTTGATCCGCGGGGAATTTCAGAAACGCCAATTCCGTCTGACAGAGCTGGGCTCCAACTATGTCGAGCGCGACAAGCGGCGTCTGGAAGCGCGCAAGCTCTGAGCAGATACCGCCGGCTAAGCGGGAATTGAACGCACAAGCCGCCGACGGCCGAAAGGCGGGTCTGACAATGGCGCGTCGCAACGGGAGCGCTCATCCCCGCATAGGGAGTACCAGCCTACAGGCCATCCCGGATATCGAAGCGGACGATCTTGTCGCCTTCCATGCGAAAAATATGCGTCACCGTCTTGTCCTTAAGGCCATGACTTTGCCCTTCCAGCGGCCGGCCATGGAGGTCGAAGACCGATTGGATCACCTCGACAGCGAAGGCGCCATCTGGCGTTTCTTCAAATGCGACCGGCTCGACGTGTGGACTGATGACGGCCCATTGGCGTGTCCAATAATCGCGTACAGCCTCACGACCATGAACATGGCCACCATCCATGCCGTTAGCCCAGGCGACATCATCGGAAAGCATGGCAAGCACAGCGTCGATGTCTCTGGCGTTGAAGCTGGCATAGATGCGCTTGATCATTTCGACGTCATTTTCAGACATATCGTTTCCTCGGTGGAGATTGAAACATTCGCTGTGCGGCATCGAAACGCCATTGCCTCGTGCCGCGCATCAAGTTACATATGTACATATGTATCTTGCGGTCAAGCGCAGGCAAGGGGTCGAGCGGAATGGACGAAGACGTGCTTTCAACGCCGGGGCATCTCATCAGTCTTGCGGCGCGGGGGTTCGCCCGCCTCAGCGAGTCACGCCTTAAACCGCTCGGCTTCGGTGTCGGCCAGTTGCCTGTGCTGGTCGCGCTGCAAAATGGCAAGGCCAGCACGCAACGCGACCTCGCCCGCTTTGCCAGGATCGAGCAACCGCCGATGGCGCAGATGCTCGCACGCATGGAGAGGGATGGCTTGATCGAGCGGACACGCGACCCGGCTGACGGTCGCAGCAGCCGTATCGTGCTGACCAAGGCTGCACAGCACAGCATGCCGGAGGCGATTGCGGCTTTGTTCGAAGGGAATAAAGAGGCCTTGACCGGCTTCACGGATGCGGAAGCGGAGCAACTTGCAGATCTGCTGACGCGGCTGATCGACAATCTGGATCAAATTGCGAGCGCAGAGCCTTCGTCAGGTGATTGATGGTTTTGTGGTCAAACGGCGAGTTTCTATTCGGGGACGGTGCCGCCTTCATTCGAGGTCGTACTGCCTTTTGGCGGGGAGCGGCGCTTCTCCAAAACGCGTGACAGCAAGTTCCGTTTTCTCTTGCGCTTAATCAGATCGATATCGCTGACAAGCTTTGCGCCGCCCTCGCGCCGCTCGAGCGTGATCTTGCGGCTATGGAAGACTTCCAGCTCAGCGCGATGCGCGACGCTTAGGATGGTGACCTCAGGCAATTCATCGATCACCATCTGCATCATCTTATCCTGGCTCTTCTCATCGAGTGCTGCCGTTGCTTCATCCAGCACGATGATATCGGGTTGGTGCAGCAGCAGACGCGCAAATGCGAGCCGCTGCTTTTCGCCACCCGACAAGGTCTGGTCCCAAGGCGCATCTTCCTCGATCTTGTCGTTCAGATAATCCAATCCCACCTTGTCGAGGGCCGACTTGATCTCATCCAGCGGCCAGGTATCGGCGGCGCCGGGATAGGCGACGGCGCGGCGAAGCGTCCCGGACGGGATATAGGACCGTTGCGGCAACATGAACAATTGTCTGTCGGCGTGGAAATTGACGCTACCGCTACCCCACGGCCAAAGACCCGCGATGGCCCGCACCAGCGTGCTCTTGCCCGACCCGGATTCACCGGACACAAGCACCCGCTCGCCGGGCTCGATTTCGACCCGGGTTTCCGTCACCACGGCGGTGCCATCGTCAAGCGACACGGAGAGATCGTTGAGGCTGAGCATCGCCTCGCCTTCGGTTTCACCATGCTTGATGCGCCCGAGCGAGTCGCTCTGTTCGGCGCGCTCCAGCCCGTCGAGCGACATCATCAGCGAGGCGATGCGCCGTGCACAGGCATTCCAATCGGCAAGACGGGGATAGTTGTCGACCAGCCAGCCGAACGCGCCCTGAACGATGGCAAAAGCAGAGGCGGCCTGCATGACCTGTCCGAGGCTCATGCTGCCTTCGAGAAATTTTGGTGCGCAAAGCAGGACCGGGACGACTGGCGCAATCAGCATCGACCCATGCGAAACAAGCGTCGTGCGCATGTGCTGGCGGGCAAGCAGCGCCCATTGCCTGAGCACATTGGCGAAGGTCTTATCGAGGTCGTTACGCTCCTCCTCTTCGCCACCGAGAAGCGCGATACTCTCGCCGTTTTCCCTGACATGCGTCAGCGTGTAGCGAAACTCGGCTTCAGCCTGATTTTTGGCCTCGGAGACGTGGACGAAATAGCGGCCGATGACCGCCATCGAAGTAGAGGTGATCGCGGCGTAGAGGACCGCAGTGACGACGAGAAAGCCGGGAATGGTAACGGTGAAACCTGCGATCGGCAGAGTGAGAGCCCCGCCGATCGTCCAGAGCACCACGATGAAGGTCGAGGCTGCCAGAAATGCGGAAATGACGCCGGCGATGAAATCGACGGGTGCTTCGGTGGCAATCCGCAAATCCTCGGAAATGCGCGCTTCGGGGTTCTTGTGGTCGCCGCCGATGAGATTCAACTGATAGTAACGGCCATTTGCGAGCCAGCGCGCGATGACTGATGTTGTCAGCCAGGAACGCCAGCGACGTTGGATCATCATGCGAACGGCGACTTGTATGGTGACAATGGCGACAGTTCCGAGCACGAGCGGCACGAATACGGCGCTCAGGAAATAGACGGTGCCGGCATCGTGTCGCTCTATGGCGTCGAAGATCCCGCGGTTCCACAGATTGATTCCGTACTGGAAGCCGACATTCATGCCGATCAGGGCCAATAGCCCGATCGAGAAGGGCCAAGCGAACTTGTCGCCACCGCGGCCCCAGTAACGGCGCGCGCTGATCCAGAAACGTTTGAGCAGATACCGCTTGCGCGCCTGCTCGGCCTCTTCAGGCGTCAACTCCGGATCGGGCTCGATGGCATCTGGTGGCGGCATGACCTCGACAGTCGATGCCGTCTCTGGAGGTGAGTTCCCGGCACCGTGCGGTTCGGTGCCGTCGACCGATTTCGGTTTGAGTTTAGCGTCGGTCATAAGCGCGATAACGGCTTAAACATCGAAATGTTTCATGATGCCGGTGCCATCCGCCGTATCGAACAACATCAGCCCCTCACCTTAACCCTCTCCCCGTTCTGACGGGGAGAGGGGACATGCCATACGAAACGCGATAGAGGGACGGAGAGGTCGCGACATATCCCCTTCGCCCCGTTTACGGGCAGAAGGTGCCCACAGGCGGATGAGGGGCTGGCATCGGCGATCTCTGGGCCGAGATGTCCCCCGCTCAGGCGCTCTCTGTCGCGACTTGCGGCAGGGATTGCAGCAGAGTCTGGCGGGCGGAATGCAGATGGGCGCGGCAGGCGATTCCGATTGCGGCCTGATCGCCGGATTCCAGCGCTGCGATATAATCCAGATGTTCGTGGATGGCGCGCTCGTTGCGCTGGCGGGCGGCAGTCTTGTTCCACTGGTAGTGATAGTGGAAGACGATGGCGATCGCGTCGTAGAAATCGGCGATGAAGCGGTTCTTCGAGGCGCGGTGGATCAGCAAGTGGAAGCGTTCGTCGAGGACGGAGAAATCCTTGAAGCGCTGGTTGATGTCGGCAAGCATGGCGTGATGTTCGTCGCGCATAGCGGCAAGATCGGCCCAGCTTTGATTATCCCTGGGAAGCCGGCCGAATTCGGCGGCGGAATGCAGCTCGAACATTTCGCGCACATCGGCAAGTTCGAGGGCGAATTCGCGGGTGAACCCTTTGAGCGTCCAGTGGCTGTTCGGGCGTTTCTCGATGAGGCCGAAGCGGGAGAAGCGGATCAGGAACTCGCGCACGCTGGTGGTGCCGGTGCCGATCTCGCGGGCAAGCTCTAACTCGTTGATCTGCATGCCGGGTGCTGCATCATCGGCAAGGATGCGCTGCATGAAGCTGCGCTCGATGATATCATGCAGGGAGTCGGTTTCTTCGGAGGGAAAGAGATCATGGTCAGTCGGCTGGCGCAGCACGATCTTCTGGCGTTTGTTCCAGCGGATGATGCCTTCTTCGCTGAGCCGTGTCAGGATGGCGCGCGCCGTCGAGCGGCTGACGCCGAGTTGGGCGGCGATCTCCGGTTCCGACGGCAGCGCCGTATCCGTGCGCAGGGCTACGGCATACCTGTTGTAGGCTTCCTTGAAGACCGTATTCTGCCTTGCCACCAGACCCCGCTTTCCGCCCTCGTATCCACCGCCCGCTCTCCAGCAGGGCAGAAAAATCGGGGCTTGTTCAAACGACCTTTAGCTTATTTCCGGTCGCCTGCGGCTCATTGCCTCCCTCGTCCACAGGATCAATATTCCCGTTGACTTGAAAATGTTTATTGTAGATAAAAAACAAAATCAATGCGCTTTCGCCGATGCAGCGAGCCTTTCCCAGGGAGAATAAATTGGACAAACTGCCTTGGATCATCCTTTCGGCCGGCGACAATGTCGCGGTCGCAACGGCGGCAATCGCGCCGGGTTCGACGGTTGCCGGCATTCAGACCCGTGAGAAGATCGACCCCGGCCACAAGGTGGCGATAGCGGATATTCCGCTCGGGGGACCCGTGGTCAAATACGGACAGGCGATCGGCCGCACGACGGCCGAGGTCAAGGCCGGCGACCATGTGCACAGCCACAACCTGCATTTCGAAAACGACCGGCTGGCGGCAACCGCCAATTCGGCGCCGGAAGCGGCGACAGCCGACGACGTCGGGCGCACCTTCATGGGCTATCGCCGCGCCGACGGGCGGGCGGCAACGCGCAACTATATCGGCATCATCGCCAGCGTGAACTGTTCCACCACGGTCTGCCGGGCAATCGCCGACGAGGCGAACCGGACGATCCTGCCGCATTATGAAGGCATCGACGGTTTCGTGCCGATCGTGCACGACCAGGGCTGCGGCATGAGCTCGACCGGCGACGGCATGAACGTGCTGCACCGGACGCTCGCCGGCTATACAAGGCACGTGAATTTCGGCGGCGTGTTGATGATCGGCCTCGGCTGCGAGGTCAACCAGCTGACGCTCTACGGCCAGAGTGGTGCCGGCGCTTCGAAGCGGCATTTCAACATCCAGGACGCCGGCGGGTCGCGCCGTGCTGTCGAGCGCGCCATGGGCATGCTGCGCGAAATCGCCGCCGATGTCGGCAAGGAAAAGCGCGTGCCGATGTCGATCGGGGAGATCATCATCGGCCTGCAATGCGGCGGCTCCGACGGCTTTTCCGGCATCACCGCCAATCCGGCGCTGGGTGTTGCGGCCGACCTGCTGGCGGCGGCCGGCGGCACGGCGATCCTGTCGGAAACCTCGGAAATCTATGGTGCGGAACATCTGTTGCGCAGCCGCGCCGTCAGCGATGAGGTGGCAAAGAAGCTCGACGACAAGATCGCCTGGTGGGAAGATTACGTCGCCCTGCACGGCGCCTCGCTCGACAACAACCCCTCGCCCGGCAACAAGCGCGGTGGCCTCACAACCATCCTCGAAAAGTCGCTCGGCGCGGTTGCCAAAGGCGGGCGTTCGCCGCTGACGGCGGTCTATGGTTATGCCGAGCGGGTCACGGCCCCCGGCCTCGTCTTCATGGACACGCCCGGCTACGACCCGGTCTCGGCGACCGGCCAGGTGGCCGGCGGGGCGAACATGATCGCCTTTACCACTGGCCGCGGGAGCTGCTTCGGTTGCCGGCCGGCGCCGTCGCTGAAGCTTTCCAGCAATTCGGCGCTCTATGCCTCGATGGAAGAGGATATGGACATCGATTGCGGCACGATCGCCACGGGTGACGCGACGATCAGCGGCAAGGGCCGCGAGATCTTCGACCTCATCGTCGATACGGCATCAGGCAAGAAGACCAAGAGCGAGCTCTTCGGCTACGGCGACAATGAATTCGTGCCGTGGCATCTGGGTGCGACGCTGTAATCTTTGTTTTTACGCAATCCCGGACGGAAAACCGCTTCACACTTTTCCTGGGATTGATTTGAAGTACGCAATCCCGGACGGAAAACCGCTTCACACTTTTCCTGGGATTGCTCCAGATAGTTCAGCTTCTTCGTGAGGAGGAATGATGAAGACGAGACAGATCGGCAAGACCAAGCTGGAGGTGACCGAAATCAGCTTCGGTGCGGCCGCTCTCGGCGGTCTCTACCGCGCATGCCCGCGCGAGGTGGCGATGGACACGCTGCAGGCGGCCTGGGATAGCGGCATCCGCTATTTCGATGTGGCGCCCTGGTATGGGCTCGGCCTTGCCGAACGGCGGGTCGGCGATTTCCTGCGCGACCAGCCGGATGGCAGTTACGTGCTTTCTACCAAGGTCGGCCGGCTGCTTCGGCCGGTGCCGACCGGCAAGGTGCCCGACTACAGCTATGTCGACCCGCTCTCCTTCGATGCCGATTACGACTATTCCTATGACGGCATCATGCGCTCGGTCGAATTCAGCTATGCCCGCCTCGGACTCAACCGCATCGATATTCTCTATGTGCACGATCTCGGCGTCTACACGCATGGCGCGGCGAAGAATGCGGTCCACCAGAAGCAGTTTCTCGATTCCGGCGTGAAGGCGCTGGAGGAACTCAAGTCGTCTGGCGCGATCTCCGCCTTCGGCCTCGGCGTCAACGAAGTGCCGGTCTGCCTCGACGTTATGCGCCATTCCGATCTCGACTGCATCCTGATGGCTGGCCGCTACACGCTGCTCGACCGCTCGGCCGTCGCCGAACTGCTGCCGCTTTGCCGGCAGAAGGGCACGTCGCTCGTCGTCGGCGGCGTCTTCAACTCCGGCATCCTCGCCACCGGTCCGGTACCGGGTTCGCATTTCGACTATATGCCGGCTGATGACGATGTGCTTGCCAAAGTCGGCGCGATGGAGGCGATCGCCAAACGCCACGGCGTGCCGCTGGCAGCGCCCGCCCTGCAGTTTCCGCTGCGCGAACCGATCGTCGCATCGGTCCTGATCGGCACGGCGAAGCCGTCGAGCCTGACGCGCAACATGGAGATCGTCGAGCCGCGGCTTGCCGACGCGATCTACGCCGAATTCGAACCCTATACGCTGGTCGCGCCGCCGCTCGGCGCCGAAGCTGTGCGAGTCTGAGGAGAGATTATGCTCAAGGGTATTCATCCGCTGCTTGGCCCCGACCTGCTCCATGCATTGAAGACCATGGGACATGGCGACGATATCGTCATATCGGACGCCAATTTTCCCTCGGGCTCGATGGGCCCGCCGGTCATTCGCGCCGACGGCGTCAGCGCCACTGACATGGCCGCGGCCATCCTGACCCATATGCCGCTCGACACTTTCGTGCCGGAAGCGGCGTGGCGGATGGAGGTGGTCGGCGATCCCGATGCGATGCCGGAGGTCTGCACCGAATTCCAGCAGATCGTTTCCAAGCACGCCGGCGATTTCCGCATCGTGCCGGTGGAGCGTTTTGCGTTTTACGCGATGGCCCGCAAGGCGACCTACATCGTCGCGACGACGGAATTTCGGCTGTACGGCAACCTGATTTTGAAAAAGGGCGTCGTCCATCCGCACGAGGTCGATCAAGCCTGATCCCTATTTTAGGGTATCGTTGTATTGGAATAAAATCAGTTGCTTGGCGGGAGTTTACCGAAGAAAAAAAGCCTGTTTGGCGCTCTTGCAATTTGATTGCGCCTCGGCTAGCTTCACCTGGCAAATGTTTTTTATCGATAAAAATCGTCCGCCTGCGTTCAGCGGTCGATTTATTCGGAGGAGAACGCACCCTGAGAGGAGAACCCTTATGAGTTTCGTGAAATCCCTTCTGTCCCGCCGCGCCTTTACCGCGCTTGCGGGCGCCGCAGTTATCGCCTCGGCGATGCCGGCACCGTCGTTTGCAGCCGACGTGACGATCCCGATCATCGTCAAGGACACGACGTCCTTCTACTGGCAGATCGTTCTCGCCGGCGCCCGCAAGGCCGGCAAGGATCTCGGCGTCAACGTGCCGGAACTCGGCGCACAGGCCGAATCCGACGTCAACGGCCAGATCAGCATTCTGGAGAACGCCGTTGCCGGCAAGCCGGCCGCTGTCGTCATTTCGCCGACCGAATTCAAGGCGCTCGGCAAGCCGATCGATGAAGCGGCCAAGTCGGTTCCGATCATCGGCATCGACTCAGGCGCCGACTCCAAGGCGTTCAAGTCGTTCCTGACGACCGACAACGTTCAGGGCGGCCGCATCGCCGCTGACGGTCTGGCTGCCGCTATCAAGGGCGCCACCGGCAAGGAAGAGGGCGAAGTCGTCATCCTCACCAACCTTCCGGGCGTCGGCTCGCTGGAACAGCGCCGCGAAGGCTTCCTGGATCAGGTGAAGACCAAGTATCCGGGCCTGAAGGTCATTGCCGACAAGTACGGCGACGGCCAGGCAACGACCGGCCTCAACATGATGACCGACCTGATCACGGCAAACCCGAACCTCGTCGGCATCTTCGCCTCGAACCTGATCATGGCGCAGGGCGTTGGCCAGGCGATTGCCGAAAACAAGCTCGGCGAGAAGATCAAGGTCATCGGCTTTGACAGCGACGACAAGACGGTCGGCTTCCTCAAGGATGGTGCGATTGCCGGCCTCGTCGTTCAGGACCCCTACCGCATGGGTTATGACGGCGTGAAGACCGCGCTTGCCGTCTCCAAGGGCGAGAAGGTCGAAGAGAATGTCGACACCGGTGCAAACCTCGTCACCAAGGCTAATATGGCCGACCCGAAGATCGACGCGCTGCTGAACCCGAAGATCAAGTAATAACGACAGACAAGCCGCGCCGGCTTCAAAAACCGGCGCGGCTTTTTCCATCCGTGCTATGTTTTGCGGGGGATGGAGAGCAGACGCGACACAAGGAGGAGAGGTCCCATGATCGGACTGGAAGAGGTCAGTCATCGCCATGATGACAGTGCGACGCTGAAAGAAGCCAATCGAATTCCCGCCGGATCGCCTATCCTCGAACTCAAGGGCCTGCAGAAGAATTACGGTCATGTGCAGGCGCTGAAGCCAGCGACGCTGACCTTTCTCGCCGGCGAAATCCACGCCATCGTCGGTGAAAACGGCGCCGGCAAATCCACCCTCATCAAATTGCTGACCGGCGTCATCACCCGCACCGCCGGCGAAGTGCTGTGGTGCGGCCAGCCGGTGGGGCTGGCGACGCCGAACGAGGCGATCGCCCGCGGCATCAACGCCGTGCACCAGGAAGTCGTGCTCTGCCGGCACCTGACGGTCGCCGCCAATCTCTTCCTCGGCGACGAAGTCAACCGCTTCGGCCTGATGCGCAAGAAGCAGATGGAGAAGATGGCGCAGGCCGTGCTCGACGATCTCGGCTTCGGCCTGCCGGCCGGTGCGCTGTTGAGCTCGCTGACCATCGGCCAACAGCAGCTGGTGGCCACGGCACGCGCAGCGATGCGCGGCACGCAATTCCTGATCTTCGACGAACCGACTGCCTATCTCACCCGCCAGGAATCGGCGCAGCTCTTCAAGCTGATCCGCCGGCTGCAGGGCGAAGGCGTCACCATCGTCTATATCAGCCACCGCATGGAGGAAGTCTTCGAGCTTGCCGACCGTGTCTCGGTGCTGCGCGACGGCACGCATGTCGGCACGCGCCTGATCGGCGAGACCAACGATGCCGAACTGATCTCGCTGATGATCAACCGCTCGATCGAACAGATCTACCACAAGGAAAAGATTGCGATCGGCGAGACGATCCTCACGGTCAACGGCCTCTCCGGCCCGGGCTTCGAAGATGTGTCGCTCAGCGTAAAGGCGGGACAGATCGTCGGCCTCTACGGCCTGATCGGCGCCGGGCGCAGCGAATTCGCACTCGGGCTCTACGGCCGCCAGCCGACGACAGCAGGCGATGTCGAATGGATGGGCAAGCCTGTCAACATCCGCAACGAACGCACGGCGATGGAGCTCGGCATTGCGCTGGCGCCGGAAAGCCGGCGCGACCAAGGGCTTTGCCTCAACCTGCCGATCGGCCTCAACATCAACCTGCCGGTGTTCGGGCGGCTGAGCCACGGGCCGGTGATCAATCACACGCGCGAATCGGCCAACGCCGACCAGCAGATCCGCAATCTCAGCATCAAGACGCCGAGCCGGCGCGTTCCGGCCTCCAGCATGTCGGGCGGCAACCAGCAGAAGATCGTCATCGGCAAGTGGCTGAGCCATGGCGCCCGGCTTTTCATCTTCGACGAGCCGACAGTCGGCGTCGACGTCGGCACCAAGGCGGAAATCTACCGGCTGTTCGCCAAGCTTCTGAAGGACGGCGCCGGCATCATCCTGATCTCCTCCTATCTGCCCGAGGTCTACGAACTGGCCGACCGGCTGCACGTCTTCCGCGCCGGCAAAATCGTCGCGAGCCATGATTATCACGCGGCGACGCATGAAGAAGTGCTCAGCGAAGCGATCGGCGTCTGAGCCAAAAGAATAAGAGGGAGAAAATTCATGACTGCCACCCCCACCGAAATCGTCGCGCCGCCGCCGCGCCGGAAAATGAACATCCTGTTCGGCCTGACGCTGATCGGCCTGCTGATCTTCCTCTGGATCGTGCTCGGCGTCGTCACCCCGAGCTTCTGGACGCCGCTCAATATCTCGAACCTGCTGCGTCAGGGTGCGATGACGGCGATCCTGGCGCTCGGCCAGACCTTCGTCATCATCACCGCCGGCATCGACCTTTCGGTCGGCGCCATCGTCGGCTTCTGCACCGTGATCATCGCCTGGCTGCTGCAGGCGGGCGTGCCGGTCTGGGGGGCGATCGCGCTGACGCTGCTCATGGGTGTGGCGATCGGCGCCTTCCATGGCTTCGGCATCGTCCATATGGGCCTGCCGCCGTTCATCATCACGCTGGCAACCCTGACATCGCTGCGCGGCATCGGCCTGCTGATTACCAACGGTTCGACGATCAACATCACCAATGAGGGTTTCAGCAATTTCGCCCGCGCCGATCTGCTCAGTATTCCGAGCCTGTTCTGGATGGTCATCCTGGTGGCGGTCCCCTCCTTCATCTTCCTGCATCTGAGCCGTTGGGGCCGCTATCTCTTCGCGGTCGGTTCGAACGCCGAGGCGGCGCGCCTTTCCGGCGTCAACGTCAAGGGCATGATCTACCTCGCCTATATCCTGTCCGCCTCCTTCGCAGCCTTCGTCGGCGTGCTGCTTGCCTCGCGCATCGCCATCGGCAATGCGACGCAGGCCGACGGCTGGGAATTGCAGGCGATCGCTTCCTCCGTCATCGGCGGCACCAGCCTGTTCGGCGCGGTCGGCTCGGTGCATGGCCCGCTGATCGGCGCCTTCATTCTCGCCACCATCAATAACGGCGCGAACCTTCTGAACGTCAACTCCTTCTGGCAGCGCATCATCACCGGTCTGCTGATCATCGTGATCGTGTTCTTCGACCAGCTGCGCCGCCGCCGGAGCAATTGAGCGACAAGAGACAGCCGGCCTGAACAAGCCGGCTTCTTCCATTCCAGGAATGCGAGACCCGTCATGAAAGCAGTTCTTTGCCGGGAGCCCGGCGTGCTCGATATCGTCGAGCGCCCTTCACCAGCGGCTCCCGCCGCCGGCTGGGTGCGGCTTGCCGTCAGCCATGTCGGCATTTGCGGCACCGACTACCACATCTTCGAGGGCAAACATCCCTTCCTCGAATATCCCAGGGTGATGGGGCACGAGATCTCGGCGACGGTGCTGGAAGCGGGCGACGGCGTCACTATCGCAGTCGGCACGCCTGTTATCGTCAATCCCTATCTCTCCTGCGGGCAATGTATCGCCTGCCGTCAGGGCAAGCCGAATTGCTGCACCAATATCAAGGTGCTCGGCGTCCATACCGACGGCGCCTTCTGCGAGGAGATTTCGGTTCCGGCCGAAAACCTCTATGCCGCCAAAGGTGTAAGCCTCGAGGCGGCGGCGACGACCGAGTTCCTGGCGATCGGCGCTCATGCGGTGCGCCGTTCGATGACCGGCGCCGGAGCGCGGGCACTCGTCATCGGCGCCGGGCCTATCGGGCTCGGGGCGGCGATCTTCTCGCGCATTGCCGGCCATGAGGTGACGCTGCTCGATACCAGCACCGAGCGGCTGCAGATGGCGTCGGAACGCTTCGGCTTCACCTCCGGCATCGTTGCGAACGAGGCGACAGCGGAGACCGTCCGGGAAAAGACCAACGGCGACGGTTTCGACGTGGTCTTCGATGCGACGGGTTACGGCCCTTCGATGGAGAAGGCCTTCTCCTTCGTCGCCCATGGCGGCGCGCTGGTGCTGGTCAGCGTCGTCAAGGACGATATCCGCTTCTCCGATCCCGAATTCCACAAGCGCGAGATGATGGTGATCGGCAGCCGCAACGCCACCCGCGTCGATTTCGAGCATGTCGCGGATTCGATCGCCAAAGGGCTGGTGCCGGTAGACAAACTGATCACCCACCGCACGACGCTTGCCGATGCGCCGCGCGATCTCGCGCGCTGGGCGCATGAGAAGAATGGGCTGATCAAGGCTGTGATCAGTATTGGTGGTTAGGGCGTTTCCAGCGAACGCGTGACGTGGTTTCCGTCCGCTTCGCGCCGGCGGCTGCCCCTCACCCTAACCTTGCCGGGGTCGAGCCACTGGTCTCGACCCGTCCTGCGGACCCCCGTAAAACGGGGCGAGGGGACGTGCCCTGCGAGAGCTGGGCGGGGGACGGAGAGGTCGCGGCATATCCCCTTCGCCCCGCAAGCGGGGAGAAGGTGGCGGCAGCCGGATGAGGGCAAGCCGCGGTCGCTAAACTCCCGCCTCGATCGCCCTGCGCATCTGCCTGACGACGGCGACATCCGTCTTGTTTGTGCTTCTCGCCTCGAAACCAAAAGCGACCGCGCGCGGATCGGCGCTTTCGACCGGTGAACTGCAGGAGCCGTGGACCTCGCGGGCGCCGGTCGCCTTCAATATCTCGCCGACATTGGTGGGGCGGATGCCGCTGCCGGGCATGATGGCGATGCGGCCGGCGGCCTTTGCCGAAATGCGCTTCAGCGTGTCGAGGCCGTCTACCGCCTTCAGCGCGCAGCCTGATGTCAGGATGCGTTCGCAGCCGAGCTCGACCGCCTGCTCCAGCGCCTGGTCGGCATCCGGCACCAGATCAAAAGCGCGATGCAGCGTCGAGCCGAGTCCCGCCGCATGCGCCTTCAAACGGTGGACCAGCGGCATGTCGAGCGTACCATCCGGCCGGTTGGCGCCGATGACGACGCCGGCAAGGCCGGCGGCGCGCACGGCGTCGATATCGATCATCATCGCCTCCTCGTCTGCCCCGTCGAAGATGAAGGGGCCGGCGTGAGGGCGGATCATCGCATAGACCGGAATGGGTGCCCGGGCGGCGATCCGCATCAGGCTCGGCAACGGCGTCAGGCCGCCGAGTTCCAACGCCGAGCAGAGCTCGATGCGCCCGGCGCCACCCTCGATCGCGGCGGCAAGGCCTTCGGCGCTGTCCACGCACACCTCAAGCAAGATCGTCATGTTGCGGTCTCCCTAGCTCCGCCGAGGCTTAAGCCACGGCTGCGGTTCGCACGACCGCTTCAGAGGTAATTCTCGCTGCCGCCTCGATGATCATGGTGCAGGCATCGGCGGCGGCTTTTCGATGGTTGAAGGCGACGTGATAGGACATCAGCAGGTGCTCGTCGAGATCGACGATGCGCACCTTGTCGGCAATCGGCATGGCGCTGACCCGGCCGAGGAAGGAGACGTAACCGTGATTGGCGACGAGATCGACGATGACAGGCAGCGAATCCGCCGCGGTGATATCCTGGCCGCGCCGGCACCGGTTGGGAGCGCGCTCATAACTGAAGGCCATGGCTGCATGGCCGAGGCCGGTGCGTGGGCTCGGCATGCAGATCGGGTGGCCGGCGACGAGATCGGCGACACTGGTCTCGGTACTGTCAGGCGGCGCGATCACCACCATATCGGTCTGCAGCAGTTCGCGATGCCGAAAGCTTTCGAGGCCGAAGACCGAATCCAGGATTGCGACATCGATGCGGCCGTTCTTCAGCGCCTCGCGCAGATCGTCGGCGGTCATCGACACCAGCGAGATCGCATTGTTGTTGCGGCGCATATTCCATTCCGAGACCAGCGATCCCAGGCAGCGCGCCACCCAGCTTTCCGATCCGGTCGGGATGATCGAGCCGATGCGCAGCGACCGGGCGGTGCGCCGATAACGTTCGTCGGCCGATGATTTGAGATCGTTCCACGCCTGGCTGATCGCCATGAAGATCTGGTAGGCGCGCCTGCCCTCCTCCGTCAGCACCGAGCCCTGCGCCTGCCGCTCGAACAGGCGATGGCCAAGAAATTTCTCAAGATTGGCAAGCTGAAGCGAAAGCTGCGGCTGACCGAGGCGAAGGCGGCGGGCGGCCCGGTTGATGCTCCCCTGGTCGGCGACTTCGAGAAAACGCTCCATCGTGACGATCTTGACGGGAATGCGGGACGGCCAGGCCTCGTCGATCCCGGCCGCGGGGTCGTGACCGGCCCATTGGCCGAGCTCGGCGATCGCAGCCATGATCGGCTTCAGGCCTTCCAGCACCCTGCCGCTCGCAATCAGCGTCGCCAGCTCGCCGGAGGCGCGTTCGGTCAGCTTCATCGCCAGTTCGGTCTCGAGATTATGAATTGCCGTCGAGACGGTGGAGGGCGACAGCTGGAACCGCCGCGCGGTCTCGCGGACCGAACCGGAGGTCAGGACATGGCTTGCGATGAACAAGGCACCAAGATGCAAACGGCCACCTCCGGAAAGCGCTGGAAAAACCGGAAGATATGATGTGTTCAGGAAAAAAGATATCCCTGCCTCCGAAGAGGCGGGCTATCGTTCGATCATAGAAAAATCCGGGCGGCGGGAATCTGCAACAGAGCCTGGGAATATCGTGGAAACACGCAAGGGGACAAAAACAAATCGCGCCGGCCTTGGAAAAGGGAATGCGTTTCCGCGCGCGGAGGTGCATTCGCCGCCATAATCGTGCAGCGACCGCAAATACTGGAGGGGGCTTGCATCGATTTTTCGGGCATGCACGCTATTTCCATCACGCACGCAATTCCGGCATGATGGCGACTTGGTCGCCTTCGCCGGCGGATTTCCTATGCGCAAGCCTCCCGGCGGGGCTTGGGCCACTGCATAATTCCTTAAATCGGTATCGATTTGAGATAAAATTATGCAGCAATTCAAAGTGCTACAACGTCCTTTGCACGTCTGAAAGACGTGCGGCGCTGTAGGTCAACGGTTTTTGAAAAAGGGGACTTTCCATGCTGAAGAAACTCGCACTTGCCGTTTCGCTCTCCGCCTTTGCAGCGGGTGCGGCCCATGCTGCAGACGTCGTCGTCTCGTCGAAGATCGACACGGAAGGCACGCTGCTCGGCAACGTCATCGCGCTCGCTCTCGAAGCGAACGGCATCAAGACGCAGGACCGCATTGCGCTTGGCGCGACACCGGTCGTGCGCAAGGCGATCACCGCCGGCGAAATCGACATCTATCCCGAATATACCGGCAATGCCGGCTTCTTCTTCAACAAGGCCGATGACGCCGCCTGGAAGAACATCGACCAGGGCTATGAGCTGGCGAAGAAGCTCGATTACGATGCCAACAAGATCGTCTGGCTGACGCCCTCGCCTGCCAACAACACCTGGGCGCTCGCCGTGCGCAGCGATGTTGCCGGCCCGAACAAGCTGAAGAGCCTCACGGACTTCGGCAAATGGGTTGCCGGCGGCGGTGCCGCCAAGCTTGCCGCCTCCGCCGAATTCGTCAATTCGGCCGGCGCGCTTCCGGCCTTCCAGACGACCTACGGTTTCCAGCTGAAGCCCGACCAGATGGTCGTTCTCTCCGGCGGTGACACAGCGGCAACGATCAAGGCAGCCGCCGACCAGACGAACGGCGTCAACACCGCCATGGTCTACGGCACCGACGGCGCCATCGAAGCGGCCGAACTTACCGTTCTCGAAGACGACAAGAACGTGCAGCAGGTCTATGCCCCGACGCCGATCATCCGCGAAGAGGTGTTGAAGGCCAATCCGAAGATCGAGGAAGTGCTCTCGCCGATCTTCAAGAGCCTGACCGCCGACGAGTTGCGCAAGCTCAACGCCAAGATCCAGGTCGACGGCGAGCCGGCAAAGTCGGTCGCCGAAGCCTATCTCAAGGAAAAAGGCTTCCTGAAGTAGTCATTGCCCGCTCCGCCCGATTACGGGCGGAGCTTTCTTTCCTGACAGGATTGGGATTCATGGCAGAAACCTTAGCGGTCCGCAGGCTGGACCGGCTCGGCGTGGTTCTGGTGGCCGGCGGCATCGCGGCAACAGCACTGCTGCCCTTCATCTACGTGAAGGCAAACCGCATCGCCGCCGGCAAGCCGATGCTGCTGATGCAGCTTCTTCCCCAGCCTTCCGTCGTCATCCTGACCGTGCTTCTCCTTCTCACCGCCTTCGCCACGCTGTTCCTCACCAATGCGATCGCGCGGCTTGTCATCGCCACACTCTGCCTTGCGGCGCTGATCGTTGCGATCGGCCTCGTCTCGACAGCGGCAACGCCACCCGGCAGCACGGTGGCGCGGATGACGCCCGGCGGCGGCTTCTGGGTGCTGTTTGCCGTGATCGGCCTCGTCATATCCGATGCGCTGGTGAAGGTCCGGTTGGCGCCGTGGATGCGGGTCGCAGCCCTGGCCGCCTATACGGCGCTGCTCTTCATTTCGCTCTTCTCCGGCCTGCTCGACAGCCTTTCGATCATGAAGGAATTTTCGACACGGGCTCCGCAGTTCGAAACCGAAGCGATCTCGCATCTGCTGCTGGCGTTCGGCTCGCTTGCCATCGCCATTGTTCTCGGCCTGCCGCTCGGCATTCTCTGCTTCTGGGTGCCGAAGCTGCGAGCCATCGTGCTGCAAGGCCTCAGCCTCATTCAGACGATCCCGAGTCTGGCACTCTTCGGCCTGTTGATGCTGCCGCTCGGCTATCTCGCCACCCATGTGCCGCTCGCCGCCGCGATCGGCATCCGCGGCATCGGCACGGCGCCTGCCTTGATTGCACTGGTGCTCTATTCGCTGCTGCCGATCGTCGCCAACACCGTTGTCGGCCTGCAGGGCGTCGATCCCTCGGTGCGGGATGCTGCGGCCGGCATGGGGCTGACACGCTTGCAGATCCTTGTTGGAATCGACATGCCGCTCGCCTTCCCGGTTATCCTCACCGGTATCCGCATCGTGCTGGTGCAGGCGATCGGTATGGTGACGATTGCCGCACTGATCGGCGGCGGCGGCTTCGGCATCTTCATCTTCCAGGGGCTCGGCCAGACGGCCATGGACCTCGTCCTGCTCGGCGCCGTGCCGACCGTCTTCTTCGCCTTCTCATCGGCCGTCATCCTCGATGCGGTCATCGAAAGCATCCGGGGATCTGCCGCATGACCATGATCGAGATCAGGAACGTCACCAAGCGCTACGGCACGGCCACCGTCGTCGACGACGTCTCGATGAGCGTCGAGAAGGGCGAGATCACTGTCATCGTCGGCACGTCTGGCTCCGGCAAATCGACGCTGATGCGGATGATCAACCGGCTGGTGCCGATCACCGAAGGCGAGATCTTCGTCGGCGGACAGAATGTGATGGACGTTCCGGTGACCGAGCTTCGCCGCAAGATCGGCTATGCGATCCAGGGGCACGGCCTCTTTCCGCACCGGACCGTGGCGCAGAATATCGCCACCGTGCCGCAGCTTCTCGATTGGGATTCCGCCCGCATCGCCAAGCGGGTCGAGGAACTGCTCGGGCTCTTCAACCTCGATCCGGCAACATTTGCCGATAAATATCCGCATCAGCTCTCCGGCGGCCAGCAGCAGCGCGTCGGTGTCGCCCGGGCGCTGGCGGCCGAACCGGAGCTGCTGTTGATGGACGAACCCTTCGGCGCGCTCGATCCGGTCATCCGCGGCAAGGCGCAGGACGACCTCTTGGCGATCCAGAAGCAGTTCGGCACGACGGTTATTCTCGTCACCCACGACATGGACGAGGCCTTCCATCTCGGCAACCAGATCGCGGTGATGAGCGAGGGCAGATTGCTGCAATGCTCGACGCCGGAAAAGATCCTCACAGAACCCGCCGATCCCTTCGTGCAGCAATTGACCGGGACGTCCGACCGGGCCTTGAAGCTGATGTCGCTGCTGCCGCTGAAGGAAAGCATGGAGCCGGCCAAGAACGGTCTCGCCTACGCTCTGCCGCAGTCGCTCAGCCTGCGTGATGCGCTGGCCGAGATGATCTGGCAGGGGGTCGATGAGGCGGCCGTGCAGGACGGCGAAAAGGCGCCTGTGGGATCGATCTCGATGACGCGGCTGCTCGAACTGGGCCGCAAGGCATGAAGCTCGTCGTCGCCAATCTCTTCCGCCTGGCGGCGCTGGCTTTGCTGCTCATCCTGCTGTTCAGGACGGAGTGGCTTTCCTTCATGCTGGTGCCGCTGATCAGCAATAATGCGCCTGCCGTCTATACCCAAAACAGCCTTGCTTCACTGGCCGCCGGCCATCTGCAGCTGGTGATCGGCTCAATCGTCTGCAGCGCCGTGCTCGCCGTTATCGGCGGCATCTTCGTGACGCGGGAAAGCGGCGCTGACTTCCTGCCGCTGTCGCGCGCCATCGCCAATGCGGGGCAGACCTTTCCGCCGGTCGCGGTGCTGGCGCTCGCCGTTCCCGCCACCGGTTTCGGCGCCATGCCGACGCTGATCGCGCTCTTTCTCTACGGGCTGCTGCCGATCTTCGAAAACACCGTTGCCGGCTTGAAGCAGGTTTCGCCGCAGGTTCTCGATGCCGCCGACGGCATGGGCATGAACGGCACGCAGCGGCTGTTTCGCGTCGAGCTGCCGCTTGCCCTGCCGCTGATCCTCGAGGGGCTGAAGGTCGCGACCGTGATCAATATCGGCACGGCGACGATCGGCTCGACGGTTGCGGCCAAGGGCCTCGGCGAGGTCATCATCGCCGGGCTGATTTCCGACAACACCGCCTTCATCCTGCAGGGCGGCCTGATCGTCGGCCTGATGGCGGTGCTGATCTATGACGCCATGGGCTTGATCGAAGGCGCGATTACGCGAAGAATCGGCTTGCGCGCGGCGTAGGAGGACGGGTACCAAGACCGCCGTGATGGATGACAAAGGGAGGCAGAATTGGCGAAGATGATCCACTCCATGATCCGCGTTCTCGATGAGGCGCGCTCCGTCGAATTCTACGAGAGGGCCTTCGGCCTTTCGGTCGCCGACCGCGTCGATTTCGAGACCTTCACGCTGATCTATATGAGCAATGCCGAGACCGGCTTCGAGCTGGAACTGACGGTCAACAAGGGCCGGACCGCGCCCTATGACCTCGGCAATGCCTATGGCCATCTCGCCGTCTCCGTCGAAGAGGTGGCGGTCGAGCGCGAGCGGCTGTCGAAGCTCGGGCTCAAGCCGGGTGAACTGGTGGAGCTCAACCGGGACGGCAAGCTCTTCGGTCTGTTTTTCTTCATCAGCGATCCGGATGGCTACAAGATCGAGGTGCTGCAGCGCCACGGCCGGTTTCTCTGAGGTACCTGACGCCGAACCACCGGCACGTTCCAATCCATAGATAATCCCACAGCTTCAAGCGGCATGCATCAGGAGCCCGCCATGATCGAAAAGACTGCGCTCAATTCCGGCTGGACGCTCTCCTGTAACGATACAGTAAGGCTCGGCCTGCCGGCTGCAATCCCCGCGACGGTGCCGGGCTGCGTGCATCTCGACCTTCTCGCCAACCGGCTGATCGCCGATCCCTATATCGACGTCAACGAGATCACCAATGACTGGATCGGCAAGACCGACTGGACCTATCGCTGCAGTTTCGAGGCGATGCCTGACGATGCCAGGGTGCAGGAACTGGTCTTCGACGGGCTCGATACGGTCGCGGTGATATCCCTAAACGGCGAAGAGATCGGCTGCACCTTCAACATGCACCGTACCTATCGTTTCGATGTTTCCCGGCTTCTGAAGGCTGGCCAGAACGAACTCACGGTCACCTTCCGCTCCGCCTACGCCTATGGAGCGGAGATGGAAAAACATTACGGCTACCGTCCCAACAACTACCCGGGACCGGGCAATCTGATGCGCAAGATGGCCTGTAATTTCGGCTGGGACTGGGGGCCGACGCTGGTGACGGCAGGCCTCTGGAAGCCGGTCCGGCTGGAAAGCTGGGATCGGGCGCGGCTTGCCGAAACACGGGTATCGGCAATACTTTCCGGCGGCGACGGCCTAGTGAAGGTCCATGCCCGGCTGGCGCGGCATGGAGATAAGACGCCGTTGAGGCTCGTTGCCGAAATCGGCGGCGTGAGCAAGACGGTGGCGATTGCGCCTGATGAAGACGCGGTTTCCTTCGAGCTTGCCCTCCCCTCGCCGCAGCTCTGGTGGCCGCACCATCTCGGCGCGCAGCCGCTATATCCAATGACGCTGAGGCTGTTCGACGAGGCCAGCGACGATCTGCTCGACAGCTATCAGCGTGAACTCGGTTTCCGCTCGCTGCGGCTCGATACCGCAGCCGACGACCATGGCTCGGCCTTTACCTTCATCATCAACGACGTGCCGCTCTTCATCTGCGGGGCAAACTGGATTCCGGACGATTGTTTTCCCCCGCGGTTGACGGCCGAGCGTTATGCCGCGCGGATCGAGGAAGCAAAGGCCGCCAATATTCATATGCTGCGCGTCTGGGGCGGCGGCATCTTCGAGGCCGACGAGTTCTATGAGGCCTGCGACCGCAAGGGCATGCTGGTCTGGCAGGATTTCCTCTTTGCCTGCGCCGCCTATCCGGAGGAAGAGCCGCTCAGAAGCGAGGTCGAGGCGGAGGTGCGCGACAATGTCGTGCGGCTGATGCCGCATGCCTCGCTCGTCCTCTGGAACGGCAATAACGAGAACATCTGGGGCTTCGACGAATGGGGCTGGCGGCCGATCATCAAGGCGGGCGAAAGCTGGGGGCTCGGCTACTATCTCGACCTGCTGCCGAAACTCTGCGCCGAACTCGATCCGGACCGGCCCTATTATCCCGGCAGCCCCTATTCCGGCTCGATTGAGATCGAACCGAATGCCGACGGTCATGGCTGCAAACATATCTGGGACGTGTGGAACGATGTCGGCTACGAGGTCTACCGCAATTATATCCCGCGCTTCTGCTCCGAATTCGGCTGGCAGGCACCGGCGGCCTGGGCGACGATCGAAGAAAGCGTGCATGATGCGCCGCTGACGCCGCAATCGAACGGCGTCTTCCACCATCAGAAGGCGACTGAGGGCAATGACAAGCTGATCCGCGGCCTGTCCGGCCATCTGCCGGAGCCCCGGACGATGGACGACTGGCACTTCGCCACCCAGCTCAACCAGGCGCGCGCCATCCGTTTCGGCGTCGAGCACATGCGCTCGCATCGGGATATCTGCAAGGGTGCGGTGGTTTGGCAGTTCAACGATTGCTGGCCGGTGACCTCGTGGGCCGCCCTCGATTCGGCTGGGCGCCGCAAGCCGCTCTGGTATGCGCTGAAGGCGGCCTATGATCCGCGCCTGCTGACGATCCAGCCGCGCGACGGCGGGCTTGCCGCGGTTGCGGTCAATGAACGAACGCTGTTCTGGCGGGCGAAGATCAGCGGCAAACGCCTGAAGCTCGACGGCACCGTGCTTGCCGAATTCGAATTCTGGCGGCTGCTGTGCGACCGCTTCGAGGCAAAGGAATTTCCGCTGCCTGAGGATATCGTCACCCCCGGCTTACCGAAGGACGAGCTCATCGTCGTGCAGATGCTGGACAGGCGCGCCTTCCACTATTTCGTCGAGGATATCGAGCTTGCCCTGCCGGCGCCGCGGCTGACGGTCGATGTCGTCGGGATCGACGGCGGGTATGCGGTCAAGGTGACGGCGCAAAACTTCCTCAAGGATCTCTGCCTGATGGCCGACCGGCTGGATCCGCATGCCGTCGTCGACACGATGCTGGTGACGCTGCTGCCGGGCGAGAGCCATTTGTTCGTGGTCAAGACGGCAAAGGCGATCGTGGCAGACGACATTGTCGTCGGCACCGTGCTGCGCTCGGCCAACGATCTTGTTGTCGGTTCGCGCTAGTGGCTGCCCCTCACCCTAACCCTCTCCCCGTAAAAACGGGGAGAGGGGACGTGTGCCCTGCGAGAGGCTGAGGGAACGGAGAGGCCGCGGCATACCCCTTCGCCCCGCGAGCGGGGAGAAGGTGGCGGCAGCCGGATGAGGGGCAACCATTGGCGCGAACCAACAATAGGCAGCCATCGGCACGAACCAAACGCTAAAAAGGCCCCGCATCCGCGGGGCCCTTCCAGCTCGGCCTATCGGACGACGTTACATCCAGTAGGGCGGCACGCCGTAGTAATCATAGACCCGGCGGCCATTGTCGTTGTACCAGGTGTCGTCATCGTCCGAATAGCTCGGGGCGCCTTCGATCTGCTCCTTGGTCAGGTCGATGCGATAGCCATCCAGCTGGGTGTCGTAGTTCAGCTTTTCCCAGGGAAGCGGATAGTGATCGTGGCCGATGCCCAGGAAGCCGCCGAAGCTAAGCACGGCATAGGCAACACGGCCGTCGAGCTTTCCAATGATCAATCGTTCGATCGAGCCGATATGCTTGCCATCGGCCCCATAGACACGGGTGCCCTCGACGCGGTCGCTGGCGATCAGCGAGTGGGTGCTCTTGACATTCGGGTCACGGCGGGTGGCGTCAGTATCCTGGTTCAACATTGTGCACCTCCTTTTGGTGTTCCTCGTGATGAGTATGCGAGATCAACGTCATGGCGGACTCAAAGTTCCCGATCCTTCCACCGATCGCGCAGCGAGCGAATGTTGACGTTTACGTCAAGGTTAGTATAGCTTCATTCGGCTTGAACCGTTCAGGCAATGGCATAAGCTGCCGGACTGGAAGATGGAGGATCTTTCTGGTTATCTGCCGAATGATGTCGGCGCGGCGGCCGCAGGGGAGAGAGACAGATGAACAGCATTTCCGTCCATCCAAACGGCGCCAGGCCGGACAAGCCCTGGCTTGCCGCCTACCCCGATATCGTTCCGGCAGAGATTCCGCCGCTGGAATATGCCTCGCTTGCCGAACTGCTGGAAAAATCCTGCGCCCGTTATGCCGACCGGACCGCCTTTTCCAGCATGGGCAAGGGGATGCGCTACCGCGAACTGGAGAGCCAGACGCGCAAACTCGCCGCCTGGCTGCAGAGCACCGGCCTTCAGAAGGGCGACCGCGTCGCTGTGATGATGCCGAACGTGCTGCAGAACCCGATTGCCACCTATGCCATCCTGCGCGCCGGCCTCGTGGTGGTGAACGTCAACCCGCTCTATACGCCGCGCGAACTCGAACACCAGTTGAAGGATTCCGGCGCCAAGGCGATCTTCGTGCTGGAGAATTTCGCACGCACGGTCGAGCAGGTCCTCAACAAGACGGATCTCCGCCATGTCGTCGTCACCTCGCTCGGGGAAATGCTGGGGCCGAAGGGGCTGATCGTCAATTTCGTCGTGCGCAAGGTGAAGAAGCTCGTTCCCTCCTGGTCGATCCCTCAGCACAAGAGCTTCGGCCAGGTGCTCCGTGAAGGTGCGGGAAAAAAGCTCCAGCCGGTCACGCTGACGGGCAGCGATATCGCTTTCCTGCAATATACCGGCGGCACGACGGGCGTTGCCAAGGGCGCGGTGCTGACGCATCAGAACCTGCTTGCCAACAAGGCGCAGCTGTCGCTCTGGCTTCGATCGGCCTTCGAGCGCAAGAAAGAGCCGGAGGTGCTGAATTTCCTCTGCGCCCTGCCGCTCTACCACATCTTTGCGCTGACGGTGAATTCGCTGATGGGCATGTCGCTCGGCGCCCACAATATACTGATCGCCAATCCACGCGACATTCCCGGTCTCGTCAAGGAATTCGAAAAGTCGAAGGTGCATATCTTCCCCGGCCTCAACACGCTGTTCAATGCGCTGATGAACAATGCCGATTTCGCCAAGCTCGACTTCTCCTCGCTGATCATGTCGCTCGGCGGCGGCATGGCTGTGCAGCGCCCGGTCGCCGACCGCTGGCTGAAGATGACGGGCACGGCAGTGACAGAGGGGTACGGCCTTTCCGAGACATCGCCCGTTGCCACCGCCAACCGCTTCGATTCGCCTGAGTTCACCGGCACGATCGGGCTGCCGCTTCCCTCCACCGAACTCGACATCCGCGACGAAGCTGGCAATTCGCTACCGCTCGGCGACGTCGGCGAGATCTGCATCCGCGGGCCGCAGGTGATGGCCGGCTACTGGCAGAAGCCGGAGGAGACGGCGCGGGTGATGACCGATGACGGCTATTTCCGCTCGGGCGACATGGGCTTCATGGACGACCGCGGCTATACCAAGATCGTCGACCGCAAGAAGGACATGATCCTCGTCTCCGGCTTCAACGTCTATCCGAACGAGATCGAGGAAGTCGCCGCCATGCATGCCGGCATCCTCGAGGCCGCAGCCATCGGCGTGCCGGACGGACATTCCGGCGAGGCGGTCAAACTCTTCGTCGTCAGGAAGGATCCGAACCTGACGGAAGCCGAGGTGAAAGCCCATTGCATCGCCAACCTCACCAACTACAAGCGGCCGCGCTTCATCGAGTTCCGCACCGAGCTGCCGAAGTCGCCTGTTGGTAAGATCCTGCGCAAGGACCTGCGCGGCTGAATTCGACGATTTGATGAATTAGAGGCTTTCCTGAAGGGGCCATCCGCTTGCCGCAGGTGGCTTTTTTCCATTTCGACAGGTGGCTGAACTTGATTTGCGGGTGAGAAAGCGAATAGTTTCCGCAACCTTTCCGCCTCCAAAGGAGCCTCCCATGAACGCCATCGTCGAACAGCTGAAAAGCACCGCTGATGCCACCAAGGCAACCGATATCCGTGCCGCCTTCGCCACCGATTCGCAGCGCTTTTCGCGCTTTTCCGTCGCGCTTGACGACCTGCTGATGGATTTTTCCAAGACGGCGGTGAATGACGACATCCTCAAGCTCTTGGTGAAGCTCGCCGAAGACGGCGGCGTCGAGACGAAGCGCGAGGAAATGTTCTCCGGCAAGACGATCAATTTCACCGAGGATCGCGCCGTTCTGCACACCGCGCTGCGCAACCGCTCCAACACGCCGGTGCTGGTCGACGGCAAGGATGTCATGCCCGACGTCAATGCGGTGCTTGCCGCCATGGGCAAGTTTGCCGACGACGTCCGCTCCGGCACGCTGAAGGGTGCGACCGGCAAGGCGATCACCGATGTCGTCAATATCGGCATCGGCGGCTCGGATCTCGGCCCTGTGATGGCGACGCTGGCGCTTGCCCCCTTCCATGACGGTCCGCGCGCGCATTTCGTCTCCAATATCGACGGCGCCCATATCGCCGATATCCTGAAGCTGGTGCAGCCGGAAACGACGCTGTTCATCGTCGCCTCGAAGACCTTCACCACCGTCGAGACGATGACCAATGCGCAGACGGCGCGCAATTTCATCGCCAAGGCGCTCGGCGAAGCGGCCGTGCAGCACCACTTCGCCGCCGTCTCGACGGCGCTCGACAAGGTCGCCGCCTTCGGCATCGACAGCGCCCGCGTCTTCGGCTTCTGGGACTGGGTCGGCGGCCGTTACTCGATCTGGTCGGCGATCGGCCTGCCGCTGATGATCGCAGTCGGCCCTGAGAATTTCGGCAAGTTCCTCGACGGAGCCCACGCCGTCGACAATCATTTCCGTAAGGCGCCGATTACCGAAAACCTGCCTGTGCTGCTCGGCCTGATCGGCTTCTACCATCGCAATGTGCTGGGCTACCCCACCCGCGCCATCCTGCCCTACGACCAGCGCCTGTCGCGTTTCCCGGCCTATCTGCAGCAGCTCGACATGGAATCGAACGGCAAGGGCGTCACCATCGACGGCACGCCGGTCGAAGGCAATTCCGGCCCCGTCGTCTGGGGCGAGCCCGGCACCAACGGCCAGCACGCCTTCTACCAGCTCATCCATCAGGGCACGAGCATCATCCCCGCGGAGTTCATGATCGCTGCCAACGCCTTCGAGCCGGAGCTGCGCCACCAGCACCAGCTCTTGATCTCCAACGTTCTCGCCCAGTCGGAAGCGCTGATGAAAGGGCGCACCTTCGCAGAGGCCAAAAAGCAGCTGACCGACAAGGGCATGGACGACAAAAAGGCCGATTTCATCGCGCCGCACCGTGTCTTTAACGGCAACCGGCCGTCGATCACCTTCGTCTACGACAAGCTGACCCCTTATGCGCTCGGCCGGTTGATCGCGCTTTACGAACACCGCGTCTTCGTCGAAGGCGTGCTCTTCCGCATCAACTCCTTCGACCAGTGGGGCGTCGAGCTCGGCAAGGAACTGGCAACGGGTCTGCTGCCTGTCGTCGAAGGCAAGGAAAGTGCGGCATCGCATGACTCTTCGACGCAGGGCCTGGTTGCGGCACTGGCGAAGCTGGCGAAGTAAGCGATCGAGATTGCCCCTCACCCTAACCTTGCCGGGGTCAAGCCACTCGTCTCGACCCGTCCTCCGGACCCCCGTTCTGACGGGAAGAGGGACGTGCCCTGCGAAAGGCGAGTGAGGAACGGAGAGGTCACGGCATATTTCCTTCTCCCCGTCAGAACGGGGAGAGGGCGCCGGCAGGCGCGCTGACGCTGGCTCCAACCTTACAAATCAATCTCACGCGCCGGGGCGGATTGGCGCCAACATCGACATTGCCGCCGCAATGGCGAACTGATAGCGGTCGGCCTGGCACATCCCTTTTGATGGGGCCCACGGTGCGAAACCGGATGAACGTTCTCCTAATCAAAAAATTATAGAATGAATTCTTTCAATTCGTTGGAATCGCCCTAGATTCAAGCAAAATCTGTGCGGAAAATGCGCCGTTCGTTGTTCTTGTTGGCATCTGCACCCGGCGCTCGCGTCCGGGTCGGCTCTGTCGATGTCGGCGCCTTCACTGCATGGTCCCTGCCCAAGTTCAGGAGATGCCTCAAGACGCTCGTCACCCAGCGTTTTCATGGCCTATCTTCACCAAAGGAAGCTCATGAGCCGTCTTGTCGTCGTTTCCAATCGTGTTCCCATGCCGGCCAAAGATGGGAGCGCCGCTGCCGGCGGCCTGGCCGTCGCGCTGCAGGCAGCCCTGCAGGAGCGGGGCGGCATCTGGATGGGATGGTCGGGAGAATCGAGCGGGGACAGGGAACCTGGCCCGCTGTCACAGCTGCAGAAGGGCAACATCACCTATGCGCTGACCGATCTCACCGACACCGACGTCGAGGAATATTATCGCGGCTTCGCAAACCGGGTTCTCTGGCCCATCTGCCACTACCGCCTGGACCTCGCCGAATATGGCCGGAAGGAAATGGCCGGCTATTTCCGCGTCAACCGCTTCTTCGCCCACAGGTTGGCGCCGATGATCGAGCCGGACGACATCATCTGGGTTCATGATTACCACCTCATTCCGCTGGCGGCCGAACTGCGCCAAATGGGGCTGAAAAACCGGATCGGCTTCTTCCTGCACATTCCCTGGCCGCCGGCCGACATTCTCGTCACGATGCCCGTCCATGAGGAAATCATGCGCGGGCTCTCGCATTACGATCTCGTCGGCTTCCAGACCGACTACGACCTCCAGAACTTTGCCGGGTATCTCAGAAGGGAGGGAATTGGCGACGACCTCGGAAATGGATTGTTCGATTCCCATGGGCGGATATTCAAGGCCGGCGCCTATCCGATCGGGATCGAAACTGCTGCCTTCGCCGAATTCGCCGAGAGAGCCGCAAACAATATCATGGTACAGAAGACCCGGCGCAGCGTTGAAGGCCGGGACATGATCATCGGGGTCGACCGCCTCGATTATTCGAAGGGCATCATTCAGCGGCTGGAAGCGTTCGAAACCTTCCTCACCAGCAATCCTGCCTACCAGAACAAGGTCACCTATCTGCAGGTCACGCCAAAATCGCGATCGGAAGTTCCCGAATACGAGCATATGCAGGGGATGGTCGCCGAACAGGCCGGCCGTGTCAACGGCGCCATCGGAACGGTCGACTGGGTGCCGATCCGCTATGTCAACCGATCGATCAGCCGCAACGTGCTTGCCGGCCTCTACCGGCTGGCGACGATCGGGCTGGTCACGCCGTTGCGCGACGGCATGAACCTCGTCGCCAAGGAATATGTCGCCGCCCAGGACCCGGATCGCCCGGGCGTATTGGTGCTATCGCGCTTCGCCGGTGCGGCTCGCGAGTTGAAGGGCGCACTGCTGGTCAATCCTTACGATGTCGAAGGCACTGCCAATGCCATCGCCAAGGGCCTTGCCATGTCGCTGGAGGAGCGCCGCGACCGCTGGAGCATGATGATGGAGCATCTGCTAACCCACGACGTCTCGCTTTGGTGCGAAAACTTCTTGGGGGATCTCGTGCTTGCTCCCGAGCTTCGACCGGAGCGTGACTCCCGGATAGGCTCCTGATCGATCGACGTCGACCCGTCCTTCGGACCCGAGGGAAGAAGAGGGAATCGAGACGTAGCGGCAAGGAGGAGGCACTTACGGGCGAGATTCCGCGTGACCTGCTGCGTGATGTGGCGGATGACTGTCGCCCGCCGTTTCAGTTGCGTTGACGCGTCTCAACCCTCGCCTTGGCACGATCGTATGTGGCAGCTTGATCGCCGAAGCCAGACCGAGCCTTGCCAGCAGCCCGATGAAATACCAACCGAGATCCAGCTGCCCCGGCTCGATGCCGAGCCGCGCCGAATCCGGAAAGGCGTGATGATTGCCGTGGAAGCTCTCGCCGAAAGTCACCAGCCCGAAACGCGGGAGGTTATAGCCCTGTACCGCGACATCATCGACACTCCAGCCCTGATGGCCGTCTCGATGCGCGAAATGGCCGACCAGCCAGTGTCCGGTCAGCGACACCGATATCCGCACGGCAATACCCCAGACCACCCATGGCAGTCCGCCGAGCGCAAAGAGCGCGAGTCCCAAGAGAATCTGCTGCGCCATCCATGTCGCCTCCAGAAAACGATAGAAGCGGTCGCGCCGCTCGCGCTCCTCGAGGACGAAACGCGGCGGATGGTCCAGCGCCACGATGCAATGCATCTGCCAGAAGGCATCGATGAAGAAAGACCGCCGATGGGCATAGAGGTCATGGCAGTCTCGCTGCCGTTGCGCCCAGTCGCGAATGTCGTGCGCGTAGATCATACCGAAGGGGCCGGCCATGCCGACCACCGTACCGAGATAGATGAGAAAGTGCTCGATCCAGGTATGAGTGCTGAATGAGCGATGGATCAGCAGCCGGTGCATGCCGACCGAATGACCAAGGCAGATCGTGATGGCGGTCAAGAGGATAAAGACGGCAAAGGCGCTCCAGGTGAAGGTCAGTGGACCACCAATGACGGCAATCAAGGTCATGGCGGTGATCCAGATCGACTTTGCGGGCATCCAGACCACTCTGCCCTTCACCGCATCGCTGCTGTTGTCAATCATTCGTCCAGTGGAAATACTGCTCATGACAAACTCCTTCCCATCGGGCGCATTCTCTACTTGAACATCGCCTACCAATTCATTATTTAAGAAATTACCTAATTACTTTGCACGAACGAAAACAATTAAGCAATGCATTAACTTCTTAATTGATTAACGGATCGATGCGATGATGCCGCAGGCACGGAGACCGGACTTGGACGAAGAGACTTTCGATGACGCTGTAGAAGGCCGCTCCGTCAGCGCCGCCCAGCGGGTATTCCACGCGCTTTCCAGTGCGCCGCGCCGGAAGATCCTCGCCTATCTCTCGGCATCGGGTCTGACCGCTGGCGAGATCGCTGACCGCTTCAGCATGTCCAAGCCAGCCGTTTCGCAGCATCTTTCCATCCTCGAAGCTGCGGGTCTGATCAGACGAGAGAAACAGGGCCAGTTCGTCCACTATTCCCTGATCGAGAACAATCTCGTCAACACGCTCAACGGCTTCGTGCAGGAGGTCTGCCCGGTCGGTCGGCCGATCAAGAAGGAAAGTCAGGCGCGCACCCGGGGCGGATTGGTGCCGGCGAAGCCCGCGAAATAAGCGTTCGAGATTTGCCCCTCACCCTAACCCTCTCCCCGCGAAGAACGGGGAGAGGGGACGTGCCATACCGGACGTCAAGGGGAACGGAGAGGCCGCGGCACATCCCCTTCGCCCCGTGTTTACGGGGAAAGGTGCCGGCAAGAGGATGAGAGGCGGAGGCTTGCTCGAGCCTTAAAGACCGATCTCGCGCGCCCAGGGCGGATTGGCGCCGGCGCGGGAGACGGTGACGGCGGCGGCTTTGGCGCCGAGGGTCAGGGCGTTGCGCAGCGCCTTTTCGTCGAGCGAAGCGACCTGCGCCTTGGTCAGCAGATTATCCATCTTCAGCGACGCCAGGATGCCGGCATCGAAGGTATCGCCGGCGCCGACCGTGTCGACCACGGTGACGCGTTCGCTCGGCACCGTCACCTTGCGCTCCTTGGTATAACCGGAAGCGCCTTCCGCGCCCTTGGTGATGACGACGAGCTTGGCGCCGTGGTTCAGCCAATGGGCGGCGAGCGCATCATGGTCGCCCTGCAGGCCGAACCATTCGAGATCCTCATCGGAGAATTTGACGATGTCGGCTTTGCCGGCCATGCGCTTGATGCGGGCCATATGCGACGGCTTGTCCTTGATGAAACCGGGACGGATATTCGGATCGAGCGAGATGACGCGGCTTGCGGCTTCGCGGTCGAGCAAGGCTTCGTAGGTTTCGCCGCAGGGGCTCGGAATCAGGCTGATTGCGCCGAAATGCAGCGCCTCGCAATCATCGCCGAGATCGGGCAGGTCGGCCGTGGTGATCATCCGGCCGGCCGTGCCCTCGTCGTAGAAGGCATAGGTCGCCTGGCCGTTGACCAGCTTGACGAAGGCGATCGTCGAGGGACGCGACGTGATGGCGCATGGGCTGTAATCGACATTGCTCGCCTTCAGCGTCTCAAGCAGGATTTCGCCCATCATGTCATCGGCGATGCCGGTGAAGAAGGCGGTCGGGATACCGAGGCGGCCGAGCGCGATCGCGGTGTTGAAGATTGCGCCGCCGGCATAGGGCGCAAAGCCCTTTTCGCCGAGCGTCGTGTCCCTCGGCAGCATGTCGATCAAGGCTTCGCCGCAGCACAAAATCATCGTATTCCTCCAACAGCACTTATACGTTCATCAACCGATTAAGCGAGCTTTTGTCAACTAGCTAGAGCGAAAGCTCACTCACCCCGCCATTCCTTCCCGACCAGGCGAGCGGCGCATCGAGGAAGGCCTCGACTTCCGAAAGCGTCTTGTCGTCGAAGAGCTTCTGCGCCTTGGCAACGGCCAGAACATTACGCCAGGTGGCGATGTGATGCAGCCTGACCTTGCCGTCGGCAAAGCGCTGTTCGCCAAAAATGCCGTAGAAGAACAGCGCGATGCCGTGATCGACGATACCGCCGGCGGCACGGACCGCATCGATGAACTTGAACATGCTGCCGCCTGCTGTCGTCAGGTCTTCGATGACGAGCACGCGCGACCCTTCCGGCATATTGCCTTCGATCTGGGCATTGCGGCCATGGCCCTTCGGCTGCTTCCGGACATAGATCATCGGCAGGCCGAGACGATCGGCAAGCAGGGCGGCGAAGGGAATGCCTGCGGTCTCGCCGCCGGCGATGCAATCGAACTGCTCGAAACCGGCATCGCGCAGCAGGGTGCTGGCGGCGAAGTCCATCACCGTCGAGCGGATGCGCGGGAAAGAGAGCAGCTTGCGGCAATCGATATAAACCGGGCTCGCCATGCCGGAGGAGAGTTTATAGGGCTGGGCGGCATTGAAATGCACCGCCTTGATTTCCCAGAGCATCTTGGCCAGCAATTCGGCCATCACGGCGCGGTCGGGAAATGTGGTCTGGATCATGCGGCTCTCCTTCGGCTTGGATCCTTGCGGGAATAGCAGCAAGAGCCCGCCGTTTCCAGACGAAAGGTGCGCTCATTACAGCAGCAGACGGCCGATATCGGCGATCTGCATCTTCTTGAACAGGGCGATCGCCTGGGCGCCCTCCTCCGCATCGAGCGAAACCGCATAACGCACGCCGGCGGCAAGCAGCTGCATCGTCAACCGGGCGATCGCCAGCAACTCCTTGCGGTCGCGATCCGGCCATAGACGGATAAGCACGGCGAGAAATGCCTGGGCATGAAATTCCATGTCCTCGGCATCGACCTGCTGCAGCAGCTTGTCGGTATGGGTCGCATGCCAGATGTCGCGCATGACGGGCTCGCGGCGGAAGAAGGCATAATATTCGTCGATGATATTGGCGAGGGCGCCCTGCAGGGCCGCAGCGTCGGTCACCTTCGCCAGCTCCTCTTCGACACACCGCCTGCCCTGCTCGTTGAAGCGCTCGGCCAATGTGCGGATGATCGAGGTCTTGTCGGGGAAATATTGGTAGAGGGCGCCGAAGGAGAGACCGGCCGTTTCGACGATCTCGCTCATCTTCAAACCGTCGCTGCCATGGCTTTCGATCAGCTGCGAGGCAACCGCGAGGATCTTTTCGAAGCGCTCGCGGCCGCGCTGCTGGCTCGGGATGCGGCGCGGCTGGCCGGTAGATTCCTGCTGGCGCCTGCGCGTTGCGACCGGCTGTTCCGACATGCTCTCTCCTTTTCCGCGTTGACAAACAAAATAAGAGAGATTATCTCATTTTGCAAATGAGAGAGTTTCTCTTGTTTGCAAAATTTGGAAGGAGTTTTGACATGCAGACTTCCGAGATCGTCCTCGTCGGTGGGTCGGGAAAGACCGGCGGCCGCATCATCAAGCGTATGGAAGCGCGCGGCCTCACCGTTCGCGCGGCATCGCGCTCCAGCGCACGTCCCTTCGACTGGGAGGACAGGTCGGCCTGGCGCGGCGCGCTTGACGGCGCATCGAGCGCCTATGTCGCCTTCCAGCCGGACCTATCCGTCGCCTGGGCGGCGGAAGCGATCGAAGCGCTCGCCAAGGTCGCTGTGGAATGCGGGCTTGAGCATATCGTGCTGCTTTCCGGCCGCGGCGAAGAGGGCGCGCAGCGAAGCGAAGCGGCGCTGAAAGCTTCCGGCATAAACACCACCATCCTGCGCGCCTCCTGGTTCTGCCAGAATTTCAGCGAGGGCGCCTTTATCGAGCAGATTCTGGGCGGCCGGCTGCAATTGCCGGCGGGCGAGATCAGCGAACCTTTCATCGATGCCGACGACATCGCCGATGCCGCCGTCGCCGCCTTGACCGACCCGCGCCACCGCAACAAGACCTACGAACTAACCGGCCCTCGGGCGCTGACTTTCCGCCAGGCGGTCGCCGAAATCGCCGCGGCCGCCGGGCGGCCGATCGAATATGAGCAGGTGTCGATGGCGGATTTCACCGGCGGGCTTGCGGCCGCCGGCCTGCCGCAGGGCCTGATCGATCTTCTGGAGGAACTTTTCGGCCAGGTGCTCGATGGCCGCAATTCCAGCGTGATGGGCGGCATCACCGAAATTCTTGGCCGCCCCGCCACCGATTTCAGCGAATATGCCCGCCGGACCGCGGCAACCGGACTATGGAGCGCCTGACCATGCAGATCTTTCTCACCCTCTCCCTCGTGGCCGCGGCGATCGGCAGCGGCCTCGTCGCCGGCATCTTCTTCGCCTTCTCGACCTTCATCATGACCGCCTTCTCGCGGATCCCGGCAGAGCAAGGCATCGCGGCGATGAACTCGATCAACGTGACGATCGTCCGCTCGCCCTTCATGGGCCTCTTCGTGCCGACGGCGATCCTCTGCCTCGTCATCGCCGTGCTCGCCCTGATCGACTGGCGCGGCGGGGTATCCTTTCTGATGCTGGCGGGTGCAGCTCTCTACATCATCGCCTCCTTCCTCTCGACCATCGTCTTCAACGTGCCGATGAACGATGCGCTGGCAAAGGTCGGCGGCAATGGGGCGGAAGCGGTTCAGCTCTGGACCACCTATGTCAGGGACTGGACGCGGTGGAACCATGTGCGGACCATCGCCTCGCTACTCGCCTCGGTCGCCTTCGTGCGGGCGTTGATGATCGTCTGAATGGTTGCTTCCCGGCGATCCAACGCGCCTTTCAGGAATCGGGTGGTTGGCCCCGGGCGGGCATGCGATGTTGGGCAATCGCAGCGAAAGGACCGTCATGTTTACGCTTCACGATTATCTGCCGTCGCAAAATGGCTGGAAGGTCCGGGTTTTGCTCGGCCTGCTCGACATGCCCTACCGCAGTCGCATGGTATCGATCTTCGAGGGCGAGAACCGCACCGAGACGTTCCTGGAACTCAATCCGGTGGGCGCCATCCCGGTTCTCGAACTCGACGATGGTCGTGCGATCGCCGAATCCAATGCGATCCTCACTTTTCTTGCCGAGGGCACGCGCTTCCTGCCGTCAGATCACTATCTGCGCGCCAAGGTCATGCAATGGCTGTTCTTCGAACAGTATCATGTCGAGCCGGTCATCGGCTCGCTGCGCTTCTGGACGTTGACGGGACGGCTGGAGCGCAACCAGGGCATGGTCGCGGGCAAGCGCGAAGCCGCAGCCCGCGCGCTTGCCGCCATCGATCGCAGGCTGACCGACAGCCTGTTTCTTGTCGCCCAGCAGCTGACGATCGCGGATATCGCCGTTTACGCCTATAGCCACCGGGCCGAGGATTGCGGCTTTTCTCTCGCAGCCTATCCCGCCTTCGCCGCCTGGTCCGGCCGCGTTCGGGATGCCATCGGCGCCGATCATCCGGTCTATCAATATAGCATGGACCCACATTCGGCCGGCTAAGACAAAGTCCTGCTCGTTCCGGCTATTTGCCAGCATCCCGGGTGCGGAACGCGCGCCAGGCTGAGATCACAGCGAGCAACAAGAACAGCCCTGCCAAACCAGCCCACAGAGAGCCGCCTTGCGTTAGATTGTCACCGTCGGGAGTGAGGCAACTGGATAGGGCCTGCGATATGCAATCTCGGAACTTCCAGTACCTTTCATAGAATAACCATCCGAAAAAAATCGACAGGAACGCTAAAATCAGGACCGAAACACATTTCATCTGGTTCCCACCCTGCCGACCAGGACTCATTTCCATTGAAGCAACGTCGATGGTGTGACTGTAGGTTCCAAAGACGGAGATGCAAGCGCCGACATCCAAGGGAGCGCCATCCTTGTAGTTTGTCGTTGGTGTATAAGGGGGTTCCGCGACCTCTTAGACGCAGCCAAAATGGTTTTTGCTGCCTGATCGTGCCCCTTGAAGCCGCCAGCCGAAATGTGTCACAGAGTGATTGACATGTTGCGATGTAAAGAGCGGTACGTTGTCCATGGGGTCGAAGGAAGAGAGTGTCGAATGGCCGCTCGGTAAACCGGGCGGGATCCTTCTGACCATGCTGTTTTTGCCGACTGTACTTGCCATTTTCGTCCAGATATCCGGCTTTAACTTTCTGCCGTCAAACGAGTGGATTTCCAAGGCGGCCCTTCCTGCTCTCGCCGTCGGCGTGGTCTCTGCGGCATTGCCGTTCTGGCTTATTTTGAGGAGCAGGCACGAGACCGACGGCGTGAAGAAAGGTTTCGGCCTGCTAATCGCTCCGGTTGCTGGTTATTTCCTCGGAAAGCATCTCGTCGTCATCGCTGTGCCGATGCTATTCGCCGTGATCGCTGGCCATCAGGTAGAGCTTTCCTTCACCGTCGTCGACGCACATGAATGGGGAGACTCAAAATGTCGGACACCGGTTCAGGTCGAAGGGGTTCCGATGTTATTCGACGAAATTTGCCGTGTCCCTGATGACATCAGGCGAGAACTTGGACCGCTACACCGGGTCGCCGTTTCGGGCCGGGGCACCAGTTGGGGTGTCTTTGTGGAAAGTCTGCGCCGGATAGATTGAAGAAACGCCACTGCACAACACCACTTGGCCGTGGGGTGTACAACGAGACGACAGTCCGGGATCAAGACGCCGTGCGCGGACGCCTCAGAGTTCAACGCCGGTCTTGGTCGCCCAGGCACTGAAACTCTTTAGCGGCAGGTCTGCACACGATCGCGGCTTCCAACCTTCGAACTGCCCCCTCTTTGTCACCTGTAAGCCAAGCTGCCCTGGACTATGTTTGCTCGCAAAAGGCGATGCGGTTGCTGAAGGGGTCGATGACGGTCATCTCGAGCCCCCACGGCGCTTGCTCGACGCCGGGCTTCATGTAGCGGTAGTCCTTGCCTGAGAGCTCGGCGTGATAGGCCCGCACATTGGCGACGCGGACGAAGGCCTTGGCGCCGGGGCTGGCGTCGCCGGAATGTTCGCTGAGGTGCAGCGCCATGCCGTCGCGCGAGACCTGGCAATAGAGTGGGAAGTTTTCGCCGAAACGGTGCTCCCAATCGAGATGGAAGCCGAGAAAGCCGCAATAGAACTCCATGGCCTTTTCGACAGAGAAGATGCGGAAGATCGGCATCGGCGGCTCGATGCCGATGGCAGAGGGGTTAGCCCCCGCCGCATCGATCTTTGCCGAGAGGATATTCCACTGATCGAGCCCGAACTGCCGGGCGACGATTTCGAGCGTCTCGCTGTGGGTGAGCGAAATGTCGCGGTCGGCAAGGGCCTGCCGCAATGTCTTTGCCATGAGCTTGGCATCGCGAAAATCGCGCATGATGTCATCCTTCCGTTGGCGGCAAACAGGAAGATCAGTGCCCGCGTCTGCTGACCCGTTCGCCATCGATCGCCAAACGGCAAGGGATGTGAAGGATGTTGTCTGGATACATTCACCTTAACGCAGAAGCGTCGCGGGGCGGCTGGCCGCATCCGGCCGAGGGCGATAATATGAGAGGGTCGGTCAGGAATCAAGACGCGGTGCGTGTTGCCTCGACGGGAACCGCCTTGAGGTAGCTGGCAAGCTCGACCCGGTTGCGGCCGGCGCGCTTGGCGACATAGAGCGCCTTGTCGGCGGCACTCAGCATGGTGTCGAAATCCAAGCTCTTCGAACGGCCGGGGGCGACGCCGACGCTGACCGTGCATGTCAGCACCTCGTCGTCGATATGGATCTCGCGCGCCTCGAACGCCCGGCGGATGCGCTCGGCCGTCAGTTCCGCCCGGCCGGGCATGATCTCCTTCAGCACCAGCACGAATTCCTCGCCGCCGAGCCGGGCAGCGGTGTCGCCGGTGCGGCAATGCGCCGAAAGTTCGCCGGAAAAGACATTGAGCACGCGGTCGCCGGCGGCATGGCCGAAGCGATCGTTGACGGATTTGAAATGGTCGATATCGAAGACGATGACGGCCGTCGTAGTTCCCATCGGGCGCGTGCCGTATTGGTCGAAGAGGGCCCGGCGGTTGAGCAGGCCGGTCAGCGGATCGGTGATCGCATCGAGGCGATGGCGGGCAGCGAGCCGCCATTGATGCAGCGCCAGCGACAGCGCGCCGATCCCGGTCATGCCGGCGATGCAGACGGCAAGGCTCAGGTCTTCGGCCCAGTTGCTGGGGGCTTTGCCGAGCACCAGCTTGCCGTCTGAAATCAGCACCGCGGCGCAGAGAACGAAGGAGATCGCCGTCAACGTATAGAGCACTGTGATGCCGAGGAGCGGCGCCGGTGCTTCGGCACGGGCGAGCCAGTATTGCCGGGCGGTGGCAAAGAGCAAAAGGGCGATGGCGAGATTGTCGGCGATGAAGGCCATGCCGTCATAGCCTGACAGCATCGGCACGACGGAGAAGACCATCGCCGCAAGCGCGCGGATCGCGATGGCGGGGAGAGACACCCGGCCGGTGAGGAATTGTTTGCCGGCGCCCCAGATGGTGGCAAAACCGGCATGAAACAGCACGAAATTGGCGACGCCGAGCCATGTCTCCGGCGTATCGACATAGGCGCTATAGACAAAAATGCCGCTGACGACGAGGACAAGGCCGACGGTGGCGGTGAGCAACACGGTTTCCGAGCGACGGACAAGCCAGCTGCCCATCAGCGTCACCGCAAGGCAGGCCGCGGAGACGCCGAGCGCCAACAGGAGGGAGTTATAGTCAAGCATCATGCTTTTCAGTCTCCGCAGCTATTGTCGCTTCGAATGGCAGCTTATGGGTCCGCGAGGAGGAATGTCTTATGCATCCGTTAACAAATGATGCACCGCACAATACAAATGTTACGCGTTTAACGTCGCGCCGAAGTTTAAGATGAATATTCTATTTAAAATTGAAATCCGAAAGCTTACGCCTGCTGTACCACCTGCCAATGCAGGGGAAACATCGGATCGAACACCGTCACGGGACCGGCGCCGGTTTCAATCCTCGCGGGAAAGACGACCGGGTCGGCCTGCCTCGCCAGGGTGATGCGCTCCTCGTTCGGCTGAAGCCCGTACCAGGCCGGCCCGTTCAGCGACACGAAGGCTTCGAGCCGCTCCAGAGCGCCCTCCTGCTCGAAGACATGGGCGAGGCAGCTCATCGTATTGACCGAGGTATAGATGCCGGCGCAGCCGCAGGCGCATTCCTTCAGCGGATCGACATGCGGGGCGGAATCCGTGCCGAGGAAGAAGCGGGCATCACCGCTGACGGCCGCCGCACGCAAGGCCAGCCGGTGGTTTTCGCGCTTGGCGACGGGCAGGCAGTAATAGTGCGGGCGGATGCCGCCGACGAGGATGGCGTTGCGGTTGATGATCAGATGGTGGGTGGTGATCGAACCGGCGAGATTGCCCTTGGCCGTCTTGATGTAATCGACGCCATCGGATGTCGTCACATGCTCCATCGTCACCTTCAGCTCCGGCAGGCGCTGGCGCAGCGGATCGAGCACGGTTTCGATGAAGACGGCCTCGCGATCGAAGATATCGACCTCCGGCGTCGTCACCTCGCCATGGACGCAGAGCGGCAGGCCGATCTTTGCCATGCGCTCCAACACCGGCATCGCCTTTTCCATATCGCGGACGCCGCCATGCGAATTGGTCGTGGCGCCGGCGGGATAAAGCTTGACGGCGGTGATGAGGCCGCTGTTCTTCCCCTCCTCGACGTCATCGGGGCTGGTATGTTCGGTCAGATAAAGCGTCATCAGCGGCTGGAAGCGATGGCCATCAGGCAAGGCCTTGAGGATACGTTCGCGATAGGCCTTGGCGTCAGCTGACGTGACGACCGGCGGCACGAGATTGGGCATGATGATGGCGCGGGCGAAGGTGCGGCTCGTATCGGCGATCACGCCCTCCAGCATGGCGCCGTCGCGCAGATGCAGGTGCCAGTCATCAGGACGGCGGATGGTGATCGATTGCATGGCAGGCCTCCGAAGCGATGCGTCTGCCGTCTCGATAACACTAAAGCGCGCCGCATTGAAATTGAATCATGCGACGCGCTTTAGCTCTTTTTTCATGCGTGTCGCGCGGCATTACGCCAGCGCGATCTCCAGCGTCACATCGGCCGGGCGGCGGTTTTCGAGGATCAACCGGCCGTTCGGCAGGTCGTTGCCGTAGACCTTGGCGTTGGCGGCCTCCTCGGTCAGGTTGTAACCGCGCCAGCGCGCCCAGAGCCGCTCCTCGAGCACCTCGATCGGCGGCGCCAGCATGATCGAAAAGTCGAAGACGCCTTCGAGTTCGGCCCATTTGCCCAGCGAAAAGAGCAGATAATTGCCCTCGACGATGATGAAGCGGTGATCCGGGGAAACAGGGCGGGCCGAGGCGATGGCGAGTTCACGCGAGCGGTCGAAGACCGGCACCAGAACCTCCTGATCGGCCAGCCTGACGGCGCGAATGATATCGAGGAAACCGCGGACATCGAAGGTCTCGGGGATTCCCTTGCGCGCCAGCAGGCCGCGTTCGATCAGGATGGCGTTGTCCATGTGGAAGCCATCCATCGGCAGGACTTCGGCACTTTCGCCCTTGGCCTTCAGCGCTTCCGCCAGATTGTCGGCCATGGTCGATTTGCCGGCACCCGGCGGTCCGGCGATGGCGACCAGGAAACGCTTGGAATGGCCGGCGCGGTCAAGAACTGCGCCGGCGATTTCATCGATGCGTGCATTCATGCGGCGACGGGCTCCGTCGGCACCGCCTTGGCGCCGGTCATGAAGGCGACGGCGTCGGACATGGTGTATTCCTTCGGATCGATCACCGTCAGCCGCCGGCCGAGACGGTGGATATGGATCCGGTCGGCCACCTCGAAGACATGCGGCATGTTGTGGGAGATCAGCACGATCGGCAGGCCGCGGGCGCGCACGTCGAGGATCAGCTCCAGCACGCGGCGGCTTTCCTTGACGCCAAGCGCGGCCGTCGGTTCATCCATGATGATGACCTTCGAGCCGAAGGCGGCGGCACGGGCGACCGCAACACCCTGGCGCTGACCGCCGGAGAGCGTTTCCACTGCCTGGTTGATGTTCTGGATGGTCATCAGGCCGAGTTCGGACAGCTTGTTGCGCGCCAGCTTTTCCATGGCCGGCCGGTCGAGCATGCGGAACATCGAGCCGAGCACGCCCGGTTTGCGGATCTCGCGGCCGAGGAACATGTTGTCGGCGATCGACAGCGCCGGCGACAAAGCAAGATTCTGATAGACGGTCTCGATGCCGGCGTCGCGCGCCTCCATCGGCGAGCGGAACTGCACCTGCCGGCCTTCGAGGGTAATCACCCCCTCGTCCGGGGTAACCGCGCCCGATATTGCCTTGATGAGCGAGGATTTGCCGGCGCCGTTATCGCCGATGACGGCGAGGATTTCACCCGGATAGAGGTCGAAATCGGCATTGTCGAGCGCGGTCACGCGTCCATAACGCTTGACGAGACCGCGGGCGGTGAGAAGGGGTTCGCGAGCCATGATTACACCGAAACCTTTCTGATCCACTGATCGATGGCGACGGCGGCGATGATCAGCACGCCTGTCAAAAGGACTTTCCATTGCGGGTCGGCGCCGAGCATGTTGAGGCCCATCGACACGACGCCGACGATCATCGCACCGAAGAGCGTGCCGAGAATGGAGCCGCGGCCGCCGAACAGCGAGATGCCGCCGATCACCGTCGCGGTGATCGCCTGGAGGTTAAAATCGGTGACGGCCGACGACGGCGAGATCGAGCCGTTGCGGCCGATCGAGACCCAGGCGGCCAAGCCGGCAATGACACCCGAGATGGCGTAAACGGTCAGCAGCACCTTCTTGGTCTGAATGCCCGAGAGCTTGGCTGCCTCCGGATCGTCGCCGACGGCATAGACATGCCGGCCCCAGGCGGTGTGATTGAGGACATACCAGAGCACCAGGACGAGCAGCACCATGGCGATGACGCCGAGGGTCAGCACGGCGCTGCCGAGCTTGAAGCTCACGGCGAAAAGATGCAGCAGCGGCGCCTTTTCGTCGACGTCGGTATCGCGGATCGTCTCATTGGCGGAATAGATGAAATTCGTCGCCATGACGATGTTCCAGGTGCCGAGCGTGACGATGAAGGGCGGCAGCTTCATGTAGGCGACGAGGAAGCCGTTCAGCAATCCGCAAAGGCCGCCGACAAGCATGCCGGCTGCGACCGCGATCGGCGTCGGTATGCCGTAGGTGATGGCGACATTGCCCATGATGACCGCCGAGATCACCATGATGACGCCGATCGAAAGATCGATGCCGGCGGTCAGGATGACCAGCGTCTGGGCGGCGCCGAGAATACCGACGATGGCGATCTGCTGCAGGATGAGCGTCAGCGTATAGGACGAGAAGAACCGTCCGCCGATGGTGATCCCGAAGATGACGATCGCCAGCACCAGCACGATCAGCGGCACGGCGGCCGGCGTCGAGTGCAGAAAATGCTGCGCGCGCTTGATCAGCGAGACTTTCTCGTGCTCGAAGGAGGCAACGCTCTTGTCGCTGCCGTCGAGGACACGTTCGAATTCCTGTGTTCCGGTCATGGTTCCTCCTCCGCATCCGCGCGCCGAACTCGCGCGGGGGCCGTCACCGATATCCATCCGGTCTTTGATTAGCCGGTTCGTGAGGCGACGGCACATCGTCCGTCGAAAACGGCCGGGGATCAAGCCCCGGCCGGTCTGCTTTCAACAATCAGGGCTCAGCCCCAGCACTTGTCCGTGCCTTCCTTGGTGTCGATCGACTTGACGCCGGAAACCGGCTTGTCGGTGACGAGCGAGACGCCGGTGTCGTAGAAGGACTTGCCTTCGGTCGGCTTCGGCTTTTCACCGCTGTCGGCGAACTTCTTGATCGCTTCGACGCCAAGGGCTGCCATCATCAGCGGATATTGCTGCGAGGTAGCGCCGATGACGCCTTCCTTGACCGACTTCACGCCCGGGCAACCGCCGTCGACCGAGACGATCAGCACGTTCTTTTCCATGCCGACGGCCTTCAGCGCCTGATAGGCGCCGACAGCGGCCGGCTCGTTAATCGTGTGGATGACGTTGATGCTCGGATCCTTCTGCAGAAGGTTTTCCATGGCCTTGCGGCCGCCTTCTTCATTGCCGTTGGTCACGTCATGACCGACGATACGAGCATCGTCCTCGTCGCCGATCTTGTTCGGGTCCTTCGGATCGATGCCGAAGCCCATCATGAAGCCCTGGTCGCGCAGAACGTCGACCGTCGGCTGTGACGGCGTCAGGTCGAGGAAGCCGACCTTGGCATCCTTGGCCTTGTCGCCCATCGTTTCCTTGGCCCACTGGCCGATCAGCTTGCCGGCGAGCAGGTTGTCGGTGGCGAAGGTGGCGTCGGCGGCATCGGCCGGCTCGAGCGGCGTGTCGAGCGCGATGACCAGCAGGCCGGCATCACGGGCCTTCTTGACCGAAGACACGATGCCCTTGGTGTCGGAAGCAGCAATCAGGATGCCCTTTGCGCCGTCGGCAATGCAGCTTTCGATCGCGGCCACCTGGCTTTCGCTGTCACCGTCGACCTTGCCGGCATAGGACTTCAGCGAGACGCCGAGTTCCTTGGCCTTGGCCGTCGCACCTTCCTTCATCTTGACGAAGAAGGGGTTGGTGTCGGTCTTGGTGATGAGGCAGGCAGCAACGTCAGCCGCCATAACAGGAGCGGAAAAGGTGACACCAAGCGCGAGCGCGCCGAAAGCGAGAACAGATTTCTTCATGGAACTCCTCCCAGAGTTTGCCGGCGCCGCCCCTGCGGGGCCGGAAGCTTAAGATATGACACTTCGCCGTGGATCGCTAATGCCTCCCAGCGGTCCCGTGCCCTTGACGACGGCAATTAAGAGCGAAAAGAAATCGGCTTGTCAATAAATAAATCCAATTGAATTATTAATTCGATGTGGCATGCTCCATCGAATTCGGGCATAGGCCAACGATCGGGAGGAGCGGCCATGTCGACCTTGGATGGACCGGAACACACGCCGGTCCCGCCACCAATTCTGAATCCGGCCGGAGGTGCGAACCAGGTCAGGGTGCGAGCCTATAACGAACGGCTCGTGCTGTCGCTGGTGCGTCTCTACGGCACGCTGTCGAAGGCCGATATCGCGCGTCGCAGCGGACTGTCGGCGCAGACCGTCTCCGTCATCATGCGGGTGCTGGAAAAGGAAGGGCTGCTGTCGCGCGGGGAACCGGTGCGCGGCCGTGTCGGCCAGCCGTCGATCCCGATGCATATCAATCCCGATGCCGTCTATTCCTTCGGCCTGAAGATGGGCCGGCGCAGCGCCGATCTGGTGCTGATGGATTTCGTCGGCCGCATCCGCATGCAGCTGCACCGGACCTATGCCTATCCGCTGCCGGATGAAATCCTCGCCTTCGTCACCTCGGGCATCCGGGAGCTGGAAGACCGGCTCGACGACAAGCAACGTAGCCGCATCGCCGGCCTCGGCATCGCCGCCCCTTTCGAGCTCTGGAACTGGGCCGAAGAGGTGGGCGCCCCGCCGGGCGCCATGGAGGTCTGGCGCGACGTCGACCTGCAGGCCGACATCGCCGCCCGCGTCTCCCATCCGGTCTTCATGCAGAACGATGCGACCAGCGCCTGCGGCGCCGAACTGGTCTTCGGCGTCGGACCGTCCTACCCAGATTTCGTCTATTTCTTCATCGGCTCCTTCATCGGCGGCGGCATCGTGCTCAATTCGGCGATCTTTTCCGGCCGCACCGGCACGGCGGGCGCGATCGGGCCGCTGCCGGTGCGCGGCAAGAACGGCGAGACGATGCAGCTGCTCGAAATCGCCTCGATCTTCGTGCTCGAAAACATGCTGCGCGAGCGCGGCATCGATCCCGAGCCGCTCTGGTATTCGGCCGACGGCTGGGTGGATTTCGGCGAGCCGATGGAAGCCTGGATCCAGGACAGCGCCAAGGCGCTGGCGCAGGCGATCGTTGCCGCCGCCTCGATCGTCGATTTCAGCGCGGCTGTGATCGACGGCGGCTTTCCCGATTGGGTGCGCAGCCGGGTGGTGCAGGCCACGATCGACGAAGCCGCCAAGCTCGACCTGCAGGGCGTCGTCATGCCCGAAATCATCGAGGGCGCGGTCGGCGCGCAGGCGCGCGCCATCGGCGGCGCCAGCCTGCCGATCTTTGCGCGTTACCTCACCGACCAGAACGTACTCTTCAAGGAGGTAGACCATGCTGAAAGGACTTGACCCGCTGCTGAGCCCGGAGCTGCTTTTGACGCTTCGCGCCATGGGTCACGGCGACGAGATCGCCATCGTCGACGGCAATTATCCGGGCGTCGAACATGCCCGCCGGCTGATCCGGCTCGACGGCCACCACCTCATCCCGGTCCTCAATGCCGTGCTCAGCGTGCTGCCGATCGACGACTTCGTGGCGGAAGCGATCTTCCGCTCGACCGTCAAGGCCGAGCGCGACAAGCTCGACCCGGTGCATGAGGAGATGATCGACTGCTGCGCCCGCCACGAGCCGCACCGGCAGGTGGTGCCGCTGATCGGCCAGGATTTCTACGGAAGGGTGAAGACCGCCCATGCGTTGATCCAGACTGGCGAGCCCAGGCTCTATGCGAACATCATCCTGCGCAAGGGCGTGATCTATCCGAAAGAGCCGGGCACCCATGCCGCGGCCGGAGTCGATCCGTTCGTCTATTAGAATAATTCCGGCAAAAGTGCACAGCGGTTTGGTCGTCGGTAAGCTTTGGCTTTCGGTCCTGCTGAAGGTCAGTCTTTCGCCATTCGTTCGATGGATGTTATGGTGCGGCGGTTGCGTTGGTCCGCCGCGCCGGCAAACCGCTCGGCAAGCCAAATGCTGCGAACGGCGCCTCACCACCAGGAGCGGACGTCGCGCGGCTCTATGGACACGTGCGGGATCAGGCCGGTGAAGCGATGAGGAGACGGGTCTCACATGGCACCAGACATGAGCACGGTCCCTCGTCGCAGCACCACTGGTCTGCGCAAGTTTCTGGATCCTGAGCAGCAGCGCGATTGGGTAGAAGGCGAGGCGGATTTGATCGACGCCGAAGAGCGCTCGGAGTCCCTGGAACAGCGGTTCAAATACGTCGCCCGGTACGAGAAGCTGCTTCGTCGCCCGCAGGCGCAAGACGTTCTGGAAATTCTCAGGGTATATGGGCAAACCTGCATCCCCATCCCTCGCAAGACCGAGCGTCACTACTGGTCGGTTTCTTGTCTGCCCTCGACCTCAGACAAGCCGCTCATCCGCGTCAATGCGAGCTGGATGGAGCTTTTCACGCTCTATGCCGACGGCGAGGGCCTGCGTGCACGATTCCTCGTGCATCTTTCGCATTTCACTACGGACCATTCACCCGCGCAGGGCGATGTCGACGAGCCTTTTCTCGAGGACTGCGTCACGACGCCCGAAGACGTCGGTTATTTTTTTCCGCGCGGCGAGGACATTTTCGGCATCACTGTGCGGGGCTCGGCCTCGATCCGCAAATTCCTCGCGGAGCGCCGCATCTTGCGCGCCATTCGGACTTTCAATGTGACGCACATGAACCGAGGTCGGAACGCCTATCAGGCGAGCCACTGCTACAGCCTGGCGGATACCATGCTGGCAGATTGATCGCTCCGGGATGCGCCCGGCACCCATCCGGGGTCTGACGGCGGTCGGTTCGATGCCGATCCTCCGGCGGATTCTTCAGCCGATCGAAAGAATGGCTGTGTGCAGCGACCGATGGACCGGAACCGAATCCTCATCCAATTTGCGGCAAAGATATCCATTGTGCGCAGCGAAACTCCCGTGCCTTCGCAAAGGCAATCCACCATTAACCTACCAGGCGCATAGACGATCTTTGGGATTTGTCGGTGCTGCGCGGCTTCATCAGCCACTGCGATACCGGCCCTCTTAATTCCGCCCGAATGAATTGAGGCGGTCTTCGATCACGGCGTAGGACCGCCGATGCCGTGAAGTTGCGCCATCCGTCATCGGCATTCGGTGATACGAGCGTACCAAACTGGCCATGACGGCTCTTCACACAACAGGAGCCTGTTCATATGCCTCGCAGCCAACCAACCAGACCGCAGATCGAGATCGTTGCCTGGCTCGCGATCTTCCTGCTTCTCTTCTGCCTATCTTGGCTCTTCCAATGGCATGAAGGGCTGGATGAGTTTATCGAGAAGCATCATGACTATCCGCTGGACCACGCGCTCCTCGCCCTGAATATCTCCGGGTTTCTCGGGCTCATCTATTCCGCGCTGAGGATCCGGGATCTTTCGAGGGAGGTTCATCGCAGGCTGCAGGCCGAAAAGAACGTAGACTGGATTGCCTGTCACGACACGCTGACCGAACTGCCTAACCGCAGATTTCTGGATTCTATATGCGCGCAGGCGATGAGCGATCAGAGGGCACAAGAGACCTATGCCGTGTTCAGCATCGATCTCGACGGCTTCAAGAAGGTCAATGATCTCCTGGGGCATGATCACGGTGATGCGGTGCTGAAGACTGTTGCTCAGCGGCTCTCTTCCCTCTTTCCCCGTGAGCGCGTTTTCCGCCTTGGGGGAGACGAGTTCGTTGTTCTGGCGCGGCGCACTGGAAATCCCGATCTTGTTGCGTTGGGGAACCGCATCGTGACCATGATCGGCAAGCCGTTCACATTCAATGGTGTCGCCGTCGACCTCGGCGCCAGTGTCGGCTTCGCGCTTTTTCCGGAGAACGGCGATGACCTCGGTCAGGTCATTCGACATTCCGACTGTGCGATGTATGTCGCCAAAAAGCAGGGGCGCAATCTGGTGAAGCCCTTCGTGCCTTCGATGCAGGACGAGTTGGCGAAGCGGGTCCGGCTGGAAGCTGATCTGAGAGCAGCCATCAAGAAGGCAGAGATCGTTCCCTACTATCAGCCGCTCGTGGACCTGAAAACGAATAGGATTATCGGCTTCGAGGCCTTGGCACGCTGGAAGACGGCCTCCGGCGAATTCATCCCACCGAACGAATTCATTCCGGTGGCAGAGGAAGCCGGTCTGATCGTCGAATTGACAGACCAGCTGCTTCGCCACGCCTGCGCCGATGCGCTTTCCTGGCCAAATGAGCTCGTCCTGTCATTCAACCTTTCTCCGATCCAACTGAGCGACCGACTGCTGGGGCTTAGAATTCTCAAGATATTGGGCGATGTCGGTCTGCCGGCGCACAGGGTCGAGCTTGAGGTGACGGAGAGCGCCATCATCCAAGACGCCGTCACTGCGCGAATCGTCCTCGACGATCTGGTGAACGCCGGCGTCAGGATTGCTCTCGACGACTTTGGAACAGGTTATTCCAGCCTCTCACAACTATCCAACTACCGGTTCGATAAGATCAAGATCGACAGGAGTTTCGTCTCTTCATTCGAAACCAATGATAAGCAGGACAAGGTGATCAAGGCCATCATCGCTCTCGGTGCGGGACTTGGCGTGACGATAACCGCCGAGGGTATCGAAGAAGAGAGCCAGCTTCAGCGGCTTCAGGATCTGGGTTGCGACATCGGCCAAGGATATCTGCTTGGTAGGCCAGCCCCGGCCGCGGAGCTTGCCACAGATCACGTCAGCACTAGAATTTTGCAACGCGGTTGATGGGCCGCGGCGTGTCGGATTCAGCCGCGAGATGCTCGAGGCTGTCGTCGAACACGCGCTGTCCACCTGGCCGACCGGCCGTCCATGCTCTCCGAAACATCATCTTAAAGCTTAAGAGAGAAGCACGCCGGCCGTCGTCGCCTCCGTGACATCCTCGGGTCAAGCGGCGCATCCAACGAAGCATCGTGCGGACGCTGACACCTCGCCAGCGCCCGGAGCGGCGGCGTTTAAGAGAGCCTCATCCTGAGGTGCCCCGCAGGGGCCTCGAAGGACGAGGCGGGTATTCCGGCGCCGGATCATGCAAGGAGCGGCGTTGCGGCGTGTCCTTCGAGGCGATCCTGCGGATCGCACCTCAGGATGAGGTATATTGGAGGGTGCCGCGGCTTAGCTCTCTCTTCTCCTCAACGGGGTCCGGGTTGGAGTGAGGGGGTCATCGGGACGAAAAGAGGGACCAACATCTGTCGACCCCCCGTTTTTGCCGACGCAGGCAACAGATCCCGATTCAGGTGTTCAAGCCGCCATCCACTGTGAGGATGGTGCCGGTGATGTGCCTTGCAGCAGGGCTTGCGAGGAAAGCCACAGCAGCCGCCACATCTTCCGGCTCGCCATAACGGCCAAGTGGGATCAGGGCACGCTGGAAATCGGCGAAGTCGCCATCGGCGGGATTCATATCGGTGTCGGTCGAACCCGGCTGAACGAGGTTTACGGTGATATCGCGAGATCCGAGTTCCCGCGCGAGGCCGCGGGTAAACGAGTGGAGCGCGGATTTTGTCATGTAATAGACCGTGCCGGTGTCGCCGACGATGCGTTCGGCGCCGACCGAGCCGATGGTGATGACGCGGCCTCCCGCCTGCAGATAGGGAATGGCGGCCTGCGAAGCGAGCAGAGGCGACCGCACATTGACATCCAGCAGCGCATCGATCTGCTCGACGCTGACGTCGGCGATCGCACCGTAAAGCGCGATTGCGGCATTGTTGACGAGAATGTCGAGACCGCCAAGTGCCTGGGCGGCCTCGTCGACCGAGCGCTTCACGGCCGCCGGATCGGCGCTGTCGGCCTGGATGGCAAGCGCTTTGCGGCCCTTGCCCTCGATCGCCCGGACGACTTCGGCGGCGCGATCGGCCGAACGCTCATAGGTGATGGCGACATCAGCGCCTTTGTCGGCAAGCGCCAATGCGATGGCGGCTCCAATGCCACGCGAGCCACCTGTGACCAGGGCACGCTTTCCAGCCAGTTCTGTCATGATCTTCTCTTTCTGTAGTGATCGACACATAAATAGCTAGGCACGTTGCGATGGGGTGTCAATGGGTTTATATAATGATCGATGCAAAAATCGGATGAGACCTCGAACGTCGATGAAACCCCGACCCGCGGGCGCGGACGGCCGCGGGCGTTCGATCGGGAAGCAGCCTTGGCGCAGGCGACCCGCCTGTTCTGGATCAAGGGCTTCGAGGCGACCTCGATCGCCGACCTCACCGAGGCGATGGGGATCGGATCGCCGAGCCTTTACGCGGCATTCGGCTCGAAAGAGGCGCTCTATGCCGAGGCGCTGCGCCACTATCGCGACAACAACGAGGCGCTCGTCTGGGGAGGCTTCTTTTCCGCGGGCACGGCCCGTGAGGCGGTGAGGTCGTTTCTGATGGATTCGGCCGCTGCCCTGACCGGCTGTGTCGTGGATATTCCCCGCGGCTGCATGGTGGCGCTCTCTTCGGTCGGCAGCGAGGGCCATGTGGAACTCGGCGAACTCGTGCGAGCCGCCCGCGCCGTCACGCTCGACCGCCTGAAGCTGCGCCTGAACCAGGCGATATCAGAGGGCGAAATTCCCGTCTCGACCGACGTCCATGCACTCGCCCGTTTCGTCCAGACCGTTCAGAACGGCATGTCGATCCTGGCCCGCGACGGCGCGACCCGCGGCGAACTGGAGGCAGTCGCCGAGCTCGCCATGCTGGGTTGGGACACTCGAACCGGGGATTCTGAGCGCAGGCAGACTTACGCCGATCATGCGTAACCTTTAGGCAGTCGGTCGCGGAAGCTCCGTAGGATCGTTGGAGCGTGCCGCTGCCCCTTGCATGTTCAATTTGCACTGATTGTTGGATGATCGGTGCGCACTCCGGCGGATGGCCATCCGCCGGAGTGCGGACGGCCGGGACCGCAGGCCCCTTGGCTTGAACCGGGGATGAGATTGGTCCGGCCGTCCTCGCGTTTGTCCTGAACAGATGATGGGGAGCAAGTCCCGCATGCAAGGCAAGGTTTCGTTCCAAGAAGACGCGATGCCGGTAGTTTATGCCGGTGTGGACGTGAGTAAAGAGTGGCTCGATATTCATCTGCATCCGCTGGGCGAAAGCCGGCGGTTTAGCAATGACAAGACCGGCATCCGCCAGCTGAAACGGCTGCTGGCCAGGCATCGGCCCAAAAGCATCGTGATGGAGGCAACCGGCAAGTTCCATCGCCCCGCCCATCGCTCGCTTTGGCTCGATGGCTTTGCCGTCGCCGTGGTCGATCCGCTGCGCGCCCGCATGTTTGCCCGTGCCTGCGGCTATCTCGCCAAGACCGACCGTCTCGATGCCCGTTTCCTGGCGCTCCTGGCCGAGAGCCTGCGCCCGCCGGCCGACACGCCACCAAGTCCTCACGTTGAGGCCTTGCAGGAGCTGGTCAATGCACGATCGGCAGCCAAATGCGACATCACCGCCCTGCAGAACCGCAGCAAGACTGCCACCACCGCCCTTCTGCGCGGCGAACTCAACCGTCTCGTGCGTCGGCTGGAACAGCATGTCGAACGTCTCGACAAAGAGATCGAGCGACGTGTCGGCGAGGATCCGCAGCTCTACCGCAAGGCCGAGATCCTCACCTCCATTCCCGGCATCGGCCGCGTCACGGCCCTGGCATTGATGGCCGGCATGGACGAGTTGGGCAGTTGTTCGGGCAAGCAGGCCGCCATGCTGGCAGGGCTTGCCCCAATCGCTAACGACAGCGGTGCCCGAACCGGACGTCGTTCCATCCGCGCCGGCAGGCCCGCACCCCGGCGCGCGCTCTACATGGCCGCCTTGTCTGCCTGTCGCTACAATCCCACCCTTGCTCGTTTCGCAGACACACTCAAAGCCGCAGGAAAACCAGCGAAGGTCATCTTGGTCGCCGTCATGCGTAAATTGCTCGTTCTGGCAAACTGCCTTCTATCTCAGGATCGCCTCTGGACCCCAAATCCCCCTTGACAACCAACACAGATTCTCATCCGGCTGCCGCCACCTTCTCCCCGCCTGCGGGGAGAAGGGCATATGCCGCGACCTTTCCGTTCCCCATTGGCCTCTTGCATGGCACGTCCCTCTCGCCGTTTTTACGGGGAGAGGGTTAGGGTGAGGGGGCAACCATCGGCGCGAACCATGCTCCTCGCAGTCAAATCTCCCCAGCCGATGGCCCCCACACATCCGTCAGCGCAAAACCGTTCGGATGCGGGTCAAAGGGGTCGAGCGCCACCTGGGTCAGGCCGAAGGTGAAGCCGCGGCCGGTGATGGTGGGGATGACGGCGGGGCGGCCGGCCACCTCGGTCACCGCCTGGAGGCCGACTTCGAATTCGGAGCCGATGATCGACTTCGAGGTGAAGGTGTCGCCGACCTTGGCCTTGCCGCGGGCATAAAGCGTGGCGAGATTGGCGGAGTTGCCGGTGCCGCAGGGCGAGCGGTCGGCCCGGCCCGGCCACATGGTGGTGCAGGTGCGCACCGTGCCATCGACTTCGGTATCGCGGAACATGACATAGGCGACGCCCGAGATCGCCGGGATCTCGGGATGGACGACCTTGATGTCGCGGTTGATCAGCTCCTTGAGGATCATGCCGGCCTGGACGAGGCCGGCGGCATTGGCCTTCTCGATCGTCAGACCGATCTGGCCGACATCAACAAGCGCATAGAAGATGCCGCCATAGCAGATATCCGCCTTGATCCTTCCCCAATGCGGCGTGTCGATTGCGACATCGAGCTCATGCACGAAGGAGGGCACCATGGTGAGCCTGACCTTTTCGCAGCGCCCGTCGCGGCAGGTCGCCGTCGCCTTGACGAGACCGGCGGCGGTTTCGAGTGTGACTGTTGTCTCCGGCTCCTTCATTTCGACGATGCCGGATTCCAGCAAGGCCGTGGTGACGCAAATCGAGTTCGAGCCGGAGCTCGCATGCGCCTGGTCGGGCTGCAGGATGATGAAGGCGGCGTCGGCCTCCGGGTGCCGTGCCGGCAGCAGCAGATTGACCGAGCCGATCGGCGCGCCGCGCGGCTCCAGGCAAAGGAAGCGGCGCAGTTCGTCGCCCTTCGGATCGGTGTTCAGCCAATGCAGCTGGGCGGCGATGGTCTCGCCGGGGATCTTCGGCACGCCGCCGATCGCGACGCGGCCGATCTCACCTTCGGCGTGGACATCCAGCAGCTGGATCGTGCGCTTCCATCTCATATCGAAAACTCCAGATCAGACGTGACGGGTGACGCCGCCATCGACGCGGATATTCTGGCCGGTGATATAACCCGCGCCGTCGGAGAGCAGGAAGGCCGCGGTCTTGGCGATCTCCTCCACATGGCCGATGCGCTTCATCGGCACCTTCTCGGCGGTCTCGGGCTTGTGGTTGAGACTATCGATATAACCCGGCAGGATGCAGTTCATGCGGATATTGTCGGCCGCATAACGATCGGAATAAAGCTTGGTGAAGGCGCCTGCAGCGGCGCGATAGGTGCAGGAAACCGGGAAGACCAGCGACGGCTCATAGGCCGCAAAAGTGGTGATGTTGACGAAGGCGCCCTTGCCCTGTTTCAGCATGACCGGCGTCACCAGGCGGGCCATGCGCACCAGCGACAGGATCATCATGTCGGAACCGAGCGTCCAGTTCTCGTCTGAAATATCGAGCAGGTCGCCCTTCGGCGGATGGCCGCTCAGGTTGACGACGGCATCGATGCGGCCGTAGGTCTTCATCGTCAGGTCGAAGATCGCCTTGAGATCCTCGGCCTTTTCGGCCACGCCGCGCGAAGCGACGCCGCCAAGTTCAGCCGCCAGCTTCTCGCAGCTTTCCGAAGGCGACATCAGCGCCAGCCGATAGCCCTGGGCGGAGAGCTCGCGGGCGATCGCCTCGCCCATGCCGCGGCCGCCGCCGGTGATCAGCGCTACGGGTTTGGTGGTATCGGACATCGGGGCCTCCTAATAACGGTCTATGCGGAACGGGGTCATATCGAGGGATGGTTTGAGCCCGGTCACCATATCGGCGATCACCAGCGCTGTCGTTGCCGAAAAGGTCAGGCCGAGATGGCCGTGGCCGGTCGCATAAAAAACGCCGGGCAGTTTCGACGACGGCGAAATGATCGGGATCGTATCGGGCAGCGCCGGACGGTGCCCCATCCATTCCGTCGTCTCCTCGACCTTCAGGCCGGGCAGCGCGCGCTGGGCATGGCGCACCAGCACCCGCGGACGGCGGAAATCGGGCGCGGCATCGAGGCCGGCGAGCTCGACATTGCCGCCAACCCGGATGCCGCCCGCCGTCGGCGTCACCATGAAGGCGCGATGCGGCCAGATCACCGAATAACGCATCGCGATGCCGGGCTTCATGATCTGCGTGTGATAGCCGCGCTCAGTTTCGAGCGGGATCGGCTCGCCGAGCTTTTCGGCGAGGAAACGGGTGTGGACGCCGGCGGCAAGCACGACCGAACCGGCCTCGATCCGCCTGCCATCCTCGAGGAGAACGACGGCCGTGCCATCGCCCCTGCGCTCGATATTCCTGACAGTGCCGGAGACGAAGGTCGTGCCCGCAGCCTTTGCGGCATCGGCGAGTTTGACCACCAGCTTGTAGGGGTCGCGGATCGACTTGTTGTCGGGGAGCAGTACGGCTTTGGCGATCGCCGGTGACAAAGTGGGTTCGTAATGTTGGATGGCGCCGTTGCTCAAAACCTCGAATTCGAGGCCGTAGCGCTGCATCATGGCGAGATGGCCACGGTCGGCGGCAAATTCCGCCTCGGTCTCGTAGATCGCGAGACAACCCTCCTCGGTCATCAACTCGGGTGCGCCAATCGCCTGGAGCATCTGCCTGAAATCGCCGAGCGCCCGGTTCGACAGGCGCATGCCGGCATCCTCGATCTCTCGGAGCCGCGAGGGCCGGCCGGCAGCGAGGAAGCGCAGGAACCAGGGCAGCATCCTGGCGGCATAGGAGGGCCGCAGCCAGACGGGACCTTCCGGATCGAGCAGCCAGCCGGGGATCTTCTTCCAGGTCGAAGGGCCGGAACCGGCGGCAAAATCGAGCGCGATGCTCGCCATATTGCCGAAAGAGGTGCCGCGACCCGGCTCGCCCTTGTCGATCAGCGTTACATCAAACCCGCGCCGCTGCAGCTCGAAAGCGATCGAGGCGCCGATCACGCCTGCGCCGACGACCGCTACCGTCTTCTTCGTCTCATCCGCCATGCCATCAACCCATCGCACGGCAGACAAAATTGCCGTCGTGAATCTGATATATCACATCAAGATGTGATGCCTAGAGAATTTCCGTTTTTTCCGAATCACGGAAATTCTCTATTTCTTTGTTTTTTTCGCAATTCCGAAACGCAAAACCGCTGTGCACTTTTGCTGGAATTGCTCTGTGGAATTTTTACTGGCTTGCCGGCAGGCCGGCGCCGACGCTGTCGCCGACCGAACCGACGGTATTGTTCATCGACTGGCCGAGACGTTTCAGCTGGGCATCGTAGTTGCGCCGGGTGCGCGGATCGAAGATCGCAATCGGCGTGCTGACGGCGACGCTGACGGCACTTCCGGCGGTCTGGGCAGCCCCCATCGCCACGGCGCCGACGGCCTCGCCGAGGCCGACATTGGAATCGGTGATCGTCTGGCCGGCAATCAGCCGGTCGCCGATCAGCTTCACCACTTCGGGGCTTTCGGCGAACTTGCCGTGGTTCAGCCGGTCGCCGCCCTTGAGCTTGGTGAGGTCGAGCACGGTGATGCCGGCCGCTTCGAGCTTGCTGCGATAGGGTTCGACGGAAGGATCGATCTGGCCGAGCCGGTCGACATTGCCGGAGATGCGCCGCGACAGCGCCAAAGCGCGATCGTCCTGCGAGACGAAGATGGTGAAGTGCGGCCTTTCCTTGCCGAGGCTGGCGAACTGGCGGCCGAAAACGTCGACATCGAGATCCGGCGAAGCGAGGATGACATTGTTGATCTTCGAGGCGACATGACCGTTGCGGATCGCCATCTGCCGCAGCGCTTCGACGGTGAGCCAGGTGCCCATCGAATGGGCCATGATGGTGACGTCGCTAACGGCGGGATTGGCGGCGGTGCGGGTCAACAATTCCTCCAGCGCGTCGCGGGAATAGTTGGTGCTTTCCTTGTCGTAATTATAATCGAAGATGCTGCCGCGCGAAGGCCAGGTGAAGACGACGGGCGCAACGTCGGCATGCGAATCGTGGACGATCTGCGCGAAGCGGTAGACGGCATCCTCATAACGATTGTTGAAGCCGTGGACGAAGACCAGTACGCGGCGGCTCTTCGGCATATGGGACTTCAGCCACGTCTCGCCGGCCCGCTCGCCTTCCAGCGGATCGACAGAAACTGTGACGAAATCGCGCAGCGGATCGGCCGGCAGGCGGCTTGGCCATTGCACCTGGCCGACCTTGCGATTGGCTTCCGGCGGAATGGAGACGTCGACGGCATTGACGGCAAGCCCGGTGCCGCGTTCGCCGGAGAAAAGCACGGCGGGATTGTCGTCGGCAGCGCGCGTCGTCGCGACGAGCAGGTCGACCTTGGAGGTGCCGGGGGCCGCGGTGCCGGCCGCCTGCATGACACCGACCGGCCTGCCGCCGCAGCCGGCGAGCGCCATCGTTGCAATCAGAAGACCTGTCAGAGCCGCGGGCAAGCCGCCTCTTTTGCCGATCATGACCAAACTCCAATCGGTTCACGCACCGGACAGGCGGCGCCCGTTCAAATAGTCCGACGAGGCTTGCCGAGTCAAACCGCGGGCGGTGGAAGCCTTTGTTTTGCGCAATCCCTCGTGAAAACGCAGGACTGGCGTTGCGCGGATCGGCAACCGATCGATTTCGATTTAGGGCGGAAGATTTGGGGAGAAAAGAAAAAAGCCCGACGCGGGAGGAGGTGCGCCGGGCTCTTGATCCTGACTGACAACTGGGAGGAGGAGTGTTGTCAGTCCGATGTAAGAGCGCTGGGAGGAGGAGTGCGCTGCTTACGAAGATAGTAATAGCCAATTCTTTTGATTCGGAATAGCGAAAATACCGCAATGCAGCAATGCGCTAGATGCAAGGCTTGCCCTCAAAATAACAGGTATCCGCCTCATTTTGCAGCATGTTTGACCAGATGGTCAAAATTATGCCGAAAATTGTGGCCCTCTCGGATCGCCGATAGACTCGCCCCTCATCCGCCTGCCGGCACCTTCTCCCCGCTCGCGGGGCGAAGGGGATATGCCGCACCCTCTCCGTTCCCCACCACCCATCGCACCATCGCAGGGCACGTCCCCTCGCCCCGTTTTTACGGGGAGAGGGTGAGGGTCATATGCGCTAGGTTAAGCGAGCGTGTAGATCGTCGCATTGTTTTCGGCGTCGTCGCGGCGGCTCACAGAGGTGGCGACGACTTCGCGTGACGAGATTACAGACGGCCTGCCACAGAAGTGGTCCGCGGATGGCGGCGCAAATGGTGGCCAGGGCGATCTTCATGAGACGCCAGCGCGATGGGCTTGCCAATGGGGGGCTAGCCAGTGGGGTTGCCACATCCAGAGGGGGGAGAGTCCGGGACTTGCCCGGCAATCTGTTCGGCGATGATGGCGACGATCAGTCTGGCGTAGAGCCATGCCCGGACCAGTTCCGGCTTCTTGGCCGGCAAGCTGTCGAGGCCGGCCAGGCTCTTGAACCGTTTGAACGCCAGCTCGATTTGCCAGCGGAAGCGATAGAGGGTGAGGATATCGGCCGGCGGGAAGGTGGTGGCCGGCAGCGAGGTCAGCAGCAGAATGTACTTCGCTGCCTCGAGACTGCGCGGATCGGGTTTTTTGCCGTGCTTGCGGGCGGCTTTGAGCAGACGCTCCTGCTCGGCTTGGGCCTGTTGCGGATCCTTGCGTCGGACAATGAGGCGCAGGGCCAGCGGCGGTGGTGGCGGCGTCCCCGTCATGCCTTCGTGGACACGAACCTGCACCTCGCCTTCCTGCTCTTGCTGAGCGGCGAGTGCGGCAAACAGATCAAAGGGCTCGCCATTCGTCTGCAACAGGCGCAACGAGTTCCAGCCGGTCCGCACGATGAAGTCTGCACCGGCGTCGATCACCGGCCGCAGGTCGCGCGGTCTTGCATAGTAGCGATCGGCCAGCACGATATCGCCGGGTGCGTAGGTAAGGCGCTGAAGGTTCTCGGCACCATGGATGTCGGTCAACTCAAGCTGATCGACCTGAGCCGTTGCCAAGTTGTAGCCGACATGTAACCGCCATGTCGTGCGGTCAGCGCCTGGATGGCAAATCGACGTTCCATCGAGCACACGCAAGCGATATCCCGCAAAGCGCCCCGTCGGCACTTTGGCCTGTTCGGCAATTAGCGCGGCCACGATGTCGCCAAGCCAAGGCGCCGCTTTGCACAGCCGCTCAAGCAGCGATGGGTCTGACAAACGGGCGATCCCGCCCGCTTCGGCCCATGCACAGGTCTCGCGTAGCGACATGCCAAGGCCGCCATAGGCAAGTGCCAGCCGCAACAGCGTCTCGGCATTCTTGATTTCCCGCACCCGCGTAAAAGCACCGCGCAACCGCGCCGTTGCTTCCAAGTCAAAACCCGCCGGAAGCCGCTCGCGCACTTCCGGCCAATGATCCAAAACCTCAGGACGAATCTTCATCCAAAGCTTGAATCACAACCAGATTCCTTATGTCCAGGGCTAAACCTAGCGCATATGAGGGTGAGGGGCTGCCATCGGCACAGACATCTTTCGCCGGTTTGCCCGTCAAGCAGCCTTGAAGACTTTGCTGCCCTCGGCGTCGAGGGCGGAGAATTCCTCGTCTGACAGCGCGATATCAACCGCCGCCACGTTTTCCTCAAGATGCTTGACCTTGGAGGTGCCGGGGATCGGCAGCATGACCGGGCTGCGCTTCAGCACCCAGGCGAGCGCGATCTGGCTGGGTGCGGCATTGTGCTTTTTGGCGATCGTATCGAGCAGCGAGCCGGGCTTGGCGAGATCGCCCGCGGCGAGCGGGTACCAGGGGATGAAGCCGATATTGTGCTTGGTGCAATAATCGAGCACGTCCTCGCTGGTGCGATCGACGAGATTGTAGCGGTTCTGGACGGTCGCGACCTTGAAGTGCTTCGAGGCGGCCTCGATGTCGGCAACGGACACTTCGCTGAGACCCGCATGGCGGATGAGGCCGGTATCGAGCAGCGATTTGATCGCATCGAACTGTTCCTTGGCCGGCACCTTCTGATCGATCCTGTGCAGCTGCCAGAGATCGATCTGCTCGACGCCGAGATTGCGCAGGCTCTTATGCGCCTGCTGGATCAGGTATTCCGGACGTCCCACAGGCAGCCAGATATCGGGTCCGTGGCGGGTCAGGCCGCCCTTGGTGGCGATGACCGACTTGCCGCCATAGGGATGCAGCGCTTCCTTGATCAGCCATTCGGAGACATCGGGGCCGTAGGAATCGGCCGTATCGATAAAGTTCACGCCGAGTTCCGGCAGGCGCTTCAGCGTACGGATGGATTCGGCATGATCGGAAGGCTCGCCCCAGATGCCCTTGCCGGTGACGCGCATGGCGCCGAAACCGAGACGATTGATCTCGATATTGCCGCCGATCTTGAAGGTGCCTGACTTTGCTGCGTTGTAATTGGACATGGTCTTTCCTCTCTTATCAATCAATCATTGAAATTCGGTGGAACGGTCGGAGGCGGTTAAACAGCGGCGGCACGAATGCCGAGGCTTTCGGAGATGCCTTCGAGCGCGAATGTCTGCCCTGATCGAAAGCGATGCCCGGCATGGTGATGATCCGCCTATCGCGGGATCAGCAGAATGTGGCCGCTACGACGCTTGCAGATATAGGACGGCCCAGTCCCGATAACAGGGCCCGATGACAGGGATGAGTGGAAACATCGACATCGAACCGACGCATCGGGCGAGCGCAGTGATCCTCAGGCGGGCTGGGTCAAAGCCTGGTCTTCGCCTCGTCGCCGAATTCCGCCAGCATCTTCCAGAGGTCGGCGAAGATCTCCCGGGCGAAATCCTCAAGCGAGGCGCCCGGCGGGCGCTGCTGCCAGAGTTCCGCCCCGACGCGCAGCGCACCGATGACGACGGCCGCAAGGACGCGCATGCGGGGCCGCTCAAGCGGATCACCTCCCTTGCGCAGCAGCAGCGCCTCGGCGAGCTTCTGTTCGAGCCTGGCGTATTTCAGCTGGTCGCGGGCCTTCAGCGCCGGCGTGCGATGGATGAGTTCGCCAAGCGCCAGGCCAGGCTCGTCGACGGCAGCGATGACGGTTGCCGTGATCGCCGCCTCGACGGCGGCGACCGAGGATTCTGCCGCCGGCCTTGCGGCGACCGCCGCCATCAAGCGATCGGCGAAGGCATCCTGCCAGGCGAAAACCACCTCTTCCTTGGAGGGGAAATAATCGAAGAAACTGCGCTTGGATACATCGGCCGCCTCGGTGATGTCCTCGATCGTCGTGCCCTCAAAGCCGCGCTGCAGAAAGAGGGACATCGCCGCATGCTCAATGCGCTCGCGCGTCTGCCGCCGCTTGCGTTCCCGCCTGCCTTCGGTTGTCTCCGTCCGCTTGTTCTCAGCCATTCCGGCCCGGCATCATCGTTCAGCCGCCGGTTTCGTTGGAAAAGGCGGCGACGTCGTCGATTTCAGTCTCGCTCTGGCGATAGCTGATGCGCTCGCGCGACAGTTCCAGCGGCTTGCGGCGTGAAATCCTGTAGACGGAGGCCGGCGGCAGGTTGCGCACCGTGCCGCCGATGCGCACCGCCTTCAGGCCGAGACGATCGAGGATCGGCCGCGGCACCGGGCAGCGCGGACCATAGGTAAACTGATAAATGGCCCCGCCCGGGCGCATATAGGCGAAGGCGCCGGCCATGATCGAGGCGATCTTGCGGGGCGACATGGAGAGCAGAGGCAGGCCGCTGACGACTGCGCCGACCGGTTCGCCCTCGAAAATATCGGCATGGGCGAGATGGGCGGCATCCATCTGCAACACGCGCGCCGTCGGGAACCGTGCCTGCAGCGAGGTGATGAACTCCGGGCCGTACTCGATCAGGGTCAGATCCGCTTCGCTGACGCCGCGCGCCAGCAGCGCCCGGGTGAAGACGCCGGTTCCCGGGCCGAGTTCGATGATCGGACCGTCGAGTGCGGCAATTTCACTGGTCATGATCCTGGCAAGCGAATCCCCCGACGGCGCGATGGCCGCGACCCGAAGCGGGTTGCTGATCCAGGAGCGGAAAAAATGCAGGAAATCGGAGCATGCGGCCTTTGCAGTCATGACTATCCCACCTGTCTGAAATTCGATTGATTATAAAATGCGACCATCGCGGCGAGCATGGCAATTCCAAGGCAGACGCGTCAATCGCTCTTGGCTGCGGCTTTTCGCAACACCCACTGTCACCAGTTTGCATGATTCTGTACTTATTGCATTTTTGCATTCGATGCAACATTTTCCAAACTGGCGACAATGGACCCAGCGCAACCAGTCACCCCGCATGCGAAAGGGCGACCCTGAGGCCGCCCCTTCAGCCCATTGCGGGCCGCTCACGATCGCGAAAACGCCGAAGCGCCTTGTCAGTAGTTGCAGCTAGAGCTGCTCGTCGGGTTGAAGCCGAGCTTGCAATCCTGGTTGAGCGGCTTCTTCGGGTTCATCATATAATGTGTCGAGCCCGTGGTTTCCGAGGCGCGCTCGCCGATCGAACCGGTGGTGCGCCTGTCGTGCTCAACCTTGGTTTCCTGTTGGGCAACCGGACGCGTCGTCGCACCCTGCTCCGTCGCGCTCGACTGAAGGGGAGCTGCCGTTTGCCGAGAAGGCCGAGAGGCCGAGAATTGTGCCGAAGGCAGCGGCCATCAGGCCGTTCTTGAAAGTCGTGGTCATCATCGTCTCCTTGGGAGGATTCGGGGAATTTACGCCCCGGAGTTAGGAAGGCGATCTGTCACATACTACGGTGCCAAAGCAGAGGTCACGGACATGTGAGCGGCGGCCCGATCGAGAAAAAGGCGGCTCATCGCCGCCTTTTTCATTTGCCGGCTCAATAGCCGTTATCGCAAGGCATGCTACCGGGACCGATCGATCCAGAAAACGTAGGGTTGCACATTTCCGGAGCTGCCGGCCTGTTCACCGGCGGGCGGACGATGGAGCCTGTGGTGCCGGCCTCGACGCCGAAAGCAGCAAGCGGATACCAGTAGCCATCGGAATGGCGGCGGGTGCCGGGGCGCTCGGTGCGGAAACCTTGATAGCCATGCCAGGACCCGGGATGTGGTTTATATTGCACCATTTTCACGCCCGAGACAGCAGGCGGCCGAACCGCCTGGGCGGGCGCCGCCTGCGCGGGGATGATCGATGTGAGGGCGAGAAGGGCGCTAAGCGCGACGGTGGAAGGGGCAAGTCTGAGCATTTTCATGATAAACCCTCCTTACTGGATTTATCTCGAGAGAATGCCTTTCCCGCGTGCGGAGTTCCGCCGTTGCCTGCAACTTCCAAAACTCGTGATTGCAGGCGATCCGGCGTGACTAAATCGCCGAAAAACGTGAAAAGTCGCGATCAGGAAGAGGGCTCATACGGCGCTGGTGAGGAAAGCTGAATTCTCTGTTCTCAATTCGCGTATAATGTCCGGTAGCCCTGGCCGGAGAGGCAGGCGACATATTGGCGATGGGCGGCGGCGCGCGCTATCGTTTCGGCCTCCAGCTCATCGGCCCCGGCATATCCGGTCAGTTGGGCGCGCAGCTGATACTGCTTCCTTGCCTCGTCATACATGGCGTTGCCGTCGGTCATGCAAATGCCGTGCGCAACAACAGGCGGATTGACCGGCACGCCGACCGCCAGGAGTACGGGATCATTGGCATGGTCGATGCAGCCGCCAAGGGCCGTCATCATCGCCAGGGCAGCCAGAGCCCGAAAAATTCCCACCGTCATGCATTCCTCCGGCTGAAGCGCCTCAAAGATCATCAAACCTGCGGATACATCAGGAAGGTTGCGCGAAACTAGGCTGACGGCTTGCCTCAATTCCGGCCGGACGGCGCCGCCCGTCCCAGAGATATTTAAAATATTTCTAAAATAGTATATTAATGCCTGCTTATAGTCGTAGACGTTAATCTTTCAGGAGGGAAGGATTATGGCTTCGCCGTGGGTAAACGACGCGCTGTCGCACGCACAATCTGCGTTTTCCGGCAACAACAACACAGATATCCTTGAGGTTGGAGGCGGCTCCCGCACGCATATCCCCTTGAAAGGTGCGAGATATACCGTCGTTGATATCTCCAAGGAGCAGCTGGAGAAGAACAGGGACGCGGCCGAGCGGATCCTCGGCGATGCTCAAACCATCGACTATGGAGATCGTCACTTCGACGCCTGCGTCTTCTGGGACGTTCTCGAGCATTTGGAAAGCCCGCGCTCTGCCTTGTTGAGGGCCCATGACACCCTGTCTCCCGGTGGTCTGGTGTTCGTCAAGGGTCCGATCCTGAACTCAGCCAAGGGGATCTTCACCGATCTGACGCCCTGGTGGACCCACGTCTTGTTCTATCGCTATGTTCTCAGGCAGAAAAACGCCGGAAAGCCGGGCTATGCCCCCTTTCGCGTCGAGCACGCCGCGGAGGCATCCCATTCGGAGATTGAAGGGACATTGAAGGAACTCGGCATGGATGTGGTCTTCGTCGGCGAATATGTGTCGACGCAGGTGCACGCGCTCAAGGACCGAATTCCCCCACTTTATTGGCTCTATGAAGCTTTCGGCCTTCTGCTTCGCACGACTTCGGCTGGGAAGATCGGGGGGCGGGAGACGGAGTTCCTGATCGTGGCAAAGTGCCTTCGTTAGGGACAGCCCCACCAAGATCTATATAGCACTTCGGAATCCCGAAATTGGTTGCGGCATTGAAATCATTGCCTGTTTCTTCACCTGCGCAGCTCACGAAGCGCGGCGAATTTCGGAATCCCGAAGCGGGGGGATTTCGGGATTCCGAAGTGGGGTTTTTTTCTTCCTGCCGACGCGTCCGCGTTTGTCGGCGGCAATCTTGCGGTCGGTCTCGGACCATTTCCGGCACCTTTCCGCCGTGCATCGCTTCCACTCGTCGGTGGGCGGCGCACCTTCATGGTCACCGACAAAAGTCAGCGTGAACCGGTTGGGATGCGCGACACCGCTGCCCGCCCGGCCGCGGCGAACTTTTATCAGCCCCTTATATTCGAGCTCATCGATCGCATCGGCCACATATTCGCCGGTCACGCCGTAAGACACGAACTGAGGATGGGTCACGACAAGCTTGCCGTTTTCCAAGGCGGCGTGCGACGTGTGCTCGATGACGATGCGGAAGAAGGCGCGGCAGGCATTCGCACTCAATGTCGTGAAGGCCGCAGATTCCAGCAACTGAATGGTGAACCATTGCCAGCGAAGACTGCCGTCATCCATGCCGCTCGGCGGAGCGGTATGCCTGCGCACCATCGCCCGCGTCTTTCCTTGACTGGTTCGGCTTTTGTCGCGAGGGTTGAATTCCGCCATCAGCCCCTCGCCCGTGTTGTCGATCGGTATCCGCCCGCCCTCCGGAGCCTGTTGCGGGAACTCCGTTCATGCCGCGCGTGACGGCCAAAGCTCGTCCACACCATCACCTGACCTCGGAGAAAAAATTTGCTCAACATCTAACAGTCCGTGGTTGCAATTGCGGCAAACCTAGCGCAAGAACGATCCGTGAACTAGGAAAATATTCTTAGTTATGATCTTCTATTATCCAGTCCCTTCTGATAGGATCCCTGCAATGAATCTCGGGGGTAGAAGCGCGATGCGAATAAGCTGTATGGGGGAGAAGAGCGTGGCCGTTTGCGTCCGGCGATTGTTGGCATTGATTTCGATCGTGCTGGGAAGCGCCGTCCAGGCTTTTTCCTGCGATCAGCCGATTGTCATATCCAATTGGTCGTTCTGTGCGCTCGCCAACGTGAGCGAAGAGGGCGGCGACGCTGATTGGAAAGTCGTTCCTGCCTGGACTCGCGAGAAAGCCATAAGCGCGTATTTCGGAAACGATCCGCGGCTCCTAGCAAACCACGGACTTTGCAACGCCAAATTCCATCACGTCGTACTCTGCCAGCCGGGATGGCAAACGGGCAACCCGGATGAGTGCTCATATCTGGTTTGCAGCGGCTATTACTCATCTTTGGTCGGGAAGGAAGAAAGGGAAGACTATTTGAGAGACCACCCGACCGCTCAATAGTTTTTCCCTTCGCTGCCTTGGTGAGACTGGAGCGGCCGACGAGAAGTGCTTATCGTTGATCTCCCGATCTCCATCTTGAAAACCTGAAGCAGTTTCGCGCAAAACGATTATCACAGTGTCGGCACTACCCATCCTCTTCGTCAGCCAATCAGCTCGCGGCCGGCAGCCGGAAGGCGCCGCTGGCGGAACAGTTGAGAGTTCCCGGGGCGAAGATTCTCGTCCGGTTACGCCCATGAGGGCGCCAGCTGTGTAAAGGCGGGCTTCAATCTTTCACTTCAGAAATCAGACGTATCAGAGTTCCATCATTCGCCGCAGCGCTAATTGCCGTTGCGATCTGCCGGAGCGGTCCACGCGCGACGAGCATCTCTGGCGGAGGAGGTTTTCCGGGACCCGGATCGATAAAGGCCGAACACAGGTGATCCGAGTCGCGCATCGCCATGAATGATGTGGCGACAATCGCTTCGCCGCAGGCGGCGCATCGGAGAATGTAGGAACCGCGGTGGACGATCGATTCTGTTTTGTCCAATCCGCAGGACGGGCAGGCCAACATATCGGTCATTGCTTCACCCCAGCCTGAGCACGCAGCTTATGAGGCAACCGCCAGAACCACTGCGATCGCGAGCAGCAAGGGACCCATCCACTTGAAATGGCGAATCAACGGTGGCCGGCTGGCCGGCTTGCCTGGATATGGCAGATAACCAAAGCCGACTGATGTCATCCACAGGCCGGCGCAAAACATGATGATTTCATCAATATAGGCTGCGATCATGACTTTCCTGCCTTCGGAAGGGCTCGACGATATCTCCGTCTCCGCGCCCGATGCCACTCATCCTACCCATCAGCACGGCCAGACGGAAGAGAAGAGTGGAGCTGAGAGATTAAACTTGGGGTAGCATAATTACTTCGAATCCCCTAGGCATTCGAAACTCGCAACGCGCCAATCCGCGACAGCCACTCTCTCGGGAAAATATTCCATGCACAACGCCAAATTCATTCGCCACGCTGCCGTCTCCGCATGCGTCGCTTTTGCGGCATTTCAGGCCGGGCAGGTTCTGGCCGATTCGGCCAATGACAAATTCTTTGACGCAGCCCTTTGCAAACCACCCTATACGATGACATCGGCAATGAAGGTCTATGATGTCGTGGAAGCTTTGGCCAAGCCGGACACGTCATCCTTGGGCGGGCGATCTACAAACTCCCGAACCAGATAGGCCGCGACGGCTTTAAATCGACCGAGGTTTTCTTTGCAAGCAACGCGGTCGGAATTTTGGTCGAGGGCGAACGCGCCGACGATCTGGCCGCAAAATACGGTTTGAAGCCGGAGACCTCGGATCTACTGGGCACATCCACCAAGGGCTATTCGCGCGAGCTGCCGGCAGATCTGCAGCCGGAACCCGGAATGGCCGGGCCTGGAAAGGTCTCCATCGTTGCCCGCCAAGGCAACGCCTTGCCAGGAAAGACATTGCTGGCGTGTGAATTCGTTCAGGAGTTCTAGGCGTCGCATGCAAATGCGCGGTTATATTCGACTGCGGGTTTCATTGCTTCGAGGGCTCACACAGAGACTGTCGTGGGGGCGGCCATGAGTTTCCGGGCAAGACATGGGTCCTATAAGGCGGGCGACGATGTCCTCGCTGCTGGAGAAACTATCTCGTTCACCCGCTCACCTCGCCACGCTGGATGAACCGCGCTATGTGAGCAGCCTATAGAGAGCACGCAGCGGAGGTGCTGAGATCATGCAAACCATTTGGAAGAAGCCGGTGACGCTTGCCCTTGAAGGGCCGGATCAGTGGGTGGTGATCCAGACGACCCAGGCCGCGACATGGGCGCTGGTCGAAGACTGGCCGACCGAAGAGGGTCCTGCCCTGGATAGAGCCTGTGCGGTTTGCGCCGATGTGATGTCGGGCAAACGAAACCGGGAAGAGGCGCGGCAGGCGTTCATCGACGCTGCGATCGAAGCCGGAATCCCGATTAAGGAATGAGGCCACGACCCGTGCGGCGCCTATCTGGCGCTGGAAGGCGAGCGATCATCTCGGCCCGCCATCCAGCGTGATGATGCAGAGATTATGCGCGATCAGCCATCATAATGGCCCGACAATGCCGCGTCCGCAGACTTGACCACCACGGCCAGATTGACGCCCTTTGTCACGATTGCCCCGGTTGCTCGAAGGTCGGTTACCGCTTTCAGCCCGCCCGACTTGGGAGACGGAAGAGGCACCACCGTGCCGGCGTCCAGATCAGCGACCCAAAGAGCATCGTCGCCTTCAACACTAATAACAACAACTCTAGCCATGCTTTTTCCCTCTTCTAATGATTCGTGTTTAAAATCCAGCTTTCTTCAGGCCTTCTCGGTAAAGATCCTTATGCCATTGCTCCTTACTCGGAACCGCAGACAGCCATTTGTCCACGTCGAAGTCCGGATTGACTTCGCGAAACCTCCTGACGAAGATCCGCGCCTTGTCCTGATGGCCCAACATGGCCCAGCTTGCGGCCGCTAGCCTGTCGGCCAAACTGGCATCGGCCATCTGCCCAATGTAATCCAGCGAAGCTTCGAATTCGCCAAGGGCATAATTTGCGCCGGCAGCGGTCCAGAAATAGGTGTCGGGGCTGAGCGGGTTCAGCTCGATTGCCCGCTCGATCTTTCGCAAGGCGATGGCAGGGAGCGAACAATGAACCAAAGTGTCGGCGTAGTCGGCAATAACATCCGCATAGTGCGGGGCGAGGCTCTCCGCCACTTCCATTGCCTCGGCGCTTTCGTCAAATGCACCCTGCAACAATTTCGCCACGCCGAACTCGCGATATCCATCGGCAAAATCCGGACGCGTTTCGGTGGCCTGCTTTGCCAAGGTCTCTGCCGTTTTCAACAGATCGATATCACCCCGCGCGGTCAACAGCCATTCCTTGGAGTAAGTCCGCGCCATTGAACTCAGCGCCGGTGCGAAATCGGGGCTGAGGCTGAGCGCGGCTTTCATCTCCTTGCGCGCACGCCGTAGATTCGGAAGCGTCAGCCGCGCCAGATGCCGCCTGCCAACGAGATATCGATGGTAAGCCGCCGGGTTCAAATCCTCGCGCAACGCCTCATGGCGCTCGATTTCGCTGGATATGGAAAGAGCAATCCGTCGAGAGACAGTCCTCCTGTCTTTGACAAGATCCCGATGATCAAGGCTGAACCTCTCTGCCCAGACAATTTGATTCTGGTCAAAAAAGATCAGTTGGGCGAACAAGGTGACGTCATCGCCCGCATTGCTGATCCGAGTGTCGAGAATGTAATTGACGTGATGTCGTTCAAAGAAGGCCTTCTGGGTCTCCATGTGGTGGCCAATTTGCACCGCCGAATATGGGGCTATGACCTGCAGGCTGTTGAAGGCGCAAAATCCAATCGTGATATCCTCCACCAAAGACGCAGCTAAAAAACCGGCTTGGGGATGAATGGATTGATTTCTGGGTGGAAGCAGCACCAGGCGAGGAATTGCAATGCTGACGTCCTCGGGCTCAAGGGAAGCAGCGGTTACGTGTTTTTCCCTTGACGGCACTAACGCCGGGCGAACGGGTTTTGTGTCAGCACCGTCGGATGCGCCGCGTACCGCGATCCCTCGCGAAATCGAATTGCGCCGCTGTTCGAAATAGGTCCGAAGCGATTCAACCTCTTCCTCCGCCTTGAATATCTCTATCAGCAACTGCAGCGTATCCGGATCCTTCGGTTCCGTCCGAAACAGGATAATGGCGGCCTTTCGCAGGAGTTCTGATTCCGCTCTCGACTGCGCTCGTCGCGATACCGTTTTCAATGTATTTGCGAGAAGGTCGATATGGCATTTTTCGCGCTCGGCAAGCCACTGTTGAAACTCGCGGCTGTGGCAGTGAACCGGCCCCAGAAAGGGTTGGTTCAGCAGCTTCACAAGATGTTTAAGCAGAGAGAACGGCGCGACCGCTTCGTCGGTCTCGGATAGCAGGTCGGAAGACAAGGACTTTCGGTCGAGAGAGACCATGTTGCCCTGGGATGAGAGAATGTTTATTCCGAGTTCGGCTTGGCGGGCCTTCACTCTCGAAATCAGCTTACGCAACGTCGAAAGCGCAACGTCCCTATCGGCATCGCCCCACAGAAAACGCGCCAAGGTCGTTCGATCCGCCGACCCTTCACCGATCGTCAACAAAAAGACGAGAAGCAGCAAACCTTTCTCGGGAAAGGCAACGAGGCTTCCCTCCCCGTCAACGAGCTGCAACCTGCCAAAGGTGTTTAGAACAAAAGCCATTTTGCCTTTACGTCACCACGTACCCGGGTATTCACAAGAAAAGTGAAATGCACGCATTGCAATAATAAAGTCGCGAATTCGTTATGCGGCGGGCACTTTGTCCCAATGTCCTACGAAACTCAATATGCGCGAGAGACGCAAAGGTTGCGTTATGCTTGAGATCCTCGCCATTACGAATAGATTTTTCGCAAACCAGCTTATTGCCGGTTAGCTTTAGAATAATTCTATATGTAATATCGTTTTCCGAAACACCTGCGATAGCGGTGTTTAGGCATTTTCCGCGGGGTTGAAGATATCCTTAGGCAAATTACTGCAAAGCCAAAAACCCAAATCAATCAATCGAGCAGCGCTGCTCGCTCTGTTGCTAATGAAACTTCCACCTGATCGCCCGAACGAAGGATAGCGTCGGCAAAGCACCTGGAACGGCAAATTTCTTCCCGCGGTTCAACAGGTCGTGGCAGACTTTCGATGAAAAGAGAAATGGCGCACCCGAAGAGATTCGAACTCCTGACCCCCAGATTCGTAGTCTGGTGCTCTATCCAGCTGAGCTACGGGTGCGTGCAAAATGCGGCGGAGCCGCTTGCGTGGCGATCCTCTAAAACGTCCTTCGGGACAATGCAAGAGCATTTCTGAAAAAATCGCGTCTTTGTCTGCCAGTAGCCGCACCTTGCGAAACCCCGTCACTTTTCAATGTGCGCCCGGCTGCGGTAATCCTCCAGCGAAACCGGGCGATCGGGGATCTCGATGCGGAACTGCGTGCCGACCGTCGGTTTTTCCACCAGCGCGATCGTGCCGCCATGGGCGAGCACCAGCTCGCGGGCGATGGTGAGGCCGAGGCCGGTGCCGCCGGAGCGGGCCGAGCCGCGGAAGGCGGCAAAGAGGTTCTGGCGCGCCTTCAGCGGCATGCCGGGACCGGTATCATCCACGGTGATGCTGACGACGCTGCCGACGCGCTGGGCGGAGACGGTGATGCGCCTGACGGAGCCCGGGCCGCCCTCGCCCGGCGAGGTCAGCGCCTGCAGCGCGTTGCGGCAGAGATTGTGGATGACGCGGAAAAGCTGTTCGCCATCGGCATCAACCTCAAGCTCGGCGCCGATCTGCTCGGCGAATTCGATGCCGCTTTGCGGATCGATCGCCAGCATGTCCTTGACGTCCTGGGTCAGTTCCAACAGGCGGATATGGCGGCGGCGCGGTGCGGATTCGCTCGCCTTGCCGTAGGACAGCACCTCGGTGGTGTAGCCGACGGCGCGGTCGATGGTGCGCAAGAGCTTCGGGGCGAAGCTTTTCACCATCGGGTCATCGACATCGACCAGCCGGTCCGACATCAGCTGCGCAGACGCCAGGATATTGCGCATGTCGTGATTGATCTTGGAAACGGCGAGGCCGAGCGCTGCCAGGTTCTTCTGCTGCTTCAGCGTCTTTTGCAGCTCCATCTGCATCGAGGTGAGGTTGCGGCCGGCGACCGCCAGTTCGTCGCGGCCGCCGTCGCCGATATAGATATGGGCCGGGTTGTCGGGATCGGAGGAGAATTGCTGCATGCTGCCGGTCAGCCGGCGGATCGGGCCGATGAGGATGCGGTTGATCGCAAAGAAGATCAGCGTCGCCGTAAAAAGCGAGATCAGCACCGACAGCAACAGGACATTGCGGGAATAGACGAACATCGCCCTGCGCAGCGGCCTGTCCTTCATCACCACCTCGACGCCGGTATTGGTGTCGCCGACGGGACCATAGACGCGGATCATCCTGCCGCCGCCGAAAACCAGCGTGTCGAGCGCATCGCGGATTGCCGTTACCGGCGGCACATCGGTGAGATCGTAGGCCTCATCGACGGAGGTCGGCATATCGGTCGTCGCCAGCAGCCGCGAGGTGCCGTCCTTGCGCAGTACGATCGCCTTGGTGCCGGTCGCCTCCAGCGTCTCTTTCTGCAGCGCGCGCGGCAGTTCGACCGGCTGCAGGCCATCGATGACGATGGCGGCGGCAGCGGCCGTATTCAGCCTGTCCTGCAGCCAGCGCACGCGCATGCTGGCGACCGAGGGAAAGAAGATCAGGATTTCGGCGAGCATGATGAAGAAGACGGTGAGCCAGAGCAGCTTGCCGGAAAGGCCGCCGAACAGGCCGGCAGACGGGCACGGCGCCCTTGCAGCCTCGCCGGCGGCCGGGGTTTCCGCCGAAGGATTATCGCCCTGATCTTGAATCGGCATTCTGGTCTCGCCCGATCGGCAGCACCCAGGCCGCCCTTACCGTTGAGCTCTATATTAGACCAAGATGCTCCGCTTTCAAATCTTTGCGAGCAGCGTCATGTCGCCACAAGAAAACGCCGCCCGGAGGCGGCGTTTGAAGGCACGTGATCAGGAAAGATCAGAACTCTTCCCAGCTCTGTTCGGCTGCGGCGGCATTGCCGCCGAAGGCGCGTGCGACCTTGGCGATTGCGCGGCGGGCGGGCGAGGCGACCGGCCGATGCGGCTCGTTGCGGACGAGCGCCGCGGGTGCCGGCGCATCATCCGACAGTTTGAAGCGGGCAATGAGGCGCACCAGGCCACCGGCTTCGGCCGAAAGCCTGTGCGTGGCGGCGGAGGTCTCTTCCACCATCGCAGCGTTCTGCTGTGTCACCTGGTCCATCTGGTTGACGGCGGTATTGACTTCCTTGAGGCCGGTCGACTGTTCGGTCGCAGCCGTCGCGATCGAATGGATATGGTCATTGATGGCGATAACGCGGGTGCCGATTTCGGCCAGCGCCTCGCCAGTCGCCTGGACCAGCTTGACGCCGACCTGCACCTCGTTGCCGGATTTGGTGATCAGCGCCTTGATGTCCTTGGCAGCCGTCGCCGAACGCTGGGCGAGTTCGCGCACTTCCTGCGCCACCACCGCAAAACCCTTTCCGGCATCGCCGGCGCGTGCCGCCTCGACACCGGCATTCAGCGCCAGCAAGTTGGTCTGGAAGGCGATCTCATCGATGACGTTGATGATCTGGCTGATTTCGCGCGAGGCCTGCTCGATCCGGCCCATGGCCTCGACGGCATTGCGCACGACGACGCCGGAGCGGCCGGCATTCTCCTTGGCTTCGGACACCATGATGGTGGCTTCATGCGCCCGCTCGGTGGAATTCTGGACGACGGCGGTGATCTCGTCGAGTGCCGCCGAGGTCTCTTCGAGGGCGGCTGCCTGCTGCTCGGTGCGCTTCGACAGGTCGTCGCTGGCATTGCGTAGCTCGGCGGTGTTGCCGTTCATCGCTTCCGTCGTCTCGCGCACTTCGCGCATCGTCGCCTGCAGGGTAACGAAGGTATTGTTGACGTTCTGCTGTAGCTCGGCGAAGGCGCCCTGGAAGTTGCCGCTCATCGTCTGGGTGAGGTCGCCTTCGGCAAGGCTTGCGATGACGCGGCGGGTCTCACCGATGCCGGCATCGACGCTCGACAGCAGCATGTTGATGTTGCCGGCGAACTGATTGAGGTTATCGTCCTCGTAATCCTTGCTGATGCGGTGGCCGAAATCGCCGGCTGCTGCCGCTGCCACGACGACAGACATGCTCGACTGCAGGTCGTCGCTCTTGGCGCGCATCGCCGCCTCCTGGGCGTTCAGGCGCTTGATGGCCAGGCCGTTCGCCTTGAAGACCGCAACCGCTGCGGCCATCTCGCCGATTTCATCCGGACGGCCGGCAAAGGGGACCTCGGCGTCGAAATTGCCGTCGGCAACTTCCTTGATCGCATGGGTGACGCGCTTGATCGGGCGGCTGAGATGGCTGGTGCCGATATAGAAGCCCATGCCGACGCCGACCGCGATGCCGATGCCGGTGATGCTGAGTACAAGCATCAGCACCCAGGAGCGGAAGCTCTCGATCTCGGCGTTGACGGTCTCCAGCGCTGCCTTGTCGGTGGCGACGACCGCATCGATTTCCGCCTGGAACGCCTTGCGGTTGGCGCGGTTGGCGTCATTGTTGCCCTGTTGGCCAGCGGCTTCAGGGCCGACTTCCGTGCCGAGACGGACCGTTTCCGTGCGGAAGGTGCGGAATTCCGCGGCGCGGGCGACGAGCTTGGCAAAGTCGGCCTTCTGGCTCTCGGGAACGAGCGGCGCCCAGCCCGAGATGACCTTGTCGATCTCGTCGAGATCGGCCATCAGGCCCTTGGCGAAGTTCGGCGTATCCTTGATCGTTTTGGCGGCATAGATGCCGCGCGCTTCCATGACCACCGCCGTGACGAAACGGTTGAGGCGTTCGCCCGCATAGGCACGGGCTGCGGCATGCTCGTAAGCCGTCAGGTTGCGACTGTATTCGTGCATGGCGGACAACGCCGTTGCGCCGATCAAAAGCGCCACCGCGCCCATCACGCAAACCAGCAGATTAATTTTGCCCCGGATCTTCAATGCAATGCCTCCTAGCTACGCTACTGCCTGGAAAGCAAATTCCCAGTCGATGCGTTGAATATCGGCGAAATTTATTAAAGTTCGATTTCTAATATTTACGATTGTGGCTTCGGAAATGATCCATGCCGAATACGGTTGTCCGACCTAAGCGCCTGAAAACAGGGGCAATCGATCTGCCACGACGAAAACTACAACCACTCGGGGCATGCCTCATTTCTTAACACCAGAGTGCGAAATTACTTTAGGGGCCGGCAGCGCAGAGCGAAATTATCCGGCATAATTGACTTTTACAGGCTTCATCCTTATAAGCCCGCGCACGTTCGGTCACTTAAGCCTTTCATGGCCCGCCCGTTCGAAAAACAACGCTCCTTGCATTATGCAAATTCAAGAAGGGCCGCACTCCGCGGTGTTTAAAATAAATGAAGCGTACCTACCAACCATCCAAGCTTGTTCGCAAGCGTCGCCACGGTTTCCGTGCGCGCATGTCCACGAAGGGTGGCCGCAAGGTCATCGCAGCCCGCCGCGCGCAGGGCCGCAATCGTCTGTCGGCGTAAGCCGGGCTGCCCGGTAAGAGATGGCGGGCGAATTGACGATCAGTGAGAAAAAACACACTGTCGGGCGGCTGAAGAGCCGCCCGCAGTTTCTTGCCGCGCGCGAGGGCGAAAAACGCCGGGGCGGCCTCTTCCTTCTCGAAGTCCTCGACCGGAAGGAACCCGACAGCCAGGCACGCGTCGGTTTTACAGTCACCAAAAAACATGGCAACGCGGTCGAACGGAACCGCATGCGCCGCCGCCTGAAAGAGGCGGTGCGGCTTCATGCGGGGTTTGCAATGCAGCCCGGACACGACTATGTGGTTGTCGCGCGCAGGGACGTGCTAGACGCGTCCTTCCAGGAATTGGCCGCGGAACTGAAATCCCGCGTGGAAACCAGGCCGAAACACCGGCGCTCCGGAGACGGACGCCCCAGGAACGTATGATGGAAAACAACCGCAATTACTTCATTGCGATCGCTCTCTCGGTGCTGATCGTCCTCGGCTGGCAATTTCTCTATATGAATCCGCGCATCGAGGCCCAGCGCAAGGTGCAGGAAGCCCAGAAGGCGCAGCAGCAGACCGAGCAGGTGCAGCAGCCGGCAGCAGGCGGTCAGACGCCGGCCCAGCCGAGCGGTGCGGCACCTACCAGCCAGGCGGCCGCAACGGCGACGCTCGAGCAGGCGCTGGCAAAGAGCCCGCGCGTCGTCATCGACACTGCTGCCCTCTCCGGCTCGATCAATCTTGCCGGCGCCCGCCTCGACGACCTGAAGCTCAAGGGCTACCACGAGACCGTCGACGACTCGAGCCCGATCATCACGCTGTTCAGCCCGGCCGAAACCAAGGACGGTTACTTCACCGAGCTCGGCTATATCGGTAGTGACGCGACAGGCAGCGTTCCCGGTCCCTCGACGCTCTGGACGGCTCCGGAGGGCGCCAAGCTCACCGAAAAGACGCCGGTGACGCTTTCCTACACCAATGACAAGGGTCTGACCTTCACCCGCACCATCTCCGTCGACGAACGCTACATGTTCACCGTCGCCGACAAGATCGAGAATGCCGGCCAGGCTCCCGCCTCGCTCAATTCTTACGGCCGTGTCACGCGTTACAACAAGCCGACGACGCCCTCGGTCTACGTGCTGCATGAAGGCTTCATCGGCGTCATCGGCGACGACGGCCTCGTCGAAACGAAATATACCGCCGCCGAAAAGGAAGCCGTCAAGCCGGCCAAATCTACCGGTGGCTGGCTCGGCATCACCGACAAATACTGGGCCGCGACGATCGTTCCACCGCAGAGCGCTCCCTATGAGGCAAGCTTCTCGCATTTTGCCGACGGTCAGCCGCGCTATCAGGCCGACTACAAGGAAGATGCCTTCACCGTTGCGCCTGGCCAATCGATCGAGCTGAAGAACCTCGTCTTCGCCGGCGCCAAGGAAGTGCCCGTCATCGACGGTTATGAGGCCAGCTACTCGATCCCGAAGTTCGACCGGCTGATCGACTGGGGCTGGTTTTATTTCATCACCAAACCGATGTTCAAGCTGATGGACTTCTTCTTCCGCTACTTCGGCAATTTCGGCGTGGCGATCCTGTGCACCACCATCGTCGTCAAGCTCCTGTTCTTCCCGCTCGCCAGCAAGCAGTACGCTTCGATGGCGAACATGAAGCGCATGCAGCCGAAGATGGAGGAGCTGAAGGCGAAATTCGCAGACGACCGCATGGGGCTGCAGCAAGCGACGATGCAGCTCTACAAGGAAGAGAAGATCAATCCGATCGCCGGCTGCTGGCCGGTGGCGCTGCAGATCCCGATCTTCTTCTCGCTCTACAAGGTGATCTACATCACCATCGAAATGCGGCATGCGCCGTTCTTCGGCTGGATCAAGGACCTTTCGGCGCCCGATCCGACGACGATCGTCAATCTGTTCGGCCTGCTGCCCTTCGAGGCGCCGACCATTCTGCATCTCGGCGTCTGGCCGCTGATCATGGGCGTCACGATGTTCCTGCAGATGCGCATGAACCCGACGCCGCCCGATCCGACGCAGGCGATGATCTTCACTTGGATGCCGCTGGTGTTCATGTTCATGCTGGCAAGCTTCCCGGCCGGCCTGGTCATCTACTGGGCCTGGAACAACACGCTCTCGGTGGCGCAGCAGTCGGTGATCATGAAGCGCCACGGCGTCAAGGTCGAACTCTTCGACAATCTGAAGGGTCTGTTCCGACGAAAAACGGCACCGTCGAAATGATGCCTGCCAAGCCCCGCTCCGGCGGGGCTTTTCTTTTGCGGCAGCGGAAGAAGGAGGCAAAGCCATAGCCTGCAAACGGCCTCGAAGCTTGACATCCGCCTGCAAAACCACGAAGCCCGGTAAAAGACCCAACCCAGAGATTGCAGAGCCCGCATGCCCGAAACCGAAAAGCCGCTCTTCGGCCACCCGTGGATCTTCATCCGCGGCGTACCGTCCCTGAACTTCCTGCCGCCGGAAGGGCCGTTGGAAGTGGCCTTTGCCGGTCGCTCGAATGTCGGCAAATCCTCGCTGATCAATGCGCTGGTCGGTCAGAAGGGCCTGGCGCGCACCTCGAACACGCCGGGACGCACGCAGGAACTGAACTATTTCGTTCCGGACGGTTATTCCGGCGAAGGCCAAGACCTGCCGCCGACGGCGATCGTCGACATGCCGGGCTATGGTTATGCGCAGGCGCCGAAAGAGCAGGTCGACAAGTGGACCAAGCTCGTCTTCGATTACCTGCGCGGCCGCGCGACGCTGAAGCGCGTCTATGTGCTGATCGACAGCCGCCACGGCATCAAGAAGAACGACGACGACGTGCTCGATCTGCTCGACAAGGCCGCCGTCTCCTACCAGATCGTGCTGACCAAGACCGACAAGATCAAGGCGGCTGGCGTGCCGAAGCTGCTTGCCGAAACGGCGGAAAAGATCCGCAAGCGCCCGGCCGCCTATCCCGGCGTGCTGTCCACCTCCTCGGAAAAGGGCGATGGACTGGACGAACTGCGCCAGGCGATCGCCGAAACCGTCGGTATCGCCCGCTGGAAGTAGAGGGCGTACGCGCGCCGGACGCGGCGACTTGTCTGGTGTAAAGGCCTCAGCGACATCCAACAGTTGAATCTGCTTACAGTTGAAAACTAAAGGTTGACGAAGCAGCTTTAATGAGCTAGATAGCGAGCATCGAATTTTGCTTGCTGGCTTGGTTATCGCGCGATTGGCACCGCGCTCTGAACGAACTTCCTTTCAAAAATCGCTATCACCATCCGCATCGCCTTGGCGTTGCGGTTCTTCAATATTGCTATGAAAGGGTTCATCATCATGGCCACTGGCACAGTTAAATGGTTCAATTCCACCAAAGGCTTCGGCTTCATTCAGCCTGATAATGGCGGCGACGACGCCTTCGTTCACATCTCCGCCGTCGAGCGCGCCGGAATGCGCGAACTCGTCGAAGGCCAGAAGATCGGCTTCGACCTCGAGCGCGACAACAAGTCGGGCAAGATGTCCGCTTGCAATCTCCAGAACGCTTAAATCGGTATCTGCTTCCCTTTGACCACGGATGTACTGGCACTGCCGGAAGCACGTTATCAATCCAAGGCCAGGCGATTTGCCTGGCCTTTTTTGTTTTCGCTCGCGCGTCGAGCCCACCCGTATCGGAGCCAACATGACAGAGACATACAGCAAATCTCGACAGCGGGCGGAGATTGCCTTCGGCAACGTCCAGACCCAGTTCTTCGCGAAGAACCAGGCGGCCGAAGAGCTCGAATCCGACGCCCAGTCGCAACAGGCAAAGACGTTGCGGCTTCGGGAGGCCCGGCTTGCCAGGGAACAGAGTGACCGGGTGTCGGCAACCTCTGCCCTCATTGCAAAACGCGCCAGGGCCCGCTGAGATCACAACCCGATCGCCAAGGCTCGAGACTTAAAACGCGTCTGAAATGACGGGCTTACAGATCGCGCGCTGCACACGACCCAAAGCGTGCTGATATTCACTCGCATCAAGGAAGCATCAATGGCAGAGACTCCGCAGGAACTTCAGTCGATCAATACGGCGTGGCAGATCGCCATTCAGGAAATTCTGCGCATGGTGATCAGAGACATGTATCACGGCGGCGGCGAGGCTTCGTTCAAGACGCATATCAAGCGTATCGAAGAAGCGGCCGTCGACAGTATTTACACGGATTTGCGGCTGCGCGGGACTGATGAATGGACGGAAGTGCTGGTCAAGGAAAGGGCGAGCAATTTCGTCACGACCCTGCTGACGTCATTTACCTATGACCGGGCTTAAATCACCCTGTGGCCGGAAATCGATGGACGTGCCGCCGATCAACGCTTGCGTCCCAGCAGTTTTTAAAGCAACCCTAGTTCTCCTGCTGTGCGGGAAAAGCCGCGTCCAAGAGTAATATTTGATGACCGATAGCAAAGACCAGCCGATTTCGCCAGAAGGCGTCGGCAACTTGCCCCATCTTGCCGAAGCCCTTGATGACGACCGGTTTCGACACTTTCTCGATCATGTGCCATTCGCGGTGGCTGTCTCCGAACTCGGTGGCGACGAGCCGCTGGTTTACGTCAATCTCGAATTCGAACGGCTGACGGCGCTTGAGGCAACCGAGGTCCAGGGAAAACCCTGGCCGGACATTAAATTGAACTCCACCGCCGTCTCCGGAGAGGTGCCGCTCACAGCTGCTGTGACCTCTGCGGAGGAATATATTGGCGCCTTCTCGCTCGCCGCCGAACCCGAGAGCACCGTCATTATCGATGTCTGGTCGAATACGATCGTCGACGATGATGACACCCCACTCTTCCGACTGGTGGCCTTTGCTGCCCGCAATGAGGCGACGGCCGCTGAGAGCTTCAGCGAACTGCTGACGGAGAAAGATGTCCTTCTGCGGGAACTACAGCATCGTGTGAAGAACAATCTTCAGATGATCACGGCGCTCATCCGAATGGAGGCGCGCAATGCTCAACAGAATGAGGAAAGCGAAAGGTTTGCACGGCTTGCCGGGCGGATTGAAGCCTTGGCCCTGCTCTATCGCTCGCTGTCAGACGAAGAGAAAGGCGCCACTGTCGATCTTGGCACCTATGTCAGCCAGATTGCCGCCTCGGTGATGGCGGCCCATGCCGTGGAAGGGATCCGGCTGGACATGAAGGTCGACACCTGGCCGGTTTCGGTCGATGTCGCCATGCCGGCCGGCCTCGTCATCAACGAGCTCCTCACCAATACGCTGAAGCATGCCTTCATGGGGCGTGATGGCGGCGAAATCACACTCCGCTGTGTCGTCAGCGATACAGGCTGCAGGATCACCGTTGCTGATAACGGGGTCGGTCTTCCCCCGGATGTGACCTGGCCGCAGCCGGGAAAGCTGAGCGCGATGATCGTACAGTCGCTGAAACAGAATGCCCGCGCCGAGGTTGAAGTCAGCTCATCCCCTGACACCGGCATGAGTGTCTCCCTCGTCTTCCCGAGAGCTGAAGCGGCCCAATAGAGCGCCGCGCGCCTTTTCAGACGCACTAGGGACGCTCTATCATTTTGAATCTGCGCGTAATCCTTTCCGAAAATCGATTCCGATTTTCGGGGTTATGCGATAGCCACCTCATCAATTTGTGTTTGGGGCGCCCTTAGAGCGTTCAGCTTTTTATGGAAGCGCAGAACCGCTCTAACCTTTTGTTTTTGCGCAATTCCGGACGGAAACCCGCTCTGCACTTTTCCTGGAATTGCTCTAGGAGCGCCCCAATGCGCCTGGCGATACGAGCGGGCTTACATCTTCGGCAGCAGCACCTTGTCGACGACATGGATGACGCCGTTCGACTGTTTGACGTCGGCGATCGTCACATGGGAGACACCGCCGTTTTCATCGGTCAGGGTGATCTTGCCCATGCTTTCCTTGGCTTTCAGCACGCAGCCGCCGACGGTCTTGATGTCGTGCTCGCCGCCGTCATCCTTGATCATCTTGGCAACGGTCTTGGCCATCGCATCGGCGGCAACGACGTGGCAGGTCAGAACCTTGGTCAGCGTCGCCTTGTTTTCCGGCTTCAGCAGCGTATCGACGGTGCCCTTCGGCAGCGCGGCAAAAGCTTCGTTGGTCGGCGCAAAGACGGTGAAGGGGCCCTTGCCTTCGAGCGTGCCGACCAGGCCTGCCGCCTTGACGGCTGCGACCAGCGTCGTGTGATCTTTGGAATTCACGGCGTTCTCGATGATGTTCTTGCTATCGAACATCGCAGCGCCGCCGACCACTGGATTCTTGGCGGCGGCAAAGGCGACGGCGGACATGGCTGTGGCGAGCGCGACGCCGAGCAATACGGACTTGATCATGATTTTCTCCTCACCGGACACCATCCGCGGGCTTTATGCCTGAGCGTCGTCCGGACATTTCGAACTACGGAGGGCCGCGCCGAAGAGTTTCAGTGAGGAGACATGATTTATGGCCGAGACGGTTATGGTCGGTGCAGGGGACCGCTTGCGATCACCGGACCGGTCGCCTGGCCTGTCGGCGAACCGCCGAAGGGTTCGAGGCTGACGGCAAGCGTTGCGCCATCGGCGACCTGGCTGCGCAGATCGGCGGGGATGACAAGTTCACCGCTCTCGCCCGGCTGGAAGACGCCGAGCGATCTCGTCATGCCGCTGCCCGGTACCAGCCAGAGTTCCAGCGACTTCTCCTCCGGCTTGCCGGCGGCGACCGGCACGATCTTCAGCCGGCCGCTCTGCAGCTCATAGGAGGCGAGAAGATTGATGGTGCTGTTCTGGCCCGAAAGCGAGGCTACCAGTGGTGCCGGCCCCTGCGGCTCCGGCACCACGCCGGAGGCGAAGATGACAGCGCTGACGGCGACGACGATGCAGGCGAAGCTCAGCGAGCGCCAGAAAACGGCGGAATTCCAGAGCCCCTGCGAAAAGGATGGGGGCTTTTGGCCATCGCCGAACAGCCGTGCCTCGATCTGCTTGAAGGTTTCCCGGTTCGGAGCAACGCCTTCATACTCGTCGTTGAAGGCGGAGAGGTTGGTTTCCCAGCGGCTGACGATCGCAGCGAAGGGGCGGTCGTGGCGCATGCGCTCTTCCACCACCCGGCGATCCTGCAACGACAGGACGCCAAGCACATATTCGCCGGCGAGAACCTCGTCGCGGGAGCGGTCTCCCTTGCTTTTATCGGGCGATGTCATCGTTCCATGCACTCTCTCAGTTTCAAGAGGCTGCGCCTGAGCCAGGTCCGCATCGTGTTCAGCGGAATACCAAACTGATCGGCCAGTTCCTGATAGCTCAGCCCTTCGACATAAGCCCGTTTCACGGCGACCGCACGATCAGCTTCCAACTCTTCCATGCAGGTGTCAATCCGCCTTCCTTCATCCTTGGTCACCGTCTGCATTTCCGGGTCGGCTCCGGCATCGGCCAGATCATAGACCGTGTCCAATTCGTCGGCGACGGGCTTGCGCGCCCGCAGCGCATCGATCGACCGGTTGCGGGCAATTGCAGCCAGCCATGCCGAGGACGAACCCGAGGCGACGGAGAAGCTGCGAGCGCGTTGCCAGATGCTGATATAGGCTTCCTGCAGGGCTTCCTCGGCTTCCGTGCGATCCTTCAAGATACGCAGGCAGATCGAGAAAAGTTTCGGTCCGGTCTGATTGTAGAGGGCCACGAAAGCCCTGCGATCGCCGAGTGCGACGCGGCCGATCAGGTCTGCGATGTCATCGCCTTGCATGCCGTTCCTCATCTCAAGCTTACGTGCGCCAGACGGTAACGGCGTCCGGCTCCGCGCCAGATACGAAAAACTATTGCCCTCTGGATTATTCCCTCTGTCAGAAACTTGCGATAAAAGGCCGCGAACAATTCTGCGGGGTTCCCATGAACGAAACCGAAAGCGAAATGCAGGCACGGCTTCTGGCCAAGGCGCTGCCCTTCATGCAGCGCTACGAGAACAAGACGATTGTCGTGAAATATGGCGGCCACGCCATGGGCAATGCCGAGCTCGGCAAGGCCTTTGCCAGCGACATCGCGCTGTTGAAGCAATCGGGCGTCAACCCGATCGTCGTTCACGGCGGCGGCCCGCAGATCGGCGCCATGCTGAGCAAGATGGGCATCGAATCGAAATTCGAGGGCGGCCTTCGCGTCACCGACCAGAAAACGGTCGAGATCGTCGAAATGGTGCTCGCCGGCTCGATCAACAAGGAAATCGTCGCGCTCATCAATCAGACCGGCGAATGGGCGATCGGCCTTTGCGGCAAGGACGGCAACATGGTCTTCGCCGAAAAGGCGCGCAAGACCATCAAAGATCCGGATTCGAACATCGAGCGCGTGCTCGATCTCGGTTTCGTCGGCGAAGTGGTCGAGGTCGACCGGACGCTGCTCGATCTGCTTGCCCGCTCCGAGATGATCCCGGTCATCGCCCCCGTGGCGCCTGGCCGCGACGGCGCCACCTACAATATCAATGCAGATACCTTCGCCGGCGCCATTGCCGGTGCGCTGAACGCCACCCGGCTGCTGTTCCTGACCGATGTGCCGGGCGTGCTCGACAAGAACGGCCAGCTCATCAAGGAGCTTTCTGTCGCCGAAGCACATGCGCTGATCGCCGATGGCACGATTTCGGGCGGCATGATCCCCAAGGTCGAGACCTGCATCGATGCGATCAAGGCCGGCGTGCAGGGCGTCGTCATCCTGAACGGCAAGACCGCCCATTCCGTGCTGCTCGAGATCTTCACCGAGCACGGCGTCGGAACGCTGATCGTTCCCTGAACCAGGCTGCTCCCTTCACTTGCGAAGGGCGGATCTTCCTGACGCGGAAACAGGGTATCGAGGAAACAAATGCGCCTGACAGACTGCTATAACTTTCACGATTTCCGGCGCATGGCCAAACGGCGTCTTCCCGGACCGATATTCGACTATATTGACGGCGGTGCCGACGACGAGGTGACGTACCGGCGCAATACCGCGGCCTTCGAGGCCTGCGATCTGGTGCCCGACGTTTTGCGCGGTGTGGCCGATGTCGACATGTCGGTAACTGTCATGGGCCAGAAGCTCGCAATGCCGGTCTATTGCTCGCCGACGGCGTTGCAGCGGCTTTTTCACCACCAGGGGGAGCGGGCGGTCGCGGCGGCGGCGGCAAAACATGGCACGATGTTCGGCGTCTCCTCGCTCGGCACGATCAGCCTGGAGGAAGCCAGACAGATCAGCAACGGGCCGCAGGTCTATCAGTTCTATTTCCACAAGGACCGTGGCCTCAACCGCGAGATGATGGCGCGAGCGAAAAATGCCGGCGTGCAGGCGATGATGCTGACGGTCGACAGCATCACCGGCGGCAACCGCGAGCGCGACAAGCGCACGGGCTTTGCCATTCCCTTCAAGCTCAATCTTGCCGGCATGACCCAGTTCGCGATCAAGCCTTCCTGGGCGATCGACTGGCTGACGCATGAGCGCTTCCGGCTGCCGCAGCTCGAAAACCACGTCAAGATGGATGGCGGCGCGCTGTCGATCAGCCGATACTTCACCGAGATGCTGGACCCCTCGATGTCGTGGGACGACGTGGCGGAGATGGTGCGCGAATGGGGCGGGCCATTCTGCCTGAAGGGCATCATGTCGGTCGAAGACGCCAAGCGCGCGGCCGAGATCGGCTGCAGCGGCATCGTGCTTTCCAATCATGGCGGGCGCCAGCTCGACGGCTCGCGCAGCGCTTTCGACCAGTTGGCCGAGATCGTCGACGCCGTGGGCGACCGGATCGACGTGATGATGGATGGCGGCGTGCAGCGGGGAACGCATGTTCTTAAAGCGCTGTCGCTGGGGGCGAAGGCCGTCGGGCTCGGGCGATACTATCTCTTCCCGCTTGCCGCGGCCGGACAGCCCGGTGTCGAACGGGCGCTGGAGACGATGCGCACCGAGATCGAGCGCGGCATGAAGCTGATGGGCTGCACCTCGGTCAGCCAGCTCAGCCGGCGGAATCTGCGCTTCCGTTCCTGAGCGGAACGGGATTTCATTGCGGGCCGCAGCCTTTCGTACTAAAGCGCGTCGCGATCTTTCGGATTCGCTCGTCGCGCTTTAGCTTTTTGTTTTTACGCATGCCGTTGTCGCAAAACCGCCGCACACTTTTGCGCGACATGCTTTAGATCTGCGGCCCTCGGGCATTCGACGTCAGAGCAGGCTATAAATCGCCGCCGCCTCCTGTTTCAACTTTTCCATCATCGATCGGTAAGGCCCCGGACCATAACTGATGCGGCCGACGCCGAGCTTGGCGAGCGTCTTCACGTCAGGGGCGCCTGTCCGCATCATGATGTTGACCGGCAGCGGCGATGCGGCGCAGATCTTCTCGATCAAGGCGGGATCGATCAAGCCAGGAACGAAGAAGCCGCTGCCGCCGGCGGCCGCATAGGCCTTGCCCCGCTCGATCGCCTCTTCCACCAGACCGGCATGTTTGGAAAGATCGCTCTCCGCCAGGAAGAGATCGGTGCGAGCGTTGATGAAGAAGGGAATGCCCTCGCCTTCCGCCATGGCGCGAATGGCGCGGATGCGGGCCGCCTGCCTCTCGGCCGGATAAAGCCCGCCACCGCCGACCACCTGATCCTCGAAATTGATGCCGATAGCGCCGACCTCCACCAGCTTGGCGACGTTGGCGGCGGCACCCTCAGGCTCAGCCGAATAAGCGCCTTCGAAATCGACCGAAAGCGGCAGATCGACGACAGCGGTGATGGATTTTGCCGTGTCGACCAGCACCGACATCGGCAGCTTCTCGCCGTCGGCATAACCGTGGGCAGCGGCGACCGACCAGCTTCCTGTTGCAAGCGCCTTGGCGCCGGCATCGGTCACCGCCTTGGCCGTGCCGGCATCCCAGATATTGTAGAGAACAACCGGATCGCCCTTGCGGTGCAATGCGCCGAATGCCTTGGCCTTTTCGTTCTGATTCATGCCGTCTCCTCCACGTTAGGTGCTTGTGCTCTGATCTTCTCTTCATGCCGCAACAGCCATTGCTTGCGCCAGAGCCCGCCGCCATAGCCGGTCAGCGAACCATCCGCGCCGAGGATGCGATGGCAGGGTACGATGATGGCAAGCTGGTTGGCGCCATTGGCGCGGCCGACGGCACGCACAACCTCCGGCCTTTCCATCTCCCTTGCAAGATCGCCATAGGCGCGCGTCTGGCCGGCAGGGATATCCATGAGCTTCGCCCAAACGTGCTTTTCGAAGGGCGTGCCGCCAAGCGCCAATGGCGTCTTGAAGACGGTGAGCCGCCCTTCGAAATAATCCCGGATTTCTGCCTCGATCTGGTCGATCGCCGGCGTGCGGCCGATTGCGACCGAAGAGCGGACACGCTTCTGCAGTGCCTCGAGTTCGGTGGGCAGCGCTTTGCGGTCGTGGAATTCGAGAAGGTGCAGATGCGTCCGGTCGGCAACGGCCACCATCGGTCCGAGCGGCGTCTCGAACCAGTCGGCAAACAGAAGTTCACGGTTTTGCGACAGCGCCGGCGCCTTGCCGACGAGCCGCTGAAAAGCCGTCCGGAAACCACTTGGGGAGTCATATCCGGCCTCAAGCTGAGCATCGATAACGCGCGCGCCATCGGCCAGCTGCCGGGCCGCCTCGCCCAGTCGGCGATAGCGGACGATATCGTGGAAGGTCATGCCGAGCCCGCGTTTGAAGGCGCGGCGCACGGTCGAGGGATCGTGGCCCCGGCGCACAAGCTCATCCTCGCTCCAGCGCAACTGCGGCTCGCGGTCGAGCGCGGCAAGCAGCTCGTCGACGATCGGCTCCCTGCCCGGCTGCTCCAGCGGCCTGCAGCGCTGGCATGGGCGGAAGCCGGAATGCATGCAGGCGGCGATCGTATCGAAAAAGAGCGTGTTTTCCCGCTTCGGCTTGCGCGCCGGGCAGGTCAGGCGGCAGAAGATGCCTGTCGTCTTGACGCAGACATAGGCCTGGCCCTCATAATCGGCGCTGCGCGCGATCAGGGCATCATAGAGCGTATCGTCATTGGGGCGTTCGAAAAGCATGAGCGCTTTCTAGCATTCCGTGCCTGCGCCGTCCGCCGAAAATCGGGCGTCTATTCTTTCTTGCCGATTTCCTTGGCGGATAAGCCGTGCCATAAGACCGCCATGACCAAGATCGACCGTACGCCTGATAAAGCCGATTTCGAGCACGTCACCGACTGGGTCTTCGACCTCGACAACACGCTCTATCCGCATCATGTCAATCTCTTCGCGCAGATCGACAAGAACATGACCGCCTATGTCGCGGCGCTCTTGCAGATGGAGCGGGAAGAGGCGCGCAAGCTGCAGAAGCAATATTACCTCGACCATGGCACGACGCTGCAGGGCCTGATGATCCATCATGGCATCGACCCGAACGATTTCCTCGAAAAGGCGCATGCGATCGACTACACGGCGCTGACGCCGCAGCCGGAACTCGGCGAGGCGATCAAGGCGCTGCCGGGGCGCAAGTTCATCTTCACCAATGGCAGCGTCAAACATGCAGAGATGACGGCGGAGGCGCTCGGCATTCTCGAGCATTTCGACGACATTTTCGATATCGTCGCCGCCGACTACGTGCCGAAGCCGGCGCAGGCGACCTACGACAAGTTCATGGCGCTGAAGCGGGTCGAAACCACCAAGGCCGCCATGTTCGAAGATCTACCGCGCAACCTGACGGTGCCGAAGGCGCTCGGCATGCAGACTGTGCTGCTGGTGCCGCGCAATCTGGAAGAGACGGTCGTCGAATGGTGGGAAAAGACCAGCGGCGATGAGGATCACATCGATTTTGTCACCGACGACCTTGCCGCTTTTCTCGGCAAGATTACCGGCTGAAGCATTACCAAGTTTTCACTTAGCTTACCGATGTTTAACTGGGTCTTGCGGGCCTGCTGCCATAGCTTCTTTCGTGAGGGGACACCTTACGAAAGGCAAACACGATGTACCGCAACAAGCTGATACTGGCAGCGCTTTCCTCCACCCTCATCTTCGGCGCAGCCGCCGGAGCCGGCTATGCAGCGCCCGGTGACGGGCCGCGTCAGCACCCCGGCAGGCACGGTCCCATGCACGGTCCGGGGCCTGCCGCCTTCCGCGAAATCACCTATGTCCGCATGCTCAAGCAGTTCGACACCAACAAGGACGGACAGATCTCCAAGGACGAGGCGACCGCCGGCATCGACAAGATCTTCGCTGCGATCGACACCAACAAGGACGGCTCGCTGACCCCAGGCGAAATCGGCGCATACCAGAAAGCGCAGATGCAGGCGATTAGAGATCAGCGCAAGCAGGATGCCAGCAATAACAAGGATGCGAAGACCGCAGACGCGACGCCTGATAATAACGACCAGGGCCGGCCGCCTCAGGGTGGTCACGAGGGTCGTGACGGACATCGCTGGATGCGCCATGGCGGCAACATCATGCGTGCCTCGATCATGATGCACCGGGTCGACACCGACCAGAACGGCCAGATTTCCAAACAGGAAGCTGAAGCCGGCATGGACAAGCTGTTCACTCGGATGGACCGCAACAAGGACGGCGTCATCTCGATCGATGACATGCCGGACCGGCCACTTCTGTAAGGCCGAACGAGCCGATGTATCTCCACTCTTTCCCTGCTCCAGCGGGGAAAGAGTAGGAGATTCGTCGAAACGCCGCGTTCTGGCCCCTATTCGCGGTGTTCGTAGAAATCCTGGACGATCTTCCAAGCGGCTTCTGCCGTATCGACGAAGCTGATCAGCTTGACGTCGTCGGGCGCGATCGTGCCGAATTCGGCCAATGCCTCGAAATTGATAATGCTCCTCCAGAAGGTCTCGCCGAAAAGGATCAGCGGCAGGCGCTCCATGCGGCCGGTCTGGATCAGCGTCAGGCATTCGAAGAATTCGTCGAGCGTGCCGAAGCCGCCGGGAAAGACCGCGATCGCCTTGGCGCGCACCATGAAATGCATCTTGCGGATGGCGAAATAGTGGAAGTTGAAGCTGAGCTCCGGCGTCACATAGGCGTTCGGCGCCTGCTCATGCGGCAGCACGATGTTGAGGCCGATCGAAGGGGCGCCCTCGTCGGCCGCGCCGCGATTGCCGGCCTCCATCACGCCCGGCCCGCCGCCGGTGACGATGACATATTCGTGGAAATTGAAGGTGGCTGAATATTTCGAGCAGAGCCGGGCAAATTTGCGCGCCTCGTCATAATAGACCGAGGCCGCCTCCAGGTTGACGCGCTGGATATCGTTGCGGGCTGCCCAGGCGCTCTGGCCGGGGGCGGGAATGCGGGCGCCGCCGAACATGACGACGGTCGACTTGATGCCGCGTTCGGTCAGCATCATTTCCGTCTTCAACAGCTCCAGCTGCAGACGGATCGGCCGCAACTCCTCGCGGCAGAGGAAATCCTCGTCGACATAGGCCAGGCGGTAGGCAGGCGACATCGTTTGCGGCGTCTTCGGCACGGCTTCGGCGCGCTGCTTGTCGGTCGAACTGCTCTTCAGCGGGTCCCATACGCCATCCTTGCGCCTCGAACCGCCGTTTCGTCCCTTCGCCATGTCGAAATGCCTTTCGGTATTGCCGGCTACGAAGCCGGATATGTCGCTATAACGCCTTGAATCCAGGTATGATCTTGTCGGAAAAATCATTCCGTTCTACGGCTTCATGCTGTAGAGCAGGGTAAACCCCGCCAACCGCAATTCCGGAGACACCCCGTCTCCACGATAAAGATCGAAGTTTAAGGAATTCTCATGAGCGCCACCGACCTCGCATCCCTCGAAAAGATCATCGAATCCGCCTTCGACAATCGCGACAATGTGAACACGTCGACGAAGGGCGAGGTTCGCGATGCGGTCGAAGCAGCGCTCGATCTGCTCGATGCCGGCAAGGCCCGTGTCGCCGAACGCTCCGCCGACGGCGCCTGGACGGTCAATCAGTGGCTGAAGAAGGCCGTGCTCTTGTCCTTCCGCCTCAACGACATGGACGTGGTGAAGGGCGGCTCGGGCAACTCGACCTGGTGGGACAAGGTTCCCTCGAAGTTCGAAAACTGGGGCGAGAACCATTTCCGCGCCGCCGGCTTCCGTGCCGTGCCGAACTGCGTCGTGCGCCGCTCGGCCTATGTCGCCCCGAACGCGATCCTGATGCCCTCCTTCGTCAATCTCGGCGCCTATGTCGGCGAAGGCACGATGGTCGATACCTGGGCGACGGTCGGCTCCTGTGCGCAGATCGGCAAGCACGTGCATCTCTCCGGCGGTGTCGGCATCGGCGGCGTGTTGGAGCCGATGCAGGCGGGCCCGACGATCATTGAGGACAATTGCTTCATCGGCGCCCGTTCCGAGGTGGTCGAAGGCTGCATCATCCGCGAAGGCTCGGTGCTCGGCATGGGCGTCTTTATCGGCAAGTCGACCAAGATCGTCGACCGCGCCACCGGCGAGGTGAGCTACGGCGAAGTGCCGCCCTATTCCGTCGTCGTCGCCGGCTCAATGCCGTCGGGTAATGCGACGATGGGCAACGGCCAGCCGGCGCCGCATCTCTACTGCGCCGTCATCGTCAAGCGCGTCGATGAAAAGACCCGCTCGAAGACCGGCATCAACGAGCTGCTCAGAGATTGATGACACCGGGACATTGATCCGGTAAACAGACGGCGTCTTTTTACGCGAGGCGGCCCCGCCTTGCCATGTCTTTGCCATTCCCGCCGGATAGTTCGACCGCCATGACCGCTACCGACCCCGTCGCCAATCTCCAGACGCTGATTCGCTGCCCGTCCGTGACGCCCGCCGAAGGCGGCGCGCTCACGGCGCTGGAGGCGATGCTTGCGCCGCTCGACTTTGCGGTCGACAGGGTGAAGGCGAGCGAAGAGGGAACACCCGAGATCGAAAACCTCTATGCCCGCCTCGGCAAGGACGGCCCGCATCTGATGTTTGCCGGCCATACCGATGTCGTGCCGGTCGGCGACGAAGCCGCCTGGACGCATCCACCGTTTGAGGCCCAGATTTCGAAGGGCGAGCTTTTCGGCCGCGGCGCCGTCGACATGAAGGGCGGCATCGCCTGTTTCGTCGCCGCCGTCGCCCGGCATATCGAGAAAAACGGGCCGCCCAACGGCTCCATTTCCTTTTTGATCACCGGCGACGAAGAGGGCCCGGCGATCAACGGCACGATCAAGCTGCTGCAATGGGCGGCCGAGCGCGGCGAGCGCTGGGATGCCTGCCTTGTCGGCGAGCCGACCAATCCGGACAGGCTCGGCGACATGATCAAGATCGGCCGGCGCGGCTCGCTGTCGGGTAAAATCACCGTGCACGGCGTGCAGGGCCATGCCGCCTATCCGCATCTTGCCGACAATCCGGTGCGCGGCATGCTGCAGCTGACGCAGGCGCTGATGGACCCGCTGTTTGACGCCGGCACCGGCGATTTCCAGCCTTCGAACCTCGAAGTGACCACGGTCGACGTCGGCAACCCGGCGACCAACGTCATTCCGGCCAAGGCATCGGCAAGCTTCAACATCCGCTTCAACGATAGCTGGACCGTCGAAACGCTGCGGGCCGAAATCCTGCGCCGTCTGGAAGCCGCCGCCGGCAACGGCGCATTGCGGCCGGGCCGCGATCCGGTGGCCTATGATATCGTCTGGGCCGACCGGCCGAGCCATGTCTTCCTGACGCGCAACAATGCGCTGATCGCCTCACTGTCTTCAGCCGTCGAAAGTGTTGCCGGCCAGTCGCCGCGGCTTTCGACCACCGGCGGCACATCGGATGCGCGCTTCATCAAGGATTATTGCCCGGTCGTCGAGTTCGGCCTCGTTGGCCAGACCATGCACATGGTCGACGAGCGCGTCGCTGTCGCTGATCTGGAGACGCTGACGGCAATCTACGAAACTTTCATCGCCCGCTGGTTCGCCAATGCCGGGCTTTAGGGAGGTTCAATATTACCTGGCCGGCCTCTGGCTGCTGATCCGGCTGGATCCGCGCGGCTTCCGCTACCTCGATATGTCCGAGCGCGGCGTCAATCGCTCGTTCTGGGCGATGCTCTGGTGCCTGCCGCCGATGGGTATTTCCTGGCTCTGGTGGCGGCAGGCCTTCCTGCGGTCGATGCCGCCGGAAGCCGATGTCGATTTTCCCTTCTATATCAGGCTCGGCCTCGTCGAGGTCGCCAACTGGTTCGTGCCGCTGGTCTTTGCAGGGGTTCTGCTGCTTGCCTTCCGGATGGGCGAGCGTTTCGCGCCCGTCGTCGTCAGCGTCAACTGGCTCGGCGTGCCGCTCTCCTATATCAACGGGCTGCTGCTGGCGCTGGTGTTCTTCCTGCCTGGATCCATCGGCCTCGTCTCGCTGCTGCTGCTCGCCTTCATGCTGGCGCAGGTCTTCGTGCTGGCCCGCATTATCCGGATGATCTGCCACGGTCACGCGCTGATGACCGGGGCGCTGACACTGGTGCTGCTCGTGCCATCGATGATCCTTTCGGAATATCTGCAGCACTTCCTCGGCATCTATCCCGTCTGACCAAGTTTACGAGGGATCGTCAGCATCCCCGTCATTGGCATCGGTATCGGTGACCGGCCTTCGGCGATCGGGGATCACGTCGGGATAATCCACCTGCATGAAATAGAGCCCGTCCGGCGGCGCCACTGGGCCGCAGGCCTTGCGGTCGCGCGCTTCAAGCGCCGCCTCGACATCATCAGGCGTCCATTTGCCTTCGCCGGCGAGCTTCAGCGTGCCGGCGAAGGAGCGGATCTGGTTGTGAAGAAAACTCTGCGCCGTGGCGCGGATCTCGATCAGTTCGCCGTTGCGCGTCACATCCAGCCGGTCGAGGGTGCGCACCGGGCTGTTTGCCTGGCAATGGGCGGCGCGGAAGGTGGAGAAATCGTGCTTGCCGACCAGCCTCTGGGCGGCGGCATGCATGACCTCGTGGTCGAGCACCTTCGGCACCCACCAGGCCTTGCCGGCTTCGAGCGCCAGCGGCGCCCGGCGGCTGACGATGCGATAGAGGTAATGGCGCCGCAGCGCCGAAAAACGGGCATCGAAGAACTCGGGAGCCGCCTCGACCTCGAGAATGGAGACCCGCTCGCCGGCGAGCCTCAGATGCGCGTTCAAGGCATTCTGCAACTGGTAGGGCGACCACTCCTTCGAAAGATCGGCATGGATCACCTGCCCCATGGCGTGGACGCCGGAATCGGTACGGCCCGCGCCGCGCACCAAGACCGTCTCACCGGTCAGCGACAGCACCGCCGCCTCGATCGCGCCCTGCACCGAGTGGCCGTTTTCCTGCCGCTGCCAGCCGACATAGGGGCCGCCGTCATATTCGACGGTCATGCGGAAACGCGGCATCAGGTGAGCCTCGTGCCCGCCGCAAGCGGCGTGCCCCTGAGGAAATCGGCCGCCGCCAGCGGCTTGCCGCCGGCCTTCTGCAGCCTGGTCAGCCGCAGCGCGCCCGAGCCGCAGGCGATCACGAGATCGTCCGTCAGCAATAGCCCGGCAGCACCCTGCCCTTCAGCCAGCTCGGACGCCAGCACCTTGACCCGCTCCGGCTTGCCGCCGATTTCGAGCTCGAACCAGGCACCCGGAAACGGCGCCAGGCCGCGAATGTGATTGTGCACGTCGCCGGCGTTCCTGGAAAAATCGATGCGCGTCTCGGCCTTGTCGATCTTGGCCGCATAGAGCACGCCGTCTTCCGGCTGCGGCGTCAGCGGCAGGTCGTTCATTTCGAGTTTCACCATGGCTTCCGCCATCGCCTTGGCGCCCACGAGCATCAGCCGGTCGTGCAACTCGCCAGCCGTCATGTTCGGGCCGATCTCGACCTCGCGGGTGAGTGCCACGGCGCCGGTATCCAGACCCTTGTCCATCTTCATCACCATCATGCCGGTCTTTGCGTCGCCGGCCATGATCGCCCGCTGGATGGGTGCCGCACCGCGCCAGCGCGGTAGCAGCGAGGCATGACCGTTGTAGCAGCCATCGCGGGTGCCGTTCAAAATCGCCTCCGGCAGCAGCAACCCGTAGGCAACGACGACGCCGACATCGGCATTCAAGCCACGAAACCTCTCGCGCTCCTCGGGGTCCTTAAAATTGACCGGGGTAAAGACCGGCAGGCCGAGCAGTTCGGCGGCCTGATGCACCGGCGATTTCTGCAGATCGAGGCCGCGCCGCCCGCCCGGCCGCGGCGGCTGCGTATAGACCGCAACGATCCTGTGGCCGGCATCGACGAGCAGGCGCAGGGTCGGAACCGAGAACTCCGGCGTTCCCATGAAGATGATGCGAAGAGACATTTTATCTCGCCAATTGAGGATCAACCGTCTTCAAACGGGTTTACGAGCTTGAGATCAAGCCCTTCGAAATCTCTGGTGTTGCGGGTCGCAAGCGTCGCGCCGTTTGCAAGGCAGATGGCGGCAATCATGGCATCCTTGGTTTCCATCGGCCGTCCCGCCTTTCTACGCTCGGCCGCCAGCAGGCCGTAGCGATGCGCTGCACTGAGGGCAAAACCGAGTATGCGGCCGGCAAATTCAGACTCGATCCGGTTGAAGTCGGACACCAGTGCTGTCTTTCGCCTGCCATCATCAAGGAGTTCAAGACCGTAACGCATTTCCGCGACGGCAATCGTCGTCAGGAAAAGCGTCTCGACGTCATAGGCGTCCAGCCAGTTCAATATCCGATCGCTGTAGATCCTCCCCTGCATTTCTGAAATCACATTCGTATCGAGAACGATCATGTGTCGAAACGCGGCGGTTCACGGTCCCGTTCATGGCGGGATGCGGCAATGGCCTCCACCTCATCTTCGCTCAATCTTTCCTCACTCATCAGGGAACGCAGGCGCTGCCCGGCGGAATCCCTCGAGCGCTCCACCGCAATCTGTCGGCGCATGATTTCAATCGCCTCTTCCGAAAGGCTGCGGCCGTTGCGTTGTGCGCTTTCCTGAAGCTGCCGCTTCATCGCATCCGGAACGTCTCGAATAAGCAAGTCGCCCAATTCGGCACCTCCATCATGATATCAGTGATATCATAGTGCGTCGCCGGTGGATTTTCAACGCAGTGTCAGAGCGCCTTCGACTTCGCCGCCTTGGTGAATTTCTTGATCACCATCTCCCGCTTCAGCCGCGAGATGTAATCGATGAACAGCACGCCGTTCAGGTGGTCGATCTCGTGCTGCAGGCAGGTGGCGAGCAGGCCGTCGGCTTCCACGGTCTGTTCCTTGCCGTTCCGGTCGAGATATTTGACCGAGACGACGGCCGGGCGCTCCACCTCGGCATAATAATCCGGAATCGAAAGACAGCCTTCCTCATAGACGGAGCGCTCGTCGGAGGATTTGACGATCTCCGGGTTGATGAAGACCTGCGGCTGCTTTTCCTCGCCCTCGCGAGCGATGTCGATGACGAGCATGCGGCGCGGCACGCCGATCTGGATGGCAGCGAGGCCGATGCCCGGCGCGTCATACATGGTTTCCAGCATATCGTCGGCAAGACGCTGCAGGTCGGAATCCACCCGCTCGATCGGCTTCGACAGCTGGCGGAGAACGGGATCGGGAAGAATGATGAGTGGCTTGATGGTCATGGCGTTCCCATAACCCATCTTTTCCGACTATGGAATTATCCGGCAGCCGGGGAATACGCTTTTTTGCATCCCCGCCTGGAATTTCGCCATATTCGCCTCAGGCCGCCCGGCGGGCAGCACCGGCAGAACGGCCTTCCGGCCGGGCACGGAAGCGCTGCAGCAGCTCGATCAGGGTCTCCACCTCGTCCTTGAGCCGGCGGGTTTCCGCCGAAGAGTGCTCGACCATGTCCGAATTCTGCTGGGTGATTGCACCCATGTTGCGGACGGCGAGGCTGACCTCGTTGACGCCGGTCGCCTGATCACGGGCGGCGGCGGCGATATCGGCGACGAAACGGTTGATGATGTCGATGCGGCTGATCATGTCGTTCAGCGCCTCGCCGGTGCTGGAAACGATGCCGACACCCTGATTGACCTGGGTCGAGCTCTGCGAGATCAGGTTCTTGATCTCCTTGGCTGCTTCCACGGTGCGCTGGGCGAGCTGGCGGACTTCCTGGGCGACGACGGCAAAACCCTTGCCGGCATCGCCGGCACGGGCCGCCTCGACACCGGCGTTTAGCGCCAGCAGATTGGTCTGGAAGGCGATCTCATCGATGACGCCGATGATCTTGGTGATCCCGGTCGAGGATTTCTCGATGCCGGCCATCGCCGAGACGGCGCTGGTGACGAGCTCGCCGGAGTTCTTCGCCTTCTGCTGTGTCTCGCGCACGGCCTCCGACGCCTTCTCGGCATTGGCGGCCGTCTGGCCGACGCTGACGGACAGCTGCTGCAGCGCGGCCGAGCTCTCCTCGACGCCTGCCGCCTGCTGGGCGGTGCGCAGTGCCAGATCGTTGGTCGCGTTGGAAATGACGTCGGCGCCGGTCTTGATATGGCCGGAGGTCTCGCGCACGGAGGCGAAGGATTGGCGAAGGGCGCTGACGGCGCGATTGTAGTCCTCGGCCATCTGCCAGAAATTGCCCGGCAGGTCGGACGGCAAAGTAGCTTCGAGATCGCCGTTCGACAACGCTTCCAGACCGCGGCGCAGCTGCTCCAGCGCGATCGCCTGGTCGGATTGGGCCTCAGCGCGCTGCTCTTCCAAGGCGCGGTGCTTTGCTTCAAGCACCTCGAGATAGACCGAGATGGAATAATCCATGTCGAGCATGCCTGATTTGACGACCGCCGACAGCTTCTCGGCCAGCAGCTTGCCTTGCTGGCGCGCGAAGAACGAAGGCCACTGCTTTTCCACGATGCCCTTGACGAGTTCGGACATGACGATGGCGTAACCGCCGATAGACCAGCGCGGTTCCAGCCCCATGCGCTCATGCATGCGGCCGACGGTGGTCACGCCGTCGACATAGCTCTCGTCGAACGTGCCGCCAGTAAGATTGACCCAATGATCCTGCTGACGCTTTTTGGCATGGCCCAGTTGGGACTTGTCGGCGACAGCGGGGGTCTTGGCCATCTTGGCGTAGAATTTATCGAGGGCGCCGCCGATCAGCTCTGAGATGACAGGGCGCAGATCCCGCATCGACTTGCGCGCCGTTTCATCCAGCTCGATGAAATCGAGGCGCTGCCTGAGGGCATTGTCGGTCTGCTGGGCGGTCATGGGGATCTCTGTACTTGGCGCGACGCGCGCGGGAGGGGATTTCAGCGCCGCAGGTTTTGGCCAATATGGTTGAGCAATCGTTAAGCCGCGGCGACATTTCTTTTCGGTGGACGCGGAAGAGCAACGGCTTGCGAAGATATTGAGGATCGTCCACTCTGTTCACGTTTTGATCTATAAATCGGCGCTTCTTCTGTTATGCTTGCGGCATGACCGTCCATTCCGAATCGCTCGCCCTTTCCCTTGCCTCGATCAGCCCGGCCATGCTGGCGCTTGTCGGCGGGTGTCTCGCCGTCCTCGTCCTGCTGGTGATCGTGCTTCTGCTGCGCGCCGCCGGCCTTCGCCGCGAGCAGGCGGAGGAAGCGAACTTTCGTGCTCAGGAAAACGAAGCGCGCATGGCCGAGCTTTTGAAAATCCAGGCAGAGATGCAGGGCCGCATCGCGGCGATGACGGAGGTCTTCGGCGCGCGGCAGAGCGAACTCAACCAGACGATCAGCCAACGCCTCGACGGCATGTCGCAGCGAGTCAGCTCGACGATCACCGAGCAGACCAAATCGACGCATGAGAACCTGCAGCGGCTGCAGGAGCGGCTGGCGGTCATCGATGCCGCGCAGAACAATATCCAGACGCTCGCCAAGGATGTCGTCGGGCTGCAGGCCATTCTGTCCAACAAGCAGACGCGCGGCGCCTTCGGCCAGTCGAGAATGGAAACGATCGTCGCCGACGGTCTGCCGATGGGCGCCTACGCCTTCCAGCAGACGCTGTCCAACGGTTCGCGGCCGGACTGCACGATCCGCATGCCGAACGGCGCGCCGCCGCTGGTGATCGACGCAAAATTTCCGCTCGAAGCCTGGAACGCGATCCGCGACGCCGGCAGCCCCGAGGCCGGCAAGATCGCCAGCCAGCAATTCCGCCGCGACATGGAGGTCCATATAAGGGACATTTCGGAGAAATATCTGATCCAGGGGGAAACCCAGGATACGGCCTTTCTCTTCGTGCCGTCCGAATCGATCTTCGCCGAGATCCACGAGCACTTCGAGCCGGTGGTGCAGAAGGCGCACCGCGCACGCATCGTCATCGTCTCACCGTCGCTGCTGATGCTGTCGATCCAGGTCATTCAGGCCGTGCTCAAGGATCAGCGCATGCGGGCGCAGGCGCATCTGATCCAGGGCGAAGTGGCGATCCTGATGGACGATCTCAGCCGCCTGGACGAGCGGGTGCGCAAATTGCAGGGCCATTTCGCCATGGCGCAGAAGGATATCGACATGGTGGTCACATCAGCCGACAAGCTCACCAGGCGCGGCGCCAGGATCGAAGCGCTGGAATTCGAGGCCGGCGGCGATGCCAAGCCTGCCCGCGACAGCGAAGCCGCAGCCAAATCGGTGGAGAGCCGCACTGGTCTTCTGAAGCTGCGGGTGGTTGACGAGGAGTGACCGCTTCGGGCAGTGTCGCGCCCGCATGAAACAGTAGGAGCATGATGTCGTCAGCATGCTCCAGAAGACGGGACACATTCATGATCACAGTTTTCGGGTCCATCAACATGGATCTCATCGCCACGACCGAGCGCCTGCCGAAGCCCGGCGAGACGGTGGCTGGCAACGGCTTTGCCACGGCCGCCGGCGGCAAGGGCGCCAACCAGGCGCTGGCAGCGCGCCGCGCCGGCCGGTACGTGCATATGGCCGGCGCCGTCGGCAAGGATGCTTTCGCTGCGGAAGCGCTCGCCCTACTTGATGATGCGGGCACCGACCTTTCTCTGATCAACAATGTCGACGGCCCCACCGGCACGGCGCTGATCCTCGTCGGCGGCGACGGCGAAAACATGATCGCCGTCGTTCCCGGCGCCAATGGCCAGCTCACACCTGCCGATGCCGAGACGGCAATCGGCCGCATGAACGAAGGCGATATCCTGATGCTTCAGCTCGAAGTGCCGGCTGCCGCCGTCGAGCGCGCGCTGTCGGCGGCCCGCGCCAAGGGCGTCACCAGCATCCTCAACCTTGCGCCGCTGATCCCCGATGCGCCGCGTCTCGGCCGGCTCGCCGATATCGTCATTGCCAACGAGACCGAGTTCGAGCGGCTCGCCGGACAAGAGGGCATGGACGCACAAGCGCGCGAGGCAGCCCTCGTGCGCCTGCATGCGGAGACGGGCCAGACGCTGATCGTGACGCTCGGTGCCGACGGGGTCATCGCCATTCGCGACGGGTCGATTTCTAGGGCGCAGGGTCTCAAGATCCAACCTGTCGATACGGTCGGTGCGGGAGACACTTTCTGCGGCTATTTCGCCGCCAGCCTCGACGACGGCCTCGATTTTGTCTCGGCGCTGCGCCGTGCGGCAGTTGCCGGTTCGCTTGCCTGCCTCAAGGCCGGAGCGCAACCGTCGATCCCCTTGAGCGAGGAAGTCGCAGACAGGATATAAATCTTGAAGGATAGACGGCGACAAGCGCCGATGTGCTGTCTCATATAGTGATGGGACCGCGGAGACTGTGGCTTGATCGGTCAACGCGGTGCCGGCAGCCCCTTCGCCTCGCGCGAGTGCCCCGTCGCTCCGTTGCCTCATCGCGTGGATCCGCTGCCGTAGCGCAGGACAGCTGGGAAGAGTTCTGATCGTTCAGCCCCTCATAATGCAAAAGGCGCCTGGGAAATCAGGCGCCTTTGCATTTCGGGGATTAATGCCGCTCAGGCAGCGTTCGACGTCTGCTCTTCGTTGAGGAAGGCATAGATCGCCGAGGCGGAATCGGTGGCGCGCAGCTTGGCGACCAGATCGTGATCACGCAGCACGCGGGCGATACGCGACAGAGCCTTGAGATGATCGGCGCCCGCGCCCTCCGGCGCAAGCAGCAGGAACACGAGATCAACAGGCTGGTCGTCCAGCGCCTCGAAATCGACCGGCTGCTCCAGCCGGGCGAAGATGCCGACGATCGAATGGATGTTTCCCAGCTTGCCGTGGGGAATGGCTATGCCGTTGCCGACTCCGGTCGAGCCCAGGCGTTCGCGCTGCAGGATGACGTCGAAGATCTCCCGTTCGGAAAGCCCGGTGATCCTGGAGGCTCTTGCAGCCAATTCCTGAAGCAACTGTTTCTTGGAATTTACTCTGAGGGCGGGAATGATCGCATCCTGATGGAGCAAATCTGCCAATGCCATTTCTTTTTCCTTCTGTCGCCGGGATCAAATGCAAGGAGCGGCGGCAATACCGCCGCTCACCACCCTGATCTCAGCCTTTGATACTGGCTGAATCGATCCAGCCAATATTTCCGTCGTGCCGACGGTAAACGATGTTCAGATGTTCCTTGCCGGGGCTGCGGAACAGGAGAAGCGGCTCGTCGGTCATGTCGAGCGCCATCACTGCGGTGGCGACCGACATGGTCTTCAGCTGCTTCGTGCTTTCAGCGACGATCGCCGGAGCGAAATCGTCAGCGATTTCATCATCGTGATCAGGAACGGAATCCATAACCGTGTAGGAGACCTCTGCAAAACCATTCAGATGGTTTCCGGCGTGATGGTCCTTCAGCTTGCGCTTGTAACGCCGCAGCCGTTTTTCGATCCGCTGGGAGGCGGCGTCGAAAGCCAATTGCGGGTCGGTCGCCTCGCCGGCCGCATGCAGCACCACCCCGCTGTCGAGATGAAGCTTGCAATCCGCCGAGTAACGAGAACTCGCCTTTTCCACGGTCACCTGGCCGGAATATCCCCCGTCGAAGTATTTCGTGATGGCCATACCAATTTGGTCCTCGATCCTTTGACGGAAAGATTCACCAATTTCCATATGTTTCCCGGATACACGCACACTCATGGAGTTTCCCTTCTTATGGTCGTTTGCGGGTATCAGTTTACGCCAAGCCTCAGGTTCATCCAAGCACTTCGCACAATCTCAAGCAAGATCGGCTTAGGCCTGCGGGTCCTTAGTGCCCTTCTGATGCTGGGGATAACTCCAGACGCCGTTCACGGCATCGATTGCGGCGGGCTTCTAGCCAGAGCTTGCAGAAAAGTCAATAGGGCGCCGAATCACCGTCGGCGGCACTCGGTCAACGTGTGGCGGATACCCAGTCGGGCAAGGCATGCCGCCGATCGCCACCCCATACAGTTTAGGCGTTTCGTGCCTGCGTTGTGCCCCTCCTTGCAGGGATCGTCATGGCGGCGACACCTGCTATGACGCAGACGAGCCCGATCCAGGCCGTCGCGCTCAGCCTCTCGCCGAGAAAAACGATGCCGATCGCAACCCCGATCGGCACTCTGAGATAGGCTTGCGCGGTGGTTCCGACCGAACCCAGCGTCTGGACGAGACGGAAATAGATCACAAAGGCGAGCGCCGTCGAAAAGGCGGAGAGGGCCAGCAGCGCCAGCATCGATGCCGGCGAAGGATCGATTTCCCACGGCCGATCGACGACGAGGCTCATCGGCAAGAGAACAACCGCGCCTGAGATCAACGAGCCGGCCGCCGGCACCGCGGGGTCGAGCCCCTTGAAGTTCTTGCTGAAAATCGCGGCACCTGCATAGCAGATGGTCGCCAGGATGATGGCAAGCTGCGCCATCAGGCTTTCGCCGAGACCGCCGAGCGCTTCGACGCCGATGACGAGGCAGATGCCGGCAAGCCCGGCCATGACGCCAAAAAGCCTTCGCAACGTCACCTGCTCATGGCGGGTGATCAGCACGGTCAGCAGGAAGGTGAAGATCGGCGTTGCCGAATTCAGGATCACCGCCAGTCCGGCATCGACGGACTGTTCCGCCCAGGCGATCAGAGTGAAGGGGACGACGCTGTTCAGACAGGCCTGAACGAAAAACCGCCGCCAGGTGGCGAGATCGCGCGGCAGGCGGACACGCCGGTGGCGCAGGACGGCCAGCAGAATGCCGCCGGCAATCAGCGTGCGAGCGGCGATCAACGTTATCGGCGGGATCGTCTCGACGCCGATCTTGATGAAGCTATAGGAGGAACCCCAAAGGGTCGCCAGCACCAGCAGCAGGAAAAGCTCCCTGGCAAGGTTGGAATTTTGCGGCGTCATGGTCGGCGTTTCGATATTCGTTGAAGACAATTCACAGGGTTTCGGCGCCGTTTGCATGTCTAAGACGCAGGGCGCTGGAGAGGAATAACGGGATTTGCGGGCCGGATGCTTCGATCGAGGCCGAAGCGTTGCCGCGTTAGAAACCGGCGACCTTGGCGAGCGCCCGCTTCTCGCGGCGGCGCTGGACCGAAGAGGCAATGTTCATCGCCTCCCTGTATTTCGCAACCGTGCGGCGGGCGAGATCGACCCCGCCCTTCTTCAGCATGTCGACGATATCATCGTCGGAAAGCACCGCCTCCGGGCTCTCCTGCAGGATCAGCGCGCGGATCTTGTGACGCACGGCTTCGGCCGAATGGCTGTCGCCGCCTGCGACGGCGCTGATCGAGACGGTGAAGAAATATTTGAGTTCGAAGAGGCCGCGCGGCGTCAGCATATATTTGTTCGACGTGACGCGGCTGACGGTGGATTCATGCATCTTGATCGCTTCGGCGACCGTCTTCAGGTTCAGCGGGCGCAGATAGTCGACGCCGTGCAGCAGGAAGGCGTCCTGCTGGCGGACGATTTCGCTTGCCACCTTCATGATGGTTTTAGCCCGCTGATCGAGGCTGCGCGTCAGCCAGTTGGCGGTCTGCAGGCAATCGGAGAGGAAGGCGTGATCCTCGCCGTTCTTTGTCACCCGGGAAAAATAAGACTGGTTGACCAGCACTCGCGGCAGCGTATCCGGATTGAGCTCGACCAGCCAGCCGCCATCCGAGGAGGCTCTGACGACCACATCGGGCATGATCGCTTCGGAAATACCCGCCTCGAAACCGCTGCCGGGCTTCGGATTGAGCTGGCGGATCTCGCCGAGCATGTCGAGAAGATCTTCCTCGTCGACGCCGCAAAGCCGCTTCAGCGTGGCAAAATCGCGCCGGGCAAGCAGTTCGAGATTTTCGACCAGAGCCTGCATGGCCGGGTCATATCGGTCCTTCTGCTTCAGCTGGATCGCCAGGCATTCGGCGAGGCTGCGGGCGAAAACACCCGGCGGATCGAGGCTCTGGAGGGTGGCGAGCACGCGCTCTGCCTGTGCGAGGCTCGTGCCCAGCCTCTCGCCCGCCTCGACGATATCGGCCTGCAGATAACCGCAGTCGTCGAGCTGGTCGACGAAATTCTGCGCGATCAGCCGGTCGGCCATGTCAGGCAGGACGAAGGGGATCTGCTGGGCGAGATGATCGCGCAACGACACCTGGCCGGCGACGAAATCGTCGAGATCGTAGTCGGCGCCCTCGCCGCTGCCCGGCATCGACTTCCACTGGCTGACGAGCTCCGGCGCATCGAGGCGCTGCGGGGCACCGTCGTCAGGAAAGACATTGGTGTAATTGGCGTCGAGCTCGTCGTTCAGCCGGCTGGTGCTGGCGCTGCCGCCATTGTCATACCAGTCGCTGGAGAGCGCCTCGGTGCGGTTATCGTAACCGTCGTCCGACCCGGCATCCTCCGGCTGATGAGCATACTCTCCATCTTCGGCTTCGCCGCGTTCGCCGCCCGCCTCGCCGTCATTCGACGGAAATTCGAGCAGCGGGTTCTTCTCCACTTCCAGGGCGATGAACTGGTTGAGTTCGAAATGCGTCATCTGCAGCAACTGGATGGATTGCATCAGTTGCGGCGTCATCACCAAAGACTGAGTCTGGCGCAGGAAAAGATTGGCGGACAGTGCCATGACGGACGCAAAACTCCCCTCGATTCCTCCGGGAAACCGCGTCCGATCAAGGCTTCAGGCCACGGAAATCCAAGTTGGCCCAAAAATTGCTTTTTTATTGTATTTGGTCAAGCGGAACTATGCCGGCATAGTGAATTTCTGCCGATCCGGCCTAAAATCATCCGGATCTGACGTCAGAGGCTGAAATTGTCGCCGAGGTAGAGCCGGCGCACTTCCGGATTGTTGACGATGTCGTTCGCCCGGCCATGGGTCAGTACCTCACCGGCATGGATGATGTAGGCGCGGTCGATGAGACCCAGCGTCTCGCGGACATTGTGGTCGGTGATGAGAACGCCGATGCCGCGTGCCGTCAGGTGGTGAACGAGATTCTGGATGTCGGCGACCGAGATCGGGTCGACGCCGGCGAAGGGTTCGTCGAGCAGCATGAAGGTCGGGTCGGTCGCAAGCGCACGGGCGATTTCGAGGCGGCGGCGCTCACCGCCGGAAAGGGCGACGGCGGCACTCTTGCGCAGCTTCTGGATATGGAATTCCTCCAGCAGCTCGTTCAGCTTCTGCTCGCGCTCGGCCTTGTCCTTGACATGCACTTCGAGGACGGCGCGGATATTCTCTTCCACCGTCAACCCTCGGAAGATCGAGGCTTCCTGCGGCAGGTAACCGACGCCGAGGCGCGATCGACGGTACATCGGCATGGTCGTGACGTCGTTGCCGTCGATCTCGATCGTGCCTTCATCGACCGGCACCAGGCCGGTGATCATGTAAAAACAGGTGGTCTTGCCGGCGCCGTTCGGGCCGAGCAGGCCGACGGCCTCGCCGCGGCGCACCACCAGCGAGACGCCGTTGACGACGCGCCGCGTCGCATAGGTCTTCGTCAGACCGCGTGCGATCAGCGTTCCCTGATAGCGGCTCTTGTCGGCGGCGCCCGCAGCTTGTGGCCCGGGCTTGCCGAACATGGTGGATAGCGATGTTAATTTCACGTGGGAGGCCGGCTTCTCAGTTCTGCTTCTGCTGTGGTGTATTCGGCTTCGACTTCGGATCGAGCTGAATCTGGACACGCCCGCCACAGCTTTCAAGCTCCGCCTGGCCGGTCTGCATGTGAACCGTCAGCTTGCAGCCGGTAAAAACATTCGGCCCGTCCGACAGAATAACTTTTTTCCCCTCATCCGCGGTGAGGATGAATGTCTGCGAGGCCATGTCGAAATTGCCGTCATCGGCGGTCGCCGTCTGCGTGCCCGAGGTCAAAAAGACCTTGTCCGTCACCAGGATCTTGTCGATATCGGCACTGCCCGATGCAAGCGAGGCCGACTGCTGCGGCTGCGCTGCGGGTTGGGCCGCCGGTTGCGTCCCGTCAGCGACCGGCTTCGCCGCCTTATCCTTGTAATAGACGGTCATCTTGCCGGACTGCATCGTCGTCGTCCCCTGGACGACCTTGACATTGCCGGTGAAGAGCGCGGTGTGTTCCTGGTCGTGGATCTCCAGCTTGTCGCTTTCGATCTGGATCGGCTGGTCGTTGGACAGCTTCATGCCCGGCATCGTCGCCGTCGCCTGCTGCGCGCCGGCGCCCGAGGCCGTCAGAATAAGGGCAAATGCGCCGGCAATGAATGCCATGCCTGTCTTGCAAGTGGAAAAGCGACAATCTTTTGTCATGGATGACCCGGCTGGTTAAGTGCCCTGTTTATGGATGGCGGATGGATCGACATTCATGCGAACATTCCCCTCGAATGTGATCACCCGCCCCTTATCGGTTATCTGAAGCGTCTTCGCAACAATGGAGGCATTGTCCTTGGTGATGGTGACGGGGTCGTCGCTCCGCATGTTTCCGCCCTTGATGTCAAGCTGGGCGGACTGGAAATTCGCATTGAGGCCGCTGCTCAGCACTAGGGTGAAGGGGGCCGTCATATGCAGATTGTCGGTGGCGCGATTGTAATCGGCGGTCGAGGCGACGACACGGGCGATCAGGCCATCATTCATCGGCACGGCGGCCTTGATGGTCTCGAGCGTGATGAAATCGGGATTGCGGATATCCTGCAGCGCCCTTTCGGCCAGCATCGAATAGTTGATGCCGTCGGAATTGCGCCCCGAGATCGCCGGCTTTTCCATCACGACCTTGCCGTTCTCGATCTTGGCGCCCTCCATCTTGATATTCTCGGGCAGATAGGTGCGGATCACTGTCACGGCGCCAACAGCGGCTGAAACGATAAGGGCTGCCACCGGCAGCAATATCTTCAGCCGCCGCACGCGGGCGGAATGGAACAAGGCATCGCCATAGGCATTCTTGCCGGACCCTGAATAGGCGGCATGTCCGTTGTTCTTCAGGGTATCGAGCATAGGCCTCGTCCATGTGCGGTGATCGCCGCGCCTTCATAACAAAGCCGGCCGCCAATCACAGTTCGTTTCGCATTATTACATTGGCTTGCCAATATGGAATTTTTTCTGCAACAAGCAACAAAACGGAAAAACATTCAAAAGTGGCATTCGTACGGGCCGCTGCCACCCTATTTCACCGGATCGATCGGCGTCATGCCGAAGCCGGTGCCAGCGCTGGAGGTTTCTATGGACAGTTCGATCATCGCCGATCGCCGGCGGCTGCGTCGTAAGCTCGGCTTCTGGCGCGTCATCGCTGTGGCCCTCATCGTGGCACTTGGTTTCGCCTTCTACCGCTTTGCCCTCGGCGATGCCGGGACGGCGCGCCCGCACATCGCCCATGTGACGATATCCGGGCTGATCGTCGATGACGACGAGCTTCTGGAGCGGCTGAAGAAGGTCGAGATCAGCGATCAGGTGAAGGCAGTGGTGATTTCGATCTCCTCGCCCGGCGGCACGACCTATGGCGGCGAAAAAATCTTCAAGGCGATCCGTGCAATCTCTGCCAAGAAGCCTGTCGTCTCCGACGTGCGCACGCTTGCCGCCTCCGCCGGCTACATGATCGCCACCGCCGGCGATACGATCATTGCCGGCGACAGCTCGATCACCGGCTCGATCGGCGTCATCTTCCAGTATCCGCAGATCCAGCCGCTGCTCGACAAGATCGGCGTCTCGCTGCAGGAAATCAAGTCCTCGCCGCTGAAGGCCGAGCCCTCGCCCTTCCACGAGGCAAGCGAGGAAGCCAAGGCGATGATCCGCAACATGGTGGTCGACAGCTATAACTGGTTCGTCGACCTGGTCGCCGACCGGCGCAAGCTGCCGCGCGACGAGGTGCTGAAACTGGCCGACGGCACGATCTATACCGGCCGCCAGGCGCTGAAGGTGAAACTTGTCGATGCAATCGGCGGCGAGGCTGAGATCCGCGCCTATCTGACGTCACGCGGCGTCGACAGTGATCTGCCCATGGTGGACTGGGACAAGAAGAGCAATACGCCCTTTCTGCTCGCTGGGGCTGTTTCTCGGTTGATTACGATCTTCGGTTATGATGATCTCATGAAAACCCAGGATATCAATGGAATCCTGCCCCCAAAGTTGCTTCTTGACGGGCTGCTTTCAGTTTGGCAGGTTGGCCACGATTGATAAGAAATCAATAATTTAAGGGGGCGAAAGTGATCAAGTCCGAATTGGTGCAGATTGTTGCGGCACGCAACCCGCATCTCTATCATCGCGACGTCGAGAATATCGTCAACGCGGTTCTCGACGAGATCACGGATGCACTGGCTGCGGGTAACCGAGTCGAATTGCGCGGCTTTGGCGCCTTTTCGGTCAAGAACCGCCCGTCGCGCTCCGGCCGCAACCCGCGGACCGGCGATACCGTCTTCGTCGAGGAGAAGTGGGTTCCCTTCTTCAAGACCGGCAAGGAGCTGCGCGAGCGGCTCAATCCCGGCCAGGCCGACGAAGAGGATTGAACCGTCGCTGCCTGCGGCGAAACCGCACTTGAACTCGAAAGCCGTTTTCCTATTCTGGTAACGCATCGTGCTTTACGCGTCTTGCAAAGACGCGTGGCGCTCTAAGCATGAAACGCGCCCCTCAAAAAGACCGGCGCAATCTGCCGCGTGGAGACCTCAAATGGCCAAGAAGATCGTCAACCTGTTGATTCTGCTGCCGCTCGGCGTCATCCTCATCGTCTTCTGCGTCGCCAACCGGCAGAGCGTCACGCTCGCCTTCAATCCGTTCCGTCCGGAAGACCAGGTTCTGGCGGTTTCCGCGCCCTTCTTCGTCTTCCTCGTCGTCGCGCTGATCGCGGGCATGCTGATCGGGGCGGCCGCCACCTGGTTCAGCCAGGGCAAACACCGCAAGCGCGCCCGCACCGAGGCCAAGGAAGCTATCCGCTGGCAAAGCGAGGCCGACCGCCACAAGAACCGCGCCGAGGAAATCGCCGGGCAGCTGCCGGCGCGGTAAACCGGTCAATATTCGATGGGCTCGGGTTCGGCGCCTGGCTTCCGGCGGCTGTCAAACCGGAAAAAAGCTCAGTTCCTCATAGTCGCCCTCAGGCGAGGTGCCGTTGCCGGTCACGTGGAAACCGTGGGAAAGGTAGAACGCCTTTGCCCGCCGGTTCTTCACCAGGCATTTCAGCCGGTACCGGTGCTGCGGCCATTCCGGCAGCGCCTGCAGCAGCGCCCTACCGGCACCCTGGCCCTGAAATTCAGGGCTGATATAGAGCATGTGGATGAAGTCGTCCTCCGGCCAGAGCGACAGGAAGCCGGCGACGCGGCCGTTTTCATGCGCGCAGACGAAGACTGTCTCGCCATTGGTATGGGCGGCGAAATCCTCGCGATGGAATTTGCCGGGATCGACCCAGACGAATGTTTCGCGGCGCACGGAAAGATAAATCTCCGCAAGCATTTCCTGGTCTTCCGCCCGCGGCGGCCTGATGGTCCACGTCATCATGCCGATTTAAACGAAGCTCCAATCCGCGCCAAGCCTAACCCGCTGCCATCTTCGCGACGACCGCGGCATTGAAATCCGAAAAGAACCCTTCGGCGAGCTTTTGCGAGGTCGAATCGAGCAGGCGGGCACCCAGCTGGGCGAGCCTGCCGCCGAGTTCGGCCTTCGACCGGTAGTGCAGGATGGTCTCGGCACCCCTTTCCTCAAGCACGATATCGGCGCTGCCCCTGGCGAAGCCGGCAAGGCCGCCCTTGCCTTCGGCCGACAGCGTATAGCTCTTCGGCGCATCGACGTTGGAAAGCGTCAGCAGCCCGTGGAAGGTGGCGGACAACAGGCTGAACTTGACCTTGATCGTCGCCTCGAAGACATCAGGCGACAGCCGCTCGATGCTCTGGCAACCCGGAATGCAGCCGCGCATGATCTCGGGATCGTTGAGTGCTGCCCAGACGATGTCCCGCGGCGCGGCGATGCGTTCTTCGCCGGTGAAATCCATTCGATGGCCCCATCTTCGATTCGCTCATCTTATCCCAGCGCGAAAGCGCTTTGCCAAGGCAGGACGGAATGTTATCTGCCGGGTTCCGATCTGACACACATCTGACACACAAGGGATGGGCCGATGAACGACGAACTGAAGCCCTGGAGCGTGACGGCAAGCCGGATCACCTATGAGGATCGCTGGATCCGGGTCCGGAGCGACGATTGCGTCACCGCCGATGGAACCGTCGTCGCGCCATTCCATGTGCTCGATTATCCAGACTGGATCAACGTCATCCCTGTGATGCCTGACGGGCGCGTGCTGTTGACGCGGGAATACCGGCACGGCCGCGGCGAGATCGTGCTCGGTCTGGTCGCCGGCAGCCTCGAACCCGGCGACAGCGAGACCGGCGATGCGGCGATGGCGGCGGCCCGGCGCGAGCTCCGGGAGGAGACCGGCTATGAAGCTTCGACCTTCGTCAAGCTGCTCACCTCCTATCCAAATGCCGCCAGCCACAGCAACGTGGTGACGAGCTGGCTGGCGCTGGGTCTCAGCCGGGCCGGCGAACCATCTTTCGACCCCGGAGAGAAGGTCGAGCTGCTGTTTACGGATCTAGCTGCCATCCTTGGCGACCTGCAGTCCGGCGCCGTCATCATGCAGTCGATGCATGTCGCGGCCCTCTATGCGGCGGAAAGCTGGCTTCGCACACAGGCCTCCGAAGGCGTAAAATAGGCGCCGCGCCGGGAGAACCCTCTCCGCTTGCCCGGGCTTGGCCGGCAGCGCAGTTGATCCGCCCGGCTTTTCTGGGCTACTGCATATTCAAAGTGCCGCAATGTGCTTTGCGCGTTTCAAAAGACGCGCGGCGCTGCAGCGGACAAAGCCGATACCACACCCCGACAGAGACGCGGAAGAGCACGTTGAAACAGAGAGAAGGCCGGCCGGGCCAGAAGAAAACATCAGGTCCTTCCGGTGAAAATCGCAGGGACGATCGGGCAGGCCGGCCGCCGAAGCCGGTCGCGCAGCCCGCGGCAACCCGCGAGGCGGTGCGTGAGGCTGCTGTGCCTGCCGCCGTCGTGCGTCCTCTGATGACACGCAGCGGCGAGCGGCCGACTGAGCGCGTGCCCGTCATTCTCGAATCGCTCGGGGCCGGCGACTTCCACCTGATCGACAGCGGCAACGGCGAAAAGCTCGAGCAATACGGCCCCTATCGGATCATCCGTCCGGAAGCCCAGGCGCTGTGGCGGCCTTCGCTGGCGCCCCAAGTCTGGGAAAAGGTCGATGCCGCCTTCACCGGCGATACCGACGAGGAAGGTGCCGGCCGCTGGCGCTTTCCGAAGGAGGCGCTTGGCGAGACCTGGCCGCTCAATCTGCTCGGTGTCGATTTTCTCGGTCGCTTTACCTCCTTCCGTCATGTCGGTGTCTTCCCGGAGCAGATCGTCCACTGGAGCTGGATGAAAGAGCAGGTCGAAAAGGCCGGCCGGCCGCTGAAGGTGCTGAACCTCTTCGGTTATACCGGTGTCGCCTCGCTGGTTGCCGCCGCTGCCGGCGCCGAGGTCACCCATGTCGACGCCTCGAAGAAGGCGATCGGCTGGGCGCGGGAAAACCAGGCGCTCGGGCGCATGGAGAAGTTGCCGATCCGCTGGATCTGCGAGGATGCGATGAAATTCATCCTGCGCGAGGAACGCCGCGGCAGCCAATACGACATCATCCTCACCGATCCGCCGAAATTCGGCCGTGGCCCCAATGGCGAAGTCTGGCATCTCTTCGAGCATCTGCCCCTGATGCTCGACGTCTGCCGCGAGATCCTGTCGCCAAAGGCCGTGGGCCTGGTGCTGACGGCCTATTCGATCCGCGCCAGCTTCTATTCGATCCATGAGCTGATGCGCGAGACAATGCGTGGCGCCGGCGGCGTGGTCGAATCCGGCGAGTTGGTGATCCGCGAGGCCGGCACCGACGGCAAGACGCAGGGCCGCGCGCTCTCCACCTCCCTCTTTTCCCGCTGGGTGCCGAAATGAGCAAGGACTTCCACGATCAGGGACCGCGCAGGGTCGGGCAGGTGAAGGAAGTCACCTCGCTCGCCAATCCGATCATCAAGGACATCAAGGCGCTGACGAACAAGAAGTCGCGCGAGGAAAGCGGTACTTTCCTGGCCGAAGGACTGAAACTCATCATCGATGCGATCGAACTCGGCTGGGCGATCCGCACGCTGGTCTATGCCAAGGCCGCCAAGGGCAAGCCGCTGGTCGAGCAGATGGCGGCAAAGACCGTCGCGTCGGGTGGGCTGGTGCTTGAGGTCAGCGAAAAGGTGATCGCCTCGATCACCCGCCGCGACAACCCGCAGATGGTCGTCGGCATCTTCGAGCAGCGCTGGACGCCGCTCAAAGGTATCCGACTGAGCGACGGCGAGACATGGGTGGCGCTCGACCGGGTGCGCGACCCCGGCAATCTCGGCACCATCATCCGCACGGCCGATGCGGCGGGGGCTTCCGGCATCATACTTCTCGGAGAAACGACTGATCCCTTCTCGCTCGAAACCGTGCGGGCCACCATGGGCTCGGTCTTTGCCGTTCCGGTCGCGCGGGCGACGCCCGAGGAATTCATCGCCTGGCGGAAATCGGCCGGCGTTTCCGTCGTCGCGACGCATCTTGCCGGTGCGGTCGATTACCGGACGATCGACTACCGGAAAAAGCCCGTCGTGCTCCTGATGGGCAACGAACAATCCGGCCTGCCGGAGCAGCTGGCCAGGGAGGCCGACGCGCTTGCCCGCATTCCGCAGCAGGGCCGCGCCGATTCGCTGAACCTCGCCGTCGCCACCGCCGTCATGCTTTTCGAGGCACGCCGCCATCTCCTCTCACTTGCCGAGGGCAAATGACCGAACAGACGCATGCACGCCCGGCGCTGTTTTCGCGCCCGGCGCCGATCCTCTTCTTCATCGTCGTCGCCGTTCTCATCGACCAGGCCGTCAAGATCGCCGTTGATCATTACCTGCCGCTACAGGAGGCCGTACCCGTCGTTCCGATGCTGGCGCTCTACCGCACCTACAATCTCGGCGTCGCCTTTTCGATGCTGTCGGGCATGGACGGCTGGTTCATCGTCGGCATGCGGCTCATCATCGTCGCCTTCGTCATCTGGCTGTGGTACCGCACGGCGAAGGATCGCTGGATCGCCCATCTCGGTTATGCGCTGATCATCGCCGGCGCGATCGGCAATCTCGTCGACCGCTTCGCTTATGGGCATGTGATCGATTACATTCTTTTCTACACCGAGAGTTGGTCCTTCGCGGTCTTCAATCTCGCCGACAGTTTCATCACCATCGGGGCCGGCTGCGTCATTCTCGACGAGCTGCTGCTGCCGAAAAAGGCCAGCCGCTAAAATCTTATCGAAATCCTGAAGGCATTCGGAACGGGCCTCATGTTATCCAGATAGCATGCAGAACCTGGGACAGTTGCAGGAAAGATTGTCCGCCGCCTTCGGTGGACCCGCCGCCAAGCCGCATGAGAAGCGGATGGAGGCGGTCTTCGCACGACCGAACGCACCGGCACCCCGGGGCGCCGATGACCGCCAGGACGGACCTGCACCGACACGGCGCCTGCTGTTCTACTGGCTCGGCGGCGCCGGCCTTCTTGCCGCAACGATCCTGATGCTGCTTGCCCATGCCGGCGATCCGCTGCTGCTTTCGGGCGGTCTCGTCGTCCTTGGCCTGGCCGTCATCGCCAGTTATGCCCTGCTGATGGTTCGCTCGCGCAAGGCCGGGCAGCGCCCCGGTCAATCCATGCCGGATGAGAATGGCGGCGCAAAGCTGTTTGCCGACGTGCACGACGTGCTCGGCGACATCACGGTCAGCCGCACCATGGACCGGCGCATCATCTCCGCCAATGACACGTTTCGCCGCCTGACCGGGCGGCTGCGTCCGGAAGGAAAAACCTGCGAGGAGATCGGCCTTGCCTTCCGCCCCGGTCCGATACCGCATTGCTACGATGTCGAGATCTCGACGCCGGAAGGCCAGCGCATCTTCCTCTGGCGTGACGTCGTTACCCGCGACCCGGCGAACGGCCGCCTGCTGCTGCAAAGCGTTGCCCGCGACGTGACCGACGAGCGGCTGATCGCGCAGGGCCGCGAGGAAGCCCGCCAGAAGGCCGAATATAACAGCGCCGCGAAATCGAGGCTGCTTGCCACCGTCAGCCACGAGGTGCGCACGCCGCTTTCGGGCATCCTCGGCATGACGCATCTGATCGCGGAGACGCGGTTGACGCAGGAGCAACAGAACTATCTCGCGAACATCCGCCAGTCCGGCCATGCATTGACGCAGCTCGTCGAGGATCTGCTCGATTTCTCCACCATCGAGGTCGGCCGCTTCGCGTTGCATCCGCGCTCGGAATCGCTGCGCAAGCTTCTGGAAAGCGTCGTCGAGATGCTCGCCCACCGGGCGCATGAAAAGGGTATCGAGATCGGCGCCACCGTGTCGTCCGACGTGCCCGAAAATATGAGCTTCGACCCGGCGCGGCTGCGTCAGGTTCTGTTCAACGTTATCGGCAATGCGGTGAAGTTCACCCAGGTCGGCGGCGTCTTCATCCGCGTGTCGCTCGACGGCGACGACCTGTCGATCACCGTGACTGACAGCGGTCCCGGCATGACGGCGGAGGAGCAGGCGCGCGTCTTCGGCGAGTTCGAGCAGGGCGGGAGCGTTGCCGACAAGAGCAGCGGGACCGGCCTCGGCCTTGCCATCTCCGCCCGTATCATGCGCGAATTCAATGGCGCGCTGACGGTTGCCAGCGAAAAGGGCCGAGGCAGCGAATTCACCATCCGCTTCCCTGTCGATATCGACAGCGAGCGCCCCGACCGGCGAAACACGCTGCTTTCAGGCAACAGCGTCGTGCTGCTGGCGCCGGCAGGTGCGGCGCGCACCGCCATCGCCGAAACGATCACCACGCTCGGCGGCGTCTGCCATCTTGTCGGCGACGGCGAGACGGCGCGGGCAACACTGCTCGAGCTGGCAAAGAGCGGGCGGCGGCCGACCGATATCATCATCGACCATCGGATGTCGGCGGAATTTTCCGCCCATCTTGCCGATCGCGCCGAAATCGCCGCCCTTGGGCTGCGCAAGGTCCTGCTCGTCAATCCGGAAGAGCGCAGCGCCCATCCGCTCGACCTCTTCGATGCCTGGCTGATCCGGCCGCTGCGCGAACAGTCGCTGATCGACGTGCTGCGCGGGCGCATGCGCGGCATGGAGAAGCGCGACGCGCTCAACGACAACCAGCCGGGCTTCGGCCTTTCGGTGGCGGAGACGCTGGTTGCCGCCAGCGGGCTCAGCATCCTGCTCGGCGAGGACGATCCGATCAATGCCATGCTGGTGCGCGTCGTCCTGGAAAAGGGCGGGCATAAGGTGCGCCATGTCGAGGATTTCGAGACCCTGCTCGACATGGCGCTCTGCGAGGCCAATGCCCGGCCCGATATCATCATCAGCGACCTCTCGATGCCTGGCGGCAACGGCATCGACATGCTCGGACGCCTGCGCGGCCACGAGCGGCGGCTCGATCTCGCCTCGGTGCCGGTGATCGTGCTGACGGCCGACAAGAGCGACGAATCGCGCCGCCAGGTCTTGCTCAACGGCGCCAACCGCGTCATGGTAAAGCCGGTCGATCCGGTGCGGCTGCTGACCGAAGTTCAGGCGGTTGCCGCCCTTTCCGCCCGCCGGGCAGAGGCGCGGTGAGCGCCTCGGGAACCGGCATGTTTCTTGCGCCTGGAAATTCAAAATGTCACTTTCCTGTCGTAGAGAAGTGTTTTATGGCGTCGATAAGCCGGCAACGGGAGAATCGTCATGTCCGCCATCGACATCCTGAATCGTGACACCACCGCGGAGGCTGCACCGCCCTCGACGGCTGTGCAGAAGGACGGCGATATCCTCGGCCGCATCGGCAATCTGGAGACCCGCCTTGCCCGCACGGCACGCGAGATCGATGCCGCCCAGGCCGTGCGCTACCGCGTCTTCGTCGACGAAATGAAGGCGCAGCTGCCGCTGGATGCCATGCGCCGACAGCGCGACGTCGACGCCTATGACGCTGTCTGCGACCATCTTCTGGTTCTCGACCGCTCGATCGAGGGCGACCCGGAAGACCAGATCGTCGGCACCTACAGGCTGTTGCGTCAAGATGTCGCCATCGCCAATGGCGGTTTTTACTCGGCTTCCGAATTCGAAATCGAGGGCCTCATCGCCAAACACCCGGACAAGCGCTTCATGGAACTCGGCCGCTCCTGCGTGCTGCCGGAATACCGCACCAAGCGCACCGTCGAGCTCCTGTGGCAGGGCAACTGGGCCTATGCGCTGAAACACGGCGTCAGCGCCATGTTCGGCTGCGCCTCGTTCCCCGGCGTCTATCTCGAAAGCCACGCGCTGGCACTGTCCTTCCTCTACCACAATGTGCTGGCGAAGAACGAATGGGCCATCGGGGCGCTGCCGCATCTGGCCCGCAACATGGACCTGATGCCGGTCGAAGCCATCAACCCGAAGCGGGCGCTGATGGCTCTGCCGCCGCTGATCAAGGGCTATCTCCGCCTCGGCGCGATGGTCGGCTCCAGCGCGGTCATCGATCATGCCTTCAACACGACCGACGTGCTGATCGTGCTGCCGATCTCCAGCATCTCGGACCGTTACCTGAATTATTACGGCGCCGATGCCGGCCGCTTCGCGAGCTAATTTAGTCTGCGCAGACGATCATCTGCCTGTGAAAAGCCAATTCCAGCCTCTCCGATGGCGTGCCCTTAGAGCCTTTCCTGGTCAGATTGCAGCATTCTGCCGGAGCAGGTTTTCGTCAGGGCAGAGGCGATTGGCGAAGGGCATACCTCTTGGTACGACCAAGCCGATCGCCTCTGCCCTGGCGGAAAGATGCCCGGCCCTTCGGGTTGGCTGAAACGGGCCGCCTGCTCGATCGGCGGGCTTGGCCGTAGAGCTTGGCTACGACGCGCGCCGGCCGGTCGAGCATTCGACTCCGTTTCAGCCAACAGAATGCTTCAATCTAACCCGGAAAGGCTCTAGTGATCGGATCGCCTTCTGGTGTCCGACGGGTTCTCTCCATACGCCGCCCGATAGGTTGCCGCAAAGCGGCCAAAGTGAAAGAATCCCCACTTCAAGCAGATGTCCCGCAACGGCTGCCGGTTTGAAGGATCGCGCAGATCCTCCCGGACCGCTTGCAAGCGGATCGTCCTGAGGTAGGCAGCCGGTGTGGTTCCCTTGAAGGCACGAAAACCGCTTTCAAGAGCGCGAATGGAAATGCCTGCCGCCTCCGCGACACTCTGCATCGTCAACGGCTGTGCGATGTTTGCATGCATGAATTCAATTGCCCGACGGACATGCCGGGGTGCGATCAGATGGATTTTCCTGTCGAGAAGATGCGAGAGCCGATGAGGAACCGAGCGCACCAGCAGATCGGCAAACGCCTGGGTCAGGTTCAACATGGCGATTGGCGAGGCAAGGAGCGGCCCGTTGTTGCGCATGCCGATGATGATCGTTTGGGCGAGACTGCCGATCAACCGGCCCGCCGCCGTGGAAAGATCAATGACCGGTGCCAAGTCCATTGCCCCGATCAGGGGGGTCTCCAATACGGAGGCAACGGTCTGAGCGATGATTGTCCAGCTCAGACTCAGTGTGTCTGACCGGTGCGGCGCTGCCCGCACGGAAATCCGTTCCGGCTCAAGATTGTTCGCCAACAGCAGCCGCCCAGGTGTCCCTTCGATCACAGACCGACCAAGCGTTACATCGAGAGCACCAGCGCGTGGAACGATGATTGCCAGAGTTTCCGGCGTTCCATGGGCCGTTCTTGCACCCCAGCCGCCGGAATCCTGGTTGCTGACCAGCGACAAGCTTTCATCACCCCAAAACCCGACCTTCCAGTCGAGCGGTTTGTCTCGACCATCGCGCCATGCGTCGAACGAACCAAACCCCTTGGTCAGAGCCCCGACCATATCGTCGAAAGTTGCCCCCTGAAATCGGGGGGTGAAATTGGCGGATGCATTTTCTGGCATGGGGAACCAACCGGTTGATATTAAACAACTGAGCTGCGAAACCGCATCGATTGCCCGCAGTTTTTCAATGTCCCTGCGGGCAAATTTATGCCGCCCTATAGGCTTATTGTATCAAAAGTATGACTTATCGGAAGAGCAGCCTTCATCGCGACGGCGCACGAAAACTTATGCCCGGCCGACGGGCAGTCGGCCGGGCACGGAATGCCGTCTCATAATGTGGGCCGGAGTAGTTTACGAACCCGCCCCGTAGGCGGCGATCGCCGCCATGTTGACGATGTCGCTGTCCTTGGCGCCCATCGAGGTGATTTGCACCGGCTTGTCGAGGCCGACGAGGATCGGGCCGATCACCGTGGAGCCGCCGAGCTCCTGCAGCATCTTGGTTGAGATCGAGGCCGAGTGGAAGGCCGGCATGACGAGGACGTTGGCCGGGCCGGAGAGGCGGCAAAAGGGATATTGCTCCATCACCTTGCGGTTCAGGGCGACATCGGCCGCCATCTCGCCGTCATATTCGAAATCGACGCGGCGCTTGTCGAGGATCTTCACCGCCTCGCGCACCCGCTCGGAGCGTTCGCCCGAGGGATGGCCGAAGGTGGAATAAGCCAGCAAGGCGACACGCGGCGGATAACCCATGCGCCGCGCCAGACCCGCGGCCTCTTCGGCGATATCGGCAAGCTCTTCGGCCGTCGGCATGTCGTGCACCGCCGTATCGGCAACGAAGACCGTGCGGCCGCGGCAGAGCGCCAGCGACACGCCGATGACGCGGTGGCCCGGCTTCTCGTCGATGCAGCGGCGCACATCTTCGAGCGCCGTCGAATAGTTTCGGGTAATGCCCGTCACCATGCCGTCGGCATCGCCGAGCGCCACCATGGTGGCGGCGAAGTGGTTGCGGTCGTTATGGATCAGCCGCTGGGCGTCGCGGTGGAGATAACCGTGCCGCTGCAGCCGGGCATAGAGATAGTCGATATAGGCCTCGACCCGGGTCGAAAGCCGGGCATTGACGATTTCGAGGCCCGGCCGGTTGAGATCGATGCCGGCGCGTTCGGCCGTCGCCCGGATCAGGTCCTCGCGGCCGAGCAGGATGGCGGTGCCGAGCTGCTGGTTGGCGTAGGACATCGCCGCACGCAGGACCTGTTCTTCCTCGGCCTCGGCAAAGACGATGCGCTTCGGACGGCGGCGGACGCGCTCATAGAGGCTGGCAAGCGTCGAGGCGATCGGATCGCGGCGCGCCGAAAGCTCGCGGGCATAACCGGCCATGTCGGTGATGACCTTGCGGGCGACGCCGCTTTCGATCGCGGCTTGCGCCACCGCGACCGGGATCGCCGAGATCAGGCGCGGATCGAAGGGAACGGGGATGATGTATTGCGAGCCGAAACGCGGCCGGTTGCCCTGATAGGCGGCAACCACGTCATCGGGCACGTCCTCGCGGGCAAGGTTTGCCAGCGCATTGACGGCGGCGATCTTCATCGCATCGTTGATGGTCGAGGCACGGACGTCGAGAGCGCCGCGGAAGATATAGGGAAAGCCGAGGACGTTGTTGACCTGGTTCGGATAGTCCGAACGGCCCGTCGCCATGATGGCGTCGTCGCGGATGCGAGCCACCTCTTCCGGCGTGATCTCGGGATCGGGATTGGCCATGGCGAAGATGATCGGCCGCTCCGCCATCGAGCGGATCATCTTGGCCGAAAACGCGCCCTGCTGCGACAGGCCGAAAACGACGTCCGCGCCTTTCATCGCCTCTTCCAGCGTGCGCGTGTCGGTCTTTGCCGCATGCGCCGATTTCCATTGGTTCATGCCCTCGGTGCGGCCCTGGTAGATGACGCCCTTGGTATCGCAGAGGATGACGTTCTCGGGCGCAAAACCCATCGCCTTGATGAGTTCGACGCAGGCGATCGCCGCAGCACCCGCGCCGTTGCAGACGAGCTTCGTCGTCTTCAGGTCGCGGCCGGTCAGCTCCAGCGCGTTGATCAGGCCGGCGGCGGCGATGATCGCCGTTCCATGCTGGTCGTCATGGAACACCGGAATGTCCATCAGCTCGCGCAGCCGGCTTTCGATGACGAAACAATCCGGTGCCTTGATATCCTCGAGGTTGATGCCGCCGAAGGAAGGACCGAGGAAGCGCACGCAGTTGATGAACTCGTCGACATTTTCGGTATCGATCTCGAGGTCGATGGAATCGACATCGGCGAAGCGCTTGAACAGCACCGCCTTGCCCTCCATGACGGGCTTGGACGCCAGCGCGCCGAGATTGCCGAGGCCGAGGATTGCCGTGCCGTTGGAAATGACGGCGACCATATTGCCGCGCGCCGTGTAATCATAGGCGGTCTGCGGATCGGCGGCGATCGCCTTCACGGGCACGGCAACGCCCGGCGAATAGGCAAGCGAGAGGTCACGCTGCGTCGCCATCGGCTTGGTCGGGTTGATCTCCAGCTTGCCGGGCCGGCCCATTGCGTGAAAATCGAGCGCCTCCTGGTCGGTAACCGAGGTCACCGGCCGGTCCTTCTTATCGATATCGGGCATAAATCCTCCAACGTCCTGTGGGCGACGCTTTGCTCTTCCTCAAATGCTGTTGTCATCTATAGCGGCGCGCGGATAGGGTTGGCACCTGTTTTTTTGGGAAAAACTCCACCTCCGTGAACGCACGAATAGACACAGGGAATGAAGCCTTTTCGGCGGCAGCGCTCGCCACGGCGGAAAGCCGTGCCTCGGCGACGCCGATGATGGAGCAATTTATCGAGATCAAGGCGAACAATCCGGATTCGCTGCTGTTCTATCGCATGGGCGATTTCTACGAGCTGTTCTTCGGGGATGCGCTGGAAGCCTCACGCGCGCTCGGCATCACGCTGACCAAGCGCGGCCAGCACATGGGCCAGGACATCCCGATGTGCGGCGTTCCGGTGCATGCGGCCGACGATTATCTGCAGAAGCTGATTTCGCTCGGCTTCCGCGTCGCCGTCTGCGAGCAGATCGAGGATCCGGCCGAAGCAAAAAAACGCGGTGCGAAATCCGTCGTCAAGCGTGACGTCGTCCGCCTCGTCACTCCAGGCACGATCACCGAGGAAAAGCTGCTTTCGCCCTCGGAATCCAACTATCTGATGGCGCTGACCCGCATTCGCGGCAGCGGCGAGGCCTTGCTGGCGCTTGCCTGGATCGATATTTCCACCGGCGTCTTCCGGCTTGCCGAGACCGAAGCCTCGCGCCTGCTTGCCGATATCCTGCGCATTGATCCGCGTGAGCTCATCCTGCCCGACACGATCTTCCACGATCCCGAACTCAAGCCGGTCTTCGACGTGCTCGGCCGGACAGCCGTGCCGCAGCCTTCCGTGCTCTTCGACAGCGCCAGCGCCGAAGGCCGGATCGCGCGGTATTTCGGCGTCGCGACGCTGGACGGCTTCGGCACCTTCTCGCGCGCCGAGCTGGCAGCGGCCGCGGCCGCCGTCGCCTATGTCGAGAAGACGCAGATTGCCGAGCGGCCGCCGCTTGGAAAACCGGAACGGGAAAGTGCAGCCTCGACGCTGTTCATCGATCCCGCCACCCGCGCCAATCTGGAGCTTGCCCGCACGCTTTCCGGCGATCGCAACGGTTCGCTGTTGAAGGCAATCGACCGCACCGTCACCGGCGGCGGCGCCAGGCTTCTTGCCGAACGGCTGATGTCGCCGCTGACCGACCCGGCCCGCATCAATGCGCGGCTCGATTCGATCGGTTTCCTGATCGACGAACCCCTGCTTTGCGGCAATCTGCGCGACACGCTGAAACATGTGCCCGACATGCCGCGCGCCCTCTCGCGCCTGGCGCTCGACCGCGGCGGCCCGCGCGATCTCTGGGCGATCCGCCAGGGCCTCGAAGCGGCGGGCGGAGTTGCGGCGATGCTCGGCAAGGCGATGCTGCCCGAAGAACTCGGCCAGGCGCTATCCGGGCTGCAGGCCCTTCCCGCGGCCCTGGAAAAGCTGCTTGCCGAAACGCTCGCCGAGGAATTGCCGCTGTTGAAACGCGACGGCGGTTTTCTCCGCGAAGGCGCCAGCGCCGAGCTCGACGAGGTCCGGGCACTGCGCGACCAGTCGCGCCGCGTCATCGCCGGCCTGCAATTGCAATATGCCGAGGAGACCGGCATCCGGTCGCTGAAGATCAAGCACAACAACGTCCTCGGTTATTTCATCGAAGTCACCGCCGGCAATGCCTCGCCGATGACGGAGACGGCGGAGGCGAAGGCCCGCTTCATCCACCGCCAGACGATGGCGAACGCCATGCGCTTCACCACGACCGAACTTGCCGATCTCGAAAGCCGCATCGCCAATGCCGCCGACCAGGCGCTGACGATCGAACTCGAAGCCTTCGACAGGATGACGGCGGCCGTCGTTGCGGAAGCCGAGGCGATCAAGTCGGGCGCCCGGGCGCTTGCCGTCATCGACGTCGCCGCAGGCTTGGCGCTTCTCGCCGAGGAGCAGGCCTATTGCCGCCCGCAGGTCGACGGCTCGAAGATGTTTGCCATCGAGGGCGGGCGCCATCCGGTCGTCGAGCAGGCGCTGCGGCGGCAGGCTGCCGGCCCCTTCGTCGCCAATCATTGCGATCTGTCGCCGAGGACCGGCGACCGGGACGGGGCGATCTGGCTGCTGACCGGCCCGAACATGGGCGGCAAGTCGACCTTCCTGCGCCAGAACGCGCTGATATCAATCCTGGCGCAGATGGGCTCCTTCGTGCCGGCGACATCGGCCCATATCGGCATCGTCGACCGGCTTTTCTCGCGCGTCGGCGCCTCCGACGATCTGGCGCGTGGGCGCTCGACCTTCATGGTCGAGATGGTCGAAACGGCGGCGATCCTCAACCAGGCGAGCGACCGTTCCCTCGTCATCCTCGACGAGATCGGCCGCGGCACCGCCACGTTCGACGGTCTTTCGATCGCCTGGGCCGCCGTCGAGCATCTGCATGAGGCCAATCGCTGCCGCGGCCTCTTCGCCACGCATTTCCACGAACTGACCGTGCTTTCGGAAAAGCTTGGCCGGCTGTCGAACGCGACGATGCGCGTCAAAGAATGGGACGGCGACGTCATCTTCCTGCACGAGGTCGGGCCGGGTGCGGCGGACCGCTCCTACGGCATCCAGGTCGCGCGCCTTGCCGGGCTTCCGGCCTCGGTCGTGGCGCGCGCCCGCGACGTGCTCACCCGGCTGGAAGATGCCGATCGCAAGAACCCGGCGAGCCAGTTGATCGACGACCTGCCGCTCTTCCAGGTGGCGGTGCGCCGCGAGGAAACGGCCCGCGGGACCTCCAAGGTCGAGGAGGCACTGAAGGCGATGAGCCTTGACGACATGACACCGCGCGAGGCAATGGATGCGCTTTACGACCTCAAGAAGAAGTTGAAATAGGAGTAGCGCGCCATGTTCATGGAAAAACTGGTTCGCGAAACCGAGCGCCTCTCGCTCATCTGCTCCATGCTCGATACGATGCGGCGCGCCGATAAGGACCGCAACGCGCGCGGCTGGACGTCGCCGATCGGCATGCTGAAAATCACCCGCTGCTGCGCTGTGATCTCGGAGCTCGGCACCTCGATTGCCAAGGCCGGCTATCGCGAATGCGACAGGCAGGCGCTCGAGGAGATCATGCGCGAGACACGGCAGGTGCTGCATTTGCTGAATGCGCGGGCCGCCGGCTGACGATTCCGGGAAAGCCTGAGGATTCCGGGAAAGCCCGCGCCCTTGCGTCAAAGCGCCGTCGCCTCTTGCGGCGAACCAACACCATTTCGCCAAATTTAAACGTTCTTGCAGTATGAAGGCCCGTGTCAATCGCCGGGCAAAGGGGCTATAGCGCATGCAGACGAAACAAGCGGCAGGCCGTGAACCGGCAGTCCGGCATGAACAGGAAACCGCCCCGGCGATAGCGATGCGCGACCTCGATTTCTCCAATATCCTCGACGTCGAGCTCTTGCAGAAGCAGTGTGACGCCGTTGCCGAGGCCAACCGCAACCGGCCCGACGTCCTGCGCGCCGATCTTCTGGCGGTGCTGAAGAAGGCGAGCACCGAAGGCCGGCAGAAGGCGCGCGAGGCACTGATGGCCGACGGCGGCGGGCTCAATTGCGCCTACCGGATTTCCTGGCTGCAGGACCAGATCACCACCGTCCTCTACAATTTCGCCACCGCCCATATCTTTCCGCAGCAGAAGGACAAGTTCGCGGTCACCGCCGTCGGCGGCTACGGCCGCGACACGCTGGCGCCGGGCTCCGATATCGACCTGCTGTTTCTCTTTCTGCCGAGGCCGGCGGAAGAGACGCACAAAGCGGTCGAATTCATGCTCTACGTGCTCTGGGACATGGGCTTCAAGGTCGGTCACGCCACCCGCACGGTGGAGGAATGCATTGCGCTTTCCAAGTCCGACATGACGATCCGCACCGCCATCCTGGAGATGCGCTACATCTGCGGCCTGCAGCGGCTGGAAACCGAGCTCGAGTCCCGCTTCGACAAGGAGATCGTCACCGGCACCGGGCCGGAATTCATCGCCGCCAAGCTTGCCGAGCGCGACGAGCGCCACCGCAAGGCGGGCGACACGCGTTATCTCGTCGAGCCGAACGTCAAGGAAGGCAAAGGCGGGCTCCGCGACCTGCACACGCTGTTCTGGATCTCGAAATATTATTATCACGTGCGCGACCAGGCGGAACTGATCAAGCTCGGCGTGCTGTCCAAGCACGAGTACCGCCTGCTTGAGAAAGCCGACGACTTTCTCTGGGCGGTGCGCTGCCATATGCATTTCCTGACCGGCAAGGCCGAGGAACGTCTGTCGTTCGATATCCAACGCGAGATCGCCGAAGCCTTCGGCTATCACACCCGCCCGGGCCTTTCGGCCGTCGAGCGCTTCATGAAACACTATTTCCTCGTCGCCAAGGATGTCGGCGATCTCACGCGCATCCTTTGCGCCGCGCTTGAAGACCAGCAGGCGAAGTCGATCCCGGGCCTCACCGGCGTCATCAGCCGCTTCACCCATCGCAACCGCAAGATCGCCGGCAGCGTCGAATTCGTCGAAGACCGCGGCCGCATTGCGCTCGCCGACCCCGAGGTCTTCAAGCGCGATCCGGTCAACATCATCCGGCTCTTCCACGTCGCCGACATCAATGGGCTGGAATTCCATCCGGACGCGCTGAAACGCGTTACCCGCTCACTCGCCCTGATCGACACCAGCCTGCGGGAAAACGACGAGGCCAACCGGCTGTTCATGTCGATCCTGACGTCGAAGCGTGATCCGGCGCTCATCCTGCGCCGGATGAACGAGGCCGGCGTGCTCGGCCGCTTCATCCCCGAATTCGGCAAGATCGTCGCGATGATGCAGTTCAACATGTATCATCACTATACGGTCGACGAACATCTGATCCGCACCGTCGACATTCTCTCCGAGATCGACAAGGGGCGCGCCGAGGATCTGCATCCGCTCGCCAACAAGCTGATGCCCGGCATCGAGGACCGCGAGGCGCTCTATGTCGCCGTTCTCCTCCACGACATCGCCAAGGGCCGCCAGGAGGATCATTCGATTGCCGGCGCCCGCGTCGCCCGCAAGCTCTGCGCCCGCTTCGGCCTGTCGCAGAAGCAGACGGAAATCGTCGTCTGGCTGATCGAAGAACATCTGACCATGTCGATGGTGGCGCAGACCCGCGACCTCACCGACCGCAAGACCATCACCGATTTCGCCGACCGCGTGCAGTCGCTCGACCGGCTGAAGATGCTGTTGATCCTGACGATCTGCGATATCCGCGCCGTCGGTCCCGGTGTGTGGAACGGCTGGAAAGGCCAGCTTCTGCGCACGCTCTATTATGAAACCGAGCTGCTGCTCGCCGGCGGCTTTTCGGAGGTCTCCCGCAAGGAACGCGCCAATGCTGCTGCCGAGGCGCTGCATTCGGCACTCGCCGACTGGAGCCAGAAGGATCGCAATACCTATACCAAGCTGCACTACCAGCCCTATTTGCTCTCCGTGCCGCTGGAAGACCAGATCCGTCACGCCCATTTCATCCGCCAGTCTGATAAAGCGGGTCAGGCGCTCGCCACCACGGTGCGCACCGACAGTTTCCACGCGATCACCGAGATCACCGTACTGTCGCCCGACCATCCGCGACTGCTCGCCGTCATTGCCGGCGCTTGTGCTGCGGCCGGGGCCAACATCGTCGATGCGCAGATCTTCACGACATCGGACGGGCGGGCGCTCGACACGATCCATGTCAGCCGCGAATTTACCGACGATGCCGACGAACTGCGCCGGGCCGCGACGATCGGCCGGATGATCGAAGACGTGCTGTCCGGGCGCAAGCGGCTGCCCGAGGTCATCGCCACACGCGCGCGCAATCGCAAGAAGAGCAAGGCTTTCGTCATCCCGCCGTCGGTCAACATCACCAACAGCCTGTCGAACAAGTTCACGGTCATCGAGGTCGAATGCCTCGACCGGCCGGGACTGCTGTCGGAGATCACCGCCGTGCTGTCCGACCTGTCGCTCGACATCCAGTCGGCCCGCATCACCACCTTCGGCGAGAAAGTGATCGACACCTTCTACGTCACCGATCTGGTCGGCCAGAAAATATCCGGCGACAGCAAGCGCGCCAACATCACCGCCCGGATGAAGGCCGTCATGGCCGAGGAAGAAGACGAGCTGCGCGAGCGCATGCCCTCCGGCATCATCGCACCCGCCGCCACCGCCCGGACCCCGCCCGCCGCCGAAAAGAAGGCCGGTTCCCCCATATGAGCCTGAACGCATGAGCCCCCACGCATGAGCCCCAACGCATGAGCCTCGTCAAGAAATTCGCGACCGTCGGCGGCGCCACCCTCGGCAGCCGCATTTTCGGCTTCGCCCGTGAAACGTTGATGGCTGCGGCCCTCGGCACCGGACCGATGGCCGACGTCTTCTACGCCGCCTTCCGCTTTCCGAATCTCTTCCGCCGGCTGTTTGCCGAGGGCGCCTTCAACGCCGCCTTCGTGCCGCTCTTTGCCAAGGAGATCGAGGCGAACGGCACGGATGGCGCCAAGCGCTTTTCGGAAGAGGTCTTCGGCGTGCTGTTTTCGGTGCTGCTCCTCATCACCATCGTGATGGAGCTTGCCATGCCGCTCTTGGTGCGCTTCGTCATCGCGCCGGGCTTTGCCGACGATCCCGAAAAATTCTCGATCACGATCCGCATGGCGGCGGTGATGTTTCCCTATCTGATGTGCATGTCGCTAACGGCAATGATGAGCGGCATGCTGAATTCGCTGCATCATTTCTTCGCCGCCGCCATCGCGCCCGTCTTCCTCAACGTGGTGATGATCGGGGCGCTGTTTTATGCGCTCTATACCGGCGCCGATCCGCTGGCGACCGCCTGGTATCTCTCCTGGGGCGTTCTTGCCGCCGGCGTGCTGCAGCTTGCCGTCGTCTATGTCGGCGTACTTGCGGCCGGTATGAGCATCGGCTTCCGCTTCCCGAAGATGACGCCCAATGTCAAGCGGCTGCTGATCCTGGCGGTGCCGGCTGCGGTGACCGGCGGCATCACCCAGATCAATCAGCTTATCGGCCAGGCGATTGCGTCGTCCCGCGACGGCGCGATCGCAGCACTGCAATATGCCGACCGTATCTATCAGCTGCCGCTCGGGGTCGTCGGCGTCGCCGTCGGCGTGGTGCTTCTGCCGGAACTGGCCCGGGCGCTGAAGGGCGGCAACCTGCGCGAGGCCGGGAACCTGCAGAACCGCTCGATCGAATTCGTGCTGTTCCTGACGATCCCTGCCGCCTTCGCGCTCTGGATCCTCTCCGACGAGATCATCCGCGTGCTCTACGAGCGCGGCGCCTTCCATCAGGAAAACACCGCGGTCGTCGGCTCGATCCTGGCGATTTACGGCATCGGCCTGCCGGCCTTCGTGCTGATCAAGGCGCTGCAGCCCGGTTTCTATGCCCGCGAGGACACCAAGACGCCGATGCGTTTTTCGGCCATCGCGGTTGCGACCAACTGCGCCACGGCGCTCACCCTCTTTCCCTATATGGGCGCGCCCGGCATCGCGGTTGCCGAAGCCACCGCCGGCTGGATCAGCACCGTGCTGCTGTTCACCACACTTTTGCGCCGCGGCCACCTGACATGGGAATGGGCGCTGGCAAAGCGCACGGCCCTGCTGATCGTCGCCGCGGCCGTGATGGGCGCGGCCATCGTCTTCCTCAAGCAATATTGGGCGCCATCGCTTGCTTCCGGCGCGCCGCTTCTCACCAAGATCGGCACCCTTGGGCTGCTGATTGCGATCGCCATGCTGATCTATTTCGCCGCCGCCTTCCTGGTTGGCGGGGCAAATCTCGGCATGATCCGACGCAATCTGAACCGCAAGCCGGCGCCGGCAAAGGACGGTTGAGGCCAGTCGTAACTACCGTGACTCTGGCTAGTTGATGGCTGTGGCTTGGGACCAGACCACCATCCATCGTCCGTCATGCCGCTCATAAGTGTCAGTGTGCCAGTAGTCGTTGAGGGCGACTTTGTGGCCGCCGAAGACAACCTCCAGCTGAGCACGATACCGAAGAACAGCGACTCCGTCATGAAGCCGCACGGCAATGTCAGCGGGCTCCCAGATCAAGTAGTTGATCTGCCCGGAGGCGATCGCACCTAGATATTCTTCCTTGGAAAGCGTGGCACCGATCGGCGTTATCAACTGGAAGTCCGGAGCGTGAAGCTGTTGTGCCCGAACAATATCGGCGTTGATCAGGGCACGCAGCCTCGCGTGCTCCGTCTCGCGAAGAAGGTTGGCCTCATTGGCCGGCGAGAAGGCGTCGACGGTCGGGATTGTCATGTCCGTTCTCCAATTGAAAGCAAAAGCTATTTGAATCTACGCATCGTGCTAGGCCGGCACCAATCCCAAGTCGATGAGGCTTTGGGCGCTGGCGCGGATGCATTGCTCTTCTGGACGTGAGCGCCACCCGAGGACGCGGTGGGCTTTTGCCGCACTGACACTGAGGTCGCGATTGAGCTCATGAACAATGGTTCGTGCATCGGGGTCGGATTGCGCCATGACCCTGACGATCTCGTCAGAGACTTCGCCGGACGGCAGGCGGGAGGCATGGTCGGGAAAGGAATGGGCAAGAATGGCCACAAGGTCCTTGAGCCAGAAAAACCGTCCACCGATGATGAACCGTTGGCCGCCGGCAGCAGGATCGGTCATCGCTCGAATGTGGGCATCGGCGGTATCACGCACATCCACGACGGAGAAGCCAAAGCGCGGGATACCGTTGAATCGTCCCGTCATCAAATGGTGGATCAATCCAACAGACGTCCCGAAATTCGGCCCGAGCAACGGCCCGAGGATGACGCTTGGATTGATCACGGCCAGATCGAGCGTCTTAGATTTGTAATAGGGCGTCGCCCGCGGGCTTTCCGGGTCGGTCCAATTCTCTTCGGTAAAGGGCGCCCGCCCGTCGCCATGGTTGGTGGCAGCTATGGAGGATGTCAGAACAACACGTTTGACCCGTGCCCGATGCGCCTCGCGAAGCACGCGCAACGCACCATCGCGGGCTGTCTGGATCAATGCATTCTCATTTTCGGAATATCCCGGCGGGAAAGGTGATGCGGTGTGAATGACATAGTCGCATCCTTCGACGGCCGCAGCCCAACCGCCATCGCTGTCAAGATCGGCCTGCACCAAACTGAGGTTTTCCAGTTGCCCGTCGGTGTGCGCTCCAAGACGACCGACTATCGCAGCGCTTGTACCGATGCTGCATAGGCTTCCTCTGACCCGATACCCCTGCTTGAGCAACTGCAGGGCAATGTGGCCTGCGAGAAATCCGCCAATGCCGGTCACCAGTACGGTGGCATCATTAGAATTATCTGACGTGATACTCACGGGTATCTCCTGACTGCGCACCGATGCGCCTTCATCGACTTAGACAGATATACATTATTTGTCTACTCGTCGTTTGACAGAATGGTCACAAAATGTCAGTCTGTCCAAATGATGCAGAATGATCGGAAAATCGCCCAAATTCTGGATGCTGCCCTGCCGGTGTTCGTGCGTTTCGGCTTTCGAAAGACTTCGATGGCCGACATTGCGCGCGCCGCAGGAATTTCGCGAGCATCGCTCTATCTGAGCTTCAACAGTAAGGAAGAGCTTTTCCGAGCCGGTTCCAGGCGAGCGCATACTCGCGCACTGGATGAGGTGGGAGCGGCTCTGGCAGGACAGGGAAACGCGTTTGACCGAATGGAAATGGCCATAGCAGTGTTTCAGCGAGAGTTAATCGCCCCTTTTGGCGGCAGCCCCGATGCAGAAGAGCTGTTTGCCGCCAATATGGCCTTGGCTGCGGATATCACGCTCGACGCGCGGACACGGCTATCGACTATGCTGACACAGACGCTGAATGCAGCTGCGGAAACCAAGGAAATCGATCTCGGACCACTGCAGGCCTCGCCTCTTCAACTGGCCAATATCATGATGGCTGCAATGGATGGGATCAAACACGCGCAATGGAATGGTTCCAGCCTCGATGACGATACAAAACTATTCATGCGCCTCTTGCGGGTGGCGGTGACGCCGCGGAGCGGCCAATAGAGGCGGTCGCGGCACGTCCTTTCGCCGCCACTGAATCGGCAATCCTTAAACCAGAATGGGAAAAGGTGGAGCGCATGATTCCTCAGCAATCCACCCATCGTCGCTGCGGTCCGACGTCGACATGAATGATGCCGTTGCAATAGCTGCCGATGCCGCCGATGCCCGGCGCGCTTCTTGCAGCAGCAATGATCGTGCGCTCCGACAGGCCGGGCATCCTGAAATCGGCCGCCAGACATTTTCCGTGCAGGGAGCCATGGCGGCGGGGATGCGGCCTGTGGCCCGAGGTTATCACCGGGCGTCGGCCGGTCTTTGCAGCAATATGCGACAGGACCGCTCGCAGGCGCCCTGGAAAGCAGCCGGCACGAACGCTGACGGTCTGGACCGTGTAGGCGAGACGCGCCTGATGTTTTGCAAGATGAACGGCATGCCTTTTCATGTCTTGACCAACGGCACCCGTTGCTGATTGAAAGGCGAAAAGGCCTGCCATGGCGAGCAAAATTGCGTTCTGCATGGTCGCTCCGATCGGCTATCCAGCGACCCCAACGGCGCCGGCACCAGGCGCAGGATTTTCGGTTCAAAAAAAGCTTTTTTGTGAAATTTTATACTCAATTATGAGTAAGACGGTTGATCAATTCGGCTTAAAAACTGGGATATCGCCGCTCAAAACTGGAATAAACATCTCAAACGCGAGGCAGCACATGGCGATCCAGTCTCTTTTTCTCGTCACCCTCGTGGTCGACGACTACGACCGCGCCAAGGCTTTTTATTGCGATGGTCTCGGTTTCGATTGCCTTCAGGACGAGTTGCAGCCGGAGGGCAAGCGCTGGGTGGTGGTGAAGCCGAGGGGTGGGGATGGAGCCGCCTTTCTGCTGGCGCAGGCGGCAGACGAGACGCAGCGCGCGGCCATCGGCAATCAGACCGGCGGGCGTGTCGGCTTCTTTCTGAAGACCGACGATTTCGCCCGCGACCATGCCGCGATGCTGGCAGTCGGCGTGCGCTTTCTGGAAGAGCCGCGTCACGAGGTTTACGGCACGGTGGCGGTCTTTGCGGATCCCTACGGCAACACTTTCGATCTGATCCAACACACTGCCGCCTAAACCCCTTGATTGCGACCGGTTGCCCGTGCATAAGCCGCGGCGTTAACAACATGGGCGAAAAGCCCTGCTGCATTCTGCGGCAATTTAAACTGTGACAGCGTGGGCCCTCCACCAGCCTATTGAGGACGACATGAACGAATTCAAGAAACTCGTATTCTCCGGCGTGCAGCCGACCGGCAATCTGCATCTCGGCAACTATCTCGGCGCGATCCGCCGGTTCGTGGCGCTGCAGGAAGGCAATGACTGCATCTACTGCGTCGTCGACATGCATGCGCTCACCGCCCAGCTCGTGCATGAGGACATGCCGAGCCAGACGCGCTCGATCGCCGCCGCCTTCATCGCCGCCGGCATCGATCCGGAAAAGCATATCGTCTTCAATCAGTCGGCCGTGCCGCAGCATGCCGAACTCGCCTGGATCTTCAACTGCGTCGCCCGCATCGGCTGGATGAACCGGATGACGCAGTTCAAGGACAAGGCCGGCAAGGACCGCGAGCAGGCCTCGCTCGGGCTCTACGCCTATCCGAGCCTGATGGCCGCCGACATTCTCGTCTATCGCGCCACCCATGTGCCTGTTGGTGAGGACCAGAAGCAGCATCTGGAGCTTGCCCGCGACATCGCGATGAAGTTCAACCTCGACTATGCCGAGCATATCAGCAGGACCGGTTACGGCGTCGACATCACCGTCGGCAACGAGCCGGTGCATGCCTATTTCCCGATGGTCGAGCCGTTGATCGGCGGGCCGGCGCCGCGCGTCATGTCGCTGCGCGACGGCACCAAGAAAATGTCGAAGTCGGACCCTTCCGATCTCTCGCGCATCAACCTGATGGACGACGAGGACGCGATCTCGAAGAAGATCCGCAAGGCCAAGACCGATCCTGACGGCTTGCCGAGCGAGATCGACGGGCTGCAGGGCCGTCCGGAAGCCGACAATCTGGTGGCGATCTATGCCGCACTCGCCGACAAGTCGAAGGCGGACGTGCTTGCCGAATTCGGCGGCCAGCAATTCTCCGTCTTCAAGCCGGCGCTGGTCGACCTGGCGATCAACGTGCTCGCACCGATCACCGGCGAAATGCGCCGGCTGATGGATGATACCAGCCATATCGACGCGATCCTGCGCAAGGGCGGCGAACGCGCAAGGGCCCGCGCCGAGGTGACGATGCAACAGGTGCGCGACGTCATCGGCTTCCTCTATTGAGATAGATCTCCCCTTTTCCCCGCTGCGGGAGAAGGGGACCTTCCCCTGGGGAGAAGAGGATTTCTTCTGGGGCATCATGGCAAAAACTGGACTTGCAAATTTTCCGCTTCGGGTGTCAGAGTCCGCGCCATGGTATCGAAGCGACTCTCACGGCTCGAAGGTCACCGCCGCAAATTCATGGCGGTAATCGACGGTACACCCGAATGCCAACGCGCCGTTCATTATGCCGGCCGGCGCGCGAAGAATTCCAATGGCGGGCTGGTGCTGCTCTATGTGATCCCCGACGGGGATTTCCAGCAATGGCTCGGCGTCGAGGAGATCATGCGGGCCGAAGCGCGCGAGGAAGCCGAGGCGGTGGTTGCCAAGATCGCCCAGATCGTGCGCGAGACCATCGGCATCGAGCCTGAGGTCGTCATCCGCGAGGGCGGTGCTGCCGAACAGATCAACGCCGTGATCGAGGAAGACCGCGATGTGGCGATCCTGGTTCTCGCCGCCGGTTCTGCGAAGGAAGGTCCAGGGCCGCTGGTCTCCTCGGTCGCCGGTCGCGCGGCAGCGTTTCCGATCCCGGTCACCGTGCTGCCGGATACGTTGACCAACGAGGAAATCGACGCTCTCTGCTAGAGCATGATGCCGAAAACTGTGAGCGGTTTTCGGACGACATCATGCTCTAACTATCTAATTTAGAACAGGATTCAGATCTTAGGCCGAACGGGCCTGAAATCATCCTGTTCTAGCATTTCTTGAGTACAAGTCTCTTGATTAGAGCCGTCAATCGGCTTATCTTCTTTTGAAGCGTTCTAAAGACGGCCGAGACCATGGGCCGGCCGCATGGAGAATCAGATGTTCATTCAGACCGAAGCCACGCCGAACCCCGCTACGCAGAAGTTCCTGCCGGGCAAGGTGGTGATGGAAAACGGCACGGCCGAGTTCCGCAGCACTGAGGAGGCTCAAGCCTCGCCGCTCGCTGCCCGCCTGTTCGAAATATCGGGCGTTACCGGCGTCTATTTCGGCTATGATTTCATTTCCGTCTCCAAGGACAATGCCGACTGGCAGCATCTTAAGCCGGCTATATTAGGCTCGATCATGGAGCATTTCATGTCCGGCAAGCCGGTCATGGGCGATGCCTCCATCCTTTCCGAAGACGCCGATGCCGGCGACGAATTCTTCGACGAAGGCGATGAATCGATCGTGCTGACCATCAAGGAGCTTCTGGAGACCCGCGTGCGCCCGGCCGTTGCCCAGGACGGTGGCGACATCACCTTCCGCGGCTTCAAGGATGGCAAGGTCTATCTGAACATGAAGGGTTCCTGCGCCGGCTGCCCGTCTTCGACGGCAACGCTGAAGCACGGCGTCCAGAACCTGCTGCGCCATTTCGTTCCGGAAGTGCAGGAAGTGATTGCCGCTTAAAAATCCTGAATTCGTCCAGCCGTTCATCTCAGGTTCGGCCGAACGGATTTATCGATAGGCGACACTGGTTTATTCGGAAATTGATGGCATGATCATTCTGGCGCTCGACACGGCAGGTGTGGACTGCGCTGCCGCCGTCTATGACAGCGGCAGGGATACGGTGCTGGGGGAGGCATCGGACATGATCGGCAAGGGGCATGCTGAACATCTGATTGGTATCGTCGATCGCGCACTCGATCAGGCGGGACTGGCCCTTTCGGATGTCGACCGCCTTGCCGTCACCATCGGTCCCGGCTCCTTTACCGGGATCCGTGTCGGCGTTGCCGCAGCCCGCGGTTTTGCGCTTTCCCTCAATGTGCCGGCCGTCGGCGTCACCACGCTCGAAGTCATGGCATCAGCCCAGCGCGACAAGACGCCTCATCGCGCCGTGCTGGCGGCGATGGATGCCAAGCGGGACGAAATCTACCTCCAGTCCTTCGCAGCCGACGGTTCGCCCCTCGACGCGCCACGGGCAGTCAGCGTTGCGCAAGCGCAGGCTTTTGCCGCCGGCTTCGACGGCGAGATTACCGGTTCGGCGACGCCCCTCCTCAAGGCCGACGCCGGCGGCGATCATACCAACAGATTCCCGATCTCCATCGTGGCGCGCCTGGGCGCTGCCGCCTCCCCCGATTCCGGAAAGCCGAAGCCCCTTTATCTGCGCGGACCCGATGCCAAGCCGCAGGCCGGGTACGCAATTGCGCGACGAGTATGACGATGCTGGAAGCCTATCTGACGCTGAAACCGGAATTCGAGATCATCGCCATGGAGCGCGAGGATTGCCGCGATGTTGCCATCCTGCACGGCGAGCGCTTCGCCCGCCCCTGGGGCGACGGTGAATTTCACGGCCTGCTGATGCAGGATACCGTCTTCGGCTTCGTCGCGCGCCAGACCAATGCCATCCTGAAAAAGCCGCTTCCGGGGTTCATCCTTGCCCGCCATGTCGCCGGCGAAGCGGAGATCCTGACGATTGCCGTGCAGGCGAAGGTCGCCCGTGCCGGGCTTGGCTGGCGGCTGATGCAGGCGGCGATGCGGGAAGCGCGGTCGCGCGGCGGCGAGAGCATGTTTCTCGAGGTCGATAACGGCAATACGGCAGCGCTTGGCCTCTACCGCAAGCTCGGCTTCGAAAAGGTCGGCGAACGTCAGGGTTATTACAAACAAGAAAACGGCGCCCTCTCCACGGCGCTTGTCATGAAGCGCGTTCTTCGGTAGTTCCCTGGCAGCGAGATAACATGCAGGCTGGCGCAAATGCCGTGCGGCGTTGTCGAAACACGAATATCTCTATAGGCCGGCGATGACTGATGTAGCCAAGACCCTTGAGGAGCTTTGCACCGAACGCGGCATGCGCATGACCGAGCAGCGCCGCGTGATCGCGCGCATCCTGGAAGACTCGGAAGACCATCCCGACGTCGAAGAACTCTACCGCCGCTCGGTGAAGGTCGATGCGAAGATCTCGATCTCGACCGTCTATCGCACCGTGAAACTGTTCGAGGATGCCGGCATCATCGCCCGCCACGACTTCCGCGACGGACGCTCGCGCTACGAAACGGTGCCGGAAGAACATCACGACCATCTTATCGACCTGAAGACCGGCACGGTCATCGAATTCCGCTCGCCGGAGATCGAAGCGCTGCAGGAGCGCATCGCCCGCGAGCACGGCTTCCGGCTGGTCGACCACCGCCTCGAGCTCTACGGCGTTCCGCTGAAGAAAGAAGATCTCTGAAGCAATGGCAGCCCGGGAGACCAGCATTTGATCGCCTGGCTGCGAATCGCCTTCGCCGCGGTCGTCATCCTTGCCGTCAGCATCGTGCTCATGCCGCTGCAGGTACTGGCGCTGCGGTTCGACTGGCGGCTGCGGCGCAGGCTTCCCGGCACCTGGCACCGGATCGTCTGCTATTGCCTCGGCATCCGCGTCCGCGTCACGGGCAAGCTGGAAGATCGCCGGCCGCTGATGCTCTGTTCCAACCATTCCTCCTGGCTGGATATCATGGTGATGTCGGCCGTTGCCGACGTCGTCTTCATCGCCAAGATCGAGGTGCGTGACTGGCCGATCTTCGGCACGCTCGCCAAGCTGCAAAAGAGCGTCTTTGTCGTGCGCGAGGAGCGGCGCAAGACTGGTCATCAGGCAAACGAGATCGCCGGGCGCATGGCCGACGGTGAGATCGTCGTGCTCTTCCCCGAGGGCACAACCTCGGATGGCAACCGGCTGCTGGAGGTCAAGTCCTCGCTGTTCGGCGCCGCCGCGATGGCGGTGCCCACGTCACCGACGGGAACGGTCGTGGTGCAGCCGGTGGCGGTTGCCTATACCAGGGTGCACGGCATCGCCATGGGGCGTTATCACCGGCGGCTCGCCGCCTGGCCGGGGGATCTCGACCTCTTGCCGCATCTCATCGACATCGTACGCTGCGGCGCCATCGACGCCGAAGTTTCCTTCGGCGAGGCGGTGGACTACCGCGCCGAGACCAGCCGCAAGGAGGTGAGCGCGACGATCGCCTTGCGCATCCGCAACCTCCTGAACAGCCGCCTGCGCGGGCGGGAAATCTCTTAGAGCCTTTCCTGGTCAGATTGCAGCATTCTGCCGGAGCAGGTTTTCGTCAGGGCAGAGGCGATTGGCGAAGGGCATACCTGTTGGTACGTCCGAGCCGATCGCCTCTGATCCTGGCGGAAAGATGCCCGGCCCTTCGGGTTGGCTGAAACGGGCCGCCTGCTCGATCGGCCGGCTTGGCCGTAGAGCTTGGCTACGACGCGCGCCGGCCGGTCGAGCATTCGACTCCGTTTGAGCCAACAGAATGCTGCAATCTGACCAGGAAAGGCTCTAGAAGAAGATTTCGATTTTCTCTGGCGGCAAAAACCACTAAATAGCGCGCCATGACACAGGATAGCGCCCTTCTCCAGGCCCCCGAGGCAATTCCCAGCGACAGCCTCCACGACGGCAGCAACAGCCGCAAGGTCTTCATCAAGACCTATGGCTGTCAGATGAACGTCTACGATTCCATGCGCATGAGCGATGCGCTCGCCCGCGACGGCTACGAGCCGACGGACGATATGGAAGAGGCGGACCTCGTTCTGCTCAACACCTGCCATATCCGCGAGAAGGCGGCCGAGAAGGTCTATTCGGCGCTCGGACGGCTGCGCGATATGAAAAAGAAGAAGGCGGCGGACGGACGGGAGATGATGATCGGCGTTGCCGGCTGCGTCGCCCAGGCCGAAGGCGAGGAGATCCTGCGCCGCGCACCCGCCGTCGACGTCGTCATCGGCCCGCAGACCTACCACCGCCTGCCGGAAGCGCTACGCCTGGCCAAACAAGGCCAGCGCGTCGTCGATACCGAATATGCGATCGAGGACAAGTTCGAGCATCTGCCGATCGCCGAGAGCCGAAGGATCCGCGCCCGCGGCGTCACCGCCTTCCTGACGGTGCAGGAGGGCTGCGACAAATTCTGCACCTTCTGTGTCGTGCCCTATACACGCGGCTCGGAAGTGTCGCGGCCGGTTTCGCAGATCGTCGAGGAGGCCGAAAAGCTCGCCGACAGCGGGGTGCGCGAGATCACCCTGCTCGGGCAGAACGTCAACGCCTGGCACGGCGCCGGGCCGCAAGGTGAGGCATGGAGCCTCGGCGACCTGCTCTACCGGCTGGCCGAGATCCCCGGCCTTGCGCGGCTGCGTTATACCACAAGCCATCCGCGCGACATGGACGACCGGCTGATCAATGCCCATCGCGACCTGAGCGCACTGATGCCCTATCTGCACCTGCCGGTGCAATCGGGCTCGGACCGCATCCTGAAAGCGATGAACCGGCGCCATACGGCCGCCGAATATCTCACGCTGATCGAGCGCATCCGCACGGTGCGGCCCGACATCGCGCTGTCGGGCGATTTCATCACCGGCTTTCCGGGGGAGACAGATGAGGATTTTAAGGATACATTGAGACTTGTGGAGGAGGTCCGTTATGCACAGGCCTTCTCGTTCAAATACTCGACGCGGCCGGGCACGCCCGGCGCGGAGCTGAAGGACCAGGTGCCGGAAGAGATCAAGGCAGAACGGCTGGAACGCCTGCAAATGCTTCTCCTGAAGCAGCAGCAGGAATTTGCCGAATCCTGCATCGGCAAAGAGATCGACCTGTTGCTCGAAAAGCCCGGTCGCATGCCGGAACAACTAATCGGACGTTCTCCCTGGCTTCAATCCGTGAATGTTGATGCAAAAGCATCGCAAATCGGTGACATTATCAAAGTGCGAATCACAGGAACCGGAACAAACAGCCTGTTTGCGGAACGCGCAGAGGCTGCGGTTTAACCCAAGGAGCCCGACCGCTTGAACGGACAAGAATTGGTTTCTTCTTCACCGCGCCACCCCCGCACGCCGAGCGATACCAATCACTTCGTCCTGACGTTCGAGAACAACCGCTTCGCCAGCGAGCTCTTCGGTCAATTCGACCAGAACCTCAAGCTGCTCGAACAACGGCTGAACATCGATGCGCGGGCACGCGGCAATTCGGTCGTCATCACAGGCGATGTTGTGACCACCAACCAGGCGCGGCGCACGCTCGACTATCTCTATGAAAAACTTCAGAAAGGCGGCAGCGTGGAACAATCCGACGTCGAGGGCGCAATCCGCATGGCGGTCGCCGCCGACGATCAGCTCAGCCTGCCGACCATGGAGCGCAAAGCCAAGTTGACGATGGCGCAGGTTTCCACGCGCAAGAAGACGATCATCGCCCGCACGCCGACGCAGGACGCCTATATCAGGGCGCTGGAACGCGCCGAGCTCGTTTTCGGCGTCGGCCCGGCCGGCACCGGCAAGACCTATCTCGCCGTCGCCCATGCCGCTCAGCTCCTGGAGCGCGGCGCGGTCGAAAAGATCATCCTGTCGCGCCCGGCTGTCGAGGCCGGCGAGCGCCTCGGCTTCCTGCCCGGGGACATGAAGGAAAAGGTCGATCCCTATCTTCGCCCGCTCTATGACGCACTCTACGATATGATCCCGGCCGACAAGGTCGATCGGGCGATCACTGCCGGCGTCATCGAAATCGCGCCGCTGGCCTTCATGCGCGGCCGCACGCTCGCCAACGCCGCCATCATCCTCGACGAAGCGCAGAACACGACGTCGATGCAGATGAAGATGTTCCTGACGCGTCTCGGCGAGAATGCGCGCATGATCGTCACCGGCGACCCGAGCCAGATCGACCTGCCGCGCGGCGTCAAATCCGGCCTCGTCGAGGCCTTGCAGCTTCTGAACGGCGTCGAGGGCATCTCGATCGTGCGCTTCACGGATACCGACGTCGTCCGCCACCCGCTGGTCGGGCGCATCGTCAGGGCCTATGATTCCACGTATGCCGTCGCCGAAGACGTCAGCCGGCAGGGCTAATGGCCGAACTCGACATCCAGATCAGCGTCGAGGACATCGGCTGGCCCGGCGAGGAGACGCTGCTGTCGTTTTGCGAACGCGTGCTCGGCGCAGCAGTGGTCTATCTCAGCGACAGCGAGAAGCAGCCCTTCCCGACGTTGCCGCCCGAGGTTTCGCTTGTTTTCACCGACGATGCCTCGATCCAGGACATCAATGCGGAATGGCGCGGCAAGGACAAGGCGACCAACGTGCTCTCCTTTCCGGCCTTTCCGGTTCAGCCCGGCAAGATGCCCGGCCCGATGCTCGGCGACATCATCATCGCCCGGGAGACGCTGGAGCGGGAAGCGGCCGAGCTCGAAAAGAGTTTCGACGACCACCTGACCCATCTTCTGGTGCACGGTTTCTTGCATCTTCTCGGCTACGACCATATGAATAGTGCCGAAGCCGAAATTATGGAGGGGCTGGAGACTCGCATTTTGGCCCAGCTCGGCCTATCTGATCCCTACGAGGGTCAAGACCTTAAAATGGAACCATGAGCGACTTTACGACGAAGCCGGCGGCAGACGCCAAGGACTCCGAGCCATCCTCCTCTTCCGACGAGGCGGGCAGTAGTAGTCGGCCATCCGGCCGATCGCAATCCTTCTGGTCGCGCGCCGCGCGTATCCTTCGCCCGCAGCAGGGCTCGCGACTGCGTGAGGATCTCGCCGACGCGCTGATGACCGATGCGGCCGGCGACGACGCCTTTTCGCCCGACGAACGGGCGATGCTCAACAACATCCTGCGTTTTCGCGAGGTCCGCGTCGCCGACGTGATGGTGCCGCGCGCCGATATCGAGGCGGTCGACCAGAACATCACCATCGGCGAGCTGATGATCCTCTTCGAGGAATCCGGCCGCTCGCGCATGCCTGTCTATGCCGATACGCTCGACGATCCGCGCGGCATGGTGCACATTCGCGACCTGCTCTCCTATGTCGCCAAGCAGGCGCGCAACAAGCGCCGCGGCCCGGCGAAGCCGGCCGCTGCCGTGCCGGCGATCGAGGTCGCGCCCGAAAACATCCACAAGGCCACGCGTTCGGCCAAGCCGAATTTCGATCTCGCCCGTGTCGACCTGCAAAAGACGCTGGCCGAGGCCGGCATCGTCCGCAAGATCCTGTTCGTGCCGCCGTCGATGCTGGCGTCCGACCTGTTGCGCCGCATGCAGGTGAACCGCACGCAGATGGCGCTCGTCATCGACGAATATGGCGGCACCGACGGGCTGGCCTCACATGAAGATATCGTCGAAATGGTGGTCGGCGACATCGATGACGAACATGACGACGAAGAGGTGATGTTCAAGCGCGTCGCCGAGGACATGTTCATCGCCGACGCCCGCGTCGAGCTCGAAGAGATCGCCCAAGCGATCGGGCCGGATTTCGACATCAGCGAGCAGGTCGACGAGGTCGATACGCTGGGCGGCCTGATCTTCTCAGCACTTGGCCGCATCCCGGTGCGCGGCGAGGTCGTCCAGGCGCTGCCGGGCTTCGAATTCCACATCCTCGACGCCGATCCCCGCCGCATCAAGCGGCTGCGCATCACCCGCAAGCGCCACGCGATCCGCCGTCGCGCCAAGGCGGATGGTGACGCAGCTCCCGGCGACGACCGGCCGGCGGAATCGACCGCCAACTGACAGAAGGGCGCGATCCCGGATATCGGAAAAGCGCTGGGCCTGCCCGAGGACCTGATCAAGGCTTGTCCTCTGGTCTCTGGGCGTGGTTAGAATCCGGCGGCGAGAAGCCGGTCGAGAAATTGCACGCGGCCGCTTCAGGTCTGGCTTACGGTGAGCCTCAAGCGAAAAGCCCGACTAATTATCGAATATCGAAACCCGTCGGCATCACCGAGATCATCTTGGGGGAGCATTAGGAACGGCCTTGCGATCAGTCACAGACAATGCCGTGGATTTCCCGATATTGTTCCAACTGTTCTTTCGGACCGCCGAACGAGACCTTCTAAGAGCGCTGCGTCGCGATCACCTTGCCGCGGCTGCCCGATGGTGTCGGATCACTTCGTCGATCGTGAAGGTCAGAAATTTCTCGGCAAAGTCAGGGTCTAAACCCGATGTCGACGCGAGTGAGCGCAGTCTTTGGATCTGTGATTGTTCGCGCTCGGGATCAGAGGCGGGGAGTCCTTGCCTAGCCTTGAGCGCCCCAATCGCCTTTGTGCAACGGAAACGTTCTGCCAGCATATGCATCAACGCGGCGTCAATGTTGTCTATCGAGGCACGCAAGGCGAGGAGCTCGTGCGGAAAAGTCGATGTCATCGTGGGTACCCTTTAGTTGTGGTCACGTCTGTTTGTCGCGACACTGTCGCGCAAAATCCAAGACACATTTGGCCAATGGATGCGTTGGCAAAATCTGAACAACCGGCGAGGCTGCTTCAAGCTTTTCCAGAGAGCGTTGAGCGGAACGCCATCCCGATTCGATTCAGAGCGTTCATCAGGGCAATCGCATATGTCAGGTCCGCTAGTTCCTTGTTGTTGAATTCGACAGCAGCAGCCTCATAATCGCTATCAGGAACGCCGGTTTCGGCGACACGTGTTACGGTTTCCGCCCACGCCAGCGCGCTTCGTTCGCGGGCGTTGAATAGGTGACCAGCGTTTCGCCATATGGGCACTTGCCCGAGCTTCTCAACGGTCAGCCCTAACTCCAGGAGACTGCGGGAATGTACGTCGACGTAAAGCGCACTGCGATTCATTTGCGAAACTCGTAGATAAACCAGATCGAACAGTTGCTTGGGAAGGTCGCTCTTCTCAACAGCGGCGCGAACGCCCGCGAAGGCGTTGAAACCGTCAGGGGAAGCACTGGCACAATCAATGCGATCCGCCATGAAGAAATCCATGTTGCGACTGTAGGACGGATCATGTCCAATCTCGCACCAGTCGAGAAGGGCCATGAAGCAACTTGCGCACTGGGCCATGCAATCCTTGATGGACACTACCGGCAAAAGGCGATCGTTTCTTTTTGAAGGAGCTGCCCTTGGAACTGCCGCTGACGGCAAGATCGCGCCCTGCCGCACAAGTTCTGAAAATTCACTATTCACATGAGTTGCAATATCCGCTTTGCGAGGTGCTCCGCCACGCTTTGGCTGCCAATGTTCGTGAAGTTGACGAGCAGGGCCGCCGGCGCTTCCGAAAGCATCGTCCAATCGGCCAAGGCCTCCGCGTAAAGTCCGCTTTCCCGCATACGCGCTGAAAGCAAGCGGTCTGAGTGCTGGTTTTTCAGCTGGAGAATCAAGTGCATCCCACCCGGTTGGGAGGCAATGCTCATGTGCTTTCCAAGGACCGTCTCGAGGCCTATCGCCGTTGCTTTCCTGCGCTGAGCATAAAGTTTTCGCATCCGTTGGATATGACGCGCGAAGTGCCCCTCTTTGATGAACGCGGTGACGATGGCTTGTGTAAGCTCAGGACTCCCTCCCGCTAAAGTTTGGCTGATATGCTCAAACCGCTCGACCAGGTCTTCCGGGACGACAAGATAAGCTAGTCGAAGACCCGGAAAGAGAACCTTGCTGAAGGTGCCGGAATAGAGGACACGCCCATTGCGATCCAAGCTCTTTAGCGCGGGCAGCGGACGACTAACGTAGCGGTACTCGCCGTCATAGTCGTCCTCGATAATCCAAGACTTACTTTTCGCGGCCCAGTCCAGGAGCGCCAATCGCCGCGGCAAAATCAAAGACATGCCCAGTGGACTTTGGTGTGCGGGCGTCACAACGGCTGCAACAGCGCCATGGGCCGCCTTCAAGCCATCGGATATCACCATCCCGTCTTGATCCACTCGCACTGGGACGGTCGTGATTTGCATGTGTCTGAATATCTCTCGCGTTGGCGGATACCCCGGATCCTCAAGCCAGACGTGGTCTCCTGCCTTCAACAAAGTGTCGGCGATCAGTTCTATGGTGTGGCGATAACCTGATGTTATGAATACCTGAGAAGGCGAGCAGCCAATTCCTCGCGAAACCTGCAGGTAAGTTGCGATCTCCGTTCGCAGTGCGGGTAGGCCGTATATTGGAGGATGGACCATATCAGACGGCTGCATAGCGCGGACGCATCCCGCGCCCAGCCGCGCCCAGATCTTCCGAGGAAATGCATCGAGGGCTGGCAAGCCCATCTGGAACGGCAAAATGGAATCCGGACGAAAGCTAACCTCCGCTGCATTGCTTATTTGCTGCAGGGCTGGGACAGGCACAGGCGTGAGCGTACTGAGGCCCGGTGTTACAACGGTACCTGCTTGACCGTGTGATTCGATGTATCCCTCGGCTGCGAGCAAAGAATATGCCGATTCGATCGTACCTCTTGCCAAACCGAGTTCTTTTGTCAGCGCCCGCGCCGAGGGTATCCGGTCCCCGGGCTTCAAAAGGCCCGAGGCAATGGCGGCGCGGAACCGATCGTAGATTTGCCGATAGAAAGGCACGCCTGCGTTCGGATCTAGTGGCGGGAAGTCGTTGCTCTTCGCGACGGTCATGGGCCAGTCGTCATTTCAGCTTCGCTGCAAAGATCTGTACCATATCGTCCAGTGAACCGACAGCACGAAGGTCACCGATCTTGTGACGTGAGTGTCGTAAGCGCCGGTACCTGCAATCGCATTGATGGTCCAGATTCGTTTACCGTTCTTGGACCTTGGGTCTGCTTTGACCGGCCTGTACGCTCATTAATGCGGCCGGTGCCGCGCAAGATCAGGAGTGGATCCAATGAGAGTGCTTCATGTCAGCTGCAGTCCTCGCGGGGAAGCATCCGAGAGCTATCGACTCTCGCAACAGATCATCAGCCAGTTGCGGCAGAGCGATCCCGACGCAACGGTAATCGACCGTGTGATTGGCCAAGGCGCCATCCCGCCGATCGACGAGGATTACGCGGTTTCCCAAGGCTCCTCCAAAGACGTGTCTCAACTCGGATCCATGGCCAAGTCTGAGGAGCTGATATTGGAGCTGGAAACTGCGGACGTCGTGGTCATTTCTACGCCAATGCATAATTTGACGCTCCCCGCGACCTTGAAGTTGTGGATCGATCATATCGTTCGAACGCGGAGGACCTTCAATATCAGCAAGTTTGGAAAGGTCGGGACACTACAGGATCGCCCCGTCTTCGTCGCCATCTCCTCGGGCGGTCGATTCTCCGGTGAGCACCCGCAACAACCCGACTTTCTCACGCCATACCTGACAGCAATCCTAGGCATGATCGGCCTACATAACGTAGCGATATTCTCGGTCCAAGGAACAGGCTCGCACGTCAATGAGCTTGCTTCGATAAGACGCAACACGGATCAATTGGTCCGTGAACACTTTGCCTCTTTCCATCCCGATCTGATCGCGGTGCCAACTTACTGATCGAGAATGGTGGGTGGGGTTAAAGTCGCAGGGTCAACTTTCAGTGCTGTTGACTTCGATCGCTATCGCGCCAGGCTTGCTAAACCTGACAACAACGCGTTCGTCAGCGACCTTCAGCAATCTACTTATCTTCGAGGTTGCGGCAGATTGCACTGCTCGGCAACCTGCGCAAAGTGCGAACGTCCGTTTGCATGATCCCGATAAGATGTTCTTTGCCGATCCGGCCGGAGGCCAACGCCCAACTTGAACCGCGGCGGTGGCGGCCCATGAGAGGCGATGTCTTCATTCAGAACGACTATCTGAGCCTTCCGCAGCCAGCAGGTGGGTTACGGGACATGCCCTAGCCTGCCGAGGCTGCGTGCGAAAGAGTGCGTGATGGCCCTAGTGTGACGCAACGCACTCATGGACTAATAATGAAGTCTAATCATGGTCCTTCTATCGACATCTCGATTTCAATAAAACAGAAGAAGATCGTCGCTGCATATGCGGCACGCTCTTTTCGCCAATATGTCAAAGCATCGACGAACCCATCGCGAAATAGACCTCGAATTCGCGGGGATATATTTTTGCGTGTTGTGTTCCTCGTCTCCAAAATGGAAGGAAATTGCCATGAACAGCCGTATCGACTATCGAAAGACTTCAGCTGCGGTTTCCAGAAATTTCAACGGGTTTCAGGAGCCCTTGCAAAAGATCAGCAAGTGGGCTGCGGTTCCTCGCATCCCAGCACACTGCGTAAGGTCAAAATTTGCATGTGCTGCACCTGCAGTTGCGATGTTCCTTGTTGGAAGCGGTGCCTTCGCCGATACCAGTGACGTCAAGGGGCCAAGGCCAGTGATCGTCGCGAAGTCGGGCGAACATTGCAAGGATGATCCAAACTGCTTTAACCGAATTCACTATGCGGTTAAGCCAGTTGCGCGTGTGAAGCCTGGCCAGAAATTCATTCTCGAGACCCGTGATGGGCTGGATTCCGACCTTGATTTTTCGTCGACCGCGGAGGACGTTGCGGCCGTCGACCTGAACCGCTGCCACCCCCTGACGGGCCCCGTCTATATTGAAGGGGCCAAGAAGGGCGATTCTATTGCCGTGACAGTGGTGGACATCGAGCCTGACGAATTCGGGACGACCACGGTCGTTCCGGGATTCGGTTTCCTGAGAGATCTGTTCACCGATCCATACATTGTTCACTGGGATCTGAACCGCCTGGAAGCACGCTCCAAAGACATGCCCGGCATCTCGGTGCCAAACAACTCCTTCATGGGTACCATTGGTGTGCTTCCAGACAAGGAAGAACTTCAAAAATGGCTTAAGCGCGAGCAGGAGCTTGCCGATGCAGGCGGTGCAGTGCTGACGCCGCAGCCAGTTGAAGCGCTACCAGCAGATCTCTGTGGCGTCGATGGCACAGCAAAGTCCGAATGCCTACGCACCGTTCCGCCGCGTGAGAACGGAGGGAACGTTGACGCCAGGGAAACAATTGTCGGTACGACGATATTGTTGCCATGCTTCATCGACGGTTGTGGTCTGTTTGCCGGTGACGTCCACTTTGCCATGGGCGGCGGCGAGGTGGCCGGAACCGCCATCGAGACGGGTGGTAGGGTGACACTCGAGGCCCAGGTCAGACCAGGTGGTGCCAAGCTTCAGACTACAATGCATTTCGAAGGCGGTTCACAGCTCAAGCAGCTTGCGCCATCGAGTTTCTACGCGATCTCAGGTCTCCCGGTTAAGAGTGAAGGCGAACTGCCTGTTTTTGAGACCTACCTTGGTGGTGAGAAGATTGCTCCGCTCGCAAACCTCTCGGAGGATCTCACGCTAGCAGCGCGAAACGCCACGCTCAACATGATCGATTTTCTGGTCAAGACCAAGGGACTCACCCGCGAGCAGGCTTACGTTCTGACCAGTGTCGCTGTCGACCTCAATATAGCGCAGGTCGTCGACTACCCCAATGTGGGGGTTACGGCGATCTTGAATCGCGACGTGTTCAAGGAGCAATGATCATGCAACGCCGCACCCTATTGACCTTAGGCACAGGCTTAGCCGTTTCAGTGCTTACGGGGTTCCGCCCGGCGGCTACGACCACCGAGACACACCACAGGCCCGCCGGACTTTGGTTCGCCGATATGGAACCCGACGGCTTGACGCGGACCTACCGCCGGTACCGCCTTCTGCTCGTCGGTCAGAGAGACGATGCAGTCGCGAGTGACCTGTCGGAATCGGCAGTAGAGGTGCTGGAACGTTTTCTGCCTGCTTCGCGCGCAAGACTGATCCGCGCCGCTGACACACGGCGCGTCGGGGTCCTCATCGGCACACGCCAGCAGGATATCGCCATCATGACGAGGGAGAGCGCCGAGGCGCTCTTCGCCGCCGGACCGCCCTTCGCCGATATTCGCAATCTGCCATTAAGGCTCATCGTGTCGTTCGACAGCCACGTGCTGGTGAGCCGAACGGATTTTCCGGACAGTCATGCCTATGCCGTCGCGCAAACACTGACCGAGCACAAAAACCTACTGCCGAGACCTGCCGTCGCACCCGATGGGCTGATCCCCGTGCACCGAGGAGCTCACGCTTATTTTACGGGCGAAACCATCTGACAATCGTGACGACGTGAGCATCACACCTCGTGTGACCAGCAATCAGAATTGAGGTTGACAATGACAATCGTAAAGGCCGCCGCGGTCCAGATCAGTCCCTCGCTTTACAGCCGTGAAGAAACGGTCGACAAAGTCGTCACCAAGATCGCCGACCTTGGTGACAAGGGGTCCAGTTCGCGACCTTTCCCGAAACGGTCGTCCCATATTACCCGTATTTCTCCTTCGTCCAGTCCGCCTATGACTTGCGGACAGGAAAAGAGCATCTGCGATTGCTGGATCAATCGGTCACCATCCCATCTGACACCACACGCACCATCGCTGAAGCCTGTAAGCGAGCGAGGGTGGTCGTTTCCATAGGGGTCAATGAACGCGACGGGGGCACGATCTACAATACCCAGTTGCTGTTTGATGCCGATGGTACTTTGTTGCAGCGACGCCGCAAGATTTCACCGACCTTCCATGAAAGGATGATCTGGGGATATGGAGACGGGTCTGGCCTTCGGGCTGTCGACAGCGCGGTGGGACGTATCGGCCAACTCGCATGCTGGGAGCATTACAATCCGCTTGCGCGCTTCGCGCTCATGGCTGATGGCGAGCAAATTCACTCGGCAATGTATCCCGGCTCGTTTGGGGGGGATCTGTTTTCCGAACAGATGGCTGTCAACATCCGGCAGCACGCGCTGGAATCCGGTTGTTTCGTGGTCAATGCAACAGCCTGGCTCGACCCGCAGCAACAGGCCCAGGTCATGGAAGACACCGGCTGTAGTATCGGTCCGATTTCCAGCGGCTGCTTTACCGCGATTGTCGCACCGGACGGCAGCTTGATCGGGGAACCATTGCGCTCAGGCGAAGGCGTCGTGATTGCTGATCTCGACTTCACCCTGATCGACAAACGCAAACAGCTGATGGATTCACGCGGACACTATAGCCGGCCCGAACTGCTCAGTCTGTTGATCAATCGTACGCCGACAATTCACGTGCATGAGCGCATCACGCCGTCCGTGCCGACGAATACTGCCGAGGTCACTGAAGGAGGTCCTGCGTTGGTCTGATTACCGCATCAGCTTCGCCCTCCGGAACTTGATCGTTGAACTCTCACCGTCGGCTTTTGAAAGGATACAACGATGACCGACAGCAACGGAATAAGCGTGGTTCGCACCCCGGTCTGGATCGAGCATATTCGCATCGTATCCAAAAGATCATTCGACCAGGTCAAGGCGAAGATCGAAAAGCTGCCTTACTTTGACAATGGGATCCGGAAAATACTTCGGGATGGCGACTTCGTCAGGGTCAAGAAGGAGTTGGAAAGATTACAGGGCAGCGCCGGGCTGATCATATTTTCCGTGGCAACGCACGGGGACTGGCTGGCGATTCGTGGCGGAAGCCGCCACGCGCTTCAATACGTTATCGGCAATGTGCTGATTTCTAGCGAAATGACGAAGCACCAGCTGCCAGCAGGATTGTACGCGCCATTGAGGATCATGCTCTATGAAAATGAAAAAGGGACTGCGACCTTGGAATACGATCGACCGTCGGATCTATTTGGGCAGTTCAATGACGATAGAGTGACAAGCGTCGCGGAGCATCTCGATCAACAAATCTATGATTGCCTGGTTGCGGCAGCGGCCTGATATCATCGAGCAATTTCCCGGGAGGCAGACAAGCTATCTTACATCCGCTGCCTTTAGGTGAAGTGCGAACCTAGCAGGCAGTCATGCATGCCCGGGAGCTGGGCGCTAATGGCGCTCATTGCGCCGATACGAGTTTGAGACCAATCACTCCCGATAAGATCGCCATGATGCAAACGAACCTCATGGGTGTTGGCGGGTCACCAAGAAACATCATCCCGAAAATGGCCGTTCCCGCCGCGCCGATGCCCGTCCAGACGGCGTATCCGGTTCCGACTGGGAGTGTGCGCAGGGAAAGTGAAAGGAGAAATACGCTCGATAATCCAGCCGCGATTGTAATCAGCGTCGGTATTAGCCGCGTGAAACCTTCGGACATCTTCATGCACAAGGCAAATGCGATTTCGAGGATGCCGGCGATACTCAATAATACCCATGCCATCGGTTAATCCATTCTTTGTTTGCCGGGCTTACCGCCCGCCATGGTGGTCGGTGCCTGGTTTGCGAGTTAGGAATTCCTCTTGTGTCTGGGAGCGATGGTTGCGGAGAAAACGCCTTGTTTAGAGGCACATCGGCATTTCAATACGGTGGACGAAGATACGGTTGGGCTGGTTGAAAAGTGACCCTCGGGTCGACGTTCCGAAGTGGCTTCGAATGGGTCACGCCCAATCCCCACATCGCAAGGATTGGAACATGCCTATGCCGTTTAAGAGCAAGCTTGTTTGGATATGCTTCCGGAATGAGGCACGTCGATCGTCAGCTTGCGATCCAACTCTGGGCCTTGAAAGAGCTCAACGGGTCTTTCGAAACCCTTCAATTGGCGATGCCCGATGGGAAGGCGCTCACAACCAATGTGTGCTTCCACAAATGAACGCGACATCAGCAACTGGCGACTTTCCTCGCTGCAAACATGTTGTATCCGGTTCACCAGATTGACGTCTGGTCCGATCAACGTGAAATCAAGACGGCCGCCGGAGCCGATGTTTCCATAGTTGACGATGCCATAGTGCAGCGCGATGCCAACATCCATCTTGATACCGGTGGCTTCTGCCGTTCGGGTCGAGATTTCTATCGCGGCGTTATAAGCGGAGGCTGCCGCCCATTCGGCACTATACGCCGGGAAGAAAGCCAAAACGGCATCTCCCATGAACTTGGCGACTTCACCACCGTTGCCTGTAATCGAAGGTACGACCTTATCGTAGTAACAATTGACGAATTGCATGACCTCCTGGGGTGGCAGGCGGTTGGAAAGTTTGGTGAAACCCCGCAGGTCGCAAAGCAGCAACGCCGCGTCGATGGACTCAACCTCGCCTTGCCGTATGTGGCCAGCCCGAACACGTTGCGCCGTGTAGGGGCCGATGTACGTATCAAGCATGGTGTTCCCCACTTTTCGAAGCGTCAGCAGTTCACAGACGTTACGAAGCGCGGGCGAAACCCGCTGAATGATTTGGCGCTCAATGTCGGTAAAGCCGGTCGGTTTTCGCGTCGCAAAAGAGGCGGTGCTAACCGGGCCGTCAGAATTGCAGAGAGGTGAGACGATCAATTGCTCGAGGTTGCGATCCGCGAAGGTCCTCAGACACTGCCAGCTTGCTCCGACGCCGCTACGGCCAACCACGACTGTTCTTCTCGTCCGCATTGCGTGAGATATTGCGCTATCCATGAACGCCAGGCTAATGGTCCCGTGTTGGCGATCCTCGATATCGACGGGTTCTTCCTCCGTCCAGGCAATGCTCCTACCGAAATATTCTGGATGCAGCGTTATAAGGTAGAGTGCCAATCGATCGACTGGCACTCCAATTGATCGAAGTCGGCGGCCCAGTCCTGAAATGACCCCTGCCTCATCCAGTGCATGGCATTCGTCTCCGGCCAGCCAATCGATAATCGGCGAAGCCGAGGCGACCTCGGCGCCATGCACCAGTTTGTCCGTGCCCCGAGCAGCAACGGTATTATTCTCCACGGGTAGAAGCATGTTACGGTCCTTGTTGTGAAACTGACAGCCTACCGTGCTGGAACTGGCCACAAGCAGAAAGAGCCAAGAACCTTGTCTTCGGTTAGGGCATAAAGGGGCTCTTGCCGGGACTCTCGCCGACGATGCCTCGGCAACGCCTTGGCTCTGGCTCGACAGGTCGGTACCTGAGGAAGAAATCCTGCGGCCCCTCCCGCGGGACGGGCGGCAGAGCGCTCCCTTGCAGCCAATGCTTCTAAAGCGCTTGCGCCAAACGCTTTCACCAACAGCCTGCGCTCATGCGCGCAATGGCGACCCAACTGACGGGACAAAGAGCCGCTTTTTTGAAAGACTGCGGATGGGTTGATTCGCGGTTTGATGGGAGTGCGCATGGAGCGGCTTGCGGACAGGGTTATCCTCGTCTGGGGTTTCAAACGGTCGCTGCTGGCCATCGCCGCCGGGGCGTTCGCGGTGCTGGCGCTGCCGCCCATCGGCTTTTTCGCGGCGATGTTCGTTTCCTTCACGCTGCTCGTCTGGCTGATCGACGGGGCGGCGGCTTCGCCTGAAAGCGGCCTGATCGGCAGGCTGTGGCCGGCGTTTGCCACCGGCTGGCTGTTCGGTTTCGGCTATTTCGTCGCCGGCCTCTGGTGGGTTGGCCATGCGCTGCTGGTCGATCAGGAAGAATTCGCCTGGGCGCTGCCGCTGGCAATCCTCGGGCTGCCGGCCTGTCTTGCGATCTTCTACGGGCTGGCGGCCGCCCTTGCCCGCATCTTCTGGTCTGATGGCATGGGGCGGATCGCCGCGCTTGCGGCAGGCTTCGGGCTGATGGAATGGCTTCGAAGCGTGATCCTCACCGGCTTTCCCTGGAACGCCATCGGCTACGGCATGATGCCGGTTCCGCTGATGATGCAGTCGGCGCATCTGATCGGGGCGATGGGCGTGACGGCCCTTGCCGTCTTCGTCTTTTCCGCGCCTGCCCTTGCCGGGACGCGGCAAGGGGCGCGGCCGGGCATCGCGCTCGCCGTCCTGCTCTTTGCCGCCCATCTGGGTTATGGCGCTTACGCTCTCCATCTCGCGCCGCGGCCGGACATATTGCCTGAGGACAAGCGGCCGGTGGTGCGGCTGGTGCAGCCGGCGATCGACCAGACAGAGAAAATGGATAACGACGTCGACCGCGCCACGATCTTCGAGACGCATCTGAAGCTGTCGGCCGAAGCGCCGAAGAATGGCGGGCGCAAACCCGACATCATCGTCTGGCCGGAAACCTCGATCCCCTTCATCCTGACCGACAACCAGGATGCGCTGACGCGGATTGCCGATACGCTCGACGACAATCAGATCCTGATTGCCGGCGCCGTACGCGCCGAGGAGATGGGACCGGGTACGCCGCCGCGCTACTATAATTCCATCTACGTGATCGACGGCCGCGGACAGATCATCGCCGCCTCCGACAAGGTGCATCTGGTGCCCTTCGGCGAGTATCTGCCCTTCGAGGACGTGCTCACCGAATTCGGCATCCAGAACGTCGTCGAGATACCGGGGGGCTTTTCGGCCGCGGCAAGCCGGCACCTGCTGGCGCTGCCCGGCGGGCTCAATCTCTATCCGCTGATCTGCTACGAGATCATTTTTCCCGGTGAAATGACCGGTGACATTAAAGACGCCAACGCAATCCTCAATATCACCAATGATGCCTGGTTCGGCTTGACGCCCGGTCCCTACCAGCATTTCCAGCAGGCGCGCGTGCGGGCTGTCGAAACCGGCCTGCCGTTGATTCGCGACGCCAATAACGGCATTTCAGCGCTGGTGAATGCCCATGGGGAAATTATTGCGGGCCTCGATCTTGGAGAAACCGGCTTCATCGATGCAACGCTCGATAGCATCGGTGCGGGACTTGGAACGACAATCCCCCGGCAAACATACTTCTGGTTGACCGAGGCACTGCTGATTTTGATTGCGCTAATTTCTCGCAGAGGTTTTATTTCCGGGTTGAATTGACCAAAAACCCCTAAAATTGCATAGTGATGACAATCGGCGTTCTTAACGTATGTTCGAAGGTGGGTTCCTCACCGCTTGCAACGTGGCGTTTTGGGATGGATCAGGGGCATGCCGGTTAGAAACAGTTGAAATTCTTAGCTAGGGCACGACCATGATTGAAAACAAGAAGAAGCCGAATCCGATCGACATCCATGTTGGCAGCCGTATTCGCCTCCGCCGTACGATGCTGGGCATGAGCCAGGAAAAGCTTGGCGAAAGCCTTGGCATCACCTTCCAGCAGATCCAGAAATACGAAAAGGGCACCAACCGCGTCGGCGCAAGCCGTCTGCAGAACATCTCGAACATCCTCAATGTTCCGGTGTCGTTTTTCTTCGAGGACGCGCCCGGCGAACATTCCAATGCCGGCGGCGGCATGGAAACCTCCAGCTCGAACTACGTCGTCGATTTCCTGTCTTCCTCGGAGGGCCTGCAGCTCAACCGCGCCTTCGTCAAGATTTCCGATCCCAAGGTTCGCCGCAAGGTCGTGGAGCTGGTGAAAGCCTTGGCCGCTGAAGCCGACGCCGACTGAACCAAGACCGGCGCAGAATTCGAAAGGCGGTCGAAAGGCCGCCTTTTTTGCGTTTTTGGGGCAAAATTTGTCACTTTGCCGCAGATATAAAGATATATTTATGTCCTTCTGCGCTTGTCATCAGGCCTCGAACTGAGTACCTACTAGCTGGCTTTTGTTCTTTGAGGGGAATCCCGAAATGCGCGCGAATTATCTCTTTACCAGCGAATCTGTTGCCGAAGGTCATCCGGACAAGGTCTGTGACCGTATCTCCGACGAGATCGTCGATCTGGTCTACCGCGAAGCGGCCAAGACCGGCGTCAACCCATGGGGCGTGCGCATTGCCTGCGAGACGCTGGCGACGACCAACCGCGTCGTCATCGCCGGTGAGGTCCGCCTGCCGCCGAGCCTGATGAAGAAGGACAAGGATGGCAAGGACGTCATCAATCCTTCGAAGTTCAAGGCCGCCGCCCGCCGCGCCATCAAGGATATCGGCTACGAGCAGGACGGCTTCCACTGGAAGAAGGCGAAGATCGACGTGCTCCTGCACTCGCAGTCGGCCGACATCGCGCAGGGCGTCGATAGCGCCGCCGACCAGCAGGGCGACGAGGGCGCCGGCGACCAGGGCATCATGTTCGGTTACGCCTGCCGCGAAACGCCGGACCTGATGCCAGCCCCGATCTATTATTCCCACAAGATCCTGCAGCTGCTCGCAGTTGCCCGCAAGAAGGGCGACGGCGAAGTCGCCAAGCTCGGCCCCGACGCCAAGAGCCAGGTGACCGTGCGTTACGTCGACGGCAAGCCGTCGGAAGCAACCTCGATCGTGCTTTCGACCCAGCATCTCGACGAGAGCTGGGATTCGAAGAAGGTTCGCGCCGTTGTTGAGCCCTATATCCGCGAAGCGCTCGGCGGACTGAAGATCGCCGACGATTGCAAGTGGTATATCAACCCGACCGGCAAGTTCGTCATCGGCGGACCGGACGGCGATGCGGGCCTCACCGGCCGCAAGATCATCGTCGACACCTACGGCGGTGCCGCTCCGCATGGCGGCGGCGCATTCTCCGGCAAGGACACGACGAAGGTCGACCGTTCGGCCGCCTATGCCGCCCGCTACCTTGCCAAGAACGTCGTCGCCGCCGGCCTTGCCGACCGTTGCACGATCCAGATTTCCTACGCGATCGGCGTCGCCCAGCCGCTGTCGATCTATGTCGACCTGCACGGCACCGGCAAGGTCACCGAGGATCAGATCGAATCGGCTATCCGCAAGAACATGGACCTTTCGCCGACCGGTATCCGCCGCCATCTCGACCTCAACAAGCCGATCTATGCCAAGACCTCCGCCTATGGCCATTTCGGCCGCAAGGCCGGCCGCGACGGCTCGTTCTCCTGGGAGCGCACCGACCTCGTGAAGGCGCTCAAGGAAAGCGTGAAGGCTTGAGATAAAGCATGACGGATATGGAACGCCGCGGCCGGGCGACCGAAGCCTTCTTCGGTCGTCGCAAGGGCAAGGCCCTGCGCGAACAGCAGGCCGAGACGCTGAACAGTCTCCTGCCGGCATTCCTGATCGATCTTACAGCGGCTCCCCCGGAGCCGCTGACTTCCCTTTTCCCGGCCCTCTTCCCGGTCTCGGTCGAAAGATTGCGGCTGGAAATCGGTTTCGGCGGCGGCGAGCACCTGATCCACCGCGCGCTGAACACGCCTTCGACCGGCTTCATCGGTGTCGAACCCTTCGTCAATTCCATGCAGAAGCTGCTGTCGCGCATCGGCGAGACCGGTGCCTCCAATATCCGCGTTTATAATGACGACGCGACGCAGCTGCTCGATTGGCTGCCGGACGGCTCACTCGATCAGGTCGATCTGCTCTATCCTGATCCCTGGCCGAAGCGGAAGCACTGGAAGCGACGTTTCGTCTCGAAAACCAATCTCGACCGCTTTCATCGCGTGCTGAAGCCCGGCGGCCTGTTCTGCTTCGCCTCCGACATCGATACCTATGTGAACTGGACGCTAATCAAATGCCGCGACCATGGCGGTTTCGACTGGATGGCCGACAATGCAGCCGATTGGCTGACTCCTTATGAGGGCTGGCCGAGCACACGTTACGAGGCCAAGGCGCGGCGCGAGGGGCGGTCCTCGGCCTATCTGACCTTCAGGAAGATCTGAGGCAGCCGGCAAGTCGGCGAACGCGCCATGATGTTCCTCGGCGCGCGGGACGCTGCCTGACGGATTTCCGTGCCGAAGGATGGGCTAAATCGCGTCGCGATCCTTCAGATTCGCTTGCCACGCTCTAGCTCCTTGGTTTCTCGCATGTCCGTTGCCGCAAAACCGCTGCACACTTTTGCGCGACATGCTCTACCCAATTTTAGCGGTGGTTAGCGCCGATGGGTCTACGGTCAGATAGCTGGTTGGAACGCGATCGCTGGCCACCCCTGGGCCTTCCATCTCTGCTGGGTCATAGAACAGACCGTTTTCCGCGTCGTAAAGCATGAAGTGATCCCGCTGAACGTGGACGATGGCGACCCCCTGGATATCGCTCCATCGACTGGTTTTGATCGGGGCTTCGATAGGCACTCCGATCTCCGCCAACACGCCGCAAAGATCGTTCCAGGTTGTATAATGCGCCGATTTATCGCCCCAATCGATCATGGCTGCCACCTCGTCGTAGCTCATGCCGGTGAGCATCTGCAGGACTAAGACCCCGCATCCATCGTCTCTCGGGCGCTGTGTATGAAATAGAAATCGGTGCGATTGGTTCAATGCAAGCTCCTTTCGTCGCCGACCATGAACAAGCCAACGCGGAATACAGGCACTCGTCTGTAGCATGAAAAGGCACCAGTTTCGAACAGATGGCCGCTAGTGGCGGCGTAAACGAGCCATCACCCCACGGGCAGCTTCTGATGAAGAGGCGCATTCAGATTTCTGGTCGATTCGATCCGAAGTGATCCGGCTTTAAAGCCGACGACGACAACAAACCGAACTGAAGGCGCTGCGTCCTACCTTGCGGCGCATAGAGTTCCGCCGTTGGACCGGTTGCCATTAACGCTCACGCGACTATTTTCTGTGCTGGCCACCCTCCTCTCAATGGAAGAGACAATGACCGGGAGCAAGTCATGTGCCGAAATATAAAACCCCTGTTCAATTTCGATCCGCCCGCGACGGATGAGGAGATCCACGATGCCGCGCTGCAGTTCGTGCGCAAAGTGAGCGGAGCGACCAAACCGTCGAAGCGCAATGAGCTCGCATTCGAGCACGCGGTCAGTTCGATCGCAGCATGCGCCCGCGAGCTGCTCGATTCGCTGGAAACGTCTCAACCTCCTCGTGATCGTGAGGAGGTAGCGGCAAAGGCGCGCGCGAGAACGGCGGTCCGCTTCGCGTAAGAGATCCTGTCACGCACAGGAGATCTCAATCAAGCGTCAACTGGCCTATCTGAAAGAAGGCGACGCGCACATGTCGCGACATCCGTCCCGACCGCAGCGAAATTCGAATAGAACGACCGCGCACCGCAAGCAGTGAAACGCGACAGACGGTCTTTGACGGTCAGTGCAGGCTGACCGTCTTCAATTCGTCCTCGGCAGCCTTGAAGAAGGTGCTCGAACGGTTGTCCGTCAAAAGGATCGGCGTACCGTCGGCGCCGAAGAGTGCCCAGAGATCGACGGTCGGATCGATATCCGGCGCCTCGGGAAAGCACTTGGCGACCTCATCGGTGCGCATTTTTCTGATATAGGCGACCTCGCCGTTGCCGATGTGGGCAAGCTCGGATTTGGTCAAGTGAGACGTGGCTTCTTTCATCAACATTCCTGTTCCTCCGGGAGAAGGGACCAACGGTTCGACAAACCGTTGTGCTACTGTGAGACCGAAATGTTAATTTTCTTGACCATGCGCGCGGGTTCCGGACGAATTAGATCGACGGAGAGCAGACCGTTCTTCAGGGCCGCACCCAGCACCTGCATGCCGTCGGCAAGAACGAAAGTACGCTGGAACTGACGGGCGGCGATACCGCGATAAAGATAATCCCGCTCGCCCTGTTCGACCTGGCGGCCGCGGATCAGAAGCTGGTTCTCCTCAATGGAGACATCGAGCTCCTCCTCGCTGAAACCGGCCACGGCAAGGGTGATGCGCAGGCGTTCCGGCGCGCCGCTGTCGGCGCCGATGCGTTCGATATTATAAGGCGGATATCCGTCGCTCGCCTTGGAAATGCGCTCCAGCGTCTTTTCCATGGCATCGAAGCCCAGAAGCAGCGGGCTGGCGAAAGGGGTAATACGGCTCATCTCTTTTCAAGTCCTTGATGCAAGCGACCATCCCGGACCTTAACGGCAGCATCCGGATGCCGCTAATATGGGGAGAGGAGCCCGGCGCTGCAAGGCATGGGGCGCGACGTGTCGGCGCCACCTTCTCAATTTTAAGCTGACGTCAGGCTCTTTCCTTGACAAAGCGCCTGCTGCCTCGCATCAAAACATGCCCGCGCGGATTGTGCTGATTTGTGACGGGACGTGAAGAAATCGGTGCATGCCCGATATCACGCAGTGCGAGGATGGAACGATCGGAATGGCAAGCGCAAGAAAGATCATCATCGACACGGATCCCGGCCAGGACGACGCGGCCGCCATCATGCTGGCCTTCGGCAGTCCCGATGAGCTGGAGGTGCTGGGGATCACGACCGTCGCCGGCAACGTGCCGCTTTCGCTCACCAGCCGCAATGCGCGCATCGTCTGCGAGCTTTGCGAACGGACGGAGACGAAGGTTTTCGCCGGCGCCGACGCACCGATCGCCCGCAAGCTGGTGACGGCCGAACATGTGCACGGCAAGACCGGCCTCGACGGTCCGGAGCTGAACGAGCCGACGATGGCGCTGCAGCCTGGCCATGCCGTCGACTTCATCATCGATACGTTGCGCCATGAGCCTGAAGGCACGGTGACGCTGTGCACGCTCGGGCCGCTCACCAATATCGGCATGGCCTTCCAGAAGGCGCCCGACATCGTCCCCCGCATCCGCGAACTGGTGATGATGGGCGGCGGCTTCTTCGAGGGCGGCAACATCACGCCGGCGGCCGAATTCAACATCTATGTCGACCCCGAAGCCGCCGATATCGTCTTCCGCTCAGGCGTTCCGATCGTGATGATGCCGCTTGATGTGACGCATCAATTGCTGACCCGCAAGGACCGGGTGAAACGCATGGCCGAGATCGGCACGGCGCCGGCAAAGGCCATGGTCGAGATGCTCGAATTCTTCGAACGCTTCGACATCGAGAAATACGGTTCCGACGGCGGGCCGCTGCACGACCCGACCGTCGTCGCCTACCTGCTTAAGCCGGAGCTTTTTAAGGGCCGGGACTGCAATGTCGAGATCGAGGTCCAGTCCGAACTCACCGTCGGCATGACGGTCGTCGACTGGTGGCATGTGACCGAGCGCAAGCGCAACGCCAAGGTTATGCGCCATGTCGATGCGGATGGCTTTTTCGATCTGCTGATCGAACGCTTCGCCCGCATCTGACTCTTTCGTTCCCCTTCTCCGCCAGAGCGCCGCGCGTCCCATGGGACGCGCTAGGAAGTGTTCTCAGGCGTCTTTCTCGTCGAAGACGGAGTTGGTTTCGGCTTCCGCCGGCTTCGGGCCGCCCTTGGCGACACCGACCATGGCCGGGCGCAGCACGCGCTCGCCGATGGAGAAGCCTGCCTGCACGACCTGGACGACCGTGTTGTTCGGCACGTCCGGGTTCGGCACCTCGAACATCGCCTGATGGAAATTCGGATCGAACTTCTGGCCAACCGGCTCCAGCTTGCGAACGCCGTGGCGCTCGAGAGCCGACAGCATGGCGCGCTCGGTCATCTCGACACCCTCGATCAGCGTGCTCAAGCCGGCATCGGCCGCAGCCCTGGTCTCCGGAGGGATGGCATCGAGCGCGCGACGCAGATTGTCGGACACGGCGAGCATGTCGCGCGCAAAACCCGCGACGGAATAGGACTTGGCATCCTTCACTTCGCGCTCGGTGCGGCGGCGCAGATTGTCCATCTCGGCAGCAAGGCGCAAATAGCGGTCACGCAGTTCGCCGTTTTCGGCTTTCAGGAGCTCGATCGGGTCCGGCTGGGCGGGTTCTTGCTGCGCAGTTTCGTTCTCGACGTAGGCGGCAGCGTCGGCTGCGGCATCCGCCGCAGTTGCGTCAGGTCCGTTTTTCGTCGTGTCATCGGTCATGACGGTCTCCGGTTGGTGTCTTCAGATGCGCCCGATATCGAGGTTTGACCGAAAAAAATCAAGTCTGCGTGACAAAGAAGCGAAAATTCCGCGCACTTGATGGCTGCGCGTCAAAGCTGATTGCGCGAAAGGCGGGAAACGAGCTGGGCTGTATAGTCCACCATCGGCACGATGCGGGAATAATTGAGCCGCGTCGGGCCGATGACGCCGACGGCACCGACGATGCGATCGTCATCGTCACGATAGGGCGCGACGATGAGCGATGAGCCGGACAGCGAGAAGAGCTTGTTTTCCGAACCGATGAAGATGCGCACGCCCGAACCGCTTTCGGCGAGATTGAGAATCTCGATCAGGCTGTCCTTCTTCTCGAGATCGTCGAACAGCAGGCGCAGCCGATCGAGGTCCTCGGCGCCGGCGAGGCCTTCGAGCAGGTTGGCGCGGCCGCGGATGATCAGCTGCGTCGGTTTTCCCTCGTCCGGGCTGCCGGCCCAGACGGCAATGCCGCGCTCGACCAGATCGCGCGACAGGGCATCGAGCTCGTGACGGACGTCGTCCTTCAGCCGGCTTAATTGTTTGCGAAGCTCCGGCAGGGTCTGGCCGGACATATGGGCATTGAGGAAATTCGCCGCCTCGGTCAGCTGTGAGGAGGTGACGCCCGCCGGCAGCTCGATGATGCGGTTTTCCACCTGATCGTGATCGCCGACGAGCACGGCCAGCGCCTTTGTCGGTTCGAGCCGGATGAACTCGACATGTTTCAGCACCGGATCGCTTTTCGAGGTGATGACCAGGCCGGCGCCGCGCGAAATGCCCGACAACATGCGGCTTGCCTCGTTCATCATCGATTCGACGGGATTGCCGCCGCTTTCGGCCCGCACCTGGCGGTCGATGCTGGCGCGTTCCTCGGCCGAGAGGTCGCCGACCTGCATGAAGGCGTCGACGAAGAAGCGCAGGCCGATCTGGGTCGGCAACCGGCCGGCGCTGACATGCGGCGAATAGATCAGGCCGAGTTCTTCGAGATCGCTCATGACATTGCGCACCGAGGCCGGCGACAGCGACATCGGCAGGATACGGGACAGGTTGCGCGAACCGAGCGGCTCGCCGCTTTCCAGATAACCTTCGACGATGCGACGAAAAATTTCCCTGGAGCGCTCGTCCAGCGCAGCTACGGCATCCGAAACCGACGTCGACCTGATGCCCATGAAGCTTTCGAACCCGTGCTGATGATACTTCCCGAAAAGTAAGTCAAACTAAGACCCGTGGCAAAAGGGAATTTGCAAATGAGCGCCGCCAATCGTAGAAGCGGTCAAATAAACCCCAGGAGATAAGAATGCGGCCTTCAGGCAGAAAAATCGACCAGATGCGCAAGGTCTCGTTCGAGCGCAATTTTTCCAAGCATGCGGAAGGCTCCTGCCTGGTGAAGTTCGGCGATACGCATGTGCTCTGCACGGCGAGCCTTGAAGAAAAGACGCCGCCATGGCTGCGCAATACCGGCAAGGGCTGGGTCACGGCCGAATACGGCATGCTGCCGCGGGCGACCGGCGAACGCATGAAGCGTGAGGCTGCCGCCGGCAAGCAGGGCGGCCGCACCCAGGAAATCCAGCGGCTGATCGGCCGGTCGCTGCGCGCCGTCGTCGACCTGCAGGCACTCGGCGAACGGCAGATCACGCTCGATTGCGACGTCATCCAGGCCGATGGCGGCACGCGCACAGCCTCGATCACCGGCGGCTGGATCGCGCTTTACGACTGCCTGAAATGGATGGAAAGCCGCAACATGATCAAGGTCGAACGGGTCCTGAAGGATCATGTCGCCGCCATCTCCTGCGGCATCTTCGCCAGCCAGCCGGTGATCGATCTCGATTACATCGAAGACTCCTCGGCCGAGACCGATGCGAACTTCGTCATGACGGGCACCGGCGGGATCGTCGAGATCCAGGGCACGGCCGAAGGCACGCCGTTCAGCGAGGGCGAATTCACCTCGCTGATGCAGCTTGCCAGAAACGGCATCGGCGAACTCGTGGCACTGCAGAAGCAAGCCGTCGAAGGATGAACCCCATGCTGGAAGGCATGTTGGAAACGGCGCTCTATGCGCGGGATCTCGACCAGGCCGAGACGTTCTACGAAGACGTTCTCGGACTTGAAAAGATCGCTCGCGCCGCCAACCGGCATGTCTTCTTCCGCTGTGGGCCTGGCGTTCTCCTGATCTTCAATCCCGAGGAAACGGTAAAACCGCCAGCGCCTGAAGCACTGCAGGTACCGCCGCACGGCACGACCGGCCAGGGCCACGCCTGTTTCCGGGTGTCCGGCCGCAATATCGATGCCATGGCCGAGCGGCTGACGGCGGCGGGTGTGGCGATCGAATCCGAAGTGCGCTGGCCGAAGGGCGGCCGCTCGATCTATTTCCGCGATCCGGCCGGTAACAGTCTGGAATGCGCGGAGGCTAAAATCTGGGGCATCGAACAGGACATCTGAATGCGCAAGCTTGAAACGAAGACCATCGTCGTTGCCAGCCACAATGCCGGCAAGATCCGCGAGATCCAGGAATTGATCGGGCCGCTCGGCTTCACCGCCAAATCGGCCGCCGAGCTGAATTTCGTCGAGCCGGATGAGACCGGCACGAGCTTCGAGGAGAATGCGACGATCAAGGCAATCGCCTCGGCCAATGCCTCAGGCATGCCGGCGCTGTCGGACGATTCCGGGCTGGTGGTCGATGAACTCGGCGGCGATCCCGGTGTCTACACCGCCAATTGGGCGGAGAAGGCCGACGGCACGCGCGATTTCGACATGGCGATGGCCAAGGTGGAAAAGGCGCTGCAGGATGCGGGCGCGACAAAGCCGGAACAGCGCAGGGCGCGTTTCATCAGCGTGCTCTGCCTTGCCTGGCCGGACGGGCATACAGAGCTGTTTCGCGGCGAGGTGGAAGGCAGCGTCGTCTGGCCGCCGCGCGGCACCCAGGGCTTCGGTTACGATCCGGTCTTCCAGCCCGAGGGCTACGACATCACCTTCGGCGAAATGAGCGGCGAGGAAAAACACGGCTGGAACGTCGGCAAGCCGCAAGCGCTGTCGCACCGTGCCCGCGCCTTCAAACTCTTTGTTGAAACCTGCCTGGAGGCATAAGGTCTGTTCGTGGACAATTTCGACACGCCAAGCACCTCGCGCGACGCGGCTCTGCTGCCCGATACCGGCGAGCCGGGCTTCGGCGTCTATGTGCACTGGCCCTTCTGCGCGGCGAAGTGTCCCTATTGCGACTTCAACAGCCATGTGCGCCACCAGCCGGTGGATCAGGAGCGCTTTACATCAGCCTTCCTGACGGAGATGGCGGCGGTCCGGGCGATGAGCGGGCCGAAGACGGTGACGAGCATCTTCCTCGGCGGGGGCACACCGTCGCTGATGAAGCCGGAATCGGTTTCCGCCATTCTCAACGGCATTGCGCGGCACTGGCATGTGCCAGATGGCATCGAGATCACCATGGAGGCCAACCCTTCGAGCGTCGAGGCCGAACGGTTCCGCGGCTACCGGGCGGCCGGCGTCAATCGCGTCTCGCTCGGCGTGCAGGCGCTGAACGACCGGGATCTGAAATTCCTCGGCCGGCTGCATGATGTCGCCGACGCGCTGAAGGCGATAAGGCTGGCGCGCGACATCTTCCCGCGCATGTCCTTCGACTTGATCTATGCCCGGCCCGACCAGACCGTCGAGGAATGGGAAAAGGAATTGAAGGAGGCGATCTCCTATGCGGTCGACCATCTTTCGCTTTATCAGCTGACCATCGAGGAAGGCACGCCCTTCTACGGCCTGCACAAGGCCGGCAAGCTGATCGTGCCGGACGGCGAGCAATCGGCAGTGCTCTACGAGGCGACGCAAGAGATCACCGCGCGCGAGGGCATGCCGGCCTATGAGGTTTCCAATCATGCCCGGCCGGGGGCTGAAAGCCGGCATAACCTGACCTACTGGCGCTACGGCGATTATGCCGGCATCGGCCCGGGCGCCCATGGCCGGCTGACGCGTGGCCCCGAGAAGCTCGCGACGGCGACCGAGCGCAAGCCGGAAACCTGGCTCGACATGGTCGAGCGTGACGGCCACGGCATTCTCGACGAGGAGCGGCTCGGCTTCGAGGAACAGTCCGACGAGCTGCTGCTGATGGGGCTGCGGCTCAGGGAAGGCGTCGATCTTGCCCGCTGGCAGCAACTTTCGGGCCGCGATCTCGACCCGAAACGCGAGGAATTCCTGCTCGAACACAAATTCATCGAGCGGATCGGCAATTCACGGCTGCGCTGCACGCCATCCGGCATGCTGATCCTCGATTCCGTCGTCGCCGATCTCGCTTGCTGACACCCATACGACGGATTGGTTTTCGGTGCGGCGGCATTGATATTGCCGCCGCACCGAAGGCTGTTTCTTAGCCGTGGCTGGTCGCACCCGCCTTGAAGAGGCTGCCGGTCGGCGTCTTCAAAAACATCTCCAGCGGAATATGCTCCTGGTGCAGGAAGCCGGTCGTCGGCAGCAGGCCGTCGCGGACCATCTCGATGACGGCGACGACGGAGGCTGACGTCGTCCAGGCGATCGCCGTGCGGCGCGCGCCGGCAATCTCGATCGGGTAATAGGCGCGCACGAATTCCTTGCGGCGCAGGCTGCCATTCTCGGTGCCTTCGGCGGCGACATGGACATAGACAACATCGTCTTCAACCGGCGGCTTGGCATTGGTCAGGATCTCGCCGGCGAGCTTGCGCTTGTCGCGCATCAACAGCTCGTGGAAGAAGAAATTCATCAGCTCCATATGGCCGGGATAACGCATGGTCTTGTAATCGAGATTGTCGATCTTGCCGAGCATGGTGTCACACATGGTGCCAAGGCCGCCGGACGTCGTGAAGGCTTCGAGCTTGACGCCGCCGACATAGACGGTCTCGTGCCATTCCATCGGCGAGACAAGCTTGCGCACACCGCCCTCGATGACCTCGCAGTCGTTCAGATATTCGTTGACGACGCCCTCGGGCGACCAGTTGAAGGCGTAGCCGAGCAGTCCGGTCGGATGCTGCGGCAGGGCGCCGACGCGCATGCGGATCGACCGGCAGCGATCGAAGCCGTCGGCCAGGCTTGCACCGACGATGCCGACGAAACCCGGCGCCAGGCCGCATTGCGGCGCCATCAGGCCGCGGGCTGTCTTCGACAGCTCGATGATGAAATTGGTGGTCGGAACGTCTTCGGTCAGATCGAAATAATGAATGCCGGCAAGATGGGCGGCGCGCGCCAGCTCGATATTCAAATGATAGGGCAGGCAGGACAGCACCGCCTCGACATTCGAGAGCAGTTCGCCGATCACTTGAGGATCGGAGATATCGCCGATGCGGCACTTGAAGGGGACGTCGCTCAGCGGCAATTGCGCATCGACGCCGATGACCTCGAAGCCGCCTTCATGCAACAGCGTCGCCGCCAGCCGTCCGACCTTGCCCAGGCCGAGAACGGCGATCTTTTCGAAACTCATTCATTCCTCCCACGCGCCGTTTTGGCGCTTCAGTCTTTGACATGCACGTAATGCGCGGGAGGTATAGAATAAAAAACTTATAAAGGAAAACGGCCGGAATCGCTTCCGGCCGTGGATTTTTCGGAAAAACCTATCGACTATTCGTTGATCAGGCGCTTCAGAAGCTCGACTTCGTGCGAAAGCTTGGTGTCTCCCGAAATCAGTTCCTCGATTTTGCGCACGGCGTGCAGCACGGTCGTGTGATCACGCCCGCCGAAACGGCGGCCGATCTCCGGGAAGGAGCGTGGCGTCAGCGTCTTCGACAGATACATGGCGATCTGGCGCGGCTTGACGATGACGCGGGTGCGGCGGTTCGACACCAGTTCCTGGCGCGAGACATTGTAGTGTCTTGCAACGATGCGCTGGATATCCTCGATGCGCACACGGCGGGGTTCGCCGGAGCCGACCAGATGGGCGAGCAGTTCGTCGACGCGTTCGATCGACAGGTTCGGCTCGAAGGAGCGACGGAAGACCAGCTGGTTGAAGGCGCCTTCAAGTTCGCGACCGCTGGCCGTGACGTTGCGCGCGACATGCTGGAGCAACTCGGCCGGAATTTCGAGCGACGGATCTTCGAGCCGGGCGACAGCAAGGCGACGCTTGAGGATTTCGAGACGCATCTCGTAATCCGGCGCGTCGAATTCGATCGCGACGCCGCCCTGGAGGCGCGAGCGAACGCGGGGGTCGAGCGACTCCAGCTCCCAGGGCGCACGGTCGGCGGCAACAACGACCTGCTTGGCGCTGTCGAGAAGCATGTTGAGGAGATGGCAGAATTCATGCTGGATCATCTTGCCCTGCAGGAACTGCATGTCGTCGATGATCAAGAGATCGATGTTGCGCAGCGAATCCTTCAGCGTCAGCGCATCATTGTCGCGGATCGCGGTGGCGAAACGCCACATGAAATATTCGGCCGTCAGATAGACGACGCGCAGAGCCCTGGGGTTCTGCACTGCCGCATTGGCGACAGCCTGCAGCAGGTGGGTCTTGCCGAGGCCGACGGTCGAATGGATGAAGAGCGGGTTGAAGCGCACGGCGCCCTGACCAGCTTCTGCGATGGTTTTCGCAGCCGCAAGTGCTACCCGATTCGAGCTGCCTTCGACGAAGGTGTCGAAGGTAAAGCGGCTGTCGAGCGGCGAACCGAAGAGCGGCGAGCCGAAGCTTGCGGGCCTTGCGGCGGCAACGGCCGAAACCGCCTGCTGGACGGCCTGACCGGCCGGCTGAGCGCTTGCCGGGCGGCGCATCTGCGTAGGGGCGGCTGGTTCCGGCGCGACCGCCTCATCGAGCGCCTTCGTGCCGTGGCGCGTCGCCGTACGCACCAGGACTTCGATTTTCAGAATTTCCGGATCTTCGGCCTGGAACAGACCGGTGATGAGATCGAGATAACGATTGTTGATCCACGACTTCAGGAAGGTCGTGGGGACCGAAAGGCGAACGACGCTCTTCGATACCGAATGCAGCTTCAGCCGGGCGAACCAGCTGGCGTAGACATCCTGACCGACCTGAGCCTTCAAGCGCGCGGTGACGCGCTCAAACAATACGTTCTGCTTCAT